>NZ_CM178748.1:0-3456252 GCF_058683585.1 Bacteroides sp. QWL-09 | reverse complement strand
AACTTCGACGACGGATATTGCGTCAGATCAATGGTATAAGCTCCCGTTTTAGCCGGAAGAGTCGCCACTTTAATCCACTCATCTTTTCCTCCCTCTTTATATTGATTGGAAGTTGCCAGATACACCGTTGCTTGCTCCTTCGATGAATAGCACCTCCACGACAAGGTCACCTTATCATCGTAAGGTTGAGTTTTCAACTCGTCAATATCCACCTTTCCTAAAAACGACACGCCATCTTGTTCAAAGCGTACATCCCGCGGAATCTCAAAGTTCATAAACGAACAGACCGTAGGCAGAATATCGACCAGCGATAGATCTTGCTTAAAATGGGCATTCACCCCCTTCTGGTTCGTCGACATCCAGACCGAACGTTCACGAGCGAGTTGGCCGCCATGACCATGACCATTCTCCGTACGTCCATGATCAGTCGTCACAATGACCAACCATTCCTCATCGAAGTTCTTTTCACGGTACTTCACGGCTTCCCAGATCGGAGTCAGCAAAGCATCGGTTTTGGTCACATAGCGATCCATAAATGCCCCATCGCCATGCAAATGAAAACCCGAATCGGTATACCATAGATACACCCAACTGAGATCCGGAGCATCTTGGCGGAGACACTGAGCCGCGTTCCGACAAACCACCGAGTCGATATCAAAGATGTGCAATTCATCTTTCTTCTTCGGGAACCGGACTTGATCCAGCTCATAACCATCGTACACATAATCGATCTTAACCTGATTGGTTTCAGGCTTTCCCTCACCAATGAGCACCGTACGATTATCGACCCAACTCGAAAAGAGAGCAGTGGTATATGGCTGACTTTGTTCTTTCGCAATGCGGAACATCGTCCAATAATTGTAGTTCGGCTTCAGATTTGAGTTACCATTCACGTTATGTTTGTTCAACCACGTACCGGTCAGCATATTTGTATAACCGATAGCCGAGATGGTTGGGGTTTGTGAATAAGCACCGATTTCTCCTCCGGTATACGCACGACCATAAGCTCCGTCATGAGCAATATCGAAGACTGTTTTCGGGTGAACGCGCTCTATATAATCGGCAGGAATGCCATCTAGAACAATGTAAATAGCTTTGCGGGTTTTCGAGGAACCCGAAGTGCTGATTGAGAAGAGCACTAAAAAAGTCAGAATAAGGTTTTTCATGTATTATTTTGTTTTATTAAGTGGCAGGTTTTGGTTAACTAGGCACAGAGTCTACGTCTTTTCCCGTTGAAACTGATTTTATCCAAACAAAGATAGCCAACTATTGTTAGACCAAGCTCTATGGTGTTGCATTTTTTACGATTTTTAGCGGTCGGGGCTTTACGTTAAGCACGTCTGTGCAACGAATGGAAACAATCCCTATCCGCCAAAAAGGTTTCATTTGGCAGATAGGGATTAAATAGAAAAAGACATTCAACAAATGGGGAAGCCTACTGTCTTTTAGGGTAAGACTCCTAAAGTAAGCAACGACATCCTAGATAAAAGGGCTCGCAACTACTTATTGGCATTTGAAAGTGCCTTTAGATTCGTTCCATTTATAAACATTCTCATCTTCCAAACTAATTAATAGTTCAATACAATCGCCAATCTGATATTGTTCGATGTTCTCATCGATATCACGTATGCGTTTTCTCATCGCAGAGAGTTCCTTTTCTTCAGGAGTCTGTTTGATTATGCCATTGCCGGGAAAACTGCCTTTGCCATATTATACATATTCTTTGCTCCAACGATAAATCAAAGCCGCACTCACACTAAGTTCACCAGCCAAACCACTCACATTCTTTCTCTCATAACTCAATTTAACCGCATTCTCTTTAAAGAGAGAGTCATAATGCATTCTTTCTTTTTTCATGGGGTAAAGTTAAACTTTTTATGCTTAACTCAATGTCTGGATAAAGTTAGCTATTCCACGATTACCCGACTATCTGGAAAAAGGTTCCGGAAAAGAGGTGAAGGAGTTACTACCAAACGCTTGGAAAATAAAGAAATCCAATGAAACTCCAACGCAAATATAAAACGGCTCTAATGGGAGTCTAACAAAAGCCAAGATGCAACTATCATAAAATCAAACCGCCAAGGACAACTCCAGCCGAAGTTAACCTTGGCGGTTGCTTTTGGAAGAACCTGTAGTTTATCGGGGGCTTACTTTAAAACAAAGTAGTTAAAAAATCCCTCCATTTTTGCTACGTAGCAAAAATGAAGGGGAGTCTTATAGGGATGAAATAAAATTACCATTCTTCCTCATCTTCTTCAATTATCTCTTTTATCTTGACACTACCATTGCTTGATACGTTAAGTTCAAAACAATAACAATAATCAGAATTAGGAACACATGTATTAACATAAAAAATTAAGGAGTTGTCTTTTTCTACTCTTTCTAAACAAAATCGTATAATGCTAAAGTTTTTTATTTCTTTGCTTGGAATATATGAACTGAAATCTGTTCTGTCTAGTTTTCGATTTAGAATCTTTTTTCCATCATGTCTTATTTCTAAAAAAACCTCTCGTCCTGCAAAAACTAAACCAGTAATATCAGTAATGACATCATCATTATCTTGAACTGTATAAGATATATGATACTTGTTAATAATCGTATCTACATGAATTGGAGTTTCATGATAATTTGTATCATTCAATAAAGGCTGCTTTTGCTCCGGTTTTGCCATTATGGTATCAATCGTGTCTCTAGACACCTTGATCTCGCTGTTCACAACTTTCTTGGTTTCAGAGTTATTGCAGGAAGTTATGAATACAACCAAACTTATCAGATAAAAATAAAATCTTTTCATAAATATTGTATTTTTAATTAATTTAAAGTCTATTTATTTCCAGTTTATTTTTTATTTCCGGCATAGGTATTGGTTTAGGAGCTAATTTGGGAGCAATAATCGTAACTTCAGGAAGTGTTGCTTCCGGTTCTGAGACTTTTTGCGCATCTACTAAGTGATTTGATTAATCATCACTTCTTTTATCCCAAAACTTGTAAAACCATAATTCGAAATTTCGTTTTCAGGTATGAATGACCTAAAATCATCTATTTGTATTTTTCTGTTTAAAACAACATCCTTACCATCTTTAGTTACTGTTAAAACAACGTCCTGATGCATAGAACTAGTCGTCTTCTCTCCTTCCCCATCAGTGTCTAAATGTGTTTTTAATTCTTTTTGAGCGGCGAAGCCGCCAAAAAGCCCCCCCCAAAAAAAGAATAACAAAGACCCCGCAAGTGCGGGGTCTTTGTTTGGTAAATTATTTTTTCTTCATAAAAACTTCCCCTTTCCAAGTAATGGTGTCTTTCGATATTTTAGCGTAATCGCCTTTAACATAATATTTTTCAAAAAAAGAATCATCTATTGCGGGAATTTCTATCGAAATATGATTAATGTTCTTTTCTATTTTATATTCCTGAAATGAATCAAATCCAACTATACCATAAAATAGACCATCAGAAGTATGAGGTATCATATGTTCAGGCACAATATAAAATGTTATTGATTCAACATTATTAGGCAGCATCAACTCTCTACTACTCTTGGAGTAAATAAAATCAAATGTTTTGAAAGTATTGGTATATACTGATATTTTAAGATTCGACCTTTGATGAGGAATTAAAAAAGAAACTTTTATACTGTCATTTATAGTAGAATCTGAAAATTGAACAACTTTTAATCCTTTTAATGCAAGGATGTTCGGCGGAGTTGAATTTAATTCAATAAAATTAACATCAACCCACTTGAAAGTACATTTAGCCAATGTGTCATTACTCCAAACAGGAGAATGAATTTGAGGTATAATGTAATTTAATTCATTTCCTATAATTTCTATTTTTGTTCCAGATTTGCTAAAATAGGTTCCTGATATATCTTTTTTTTGTCCAAACGCGTAAAGGCTAAAACAAATACAAAGATACAACAAAGCTCGTGCTTTCATATTACCTCCCTCCTCCTATCAACTTTTCTTGTTGTTTAAAGAATTTCTTCAAGTCAGTAGAATACTGATAAATAGCTGGATAAACATGTTTCCCGTCATCATTTATTATACCACCTACAGAGTGTACATCTATACCTTGTAATCCTCTTCCACCTAAACAACCAGGGAAAGACCTATCATAGGAGTATTGCATTTTATAGGCTTCAATCTCCATATTTGATACACCTCTTATACTAACTCCTGCATTAAGCAATTCTCTATTAGTGGAAAACTTTAACCCTCCTGCATCCAATGATTGTCGAACATGCGTGATTTCATGTATGGATAGAGCATCCGAAGAAGTTTCAATGTAAACCTTTCCATCGCCACCTTGACGCACTTTATGTTCTCCACCGCTAATTGAACTTAAAGCATACACATTGTTTTGGTCTGCTCCCAATACATCAATGTCAGCCTTACTTGTATTCAAGTTCGATATACGATTATTTGCTTCTGATATTTTACCTTCAAGTTTACTGACTTGTTTTTCGCTCAAACCCCCTTTGTCAAGTTTATGTTGATTTTTGGCTATATTTTTGTTAAGAGAAGTAATTCTATTATCTATTTTTCTTTTTAGCCGTTCCGCTTCTCGTGGGTCTTCCCAAATCATACCTGTTGGGTCAATGTACCTGACCGGATTATTGTTACAATACGCATATGGCGAAATCGAATAATATTTCTCACTGAGCGGATCCACCGTCATAAACCGTCCCAATGCCGGATCCATATATCGAGCAGAGTAATCGTAAACATTCAATCCACGTTCGCCATCAAACTCCTTACCATTGTACTTATAAGGCTGGGCCTTCGAATCACCCGTATTGTTCTCCGTGAATGTCATACCGAACGGATAGTAATGACTCATTTGAAGCACCGAACCATCGGCTTGAGCAACCACACGATTATTACCCAAATGATCTTGAATATAGTAGTAATACTTATCATTTTCAATATAACCACCATCGACCAAGATACGTTTCAAAGAACCATTCTCGTAAATCATATTACCCACATAATCAGTCGTCTTTGTATTCGCACGATTAATACCATACTTCATCTCGACTTTCAACTTCCGACCATCGGCAGAGTAAGTATAGTTGTTCAGTGCAGAACCCGAAGCATTGGCAATCGATAACGATACCGGCAAATTTAATGAATTATACGAAATTAGCGATATACCTTTATTTAAATCTTTGGTTAAATTACCATTTTATCATAACTATACTCTATCAGCTGATTAGAACCATTTTTAAAGTCGGCCGATTCAGAAATGTTAAACGTCGGAGCAGCATCCTCCACTGTAATCAATTGATTGCCTTGATAGCTCAACGTCAGATCATCAATAGCACCATAAGAGCTGATTCCTGTACGTCCGGAGCGTTTAAGGGCTGTGATATTACGATGAGAATCATACGCATAAGAGGTTGAGAAGTTTGCTGTAGGCTTGTTCGTCTCAGTATATCCGGCTTGGGTCAGTCTAGACAAATTGTCATAGTTAAAGCAATAGCTTCGAGTAGCCTCTTTTTGATCGACCGTATTGAACACATCCCAACTCATGGCGGAGATATTGCCGTTATAGTTGGGCTCATATCCGGCGAGGGAAGTAGAGGGTACATCCTGATAGTAAAGCGTTTCATTGAAGAGCGGATTAGAGATCGTTTTCATCCAAGAGCGGATGTTATAGGTATAATTGGTTTTAAGATTGGCTTGTCCATTGCGTTGGTTGGACTGAAGGCGACCGAGTTCATCGTAGCTATTGTTGACCAACAAAGTTTCGGGGACACCATTAAGTTGATGCTTCGTAGTCATAAGACGACCGGCATGATCATAGGTATATGTGTAACGTTCCGTCTGGGTCAGTTTGCTTTTGGCTGAATGCACATGTTGCATCTTTATCGGTTGATCCACGAAATTATAGGCAAAGTAAGTCTGATCATAACCATCCAGGTGATTCGTACTCTTCTCCTGAACGACTCTTGAGCGATCATCATAATACTTGACGGTATAATCGTAGCTTGGTATAGTACCATCGTTCAGTCTTGCGGTTATCATACCGGTCAGAAGTTCTTTGGCACTGGCCGTATAACGCTCTCCGTAGGGAGAAAGACTTTTGTAAACGAAATTAGTGTCAGTAACTGCGGGAAAGCCGTTCGTATAGTGCCCAAGGTCAAGGAGTGGCAAAGTCGTCCCTTGGATTCGATGTATACCATCGTATGGCTTGACGCTATGCACTACAAGGTCAAAGAGGGTGGACGCACTGAAAGCCGTGCCGTTTATAATGTCTTGGCAGTCAACAAAGATGGTCATAAAGAACTGATTGGTATGTATGTGTCCGAAAGTGAAGGTGCTAACTTTTGGTTGAGTGTCTTAACCGACCTGAAAGCACGAGGTATGAAAGATATCCTGATTGCTTGTATTGATAACCTCACAGGTTTTGCTGAAACAATAACCACTATCTTTCCCCAAGTGATTATTCAGAGTTGTATTGTCCACCAGATCCGCAACTCCCTGAAGTACATTGCCTCCAAAGACCAAAAAGAATCTATGGCTGACTTGAAAATGGTCTACCAAGCTCCCAATCTGGATTTGGCTGAACTTCAACTTGATAAGCTGCAAGACAAATGGAGCAAAAAACATCCGGTCGTCTTGGAATCATGGAGACGGAATTGGGATAAATTGACCGCTTACTTTGCTTATGACGAGCATATCAGACGATTGATTTACACCACCAATGCCGTTGAAGGCTTTCATCGGCAAGTTCGAAAAGTAACCAAAACCAAGGGCGTTTTCCCTAATGATATAGCCTTGATGAAGTTGATTTATCTGGCTATTATAAACATCTCCAAGAAGTGGACTCAACCGCTTCAAAATTGGGCATTGACGGCCGGGCAGTTACGAATTAAATTTGGTGAAAGGATGCCTCTGGAGATATAAACCTAAATTCCTTTTTCGCTTTTCAAACGCAAAGAAAAGGAAAAATTATATTTGCAGAAATTTAAACGAAAGAGAAACCAGACAGAGTTTAAATTACACTCCCTAATAGTTCATGTCATTTATTGCCTGTTCTACTTTCATATAAAAATCAGATAAGATGGTTTTGTTTTCTTTGCTTATCTTTGAATCAAGAATACTCTTTAATTCCGAAAAATTATATTGCATTTCTGATGTTCCGTCTTGCTTAAAGTATAATTCGCTGCCCAATAATAAAGTGTATTTTTTTTCTAGTTCATTATGCTTTTTAAAATAATTAAAGACATAATTGGGATTATTCAGGATTGTTTTTTGGCAATAATTACTTAAGACTTCACTTAACGCACCATCTGATTTCATGCAAATATCATTGAAAATATAAAAATAGAATGTCAAATTATTATCGTTCCAATTAACAATACTATCTAACAGTTCTTTATAATTACTATCACTTATCTTAAATATGCCTTTGTAATATTTAATGCTGTTCTTAGCCGTTGATTTCAGGGATAATATGCTCTCTTGTTGGGGAAGGGATAGATCTTCCCAATACACAAACGTGTTGTCAATTGGTACTTTTATTTTGCTTTGTTTTGGGCTATTAGTACATTGACACAGAATTAAGCCAATTAATATAATTATAGTATATTTCATTTTTGATTATTTATTTGAGGTTTCAAAGAAAGTACTTACATAATTTACCCAATACCACAATTCATATTTAGGAACATTATATCTAATTTCAACTTCACTTTTTTCTTCAGTTTTATCTGCTGCTTCAACTGTTACTTTACCTCCAAATTCTTTTATGTCATTTTTTTCTAAATTATCGGTAATGTTTTTAAACTGTTTCATGTATACATCAAAGGCACGTAAACAACCGTGTGTTTTCTTTAATTCGGGATTATCAATAGGTGCCCATTTTCCTGTTTTCTTATCATATTTCTCTTGTCTTCCTCCGTGTATTCTAATTGCATCTCTTCCCGATTTGACAATTTCGCCTGATTCAGGTATCATATGTAAACGAGGATGCTTTCCATAGGAAGCACGACTACCGCCGGAAATCCAAGATTCTTTGTCAGGTATATCATAAACTCCATAGGGCGTATCAGAATTTTGATTCATACGATTATGACCGCCTGTTCCTTCTCCTCTAACTCGAAATCTATAAACTTCGTTTCCGTGTCTATCTGTTATAATAGCAGTGCCATAACCATTTTTAAGTTGAACTTTCACATCCCATTTACCATCAATATGTACTCTATTTATAGGGTTTTCAGAGCAATAATAATATGGTGTGAACCAAGGTTTTTCTTCCGCCATCGGGTCAATAGTACTAAATCTTCCTAGTCCGGGGTCCATATACCGGGTAGAGTAGTCATAAACATTCAATCCACGTTCGCCATCGAACTCCTTACCGTTGTATTTATAAGGCTAGGCCTTCGAATCACCCGTATTGTTCTCTGTGAATGTCATGCCGAACAGATAGTAATGACTCACTTGAAGCACTGAACCATCGGCTTGAGCAACCATGCGGTTATTACCCAAATGATCTTGGATATAATAGTAATACTTATCATTTTCAATATAACTGCCATCGACCAAGATGCGTTTCAAAGAACCATTCTCGTAAATCATATTACCCACATAATCAGTTGTCTTTGTGTTCGCACGATTAACACCATACTTTATCTCGACTTTCAACTTCCGACCATCGGCAGAGTAAGTATAGTTGTTCAGTGCAGAACCAAAACCAGAAACATTGGTTATGAATAATGATATCGGCAAATGTAATGAATTATAGAAAATTAGCGATATACCTTTATTTAAATCTTTGGTTAAATTACTATTTTGATCATAACTGTACTCTAACGGCTGATTAGAACCATTCTTAAAGTCGGCCGATTCAGAAATGTTAAACGTCGGAGCAGCATCCTCCACTGTAATCAATGATTGCCTTGATAGCTCAACGTCAGATCATCAATAGCACCATAAGAGCTGATTCCTGTACGTCCGGAGCGTTTAAGGGCTGTGATAGAAAAGTTTTTGTCAGATTTACAAGTTCCTTCTAAAACCACACGGCTAAAAATATCGGAAATGGGAAAAGCCTGGTCAACATCTTTCATGAAATAAAGAACTTGGGATTTAAAGGTAGTAAAACTCCATTTTTTGTCATTACAAATATTTGTCAAAAGGGCATAAAGGAAGACGTACAAACATACAGAAACCGATAAAGAAAATAAAGCCACAAGATAATCGTAAACCACTGATGCCTATAAAAACAATCTCATCCATTGTAGATAAAGGAATCAGGATGAAAGAATTGGATGAAAAAGAAGATATACTGATACAGACATTGATGTCTATTCCATAGTTTGAGGAAATTTACAATGCCGCTACATCATTTTATAAAATCTTCAAAGAACTCAGTACTAAAAAGTTGAATGAATGGATAGGAAGATCGTAAATGTGTTAAATCGTTCTTAAAAGCTTTTCTGTTTCAAAAGGATATGCAAAAACAATTAGCATAAAAAAAGCCCCAAACGGGGTTTTTGATTTATTTGCACAATGGGTAAACCATCTTATGATAAACCGATTTGCAGTGTTTTATAGGTATGTTAAAATAATCAGGGGAGTTGTGCTTTACATGATAGCTATTAGTATTTATAAGCCCTAATAAAAATTTAGTAGTAATAGGGTACTCGTATATTTCCAAACCTTCAATAACTATATCTGACTTTATCAACTCACAGCCTCCATTATCTGGATAATTAACTGCCTTCATATTGCTAACATCTAAATCTCGATATAAATCAAAACCAAGCAAAAAAACATCAGGTTCCATAAAAAAGCTTATGTCATTTCTATATTGCTTAAGTTTTTCACTTGATAGCACGAACATTCCGCCATGCTTCTCTGAAAACACTCGAACTGGTGATTCTATAATTATCGTATCTACCAAATAAAACATTTTATAATTATCCTCTCCTTTGTAATTAATATCATACAACACCTTACTGCAGGAGCTTGATAAGATTATCAAAAAAACAAATAATAGATTTCTCATAATTTACCTCACACGTCCTTTTAATTTATCTGGTTCATTAGCTGTTCTCTGTTGTCCACCATAGTCAGTATTAACATTTGTATATGGCGTGGAGTTCCTTACCGTACCTTTTCCTGCATATGTACCACTTCCATCTGTATTGCTTACATAGTTAACTTTACCCTTGACTGGATTAATAATAGCTGCTTTAACATCAGACGTATTTGTGTTGTGTTCTGCTACTACTGGAAATAGAAGTCATTACACCATCTCCCGTGTGTCCCATACCCAAAGTATGGCCTACCTCATGAGCTCCTGTATCTATTGTTTTTCTTGAGTCCTTTACTCTTACGTAATTTCCTCCAGATGTAGTACCATTTGTATTACTTGATAAATCAGAATCAGATACAACATGATAAACATTGCCCTCACCTCTTTTGTCTGCGCTTAAAGCTGAATTAAGTTGTCCAAGTTCCGAACCTGCGAGGTCAATTGCTACTTCTGTAGCTGTTAGTTCAAAATTAACAGTATAAGTCGCTGCATTATCTCCCTTACCTATAGTGTAGGTGTAATTGCCACTTTGATTATCATGGTCAAAATGCACACCATAATCACGTCCATCATAATCCACAAACAAAACTTGATTGTTAGTGCAAAAATGATATGGTGTTAAACTTGGATACTTCTCCGCCAACGGGTCAACAGTCACAAACCGTCCAAATGCCGGATCCATATACCGGGCAGAGTAATCGTAAACATTCAACCCACGTTCGCCATCGAACTCCTTACCGTTGTACTTATAAGGCTGAACCTTCGAATCACCCGTATTGTTCTCCGTGAATGTCATGCCGAACGGATAGTAATGACTCACTTGAAGCACCGAACCATCGGCTTGAGCAACCACGCGGTTATTACCTAAATGATCTTGGATATAGTAGTAATACTTATCATTTTCAATATAACCACCATCGACCAAGATACGTTTCAAAGAACCATTCTCGTAAATCATATTACCCACATAATCAGTCGTCTTGGTATTCGCACGGTTAATGCCATACTTCATCTCGACTTTCAACTTCCGACCATCGGCAGAGTAAGTATAGTTGTTCAGTGCAGAAGCCGAAGCATTGGCAATCGATAACGATACCGGCAAATTTAATGAATTATAGAAAATTATCGATATACCTTTATTTAAATCTTTGGTTAAATTACCGTTTTGATCATAACTGTAGTCTATCAGCTGATTAGAACCATTCTTAAAGTCGGCCGATTCAAATTACAGCTTCGGCTTCGATGCGTAAAGTTATTCCGTTCACTATTCCTTTTGCGCATTATGGTACAAGGAACAGATTTATCGAGACTTTTAATACACCCCTAGCAATATTGTTTTATCAATAGTCCATTTATCATTAATTTTGTGAATACAAATAATTACTTCTTCTCCACAAAGCCGTCCACATACATAAGAACAATAAATAAGTCCGAACCGCTTTTCTTCATCAAAGTATATCCTTGACAATCTCAATATTCCTGAGAAAAGAAAATTATAGTTTTTTCTTTCCCACACTTTAAAACCTTTAGGAAACTCTGAAGAGTTTTTTAACATGAACTGCTTTCCATTCTCTATTTCGGACAAATTTAGTAAATGGCTTTCTATTGAGTGATTGTTCATTGAGTTAAGTGCCTCAATATATCCTGGTTCTATTAATTGTGTTCCGATATATCCAACATCTAAATTTAAATTAGAACAAGTGATTAGAGTATCAAAAACTGCAATAACAAAGGTCGTATCTCTCATTTTTCTATTTTCGCTCTCAATCTCAGCAATCTTTTCATCATACCCTACAGTGTCATACACTATTGGATTATGGTTATCAAGATATGGTATTGGAGGGGGAGGAATTTCGAACCGGCTTAACACACCCATTTCCTCAACCAGGTTATCAAAAACCTCATTAAGCACTTTCATTTCATAATCGTCAGTCCTATCTGTTGTGCATGATAATATTCCAATCAATAATACCATTGCTATAAGATTTTTTTTCATAATCAATTAATTCAGGAAGCTATACATTAACCTCAAAATAAAATCACTTGATTTTACCATTCCTTGCGACCTGTTATATTTTTTCATTATTTGTAGTCCAATTCTTTCCATGGATCTATTCACGTATCTTTCTTGCCAATGCTGTTTAAAGCCTCTGTTTCTATCCATTCCTCTTAATGCGGGATAAACATTTGAATTGTTCAGAATCTTGTCATCACTAAAATCAGCTGAGTTCTGATCAGCATGAATTGCTATTTCATGAATAAAAGTATCTAGTAGATCAGCATTATCTGAATAGTTTCTTACCACTATTCCAATATTCAATTTTTCATTTTCTAAAGAAAAAGTAGTAGTACCAGAGACCGCTGCGTCACGCATATCTGTTCCAAACAACATATTAACTCCATTATTGTAAAATTTTCAATCTTTATTAAAAGCGACCCCTGCTATTGTTTGCCCTTTCATAGCAAAATTTGCTAATAATGCTCTTCCTCCTTTTGTACTTACTAGAAATTCAAAAGACTTCACCTGATTATTCCCACAATACGTATACGAACTCACCCCATAATATTTCTCCGCTAGCGGGTCCACCGTCATAAACCGTCCCAAGGCCGGATTCATATACCGGGCAGAGTAGTCATAAACATTCAATCCACGTTCACCATCAAACTCCTTACCGTTGTATTTATAAGGCTGAACCCTCGAATCACCCGTATTATTCTCCGTGAATGTCATACCGAACGGATAGTAATGACTCACTTGAAGCACTGAACCATCGGCTTGAGCAACCACGCGGTTATTACCTAAATGATCCTGGATATAGTAGTAATACTTATCATTTTCAATATAACCGCCATCCACCAGAATATGTTTCAAAGCGCCATTTTCGTAAATCATGTTGCCAACATAATCCGTTGTTTTCGTTTGATTACCAAATTTCATCTCAACTTTTAGTTTTTTGCTATCAACAGAATAAGTGTAATTATTCGTTGCAGAGCCAAAAGAGTTTGTAATATCTAATGACATCGGCAAATGTAATGAATTATATTTCATATAATTCATTACTCCTATTAAAATCTTTTCTTAAATGTAGCTTATACAGCAGCTCGATGAGGACGACAGGAACACCGTCTTTAAAATCATTGATAAGATGCTTACTAGCAAATAGTTTAAAGACTTCTTTAATAAAAATATAGCAACACTATAAACAAGTGATATATTACCAATCGCTTTCTTCTTCTATTACCTCCTTGATTTCTAGATTTCCATTATCTAACAATGTTAGTTCGAATGAATAACAAATATCAGACTCAGGAATACAGTAATTAAGATAAAAAATGATTTGATTAATCATCACTCCTTTTATACCAAAACTTGTAAAACCATAATTCACAATTTCGTTTTCAGGTATGAATGACCTAAAATCATCTATTTGTATTTTTCTGTTTAAAATAACATTCTTACCATCTTTAGTTACTGTTAAAACAACGTCCTGATCTACATAACTAATCGTCTTATCTCCTTCCCCATCAGTGTCTAAATGTGTTTTTAATTCTTTTTGAACGGACCCCACTTTTTTTTGAGAAAACATTCTGTAAAATTCAAGTTTTGCAGAATGTTTTCTATTTTATTTTGACTTCACAAACCATCAATAATGCGATAAGAGGATTGACTATCACCTAATATTCTATTTCGGGTCTGTTATTATCGGGGTTTGTCTTGTCATAAACCACTGTAATAGTATCGCCCACTGACAACGCATCACTTTTAGGATAATGTTCTCCGCTACCTTGATACTTCTTCTCTTCTACGAAAAATTCATAGCTGAAATAATCAGTATATCTGATAGTGAAGAAATGGTCTATGACTATTGCTTTTGAATATTCTAAGTTTTTATCTAATGACTGTTTCTTAATAATACCTCCTATCAATAAATAAGCGAGGAATATCCCACAGAGGATACTAAGCAGCCAAAGAATGGGATCTTTTAAGTTTTTCATCTTGAATATATTGGGATAATAGGTCGTTGTACGCGAGTTGCATCATTCTGCTGAACTACGGGATCTTTGAGTGGAGTCAAAATTCTTGTTGTAGAACCTGTTCCTATTGCCTTGTTAGCCTGTCCGCCAATCATCCCTCCCGTATAACCAGCAACAGTATTTGCTCCTGTTTGAACAGCCGTACTGTTTACCGTTGCTTGTGCCTGTTTCATTGAAGACTTTGTTTCCCGGTAATCAACAAACTCAAAATTAGAGGTGATCACCTCAGGAAAAACCGTTTTTAATACTTCCCACTGTTTCATCCTACAAAGGTAAAAAGTTATAGAATCAAGTCAGTCATTACAACCGTGTTTTTGGACTGACCCGAAATAGGCAGTTGCATTCTACAAAGAAATTAATTTTTCGCACCTATTTCCGCCCCTCCAAAAAAGAAAAGCTCCGAAATACTTTATTATCAGTATTTTCGGAGCTTACTTTGAGGTTCCTGGCGGATTCGAACCGCCGTAAACGGTTTTGCAGACCGCTGACTAAACCACTCATCCAAGGAACCAATTCCTTTTCGATTGCGGATGCAAAGGTACAACTATTTTTGTAATAGCCAAACTATTTGCCGCATTTTTTATTCTTTTCTTTCTCCGCCGTTTGGCACTCCTTGCGGCGTTTTTCTAATATATCTCTTAATTCACAACCAGTTACACAATTCTCACATGGGTTATCATTTTTCTTAACTCCACGAAAAAAAAGATAAATCTTACGAGCTACATACCCTAAACTAAAAGCTAAGAGTAGAGCTACTGCTATTTCTTGCCAATTGTTCATACAAATATTCCTCCTATCTGATAAGCGATAAATGTCACCACCCATGCTAAGGCGGTGGTGTATATGGCTCCAAACAAAGCCCACTTCCAACTACCGGATTCTTGTTTAATGGCTACTAACGTCGCTATGCAGGGGAAATAGATCAGCACGAAAAGCATATAACAGTAAGCCACCAGGGGACTAAAGGGTAAGCGTTCTGAAAGAGCAACCGTATTGGCTTCTGAATCATCAGCATAGAGTACGCCGAGTGTACTTACAACAAGTTCTTTAGCCCCGGCTCCTGAAAGCAAACCCACGCCAAGCTTCCAGTCGAAACCCAGAGGTTCTAGCACCGGTTCTACGGCACGGCCAATCTGACCGATATACGAGTTTTCTTGTTGTTCGGCAGTTGTCGAATAAGAATCGTGATTAGGATAATATCCCAGAAACCATATAATAATGGAAGCAATCATGATGATACCTCCCATCTTGCGCAAGTATTGTGAGCCTTTCTCCCAAGTATGACGTCCGATAGCTTTCATGGTAGGCATCCGATATGGGGGAAGCTCCATCACAAAAGGGGTATCGACACCTTTGACCAGAAAACGACTGAACAATCGTGCTAAGAGTACGGCCAACAGGATACCTATAATATAAATACTAAACAGTACAAAGCCGGCGTTATTAGGGAAAAATGCTCCTATGAGTAGAAGGTACACCGGAAGACGGGCACTACACGACATTAGTGGATTGATCAGCATGGTGATTAAGCGGCTCTTACGATTCTCAATGGTACGTGAGGCCATGATAGCAGGTACGTTACAACCAAATCCCATAATCAACGGGATAAATGATTTTCCATGAAGCCCCATTTTGTGCATAATCTTATCCATGATGAAAGCTGCACGCGCCATATAACCGGAGTCTTCCATCAAAGAGATACAAAAGTACAAGATGAGAATGTTGGGAAGAAAGACGATCACTCCTCCCACTCCACCAATAATGCCATCGACAATCAGATCTTTCAACGGACCGGGGCTCATCTGGGTACGCACAAACAGGCTGAGTTGTTCGACGAGCCATTCAATGCCTTTCACCGGATATTCACCGAGAATAAAGGTGCTCTGAAACATCAGGTACATAAAAAGGAAAAAGATCGGGTAACCCCACAATCGATGAGTCACGATAGAATCGATCAGTTTGGTGGTGTGTTCACGTTCTAAATGGTTATCGACAAACGTTTCTTTCAACGCACCACTGATGAAACCGTATTTTGCATCGGTAAGCGCCGATTCGGAATCGTCGTTTAGATTCAACTTGATACGACGGGCCATCTTATCGCGCTGGCGAACGATTTCTTCCGCATTCGGAAAAGTCGAGATCAGCTTTTCTATTTCCGGATCGTTCTCCAACAGCTTTATAGCTAGAAAACGAGTGGAGTATTTATGACGAATGGTTTCGTTTTTAGAGATCTCGGCTTTCACACGATCAATGGCTTGTTCGAGCTCAGGCCCATGATTGATATGAATGTGACGATAAACTTTTCCCATCTCTTTATCGTCATGAGGATGATCATCATGACGGTGAGGCGTGTCGATGGTATGATGCCAATCGATCAGCTCTTGTTGAACTTCGGGATTAACCACGCCTTGCTTGTCGACAAAGTCAACGCCTTCATACAGCGAAATGACCATATGAAATAAAAGATCTATTCCTTGACTCTTCTTACAGACCGTTGGGACCATCGGAATACCGAGCAACTTGCCCAACAGATGATAATCGAGGGTGTTGCCACTAGCTTCAAGCTCGTCGTACATATTGAGAGCAACGACCATACGCACATTCATATCAATGAGCTGGGTCGTTAGATAAAGGTTGCGTTCCAGATTGGAAGCATCGACTACATTGATGATAACATCAGGGGTCTCGTCGACAATATGCCGGCGAACGTATATTTCTTCGGGGGTATAAGCCGATAAGGAATAGGTACCCGGAAGATCGACCAATCGAAAATGGTAGCCTTGAAAATCGAAGTAACCTTCCTTGGCATCGACCGTTACACCACTGTAATTACCGACATGTTCATGCGCTCCGGAAGCCAGATTAAACAAAGAGGTTTTTCCACAATTGGGATTCCCCACTAAAGCCACATTAATCGTACGACGTTTGCCCAAAGCCAAACGCTTAAGATAGCCTTCGTCCACAGCGATATGCTCCGGAAGACCTTTATAATGTTCACTCGCATTGTCTAATTGCTGCCCGGCCTCTTCTTCACTAATGATTTCTATCATCTCGGCTTCTTGACGACGAAGAGAGATTTCATAACCTAGGACTTTATATTTGATGGGGTCTTTCAAAGGGGCGTTCAAAATGACTTCAACGGTTTTTCCTTTGATAAAACCCATTTCAACAATACGTTTACGGAAACCGCCATGCCCTAAGACTTTGACGATTACTCCCTTTTCTCCTGTTTCTAATTCGGATAAACGCATATTCCGCTTATTAATTTTATGCAAAGATAATTGTAAACTTCTTATCGGACAAACTATTTAGATTGTTTTTAAATAAGAAGAGTAATTGAAAGAACGATTAGGAACAAATTAGGTTCATCTGATCACTCAAAAATCGAATCATAAACAAGAAAAAGAAAAGGTCTAAAGGAATTATAGGCAACCAAACATGACTGTAAGCGAAAGAATCATTATCTTTGTTATATGATTACGAAAGAAGTAGAGCATTACATCAAGCAAGAAGGTTTATTGGACGTAAACGATAAAGTACTGGTTGCATTGAGCGGAGGGGCTGACTCTGTGGCTCTATTACGTCTGCTTTTGTCGCTAGGCTATACTTGCGAAGCGGCGCATTGTAATTTTCATCTTCGCGGCAAAGAATCCGATCGCGACGAGGCATTTGTTGAAGAGTTGTGTCGACAGCATCAGATCACTCTTCATCGAATCCATTTTGACACCACCGGATTTGCAGCAGAGCATGGCATCTCGATTGAAATGGCTGCTAGAGAACTTCGCTACAATTGGTTTAATGAGTTAGCAGCAACGAAGAATATGAATAAGATTGCCGTGGCTCATCACCGTGACGATAGCATTGAAACGCTATTGCTCAATCTCATTCGAGGGGCGGGACTTAATGGACTGTTGGGTATCAAACCCATCAACAGCATGGTGGTACGCCCGCTACTTTGCATCGGTCGCAAGGAGATCATCGATTATCTAAATGAGATCGGACAACCGTATGTCACCGACAGTACAAACCTTCAAGATGAATATACTCGAAACAAAATCAGATTAAACCTCATTCCGCTTATGGAGGAGATTAATCCGTCTCTAAAGGAGGGATTGACGACAACCATGAGACACCTAAACGATGCCGCACTCATTTGTAAGCGACATCTTGAAGAGGCCAAAAAACGTATATGGTCGGAAAAAGGTATTTTAATTGGGGCTTTACTTCAAGAACCTGCTCCGGAAACAGTGTTATTCGATTTGGTTCACCCATTGGGGTTTAACTCGGCACAAATTGAAGATATCCTTCGCAGTCTACATGGACAGGCAGGGAAACAATTCCTTAGTAAGGAATGGAGAATTATCAGAGATCGGGAGTACTTATTAGTGGAGTCCATTGACCAAATGAAGTCTTCGGACGTGCCTCCTTTCGAACTAACCAAAAAAGAGGTGGATTATTCAACCGATTTTATCATTCCACGCCAATCGACTGTGGCCTGTTTCGATGCGGATAAATTGACCGGTGAGTTATCTATTCGTCGTTACTGTCCGGGGGATTGGTTTATTCCTTTTGGTATGAAGGGGAAAAAAAGAGTCAGCGATTACCTGACCGATCGTAAGTTTTCCATCCGGGATAAAGAAAATCAATGGGTACTTTGCTGCGGTGATGCCATTATATGGCTCATCGGCGAACGAACAGATAATCGCTTTCGAATAGACGAAACCACACAAAGCGTGGTGATCTACGAAATTAAAGAATAAGCTGTGGATCTTTCGGCTTTTTGAAACAATCGTTCAGCATCTTGCTGTAAGGCGTATCAAAAACCAAAGCCTTCGAAGGGCAAACTTTTACGCAAGCACAACACTTAATGCATTTGTCCGCATCAATATGAAGTTTATCGTCTAAGGTGATGGCTCCTGTCGGACAATGAGATACGCAAGCCCCACATTGTTGGCACTCTTGTTCATCGATGAGTTGCGGGGTACGCGGTAACGGGAGACCACTCTTTCGCATTTTAACCACCTGTCTCAAGAAACGGAATAAAGGGAAAAAAGGTTGTTTAGGTCGTCTAATCTGGCGCACATCAACACCATATAATGTATCGAGAGTTTCTGCTTGAGTCAATTTGGTAACAATCTTACGCCCAAAAGAGGTTGCATAGTCCAAATCAGCAGCATCTGGTCGGCCGGAAGCAATGGGATAAGTTGTTGTGCTATAAGAATGCTCACCAATAAAGGTTGCCCCCGCAATAACTTTAAACCCCTGCTGCTCAACAAACTGATTAAGTTCAATCAAAGCCTGCTCATAAGCCCGATTACCATAAACAACGACCACAACAGCCGGTGTATTCTGACCACGAAACCGACTCAAGCGTTCTAATGCTAAGGGTACAACATGCCCGCCATATACGGGAATCGTAAAAACGACTAAGGTATCTGGGGTAAAAACGAGTTCATCAACAGATTGATCTACAGTTAGATCGAATGTTTCGACCGACATTCCGTCAAACCCAGCTCCAATTGACTCGGAAACTTTACGAGACGTTCCTGTAGGGGAAAAATGGATTAAACCTACATTATTAACTATCATAATCACGTATTTTCAGACAAAAATAGAGTTTTTCAAAGAAAAAATGGGCGAATTATTTATAAAATCATTTTTTATTTTTATATTTGCACCGTTGAAGACTTCTACAATTCAATCGAACATCCCTAAAAGAACATTATTTAACAAACAAACCATATGTTTCATTTCATATGAGCGGTCGTTCGTGATTTACAAACCGTTCATACCTCTACAAACAAAAAACATTAATAACTTACTATACTATATGTATAACATTATTCAATTGAACGACAAAAATTTGTCGGAATTACAGGCTATTGCCCAAGAATTAGGCATCAAAAAGCCTGAATCTCTAAAAAAAGAAGAACTCGTCTATAAAATACTTGACGAGCAAGCCATCGCCGGAGCAACTAAAAAAGTTGCGGCAGAAAAGGCTAAAGAAGAAAGAAAAGATGATAAGAAAAAGCGGTCACGTGTCGCTGTAAAAAAAGAAGATAAAGTATTCTCTGCAAGCAAAGATGGCGAACTGACTAAGACAGACAACAAAAATCAACCTAAAAAAGATAAAAAAGCTGAGGTTACCGAAGCTCCTGGTTCAATAAAAGAACAAGAAAAAAACACGACTCCAAAACAAGAAGAAGCATCTGCCACTGACAAACGTAAGTCAGGAAGACCTAAGAAAAGTAATGCCTCGGAAAAGAAAGAGAGTAAACCGGTTCAAAAAGAGGAGTTGACTGAAGCCACCGAAGTTGCAAAGCCAAAAGAAGTAAAGGTCGAAAATAAACCAATCATTAAGGCTAAACCAATCGAAGAAGTTGTGAAACCGAATCCTGTGATCGACGAAGAAGGACAACTATTGGCCGAAGAGGAAGAAGGATTGGATAATAACGATTTTATCCCTATTGAAAACTTACCTTCGGAAAGCGTTGAACTACCTAGCGAATTACTTGGCAAATTCGAACAAACGAAAGTTGAGCAACCTCAAACTCAGCCTCAAGCGGAAAAGCCAACTCAACGTCCTCGAATTAACAATCCGAAAGAAAACAATCCAAGCAATAAGAACAACGCTAAAAACAACAACCAGCGTCCACAAGTTCAACGCCAACCGCAGCCTGCAGCAAATCAAACTGAAAATGCTCCAGCACAACCCGAACGTAAAGCTCCGGAACGCGAAAAAACATACGAATTTGATGATATCTTAACCGGCTTGGGCGTTTTGGAAATCATGCAAGATGGTTATGGCTTCCTTCGTTCATCAGACTACAATTACCTATCCTCTCCCGACGATATTTACGTTTCTCAATCACAAATCAAGCTCTTCGGTCTTAAAACCGGTGACGTTGTTGAAGGAGTAATCAGACCTCCTAAAGAAGGTGAGAAATATTTCCCATTAGTTAAAGTGAGCAAGATCAACGGACGTGATGCTGCCTTTGTACGCGACCGCGTTCCATTCGATCATCTAACTCCTTTATTCCCGGACGAAAAATTCAAACTTTGCAAAGGTGGATATTCTGATTCGATGTCTGCTCGTGTAGTTGACCTATTCTCTCCGATCGGTAAAGGACAACGTGCATTAATCGTCGCACAACCTAAAACAGGTAAGACCTTATTAATGAAGGATATTGCGAATGCAATCGCAGCCAATCACCCTGAAGTTTATATGATCATGTTGCTCATCGACGAACGTCCGGAGGAGGTTACCGATATGGCACGTAGCGTAAATGCTGAAGTTATTGCCTCAACATTCGATGAGCCGGCTGAACGCCACGTGAAGATTGCAGGTATCGTACTCGAAAAAGCAAAACGCTTAGTGGAATGTGGACATGATGTCGTGATCTTCTTAGACTCTATCACTCGCTTAGCTCGTGCTTACAACACGGTTTCACCGGCATCCGGTAAAGTACTTTCAGGTGGTGTCGATGCAAACGCATTGCACAAACCTAAACGTTTCTTTGGTGCAGCCCGTAACATTGAAAACGGAGGTTCGCTAACAATTATCGCAACCGCACTCATCGATACCGGTTCGAAAATGGACGAAGTCATCTTTGAAGAATTCAAAGGTACAGGTAATATGGAATTGCAACTCGACCGTAACTTGTCGAACAAACGTATATTCCCTGCGGTTAACATTACTGCATCTAGTACACGTCGTGACGACTTATTGCTCGAAAAGACCACACTCGACAGAATGTGGATCTTAAGAAAATATCTGGCGGATATGAATCCTATCGAAGCAATGGATTTCGTTAAAGATCGCTTAGAAAAGACTAAAGATAATGACGAGTTCTTAATGAGCATGAATAGCTAATTAAGATTCCAATGACTATAGAAAAGGGATTTCCTCAGTTGAGGAGATCCCTTTTTCAGTTTCAAGCTACTAGTTTTGTACAATTCATAGTAATTACGTTCAAAAGAGTCGTTTAAGAATCTAGTTTCAAGTCGTTTTCATTATTTTTGCCTTGAACAAATTTTATGATTTAAACCTGAAAATAATGAGAAAAGCCTACCCCCTATTGGGGCTGACCTTATGTTGTGCCCATGCACAAGCACAAGAGAAACCGAATATTCTAATCATCCAATGTGATCATCTCACTCAACGCGTAGTAGGAGCATATGGACAAACCCAAGGATGCACCGATCCCATTGACCAAATCGCCTCTCAAGGAGTTGTTTTTGCAAACGCTTATGTCGGCTGCCCATTAAGTCAACCTTCACGTGCTGCATTATGGAGCGGATTAATGCCTCATCAGACCAATGTGCGTTCAAATTCTGACGAGTCCATCAATCAAAAGTTAGCCCCAGAGATACCAACATTAGGTAGCCTTTTCTCCGACAATGGCTATGACGCGGTACACTTTGGCAAATGCCACGATATGGGAGCGTTAAGAGGTTTCAAACATAAAGACCCCGTAGCAAAGCCATTCAATGATCCTGAATTTCCAGTCAACCACGACAGTTTCCTTGATGTAGGAGCTTGTGAAGATGTGGTTAGCTACCTTGAGAATCCACCTCAAAAACCCTTTATCTGTATTGCTGATTTCCAAAACCCACACAATATCTGCGGATTTGTCGGTGAAAACAAGGGAGAGCATGTAGACAAACCGATTAGCGGGACTTTACCGGAACTACCCAAGAACTTCGAAGTTAACAACTGGGAACAACTACCGATTCCAATTCAATATTTGTGTTGCAGTCACCGCCGACTCACACAAGCTTCTCACTGGAATGAAGAGAACTATAGACATTACATCGCTGCGTTCGAACATTACACTAAAATCGTGTCGAAACAAATCGACTCTGTCATAAAGGCCCTCTACTCTACACCTGCCGGCAAAAATACAATTATTGTTTTCTTAGCCGATCATGGTGATGGAATGGCATCACACCGCATGGTAACCAAACAAATTAGCTTTTACGATGAGGTCACTAATGTTCCTTTCATCTTTGCGGGTCCGGGCATCAAGCCACAAAAAGGATTAATCAAAGGTCTGTTGACCCAACCAACCATCGATTTGCTACCAACATTATGTGAACTAGCAAATATAAAAGTGCCGGAGGATAAAAAAGGGATCAGTCTCGTTCCAACCTTAAAAGGACAGAAACAAAAAGAGAAACATCCTTATGTTGTATCAGAATGGCATACTGAATATGAAACGATCGTAACCCCTGGGAGAATGATCAGAAGTTCAAGATATAAATACACACACTACTTAGAAGGTAATGGCGAAGAACTTTATGATTTGAAAAACGATCCGGGTGAACAAATTAATCTAGCTCAGAACCCGAAATACAAAAAGATTCTGATTAAGCACCGTCAATTACTTAATGATTACATTAACAAAACAAAAGACGATTATAGAAGCTTAAAAGTAAAAAGAGAATCAAAATGGCGAAATCATGCTTTAGGATATCCCAATCACAAAGGTCCTAGCGCTAGAGACACTCAAAATAAAAAATAAAAACGTAAAAAGAGCGGAGATTTTTTGTCAATCTTCGCTCTTTTTATTTCTTTTGCGTAAGCATTACAAATGTCTACTATCGTATATAAACCAGAGACGCGTGAGAGAGACTTTAAATAGAATAGTTATAACAGTGACTTGTAGCATTTTAGCCTTGTCAATGTATGCCAACAACAAAAAAGAAGATCAACTCGGTCGTCTGAAGAATTTGGTCTACAACAATCTGATATACGACAAACAACTTTCATCGGACAGCGTTATTCTGTGGAGCAAGCAAATTATCCCCGAATTGGAAAAAAGCAAGCAGTACGAGCTATTATTTCAAATCAAATTATTAGTCAATCAAGCTTACATTCAACAAGGAAATCTGGGTCTCGCTATAGAAAATGCCAAAACATTATACACAAAAGCGAAGGAAATGGACTATCCTCTTGGATTGGCATTATCGCTCAAAGCCATCGGGAAAGCCTATTTAGTCTCATCAGCCACAGAAGAAGCAATTGAGTCTTATGAAGAAGCCCTCGAACGATTAAGAAGAATACCAGACTCCGAGCGACATCTGAAGGCAACATTATACGAATATCTTTTTATTAAATTAAAATCGAATCAACTCGACAACATCCTCCCTCTAATAGGAGAACTCGATCATTTGTGTGAAGAAGATCCTGATATTCCAACCGATTTCTACGGATTGGCATGCCATGCATTCTATTGCATTCAAAATGGGAACATCGAAAAGTCTCGTTTCTACCTCGATAAATGTGAATTAATACAAAGCCAATACTCTTTTGTCTTTTTCGAATACATCATCGATTATTTATACGCCAAGTATTATCAACACAAAGGGAACTATGATTTGTCGTTAAACAAGTACAAACAGCTTCTAGCGAATCTCCGAACAAACGAATCGTATATTTATATCGAAATCTCGCGAGAAGAAGCTTCGTTACTTGCAACAATGGGACGATCGGCCGAAGCTTGTCAAGTGTACGAAGATATCAATAAGAGAAAAGAGCTTATAGACGTCAAATCGTATACACAGCAAATCAACGAATTACATACGTTGTATAAGATCGATCAAAATGAAGTTAATTATCAGATCAAACAAAAACGTTTATATTGGGGAATAACAATAGGAGCTATCTTTTTACTCTTACTTATCGTCTTCTTCATTCTATGTATCAAGAAAGACAATAAGAGTCTTCTTGAATCAAAACTGAAACAAGAAAAAGCAAAGAAACAAGCCGAACGTTCCATCAAAACCAAAAGTCTTTTTCTCTCAAATATGAGCCATGAGATACGAACCCCATTGAATGCCTTATGTGGATTCTCAACGATTCTCACCGAAGAGTCGATTGACAGCGAAACGAGGAAACAATGCAACGACATTATTCTTCAAAATTCAGAATTATTGCTTAAGCTAATCAATGATGTGATTGATTTATCCAGTCTCGAAACAGAAAACATGCAATTCAACTTTCAAGAGTATGATGCTATAACCATTTGTCGGAATGTGATCGACATGGTAGAACGAATCAAACAAACCAATGCAAGCATACATTTTAAAACGAACTTAGATTCGCTGATCTTATACACCGACAAATCACGCCTCCAACAAGTGTTGATCAACTTATTAATTAATGCGACCAAATTCACTGCTCAAGGTAGCATTACTTTGGAGGTTGAAGTAACACCAGACGATGAAGCCTCTTTCTCTGTCACCGATACCGGTTGCGGAATTCCCAAAGAGAAACAAGATCAGATGTTCAATCGATTTGAAAAAGGAAATGAAAATGCACAAGGAACAGGGCTTGGTTTATCGATCAGCGAACTGATCATAACATATATAGGCGGTAAGATCTGGATTGATAAAGACTATACCAATGGTTCGCGCTTTGTATTCACACACCCTCTCAAAAAAGAGGCCATAGGAAGGAGGAACCAAAATGATTAAATGGATCTTGACACTCAGTCTGACTCTTTGCTCATGTCTTTTTACTTATGCAACACAAGACAGAACGTCCGACAGTTTACAGAAAGAATACATCTCTATGCCACACGATACAACACGTCTGGCAACGATCAGAAACATCATAAAAGCAGAACAGACCACTCCCAAATGTATTCAATATTCTGATACTCTGTTAAAAGAAGCTTTTAGACAGAAAAACAATCGTTACATTTGTTTGGCCGCTTACTACCATACCGTATACTACCATAACCAAATGGAACAAGATAGTGTAGCCAAATGGATTGCTTTTATGGAACCTTATGTAAAAAAATCTGGGCTATGGGATTACTTTTTTGACGCCAAACGCTATCATATTAACTTATCCATTTTCAAGGGGAAATATGAACTCGCGATTGACGAAGCCAACAAGTTGAAGCAACAAACGATTGCTTTTAAAAGCAACAAAGGCTTGATCGCCGCTTATCAATGTTTAGCCAATGCGTATGCCTCAACACAGCAATGGGAAGAAAGCACAAAGGCCATGGAAATGACCTATAAATTATTAGAAAACGAAACTAATTCTATATCTAAAATATCGGTGCTTACACAGATGGCGATCATCTCAAAAGCCATGGAAAAAGACGAAAATGTCTTTAAATACGTGCATGAATTAGATGCTGTTTTAAGCAAACACATCAAAGAAAACCCCTATGTAAAAAAAGGATTCTATGACGTTTATTTGTTTAAAGAGCTCTTTTACGCTTATTACTATTTAAAAAACGATAACCTCTCAAAAGCAAAGGATCATTTAACAGCATCTAAGGATTATTTAACTCCAAATACTTTTCATTCATATCGTTTCTTGTATTACGAACTTAGTTCCAAATATTACGAGCAACGAGGTGATTATGCACAAGCATTAGCCTATATTGACAGTACATTGTACAAAAAGGATGAAGAACGGGCTGCAGATTATGCTGATCACTTAATCGATAAAGCCAGACTTTTAGTCATCATTGGGAAAAGCGAACAGGCTATCCCACTTTATAAAGAAGCTTTGAGCATGAAAGATGCTGTGACCACAGATACCTTCAACAAACAAATGTTGCAGATAAAAAAAGACTATGATCTGGAACGACTTGATCTGGAACAAATTAAATTGGATAAGAAAGCGCACCTGTTTATTCTTATCGGCATCGCATTAACTCTATTCATATCCATACTTTTTATGTGGAGAAGCATTCGGATGAGAAAAGCTTTAAAACAATCGGAGCTAGCCATACGAAAAGCTGCAGAAACCGTGCACGAAGCGAATGAAATGAAAAACCGCTTCTTATCGAATATGAGTTATAATATTCGCACTCCGCTGAATAACGTTGTAGGTTTTTCTCAGTTATTGGCAAGCGATCAGGAGTTCGACAACGAGACTTTAAAAGATTACTCAACCATTATTCACGACAGTTCTGAAGAACTGATGAAACTAGTAAACGATGTTTTAGATTTATCACGACTTGAAGCAGGAATGATGAAATTTCAAATTCAAGACTATGACATTGTAACGCTCTGTAAAGAAGCGGTTTGCATCTCAGAGATGCAGAACGAAGGATCTAATATTAAGATCGTCTTTCTATCTCATATTGAGTCTCAAATGATTAAAACGGATGTTGCGCGATTATCTAATGTTTTGGTCTCACTATTAACCTCCTCGGACCACGAAGAGAAAAGAACCATACACTTACTCCTAAGTCAGGACAATGACCCATCCACAGTAAATATAGTCATTAAAAATAGTCCTTTAGCCCACATTGTGCCAACACAAAAGAGAGGCATAAAGCATGATATTAACAAATTACTCTTGGAGTTCTTCGGAGGAAAATATGAAATTACAAAATCCGACTTGGGAGAACTTAAAATCTGTTTAACTTACCCGACCCAAAGTAATACCGAATAAAAAGCTTATCTTTGTACATTCCTAAATAAGCTCTTCAATGTACACTAACAAACAAATCTTCAACGTCAGCTACCCCATCTTTTTAAGTTTGCTGGCGCAAAATATAATCAATGTAACCGATACTGCTTTTCTAGGGCATGTTGGCGAGGTTGCTTTAGGATCATCAGCCATCGGCGGCTTATTTTATATCTGTATCTTTACCATTGCATTTGGATTCAGCACGGGATCTCAGATTGTTATCGCCCGTCGCAACGGCGAAGAACGCTACTCGGAAGTCGGACCGGTCATGATCCAAGGTCTCATCTTCCTATCGATAACAGCCCTAAGCGTCTTCCTCATGGCACGGATGGGTGGCAAACCGATCATCCGTTTACTCGTCTCATCGGAAGATATCTTTAATGGAACGATGGAGTTCCTAGATTGGAGAATATACGGTTTCTTCTTCTCTTTTGTCAATGTGATGTTTCGTGCTTTTTACATTGGTATAACGCGTACTAAAGTACTAACCATCAATGCTATTGTCATGGCGCTAACCAATGTCATATTAGACTACATTCTCATTTTCGGCAAATTTGGTTGCCCGGTAATGGGTATAAAAGGGGCCGCTATTGCTTCAGTCGTTGCCGAAGCCTCCTCGATTCTCTTTTTTGTAATCTACACCTACATCACCGTCGATTTAAAACACTATGGGTTAAACCATTTCAAGTCGTTCGACTTCAGTTTACTAAAACGAGTTTTAAGCATATCCAGCTTCACCATGATGCAATACTTCCTATCGATGTTCACTTGGTTTCTATTTTTTGTCGTTATCGAACGGTTAGGCGAGCGAGAGCTGGCCATAGCAAACATTGTCCGAAGTTTGTATATCGTCATGCTCATTCCCATCAGTTCACTTTCAGCCAGTACAAACAGCTTAGTGAGCAACACCATTGGGGCCGGGAGAGTCGATCAAGTTCTGCCTCTTATCCATAAAATAGCCAGATTCTCTTTCATCATCATCATCGCGTTAGTGGGGATAATCGCTTCTTTTCCAAAATTATTCGTCTCGATATACAGTACTAATTCCAGTTTAGTCGAAGCCTCCATACCTGCTATATATGTGATCTGCATCGCTATCATTATCAGTTCGATAGGTAATATCTTTTTTAGCGGCATCTCAGGAACCGGCAATACCAAATCCGCTTTAATCATAGAAGCCGTAACGATATTATTTTACAGTCTATACGTTTGGGTTGTCGGAGTTTGGATGAGAGCCCCTGTAGAATACTGTTTCGCCATTGAAATTCTGTACTATACCTTATTGTTTGCAAGTAGTTACCTTTACTTTAAAAAAGCAAAATGGCAAAATAAAAAGATATAATTCCCAGAGTTTTTTTGTACATTTGCAACCCCGTTATCCGGATTCTAGTTTATTCCACAGATGAACCTATCGTGAACCAAATCAGAAAGCCGATACGGTTAACCGATTAATAAGTAATTCATAATTCAAAAATATGTTCGATAATTTAAGTGAAAGACTCGAAAGGTCGTTCAAGATTCTGAAAGGTGAAGGTAAGATCACCGAGATCAATGTAGCAGAAACGCTGAAAGATGTGCGCAAAGCTTTGCTTGATGCCGATGTCAACTTTAAAGTCGCTAAGAGCTTTACAGATACTGTAAAAGAAAAAGCTTTAGGACAGAATGTGTTAACAGCGGTAAAACCAAGCCAATTGATGGTGAAAATCGTACACGATGAGTTAGCTCAACTCATGGGTGGAGAAACGGTTGACATCAATCTTGACGGTCGTCCATCGATCATCTTAATGTCCGGTTTGCAGGGTTCAGGTAAGACCACTTTCTCAGGAAAGTTGGCTCGCATGTTGAAAGCCAAAAAGAACCACAAACCTTTACTTGTAGCTTGCGACGTTTATCGTCCGGCCGCTATCGAACAGTTGCGTGTATTAGCAGAACAGATCGGCGTACCGATGTACACCGAGCCAGATAGCAAAGATCCGGTATCTATTGCAAAGAACGCGGTTCTAGAAGCAAAAGCCAAAGGAAACGACTTAGTCATCATCGATACCGCCGGACGTTTGGCCATCGACGAAGACATGATGAATGAGATCACAGCCATTAAAGCCGCTGTAGAACCTAACGAAATCTTGTTTGTTGTCGACTCTATGACCGGACAAGACGCCGTTAATACTGCAAAAGAGTTTAATGAACGTCTCGACTTTAATGGTGTGGTACTGACTAAGCTTGATGGTGACACTCGTGGTGGTGCCGCATTATCTATTCGTTCGGTAGTCAACAAGCCAATCAAATTTGTCGGTACCGGTGAAAAGCTAGATGCCATCGACCAGTTCCACCCGGCTCGTATGGCCGACCGTATCTTGGGTATGGGTGATATCGTCTCATTGGTTGAACGTGCTCAAGAGCAATATGACGAAAACGAAGCCAAACGCTTACAAAAGAAGATTGCTAAAAATCAGTTCGATTTCAACGACTTCTTAAGCCAAATCCACCAAATCAAGAAGATGGGTAATTTGAAAGAATTAGCCTCTATGCTTCCCGGGGTTGGAAAAGCCATTAAAGATATCGATATCGACGATAACGCGTTCAAAGGCATTGAAGCGATCATCTACTCCATGACTCCTGAAGAACGTTCTAATCCGGATATTTTAAATGGTTCACGCCGTACCCGTATTGCCAAAGGTAGCGGTACCACCATTCAAGAAGTGAACCGCCTATTGAAGCAATTCGAGGAAACTCGCAAGATGATGAAAATGATGAGCGGTAACAAAATGGGAAAAATGATGGCGAAAATGAAACGCTAATCCACTTCATAAAAAAACGATAAAAAGCTGACCAGAGTTATTTGGCCAGCTTTTTTTTAATTCCTTTGCGCGATTCAGTTATTTATTTTACATTTGTCCATCACCAATTAAAACAGTAATTTTATGATACTAATAGATGGTAAAGCCATATCCGATCAAGTCAAGCAAGAGATCGCGGCAGAAGTGGCCGAAATTGTCGCTAACGGTGGAAAACGCCCTCATTTAGCAGCAATCCTTGTTGGCCATGACGGCGGAAGTGAGACTTACGTTGCTTCAAAAGTAAAAGCCTGTGAGGCGTGTGGGTTCAAATCCTCTTTGATTCGCTATGAAATAGAGGTTACAGAAGAAGAACTCTTAGCAAAAGTACGTGAACTTAATGAAGATGAGGATGTTGATGGATTTATCGTCCAGCTCCCTCTTCCAAAGCATATTTCCGAACAAAAAGTAATTGAAACCATCGATTATCGTAAAGACGTCGACGGGTTCCACCCGATCAATGTTGGTCGGATGTCTATCGGACTACCCTGTTACATTTCGGCCACTCCAAATGGTATTTTAGAACTATTAAAACGCTATAAAATAGAAACTTCCGGTAAGAAATGCGTCGTATTGGGAAGAAGCAACATTGTTGGCAAGCCAATGGCTGCTCTGATGATGCAAAAAGCCTATCCCGGCGATGCAACCGTTACCGTATGCCACAGCCGTTCGGCTAACTTAGTGGGAGAATGTCGTGAAGCCGATATCATCATTGCCGCTTTAGGTCAGCCCAACTTCGTTACAGCCGATATGGTTAAACCGGGAGCTGTTGTTATCGATGTTGGAACCACTCGTGTGGCGGATGCTTCACGCAAGTCGGGTTTCAAGCTCACCGGTGATGTACTATTTGACGAGGTCGCCCCTAAATGTTCATACATCACCCCTGTACCGGGCGGTGTGGGACCGATGACGATTGTTTCACTGATGAAAAATACGTTATTGGCAGGTAAAAAAGCCATTTATAAATGAGGCACCTCTATCTATTAACCTTTTTATTTCTCTCTTTTTCCTGCTCATCTCGTTCGCAGGAAAAAGAGAGAATAGAAACGGCACAAGTCGAAAAAGAACGACCACCCCTATCTACCGACACGCTCCATCTACTTTTTGTCGGTGATCTCATGCAACACACCGGGCAAATTAAAGCCGCACAAACAGCCCACGGATACGATTATTCCTCCTATTTCACCTATGTTAAGAAAGAGATTGAGAAAGCCGATATCGCCATTGGCAATTTAGAAGTGACTCTAGGGGGACAACCATACACCGGTTATCCGGCTTTTAGTGCTCCCGACGAATACGCTAAAGCCATCCAGACAGCAGGATTTGATGTTTTACTCACGGCCAACAACCACTCCCTTGATCGAGGTAAAAAAGGGTTAGAACGTACTCTGAAGGTACTCGGCGAGCTTCAAATGACTCACACGGGAACCTTCAAAGATTCCATCGAACGCAAACAGAGCTATCCATTATTGATTGAGAAAAAAGGGTTTCGCATCGCTTTACTTAACTATACTTACGGCACCAACGGACTTAAGGTTACTCCACCGAATATCGTGAACTATATCGATACCATTATCATTGCTCAGGATATTGAGAGAGCTAAGGCGTTGAATCCACACACCATTATCGCCTGCATGCATTGGGGAAATGAGTATCAATCGTTACCGAGTAAACAACAAAAGTACTTATCCACTTGGTTATTGAGCAAAGGCGTGAATCACATCATCGGCTCACACCCCCATGTGGTTCAACCGATCGAAGTACGAGCCTCAGCCGACTCTTTAGATCGTCATTTAGTCGTTTATTCATTAGGTAACTTTGTCTCCAATATGTCGGCACGTAAAACAGATGGTGGGCTGATCGTCAACCTTAAATTGGCGAAAGATTCAACCGTGCGAATGATCCACTCCGACTATATGATGGTGTATACCGGACGTCCGTCGAGGACCTACAAAAAAAATCATATTTTATACCCCGTTCAAATGCCGATAGACTCTATCCCCGTAAACATACGTAACTCATTGAATATCTTTAAAAAAGACGCTAGAAGCCTCTTCAAGACGCATAATATCGGCATAAAAGAACAAAATATTTTTGAAAAAAAGTAGTCCGTCGATTTGCTATTTCGAATATAATACCTATCTTTGCATCGCATTTGAGAAATGCAACACATGGTGGATGTAGCTCAGTTGGTTAGAGTGTCGGATTGTGGTTCCGAAGGTCGCGGGTTCGAACCCCGTCTTCCACCCTATAATTCTCGTAAGTACTTAAAAAAATAAGCACTTACGAGTTTTTTTATGAAAATCGGAACGAGATTCGGAACGGTTTAATTTGAATCAGTCCGAAAGCCAGGGTAATCTGAAAACCTTGTGGGTATGTTAAATAATCGAAGTGTTATGTTTTTATAATGTGATAATATTCTTTTATAGAGCCTTAAGAATCAATCCATAATTTGCTTTGTTTATATACCGATTCTATCAATAAGTCATATTGAATCATCGCACCACAATCCCATTTCTTTTTTGCAGACCTCTCCCACCATTCAATCCATTAAGACCACCCCTTTATTAGTCGAAAAGACCAATCAATTAGTCGCAACCAGATTCCATTTAGTCATTAAGCCTTATCCATTTTTTGAGCCCTCGAATGTGGGCTCTTCAGCCCTCGTTCGAGGGCTCATGGGTTTTCCTTCGAGGGCCGAAGAGCCTTCGAACGAGGGCTCAAAAAATAAAACTCACACACCAACTAATACGCAAGTTCAAACGACTAACCACATTGGGTTATAAAGTAAACGACCATGCGATAAAGATTTCATTCATAGGACCAATTCGTTTAAGCCGTAACTCGATTATTCCCAATAAAGCTTCGGCATCTGCTATAGAAAACAAGAAATTCTCATCTATAATAATAGAAAGATCAACTTCGATTTTCAAACCTTTTTATTATTTTAGCCAAAGAATCAAGATCATACACCGGAAAAAGTAGGGTAAAAGCTCTTTCATACGGATTAATAAGCAAAACAATGAATAAAGAAAACTTCCGGGAAATATTCGAGGCCTATTTTGATGCCATTCGAAATTACATTTATTACCGGATAGCCGACCAACATATTGCAGAAGATTTGGCTGCTGATCTCTTTATGAAGCTTTGGGAAAACAGAGAGAAGATCGAACTGTCGCACGTCAAGTCATTACTCTATAAAATGGCCTCTGACCAAGTGATTGACCATTATCGAAAACAAAATGTCCGTTTGGACTTTACACAACATATGCATCTTGAGGAAGAGAATACAGATTCTCCGGAGGACCTCCTTCAACTTGAAGAGCTAAAAGCAAAATATGCCATTGCACTCAACGAGATGCCAACACCACAGAGAGAAGTCTTCCTGATGAATAGAGAAGAATCTCTAAAATATCAAGAAATTGCAGAGCGTCTCGGATTAAGTGTAAAAGCCATAGAGAAACGAATGAATGCCGCCCTAACCCTATTAAGAAAAAAACTATTGTAACATGGATACCAATCAAATAAAAGTCACCCCAAAATGGACAAAGACCAAGGAGGAGATTTGGAACGAACGGTTCGAAGCTCTTCCTGAAAAGCCAAAGTCTACTCCCCTCAGACGACTGACTTGGTTTCGCTATACAGCCGTTGCCGCAATCATTCTTCTGACGGCTCTGCCCTTTGTTGCTTATCTCTACACCACAACGATCACGGTCGATCGTGGACAACACCTAACCGTTGTTTTGCCCGATCAAACCAAAGTAGACCTTAATGCTGAAAGCCGTTTGTCGTACAAACCATTATGGTGGGCTATCAAGCGGGAAGTCAACATGAGTGGAGAAGCGTTCTTCCAAGTTCAAAAAGGAAGTCTGTTTCAAGTCAACACTCCTCGTGGCGTGGTATCAGTCTTAGGAACAACGTTCAACATCTTTGCTAGAGACAAGCAATTGCAAGTCACCTGCCTAACAGGGAAAGTCAAAGTTGAGACCAAAAACGAAGAAACGATACTCACTTCGAATATGCAGGCTCAGGTCAAAAACGACCAATTAGTTACTCACTCGGTAGAGCAAGCGTCACAAACCATTTCCTGGAGAGAGAAACGATTCTATTTTAGCGAAGTCCCACTCAAAGCAGTGATCGAAGAAATCGAACGTCAGTACAACATCTCCGTCACCATGCCAGAGATGCCGGAGACCTACTATAGCGGTTCCTTCTCGAGTGAGCGATCGCCTGAAGAGATCTTAGAAATTATCGGTAAGCCGTTTGGAATAAAATTTAAAATCAACTAATTGAAAGCAATAATCGTCTGTTTAATCTTTGGTCTCCTGAGCCTCTCTTCAGTTCAGGCCCAGGAGATCAGAGTCAAAGCTTCAAAGCAACCTCTGAGTGAGGTTCTAGAACATTTAGGGGTCGACATCTCTTTCAATAGTCGTGCGCTTTCGGCTTACCCCATCAGTCTCGACCGTACCTTTAAATCTCCCCTAGAAGCCATTACATTCTTATTATCCGAGACGCCATACCAATGCGAAGTAATCAATAAAGTCTATGTCATTAGTCCCAGACCAACCTCACCTCCATCGCACCCTTCGCCCCCAAAGCCAAAGAAGAAAGAAACTAAAGTGAAGTATCAACCGACAACTATTGCCGAAATCCATATTGGTGAAATCACCATCACTGCTCCTCAAGTCGCTTACCCCTTATCGACGACACAATCGGGTGAAATTGCCATAGGAGGAAAAACCGCTAAACAACTACCCGGAAGCCTTGATAACGCGACCTTTAACCTGCTCAGGCTCTTACCCGGAGTCAGAGCCTCAGGTGAACCATCCGATGAGCTGATTGTCTGGAGCAGCTCATCCGGAGAGAGTCGAATCTTTTTCGATCAAATCCCACTTTTTGGTATGAAAGGTTTCAACGATAATATCAGTTTTATCAATCCTTATCTGGTCAACAAAGTCAAACTACTGAAAGGAGGGTACGATGCATCATACGGAAATCAAACCGGAGCAATAACCGAGATTGAGACGGTAACCCCCGACACCACTAAACTTTCATTAAAAGGGATGATCAGCACACTAACGGCCAATCTGTATGGCAGTGTGCCGATTGGAAAACGGTCGGCACTTTCAGTAGCCTATCGACGCACCTTCTACGATCTCTACGATAGTGGTCTGTTCAACCCCTATAATAAGAAGAACAATGCCTCGCAAGGGCAAGGTTCCTTGAACGAGAGCGGGAATGGGAATGGAAATGGAAGCGGGAATGGAAAAGGCGACACCAATGGGAACGCCAATGGAAATATTAATGGAGGCAATCCTCCCACGACCGAATGGGAGATCTCACCTTCTTATTTTTTCAACGACCTCAACATCACCTATGCGGGATACGCCTTCGATAACGATACCTATCGTTTTTCATTCTACAACGCAGACGATCAATTTAAATATACGGCACAGTCCACGACCGACCTCCCCATTGAGGGCCTTCAGCACAATAAACAATTGGGAGCCTCGGCCACGTATCACCGCCAATGGAACAGCCGACAGTCCACCAAGCTATCATCGATCTATTCGCAATTAAACAGTATCCATGAAGAGAGCAACAACTATTCGTTACAACAAAATCTCCGGCAATTTACCGTTAAGGCCGATCATCAAGTGAATTGGGGCAGTCAGCAAACGCTCAATGCCGGAATGGAATACCAGCAGTTTATCTCTCCGGAAACCACCTTTCGCACCACCACAGCCTACCTTTCCAACCAATTTGTTTGGAAAAACCTATCTCTAAAAACGGGGATCAGAACCGATTTTACTTCAGATGGATTCCATCTACAACCACGCTTTTCACTGAACTACGATCTCTCTTCCCATTGGAAAGCCGGCGCTTCATGGGGACTCTATCGACAATATATCAGTCGCCTGCCCGAAGCCGTATCCGACCAAACCTTTGTTTATCATTGGGGAGTCCACCCCAATCTTCAATCGATGCACACTCTTGCAAACTTATCTTATCGATCCGACAAAGGCTTCTCAGCACACGTGGAAGGCTATTTAAAGAAAAACAAAAATGCCATACGACTCATCGACCAAGCCATCACCTCTTCTGACGAACAGATCATCGGCTTGGATCTCCTCTTGAAACAATCGCTTCCTCATGGTACACTCTTCGGCTCTTATTCCGTAAGTTCAATCGACGGTGCTTATCAAGAAACCGGACAAGAGATTAAGTTTGGAGCCATCTATACGATCCGCCCTTTCGTCCTCTCAACGAGTTTCGTTTACGGAACGGGGTTCACCGTACCCGACTATAGCGGGGCAAATCCCCAAGGAAAAGGCATCGGATTAACTAAAAAAGATAAAGATTCGACTCGTCCGTACAGCCGTTGGGACCTCTCTGCAGTCTATCGCTTCACCTGGAACACCGTTCAGTTTCAAGCCGGAGGAAGTCTGATTAATCTTTTAAATACGGAAAATCTAAAATACAGCTACACCATTCAAGAGAAATCGGACCCGGTGACTTTCTTCTCAACAGCCATGCCTTTCACCCCAATGTTATTTTTTGAAGTGATTTGGTAGGGTAAAGTTCCTCTCATACGGTTTATAAAACAAAGAACGATATTATTAACCATAAAAAGGAAAAAGTATGAAAACGAAAGTATTAATTGCAAGCTTATTTTCAATCATCGGTCTATTGACCATTTCATGTAGTCAGTCGGAAGGTGTTGAAGAAAATGCAAGCTCACAGACGTTATTGGCAGTCGAAAGTGACGGTGTAAGTGCAATAACGAGAGCCGCAATCTCCAATATCTTCACAGTAACGTCTGCTCTAAATGCCGATGAAATCGAATTCCTGTATGCTGTTCGGGAAGATGAGAAACTAGCGCACGATGTTTATAGCGTTTTTGCAGATAAATATCCAACCGCTCCACAAATTGGACGCATTATGAATGCCGAAAGCACTCATATGGCAGCCGTCGATTCCTTATTTAAATATTACGAAATTGATTATGTTCCGACAACAGAAGTCGGCGTATTCGCTTCACCGGAACGTCAGGAGCAGTTCAACACCTTAAGTGCACAATCGTCCACTCTAGTAGAAGCCTTTAAGACCATGGCTTTCATTGAAGAAGAAGGTATTGCTGCTTACAATGCTGTGGTAGGAGATATTGAGAATGTAAATATCAAATTGGTCATCGAACATCTCACCAAAGCTTCAGGCAATCATTTGAAAGCAGTCGATCGCCAGATTAAGTCGCTAGGCGAGACTTACACTCCAACCGCTCTAACACAAGAAGAATATGATGCCATTATCAATGCACCGTTTACTCATGGAAATGCTTACGGACAAATAAAAGGTAATGGAGGTCATACAAACAGTCAAAAAGGAGGAAAAGGACAAGGGAATAAAGGATCGGTAAACAAAGCAGGCGACTGTACCGGAACGACTAATGGCCAGGCTCCGGGGACCAATAGCAACAAGGGCGTTGGCAAAGGATACCGCGGTGGAAAATAAATAGATCAACAAGTCGATAGATAAATAGCTCAACGGATCAGTAGATCAGCAGATCAACAACAATAATAAGAGTCGGTTCTTTAATTGGAACCGACTCTTATTATTTATATTATTGTTATTGTTTATCTAGAGTAAACAATCAAATGAAACTCCCATTAATAAAGTTCGAGACCGAAGATCTCCTTAAGTTCCAACAAGGCGCTATTCTTCTGTGCCAACAGCTGAAACTTCTCTACCCGTCCAAAGGCACGAGGTCTTTCGTTCGCTTCGCTAACCCTTACAGTCATCTTGACTCGACGATTCTTGAGTCGTTCTTGAAGGAAAGGCTCAATAGAAGAGGCCTGTGCCGTAAAGTCGCGAGCAGAAAACTCATTATCGACTAATAACTCAAAAGTGGTGCCATCTTTCAGCAACGCTAGCTGAGAGTTCTGCATTCGCTTTGCCAACGCCACTTCCTCCTTCGGTAGTCGATTGGCAAACTCCATCCAATAATAATTCAGATCACGTTCATTGAACGGATGATCTTCCTCTGTCGACGGCAGAACTACTTTAGTCGCATGCTGTTGCTCATCGACCGCCTTGCGCGGATGCTTAATCGAAATGCCTAATCCTCCTTTCTTCAAAACAGGAGTCTTCGACTCTGTAGACAAGATAGAATCTTTCATTCCGACATAACCGGTCGGTTGTTCAGTTGGCTTTGTTGGCTGAGGAGCAGCCGTAGAAACCGACTTAGGAGCAGTCGTCACCGATTTAGGAGTCGGCGAAGTCACATGATGAGCCAAAGAGGCTTGTGCAGGAGCCGCTTGTATAGGTTGAGCGGTCTGATTGAATACGGGTTTTATAATCTGCTTAGGGCCACGCCCACCACTCAGATCTTCACCTTCAGGGGTCAACTGTGCCACCTGAATCAAGGTTAGTTCGACCAATAAGCGTTTATTCTTACTCGTTCGGTAGTTCAAATCACAATCGTTGCATAGCTTTATGGCTCGATACAAGAAGGGTACCGAACACTTTGTAGCCTGTTCTTGATACCGCTGACGGATACTAGCGCCGACTTCAAGCAAAGGTAAAGTCACAGCATCACGGCTCACCAATAAATCACGAAGATGTGAAGAGAGTCCCGTGATAAAATGATTCCCATCGAACCCTTTACTCAGCACCTCATTGAAGAGTAACAAACAATTGCTAATCTGATGCTCAAGAAATTGATCGACCAAACGGAAATAATAATCATAATCGAGTACATTCAAATTCTCAATCACACTCTGATAAGTGATATGGCCGCCCGTGAAGCTCACCACCTGATCAAAAATAGAAAGCGCATCACGCATTCCGCCATCAGCTTTCAGTGCAATCACATTCAGAGCTTCCGCTTCGGCTGTGATTCCCTCTTTTTGGGCAACCCCCATCAGGTGTTGAACCGTATCTTCGACACTAATCCGATTGAAATCATAGATTTGACAACGCGATAAGATCGTTGGAATAATCTTATGCTTTTCGGTCGTAGCGAGAATAAAAATGGCATGGTGAGGAGGTTCTTCAAGCGTTTTTAGGAACGCATTAAAAGCCGAAGTCGTTAGCATATGAACCTCATCTATGATATAAACTTTATATTTCCCAATCTGAGGCGGAACACGAACCTGTTCGACTAATTGCCGAATATCATCGACCGAGTTATTCGAAGCGGCATCCAACTCATGAATATTGTAGGAGCGTTGTTCGTTGAAAGCCACACACGACTCACAAGCATTACACGCCTCTCCCCCCTCTGTGGGCGAAAGACAGTTGATCGTTTTGGCAAAAATACGGGCACAAGTGGTCTTGCCCACCCCACGAGGACCGCAAAACAGATAGGCATGTGCCAGTTTTCCGGTAGTGATAGCATTTTTTAGGGTCGTAGTCAATGCCCTTTGTCCCACCACCGATTCGAAAGTCGACGGACGGTACTTACGAGCAGATACAATATAGTTTTCCATAACGAAAGTTTGCTTTTTGAGTTTTTGCAAATGTACACAAAAAAGTCTGAAGTCGTAAGCGATGCTATAAGTTTTAAGTTGTAAACCATCAGATTTAAGTTATTAATTTTATCTTTGCAACAAGTTTAAAAGGCCAAGGATATGAGTAAACTTTTAACCGTTTGGAAATTCATACAACACCATAAATATTTGATTACGATCTGTATTTTTGGAGTAATCATCGGTTTTCTCGATGAGAACAGTCTTTATCGCCGGATTAAATATGCCCGTGAGATTGTCCTACTAGAAGAAGAAATCGAAAAGTACCGAAAAGATTACGAAGAGAGTACCCGACGTTTGAATGAGTTAAACAGTAATCCCGAAGCCATTGAGAAGGTTGCACGTGAGAAGTATCTCATGAAAAAGCCAAACGAAGATATTTACGTATTTGAAGATAACACCGCACAATGAAACCATTGATCACTGCACTTTTTGCCATAGGAGCTGTCATGACCCTTGCCGGGGCAGCTATTTTTATCACCGGATGGATCTACGCTCCCTATATTTATACCATTGGAGCCGGCTTTTTTGCCTTAGCTCAGATCAACACGCCTGTAAAAGGAAAAAGCCCGTCTTTACGCCGCTTGCGTATCCAACAAATTTTCGGCGCTATTGCTTTGGTGTTAACCGGTGCGTTTATGTTTACCACAAGAGGTAACGAATGGATTGCCTGTTTGACTATCGCTGCCATACTTGAGCTTTATACTGCTTTCCGCATTCCTCAAGAAGAGGAAAAATGCGAAAAGTAGTCATCTATTAAATTGTTCAGTTAGACTATCCAACCATATATTTACTCTTTGGAAGATAAGAGAGTAATTTTGCAAGCACACAACATGCCATAAAGGTCGTGGTGCCCACTAAAACAATGGTGATCGGGGTTGAGAAGTAACTGCCTAGAAGTTTATAGCTGAATCCGAGTAAGAAGATATGCATGAGATAAATGCCATAACTCAATCGGGAAATCTCACGAACCACCGCATATAGCCCTTTACTTTCAAAATGGACATGCCGAAAGATGAGAAAGAGTCCAAAAGTCATCAGGACCACATTGAATGAACAGAATCGCCAACTCAACTCCAACTCTTGTAGTTGTGTGGCTGTAAACGTGCGTTGATAGTACACCATTGATGTGAACAGATAGCCGGCGATAAACAAGATCGAACCCATCCATAAGCTTTTTCTCACCCCCCAGTGAATATAAGTTCGAATATAGTGAGCCAGCACCAGATAGCCGATAAATCCTGAAAAGTACCAGAAGGTATGAAACTCATTCCAATAACACTCTCCATAGATATCACCCGTCCACAACTTCAAATAATGCCAGAAAGTGGTCACGAACCAGACTCCTAAAAAGTACTGTTCGCCTTTCTTCGAGACCTTACTCAACCATGGGGATAAGATTGGCATAAACAGATAGAGTCCAATGAGCATATAAACAAACCAGAGGTGTCCGCTGGCCCCATTAAAGTTAACCAATAAGTGAATCAGGTTCTCTTTGACTTGTACACCCGTCAACTCTCCCCAAGTAAAGGGCAGAACGGCATACAATAGCGACCAGATCGCAAAAGGAATCACCACGCGGACAAATCGTTTTTTAAAAAAGACCTCTGTACTTTGCTTTAAAGGTAGGAGCAAAAAAGAAGAAGCCATCACAAACAGCGGGACGGATGGTCGAAAAGCACTATCGATGACACTTACCCAGAACCCATCGGAAGCTGAACGAATGCCAATGGCATCCCCATCGATAAAGAAGAACTCACAAGAATGGACCATAATCACCATAAAACAGGCAATGACCCTCAGATAATCAAGAAAGACGATGCGTCCGTCTTGATTTAACGTATTCAAATGTTGCATAGTAGTTTGTTATTACAAAAAATATGCGCGAAAATACGGTTTAAGGATTAATCGATCAATACTGATTTATAACCATTTTTTCAAATAATCAACAAAAAAAATCCCCATCCGAAGAGTATCGGATGGGGAAGGCAGTCCATAACGATCTGACTTTATTTCTTTGAAGAAGAGTAACGAGCATTTAAGCCGTCTACGATCTCCTTAGTGATGTTAAATGCGCTATCAGCGTACAATAAGTTATCAAAGCCTGTGTTGCTGAAGATCAAGCTATAGCCATGAGTTTGATTATAGTTTTTCAAGAAGGCATTGATCGAATCACGGAACATTAAACTGTTCTTTTCGTTCTCACGCATCAATTCACCTTGAAGTTTGTTGCTCAAGTTTTGAAGTTCTTGTTCTTTTTGTGCCAAGCGAGCATATTGAGATTCCGCGCTTTCTTTAGATAAAAACGCATTATTCTCATATTTCTTTTGGAATTCTTGTTTTTCTTTAGCCAATTCATTGGCTCTTTGGTTCAACTGCAAACGAACATTCTCACTCTTTTTCACCATCGCTTCGTTCAAGTCGATACAGAAGTTGTATTTTGCCAAAAGTGTATCAATCTCTACATAAGCAATCTTCATCCCGGATAATCCAGCTGTAGCTTGAGTTGGATTAGCTGCTGTTTGATTGTCAGCCTTTCCTGCACATTGTGAAAACAAAACAATAAAAGCAAGCGCAGCAAAACCGCTGATGAAATAATTTATTCTCTTCATAACTGTTATTTGGTTTATTAATTTTTAGTTCATACTATCAGTTAAGGTCTTTTCAATGTCTTTAATAGAAAAACGTGTTTTTTTCTGGGCTTCCCGATCCTGAGATTGTGCACAACCGATTCCCTTTTGGCGCAAGGCACGATTTCCACTCACATGACCACTTGGGAATTTTCCTCCCTTTACAAAAAATATTTTTATCCCCAATAATAGTAAACAAATAGCAACTATTAACAAAGTTATCAGTATAGTCTCAACCATTTCTATTAAATTTGTGAATGCAAATATATGTTTTAATGAGAAACGATTTAAGTTAAGTCAATTAAATTAACCATATTTAGCAATAATAAGGGCTAAGGAAGCCTTATTATTCCTAAAAAAAAGAAAAAAAGATGGAAAAAAAAGATTTGAAGCCGATCGGCGTATTTAAGTATTTCGAGGAAATATGTCAGATTCCACGCCCATCGAAGAGAGAAGAAAAGATGACAGCTTACTTGAAAGCCTTTGGTGAGAAGCACAATCTGGAAACTAAAGTAGACCAAATTGGAAATGTTTTGATCAAAAAGAATGCTACTCCGGGTAAAGAACATCTAAAAACAGTGATCTTACAATCGCACACCGATATGGTTTGTGAGAAGAATAATGACGTGCAGCACGACTTCCTAACCGACCCCATCGAAACGATCGTTGAAGGAGATTGGATGAAAGCGAACGGCACCACATTGGGGGCCGACAATGGTATTGGCGTAGCCACAGAGCTAGCCATTCTTGCCGACGATAGCATCGAACATGGTCCGATCGAATGTTTGTTTACCGTTGATGAGGAAACCGGACTTTCGGGTGCTTTTGCGTTAGAAAAAGGATTTATGGAAGGCGACATCCTACTCAACTTAGACTCAGAAGATGAAGGCGAACTTTTCATCGGATGTGCCGGAGGTATCGATTCAGTCGGTGAGTTCACTTATAAAGAAGTTGAAGTGCCTGAGGGGTATTTCTTCTTTAAAGTACAAGTTAAAGGACTGAAAGGCGGTCACTCAGGTGGAGATATTCATTTGGGACGCGGTAATGCCAACAAGATCCTTAACCGTTTCTTAAGTCGCACAAACGCTAAACATTATATGTATCTTTGCGAGATCAACGGAGGTAACCTTCGGAATGCCATTCCACGCGAAGCCTATGCCATTTGTGCTGTTCCGGAAGATGCAAAGCACGACTTACGTGCCGACCTCAATATCTTCGCTAGTGAAGTTGAAAACGAGCTTAGTGTCACAGAACCGGATTTAAAGATCATACTTGAATCGGAAGAACCTCGCGCCACAGCCATTGACCAAGAGACTAGCCGTCGCCTAATCAAAGCCGTTTACGGTGCTCCTCATGGCGTTTATGCCATGAGTCAGGACATCCCGGGGTTAGTGGAGACGTCTACTAATTTAGCTTCGATTAAGATGAAACCCAACCATATCATCCGCATCGAAACCAGTCAACGCAGCTCCATTCTTTCGGCTAGAAACGACATGGCCAATACGGTACGCGCCGTCTTCCAATTGGCCGGAGCAAAAGTGACCTCAGGTGATGGTTATCCGGGTTGGAAACCAAACCCACACTCTGAAATTCTACAAGTGGCTTGTGAATCATACAAACGCCTCTTCAACGTTGATCCTAAAGTGAAAGCTATTCATGCCGGTCTGGAATGCGGGCTGTTCCTCGACAAATATCCTGCTTTAGATATGGTATCGTTTGGACCGACGCTTACCGGCGTACACTCACCGGACGAAAGAATGCATATCCCATCGGTAGAAAAGTTCTGGGATCATCTGGTGGATGTCTTAGCACATATCCCTGCTAAAGAATAAGTAGTCGACCCTCGGAAGACAACCTCATAAATGACCCTTTCAGAAAGTGGACATTTTAAACTTAAACGAAGCAAGAAGCTCCTTCAGAAGTTTCTTGCTTCGTTCTTCATCAACTTATTCATCTTAATCCTACTTCCGTCCTCACTCCACGGACAATCATTCAACGTCATGTGGTGGAATGTTGAAAACCTATTCGACACCTCGCACGACTCCTTGAAGCACGATGAAGAGTTCATGCCTGAAGCTATGCGCCATTGGCATTATGGAAGATATAAAAAGAAACTGGATGATATCGCCACAGTAATTGTGGCCGCCGGTCAATGGGAAATCCCTTCACTGATCGGGCTCTGCGAAGTTGAGAACGACAGTGTACTGATCGATCTAACTCGCTACTCCACCTTACGGTCGCTAGGTTATCGTTACGTGATGACTCATTCGAACGATGTCAGAGGGATTGATGTCGCTTTACTATATCAGAGAGATCAATTCAAACTGCTCCAAAAAGACACGATTCGAGTCAGCTGCCCTCACCATCGTCCCACAAGAGATCTGTTGCACGTTGCCGGGCAACTCATCAGCGGCGACACACTAGATGTGTTACTCGCTCACTTCCCGTCACGAGCCGGAGGATCTTACAAACAATCAGAACCCTACCGACTACTCGTTGCCCAAGCCCTCCGCCAAGAGGCCGATCGTTTGATGCAACATCGCCAACACCCTCTTATCCTTATTATGGGTGATTTCAATGACTATCCGACTAACCGCTCAGTAACCAAAATCCTTCAAGCTAAAGCCCCCCCAACCATTGTCAGCCCGCACCAACTCTATCATCTATTGGCACGCCAAGCTCGACATCCCGATATCGGGACTTATAAATACAAAGGACAATGGGGATTGCTCGATCATATCATTGTTTCCGGGACCTTACTACAACCACAATCGCCTCTATACACCAATGAAAAACAGGCAGAGATCGTCCAACTCCCAATACTACTCAAAGACGACACCACCTATGGCGGTCGCCAACCCTTTCGCACCTATATTGGACTAAAGTATCAAGGAGGCATCAGCGATCATCTCCCACTCCTATTGCATTGTAGAATAACGATCAAGCCTTGACAACCCAACCGAAAAGGACGTCACTTTAGAAAGTAACTAGAAAAAAAAGTTATTAAAACAAAATCACTAAACAAGATCACTAAACAAGATCACTAAAACAAGAATCTGATTCATCGATAATAAGCCATCACCATCGATTAATAATGAAGACGAAGGAACTCCTCAGCCAAAGGCAACGTCTCCGGCTTTCCGATATCCATCAACGAAAGATGATTCAACAAGTAACCCGACAAATCAGCTTCTCCACAAATCGCCAGATAAAAATCGATTATAGAAAACTTTCCTTCAAAATGAAACCGATCCATGTATTCAAAGACCGCAGGCGACAACACATGCATTCCACTGAACGCATAAGCATTCAACGCTTCTTCGTCGTAAACCAAGCCCTCCGGCTTCGTCTGACCGGTCGACCGATTGATCCAACCACGCAACCTCTTCTCTTCATCGAAAAGTAAATAGCGAGACGTCTCTCGTCGACTAGCGACCAACGTGACTAGACTTTGCGAAGCCACATGTGCGCGGTAAACCTCCCCCAAATCGAGATCGGAAAGAATATCAACATTATGCACCAAAAACGGTCGCTCATCACGAGCCAAGAACTCACGTGCCTTAGAGATTCCTCCTCCCGTGTCGAGCAAAGCCCCACGTTCATCAGAGATATGAATGGTCAGTCCAAAGTCCTGCTTCTCTTTCAAAAAGGCCACGATCTGTTCGGCAAAATGATGCACATTAATCACCACCTCCGTAAATCCCGCCTTTTTAAGTTTCAAAATCACATGTTCCAGCATAGGTGTTCCGCCCACAGGAACCAATGCCTTAGGCATCGTATCCGTCAAAGGCTTAAGCCGAGTGCCCAAGCCTGCTGCAAAAATCATCGCTTTCATACGTCAACTCTACTACTCTACTGATGAACGTGCTATACACGCACTTTAAAAACCTGTTCAATATTCTGTTCACGATGAACCAATTCCACCTTCACCCCAAATGTACGACTCAAATGTTCCGCCATATGCTGTGCCGAATAGACCGAACGATGTTGTCCACCGGTACAACCAAAGCAAACCGTAAGGCTCGTAAATCCACGCTCCATATAACGTTTCACAGAAGCATCGACCAAAGCATAAGCATGATCCAAGAACGAAAGAATTTCACCATCCTCTTCCAGAAAACGAATCACCGACTCATCTAATCCCGTAAATGCCTTATAATGCTCATATTTACCCGGATTATTTACAGCACGGCAATCGAAGACAAAGCCACCTCCATTTCCTGTAGAATCGTTAGGGATACCTTTCTTATAAGCAAAGCTCATCACTTTAACCGTCAACTGTCGCTTCTGCAACTCGTCGGCAAACTGTTTCAAGTCCGTCAGCTCACGCAAGACCCGACAGAGATAAGGATACTCCGAAAACTCTTCCTTTAACAAATCGCGCAAGTTAGCAATGGCAAACGGCACACTTTGAATGAAATGTGGTTTCTTCTCAAAATACCCTCGAAAACCATAGGCCCCCAATACCTGCAAGGTACGGAACAACACAAAGTGACGAAGTTGTTTAAAGAAATAAGCCTCATCGATAGGTTGATATTTGCGAAGCGCATCAATATATTCATGCAAAAGTTCCTGACGCAAGCTATCGGTATATTGCGCTTTAGCCTGCCAAAGAAACGAAGCCACATCATAATAGAACGGGCCTTTACGTCCCCCTTGAAAATCGATAAAATAAGGCTCACCATCTTTAATCATCACATTGCGACTCTGAAAGTCTCGATACATGAATGTAGCCGAAGAACTTCTTAAAAGGACATCCGCCATTTTCTGAAAATCATCCTCCAACTTATCCTCCTGAAACTCCATTCCGGTCGCCTTCAAGAAACAATATTTAAAGTAGTTCAAATCCCACAAGATCGACCGAAGATTAAACTCCGGTTGAGGGTAACATCTTGAAAAGTCAAAGCCATCGGCTCCACCAAACTGAAAAGCCGGTAATAACCGGATGGTCTTCTTCAATAGTTCCTTCTCCTCTTCAGAGAAAACGCTCGTCTGCCGTCCCTTCTCGATTGCATTAAACAGCAATGTATCGCCTAAATCCTCTTGAATATAATACGTCTCATCTTTCGATTCAGCATACACCTTAGGCACAGGCAAGCCACAACGGTAAAAATGTTCGGCCATATAAAGAAAAGCTCGGTTCTCATCGATCGATGTTCCGCAGACTCCAATCAGATTTTGCTCACCGCTTAAGCGGAAATAACGTCTGTTAGACCCCGAAGAAGGAAGTTCGGTAATATCATCTGCCTTTTTTCCGGTATAAGTCCGGTATATATTTTGTAAGTTATCGTTGATCATAATCTATAAATTTAGAGCAAAGGTAAGCAATGTCGACAAGAAAGGATCTTGCCGAAGCCTAGTTTTTCTTCATAACGAGTAAAAAAAGGTTCACGATAACGCCAACCCATCAGTTACTAACCGTTAACCCGCTTATAATCTTCAAGGAAAGTTTTTAATCCGGAATCCGTCAACGGATGTTTGAGCAGCCCTTTTATTGCCGTAATCGGACAAGTCACCACATCAGCACCGGCAGCCACACAGTCGGTGATATGTTTCGTATGACGAATAGAAGCTGCCAAAACCATGGTTTTAAAATTATAATATCGGTACATGTTCACAATATCTTCCACCAACATGATACCATCTTCGCAAATGTCATCCAACCGTCCAACGAAAGGTGAAACATACGTTGCCCCGGCTTTAGCCGCCATCAGAGCTTGTCCCAAAGAGAACACCAACGTACAATTGGTCCGTATCCCTTTCTCCGAGAAAAACTTCACCGCTTTAATCCCCTCAGCCGTACAAGGTAGTTTGACTACGATATGCGGGTTTAGTGCTGCCAGCTCTTCACCTTCACGCACCATCCCCTCAAAATCAGTGGCAATCACCTCGGCACTCACATCCCCCTTAACGATCTGACAGATTTTCACATAATGAGCATGTTGATTCTCCAAGCCCTTAATCCCCTCTTTAGCCATTAACGAAGGATTGGTCGTCACTCCGTCCAATACGCCGAGATCATAAGCTTCTTTTATCTGTTCCAGGTTGGCTGTATCTATAAAAAACTTCATAGTGATAATTATTTAGTAGTTAACAATATACACCAAAGGTAAAAAAATAAATTAAAAAGAACCACAGAATAAAAGATAAAAAAGCGCGAATTATTGGTGAATAATCAAGGCCGAATAAGCCGGAACATAAATCTCGGGTCCATACATCGTTCCCATCATACCCGATCGGTCGATCTTACCATTCTGACAAACCACAAAATACTTACCCGCAGGTATGGTAATCTTTGCCGTCGACGGTCGCGCATTAAAAGCCACAATAATATTGGCCCATCGGTCGCCATTCGGTCGCCCTTTAATTCGGAACGCCACAAGATTAGAACCTTCCACCTTCAAGAATTCCAGATGCTTCCTCACCATCTCAGCATCCCCCATGCGGAATGCCGGATGCGCCTTACGCATAGCGATCAACTGCTTATAGTATGTAAACAGATCGACGTTAGTAAACTTACGGCGCCAATCGATGGCATTCACCCGATCCGGACTTTCATAACTATTATGCACCATCTGTTTGTCGCGCATCACCTCTTCACCCGCGTAAATAAACGGAATGCCCTGAGAAGTGAAAACCACAGTCTGTGCCAACTTATCGAGACGCACCAACAAATCGGGAGTGATTCCGGGAAGACTACTTTTCAATCGGTCGACCAGACACATATCGTCGTGACAAGAGACATAACTAATCAGCTGCGTCGGCTCGTCTGCCCATGCTTTTTTGCTATAGTTTACCGAATCATTAGCCACCTGCGGATGACGAATTCCACCAACGATACCAAATTTAAGACTCATCTCCTCGCCCGCTACTCCGGCAAGAAACGCTCCCTTGTGGTTATTATTAAACGGACCACGCAACGCATCACGCAGTTCGTCAGAAAAGACCGCAATACCCGGCATCTTATACGCATTAGCCTTCATAGCCAAACTATCAGCAGGATATTGAGGCGCTTCAGCCGCCCAACCCTCACCATAAATCAACACCGTAGGGTCGACTGCCGTAGCCGCCTGACGAATAGCATTCATTGTCTCAATATCGTGAATACCCATCAAGTCGAACCGGAAACCATCGATATGATACTCCTTCATCCAATAAAGCACAGATTCGATCATATATTTTCTCATCATCGGCCGTTCACTAGCCGTTTCATTACCACAACCGGAACCATTGGCCAATGTCGTATCAGGTTTGTGACGATAGAAATAACCCGGAACAGTGCGTTCAAAGCAACTCTCGGCAGCGCTATGTGTATGGTTATAAACGACATCCATCACCACTCTGATGCCTGCCCGGTGTAAAGCCTGCACCATCAACTTAAACTCCTTGATTCGAGTCGCCGGATGATAAGGATTGGTCGCATACGATCCGTCGGGCACATTATAGTTTTTAGGATCATATCCCCAATTATACTTATTCTCGTTCAGCTTTGTCTCATCCACCGAAGCATAATCGAACGACGGCAACAAGTGCACATGAGTCACTCCCAATTCAATCAGATGATCAATTCCCGTCGACTGCCCGTTAGAATTCTTTGTACCTCGCTCGGTCAGAGCCAAAAACTTTCCTTTATATTTAATGTTAGAAGTTGAATCAATAGAAAAATCGCGATGGTGCATCTCGTAGATCACCACATCCGCCGGCGATTTCAATGGTGGCCGTTGATCACTCTCCCATCCTTCCGGATCAGTAGCTTTCAGATCAATCACAGCCGCACGATTGCCATTCACACCAACAGCACGAGCGTTAATACCGGGGGTATCGCCCAACCATTTATCGTCCACCTTCACATTGAACGTATAAAACTTATTCAGCAAATTTCCATCCACCTTAACCGTCCACGAGCCATCACTCTTGGCCGTCATCGGAATCGTTTTATAAGCATGTCCACCCGTTGCAGCATCGTAAAGCATCACCCTTACCTCATCCGCCGTAGGTGCCCAAAGCATAAATGTTGTAGCAGAAGGTTCATAACTCATCTCAGTCAGCTCACCCTCACGAACAGGATATAACTCATACGACTTATACTCCTTTTTGACAGAGGAACAACTCATCACCGTTGCAGTTGCTACCACTCCTAAAACAGCCCAATAATTCATCCTCATACTTACCCCTTTTTATCGTTTAACACATAATTATATTCTCACATAACCATTTTCTCACGCATTCTCCGCCACACTACTTCACCCGATCCGGGTTCTTAGAAATAAAATCTTTCCAGCTCCGACAACCATGCTCCTGAGCAGGACGTCCCATCTGCAAATAATGACAATACGCCGCCGCCAATCCGTCGGTTGCATCCAAAAAAGTCGGCATCTCCTCTTTAGAGAAACGCAAGATCCGTTGCAACATATCGGCCACCTGTTCCTTCGAAGCCTGTCCGCTACCCGTGATCGCCATTTTAATCTTCAACGGAGCATATTCCGTGATCGGAATATCCCGACTCAACGCCACAGCCATAGCCACTCCCTGAGCCCTTCCAAGCTTCAACATCGATTGCACATTTTTTCCAAAAAAAGGCGCTTCAATAGCCATCTCGTCAGGTAAAAAACTCTCTATTAGGCTCATCATCCGAGAGTGGATATGACGAAGTTTGAGATAGTGATTGGCAAATTTTCGTAAATCAATAATCCCCATCGCTACCAACTCCACCTTGGTACCCACTACTTTTATGACACCATAACCCATAATCGTTGTACCCGGGTCGATGCCTAAGATAATTTTCTCTTTAACCGGTTGAATCACTCTACAACCTCCATCAACGTGGGAAATCCCACAACCTTCTGTTTAAAAATCTTTTCCATTTCCTCATTCAAGTGCACGCCTTGGTCGATATGCCAACGATGCAAAAGCGTACTATTCTCCACCTCCCACTGCAAAGAGAAGCAACTTCCCTCCTCACGGTGACTAAGGATTCTACAAATACGCGGAGCCTTCAAGAGACCTTTTTGCTCCACCTGAGGAATGTAACACTCTTTTATCCAAATCAAGAAATTCTCGCAGATCTCATCATCCACTTGAAACGTTGTATTGTAAATCAGCATTTTACTTAAAATATAGAATTATTTACGCAAACATAATCATTATTTCAGAATATTGCATTATATTTGATCCATCAAAAGCAGTTAAATCTGCAATCGTTTTCAAGGGGCATTAGCTCATCTGGCTAGAGTGCGACACTGGCAGTGTCGAGGTGACCGGTTCGAGTCCGGTATGCTCCACATATACAAGATTTTTTTCTTTATCTTCCCATCCTATTCCCCATTAAAAGAGCTTTAAATTTATACTACTTTAATTCATCAATTAGTAGTTTACTAGCACCTAAATTTATATTTTCAACCGATAAAAAGGGAGCATAATACACTACATTCCTCCTACTTCCACAATGCCATCCTCTATAAAAGATACCCTACCAAAAACCGATTCTAAGTTTTATGTTATACATGTCAGCCCATCGAAAAAGGAACTACAAGCGATGGGAAGCACCGAGCAGGAACAAGCCGAAGTCATGAAACGGTATATTCGAGAGGTGTGTATCCCTGAATATGCCACGAACTTCAACAAAGAATTATCTATTTCGGATATAAAGCTTTATGCCAAGATTCATTTTAAACGTAGCCGTTCAAATAATGAACTGAATATGCACTGTCATTTGATTGTAAACCGAAAAGACCAATCGAATAAAAAACTATCACCGCTAACCAATCATCGCAATACCATGAAAAACGGCACTGTTACGGATATAGGAAGGGGAGCTGAAAGCCCCTGAACAAAATTTTGCTAGTGAAAAGAAGAAAGTTGTAAGTGTACAAGCAGATAAAAATGTAAAAGTGCTTTCAGATACTTCAATACAACAGAAAATCAGTACGTCGGTAAATCAACCAGTACACCAACAAACAAGTAAAAGTGGCTTATCTTCTTTATTTTAGATTCTTCCATCGACGACAGATATCAATCCGATTGATGAGCGACAACCGCCGAAACCCGAGAAAAAGAAGAAACGAAGACCAAGATTAAGTTGATGAAAATATATCTATATTGTGCTAAAAGTTATCCCCCGCCCGACTTCGGTTATTTCCCGTCATGGCTTACCTGCCAGTTTTGAAGGACGGAAGCCCCGCGAAAAGAACCGTTGACCGAGAATAACTTTTGTCAGTTAATCAGCGATGTAAAATTAGGCATTTTAAAGCCTTAATATCAGTATGATTACATGGCTCACATTCCTTTATTTTGACTATCTTTGCATGAGAAGGGAATTTAGAATATTTATACTAAGTAAGAAAATAAAAACAAAGACATATGAGTAGGTTACAAACAATACAAAATGCGTTAATCGCCATAAATGAAACTGTTTTTCAAGAATTGTGTGACAGTTTTCTTATCTTAAGAAATGAGAACTATAAAGCCTTCTCAAGGACAGGAAGCCAAGAAGGAAAGCAAAAAACAACAAAAGGAACTCCTGATAGCTTTCTGTTACTTCCTAATGGTAAATATATATTTATAGAATATTCGACAAACATAACAGAAGGACTTTCCAAGCTAATAAAGGATGTTCAAAAGTGCATTGATACTGCTAAAACAAGTATTACTGTAAAAGATATTGCAGAAATTATTATTTGCATTAACTTTAATATAAAGCCATGCGAATTTCAAATATTAAAAAATGTTTTATTGGGAACAAAAATAGAACTAACCATATATACCCTTGATGCTTTATCATTAGAATTGCATTTGCAACACAGAAATTTGGTTTACGAGTATTTAAGTTTACCTTTGGATACAGGACAGATTGTGTCTATTGATAAGTTTATTGATGAATATAATAGAGCATCAAAAGGGATTGCTACCCCACTTGATAATCCTTTTCTTCACAGAGAAAGTGAATTGCAAGATTTAAAGAATTTAATTCATCAAAATGACTTAGTGATTTTATATGGTTCGCCAGGAGTTGGGAAAACAAAGTTAGCCCTTGAAGCCATTAAGGGTTTTATAAAAGAAAATCCATCTTATAGTTCCTTTTGTATTTCTTATAAAAATACAACTCTAATAGAAGATTTGCACCAACACCTAAATCTTGAAAAGGATTATATTTTATTAGTTGATGATGCTAACAGAATTGATGCTTTTAGCCAAATAATTGGTTTTTATAAAGCTCAAAGAACAGGTAATCTAAAGATTCTAATTACAGTCAGAGATTATGCATTTTATGTCGTAGAAATGCTATGTCAAGGTTTTTTGCCAAGCTCATACACTATCAATAAATTTACTGATGAACAAATTATAGATATTGTTAAGGACGAGCCATTTGGCATACTAAACTCACAATACCACAAAGAAATTATTCGGATTGCGGATGGAAATCCACGACTGGCAATTATGACTGCACTACTCGCTAGAGAAAAACAAAATATATATGCTTTAGCTGATGTTTCCGACCTATTTGAAAAATATTTTTCTACTTTTATTAAAGATGAGGGAGAATTTGCAAAACCAATCAATATTAAAACACTTGGTATAATTGCTTTCTTTCATGCTGTCCCTTATAAGGAGAAAGAAGTGGTTGTTCCTATCCTCGAAAATTTCAATATTAATTATAATACATTTATTGACTGCATCGAGCAGTTAGATAAGCTGGAATTGATAGAGATTCAATATGAATATGTAAAAATATCGGAACAGAATCTATCTACGTATTTTTTCTATAAGTCCTTTATAAAAGATAATTTGCTCTCATTTGAGACGCTTTTTAAAAAATACTTCGACAATAATACTGGCCGTTTTACAGATTGTGTAATTCCAGCTAATAATACTTTTGGGTATCAGAATGTGATGAAAAAAATTCAGCCGGTGTTACAAATTTATTGGAAATCAATAAAATATAATGAGGAAAGAAGCTTAAAATTACTATCAATATTTTGGTTCTATCTCGAAAATGAGGCATTAGAATTTGTATACAATTTAGTTAAAAAACTACCTGAAAATAAAATATCTTCTTATGAAGTGAATTACGATACAAATGATTATGCATATAAGCAAAATAAAATAATAAAATTATTGGGTAATTTTTTTTGCTCTCAAAATTGCCTAAAAGATGCTATTGAGTTATCATTTGAATACGTTCGAAAGTTACCACAGCACCTTCCTGAATTAATTCGCAAAATCAGAGAACAGTTAACTTTTGATTGGAAAGATAAAAACGTTGGATTCGCTAGGCAGAATATTCTTTTTCAGATATTGATTGATGGTTTAAATCGGAAAGATTTACTATACTCAAAAGCTTTCTTTGAGTTGTCGAAAACATTTCTTTCGTTCAAATTTCAACAATCTGAATCAGGCAGGAATTATTCTTTATCGATTTATTACTATTCGTTACCAAACGATACTTGGACAAGAAAATTTCGAAAGAATATTTGGGAGAGTATTAATAACAATTTCTCGGATGATGCTTTCAATTTATTGGAAAGTTACACACAAAGAAGGCCAGATGTTATAAAAGAAATAATGGAATATGACATTTCTTTTGTTTGTTCTATCATTGAAAAGCACTTAACCCCTGATTCCTTTGAGCATTGTAGATATGTACAAGATCAGATTAGGTGGTGTAAGAGGAATATAGTAAAGCATTCCAGTTTTGATTCTCTATCTCTAAGATTTACGAATCCTTTGTACGAAATGTTTTTGAAAATCAATTGGGATAGATTAAGAGATAAAGAAATATATGAGTTTGATGACTATAGAGAGTATGAAAAATTAAAAGAAGCTGAAATAAGAAGTTCTTTTGTTTTCAAAGATGAATTAGAGTTGAGATTGTTTTATAAAGATTTTATATTTCTAAAAAGTATTGAAAAAGAAAGAAATCAGTGCAATTATAATAATATAGTTGATATCGTGGCTGACGAAAACTGTAATCGAAATTTTGAATTAGGTTGTCAGCTATTAATGGAAATTATGGAAAATAATGTAATTGGATATGTTCCAAGAACTGTTTTTCGGAATCAATTGGTAACAGAAACAAAGGCTAGTCATATATGGGATATTATACAATCCAATAAAAGCTTTGAAAATAAGCCAACATGGGAATTATCTTTTTATGACAATATTGCAGATTCGTTAATAACGGACAAATATATTCCAGCCATAAAAGATAGCATTTTAAATTTGAATTGCAATTTGTTTTTAAATTTTGATGGCATACAACGGTTTACGCGGATAGATTCAAAGCTATTGGAAGATTTGCTAAAAATTATTGTTGACAGAAACGAGAAGGATAATAAAGTGTATCTCTGGATAGATTTTTTCAATGAATATAATGAACAGTTAGGAAGTGATATTGCTTTAATAAAAAAAGCATATATACAACAAGCCACAATGCAAAATCATTTTGATTATCAAAAAAAAGGATTAAAAAAAATATTAACCAAAGACCCTTTTTTTTTGATTGAGTATGTAGATGCTTTATATTTGAAAAACTCAACAAGACATTATCTTGACAATGACCCTGAATTAAGTATTGTTTGGGAAGTTTATAATATTGAGCCTATTTTGAAAGAAGTATTCGATTTAACCAATAAAAATGAACCACATTTAGGGATAACAGAACATTTCTGTAATTCTTTCTTTTTGGACCTTCCTGAGAAAACAAAAAAACATGCCAAACAGTTTCTTTTAGATTATTGTAAAGAGAATTATAAAGATCATAATAAGATCAATATTGTTATAGACATAGTGAGGCATTCTATGAAAGAGCTTTATAATCAAGTTTTATTACAATTTATATTCTTAACCCAAGATGTAGAATTATTCTCTAAAATTTGGTGGCGAGGAAACGGAGGTGGTCTTGTCAGTGGCGATGTTATTAAAGGAGAGATAGAAGCCTCTGAATGGCGTAACATTTTATCAATCGTTGAACAGTCTCCCGTAGGGATTAAATTAATTCCCATAAAGCAATATATCAATTCACAAGTAGAAGAGGCATTAAAGTATGCTGATTGGGAGAGAAAAAGAAAGTTTATAGATCATTGGTAAGAAACTATATGAGATTAGAAAAAAACACCTCTGTAACCGCTGAAACAGTTACTGTGGTTACGGAATGAAAGTCAAGCTAACTCATCTTATCAATAAAAAAGAAAGAGTCAAACCAAATTAAAAGTAAATTTAATCAGAATCAACCGACATGGTGAATAAGACAAAAAACGGTCAACCAAAATAGTTAACTGACATACCTACTGCTGAGTTGCGATGCTTGTGTTGACAAGGTACGGTCGTTGTAACGCTGGAATACGGTGCTTATTATTCTGGAGTACGGTCGTTATTCCACTAAGGTACAGTGCTCATGCCGCTGAGATACGGTTCTCTTTTTTCATATTTACGATAAAGAATCTTAAAGCTAATTTTCTTCATTCTCTCCCTGAGAATTCGATTTTGTTGCTTATCCCACATCTATACACTCTATCACTCTAAACGCCTATGAATAGGAAATTCTAGAGATGATTGTTTTATGATCGGAACTTTTGTTTTTTGATTGATAATTTACAACTGCTGTTATCGTATGGATCATTAAAAATAGAACAATGTGATAAATTAATGGGGCGATGTAACAAATTAATAGCGCAATGTCGTAGTAAAATAATGCAATGTCCTAAGAAAATAACACAATGCGCTAGGAGCATGGCTTTATAAGCAATTTTTCAATGTTGCAGATACTTGATCTGCAACCATCTGCAACAGGTATCTGCAACAGTCTTAAAATAAAGAATATCAAACATTTAAAGTCAAAAAGGTGACAGATGGCAGATCAAACTAAAAAAATAACTTCTAGGTAGAGAGTTGAATTTTGAAATTACGACCACAGGCCCTCTTTTTTTATCCAACAATATATCTTCGTTATTAGTCGATTTTAATTAAGTTTGCACTGTCCGAGGAAAATCCTCCAAACGACATTTAACTTTATCTAATTATAAAGACACAGATTATGGACTATCAATGGGCTAAAGAGATGAATTGTGCCGTTACTGTATGCGACACCCAAGGAATCATTCTGTTTATGAATGACAAAGCCAAACAAACCTTCGCTAAGCATGGCGATCTGATCGGGAAAAATCTATTCGACTGTCACTCCCCTTCTTCACAAGTCAAGATCAACGAACTTCTTGCAACTGGTGGTAGCAATGCTTACACCATCGAGAAAGGAGGCATTCATAAAGTGATTTATCAAACCGCTTGGTTCAAAGAGGGGATCGTAGCCGGTTTAGTCGAAATATCGATGCCGGTACCTGCCACTATGCCACATTTTGTGCGGAAGTAGAATTTCCGAACGAGAGTCATCGACGTCAATAAGTAGACAAAGAGACTCTCGTCCGGAGATGGTCCGGAAATGAGAATGTTTTCCCAAACGGTTAATGGATAAAAAAGCGAACCTCTTTATTTATTGCGTGAGGCTTCCAACACCGGAAGATTCGTTTCTGTTGGGATATAAATCACGGTCTTATCATTCAAGTTATTTTGCTGACGTACCCATAAATACTGAATATAAGTTGGAGTTATACTACCGTTTTCAATACGAATAGCCTCAGCCGCCCCTTTAGCTCTTTCTATTTCGGCTTGAGCATTCAGTTTTTCGGCTTCCAAGTTTGCTTTAGCTTCCTCTATTTTAATTTTACGATTCTGTTCGGCTTTCGCAAATTCTGCACGTCCCGACATTTCTTGTTGCCAAACGTTATAGTAAGGTATCGCAATAAACGAACCAATAATGATGACCACTGCTGCAATGACAGCTGAAATAATATATTTATTCATAAGAATTAGGGTTTTACAAGGCTTACCCAAAGCACAATAATTTAGTTTTATGTTCTATTTCTAATTCTAATTCACAAGCGACAAGCTGCTTCAATCCGTTCTAGCTCCTCGGCTTCAAACCGAATATTCGACAATCCTTTGAGGTTATCTTGCATCTGTTCAACAGAACTCGAACCGATGATAACCGAAGAGACAGACTCGTCTTTGAGTAACCAGGCCAAAGCCATCTCGGAAAGGGTCTGCCCCCGTTCTTGCGCCAATCCGTTGAGTGTTCTGATCTTGCGAAGCACATCATCAGTGAGCTGTTCCCGTTTCAAGAATCCTCCACGGGCAATGCGCGAATCTTCCGGAATGCCATTCAGATAACGGTTGGTTAGCAGGCCTTGGGCCAAAGGAGAAAAAGCGATGAATCCCGCTCCGGCTGTCTGAGCCTGATCTAGGACACCATTCTCCCGTACTTCCTGATCGAATAGGTTGTATCGTCCCTGATAAATCAGACAAGGCACATCATGTTCATGAAGATAGCGATAAGCCACCTCAGCCGCTTCTTTAGGATACTTAGAGATCCCAACATAAAGAGCTTTACCTTGACGCACAATATCGACCATCGCTTGAAGGGTCTCTTCCAGCGGAGTAGAAGGATCGTAACGGTGAGAGTAGAAGATATCGACATAATCGAGGTTCATTCGCTTCAAACTCTGATTGAGACTACTGATGAGGTGTTTACGTGACCCCCAACTGCCATAAGGGCCGTTCCACATATCATGCCCGGCTTTAGTCGAAATGAGCAATTCGTCACGATACGGAGCCAATGATTTGTTCATGATCTGTCCGAACGTTTCCTCGGCTGAGCCGAACGACGGTCCGTAATTGTTGGCTAAGTCGAAGTGCGTGATGCCATGATCGAAAGCATAATGTGCCATGCGGAGACTATTAGAGAAGAGATCTACATCACCAAAGTTATGCCATAGTCCGAGAGAAACCTCCGGAAGCATGATGCCACTTTGACCACAACGCCGATAACGCATACCGTTCGTATAACGGATCTCTGACGGAGAATAGATTGAATTTATCATGATTTACAGTTTTAATCTTTTTTCTTAGAAACAAAAATAAGTTTTTTAGATAAAGAATGATCATTTAAAGGCCTTTTTTGTTATATTTATGAAACATCCTTATGACAAAAGTCTACTCAATGAGCAACAACCCTTAATCGCAGAAGCCATGGAAAACCTTCATTTCTCGACATTAATACACCGTCAAGCCAAAAAATATGGAAGTAAGGTGGCTCTCAAATACAAACATAACGGGCATTGGATGCCTATCAGTTGGAACGAGTTCTCGGCTCAAGTCAAACTCAATGCTCAAGCTTTAGCTTACTTTGGGGTGCAGGAACAAGAGAATATCGGTCTTTTCTCGCAAAACAGACCGGAATGTTTCTATGTTGATTTCGGTGCCTATGGCAATCGCGCCGTCACCGTTCCGTTTTATGCCACCAGCTCTGCCACACAGATTTGTCACATCATCAATGAGGCCCAAATCAAAATCATGTTTGTAGGCGATCAGGAGCAATACGATACGCTTTATCGGGTGATTGACCAATGTCCGACGCTAAGTAAGATCATTGTCCTAAACACCCAAGCAGTACTGCATTTTGCCGACGGCATCTCCATGCATTACCAGAACTTTATCAAATTAGGGCATGCGCCTTATTATTCCAACACGGCCATCAATCGGGCAGCATCGGCACAACTCGACGACATCGCCAACATTCTTTATACATCGGGAACAACGGGACTTTCCAAAGGCGTTATCCTGACCCATCGAAACTACATCGAGCAGCTGAATAATATGCAGAATGTGATTTCCGACTTATCCGACCAAGATATATCGATCAACTTCTTACCCTTGTCGCACGTCTTCGAAAGAACATGGTGCTACCTTTGCTTCATCAAAGGGATACAAGTCTGCATCAATCAATATCCTACTGAGATACAAGAAACGTTGAAAGAGATACGTCCCACCATTATGTGTGCGGTTCCCCGCTTTTGGGAAAAAATCTACTCCGGCGTACAAGATAAGATCCGTACGAGTCATTGGATGAAAAGACTGATCATGCGGCATGCTTTGAAGATTGGGCAGACTTATCAAATCGATTATCTAAGAGAGAACCGACAGCCTCCGCAACTGCTTCAATTGTTGTATACCTATTATGAGAAAAGAGTGTTCTCTGTCTTAAAAAAGACGATCGGACTCGATCGGGGACGCCTCTTTCCCACCGGAGGAGCGGCTATCCCTGATGAAGTGAATATCTTTGTACATGCCGTCGGCCTTAATCTATTGATCGGTTACGGGTTGACTGAATCGACGGCTGTGGTCTCTTGTACCTTGGAAAGGGGCTATCAGATCGGATCGGTCGGACAAGTCGTACCGGGCGTCGAACTGCAAATCGGACGGGATCATGAGATTTTGATTCGCGGTAAGAGTGTGACACAAGGTTATTATAAGAATCAAGAGGCAACCGACGCCGCGATCGACCATGAGGGATGGTTTCACACTGGTGATGCCGGCTATCTCAAAGATGGTCACCTCTTCCTCACCGAGCGACTGAAAGATCTGTTTAAGACTTCAAATGGGAAATATATTGCTCCACAAGCTCTCGAGACCAAGTTAAGCATAGATCCTTATATCGATCAAGTGGCCATCATCGGCGATCAGCGCAAGTTTGTATCGGCCCTGATCGTACCGGCATTTCCTGCTCTGGAAGACTATGCCTTGGAAGAAGACATCACCTACAGCTCGATGGAAGAATTGCTCAAGAACGACCGGATCATCCTATTCTATACCAAACGAATGAATAAACTGCTGAACGACTTTGCCGGGTTCGAAAAGATCAAAAAGTTCAAACTTCTCACCACCCCTTTCACCATAGAGACTGGGGAGTTGACCAATACATTGAAGCTGAAAAGAAGGGTTATAGAAGAAAAATATAAACAGGAAATCGAAGAAATGTATCAGGAGGAGCCGATATTCCGATAGTGGGAAATTAGGCCTCCACCAGAGTCGTATCTGGAAACCCTCCATTCTGTGAGTAATAAACGGAATGGAGGGTTGTATTTGATTTCGGATCGGCTCCGATCCGGTCTAAATAATATCCATCATCAACGGAAGATCATCTTCCGGAACGCCTTGACGGATCAGATAACTTTCGTCCTTATGGAACATCTCCAAGAAAGAGGATTTATTGCCACATAAGGCTAAAGATTGAGCATATTGTTCAATGGCTTTTTCAAAATGCCCCATCACCCAAAGCACATGCCCCGCATTCATATAGTCAACCGCTGTCGGTTTATGTTGCGCAATCTTTTCATAATATTTCAGAGCTTGTTCGTGCTTGCCCAAAACAAATGAACACCAAGCTACGCCTCGCCAGGCTTTGACAGACGATTCTTCTAAGAAATCGAGTTTGAAAAACATGTTCAGCGCCAGATCATACTGTTCCAACTCAACCAGACAACTTCCGATATTAAAAAGAACCGTTTTATTGTTCGGCAAGACTTGCTCGACTTTCCGGTAATAGTTCAAGGCCTGATCAAAACGATGAGTCAGACGGTAACAATTGGCTAAGTGTCGGTTCAACCAGAGCTGATCGGATTTAATCATGTCTGCACGCAAATAAGCTTCAATAGCCTCTTCATAGCGATTAAGCTTCTGATAGGCATATCCCACTTTCTGATAATAGTCGGAGCTAATGACCGATTGATGACCTTTCAGATGAACCACTTCAAGATATAAATCGAGAGCCTCCAACCAGCGCTCCTTCTTGAAATAGAAGTCGCCTATGCCCACCAAAAGTTCTTCATTGGCCAACAAGTCAGACAGCACGGGAACATGATACAGGTCGAGCTCCTCTCTGAAGAGATCTCTAAACTCATGACGACGCATATTGAGCTTAAAAAATCGATAGAAATCGTGCAGATATTGATTGCTTAAAGTTTCCGGTCGATCGGCATATTTCTTCAAGGTTTCCGCATTCGCCTGATCGCCCATCTCTTCCAACTGTTGGTCGGTAAGCTGACTCAGAAGCACTTCTCTCTGAGACGCCGGCAATTGATCGATCGTAAAGAACAGTGAGTACTTATCGCTATTGCTAAAAAATCCCGAATGGATAATAATAGTTAAGATGCTATTCTTCATCTCTGTCCCTTTCAAGATGTTGACCACTGCAGAGTGATTTTCTTCAAAAGGCAAAAACCAGTTCTGAATCTCCCTAAAGAAAGGATATCCCTTCAACGAAGAGAAGGTACTCATATAAACATCCGCTCCCTCCATCTGCAACTCTCCCATCTCACGCAACTTATCTTCCAGTCCCGAACGTTTGAGTTGTTCTTCCCATTCCGGGTTACGGTCATCCCCTTCTTCATCCGATTCATCAAATCCGAATCGAAAGTTACGCACATTAGGCGTGTTCTTGATCACTTCCGGAATGATTTCTTCACGCATCTTACGGTCAATTTTCTCAGTCTCCTGACAAAAGATGAGTTGCTTATAGATTCGAGCCACATCGGCAGAAAAAGGCACTATCTCTTTAAGTAAGCCAATCTCGCGACTCACCTCGGGATAGATAGATAAACGTTCACGATAGGTGTAGAGCACAAAGACGATGCCCACGACCGAACGTTGTGCCACTTCCGAATGGCTATGTTGGTAGGCTTGTAACAGCCAAAGAAATTTGCGACTATCGAAACATTGCAGAAGACTCATGGTGACGGCACTGACCAATAGACAGAGGTCGTGTGAACGAAGCGTATCAGATCCCAGTGTTGAGTTTGCCAACACCTGGTCGTCCGAACTCCATAAGCTGTTGGTCCAAACCATCAGGAACAGATTTTTCAAAGCTTCTTCATGACGCAAAAAGACCTCTTGTTGTTTCTCGTCGGACAAGAGGCGGCTGACAGATAGATCATCTCCGAACGACTCCAACACGAATAAGGGTTGCTTAAGATCGAGCTGTCGGCTACCGGCACGAAACTCACGTCTCAAGGTATGATAGTAGTGAGAAGAGACACTGTCTAGGGCCTGCAATCGGGCCTGATCGGTGATCTCTAAGGCCTCTCTTAGCAATTGATGATAGAGCACCCCACGTTGAGGATCGGCCACTCCTTGTTTCATATACTGAAGCATATAAGTATAAGAGACTTTCAGGTTATCCAAACGCGTCCGTAATCCCCAATCAGGATACTGGAAGGATAATGACTCCAACTGTTCGAGGACTTCCTTCAATCTCTTCTCTCTAATGAGAGCATAGACATATTTATATTGTTCTTTGACCGATTGTTCATTCATCTTTCTTATACTTTTACCACTCGTTTAAAATAGGGTTATTTAGAAACGAAAAATTCTACTTTCGTAAATACAAATATAGTACCAAAAAACGAAAAAGGCATCTCTTTATAAAAAAGAGATGCCTTCACGATATCTATTTATGATATTTTATCGTCAATTATTCTTTGATCGCTGCGATACCCGGTAGAACTTTACCTTCGATAGCTTCAAGTAATGCACCACCACCTGTCGATACATAAGAAACGCCACTAGCCAAACCGAACTTGTTTACACAAGCTACAGAGTCACCACCACCTACTAATGAGAAGGCACCGTTCTTTGTAGCCTCAACAATCGCTTCACCTACAATGCGTGAGCCTTGAGAGAAGTTCTCGAATTCAAATACACCGGTAGGACCATTCCACAAAATAGTCTTAGAATCTTTGATCACTTTCGAGAAGATTTCCATCGTTTTAGGACCGATGTCAAGACCTTGCCATCCATCAGGAATAGCTGTCTCGTCAGCATATTGAGTATTAGCGTCGTTAGAGAAAGCATCAGCTACTTTTGAATCTACAGCCAATACTAAGTTAACGCCTTTTTCTTTAGCTTTTTTCATCAATTCGATAGCCAAATCCAATTTGTCGTTCTCACAGATTGACATACCGATTGTTCCACCCATTGCTTTTGCAAAAGTGTAGCTCATACCACCGGTGATGATCAAGTTGTCTACCTTGTCCATCAAGTTTTCGATGATCTCGATTTTAGAAGAAACTTTAGAACCACCCATGATTGCAGTAAACGGACGACGAATATCGTTCAATACTTTATCGACAGCAGTAACTTCTTTTTCCATCAAGAAACCGAACATTTTATGATCAGCATCAAAATACTTAGCAATCAGCGCTGTAGAAGCATGAGCACGGTGAGCTGTACCAAACGCGTCATTCACGTAGCAGTCAGCATAAGCAGCCAATTTCTTAGTGAACTCTTTTTGGCTCTCTTTTACAGCCTTTTTAGCAGCAGCTTTTTCTTCGTCTGTTGCATCTTCAGCCAAACCTCTTGGTTTACCTTCCTCTTCAGCATAGAAACGAAGGTTTTCAAGTAGCAGAGCTTCACCTGGTTGCAAAGCAGCAGATTTCACAGCAGCTTCTTCACCCATACAGTCGTTAGCAAACTGAACTTCAACACCCAAAAGTTCTGAAACATGTCCAAGAATATGTTTCAAAGAGAACTTATCAGCAACACCTTTCGGACGACCTAAGTGAGATCCGATGATCAGACTACCGCCATCTCCCAAAATCTTCTTCAAAGTAGGAAGAGCTGCGCGAATACGAGTATCGTCTGTAATGTTAAAGTTTTCATCCAAAGGCACGTTGAAGTCAACGCGAACGAATGCCTTTTTACCGGCAAAATTGAATTTGTCAATTGTTTGCATAATACTTTATATTTTAAAAGTGATAATTTATCTTTTTGATAGACTGCAAAGTTACTATTTTATTTTTTTGTTCGGCACGAATTCTTAACTAAATCTTACGCTTTACAGTCCCTTTTTCTTTATTATAATCTTTTTGAACGTATTTACAGAATGTTTTCAAACCACACGATTCACATTTCGGAGTTCGAGCCATACAAACATAACGACCGTGCAAGATCAACCAATGATGAGCAATAGGTAAAAGTTCTTCCGGGATATGCTTAACCAACTCTTTCTCTACACTTAAAGGGGTGGTACAACGAGATGAAACGAGTCCCAACCGATGGCTCACCCGAAAGACATGAGTATCGACGGGCATAACGCCTTTATGGAACACCACAGATTGAATGACATTCGCCGTTTTTCGTCCCACACCCGGCAGGCGAATTAGTTCCTCCAAAGCATGAGGCACCTCACTCTTAAACTCGCTCACAAGAAGACGAGCCATTCCGACTAAATGCTTCGCCTTATTGTTGGGATAAGAGACACTCCGTATGTACTCAAACACCACTTCGGGAGTCGTAGCAGCTAACGCTTCCGGAGTCGGAAAATCGTAAAACAACTTCGGCGTGACTAGGTTGACCCGTTTATCGGTACACTGTGCCGATAAGATAACGGCCACCAAAAGCTCGTACGGATTTGTATAATCGAGTTCTGTCTCGGCTACCGGTCTATTCTCTTTAAACCAAGCAATCACTTTCTCATAACGTTCTTTGATCCTCATCTCAATCTGTTTTTGTTATAGTGCGGAATAACTTTCGCTCTAAAATAGACGAATGAAATAACTGTCAGACAGGCCCCCCAGAAGTAAGCTCTATCAAACGTACCGACATCGCCCATACAACCTCCCATCAACATGCCGATACCCAAACCGATATCCCATGAAGTCAGATAGGTCGATGTTGCCGTTCCACGTCGATTGTTTGGTGCAAGATTAACAAACAGCGTATTGAACGCCGGGAACATGATACCAAATCCCACACCGAGCACCAAAGCTATAAAAAAGAAAACAATCAGACAAACAGTGGGGTTCCACCGGACAATAAAAACACAAAAAGATAACAGAAAAAAAGAAAAAATAACAAGTAGCAAACCAATAGAGATGGCTTGAGTCAGACGGCCTCGATCGACTTGTTTACCGGAGAAAATACGCGACACGGCCATCCCAATGGCCATCAGCGTAAAAAAGAAGCCAATAGGAGCTTGTAAATTGAGATCACGAGCATACATCGCTACATAGTTCGTCGTCATCCCATAAGGAACAGACAACAGCAACAAACAAATACCGGCCGGTACGCCTTTCAATAAAATAAAACGATCAAACGACAAGGCTTCCCGCTTTAATGTTGGATGATAAGGAACTTTCACCAAAGAAGCTGCCAAAAGCCCCAAAAGGCAAACGCCCAATCCGAGGGCAAAAATGGAAAGAAACGGTACCCCTCCATCATGTAAAAAGAGCCCGGTCATAGGTCCTACCGACATGGCCGTATTGTTAGTCAGCCCGTAATAGCCCAATCCTTCTCCACGACGCGAGGCCGGGATGATATCGATCACTAAGGTGTTTCCACCAACCGTAACCATGCCAAAGGCAACGCCTTGAATGACCCGAAACAAAATGAAAAATGAAAGGACTCCGGCTAGAATATATCCCATGAACATGGATGCAAAGAGAAAATAGGCAAACAGATAGAATGGCCTTCGCGAAAACGTATCGAGTAAATAACCAGAGAACGGCCTTATGCACAAGGCAGCAATCGAATAAGACGAGAGGACCAACCCAATGGTCGAACCACCTGCTTTAAAAAATTCAGAGAGATAAAAAGGGAAAACAGGAATCAAAAGCCAAAAGCCAAAATACAACAAGAAATTGGCTATCAGTATGAAACAATAGTTTCGACTCAATAATCGATCTTTCTCCATAATCATCTGTATAAAAAAAGTTTGCCAACCCATCAATGTTTTGATGGATTGGCAGGACCAATATCTAAAAAACGAAGCTCCTAATAGGCTGCTTCAAATTCTTTCAAGAAACGCGTATCATTTTCCGAAAACAGACGTAAATCCTTCACTTGATATTTCAAGTTCGTAATACGTTCAACGCCCATACCCAATGCATATCCACTGTAAACCTTGCTATCAATTCCATTCGATTCGAGAACATTCGGATCGACCATACCACAACCGAGGATTTCCACCCAACCAGTGTGCTTACAGAACGGACAACCCTTACCTCCACAGATGTTACAACTGATGTCCATTTCGGCACTTGGCTCTGTAAATGGGAAATAAGAAGGACGCAAACGGATTTTAGTTTCGCTACCAAACATCTCTTTAGCAAAAAGCAACAAGACCTGCTTCAAATCGGTAAACGAAACATCTTTATCGATATAAAGAGCCTCTACCTGATGGAAGAAGCAGTGTGCACGATAGCTGATCGCTTCGTTACGATACACACGTCCCGGACAGATAATGCGAATAGGAGGTTGAGAAACTTCCATCACACGACTCTGTACCGAAGAGGTATGAGTACGAAGTAAGACGTCGGGACGAGATTCGATAAAGAACGTATCCTGCATATCACGAGCCGGATGATCTTCTGCAAAGTTCAAAGCCGAAAAGACATGCCAATCGTCCTCAATCTCCGGTCCTTCGGCAATACTAAAGCCCAAACGACCAAAGATATCAATGATTTCATTTTTTACAATAGACAAAGGGTGACGTGTACCCAACTCCATCGGATAAGCCGTACGAGTTAAATCCAATCCTTCAGCGCCATGATCTTGAGCTTCAAACTGCTCTTTCAACGCGTTGATGCGTTCTTGTGCTTTTGTCTTTAGCTCGTTGAGTTTCATGCCCACCTCTTTCTTTTGTTCGGCAGGTACATTACGAAAATCGGCCATCAACTCATTAATGGCTCCCTTCTTACTTAGGTATTTGATGCGAAGTGATTCAAGCTCTTCAGCATTAGAAGCCACTATAGCCTCCACCTCTTTCAGAAGTTGTTCTATCTTAGCGATCATATTTTTGATATATTATTATTTACAGACTATAAAACCGTGCAAAGATATAACTTTATCGTGAGACTTTGAAATAAATTTTCTTCAAGATCTATTTTTTAATCCATTCCCCGCTTACCAAGATTTCAGTTCTTGATAAAGCCGTTGAATGGGAAGTCCCATGATGTTATAAAAGCTTCCGGAGATAAACTTAACCCCAATATAACCAATCCATTCCTGGACCCCATACGCTCCGGCTTTATCCATCGGATTGAAGCGATCAACATAATAAGCGACCTCCTCTTCCGTCAAATCATCGAAAACCACTTCGGAAGTCGACGTAAAGGTCTTTTGAGTTTGCTGTGTCGTGAGGCAAACGCCGGTAATGACTTGGTGCGACTTTCCAGACAAAGATCGAATCATCCGAATAGCTTCCTCGCGATCTTGAGGTTTACCAAGCACCCGGGCCTCGCTCCACACAATGGTGTCAGCCGTGATCACTAACTCATCGGTCGCCATTGTTGTCCGATAAGCATCAGCTTTAGCTTTACAGATGTAAGCCGGGATCTCTTCAGCCGATAAATGTTCTGGGAACGATTCATCGATATCTGGAAGCGTGCGAACCGCATAGTCAATTCCCAGCCCCGAGATCAGTTCTTTCCGTCGGGGAGAGTTCGACGCTAATATTATGGAATATTTTTGTAAATTTTCAAGTATCATATTGTATCAGTATATTCTCTTCTTTGATCCACATCTCAAACCTACTACCACCCGAAAGCATCATCCGACAACCATTTGCCTTGTGCTTTCAAGACTTGCTCGATCACATCACGACCACAACCGTAGCCGCCATTAACATGCGAGATATATCGAGCAAGTGATTTAACTTCCGGCGCAGCATCCTTGGGGCAGCAAGGTAAACCACAAACTTTCATCACCTCCATATCCGGAATATCGTCTCCCATATAGAGAATCTCGTCATCTTTCAAACCGTGTTTATCACGAAAATCACAATAATCATGAATCTTCACAGAAGATCCCATATAAAGATTCGCAATTCCCAATCCGGCAAAACGAAGACGAACTGCTTCAGTGCGTCCTCCGGTAATGATGGCAATATGCAAACCACGCTTTACAGCCAACTGTAAAGCATACCCATCTTTAATATTAACGGTGCGCATCGGTTCACCCGAGGGGTGTAGTGGAATCATATCGGCACTTAACACGCCGTCGACATCAAAAGCCAACGCTTTAATGTGCGATAAATCATAATTGATGGTGCTCATGAATACTTTTGCTTAGAAGTTTATAAATATCGTGTAAAGCCGGATCACTCTCAAGCATAGACAAGTGGTTATTAATCACATTTTCGTCATACCGCATGGCTGGTCCGGTTTGTGCATCAATAGGTTTAATCTCATGCACCTTTCTCGCTGTCTCATCAATTAAAGGCAACATCACCTCGAATGGTAAGTCGTTCTTCTGAAGCAAATCCGCAGCAAGGACATACATATGATTCGTAAAGTTGCAGATAAACACAGCCGCAAGATGTAAACTTTTACGCTGTTCAGAAGTTGCTACATGAACGTTAGGAGACAGCGTAGAGGCTATCGCCTTTAAGAAAGTCAAATTCTCCTCCGAGTTTGCCTCTAGAAAAATTGGAATATCCTTAAAATCCGCTTCGCGTTGCTTACTGAAGGTCTGCATCGGATAAAACACACCATAGCGTGTAGCCAAGCCTTCAAAGATGTTCATCGGAAGGCTACCGGCCGTATGCACAAACAAAGCGTCAGGCTTATTGGCCACAATACGTGGTAAAAGTTCGGCAAGCACAGCGTCCTTTAAAGCCACAACATACAATTTTGCCGTTGTGACCACTTCATCAAAATTCGTCGTATAATCGGCCTCCACTTTATTGGCCAATAACTTTGCAGACTCTTCAGTTTGGCTATAGATCTGCACAATACGAAATCCCTTACGATAAATAGCTTTCGCCAAGTTAGTCGCTAGATTTCCAGCTCCAATAAGGACTATCGGAGTATCTTCTATACTTCTTTTCATCGTTTTGATATCAATAATAAAATACCTCCGGTCAATAATAAGGCCAATGGCAACAAATAACTTGAAAGATTGCCTAAAAGAGCAATCACCAAATCAATATTCATCACTAGCCAAAGCCCGAGCAAAACAATACCGATAGATTTATCACGTTTAAATAATAAAAAGATGACCGAAGTATAAAGTAATAAGTAGTTTTTGTCTGTGATCCATCCGAGTCCGTACAAACTCAATCGGACAAATTTATCGATCATATAAAGTCCCCCGATCAGCATCAAGGCAATCGCAGTGGCTTTATATGTATCCTGATTATTATTTGCTCTGGCAGCACTCATGACTATTGCCCTCCAAATTTGTTAATATGAATCTTTTCCCATTGCAGATGAGCCTCATCGAAGGGTTTACGCTCCATCGCTTTGTGACCGATAGCAATGACCGATAGCACTTGCAACTGCAAAGGAATGTCGAGTACCTCACGTACATATTCATCGGAAGACATTCCGGAAGCCGTATAACGCTCGCGTATTTGCACCCAGCAGCTTCCCAATCCCAAATCTTCAGCTTGCAATTGCACCATGATAGAAGCAATCGAAGCATCCTCAATCCAAACATCACTGGTGAGAGGATCGGCAGTCACCACCAAAGCTAATGCCGCATCGGCAATAAATGCAGAAGAACTTTCCTTGCACAAAGCAAGCTTCTTCAACGTCTCTTTATCATCGACCGCAATAAATTGCCAACAATTCGTGCGTTTCGACGTTGGCGACATCAAAGCAGCCTTCAACAGTGTTACAACCTCTTCTTGAGAGAGTTCTTGGTCGGTAAACTTTCGGGTACTGCGACGTTTCTTTATCAGCTCATTAAAATGTTCCATATCATTTCCTGATTTATAGTTTTTTCGATACTGCATGCAAAGATAAAAAAAACACGTGGAATATAAACATAACAAAAGCTTTAACCCTATTTTGACGAATAAACAAGCTAAAAGAAAATCAAGATGCAATCTAATAGTCACAAAGACAGCTATTTTTCTATTTCAGACAACAAATAAGACCTTCATTTGTTAGACACAAAGAAATAAAGTGATACATTTGTGTAATATGCCATTAAAACTGACCACATATTATCGAGGCGCCGAGATTCCGGACCTACCGGGTAAAGACACCTTTCATTCCAAAGAGTTGTTTCAAATCTATGAAGCGACTTTAGGATATACCCCTCTTCTTCTAGTGGCTAGTTATAACGGCCGCCCCATAGCCAAACTATTGGCCGTCATCCGGAAGCCTCAAAACCATTTTGCGATTACCTTATTTAAAGAATGCCTCGTCTATGGAAACGGCGATTATTTCAATCTCCCGGAGGATTTGGATAAAGAAAGCATTTTTGGCAACTTACTCGAACACCTCACACAAGAAGCTTTGCGCAATTGTTCCTTAATCGAATTTAGAAACATTGAAGGGGCACTCTTTGGGTATAAATATTTTAGAAGCAACCATTACTTTGCCATCAATTGGTTACGAGTCAGAAATTCCCTGCATGACATCCACACTCCTGAAGAACGGTTTAATGCTTCACGCATGCGACAAATCAAAAAAGGATTAAAAAATGGCGCCATTGTTAGCGAAGCAACCACCATCGAAGAAATACACAGCTTCTCAAGAATGCTTCATCGGGTCTATTCCACACGAATTAGGAGATACTTCCCAGATAAAGAGTTTTTTAGGCATATGGATTCGATCCTCATCAAAGGTAAACAAGGCAAAATATTTATTGTAAAATATAAGGACAAAATAATTGGTGGGGCAGTATGTATCTATTCAGGAAGTAGCGCCTATTTGTGGTTTTCGGGTGGCATGCGAAAAACTTATGCTCCGCAATATCCCGGAGTTCTAGCAATTTGGAAGGCTTTTGATGAGGCCTACTCACATGGATTCCGTCATTTAGAATTCATGGATGTGGGTTTGCCCTTTAGAAAACATGGTTATCGTGACTTTGTGTTACGATTTGGGGGTAAACAAAGCAGTACCAGACGGTGGTTTCGTTTCAAATGGACATGGATTAACCGAATCATGATAAAATTGTATATGTAATCCTTAAAAAAGGGGCAATCGACTCCTCAAAATCCGATACGATATTTTATTCAGACGAATGTCTTTTCTTTTCTGCCTCATCTAATGATAATTATTTGCTAATTTATTTCTTTATTATTTAAGAATTGATTTTCTTTGTGCGGGTTTTATACCAATTAAAAACAAATTAGAAATCACATTAAATAATCGCATTATGAAAATTTCTCACATTGAGCATTTAGGAATTGCTGTTAAAAGCATTGAAGAAGCTCTTCCGTACTATGAAAACGTATTAGGTTTGAAGTGTTACAACATTGAGACTGTAGAAGATCAAAAAGTAAGAACTGCTTTTTTGAAGGTAGGCGATACTAAAATTGAGCTTCTTGAGCCGACTTGTCCGGAAAGCACCATCGCTAAATTCATCGAGAACAAAGGTGTTGGTGTTCATCATGTAGCATTTGCTGTGGAAGACGGTGTAGCTAACGCCTTGGCTGAAGCTGAAGGAAAAGAGATCCGTTTAATCGATAAAGCTCCGCGTCAAGGTGCTGAAGGATTAAACATCGCATTTTTACATCCAAAATCAACATTGGGTGTCTTAACAGAACTTTGCGAACACTAAAAAAGAATCGTTGTTTGACCTTTTACATCTTACATCAAATTTACCTTATAATTAATGTAAGCGCAAACTCTCAAACAATAATTATAAATAATCATTTAAATAAATAAATCTCATGAGTAACCAGCTTGAAAAAGTTAAAGAGCTTATTGAACTCCGTTCCCAAGCTCGTTTAGGTGGTGGCGAAAAGGCTATTGAAAAACAACACGCAAAGGGTAAATATACAGCCCGCGAACGCATAGCTCAATTGCTTGACGAAGGTAGTTTCGAAGAATTGGATACATTTGTTGAACACAGATGCACCAATTTCGGCCAGGATAAAAAACATTACCTTGGCGATGGTGTAGTAACCGGTTACGGTACGATCGAAGGAAGACTTGTTTATGTTTTTGCACAAGACTTTACCGTATTCGGAGGATCACTATCTGAAACAATGGCTCAGAAGATCTGCAAAGTAATGGATATGGGTATGAAAATGGGTGCACCGGTTATCGGTATCAACGACTCGGGTGGCGCACGTATTCAAGAAGGTATCAACGCTTTGTCTGGTTATGCTGAAATCTTCCAACGTAACATCATGGCTTCAGGTGTTATTCCCCAGATCTCAGGAATCTTCGGTCCTTGTGCCGGTGGTGCTGTATATTCACCTGCATTGACCGACTTTACTTTGATGACAGAAGGTACTTCATATATGTTCTTAACTGGCCCTAAAGTTGTAAAAACTGTAACCGGTGAAGATGTTTCTCAAGAAGATCTTGGTGGTGCAAGTGTACACGCTTCTAAATCGGGTGTAACTCACTTCACTGCTAAAACAGAAGAAGAAGGTTTGACTATTATCCGCAAACTATTAAGCTTTATTCCTCAAAACAACCTTGAAGAAGCTCCTCTAGTTGTCTGTAACGACCCTATTGACCGTATGGATGATCTATTGAATGAAATCGTTCCTGATAGCCCAAATAAACCTTACGATATGTATGAGGTGATCGGTGCAATCGTCGACAATGGTGAATTCTTGGAAGTTCAGAGAGACTATGCAAAGAACATTATCATTGGTTTCGCTCGTATGAACGGTCAATCGGTAGGTGTAATTGCCAACCAGCCTAAATACTTAGCCGGTGTATTGGATAGCAATGCTTCACGTAAAGGTGCTCGTTTCGTTCGTTTCTGCGACGCATTCAACATTCCTTTGGTGACTTTGGTTGACGTACCAGGCTTCCTTCCTGGAACAGGACAAGAATACAATGGTGTTATCCTTCACGGTGCTAAACTTCTTTATGCATATGGTGAAGCTACTGTACCTAAAGTAACTGTTACTTTACGCAAATCATACGGTGGTTCACATATCGTAATGAGCTGTAAGCAACTTCGTGGCGACATGAACTACGCATGGCCAACTGCAGAAATCGCTGTAATGGGTGGTGCCGGTGCTGTAGAAGTATTGTACGCCAAAGAAGCAAAAGCACAAGAAAACCCTGCACAATACTTGGCTGACAAGGAAGCAGAATACACTAAATTGTTTGCTAATCCTTACAATGCAGCTAAATATGGTTATATCGATGACGTTATCGAACCAAGAAATACACGTTTCCGTGTTATTCGCGCATTGCAACAATTGCAAACTAAAAAGTTAACTAATCCGGCTAAAAAGCACGGTAATATTCCATTGTAACAAATTAAAAACAGATTGTTATGAATAAAAAAAGATTCGGAATATTTATCGCGTTACTAGCAATCGTTTGCTTCGGCGTAAAAGCGCAAAGCACTACCAGCTTGAGAATTAATGAAGTTTTGGTAGTTAACGAGCAAAACTTTCAGGACGATTATGGTATGCATAGTGCATGGATTGAAATTTTCAATACTTCTTATGCTACAGTCGACTTAAAAGGATGCTATCTGACAAACGATAAAAACAATCCGACTAAATACTCGATTCCCAAAAGCGATGTTTTGACTCAGATCAAACCTCGTCAACATGCTCTATTTTGGGCTGATGGAATACCTTCAAGAGGTACATTCCACATTAACTTTACCCTCGATCCAACTAAAGACAACTATATTGCTTTATACGATTCGAATGGTAAAACTCTAATTGATGAAATCACCATCCCTGCCGGACAAGTTGCCGATCATTCTTATGCTCGTGAACAAGACGGTAGTGCGACATGGGTTATTAAAGGTTATGGAGACCATAGCTACGTGACTCCAAGTACTAATAACATGACTATCGACAAAAATATAAAAGTCGAGAATTTCCGGACACAAGATAGTATTGGTATCGGAATGTCTATTATAGCAATGTCTGTAGTATTTCTAGGACTACTACTCTTGTTCCTTTCATTCAAACTTGTTGGTTACATTGCAACAACGTTGAGTAAACGTAACGCTATGAAAGCAGCTGGCATCACAGACATGAAGGAGGCTGAGAAGCAAAATATCGGTAGCAACTCTGCCGACGAAATTGCTGCGATTGCCATGGCTATGCACGAATTTCAAAACGATGCTCACGACATAGAAGATATGATCTTAACCATCAACAGAGTAAAACGTACCTACTCTCCTTGGAGTTCGAAAATTTACACTTTACGTAGAAACCCTAGATAGTTAATTTTTCATCAAACAGAACAATACAATGAAAGAATATAAATATAAAATTAATGGCAACCTTTATAATGTTGTCATCAATGATGTAGAAGACAACATTGCCAATATCGAAGTAAACGGCACACCTTATAAAGTAGAGATGGAAGCACCAGTGAAAGCTCCTGCTCCAAAACCGGTTACTCGTCCGGCTGCTGCACCAAAAACTGAAATTGGCGCTCCTGTGGTTAGTCAACCTTCTGCTGCAGCCCCAAGAAAAGACGGCGTTAAATCTCCACTTCCTGGGGTAATCCTTGACATCAAGGTTAAAGAAGGTGATGTTGTGAAAAAAGGACAAACAGTGATTATCCTTGAAGCCATGAAAATGGAGAACAACATCAACGCAAACAAAGATGGTAAAATTATTGAAATTAAAGTAAACAAAGGAGATTCTGTATTGGAAGGTACAGACCTCGTAATCATTGAATAATTATGGGAGATTTCTTATCATTCTTAGGGAATAACCTTGTAGACTTTTGGGGATATACCGGGTTTGCCAATGCGACTCCGGGACACTTTGTCATGCTCATCGTCGGATTAATCTTTATCTACCTTGCCGTAGCCAAAGAGTTTGAGCCGATGCTACTTATCCCAATTGGTTTTGGTATTCTCGTCGGCAATATTCCATTTAACTTGGAAGCCGGATTACAAGTAGGTATATATGAACAAGGTTCAGTGCTTAACATTTTATATCAAGGAGTGACCTCTGGTTGGTATCCGCCGTTGATCTTCCTCGGTATCGGAGCTATGACAGACTTTTCTGCACTAATTTCGAATCCGAAACTCATGTTGATCGGTGCTGCAGCACAGTTTGGTATTTTCGGAGCATATATGTTGGCTTTAGTTTTAGGCTTCGAACCTAATCAAGCCGGAGCAATTGGTATCATTGGTGGTGCCGACGGTCCGACCGCTATTTTCCTTTCATCGAAACTTGCTCCTAACTTGATGGGTGCCATTGCAGTCTCGGCCTATTCATACATGGCCTTGGTTCCTGTGATTCAACCACCAATCATGCGTGCATTAACCACTAAACACGAGCGCGTTATTCGCATGAAACCTCCAAGAGCGGTATCACACACAGAGAAAGTTGTTTTCCCAATTATTGGTCTATTGCTAACTACATTCTTAGTTCCTTCAGGTTTGCCATTGTTAGGTATGCTTTTCTTTGGTAACCTATTGAAAGAAAGCGGTGTTACTCGTCGTTTGGCAAATACAGCAAGCGGTCCGTTGATCGATGTGATTACAATCTTGTTAGGTCTTACCGTAGGAGCTTCAACACAAGCTTCTCAATTCTTAACTTGGGATTCTGTAATGATCTTCGGTCTTGGTGCTCTTTCATTTATCATTGCCACCACTTCAGGTGTATTGTTTGTAAAAATATTCAATCTCTTCTTGAAGAAAGACAACCAGATCAACCCATTGATCGGAAACGCCGGTGTATCGGCAGTACCCGACTCAGCACGTATCTCACAGATTGTCGGCTTGGAATATGATCCAACCAACTATCTGTTGATGCACGCTATGGGTCCTAACGTTGCAGGAGTTATCGGTTCGGCAGTTGCAGCAGGTATCTTGCTTGGATTCTTGATGTAATTCGAACTCATAATACATAGAAAAAAGGAAGCGTCTTCTGAAAAGAAGGCGCTTCTTTTCTTTAATACAATCTGTTAAGAATATTAAATTAGGAAGAAATAAAGAATCGAGCTATGAAAAAGTTTTTTACTTTTCCGTATCTTGGCATTTATAAACCTTTTTAAACTAAATGCTTATGAAACGTTTAATATTCTTTTGTACATTCTTCGTTTCTCTGATAACAACCAAGGCACAGAACGTCGAAGCTATCCAACAAGCCATGTCCCAATTTGATTATGAGACTGTAATAACTCTAATCGAAAAAGAAAAGCCAACCACCAAGCTTCTTTTATTAAAAGGGAAAGCACAAAAAGAATTAGGAAATATCGATGAGGCTTTCAAAACTTACCAGAACATATTACAAAACGATTCTGTTAACCAGCAAGCCCTCATTGAAAGTGCCGACTGCTGTAAGAGGCTATACAAATACGATGATGCGTTAAGTTACTATAGAAGAAGTATCGACCATTATCCCAACAATAAATATGTTCGTCTGCAATATATCACCCTTTTAAACAACATGCAGCAATACACCGAAGCTTTCACCGAAAGTAGTCTGTTGGCCGAAAAAGATAGTTCGCTTGCCGTATTACATCTACAAGCTCAAAGTCTAGAAAATATGAAAGATCAAATTGATGCTGCAATAGGCTGTTACCACGTTATCCAAGACAAATATCCGACCGACTATCTAGCCGCCGCAAAACTAGGTAGTCTATATAATACCACAAAGCTATATGAGTATGCCATTGAAGCCACAGAGAAATATCGAGAAAAAGACACGACTAACATTACAGTCAACCGTCAGAATGCCTTTGCATACTGCCTATCGGAAAACTACCCAATGGCTACCCAACGTTATAGTGGATTGATTCAACGCAAAGACAGCAGCTTCCAAACCCTATATTATCTGGGAGTCAGTTATTACGCCATAGATCGATACTACGAAGCACACGACATTCTCGAGAAAGCCAAAGAAAAAGATCCCAACAACATCAGCCTACTCTATTTCCTAGCCCGGTCGTGTGCTAAGACATCATGGAAAGCAGACGGAATTAAATACATGAAAGAAGCGATTGATCTCACGATTCCCAAAGACAGTGCTTTGATTCATCTTTATAAAGGGATGGCCGATTGTTATAAAATGGCAAACCAACCCCAAAACCAAATCAATACACTGCGTGACCTCTATCGTTATGACCGCGATAACCATAAACTTCTTTATGATATTGCTGCCATATATTACCAAACTCTAGTTGATATTGACAATGCCGAGAAATGGCTCAAAACATTCTTAAAGACTCGACAAGCACCCATTGAGAACACCATAACTCCAAATGAGAAAGGCGAAGTAGAGTTTACACTCGACAATTATTATGCTACTGCAGAAAAGTGGCTCAACTCACTCAAAAAAGAACGTTTTTTCAATGAAGGTATAAAAAAGTCAAAATGAAAACGTTTGCATAAATAATAAACCTCTGTCACATAAAAAACGCCCTTTCATTTTTCTAAATCAATTACCTTAGCTCCCGTAATAATTTATAAACTAATATCATGAAAAAAATCTTATTTATCTTAAGTGCGTTATTGCTCTCAATAACAACCTATGCCACTGCAAGTATAGATAAAATTGACCCACCTTTCTGGTATACCGGCATGAAAAGCCCAGAGCTTCAGCTAATGGTATATGGCAAAGGTATCGCCAATGCATCGGTCACCGTCAACTACCCGGGCGTTTCGCTAAGCAGTACCGTAAAATTGGAAAGTCCGAACTATTTACTCATCTATCTCAAACTAGATAAAGATGTCAAACCAGGAAAGGTCAAACTGACTTTTGCCGAAGGGAAAAAGAAATTTACTCGCGATTATGAACTAAAAGCAAGAAAAAGAAAAGCAGCCGACCGTACAGGATTCGATGCCTCTGATGCCCTTTATCTTCTAATGCCCGATCGTTTTGCCAATGGCAATCCGGATAACGATAAAGTAGAAGGAATGTTAGACAGCAAAGTGGACCGCAACGATCCCAGTGCTCGCCATGGAGGTGACCTTGCCGGTATTGCCAACCATTTGGATTATTTCTCTGATTTAGGAGTTACAGCTTTATGGTTTACTCCCGTTTTAGAAAACAATATGGAAGGAGGATCGTATCACGGATACGCCACAACCGATTACTATAAGATCGACCCACGCTTTGGTAGCAATGAAGAATATCGCGACCTAATCGAGAAAGCTCATCAAAAAGGCATCAAAATGGTGATGGATATGATCTTCAACCATTGCGGTTTTGGTCACCAATGGATCAAAGATATGCCTTCAAAAGATTGGTTCAATCACTCTGACTACGAAGACCATTTCGTACAGACTTCTTTCAAACTGACCCCACATGTTGATCCTTACGCTTCGGCTTACGATACCGATCAGATGAACAACGGCTGGTTTGTAAAAGCGATGCCCGACTTAAACCAACGCAACCCACATGTATACAGATATCTGGTACAAAACAGCTATTGGTGGATTGAATATGCCGACATCGACGGTATCCGCATGGACACTTACCCGTATGCCGACTATGATGCCATGAGCAACTGGATGAAGGAGCTTAATGAAGAATATCCGAACTACAACACGGTAGGCGAAACCTGGACCTCCGAACCGGCTTACACCGCTTTCTGGCAAAAAGATTCCAAACTAGCTGCTCCACGCAATAGTTACCTAAAGACAGTCATGGACTTCAGCTTCTTTGATAAAATAAATACAGCCAAAAACGAACAAACCGAAACCTGGTTCAGAGGGCTAGATCGCGTGTACAACAGTTTCGTATACGACTTCCTCTACCCTAACCCGGCTTCAGTCTTGGCTTTCCTCGAAAACCACGATACCGATCGTTTCTTAGGCAACGGCGACAATCTGCCCATGCTTAAACAAGCTTCTGTATTACTGTTGACCACTCGTCGTATTCCACAACTTTACTACGGAACAGAAGTGATGATGAATGGTACAAAATCGGGAAGTGATGGTTATGTACGTAAAGATTTTCCTGGCGGATGGATTGGAGATAAAGCCAATGCATTTACAGCAGAAGGACGCACAGCGCAACAAAACGACTGTTATAACTTCTACAAAAGACTTTTGAATTGGAGAAAAGGGAACGAAATCATTGCTAAAGGAAGTATGACTCAATTCATGGTGCAGCATGGCGTTTATGCTTATACCCGCCAATACAACGGTAAGACAGTGTTCGTCATCCTTAACGGAACAGATCAAGACACCACATTACCATTAAAATATTACCAAGAGATCCTCAAAGATCAAGTTCAAGGTCGTGATGTGCTTACCGGAAAAACCGTCCGATTCGATCAAGACCTAAAAATGTCTCCTCGCGAATCTTTGATCATCGAACTTTAAACAAACGAAAGTTAGGTAGGTATGAAATAGATAAATGTCGTTCATTAAAGTTGGATTTTTAATTAGAGGTAAAAAGTCGTTTCGAGCTATTCGGAACGGCTTTTTATATTTCTCCTTCCACAACTTAGAACGCACTATGAGTTATTCAATAAGATCTTAGAATTCTTCATCACCTCTTTTCTTCTCTTATCTTGTTCATCTTTTAACAAAACGACGATTGCTACAACTAACGTTAAAATAGAAGGAAAGAAAAGATAGTTAACCTCCACAGAAACAAAAGGGATTAATGCATTAATAGTACCTAAGACCAGAAAGATATAGACATAATGGATTCTCGCTAAAAGCAGATGTTTTATTTTCCCTTTTCCATTATATGAAAAGAGCAGCCACATAACATTTGCTCCATAAACAAACAAAAACAACAAAGCACCGGTTACGAACTTCAGAGCCAATGTTTCGAGAAATCCATTCGAATTATTTTTAGCAGACAAGAAGAAAGATTCTACGCCTCCGGCAGGTTGTTCCAACTGATCAAGCAGCTGATCATAAACAGCCTCTATCGCCTCAGGGCTTAAGGCTTTATCAGAGCCAATCTCCTTCCACTCTTTAATCAATCTGATTTTCTTTTCTACATCATCATCCAATCTCTGGTTGACGGAGTAGAACGACAATGCTAAACCGAAAAGAGCTAAGACTACTAACAACTTTGAAGAGAGCCGATTATCAAATAATTTCAATAGAACATCTAATTCCATACTCAAACCTCTTTATAAATCAACAGTTCAGATAAATCAACAGTTCAGATTATAATTCAACAGTTCGTTTTCAATCTCCAGACGTCGATCCAGATCGAATACTTCTCCGCGATCTTGCTCATCCAGATCAATACATCCAAAATATCGATCGTTCTTAACCTTAAGCAATTCAGAAACTAAAGAATTCACAAATCCCCGATGCTTTATGCGAGGGACACCGGTCTTTAATAACATGTTGTGAAGAAACGTATAATTTGCCCGTTGCTTCAACAAACAATCTTTAAGTTTATGAAAGAAGTCCTCAGCAACGCCATCTTGATACTCAATAAAATAAACACGAATCTGATCATTAAAGGCTTTTACCTCATAATCATAATAAGAAATTCTAAAGTCACTTATATTATTGGGTATCTTAAACTCACGAGTATCTCTAGGCAGTTGCTTCAGTTCCCCTTTCTTATACAGCAATACAGCGGTAGCTCCCTCTTTCTCGACATCAGGATGAATAGACCCAGAGTTTCTATATTTCACTTTACATTTTGTCGAGTTTGTAATGGTTTTAGCCATCCATTGCAATAACCCACTCAATGGAATAGTCACTTTATTCGGCTTAACCTTCACAGGCATTTCCAGTAATAGCTTCAGCAACTCATAAGTCTTCTTTTGTTCAAGATCAATCGTTAGCATTTGATCCTCTAGAGAATCAACCTCAAAAGCAAAACCAATCTTTAAACGATTCGTCACCCCATAATCTTTAACCGTCCAAAACCGACGAAGATGATCTTTACGATATAAAGAACAATCGTAATCCTTCAACGGTAAGGCAAACTTATGCTTCTCGAACATCGGAAATTTAATCGATCGACAAGCCTTAAAGTAAGTTGATTTGGAATTTTTCTTAGTATTCAATATCCCAACATTACGATAAAAAGGAATATAAGAAGATTTCTCCTTTTTAGAATGAGACCAAATAGAAAAAGTAGGTCTCGTTGACTCAAATGGAGCAAGAACAATCTCATTCTTTTCATGAAGAGGTTTAAGAAAATCGACTAAATGCTCATCTCGATCCACCAAGGGACGAAAATCGGAACATAAAAATTCAATTTCAAAAATCATACGTTTGAGGTTTATATTGAATAAAAAGGAAGAGAGGAAGGGCCCTTCAGAAAATCATCCGGGTCAAAAAGCACCGTTCACTTCATTATAACAATAAGAGATACTCACGACCTGTCATAACATTAATTGAAGCCCAAAATGAAGGTCAAGATGCCATTTAAACTTCCTCTCAATTATCGGATACAGAATTAAAAACAAATCATCAAAAGAAAAGTTCAAGCTCTGGTCTAAGAACCCCTATTGACCAATTCTCTTAAATAGAATAATAGTGCCAACCTCCAAAGATAATTTTCTCTTGAAAAGGAAAACTGCAAAAATTAAACCTCAATAGTCTAAATCCTGCAGTTTTCTAATATAATCAAGTTCGTTCAGTATTAATCGACTAACAAACTTTAATCTCAAACGATAAAGGAGTATTATATTTTATTCTTTCATTACATCCTCAGTATCAGAGCGATATTCTACCCATTCACCTTCTGTGATGACTTGGTTTTTGTTGAGTATAAATCCCTCTTTAGCATTGCCCGAACAATCGTTGAAAACTGCTCCCGTTCCTTCATTCATTTTCCAATATCCAAGAAGTCCCGTAGACAATGGATCGACAGATTCCATATTATTCTCTATTTGTCCTTGAGATCGTTCTATATTCCAAATGCGATACTCTCGCACTCCAAGCCATGAACTACCAGCGTTAGATCCACTCACCCATGGTTTAAATAAGAAAGGCCCAGATGCGATTGAACGCTCAATACATAATTTTCCATCAATATAAATCTTCGAACTACCGGTGACGCCATTATAAGTTAAAGCTATGTGTTGCCATTTCCTAAATTTCACTTTAACTCCAGAATTGAAATAGTTATTTCTCATTTTCACCCCGGGTTGATCATTAGTATTCCAATTGAACAACGTAAACCAAACCTCATTAGTATCCCCTTCTCCATAACCATTGGCAAACAGGCCATGCCCCTTAGCCGTTGGACACAACCAAAACTCAATTGTAAAATTGGGCATCACTACCGACTCATCACTCTCAAGTTCCTTTAGTTTAAGTTTAATGCTTTCACTAGATTTCAGGACAAAAGCTTTCGTCACAATGATCTGATCGAGCATCACAACAAAACAAGCTTCATCACCTATAGGTAAAAAACCTCCGTTTGTAGAGACAATACGCAATGGAATTGCATATTTTAGTCCCGTGTTATCAAGTTCTTTTGAAAAAGGTTTGATATGAATAGGCAAAAAATCTGATTCAATCTTATTAGCAGAGATAATAGGATGCGCATCGAATTCATAAAACTCAGCCGGCAGAACTTTATATTCAGTTCCTTTCTTACGGTTAAAATTTTCAAGGACAGACTCATCTACTTCTAATGTAAGCGTTATATCTTTATTCACTTTGTCGGCCAATCGAACTTTTAGATTAGTCGTTCCTCCATTTTCAGTAACCAAGACTTTTTTTCCTGTCAATGTTACCGCTTCTTCAAAAAAAGCTCCATTCTTAATAGCCTTATAATCACCATCACACGATGAGAGAACGACAAGAACAGCCAACAACCATATTGATAATATATTTCTTTCCATTTTCAATTCATTTTATTAAACGATCCATTTACTTTGAAGGATTTAGGGTTTGAATACCCTCTCGATACAATTGCCAAGGTATAGTTGTACACATAAACGCATTCTCCATTTTATATGTACCAAACCCACCAATACGCACCCCTGTTTTAGGTTTCCAATTATACATCCCTTGCAAAGACCATTCATATTTATTGCCATCTCTATCCGTATAGTCTTTGATTCCACCACTTTCAAAAGTTTCTGTAACAACGTATTTTATAGTCACCTCCTCAGGCGTAAGAATACCATCAAAATTCTGAATAGTTCGACTTAATCGAGAATCTAAATTGGCATCGTTATGGCATTTATAAGCTTGTACAACAAAATAATCAAACATCGGCCCGGTTTCTTTAGGCATAGCTTGAGGTTCACCATCAACAATTAGTAATCGACCAGTTCCCGACTTAGGGCCAAGATATTTACTCAACTCATCGACAAAATAAAACACGCGATCCTTATATTGTACAATATTACCCTTTGATCCATAATGAGGTTCATAGTCAATATCAAGTCCATCTAAACGATTTTTCTCAAGAGAATCCACCAACGAACGAGCATATGCTCTAACAGCAGATTCACCGTTATCTTCATACGACCAATTCCATTTTTCTTCATCAATTCCTTTCAAAAGAATAACATCGACCATTCGAGTTCCTTTAAGTCTTCTAACCTCATCACGATCTCTAATATGAGCCTCTGATGAAGGAGTTGAACCTCCCCACATTGAAACAATGTCAAGGCTATCTGGTAACCCCATTAGATAGTTCACCCCAATCGGTCCATTACAAAACCATTTAGAATACCATCCAAAAGATATGGAATGATCACTTTTCTTATAAGCCCTCAGATTGGCATAATATTCTTCAGTTTTTGTGTTCTCAAAAAAATCTTTTGTTTCTACTTCGGTCCACTCTTCGCACGACGTTGCAAGCAATACGAAGAACGATGCGATTAGTAAATTGAGTTTATATATTTTCTTCATTGTATCAATCGATTATAAGATTATTAGTTTTTCTTAGCCCACCATAAATCAGTTCCCATATTATCGGGACCTCCCAACAAATTACTTACGGCATATTCTACATTATCTTTGTTTGTTTTGTATTCAATAGAAGGATAAGATACACGACGCGCGCGACGTACATCATTCACTGTTCCATTACTTAAATTATTTAATGCCGGAAAAATTTCAGGATACCCCGTACGTCTAAAATCAGCCCATCCCTCGTATCCCAAAGGATAATTGGCAATCCACTTTTGAGTAATAATACGTTCTAGTTTCTTCTCAAAAACATCAGCTTCTCTCCATTTTATAGTGATCTTAGAACGAACGCTATAATTACCGATACTTTTAGGATTATTATAATCGGCAGGTACTCTCGTCTCATCATTGAGGTAATCTTGTAATTTTGAAGAAAGGCCGTACTCATCGAAAGACATAGCTACTGCAGCTTCATATAACTTTTGTACATCTCCTCCCATATTCCAGCCACGCAATGCGCCTTCTGTTTTAAGAAAAGCCGTTTCTGCAGCTCTAAACAAACAAACATCTTGTTTAGATTCAAAGTTTGGCATTGAATAAAAGACCGATGCATTCTTATTGATACCATTATTCCCCGCCCTAACACCAATATATCCATTTTGAATATTAGGATCAGTAAACGTTGAACTAGTAAAATAAGATTCACGACGAGGATCCTCATAACCATTCATGTACGAAGCTATTGTTGCATTAACACGTGAATCTCCCCAATTAACAGCAATACCATAATACGGATTTACCATACTTTCAAGTTTACGATAAGCATTATCAGCATTAGTCGAGATCAATCCGTAAGGACTAGCGACAGCCTCTTCAGCATATTTTTGAGCATCAATAGGATCAACATTAGCCATTCGCATCGCCAAGCGAAGTTTTAACGAGTTGGCATATTTCAACCATTTAGAATAATCACCATTATAAATAATATCTTTCCCTTCCATCGGTTTGAAAGTAGGATTAGCTTTAACAAATTCACCTAATCCTTGAATAGCAAAATTAAGATCCTCAAACATATGTTTATAAACCTCTTCCACAGAATCAAATTCCGGTTGAGAGACCCCATTCTTAACTTTACTATACGGGATAGGACCAAAAGTATCGACCAATCGATGCATAGCACTTACCCTAAGCAGCAATGCAAAAGCATAAAAATGACCTTCCTTTTTAGTCGCTTTCTCAACTTTAAAGAAATTAGCATAGAAACGAGAAAAGATATCAGAATATGTCTTTTCTATCCAGCCATCATTGGGGTTATACGATCCAAAAGTCATGTGAGTCCAAGCATTCGTCATACTCAAATACCCTCCATAATCTAGTCCGATCATTTGTTCGGTATGCTGATGATTATTAATTTGCACAAAAAGAGAAGGATCGATCAGATTATAAAATAATAATGAAACATCAAGTTCAGTTGGAGCATACGGTTCAGTATTATATTCCTCAAATTTGTCAGTACAAGATGTAGATAAGCTCAAGCCCATCAAAAACACAATCAATAATAAATATATTTTCCTCATAGCTTACTCATGTTTAGAATTCTAGTTTAAAATTAAATCCGATTGATCTCGTTGATGGTTGCATAAAATAGTCAACTCCCTGATAGAAAGTAGAACTAGTTGCAGCAGATAATTCAGGATCAAAAGGGGCTTTGCAATAAATCATCGCTAAATTTCGTGCGATAATCCCAGCCTTTAGATTAAATCGATTATTAAACCACTTGCGAGGAAACGTATAAGACAAATTCACTTCTTGCAAACGAATATTTGTTGCATCATACATATAATATTGAGCAACTCCTCCTTCTCCACCGCCAACAGTCTGATAATATTTTTTAGCGTCAACAGGCGCATTAAAGCGATTAACAATAACTCCACCGGCATCACGGGCATCAGCAGAAGCCTTAGACACTCCATAGTAATCGAGAATACCTTGAGTAACCGAAGTGACAAGTCCACCGACACGTGCAGAAAGGACAATGTTCAAGTTCAACCCCTTATAAGAAAAGCTATTACTCATACCAACATTATATTTAGGCAATAATGATCCGATATGTTTAGGCTCTTTATAAGTTTCAACCGTCAGATTTCCGTTTCCATCGACCACGATTTCATTATTACCATCTTGCATCAACCCATGACGAACATAAATTTCCCCCATTGATTGACCAGGACGAAGAATAACCTCAGCACCGCGACCCGGTTTTCCCAAATGAGCCACGGGCATTTCATCCATTGTGATAGGCTCACCGGTCTCAGGGTTAAGAGCCCCATTCGCTAATTTTAGAACTTTATTGCGATTCATCGTATAAGTCAAACTCGTATCCCATCTAAAGTTGCCCCAATCGCGTCCGTAACTCAAAGCCATTTCTAGTCCTTTATTTTCCACATTACCAGCCTGAACCAGAGCAGACGTATAACCGGAAGCCGGAGAAAGAGCCACATAGAACGATTGATTTAATGTATTCGAATGATAATACGTCGCATCAAATCTAAAGTCATCGAATAAGACTAAGTTACATCCGATTTCCCAAGACTTCGATTCTTCAGGTTTCAAATGGTGAGCCGGAAGTTTAGCCGAAGTATTAAACTGTTTAGTATTAACGTCATACTCATAATATGGATTAGACAAATATTGGCTAAATGCGGTAGCCACCTCAGCATAAGATCCTCTTAATTTCGCATAACGAATCCAGTTGGGAAGCTTACATAACTCAGAAATAATAACAGATCCTCCGGCAGACTTGTAGAAGAACGAAAGTTGATCACTATAAGCCAAATTAGAATCCCAGTCATTTCTACCGGTCAACGTCAAATAATAAGTTTTCTTATAGTTCAATTCAACATTAGCAAATACACTTTGAGTTTGATGTCTACTCTTATTATGGCCAGCTCCCACTCGATATTCTTCTTTCACATTTTGTAGAGTGAATAAGTTAGGTATATTTCCTAAGTTAAGTCCGGCATTCAACCCTCTAATTTGCAAATCATCGAATGATGTTCCAATATTAGCATTCACATTCCAATCCGTAGCAAAATCTTTATCAATATTCAACAACAGATCGGCATAAGTATTCGCATCCTCTCTCATCATTTCCGAATAATAACCATTAGGCCCCGAAAGTAGCGTCAAAGTCGAAGCATTACGTTTGTGTGTGTTTACATAGTATGTATTATCTACCTTAATACGTCCGGATAGATCCACACCTTTAGCCACTCGGTAAGTCAGCCCGGCAGATAACATATATCTTTTCTTTGAAGACTTAGCTTCCATTTTATTCATCGTCCAATACGGATTTTGCATCGCCATACCTTGATCGCCATAAGGCCAATATTGAGTATAAATGCTCCTAGAGGTATCAAACCTCTGATACATTCTTACTGCATCAAAGTTCTCACCGCGAGGAAAGAGGTAGACTGCTTGTAACGGATTGAAATACTGTCCTTGGCCAATTAGATTCGTATTATTCTGAATAATATAATTGGCATTTAAATCTAGCTCTATTTTATCTTTGCAAAAACTAGAGGTATTGCGAACCGAAAAGTTATATCTGTTATATTTGCTATTAGGCAAAATACCATTGGAGTTAGTTGTCGAAGCTGACACATAAGTCTGATTTGTCTTTGTACCCGTAGTCAATGTCAATGAGTTTATGACATCCATTCCAGTCTTAAAAAATTCTTTAGGATTGTAAAGAGATGGGGTTCCTAGTTTATCTCCCCAGCTTTCGAAATCTCCGCTGAGATTACCATATCTATTTTGAGTCTCATATAAACTAGCGACATTAGAACACATTACGCTACTAGAAACCGCAATTTTCACCTTACCTTCAATTCCCTTTTTAGTTGTGATTAACACAACTCCATTGGCACCATCATAGCCATATAAGGCTGCAGCCGAAGGTCCGGTCAACATAGATACACTTTCAATATCCTCAGGATTGATATCTGCTGCCGATTCAGTTCCACCAAGACTTCCGACCAAAAATCCACTCGAATTACTAAAGCTTGTGTTTTTCATCGGAATACCATCAATGACATAAAGTGCATTATTACTCTTCGTCAATGATTTAGATCCACGCATCACAACTTTAGTTGTCCCTCCCATACCTGTGGCAGAGTTTTGAATGGTGACTCCCGCAACTTTACCAACCAATGAATTCATAAAATTAGCGCTTTTCACAGAATTTAAATCATCGGCATTAATCTTTTGTACGTTATAAGCTAAAGCCTTTTCACTACGCTTAATGCCCAGAGCCGTGACAACCACTTCATCAAGAACTTCTGAGTCCTCATTCAAAACAATATCCTCAAGATTGGTTTTGACAATCTCGACTTCACGAGTTTTATAACCGATATAAGAAATAACTAAAAAGGAATTTAAAGAAGCATTTAGTTGGAACTTTCCATCCAAATCAGTCACAACTCCATGATTACTTCCTTTCAGTTTAACATTCACACCGATCAAAGGCTGACCCTCATTATCTCGAATCAAACCTTCTATTTTTTGCATTTTCTGCTTCACTTCCCGAAAGACAAAAATGCGTCTATCTTCTATCTTATAAGAAAGACCTGTGCCATCTAAAATACGATTTAAAGCTTCACGAATAGGAGAATTCTTAAGATCAACACTAATCTTCTTTTTAATATTCAAATCACTAAGTTTGTAATTAACAGGCATCTTAGACACTTTCTCAATTTCTGTCAAAGCCTTGGTTAGAGGTTCAGACTTTAAGGTTAGCGTGATGTGTGCATTTTGTGCCTGAAGTATTCCTAGAGAGAGAGTTATAAAAAGAATAAACAGCTGTGTTTTTTTATTAATTAGACGAGATACTCGCCATTTAGATTTTAAAGTCATGGTTATACATTTTTAATAAAAACTAATTCAAAACAATTCAAAAATGATGATAATAAAACGACGATGTGAGACATATAGACTTGCCAATAAGTCTACATCTCTTTTTCTAAAATAAAAACCTCCTTTCTTTACAAAGTTAAACGAACACAGATATAGAGTCCTCCTTTGTAAATCCTACGTAAGAAAGGTCTGGATTTTATCTTTCTTTAACACTAACTAGAACTGAATTATTTTTTATTTCGTACGAGAAGCCTTTAATCAAATTAGATAAAATACCCATAACATCATTTAATGTGTCCTCTTTTTGAATGATCACTTTATATTTTTCTGGTGAAACACTCTTATTTAAAAGGACAAAATCCATTTTAAATTGTCGTTCCAAGGCCGTTAATATCTCCGGTAATGTTTTAGATTCCAACACCATAGATCCTTCAAGCCATAACAGGGGATAATATAGATCTACCTTATTTTGTACAAAAGTATGGTTTTCCTTATCATACTTTAGCTGTTCATTAGGATGCAAAGTAAAGATTTTGGTTACATCATTTCGCTGGCAGATCTTTACACAGCCAGCCACAAGCGTAGTGAGAATTTCTTTATTATCCGGATAGGCATTCACATTAAATTTAGTCCCAACAACTTGAATTTTAAGATTACCAACATCGACCACAAAAGGTTTGTCTTCGTTCTTTTTCACAGAGAAATAAGCCTCACCTAATAGATATACCCCCCTTTTTGAACCAATAAATTTATTCGGATAACTCAAATAAGAGCCTGAGTTCAATTTCACAATCGTACCATCAGCCAAAGTAATCGACTGTTGACACCCCTTCTCTACATAACATTCAATAAACTCCACATCTTCATGTTGAGCAGAAAGATAGGACCAAGTCAGTAAAGATGACGCAAGTGGCAATAAAAAAATCGCAGCATATTTTAAGAATAACTTAAAACCATTCTTATGACCGTTCGGTAAGACCAATTTTGTAGCTCCCGTTGCTGCATCGGTCTTCAATAATTCATCCAATGTATCGTGAGTTTTTTGATCAGCCACAGCCTCTGTTTCATTCCAAATCTGATATAATGCTTCTTGTTTCCCTTTTCTTTCAGAGTTATTAAACAACCATCTAAAGAAAACAGCATTATATTTTGGAATCCCGTGAGCCTTCTTCCAGGTTTGAAAAATCAAATCTATACGTTTTTGTTTTTTCATCATCGTAGATACACTAAATTTATAAATAATCCAAACCAACTCCAGAGAATCAATGTTTTCAAGACTCCTCTCAACCTTTTGAGCACAAAATAAATTTGAGTCTCTACTGTTCGAGGCGACAAATGTAACTTAGAAGCGATTTCATGATTTGATAACTGATTCATTCGACTCATGATAAAGATCTTTTTGCGTTTAGTCGGTAATTTGCCCAATTCCACATAAATCTTTCTAAGCATTTCCTCTTTAAATATAAATGCCTCTATATCATCTGTAGAAACGATCTCAGGAAAATCATCAATGCAAGCCGATTTATGGTTTAGATCTAACCAATATTTATATAATAAGTTTCTTGCCGCTTTAAATAAATATGCATTCACATTTTTAATCTCCAATCCCGCTCGAAGTTCCCATATTTTGGCGAAAAGTTCTTGAACCATATCTTCAACCTGCATTTCATCATCAATAAAGCCCAAAAGAAATGCTTTCATTTTCGGATAATAATACACGAAAAGTTCTTTAAACAATTCTTCATTTAGTCCTTTTATTTCAGAAAATATCGGTTTCTTCATTGTAGAATAAAAACAGTCAAGTCATTTAAGGTAACATTTAGATCACACAAAAACGTTGTGTGGGAAAATCAACAGACGCCATTCCATAGTAAAGATTAAAACTTAGTCCGGCCGCAAAGATAATATAAAATCATAATACGCCAACTGAATGACAACAAGCTTCTGTTTTATCGTTTTGTTAGAAGTAGAGATTGACAGATACAGAAAGATCGAAATCCTTATCCGAACAAATTCGAATTCAATGTCAGCCATCGAATATCAATGCTTCTAAAAAAACACCACCAATCGAGATTTTATTTTCCCGGTTTGGCACTTTAGTTCCGACCGCACGAGAATGAAAGTTTGACCGTATAGCAATGGAGTTCCCACCGTATGACAATAAAGCTCCGACCTTATTAAAAAAAAAGACGAACAATATCCTGCACATCCATATCGCCATTCTACGAAACAAAAAAAGCCGTCCACTAAATAGTGAACGGCTTTATACTTATAGAGATAGTCTAACGACTTATTCTGCTAATTTGTTATCAGAACCAAGAACGTTGATAATCTTGTGCTTGTACTGTTTTTCCATGTTGTCACGAGCAGGACCTAAGTATTTACGTGGGTCAAACTCAGCTGGTTTAGTAGCGAAAACTTCACGGATAGCAGCAGTCATAGCCAAACGGCTATCTGAGTCGATATTGATTTTACAAACAGAAGATTTAGCTGCTTTACGCAATTCTTCTTCAGGAATACCAATAGCAGCTTTCAAAGCACCACCATATTTGTTGATTGTAGCCACTTCTTCTTCAGGAACTGAAGATGATCCGTGAAGAACGATAGGGAATCCTGGAAGTTCTTTCATTACACCATCCAATACATCAAATGCCAATGGAGGAGGAACCATACGTCCTGTTGCAGGATCGATATGACATTGTTCCGGAGTAAATTTGTAAGCTCCGTGAGAAGTACCGATAGAGATAGCCAAGCTATCGCAACCTGTCTTAGTCACAAAGTCAACGACTTCGTCTGGTTCAGTATAAGTGTGGTGATCTGAAGAAACTTCGTCTTCAACACCTGCCAATACGCCAAGTTCACCTTCTACAGTTACGTCGAATTGGTGAGCGTATTCTACCACTTTCTTAGTCAAAGCAACGTTTTCATCGTATGGAAGATGAGAACCGTCGATCATTACTGAAGAGAATCCCATATCGATACATGATTTACATGTTTCGAAAGAATCACCGTGGTCAAGGTGAAGAACGATTTCAGGTTTTGCACAACCTAATTCTTTTGCATATTCTACAGCACCTTCAGCCATATAACGAAGCAAAGTTTGGTTAGCATATTGACGGGCACCTTTAGATACCTGAAGGATTACCGGAGATTTAGTTTCAACAGCAGCCTTTACGATAGCCTGCAACTGTTCCATATTGTTAAAGTTGAAAGCCGGAATAGCATATCCACCTTTAATAGCTTTTGCAAACATCTCTCTTGTGTTTACAAGGCCTAAATCTTTGTAATTAATCATTTTGTTTAAAGTTTATTGTTAGTGAATAAATTCATTGCAAAAATACGAATTATACTTCTAATAAAAGAAACGATGAAAAGAAAAATATAATAAAAAGGATTTTTCATTTAGAAAAGCTCTTCATTTAGAAAACCATTGAGACGATTAAAAGGTTCAAAAAGACATAAAGCAGAGAAAAGGTTCTACGCAAACTTTTACCAGAGAACAAGAAGAAAGTGTTAATCTTCTTATTTTTTATCTTTTATTTAGATGAATTTCTCTAGAAAGTTTTTTGTTTCCAAAGAAAACACCTATCTTTGCGCACTGAAAAGTGACCATTACACTATTCTTTACCAAGATAGTAATAAAATAATAATTTTAAAGTAAATACTGAAATGAAAAAAGGTATTCATCCAGAATCATACCGCCCGGTAGTATTCAAAGATATGTCAAACGGTGATATGTTTTTGTCTCGTTCAACAGCTAACACAAAAGAAACTATTGAATTTGAAGGTGAAACTTACCCTGTTATCAAAATTGAAATTTCAAACACTTCTCACCCGTTCTATACAGGTAAATCTACATTGGTAGATACAGCTGGACGTGTTGATAAGTTCATGAGCCGCTACGGTAACCGTAACAAGAAATAAGCATTATTTCATTATAATGAAAAAAGAGGAAGCTTGCTTTAAGTTTCCTCTTTTTTAGTACAGACCTATTTTAAAGGATCAACATAAATGCTTCAGTGTAAGTATTTAAAAACGAACGCAAAGGCTTTTGCCGATTAAGTTCATTGATATTGTGCAATTTTATAACAAAAATCTATGATAAGATTTGATGCCCAAAAATGGGTCTCACGCACAAAAAGCGCTCTCCATTACCTCATCGAAAAATCTAAAGCCTTCTGGGCTTGGTACAAGAATCTTTACCACGGTGCCCGTTGGTATAAAAAAACTTATCTTTCCATTATCTCTTTCATCGTTATCTTCGTGATGTATCTCATCATGGTCGATATTAATTTCTTATGGCTCTTTGGTAAATCACCTGGATTATCGAGCATTCATAATCCAAACCAACCTATAGCGTCGGAAATTTATAGCGCCGATGGACATCTGATCGGAAAATATTTCCGCGAAAACCGAAGTCCGGTAAAATATGAAGAGATCTCTCCAAAACTCATCAAAACTCTGGTATGCACAGAGGATGAACGATTCTACGATCACTTTGGCATCGACATTCAAGGGGTCTTTGCCGCCATAAAAGATATGGCAAAAGGTGATGCTCGTGGAGCCAGTACCATTACGCAACAGTTAGTGAAAAACATGTTTAAGGTACGATCGCAGTATTCCACGGGATTATTAGGAAAAGTCCCCGGGTTTAAACTCTTGATCATGAAGTCTAAGGAGTGGATTACTGCCGTAAAAATTGAATGTTTCTACAGTAAGGAGGAAATCTTGACCATGTATCTGAACACGGTCGACTTTGGTAGCAATGCGTATGGCATAAAAACGGCAGCAAAGACCTATTTTCATACGACGCCCAACGAGATCACTTACGAACAAGCGGCAACACTGGTCGGCTTATTAAAAGCGACAACGACCTACAATCCGCGGTTAAATCCTAAAAATAGTCTGAAACGTCGAAATGTGGTTTTAGATAATTTGATGACCCATCACGTCATCACACGAGCAGAGCACGACTCACTCCGACAGATTCCAATCCACTTAAATTACAACATCGAAACGAACTACGACGGACAAGCTCTATACTTCCGTGAGGCGGTTGCCGAACGATTGAAAGAGTGGTGCAAAGAGAATGATATTGACCTATATGCCGACGGGTTAAGGATCTACACAACTCTAGACACACGCATGCAAAAATATGCCGAAGCTGCCGTAGATAAACACATGAGGGTGGTTCAACGCAATTTCGACAATCACTGGGGAAAAGAAAATCCTTGGAGGGACAAGACCAATAAAGAGATTCCCAACTTCATCGAGAATCTAGCCAAACGCACCTTAGCGTATAAGCTATTGGAAGAAAAATACCCCAATCAGAAAGACTCTATCGATTATTACTTAAATAAACCGCATCGACTAAAAGTCTTTGATTATAAAACAGGAAGTCGGGATACTACCATTAGCACCATGGACTCCATTCGATATATGGAACGATTCATGCACACGGGATTTATGGCGATGGAACCACAAACCGGATTTGTTAAAGCTTGGGTGGGTGATATCAATTTCGGCTCATGGAAATATGATAAAGTATTGGCTAAACGTCAACCGGGATCTACCTTCAAACTATTTGTCTATGCTGCAGGAATGGAGGCTGGGATGTCTCCTTGCGATGAACGCATTGACCAAAGCGTGGTTTGGGATGTTCTTGAAGATGGTAAGCCGGCTAAGTGGATTCCACACAATGCCAATGGTGGAGCAACGGGCGACACCATGTCATTGAAATGTGCGTTTGCTCAGTCGGTCAACACCATTGCCGTACAAGTCGCTAAAGAAGTCGGCCTCCCTGCAATTACACGAATTGCAAAGGCTATGGGAATAAAAACGACTCTCGAAGAGACTCCGGCTATGAGCTTAGGGGCGTCGGATGTTGATTTGTTGGAACTCATCGATTCCTATAGTACAGTCATTAACGATGGCGTGCAAAACGATCCGGTTCTAGTGACTCGCATAGAGGACAAAGATGGAAAAGTCTTATACGAATATCAAGCACCTAAGCCTCAGCAAGCCATTCCTTATGAGACTGCTTTCTTGATGACAGAGCTCTTGAAAGGTGGGTTAACCGAGCCTCGTGGGACCTCTCAAGCATTGTGGGCATACGACTTATTCAAATATGACACGGAGTTTGGCGGTAAGACGGGAACATCATCCAACCATTCGGATGCCTGGTTTGTGGGAGTAACTCCTAAATTGGTAGCCGGCGCTTGGGTTGGTGGCGAACATCGAAGCATACACTTCCGAACCGGTCAGCTGGGACAAGGTAGTCGTACGGCCTTACCGATATACGCCTATTTCATGGAAGGGATTTTGAAAGATCAATCTTTAAAGAGTTATCGTGCCAAATTCCCTAGACAACCTAAAGAAGCTATAAAGAAACCTTATAACTGTTCTAGAAGCTATCGACCGGTTCCTAGAGATACCGACTCTATCGCTATTGCTATTGCAGATAGCTTACTCGAACCCATACCTTTATCGACCGAAGAATAATTACCTTAACGATATAAAAGGTCTACAAGAAAACTCTCTATAAACAATGAATAATAAAAAAATGCTCTTGTCGCTTTATGTGACAAGAGCATTTTTAATAAGGTGAAGTCTATAAATTATTTAAGACCAAGTTTCTTTGCGATCTCTTTTGGAAGAGCATCTTTATGAACAACAATGTTCATTGTTTTGTAAGCTACAAACGCTTTAGAAGCATACCAGAATCCTTTGTATTTGCTTGATGTGCCCCAAGAGTTCTTAACCATAAAATATTCTTTTCCGGTTTGATCTTTAGCAATACCATAGATCAACATACCATGATCGTCTGTGGTTTCCCAATTATCAAAAGCTTGCTGACGCATCTCTTGAGTAACAGCCATATCAGGAAGAGGTTTTGAAGTAAGTTCTTTACGTTTGTCGGTAGCAGTCAAGCCGGTCCAACGAGCCATATCCGATCCGGTCAGTTCAGCTCCTTTAGCAGCATCAGGCAACACTGCTACTCCGTCACGAGTAAAACCTTGTTCACTAACATCGCTACCCCAAGCAATTGTATAACCTTTCTTAACGGCATTATCCATCACTTCCATAAAGTCGTTCAACGGTAAGTTGTAAGATTCAGCATTACGCCAGTTATCTTGTATCTCAAGAATGAACTTCGAATAGAAAGGATGATGAGTGTATGAAGTCAATGATACATAATCGTCCGGATTCAACCCCAATGATTTCACAAAGCTTTGTGGAGTGTACTCTTTGCCTTGATATGAAAAAGTCTCAGGACATTGACCTAAATAAGTATCATAAATTCCCTTCACGCCATTCTTCCATACAGAAGTTAGCTTGCTGAATTTTCCTTTTGCAATAGCGTCCACATAAGCACCGGCTACAGCATCAAGCTCATTGTGTACAGGTAATGTATCACCATACATGATACCCGGCATAACAGTTTGAGGCACTAAACCGTAGTTTCTCATACAATAAATTACATCATAGAAGCTACCACCCGGAGAGAAAGAACTATCCCCATGATAACGTACATAGTTGACCGCTCTATCCTCCATGGTTTTGTGAACCACGAACATTTCAGAAAAATCATATTCCCCCTTACCCATACGAAGTAATTCTGATTCTAAAAAGCCCAAACCAGAGAAACTCCAACAAGTACTCGAACGGTTCTGATTTTTTACTGAAGTTACAGGATTTTCTTTTACCGTGGTAAACACGAAACCTTCTTCAGATTTCTTTTCTTGCGCCAACACATTTAGCGTCATCAAGCCTAAAGCTCCAATTAATAATGCCTTTTTCATTTCTATGTTTATAATATTATTGTTTGATTTGCAAATATAAATAAAAACCCATCCATACCTAACAAAACGAGCGAAAAAACGGCCGCAATCTCTAGTTTTTTCGATAAATATACTATCATATTGTTTATTTATTCGCCAAAACACTTATTATAACTTCCTTATAATGAAACCGATAAGATCACATCCAATCAGTTAAGGAAGATACCGAACTCCCATTTTATTCAGTCGATCGAAATCCGGCTTTTCCAAACCCGACTCTTCAAGTCGGCAAGCTCTATTATGATCGTTTAGATATAATCTTGGACGTTCCACAAATTGATCACTAACCACCGAGCATGAGTCATTTCTACAAGAAGTCTGAACCCCTCCAAGTTCTAATAAGGTATGAAAAAACGAACAACTTGAAGAGATCTGCTTAGCAGAATGAGATCTAGCAATCTTTTCTATTGAAGGATAACGAACTCTATATTCTTGTGACAGCCATAACAAAAAAGGAACATGAATCTGAAAATACGAAGGCACAGGAGAGGCATGAAGGAACAACTGACGATCGTCATCAAAAATATCTTCTCCGTGATCGGACGTATAGAGTATTGCGGAAGAGGCTTTCTGACGGGCAACTAAGGTCATCAAGCGATCTAAAAAATCATCGGTATAACGAGTTGAGTTATCATAGGCATTAATCAGATTACTTCGATATTGCACTTTAGCATCAACAGGAAAATCCGGTTTAAAATAGGCCGATTCAGTCGGATACCGCTCTTTATAATTGAAATGCGAACCATAGGTGTGCAAAACAATAAATAGCTTCTTCCGGTCAGAACGAAGTTCACGAGAGACAAGTTCCAATAAAGCATCATCCGAAAGATCCACCCCCTTATGATCGACAGATTCTTTTATAAAAACAGAATGGTCGGCTTCCTGACCAAAAAAATCGATGAAGGAGTGGTTATAGCGTTGATTGGAGAAGAATAACGTATGAAATCCCGCTTCTTTAAATGCGGTAATAATACTTTTCCGATTGTAAATAGAATCAAAATCGACAGCAGAGACCGATGACATCAACATGGGCACACTCTTGTGTGTCGTATTCGATTCGGTTAAGACGTGAGAAAAAGAAATCACCCCTTTTCTTTCGACAAGCTTTGGATTGGTAGCGCGATGATAGCCATAGAGTTGCCAATTCGCAGCACGAGACGTTTCCCCAATGACCATCACATAAATTTCTTTCTCCTCAATGGGATGAGACGATTGAGCAGAAAAAATGAATTGCTGCGAAGTCTGCCGGTAATGTTCGGTTTTCAAATGACGCTGAAAAGCTAGCGACGCATTGTAGCACACATTAACCGGATAAAGATCAATCTTCGGATCATAGTGCTGATCAACAACAGATGTACCGGCCAACAAAAGGAGAGAACCCACCAACGCAATCAGACCCTTTTTTCTTTTACGATTCAAAAAAGAGGGCGACAGTTCACTGCGCCGCACAATGGCAACAATAGCCAAAACTAGAGGGGGCACATACAATAAGACAACGATAATGATTGCCGGGAGTAGTTTGTCTAAAAGTTCCATCGCTTCGGTTGAGTTAGTCGTCAACAAGTTCAGAAACATATCGACAGCGATAATCGACCGCCCAAACAAATAGAGCAAAACCAATTGAAAAGCCCCTAAAAAGACAAACGGGAAAAGTATCCACAACATTTTACCGCTATTTCTCGAAAAGGTCATAACCACATAATAGCACGACAAAGGCAACAAGATATTGATCAACTTTGCTGCAAGAGATAAAGGCTCTGTAAAACACAGGCAAATATTAGGTATGATAAGTACCCCTAAAAAATAATAGAACAAGAACCGCTCGTTGAAAAGCCGGCTCTTGATGTCATTAAAAAGCTTCATTGATGTTAAAAATAAAACCGGTTTGATCTTTACCAAACCCTAAATCCAAACGTATATTCACTCTTTTCTTAAATTCCCACCGATAACCAACACCATAATTAGGAAGTATGCGAGATGCTTTAAAACCTGAGAAATCGGGGAACACCGTTCCAGCCCCCACCCATAAAGCAACGCCATTACGTTTCCAAAGATGCTGTCTGAGTTCCAATTGGGCATCCATCGAACATTTATCACGGTAACGTCCTTCGTAATACCCCCTCATTGAATAGTTTCCACCAAGAGTAGCCAAAAGTCCCCATGGAGGAGTACCGTAATTCACCAACGTATGAAACTGAGTCGCTAGCACTCCGCCTTGCCATACCTGATGATAGTAATTAGCGGTTAGCTCCGTTGTTCCAAAAGTATATTTATTTCCTAAAAAGGCCGGTGCCACTCTTTGGTCAAGACGCACATATCCTCCACGATAAGCATTGGTTAAAAAATCTCGTGAATCATAGAGTAATGAGAAGCCCACACTAAAGTTTGTCGTTCGAGCATCCTCCCCTTTCCACAGTTCGGGCTTTTCAAAATGGCGTCCATAGACATAGTCAAAAACAACCATAGGCCCAATATATCCCGATTTTCCCAATCGAAACAAAAAGTCTGTTTTTACTTGAGCTTGGAAACGATCATATTTGCTCTCATTATCGGCATTCGCACCATTCTTATATCCTTCCCCCCAATATAAACTAGGAAAGGAATAAAAATATAAATTATAGTTCAGCCGATAACGATCTTTAGGAAATAAATGATTTCCCCGTACACCCAGCAAATAGAATCCAACGGTCGATACATCACCATAGAGAGAAACATTAGACGGTTGCAGTAAACTATCCGACAAATGATTTCGATAGAGTCCTGCAGCCACAAGTCCAACTCCAAACTTCGTGTCACTAGCATAATGAGGACCACCTATGATACTGAAATCGAACTTTTTGTTTTTCTTTTCCTTATTCGCATCATTAAAGTAATCCAATACTTTCTTAAGGAAAGAACGCTTTATCTGGAGAGAATCCATACTTGACGACCTCTGCAGGAGCGTATCTTTGCCTAGAAACAAATGAGATGAATGGTCTTGCGCATGCCCTGCTAAACCAAAGAGCAGTCCCAATACTACCAGACAATTGATCTTCGTCTTCACCTTCATAATTAAATCATTAAAAAACCAGTCAACCAATGGCAGACTAATTATCCTTTCTTAATCAGCTCTAACGTTTAAAAGCCTTAAGTGTTTCGAGAAATAGAGTGATATCTTCTTCAGTGGTATCGAAAGAGGTCACCAAACGGATTTCATTTCGCTCCTCATTCCAGAAATAGAAGAAATAGCTTTGAAGTAAATGGTCAATCTGCGGACGCGGCATCACCAAGAACAACTGATTACTCTCCACTTTTTGAGTAAACTCAACACCCGGATAATCTTTTAAAGCATGATAAAGTTTCTGAGCCAGACGGTTCGCATGAGTGGCATTTGAAAGCCATAATTCATTCGATAGATATGCTGAGAACTGACAAGATAGATAACGCATCTTAGAAGCGAGCTGTGCTGATTGTTTACGAATAAAACGCGCTTCCGACTGCAGCTCCTTGTTGAAAATCACGATACATTCTCCAATCATCAGTCCATTCTTTGTTCCCCCAAAACTTAACACATCAATCCCACAATCAACAGTCAGTTCACTTAATGAGAGATTCAAAGCCGCGCAAGCGTTAGCCAATCGTGCTCCATCCATATGCACATATAAACCATGTTCATGCGCGTACTCGGTCAGGGACTTCAATTCCTCAACCGTATAGATTGTTCCTAGTTCAGTGCACTGTGAGATGTAAATCACCTTCGGTTGTGAATGGTGCTGATCCCCCACCCCATGCAGATAAGGATGAATTAAGCTAGGAGTTAGTTTCCCATCAATAGTCGCAATGGGACGGATATGGCAACCGGTCATTTTAGCCGGTGCCCCACATTCATCAACATAAATATGAGCGGTCTCAGCACAAAACACCGAATGAAATGAACGTGTCATCAACTGTAGAGCAACCGCATTACTCCCCGTACCATTAAATACAAATAAGGGTTCACAATCTAAAGAAAATACTTCCTTCATTTTTTTGACCGCATCTCGGGTCCATTGATCATCTCCATAGCCAATCGCATGATCTTTATTTGCGCGGCAAAGTGCATCCATTATAGATGGATGCACACCAGAGTTATTATCAGAGGCAAAACTTCTCATTTTTTTATTTTTTTTAGTTTCACAAAACGCGTCACATGAAATAGTAATAGTCAGTCGTCTAATCCGATAACCCCTTTAATACCATCAATCTTCTTTTTCTAAAGTGACCAAGAGGTTATTCTCTTCATCATACAGATTTAAAAGCCCCTTAGGCTGTATCTTAAATGAACTAACCGATTCAACAGCTTTCAAAAGTTTCTGTTCCAAATCCATATCCGGACAAGCCCTCATCGTTGATATCATCTTCGAAAAATGGATACGATCAATCTTCTCAGGATCTACCGAGAAAGATCCGTTTACAATGTTACACCCTAAATTACCGTGTATTCTACTTTCAGCAGTATCGAAACTCAAGAAAGGAGATTCTTGGTCAGTAACAGAAATCGGACTATTTTCCAATGTTTTAATCATCCATTTACCTGATAGTGATGAAAGTATCGATTCTACCGATTGTTTCTTTTTCAGCACCACGATCGGCCGTTTATTGCCATTGCATAAAAGAAGAGTTTCTCGATTTTCAACACGATAAAACTGAACAAACTTCAGTGTGTTTAAGATGTTCTCTTCTATAATCATGTTCATACAAGCCATACGAGTTGTAGCAACAGAACTAAAACTTATTTTTTTAGCATTAGGGTCAAAAGAGAGTTGCCCCATCATCCTATTACAACCACTATTCCCAAACATTCTTTTCTTGGCGGTATCAATACCGATAAAAGGCTTATTGGTGTCGGACGATAAGTTTGCACCATTAATTTCAACGATAGTCCACTCCCCATCAATAGAGATTGAAGAGGTCGTCTTTTCAGCAGAACGACAGGAACTTAGAGTAAGTAACACAGCTAATATGGTTACTGAAACGAAAAATTTCTTAATCATATCATTAAAGTTTAAATAAAAAACAAAACAAAAATACAGAAATTGAACAAAAGGCATACATTTGTAGCATGAATATAACGTAAATAAAGATTTTATAATTAAAAATAGGTCTATGAAATCAAAAAGTCTCCTTTTAGCCTTCTTGCTTATTCAAGCATCTTACGCTTTTGCACAAGATGACTATATAGTAACAACCGAGCAACAAAATCAGACAGCACTAACGGAAGAAGAAATCTTTGTCAAAACAGATTTCCCGTTGCATCTCTTATCGAGTTGGACACCTGGAATGAAATTCATGTTTATTCCTACGGCTAAGGATAAATTCATTCCTATCTTCTCAAACTATGAGACAGGAAATGAAGTGAGTAATCTCGAATTAAAACATAAAATAGTCGAATTCATAGGAACAGAAGAGCTAGAGAATCAATCATCTAGTGGGATATCTTACAAGACACGTTTCATCTTTGTTTGTGATGGACAGAAATATTACCACGAGGTTCAAAACCGACGATTAGATGAAGTATCTAAAGACAACCCTAGAAGATGTATTAACGGATTGGTCTATCTTAAAGATGTAGATACAGCCAAAACCCTTTTGGTCGGAAAAGCCGTTTATCTCCAAAGCGAATTTGTGCGCATAGATGATGCCAATAGCTATGCCGGATACAGAGAGGTCAAAGTTCCATTGAATCAAAAAATGGCCATCAAAAAAATTGGAGTAGGGTCACAAGCCTACCCTGTCAAAATCATATTAGAAGATGAAAATCAGAAATCTTATTATCTCGAAGTGGCTTTCTCCAGGACTAACTCTGGGATGGATATCACCGATTTTCAAGGGGCAAAAAAATATTACTTGTTCAGCCATGCATTTAGCTTCACAGACAAAAAAGCAGATACACAATTATTGATGAGGGACAAGTATCTCAACCAGCCTCTCTACCCTATAAAAAATATACGTGTAAAGACGACATTAGAAACCGACAAGGGGCTTATTTACACAGAAACATTTATTGCTCGCTATACTCCATTGATTGTACAAGATGTCGTTTTCTTAAACGACAAGAGCCTAGTAAACTTGAAACTTAAAGATAAAAATAACAAATCGTATGAATTAGAAGTGGACTTAAAATATGATTTTATCATCAAAAACGAAAATTACATAGAAGATCTATTCAAAGCCGGAAATATTTATAAGCAATATCCCTACATTACAGCTGAGCGATGGAAACTCATTGCTCAAGGCGAAATAAAAGAAGGAATGGCAATGGATGAATGTCGGTTGGCATTAGGCAATCCGATAGAAATAAAACAAAAGCTAGAAAGTAAATTCGAGACTTGGTATTATAATGGGAAAATACTGGAATTTGAGAGTGGTCGTCTGATTAGGTTTAATTGACATAAAAGATTAGAGAGCAACTTACTTTTCTAAAAATAAAAACGTATATTTGCTCAATGATTTATTAATCGTAAACTATTTTTATACTTAAAATTACAGAAAATAAAGAAATGGGTAAAGTTCTTATTATCGGTGCGGGCGGTGTAGGTACTGTCGTAGCACATAAAGTGGCACAAAATGCCGATATTTTTACTGATATCATGATTGCTAGCCGAACAAAGGAAAAATGTGATAAAATTGTAGAAGCTATTGGTAACCCTAATATTAAAACAGCAAAAGTTGATGCTGATAATGTAGACGAATTGGTTGCTTTATTTAATGACTTTAAACCCGAAATGGTGATTAATGTTGCTCTGCCTTATCAAGATCTAACGATTATGGAAGCTTGTTTGCAAGCTGGCGTAAACTACCTTGATACAGCAAATTATGAGCCTAAGGATGTCGCTCATTTCGAATATAGCTGGCAATGGGCTTATCACGAACGCTTCAAAGAAGCTGGACTGACAGCAATACTTGGTTGTGGATTCGACCCAGGGGTAAGTGGAATATATACTTCCTATGCCGCAAAACATTATTTCGATGAAATGCATTATTTAGATATCGTTGATTGTAATGCGGGTAATCATCATAAAGCATTTGCAACTAACTTTAATCCGGAAATCAATATTCGCGAGATTACTCAAAACGGTCGTTATTATGAAAACGGTCAATGGGTAACCACCAATCCTTTGGAAATTCATAAGCCTTTGAATTACCCCAATATTGGCGCACGCGACTCATACTTGCTGTACCATGAAGAATTGGAGTCATTAGTCAAAAACTTCCCAAGCATTAAACGTGCACGTTTTTGGATGACTTTCGGTCAAGAGTACTTAACACACTTGCGAGTGATTCAGAATATCGGTATGGCTCGTATTGATGAGGTGGATTATAACGGAATAAAGATTGTTCCTTTGCAATTCTTAAAAGCAGTATTGCCTAACCCACAAGAATTAGGTGAGAATTATGAAGGCGAAACCTCTATTGGTTGCCGTATCAAAGGTTTGAAGGATGGTAAAGAACGTACTTACTACGTATATAACAATTGTAGCCACCAAGCTGCTTATCAAGAAACCGGCATGCAGGCGGTTAGTTATACGACCGGAGTTCCGGCTATGATTGGTGCAATGATGTTCTTTAAAGGTGAATGGAAACGCCCTGGAGTAAATAACGTCGAAGAGTTTAACCCAGATCCTTTCATGGAACAACTCAACAAACAAGGATTGCCTTGGCATGAAATTATTGACGGTGATTTAGAATTATAACTTTCGTTGAGGCTAAATCAACGTTCAATATGACCGATCGAATAAATAGAACCTATATATAAATTGATGTTATGATAAACGTTGGAGATAAAGCCCCCGATTTTCTGGGAGTAAACGAAAAAGGAGAAGAAATGCACTTGAGCCATTATGCCGGTAAAAAAGTTATCATATACTTTTATCCAAAGGATAACACGCCCGGATGTACAGCTCAAGCTTGTAGCTTGCGTGATCGCTATACAGAATTAGACCAAAATGGTTATACAGTAATTGGTGTAAGTATCGATAGTGAAAAATCACATCAGAAATTTATAGAAAAGCACCAATTACCATTCTCTTTAATTGCCGACACAGATAAAAAGTTAGTCGAACAGTTTGGGGTATGGGGTGAAAAAAAACTATATGGCCGTTCATATATGGGCACATTCAGAACCACATTTATTATTAATGAGGAAGGTATTGTAGAGCGTATTCTATCTCCTAAGGAAATTAAGACGAAAGAACATGCCGAACAAATTCTAGATCAATAAGAACAGATTTAATAGAGAGAAGAATGGCAAAAAAAGATGAACTAAATTTTGAAACAGATAAAACAATGGTATCAAATGAAAAGTTGAAAGCGTTGCAAGCTACCATGGAGAAGATTGAGAAGAACTTTGGAAAAGGTTCGATCATGAAAATGGGCGACGAAGTTGTTGAACAAATAGAAGTGATACCTACCGGTTCCGTTGCACTAAATGTAGCTTTAGGAGTAGGTGGATATCCCAGAGGTCGAATTATAGAAATCTACGGCCCAGAATCATCTGGTAAAACGACGCTTGCTATCCATGCCATCGCTGAAGCTCAGAAAGCCGGTGGTATTGCAGCTTTTATCGATGCAGAACATGCTTTCGACCGTTTTTATGCAGCTAAACTTGGAGTGGATATTGATAACTTGTGGGTTTCACAACCAGACAACGGTGAACAAGCTTTAGAAATTGCTGAGCAGTTGATCCGTTCATCGGCTATTGATATTATTGTTATCGACTCTGTGGCGGCTCTAACTCCCAAGTCAGAAATAGAGGGAGATATGGGTGAAAATAAAGTCGGCCTGCAAGCTCGTTTAATGTCACAAGCATTACGTAAGCTAACAGCAGCAGTAAGCAAAACTCGTACGACTTGTATTTTTATCAACCAATTACGTGAAAAGATTGGTGTGATGTTTGGAAATCCAGAAACTACAACAGGCGGTAATGCATTGAAATTCTATGCTTCTGTTCGTTTAGACATTCGCGGAGGTCAAGCCATTAAAGATGGAGAAGAAGTTGTTGGTAAACAGACGAAAGTCAAAGTTGTAAAAAACAAAGTGGCTCCTCCATTCCGCAGAGCAGAATTTGATATTATGTTTGGCGAGGGCATTTCACGTTCTGGTGAGATTATCGATTTGGGAGCCGATTTAGGAATCATCAAGAAAAGTGGTTCATGGTACAGCTATAACGATACAAAATTGGGACAAGGGCGTGATGCAGCTAAACAATGCGTATCTGATAATCCAGAATTAGCGGAAGAACTTGAAGGACTTATCTTTGCTCAACTCAAGCAAAAATAATATCCCTTAATTTCAAAATACAACGGTGGATATCAGAGATCTAATCCTTTGATATCCACCGTTTTTCAATTCACTCGCTTCAAGAAACGAACCTTTCAATCGCTCTCCACTCAGAATAATAATCAGTTTTTCTTTTATTTTTTCTTTTTAGATGTAACACAATCGCATCCTTTAACGTCTAAAGGATATAAAAAACAAAGATTAATAAAAGCCGATGGACGCTGAACGTTTTAAAAAAGAGTTTCTTCCATTTCATCGTAAACTTTACCACATAGCTTACCAGCTTTTGGAAAATGAATCAGATGCAGAAGATCTGATACAGGAAGCTTATATGAAACTTTGGAATAAACGTAAGGAGCTAACAGCAATCATTAACCCTGAAGCATTTAGTGTTACATTAGTCAAAAATATGTGTTATGATTTATTACGATCAGGAAAATACAACATCACTAAACAGGCTTTAGAACTAACAATCGTATCTGATGAATATCAAACAGATTCACTAGAACTAAAAGATGATGCACGACAAGTCAAATGTATTATTTCACAGTTACCCAAGCAGCAACAACAAATTGTAATGCTACGTGATATGAAAGATTATTCGTTTGAAGAAATTGAAAAAATCACCGGACTTAATGCCATAAATATCCGGGTACTTCTCTCCAGAGCCAGAAAAAAGATTCGTGAACAATTCATAAAAATGAACGACTATGAATATCGAAGAAATTAAACGATTACTTGCAAACTTTTACGAAGGGGAAACCAACGAAAAAGAAGAAGAAGAACTAAAAAAATTCTTCGAGCAAGGTACTATACCTGCTGAACTTGAAATAGAAAAGCGGCTGTTTTTAAGTCTAAAAACTCCTCAAAAGATGACCTTTCCGGAGAATCTGGAACAGAAATTAATAGACTTAATTGAAACTAAAGAACAAAAAGACAAAGCCAAAACAAAGCGTTTCACTTTTTGGGTCAGTAGCATAGCAGCAAGTTTGCTTATACTCTTAAGTGTGAATTATTTCCTGGATCAAGTTGAAGAAGTTCATCCGCCTAAAGACACTATCAGAAACCCACAAGAAGTCTGTCAAATCCTTCGTTCAACCCTCATTGATGTGTCTACAGAACTTAACAATGGAGTGGACGAGATGGTCAGCAATGGGAAAGAAATCAAAAGAGTAAATAAAGAAATCAAACAAGAAATCAATAAATAAAAGCTTAAATTATGAGAACTAATTATTTTATACTCACCCTTATTGCTTTAATGCTTGCTTTAGGAGCTAAAGCACAGAATAAGCTATTTGATAAATATAGTGACATGCGTAATGTTTCATCTGTTTATATTTCTAAGGCAATGCTTAGCGTGCAAACAGAAATTCTAACAGACGACGTAAACATCGGGAAAGTGGCTAATGAACTTGAAGGCATATATATCATATCCACACTAGACAAAGCTATAAAAACTGAACTTCGAAAAGATATCCAGAAGCTAATCTCGAATGGGAAATATGAGTTGTTGATGAAACAAAAAGGAACAGCTTCCAATTCAGCATTCTATATCCAACGGAAAGGAGAAAAAATTAAAGAGCTCATTATGGTCATGGACGGAGCAGCATCGTTAAGATTCATTGCCTTAGTTGGCAATCTATCAATCAAAGATATTCAAAACATCACCAAGGATGAAAGTTGCAACTATAATTATAATTTTCCTCCCATTGATTTTGAAGCATACGCGGTGAATATTGACGACATGAACATTGATTTATCCGGACTGAAAGCCATTGACATGAAAGACTTCGAAGGATTAATGGATAGCAAGAGTTTAAAAGAATTGAAAGAATTACAGAATATAAAATCGTTGAAAGAACTGAAAAAGTTTAATGAGAAAAAGAGACCTAAGAAAGAATCATAATCGTTTTTTAAACAAAATTCCCCCTAAATTATACCTAAACCATTAAATATAAAGGCCTCAAATTGAGGATAAATTCCTACAGCCCATTTTGTGGGCTGTAGATGTTTGTTTACATAAACCAATAAATATAAATTAAGGTACTTATACTAATTACAGCCCACAACAGGACTCCTTGTATCAATGGCTTAAGGCCAACACTTCTAAGCACATCAAGAGACAAAGATGCACCAATAAAGAACATTGTAATAGTCAAAGTCTTACGCGCAAGACCATTTATAACTTGTCCTAATTCAGGGAAACTCCCTAAAAAATAGGTATTTACAATCATGGCTAAAATGAAGAATAGGATAAACCAAGGAATGCTAATTTTCTGTCCACGATTCTTAAAAACAAAGGAAGTTAAGAAAGCAACAGGAATAATCCATAACGCACGAGTTAGTTTTATCGTAGTCGCAATTCTCAAAGCCTCTTCTCCATAGGCCGCTCCTGCACCAACCACCGAACTTGTGTCGTGAATAGCAATGGCCGCCCATGTCCCAAACTGATGCTGAGTCATATCCAAAGCATGGCCGATCATAGGAAAAACAAATAGAGCAATTGCATTCAACACAAAAATAGTTCCTAAAGCAACTGACATCTCACTATCTTTAGCCTTCAGAACCGGACCAACGGCAGCAATTGCACTTCCCCCACAAATCGCAGTACCAGAACTAATCAGGTAAGATGTGTTTCTACCAATTCCTAATAGTCTACGTCCGATGAACCAACCAACAATCAATGTTCCAAAGACTGAAATGATAGTAAATTCCATCCCCTCTTTTCCCGAAGCAAGAGCAGAATGAAGGTTCATTCCGAATCCTAAGCCAACGACGGAATATTGCAATAAGTACTTTGACGTTTTTTTATTGAACTTCGGATGCGCTTGTCCACAAGTCAAAGCAAACAAGAGTCCCAGAAAAAGGGCAATAGGAGGCGTCACCCAAGAAGAACACCCTTGAAGACCGGGTATATAATCCAAAAACAAAGCGACTGTTATAACCGATAATAAAATCACATAAAGAGATTTATTATTCTTTTTTAATGTCTGTCTAATTGTTGAAATCATAAGAATACCTTTATTCATTAATGCCACAAAGGTAAATGAATTTGGTAACTCTCACCAATTGTTTGTTTTTATGACTTATAACTTTCGGTTATACGATGACACGAAGCGCATAAAGACCTCAGGTAGACCACCCTCTTGACCTTGTAAACGAACAAAATTAAATTCACGTGACATGGACAATCCCTTAATTTCAACGACACGCAAACTACCAGCCGCCAACTCCCGATCAACTGATCGTATGGAAACAACACCAAGACAATCAGTTTCTTCAAGAAAACGCTTGATACTTTCAGTACTCCCCAGATACATCAAGACTTGTAATGCAGAAAGCTTTATATTATAGAATGATAGCGAGCGCTCAAAGACATCCAATGTTCCAGATCCTCTTTCTCTGAGGACTAAAGGAATAGTCAATAAGTCTTCCGGAAGAATCTCATCTCCTAATCCTAAGTTATTATTGGTGCGTACTACCGCCACTAATTCATCTTGAAGAAAAGTAGTATACTTAAGTCCCGGAGAACGAAACACCCCTTCGACTAACCCCAGATCGATGCGCTGTTCTAACAAGAAGGTCTCTATTTCGCGGGAATTTCCATTCAACAAAGTCAAACCAACTTGTGGGAATTTACCTATAAATCGAGCCAAGAAGGAAGGCAACACATATTGCGTGATCGTGGTACTAGCTCCTAATCTTAGTTCACTAATATACTCATGATGCAATAAATGCATCTCATAATCTAGTTTCTTATAATCATCAAGTAACTTTTCAGTATGCTCTAACAATAATCTACCGGCATCGGTCAAAGAAACCTTATTTCCGTGTCGATCAAACAATCGAGCCTGATATAAAGTTTCCAACTCTTGTATATGTTTAGTTATAGCTGGTTGGCTAACAAACAACTCTTGCGAAGCTTTAGTAAAACTTAAATTCTTCGCAACGCACTGAAAAACTTTTAAACGAAAATCAGACACAATGTTCTTTTATACTAAAGTTCGTCACTACGAATGCCGAGTGATTGCATAATTGAAAAAGCAAGCATATCCCACTTATAAGTCACATTCAGTTCAGGTTCATTCATTCTAAACTGAAAAACGTCCTTCTTTTCAACCTTATCTAAGATTTCAGAAACTTGATCCCCGTACTCTTCGTTAAAAGAGATAACAATTATCTTTTTCACATCACTAGAATCCGCCACTATAGTCAATAGGTCTAAGTATAAATTCTCTCTTGAAACCATTCCTTCAGAAGGCACACTTACAAAAGAAAACTCGCCATAAGAGCTTTTAAAAGCAACCCCGTTCAAATCCTTCTTTAAATTTGATGGTCGACAATAAGCGAGTTGTTCTGATTGGCTATCATATACAAAAAGAAACTGAATATCATTATTTCCCTCAGTTATACCTGCATCAAGCATGAGGTAGGTCGTGAACAACGATAAATCAATCTCTTGCAACGAACGATTTAAGGTTTTCTCAAAATAGTTTTTAAGATCACTGATCACAAAGTTCAAGAATGCAGCATCAATCAACACCACATTTTCTGACAACTTTATATTATTGTTTAGTTTCAATTCCATTAAGTTATGCTTTTAAATCTTACAGCGGTAAAGATACTACAATAGTTTCATACCTTAATGAGATTTGATCTGCAAAATCGACAGTACCAGAAAGATTAGACCGGACAAAATGTCACATAACAATCTGATTAGCAAGACAAAATGTCTAAATTTCAAGATTGGCAAACACTTTGAGCACTCCTTTTTGTTTTATATAAGAAGAAATAAATAAAAAGGAGAATACTATATGAACTTCAACAATCTCACAATTAAATCGCAAGAAGCGATACAGGAAGCTGTAAACTTAGCACAAAACCGAGGGCAGCAGGCCATTGACCCCATACACCTTCTATCGGGTGCCATGAAAGTTGGCGAGAATGTAACCAACTTTATTTTTCAAAAGTTAGGAGTCAATGGACAACAGATTTCATTAATCATCGAAAAGCAGTTGGATTTTCTACCTAAAGTATCTGGTGGCGAGTCCTATTTAAACAGAGAGACCAATGAAATCCTACAGAAAGCCACTCAATATTCAAAAGAGATGACGGATGAATTTGTATCTCTTGAGCACTTGATATTGGCTCTATTAACAGTAAAAAGCACTGCATCTACAATTCTAAAGGATGCAGGAGTCACAGAAAAAGACCTACGAAGTGCTATTCAAGAACTCCGTAAAGGTGAAAAAGTGACTTCACAGTCGAGTGAAGACACTTATCAGTCTCTCGAGAAATACGCCATCAATTTAAATGAAGCCGCCCGAATAGGAAAACTTGATCCGGTGATTGGCCGTGACGAGGAGATCCGACGTGTTCTTCAAATTTTAAGTCGCCGAACAAAGAATAATCCAATCTTAATAGGCGAACCAGGTACTGGGAAAACAGCTATTGTAGAAGGACTTGCTCACCGTATCTTGCGCGGCGACGTTCCCGAGAATCTAAAGAACAGACAAGTCTATTCTCTAGATATGGGAGCATTGGTAGCCGGAGCCAAATATAAAGGCGAATTTGAGGAACGGTTAAAATCGGTCATTAACGAAGTTAAAAAATCTAATGGCGATATCATCTTATTTATCGACGAAATTCATACCCTTGTCGGAGCAGGAAAAGGCGAAGGTGCTATGGATGCAGCAAACATACTAAAACCAGCTTTGGCCCGTGGAGAACTTCGTTCAATCGGTGCAACCACTTTAGATGAGTATCAAAAATATTTTGAAAAAGATAAAGCTTTGGAGCGCCGTTTCCAAACGGTACAGGTCGACGAACCAGATACTTTAAGTACCATATCAATTCTACGTGGCTTAAAGGAACGTTACGAGAATCACCATCATGTACGCATTAAAGACGATGCAATTATTGCAGCAGTTGAACTCAGCAATCGGTATATCACGGATCGCTTTTTACCCGATAAAGCAATCGACCTGATGGATGAAGCAGCAGCTAAATTACGTATGGAGGTCGACTCGGTTCCTGAAGAATTGGACGAGATATCTCGTCGAATCAAACAATTAGAAATTGAGCGCGAAGCAATCAAACGTGAAAATGATGAAATCAAACTACAAGCTATAGCAAAAGATTTGGCCGAACTTAAAGAGCAAGAGAAATCTTACAAAGCCAAATGGCAGAGTGAAAAAACACTCATGGATAAGATTCAGCAAAACAAAGTTGAGATCGAGAGCCTAAAATTTGAGGCTGAAAAAGCAGAGCGAGAAGGAGATTATGGAAAAGTAGCAGAGATTCGATATGGAAAACTTCAGACCCTTAACACAGAAATCGAAGATATCCAAAAAGAACTTCATATGATGCAAGGAGATTCGGCCATGATCAAAGAAGAAGTCGACGCAGAAGACATTGCTGATGTTGTATCTAGATGGACAGGAATTCCTGTCAACAAAATGCTACAAAGCGAAAAAGACAAACTTCTCAATCTAGAAGGCGAACTACACAAACGAGTTATAGGCCAAGAAGAAGCAATCGAAGCTGTATCCGATGCTGTACGCAGAAGCCGTGCCGGTTTACAAGATCCCAAACGTCCAATAGGTTCATTCATCTTCCTTGGTACAACAGGAGTTGGAAAAACCGAACTAGCAAAAGCGTTGGCAGAATTCCTCTTTGATGATGAAACAATGATGACCCGTATCGACATGAGTGAATATCAGGAAAAGCACAGCGTATCTCGTCTGGTCGGAGCGCCTCCGGGATATATTGGTTATGATGAAGGTGGTCAATTAACAGAAGCTATCCGAAGAAAGCCATATTCAGTTGTACTGTTTGATGAAATAGAAAAAGCTCATCCAGACGTCTTTAATATCCTTTTGCAAGTATTAGATGATGGACGTTTGACCGACAATAAAGGACGGGTTGTCAACTTCAAGAACACGATCATTATCATGACCTCCAACATGGGAAGCTCATTCATACAAAGTCAGATGGAAAAGCTAAACACGTCTAATCATGAGCAAATCGTAGAAGAAACGAAAAAAGAGGTAATGAATATGCTAAAGAAAACGATACGTCCCGAATTTCTAAATCGTATCGATGAAACGATCATGTTCTTGCCATTGACAGAGACCGAAATTAAAGAGATTGTTCTCCTACAAGTTAAAGGCATTCAACAGATGCTTGAAGAAAACGGAGTACAGCTTCAGTTAACCGAGCAAGCATTGAGCTTCCTATCAGAAGTTGGCTACGACCCTGAGTTTGGGGCACGACCGGTAAAACGAGCAATACAACGCTATTTATTAAATAACTTGTCAAAGAAACTTCTTTCACAAGAAATTGATAAAAGCAAGCCTATCCTCGTCGATGCGAATACTGACCAATTAGTTTTCAAGAACTAAAGGGTAGAAAAAAAATGTGGTAATCAAACATTCAATGATTACCACATTTTTTTATAAAAAAGAATTAAACTTATTCTTCAGTCACGGCTTCTTCTGCATTCTTAAAGTCAGTGATCCCATTATTAATAAGAATATTATACCAAGATATAAGTTTCTTAATATCAGCAGGATATACTCTTTCGCGATCAAAATCGGGCAATATCTCTGCAAAATACGAACGAAGTTCCTCTGTTGTTGCTTTCTTAGGATTCAAAGAAGCTACGGCTCCGTTTTCTTTAGCCTTCATTGAGCCTAAAACGTCTCCTAATGGAACTTCTGAGTCACTTGTATACATTGCAATATCTGCCAAAGAAATAATTTTTTCATTACCATAAGCAGGTATACGTTTCTTATCAGCATTGATTGATTCAACAATCAGCATATTCTTTCCTTGTGAAATAAGTTTATACAATCCTGGTTTACCGGAGATAGACAAAATAGTCTTTAACATAGTATATTACTTTTGTTTATTAATTATTTTTTTGCGGAGCAAAGGTAATCATATTTTTTAGAAAGAAAAGAGATCAGCTCCAAAACCTGCGGAATCAAAGCTCTTTCATTATCGTTATAAATAACATAATCAGATCGATCTTTCTTCAATTCATCACTCATCTGAGCATTTATCCGATCCATTATTAAATTACGCGAAACACCGTCACGTTCCATTGCTCGCTTCAATCGCAATTCTAACGGAGCATACACCATAACGCAAATATCAACCTCCCCATCAAACCCCGCTTCAAATAAAATAGCCGATTCCAACCCAATTATTGGCTGAGAGAGAACTGATTGTTGACTTGCCCAGAACTGAAAATCTTTTTTCACCTGAGGATGTATGATTGCATTTACTTGATCAGCTTGTTGTGGACTTGCAAACAAATAAGTCGCTAACAACTCCTTATTTAAGGCTCCATTAGGTTCATAAACCTCTTCCCCTAGCAATTTAACCAAATTTCGACGTATAATCGAATCTGAAATAGTCAGCCTTTTAGCTTCAATATCAGAAATATAAACCGGGATATTAAGCATACTTAATAATTTCGAGACCACACTTTTCCCGCTACCAATTCCACCTGTTATACCAATTTTCAGCATGACTAAGGATTTATTTGTTCAATTAGAAAATCAACCTGGTCAGGGACAATTCTAATTATTCGAACCCCCTGAGGTTTTGATTTTATCTTCACCTTATACTTTTCTGCCTGCAGATCCACCAACTCTTCATAAGGTACTTCTATGCTGAAGTCCGATGCATTAATCTTACGAAAGCGACTTACCCCAATTTGAAAAGTGACTTGCACACTTGATGGAAAAGCTCGTAACTCTTTGTTAGCCTGGAAGTTAACTCCTTTCAAAGGAACCCTCACCGTTTTCTCAGCATAAATATCTGTTGGAAAAGTCATCAAAATTTGATTCGGAACATACTTAACTCCCTTCACAGAGCGTAAAGAGATCTTTTGCCGAATCGTATCGGAAATATTATCCAACCTTACATATTCAGTATATGCTACAGTTATCGTATCTAAAATCTTAGAAGGCGCATAAATCAATACTGAATCGGGCGAATAGATTGTATCAGAAATATAATATTGATTCATTGTAGACACCTTTCCGCAAAAAGCAACCGGAACCCGTTTAGATTTTCCTTCAGTAAAGATATAATCTAACGTATCAGGATTTACAGACAAAATTTTAGTTGATAAGTTCAATTGGTTTGAAACCAACTTAAGAATTTCTCCAGGATAAACCATCACATGATTGCTTTTCTTCTTATATTCAGAAAAATCAAGAGCAATAGGATAGAATCCCCTTCCAAGGATATAATTTAGTAGAACCGTACCGCGATCCTTTACCCTTACGCCAACTTCAGAACCAGGCTCATAGGTAAAAACAACATTGTTCGGGACATTCTTTATTTTAATAGGAATATTGATTTCTGTTTCATAATCCTTATTAAGCGTTTGAATCAACCAGAACCCCGAAGCTATGACAAAAAAAAACAAAAAGATTAAAAGTTCTCTATACTTATCGCTAAGTAGAAAACCTTTAATCTTTCTAGAATATTTTAAATAAGTATATTTATTCTTTTTACGAACAAACATCGGCTTTTTATTTTTTGCCCTTATTTAGGTTGATTATTCATTGCAGTTGCGTCAGCAAAAATTGAATTCTTGTCAATCTTGATTTTCACATTAGAAGCAATCTCAAGTACAACATGATCATCGTTTATTTCTTTAATTGTACCATGGATGCCACCAGCAGTTATCACTTGTTGATTGACCTGCAATGACTTACGGAAGTTTGCAATTTCTTTTTGCTTTTTGTTTTGCGGACGAATCATGAAGAAATACATGATCACAAACATTGCTATCAGCATAATCCACATCATACTTCCTCCACCAGCAGGAGCAGGAGCTTGCATAAATACAGTCAATAAGTTCATAAAACAATTAATTTAAGTTTTCAAATATCATTTTCAGACAAAGGTATTAGTTTTTAGTTAACTTACCTTCTTTTTTCAATTGATTAACAATCCCGTCTAATGTACCATTGATAAAGCCACCACTTTTAGCAGTACTATACAATTTTGCAATATCAACATATTCATTTAATGATACACTTACCGGAATATTAGGAAACGACAAAATCTCTGCAAGAGCAGTTTGCATAATGATCACATCCATAAATGCAATTCGGTCCAAATCCCAATTTTTAGTATTGTCACTAACCAGATGACGATAGTAATCGGAATTCAAGATTGTACGACGAAACAAACGGCGTGCAAATTCTTGATCTTCCTCGTCTTTAAATTCAGGCAACAATTCTTGAGTTGCCCCATTCTTTTCTTCAAAACGTTTGATCGTTTTCAAAACGAAAGTATCCACAATTTCCTTGTCGTCATTCCAATAAAGACTTTGATCCTCAAGAACCTCATCCAAATCATCATTATTAAAGATGAATGTTTTATAAATTTTTCTCCATAATTCACGATCAGCATCGTAACTATGATCAGAAGACTCCATATACTCCTTATAAATATCAGATGTGATAATCTTCTCAAAAAGACTTTTAATAAAATCTTGATCGTTATCCCAAGTTCTTTTCTGATTAGCAATAAATTGATTCAATTGCTCATTAACTTCCAACTGAGCTACAAATTTATTCTCAACAAACTTCATATTAGGATATAATTCCTCTTTAGTTGGTGAAAATTTAGCTTTAGCTGTATCAATACGTTTTTGTGCATACTCTGTTAATGCTACCATAAGCATTAGCAAATAATTGTAAAGGTCGTAAGCCTTTGAGAGGCTGAAGAATAACTCTTTCTCCGCTGAGTCTAGATTTTTACTTCCGTTTTGGTAATAGGCAAATACGATTTGTATAATCTTAAGACGAATAAGAACTCTGTTGATCATAATTCAAATTAATACTGTTATTATCGAACTGCAAAAGTAGATATTTTTAATGAGTTTTCGCATACAAATCACATTTTTTAATTCGCAAAATCATTCTGTGGCTTTTTTCTTTTGACAGTTTAAAAAAAATCTCCAATTTTGAGGCCAATATAAAAAACGAATCTATTGATATGGAAGAATTAAAAAAGAGAACAAGCGTAGAAACGAGTGATAAGGAGATTGTTTTCTCAAGAGCAATTAAAGCGGGGAAACGCATTTATTATCTTGACGTAAAAAAGAATCGTAAAGAAGAGATGTTTCTTACTATTACAGAAAGTAAAAAAGTAATTGTAGGAGAAGGTGATGACTCGCAAGTTAACTTCGAAAAACACAAAATCTTCCTGTACAAAGAAGATTTCGAAAAATTCATGCACGGACTCAATCAAACCATTCAATTTATTAATAACAATGAGGAAAATGGTCATACAGTAGAAATCGAACAACCTAACACCTCCTCTTCTAGTGCATTAGATGAAGAAATAAAGATCGACATCGACTTTTAAGACCCTCAAAAATTGCATATTTCAAATAAATAAGCTAATTTTGCACCGCTTTTTTACAGCCTCGAGTGGATTAACCACATCGTGTAATGGTGAATTAAGCATAAGAATCACTTAATTTAGAGTAACACAAAAAAAAATTAAAATGAGATCAATTGACGTAAAAGGTACTGCAAGAACAATTGCAGAACGTTCTTCAGATCAAGCAAGAGCTTTGAAAGAAATTCGTAAGAACAGTGGTGTACCATGTGTACTTTACGGAGGAAGCGAAGTTAAACACTTCACAGTAAGCACAGAAGGTTTGCGTAACCTTGTTTACACTCCACACATCTACGTGGTTAACTTGGATATCGATGGCAAAACAGTAAAAGCAATCATGAAAGATATTCAATTCCACCCAGTAAAGGATTCTATCCTACACGTAGACTTCTTCCAAATTGACGAAGTTAAACCAATCGTAATGGAAGTTCCTGTACAACTTGAAGGTTTGGCAGAAGGTGTTAAAGCCGGTGGTAAATTGGCATTGCAAATGCGTAAATTGAAAGTTAAAGCTCTTTATAACACTATCCCTGAGAAACTTACAGTAAACGTATCTCACTTAGGTTTAGGTAAAACAGTTCAGGTTGGTGAGCTTAGCTACGAAGGTCTTGAAATATTGAGCGCTAAAGAAGCTGTTGTATGTGCAGTTAAATTGACTCGTGCAGCAAGAGGTGCAGCTGCAGCAGCAGGCAAATAATCAGCATTCTTTGCTAAAACATAACAACGCAGATTAATGCAGGTTAAGCGGATTTCAATCTGCAAGATCTGTATTAATCTGCGTTTTTCATTCAAACTCCTAAGAAAATGACAAAGTATCTCATCGTCGGGCTTGGTAATATCGGTCCGGAATATCACGAAACACGCCATAACATTGGCTTTATGACCGTTGATGCCTTAGCTAAATCGAACAACGCCTATCCATTTAAAGATGGCAGATATGGATTTACAACCAGTTTCTCAGTCAAAGGCCGACAACTTATTCTACTCAAGCCCTCTACCTTCATGAATCTTAGTGGTTTGGCTTTGCGTTATTGGATGCAAAAAGAAAATATACCTTTAGAGAATGTACTCGTCATTGTAGATGATCTGGCTCTACCATTCGGCACCCTACGTTTAAAAGGCAAAGGAAGCGATGCCGGGCATAATGGTTTAAAACACATTGCAGCCACCTTAGGAACAGAAAATTATGCCCGCCTCCGTTTTGGTATTGGAAGTGATTTTCCCCGTGGCGGACAAGTCGATTACGTCCTAGGTCACTTCACCGATGAAGATTGGAAAACCATGGACGAACGCCTAGAGACTGCCGGTGAAATCATTAAGAGTTTTTGTTTGGCAGGCATCAACATCACGATGAATCAATTTAATAAAAAGTAAACCGAACCCTTATTCAAAAGAAAAAAAATGCCTGAAGCAAGAATAGACAAATGGATGTGGGCCGTACGTATTTTCAAGACACGTACCATTGCCGCTGAAGCCTGCAAGAAAGGACGAGTAACCATCAATGGATCACAAGTCAAAGCTGCTCGAATGATTAAGCCCGGTGATGTGATTCAAGTCAAAAAGCCCCCCATTACCTACTCCTTCAAAGTCATTCAAACCATTGAAAAAAGAGTTGGTGCCAAACTCGTAGCCGATGTCATGGAAAACGTGACCACTCCAGATCAATATGAATTGCTTGAACTGAGTAAGATCAACGGATTTGTTGACCGGGCAAGAGGCACCGGACGTCCAACCAAAAAAGATCGCCGCAATCTCGAAGAATTCTTTATACCAGAATCGGGCGACAACTTCGATTTTGAATTCGATTTCGATTCAGAAGAATAAAAACAGTCGGTACCGATCTAGCGGCACACTTCGTTGAGTGTCGCTTTCAAGTCAGCCAAACGAAGCACATCGACCGATTCACCAACCACCCATACCACATCCCCCTTCTGAAAGATGGTATTCGCATTATAGACCAATAAGAAATCATCACCACGCTCTATTCCGGCAATGAGGCAACGATATTTATCACGAATGCCGGAATCCTTAAGCGTCTTCCCTAAGAAAATCGAATCCGGATCAATCAAGAATTGCCTCAAGATGATCTCCTTTTTTTCATAAACATCAAAATCAAGCACAACCCCACTCTGCATCTCTTGCGCAAACAAGTTAAGCTGATCATCCGTACCAATCACCTGAATCTTATCCATCGGAAAGAGCCGTGCATTTCCATCCGGAATATTAATTCGCCGTTTCCCCCGAAGAATAGAAACCACATGCACGCCAAATCTTTTTCCCAGATCTAACTCCTTCAACATCTTTCCTCCCCAGAACGACTCCCCCGGAATTTGATAATCCGCCAAATGCAAATCCATAGTCAACAAACAACCGGCATATTTCGGTCGCACCTCTCCCATATATTCCGCATGCATCTCACGAGAACGCAAATTTTGGAAAAACTTACGCTCAATAAGTATCGACTGTTTCTTCAACTTCTTTGAGAAAACCATCAACAGTATGACAAACAATGCAATACCGGCCACTAATCCGCTAGAGAGTTCAAACAACTTAATGATCACAAACATCACAAAGAAAATGGCAATCACAGCGCGCAGCACAATCGTAGAAGCCAATGGCCCCCAGTTCGCTCGACTCTCCTTCCACAGTTCGGTAAACTCAACCGAATGATTCTTCTTCACCATAATTGCTCTTAAGAAAGGAGAAATACAAACAATGATAAATATTGCCGAAATCAAAGAAGCCCAGAAATCAGGCAAAAGATGTTTAAAGAAGGGAACGACCCATCTGAACGAAAGAAGAATGATAGCCAAACTCACCACAGAGTAAACCACCGTTATACGTGTTAGAGCAATCAACAATTTATGCCACAAATTACTATGGTTAACCACCGTTTGTGAATTGGTAGAATAACGCATCAATACATTGTGCCACGACTCCGGCAGGCGACGATCCACATAACGGTAAGCCGGTTCAGACAGTCGAATCATATAAGGAGTCAAGAACGTCGTGATGACAGAAACCGACACTACGATAGGATATAGAAAATCACTCGTCACCCCTAGCGCAATTCCCATAGAAGCAATGATAAAAGCAAACTCCCCAATCTGAGTCAAGCTAAAGCCGCACTGCATTGCTGTTTTCAAAGGTTTCCCCGACAAGAGGACGCCTAAGGTACCAAAAATCGATTGTCCCAGAATAACAGCAAAAGTAATCACTACAATAGGAACAGCATATTGAGCAATCATTACCGGATCGACCATCATGCCGACCGAAACAAAAAAGATGGCCCCAAACAGATCCTTCACCGGACTAACAATCCGAATAATCGATTCCACCTCGATCGTTTCGGCAAGAATTGTTCCCATGATAAAAGCACCAAATGCCGGCGAAAAACCAAAGTGAGCAGCCAACACTACCATTCCTAAACAAAGAGCCAAAGAAACGATCAATAAGGTCTCATCGCTCATCAATTTTCGGACCCGCTTCAAGATACCCGGAATCAAGAAAATGCCAACCGTAAACCATAAAATAATAAAGAAAAACAGTTTGGCAATACTTTCGAACATCTCGGCCCCTTCGAAATTATTCTTCACCGCCACAGTCGACAACATCACCATTAAAACAATAGCCAAGACATCCTCCAGAATCAGAATACTAAGTACCAATCCTGCAAACTGCTTCTTACGAACCCCTAGATCATCAAACGCTTTATAAATAATCGTTGTCGACGACATCGCAATCATTCCACCAAGAAATAGTGCATCCATCCGGTGCCACCCAAACGACACCCCGATGCCTATCCCAAGCAGAATCATACAAACCATAATCGTCGAGGCCGCAATAATAGCCGTTCCTCCTACTTTAAGTATCTTCTTAAAACTAAATTCCAACCCTAAAGCAAAAAGTAAAAAGATCACCCCGATATCGGCCCATGTCTTGATATTTGCGGTATCAATCACAGAGGGTGTACACGATAGATGGGGACTAGCCAAGAATCCTGCAACGATATATCCTAAAACTAAAGGCTGTTTTAATTTCTTAAAGATTAAGGTCATCACTCCGGCGCAGATCAAAATCAGTGCCAGATCGGCTATTAAAGTAGGAAAATGCGACATACAATCTGTTTTATGATAAAAATAAATGAAATATCCTTTATAAACAACAAAGTAAAACAAAAAAATCCTTGCATCTCGATACAAGATGCAAGGATTTATACATTTAGACTCTCAATACTCTATTTTCTAAACGGTGGGCGTACCATGACCGCCTTCAGTTTTCGTCCTCTCATATCAATAAAGATTTCCGAACCCATTTTGACATACTCCGATTGTACATATCCCATTCCGATACCGATCTTCCGGATAGGCGACATCGTACCCGAAGTGACCTCACCAATCGGGTCGCCATTCTCGTTAACCAACGTATAGCCATGACGAGGAATACCGCGATCGATCATCTCAAAGCCAACCAACTTACGAGTCGTGCCTTCTGCCTTTTGTTTTTCCAAAGCCGGACGATTAATAAACGGTTTATTATCGGCAAACTTCGTGATCCAACCCAATCCGGCTTCAATAGGAGAAGTCGCATCATTCAATTCATTACCGTAAAGACAAAAACCAACCTCCAGACGCAACGTATCGCGAGATCCTAATCCGGCAGGCTTGATACCAAATTCCTGACCAGCTTCAAATATCGCCTTCCAAATCCGATCCGATTCATTCGGATAGAAATACAATTCAAAGCCTCCGGCTCCGGTATATCCGGTACAAGAGATGATCACATTCTTTACGCCTGCAATCTCACCCACTTTGAAGGTATAATACGGAATATCCGAAAGATCAAGGTCCGTCAACTTTTGCAACGTATCAATGGCCTTAGGTCCTTGAATAGCCAACTGAGCGATCTGATCAGAAGAATTCTCTAAAATAGCACCTTCTGTATTATTCTTCACGCACCAATCCCAATCTTTCTCAATATTAGCGGCATTAACCACCAACATATATTTTTCTTCGTCATACTGATAAACCAATAAGTCGTCTACGATTCCCCCTTTATCGTTCGGGAAACAGCTATATTGCACCTTTCCGGGCTCCAATGCAGCCACATTGTTAGACGTCATTTTCTGCAAGTATGCCAATGCATTCGGTCCTTTAACCCAGAATTCGCCCATATGCGAAACGTCAAAGACTCCTACAGCATTGCAAACTGTGAGGTGTTCATCAATAATACCCGAATATTCAATCGGCATATTATAACCCGCAAATTCGCACATTTTAGCACCAAGTGCGATGTGCTTGTCGGTAAATGGAGTGGTTTTCATGATTTAAGTATTAAAATTAAGTTTGATTTATTATTTAGCAGCCACCAGCTCGGCAATCTTCACCACCACCTGCATGGCTTTTTCCATATTCTGAATAGGAGCAAACTCATAACGTCCGTGGAAATTCAATCCACCTGCAAAAATATTGGGACAAGGCAATCCCTTATAAGAAAGTTGTGCCCCATCCGTTCCACCACGAATAGGCTTAACATTAGGCTTCACGCCAACAGCTTCCATAGCCTTAAAAGCCGTATCGATGATATGCATGACCGGCTCTATCTTTTCACGCATATTATAATATTGGTCGCGCATCTCTAATACGGCTGTACCTGCACCATATTCGGCGTTGATCCGTTCGACTTGTTGTTGCACAAACACCTTGCGGTTTTCGAACTTTTCACGATCATGATCTCGGATGATATAGCTCACTAGGCTCTGTTCAACCTCGCCTTGAATACCAATCAGGTGATAGAAACCCTCATAACCTTGAGTTTTCTCGGGACTTTCACTCTCAGGGATCATCGTTACAAAACGATTGGCAATGCGAAGAGAGTTAATCATCTTATCTTTGGCATATCCCGGATGAACATTACGTCCTTTGAAGGTCACTTTAGCTGAAGCTGCATTGAAATTTTCGAATTCCAATTCGCCGATCTCACCACCGTCCATGGTATAAGCCCAGTCACAACCAAACTTCTCAACATCGAACTTATGCGCACCGGCTCCAATCTCCTCATCCGGGTTAAATCCGATACGGATCTTTCCATGCTTAATTTCAGGATGCTGTTGCAAATAGACCATCGCTGAAATGATTTCGGCAATACCGGCCTTATCATCAGCTCCCAAAAGCGTCCGACCATCAGTCACGATCAAATCCTCGCCCACATGACTCAACAATTCAGGAAATTGAGCAGGCGAAAGGATCACATTCTCCTCGGCACAAAGCACAATATCTTTCCCATCATAGTTGGCTACAATCCGTGGCGATACATTTTTCCCACTCATATCGGGACTCGTATCCAAATGGGCTATAAATCCGATCACCGGCACCGGTTTATCGGTATTAGCAGGGAGAGTAGCAAAAAGGTAACCATTCTCATCTAATGAGATTTCCTCCAATCCAAGGGTTTCCAACTCTTCTTTCAAGTAACGAGCAAAGATCATTTGTCCGGGAGTACTAGGAGTCAGTCCGGTCAGTTCGTCCGACTGTGTGTCGAAACTGACATACTTTAAAAAGCGATCTACTAAGGTCATCTGATTTATTGTTTATTGATTTATACTTTACATTTTGACACTTTATACTCGGTAAAGTTATAAAAAGCCGTGTGAATTCCCAAGCATTCCACGGCTTTTATTGTTAAAAGAATATAGATTTGTTCGGCAGCAGATTTAAGGAAGATCAACAGATCTTCCTCTGTGCTAACTTCTTCTATTTCATCCTACAATAGTTAAAATAAATAGACCTCAAACTCGCCTAGAGACTGATTTCAAGAGCGACCGGCATTGTGCGATCGACCTCTTTAGGTAGATAGACTTTTATTTTGTCATCTGTAAGCGTCCAACGTAGTGACTTTCCGTTGCTCACCAATCTTACTTTTTGTCCTTTTTGAAGTCTTTTTTCGGTCCACTCTAAGATATTAGGGATTTCTTCCCCCTCTTTAACGGTGCATATGGCGTACATTTTCTGATGATCCTTGCTTACGGTAAACCACATATTACCGTCATTATAATAAGGAGTCGTTCGTGTATGATAAATCGCACGACCGTTTTTATCCATCCATTTTCCGACCTTATTAAGAACTTCAATCACCCCCGGTTCAATTAACCCCTCAGGAGTTGGGCCAACCCCTAAAACCATACTACCACCTTTAGCCACAACCTCAATTAACGACGAAAGCACGTTCTGAGCCGGTTGAAAATGAGCATTCGGAACCCATCCCCACATGCCGGTTAAAGGCAAACAACTCTCCCAAGGATGATTGAGTTGTGTCTCCGGGATAGACCGTTCAGGCGTTTGATAGTTCTCATATTTTCCACCAATGGTTCGATCAACCACCAATAAGCCAGGTTGATGACTTCTTCCCATCTTGGCTATTTTAGGCATATCAATATCCTGATTATTCTGAGGACAAACTTGCCCTCCATCCAACCATAAAATATCCACACTACCGTAACCCGTCATAAGCTCTTCGATCTGATTATAGACGAAACTTTTGAAATGATCCCATCTCTGTGGGTAACGCTTGATATCGTAATTCACATTGCGATCTTTGGTTGCTCTATAATCCCACCAATAATATTGAGAATGCCAGTCCGGTTTTGAGAAATAAGCCCCAATCATAAAGTTCTTGTCGCGGAAGGCTTGAAACACATATTTTGCCACATCCTTCTGGGGATGATTGCGAAAAGGACCATCTTTAGCGATTGAATAGGTGGTTTGTTTCGTATCAAATAAGCAAAAACCATCATGGTGTTTAGTGGTGAAAATCATATATTTCATCCCCGCCTTTGCCATCACATCTGCCCATTGATTAGGATTGAATTTTATCGGATTAAAGACTTTACTTAATCCCCAATACCATTTCTTGTAGTCTTGATAAGTCACCGTTGTATCTCTATTGATCCAATCTTCATTACAAAGGGGCCATGACTCACAAATGCCCGGAACCGCATAAACACCCCAATGAAATAAAACTCCGAATTTCAAATCCTGCCAAGCCTCCAATTTATTTAAGACTTCTTTGTCGGTAGGCCATTCATATCCATCGGCTTGCTCCATGACATCCGATTCTTGCGCCATGACGGGGTGACTCAAAAAAGCTGTAATACCTAACGTTAGTAATGCCGTTCGTTTAAGAAAGTTTGTGATTCTCATAGTTATACCTTGTTTTAAAATATTAATCTCCTCCGGACGCATTTGATTTCTAAAAAGATTGCCTCCCTTTCGAAATCCAATTTACGATGAGTCCATGACTCTTATTCCGAGTTATAGCTCCATTATAGTGAATTAAATAATCCGCCAAACAGAGGCTTGTAAAATCGCCACAATGTTAGTCATTCTTTTTTGTTTAAACAAAAAAAGGAAGAATCCTTTCTCCCTCAAATCATCACCTTTGCAATTGAATAACTGCACTTCATTCGCACAACGCCACACTGTCTTTTATCGGAAGCCCCTATTCAATTAGTTCCCGGATTGGCTCCACTAGTCGTTTATCCAGTTTCATTAGTCGTTTTTGAGACTCCGTTTGTTGAGCCCTCGAAGGTGGGCTCTTCAGCCCTCGTTCGAGGGCTCATGGGTTTTCGTCCGAGGGCCGAAGAGCCTTCGAACGAAGGCTCAACAAATAAAAAGCTCTCAACACTTTAAATCCACTTTAATAAAAATTAAAATCAGTACAAGAGCATTAAATTTCAATAAGCGAAAAAAATACGACGACGTACCACCGCCATCCAAGATCGCATAAAAAAATGATGCCCGCAGATCGTTTGTTTTCTGCGAGCATCATTTATTTCCCTTTCCTTCAATAGCTTTTGAAGCAACAAGAAAGAGATCAGATCAGATTCCTTGGGCGATTAAAACTCACTCGTAAAGTGGAACTTAATATGTTTAAAGTCGATTTGGGCCATTTGAAGAACATAAGAAGAATCGGCTAAGAAGACATCACGACCTTCGCGGTCCTTGGCCATATACTGATACTTCCGTTTCTTAAACGCTTCTAACTCTTCTGCATCATCACTCTCTACCCAGCATGCTTTATATAAGCTAACCGGCTCCCAACGACATGAAGCATTGTACTCATTCAATAGGCGATATTGGATAACCTCAAACTGAAGTTGTCCGACCGTTCCAATAATCTTACGGCCATTGAATTGGTTGACAAACAACTGCGCCACACCTTCGTCCATCAATTGATCGATTCCCTTGGCCAACTGTTTCTGCTTCATCGGATCGGCATTCTCAATGTATTTAAACATTTCCGGTGAGAAACTCGGCAATCCGCGGAAATGCAACAATTCACCTTCAGTCAGCGTATCTCCAATCTTGAACGTTCCATTGTCTGGCAAACCGATGATATCACCGGCATAGGCCTCATCAACAGTCGTTTTACGTTGCGCCATAAATTGGGTGGGCGATGAAAAACGCATCGTTTTGCCGTGACGAACGTGGTAATAGGGAGCATTACGAACAAACTTACCCGAGCAAACCTTGCAGAAGGCCACACACGAGCGGTGATTCGGGTCGATATTTGCCGTAATCTTAAAGATGAATCCCGTAAACTTAGGTTCGTCAGGTTTTACCTCACGCTCTTCCGATTCAATAGGACGGGGACTCGGTGCGATCTCAACAAAGCAGTTCAACAATTCTTGAACACCGAAATTATTCAAAGCCGATCCGAAGAAGACCGGAGCACATTCTCCTTCAAGATAAGTCTCGATATCCAGTTCCGGATAAACGCCTTCGATCAATTCGAGGTCGCCACGTAGCTTATCGGCCAAAGTCTGACCAATCTGCTTGTCCAACTCTTCCGAATGAATATCGACAGCCACCTTTTCAGTTACGACTTGTTTCGAAGGCTGATAAAGGTCGAGTTTTTCTTCATACACATTGTATACGCCTTTAAAACGAGCCCCTTGTTCGATAGGCCATGACAACGGACGGACCTTGATCATCAGTTCTTCTTCTAGCTCATCGAGCAAATCGAACGGATCCTTACCTTCACGGTCCATTTTGTTAACGAAGATGATAACCGGCGTTTTACGCATACGGCACACTTCCATCAACTTACGCGTCTGTGTTTCCACACCCTTTGCACCGTCGACTACAATGATTACACTATCTACGGCAGTCAGCGTACGGTAAGTATCTTCGGCAAAGTCCTGGTGACCGGGAGTATCGAGAATATTGATCTTATAATCACGATAGTCGAACTCCATCACCGAAGTCGTGACCGAGATTCCACGTTGCTTCTCGATTTCCATCCAGTCAGATGTTGCCGTTTTCTTAATCTTATTGCTCTTTACCGCACCGGCAACCTGAATCTGTCCACCAAAAAGCAACAACTTCTCGGTCAATGAGGTCTTACCTGCATCCGGATGCGCAATAATGGCGAATGTACGCCGTCTTTTTATTTCTGATAAATCTGCCATATATAATGTTATTCTTTCACGTTATCCGTCGACTCCATCACACTCTTTTCAGAAGAAAGGTGACCGGAATCGACGCTTCTGCCACCTTAATATATATACATATCTTATTCGTTAGATCTATATGATGCGTTAGATCTATGTTATTCGTTTATCAACCGCTGCACACAACCTTCAAGACTAGCCAACCAATGAGGGATGCTCAAGTTGAACGTTGTTTTTATCTTTGTCTTATCGAGCACCGAATAATAAGGACGAACAGCTTTGGTCGGATACTCTTCGGTATGCAACGGACGAACCCGACACGACGTGATCGCTGCCAACCGGTGAATAGCCAGTGTGAAGTCGTACCATGAACAAACACCTTCGTTGCTATAATGATAAGTTCCACGAATCACCCCCCGATCAATCATCGTCAGAAGCGCTTCCGCCAAATCACCGGCATAGGTCGGCGTACCAATCTGATCGGACACCACACCCAGATCTTCACGCTCGCGCCCCAAACGCAACATGGTTTTCACAAAGTTATTTCCATACTCCGAATACAACCAAGCCGTACGCACGATCATCGCTTGTTGACAATGAGCCGTCACCAACTGTTCACCATCAAGTTTCGTTCGCCCATAAACCGAAATAGGCGAAGTTTCTCTCTCCTCCGTGTAAGGTCTAAAGGTCTTTCCGTCGAAGACATAATCGGTTGATATTTGTATCATAGCGGCTCCATGCTTCTCGGCAATCTTCGCCAGATACCCCGGTGCAGTCGTATTCAACAATCGACAACGTTCCGGCTCATCCTCGGCTCGGTCGACTGCCGTATAAGCGGCACAATTCACCACGCATTCTATATCGTGGCGACCGAAAAAGTCGTCTACCTGTCCTTCATCACAAATATCCAAGTCGTTTACATCTGTGAAAAAATAAGTATGTTGGGGATGGTTGACGGAAACGGCTTGCAACGAACGGCCCAACTGTCCGCAAGAGCCTGTGACCAATATGCGCATTACTCTTCTAGTTTTAGTTCACCTTTGCAGTCTTTATCATAATAGTTGGCCAACATCGAAAGTAGGTTACTGATCTGTTGAAGGGCTTCTTGAGTACCGACACTCACCGATTTCTGTTGTAAACGCAATAACAATACCCCGTAAAGGGCTTCAAAGCAAGTCTCTAATTCCGGTTCATCTTTTTGTCCATTCTTACTTCGCAGTTCAACGATGTAAGGCAAAGCTTTGAAATAAGCTGCACTATAGAACGGAAATTTCGGTGAGGCAAGTAGAGCTTGGTGTAAATCGGTCAGTTTGATAATAATATTCTTATTAATCTGTAAATGACCGCTTTCAACCACACCTTCTTCCGACATCATGGTGATCAAATTACCATACCACTCTCTTAATTCCACGCGTTGTTCTTCCGGATATTTGGTTAAAACACGCTCTTCAATCTGCTCCATGCGACATTCATTGGCACGGATCAGGTCCTCTTCTTGCCACATATATATAAGATATTCGGCAATGTTTCTTTCTTTAAGTTGTTGTGCTATCTGATTCATCTTCCTAATAGAACGATTCTCCCAATAATGTATAAACAAGTCCGATCACCGAAGCAATCATCACAATACTGCCAATGACACGGTTTAAGATCCAAATGCCACGCAAATTAAATTTTGCCCGAACTTTATTGACAAAAAAGGTAATGCCGAACCACCAAGCTAAAGCGCCTAAAGCAATGGCCAGATAACCGGTGATTTGTTCAAACACTAGCACCCCGGGTTCGACGAAAGCAAACCGAGCAAACAAACCGATGAAGAGAAAGATGATCAGCGGATTTGAAAGCGTAACAAAGAAAGCGGTTATAAAATTGTGGAAATAGGACCCTTTGCTAGAAGCTACCGGGCGAATGGATTGCACCGGATTGCTCCGGAATGTATAGATACCAAAAGCCAAAAGCATAATACTTCCCAGCAATTGGAGATAAAACATATTCTTATTGATATAATCGAAAATAAAACTCATACCATATCCGGTGAGTAAAGCGTATGCTATATCACTGATTGAGGCTCCGAGTCCGGTCACAAACCCATACCAACGTCCTTTGTTTAATGTACGCTGAATGCAAAGTACACCTACCGGTCCCAATGGTGCCGAGACGACAACACCTATAATAAAGCCTTTTATTAATATATTAAAAAAAGTTTCTACTTGAATCATGTCGCAAATATCGCATTTTTTTATGAGATCAAAAGACCTTATTAACGTTTTTTCGGTTACTTGGAAGTAAAAAAGTGGCAAAATAGGACAAAAAAAGTACTCTTACCCTTTACAGACTAGAGGTTTCTACCATTCTATATACATGATCTATATTTTACATTTTGTCAGCACACACAGCAGTCCTCAAATAGAGAGTCTACGCTAACCCCATATCCCTAAATATTTTATTCGTTTTCTTTCTCTCCCCCAACGATTTTGATTATCTTTGCACGCACAGATTCAGAAAGGGTTACCCACGAGAGGAGCCTAATCTAAAAACGGAAACTCGTAACACTGTAAATATACACACATGATTCTTTTTTTCAGAACCCCTTCCAAAAGTGTGATTGCCGTAGAGAGCATTCACCAACTTACCTCGGATGAAAGTGAAAAACTGTGCTGGCTCTTCGGAGAAGCGACACTGGAAAGTGAAAAGAACTTAAATGGCTGTTTTGTTGGCCCTCGTCGTGAGATGATCACGCCTTGGAGTACGAATGCGGTGGAAATCACTCAAAACATGGGACTTGAAGGTCTTTCGCGTATTGAGGAGTATTTCCCGGTGAAAGATGAAACGGCTGACTATGACCCCATGCTTCAGCGCATGTATACCGGACTTAACCAAGAAATCTTCACGACTAACAGACAACCGGAACCGATCATTTATATCGAAAACCTTGAGGAATACAATGAAAAAGAGGGTCTAGCACTCTCTACCGATGAGATGGATTACCTCAAACAAGTCGAAAAAGATCTCGGACGAAGATTAACAGACTCGGAAGTTTTCGGATTCGCACAAATCAATTCGGAACATTGCCGACACAAAATCTTTGGTGGAACCTTTATCATTGACGGAGTAGAGCAAGAATCATCGCTCTTCCAAATGATTAAAAAGACCACTCAGGAAAATCCTAACAAAATCATCTCGGCCTATAAAGATAACGTGGCATTCGCCGAAGGTCCTATGATTGAGCAATTCGCTCCGGCCGATCATTCTAAACCCGATTTCTTCCAAGTCAAAGATATTAAAAGTGTGATTTCTATAAAAGCTGAAACACACAACTTCCCAACAACTGTGGAACCATTTAATGGGGCTTCTACAGGTACCGGCGGAGAGATTCGTGACCGTATGGGTGGTGGTAAAGGTTCATGGCCTATCGCAGGAACAGCCGTATACATGACCTCATACCCTCGCACCGAAGAAGGACGTGAATGGGAAGAGGTATTACCCGTTCGCAAATGGTTGTACCAAACTCCTGAACAGATCTTGATCAAGGCTTCTAATGGGGCATCCGATTTCGGAAACAAGTTCGGACAACCTCTAATCTGTGGCTCTGTCTTGACTTTCGAGCACACAGAGAATAACGAAACCTACGGATACGATAAAGTGATCATGCTTGCCGGTGGTGTAGGATATGGCACACAACGCGACTGCCTCAAAGGTAAACCGGAAGCCGGTAACAAAGTCGTGGTTATCGGTGGCGATAACTATCGCATCGGTCTTGGTGGCGGATCGGTTTCTTCTGTCGACACCGGACGTTACAGCAGTGGTATCGAGTTGAATGCCGTTCAACGTGCCAATGCAGAGATGCAAAAACGTGCAAATAACGTGGTACGTGCGCTTTGCGAAGAAGATGAAAATCCAGTGGTATCGATTCATGACCACGGTTCGGCAGGACACGTTAACTGTCTGTCGGAATTGGTTGAAGAATGCGGTGGTGTGATCGACATGAGTAAATTACCGATTGGTGATAAAACACTATCGGCCAAAGAGATCATTGCCAATGAATCACAAGAACGCATGGGCCTATTGATCAAAGAAGAAGCGATCGATCATGTTCGCCAAATCGCCGAACGCGAACGCGCTCCAATGTATGTGGTTGGTGAAACAACCGGCGATCAACGTTTTGCCTTCCAACAAGCCGATGGCGTGCGTCCATTCGACTTGGCAGTCGATCAGATGTTTGGTTCTTCTCCGAAGACTTACATGATAGACAAAACAGTCGAACGTCATTACGAAATGCCTCAATATGAGGAATCAAAACTTCATGAATATTTGGCCAACGTTTTACAACTAGAAGCTGTAGCTTGTAAGGATTGGTTAACCAATAAAGTAGACCGTTCGGTAACCGGCAAAGTAGCGCGCCAACAAACGCAAGGTGAGATCCAATTGCCTTTAAGCGACTGTGGGGTCGTCGCTCTCGATTATCGTGGAGAAAAAGGTATTGCAACCTCTATTGGTCATGCCCCTCAAGCAGCATTGGCTGACCCTGCTGCAGGATCCGTCTTGGCTGTATCGGAAGCTTTAACCAACTTAGTATGGGCACCATTGGCTGAAGGACTCGACAGTGTGTCGCTTTCGGCTAACTGGATGTGGCCTTGTCGTTCACAAGAGGGTGAGGATACCCGTTTGTACACGGCAGTCAAAGCACTAAGCGATTTCTGCTGTGCGCTTCAGATCAACGTGCCAACCGGTAAGGATTCCTTGTCGATGACCCAAAAATATCCTGATGGCGAAAAAGTCGTTTCTCCGGGTACAGTTATTGTCTCTGCCGGTGGAGAAGTATCGGATGTAAAGAAAGTCGTATCACCGGTTCTTGTTAACGATGAAAAAACAACTCTTTATCACATCGACTTAAGTTTTGATGAACTTAAGCTGGGAGGTTCGGCTTTCGCACAAACTTTAGGCAAAGTAGGCGACGATGTGCCTAGCGTACAAGATGCTGAATATTTCCGTGATGCATTCTTGACTCTACAAGAACTCGTTAATAAAGGATTGATCTTAGCCGGACATGATATCTCTGCCGGAGGTTTGATCACCACTTTACTTGAAATGTGCTTCGCTAACGCAGAAGGCGGATTAGAAATCAGTTTAAATAAGATTAAAGAACAAGATTTGGTCAAAATCTTATTTGCAGAAAATCCTGGTGTGGTGATCCAAGTGAGCGACAAACATAAAGAGGAAGTGAAACGTATCCTTGAAGAGGCTGGTGTAGGCTTTATCAAATTAGGTCAACCGGTAGACGAACGCCATATCTTGGTTGATCATAACGACGCAACGTACCAATTTGGTATTGACTATATGCGCGATGTTTGGTATTCAACATCTTATCTGCTCGATCGTAAACAATCGATGAATGGTTGTGCTAAGCAACGTTTTGAAAACTACAAAATGCAACCGATTGAGTTTGCCTTCATGAACCAATTCAAAGGTAAGTTCTCACAATACGGTATTGATCCTAATCGCCGCACACCAACAGGCATTCGCGCCGCCATTATCCGCGAAAAAGGAACAAATGGTGAACGCGAAATGGCTTATTCACTCTATTTGGCAGGATTCGACGTGAAGGACGTCACCATGACCGACTTGATTACCGGACGTGAAACTCTAGAAGAGGTCAACTTGATTGTTTACTGTGGTGGATTCTCCAACTCCGATGTTCTAGGTTCAGCTAAAGGTTGGGCAGGTGGATTCTTGTTCAACGAGAAAGCCAAAGCTGCACTCGACGCCTTCTATGCCCGTGAAGACACTCTGTCATTGGGTATCTGTAACGGTTGCCAGTTAATGATGGAACTTGGACTGATCTATCCGGAACACGAGAAGAAAGGTAAAATGCTACACAATGATTCTCACAAATTTGAGTCTTCATTTGTCGGCGTAACCATTCCAACCAACCGTAGTGTGATGTTTGGCTCATTAAGTGGTAGCAAGCTAGGTATTTGGGTGGCTCACGGTGAAGGTAAGTTCTCTTTGCCATATGCAGAAGACCAATACAACATTGTAGCTAAATATAGTTACGACGAATATCCGGCTAATCCAAACGGATCAGACTATTCGGTTGCAGCTCTAGCTAGTGCCAATGGCCGTCACTTAGCGATGATGCCTCACTTAGAACGTGCTATCTTCCCATGGCAAAATGCTTATTATCCGGAAAACAGAAAAGGTAGTGATCAAATCACTCCGTGGATCGAAGCTTTTGTAAATGCTAAGAAATGGATTGAAGAAAAAAAAGATTAATATAAATGATCTATAACAAATAAGGGCTGCTCAATTGAGCAGCCCTTATTTGTTATAACTAATCCTTACTCACGCCGATTTACCACCGAACCATCAGATTAATTGATATTTACGCCAAACCATAGAGTGTAAAAAAAATGCATATTTCTTTGTTTTTATATTTTTTTTTATAAATTTGTAAATCCCCTTTTGTTTAACCTTTTGATAATCATTCTAAACAGTATCTATCGTATGAATAGGCACGTTTTTATTGGAGATTTTCTCCAACAGCAATTATTATATCAGTTTAAAAGGGGAACTCAAGTTTGGCTAATCTATATCTGCCTCACCTTACTTTCATCCACAGCCCAAGCTCAAACTTATCGTTATATCGGCGTCGAAGACGGATTAAGCAATCGTCGCGTATTTTACATTCAAAAAGATAGAACCGGCTATATGTGGTTTCTAACCCATGAAGGCATAGACCGATTCGACGGCAAAAATTTTCGGTTTTACAAATTGATGGATGGAGAACATCAACAAAACTCACTGCTCAACCTCAATTGGCTATACTTAGACAGCCAAGGAGGGCTCTGGGAAATTGGGAAAAGAGGAAAAATATTCCACTACAACCGAAATCACGATCGATTCGATTTAGTTTATAAGCCCGAGCAAGAAACGAATGATCAACCCGAAATCATCAATCATAGCTATATCGATCGCAGCGACAATATTTGGTTATGTAATGCCAATCACATTTACCTATACCACATCAAAAGCTCAAAAATCACAGAGATCGCGAATCCCCTCCATCTTCCTATTACTTCTATACAACAAGCCGACAATAATCTTTTCTATATTGGTACCACCAACGGATTATATCAGGTGACATTAAAAAACAATCGTCTGGATAAACTTCCATGCAAAGCCTTAGATCATTTAAAATCTGTAGACATAGAAGAACTTTATTATGATCAGAATTATCAAAAAGTATTTATCGGAACTTTTAAACAAGGAATTTTTGTCTTCGATTGTAAAAAAGGAGTGATTATAATCCCGGAGCATGGTCTGACAGACGTTAGTATTTCCAGAATCAAGCCATTAAATTCCGATGAATTATTATTTGCAACCGATGGTGCAGGAATTTTGAAGATGAATATGCAAACCTGTCACATCGAACCTTACATCACAGTCGACTATGAATCCTATCATAAGATGAATGGAAGTAGTATCGCAGATATGTACATTGATGACGAGAAATGCATCTGGATGGCTAATTTTCCCATAGGAATCACTATACAAGATAACAAATACGATAGCTATAATTGGATCAAGCACACCATCGGAAATGAACAATCCTTATCGAATGATCAAATAAACGATATCATCGAGGATAGAGATCAAGATCTTTGGTTTGCAACCAATAACGGGATCAGCCTATATCAAACCAAAACTAAAAAATGGAAAACATTTTTCAAGTATTCCATCAACGAATCGGCCAACTACAATCATATCTTCATGACATTATGTGAAGTCTCACCCGGCATCATCTGGGCAGGCGGATATTCCTCCGGAATTTATCAAATCAATAAAATGACGGGACAAGTAAGCAGCCTTGCTCCATCTAGTTACTCAAAGACTACTATACCACGAGATAAATATATCAGAGATATCCAAAAAGATCAACAAGGGAATATATGGATTGGCGGGTACTATAATCTAAAATGTATAAATCCCAAAAACAGAACGCTAAACCTATATAAGGGAATTAACTCCGTCACCTCTATTTTAGAACGGAACCCCGAACAGATGTGGGTCAGTACAGCTGCCGGACTCTATTTAGTCGAAAAAGGGAGCGTCAACTATACCCACATCGAGTTTCCTATGAAGTCATTCTATATCTATAGCCTCTATCAAAATCCGGAAGGATTATTATATATCGGAACAAGTGGCCTAGGATTAATCATTTATAATCCAGACAATAAAACAATCGTAAACCTTAACACCCAAAACAGTGCATTAATCTCAGACAACATATACAGCATACTATCAGGTAAAAAAGAGGAAATCATTCTGGCCACAGAAAATGGATTAAGTTGCTATTACCCTCACAAAAAGACCTTTCAGAATTGGACAAAGGAGCAAGGATTGATGTCTACCCATTTCAATGCACACTCGGGTATTTTACGTCACAATAAATATTTCATTTTAGGAAGTTCAAATGGAGCGATAGAGTTTCACCAAGATGTAAACAAGAACATACAGTATCGTTCCAAGATGGTATTCAGTGATTTTAAATTATTCTATCAAACGATATACCCCGAAGATTCGGGTTCCCCCTTACAAAAAGAGATCAATGAAACCACAGAGCTTAAACTCAAATATAGCCAGAATATATTCTCCATAAAAGTCAGTTCGATAAACTACGATTGTCCGTCCGATGTTTTATATTCCTGGAAACTTGAAGGTTTCTTTGATCAATGGACCGATCCGAGTCCTGAAAGCGTCATTCAATTTACGAATCTCAATCCCGGGAAATATAAACTTAGGGTTAGAGCCATCTCCAATGAAGATAACCGTGTCATTCTTGAAGAACGAAGTATAGACGTACACATTGCCTATCCTTTCTGGTTATCAATCTGGAGCATGCTTTTTTATATTTCCATTCTATCTCTAATCGGTTACTTCACCATACGAATCATTTATCTTAAAAAGCAACATAAAATTTCGGATGATAAAATTCAGTTTTTTATTAATACGGCTCATGACATTAGAACTCCGTTGACATTGATCAAAGCTCCACTCGAAGCTTTAAATGAGCAAAACAAAGATAAGTTGATTTCTGAAGAAGTCAATAATATAGCCATTGCCTTACGTAATGTAGAGGCCTTATTACACATCACGGACAATCTACTAAACTTTGAGCAGATGAGTAAGTATACTCCAATACTCAATTTATCGGAACATGAACTATATTCTTTTGTTAAAGAAATCTCAGAGACTTATCAGTCCTATGTCAAAGTTCGAAATATAACCCTGACCTTTACAAGTAATGTCGACTATCTGAATGTCTGGTTCGACAAAGACAAAATGGAATCTATTATTAAGAATCTTTTGTCCAATGCTTTAAAATACACTCCAGAGCAGGGACTAGTCACCATCTCGATCCACAATGGGCGTAAACATTGGGGTATCCAAATCAAAGATACAGGTATTGGCATTCCCAAGAAAGAGATGAAAAAGATCTTCAATCTGCATTTTAGAGGGAGCAACGTCATTAATTCTAAAATAACCGGAAGTGGCATTGGGCTAGTACTTGTTCAGAAGTTCGTACACATGCACCATGGGAAGATAAAAGTCGACAGTTTTGAAAATCAAGGCACCGATATTAAAGTCATCTTTCCTAAAAAACTAAGCCACCCCCAATCATCTTCCAAAAAAAGATTACCTTCCATCTTCTTTAAAGAGTTAAGCTCGAAGATAACTCATAATAATCTCCCGATCATCCATTCGCAAGGTAACGGCATTCCTTATATTCTTATAGTGGAAGATCATAACGACCTTAACAACTATTTAAACCAGATTTTATCCGAGAACTACCTCGTCAAAGGATGTAATAACGGTAAAGAAGCTCTAGAAATCATTAAAGAAGGTTCTCCGAACCTTATCATTTCAGATATCATGATGCCAGAAATGGATGGATATGAGCTATGCCGAATTATTAAAAATAATATAGAAACATCACACATCCCAATTATTCTACTAACGGTACTAAACCAAGATCAAGATATTTTAGCGGGATTAGAGACTGGGGCAGATGAATATATCATTAAGCCATTCAAGACTAGCTTACTCAAAGCAAAAATCATAAATATATTAAATAACAGAACTCTTCTTAAAAATAAATATGCTAACTTAGACCTCGAAAACAAGGAACAATCTACAGAAAAGACCAATTTTGCTGAGGAGATGGACTTAAAGTTCATCACTTCAATAAAGGACCTAGTTGAGGAGCATATGGAGAATTCTGATTTTACCATTGACGAATTGTGCAATCAGATCGGAATGAGCCGAACTGCTTTTTACACCAAGTTAAAAGCTCTAACCGGACAATCTCCTAGCGATTATATTCGATTGATCAAATTAAAAAAAGCAGCTGAACTTTTAGCCGAAGGACGATATAATGTAACAGAAGTTGCCGATATGACGGGATTTAGCGATATCAAACATTTCCGTGAAATATTTAAGAAACAATTCAAAGTCACACCAAGTAAGTATAATAAAGAATAATCGAGATCATGAACCTATATTTAAAATCCTTCTTTATTTTTTTCAAGATTGGGGCTTTTACAATAGGCGGTGGTTATGCCATGATTCCATTAATAGAAAACGAGATCGTCATCAAACGAAATTGGATCACACGAGAAGAGTTTATGGATCTGTTAGCCCTTGCTCAATCAGCACCCGGAGTATTGGCAGTCAACATTGCGATCTTTATTGGTTATAAATTACGTAAAGTACGTGGCAGCATAGTCACCACCTTAGGTGCAGTGCTCCCCTCTTTCATCATCATTTTGTGTATCGCCCTTTTTTTCTCCGGATTTAAGGAACACCCCATCGTAGAACGACTCTTTAAAGGAATACGCCCGGCAGTCGTCGCTTTAATAGCCGCACCAACTTTCACCATGGCCCGTTCAGCTCAAATCAGCAAATACAATATTTGGATTCCAGTCCTGTCCGCGTTGCTCATTTGGTTATTAGGGACCTCACCCGTTTGGATCATTCTCGGGGCAGGTATTGGAGGATACCTCTTTTATCTATTTGAACGGAAAAACAAAAAATTTTTCCATAAAAAGAAGTCATCATGATTTATTTACAACTTTTCTATACCTTTTTTAAGATAGGCCTTTTCGGGTTTGGAGGAGGATATGCCATGCTTTCAATGATACAGAATGAAGTTGTCACCCACCACCACTGGATTGGGAAGTCAGAATTCACGGATATCATTGCCATCAGTCAGAGCACACCGGGCCCAATAGGAATTAATGCAGCCACCTATGTCGGGTACACTTCTACGGATAGTATCTGGGGATCAGTCGTTGCAACATTTGCAGTGGTTCTCCCTTCATTTATTTTGATGCTTACCATCAGCCGTTTTTTCCTCAAACACCATAAAAATCCCATAGTAGAAGCTGTATTTAGGGGACTTCGTCCAGCTATCGTGGGACTACTTGCAGCAGCAGCACTTGTTTTGATGACGCCCGATAATTTTAGTTCGCCCACCAACGATCCCTATTCATTTACAATTAGCTGCATTATCTTCATCGGCACTTTTATTGCCACCCGATATTATAAATTAAATCCAATCAAATTGCTGATCATTTCAGGCGTCGCAGGATTCCTACTCTATTCATAGCTCTTTAACATCCCCAAAAACAAAGAAAAGAACCAATAAAAAAGTCACTCCGTTTTGAAATTCAAACAGAATGACTTTAAAAAATAAATCCTTCAGATCTTAAGATCCTATTCGATAGCCAACTTATAGCTTAATTTTCTTACTGACCGACTTCGATTCGTTATGCAAGCGATCGAGTGCAGTCACCACATAACGATATTTCACCTTACCATCATTATAAGGTAACACATAATAGCAATCCCGTGTAATCGCAACAATATGCGAAGGGTCATTCAAATTCACTTTCTCTTTCGATTCAAAGCGATACACAACATATTGAACCGGTCGATCCATCTCTGTTTTAAATTTCGATGCCGTCCAAAACAAGATATATCCATCGGATGTCCATACCCCCTTCATCTTACGCACTTTATCCGGTGCTTTATGATCTATAAAATCGAATACCGGAACCAGAGCCGGATATTTATGATATTCTTGTTCAAGAGCACTTCTGTAATTCCCCATATTGTCAACCAAAGCAGTAGAATACCATTGGCAACTTCCTCCAATCGTCTGATAAGCCCGTTGATAAGCCATCTTACGAGGTAGTTGATTCATCTCCGGATTTATCGGATCAGCATTCTGAACCGAGTTAGGAATAGACTGTCCAACAAATAGCGGACGATTCTCAGTATGTTGAGCCCACCATTTGACTAAAGTTTCATAATCTGCTGCAGGATGTCCGATCTGCCAATAAATCTGAGGAATATTATAATCGATCCATCCTTCACGGGCCCACAACAACACATCGGCATACAAGTCATCATAGTTCTGCAAACCATTCGTAGCACTGCCTAAAGGATCACTCTTCTGATTACGATAAATACCAAATGGACTAATACCAAATTTAACCCAAGGTTTCAGCCCCCGAATCGTTTCATGAAGTTGACGAATCAACACGTTCACATTACTTCTACGCCAATCGGCCTTATTGGTAAATCCACCGCCATAACGAGCAAAGCTTGCTTCATCAGGGAAATCCTTCCCTTTGATCGGATACGGATAAAAGTAATCGTCCATATGAATCGCGTCCACATCATAACGAGAGACAATATCAGTCACCACCTTACGAATATGATCACGACTTTGAGGTAATGCCGGATCAAAATAGAGTTGATCACCATACGTCACAAACCATTCAGGATGTTCATGATACACATGCGTCGAAGCCAACTGATTCTTCAGTGACGTTTTAACTCGATATGGATTAATCCACGCATGAAACTCCATATTTCGCTTATGACACTCCTCAATCATGAACTGCATCGGGTCCCACATTGGAGAAGGTATCCGCCCTTGTTCACCCGTAAGGAAGCGGCTCCATGGCTCATACTGCGAAGCATAAAGTGCATCCGCTTCCGGTCGCACCTGGAAAATAACCGCATTAATCCCAGCACGCTGCATCACGTCCAACTGATGTATTAATGTTTGTTGTAGTTTTTCGGTAGTCAAACCACGGAACTGACTATTGACCGTTTGCATCCATGCCCCACGAAATTCGCGTTTCGGATACCGTTCGGGTGTTTGTGCGCTGACTCTAAAGCAAAAGAGAAGAGCCGCTAAAAGCATGAGGTTCTGTAATTTCATATCAAGATAGGTGTTATTATGGACACAAAGATAATACAAGCCTCCACCAACTCCAACAATCCGCAAATCATTCTGTTAAAATAAGACAGAATTGTCCACCTTCAGTCGCCCACACAACAAGAGGAATTGCACTCTTATCTCAATTTTATCCTTTGAATATCTGTGCACTCGGAAGAAAATCGCTAACTTTGCCCTTTATCGTTTCAAAATGCTATTTCTATGTCAGAAAACAACTATATCTCAATCAAAGGTGCAAGAGTCAACAACCTCAAAAATATAGATGTAGAGATTCCTCGAAACAAATTAGTGGTCATCACCGGTTTGTCGGGATCGGGCAAATCCTCTTTGGCCTTCGATACGCTTTACGCCGAAGGACAACGTCGCTATGTAGAAAGCTTAAGCAGTTATGCGCGACAGTTCCTAGGCCGTATGAGCAAACCCGAATGTGATTTCATCAAAGGTATTCCACCGGCTATCGCCATTGAACAAAAAGTAAATAGTCGTAACCCACGCTCCACTGTAGGTACATCGACCGAAATATATGAGTATCTCCGTCTCCTCTATGCCCGTGTTGGCAAGACTTTCAGCCCAGTCAGCGGTACAGAGGTGAAGAAACACTCCATTGAAGACATAGTCAACTGTATGTTATCCTATCCACTAGGAACGCGCTATACCGTACTTACACCTATCCTTTTACGAGAAGGGCGCACACTAGCCGAACAGTTAGACATCGATCTCAAACAAGGATTCAACCGTATTGAAGTCAACGGAGAAATGACGCGTATCGACGAATACACCATCCAGCCCTCAGACAACGTATACTTGATGGTCGACCGTATGGCCACCGATAAATCGAAAGACTCCATCAGTCGCCTCAACGACTCTGCCGAAACCGCCATGTATGAAGGTGACGGCACCTGCATGTTACGATTCTATCTTCCAGATGGAACCACCAAGCTACATACTTTCAGTACAAAATTTGAAGCTGATGGGATGGTGTTTGAAGAACCCAACGATCAGATGTTCTCTTTCAACTCACCGATTGGTGCTTGTCCCGAATGCGAAGGATTTGGTAAGGTAATTGGCATCGACGAACACCTTGTTGTGCCCGACCGTTCGCTATCGATCTACGATGGTGCAGTGGTCTGTTGGCGTGGCGAAAAGATGGGAGAGTGGAAAGATCAACTGATCAAACATGCCGGAACCTTCAACTTCCCCATCTTTACCCCTTACTATGAGCTAAGTGACGAACAACGGCAACTCTTGTGGGAAGGGAACGACTCTTTTCATGGCATTAACGACTTCTTCAAGATGCTTGAAGAAAACCAATATAAGATTCAATACCGAGTGATGTTAGCGCGCTATCGCGGAAAGACCGTTTGCCCAAAATGTAAAGGTACCCGCCTCAAACCGGAAGCCTCGTATGTAAAAGTTCACGGAAAAAGCATCTCCGAGCTAGTCGATCTCCCGATCATAGAACTTAAAACCTTCTTCGATCATCTGAATCTGAGCGAGCACGACACCAATGTCGCTCGTCGTATCCTTATTGAAATAAACAGTCGCATTCGTTTCTTGATCGACGTCGGATTGGGTTATCTTACCCTCAATCGATTAAGCAACTCCCTTTCCGGAGGAGAAAGCCAACGTATCAACCTAGCCACTTCCCTAGGAAGCAGCTTGGTCGGTAGCTTGTACATCCTCGACGAACCAAGTATCGGACTCCATAGTCGCGATACCGACAAACTCATTCACGTCCTCCGTCAGCTCCAAGAGCTAGGTAACACGGTGGTCGTCGTAGAGCATGATGAAGAAATCATTCGTGCCGCCGATTACATCATTGATATCGGTCCTAATGCCGGTCGTCTAGGTGGTGAAGTCGTCTATTGTGGTGATATGAACGATCTGCAAAAAGGTACCACTAGTCACACCGTACGTTATCTCCTCCATGAAGAGGAAATTCCAGTCCCCAACTATCGACGACAATGGAACAATTATATCGAGATCAAAGGCGCTCGACAAAACAATCTTAAAGGCGTCGACGTTCGTTTTCCGCTCAATGTCATAACCGTCGTGACCGGGGTTTCCGGATCAGGGAAAAGTACATTAGTACGCGACATCTTCTATCGCGCCTTAAAACGGGAGCTGGATGAGTGCACCGAACGTCCGGGAGAATTTTCGTCAATAGGTGGTTGTTTGCGCGACTTACGTAACGTGGAGTTCGTCGACCAAAACCCTATTGGAAAATCCTCACGTTCCAATCCGGTGACCTACCTCAAAGCCTACGATGAGATTAGAAAGCTGTGGGCCGAACAGACCTTGGCCAAACAAATGGGATATACCGCCGGATACTTCAGCTTCAACAATGAAGGCGGACGCTGCGAAGAGTGTAAAGGCGAAGGGCGCATTACCGTCGAGATGCAATTCATGGCCGACCTGGTTCTAGAGTGCGAATCGTGTCACGGCAAACGATTTAAAGCCGACACTCTAGAAGTCAAATATCAAGATAAAAATATCTATGATATTTTAGAAATGACAGTTGACCAAGCCGTTGAGTTTTTCGCTGAACAAGGTCAAAAGAAAATCATTAAGAAGCTTCTTCCATTGCAAGAAGTGGGACTCGGATACATCAAACTTGGCCAGCCCTCTTCTACCCTCTCAGGGGGAGAGAGTCAACGCGTCAAACTCGCCTTCTATCTCAGTCAGGAGAAAGCCGATCCGACCCTTTTCATCTTTGATGAACCGACCACCGGATTACATTTCCACGATATTCGCAAACTACTGGACGCTTTTGAAGCCTTGATCCGTCGCGGACATACCATCTTAATTATCGAGCACAATATGGACGTCATTAAATGCGCCGATTACGTGATCGACCTCGGTCCGGAAGGGGGCGACAAGGGTGGGCACTTAGTTGTGGCCGGTACTCCTGAAGAAGTGGCCGACTGTGCAGCCAGCTACACCGGACAATTTTTGAAAGAGAAGCTAAACGCCTAAAACGTGGGATCTCATTCCACGTTTTATCTTTCATTGAGTGAACCATTCATCACTAAATGGCTCGCTCAATGAACCTTTGCATCATTCTGGAATAAAGGTAATTGATAAGGGATGGACAATTCTATCACTTTTTCTGTATAATAACAACCCTCAATTGCCTGTCCAAAATGTATTTTTGTCCTAAAAACCAAATCAACATGAACCACTTAAGAATTCTACTCATTGGAATACTTCTCGCCTATCTACCTGAAGCGAAAGCCGCTCAAGGTACAAAAGGGCTCAACTCGTGGCGATCGGAAGACTCTTCCGGTAAAGCCAGAATCACCTCAAATGGTCGACTGACAGATATCGTTTCACCAGACGGATTAACATTATGGTACGATACCCTGCTGACCGGCGACTATGAGATTAGCTATCGTATGAAGGTCGTTATGGAAAATGGCAAATACGATCGTCTAAGCGACATGAACTGTTTTTGGGGAGCTAAAGATCCCAAAAATCCCAACAATCTTTTCGCTCGCAGTCAATGGCGTAAAGGCATTTTTGCAAATTACAATCCTCTCAATCTTTTTTATGTCGGCTACGGAGGCAATGAAAATAAAACGACCCGTTTCCGGCAATACCATGGCGAGTACTACGGAATAGACGATAGTAAAATTAAGCCAATACTCAAAGAATATACCGACCCATCACATTTGCTCAAACCGAACAAATGGTATGAGATCGTGATTAATGTCGGTCATGGGATGACCACGTTCCGTTGTGACGGAGAAGTCATGTTCAGCCTACCAATAGAAAAAGGAGAAGCCGACGGCTATTTTGCCATCCGACTTTGGAAGAATCATGTGCAACTCACCGATCTAAAAATTAGAACTAACGAGCCACAATTCGCTTTTCAGAACTATCGTCGTTATGACCAAACCTCTAATATCGGTCAGCCGAACGAAAAGACGGAAGCCATCAAAACATTGCGAACTTATTTCCATGAACACCCTTATCGGGCAACCAGAGACAAAGATCCTCAAGCAGCTTCTACCTTCCTAAATGCACTAACTCCCGACGGACGATTTACCGATCTGAATGAAACCGAAGCACGTTTCGAACGTGAAAATGCTTATCAAAAAGGATTCCAGAATACTGTCAACGATCAAGTCGGCATCTTTATTGGTGATGCTCTCAATCGCATCTACTGTATTGGAGAAGCTTATCGCAAAGGTCAACTGAATAAAGAACAAGCTTTGGACGACAAGGTACTTAAAGCCATCGTACATTATGGACAGTTAGAAATTTCACGTCCCAATGACAAACCACGCTTTCACGCCTCCTGCTTTGCCATTCCAACCATTGCCTCAAACATCTATTTTGCTCTTCTAGATCAGATGGATGAAGCCGAAAAGACAAACAGCCCATCGACACTTAAGGACGCGTGTGAAATGCTCAAAGTATTAGGATTGCAAGCCTATACACAACCTTTACGTAACGATGAGACCGACCAGAATATTGTCTCACTCGAACGTTTCCGCAACCACGTTTGGTGGGTAGGTGGCAATGCCCTAGCTTATCGCTCATTACTTCCAGTAGCCGCCATGTACCACTCCGTACCAATGGTCGATCTCCTTGCCGAGGTTTGTCAACGAGGTATCAGCATGACTTCACAAACCACTTATAACGATTCTTTCTGGACTGAAGGGTTCACCGCCGACGGAGCAGGTTGGGGACACGGCATGCAGTGCTTAATCTGGGGATATCCAATCGATGGGACTTTCAATGCCTTGAACATCCTTGGCATGCTCAAAGGGACTCCATGGGCTAAAAAACTAAACCGCACTAATGTAGAAGCGCTCATGAACTTCTTCCACGGTGGTAATTGGTACTACTACAAAGGCTACCGTCTCATCGGGCTAGACCGTAACTCTTACGTTTACAATCCAGACGAAAAGCCTATTTCTTATCTAAAAATGCTCAATAACGTCTTGAAAGATTGGTCTTCTTCATTCACCTCCGAAGAACTGAAAGAATTAAAACAGTTGAAGAAGGAAGCCGGGAAGAACCGCATCCAAATGGCCAATACTCCAGAAGGGATCTATCACGGCACTCGTTGGTTCTACAACAACGACGACTTGATGAAGAAAACCCCCGACTATCAGTTCTGCATCAACATGGCCTCTTTCCGAGTAGATGGACTAGAGAGCGCTGCTTTTGCCGACAATTACAACTTTTACCCAACCGATGGTATGACGCTCTTTCAACGCGATGGAGATGAATACTTCCGTGTCATGGGCGGCTGGGACGTTACCGCTTCACCGGGGGTCACTGCTCGTGAAGGCATGGACAAGCTCATCCCAGTGACCAACTGGAGAGGCTATTGCAGCCAACATAATTTTGCTGTGGGAACCACAGATGGTGGAGAGAATGCTGTAGGAGGCTACCTCTTTGAAAAAATGCACGGAGCTAGTAAGAAAGGCGTCAATGATCAAGGCGATAGTCAAGTCGACAATTCCCTACTTTACGGATTCAAAGCCTATAAAGGCTATTTCATCCTAGGCGATTATTTCATCGCTTTGGGAGCAGGCATCACTAACAACCGTCCAGAGATGGAAGGCACCATACGAACCACTATCGACCAAACCGCTTGGGTTGGACCAATCTACATCGATGGTCAGAAAAAAGAGTCGTTCAAGGAAGAAGTCAAAGCCATCAAGATCAACCTTAAGAAAACCAATTGGATCACCCAAGAAGGCAAATTCTCATACGCCGTCCTTCCTCAATACACCAAGAACCTTCAAGTTGCTTGTGAAACGCGCCCAGCCTCATGGGAAAAATTCAATCCATCGAATGCCAAGTTGAAAGGGTTACCCACCGAACTACCAACCCTACGTCTTTGGATTGATCACGGTCAGCAAGCTGTCAACGACACTTACGGTTATGTGGTCTATGCCGGTCAAGTACAACCCGCTTCAAAACTTCCTTTCGAAGTACTACGCAACGACACCTTAGTACAAGCCATTCGTTCTAAAGACAAAAAGGTCGTTGAGGCCGTCTTCTATAGCACATCATCACGCTTAGAGGCTAAAAAACTGACGTTGGAAGTTTCTTCTCCTTGCGCAGTCTTGTTGCAAGAGAAGAAAGACGGTTTAACCCTCTCAGTAACCGATGCCACCATGAATGCGAAACTAAAAAGCATTACGGTAACCCTCAACGGAAAACCAATTATCGTATCGCTACCTACAGGTCTCCACTGCGGAAAACCGACGACCGTCGTCATCAAAGAAGATTAATGGAATGAACAAAAAAGCAAATGAGCGAAATGAGTTCATTTCAAAAAGTATAGATCAACCAACCCAATATCACCGCTATAACCATTCTTAAAGCAGAGGTTTGGTTAAGGTTTCTAGAAAAGACTTCGGGCTGTTTCTCTTGTTTTGAGAAACAGCCCGATATTTTTATAAGGAAAGTGAACTTATTGTTAGAGTGCGTTATGGAGTTAGATAAAAAACAAAGAGACTCCCAGCACGCTGATCACAGCACCTATGATCTCTTTAAACGTAATTTGTTGCTTGAAAAAATAGTGTGATGGCCAAAGAATGAAGATGGGAGTCAGTGCCATCAAGGTCGCTGCAATACCGGCTTCAGTATATTGAACAGCCATTAATGAAAAAGAAACCCCGATGAACGGGCCAAAAATGGTTGCGCCTAAAGCAGAGCCCATTCCTTTATAATCTTTGCGGGCAGTCATTAGCGTATGAAATTGTTTTTTATACCCCATAATCAAGATGAAGCTGATTGCTCCCACAGCGGCACGAATAAAAGTCGCAGCAAAAGGGACTAAGTTCGACACAGATTCCATGTGTTCAGGAATGGCCGCTTCATAATAGTTCATACCTATTTTGCTCAGTACTAAACCAACGCCTTGCCCTACCCCGGCACCAATGCCAAAGAGTACACCTTTCAAGGGCAACTTTAATCCGATCTTTTTGGAACTACCACGACTTAACACAGAAAGTCCAATGCCAAACAAAGTAATCATCATACCGGCTAAGGTCTGAAGCGACAACTTTTCACCCAATATGATCCATCCGGAAAAAGCAGCAGCTATGGGAGCTACAGTCATAAATAACTGTCCGAACCGAGAGCCGATGAGTACATACGCATTAAAGAGGCAATAATCTCCTAACACATATCCCACGAATCCCGATAATGAGAGCCAAATTAAAGTTTCTGAATCGGTATAGAGAGGAAAAAATGAACCGGTAAACCACCACAACGTTGCTCCAATCATGACAAAAGAAAGGACTAGTCGAATAACGTTCAATTGTAAGGCACCCAACCTTTTACTGGCTGTTTCAGCAAATAAAGCAGTGACGGTCCACGACATAGCCACGCCCAAAGAAAGTATTTCACCAAAGTATTGCATCTTTCTATCAATTAGGTCGCAAAGGTAGAATAAAAAAGCAAAGAATAAGATCTATTGATAAAGATGCCTATATGAATTGATTAAAAACTCTTTTTTCTTTGGGTCGGTATCGTTCTTTGATAGACTTTAGGCTACACCCATTCTGCCTAGGGCTAAGCCACTCGATCACATACGCTAAACTTTTTTCTTGCGATGATTTAATTGTTTGCCTATAGGTGTCTTTATGTTTGCCTATAGGCAAACTTTTGTTCGCCTACAGTGTTTCTTTCGTCCGCCTATAGGCGAACAAATAAGCAATAGCAAATTAAATGACTAGTTCTTACGAGCAAAAGAATTATTAATAAGAGGGACAACCTCAGGAAAAGAGGTCTATAAAGCTATTACAAGCTGATATTTAAGAAGCATTATCCCCTTTATTGTATATAGGTCTCAACACTCCAGAGTTTAGGGCAAAAAAAAAGGAGTACCGCTGTACTCCAACCTTTGTTAACCTTAAATCTAATACTATGAAAAACACAGTACAAAGGTACGAACTCTGGGAACATCTGCAAACTTTCCAAAGGAAAAACGATGTTCTATAACATGTTTTAAGAGATCTCACAAGGTTGTTAACAAAACCAGAGTAGAAAAACCAGAATAAAGAAAGAGCACCTAAATATAGATGCTCTTTCTTTATTCTTCACTCGTCTAAAAGCAACGAGCACTAAACGCTCGGCTGATTAGTTGTTTTCCGGACGAAGTTTACGAACCACAGCACCCGTCTGCCACATCTCACTCTCACGAAGCTGGCGAAGCTCCTCGTTCAACTTCTCACGGTAATCGGATTTCGAGTTACTGTCGATAGAGATCTGAGCCTCATTGCCAGTCTTCACGCTATCGTACAACTGATGCATCACCGGTTTAATCGCATCGTGAAAAGGCCCCATCCAATCCAGAGCTCCACGCTGAGCAGTAGTCGAACAGTTGGCATACATCCAGTCCATACCGTTCTTTGCAAACAACGGCATCAAGGATTGAGTTAACTCTTCAACAGTCTCGTTGAATGCTTCCGACGGTGTATGTCCATTTTCACGAAGCACTTCATATTGCGCTAACAACAAACCTTGGATCGCTCCCATCAATGAACCGCGTTCACCGGTCAAATCGGAATACACTTCACGTTTAAAAGTTGTTGAGAATAGATAGCCCGAGCCGACTCCAATACCTAGCGCAACGACTCTATCCCAAGCTTTGCCTGTGGCATCTTGATGAATGGCAAATGAAGAGTTCAAGCCACGTCCTTCAAGGAACATCGTACGCAAAGAAGTTCCCGAACCTTTAGGAGCCACTAGAATCACATCAACATCAGCCGGAGGCACAATACCGGTACGATCGTTGTAGGTCACTCCAAAGCCATGTGAAAAATAAAGGGCTTTTCCCGGGGTCAAATGTTTCTTAACTGTCGGCCATACTTCGATCTGAGCAGCATCCGACAATAAATATTGTATGATGGTTCCACGTTCACAAGCCTCTTCAATTTCGAATAAAGTTTCTCCAGGTACCCAACCGTCCGCAATGGCTTTTTCCCAAGTCTGACCACCTTTACGCTGACCAACAATGACATTGAAGCCATTATCGCGCAAGTTTAACGACTGTCCGGGGCCTTGAACGCCATAGCCAATCACCGCAATGGTCTCACCGGTTAATACTTCACGTGCCTTCTCTAATGGAAATTCATCCCGTGTTACCACATTTTCAGTAACACCACCAAAATTCATTTCTGCCATGGTTTCTTTGTTTTTATTTTGATAGCTCCGCTATCCGTTATTAATCTTTTTACTATAATATCCTTATTCATTTCACTCATTCCAATGACGAATCTAAAGCCAGATGACTCGCTTCGCGTGCATCCAGAAATTCATTCACCCGCTCAAAACAACTCGTCGTGATCGCAACTCTGCCCGAACGGACAAACTGAAGTACACACTTCAACACTTGCAGTTCATCGTATAACGAGGTAATATCTTCACTCTTACCATTTTTCTCGATGATAGAGAACACCGGGTTCATCTCCACAATACGCGCATTGTACTTTCTGATGACTGCCGAAGCTTCAGCATGATCTTGAAAAATCGCTGTGGCTACTTTATATAATGCGATTTCATGGAAATAAGTTTCCTCATCGGTGAAATAATGCGCTTGAATCACATCGATACGTTTCTCTATCTGCCTCACCACTTTCTCAATCGTCTCAGCATCACTCCAGGCTGTAATGGTATACTTATGCACTCCTTTTATAGAAGAAGCCGATACATTCAAGCTTTCAATATTAATCTGCCGACGAGTAAAAACGGCGGTCACCTGATTCAACAAACCGGCAAAATGCTCGGAATGAACGATGATGGTATATAATATTTTCTCCACGTTTTGTCTAGTTTAATAGTTTACAATACGAGCTTAACACTCTAACAACATCTGACTCACCGTTCCACCCGGAGGAGTCATCGGCATGACATTACCTTCTTCTTCAACACAAACTTCCAACAAGTAAGGACCGTCGGTACGTAACATTTCGTCGATCGCCCCGTTCAACTCCGTTCGTTCTGAGATGCGTTTTGAAGGAATATCGTAAGCCGAACAGATCTTCATATAATCAGGATTGAGCATCGGGGTAAAGGAGTAACGGCGATTGAAAAACATCGCTTGCCATTGACGAACATTACCTAGATAATTATTATTCAACACAACGACCTTTACCGGCGACCCTTGTTCCATGATGGTGCCTAGCTCTTGAATGTTCATCTGCAAACCTCCGTCACCCATAAAAGCACAAACCGTACGATCGGGAGCACCAAACGTTGCACCAATGGCAGCCGGCAAGCAAAATCCCATGGTTCCTAAACCACCGGAAGTGACAATACTACGTTTCTGAGTATATTTAAAATAACGGGCAGACAACATCTGATTCTGTCCCACATCGGTCACCAAAATTGCTTCATTTTTGGTCGCCTCACTGACTGCTCGAGCCACCTCTCCCATGGTCAAGCCTCCCGAAGCAGCATGCAATTCTTTTCGGATGACCTTCTCATATTCTACTGTTTCATATTCTTTAAAACCATTCACCCAGTCATCATGAGTCTTTTTCTTCAATAAGCGAGTCACGGCCGAAAGGGTCTGTTTGCAATTGCCCAATACAGCGACATCCACTTTAACATTCTTATTAATCTCGGCCGGATCAATATCAAAATGAATAATCTTAGCTTGTTTGGCATAAGTCGCTAAGTTGCCGGTTACCCGATCATCAAAGCGCATCCCTACGGCAATCAACACATCACACTTATTGGTGTTAATATTAGGACCTAAATTACCATGCATTCCCAACATCCCTTTATTCAAAGGATGTTCAGTCGATAGCGCTGATAAGCCAAGCAACGTACATCCTACCGGCATACCACCAGTCTCGATGAAGGTCTTCAACTCTTCTTGCGCATGTCCTAACTCAACCCCTTGTCCCACAAGAACAAAAGGGGTTTTTGCCTCATTGATCAGTTGTGCCGCCTGCTCAATTGCCTGCTCATCCATCTCCGGAGTCGGTACATAGCTACGAACGAAATCGATCGTCTGAGGAGTATAATTCGTCTTGGTCAACTGCGCATCTTTTGTAAAGTCAAGTACCACAGGTCCAGGGCGACCGCTACGAGCAATATAAAAAGCACGTGCTACGGCCCAAGCCACATCTTCGGCACGGCGAATCTGATAACTCCATTTTGAGATGGGTTGAGTAATATCGACTAAGTCGACTTCCTGAAAAGCATCTGTGCCCAAAAAGCCACTAGCCACTTGTCCGGATATAACAACGATCGGCGTACTATCCATCATCGCATCAGCAATACCCGTTACCGTATTAGTCGCACCCGGTCCGCTAGTCACCAGACAAACTCCAACTTCTCCTGAGACCCGTGCAAAACCTTGCGCCGCGTGGGCAGCACCTTGTTCGTGTCGAACCAACACATGATTCAACGTACTTTGATGATCGTACAAGGCATCAAATACCGGCATAATCGATCCACCGGGATAACCAAATATTGTTTTTACGCCATGATGTTCTAACGAACGCATTAATATTTCTGCACCAGTTATTAAATCCTTACTCATATTCTCTACCTTTTAATCCTACATTATTACTCTTTACCTCTCTAGTAATTAATCGATTAGTCTTATCGCTCCTTGATCGGCCGAACTCACCATAGCAGCATAAGCTTTTAAGCTTTTCGAAACCGAGCGTTGTCGGGTGACTGTTCGCATCGGGCGTTTAGCAAGTTCTTCATCGGTCAGCCGCACATTAATGGTACGTTCAGGAATATTTATTTCAATGATATCACCATCTACAATTTTACCTATAGATCCTCCGGCAGCAGCTTCCGGCGAAATATGTCCGATACTCAATCCGGACGTCCCGCCGCTAAATCGTCCGTCGGTAATCAAGGCACACTCTTTACCTAAATGACGAGACTTGATATAGGAGGTGGGATATAACATCTCTTGCATACCGGGACCGCCCTTGGGACCTTCATGGGTGATGACCACCACATCGCCTCGTTCGACTGTTCCTTTCAAGATGCCTTCACAAGCAGCATCCTGCGAATCGAAAACTTTAGCCGGACCTGTAAACGTCCAGATCGATTGATCCACACCCGCCGTTTTTACGACGCAACCATTCAGCGCAATGTTACCTTTTAAGATAGCCAATCCACCGTCTTTGCTATACGCATGGTCGACATCGCGGATACAACCTTCTGCACGATCAGTATCGAGGGTATCGTAATAGGCGTTCTGAGAACCTAGTTCTAAGTTGAATCGGCGACCGGGTGCACTTCGATAGCGTTTGGTCTTTTCGGCATCAATCGTTGTAGAAAGGATGCCGTATCGAGCGATCGCTTCACCTAAAGTCAGTCCGTCAACGCGACGAACAGCCGTATCTATCAAATCAGCCTTAGCCAATTCACCCATGATCGATAAGATTCCACCTGCTCGGTTAACGTCTTGAATGTGATACTTCGGAGAATTCGGAGCCACCTTGCACAGACAAGGGGTGCGACGAGACAGTCCGTCAATATCGTTCATCGTAAAGTCGACCTCTGCTTCATGGGCAATGGCCAACAGATGGAGAATAGTATTGGTCGACCCTCCCATAGCAATATCGAGCGTCATAGCATTCAAAAAAGATTGCCGGGTGGCAATCGATCGAGGAAGGACAGATTCATCTCCGTCTTGATAATATTTATAAGCATTCTCAACAATCAGTTGAGCCGCTTCTTGAAACAACTGTTTTCGGTTCTCATGTGTGGCCACAATGGTACCATTACCCGGTAATGCCATTCCAATGGCTTCATTCAAGCAGTTCATCGAATTGGCCGTAAACATCCCCGAACAAGAGCCACAAGTGGGACACGCATGCTGTTCAATGCCCCGAACTTCTTCGTCACTAACACTATCGTCGGCTGCAGTGACCATTGCATCCACTAAATCTAACGAACGCCCTTTCCACTCACCGGCTTCCATCGGCCCTCCGGAAACAAAAACCGCAGGAATATTCAGTCTCATCGCAGCCATTAACATACCCGGTGTAATTTTATCGCAGTTACTGATACAAATCATCGCATCTGCTTTATGGGCATTCACCATATATTCCACACTATCGGCAATGATATCGCGCGATGGTAAAGAATACAGCATACCGTCATGTCCCATTGCAATCCCGTCGTCAATAGCAATCGTATTAAACTCAGCTGCAAAACAACCTCGTTTTTCAATCTCTGATTTAAGAAACTGACCGATGTGATGCAAATGGACATGCCCGGGAACAAACTGGGTGAAAGAGTTAACAATAGCAATAATAGGCTTGCCGATTTGTTCAGGTTTCATACCATTAGCCATCCACAATGCCCGAGCACCTGCCATCCTTCGACCTTGAGTGCTATGTAAACTACGTAATTGTTTTTTCATTCTAAATTCTTTTATAAAAAAAGCCTTTCTCAACACAGTGAGAAAGGCCTAAATCTATTTTTATGATGCAATGCTATATACAACAACCTCCCTCACACTTTGGTTTGAATAATGACCAGAATGCTAATAATATGCAGGACCACAAGAATAATTGATGTATATGAGTTCATAATGTTTCTATGATGTTATGCCGCAAAGGTAAACGGTTTTTTATTAAAAGCAAACAATTTGAATAAAAAATTAAAAGAAATAATTAAAATCGTAAGAAAACAGAGTAAAAGACATCCATTTTATTACTTCTATATATATTATGGTAAGTCTAAGAGTATAGCGACATAAACAAAAGATCTTAATAATAGGAAAATAACACAGACAGATTAATTTGGAAATTAAATAATTCGTATATTTGTTGCCCGGGGTATAACCGGACACATTTAATTTAGAATAAAAAAATCAAATGGAAACAGCAGAAAACAAATACATCACCGTTGCATACAGATTGTATACAACAGAAGATGGAGTGAAAGAGTTAGTAGAAGAAGCAAAAGCTGAACACCCGTTTCAGTTCATCTCCGGATTAGGAACAACGCTTGATGCGTTTGAAAAGGAAATAGCCCCCCTAGAAAAAGGTGGTTCTTTTGAATTCACCATTGCTTCTAAAGATGCTTATGGCGAATACGATGAAGCACATGTTATCGATTTACCAAAGCAAGTCTTTGAAATTGAAGGTAAGTTTGATCATGAACATATTGTAGAAGGTAATGTTGTGCCTTTAATGACTTCAGACGGACAACGTGTTAATGCTTCGGTTGTTGAGATTAAAGAAGACGTTGTTGTGGTTGACCTTAACCACCCATTGGCAGGTTCTGATTTGACATTTGCCGGTGAAGTTATCGAAAATCGTTTAGCTACCAATGAAGAAATTCAAGAGCTTATCAAGATGATGACAGGTGGTAATGATGGTTGTGGTTGCGGTAGCTGCGGTGGCGGTTGTGAAGACGGCTGTTGCGATGATGGTTGCGATGACCAAGGTTGCGGCGGCGGATGTGGTTGCCACTAATTGACATGAGATAAAAAGAATAAAAAAACAGGGTTAAGTTAAATCTTAATCCTGTTTTTTTATTCTTTTTATCAACAACCTTTTTGAGTCATAATATCCAAAACGACTTTATCAGTCTCGTTCATTCCGGTCGACCCAATACGTGTCAAGTTACGAATGCTTTGATCTACATCTTCATCAATAATCCCTTCGACAGAAGTTACAAAGCGATTTTCCATAGCCATCATAGCCGACAGGACAGCTGTAGAGACTCCGGTCGTTACTTTTAAGGCACAACTAGGCTTTGCTCCATCGCAAATCATCCCGGTTAGATTGGCAATCATATTCTGAACCGCGTAAGCAACTTGTTCATAAGTTCCGCCCATCAACCAAGTGATACCACAGCTCGATCCGGTAGCTGCAACCACACAACCACACAAGGCCGAAAGACGTCCAAGGCTTTGCTTAATATAAATCACAGTCAGATGACTCATCATCAATGCCCGAATAAGTTCTTCCTCCGACTTATTGTTTTCTTCGGCATAAATAACCACCGGCAGTGTCGCTGATATTCCTTGATTACCACTACCGGAATTACTCATGACGGGAATCATAGCACCAGCCATACGAGCATCACAAGCACCAGAGGTGTACGATAAGATGTGAGAGAACGTACTATCTCCCATAATTTTATGTTCGTAACTTCCACGAAGCATTTTGCCTAACGAATGGCCATAATTTCCTTCAAATGATTTCTCGGCTGCTGATTTGTTTACTTTAGCGGTTTCGAGGATGAATTCAATCTCTTCTAAAGGAGCTGTCGTCGCGAAGTCAAAAACCTTCCGCAGAGTCAGTTCCAAAGGTTCTTCTTCAATTTCCTCACTTATCTTGAGCTCTTTATTTAATAAAATCTGGTTATCTTTAGAGAGATAGATAAAATTCGTATGCCCACCGGCAATAATTGCTTTAGATTCTTGACAGTCTGAGAAACAACTCACTTCTATATATAATTTCTCAGTAATATCCTCTTTCAAGGCAATTGATATGCGTTTCTCATCAATATAGTTCTTCCCCTTTTGGACAAAGTCGGGAGTTAAATCTTTAAGGACCTCAAGTTGATACTCCGATTTTCCGACCAATGCCCCCAAAGCAACCGCAATCGGCAAGCCTATCATATCGGTTCCGGGGATTCCCACTCCCATGGCATTTTTCAGAATGTTTGCACTTAAAAAAACAGTTATTCGGTCAGGAATAGTACCTAATAATTCAGTAGCTTTAGCTACGCATAGCGCCACGGCAATAGGCTCAGTGCAACCTATAGCAGGAATGACTTCTTGTCGCACTAAATTTAAAATTTGAGTTCTCTCAGATAAGGTCATAAAGTTATTCGATTATTGGATTTTAAATCGCTACAAAAATAAGAAATTTCGTTAGAAACTATAGGATTTATAGGCCTTTTTTAGATCAATACTCAAGACCATTTTATCATCACATCATAAGAATTTATAAATCCACACAAATTAAATCTATTTTTCAAAAAAGAAAACTAACTTTGTCAGCAAGTCTTAAATTTGATACTTTATTTTTAATCTAAAACTTAATAAATATGAACTTCAAGACAGTGATGGTTTATGCTTGTTCACTCTTCTTATCGAGTGCCTGTATACAAGAAGAAGCTTTAAATTCAGAAGCAGCAATCGATAGATGCGATGGCAAAGACGTCCAATTAGCCAATATCAATGCCGATTCTAAGGAAATTAATATTTACGTCAACAAAGGAGCGAATTTATCAAAACAAGAGTTAAGATTCACCTTAGCAAAAGAATCATCGATAAAGGTTAATGAGAATAAACCGGGCGACACACCGATGAGTTACGATTTCAGTGAAGCTCCTCACACAAGACAATTTACGGTAACGTCTGAAGACGGTCTATTTAAGCCTGTTTATACCGTTCAGATCATTCCGACAGAGTTACCACTCAACTTTCACTTTGAAACCTTGCTCAACACCACTAATACCCCTTACGACATTTTTTATGAACTCGATCGAAACTTAGGCCGGGTATTACAATGGTCGACAGGCAACCCTGGTTACAAGCTCACAGGAATGGCACAAACGCGTGAGGATTATCCAACCGTACAAGTTGCGGACGGCTATCAAGGAAAAGCGCTTAAGTTAGAGACAAGAAGCACCGGTAGCTTTGGCGCCATGGCGAAAATGTACATTGCCGCAGGTAATCTATTTGTTGGATCGTTCGACCTTGGTAATGCATTGACCAATCCTTTAAAATCAACTAAATTCGGTTATCAGTTCTACAACATACCAACCCGTTTGAAAGGTTATTATAAATACAAATCCGGACCAATGTATAGTGTGAACGGACAGGCACAAGCCGGAGTCAAAGACCGTTGTGATATTTATGCGATGATGTACGAAGCTGAAGATAATACCATCATGCTAAACGGAGAAAATGCTTTAACCTCAGAAAGTATCGTCTTATTAGCTCAAATAAAACCGGAGGACATTATCGAAGGGGATCAATGGATAGCCTTTGATCTCCCATTTGAACCTGTAAATAATAAAACCATTGATCAGCAGAAGCTGAAAGATGGAAAATACAAATTAGGAATCGTACTATCCTCAAGTGCAGATGGGGCACATTTTAAAGGAGCCGTCGGCAGTACTTTATATATTGATGAAATGGAATTAGTTTGTGAAAAATAAAAAGAATAACAGATGAAAAGATCTAGACTCATTAGCACTCTATTAATAGCGTTCCTATTTTGTTCGGTCGCACAAGCGCAAGAAGACAGAACAAAAGGCATCGTATGGTCTTACCTCCATGGATGGGAGTATAGCATTAAAGCCGGACTCAGCATTGGTGGAACCTCACCATTGCCTCTTCCTCGAGAAATTAGAGAAATAGACCATTATAGTCCGGGATTGGCAACCTCCATTGAAGGAAACGCCACTAAATGGTTCGACGATAAAAAGCAATGGGGGCTCACCTTAGGACTTCGTTTGGAGAATAAAAACATGACGACTAAAGCCTCCGTAAAAAATTATGGGATGAAAATCATTAATACCAATGGTGGTGAACTGGAAGGTTTATGGACCGGTGGAGTAAAAACAGATGTTAAGAACTCCTATCTGACCATTCCTATTCTAGCTAACTACAAAGTGAGCAAACGTTGGAAAATTGTTGCCGGACCTTATCTCTCCTACTTACTTGACGGAAATTTCTCCGGACATGTGTATAAAGGACATTTACGCACCCCTGACGAAACCGGCTCTCGCGTAGATTTCACAGGAGAAAGTATTGCAACTTACGATTTCTCAGATAATCTAAGAAAACTTCAATGGGGTATGCAACTCGGTGGAGAGTGGCGAGCGTTTAAGCACTTAAATGTCCATGCTGACTTAACTTGGGGATTGAATGATATCTTCAAAAAGGACTTTGATACTGTAAAATTTGCATTATATCCCATATATCTCACTCTCGGATTTGGATACGCATTCTAACACAAAACTCCAATAAAGAAAGATACCAATAAAGAAAACTCCGGTCTCTACACTAAAAGAATAGAGATCGGAGTTATTTATTTTATTCAGACGGTAGCTGATTATTCAGCAACAATACAAAAATCGTCGATTAACAACGTACTCCCGCCTGCACCTTTAAAGGTATCACCATCTTTACTTGAAGAACAAACGATAGCCAATTTATATTTTGCCCCAGCTTCATAACTTTGTCCATTTAAGTAAGTGAAAGGAATATCAAAATAAGTGTATTCAGCCTTAGCCGTTCCGTCAGCCAATTGGGCAACAGCAACTCTTTTAGCCGAATTATTCAAATCGTGACCGGTCAAGACTTCTGCATCATCGGTGATTTTGTATAAAACAGCTTGAATAGCACATTGGTCTATTTGATCGAGCGTCTTAATATTCTGGTAATCAGACCCATCAATATATTTAGTTCCCGGAGTGTATTTATACCAACCTCTAAAAAATAACGGTTTTTGAGTATAGGCTAAACCGAATTTCGTTGAAGACAAACGATCGGTCATCGCTGCTGCTAAATCAAAAACACCGGTATATAAAGAACCGGCTGTAATAGCAGGAACTAAAGCATTAGCATACTCGCTAGTATCCATAGTCACCATTTTAACTGCAAAACTTCCATTCTTTTTATCCTCAGATTTATAAATCGGCGTGCCCTGAATGCCATAAAAACTTAGAAACATTGCCCCTTCAGCACTTGAAGCCCAAATCGTTTTCGGCATCGGATAATCATAATATTTCACGCCATCACTTTCGTAAGTTCCCCACTCTTCAAAATCATAGAAAGCCACTGTATTCGTTCCTTCAATAAAAGCTTTATACTCCTTCACAGTACCATTTTCTGCAATAACGGTATAAGTCACTTTATTATTATTAGAAAAATCTTGTGTCACGCCCGTAGCAGGCATCATGACAGCTTTATCTGAAATGGCAATCGTCGGCGTCAATTTTAACTGTTCTGCTGTAGCATCCGAACTCACTTTAAAAACAATCGTTCCAGCCGTTTCATCAATCGTCGGTTGTTCAGTGACCACATTACTATCAAATGTAAAACTTAGAATCTTAGCTTCAGCACTTTCACTACCAGACAATTTATTTCCGGAATAAACAACTAAAACTTTCTGATTCAGCTTTTTCACCGTAATATTCAAACGGAGAGCAATTGCCTGTCCAACAATTGTACCTTCAGCCTCTACAAGACACTCACCAATCGCTTCAGGTAAAGACGTTAAAGTTTGATTTCCATCAAAAGAATAAGTCTTTCCCGAGAGTTTAACCTCACAGTTCGACAATGTGATCGTCCCCAAAGGGATATTCATAAAAACAAAATCTTTCAGTTCCAAATTCACCTTATTTCCGGCAGATTTTGTAATCGAGATATTCTTAGGAATATTATTTCCCATAGAAATACCATCTACAGTAATATCCAATGAACCTTTATAGGTTCCGGCAACCTCCGACTCAAGAGGAAGAACTTCTTCATCCTTACTACATCCTGTAAAAACGAGTAAAGACATTAAAGTCAAGAAAAAAACATTTAATACCTTCTTTTTCATATTGTATAATTTTAAAAAACAAAGCAAATTAATCAATTTATTTCAAAATATCCAAAATTTATCTTTACATTTTTAAAATTTTAATAAGAGAAGCTTTTTCAGTATTCTGCCAAACGGTGAAATTAAATCTATTTATCAAATAAACACGCTTTTTTCAAAGAATAATATAGAGCAACCAAAAAACAAAATTAACATTAGGACGTTATACTTTATACAAGTAGATAAACCTTTCGACTGATTTTAATGATAAAATTGAAAGTTTTGATATCTTTGTATATAATCCAAACATATCAACATTCTACCAAAAAGTTTATTATATTTGCATTTAAACAAACCTATAAAAAGCTGCAACTATGTTTAATTCATTTGGTCATATTTTCAGATTAACAAGCTTCGGAGAGTCACATGGTAAGGGTATCGGGGGAGTCATCGACGGCTTTCCTTCCGGAATAGCCATTGACGAAGCATTTGTGCAACAAGAGTTAAACCGTCGTCGTCCGGGACAGTCCGTCATCACAACAGCTCGTCGTGAGCCGGATGAAGTTGAGTTTCTTTCAGGCGTTTTCGAAGGGAAATCGACAGGATGTCCCATCGGTTTTATCGTTTGGAACAAGAACCAACATTCCAACGACTATAACAATCTTAAAAATGTCTACCGTCCATCACACGCCGATTACACCTATACGGTAAAATATGGCGTTCGCGATCATCGTGGAGGAGGCCGTTCATCAGCTCGTGAAACAATTGCTCGTGTTGTAGCCGGCGCATTAGCTAAACTTGCTCTAAGACAGCTAGGTATTAGCATCACCGCCTATACCTCACAAGTGGGTCCGATTAAGATCGATGGCCATTACACCGATTACGACTTGTCTACCATAGAAAGCAATCCAGTTCGCTGTCCTGACCAAGAAAAAGCCCAAGAGATGGAGGAACTGATCTATAAGATAAAAGGAGAAGGTGACACCATCGGAGGTGTATTGACTTGCGTTATTAAAGGTTGTCCTATTGGATTGGGAGAACCGGTATTCGGAAAGCTACATGCAGCATTATCCAATGCGATGTTAAGTATCAATGCGGCTAAAGCTTTTGAGTACGGTGATGGATTTAAAGGCTTAAAGATGAAAGGATCGGAACAAAATGATGTCTTTTATAACCACCATGGACGCATCGAAACCCGAACAAATCACTCCGGTGGAATACAAGGGGGAATCAGTAACGGACAAGATATCTATTTCCGTGTAGCATTCAAACCTGTTGCCACTGTTTTGATGGAGCAAGAAACCGTCAACATTGATGGCGTAGACACCACGATGAAGGCTCGAGGCCGTCACGATCCTTGTGTCTTACCACGTGCAGTTCCTATCGTCGAAGCTATGGCTGCCATGACTATTCTCGACTTTTATCTACTCGATAAAACCACACGATTATTCTAACGTAACTATTCTAAAACTTATATTCACATGCTGTAGTCTTTGTCGGGCTACAGCATTAAATCTGTTATCATGAACGACATTAAAAGCTATATTGCAACCAACGAGAAAAAAATGCTAGAGGATCTGTTCAGCCTCATCCGCATTCCAAGTGTTAGTGCTTTGCCCGAACATCACAACGATATGCTAGCTTGCGCGGAGCGTTGGAAAGAACTTCTTCTAGAAGCCGGTGTAGACCATGCCGAAGTAATGCCTTCAGCAGGCAATCCGATTGTCTTTGCTCAAAAGACAATTGATCCCAATGCAAAGACCGTACTCGTGTATGCTCATTACGACGTAATGCCCGCCGCACCATTGGATTTATGGAAAAGTAACCCTTTTGAACCGGAAATTCGCGACGAACATATTTGGGCACGTGGTGCTGATGATGATAAAGGACAAGCTTTCATTCAAGCAAAGGCCTTTGAATATGTCGTTAAGAACGGACTACTCAAACACAACGTTAAGTTTATTTTTGAAGGTGAAGAAGAAATCGGATCTCCGAGTCTGCAAGCTTTCTGCGAAACCCATAAGGAATTACTTAAAGCCGATGTGATTTTAGTTTCGGATACGAGTATGTTAGGAGCCGATCTCCCTTCATTAACGACTGGTCTACGCGGACTGGCCTATTGGGAAATCGAGGTTACCGGTCCAAATCGTGATCTTCATTCAGGACACTTTGGTGGTGCAGTAGCCAATCCTATTAATGTCCTCTGTCAGATGATTAGTCGGGTGACTGATGCCGACGGTCGGATTACAGTTAACGGTTTCTACGATGATGTTGAAGAGGTCTCTCCGACAGAACGTGAAATGATTGCCAACATTCCATTTGATGAAGAAAAATACAAATCAGCCATTGGAGTTAAAGCCTTATTTGGCGAAAAAGGATATAGCACATTAGAGCGCAACAGCTGCCGTCCGTCATTCGACGTTTGTGGCATATGGGGAGGCTACACGGCAGAAGGTTCGAAAACGGTTCTACCGTCAAAAGCCTATGCCAAAGTTTCATGTCGCCTAGTTCCTCATCAAGACCATGAAAAAATATCAAAATTATTTGCCGACTATATCTATAGCATTGCTCCGGATACCGTTCAGGTAAAAGTTAAACCGATGCATGGGGGACAAGGCTATGTCTGTCCAATTACCTTGCCGGCATACCAGGCAGCAGAGAAAGGATTCGAAGCAGCCTTTGGAAAACGCCCGTTAGCCGTACGCCGTGGAGGAAGTATTCCAATCATTGCCACTTTCGAAGAAGTGCTCGGTATTAAAACCGTCTTAATGGGATTTGGATTAGAATCGAATGCCATTCATTCACCCAATGAGAATTTCCCTCTAGACATCTTCCGCAGAGGTATAGAAGCTGTAACAGTCTTCCACCAAGAATACAGCAAATAAAAGGTTGCTATTTAATATAAAATTCCCATTTTCAACATGATCAGATTCGTATCAGTTGAAAATGGGAATTTTTATTTTTAGCTCAAATTCAGAAGAAAAGGTTTTTACTCGAAGGGACGTCTAAAAGCACATCCATTTTTCCATTCAGAACAGCCAAAAGCCGTTTTCCCTTTAATAATATGCCCCTTTCCACATAACGGACAAACCGCTCCTTCAAAAACCTGCTCTTTAGAAAGAGGAGCAAAAAGCGTTCCGGTCGATGCCGAATCCTGAATAATATCTTTTCCCTCTGTTTGATTGACAGATTCAGTCCTATTCGCCGAAGGAGGAGCAACCTCTGTATGAGCGATTGGCACTTGTTCCGCTGGATCGTTCTTCTCAACACCAGCAGGTTCTACCGCCTTTTTATCTTCTTCCTTTTTGGGAGCACGTTTACGCGGTGCCCTAGTTTTTTTTTCTTTTTGGCCCTCTTTAGACTCCTTCTTCTGATCAGAGACAGATTCTTCTTGTATCGTCACCCGTCGATTGGTGTTATCCGAAAATACACTGATCACAATTTCATTGACCATCTGCTTCAATTCCTCTAGGAACTGACGTGCATCGTAGGTTTTCCGTTCAATTTCCCTCAACTTCTTTTCCCAGATCCCGGTGAGTTCGGCCGATTTCAGAAGTTCTTCACGGATCAACTGAATCAACTCCAATCCCGTCGGAGTAGCCACTAGATTCTTTCTCTCTTTACGGATATAATTTCGTTTAAAAAGCGTTTCAATAATAGCAGCACGGGTAGATGGTCGTCCAATGCCATTTTCCTTCAAGGCATCACGCAGTTCATCATTATCGACCAACTTACCTGCCGTCTCCATGGCCCGAAGTAAAGTTGCCTCAGTATAAGGTTTAGGTGGTTGTGTCCATTTCTCATTCAAATCAGGCACATGAGGTCCACTCTCGCCTATCACAAAATCGGGCAACACCCGTTCCTCATCTCCTTCTTTATCCTCTTTCTCCTCGACTTGATCTTTAGCAAACACCACACGCCAACCCGGATAGACAATCTGCTTACCGGTCACCTTAAACTCAATTTTATCCACCTCGCCCAACACAGTCGTTGTTGAGATCTTACATTCCGGATAAAAGACAGCGATAAAACGTCTTGCAATCAAATCGAAGACCCGTCGTTCAAGATCGGTCAGATTCTGTGGATACACTCCTGTGGGAATGATAGCATGGTGATCAGTCACCTTAGAATTATCGAACACCTTTTTCGATTTAGCCAATTTCTTCCCGGCTAAAACAGCAGTCAGCCCTTCATAATCACGAAGTCCTTTTAAGATGTTCGGACATTTAGGATAAATATCATCACTGAGGTAAGTCGTATCAACACGCGGATAAGTTGCCACCTTCTTCTCATAAAGCGATTGTATGATTTTCAAGGTCTCATCGGCCGAATAAGCAAACTTCTTATTACATTCCACCTGCAATGACGTCAAGTCGAACAGACGCGGAGCATATTCCACCCCCTTCTTAGCCGAAACATCGGTGACAAAAAAGTCCGATTGCTTCACCGTTTCCAGAAAAGCAACTCCCTCCTCCTTCGATGTAAACTTTCCTTTAGTAACCGAAAAAGTAGTCTCCCGATAGACCGTTTTCAACTCCCAATACGGTTCCGGTTGAAAATTAACGATCTCCAATTGACGATTCACAATCAAAGCTAAGGTCGGAGTTTGCACCCGACCAATAGACAGCACCTGTCTATTCTGCCCATATTTAATGGTATACAATCGAGTGGCATTCATACCTAGCAACCAGTCACCAATGGCTCTTGACAATCCAGCCTCGTATAGTGATTGGAATTCCGATTGATCTTTCAACTTCTCGAATCCCTCTTTAATAGCCTCCTCAGTCAACGAAGAAATCCAAAGTCGTTTGACCGGACATCGTGCACCGGCCTTCTGCATCACCCATCGCTGAATCAACTCACCTTCTTGCCCGGCATCACCGCAATTAATAATAGCATCTGCCTCTTGCATCAATTTCTCAATCACATGAAATTGTTTCTCATAAGTTGGGTTTTCAATCAACTTAATGCCAAAACGTGGAGGAATCATGGGTAAGCTACTTAAGCTCCACGATTTCCAAGCAGGCGTATACTCATGAGGTTCTTTCAATGTACAGAGATGACCAAATGTCCAAGTCACTTGATACCCATTTCCTTCTATATACCCTTCTTTTCTAGTACGAGCACCCAATACATCGGCGATATCTCGTGCCACAGAAGGTTTCTCGGCAATACAAACTATCATTCGTTTTATTTTTATAACATGCAAAGGTAACAAAAACGGGATAAGCAAGAAAGTAGAGTCGTACATTATTTTCGATCCACTCCAGAGAAGTCTATTGAAGAGTACGAGACTTATAGGCAAAAAAAAAGGAGTACCGCTGTACTCCAACCTTTGTTAACCTTAAATCTAATACTATGAAAAACACAATGCAAAGATACGGAGTTTTGAGTCATCTCCAAATTATCCAAAGAAAAACAGATGTTATATAACACTATTTAATAAAAAGGCGAGATATTTTTCAATACCTCGCCTCTATTTTAACACTTAAAGGATTCTTTTATTCTTCGTCCATCAAGATTTCTAGGATCTGACAAGCTGCCTTAGCCACCGGAGTACCAGGACCAAAGATTGCAGCTACACCAGCCTTATACAAGAAGTCGTAGTCTTGCGCCGGGATTACACCACCGGCAATAACTACGATATCTTCACGGCCAAGTTTCTTCAACTCTTCAATAATTTGAGGAACCAATGTCTTGTGACCGGCAGCCAAAGAAGAAACTCCCACAACGTGAACATCATTCTCTACCGCTTCACGAGCAGCTTCCGCAGGAGTTTGGAACAATGGTCCCATATCCACGTCAAAGCCACAGTCAGCATATCCGGTAGCAACGACTTTAGCACCACGGTCGTGTCCATCCTGTCCCATTTTGGCAATCATGATACGCGGTTGGCGACCCTCTTTCTTAGCAAACTTCTCTGTCAACTGACATGCACGGTTGAAGTCGCTATCATTTTTACTTTCTGATGAATACACGCCTGAAATAGTTCTAATTACTGCTTTATAACGGCCTACGATTTGTTCGCAAGCGAAAGAAATCTCACCTAAAGTTGCACGTACATGAGCAGCCTCAACAGCCAACTCAAGTAAGTTACCCTTACCCGTCTTCACACATTCAGTAATAGCAGCCAATGCTTTATCCACCTCAGCCTGATTACGTCCTTCTTTCAAACGAGTCAAGTTCTCAATCTGTTCTTTACGAACAGCAGTATTATCCACTTCAAGAATATCGATTGGATCTTCTTTCTCCAAGCGGTACTTGTTCACCCCAACAATAGTCTGTGAACCGCTATCGATACGAGCCTGAGTACGAGCTGCAGCCTCTTCGATACGCATTTTTGGAATACCGGTTTCGATAGCCTTAGCCATACCACCCAATTTCTCAACCTCTTCGATAAGTTCCCAAGCCTTATGAGCTAACTCATTCGTCAGTGTTTCTACATAATAAGAACCACCCCATGGGTCAACATTCTTACAAATGTTTGTTTCCTCTTGAATATAGATCTGTGTATTACGAGCAATACGAGCAGAGAAGTCGGTTGGCAATGCAATCGCTTCATCCAACGCATTGGTATGCAAAGACTGAGTATGTCCTAATGCCGCAGCCATCGCTTCAATACAAGTACGACCCACATTGTTAAACGGATCCTGTTCAGTCAACGACCAACCAGAAGTCTGTGAGTGTGTACGCAAAGCCAACGATTTCGGATTCTTAGGATTAAACTGCTTCACGATTTTCGACCACAACATACGAGCGGCACGCATCTTAGCAATTTCCATAAAGTGATTGGTTCCGATCGCCCAGAAGAACGATAGACGTGGAGCAAACGCATCGATATCGATACCTGCAGCCACACCGGCACGAAGATATTCCAAACCATCAGCCAAAGTATAAGCTAGCTCAATATCAGCAGTAGCGCCGGCTTCTTGCATATGATAACCGGAAATAGAGATTGAGTTAAACTTAGGCATCTTTTGAGAAGTATACTCAAAGATGTCAGAGATGATCTTCATAGAGAAAGCAGGTGGATAAATATAAGTATTACGCACCATGAACTCTTTCAAGATATCATTCTGAATGGTTCCGGCCATCTCTTCCAATTTAGCACCTTGTTCCAATCCGGCATTGATATAAAACGCCATAACCGGAAGCACAGCACCATTCATGGTCATAGAAACCGACATCTTATTCAAAGGAATACCATCGAACAAGACCTTCATATTTTCAAGTGAACAGATAGACACACCAGCTTTACCCACATCACCCACTACACGGTCATGATCAGGGTCATATCCACGGTGAGTAGCCAAGTCGAAAGCAACCGACAATCCCTTTTGTCCTGAAGCCAAGTTACGACGATAGAACGCATTCGATTCTTCCGCAGTAGAGAATCCGGCATACTGACGGATCGTCCATGGGCGAAGTGTATACATCACCGAGTATGGGCCACGCAAATAAGGAGGAAGACCAGCGGCATAGTTCAAGTGTTCCATACCCTCCAAGTCCTCTTTAGTATAAATAGGCTTCACATTAATATGTTCCGGAGTTTTCCAGTTAGCCGAAACACCGTTAGCCTTTTGCCATTCAGCACCGTTCACAGGCTGAAAAGCGGCAAATATATCAAGGTTTTTAAAATCTTTTCTCATCTTGCTAATTACAATTTAACGATTGATAAAATTCGATTGAATTACTTCAACAATTGAGCATTAAATGCTTTCATTGTTTCCAATACGCTAACACGTACATGAATGAAGTGCTCAATACCGACAGCTTTCAACTCTTCGGCACATGCAGGATTACCGGCAACGATAAACATTGCACGACCATTTAGAGCCTTGAATGCAGGGATAGCATATTCAGCATATTCATCGTCGCTTGAACAAAGCACTACGATGTCAGCTTGAGCTTTCATTGCAGCTTCTACTCCGGCTTCAACCGTTTCGAATCCAAGATTATCAACCACTTCATAACCGGCACAAGCCAAGAAGTTACAAGAATACTGAGCACGAGCCTGACGCATAGCCAAGTTACCGATTGTCAACATAAAGGCTTTCGGACGATGGCTTGATGCCTCTGTTTGCAAACGCAAAGCTTCGAATTCACTAGCAGCACGATCGAACACCAATGTTTCAACTTCCTTAGCACAGTCAGCTGAGTTAACATTCATATCAATAGGCTTCTTCGCTCCTGCTTTTTCTGTGAAGTTAGGGAATTGATTCGTACCCAACAACACCTCACGACGTTGAGCGACTGCTTTATGACGAGCTTTATTACTTTCGTTTACCGCAGTTTGAACAGTTCCGGCTTTCAATGCAGCATAGAATCCGCCAGCTTCTTCAACTCCCATAAACAACTCCCAAGCTTGTTGTGCAATAGCTACAGTCAAGTTTTCAATATAATAAGAACCGGCAGCAGGGTCGATCACCTTATCAAAGTGAGACTCTTCTTTCAACAGCAACTGTTGATTACGTGCCATACGTTCAGAGAATTCATCAGAATCCTGGTAAGTCTTATCGAATGGCGATACCGTCATTGAATCCACACCACCAAGAGCAGCACTCATCGCTTCAGTCTGTGTACGAAGCAAGTTCACGTGTGCATCGAACAAAGTCAAGTTGAAAGTAGAAGTCTCTGCATGGATTTTCATCTTAGCTGAGCAACGACATTCATTATTCTCGCCCTTATTGCTACAATCACGTAAGCATTCAGGGTTATAAGAAGCCACGATATTAGCCCACAACAAACGTGCAGCGCGGAATTTAGCAATTTCAAGGAAGTAGTTTGAGCTGATACCAAAGTTAAACTTGATACGTTTAGCCACAGTTGCTGCAGGAATACCCGCTTCAACCAATTGACTGATGTATTCATTACCCCAAGCCAAGGCATAACCCAACTCTTGGAAGATATAAGCACCGGCATTGTTTAAGCTCAACGCATTCACGTTCAACACACGGTAATAAGGAAGAGACTGAACAGCATCGATCAAGGCTTTTGCAGTTTGTACCAAATCGCCTTTTTCGCTTCCCTTAGTCAACATGCGATTGAAGAAGTCATAATTGATAGAACCCTTCAATTTCTTCGCATCGTAATCCTTCTTTTGGAAATAAGCCACCAACAAGTTCGCTAAATCCACGACTTGTCCTTGACAAGTTGAGAAGTTCAGTTCCACACACTCAGCTTGAACATCATTCAAGAGTGTTTCAAGTAGTTCAGCAGTCAGATCCTTACCATTAATATGGAAAGAAAGAGAGTCAACCCCTCTGTTTAAGATATCCAAAGCCTTTGCATTAGCTTCTTTTGGACATTTAACCTCAATTTCCTGACGCACTAACCATTCGTTATTGTCTTTCTTTGTACCTCTTAAATAAGGGAATTCACCAGGAAGCGCATCAGTTGTTTTTAACCCTTCCAAATCTTCCATCCGATAGAAAGGTTTCACTTTAAATCCTTCGTTTGTTTTCCAAACGAGCTTCTTCTCGAAATCAGCACCTTTCAAGTCGGCTGTGACCTTGTTCATCCAGTCCTCAGTAGAGGTCGGAGCAAAGCCTGAGAAGAGTTTTTCTTTTTCGTCTGCCATAGTTTATTTAAAATTACATAAGATTAATACTATCTTTATTATCCATTTCTTTCTAAAAGTCCATTATTAGACCTGCAAATATAGATATTTTGTTGAAACGAATCCCAATTTTAGTAAAAATTCGCACTTAAAGATAACATTTTGAACGAAAAAGATGAACAGGGCACTAAGTTCCTATGACAGAACGGATCAAAAGCAAAATGACCCCCGCAAGTATGGCTCTCAAAAGCTCGAAAGAGATTTCAAAGTCCTTTGGAACGGCCTATTTGAGCCGAAACTTTCTAACAATAAAATTTTCAAGCAAAGTCACGGTCTCTTCCACCCCTAAAACAGAAGAATCGATGCACAAATGATAAGTCGATGCCACTCCCCACGCTTTATAAGCATAGCCATTATAATACTCAGCTCGCTTCTTATCAGATTTAACAACGAGGGACTCAGCAGCATCACGCTCCACACGATTCAACCGACATAAGCGATCGATTCGAAAATCAAGCGGCGCCGAGATAAAAAGATTGAGGCATCTGGGATATTCCCGAAGAACATAATCGGCACAACGCCCAACAAACAAACAAGAATGCTGATCCGCCAAGTGACGCATTACATCACTTTGACACTTAAACAAGGCGTCATGGCTCAAGCAATTCTCACAAGGGATCGCCCCGTCGGAAATATAAGGGAAACGCATACCATAAATACTTCCCAGCAATCGGTTCGACGGCTTTTCGTCGGCTTTTTCAAAAAACTCCCGACACAGTCCACTCTCTTTAGAAGCTAGACTAAGCAGTTCCTTATCATAAAAACCAATACCGAGCCGAGCGGCTAGCTTTTCTCCGATCTCTCGTCCGCCACTTCCCAGTTGACGACCGATGGTTACAATATAATTATTGCTCATAGTAATGATAGAGGGTTAAGTTTCTGTCAATAAGCAAACTTAAAACTTTTTTTTCAATCCTTCTCTTAAATGGGGCAATTTCTTTCCAAAATGATCGACGCTAGAAAAGAAAAAGCCCTATGACCAAAGGCAGTAGCCTACCAAAGTCATAGGGCAAAAAGTTAAACTAAGATCGAAACGGCCGAATTACTGAAAGCTATACGTGAAGAATACACCGGCCGGAAAGCTATTCTTATTTTGAATATTGTACTGCAACGCAGGCGTCTTAGCAAAATTAAACATTGCAATATTATTAATCTTATAACTCAACCCATATCCTTTTATCGTCGCAAAAACCACCTCACCCGTCGATGGATTGACTCCCAAACTATTATAGTTCATCAAAGCATCAGGTACTGATTCTGTAATATTAGCCACGAACTCCGTCTTATTCTCTGAAAAGAGATGACGGTAAAGTTTTAATCCGGCATTACTAAAGTAAATCGTGTCTTTATACGCTGAGAAAGCGGGTACTGCTCCCCATCCCGCGCCAATCTTAGCTTCCCCAAGATCGTGTGATTCCATGACGGAAAAGTCGGCCGTATTAATCTTAAGGATCTGAGCAGGCGATGTGCAAGAAGCCCATAACTGACCGTCATACGATTTCACAAGACCCGATAGCGAACTAGGTGCAGCGATGGTATGAACCACTGCTCCATCTTTCAGCACAAGGATCTTCTTCGCGCTGGTCATTACAAAAACACGACCACCGACCACAGCCATACGATTTTTCATCGCTCCTTCCGTTCCGGCAATAAACGACAAAGCCTCTGTGGTTTCATTGAGTAGATACACCCCTTTATTATCACGAATATACAAGTCGTGTCCAACCACAGCCAGATGCGTAGGCCAGTCCAATGTCTTTGACGGATCGTTGTAGACTTTAATCTTCTGCAGATTATCGGCATTTGCAATCGTCAACAATCCTTCCCCGCCATTTCTTGCACCATTCTGAGAAATGATATACATCTTATGATCAGCAATAAACAAGTCTTGACACACATTACCCAACAATGTCCCATTAACCCGATAATAAGCGCTATCTATCGCTTCCCCTTTAGGATCAACATAAATCAATGTACCCGTTTCGTTAGTCATGTTTCCCTCATTCAAGATGAACGTACCCTCACTAAACTTCCCCGTCACATCTATCGTTTTCTGAGACTTAACCGTCACCCCGGCCTTATCCGTCACCGTCAACTCAATCACATAAGATCCGGCTTTAATCTGAGAAAATTTATATAAAGACTCAGAAGAGACCTTCTCTCCGTTCATGGTCCACTGATAAGCCGCCCCTTCAGCCATATTCTGAGTGGCTGCAGTCAGCGACAACGTATCAAACTGAGCAACTTCATTCGTTTTCGACGAACTCTCAATGCTTAATGCCGGAGTGCCCACTTGATTGTCGACACCAGCAGAACCCTTCTCGTCCTCAGAACAAGAAGAGAAACACAAACACAGCCCTAAGGCCATAACCGATAAATACTTCTTTTTCATATGATTTAAATGTAATAATAATCCTTTTATTTCTTAGTCAGATGCAAGTCGATCACTCCGGCGACCTCTGTAGACTCTTCGCCTAACCATCCACAATACTGATTCACGCCCGTATAAATCTTGATAAAATCCACACCCGGTAAATTAACCTTCTGTCCGTTGGCGTCCACTGCCCAACCAATATCAAAATTAGACCCCTCTTCATTATTCGGTCGATTATCAACATACCCCCAATCGAAAGCATAAAGCACCCAGTAAGTCCCTTCTCCACTTTCATCGACTCCATTCTTAGGCAATAACGTCCCCTTAAAGGTCAGCTCATCTTTGTCAATCCATCGAGGAAAATAATCCTGTTGATGAAACATATTCTTATAGACATATCCCTTTCCCTCTTGGTTATCCGTCCAAGCACAATTCTTCGTATCCACATTCCACGAAACCTCCTCATCGGGCACTGCCTGATGATCAGGAGCATTACGTCGATAAGTAATCTCGTATCCCTTAATGGTCGACTCCTTATGATACTCACTACCGGCCAACTCATACCATTCATCTTCATCCGGTTTCCCATTCCGGTTACCATCATAAGCCACCAAGACGATGCCCGGCTCACAACTGCCACCTAGAGGAGCGTCGGGGCGAGGGTTAGAATTAGCATAAAAGGCATTACCAAGCACCTTAAAGTCCTTTGCCCCTTCGACATTCTGAATCGTATGATCGAATCCAACCACCACATATCCTCCATAAGCTCCCAATGAGATCATACCATTATTATTGTGTCCGATAGCCTCCAACACCTTCTTATTCATCGTTTCCTGCGTATCCCCCTCTTCATATTGAGGCATCTCATTGGTAAACTGTCCGGGTGCCGGACAAAAATCGAATACTTGAGTAATGTAAGGCGAGCTTCCTTCAGGTAAATCGGGCATTGGCGTAAACGTCACCGTCAAAGAGAAGTCGTATTCATAACTAACCGTCCCTTGGGTGACCTTCAACTTCAACGTATGACCTCCCCCTCTGGTACACATAAACGATAAATTCTTCTCATGAGAAATACTTTCCCCATTTAAAAACCATTCATAAGCAATGTTCTCGTCAGATAGACTCTGTACATCAATTCTTAAAAGTTGATCCTGAGAGACCACAAAACCACCCTCCGGTTGAGCGACCGAAATATCCGTTTTGCTTAGTACATACGGGCCATCCGAGGTACACCCCGTCATTCCCCATCCCATCAGCACAGTCAATACCACTGCACCAATACTTTTAACACATTTGTTTTTCATAACGATTTTTATTTAAACGTTCGATCTGTAAAGGCAAAATGAGCCGGAATATCACCGGTACGCACACTCCATCGCTTCTTACCTTCGGGCGAGAAACAGAAGAGCATCCCCGGATTGACATACGTCTTCGCATCCGCGACAAAGAATTCTTTCGTTATCGGATTAACCGCCAATCCATAAGGAATACTGATTTGTTGATCCGTTCCATCAGTGATAAAGTTACGCGACACGATTTTTTGTTTTCTCGTATCATAGATCGCATAAGTCACCGTATTCTTCGAAGTGACATAACTCCACTCCACACCAAATAGGTAGAGTGAATCCCCACTCATACAAAACTCACTCGCGCCAACGCCCAGATGTCCCGTCACCCGATCGGTTTTAGAGTCGAGAATAAAAACATCCGAATGAACATTATAATAATCCCCTCGCGAGCTGACATAAATCCGTCCGTAACGATCCAGCGCCATCCGATGTAAATTAATCGCCACATCAATGGTCTTGATCACTTTAAACGTATTCAGGTCGATCACCGAAACCGTCCGATCGTAATTCGGGAAACGATACCCTCCGGAATTCGCCACATAAAGCAAATCCCCCTTAACCACCATTTCTTCAGGCTGATAGCCCACCACCACCTCGCGCTTGATCGACAGATCGATCGTATCAATCTCGACCACCTTTCCCGGACGCGCATTCGGGTCAATCTGTACCGGCCCGGCATACGAACTCACATACGCTTTTCCTTTGTTGAAAACGATATAGCGACCATTCACCACATCCACCTTGCCGACATGCTGAGCATTCTCCACATCCATCACCTCCACATAATGCGAGCAGTTGATCACCGCATAGAGCTTGCTTCCATAGATTTGAAGATCATTACCCACATCTCCCAGTTCTTTGACCACATGCGGGTTACGCTCAGGATAAATATTTCGCCAATATTTTCCCGTGGTATAATCCAGAAAATCGAGGGTACACTTATTACTTCCCATGTTTCCCTCATTCAAAAGATAAAGCCCTTTCACGTTCTTTAATCCTTCAGGATAATCGCCAATGTCGATCTCATCAGACGGAACTAACGGTAAATCGCCCCGACACCCCATCAAGAGCACTAGAACAGATAGGCTACAAACGAGCCATACACTCAATCGTTTCATTATATATTTAGGTTTAAAATCAATTTATAACTGCGACCCGGCATCGGATAACTTTGTACCACCTCATACTGCTGATCGAGCAGATTATTGACCTCCATAGTCACCTTCAGATCCATTTTCTTCCATTTAAAAGCTTTCGCCATCGACAAATCATTGGTATACCAAGGTAATTTATAGTTCGGCGGCGTATTAGCACTGGCCGAATACCGTTTACCGGCATAGATAAAACTATAATTGAGTTCCCACCCTTTGTAACTATTGTTCAAAATCACCGATCCACTATGCCAAGGAATATAGTCGATCTGTCCACCATAAAACTCACTCTCTTTATCCGTAAAGTCTTGTGCCTTCTGATACGTATACGACAATCGCGCATCCAGTCGATAATCGCGACCTACACTCCAAAGCGTTCCTAACGAAAAATCCAATCCCCGGATTTCCACTAATCCGTAGTTTTTCATCATCCATCGAAAAGGATTTGAGCTAGGCGATGCCACAATCTTATTCTGCACCTCATTATAGTAGATATCCGTCTGAAGAGAGAGCCTATTCAACCAAGATCCGGTAAAAGTCTTCTGATAAGTCAGGCCCAGATTATACTGATTCGTATATTCCGGTTTCAACTTCGTATTCCCCACAAACGTGTAATACAAATCGTTCAAGGTCGGCATTCTAAAGATACGCTTATAAAAAGCACGCAGATTGAGATCGGGCGTACGGAACGGTTGTGCCGATACAATCAGCGTCGGCGTCAACTCCTGTTTATTGCCGGCCGCTTCAATATTCTTCTTCACTCTCTCGTGAACGAAAGTACCCAGCAGACTCGCTTGAAATTTTAAACGATTAAAATGCATGGCAGTAGCCGCCGCCACCAATAGAGTATGCCGCTGGGGATAAACAAAATCAACTAAGTTAGCATCAAGCGTATTCATCTGATAATCGACCGAGAGATTCACTTCCCAAAAGGAATTGATCTTGTACCGATTGGCCGTCGTTAAATAGAATTCCGTCTGATAATAACTATTATCGACATACATCAACGCTTCATCCCGATGAGGGTCGGCCAAATAGCGCAAATAGTCGTAAGCCACTTTTCCATTGATCAAGAAGCTATAACGTTCGCTAAAATCTTTTTTAAACGTTCCTTGTCCAAACACACTCGTATCCCACTGCCGATCTTCATGAGTAAATTTATTCTTCACGATAGCCCCCGGATAGCCCCGCTTAGAATGATAGATATAAGCTTTCACTCGCCAATACCCCTCATCTATCTTGCCATAGAGTCCCGTCTCAGCACGCAAAGCCAACACATCCCCATTGTGTCGAATCGCAGTCGTATCGTACGCTTCCTTCACTTTATACGTAAACTTATATCTTCCGCTCGTCGACATTAGCTCAGTGCTCAATGAAGCACTCACCTTCTGATTCAGTTTTTTCTCAAACAGGAAAGAAGGATTCACCACATCGAACGATCCGGTACGAAAGGTGGTTTTTAAGTTATACGTCTTATCGGAGGCAAACACGGGGGTACGCGACTGCAAATAGATGGTACCGGCCGACCCAAAGTCTTTAGCCGATTGAAAGATGGCACTTTTCTGTCCATTGTACACTGAGATCGCTTCCATATTATCGAGCGAGAACCGCCCCAGATCGATTGTTCCGTTTTGTGCATTCCCCAGTTCGATCCCATCATAGAAGACCCCGACATGGTTGGTTCCCAGACTACGGATATTGGCGGTTTTCAAACCACCGACTCCACCATAGTCCTTAATCTGGACTCCCGAGAAATAACGAATGGCATCCGCTACCGAATGGGAACTCAGCTTTTTCAATTGCTGACCGGAAAGAATCTGTACCGGTATAATCTCTTTATTCACCTTGGCCGTTACCACCACCTCTTCCAGATGTTGCAAACTATCGAGTTTGCTCTGAGCAAAACCCTCAATACCAGAAAGAAAGAGACCACACAACGCCATCACAACAGAAAAAACGGATCTAAGCATGACTTTATTCCACCTATCAATTAGTTAATCATCGATCGGAGAATAGAATAAAGAATGCACGAGCCCTCAGTAACCCATAAAACTCTTGGCGAGTGACCTCTTGTTGTTGGCCAACCCATTGTGATCGGATAACCGAGCGACCATCCGCATCGCACACGACTACGAATCCATCTTTCGGATAGAACCCAATCATCAGTTATGATTAAAGGAATAAGTGCACGCTTTAAACTCTACTCCCAGAAAGTTTAAAGAATTCAATCTTGGCAGGTCTTCTGACTTACTCTATTTTCCCAGCGCCCTTCCCATCTCTTGCAGAGACAGTGGATTTGAGTATTGTGGGAAAACTTTGGTAGAGCTTACAGCAGCGGGTCTGTTCAGGATTTTCACCTGATTCCCTTTTCACCACCCGTTCCGTGGATGCGGAAGAGTGACACCAAAATTTCTGGAGGCAAAGATAAAAAAAAATTATAGAATGCACTATCTTTCGGTTTTTTTTTGCAACTCAGACTCTAGGACTCTGTTAGAGAGTGCTAAGCTAAAAGAGTTCAAACGAAAGAGTTGTAAGCAAAAGCATTGAGCACAGGCTATTTATGATAGGCTTTCAATAAAAAGGGGATGCCAAACGTTCAGTAAGCGATTTTCAGGAAGCCGTATTCTAAGAAAGTACCCGATTCTTCGATATGACTTAGACTATACTATGAAGTTTTTTATCTTTTATCTGCAACACTGCCACCAAACGGCATAAGTCGTTCATAATCAAATCGGATACAGATAGCAGATAGAGGTGGCAGATAGGTGACAGATCGTTTATCTGCCACACATCAACATCGCTTTCAGAAATCTCGGGAGCAAGCCAACCGTCAATCATTTCCAGGATAAGACAGTCGGTCATTTTTTCAGACATTCAAGATATCATTTCCATACGGTCGAAACTCCGTTGCCATACGCTCAAACCTAGATTTTCGTACGGTCAAACTTAGATTTTCGTACGGTCGAAACCTCAGTGCCAAACCAAGAGAATAATTTTCCAAAGTAGGAAAATATTTTATCAACAGAGGAAACTAAAAGATCGAAAAGCGACTCTTTTCTCAGAGAAACGAGTGATCTCATTTCTTTCGTGCAGCTACCGCGAGTAACACACCTAGGACAATTCCCAAGAATGCCGCAAACAACACTCGAAGTTCGGAAGACAATAAAAAGGTGATGGTATGAGCCGGAATCCAAAACAAAGGAATGGTTTTCTTAAATACAAAGTTCCATTGCACCTCCCAGTTCAATTCACGAATAATTTTCCCCATGGGTATGGGGGTCAACAAACTTCGCAAAGAACCACGACAAGCAATAATATGCGTATCGGTAATCTTATGAAAAGTCATGAACAAAGGAGCAAAAATCACATTCATGCCCACCGATATTGCAAAAGCGACCCCTATCTTTTGGATAAAAGAACCATGGCTCAACATTGAAGACGCTTCTTGTACACCAAGGTATTCCAAAAAAGAAGGCACTCCACTGGAAAAGATAATCATAGCCATATTAATGCCCATTCCAAGTAAGCCCCAAACCACCATTCGAGGGACAATTCCAAATTGCTTTTTATAATAAGAGCCGGTACTAATCCTCAAGCCGAGAATCTCCCCTAAAGTGGCCAAAACAGCAAACTTAAAGAAACTCATCAATAGACCATGCTCAGAATTAAATGTTCGATACCAAGCATAAAGATCATCACAAAAAATAAACGGGACAAATAAAAATAAAATGAACAAAGCAAACCAAAAATCTTTTTTCATCACAGGTGTTTTTATAGTATAAAACAAATATAGACGTTTTTTCAATCCCCTAAACATGGTATGATTAAAATAAAACAGATTTTGTTTTAAATCCTTTTCTAAAGTAAGAATAAACACCCGTTTTAAGTACAATCTAAGAAAAGTTTCGTATTTTTGTCTCCAAATTCGAGTTAATACGCAACAAAATGAATATATTAGAACTAAGTGAACAGGAAATCATCAGACGCAACAGTCTGAACGAACTTCGCGCGATGGGTGTTGAGCCATATCCCGCAGCCGAGTATGTAACCAATGCTTTCTCTACTGATATAAAAGCTGAATTTAAAGACGAAGACGAACCTAGACAAGTCTCTATCGCCGGTCGTATGATGAGCCGCCGCGTAATGGGTAAAGCCTCATTCGTCGAACTACAAGACTCAAAAGGACGTATTCAGGTTTATATCACACGCGACGATATTTGTCCGGAAGAAGATAAAGAACTATACAACACCGTATTTAAACGCTTGCTCGACTTAGGAGATTTCATTGGCATCGAAGGTTTTGTCTTCCGCACTCAAATGGGCGAAATCAGTATTCATGCTAAAAAATTGACCGTATTAGCTAAATCGATTAAACCACTTCCTATTGTAAAATATAAAGACGGAGTAGCTTACGACTCTTTTGAAGATCCGGAACTTCGCTACCGTCAACGTTATGTAGACTTGGCCGTTAATGAAGGGATCAAAGACATCTTCATGAAACGCACTAAAGTCTATAACTCTATGCGTGAGTATTTCAACTCACAAGATTATATCGAAGTGGAAACTCCGGTATTACAACCGATCCCCGGTGGAGCAGCTGCACGTCCGTTCATCACTCATCACAATACCTTAGATATGCCTTTATATCTTCGTATTGCCAATGAGCTCTATCTAAAACGTCTTATCGTTGGTGGATTTGAGGGCGTATACGAATTCTCTAAGAACTTCCGTAACGAGGGTATGGACCGTACGCACAACCCGGAATTTACAGCCATGGAAATTTATGTGGCTTACAAAGACTATAATTGGATGATGACCTTTACTGAAAACATGATCGATAAGATCTGTATGGATGTAAATGGCACACATGAAGTTAAGGTTGGCGACAACGTGATTAACTTCAAAGCTCCTTATAAACGGGTGACCATGCTCGACTCTATCAAAGAGTTTACCGGACATGACTTAACCGGCAAAAGCGAAGACGAGATTCGTGAAATCTGCAAGAAGATGAACATGGAAATCGATGATACGATGGGTAAAGGTAAGTTGATTGATGAAATCTTCGGTGAATTCTGCGAAGGCAACTATATCCAACCAACCTTCATCACAGACTATCCGGTGGAAATGTCTCCACTAACTAAACGTCACCGTAACAATCCGGAGCTGACAGAACGTTTCGAACTGATGGTCAACGGTAAAGAATTGGCTAATGCTTATTCTGAATTGAACGACCCGATTGATCAGCTTGGACGTTTCCAAGATCAACTTCGCTTAAGTGAAAAGGGAGATGACGAAGCGATGTTTATTGATATGGACTTCGTACGTGCCTTAGAATATGGTATGCCTCCAACTTCAGGCATGGGTATCGGCATGGACCGTTTAGTGATGTTAATGACCGGACAAACCACCATTCAAGAAGTGCTCTTCTTCCCGCAAATGCGTCCGGAGAAGGTGGTTAAGAAAGATCCTGTTACTAAATATATGGCCTTAGGTATTGCTGAAGAGTGGGTACCGGTGATTCAAAAAGCCGGCTACAACTTGGTAGACGATATCAAGGATGTTAATCCACAAAAGTTCCATCAGGACATCTGTGGCATCAATAAGAAATATAAACTAGAATTAACCAACCCGACCGTGAACGAGGTGACCGAATGGGTAAGTAACCTTAATTGAACAATAAATTTAAGACAACGAGAATCTCACAGTTCTCAATGCTGATTTATCAATTATTATTCATATGAAATTACCCGGTAAGATAGCGATAATGGGTGGCGGAAGTTGGGCTACAGCCATTGCAAAAATGTGTTTGGCACAAGCAGACTCCATCAATTGGTATATGCGTCGCGATGATCGCATCAAAGAATTTAAGCGTCTGGGCCACAACCCGGCTTATCTAACAGGAGTGAAGTTCGATACCAAACGGATCAACTTCAGCTCCGATATCAATAGTATCGTCAAAGACTCCGATACACTCATCTTCGTTACTCCTTCTCCTTATCTGAAAATCCACTTGAAAAAGTTGAAGACTAAGATTAAGGATAAATTTGTGATTACAGCAATTAAGGGAATTGTCCCCGACGACAATCTGATTGTCTCAGAATACTTCACCAAAGAATATGGTGTACCACCTGAGAACATCGCAGTATTAGCCGGCCCTTGCCATGCTGAAGAAGTCGCTCTCGAACGACTTTCGTATCTGACCATTGCCTGCCCGGACACCGATAAAGCTCGCGTCTTCGCTCAACGCTTGAGCAACAGCTTTATCAAAACGTCGGTCAGCGACGATGTGGTGGGTATTGAATACAGCTCTGTTTTAAAAAATGTCTATGCCATTGCTGCCGGTATTTGTAGCGGACTTAAATATGGTGATAACTTCCAAGCCGTACTCATCTCGAATGCGGTGCAAGAGATGAATCGATTCTTGAATACGGTTCACCCCATCAATAGAAGTATAGACGACTCGGTTTATCTAGGCGACCTATTAGTGACCGGCTACTCTAACTTTAGCCGTAACCGCACTTTCGGTTCGATGATCGGAAAGGGTTATTCGGTGAAAAGTGCGCAGATCGAAATGGAGATGATAGCAGAAGGTTACTACGGAACAAAATGTATCAAAGAGATCAACAAATATCATCACGTTAATATGCCAATCCTCGATGCTGTTTACAACATCCTTTATGAGCGCATCTCTCCGATGATTGAAATTAAGTTGTTGACCGATTCATTCAGATAAAACCCTATAAGCGTAAAAAGATATGATAACTTTAAACATTGAAAAGACTCTTGGATTCATCTCCAAAGAGGCTGTAGCAAGCTACGAGGCACAGGTAAAGAGTGCTCAGGAAATGCTTGAAAAAGGAACCGGAAAAGGTAACGATTTCCTAGGATGGTTGCACTTACCATCATCCATTAGCAAGGAACATCTGGCAGAGCTTAAAAGCACAGCAGAGATCCTTAGAGAAAACTGTGACGTCATCGTTGTAGCCGGTATTGGCGGAAGCTATCTTGGTGCCCGTGCGGTCATCGAAGCTTTATCGAACAGTTTTACTTGGTTACAAGCTAAAGACGGAAATCCAACCATCATTTATGCCGGTCATAACATCGGAGAAGATTATTTATACGAGCTCACTGAATACTTGAAAGGCAAGAAGTTCGGTGTAATCAATATTTCTAAATCAGGAACAACAACTGAAACTGCTTTAGCTTTCCGTTTATTAAAGAAACAATGCGAAGACCAACGCGGTAAAGAGGTGGCTCAAAAGGTGATTGTTGCGGTAACTGATGCCAAGAAAGGTGCTGCACGTCTAACAGCCGACAAAGAAGGTTATAAGACGTTCATCATCCCCGATAACGTGGGCGGTCGCTTTTCTGTACTGACTCCGGTGGGACTATTACCTATCGCTGTAGCCGGATTTAACATCGAACAATTAGTAGCCGGTGCTGCTGACATGGAAAAGGCTTGTGGCTCGAACGTTGCATTTGCTGAAAACCCAGCCGCACAATATGCAGCTGTACGTAACGAGTTGTACAAGCAAGGTAAGAAGATTGAGATTTTAGTGAACTACAATCCTAAACTTCACTTTGTCAACGAATGGTGGAAACAACTTTACGGAGAATCGGAAGGTAAAGAAAACAAGGGTATATTCCCTGCTGCAGTCGACTTCTCAACCGATCTTCACTCTATGGGTCAATGGATTCAAGAAGGCGAACGTATCATCTTCGAAACCGTTGTTTCAGTAGAAAAACCAAACCACACGTTAACCGTTCCTTCTGACGAGGAAAACCTTGACGGTTTGAACTTCTTAGCCGGAAAACGCGTCGATGAAGTCAATAAGATGGCTGAACTTGGCACACAATTGGCTCACGTTGATGGTGGCGTACCTAATATGCGTATTGCCGTTTCAGAATTGAGCGAATATAGCATCGGACAGCTGCTGTATTTCTTCGAGAAAGCTTGTGGTATCAGTGGATACTTACTTGAGGTGAATCCATTCAATCAACCGGGAGTAGAAGCTTATAAGAAAAATATGTTTGCTTTGCTTAATAAGCCGGGTTACGAAGAAGAATCAAAAGCGATTCAAGCTAGATTGTAAGAGAAAAGCAGAGATCATCTGAAATATAAAAAAATTAATGAGAGGGCATTCTTAAGAGGATGTCCTCTCTTTTTATATACCCATTTCACACATTCTAATTAGACGACAAACCAAATCTATAGAGAAACAGTTCAATCAAAATAAATATTTAACAAAAAAAGAATAATTAACCAAAATAATCAAACAAATAAATAAATTAAAAGGAACAAATTAAAAGATAGATTATTGAATAATAGATAACAAAAACAACAAAATACATCACATAAACAAAAATCTACAAATACAGAAGAAAATAAAATAAATAAATTAAAAACAAAATTTGCATTTGTTATTTATTTGAATAAAATTGCAAAAACATTTAATAACATAACTTCATATAGAAATTACAAAGTTGTTTAAAACGTAATCTCAAGAAATCAGAAAAAAGCGTTATAATATTTTTTTTATTAATTTCATTTATCTAACAAAAATCTATCGTATGAAGAAAAAACTGATCATGTTACTCATGGCTATATGTACAAGTATAGGCTTAGTAACAGCCCAAAACCAGAAAGTTACGGGTGTTATTATTTCAGCAGATGATGGTGAACCCATCATGGGCGCCTCAGTATTAGTTGTTGGAACCAACATTGGTACTACAACCAATATGGATGGACAGTTTACCATCCCGAATGTCCCCAAATCTGCCAAAAGACTTAAGATTTCTTATATCGGCATGAAAACTCAAGAAGTGATGATCAAGAACTCTATGAAAATCACACTTGAGTCAGATGCAGAAGTCTTACAGGAAGTTGTCGTGACCGGAATGCAGAAAATGGATAAACGACTATTTACCGGTGCAGCAACAAAAATTTCCGGTGAAAATGCCAAACTAGATGGTCTTCCGGAAATCAGCCGAGCATTGGAAGGACGTGCAGCAGGTGTTTCGGTACAGAATGTATCAGGAACGTTTGGTACAGCTCCCAAAATTAGAGTCCGCGGAGCAACATCCATTTATGGTAGTTCAAAACCTTTGTGGGTCGTTGACGGTGTTATCATGGAAGATGTAACGAATGTGGGCGCCGACGATTTATCATCTGGAGATGCCATAACACTTGTATCTTCGGCTATTGCGGGATTAAATGCAGACGACATTGAAAGTTTCCAGATTCTAAAAGACGGATCAGCTACCTCCATTTATGGTGCCCGAGCAATGGCCGGTGTCATTGTCATCACGACCAAAAAAGGTAAAGCCGGTACTAATAAGATCACTTACACCGGTGAATATTCATTGCGCTTAAAACCAAGTTACCGCGAGTTTAACATCATGAACTCACAGGAACAGATGGGAATCTACAGAGAAATGGAAAAAGCTGGCTATCTAAACTTAGCAAGCACTTATAGAGCTTCAAACAGCGGTGAATATGGACGCATGTATCACCTTATTAATAGCTATAAAGGTACCGCATTTGAACTAAAAAACGAAGAAGTTTTTAAAAATCAGTTTTTACGTGAAGCGGAGTATCGCAACACTGATTGGTTCGATCTTCTATTTAATAACAGTATGTCAATGAATCACGCTGTTAGTATGTCTTCAGGTACAGAAAAAGCCTCTTATTACACCTCATTAAGCTTCATGAACGACCCGGGATGGAGCAAACAAAGTAAAGTAGAGCGTTACACGGCGAATATTAATGCCCTGTTCAATATCAATAAGAAACTCTCTGTAAACTTAATATCTAATGCTTCCTACCGAAAGCAAAGAGCTCCCGGAACGTTAAGTGGAGATACAGATGCCGTATCGGGTGAAGTGAAACGTGATTTCGACATTAACCCTTATTCGTATGCGTTAAACACATCGCGCACTCTTGATCCTAATGCCACTTATATTCGTTCATTAGCTCCTTTTAATATTATGACCGAGCTTAATAACAATTATATTGATCTAGATGTTACCGATTTAAAATTCCAAGCCGAATTTAAATATAAACCGATTCAAAAGATCGAGTTGTCCTTACTTGGTGCATACAAATACTCCACAACTTCACAAATACACAACATCACAGAGGAGTCCAACCAAGCAATGGCCTATAATATGATGGCTGATGCTACAATGAGAAATGCGAATGCATGGTTATATACCGATCCGGATAAGCCCAATACATTACCGGTTTCTGTACTTCCAAACGGCGGGTTCCACAATCAAACCAGATATCAAATGTCAAGTTACGACATTCGCGCAACGCTGAGTTATAATGATGTATTCAAAAATGATCATATTTTCAATTTCTTTGGAGGTATGGAAGTCAATTCTGTTGATCGATACAATAATGCATACGACGGAGTGGGATTACAATATGGCATGGGTATGCTACCGGCATTCAACTACTTATTCTTCAAACAACTTAATGAAGAAAATGGAAATTATTTTCTGGTAAACGAAACTCGTGGACGCGACGTTGCATTCTTTGCGACATCAACCTATTCGTACAAAGGGAAATATACCGTTAACGGTACCGTGAGATATGAAGGATCGAATAAGCTGGGAAGAAGTCAGGCAGCACGTTGGTTACCAACATGGAATGTTTCAACAGCTTGGAACATGCATGAAGAAAACTGGTTTGAGAAAATTGAAAATATTTGTTCAAACTTAACGCTTAAAGCCTCTTATTCATTGACGGCCGAAAGAGGAATTGTCACTAATTCTAGAGCGGTTATTAAAGCTTTCAATCCTTATCGACCATTCACAGATGTCAAAGAATCCGGCTTACAACTTTCCAGCCTTGAAAATGCGGAATTAACTTATGAAAAAAAGCATGAGTTAAATATCGGTGCTGAGATTGGCTTTTTGAAAAACAGAATTAATCTATCAGTCGATTGGTATAAACGAAACAATTTCGATTTGATTGGACAGACCACAACAACCGGAATCGGTGGAGAAGTTCGCAAGTATGCCAATGTAGCTTCCATGAAATCACACGGTATAGAGTTCACCTTGTCCACACAGAATATTAAATCGAAGGATTTTAGATGGGAAACCAATTTAATTTTCTCAAAAACAAAAAATGAAGTCACCGACTTAGATGCCTCTGTCCGTGTGATCGACATGATTACGGGTTCCGGATTCACCATGCCCGGTTATCCGGTAAGAGCCTTGTTCTCTCTCGACTTCCAAGGTTTAAATAACGAAGGATTACCAACTTTTATTAATGAGAAGGGGAGAACCACAGTTAGTGATATCAACTTCCAGGAACGTAAGACTAAAAGTCATTTAATTTACGAAGGTTCAGTCGATCCTACAATGACCGGTAGTTTGGGTAATATCTTCACCTACAAAAATTTCAAACTAAACGTCTTTATGACTTATGCGTTTGGAAATGTCGTACGTCTGAATCCAGTGTTTAGAAAGGCATATTCCGATCTTGATGCCATGCCTAGAGAATTTATGAATCGCTGGACCATGTATGGAGATGAAAAGCGCACAACGATTCCGGCGCTTGCAACAAGTCGCCAAAACCAACAAGACAGTAAATTAGGTTACGCTTATAATGCTTACAACTATTCAACTGCACGAACAGCAAAAGGCGATTTCATACGCATGAAAGAGATTTCATTAGGTTATGATGTTCCGACTTCATGGCTAAAAGGGAAATGGATTAATACTTTATCGATGAAGGTTCAAGCTACAAATCTATTCTTAATCTATGCCGATAAAAAACTAAACGGTCAAGACCCGGAATTTGTTAACATCGGTGGAGTAGCCGCTCCTGTACCTAGACAGTTTACTTTCACCTTAAGACTTGGTTTATAAAAAAAGAAAACTTATGAAAAAAATATCATTATTATATATAGCAACCACTTTAATCCTGGGATCATCATGCAATGATTTCCTAGACACGACTCCAGATAACCGTGCAGAAGTGGATAGTTACGAAAAAGTGCGTTCATTATTAGTCGATGCGTATCCTTCTAGGTTCGTATCTGTGGGAATGGAATGGGGATCGGACAATGTGTACGACAATGGAAGTAAATATTCCAACAATTATATCGACATTGAGAAAGCGTACCACTGGGAACCTCTAATCACCTCAAACACGAATGATTCACCCAATGATATTTGGAGTGGGTGTTATGGCGCTGTCGCATCTGCAAACCACGCATTAGCAGCAATCGAACAACTTGGTGGTGGAGAGAAGTTTAATGCACTTAAGGCTGAAGCTCTAATATGCCGAGCTTTTGGTCACTTTGCCCTTTCAAATATCTTTTGTTTAGAGTACAATCCGGAAACTGCAGAAACGGACTTGGGTTTACCTTATGCTTTAAAACCCGAAACGGAAGTTGCTCCGAAGTATACTAGAGGTACCATGAAAGAACTCTATGCAAAAATCAATGAGGACATTGAAGCAGCTCTTCCAATGATTAATGATGAAATCTATAAGGTGCCTAAGTATCATTTTAACCAAAAGGCAGCCTATGCTTTCGCGGCTCGTTTTAATTTATACTATGGTAATTACGATAAAGCAATAGAGTATGCCGGTAAAGCATTGACAAGCATGCCTAAAACAATGATGAGAGACTGGGATAAGTGGCTAACGGCTCCAAAAACATTCGACGACATGTGGAATGCTTACATGGACTACAAACTGAACACCAACATGCTGATCTTAGTTCCAACACAGACCATTGCACGTTATTTGAATTCTGGTTCATATAGCCGATACGCTCACTCGCTTATGATTGCTGAAACAGAGACCTTACGTTTGAAAGATGTTTTATTCTGGGGTGATTATCGTAATCTAATCAAAGGTATATATAGCGGATCGTCAGGTGATCAATTAGTTTGCTATGTGAGTATACCCGAAAAATTTGAGTACACCGATAAAGCAGCAGGCATCGGCTATGTACATACAGTATTCATGCCGTTTACCGGCAATAAACTGATCCTTGAACGAGCTGAAGCTTATGCGCTCAAAGGTGAGCTTGATAAAGCAGTCGAAGATATCAATACATGGATCAATTCTTCAACCAAGAACAAGCCTGTCGTTACAAAAGAGCAGATTGTAACTCTTTTCAAAGGGATAGAATACACCTCCTACCCTATGACCAAAACAGGACTAAGAACGATTAAAAAGACTCTTCACCCGCAAGGATTCACCATTGCACCGGATAGTGAGCAAGAGATGATCATTCAATGTATTCTTCATTTGAAGCGCATTGAGTTTATTCATGAAGGTGAGAGATTTATGGATATTAAAAGGTATGGCATCGAGATTTCTCATAACTTAAATGGGAAAGACGATGAATACATTCATTTAAGTACTGATGATCCTCGACGCGCAATTCAACTTCCACAAGAAGTGATCGCTGCGGGGTTAACTCCAAATCCAACAAAATAAAGAAATATATGAAAACACTGAAATATTTAATTTTGTTCCTAATTATTGGATTAGGATCATGCAGCGAAGATGCATTAAATCCGGTTTCAAATTTTCAAGATCCAACAACCCAACCTAACGAATTCGATTCTTGGATACAAAAAATTTATACGGAACCTTATAATATGAGGTTAAATTATCGTTATGTCGATACTGAAAGTGATCTAAAATACAACCTACTTCCTGCAGATCGGTCAAAATCATTAGCACTTGCAAAGCTGATCAAATATTTATGGATAGATTCGTATGATGAGGTCAATAAGGACATCAATCCTAACTTTATGAAAATATATGGACCAAAAATCATCCAACTAATCGGATCTGCAGCGTGGAATGATAATGGATCCCGCATTTTAGGACAAGCTGAAGGTGGTCTTAAAATAACACTGTACGAAGTTAACGCAATTGATGTTGACCACATTGACATTAACCAAATGAATGATCTATTTTTCCACACCATGCATCATGAATTCTGTCATATTCTTCATCAAACAAAAGATTATTCACCCGATTTCAAATTGATTAGCAATGAAGACTACAACTCAAACGGTTGGAGAAATATTAAAGAACCAGAAGCGTTACGTCTAGGCTTTATCACAAACTATGGAAGCTCTGAGCCCAATGAAGATTTTGTTGAAACTGCGTCCCTTTATATGGTACAAGATGATGCTTGGTGGGCCGCTAAGCTCGCTATAGCCAAAGAAGAACAAGTTTCTAAAACAGCTTTCGACAGCTATGTGGGCAAAGGGGTGAAAACCATAAAAACTGTGACCAATCCGGATGGCAGCACCACTCAACAATATTATATTGTATACAACGGTGACCAAAAGCTCCTTCAAAAATTGGGCATTGTAAAAGATTACTTCCAAAGTGTCTGGAATTTCTCGATAGACGACCTTAGAGAGATTGTTCATCGTCGTTCAGGAACTATTAACACACTCGATTTAAAATCTTATAATTAAAGCACTATTATGAAAAAGACATATTATATTCTCATTCTAATGGCTACCTTTTTAATTTCATCTTGTAATCCTGTACAAGATCAAATTTTCGAGGAACCGTCTGCTCAGCGGATAGAAAAAGCCATTAAAGAAGTACATCAACAACTCCAAAGCAATGCAGATGGTTGGTTGTTCAAAATATACACCACCGACTACGAAAATTATGGTGGTTTTAATGCGATTGTTAAATTTACCGATGAGGCAAGTACCACAGTTTACAATCCAAGAGTAGAGAATGGTAAGGCTTTTACTTCGGAGTATACATTAAAACAATACGGAGGAGTTCTCTTGTCATTTGATACCTATAACGAAGCTATGCACTATTTCTCAGATCCAATCAATCCAGATGGCATTGGAGAAAGAAGTAAAGGTTTAGAGGGCGATTTTGAATTTGTGATCATGGATCGAACAGAAGATAAAATTGTTTTGCGCGGTTTAAAAAGTAATGCTTTATGCGAATTAAGTCGTTTGCCTAGTGGAACAAATCCGGCAACATTCTTGTCCAATCTAAACACAATGACAGAGAATATAAAGGCTCCTACTTATGATCTATACATAGGGGGAAATAAAGTGGATGGATTCTTAGGAAATGGTATAAAATTCTCATTTACGACAAAGGTCAATGGGGAAGATGAAAATTTGACTTTCTCTATCATTCCAACGACAGAAGGTATTCAAACTTATCAACCGATATACTGTGACCTAATTGGAAAAGACAAAATGATGCAAAATTTTAAATTTGATGAAAAGAATGATCGTTTTGTCTGTACAGACCCAGGAATTGAGGCCTATATTCAGAAAATTTTCCCACCAATCAATGCCGTTTTTGCAAACACAGCAACGCAATGGTTTTTTAATGGAGATCGTACTGGTTCTGCAACCGATAGACTCTCTCCAATATTCGCCGCTAAACTTAAAACAGCATTAACCAGTTATGGATCTGGACATGAAACAATAAAGAACTTATATATTGGGCAAAGTTTACTTAGCAGCTATCCCGGGTTCTCATTTATTCTATATACGAGCTATGGATCAAGTTCCTACAATTTCATTTGGAAGTTAACTCCTTCAATTGTTGAAGGCACGGCTGATGAATTAATGTTCTCCAACCTTGAGTTAAGTCTAAATGCCTCATACTTAAAAGGTGTCACCGCTTTTGTAACAGAACTTATAAGTAAAAGTCCATATAAACTAACTTCAAATCAAAAAGATCCGCAGACCATAAGATTTACGAGTAAAGCCGACAGTGATTATTGGTTTGAATTGGATAAATAAAGTTCAGATAAAGAATATGTTCAAAGAGTAAGAATTGTTTGTCAAAACTCTCATAAGAGTTAAGACGACCTTTTAATACACTCTTAAAGTTGATCTTAATTATTAATAAAGCCTTGTCTCTTATATTTTAAAAGAGACAAGGCTTTAAATTTATTAGTCCGTATAGTCAAAACAGATTAGATAATGACCTTTTCCTTGTATAAACTGTACTTTAACGTTGTAAGTACCATCATTCTTTAACTCATTTCGTTTAAATTCAGTTCGAATTGTCAGCAATAAATCTATTATTTGGGAGTCGAGAATTAGTCAACAACAAGAAGATTTAAGTAGAATTAACCTCAGATTCCGAATTTGAACAGGGATCTCTAAAAACAAAAATCCTCAACAATCAACTGATTATCAAGGATTATCTAGTGACCCCGGTGCGATTCAAACGCACGACCTTCAGAACCGGAATCTGACGCTCTATTCACTAAGCTACGGGGCCATCAATTCAAGCGCAAAAGTATAAAAAAAATCGACTTTTACCTAACTCTATCCCTTCTTTTTCAATAAAAATCATAAGCCCATACTTTCCATTTACCTAAATAAAGGATCATATTTAGCACGAAAACCAAAAGAAAACTATTATTTTGAAATACAAAAACAAAAAACAATATAACTTTTGACATAATTTTGCATTATTATTTATACAAATGTACATAATTTGAATATATTTGCGATCAAATTTAAAATTAATCCCTATGAGTTATTTAATTAAACCACAAAACTACAAGCCTCTACTCAATTTAAAAGAAACTGAGCTCGGTATTAAAAAAATAAAAGACTTTTTTCAAATGAATCTATCGTCAGAGTTACGTCTAAGAAGAGTAACGGCCCCACTCTTTGTTTTAAAAGGTATGGGAATAAACGACGATTTAAATGGTGTTGAACGACCGGTATCTTTCCCTATAAAGGATTTAGGTGATGCACAAGCTGAAGTCGTACACTCATTGGCTAAATGGAAACGGCTAACCTTGGCCGACTACCATATCGAACCCGGATATGGCGTTTACACCGATATGAATGCCATTCGTTCGGATGAAGAATTAGGTAATTTACATTCACTGTATGTCGATCAATGGGACTGGGAACGAGTCATCACTGCAGAAGAAAGGAACGTTGAGTTCTTGAAAGAAACGGTCTGTCGAATTTATTCGGCAATGGTTCGCACTGAATACATGGTATACGAGATGTATCCACAAATTAAACCTTGCCTACCTAAAGATATTCACTTTATCCATGCCGAAGAATTAAGAGCATTGTATCCTGATATGGAGCCTAAAGAAAGAGAAAACGAAATCTGTAAAACATATGGTGCCGTGTTTATCATTGGCATCGGATGTCCATTGGGTGACGGCGAAAAACACGATGGTCGTGCACCGGACTATGATGACTACACCACTCCGGGATGGAATGGTCTTCCTGGGCTAAATGGAGATTTAATCCTATGGAATGATGTCCTACAACGCGCCATCGAGCTTTCGTCTATGGGTATCCGAGTCGATAAAAAAGCATTAATGCAACAATTAGGGGAGTCGAATCAAGAAAAAAGATTAAATTTGTATTTCCATAAACGATTAATGGAAGGCACTCTGCCTCTATCGATCGGTGGCGGAATAGGTCAGTCACGCTTATGTATGTATTACCTGCGAAAAGCACACATTGGTGAAATACAAGCAAGCATCTGGCCGGACGACATGCGAAAAGCGTGCGACGAGTTGGACATACATCTTATTTAATTCTCATGAACGTAAAAATAGAAGAAAGCTGGAAAGCGCAACTGCAAGACGAATTTGATCAAGCGTACTTTAAAACGCTCACCACATTTGTTCGATCGGAGTATCAACATCACCAAATTTTCCCGCCGGGACAACTCATTTTTAATGCCTTCAACCTCTGCCCATTCGACAAGGTTAAAGTGGTGATCATCGGACAAGATCCGTATCACGGTCCCGGACAAGCACATGGATTGTGCTTTTCGGTAAACGATGGAGTCTCTTTCCCGCCTTCTTTGGTTAATATCTTTAAGGAAATTAAAGCAGATATAGGAGTAGAACCCCCTCAAACCGGTAATCTAACACGCTGGGCAGAGCAAGGGGTGCTATTACTTAATGCAACGCTAACAGTAGAAGCACATAAGGCCGGATCACATCAAAAAAAAGGCTGGGAAACATTTACAGACGCAGTGATTAGGCAACTTGCCGAAAACAGAGAACATCTGGTCTTTATTCTTTGGGGAGCTTATGCACAAAAAAAAGGAGCATTCATTAATCGTGATAGACATCTGGTCTTAACCTCAGCCCACCCATCGCCTCTTTCGGCCTATAATGGCTTCTTTGGGAATAAGCATTTTAGTAGAACCAATGAATATTTGAAAGCACATGGACAAGATGAGGTCAAATGGTAAGGATAAATAAAGCCTCGATATTGCACCGATCATAAGTCTCTACTGTAAAATAATCAAATAGCAAAAAGGAATGTACCCTAAAAGTTGAATTCAACTTTTGGGGTACATTCCTTTTCTTATAAATGGACATTTGGTTTACCCAGAATCTTTATCGTTTATTCCGAACTGATTAGCCACAACATTAATACCACTGAATATTGCTTTGAGTCTGGCTTCGTTGGTCCCATTTCAAGTCTTGCAGAATGCTAGCTTTAGCCCGAATGGTAAAATTGTAATATTTCCAACGCCCAAAGGGTGATAAACTAGCCGACATCTCAAAACAGTGTAGATCGCGAGAAATAGTACAAGCCGTCTGAGTGATCTCTTTCATTTGGAAATCATACCCCGTATTAAAAGAGAAAGACCAATTATTGGAGATCTTTAGGTTACCGTTGGCATTAATATTATGAGTATAAGTGAACGGATAGCGCATCGAATATCGATTAATCGGTTTACTTCTGTCCTCACGAATATTAAATGAATAGTTTACGCTCAACGACCAAGGCATATTAAACTGTTGGTAACCATCGGCATCCACTTTAGCCTTTTCAACTTTCTTCTTGGTCGCCGTTTGAGAGTCATCACCATTTCCTTCTTGATCCTCTCCATCGTCGCCTCCTTTTTTCTTATTCTCTTGATCGTCTTTCGCCCCAAACCACTTTTTCCAAGTATCATTATTAAACGTATAACTGAAAGAAGAGCCATAACCTTGGAAACGACCAAAACGCCCGTACGACCATTCTGTGCGATCTCCTACAACCACATTTCCTTTTTTATCGAAAGCATAAGCATAGGTCGCAAATGAAGCGTTCATATTAAAAGTATAACTTTTGCTCAACTTCAAACGTAACGTCATATTTAAATCGCTCCACGGGCGAACCTTGGCGGCCATATTATACGACATACTTGCTCCCAGTTCGTCAATCAAGCTCACTTTCTTTATCGAATCATTCTTGTCTTTATACTTCATCTCTAAATTGTTCGACAGTGAAAAGCTGACGCTTCCCGATCCTTCACGAGAAGGAACCCCAAACTGCTGGCCAGCATATGGGGAGTAATACTGAAGATTCCCATTATTATCGGTATACTCCTCCCAATATTTGCCATATCCCGGTGAATTACTCAAACTAACCTGAGGAGTAATGACATGACGAATCTGTATCTCCTTTTTCTTCATAAAAAGAGGCTTATACATACCATAAAGTTTGGTACTCATGCTCAAACTCGTAGAGTAGTTCGACACACGATAAAAACCATTGATTGTATCACCGGGAAGAGTCTCTAACCGACCACTTGTTTTATTATAAGTCTGATCGATCTTACGAGTATACCACCGTTCGGTATAGTTAACCGATGGAGAGACTTGAAGATATTTAAATAAAGTAAATGTAGCACTAATCGGAATATTGTGATTCATCGCATTGTCCCAAGCACTAATACCTGCTTTAAACAAGCGGTCGTCTTTCGTCTTCAGACTATTCGTCAAACGACCGGAGTAACTCAATGAGATTTTCTCATACCAACGTTCGGCACCAGCCGCTTTTTTTCGTTTGAAAGGAAACACGCGACTCAATGCAATATTCAAATCAGGCAAAGTTATCGCAACGGATGAGTCTCGCATCGTCTGAGCAATATTCGTTGTTCCCGAAAGGGTTAATCCCAAATCCGGGAAACTACGCGAATAACTGATACTAGATGTTTTCGTATTCTGAGTAAGAGCTTGAGAATTATACAAGTTACCAACATTGGAGCGTTCATAACTGCTCGTTGCAAAGTTCACACTAGCCGAGAACGTACTATTAGGACTTGCTTTAGCATCTTGGCGATGATTCCAGACAATTTTAAAGTCCTTCGACACAGAATAGTCAGCCGCACCTTTTTCACCAAGTTTTGTAACTTGATAATCAGCTTGAAACATCCCTGAGTAGCGATAACGTTTATTATAGTTGGTCACGCCTGACAAAGCCCATGATCCCTTGGTAAAGATTTGCCCGGTTAGTTTTAAGTCCATTCTGTCACTTAAAGCAAAATAGTATCCTCCATCCGTCAACCCAAAACCACGTGTATAGTCGTCCATATAGGTCGGCATGATAAAGCCAGATGCATAGCTACTCGAAAATGGGAAAAAGAAGAACGGAACCGCAATAGGAAGAGCCACATCCTCAACAACCAGATAAGCCGGTCCGGTCACCACATTCTTTTTCGGACGGACTTTAGCCCTTGTCAACTGTAAATAGAAGTGAGGATGATCATGATGATCACACGTTGTATATCGTCCACCATCCATAAAGATCTCGTCGTGTGTCCCTTTTTTGGCTTTTTGTCCGGTGACATATCCTTCGCCTTGCTGAGTCACAATATTGCTAATAGCTGCTTTACGACTTTTAAAGTTATATCTGATTTCCTCAGTATCATAAGAGGTATCGCCATCTTTAAAGACAGGCTTTCCCGTTTGATTACCAATACTATCTTTCACTCCATAAGCATGAACCGTGCTACTATCAAGGTTCATTGTGATCACTTCGGCACCTAACTCGATTTTCTGATAGTTCACCTTACCACTACCATAAAGAGTAGCATTTCCTCCTTGGACAAAAACCGTTGAATCGTTCGACTCATAGACCACAGGTGCTTCCAAGGGTTGCTTTTTCTTGCGGGGAGTTAAAGAGTCAATAGCTAACGTATCCGTTTTTAAGGAGTCTGTTCGCGACAAGGAGTTTCCTACCGCACGGTTAACCGACATTGCTCTTCTTCCGCCTTGGGAAACCGCACTATAAGGTAATACGATAAAAACAGACAGTAATATAAATGGTAATAATGTATTTCTTCTGAATGGCGCCATTAACTAATTATTTACGCTTGAAGCGACAAAAGTACACAATCTTCACTAATATCACGAGATAATCTCTTTTTTTAATTATTTTTTAGCCCTATAAAAAAAGCTCGCACCAATGGTCAAACCGCACAATCCCTTCTTCACCAAACTTAGAAATAGACTTACGGGCTTGCGCCACTGTTTTTTCTTCTTCTAAGTGGGTCTTTGAGAAAAATTTATCTGCAAAGCAAATCACTTGCTCTTCAAGACTAACGGGCAACATTTCACGATGCGGAATAGGCATTTCACGTTCAAGAATAGTCGTAAGTGAAAGTCCCGCTCCAGTATGACGTTCACAGACTAGAGCATGATGAGGGTAACCTTCTTTTCGCATCAATTCAGCGCCAAGGTATCCATGACAGATGTAAGGATGACTCCCCAAACAATGTATTCCCGGAGCATGGGTCATAAAGATCCCAATATCATGAATCATACTCGCTTCATACAAAAACTCTTGGTCAAGATTTAGTTCGAGATGTGTATTAGCAATACGCAAAGCCTTTTGGGCAACCGATCGACTATGGGTTACTAAGATATTTTTGAGTTGATTCTCTTCTGTGTAGTATCTGTCGATAATCTCCGACGGATTCATAACGCTATCCACCATTGCTATTAATCAGTTATTATTGTTTACGGTTTCTCCATTCCTGCACTTTTTCTTGATACTTTCTAGCCTTTTTGCCCGATAACCAAGGCATATCCAACTGTTCAGGAATTGCTTTGGCATAATCCATAATGCGACAATTCGCATCTTTTTTTAAAATGGACAGGTGATCATAAAGCGAATCGTTTTCTAAAAACGTCTTTACGATCAACGAATCTTGAGCAACATCAATAATTTGATAAAAGCGATGATTAGTACCAAAACGATCATACAACGGATTAAAAGATAATCGATAGGTCTTCGGCGAAGCATGACTAACCAAATAAACCGGAGTAGTCGGTTGACCATCATCAGTTTTTGCAGTCATTCGCCCATAATTATGTTCATGCCCTTGAAGGACAAGATCGACTCCATATTCTCTAAATAAATCGTCGAACATCCACCGTATGATAAGATTATTCATCCGCCCCTTAATAGAATACACAGGATGATGCAACATTACAATTTTCCATTTCTTTGTGGATGACTGGAGTGTTTTCTTTAACCATGCTCGTTGAGAGCGTAAGAACCAAGGGTCACGGTTACTATCTAAGGTGATAACAGTTGCATTTTTATAATCCATTGCATAAACATTATTCCCTTTGTATCTGGATTCCAAAAGATAAGAAAAGAAGTAAGCAAAACGTTTTTCCACAATCCGCGTCAATCCTTTGATATATTCGTGATTTCCCGGAGAAGCAACTATAGGTGTGTTTGTTGCAATTGAATCGATACTATGATAAGCTTCTTCCCAATAGCAGTTCATTGGACGTTCAGCAAAATCGCCAACAAACAGATAAAAGGCTGCTTGCGGATAGCGGTGTCGAATATTTTCCATAAAAGGACGAGTCGTACCATGAAGGGTATCTTGGATATCCCCAATAAAGACAAACGAAAATTTCTTAGCGGTATCTGATGGCATAGAAAACGAATACCAATCGGAAACACGAGAATCATTACAAACACGGTAATGATAAGAACGTCCACAAGCTAGTTCTCCAAACTTAGCCCAATTAACATTAGTATAGCCACCAAGAGAACGAAGATATTTTGACGAACCATTTAAACGAATCGTATCTGTCGCACCATCTTCCACATATTCTAACCTAGCCTGTCCGGATGTTCCGCCACAAGCCCAACTCACTCGACGTGATAGTTCTCCGGTATTACCAAAAGTCAGCGAAACCCTTTGTGGTTGATCGGTTAGTACAAATTTTATCTCAGGTTGGTTCCCAAACCAAACCCTCCAACGTATCTTACAAAATATCGCTCCGACCAAGATTAATAAAAAGACAGTTCCCCAAACGATCTTTTTTCTATAATTAGGTTTTCTCATTCATTGATTATTTTTGATGTGATCTCAATCTTAAAAACAAAGATAGTTTTTTATTCCAATCTTATCAAAATGGATCAACACTTATTTAGAGATATGACAAAAATCATTCTTCCTTTTTTTCCACAACTGCCAACTATTAATAATGTTTTGCCACAAGACATACGAACCCGGGCCAACAGCCGTCAACGGATTCAAATACGTATAAGCCATCCAAATAGCAAGTATTGTATTTTTCTGCCCTAAAGCCTGACCGCCACTAATCCGATCGCCGTAGACTCCTCCAATCGTTTTCCCTAAGAAAAATTGCAAACAACAAACGATCAAAGCCACTAAAGCAATCATAAGTTCGACCACTCCGCCTGCCGAATGATTAACCAATGAATAAACGGTTTGAGCCGTAACGATAGAGAGCGAAACTGCCCAAAGATAAAAAGCGAGTTCGTGCCGTTTGAGAAAGAAGTAATGAAGAGTTGGCGCTTTCCTTTCTAAAAGCCAAGCCAACAGAAAGGGACAAATCAACAATAAAAAAACTTTCTTTAAAATAATCAAGAAAGAAGTCCAGAAATTAATATCCGGGTGACTCTCAACCAATGGGAAAATGATAGGAACGGCAATGGCTGCTCCAATGTTAGAAATTAAAGTATAGGTCGTCAGGCTTGCCGCATTTCCCCCCAATTTAGCTGTAACAACAGCCGCAGCGGTTGCTGTCGGACAAATAATGCACACCAATGCACTCTCAGCTACGAGTTTATTGTAAAAGCCGAGTAAGACATAGATCAGCAATGCCCCGAAAATTTGGAAAAGAATTAACCATAGATGTAGTTTCTTAGGTTTCAAATCGGTTGGTGACACTTTACAAAAGGTCAAAAGCAACATTGCAAAAATAAGTATCGGAGTTAAAAAGGATAGTTTTATTAAGAAAGGATACCCTATCCCTCCTATTAACATAGCAATTGGCAATGTCCAATTTTTAAAAAAAGTCAGCATGATTCGATTATATTTATTACATCCTGCAAAATAACACAGAATTCTATTAATAAACACTTATATTTTCTTTTTTATTAACCGAAGCTTAATGAGGGGCGACTCTCATTCTTCTTTAGAAGAAAAATAAGAATTCATTTGAATGATAAAGCTCAAAACTTAAACTAAAACATCAGTTTTCAACAAAATTCTGCTACATTTGCAGATAAATTCATTATGAAGATTATTAAAAGATACATATCATTAAGTGCACTCTGTTTGTACCTACTATTTTCTCCATACTTTCAACTAACCGCATGGGGAAAAGATTTTATAGTCGTTATTGATGCCGGACATGGCGGACACGACCCTGGAGCAGTAGGCAAAAGATCTAAAGAAAAGAATATCAACTTGAATGTCGCACTAAAGTTAGGGGCTCTAATCCAAAACAATTGTGACGATGTAAAGGTTGTTTATACACGGGATAGAGATATCTTTATTCCATTAGATCGAAGAGCAGAGATCGCCAACGATGCTAAAGCTGATTTATTTATATCCATACACACCAATGCCTTAGCTCGGAACAAGACAGCAACCGGAGCTTCGACTTGGACGTTAGGATTAGCCAAGTCGGAAGCCAATCTGGAAGTTGCCAAACGGGAAAACTCCGTAATCCTCTATGAGAGTGATTATAAGACACGGTATGCCGGATTTAATCCGAACTCAGCCGAATCATATATCATTTTTGAGTTTATGCAAGATCGATATATGGAACAAAGCGTTCATCTAGCTTCGTTGATACAAAAACAATTCGGTCGAAACTGTCAACGAGTAGACCGTGGCGTCCATCAAGCTGGTTTTTTAGTTCTAAAAGCGAGCGCCATGCCAAGTATCTTAGTTGAACTCGGCTTTATATCCACTCCTGAAGAAGAACGCTTTTTAAACACAGAAGAAGGAACGCATAGAATGGCACGAGGGATTTTCAATGCATTCATCACGTATAAACGAGAACAAGAGATCCGCTTAACGGGCAAAAGCCGAACAGCTCTGCCTAGCGAAATAAACGTAATAGAAAGTCAATCGGCTGCACCGGAATTTGAGTTAGACGATACACTCGACAATAGTCAAAGTCAGGACTCTACTCCTAAAGAAGCACTCGAGAATCAACCAAAGAGCACAAAAAAAAGCTTTATTGAAAGTAAAAAGAATGAGGAGACAACATTTACCATACAGATATTGACCTCTTCCAGGAAACTAGCCAAAAACGACAAACGTTTCAAAGGACTAAAGGATGTTGACTTTTATTTAGAGAATGGTTTATATAAGTACACCTATTCTACATCCACAGATTACAATACAACCTTGCGTTCAAAACGAAAAATAAGTACTCTATTTAAAGATGCGTTTATTATCGCTTTTCAAAATAAAAAAAAAATAAATATAAATGATGCAATCCGTGCATTCAAGAACAATAATCGAAATTAAACCTAAAAATGAAGAAATATCTAACTAAAGAAGTTAAAATAGGCATTGCAAGTATTGTAGCAATTAGCGTTTTAATTTATGGCATAAATTATCTTAAGGGAATACACATGTTCCAACCATCGAATTATTTCTATGCCCACTTTCAAAATGTTAATGGTTTAACCAAATCAAGTCCGGTCTTTGCTGACGGAGTTAGAGTTGGAATTGTACGCAACATTGGCTATGATTACACTTCGCCTGGAAACATTACCGTTGAAGTCGAACTAGATACTGAACTTAGAATTCCCAAGGGTAGTAGCGCCGAACTAACATCCGAATTAATGGGAGGAGTCCGGATGAATATTCTTTTGGCTAACAATCCGAGAGAAAAATACAATGTAGGAGATACTATACCCGGAGTTTTCAACAATGGAATGATGGAAAGCGCTAGCGAACTCATGCCTCAGATTAAAGAAATGCTTCCCAAAATGGATTCGATATTAACCTCATTAAATACCATTTTAAAAAGCCAAAGTATCCCATCGTCTTTGCAATCTATAGAAACAACAACTGCTAATCTTGCTGTTACAAGCCACCAGCTTAAAAATTTAATGAGCAAAGACATTCCGCAGCTTACTAGTAAGTTAAATAAGATTGGAGATAATTTTGTTGAGATCAGCAACGATCTTAATAAGATCAATTATAGTGCGACTTTTAATAAAATTGACTCTACGATCAACAATGTAAAGATTATCACAGATAAGTTACAACGCAAAGATAACACTGTGGGATTATTGTTAAATTCGCCAGATCTCTATAACAACTTAAACACAACAGCAACTCATGCTTCAGCACTGTTGGAGGATTTAAAGTCGAATCCTAAACGATATGTACACTTCTCTCTATTCGGGAAAAAAGACAAATAGAAAAGATTGACTATATAGAATTCATCTAAATAACAAAGAAAATAAGGGTAAAAGAATTAAGATCTCGTAAACCATTATTAATAAACTCTTACCCGACTTATTAAAAAAAAAACGAAGAGGTTATAATTGTAACCAAACAATAAATAAAACATTGTAAATCAACTACTTAAAAACACAAAAACCACCAAACAGCTTAATCGCACAAACAAAGCATGTAAATACTTGATAATAAAGGAATTATTAAGTACGTCTAAAAAAACATAAAAAAAGCGATTTGTTTTTTTCAAATAAGATTGCGATTTTTGCATGAGTAGAAGTTTGCTTAATTAATAAATGTATCAAAGCCATTATGATTGAAACGAATCATGTTGAGCTTTGGAATCGTTGTCTCCATATCATAAAAGACATCGTTCCTGAGTCGACATATAACACTTGGTTTGCCCCTATAGTTCCCTTGAAGTATGAGGACAAAACATTAATTGTACAAATACCTAGTCAATTCTTTTATGAATACTTAGAGGACAAGTATATTGATCTTCTACGTAAGACTTTATATAAAGTCATTGGCGAAGGCACCAAACTGATGTACAATGTTATGGTAGACAAAACATCGGTTCCTAATCAAACGGTCAATCTAGAGGCTAGCAATCGTTCTACAGCAATCACACCTCAAAAAATAACTGACGGGAATAAGGCTCCGACTTTTTTGAAAGCTCCTGTGGCACAAGATTTAGATCCACATCTAAACCCAAACTACAATTTCGAGAACTTCATCGAAGGATACAGTAATAAACTCTCTAGAAGCGTTGCAGAAACTGTGGCTAAGAACCCTGCCGGAACGGCATTTAATCCACTTTTTCTTTATGGAGCTTCAGGAGTCGGCAAGACACACTTAGCAAATGCTATCGGAACAAAGATCAAAGAGCTTTATTCTGAGAAACGCGTATTGTATGTCTCTGCACATCTATTTCAGGTGCAGTACACCGACTCAGTGCGAAACAATACGACAAACGATTTTATAAAGTTTTACCAATCGATTGATGTCCTTATTATTGATGATATACAGGAATTTGCAGGTGTAACTAAAACCCAGAACACATTCTTTCATATTTTTAACCATTTACATCAAAACGGAAAACAGTTAATCTTAACATCCGACCGTGCTCCGGTATTGCTACAAGGAGTAGAAGAGCGCCTTTTAACCCGCTTTAAATGGGGGATGGTGGCCGAATTAGAGAGACCTTCCGTTGAATTAAGAAAAAATATCTTACGCAATAAAATCCACCGTGACGGACTTCAATTCCCAACAGAGGTTATTGATTATATTGCAGAAAATGTTAACGACAGTGTACGTGACCTAGAAGGCGTTGTGATTGCCATCATGGCTCGATCAACCATCTTCAATAAAGAGATTGATTTAGACCTAGCTCAACACGTCATCCGAGGAGCAGTACGTAATGAAGTCAAAAATATAACGATCGACGATATTATTAAAACAGTATGCAAACATTTCGGATTGGAGCTGAATGCTATTCATACTAAATCGAGAAAAAGAGAAGTTGTACAAGCCAGACAAGTTGCAATGTATTTAGCAAAAAACAAAACTGATTTTTCAACTTCAAAAATTGGTAAGTTTATTGGGAACAAAGATCATGCAACAGTATTACACGCTTGTAAAACAGTTAAAGGACAGTTAGAAGTGGACAAAGCTTTCAATGCCGAACTCAAACAAATAGAAGCTGACTTAAAAGCAAAAAACTAATCTTAACAGGAACTGTATACTTCACATAGATTCACAAAAAGGATAAGCAATCGCTTATCCTTTTTTATTTTCGACTTCTACAAAAATTTCTGTTGTCGCAAGATTTTCAATAAATTCTCTGACATCAATTCATTATCACTCTTCTTATAACGGACATCGGTAAAGACTTGGGCCAAAGTTTCTTTCTTATTATCTTCGATAAACGCAAGATTCTCAGCAAGCGACTCTTTGTAAGCATACCAATGATCAATATCCGCAGGAGTATAATCACAAAACTCTTCTTTATGAACAATTGCCTCTAGAGGCAAACGATCAACCTGTTTAGGATCCTCAGCCGGATAACCAACTGTAATTGTCGTCACGGGGAAAACCAGCTCTGGAAGACAAAGAGCATCAATGATCATTTGGGGATTATAAGTCGTAGTTCCTAAATAACAAATACCCAAACCGGCCTCTTCAGCCAAAGAACAAAAAGTTTGTGCAACGAGTAAAGTATCCATTGATGCATTCAAAAAAGACATCAAATTGTCATAACCGGGGTTCGCTTTCCTTTGTTCGCACCATTTTGAGAAACGCCGAAAGTCGGCACAAAAAGTCAATACAACCGGTGCATTTTTTACCATAGGTTGATTAAAGTGAGCCGGAGCTAATTTTGCTTTACCCTCCTCAGTCCTTGTTTCTATTACACTATAAAGCTGCATCCCTCCCATCGTCGAAGCGCGACAAGAAGATTCAAGCAGATCATTTAACAAATTAGAGTCAATATCTTTCTTTAGATATATCCTAATTGTCTTACGTTTCTTTAATGTCTCAATCATAGTTCTTTTTTAAACAAAGATAGCAAAGATTTATCTTTTTGACACATCGCAGTCATGAATAAATTTTCTTTTTTGGGAACTTTAAGCTTAAACAAAAATAGGATTTATTTGTTTATCAATTACTTATGAGTTATAAACAGAAAACTTTCAATCGGTTAATAATTTATTAAATATTTATTTTGATATAAAAAAAAACATTTATAGATTTGCAATCGCGTTTGTTAATGCATAAGTAAACTTCTACAAACAACTTATTATTAACTTTAATATAAACGCACACATCGTGGAAACAAAAAAATATTCTTACGAAGAAGCCTTTGAAGAATCTTTACGATATTTTCAAGGAGACGAACTAGCAGCAAGAGTTTGGGTAAACAAATACGCCGTCAAAGACTCATTTGGAAATATCTATGAAAAATCACCGAACGACATGCATTGGAGAATCGCCAATGAAGTTGCTCGTATAGAATCTAAACACCCTAACGCCTTAAGTGCTCAAGAGCTATTCGAACTTTTTGATCATTTTAAATATATTGTTCCTCAAGGAAGTCCGATGACCGGAATTGGGAACGATTATCAAGTTGCCTCTCTATCAAACTGCTTTGTTATTGGTGTAGAAGGTGCAGCCGATTCTTATGGAGCCATTATCAAGATTGATGAAGAACAAGTTCAACTGATGAAAAGACGTGGAGGTGTGGGACATGACTTATCTCATATCCGTCCCAAAGGTTCTCCCGTAAAAAACTCTGCATTAACTTCAACAGGATTAGTTCCATTCATGGAACGCTATTCCAACTCAACACGCGAAGTGGCCCAAGATGGTCGACGTGGAGCGTTAATGTTGAGCGTATCCATTAAACACCCGGATTCCGAAGCCTTCATCGATGCAAAAATGACAGAAGGGAAAGTAACCGGAGCTAATGTATCGGTAAAACTAGACGACGCCTTTATGCAAGCGGCCGTTACAGGAAAGCCATACACCCAACAATACCCGATCGATTCAAACAAGCCAACAACCGTTAAAGAGATAGACGCCTCTGCTCTTTGGAAAAAGATTGTACACAATGCCTGGAAATCAGCTGAACCCGGTGTTCTATTCTGGGATACCATTGTTCGTGAATCTGTGCCGGATTGCTATGCCGACCTAGGCTACAAAACCGTATCAACTAATCCTTGCGGTGAGATCCCTTTATGTCCATACGATTCTTGTCGCCTATTAGCGATCAACCTTTATTCATACGTTGTCAATCCATTTAAACCGGATGCTTATTTCGACTTTGAGCTATTCAAGAAGCACGTTATGTTAGCACAACGTATCATGGACGACATTATAGATCTGGAACTCGAAAAGATTGAACGTATTATAGAGAAAATCAAACAAGACCCCGAAAACGGCGAAGTAAAACGCACAGAGCTGGGCCTTTGGGAGAAAATATACCAAAAGAGCGGACAAGGTCGTCGTACCGGAGTAGGTATTACCGCTGAAGGAGATATGCTTGCAGCTTTGGGACTTCGCTATGGCACAGAAGAAGCCACTGATTTTTCGGAAGAAGTACACCGTACTGTTGCATTATATGCCTATCGTTCATCTGTAAAGATGGCAAAAGAACGTGGTGCATTCGAAATCTACGACACTAAACGCGAAGAAAAGAATCCATTTATCCAACGTCTAGCTCAAGTCGATCCGGAATTATATCGTGAGATGAAGCAATACGGCCGCCGAAATATAGCTTGTCTAACAATTGCTCCTACCGGAACGACTAGTTTGATGACACAGACCACCTCCGGGATAGAGCCCGTCTTCTTACCAGTCTATAAACGAAGAAGAAAAGTCAACCCCAATGATTCTAATGTCCGCATTGATTTCGTTGATGAGACAGGTGATGCTTTTGAAGAATACATCGTTTTTCACCACAAGTTCGTCACTTGGATGGAAGCTAATGGATACGATCCTGCTAAACGTTATTCTCAAGAAGAAATTGACGAAATGGTTCAAAAGTCACCTTATTACAAAGCGACTTCCAACGATGTCGATTGGCTAATGAAAGTTAAAATGCAAGGACGCATCCAGAGATGGGTCGATCACTCCATTAGTGTAACCATCAATTTACCAAACGATGTCGATGAAGATCTAGTCAACCGCTTGTACGTAGAGGCATGGAATTCCGGATGTAAAGGCTGTACCGTTTATCGCGACGGCTCTAGATCAGGAGTTTTAATTGCAGCAAAAGCAGAAAAAGAGAAAAAAGACGAATTACCTCCTTGCAAGCCACCTACAGTGGTTGAGACCCGTCCAAAAGTCTTAGAAGCAGACGTTGTACGCTTCCAGAATAATAAAGAAAAATGGGTTGCCTTCATCGGCTTACTTGATGGGCACCCTTATGAGATCTTCACTGGATTACAAGACGATGAAGAAGGTATTTTATTACCTAAAACAGTCACCACAGGCCGCATCATTAAAAACATTGATGAGGAAGGCAACAAACGTTACGACTTCCAATTTGAGAACAAACGCGGATACAAAACTACCATTGAAGGACTATCCGAGAAATTTAATAAAGAATATTGGAACTATGCCAAACTGATCTCAGGAGTGCTTCGTTACCGTATGCCTATAGAACAAGTCCTAAAACTTGTCAGCTCACTACAACTCAACAGTGAGAACATTAATACTTGGAAAAATGGAGTGGAGCGTGCTCTTAAAAAATATGTACAAGATGGGACAGAAGCCAAAGGTAAGCGTTGCCCAAGTTGCGGCAACGAAACTCTCGTTTACCAAGAAGGCTGCCTAATTTGCACAACATGTGGTGCTTCCAGATGCGGATAAAATACTCAATATCATAATATTGCAATACAAAAGAAGGAGCCCACAAAGCTCCTTCTTTCTATTTAGGCCCCACCCACAAACGTTTGCACCGTTTTTTGATAGACTTCTATAAACGTTGGAACATGATGTATTGAAAGAATCTTTATACTTGCATTACTTTATTATCGATAATAAAAAATCTAATATATATGATTATATCATTTAACATAGAGTACCGCACTAATTGGGGAGAAGAGGTCAGAGTTACAGGATCAATACCCGAATTAGGACTGAATGACATGGCTAAAGCCATACCTTTACATACCACAGACGGTATCAATTGGAACGTCGCCATTAAAGTGGCCGATAAAAACATAACCGACCCAATCAGCTACAACTACCAAATTTGGAACAATGGAAAAATGATTCGTCACGAATGGAAAGATGCAGTCAGATGTTTGTATCCATCGAACGATTCGGAACGCATATTCAAAGTGAACGATTGCTGGAAGAACATGCCGGAGCAACAATATTTCTATAGTTCGGCCTTTACAGAATCCCTACTCATTCACTCCCAAAGAACGAAACTAGGGAAATCGCCTCAAAAAGCCTTACTAATTAAAGCTTATGCCCCACGCATTCATCAAGACTTCTGTATAGGAATTTGCGGTAATCAGAAACAGTTGGGAAATTGGGATCCGGAAAAAGCACTATTGATGAGCGATATCAATTTCCCTGAATGGCAGGGTCTGATTGATGCCGAAAAAATCAGCTATCCATTAGAATACAAGTTTGTTCTTTACAATAGAAAAGAGAAAACGTTCGATTCTTGGGAGAACAATCCCAACCGATACGTAGCCAACCCTCAGATCAAGAAAAACGAGACCTTCGTGATCTCCGACCGTTATGTCGACTTCAACCAGTCTCCTTGGAAAGCTGCGGGAGTTGCCATTCCAATTTTCTCATTAAAGACGCAAGCAAGTTTTGGCGTAGGCGATTTTGGTGATTTGAAAAAGCTGATTGACTGGGTCGTTCTGACTAAGCAAAAGGTGGTTCAGATCTTACCGATCAACGACACCACCATTACCCATACTTGGACCGATTCTTATCCTTACAATAGCATATCGATCTATGCCATGCACCCCATGTATGCCAATTTACGTCAAATGGGACAACTAAAGGATAAAGAAAAAGCCCTATTCTTCGAAACCAAACAAAAAGAGCTCAACCAACTAGACGCTATCGATTACGAAGCGGTCAACCAGCTTAAATGGGACTATTTCCACTTATTATTCGAACAAGATGGAAAGAAGACCATTCAATCAAAAGCCTTCTTGCAGTTCTTCAAAGAAAACGAAGAGTGGTTAAAACCTTATGCCGTATTCAGCTATCTTAGAGACATTTATCATACGCCTAACTTCAGAGAATGGCCAAAACACAGCACCTACGATACTAAAAAGATCAGCAAACTCTGCGAACCTAAGGCGCCTGAATACGAAAAAATTGCCATCTATTATTTCATACAGTACCATCTACACCTTCAACTTCTTGAAGCCACTTCCTACGCTCGTCATCACGGCGTCGTTCTAAAAGGAGATATTCCTATCGGCATTAGTCGTAACAGTGTAGAAGCATGGACGGAACCTCACTATTTTAATCTTAACGGACAAGCAGGTGCTCCTCCTGATGATTTCTCGGCTAATGGACAAAACTGGGGATTCCCAACCTATAACTGGGATGTTATGGAATCGGATGGTTATCGCTGGTGGATGAAACGCTTTCAAAAGATGGCGGCCTACTTTGACGCTTACCGAATAGACCATATTTTAGGATTCTTCCGCATTTGGGAAATCCCGACTAATGCTGTACACGGCTTGCTGGGACAATTTGTACCGGCTATGCCAATGAGCAAAGAAGAAATAGCAAACTATGGCTTAAACTTCCGTGAGGAATTTTTAGAACCTTACATCCACGAATACTTCTTGGAACAACTCTTTGGTTCTCACAAGTCGTATGTCAAGCAAACCTTCCTTGAAGAAACCACTGTTTACGAACGCTATCGAATGCGTCCTGAATTCAATACTCAGCAAAAAGTGGAAGCCTTTTTCGATGGCAAGACCGATCCGGATAGCCTCTGGATACGCGACGGGCTATATGCTTTAATCAGCGATGTTCTCTTTGTGCCGGATGTGAAAGATCCGACCCAATACCATCCGCGAATTGCTGTACAACACGATTTTATCTATCATTCATTAAGCGATTCGGAAAAAGACGCTTTCAACCGATTATACAATCATTATTACTACCATCGACACAACGACTTCTGGCAACAGCAAGCCATGAAGAAATTGCCACAGTTAACCCAATCGACACGAATGTTAGTCTGCGGAGAAGATTTAGGAATGATTCCCGATTGCGTCGCTTGGGTCATGAACGAACTGCGCATCCTCAGTCTGGAAATTCAGCGCATGCCTAAAAACCCATCACATGAGTTTGGCCATTTAAACGAATATCCTTATCGTTCGGTTTGTACGATTTCCACACACGATATGTCGACCCTTCGCGGATGGTGGAAAGAAGATACCCACCAGACCCAACGATACTTCAACGACGTACTAGGTCGCCAGGGAGCCGCTCCGACAGAAGCCACCGGTGAGATTTGTGAACAAATCGTCCGCAACCATCTCTATAGTCAATCGATGCTATGCATCTTGTCGATGCAAGATTGGTTATCGATCGATGAAGCCTCAAGACATCCGGAGGCCGAAGCCGAACGCATTAACGTGCCGGCCAATCCTAAACACTATTGGAGATACCGCATGCATCTAAGCATAGAAGAGTTGATCGGTGCAACGGCATTAAATCAGAAAATCATCTCATTAATCGAACAAACCGAGAGAAATCCGATAAAATAGACGAAACGTTTTAGCAGAGAAAGGGTCGCTTCATTCCAAGAGAACAGAGCGACCTTTTTTTATTCTTTCTCGACATTCCGAGAGAATTTATCAATCTTCGGTTATCTTTGCATCCTAAAGCTTTACATTATGAAAATTACAGACCGTTATATCGTCCTCAATCAGGTCCATTTTTATGCCTACCATGGCGTCGGAGAACAAGAGACTAAAGTTGGCAATGACTACGTCATCGACCTTAGGATTAAAACCGATTTTTCGGAAGCAGCATTAACCGATCAGGTCAGCGACACTATTAACTATGCCGAAATCTATGAGGTATTAAAACAGCAGATGGAAATACCCTCAAAGTTACTAGAGCATGTGAGCTACCGCATCATGAACCGGTTGTTTGAAACCTTCCCCACCATCGAAGAAGTCGAACTTAAATTATACAAGCGCAACCCACCAATGGGAGCAGACATCGCTTCGTCGTGTGTCGAGCTTAAAGGAATCAAAGAATAAGGAAAGACTCCCTCTAAGGTAAAGCTCCCTAAATAACCATCAGCCCCATTACAATAAACTGTAATGGGGCTGATGCCATTCAAAAGAATCCTTATTCTTCCCTTCGTATTTGTCCGTACTTAAAAATAGAATCCGAAACCTATTTTCAAGCCAAACTTCGACATATCACTATTGTTAAAACGCCACTTATAATACGCAGCAGGTTCAATAGTCACCGTACGCGATAAGAAAAAAGCATATCCAGCCTCTACTCCTACTCCCCAGTCCGTACGAGAGCCAACTCCACTATATCTGAATCGGTCGCAATCAAATCCGGCCCCAAGATAAATACCTGTAGAATCGAAGTAGTAACGTCCTTTCGTTCCAAATGAATATTCATCAACAGCATTAGACCAGTCCACCCCAACGTTGACCATTAAGGCGATATTATCAGCGACAAAATGTCCCACTTCCCCTGAAAGGCCTAATCTAGCCTTTTCATGCTGGCTATAAGAAAAATTAAAGCCAGTTAAAGACGGAGTCACCAACCATTTTCCTTGTTCAAATTGTGCATACGTTCCCAACGATACTATTAAGAAACTAATAACTAATCCGATTTTCTTCATAAAAGCCTGTTTTTAAAGTTTATTAGAATGATCATTATTTTTTTGCTGAATTTTCTCTTTCTTTCGAAGTACTAGCCAAAGCAATAGGATAATGAGGTAAGTCCCTCCCACAGTTAGATATTTCTCGGTATCACTCACCCCTGTATTGCGAGGCAATAAATAGATAGCAGATGCTGTGACATACAATAATAAAGCAACAGTTATCCCAGTCGATTTCTTAATCTTTCTCTTTTTCATCTTACAATTTGAGTTTATTTTTCCAACGAATAAATAACAGTAAAGCAATGACTACCCCACTAAAACCCACTCCATAGGACCATTCATGCGAACATCCCAACCCTTCCGGAGCAATACAAATATAGGTCAGACAGACCGCCGTCATAAATAAAGCCGGAATCAGCGTAATGATATAAGCTTTATGTAGCCGTACCAAATAGACCGTGATGGCCCATAAAGTAAACACCGCCAAGGTTTGATTCGCCCAAGCGAAATACCGCCAAATCTTATTAAAACCATTCGCATCCCCTAAGCTATATAAAAGTAAGCTAATTGCAATCACAAAAAGTGGAACGCAAATATACAACCGCCGTTTGATGCTCTTTTGATCAACATGTAGGAAGTCGGCCACGATCAGACGAGCCGATCTAAAAGCTGTATCTCCCGAAGTAATCGGAGCGGCAATCACCCCTAAAATAGCCAATACGCCGCCAATACTTCCCAACCAATCAGATGTTATAGCATTCACGATCACAGAAGCGTTGCTTTCGCCCATCCCTTCCTTATGGAAAAAGTAGGTTGCCGCTGCTGCCCAAATCAAAGCCACGATCCCTTCACAGATCATCGCTCCATAAAATATAGGACGTCCATGATGTTCGGAAGTCACACAACGGGCCATCAGCGGACTCTGCGTTGCATGGAACCCGGAGATCGCTCCACAAGCGATACTCACAAACATGATCGGGAATATCGGTAGTTCGCTGGCATTCGGGTTGGTATTTTGCAACCCATCCCACAACTCAGGCAACACCGGATGGTGCACATAAAGCATAATCAGAATGCCGAAAGCCATAAACATTAAGGCAAAAGCAAACAACGGATAGATTTTGCCTATAATCTTGTCTATAGGAAGCAAGGTCGCCAAAATATAATAGCCAAAAACAACGATGATCCAAAACGTAGCATCCAAACTATCCGGAGTCAGTTTAGCCAAAAGTCCCGCAGGGCCGGCAACAAAGACCGATCCGACAAGAATCATCAAGATCACGGTAAACCCACGCATCACTTGTTTGGTCGGTAATCCCAAATAACGTCCGATGATTTCCGGCAAGCTCTCCCCCTGATGACGCATAGAAAGCATCCCGGCAAAATAATCGTGTACCGCTCCGGCAAAAATACTTCCTAACACAATCCAAAGATAAGACGCCGTACCAAACTTAGCTCCCATGATCGCTCCAAAGATCGGCCCGAGACCCGCAATATTTAGAAACTGAATCATAAAAATCTTCCATGCAGGCAACGGCAGATAATCGACCCCATCCTTTTGGGCAATGGCCGGAGTCATTCGGTTATCCGGAGCAAAGATACGCTCCATGAGTCGTCCATAAGTAAAATAGCCTACGATAAGTGCTAATAGACATAATGTAAATGTAATCATCGTTCTCCGTTTGTTATTAGTGGCAAATGTAATATAATATCGGCTAACAGACACAAGAAATTCGACTCTTTTACTAACTTTGTCGACAATTCAAAACATAAAGGTTATGCCCAAGTCACTTTTTATCTTTTTATTCCTATTATTCTTAACACCAGTTACTAAGGCACAACCTAAGTATGAAGTGCGTGCCGCATGGGTCACAGCCGTTTATGGGTTAGACTGGCCTCACACTAAAGCCACGACACCCACTGCCATCAAAAAGCAGAAAGAAGAACTCATCGAGATTTTAGACCAACTCAAGTTGGCCAATTTCAATACCATCCTATTCCAAGCCCGAACACGAGGAGATGTATTATACCGTTCGAAGATAGAACCATTCAATTCCATCCTCACGGGAAAGACCGGAGCAGATCCCGGTTATGATCCTCTAGCTTTTGCCGTTGAAGAATGTCACAAGAGAGGCATGGAATGTCATGCTTGGATTGTTTCCATTCCATTGGGAAACAAGAAACATGTCGCCGCATTAGGTTCTCAATCGGTGACCAAAACGAAACGGGAAATCTGCGTCCCTTATAAACGGGAATATTTCTTAAACCCCGGACATCCCGAGACCAAAGTCTATCTGATGAGCCTAGTGAATGAGATGGTCACCAATTACGACATAGACGGGGTCCATTTCGACTATTTACGCTATCCCGAAAACGCTCCATTCTTCCCGGATAAAGTAGAGTTCCAACGTTACTCGCAAGGACGTAGCAAGGATCAATGGAGAAGAGACAACATTACTGAGATTGTTCGTTATATTTACAAAAAAGTCAAAACCTTAAAGCCATGGGTTAAAGTCAGCACCTGTCCGGTTGGCAAATATCGCGACACGTCACGTTACTCCTCACGCGGATGGAATGCTTTCCACACCGTTTATCAAGATCCGCAAGGATGGTTGGGTGAGGGCATACAAGATCAGATCTATCCCATGATGTATTTTCAAGGCAACAGCTTTTACCCATTTGCACTCGACTGGAAAGAACAGAGCAACGGGCGACAGATCATTCCGGGATTAGGCATCTACTTTCTCGATCCCAGAGAAGGAAATTGGACTCGCCAAGAGATTGACCGCCAAATGAACTTCCTACGCCGACATCAATTAGAGGGACAAGGACACTATCGCGTCAAATATGTTATGGATAATATCCAAGGACTATACACCGAGCTGAAGAACAACTTCTATCGCTATCCGGCCCTGCAACCCCCAATGCCATGGCTCGATCAGACGGCTCCTTCTGCTCCATCGGATCTAAACGTAAAAGCGTCCGACAACCGTCAAGTGACTCTCCGGTGGGAAGCCTCAACTGATAATGACTCGATCAATGCACCGATGTATGTGATTTATGGGTCGGATACCTATCCCGTCGACATCCATCAGCCGGAACTGATTCTAGCACAGAGTGTCCGTTCCACCACCTATACTTACGTCCCCCTCACCCCATGGGAGACCAAACGTTATTATGCCGTGACAGCCATAGATCGTTATGGCAACGAAAGTCCCGCCGTACAAAGCGTTCAACTCAAGAGTGAACCTTTATCCAAGCCCGATAATGCGTCTGTGAATAAATAGGAGTCAAAGCCAAATAGCCGGATTCAATTTTGCCGTCTCGACAAACTAAAGGAGCTTCTTCAAGATCCTGTTGATGGTCGGTTAAGGCCTCTCCCGTCTGTTCGGAATAGGTGATTCGAAACTCCCCTCTCCGATCGGAAGCAACCAGACGATCAAATAAACGTCGGGCTACAATCCCCATATTCATCCTTAGGTTGATCTCGACACAGGGATGAATGCGAAAGTTAGGGGCGTCAGGCCATGAGCAAATCATCATATCGACCCCTAGAAAACCGGTATATCGAGTCGACAAGCGGTCGGTCAGGCGATCGATCAAGATCGTTCTTAGTCGTTTGATTTCCGAGAGAGGGACGAAAGTTCCCAAATAACTTTCTATTTGCTCATCCGACAGCAATTCATTCGACAAATAAGCGCCACTCCGATTCGTCGTAAACATGGAATACCCCACAAAAGAGATCCGGCCACAACCATCGGAATAAAACTCCATGGCAAAATCTTGCTGTTTCTCATAGATCGGTTCCGCCACAACTCCATCCTGCTGACGGATCACTCGTTTGCACCAGCCGGCAATGGAGGGCGTATACACCCCTTTACACCAATTTAGTCCTTTTCCACTTCCGGACAATGGCGATTTAAGGACGCAACACTCATGAGACTCTATAAACCATCGACAAGAAGAATCGTCCGTCAAGAAAAACGACTCTCCACAGAACCAATCGTTGAGTTGCAACGTGGGCAACAACTCCACAGCCGATCGCCGATGAGAGAGTGCTCTCCTGACCTCCACTTCCTCCGGAGAAGGCAATTGGTTTTCTTTCAATCCACACTCGAGGAGATAGCGACGTAACGCCAAATTCCAGCCCCACGGGACAACCTCTAATGAAGTCTTCTCTTTCAGCTCGGATGGAGCCATCAATCGGACCTGTAACCGGAAACGTTCAGCTACCTCGGCCAAATAGTTCTGATTGTAAGTTGGCGAAGCTAAGACGGCACTTCCGTCAGGTGCAAACCAAATGGGCAGCAAAGCTAAATCGAACATCATTCCCTTCACCGCATCAGGAGGCATATAATTGGCTTCATGACAGCTCAAGGCTAAATCATGATCTAAATTTAAAAGATACAAAAACATAATCGAAAGTTTTATAACACGAGTTGCTTAGCTCTCCAATCACGGAGAAGATCTCCATCGAAAGAGAAGATAAAGATAGATAAAAACTCAGAAAGAATCGTCCATTTCCTCCCTATAAAACGGTCTTTTATCCGTTACACCCTTTTATTAATCGTTTTTCAAGTGCAATGAATAAAATCGTCCCACTTCATTAATCGCTTATCAACTGCAATTAAACGATTGTCCGCCTTATTCAATCATTTGTAAAGTTCGATTTGTTGAGCCCCCGAACGTGGGCTCTTCAGCCCTCGTTCGGGGGCTCATGGGTTTTCGTTCGAGGGCCGAAGAGCCTTCGAACGAAGGCTCAACAAATGAAGCCTACATGGCCTATAAAGGAACTTTCAGAAAAACTAAATGCCGTTAAAGAGATCGTTAATGACTTGATGAGAAAATCAACTTAAACTGTGCCCCAATAATCTCCAATAAACGAAGGGCTGAAAAGGTCCTCTACTCGATGCCAACCCTAGGTTTAAATCGGGCCAAACCCTTGTTTCGAAGAATTAAGTCCCCAGCCACCCAACAAGCAGCTAGATATCAACTCCTTTCATCCTCTTAAAATAAGAGAATATGCACCAATAAAATAGACAATTTTGCTATCTCCACTTTGCAATTACTAAAAAAAAGTATATATTTGCCCCACTAAACTGAACCCAAAATGGAATCATTCTATCGTACACACGCTTACCTCGTAGAACACACAAACTCCACCGTCCGTCGCGACCTCATGGACGAAATCGATTGGAGTCACCGATTAATCGGTATTAAAGGCACCCGTGGTGTAGGGAAAACGACTTTTCTACTTCAATATGCCAAAGAAAAATTTGGAACAGATCGCTCCTGCCTCTTCATCAATATGAACAATTTCTACTTTGCCAACCATACGATTGTAGAGTTTGCCGGTGAATTTATTAAGCGGGGAGGTAAAGTGCTCTTGATCGACCAAGTTTTCAAGAAACCCGATTGGAGTGAAGAGCTACGTACTTGCTACGATAAATATCCTAATCTAAAGATTATCTTTACAGGGTCATCAGTGATGCGATTGAAAGAGGAGAACTTGGAGTTGCGCGACATTGTGAAAAGCTACAATCTTCGCGGATTCTCTTTCCGTGAATTCCTCAATCGCCAGACAGGAATGAAGTTTCGCAGCTATAGCCTGGAGGAACTCTTATCCAATCACGAACAAATAGCCAAAGGGATTGTTTCTAAAGTACGTCCATCGGACTATTTTCAGGATTATCTCCATCACGGTTTTTATCCGTTCTTCCTTGAAAAAAGAAATTTCTCGGAGAATCTGTTGAAGACTATGAATATGATGATTGAGGTCGACATCTTGTTATTAAAGCAGATCGAGCTCAAGTATTTATCGAAAATAAAGAAACTACTCTATCTACTTGCAATCAATGGGCAAAAAGCCCCTAATGTGAGTCAACTCGCCAATGACATTCAGACCTCACGAGCCACCGTTATGAATTACATTAAATATCTGGCCGATGCTCGTCTGATCAACTTGGTCTATCCGAAAGGAGAAGACTTCCCCAAAAAGCCGTCGAAGATCATGCTGCACAATTCGAACTTGATGTATTGCATTTATCCGGTCAATGTGGAAGAGCAAAATGTCTTGGAAACCTTCTTTGTCAACACCATGTGGAAAGACCATAAAGTGAATAAAGGAGAAAAGAATTTCTCATTCTTAGTCGACGACATCATGCCGTTTAAGATTGGAAATGCAACAGCAAAGATTAAAAATAACCCGGGCATCACGTATGCCTTAAATAAAATGGATATCGGCAGTGGTAATCAAATCCCACTCTGGATGTTCGGTTTTCTCTATTGAAAGAGACTCCGATAAATGAAAGATAAAAAATTTATTTACTAAATATTTTAAAAAGAATTATGACTAAACAGAAGAAATTCATCACTTGTGATGGTAATCAAGCAGCTGCACATATCTCGTATATGTTCTCTGAAGTTGCTGCGATTTACCCAATCACCCCTTCTTCGACTATGGCAGAGTACGTAGACGAATGGGCAGCCGCAGGACGTAAAAACATCTTCGGCGAGACTGTATTGGTACAAGAAATGCAATCAGAAGCCGGTGCAGCCGGAGCTCTTCACGGTTCATTACAAGCCGGTGCATTAACGACAACTTATACAGCGTCTCAAGGTTTGCTTTTGATGATTCCTAACATGTACAAAATTGCCGGTGAGTTTTTACCTTGTGTATTCCACGTATCGGCTCGTACATTAGCCAGTCATGCTTTATGTATCTTCGGTGACCACCAAGACGTAATGGCAACTCGCCAAACCGGTTTTGCGATGTTAGCAGAAGGTTCTGTACAAGAAGTGATGGACTTGTCGGGTGTAGCTCACTTGGCTACCATCAAATCACGCGTACCATTCGTTAACTTCTTCGATGGTTTCCGTACTTCTCATGAAATCCAAAAGATCGAAACGTTGGAAAACGACGATCTTGCACCGCTTGTTGACCAAGAAGCATTGGCTGAGTTCCGCGAACGCGCATTGAACCCAATGAACCCGGTTGCTCGTGGTATGGCTGAAAACCCTGATCACTTCTTCCAACACCGTGAATCATGCAATAACTTCTATGAAACAGTTCCGGCTATTGTAGAAGAATACATGAACGAAGTCGCTAAGATCACTGGTCGTAAATATGGTTTGTTTGACTATTACGGTGCTCCTGACGCTGACCGCGTCATCATCGCTATGGGTTCGGTTACAGAAGCAATCCGCGAAACAATCGACCACTTAACGGCTAAAGGTGAAAAAGTTGGTTTGGTTGCTGTACACTTGTACCGTCCATTCTCTGCTAAACACTTCTTGGCTGCTGTACCTAAGACTGCAAAAACCATTGCTGTTCTTGATCGTACTAAAGAACCGGGTGCAACTGGCGAACCATTGTATCTTGACGTTAAAGACTGTTTCTATGGTCAAGAAAATGCGCCGGTTATCGTTGGCGGACGTTATGGCTTGGGTTCTAAAGACACGACTCCTGCTCAGATCCTTGCTGTTTACGAAAACTTGGGCTTACCAATGCCAAAGAATCAGTTTACAATTGGTATCGTAGACGACGTAACCTTTACTTCTCTTCCACAAGAAGAAGAAATCGCCTTAGGCGGCGAAAGCGTATTTGAAGCTAAATTCTATGGTTTAGGTGCCGATGGTACAGTAGGTGCTAACAAGAACTCGGTAAAAATTATCGGTGACAACACAGATAAACACTGCCAAGCTTACTTCTCATACGACTCTAAGAAATCGGGTGGTTTCACTTGTTCTCACCTTCGTTTCGGTAACGAGCCTATCCGTTCGACTTATTTGGTAAATACCCCTAACTTCGTGGCTTGTCACGTTCAGGCTTACCTTAACATGTACGATGTGACTCGTGGTTTGCGTAGCAACGGTACTTTCCTTTTGAATACGATCTGGGAAGGTGAAGAGTTGGCGAAAAACTTACCTAATAAGGTAAAACGCTATTTTGCGAAAAAGAATATTTCGGTATACTACATCAATGCCACTAAGATTGCTCAAGAAATTGGTTTGGGTAACCGTACAAATACGATCCTTCAGTCTGCATTCTTCCGTATTACCGGCGTGATCCCTGTAGACTTGGCTGTTGAACAAATGAAGAAATTCATCATGAAATCATACGGCAAGAAGGGTGAAGATATCGTAAACAAGAACTACTCTGCAGTAGACCGTGGGGGTGAATACCAACAGTTGACTGTTGACCCATCATGGGCTAACTTGGCCGATGATGCTAAAGTTGAAAACAACGATCCTGCATTCATCAACGAAGTGGTTCGTCCAATCAATGCTCAAGATGGTGACTTACTTCCGGTATCAGCATTTAAGGGTATTGAAGATGGTACTTGGGAACAAGGTACTTCTCAATACGAAAAACGTGGTGTAGCGGCATTCGTTCCGGAATGGAATGAAGAAAACTGTATCCAATGTAACAAGTGTGCTTACGTTTGTCCTCACGCTTCAGTACGTCCATTCGTGCTTGATGCTGAAGAACAAAAAGGCGCTAACTTCCCAATGTTAAAAACAGTAGGAAAAGCATTCGACGGAACAACCTTCCGCATTCAGGTTAACGTTCTTGACTGTTTAGGTTGTGGCAACTGTGCCGACGTTTGTCCGGGTAATCCGAAGAAGGGTGGCAAAGCATTGACCATGAAACCTTTGGAAACTCAATTGAGTCAAGCAGCTAACTGGGAATATTGTTCTAACAACGTAAAGAGCAAACAACACTTGGTAGACATCAAGGCTAATGTGAAGAACTCTCAGTTTGCTACTCCATTGTTCGAGTTCTCGGGCGCATGTTCAGGTTGTGGTGAAACACCTTACGTTAAATTGATCACTCAGTTGTTCGGTGACCGTGAGATGGTAGCTAACGCAACAGGATGTTCATCGATCTACTCTGGTTCGGTTCCTTCTACTCCTTACACTAAGAACGAAAATGGTCATGGTCCGGCTTGGGCTAACTCATTGTTCGAGGACTTCTGTGAGTTCGGTTTAGGTATGGAATTGGCTAACGAGAAGATGCGTGATCGTTTAGTGAAGATCATGACTGAAGCGATCGCTGCAGATTGTTGCTCAGCAGAAGCTAAAGAAGCATTCAAGGCTTGGATGGAAAACATGTTCGATGCAGACCAAACTAAGGCATTGGCTGAACAGATCATTCCAATGGTTGAAGCAGCTAAAGATAGCTGTACATACTGCAAGCAAATCTTCGACTTGAAACAATATCTTGTAAAACGTAGCCAATGGATCATTGGTGGTGACGGTGCATCATACGATATCGGTTACGGTGGTTTAGATCACGTGATCGCTTCTGGTAAAGATGTCAACATCATGGTATTGGATACTGAGGTTTACTCAAACACAGGCGGTCAGTCGTCTAAAGCAACTCCGGTTGGTGCTATCGCTAAGTTTGCTGCTTCAGGAAAACGTGTTCGCAAGAAAGATCTTGGTTTGATGGCAACAACTTACGGTTATGTTTATGTGGCTCAAATCGCAATGGGTGCCGATCAAGCACAAACATTGAAAGCGATCCGCGAAGCAGAAGCTTATCCTGGACCATCATTGATCATTGCTTATGCTCCATGTATCAACCACGGTTTGAAAGCAGGTATGGGTAAGAGTCAAGAAGAAGAAGCTAAAGCTGTGGCTTGTGGCTACTGGCACTTGTGGCGTTACAATCCTGCCATGGAAGCAGAAGGTAAGAATCCATTCCAATTGGATAGCAAAGAACCAAATTGGGCGGACTTCCAAGGTTTCTTGAAAGGTGAAGTACGTTACGCTTCTGTTATGAAGCAATATCCTGCTGAAGCTGCTGAATTGTTCAGTGCTGCAGAAGAAAATGCTAAATGGCGTTACAATAGCTACAAACGTCTCGCTAGAGAAAATTGGGGCAGTGATGCTGAATAAATAAACAAATGACTGATGGAGATGACCTTTAGGGGTTATCTCCATTGTCTTTTAATCAATATCATTATGGTTGGATTTATAATTTGGATCATCGGTATTGCCTTAACCATTAAGGCTGCCACAGAAATTTGGGCGTTGAATGGCGCTGTTGAGAAAAAGCTCATTGCCATTGTATTAATCATCTTGACCAATTGGATCGGATTGGCGTTATACTATTTTTATGCCAAGGAAAGAATGCCGGAATGGATCAGGTAAAAGCAGGCTTTTGATCACCTTATCTTTTAAAACACATAGAATCTAATTACGATTCAAAATATTGATACAAGACGACCTTAACCCATAAAACAAAACATACTGTTTTATTGTTGTAAGAGGAAGACCTCTAATGCTTAAACACTAAAACATTATATTATGGGAAAAGAAGCGGTAAAGATCTCGTCTGTAGATTCAAAGAAACTCATTGAAATGCTCAACGCCGCACTCTCCGAAGAGTGGTTGGCCTATTACCAATATTGGATTGGTGCACGTTTGATGGAAGGGCCGATGCGAACAGAAGTAGAACAAGAACTTTTGGTGCATGCCGACCAAGAACTCAATCACGCTGTGATGATCGTCAATCGCATTATTCAATTAGGCGGGCAACCGGTGATCAATCCGGCAAATTGGATGAAGCACGCTGAATGTGGCTATGCCGAACCAACCGATCCTTATATTGAAACCATACTTCAACAAAACTTAGAGGGCGAACGCTGTGCCATCGAACGTTATCAGAAAATGGCTGATTTCACCCACGGAAAAGACTATGCGACTTATCAAATGGCTATCACCATCTTAAACGAAGAACTGGAGCATGAACATGATATTGAAGATTTTATAAAAGATCTTAACTTGATGAAGGAAGAATGGAAAAAGATTAGATTATAAAAAGCTTTCCTTCCCTCCTATTTAAAGCCAACTTGTTGCTCTTCACAGTCAACTGCGATGACTATGAAGAGCAACAAGTTTTTTTATATTCAGTTATTCTTGAGGAAGCATGACAACTCCAACCTTCTTCTTACCATCCATCTTGACCATTAATGGCTTTTCGAAATGGACACATTTGAGGAACTCCGTTTCTTCAACAGCCGGTCGGTCATTCAGCACTTCTTGGTTATACCATCCATCTTTTATGTAGGAGTTCACCGTAAAGTATCCCACTCCAAAAGAAGTTAAGTTCTGGAAGAAATGGGTGCCTTGACTCGGATCGACACGATAATTGGTCAACCCGGCTTCAACGATGACCCGTGCTGCGGAAATATGAGGCCATTTCACCGGAATACCCAACCAAGAGTCACTGCTTCCCCAACGTCCGGGTCCTATCAACACGTAGTTTTTCCCTTCATCGAGGAACCGCTGATTCACCTTCTCAATTTCAAGAGCAATCTGCTTGTTATTCGATGCTTGATAACCCTCCGTCTTAACATAGACCACATCGTAGATTTCATCCATGACTCCATGCCCCAAAGAATTAGTCGAACGTAATAGTAGTTCGCTATCAGGTATTCGCATCAAGTCTTCCTCTAAAACCTGAGTACTATCTACAATCGGACGGACCTGCAACAAATAGAAGGTACCGGACTTATCTTGTTCACGACTCAGCGTCGCCGCAAACTCAATTTCCACCGGACGCCTCATCTCTTGGTCACTGTAACTTAAAACGAGTTGTAGAATACGCGCTAACGGAAAGACATCATGCTGCAAGATATTAGCAAAAGTGATGAGTTTACGCCCACCCGGATATAATCCATCACGAATAACTTGATCGTGAATATCATAGGTCGAGGCGATGTAACGTAAAGAGCCTTCTTTCTCAGCCTCTTTTACCGGCAATCGCAACAAGTTAAATCCATCGTCAATCGAAAAGTTCTCACCTATATTTTTCAAATCAAGGGCACAAAATGACGTTTGCGTTTCTTTCAAAGCCAAACGCACCTCGCTTGTTTGTAACACTTTATTGGGATGATAAGGAGAAAATCGCAAACTCATTCCTCCATCTACAATATGTTTTCCTAATCCGAGAGCTAAGTTGACAATACCCTCCTCTGGACGTTCATCACCAATCGGATAATAATTTAATGATCGAGCCACACCGGACATGGATGGGTAGAAATGATCACCGTAAGCCGCTCCAACCACTTCTTGAAGGATGACGGCCATCTTTTCTTGATCGATAACATTAGAGGTCGCTTGCATATACGCCTTACTATCATGAAAATAAACTGAGGCATAAACACCCTTTATGGCGTCGGAAAGCATCCTCAGCATTTCATATTTATCATCTAAATAAGGAATCATATAGGTATTATAGATACCTGCAAATGGCTGGTAATGAGAATCTTCCAATAACGAGGACGAACGAATGGCAATCGGAGACTTAACCACATCAAAAAAAGTAAAGAAATCCTCTACGAGATAATCCGGCAATTTGGCCTTTAAAAAATACTTCAAGATCGTATCATCATCGGCTTCTGACAAAGCAACTTGATAGAGATTATTCGCATCCATAAACTCATCGAACACGTCAGTACACAGAACTACCGTTTTAGGAATGGCCACAGTTGCATTGTCGAAAGCGTTAAATTCAGAATGTCGCTTTACCATGTTATCGATAAATGCCAATCCTCGACCTTTTCCTCCCAACGATCCCTCACCAATACGAGCAAAGTTGGAGTAGCGGTCGAAACGATCGCGCTCAAAAATCGCAACCACCCCTTGATTCTTCATTTTCCGATACTTCACTATCGCCTCAAAAATAATACGACGGTGAGCATCCAAGTCCTGCAAACTATTCCAAGTAATGGGTTTTAAAAACTCGGCCACAGGGAACATGGCTCGGGAATAAAACCAACGCGACACATGGTTACGACTAATATGATAAAGAAAAGATTCTGCCGGAATCGCAAAAATAATGTTTTGAAGTTCCTTTAGATTGCGTACTCGCGCTATCTCTTCACCGGTGTTTGGATTACGAAAAACAAAATCGCCAAATCCAAAATTATCGGAAACGGCCACTCGTAAATCCACATCCATCTTTTTAGAGTTTTTATCAATAAAGCTCGCTCCATACTTCGCGGCGTATTTTACATTCTCACTCTCAGACGATTGGATGATTAAAGGCACAAAAGGATCGTATTTACGAATTTCCGCACAAAGCTTAATGCCGGCCAATTTATCCTTTTCACCTCGTTCTTCTCGAGGAAATCTGACGTCAGTAATTACTCCGAGAATATTATTCTTGTAAGTATTATAAATTTCAAAAGCTTCATTATAGGTACGCGCGAGTACAATTTTAGGTCTGCCGCGCATACGCAACATCCGTTGATGAGCATTTAAAGCCTCTGTGGCAAAGGCCTGACTCTGTTGCAATACAAATTTATAAAGGTTAGGCAAAATAGAAGAATAGAAACGGATACCATCCTCCACTAATAAAATCATTTGTACCCCAACTTCACTAACATCATGCTCCAAATTCATTTTGTCTTCTACTAGTTTTATAATAGAGACCAACAAATCGGTGTTACCTAACCAACAAAAGACATACTCAAACGCACTAAGGTCTTCATTGCTGATTCGTTTGGTAATACCGTAACTAAAAGGAGTCAGTACAACAATTGGAATATGCTCATATTTTTCTTTTATCTGCCGACCAATATCAAATGCATCATTATCGCTCGTACTAGGCATACAAATGACCAAGTCGAAAGGCATGCTTTCTAATTGAGCCAACGCTTCTTCTTCAGTAGAAACCTGAGAAAATCGAGGAGGATAACGTAAAGACAAAGACATGTATTCATTAAAGATTTTCTCATCAATGCGTCCATCATCCTCAAGCATAAAGGCATCATATGGATTGGCAATCAGCAAGACATTAAATACACGCCTTGTCATCAAGTTGGCAAATTGCGTATCCTTAAAATAAAGTTGATCCAATTTAAATTTGCTCAGCATAGTTATATAAAGTTTTAATCAACAGTCATTTCCCTTATTCTATCTTCTAATCTGTCTATACAGACAGAAGGAGTTCTCTCTTTCCGACGACTAAAATACAATTTATTTGTCAAGCGAGCATTATTTCAAAAAAAAACTATTAGATCATCTGCTTTTTTGTTTTTTTTCTCAATTCATCCCCTTCCACAGATACGTCCAGAGGGCTTTTATATCATTTTATCATTATTATAACAAAAAAAACAGTTAAATAGGTTGGCATAATAAAAGTTTTTCTATATTTGCATCGTATTAAACTTACATTTTATCAAAAACAGGAAGAACCTTTAAAAACATAGTATTATGGACATTCAGAAAATTATGGCTTCACTTGAAGCTAAGCACCCCGGAGAATCAGAATATCTTCAAGCCGTAAAAGAAGTATTACTTTCTATTGAAGATATATACAATCAACACCCTGAATTCGAAAAGGCAAAAATCATTGAAAGACTTGTTGAGCCTGATCGTATTTTTACTTTCCGTGTGACTTGGGTTGACGACAAAGGCGAAGTACAAACAAACTTGGGTTACCGTGTACAATTCAATAATGCAATTGGCCCGTACAAAGGTGGCATCCGTTTCCACGCCTCAGTAAATCTTTCAATTCTGAAGTTCTTAGGTTTCGAACAAACATTTAAAAATGCATTAACTACTCTTCCTATGGGTGGTGGTAAAGGAGGATCAGACTTCTCTCCACGTGGTAAGAGCGATGCTGAAATCATGCGTTTCTGCCAAGCATTCATGCTTGAATTATGGCGTCATTTAGGTCCTGATATGGATGTTCCTGCAGGTGACATTGGCGTCGGTGGTCGTGAAGTGGGTTATATGTTCGGGATGTACAAGAAATTAACTCGTGAATTTACCGGAACATTTACAGGCAAAGGCCTCGAATTTGGTGGTTCATTAATTCGTCCTGAAGCTACAGGATTCGGTGGACTTTATTTTGTACATGACATGTTGAAAGCTAAAGGCATTGACATCAAAGATAAGACTGTTGCAATCTCTGGTTTCGGAAACGTCGCTTGGGGAGCTGCATTAAAGGCAACTGAACTTGGAGCAAAAGTCGTTACAATCTCAGGACCTGACGGTTACATCTACGATCCTAATGGCATCAGTGGCGAAAAAATCGACTATATGCTTGAACTTCGTGCTACAGGTAATGATATCGTTGCACCATATGCTGATCAATTCCCTGGTTCTAAATTTGTTGCCAACAAACGTCCTTGGGAAGTTAAAGCTGACATCGCTTTGCCATGTGCTACACAAAACGAGCTTAACGGAGAAGATGCCATGCACTTAATCAATAACAAGACTCTTTGTATTGGTGAAATCTCAAATATGGGATGTACTCCAGAAGCTATCGACTTGTTTATTGAGCATAAGATGATGTATGCTCCAGGTAAAGCTGTTAATGCAGGTGGCGTAGGAACTTCAGGTTTGGAAATGTCACAAAATGCAATGCATTTAAGCTGGACAGAACAAGAAGTTGATCAAAAATTGCATACCATCATGCACGGCATCCATACACAATGTGTGAAATATGGTACTGAAGCAGACGGCTATATCAACTACGTTAAAGGTGCTAACATCGCAGGCTTCATGAAGGTTGCTCATGCAATGATGGCTCAAGGCGTGATTTAAGATAACACAAAAATGATAATCAGTTAAACTTATACCAGCAACTGAAAAAGAAAATTGTTTAGTTGTATTTGTATTTGTGATTTTACGCTACTCATATCCTGTGATAGAATATGGGTAGCGCTCTTTTTATAGATAAAGTTTCATTTTCAACTAAAATGATTGTATTTTTGCCACAAAATCTAAATATACAGACTCATGTTACAACCAGAATTAAAACTTCGCCGCGACAAGATCCGTAGCCTAATGATACAACAAAATATCGATGCCGCGCTTATCACCTGCAATGTAAACCTCATATACACTTACGGTCGCGTTATCAGCGGTTATGTTTATTTACCATTGAACTCCCCCGCCCTTATTTTTGTGAAACGCCCCAATAATATTACCGGAGAATTTGTATTCAGCATTCGCAAACCGAGCGAAATCATCGACATCATCAAAGAACAAGGATTACCCTTGCCAAGCAAGATGATGCTCGAAGGCGACGAACTTCCATACACCGAATACACGCGTTTAGCCGCTTTATTCCCTGATGCAGAGATTATCAACGGTACTCCTCTCATTCGCCAAGCTAGAAGTATTAAAACCCCTATGGAAATAGAGATGTTCCGTCGCTCCGGACGTGCTCATGCTAGGGCGTATGAACAAATACCAACAGTATACCGTCGAGGAATGACTGACTTGGAGCTATCCATTGAGATCGAACGCCTCATGCGTTTGGAAGGTAGCTTAGGTCTTTTCCGGGTATTTGGTCGTAGTATGGAAATTTTCATGGGTAGTGTTTTAGGAGGTGACAATGCAGCCTCTCCATCACCGTACGACTTTGCACTAGGAGGTGAAGGACTCGATTCTGCTCTACCGGGAGGCGTAAACAACACCTTATTAAAAGAGGGCCAGTCGTTCATGGTCGATCTTGGTGGTAATTTCAATGGTTACATGGGCGATATGAGTCGTGTCTTTTCAATTGGGAAATTACCAGATGAAGCTTATGCAGCACATCAAGTCTGCTTGGATATCCAACAACAAATTGCTGAAATAGCCAAGCCGGGTACAATATGCGAAGAGATCTACCAAATCGGATTAGATATGGCTACCAAAGCTGGGTTTGCAGACAAGTTTATGGGTATCGATCAACAAGCCAAATTTATTGGTCATGGCATCGGATTAGAAATAAACGAAGCACCGGTCTTTGCTCCTCGTATGAAACAAGAACTTGAATCAGGCATGGTTTTTGCGTTAGAACCTAAAATTGTGATTCCGGGAGTTGGTCCTGTAGGTGTCGAGAACTCTTGGGTAGTAACAGCAGAAGGGGTGGATAAGCTGACTCTTTGCAATGAAGAAATCATAGCGTTATAAACGCTCAAAATAATCAGCAAAAATCTCTATAAAGATTATCTTATAAAAAGAGCCAAAATTCCTCTAAGAAGAATTCTGGCTCTTTCTATAAAATTAAAGGCGAATTAATCTATCTCTATTTCACCGATTTAAGTCCCATCTTTTCAGCCTTGCTCATCATAAACGCATAAGCCGCTTCATGCTCATTAGGAATCACCCCATCCAGAATAGCGTCTTTAATCGCGCTTTTCAATGACCCGATCTCACGGCAAGGTTGCAAACCAAAAGTCTCCATAATTTCCTCTCCACTTACTGGGGGTTGGAAGTTACGTATGCGATCTTTCTCTTCCAAATCTTTTAATTTCTGTCTTACCAAAAGGAAGTTATCCAAAAAGCGCTTTTTACGCTCCGAATTTTTAGAAGTGATATCCGCCTCGCAAAGGGTCATCAAATCATCAATATCATCTCCAGCTTCAAAAAGCAAACGTCGAACAGCTGAATCAGTCACGATATCATCCGCAATAACAATAGGACGCATATGAAGTCCCACCATCTTTTGAACGTATTTCATCTTCTCGTTCATCGGTAATTTCATTCTCCGGAAAATATCAGGAATCATTTTTTCACCGATATAATTATGATTATGAAATGTCCATCCAGCACGTGGTTCCCAACGCTTAGTGGTTGGCTTGCCAATGTCATGCAACAAAGCCGACCAGCGCAACCATAAGTTGTCCGTCGTCTTACAAATATTATCGAGCACTTCCAGCGTATGATAAAAATTATCTTTATGAGCTCTGCCATTACGCGTTTCAATGCCTTGTAAAGCCATCATTTCCGGAAAGATCAAAGGTAATAGTCCACTACGATCCAAATCAATAAAACCTCTCGAAGGTGTACGCGAAAGCATGATCTTATTCAATTCATCGGCGATACGCTCGCGAGAAATAATCTCAATTCGATCTTTATTGCGGCATAAGGACTCAAACGTCTCATCATCAATATAAAAGTTTAGCTGAGTAGCAAAACGAATGCATCGCATCATACGCAATGGATCGTCGCTGAACGTGATATCGGGATCAAGCGGTGTTTTAATCGTCTTCTCTTTCAGATCGACCAATCCATCAAAAGGATCGACCAATTCTCCAAATCGGCCTTTATTCAGGCACACTGCCAAAGCATTAATCGTAAAGTCACGGCGATTTTGATCATCCTCCAAAGTACCATCTTCTACAATCGGTTTTCGTGAATCACGCTGATAAGATTCCTTACGTGCACCAACAAACTCAACTTCTATCTCTTTATATTTAACTTGTGCCGTTCCAAAATGTTTAAAAACCGACACATGGGCTTGTTTACCTAACCGTCTCCCTAAAGCTTGAGCCATGCCTATCCCACTTCCAACGACTACCACATCGATATCCTTCGATGGGCGTTGCAAGAAAAGGTCACGAACATACCCACCGACCACATAACACTCCACTCCGAGTTCATCGGCAGTTTCACCTATCCAGCTAAAGACAGGATCACTAAAACAAGCTTTCAGTTCCTCTTGGGTTAATTCTATCATTTCAATTCAAAATAAGATTTCAAAGTACAAAGGTACAAAAAAGAGAGATTATTTGTATTTTTGTAACCATGCAATCTAAAAAGACTATATCATGAAGAAAGTTATAACTCTATTAAGCATCGTATTAGTAGCCTTATCCTCTTGTCAAAACAAAGCCGAGAAACAAGCCAGTGAAAAACTATCCATTGCACAAGCAGCTTATGAAAAGGGAAATTATAAGGAAGCTAAGCAACAAATAGACAGTATCAAAATTTTATATCCCAAAGCCTTTGATGCTCGTGAAGCTAGTCAAAAGTTACTTATGGAGGTGGAACTCAAACTACAAGCCGACACTTTAAATAAACTTGATAACCTGATGGCTAGCGAAATAGCAAAATATAATCAAATCAAAAACAACTATCTTTTTGAGAAAGATACAGCTTATCAAAGTATGGGGCAATACATCTGGCCTTCACAAGTGATCGAAAAAAATACACACCGTTCGTTCCTTCGCTTCCAGGTCAACGAACAAGGCATTATGAGCTTTACTTCTATCTATTGCGGAAAAAAGAATATTCATCACAACTCCGTCAAGGTTACCGCATCAGATGGCACTTCAGCTCAAACACCAAGTTCAAAAGATAGCTATGAAACGAGCGATCTAGGAGAGAAGATCGAAAAATCCGATTACCAAAAAGGTGAAGACGGAAAAGTGATTGATTTTCTATATGAGAAACATAATAAAAACATCCGTATTGATTTTTATGGTGATGAGACATATACTACTTCAATGACAGCAAGTGATCGTCAAGCTTTAGTAGAAGTTTATCATTTATCCGAAATCCTCTACTCTATACAGAACATCAAGAAAGCACAAGAGGCTGCCAATCTAAAAATTAATTTCATTTATAAGAAAAAAGAGCACGATTTAAAGGCCAAATCGAGTGAGGAGTAATCTCGAAACAGACCTTAAGGCATAATTGAGATCTAATAACAAAGGCGTTTATTACAGTAAGAACTGTTTTAAACGCCTTCATTACTTTAAAAACATCTATTTAACGGTCTAAACCACATTAAACCCAGGTTTCTTCGACGATTTGCCCTTGAACACCGATCACTACTTTCTTTAAAGGAATCTTTCTCTGAGCTCTTTCAACAGCAACTTTCGCCAAATGAAGTAATCCGCCACAACAAGGCACCTCCATAATGACAACAGTCAACGTATTAATCCCTGCCAGTTCAATCATATCGACCAACTTTGAGACATAAACTTCTTTATCATGATCCAACTTAGGACAAGCAATGGCAAGTGTGCGATTTTTAATGAACCGCCGATGAAAATCGGCATAGGCATAAGCTGTACAATCGGCAGCCAAAACGACATCCGCCTCATGGAAATAACCGGCTTGTGGATTTAGCAAGTGTAATTGTACCGGCCATTGGGCCAACTCAGATTCAAGACAATCGGATACTACCGAAGGTGAAAATTTTAATCCTGTTGCAGCAGGAGCTTTAAATGAACGTGCCATACTTCCCGGACAACCGCAAGGTAAAGGTTGATCAGACGACACTATTGTCTCAGGATTATCAATGATCGGTTTAGGGTGCAGAAAATCGAATTCAAAAGCCACTCCTTTTTCATTTAAATAAGCCAATGCTTGATCAACATATAATCTCTGACCGTGATCGTGCAGATGCCTTAGGTGAGCTACGACCGTTGCTTCTCCTTGTGGTAAAATTCGTTCCATAACCGCCCTCTCATCATAAGGTAAGGCTTCACGTTCTTCAACAGTAATGGCTCCTACCGGGCACTCACCAATACAAGCACCTAAGCCGTCGCAATACAGTTCGCTCACAATGCGAGCTTTCCCATCAATCAATTGAAGTGCACCTTCGTGGCAACCTTCAACACAAGCTCCACAACCATTGCAAAGCGACTCGTCGATACTAATAATATTTCTCTTCATGACTAAACTCGATTAATATTGTGAGTGCAAAGATGCAAAGACTATTTTAAAGAAACTTGTCACATATGTTACATCCAGTTTGGAAAGTCGATTAATTGACTTTCCAAACCGTCTTAAATTCCTTTTTCATATCCACCCTGATCCAATGATTCACCGACAATGAGTCTTGCCAATTCGGAACTGCCGTACCATGATAAGGTTCATAAACATACTCTCTCTCAGCATCATCATGATTTAACATTAAGGCCATGTGAGGATATTTACTGGTAGAAACGAGATGAAACATCCCAAAATCTCCCGTTGTATTACCAAAGGCCAAGACAGGAGTTTTACCAATATGGGAATAAATATTCAAACTCTTCCCATTGCCATCGTTTTTAGGTTGATAGATGCCTTTGCCAATGACAAATGAAGTTTCAGACTTACTTGATTGATAATCAGCAACCAAAATTTGTCGCGTACCAATCAAATGTTCCCGATCCAGACCTATAGTCTGCGGACAAATACTCCAAATCACTCCTTCCATCGAACCTGAAACAATATAAACCGTAAAGCCATTAGCCTTTAAGCAATAAAGCAGTTCCAACATGGGTTGATAAAATAAATCCCCGTACGAACGATGGTAATTGGGTGCAGGTGTTGAAGTTAGATATCCTCTGGCATAGGAAATGTATTTCTCGTGATCGACTCCGTCAAAAGCTTTTAAAATTATCGAATCTAAATAATTGACTCCGTTAACGACCCAATGATTGAGGACAGTCGTATCTGAAGGATTCTCCGATAATCTCTTGGCATATTGGTACTCCATTTTCTCGATGAGAGAAGAATCTTGTTCCAACTGATCAACCATTCCTTGGACAGCCACAGCCATCTCAAACCAAAGCGGGGTTTCGCAAGCAATGGTTCCATCCATGTCGAACACCGCTATTCGATCAGACTGAGGGATCACAGTTTTAGCTGTCTCTATATAATCCAACAACTTTTGTTTTACACTAGTATCATTCCATGAAGGAAGGGGATCTTTCTTTACACATGAGGTGATCACCATCAGACAAAAAAACAAATACCCGATTCTTTTCAATAAACGTTTATTCATATTTTATATTCATTAAATAATTGATTTTAAACAACTAATATCGAATTAAAACTCATAAAATCCAAACAAATTTCTATTTATTCTCCATCTCTACCGGCCTTTTGATATAATTTTGCATGTGATCTAAAGGCAGTGTAATAAATGGCGTCTGCCATCCCCCTATACGTACGTTGACTCCAGCATAGCGTGATAAGAGAGCGGAAGACTTATCCTCTGGTAGATCGGCCGCCTTAACTGCGGTTTCGTAAATCTCTTGATATAAATCTTGCGTACCAATAGCCAAAGTCATCATTCCACCTTGTTTAGAAATGAATCGACGCACCACTTCACGTACCACCTCTAGATTAGCTTGTTGTTCATCCAAACATAAATCCGTAATAACTCCAGCTGCAAAGCGTCTCAAATTGAATTGTGACAATGAGTCTAGAGTTCCCACAATGCCATCATAAACCGTACCGGGCACAGGAGAGAAGTTAGGTGCTATAGGTGTACCATTTAAACGATTGGCAGATGCTGCAATTCCCCGACCTTGCCAATTATATTGTTCGAAGGTTCCCAATCCGGCTGTGATTTTCATTTTAATATCGAAAGTCATCCCCAAAGGCAAACCATAATAGCCAGCTAACGCACGAAGTGAGGCAATATGCCTCCAATCTTTCTCAGAAGCAACATCTTGGAATAACATTTTCCCAAACTGAGTAGAATGCTCCACACAGCGATGAAACAAATCTAAGATCTCGCTAGTAAGTCGATCGGCCTGTAAATCGTGATTCCCAAACTTAGGTGAATTGGTATCAAAATCCACACGAATATTAAGGAATCTCAATTGTTTCTCCTCAGATAGCCCAACACTTCCTACTCCAAAATTCTCCCGAATAGCCTCTTTAACTTCATCCAAAGTATATTTCTTTTTCGCATAAACCCATAAATGAATAGCGGCTAGAAGATTTACCATATCTGGCACAGAACCTAATACGACTCCACCAATATTATGATAGGCTCCTCCGGATGCTTTGTCGGCTCCCTTATCCATACAACCGTCCAAATAAGCCGAAAATAAAGGCGAAGGTGCTGCATTCTCATCAATCATGTAATACATGAATAACGACATGACCGTCTGATCAACAAAAAACTGTAAATGCGTTTCTAAGTTCTTCATCAATTCATTAAAACTCTTTGGCACAGGAGTAGTAGGAGAGACCTTGGCTCCACGTAAGAGTTCTTCATTTTTTTGCAATGAAGCTCCTTGATTGATAGCCGACTCCACAGCTTGCATTCCGACCAGCATTCCAAATGTCCAATCCGATTTACAATTTAAGATAGGCTCCCAACATCCATCCACACAATAGTCATTAGCCAACATCATCATTTTTTTCTCTATAATAGGCGTGTTCGGTTCTCCTTGCATCATAGCCTGATACATTGCAGGAATCATGACTTCATCATTGAGTATAGAAGGATTATTTTTAGTCCGCATTAATGATCTGGAAACTTGATCAATCAACTCTTTCGGGCTCTCTCTATGCAATCTAACATAAATGCCTGGTGCCGGTAAATTCACGTTTTCTATAGCTTGCAAAATGAGAAATGTACACTCATTCGTTGCATCCGACCCATCAGGCTTCTTTCCACCAACAATAATATTCTGAAGGAAATTGTTCACACCAGCCTTCTGGTCAATATAATATGGGTGAGTTCCTAAAACTGTTGCATAATCAACATGATCTTGTTCCACCAAATATTTAGAACTCAGATTTAATCTTCCGGCGCATTTCAAAATAAAACATTCAAAAATCTCCAAAGCCTTGTTTTTATCGGTCTCCTGCAACAAATAAGGATTAAGAACTTGATCCAAACGCCCTAACGAAATAAAATTCATAGACGCATGCAAAGCAACATGAAAAAAACAAATGCTTTGCATCGCTTCATGAAATGTTTTAGCCGGATAAGCCGGAACACGATGAGCAATAGCAGCTAGTTCCCTAAGTTCCTTGGCCCGGTTAGGATGCCTAAAAGCCTCTTCAAGTGCTAATTTTTCAAAACGCCTCGCATAGTCGATCACAGCCTTACAAGCTAACTTCACCGACCAGTAAAAATCAAATTTCTTTTTATTTTTAATTAATTGTCCTTCTTGTCTTCTCAAAATCATCAAAGCCTCATCCAATTCTTCATCGGTTGTTTGCGTTTGTCGCTTCAAAGCTTCATATCTTCTGACAAGCTTCTTCAACTCTTTCTTCTGTAACGTGATAATCGGAGCCAATTCATCAAGCTTAGCACAGCAGCTATTAATCTTAACCAATAGCCCATCACGTAACAACTCCTCATAATTCATCGTATTATGTCCAAATAAAGAGGCAGCATTTCTATTAGTAATTGATCCCGCACGTAATTCATCATCTGTCAGATAACGTGGAAACATCTTTCCTAATCCATTTGATCCCATCGGCATACGACCTAATAATAAATCCCCTTCATCAATATCAGCAGTATGCGTAGAAGAACTATACGATTGATCGGTCATAGCAATTAACATCCGGTCAATAGCAATAGCTCGCCTCACAATCACCGAACATTTCTCCAAAGGATTCCACAACGGATATTTCTCATCAGATTCCCTATCCATAACAACATCACGAAACATCTCACGCGTAAACCATTCCCCAGAACGATCACCCAATGCTCTATCAATCAATCCATCATAAAGTTTCTTCACTCTGGGACTCATGCTTTGATTAAATTCAATTGTTTTCATATCAGATTATAATTTGAAGATTTAAAAAAGGTTGTCATTTTTCTCTCACAGGCTTCAATTTGTTGTAAAGATGGTATGCCCATTACTCTAGACATGCCACTCTGAATATAATGATGATCGAAGTCTCTGTTCCAAGGACCTAAGCTAACTTGATCCAAATGATAAGATCGTAACAGATCGGTCAATAATTGTAAAATCTCATCGCGATCAAAAAATCCTGGGACCATGGGAATACGAGGTAAAATATCAGCTTGATAAAGCGTTAGCATATCAAGTACCTGCCGCAGTCGTTCTATATGTAAGCGATCCTTTTTACCCGTCGTAATTCGAACACCAAACAACCAAAGATCAACCAAAGGCAAAACCGATTTATAAACTTCTGGACGCAATAAGCCAGAAGTCTCAACTGCCGTATGAAAACCATGAGCCTTACATAGCGTCAGCAATTCTCGTGCGGCCTCCAACTGTGTCAACGGTTCTCCTCCCGACAACGTCACCCCTCCACTTGCACCAGTCAAGCGAATATAAGGTTCTATTTGAGAAAAAAGACTGTGTACAGGAAGTTCGGTGGTCGGTAAATGCAGAGCACTTCCCTTTACTCCTTCTATACTGTTAGGACAGACCTCAATACAGCGTCCACACCGAATACATTTCGATCGGTCGATAAGATGCTTTCCGTTAGCAAATATATGAACATTTTGCGTACAAGCCTCCGCACAACGCTGGCAGCCAACACAGACATTCTCATTAAACAGCAAAGGTGAGATTATCGGCTGAGAATGGGGCGAGTGGCACCAGTCGCAATGCAAATTGCAACCTTGAAAATAAATGACGACCCGCGCTCCGGGTCCATCGTGTTTTGAAAATTCAGCAACATCAAATATTCTAACCGTATGAGAAGTGTTGTTAAGGCCATTCCCCAAAGAAGTCATTTTTATCCTCATAGTATATTATTTAAATCACCAGCAGAGCACTCTCTGATCAGTTATACTTATTTATAAGAACAAAAATTTTAATTAAAAGTTTGATCATCTTCTTAGATACGACGTTCATAAAATCAATTACGCTCGTTCAAATCTCATTGAAAGAGAAACGATGAGACCTCCTCTATTCATAAAGATGCTTCGTAAAGTATAAAGATAAAGACTAGGCATAAAAAAAATCGCTATCTCGACAAATCTGAGAATTGTCGAGATAGCGATTATAAATCACTTTATAATCTATTGAATACAAAAGATACTATTTCAATCGTCTATTCAACTGGTTGTTAGCCTTTTCCAGTTTCGACTTCCCAACACGTTTGCCAACCTTTTTTTTATTAGCCGGCGTAGCTTTGCCGGCAAATGGATTTGCTTTCTTTTTTATAGGCATTTTCTAATCTCCTTCATAATATTCTCCTAAAAACCAACGGGCAATAAAATCCCAATTCTCACGTAATAAAGTTTTCCCATTCTCAAAAGGTAGCTCAACATCAGGTAAAAGCCCTTTAGAATAAGCATATTTTAAAAGATCAAACGGGCATAATCCTTCACAAGTAAACATCATATATCCATACTTCCTAGCTTCTTCAGCATCATAACAAGAGTTGCCAGAATCTGCAAAGAAACAAGCCACATCAGTACCAATCAGCAAACCTTTTGCATTACCATACAACACAAAGTTCTGAGCATCACCTAAAGCAAACATAAACTCATCATCTTGATCGTCCCATCCTAAAGACTCTACAAAGAAATGTCGTAGCGCAGAATAAGAATCAAAATACATCAAAGGAGCGTCATTGCTAGCCATTAAGAAGCGTTTCACATTTGTCGAAGAAGCCTCCTGAGAAGTTACCAATTCAACCGCCGTAGACTCTTTTTTCATAAACGGATAGTCATGCAACCAGTGACGAGAAAGATTCTCACTAATGGGAGCTTCTTCAAAACAGTCATCTAACATCTCATAAGCCAATTGAGAAAGTTCCAATAAACTCGAATCGAAGGGATCAGCTATCTCATTTTCGGCAACCTGAGAAAAAGACATCCAAACTAATAAAGAAATATCTTCTTTATTAATTTCATCAAGCATATACTCTTCAGTCAGTTGATAAAAAGGAAGATACTTGGAATAAAGGCGAAAATGCCAATGAATAAATTGATTCCATTCCCCGCCTTCAGCAACACAGTCTTCTAGATAAAGAGCCAATGAAAGAGCCAAATCCTTATATTGAGATTTAGCATCCACTTCCAAATCAAACTCCTCATCAAAACTGATATACAACGTGTTAGCAAAATTCAAATACCACTGATCGGTAGCTACTTTTGAAGTGCGTTGATGTCGATCGAGCCACTCTTTCATATAAATCACATTTGTACTCATCGGCTACAATCGTTTTAAAGCTAATTTTACGACTTGTTCCACAGGAGCATTAGGGTCTTCTTTTAAAATGGCCACCACGACCTTTTGAGATGGCGCCGTCGCAAAGCCTAACATGGTCAGAGCAGAGATAGCCTCTTCTTGTATTTCAGCTTTTGCGATATTCAGGACTCCTCCTCCGATAGCAACATCTGACACAACTGTCGTTGTTTTAATCTTATCTTTCAAATCCACAATAACTCGTTGAGCTGTTTTTAATCCAATGCCTTTCACCGTTTTTAATATTCCAACATTCTCTGTGGCAATCACGTTAACCAATTCAGCCGTTGAAAGAGCCGACAAAATCATTCGTGCCGTATTACCTCCAATACCCGAAACAGAGATTAACAACAAGAAGATCTCTCGTTCTTGCTTATCGACAAAGCCATAAAGCACATACGCATCTTCACGAATAGCCTCATAAACAAACAGTTTACAGCTTTTCTTTCCTTGAATAGCGGTATAAGTATTCAACGATATATTAAGAGCATAACCCACTCCATTACAATCGATTACTGCGGTTGCCGGACTAAGTTCGGCAATTTCGCCCCTTACATATTCTATCATAATAGTACAAAGATAACAGAGAAAAGCAAATGAACCGAAAAGAAAAAGAAAAAAACAGAGACCTTATTTGTGTAGATCAACAAATAGAAGCAAAAAAAGAAGCACCTCAAAAAAATATTCCATCAGAAAAAGCTATTTTTGTAAAAAATAGATTCTACTAAATTATACACAAAAAAATCATGAAGAAAATCAAAGCTGCCATTGTTGGCTATGGTAATATTGGCCACTATGTATTAGAAGCTCTTGAAGTTGCCCCCGATTTTGAAATAGCAGGTATCGTTCGCCGCAACGGAGCAGAAAATAAACCTCAAGAGTTGAATGATTACCCTGTTGTTAGTGATATAAAAGAACTTGGAGAAGTTGACGTTGCCATTCTTTGCACCCCGACACGAAGCGTCGAGCAATATGCTAAATCCTTTTTAGAACAAGGTATTAACACTGTTGACAGTTTCGATATCCATACCGGAATTATAGACCTACGTCGCAACTTGAACGAAGTAGCCAAAGCAAGCCAAGCCGTATCTATCATTTCCGCTGGTTGGGACCCGGGAAGTGATTCTATCGTACGCACCCTACTTGAAGCTATTGCCCCTAAGGGAATTACTTATACTAATTTTGGGCCTGGAATGAGCATGGGGCACACAGTGGCTGTCAAAGCTATTAAAGGTGTAAAAGCGGCTTTATCCATGACCATTCCTACCGGCACAAGTATTCACCGTCGCATGGTTTATGTAGAGATAGAAAATGGATACTCATTTGAAGAAATCGCCAATGCTATAAAAACAGACGATTATTTTATTCACGACGAAACACATGTCAAACAAGTTGATTGTGTCGACAATCTATTAGACATGGGACATGGAGTTAATTTAACTCGTAAAGGCGTATCAGGTAAAACTCAAAATCAATTATTTGAATTTAACATGAAAATTAACAACCCAGCACTAACTGCCCAAATTTTAGTTTGTGCTGCCAGAGCCTCAAAAGTTCAGTTGCCAGGGTGTTATACCTTAATAGAAATACCCGTTATCGATCTATTACCAGGAGATAGAGAAAATTGGATTAAACAATTAGTATAACATATATTTCAAAAAATATTTATGATAAAAATGAGGAAAAGAAAACTTTTTCTCATTTTTTTATTATATTTTCGCAAAATATATTAAATCTTATACTATTGTCATGAGGAAAAATTCAGTATTTATATTCTTTATATTTGTCCTAAATTTATCTTTATTTGCAGAAAATATAAAAAGTAAGATTCCGGAAATCACTTTGAAATTTGGGAAGGTTTCAAAAGAAGAACTCACTACTGCCGCATTCAACAGTGATACAACTTCGACAGCAATCATGTTATTTCACACCGGAGACACCAAATTTACTTACAAGCAAAACCAATTCGGTTTATTAACCGATCACGCCTTCCGCATTCGTATTCTTAAAGAGCAAGGTAAAGATCTTGCAAATATTTCCATCCCTTATTATTCACCGACTAAACCCGATAAAGATAAAGACGATATTCTGGATATAGACGCAACAGCCTATAACTTAGAAAATGGAAAAATTGTCAAAACCAAGATGAAAAGCAAACTCATCTTTTATGAACGATTTGATGAGAATACCATGGTCGCAAAATTTACTATTCCGAATGTCAAGGTGGGCTCTATCATTGAATACAAGTACAGTCATAGAATAAGTCATTATGGAGAAATAGAGAATTGGGAAATACAAGAAAACATTCCAGTGATACACAATAAATATCATGTTGTCATTCCCAATGTCTTCATTTACAATATTGAATTTACAAGAAGAGATCGAATCGATTTAACTGAGAAAGAAGGAGTCATGTCTCTCACACAACAGAGAACTCCCGACATTGCCCAAATTAGCCAAGACTTCTTTATCAGTGCACGCGACTTAACATTTAGTTCAAGCTATATAGAACCACTAAAACAAGACGAAAGCTTCTGTTGGCATCCGGATGACTATAAAATACAAATCAGTTTCGACCTACAAGGTACAAACTTTCCGGTTGAGGGGTATAAACCCTACACTAAAAATTGGGAAGATGTAGATAAGACTCTATTGAATGAAGGAGATGAAAGATTCGGAAAACTCCTCAGATCATTAATCAATCCTTTTAAAGAACAAACCATACAAATTAGGAACAGTTCTATAAGTCAAAGAGATAAGATTATGAAAACGTTCCTATTGCTAAAAAACAATATGACCTGGAACAATCAATACCGACTAGTCAGCGACTCCCCGCTTAAGGCCAAAGAAAACGGTACAGGAAGCAATGCCGATTTGAATTTCCTTTTTATCAGCATGCTCAAAGATCTAGGTATTCAAGCTTATCCCGTAGTATTGAGTACGCGCGACCGCGGACGATTGCCCGTTTTCTTCGCCTCCATCGATAAACTAAACACATTCATTGTAGCCGTAGAAGAATCACCCAATCATTATTTATTCCTAGATGGTTCGATGCAAACAGTCGATTTTAACGTTCTGCCCGTTAATTTACTCGTAAATAAAGCCCGCATCTTAAATCCACAGTTAGAAGAAAAAAGCAGATGGATTGACCTTATGTCACTCTCTAACAACTCTACAAAAACGATCACCAAAGCTCAAATGGAGAGGGGACAAATTGTAGGACATCGTATGAGTTTATACGAAGGTCAAGAAGCAACAGAATTTAAGTCAGAACTTTTTAATAAAGACACCTTAAAAATCATCAAAGAAAAGGAAAGTTTATGGAATTGTAAGATAGCAAATTATCGACAAGAATCTTTAGGATTCTGTCCTTCACAAATAAAAGAATCTTTCCATTTCACTATTCCCATCGAAGCAGATGAAGAGCATCTTTACATTAATCCCCTATTGCTAGTACAGCCCATAAACAACCCATTTACGAAATCAGAACGAGTGCTTCCGATCGAGTTTCCCTATCCATATTCCCATAACGAAAATATAGATATCACAATTCCAGAAGGATATGAGATTGAAGAAGTCCCTCAAAGTATGATGATGGTCACAGAAGATAAAACTCTATCATGCAAATATGTCATTCAGCGAACAAGCAACCGATTAACCTTAAATTATACGTTTCAGATTAATCAATCGATATTACAAGCCAACCAATATAAACAATTGCAAACCATCTGGAATACAATTGTCGAAAAAAGTAGAAATTTAATTGTCTTAAAGAAAATATAAAACGTATGAAAAAACTTCTAACTACGGCATTCCTTAGTTTAGTCACAATATTCGGAATAGCCAATGAGGTAAAAACCTCAATTATCGAACCAAGTCTAAAATTTGGCAAACCGTCGGACGAAGAGTTGTCGATGAGCACTTATGCACCAGACACAACAGCTTCAGCCGTTGTACTATATTCTTTAAGTAATACAAGATATGATGTAATTGCCAATGAGTTCCAAGTAGCCTATGACTACCAAGTCAAAATAAAAATATTAAAAGCCGACGGAACGTCGTATGCAAATGTCATTATTCCCTATTACATGAATGAGAAGAGTTCCTTAGTCAAAGAAGTCGTAAGCGGAATCAATGCTTCATCATACAATATGGAAAAAGGGAAAATGGTTCGAACAAAAATGGATCGCGATCTAATCTTTAAAGAACGGATTAACAAAAACTATATGCAGATAAAGTTTACGATTCCCAACGTTAAAGTTGGAACCATATTAGAGTACAAATACACCCTAACATCCGATCTCTATTATCGTCTTTTACCTTGGGAAGCTCAAAAAGATATTCCAGTGTTATTTACTCAACACGAAATTAAAATTCCCGAATATTTCATTTTTAATCTTGAGATGCGTGGTAGAAACCACTTAGAAACCAAAGATCAGAGCGACAATCAACAATTCACGATTAACTATGGGGGTGGACAAAGTGAACGGGTAAATTGTTCTGCAAGGAATCTGACTTTTACTGGACATCAACTACCTGCTCTTAAAGCGGATAAATACATTTGGTGTGCAGAAAACTACCGGAGTGGAGTACTTTTTGAATTAAGCGGAATCAACTTCCCAAATTCTCCTTACAAATCATTTACCAAAAATTGGAAAGAAATAGACGATCTACTACTAGACGACGACGACTTTGGAGGTCGATTAAAAATGCGCAATCCCTACCGAGATGAAATGCCTAGCTTAGGTTTAGACAAGACAAACAACATTTATGAGAAAATTGCAACACTCTATTCGTTCCTTAAAAAAAAGATCTCTTGGAATAATGATTACGCGCTCTATAGCTATGATACTAAAAAAGCAGCAAAAAATGGTACTGGAAGTAATGCTGATATCAACTTTATCTTAATGAGTCTATTGAAAGATGCTAAGATCGATTGTTATCCGGCAGTTATGAGTCGACGTTCACGTGGAATATTACCCATGACCCATCCTTCTATAGATAAATTAAACACTTTCGTTATTGCCATTGCTGACACCGATAGTACTTTAGTCTATCTTGACGGTTCCTCAAATACCGGATTCTTAAACATTCTGCCTCCCAATTTAATGGTAGAGCGAGCACATGTCATCGGTCACAAAAATGGAGAGACCTGGGTCAACCTCAGTCAGTGTGGGAAAAGCTTATTAAGAGGTGCTGTCAATGCAACAATAGCATCCAACGGAATCATTTCCGGTCAACGCCAAACCAAATACATCGGTCAATATGCTTCAGGTATTCGTAAAGAATATCATAGTGTAAAAGATAGTAGCGAATTTATTCGCAACCTAGAGACCCGAGAGAATATTAAAATTACTCAATTCAATCTAGAAAATATTGACCTATTCTCACCGGAAGTAAAAGAGTCATTCAATTTTGAGAAACAAGCGACACTTAATGGCGATCTCATTTATGTTAATCCACTAATCTTTCTGCATATGAGTAAATGTCCATTTACAGACGTACAAAGAAATTTACCCCTCGAGATGCCTTATCAAGAAGAATACTCTTTATCCGTTATATTAAGAATTCCAGAAGGTTATACCGTGGACGAACTACCAAAATCTACAAGTATTAATTCTGAAGATGGACAGTCAATTTGTCGCTACTACTCTGCTGTAAACCAACAAACAGTCTCCATCAAATACGTATTCAAACAAAACAAACTCTTGTATCTATCAACAGAATATCCTAGTTTGAAAAAATTCTTCGAGACCATTGTTGAAAAGAATAATGAAATGTTGGTTCTCAAAAAGGCAGATGCAAATAACCAAACGTTATAATTCATATGAAATCCATTCAAACAGTTATACCTCTTTTAATAGCAATATGTCTGTGTAGTAGTTTACCTCTTCACGCACAAGATCTGACTAAAAATGCTTACTCTATTATTAAGAATCATCAGATTACAATTGTTTGCAAGTCGAAAACTCAAAGTCTAAATAAGGAAAGTCTAACGATTACAATACTCAATGAAAAAGGACTTGAAGCCACTAAGTTTGTGTGTAATTGTGACCAATTTAATTCCTTAAAAAGTTTTTCCGGCGAATTATTCAATGCCTCAGGTAAACGAGTGAGAAAAATTAAAAAGTCCGATTTACAACGGACCGAGTACTCTGGTTCGGCCTTGAGCACAGACGATTATTTCTTTTTTTACGAATGTAATTACCCTGTTTACCCATTTACCGTGACTTATGAATGGGAAACAGAGTGTAATGACGGGATTATTGGTTTCACTCCATTTGTTCCGCAAACAGATTACAACCAGAGTATAGAAAAAGCAGAATACGACCTAGAGTACCCAAGCGATATGGAATGTAACATTCGCGTCCTATCTCCAACCAAAGATCTGATTAAGATCGAACGATCGAAAGGAGAAAAAGGAGAAAATAGGATTAAAGCCACGGCTTCAAACCTCGCAGCCATAGAAGAAGAACCATTCTCTTTGCCACTGAAGAACCTTATCCCCTATGTTTATCTAACACCAACAGATTTTGTCTATGACAAAACCACCGGATGCTTAAAGGATTGGCAAAGTTTTGGAAATTGGACTCAACAATTACTAAACGGACGCGACGAACTCACTGACGCCATGAAACAGCGAGTACATGAATTGACCGCCCATTGCAAAAGCGACAGAGAAAAAGTGAAAGCCATTTACGACTATTTAGCAAAAACCACCCGATATGTCAGCATACAGTTGGGTATAGGTGGATTCCAACCGGCACCGGCAAGTGAAGTAGCAGAATTTGGGTTTGGCGATTGCAAAGCACTGTCAAATTACACTAAAGCAATGCTGAAAGAATTAGGCATCCCTTCTACCTACACCGTCATTAGCACAACCAACAGTCGTCTAATTCCTGATTTCGCCAGTGCCAACCAGATGAATCACATCATTTTACAAGTTCCTCTCCCCCAAGATACCTTGTGGTTAGAATGCACCAACCCTAGACTTCCTTTTGGATATATCCATCAGCAAATAGCGGGACACGACGGACTATTGATTACCCCGGAAGGAGGAAAGGTTTATCGCCTTCCGCTTTATCCGGACTCTCTCAACACCCAAAACAACAAAGCCACGGTAAGTATATCGCCAACCGGATCGGCAACGATCACAGTAGAAGAAATCTCCCGTTTATTCCAATATGACCATCAGTCAGGAATCATAGACTTAGAACCGAATAAACAAAAAGATGCACTTCGAGAAGAAATCAAGCTCACCCATGCTATGATTGATCAAATCAAAATTAAAGAGAATAAAACCGATCATCCGGAAATCACGATCGATTACCAGATTCAAACCGATCAATATGGGCATAAAACGGGCAATCGCCTCTTTATCCCCACCAATATTTTCCGTCGTAGCTTTTATAACCCGCCATTAACGACTCGTCATTCACCGATATCCATCGGTTATGGCTACCATGACACCGACAGTATACGCATCAAAATACCGAATGGATACAGTGTGGAAGGTTATCCCAAAAGCATAGAGATGAAAAGCAAATTTGGAACGTTTAAGTCCTCAATCTCCATTCATGAAAACGAGATCGTTGCCACTTACCGCTTATTAATGCACAAAGGAGTATATTCCAAAGACGACTACATAGAATTCATCGCCTTTCGAAAAATCATTTCTGAACAATACAGCGGAAAAGTCGTCTTGAAAAAAGACAATCCCACACAATAGGACAGCTAAGAAAATCAATCAATAGCAAAAGATTCATCTAACAAAAGTCGCTATAACAAAATAATAGGTTATAGCGACTTTTGTTCATATCAACACTCTATCCAACTCTCCAAAACCTTAAGACTCCAAAGTCTCAAAACTAAAAAGCTTATAAACTAAAATCGAACCACCCCCTTAATAAAAAAAGAGAAATTTCACAGCGATTTTCACTAAAAAAGTTTTCCAAAACGGAAAACTTTAGATATCAACAAGAAAGAAAAGTTGCCCAAAAAAACTTCAATATATAGACTTGTTTTTATAGATAGAACTTCTATCTTTGTAATCGATTACGGTACTAAAAGCGACTTAGTCATGAGGGAACGCTGTGTAATTCGGCGACAGTACCCGCTGCTGTAATTCTCTAGGAATCCGCACATTACGTCACTTTGTCAAGACATGGGAAGGCGTGCGAAGGAGAGATAAGTCAGAAGACCTGCCACAATCAAACAGAAGAAACATTATTGTCTAACACTTTCGGGAGTTAAAGTTATGAACTACGCAGAAATTTGTATCATCAAACGCGATGGTAAGAGAGAAGATTTCTCTATTAGCAAAATCAAGAACGCCATCGGAAAAGCATTCAATGCTACAGGAATTAAAGACGAGCAACAACTTATCGCCGATATCACGATGAGTGTAATCGACAAGTTTACCGCTCCAACCATCACTGTTGAAGAGATTCAAGACTTGGTTGAGAAGGAACTGATGAAAAACCGTCCTGAGGTTGCTAAAAAGTATATCATCTACCGCGAATGGCGAAACACCGAACGCGGTAAAAAAACTCAAATGAAACAAATCATGGATGGTATTGTAGCTATTGACAAGAATGATGTCAATCTAAGCAATGCCAACATGAGCAGTCACACGCCTGCTGGGCAAATGATGACATTTGCTTCGGAAGTCACGAAAGACTATACCTATCGCTATCTATTGCCGAAACGATTTGCCGAAGCTCATCAACTTGGTGATATCCATATTCACGATTTAGATTACTACCCCACTAAAACCACAACGTGCATACAATACGATATGGACGATTTGTTCGAACGGGGGTTCCGAACTAAAAATGGAAGCATACGTACCCCACAGAGCATTCAAAGTTATGCGACATTGGCAACGATTATCTTCCAGACCAACCAAAACGAACAACATGGAGGACAGGCCATTCCGGCATTCGATTTCTTCATGGCTAAAGGGGTTGGCAAGTCGTTCCGTAAACATTTAACCTCACTATTGAGTTTCTGCTCGTTAATCGAACAAAACCTAACTTTGGAGGAGAAAGAGATCCGTCAGTTAGTGGAATTACACCTGCCCTCACTCCGCAACAGCGAAGCCGAACGCAATGCGCTATGCGACGCTCTCGGCAAAATAGGAGCAACCATCGACGAGCATCATCTACAGCCAATTATCGACAAAGCTTTTGCGCTCACCCGCAAAGATACCCATCAAGCCATGGAAGGGTTTATCCATAACCTGAACACCATGCACTCTAGAGGAGGAAACCAAGTGGTTTTCAGTTCCATCAATTATGGAACAGACACCTCAGCCGAAGGCCGTATGGTGATCGAAGAACTTCTTAAAGCCACCATCGAAGGATTAGGTACCAGAGGTGAAGTACCCGTTTTCCCAATCCAGATCTTTAAAGTGAAAGACGGCATCTCCTATTCAGAGCAAGACTTCGAGAAAGCGATGAAAGCAAGCACCATCGAAGAAGCGATGCAGCTAACCTACGACACGCCCAACTTCGACTTGATGCTGAAAGCTTGTCAGACCACCTCAAAAGCGCTATTCCCGAACTTTATGTTCCTCGATACCCCATTCAACACCAACGACAAGTGGGATGCCAACGATCCAAAACGCTACCGCTACGAATTGGCAACCATGGGATGCCGCACACGCGTTTACGAAAATATCTGGGGAGAGAAAAGCTCTTTAGGTCGTGGTAATCTCTCGTTCACCACCATGAACTTGCCAAGATTGGCCATTGAAGCCCGGATCAAAGCAGAAGGCATGGTTGAAGACCAACACCATCAAGAGGCTATCGAACAAAAAGCGAAAGACTGTTTCTTAGAGATGGTACATGAAAAAGCCACGCTCATTGCCGAACAACTCAACGAACGCTATCAATACCAACGCACAGCGCTGGCTTGTCAATTCCCATTCATGATGGCCAACGACGTTTGGAAAGGTGGAGCCAACCTTCATCCCGACGAACAAGTCGGCGATGTTCTTCGCAGTGGAACATTAGGAATTGGATTCATCGGTGGACACAACGCCATGATGGCCCTTTACGGTAAAGGACACGGCCACTGTTCGAAAGCTTGGGAGACGCTTTATGCAGCCGTTGAAGAGATGAACAAAGTAGCAAACGATTATAAAGAACGCTACCAACTGAACTATTCGGTCTTGGCTACACCTGCAGAAGGCTTGTCCGGTCGTTTCACAAGGATGGACCGCCGCAAATATGGGGTGATAGAAGGAGTGACCGATCGCGATTATTACATCAACTCTTTCCATGTCGATGTCAAAGAACCGATCAACATCGTCGAAAAAATAAAATGCGAAGCCCCATTCCATGCCATCACTAAGGGAGGACACATTACTTACGTCGAACTAGATGGTGAAGCTCAGAAGAATGTGCGTGCTATCGTTAAGATCGTTAAAGTCATGCACGACCAAGGCATCGGTTACGGATCGATCAACCACCCGGTAGACACGTGTAACGATTGTGGCTATAAAGGGGTGATATACGATAAATGTCCGGTTTGTCAGAGCGAGAACATCCTTCGCATGCGCCGCATCACCGGTTATCTGACCGGCGATTTAAATTCGTGGAACTCAGCCAAGAGAGCTGAAGAGCACGACCGTGTAAAACACGGATAATTCATCAACCCTTTTTTATTGGACAACATGGTCTGCTTTTCCGTGCGGAAAGTGAACCATGTTGTTTTCATCTTTATCGTAGAGCACTAGACCCACAATGAATCTCTTAAATACCTATTCAGAAACCATTGTCGATGGCGAAGGCATCAGATACTCCATTTATCTGGCAGGCTGTTCGCACCATTGCCCGGGCTGCCATAACCCCGAGAGTTGGAATCCCTGTGCCGGTCATCCGCTGACAGAGGAGATGACCACCGACATTATTGCCGAAATCAACGCTAACCCCTTGCTCGACGGCGTCACCCTATCGGGCGGTGATCCATTCTATCATCCGGAAGAGTTGCTAACCTTGGCACAACGACTCAAGGCCGAAACTCAACAGAACATTTGGTGTTATACCGGATACACCTACGAAGAAATCAAAAACGATCCCAAACTTTATGCCGTCCTTCAATACATCGATGTGCTCGTCGACGGTCGGTTTGAACAGGATCTTTATTCCCCTTTCCTAGAGTTTCGAGGCAGCAGCAACCAGCGCATTCTCCATCTCAAATAAGGGAAGAAGCGTCGTACATGGTCCGAAGAAAATAAGCCGATACAATTAAGTCTAATCGAACCTTGTATAATCGCAACTAAAAGGCAATTAGCCGTTTTGTCCATAGCTGGAGTTGAGCCCTCGTTCGAGGGCTCTTCGGTTTTCGTTCGAGGGCTCATGGGCCCACCTTCGAGGGCTGAAGAGCCTTCGTTCGAGGGCTCAAAAAATCCGACGGCATCACCGGCTAATGAAACGCTGCTAACGATTAAGATCAAGGAGACAGCCACTAAGATCAACAAGAGCATTCGCTCAGACACCGTGATAATCAACTCACGATCGATTCGCCGCCCATTCACGATCGCTTCGACATTACTCCACTGTTATTCCACCATTACTGCATCATCACTACACCACCATTTCAGCATCATTTCAGCATCACTTCAGCATTACTCCACCATCGCCTCACCGTAACTTCTAACAATTATCGCACACCATCATCAGCTATTTAGAGTAAGAGCGTAAAATTTTAAAAAGAACAATCCCTTTATTTCATTCTTCGACTAACGCCCAAAGGATGAAATAAAGGGATGCATTATAATCAAGAGAAAGCGATCGATCTCGTCCTTCTCTCTTGATTGGATAGAGCAAAAGGCTCAGACCACTCTTTTAAAAGAAGAAGCGCAAAATATCGTTTAGATTCGCCCAAAGCAGTAAGCCAAACAATAAGATCATACCTCCCATTTGCGCATATTCCATGAACTTCTCACTCGGTTTGCGACGAGCAATGATCTCATAGAATAAGAACAAAACATGTCCGCCGTCTAATGCCGGAATAGGGAGAATATTCATAAAGGCTAGAATAATCGATAAGAAAGCAGTCATATACCAGAACTGATGCCAATCCCAAGTTGCCGGGAAGATACTGCCTAAAGTACCAAAGCCACCTAACTGTTTAGCGCCCTCTTTCGAGAAGACATATTTCATGTTACTCACATAGCCCTTTAACGTTTTCACGCCTAAACTAATCCCCGCAGGAAAAGACTCCAAGAATGTATAGTTTTTCTTGATAGTAGGCAACAGCTTAGTGGTTTCCATACGAGCAATCACTCCCATCTTATAGGCCGAGTCTACACGCATAGTCAATGTATCGATCACTCCCGCACGACTATAAGTTAATGCGAAAAGATGATTATCGACCGAATCATTAGCCACCGATGCTTTACCCTGGCGGCGTTGTTCCATCTCATATAAGAAATCAGAGAATGAAATCGACTGTCCATCCATGGCAATAATGCTATCGCCAACCTGAAGTCCCGCAGCAGCTGCCGGAGAGTTAAGGACTAAACTATCGACCACATAAGGAATGCGATAGTTAGCAAAACGTACACTATCGGTCATCAAACGTTGCATCATATCTTCCGGAATATTGATCGATACCTCTTGGCCTTCGCGAAGCACGGTTACCGCACTCGACTCCACCAACTGACTCATCATATCCCCATCGTATCGTTCGAAGGCTTTCCCATCGGCCGACAATAAGATATCACCATCTCTAAAACCAATTGTTTTAGCCGTTTCGTTAAACTCCATTCCCAACGGCGCTTTCTGTATTTGGATGTATTCATCGCCCCAAGCGAAAAGAATCATCGAATAGATAAATAACGCCAATATAAAGTTAAACAACACGCCTCCAATCATGATAAACAACCGTTGCCAAGCGGGTTTCGAACGAAACTCCCAAGGTTGCTCCGGACGTTTCATCTGCTCCGTATCCATCGATTCGTCGATCATACCGGCAATCTTTACGTAACCCCCAAGAGGTAACCAACCAACGGCATATTCGGTCTCACTCTTCTTCGGTTTAAATCGGAAAAGAGTGAACCATGGATCGAAAAACAGACAAAACTTTTCTACCCTGACTTTAAATAAACGAGCAAAAAGGAAATGCCCACCTTCATGAATCACAACAAGTAATGAGAGACTCATGATGAGCTGCAGGGCACGAATTAAAAATGTTTCCATCAGTTCTTTTCTATTTTATTTTTAGGTTATAATTTCAATGTTGTTAGTTGTTCGACTGCCAAACGACGAGCCTCAGCATCGGTCGCCACATAATCATCGTAGGTTGGAGAAGCCACAAACGAAGCTTTTTCCATGGTCTGCTCAATCACACGACTCATCTCCAAGAAGCCGATCTCCTCGCGTAAGAAGCTAGCCACCGCCATCTCATTGGCCGCATTCACGATACAAGGCATATTTCCACCGCGATCCATCGCTTCATAAGCCAAAGCCAGATTACGGAATCGGCGGATATCGGGTTGTTCGAAAGTGAGGTGAGTACACTTAGAGAAGTCCAAACGCTCGAACGACGAGTGTACCCTATCGGGGTAAGAGAAAGCATATTGAATGGGCAATCGCATATCGGGTAGGCCAAGCTGCGCTTTAATCGACCCATCTTCAAATTGCACCATCGAATGGATCACCGATTGCGGATGCACCACCACCTCTATTTGTTGGGGTTGCAAACCAAACAGCCATTTCGCTTCGATCACCTCAAACCCTTTATTCATCATAGAAGCCGAGTCAATAGTAATCTTAGCTCCCATCTCCCAATTCGGATGTTTTAAAGCTTGAGCTTTAGTGACCTTCTGCAACTCTTCCATAGAACAAGAGCGGAAAGGGCCGCCCGAAGCCGTCAAGATGATCTTCTCGATCGGGTTACCGATCTCTCCGGTCAGACACTGGAAAATGGCCGAATGCTCGGAATCGACAGGTAATATCGGTGTACGGTATTGTTGAGCTAATCGATTGATGAGTTCACCGGCAACGACTAACGTCTCTTTATTGGCTAATGCAATCGCTTTACCCGCACGAATCGCGCTCATCGTCGGTAATAGTCCCGCATAACCAACCATCGCTGTAAGTACAATATCGATAGGAGCCGACTCCACCACTTCGGCCAAAGCCTTAGATCCCGCATATACCTTGATCGGTAAATCTTGCAAAGCCTCTTTTAAGGTGGTATATTTACTTTCGTTGGCAATCACGACCACCTCCGGCTGAAACTTACGAGCCTGCTCGATCAACAATTCAACGCGATTATTGGCCGTTAAGGCATAAGGTTCATAAAGATCCGGATGTTCCTCGATCACTTGCAACGCCTGAGTTCCTATCGAACCGGTCGATCCAAGTATCGCTATTTGTTTTTTCTTTATCTCTTTATCTAAATTCATTTTATCTAAATCCCTCTAAAAAACGATATAACTTTCAGGGTTAATGGGCCGTCCTTTAAACCATAGTTCAAAGTGAAGATGAGGACCTGTACTATAAGTCCCTTTATTCCCCACTAGAGCAATAGCCTCGCCCCCTTTTACTCTATCGCCATCATGCTTTAATAGTGATCCGCAATGTTTATACACCGAAACAAAGTCTTGACTATGCTGAACCATAATCAAGAAGCCCGTCTCTGCCGTATAGGTACTCAAAATCACCGTACCATCCATGGTTGCTAGAACACTCTCGTTCGGATTGGCAGCAATGTCCAAACCGTAATGTTTTTGATCTGCATTAAAATGTTCCGAAATCAGTCCTCTGGTCGGACAATAAAAAATTAAACCCGAGACATCCGGTTTTGAAGCTATTGTATTCAGATTATATTTCTCGGTCTCTTCATATTGTTTTCGAAACTCTTCTTCGCGTTTAGTTCGCTCCATCAACGTGTCATGCCTGACTGTGGTAAGCGAGTCGATCGTCTGCACGGTATCAATGCGTACCCTACCGCTAAAAATATCCTGAATATTTAGGATATACAGATTTTGCTTATCAATCACCTGCTGAAGAGAGTCTACCTTTAGTGCATGATCGACAATTTGGGCACGAATATCACTATTCACATAACCCGGTAAATAATTGCGCAAAGGAGTAAAAGCGATAATACAAGCTGCGATGAGAAATAAAACCGTCAACACCGAAAGTAAAACTGAAAGTCCATTAAGTTTTGACACACGAAGTCCGACCACCTCTTCAAGCGTATTCTCGTTGAATATGGTCAGTTTGTACTTAAACTTTATATTTTTCCAAAAAGCTTTACTTCGTTTTTTCTTTAACATGGCATAACGGTCACTCTACAAAAGTATGCATTTTACAATTACTCCAGTCGTATGATAGCAGATATTAACATAGATTTCAATCTTCTTTGAAATCATCGTCTGCTTCATCAAGATCCAATAAGCCTTCAGGTAAATCGACCGTTAATATTTTATGTTCGCCATCGACTCCTGCAATAAATTCTTCCTGAGCAGGAATCAGGAGCTCTTCACCTTCACGGTCTACCACAAACAAGACGTTAATGGTATGACTATCCACATCGATCACCTCACCAATTGGTTCTCCTGCAGTTGTTTCCATTTGGAAACCCACAAAGAAATCCCATGAGAGTTCCTCATGCGATTCTGTATCGACATATTTTATCGGGAAAAAAACCTCTACATTAGTAAACAGGCGAGCTTGTTCGGTCGAATTGATCCCCTCCAACTTCATTAAAGCGGTAGAGTCCGACCGAAACCGATACTCCTCAATAAAAAACGGAACTAAAATGCCGTCAAGCATACAGATCACATAGTTACAATCTGCACGATCGAAAATATCATCGGTAAACGTAAACTGCAATTCTCCATGAATGCCATGAGGCTTATTAAATAAGCCTATTTTATATACTTCTTCTTTTTTTATCATATACGCGTTATTCTTGCTCCAATGGCATTCAGACGTCCTTCAATATCTTGATAACCACGATCTATTTGTTCGATATTATGAATCCGGCTAATTCCATCGGCACTCATTGCGGCAATCAATAAAGCAATACCGGCACGAATATCCGGTGAAGTCATGTTGCCTCCACGCAGTCTGAATCCATGATTATGCCCGATTACAACTGCGCGATGAGGATCGCACAAAATAATTTGAGCCCCCATATCAATCAGTTTATCTACAAAAAACAAGCGACTCTCGAACATTTTCTGATGAATCAGAACGCTTCCCTTAGCCTGTGTGGCTACAACAAGCATCACACTCAACAAGTCGGGAGTTAAACCGGGCCAAGGAGCATCGGCAATAGTCATGATCGATCCATCAATGAAGGATTCAATCTCATAAGTCTCTTGAGCCGGGACAAAAATATCATCTCCACGTTGTTCAAGTTTAATACCTAGGCGTCGGAAACTTTCAGGGATAATGCCTAAATTCTCATACGACACATTCTTAATGGTAATCTCACTTCGGGTCATGGCAGCCATACCAATAAAGCTTCCCACCTCGATCATATCGGGCAGGATAGTGTGATCAGTGCCATGCAACTCATCCACACCTTCAATGGTCAGTAAGTTAGATGCAATACCGCTAATACGAGCTCCCATACGATTCAACATCTTACAAAGTTGTTGTAAGTAAGGTTCACAAGCCGCATTGTAGATTACCGTTTTACCTTTAGCCAAAACAGCAGCCATAACAATATTAGCCGTTCCGGTCACCGAAGCTTCATCAAGCAACATATAAGTACCGTGCAATTGATCCGCACGCATCTCATAAACTTCCCGTTCGGTGTTATAAAAAAACTTAGCTCCAAGATTCTGTATACCTATAATATGAGTATCCAAACGGCGGCGACCAATCTTATCGCCTCCCGGTTTAGAGATCATAGCTTTACCAAAACGTGCAACCATCGGGCCAATCAACATGACCGATCCACGCAAGCTAGAGCATTTCTTTAGAAAATCATCGCTTTCCAAATAAGCCAAATTGACATTCTCAGCTTTAAAGCTGTAGGTCTCGATCCCTTTCTTGGCAACCTGAACCCCCATATCTCTCATGAGTTGAATCAGATTATTCACATCCAATATATCGGGAATATTGCTTATTGTCACCTCTTCGGCAGTAAGTAGGGTTGAACAAATAATTTCTAAAACCTCATTCTTCGCACCTTGAGGATAAATTTCTCCATGAAGACGGTGTCCTCCTTCAATCACAAATGAAGCCATAATATGAACAATTAGTTAGATAAAGCTCAAAAGCTTTATTGGTTTTGACGATAATTCTTTTTATTATTCCGATTACTAAAGTTTGTTTTCGGACGATAGTTTTGAGCCAAACGCTCTCCCATCAATTTTAAAATATCCTCAGTCATCTGTAACACTCCTCCGGACAGTTCATTCAAATCTTCAGCAATTTTCTTATCATCGACCGTATCTTTGTTCCAAGCCATATAATCTTTCTTCATATGATTACAGATCAATGCAACTAGATTCTGTTTTTCATCGCCTTCCGGAAACTCACAAGCTTTTTTAATCAAAACTTCAAGCGTCTTTCCATAGTGACGATAGCGCATTCGAGTCATCGGATAAGCAATAACATTCGGTTTAGTCACCAAGTTATCCTTACGAATGATCTCGTAAGGATAATCAATATCCAACTTAAAGTCAGACATGATTGCCAAATGATCCCACAGTTTATGTTTAAAATCGGGAACATCTCTCAAGTGAGGAAACATATTTCCCATGATGTTGATGATGGTATTAGCACAACGTTGACGCTCCGCACGATCCTCAATCGTTAACGCATAATTGACCATGTTCTGTATACTTCGCCCATACTCAGGTAAAGGCATTTTTTTCTGTTGAGTATTATATCTCATTTGGCAATAATTTTTCTTTTATAATAATTTTTTAGGCTGAGAAGCAACAAACTCTTTCAAATAGAAAGGTTCAAAGTAAGCGACATCTTCAAAGTTATGCTCAGCAAAAGCTTTTTCAGCCAAAGGCATCATCATCTTTGCTAACGGATGAATGTCATCAATAAAATGAGCGTTAGGGTGAGTAATCTGATTCTTACATTTACTGGCTCCATTACCGAAGAAATAAACGGGTTGCTTCTCCAAGAAGTCTAAATAAGACTGTTCATCGACAATATCCGCTCCAATATCACGTTTAGCATGAAGTGCTCTGTCGTATATACCGGCATAAACCTCCATTCTTCGAGCATCAATCATCGGGCAGATCAAAGCATCTTCCGGTAACTCATGATAAAGTAAAACCGGAACGGCAAGTACTTTGAGGGTCGGTAGTCCGATCAACGGAATTTGCCGACCATAGCAAATGCCTTTAGCCATCGAAACGCCAATTCTTAAACCGGTATATGATCCCGGGCCACAACTGACAGCCACAGCATCAAGGGGAATAGCATGACTATCTAGAAACGACAAAGCCTCATCAACAAAAACGCCCAAAGAAGTAGCATGAGAAGGACCTTTCAAATCTTCTTTCACAAAAATGACCTGTCCGTCCTGGCTTGCAGCTACAGAACAAACAGTAGTAGAAGTTTCAATATGCAATATACACGACATAAAACCATATAATTAAATTCATGCAAAAATACATGATTATTTCCACATCTTAAAATAATCCCTTATTTTTGCGCAAAACTTACATGCATATGATACAATCTATGACGGGATATGGCAAAGCGACCGCCGAACTTCCCGATAAGAAAATAAATGTCGAAATCAAGTCACTTAACAGTAAAGCACTCGATTTATCGACTCGAATTGCTCCTCTATACCGTGAAAAAGAGATGGAAATTCGTAATGAAATATCCAAATATCTAGAACGCGGAAAAGTTGACTTCAGCTTGTGGATTGAAAAAAAAGAAAGTGCCGATAGCGCTACACCTATCAATCAAGTTTTAGTAGAAGGATATTATAACCAGATCCTGTCTATTTCTGAAAACTTAAGCATTCCAGTTCCTTCGGATTGGTTTCAAACTTTACTCCGAATGCCGGATATCATGTCAAAGACCGACATCCAAGAATTATCCGACGAAGAATGGGCATTCGTTCACGACACTGTAATCAAAGCCGTTCAGCAATTGGTTGATTTTCGCAAACAAGAAGGTTTAGCTTTAGAGACAAAGTTCCGCGAGAAAATAGCCAACATCACCCAGCTTCTATCAATGGTAGAACCTTATGAGAAAGAGCGTGTAGAAAAAATCAAAGAACGTATCACCGATGCTTTACAAAAAACCATAAGCGTCGATTATGATAAAAACCGCTTAGAGCAAGAGCTAATCTATTACATCGAGAAATTGGATGTCAATGAAGAAAAGCAACGCTTAAGCAATCACCTAAAATACTTTATCAGCACCCTAGAAAGTGGCGCCGGTCAGGGTAAGAAGCTAGGATTTATTGCACAAGAAATGGGACGTGAGATCAACACCTTAGGCAGCAAATCCAATCATGCAGAAATGCAGAAAATCGTTGTTCAAATGAAAGACGAGTTAGAGCAAATTAAAGAACAAGTTCTTAACGTCATGTAATGAAACAAGCGTTATAAACACCTCTTATTTTCAAATTATGGCAGGAAAACTTATTATATTTTCGGCTCCTTCAGGATCGGGAAAGTCAACCATCATTAATTATCTATTGACTCAAGGGCTTAATCTCAAGTTCTCGATTTCTGCAACTAGTCGTCCACCACGCGGTACGGAACAGAATGGGGTCGAATATTTCTTTCTCACACCTGAAGAGTTCCGCCAACGAATTACTGATGGAGAATTTCTGGAATACGAAGAAGTTTATCCCGACCGTTTTTATGGAACATTAAAAAGTCAAGTCGAGAAACAACTAGAAGCCGGACAGAATGTTATTTTTGATGTAGATGTTGTCGGTGGATGTAATATCAAAGAATATTACGGCAATCGCGCACTCTCATTATTCATCCAACCGCCAAGCATCGAAGAGCTACGAAAACGATTGGAAGGAAGAGGTACAGACTCTCCTGAAATCATAGAAAGTCGTCTTTCAAAAGCAGCATATGAATTGACATTTGCCTCTAAATTTGACCAGGTCATCATTAATGATCATTTAGAGAATGCTCAAACAGAAGCTTTAAATGCGATCCAACTTTTCCTACAGTCGTAAGAAAATAAGAAAGGAGAATGAATGACAAAACTCAAAACCGGAATATTCAGCGGATCATTTAACCCTATACATATCGGACATCTTGCTCTAGCTAATTATCTCTGTGAGTATGAAGGGTTGGATGAAATCTGGTTCATGGTTAGCCCACATAACCCTCTCAAAGAAGAAGCAGACTTATGGGAGGATGAATTTCGCCTAAAGCTCGTAGATCTTGCAGTGGAAGGCTATCCAAAGTTTAAGAGTTCCGATTTTGAGTTCAATCTTCCACGCCCATCATATAGCATACATACCCTAAATAAACTATCCGAATCTTACCCGGACAGAGATTTTCTTTTAATTATAGGATCCGACAATTGGGCTTGTTTCAATCGATGGTATCAATGGGAAGAAATTATAGCAAATCACCGACTATTAATCTACCCGCGTCGAGGATTTCCGATAGATACTGTCGGTTTACCCGAACACGTCCGATTAGTCAATTCCCCAATGATAGACATTAGCTCAACCTTTATTCGGGAAGCCATTACTCAGAAAAAAGATGTGAGGTATTTCCTACACCCAAAAGTTTGGGAATCAATTTATCAACTCAAAATCAGTCAACAAGTAGACGAGAATTTATAATCATGCAAAATGTTAAGCACAACTCATGGCAAGCTTGGTTTTTGGCCATTCGGCCCAAAACGCTAACCGGAGCATTGATTCCGATCATGATTGGAACAGCTTTAGCCAGCATGGATGGACACTTTCAGTTATTTCCGGCAATGATTTGTTTCCTTTTTGCAGGGCTCATGCAAATTGCAGCCAATCTGATTAATGACCTCTATGATTTCCTAAAAGGTACCGACAGAGAGGATCGTTTGGGACCTGATCGTGCTTGTGCTAAGGGGTGGATTTCTCCATCTGAAATGAAAAAAGGAATCCTCATCACCATCATTTTAGCTTGCATGATAGGAAGTACACTACTAGCATTAGTCGGTTGGAAACTGATTATTATAGGTCTCATCTGTGTGCTTTTCGCCTTTTTATATACCACTGGACCTTACCCTCTATCGTATAATGGATGGGGCGATCTTTTAGTCCTTATCTTTTTTGGATTTATTCCGGTTGGTGGAACTTATTACGTCCAGGCATTCGAGTTGAATGAATCGGTGGTCATGGCCTCAATAATTTCCGGATTACTCATCAACACTCTATTGGTCGTCAATAATTATCGAGATAGAGAAGCCGATGCCAAAAGTGGAAAACGTACTCTAGTCGTTCGATTTGGAGAAACGTTCGGGAGCTATTTCTATCTCACATTAGGTATCATAGCTAGCTTAATCTGCTTATTCTTCTCCACCAAAGGCCATCATCTAGCCGCATTCCTTCCACAACTCTATCTCATTCCACATTTCATGACTTGGAGAAAAATGGTTCAGATTCATAGTGGTAAAAAACTAAACAGTATACTAGGTGAAACCTCACGTAATATACTGCTTATGGGAATACTCCTATCGTTAGGAATGTTATTTAGCTAATGGACTACCTCCGCCCATACATCTTCTCATAGTACTTTTGGTAATCTCCACTAGTCACTTCTTCGACCCAACCTTGATGTTCAAGATACCATTGAATCGTTTTCAGAAGTCCATCTTTAAACATCGTCTCAGGCGTCCATCCAAGTTCTGAGGTAATTTTAGCAGGATCAATAGCATAACGTTGATCATGCCCCAATCGGTCCTTTACAAAAGTAATTAGCCCTTCATTTAGCCAATCAATGCAGATCTCTCCAGAAAGTGTTTTTTCCTTCTTCTTAAGTACCTGACGATATTGCGGATAATCAGTCATCAGTTGACGGAGCGTTGAAATCGTGAGCTTTACAATATTCAGATTGGTTTCTTCATTATGCCCACCGACATTATAAACCTCTCCTACCCGTCCCTTACGAACAACAAGTTCGATCGCTTTACAATGATCCTCAACATACAACCAATCGCGCACATTGCTACCGTCGCCATAAATTGGGAGAGATTTGCCTTCCAAACAATTCTTTATAATTAATGGAATAAGTTTTTCCGGAAAATGATAAGGACCATAATTATTTGAACAGCGTGTAATCGTTACAGGCATCTTATACGTATCATGATAAGCCATAACAATCATATCAGCACTCGCTTTGGAAGCACTATAAGGGCTATGGGGACAAAGTGGAGTTTGTTCTGTGAAAAAGCCTTCAGTTCCTAAAGAGCCATAAACCTCATCGGTAGACACTTGGTGATAGCGTACATTCTTACGCCAAAGAGGATAGCCCTGCTCATCCTTTCCCATGACCCAAGCCTGACGAGCTGCATCTAGTAAATTCTGAGTCCCCAAAATATTGGTTTGAAGAAAAAGTTGGGGGTTATCAATACTTCTATCAACATGACTTTCTGCTGCAAAGTTGACAATGCAATCGAAACCGTATTCACTAAAAATCTTATTGACTAGCTCTTTATCTCCAATATTGCCTTTAACAAAAAAGCAACGTTCGCTATCAATGTCATTAATAATTGTCCCCAAATTACCAGCATAAGTTAAAGCATCAAGCACTACAACTTTCACATCATCATAATTTGCCAACAAATATTTAATATAATTAGAGCCGATAAATCCAGCCGCTCCTGTAACAAGATATGTTTTCATAATCAATTTCTCTCAATTTTCATATCAATAAACTAAACTCATCAGATATTTGCCATAAGCCGTATTAGAACATTTCTCTCCAAGATGATACAGATCTTCAGCACTAATCCATCCATTTCTCCAAGCAATTTCCTCAATACAACTCACGTAAAAGCCTTGACGATTCTGAATCGTTGCGACAAAATTAGACGCTTCAAGCAAACTATCACAGTTTCCGGTATCTAGCCATGCGAAACCACGACCAAATCGTTCAACACTCAAATCTCCCTCCTCTAGATATAATCTATTCAAGTCGGTTATTTCATATTCTCCACGAGCCGACGGTTTTAAGGCTGCCGCCTTTTCGACAACAGAAGCATCATAGAAATAGAGTCCAGGGACAGCATAATTACTCTTTGGCTGAGCAGGCTTCTCTTCTAAAGAAAGCACTTTACCTGTTTCATCAAATTCAACAACGCCATAAGCTCGAGGATCTTTAACATAATAACCAAAAATACAAGCTCCTTTTTCAAGCGAGGCGGCCCTAGACAACATCGCAGAAAAGCCTTGTCCATAAAATAAGTTATCCCCTAAAATGAGACAAGCCGATTCACCATTTAGAAAGGATGCTCCTAAAACAAAGGCTTGCGCCAAACCGTTAGGCTGCTCTTGCACTTGATAAGAAAAAGACATTCCTAGATTCTCACCAGTGCCCAATAACTCTTGAAACATTGGTAAATCTCGCGGAGTAGAAATGATGAGAACTTCCCGAATGCCTGCTAACATTAAAGTTGATAGCGGATAATAAATCATCGGCTTATCATACACAGGCATAATCTGCTTTGAAATGGCTTTTGACAAAGGATAGAGGCGTGTCGCGCTTCCACCGGCAAGAATAATTCCTTTCATAAAAGTTTTAATTATTTGATGAGACAAAGTACGCAAAGAAATCTGACGTAGCAAAATTATGGCAAAAAAATATTAGCCGGCCAATTCAATCACTTCGAGATCTTTTATAGTATCACCATCAATCGTAAAACGAACCAAAGTACGCACCTTGTGGAAACCAGATTTCCCCGCAGCACCAGGGTTAATGTGAAGCATATTCAAGGTTTTATCATATTTTACTTTTAAGATATGAGAATGCCCGCTGATAAAAAGTTTCGGTGGTCTAGCCAACAAACTGCCAATAATAGAAGAGTCGTATCGACCCGGATAACCACCGATATGCTTCATAAGAACCTCAGTATCTTCAACGACAAAGCGATTAATCTGTGGAAAACGGGTTCGAATATCCTGCCCATCAATATTCCCATAGACAGCACGTAATGGTCTAAACTGTTGAAGCTTCTCCAAAACCTCAATTGATCCAATATCGCCGGCATGCCAAATTTCATCGCACTTCTCAAAATACTCTAAATATTTCTCATCCCAACAAGCATGAGTATCTGATAATAATCCAATTCTGATCATATTTTTTTGTTTATATCAACAAAGGTACTATATTTGGGTAAATCTTTACATACATGGAACACAAATATAGCTACTTCAAAAGAGATATTAGCTGGCTCTCATTCAATTATAGAGTGCTATTGGAGGCTAAAGATGATCGTTTGCCTTTGTATGAACGGATAAACTTCATATCCATATATTCTTCAAACTTAGAAGAATTTTATAAGATACGGGTTGCCGATCATAAAGCTGTGGCTTCAGGTGTAATGGAAAGTGATGACGAAACAGTACAAAGTGCTTGTCAGCTAGTCGACGAGATCAATCAAGAAGTAAATCGTCAATTAGACGATCGTGTGTTTATTTACGAAAAAGAAATATTACCCGACCTTGCTAAAAATCATATTATTTTTTATCAAAGTCAAGATGTAGAACCATTTCATAAATCCTTTATCGTCAAGTTTTTCAAAGAAGAAATATTTCCTTATTTACAACCCGTCCCCATCTCAAAAGGCAATATTGTCTCTTTTTTAAGAGACAACCGACTATACCTAGCGATTAGATTATATGCTAAGCAGTCCACAGGGAAAACCAATCCGGAGTATTTTGTCATGAAACTTCCCCATAGCAAAGTACCCCGATTTATCGAACTTCCATATCATGAAGGAAAATATTACATCATGTATATTGAAGATATCATAAAAGCCAATTTACGACTTATCTTCCCAGGTTATACCATTGATTCAAGTTACTGTATCAAAATCTCTCGTGATGCAGATATACTTATAGACGATAATGTCGGCAACGACACCTTAGTTAAGCAACTTAAAGAGAAAGTCAAGAAGCGTAAAATAGGAGCTGTCTGTCGATTTGTTTACGAGAGAGCAATGCCCGATGATTTCCTCGATTTTCTCATTCATGCATTCAATATCAGCCAGGATGAAGTGATATTGGGGGACAAGCATCTAAATTTAGAGGATCTTTGCCGCTTGCCTAACCCGAATAAGAGCATTAAACTATTAGAAAAACCTCAACCATTAAAGATCAAACAGTTCAGCAATCAAGAGTCTATTTTTAAATATGTAGAACAAAGGGATCTTTTACTCTATTACCCTTATCATTCATTCGACCATTTTATTCATTTCCTTTATGAAGCAGTGCATGATCCATATACTAAAGAAATCATGATCACTCAATATCGTGTTGCTGAAAACTCAAGAGTAATCAATACCCTTATTTCTGCGGCGCAAAATGGGAAAAAAGTCACGGTATTTGTAGAACTAAAAGCGCGGTTTGATGAAGAGAACAACCTCGTCACGGCTCAAATGATGGAGGCTTGCGGTATAAAAATCATATACAGCATCCCCGGATTGAAAGTACATGCTAAAGTTGTTCTAGTCTGTAGAAAAGGAGCAGCCGAAGAAAAAGTACCCGATCTGGGGTATGTCAGCACAGGCAACTTTAATGAACAAACGGCCACGCTCTATGCCGATTGTGGGTTATTCACCTCACATGAAGGTATTACCAAAGACTTATATCATCTCTTTCGGACCTTGCAAGGTAGAAAAAATGCTAAATTTAAAAACCTGCTTGTTACCCGTTTCAATCTTATAGATGAACTAAACGATCTCATCAGCAAAGAAATCGATTTAGCTAAAAGTGGGAAAAAAGGACGGATCGTATTAAAAATGAATGCACTTCAAGACACTAGTATGATCAATCGTCTTTACGAGGCATCAATAGAAGGAGTAGAAATTGATTTAATCGTACGCGGCATATGCTGTCTTATCCCCGGACAAACTTATAGTAAAAATATACGAGTCACACGAATTGTAGACACCTTCCTAGAACATGCCCGTATATGGTATTTTGGTAATAATGGAGCCCCAAAATTATTCATGGGATCACCCGATTTCATGAAACGTAACCTCTATCGGCGCATAGAAGCCGTAACCCCGATATACGATGAGTCTCTACGCCAAGAGCTCATTAATATGCTATCCATTCAACTGTGCGATAATCAAAAAGCTTGTTTCGTAGATCATCAACTAAAAAACGTTTTTAAACGAAAGCCTCGTTCTAAAGAATCAATAAGAGCTCAATATGCCCTATATAATTACATAAAGCTCAAAAATGAATGTGAACATTTGTCATCTGACTGAAAAACAGATGACAAAGTTGTTAATATCAAAAGAAGGATGAAACACAATTGTAACATATATGACATGTCGATGCAATGATAAAAATCGTCCTTTGCCGATAATTTCAAAACAACAAAAACATTTATATGGAGACAATTTACCTCGGTATCATCATTTTCCTATTCGTCCTCGCCATATTCGATTTGATAGTAGGAGTGAGCAACGATGCTGTTAACTTCTTGAATTCGGCAGTAGGAGCCAAAGCAGCATCATTTAAAACTATTTTATTCATTGCCGGTGTCGGGGTTTTCATTGGTGCTTCTTTATCCAATGGAATGATGGACATCGCCCGTCATGGTATTTACCAACCGGAACACTTCTATTTTAGCGAGATCATGTGTATCCTATTAGCCGTCATGCTGACTGATGTTGTTCTTTTGGATGTTTTTAATTCGATGGGAATGCCAACATCAACAACTGTATCGATGGTTTTCGAACTATTAGGAGGTACTTTTGCGCTATCTCTGATTAAAGTACACAATGACAGCACACTAGGATTAGGAGACTTGATCAACACCGATAAAGCTCTATCTGTCATCATGGCCATATTTGTATCGGTTGCCATTGCTTTCTTCTTCGGTATGGTAGTCCAATGGTTATCACGTGCGATATTCTCATTTAATTATACTGAAAAAATGAAATATAGCATTGGAATTTTTGGAGGTATAGCAACCACTGCAATCATCTATTTTATGCTTATAAGTGGGTTAAAATCATCTTCATTTATGACAATAGAAAGCAAGGAATGGATCGACAACAATGGGCTATTACTCATTTCCATATCTTTTATATTCTTTACTTTTTTAATGCAAATCTTGCATTGGTTAAAAGTAAATGTATTTAAAGTTGTTGTTTTATTAGGCACATTTGCGTTGGCTCTAGCTTTTGCCGGAAATGACCTAGTCAACTTTATCGGAGTCCCTCTAGCCGGATATTCCTCATTTATCGATTTTACACAACATGGACAAGCTGTAGGACCTGATGGATTCCTAATGACCTCTTTGCTTGGGGCAGCCAAAACACCTTGGTACTTCCTCATCGGCGCAGGAGCAATCATGGTTATCGCCCTCTGCACCTCGAAGAAAGCACATGCCGTGATTAAGACCTCAGTCGATTTATCTCGTCAAGATGAAGGTGAAGAAGCTTTTGGAAGTACCCCAATGGCTCGTTCTATTGTACGTATCAGTTTATCTCTAGCCAATACGATTTCCTCAATAACGCCCGATCGTTTCAAAGGATGGATTGAAACACGCTTCAAAAAAGATGAAGCAATCATTACCGATGGAGCGGCATTTGACTTGATCCGTGCCTCTGTCAACCTTGTTTTGGCCAGTCTACTTATCGCCTTAGGTACTTCTCTAAAGCTACCACTTTCAACAACTTATGTAACGTTTATGGTTGCAATGGGTACCTCATTGGCCGACCGTGCATGGGGACGTGACTCTGCAGTATATCGCATAACCGGTGTTTTGAGTGTTATTGGAGGATGGTTTATCACCGCAGGAGCAGCCTTTACCATCTGCTTTTTTGTTGCACTGATTATTTATTATGGTGGAACCATCGCCATTATAGCATTGATTGGATTTGCTGTCTTCTTGTTACTCAGAAGTCACCTGCTCTATAAAAAGCGTAAAGCCAAAGAAAAGAAAGACGAAACCCTCGAAAAGCTATTAAAGACAAACAACAAAGAGGATATTCTAGAACTTATGCGCAAACATACTAGAGAGGAACTAGGAAAAGTATTAGGACAAGCCGAAGAGAACTTCGAACGGGCAGTAACTTCATTCCTACACGAGAACTTGCGCGGATTACGCCGTACAATGGAAAGCTCTAAATTCCAGAAACATCTCATTAAGCAAATGAAGCGCAACGGTACAGTCGCCATGTCTAAACTAGACAACACCACCGTTCTTGAAAAAGGTTTGTATTATTACCAAGGGAATGATTTTGCCAGCGAACTTGTCTATAGTATAGCCCGTTTATGCGAACCTTGTTTCGAACACATTGATAATAATTTCAGTCCACTAGATGCCATTCAAAAAGGAGGTTTCTCTGATATAACAGAAGATATCACTTATTTCATGCAACAATGTCGTCTCAATTTAATCAACAATGACTACATCGGATTTGAAGAACATACACAACGAGCTAACGATTTAACTTTGCATCTTTCACAGCTAAAACGTGAGGAACTTAAGCGAATACAAAGTCAAAAAGGTAGCATCAAAGTAAGCATTGTTTATTTGACCATGATTCAAGAAGCACAAAATGTAGTCACTTATACGATTAATTTAATGAAGGTTAGTCGCAAGTTTCAACAAAACAACGAAGTGAATTAAAACTCATCGCAATAAATAAGGAATAGGCCTAACAGATTTGCATCTGTTAGGCCTATTCCTTATTTATTAATTAAAGATCTAATAATCTAATAAAGGTACAAACGACATTCGATTAAGAGCTACCACTCTATCTGAGGAAAGTATTTAGTTAAAGTCCCACGTAACACTCCCAAAGTAATCGGTTTTACCAACACCTCTGTAGCACCAGCGTTCATCGCATTCTCACGATCAGTACTAAAGGCATAAGCCGTCTGAACAATGATGGGAATTTCTGTGTTTTTTTTACGGATAATCATTGTCGCATCTAGACCGTTCATCAATGGCATTTTAATATCCATTAAGATGGCATTAGCTTTTTCATGATGCTTTTCAAAAAGTGACACTATCTCTTCACCATTCTTCGCCCACAGAATATCGCACTTCTTACCAATAATAGCTTTGATCAATTTAAAATTACTGTCATCATCTTCTGCCACCAAAATCAGTGGCCTAAAAATATCATCCTCCCTATTTCCCATATACATCCAGATATATTTGTGTTAATACAGACACTCAAACGAATATCAGCGCAAGATATAAAAAAAATGCTATAATTAACTATCTTTGCACCTCATTTTAATATTTAGGTATGATTTCGATAGACGGACTAGCCGTAGAATTTGGCGGCACGACATTATTCAGTGACATCTCATTCGTTATTAACGAGAAAGACCGCATCGCCCTGATGGGTAAGAATGGTGCCGGCAAGAGTACTTTATTAAAGATCTTGGCAGGAGTACGTCCACCAACAAGAGGAAAAGTCTCTGCACCCAAAGATTGCGTCATCGCTTATCTGCCTCAACATTTGATGACCGAGGATGGGCGAACAGTATTCGAAGAAACAGCTCAGGCTTTTGCTCATCTCCACAAAATGGAGGCGGAAATAGAACGCCTCAATAAAGAGCTTGAAACCCGGACAGATTATGAGAGCGACAGCTATATGGAGCTCATCGAGAATGTTTCGATGTTAAGTGAAAAATTCTATTCCATAGATGCGACAAACTATGAAGAGGATATTGAAAAGACTCTTTTAGGGTTAGGATTTATGCGTGACGATTTTCATCGGTCGACTAGTGATTTCAGCGGTGGATGGCGTATGCGTATCGAGCTGGCGAAACTACTCTTACAAAAGCCCGATGTGATCTTACTTGACGAGCCAACCAACCACTTGGATATTGAATCGATCCAATGGTTAGAGGATTTTCTGATCAATAACGGTAAAGCCGTCATTGTGATCAGCCACGACCGTAAGTTTGTAGACAATATAACCACACGCACCATCGAAGTGACTATGGGACGCATCTATGATTATAAGGTAAATTACTCACAATACCTTCAACTACGAAAAGAGCGTCGTGAGCAACAACAAAAAGCCTATGATGAACAACAAAAGTTTATTGCCGAGACTAAAGAGTTTATTGAACGTTTTAAAGGTACCTATTCGAAAACTCTACAAGTACAAAGCCGGGTGAAAATGCTCGAAAAACTAGAGATATTAGAAGTAGACGAAGAAGACACCTCCGCTCTAAGATTAAAATTCCCTCCTTCTCCACGCTCAGGGACCTACCCTATTACTATGGAAAATGTAGGAAAGACCTACGGTGATCACGTTGTCTTCAAGAATGCCAACTTAACCATCGAACGTGGTGATAAAGTCGCTTTTGTCGGTAAAAACGGAGAAGGTAAATCAACATTGGTGAAATGCATCATGAAAGAAATCGAACACGATGGTACCTTAACTCTAGGACATAATGTGCAAATTGGCTATTTTGCCCAAAACCAAGCTTCTCTTCTTGACGAGAATCTGACCGTTTTTCAAACGATCGACGATGTAGCCAAAGGAGAAATTAGAAATAAGATACGCGATTTACTTGGGGCTTTCATGTTTGGTGGTCCTGAAGAATCGATGAAAAAGGTCAAAGTGCTCTCCGGTGGTGAACGAACTCGCTTAGCGATGATCAAGCTTCTACTTGAGCCAGTCAATTTACTCATCCTCGATGAGCCGACCAACCACCTCGATATGAAAACGAAAGATATCTTGAAGCAAGCGTTAGTCGATTTCGACGGAACCTTGATTGTGGTCTCACACGACCGTGACTTCCTCGATGGCCTAGTCACTAAGGTTTACGAATTCGGGAACAAAAAAGTCACTGAGCACTTAAGTGGTATTTATGAATTCCTAGAAAAGAAAAAGATGGATTCTTTAACTGAACTAGAGAAATAGTAAGCCAAACGGCCCAATATTTTAAAAGAGCATAACACTCCATAACAATCATTCAATAGCATTTTCTAACGATAATAGACTCTATTGTCAGAACTTTCAACAGAAAATGCTATTGAATCCCTTCTTCTAATCGATTATTCATCAAAGAAATATAAAAAAAAGTTTAAATCCTTCGAATCTTCAAAAACAAGTTATAATTTTGCCTTATAGAAATTCGGACATTTGATGAAAACAGGTAAACAACTAGCAGTATTTCTACTTCTAACCATTAACATTTTTATGTTGGTGATCCCTGTTATTCCACACCATCATCACACCAACAACACTATCTGCTTCAAGCACGATATTTCCACTCATGAAGGATGTCCTATTCATCATCATCACAATAACGGTGATCCTTGTTGCGATAGCAATTGTATGACACGTTGGGATTCCTCAATTCCCTCTTTTCAAGTTGAGCATTCCCCTCATTTTGTTTTCATTGCCGTTCTTTTCTCGGATCAAATCATCAAAGACTTATTTAAACCCCAAGAACAGCGTTTAAACAACCATACCGTCTTTCGAGAATCCCTGCATGGCATTAATCTGCCTTCTACATTTTCTTTACGAGCTCCGCCTACTTTTCCACGCGTATAATTAGGTTATTCCTATTATAACAAACTTCGTAGTATCCATGTTGTTCCATCAACATGGACAGACGGTGTATAGAACCCTATATACATGTCACAACTTTTCATTCATTATAACACTGAAGAAACTATAGATAAATATGAAAAAGATCATTTTTATAGGAATACTAGGTTTATTTATCCTAGGCTCCTGCGGTAACAAACAAAGCCAAGCAACAACCGAAACCGAACATACTGACCATGAAGTTCATAACCACGAAGGAGAATGCGATGAAGAGCATGAAACAAGTGAACACGAAGGGCATGATCACGAAGGAGAAAGCAGCAAAAACAATCATAGCGACGAAATTATATTCAGCAAAGAAAAAGCAGATGCTGCAGGAGTAAAAGTAACCACAGTTACCCCAATCGATTTTCAACAAGTCATTCAGACCAGCGGCAAGATCACCGCTGCTCAAGGAGATGAAACCACTATTGTTGCAACCGTTTCGGGAGTCGTTGCTTTTCACAACCGGTTGACCGAAGGCATGCTCGTTTCGAAAGGCAAATCTCTACTTAGCCTCTCATCCAAACATATCACCGATGGTGATCCGGCACAACGCGCCCGTATTGCTTACGAAACGGCCCAAAAAGAATATGACCGTATGAAGCCACTCGTTCAAAGCAAGATTGTTTCGGAAAAAGAGTTTGCATTGGCCCAACAAGCCTATCAAAATGCCCGCATCAGTTATGAAGCCTTGAAAAACAACTACTCCTCGCAAGGGCAACAAATCACATCGTCAATGAGTGGTTATGTCAAAGCTCTTTTAGTCAAAGAAGGAGATTATGTAACCGTTGGTCAGCCATTAGTTAGCATCACACAGAATCGTCGTTTATTCCTCAGAGCTGAAGTTTCAGAGAGTCATTACAAAGACTTACGTCAGGTAAGTTCGGCCAACTTCAAAACGCCATACGATAATCGTGTTTATGAGCTTAAGCAATTAAACGGAAAACTACTTTCGTTTGGAAAAGCAACCGATGATAATAGCTTCTACCTACCTGTTACCTTCGAATTCGACAACAAAGGAGAAGTCGTACCGGGAAGTTTTGTCGAGGTCTATCTCCTCTCTTCGATTCTTCCGAATACCATTGCTCTTCCACGTACAGCCCTATCGGAAGAACAAGGTCATTTATTTGTTTACTTGCAACTGGATGAAGAAGGGTATAAGAAACAAGAAGTACAAATCGGGGCAGATAATGGAGCACAGGTACAAATCCTAAAAGGGATTAAGTCTGGCGATAGAGTGGTCACTGAAGGAGCCTATCAAATTCGTTTGGCTAGCACTAGCAACGCCATACCGGCTCACAACCATCAACATTGATCCTCACATTATTCACTTAAACTATTCAGAAGATGCTAAATAAAATCATCAAATTCTCCTTGCACAACCGCTTGGTTGTGCTCACAGCGGCCGTCCTATTGCTCATAGCAGGGACCTATACCGCTATGCATACCGAAGTCGATGTTTTTCCGGACTTGAATGCACCGACTGTTGTCATCATGACCGAAGCCAATGGGATGGCCGCTGAAGAGGTCGAACAACTCGTCACCTTTCCCGTGGAAACCTCAGTCAACGGAGCCACAGGTGTACGCCGAGTACGCTCCTCATCGACCAATGGATTCTCAGTCGTCTGGGTAGAGTTCGATTGGGGAACCAACATCTACCTTGCCCGTCAGATTGTGAGCGAAAAGTTAGCTATTGTGAGTGAATCCTTACCCGATAACGTCGGCAAACCAACGCTAGGTCCGCAATCGTCCATCTTAGGTGAGGTTCTTATTGTTGGACTCACAGCCGATTCAACCTCTATGCTCGATCTACGCACCATTGCCGATTGGACCATTCGCCCACGCCTACTCTCAACCGGAGGAGTCGCACAAGTGGCCGTACTCGGAGGAGACATCAAAGAATACCAAATCCAAGTCGACCCTGCTCGTCTGCGCCATTACAACCTAACCATGGACGATGTCCTTCAAGCAACCGACAATATGAATCAAAACTCCAATGGTGGAGTGCTCTACGAATATGGTAACGAATATATTTTACGAGGAGTCGTTTCGACTCCAAACGTCAACGACCTTTCTAAAGCCTTGGTTAAAAATGTCAATTCCATCCCTGTCCGTCTATCCGACATCGCTACAGTAGAAATTGGAGCCAAAATTCCGAAACTAGGCACTGCTTCCGAACGCGGGAAACCAGCAGTACTGTTGACCGTCACCAAACAACCCAATACAAGTACGCTCGACCTGACCGAAAAGCTAGAATTGTCGTTGAAAGAGTTGCAGAAAAACCTACCTTCCGATGTTAAGATATCGACCGACATCTTTCGCCAAAGTCGCTTTATCGAAAACTCCATTGGTAACGTTCAAAAGTCACTCTTCGAAGGCGGAATCTTTGTCGTCATCGTGCTCTTTATCTTCTTGGCTAACGTCAGAACCACCTTTATCTCGTTAATCACCCTCCCCATCTCTTTATTGACTTCGATACTCACCCTACACTACATGGGGTTAAGTATCAACACCATGAGTTTAGGAGGTATGGCTATCGCCATCGGTTCGTTAGTCGATGATGCCATTGTCGACGTCGAGAATGTCTACAAGCGCTTACGAGAAAATCGGTTAAAGCCCGAATCAGAACGTCTTCGAACAATAGAGGTAGTCTTTAATGCTTCTAAAGAAGTACGTATGCCCATCCTAAATTCCACTCTGATCATTATTGTCAGCTTTGTCCCCTTATTCTTTTTAAGTGGAATGGAAGGACGTATGCTAGCCCCTCTAGGTATCGCTTTCATCGTAGCCCTCATCGCTTCAACCGTTGTTGCCTTGACTTTAACTCCGGTACTTTGTTCTTACCTTCTGAACAGCAAAAGCACCAAGAAAGAGATGAAAGAATCATTTGTAGCCGTACACCTAAAAGGTGTCTATCAAAAAGCGCTCACCTGGGTACTCAATCACAAAACCGTGACCTTAGGCAGTACCATTTCCTTATTCATCGTGGCACTGATCTGCTTCTTCACCCTTGGACACAGTTTTCTACCATCGTTCAACGAAGGTTCATTCACCATCAATGTCAGTTCATTGCCCGGTATCTCACTCGAAGAGAGCAATCGCATCGGCCAACGAGCAGAAGCCCTACTTTTATCGATCCCTGAGATCAAGACTGTGGCTCGCAAAACCGGACGTGCCGAACTAGACGAACACGCCTTAGGAGTGAATGTTTCAGAGATCGAAGCTCCTTTCGAATTAGAAGATCGGTCTCGTAATGAGGTGATTGCCGAAGTCCGACAGAAACTGAGTCAGATTAGTGGAGCCAATATTGAAATCGGACAACCGATCAGTCACCGTATTGATGCCATGCTCTCCGGCACCAGAGCCAATATCGCGATTAAGCTGTTTGGCGACGATCTCAATAAGATGTTCTCTATTGGCAATCAGATCAAAGGAAGTATCAGTGGGGTTGAAGGCCTAGCTGATCTTAATGTAGAACAACAGATAGAACGCCCGCAGTTGAAAATCACCCCTAAACGTGAGATGTTGGCTAAATATGGTATTTCTGTTCCGGAATTTTCCGAATTCATCACCATGGCCTTAGCCGGCAAAGTGGTTTCACAAGTTTATGAGAAAGGGCAAAGTTTCGACTTGACCGTAAAGGTGCAAGATGACAAGCGTGATGAGATGGCCAAGATTAACGAGTTGATGATCGATACACAAAGCGGACTAAAAGTCCCCTTAAGTCAAGTCGCCGAAATCCGATCCACTTTAGGGCCAAACACCATCAATCGTGAAAATGTAAAACGAAAAATAGTCATCTCGGCCAACGTAACCGATCGTGATTTACGTAGTGTAGTAAACGACATTCAGAAGCAAATCGAAAGTACGATTCAACTGCCTGAAGGCTATCACATCGAATATGGTGGACAGTTTGAAAGCGAACAAGCCGCTAGTCGCATTCTAACCCTCACCTCCTTCATGAGTGTCATCATCATCCTCTTACTCTTGTACCATGAGTTTAAAAGTTTGAAAGAGTCGAGCATTATCCTCCTCAATCTACCGTTAGCTCTTATTGGAGGAGTATTCACTTTACTCTTCACTACAGGTGAAATCAGCATTCCTGCCATCATCGGATTTATTTCGCTATTTGGTATTGCCACACGCAATGGAATGTTATTGATCAGTCACTATAAGTATCTACAAAGAGAAGAAGGAATGGACGTTTACGAAAGTATCATCCAAGGATCGTTAGACCGTTTGAATCCGATCTTGATGACCGCCCTTTCTTCTGCTTTAGCTCTAATCCCTCTTGCTCTCGGAGGCGATTTATCCGGAAATGAAATTCAGAGTCCAATGGCCAAAGTGATCTTAGGCGGATTACTCACCTCTACCTTCTTAAACGGTTTTATTATTCCAATCGTTTATCTGCTCATGAAAAAGTCACAATTATCTAAAATGGAGAAGTAAACATGAAACGTATCCTTATATTCAGTGCATTACTGTTAAGCCTTACCGGTTTACAAGCACAACAAAACGATATTCAATCGATACTACTCAGCGTTGAGAAAAACAACAAAGAGTTGCAATCGATCGTTCATCTCACACAGTCCCAAAAGTTGGAAGACAAAGCCGAGAATAATTTATCGGATCCAAGCGTCTCTTATGCCCACTTATGGAAGGCAGAGGACAAAAGTCAAACCATCGGCGAACTCGTTGTATCGCAAAGTTTCGACTTTCCAACACTATACGCCTCGCGTCATCGACTCAATCAGCTAAAAGCCAATTCGTATGACCACGAGACAGAGCTGATGAGACAAGGTATCCTACTCGAAGCCAAAGAGCTCTGTCTGGATATCATCATGCTGGAGCAACAACAAGAACTCTTGCGTGAACGATTAGACAATGCCCAACGCCTAGAAGCAGTCTATGCTAAACGACTTGCAACAGGCGACGCCAATGTTATCGAGACGAATAAGATCAAGTTAGAGTTATTGAATGTAAAAACAGAATTCAACTTAAATGAAACGAATCTACGTAACAAGCAAGAATTACTCCGTGCGCTAAACGGTGATCAGCCGGTCGACTTTAGTGGAAAGAGCTATCCTCTGATTACTCTACCAAACGATTTTCAACAATTGAGAGCTGAGGTGATCGGTTCAAGTCGTCTACTCCATTCGCTAAACAGTCAAAGTCTGGTTGCCCGTAAACAAATTCAGGTCAACCGATCACAATGGCTACCTAAATTTGAGCTCGGTTATCGAAGAAATACGGAGTCCGGTGCTCCATTTAATGGTGTAGTGGTCGGCTTTTCCGTTCCATTGTTTAATAACCGTCACAAAGTAAAACAAGCCAAGACTCAAGCCATAAGTCAGGAAATGAAAAAAGAGGGAGAAACTCTGAAATTGGAAAGCGAGTTAAATCAACTCTACAGAGAAGCTCAGAGCTTGCAAAAATCCATACAAGAGTACCAAACGTTATTTTCCTCTCAACAAAACCTCGATCTACTACAACAAGCGCTCACAGGCGGCCAGATCAGTGTGATTGAATATTTCACAGAAGTCACCGTCATCTTTCAAAGTCGCCAGAACCTGCTGACCTTAGAGAACCAATATCAGAAGGCTATGGCAAAACTTTATAAAGATCGGTTATAAAGTAGAAAGATCCTCCGGTAAACGTGTAGTACGAATGCGCCACTCTTGAGGATAAAGGTTATTCGCACGATTACCAATATTCTTCACAAATCCCAAGGGGATCTGTTGATAAGTCAATAAAACAAAACCACGAGGGGCTGTCTCTGATAAAGAGATGGCCTCTTTACGTAAGTAAGCAATAGCACGATCATAATCGATCTCTTCCGAGGGGAAGCAAGAAGGACGAAGCAAACGACTCATCGCAAACGAATGAGGCGGCAACAGATCTTTACCCTTCAATTCACCAACGGTCACCCCCGTCTGTATGATCCGAAGCATCGGCTTTAACCGCTCTAACACATCCATATAATCCTTTGGGAAAGCAACAATCTGGCTATCTGTAGACAGTAGACAGTAATTCTCATTATCGACCCAATGCTCAGCCTGCGCCATCATCTCTTTAGGAAATGGAGATACCGACGATTGTTTTTTCATCTTCTTCTTAGAAATCGGAGCCTTGAACGAGTCTTCTTCTTCCTCAGATGATTTACGCAAAACAGCCAAGAAAAAACCTTCTCCTCTAGTACGGTGAGGTAAGAAACGGTAGACCGGACGATCGTATCCCTCTAACAGACTGCCCGTAATTGCCCAATCCTCATGAGTCGCCACCGGAAGGACCTCGGCTCCAAGTTCTTGCTCAATCCAGGCGATATTTTCCTCATTCTCTTTGGTATTATACGTACACGTACTGTAGATGAGCAGGCCTCCAGGTTTCAAAGAAGGCCAGATATCACTGATGATTCGCCGTTGACGTTGCCAACAGATCTCTACGTTTTCAGGACTCCACTCGTCGATCGCTCCGGGATCTTTACGAAACATCCCTTCACCGGAACAAGGCACATCGGTCAAGATCACATCAAAGACATTGGTCAGCTTTTTAAAATCCGAAGGATCATTATTGGTCACCACTACATTTGGATTTCCCCATTTGATTAAGTTCTCCGATAGGATATGCGACCGGAGCTTATTGACTTCATTAGCCACCAGTAAACTTCCCTCAGGTAAAACGCTACAAGCATGAGTCGACTTTCCTCCCGGAGCCGCACAAAGATCAAGCATCACCACCGGAGTCTCGACATAAGTCTTCAGAACTTGCTCGACAAACATGGACGATGCTTCTTGAACGTAATAACAACCGGCATGAAACAAGGGATCGAACGTAAACGTCAGTCGTTTATCGAGATAATAACCTTGAGTAGACCAGGGAATAGGAGTCAGTCGATGATCTTTTTTAATAAAAGAAGACGCCAATGGATGGAGTCTAATGCTGACAGAAGCTTCTTTTTGTAAAGCACTAAGAAGCTCTTCGAGAGCCTCATTCCCCAATAAATGGCGAATATTATCAATAAACGATGCCGGTAAATTCATTTTTTTCAAATTAAGAGATGCAAATATCAAAAAAAAATAGTCTCTTTGCAACTATCTATATCATTAACTACGTCTAACAAACAAAGATTAAAAAACGAAACCATATGAAACAGATTTTAATTGCTTTGATGGTAGCATTTACAGTAAGTACACTAGCCTTTGGAACAGAAGAGGCAACCATCCTTAGAGATTCTGTCAAGACGACTAAAGTTTCATCTGCCAAACAAAGCGCTGCCATTCAGACCACAAATTCTGAAAGCACAACGGATAGCGTTATTGGTTATTCAGATGAGAGGGACACCGTAGATGCTGATTCTGAAACCACTCATGTGGATTTCGACAGTGATTTTCCTTTCGGGACTAATATTGAGAAAAGTATTAATAGTGGAATAGCCATCTCAATTATAGCCATTATCGCGGTATTCGGATTTCCGATCTTTGTCATCTTCATTGCCCTCTATTTCCGCCACAAGAATAGACAAGCTAAATACCGACTGGCAGAACAAGCCATCGCTGCGGGTCAACCTTTGCCGGAGGGATTAATGAAAGACGTAAGCAATAAAGATGCCCGAACACAAGGTATAAAGAATACCTTCACCGGAATTGGACTATTTATCTTCCTCTGGGCTCTCACAGGCGAATTTGGGTTAGGCTGCATCGGATTACTCGTCATGTTTATGGGTATTGGACAGTGGATTGTATCACGGAATAACCGCCCAACAAACGAAGAGAAATGAGTCAACTCAATGATATATCGTTAGTCGCACAGGTCGTGGTGTTCAAAAACACCAAGGCCTTCGACCAATTGGTAAAGAAATACCAATCGCCCATACGACGATTTTTTCTCAACCAAACGTGCGGCGACAGCGAATTGAGTGATGACTTGGCACAAGATACTTTTATTAAAGCATATACCAATATTACCAGTTTTAAAAATCTATCTAGCTTTTCAACTTGGTTATATCGTATTGCTTATAATGTTTTTTATGATTATATTCGCAGTCGGAAAGAAACGGCTGATTTGGATGCCAGAGAAGTAGATGCCATGAACAGCATAAACCCAACCAACATTGGAGCACAAATGGATATCTACGAGTCTCTCAAGATGCTAAAAGAAACGGAACGCACCTGCATCACATTATTCTATATGGAAGACTTAAACATTGATAAGATTGCAGGTATCATGGGAATGCCGACAGGAACCGTAAAAAGTCACCTGTCACGTGGAAAAGAGAAATTAGCAACATACCTTAAAAGAAACGGTTATGATGGAAATTAATGAGGATAAACTATTAAAAGATTTTTTCGCAAAAGGGAAAAAAGAAATTACCGATGATGGCTTCAGCCAAATGGTAATGCACCAATTGCCTGATCGCAAAAATCGTATGATTGAATACATAGCCAATTTTATTATGCTGATTTGTTTAGTTCTATTCTTCGCCTTTAATGGGGTTCAAGCAGTACTAGACACTTTAAAAGAAGCACTAATAGGCATGATTCAACAGGGAACCACGAGTGGCATAGATCCCAAATCGATCATAATAGCCGGTGTTGTCCTGCTATTTATGGCCACAAGAAAAATTTGTTCAATGGAATGATAAACTTGATGACACCATTAAGTTAGTGTCCAACAAAACATTTTTAACCTAAAAAATATAAGGCTGAATTCATCAGAGTTCAGCCTTAATTATATCGTCTATTCTGTATCGGCTCAGCACGTGTTTATTTACAATTCAGCTCGTGCTTATCCACGTCTGCTCAGACTCGTCTAGTGCTCCCTACAAGCCCAATTTATAATTCTTCGCCTTCGTTTAACCCCTCTTGACAGTCTCTTTTATGGTTTTACAAATTCAGTTTGTTGAGCCCTCGAACGTGGGCTCTTCAGCCTTCGAACGAAAACCCATCAGCCCTCGAACGTGGGCTCTTCGGCCCTCGTTCGAGGGCTCAACAGCTGAAACCCACAAAATCACTAATGCAACAGCTTTTGTTCATAGTTTAATAGTCCCTATTTGTTAGACCATATGAGTGCATCACTTTATCCATCAAGTGAAGCTTGTCGTTTAAGGGGATAAATCGTTGATCTTTGCAGAAGTAAACAATAAGCAACTTCAAAAAAGTCTATATCGCTAGTGTTAAAGTAAACAAATTAAAAGCCATAGGGAAGTGCTCTAAAATAGAGATATTATATCTTTGTAACTTTCTAACTCTATAATAAAGAACCGATTTTGAGAAAAATTCTATTTACACTATTTCTTTGTTTATCGATTAGTTATTTACAAGCGTCTGAAACAGATAGTCTTATAATACGCCACGATAACATTACACAGTGCAGCGATTCTATTCTTTTTCAATTCTTACGAGAATCAAATATTCCCATTTCACACAATAACCAGATCAAGCTACTCACCAGTGGGCACGAGAAATTCGATGATCTGTTTGCAGAGATACGCAAGGCTAAACACCACATTCATTTGGAATATTTCAATTTTCGCAATGATTCTATCGCCAATGCATTGTTCGATTTGTTGGCACTAAAAGTAAAGGAGGGGGTAAAAGTAAGAGCCATGTTCGATGCTTTTGGTAATTGGTCGAATAATCGCCCGCTCAAAAAGAAACATTTAAAAGCCATCAGAGCCAAAGGTATTGAAATTGTCAAATTCGATCCTTTCACGTTTCCGTATATCAATCATGCTGCTCATCGCGACCATCGAAAAATTGTAGTTATAGATGGCAAAGTGGGATACACCGGAGGAATGAATATAGCGGATTACTACATTAACGGTCTACCCAAAATCGGTCCATGGCGAGACGTACATATTCGCATTGAAGGAGATGCCGTGAGTGAACTGCAAAAAATATTTCTGACCATCTGGAATAAAGAGACTAAACAAGAAATTGGTGGCGAAGAGTATTTCCCCAAACAAGAAGAGGCAAACGACAGTCTCCATTCGGCGGTTGCGATTGTCGATCGCACTCCAAAAGAGAACAGTCGGATTTTAAGTCGTACCTATGCCAGATCGATCGAAGCAGCTGCAAACAACGTACGAATTGTAAACCCCTACTTTGTCCCAACATCGTCTATCACCAAAGCTCTAAAGAAAAGTATAGAGAAAGGGGTCAAAGTTGAGATTATGATTTCATCAAAATCGGATATTCCCTTTACTCCGGATGCTTCCTTATACAAAGTACATAAATTAATGAAAAAAGGAGCTGTGATCTACCTTTACAACGGAGGATTCCACCATTCTAAGATCATGATGGTCGACGATTCTTTTTGTACGATAGGTACAGCCAATCTAAACAGCCGAAGTCTTAGATACGATTACGAAACGAATGCGTTCATCTTTGACTCTAAGATTACCCAAGAGTTAAACACAACTTTCGAAGCCGACACTCTGCATTGTACAAGGCTTACACCTGAGGTTTGGAAGAAACGCTCACCTTGGAAGAAATTCGTTGGTTGGTTTGCCAACCTATTTACTCCATTCTTATAATTTTTTTATAACTTTGCAAAAAGCACGTTCAATTAGAAATGAAACAATATTTAGATCTACTCCACAGAGTGCTAACAGAAGGCACCGAGAAAAGTGACCGTACGGGAACTGGTACTATAAGTGTATTTGGACACCAAATGCGTTTTAATATGGAGGAAGGTTTTCCCTGTCTGACGACCAAAAAGCTTCACTTGAAATCGATTATCCACGAACTTCTTTGGTTCCTAAAAGGAGACACCAATGTTAAGTACTTGCAAGACCATGGCGTTCGTATTTGGAATGAGTGGGCCGATGAGAATGGTGATCTAGGGCATATCTATGGCTATCAGTGGCGTTCATGGCCCGATTATTCGGGAGGAAGCATTGATCAGATCAGTGAAGCCATCGAAACCATCAAACACAACCCGGACTCAAGACGTATCATCGTCAGCGCTTGGAATGTGGCCGATCTCCCTCAAATGAATCTACCGCCATGCCATGCCTTTTTCCAATTTTATGTGGCCGACGGACGACTCAGCTTGCAGCTTTATCAACGTAGTGCAGATATTTTCCTGGGCGTACCGTTTAATATCGCGTCTTATGCCTTGCTCTTACAGATGATGGCTCAAGTCACCGGTTTAAAGGCAGGCGACTTTATCCACACCTTGGGAGATGCTCACATCTATACCAACCATTTGGAACAGGTTAAACTGCAACTAAGCCGTGAACCTCGCCAATTACCTAAAATGATGATTAACCCGGAGGTTAACAACTTGTTCGACTTCACATTCGACGATTTCGAACTTGTCGACTACAACCCTCACCCACATATCGCAGGAGCAGTTGCCGTATGAAAAAGATCTCCATTATTGCAGCTATAGATCAAAAAAGAGCTATTGGCTTTGAGAATAAGCTCTTGTTTTGGTTGCCTAATGATCTGAAAAATTTCAAGTCATTAACAACCGGTCATACCATTATCATGGGAAGAAAGACATTCGAGTCTTTGCCGAAAGGCGCCTTGCCCAACCGAAGGAATATTGTTTTATCGACCAATCCATCTAACAGCTATCCCGGTGCTGAAGTTTTCGGCTCTTTAAGTGAAGCATTAGACCATTGTCAACCAAACGAGGAAATCTTCATTATCGGTGGGGCTACTGTTTACGAACAAGCGATGAGTCTGGCTAATAACCTCTACTTGACAGAGATTGACGATCAAGCTCCTAAAGCAGATGCTTACTTTCCGGAAGTTTCAGCCGATCAATGGTATGAAAAAAGCAGAGATGTTCATCCTGCTGATGAGAAACATCCCTGCTCTTATGCTTTTGTCCACTATGTCAGAAAATAGAAGATTTACTCTTCATCAAAATCGATCATAATAGGCATTTGTCTTTTAATAGCCTCGTGAAATGAAACTAAAGTTTCAGTACGAGCCAACCCCAATGGTTGAAGTTTATCATGTATCACACTTAATAAATGATGATTGTTCTTGGCATAAATTTTAATAAACATATCATATTTGCCGGTTGTAAAATGACACTCTACAACTTCAGGTATAGCTTCTAATGCTTTTGTCACAGAATCAAAGGATTCAGGGTCTTTCAAGAAAAGGCCAATATAAGCACAAGTTTCATAACCAATTTTTTCAGGATCAATAACATATTCTGAGCCCTTCAAAATCCCCATATTTGTTAGCTTTTGTATACGCTGGTGTATTGCTGCCCCTGAAACATTACAAGCTCTTGCCACTTCCAGGAAAGGAATACGCGCATTCTCTGCTATCAATTTCAGAATCTGTTCATCTAAAGTATCTAACTGATGATGTCCCATTTTTAAACGAATTAATTTTACTATATGAAAAATTTGTGCAAAGTTAGCCATTTTTTGGGATAGAATACTATAATCTGTTACTTTAATTTATAAAAATACAATAAGTAAACAAAAAAATATATCTTTGTTACGATTTAACAAGAACTTAATAAAAATGAAACATCGTTATCTAATACTCGCTCTTTTTATCCTCGCAAGTGCTTATCTACGTGCACAAGAGTTCAGCAATTTCTTTACTGATCAGACTCTGAGGGTTGATTATATTTTCACAGGAGACCAAAGTCATCAATCGATCTGTTTGGACGAATTGTCCCAACTCCCCAATTGGTCTGGACGTACACATCATCTGAGTGATCTTCCATTAGAAGGCAATGGGCAAATCGTTGTACGCGACCTGCAATCACACACTTGCATTTACAAAACCTCATTCTCCTCTCTTTTCCAAGAATGGTTATCGACTGATGAAGCCAAAACAACATTTAAAGGATTTGAAAACACCTTTTTGCTCCCCTACCCCAAACAAGCAGTAGAAGTAGAAGTCATATTATTCAACTCCCGAAGAGAGATCATTGCTCAATTAAAACATATTGTAAAACCTGACGATATTCTCATCCATAAAAGAGGTTTGTCGCATATTACTCCCCATCAGTATCTCATTAAAAATGGAAGTGAAAGTGATTGCATCGATATAGCAATACTTGCTGAAGGATACACTTCTGAAAAAATGGATTTATTCTATAAAGATGCACAAAGAGCCTGCGAAAGTCTATTCTTCTACGAACCCTTCAAATCAATGGAAAAGCATTTTAATGTGATTGCTGTCGCTAGCCCTTCACTCGATAGCGGTGTAAGCGTTCCTCGCCAAGGAGATTGGAAAAAGACGGCATTAGGTGCTCACTTCGACACTTTCTATTCAGAGCGATATCTCACGACAAGTCGTGTCAAAAGCATACATAATGTCCTATCAGGCATTCCATATGAACATATCATCATTTTAGCAAACACGGATGTGTATGGCGGAGGCGGAATATATAACTCCTATACTCTAACCACAGCACACCATGAAATGTTTAAGCCTGTTGTTGCTCACGAATTCGGCCATAGTTTTGGGGGATTGGGTGATGAATACTTTTATGACAACGATGTAATGACCGATACTTATCCCTTAGATATTGAACCTTGGGAGCAAAACATCACGACACGAGTCAACTTTAAAAGTAAATGGGCAGATATGATAGACGCTAAAACGCCTATTCCAACACCACCAACAAAAGCATCGCAATATCCCGTTGGAGTGTATGAAGGAGGTGGATACTCCGCAAAAGGGATCTATCGACCGGCTCACAATTGCCGAATGCGAACCAATGAATACCCTGAATTTTGTCCAGTTTGCCAACGAGCATTAAAACGAATTATTGAGTTCTATACCAACGCAAATGAGTAGAAATTAAAAAACATGATACACTTCAAAACAATCATAGACACTGATCAAAAAGAATATCATCTTATGGAAAAGTTGCTAACGGCCGCTTTTCCAAAAGAAGAATATAGAGAATTGGCAGAACTACGAGCATACACAATCAAGCATCCATTATTCCACAATATTGCCATATATGATCAAGAGAATTTCATCGGACTCATAACTTATTGGGATTTTGATTCTTTCTATTATATAGAACATTTTGCGACTAACGCCAGAGAACGAAATAAAGGCTACGGCCAACAAATTTTAAGCCTCCTCACCGCTCAATTGAAACGCCCCATCGTATTGGAAGTAGAGCTTCCAAACGACGAATACGCAAAAAGAAGAATAGAATTCTATAAAAGGAATGGGTTTGTACTATGGGAAAAGGAATATAGCCAACCGCCGTATAGAAGTGGAGAACAAGAGTTACCAATGGCACTTATGGTGCAAGGTTCGTTAGATCCGGAAGAAGATTACAAAGACGTTAGAGAGAAATTATATACAGAGGTTTATGGCGTACGCTAACCCTTTAATAACCCTCCTTTCTCAAACCATAATTTTCTAATCTACAGTTCAGAGTATTCCCTATTACATTAGGGCAATTAAATCGGATTTAAGTAAACCAAAGAGAATATATCACTGATTAATATACTCCTCATTTTGAGAGGTAACAAATAAAAAAGGCGTATCTGTTTCAGATACGCCTTTTTCTCTATTAAGCTTAATTACTTTTCACGTTTTGTAGAAGAGTAGTTAATCTTCAAAGCATAAGCTTGACGAAGGGCATTCTTCACGTCTGTTACAATACCCATCTTCGTTTTCTGATCAACCTTCAAAGAAACCTGCATACTTGCCTGTTCATCTTCACGCATGCTTGCTCTTTCTTGGGTAATAAAGTCCTGTACTTCATCAACTTCAGCATAGCTATCATTGAGTTGAATACGGCTCTCAGTACCCATTTTCGCACGATATTGTTCAGTAGGTTCACCAATATAAATAAATGTAACCAGCGATTTTTTCTGCAATTTCTCAAGTTCAGTACCTTGTGGAAGTTTGAACTGTACCTTCAACGTTACCTCACGCATTGTCGTTACAATCATAAAGAAGAACAACAAGGTAAAAATAAGGTCAGGTAGAGAAGAAGTATTCAACGCCGGCATTTCACGTTTACCAGTTTTATTAAATTTTCCCATTACTTCTTTTCTCCGTATTTTTTAGGTTCTGCCTCAGATATTCTCTGCGGATAAATATCACGTATCGCTTTTTGTTGCTCTTCACTAAGTTCCGAACAAACTTTTTGCCATTTTTGTTGAGCTAATTCATCTCTCAACTCATTGTAAGCAGCAACAAGTTCATTTTGCACACTAATATATGCCTGATATGAAGATCCACGGTCGTTCTGCAAAGAAATAACGTGCTTATCAGAAACCATAGTCGGGCCAAAGAACTCAATTTCTTTTTGAGTTTTTTGAGGCTTAGTCTCATCATTTGCTACGTTCGCGATAAATTCTTTCGCTTTATCTCTTAATTGATCAATAGAAATGTATTCGCTTCCGCACATCAATTGATCATCTTTATTCAGATAAACCTGCAAGACATTACGTTCTTTGATTTTATCAGCATCTTCTCTTTTATTACTCTCTGGCGGTGGTGGCAGAAGTCTAGCCAAACCACGGTCAGTATCCATTGATGTCGTAATCAAAAAGAAGATAAGCAACAAGAAAGCAATATCAGCCGTAGAACTTGAATTAATATCAGGAACTTTTCTTTTTCCTTTTGCCATTGTAATTACTAATTTAATTGAATATCTTCAATTGATTAAGATAACTTTTTCTTAACACCACTAATAAAGATTGAAATACCGGTAACGGCCAACAAAATATAGATGGTATATAAGAACATATCTGTTACATTCAACCAGAAAGGAACATTGTCAGTTCCATCATAGCCAGGGATATTCAACGGAGTATCATCACCCATTGACCAAGTAGCAATTAAAAGAACAGCTAAAAGCAAAAGACCAAGTAATGACTCCAATGCCTTTTTAGGATTATCTCTAAGTGCTGAACCAAATTGGAATACAGCAGCAACAAGAGTTGCAGCTACAGCTAAACCAAACAAACCGTATACTGAGAATAATAGAGTATCAGTTTGTGCAGGTTGCCACATTTCTGGATCGACTCCGGGAATAACCGCTTCACCTACAGCGTTTCCGCCAAAGTAGAAGAGTCCCAAAACGACAAGAATAAGGGCAAACATCGCATACAGAGCGTAATACGATACTTTATATGTTAACTTACTCATTTTAGATTATTTTTTGTATTTCAAGTTATATTTAATTACCATGTCAAGCAAAGAGATAGAAGAATCTTCCATTTCGCTTGTAAGAGCTTCAATTTTAGAAAGCACATAGTTATAGAATACTTGAAGAATCAAAGCAACGATCAAACCGAAGATAGTAGTGATCAAAGCGACTTTCATACCACCTGCTACAACTGTAGGAGAGATATCACCAACTTGTTGGATTTTATCGAACGCTTGAACCATACCGATTACAGTACCCAAGAATCCTAAAGATGGAGCCATAGCGATAAACAATGTGATCCAAGAACATCCTTTTTCAAGGTAACCAGCTTGAACACCACCGTAAGAAACAACTGATTTTTCTACAACATCGATACCTTGATCAATTCTCATCAAACCTTGGTAGTAGATAGAAGCGATAGGACCTCTTGTGCTACGAGCGATATCTTTAGCAGCTTCAACATCACCTTTTTCCAATGCAGCTTCGATAGATGCCATAAATTTCTTTGCATTAATTTCAGCCAAGCTCAAATAGATGATACGTTCAATACAGAAAGCCAAACCGATAACCAAAGCAATAGCTACCAAACTCATGAAAGAAGCAGTACCTTCAATGAATTTAACTTTAATTTCTTTGTGGATACCACCTTCTTCAGCTGTAGCAGGAGCAGCATCTTCTGTAGCAGCAGGAGCAGCAACAGCATCTGCAGATGCTTGATCAGCAGCAGGAGCCGCTTGTTCTGTTTGTTCTGCAGCAGGTGCATCTTGAGCCTGAGCTAGTTGAGTTGAGCCAAATGTTAAAGCTCCAATCACAGCAACAATTGCAAATAACTTTTTCATTGTGTGTCTAATTTTTAAGATTAATTAATTGATTATTATTATATTTACTTCACGTCTATTTTAAAAAATGCGGAGAAAGCGGGATTCGAACCCGCGATACGCTTTTGGCGTATACACGCTTTCCAGGCGTGCCTCTTCAACCACTCGAGCATCTCTCCTTAAGAGCTTTTAGCATTTTCAGCTACAAATGTATCCTTTTTTTTCTTTTCTTGAAGCATTATCCCTTTTTTATCTATAATAAATGCTGCAAATTAATATAATTTAAAATCTAAAAGAGCTTATTTTATCATTCCAAACATTTTTAAAGTATTCCGAGAAGTGATTTCAGCCACTTCTTGAGGGCTCATTTTATAAATCTCAGCAACTTTTATTAAGATATATTTAAGGTTTGCACTCTCATTCCTCTTACCACGATTTGGCACAGGAGTTAAGTACGGAGAATCGGTTTCCAGGACTATTCGATCAATCGGAATAATCTCCAAAGCCTCCTTTAGCGTAGAGTTTTTAAAAGTAACGACCCCATTAATCCCAAAAACAAAATGTTCAAACTCCATAAGCTGTAAAGCATCCTCTTTGGTTCCGGTAAAACTATGAAAGATACCTCGTAATTCGGTTTCTTTATAAGGTTCTAACACCTTATATATATAGGGAAAAGCTTCACGCGAATGAATTACAATAGGCAAATGATATTTGATGGCCCAAATGACTTGCTGCCTAAAACTGACAATCTGCTGTTCTAAGAATGTTTTATCCCAATATAAATCAAGTCCGACTTCCCCTATACCAATAAATGAATTAGGGTTTTCAAGTCTCTCCTTAATAACATTTAATTCATTTTCATAAGACTCATTCACTGAAGTTGGATGCAAACCAATTAATGGAAAACAGTAATCTTTATACTGATTACAGACGTTCAACAAAGGTTCAATAGTCGTTTGATCAATGTTAGGCATAAAGATATGAGACACACCGGCTAAACGAGCTCGCTCTATAACGACTGATAAATCGTCAGTGTATTCTTCTAAAAACAGATGAGAATGAGAATCTATTATTTCCATTAAAAAATTATATTATTCTTTTTTCGCCTTTGCGATAATAGTAAATAATTCCATATTCACCACACTTATTCAAACGTTCATAAGATGAAGGTATTTCACTAAAAGAAGCCTCGAGTTGATTCCAAATATCTAAGATTAGTTGATCGGCATAAGGTCGCATCCCAGCCAGTTTTTCTAGACTATCAACTGTCAAACGTTGATCATTCTTATAAGATTCATGGATCTCCAAAAAAAGATCATAATGCACTTTCACCTTAGCAATGGTCGGATTATAAATAGGAACCCCACCTTCGGAAACGCGCTTCATTTCACCATCAATCACTGCGCGTCCACAACTTATAACAGCGGCCTCAGATAACAAATCAGGCACGACATGTTCTTTAGGTAAGTTATAATATGCCTTATATCCAGATTTTATCTCCCCACGAATGATTGAAAAGTTCAGCACTTGAATAAAATGTGAAAGATAAAGTTTTGCATTTTTTAATTTAGTTCGATATTGATGGCTGTTACGAACCTGACTATCATAACATTCTTTATAATAGCTATATGCCGTCTGAAAACGTAAGAAAAAAGACCGAGCCTCTATTAACGATTTTGAATCTAAGAGCAAAACACCACCTCGTTCACTGCATTTCTGTATCACAGTGTCCAGAGCTCTCATCCGAGCTTGATCCGTATTAGGCAGTCGTCTATAAGGCATTAAAGATCTATTTACACATTTCTAAACATTAACGCATGAACCATTTTTTTCAACTCCTCCTTCCTCAAATCATAAACATCAACTTCTTCTAGAAGAGCCATTGCATGATTATAGTATTCATTCATTTTCTTTTCGCAAATAGTGCGAATACCCAATCGGTCATAAATAGCCGTTACCCCCGCAATCTTTTCATCTGGAGAGTTATCTGTATTCAGCCAATGGATTAAATCAGTTCGTAATTCACCTTTGGCCAACTCTAAAGCTTTAATAAGCATAAATGTTTTCTTATTGCATAAGATATCACCACCTATATTTTTGCCAAAAACTTCAGTTACTCCATAAACATCAAGAAGATCATCCTGAAGTTGAAAAGCAAGACCTATTTGGATTCCAAACCGATATAACAAGTCCGCATCTTTGGGGCTTGCCCCACCCAGAATGGCTCCAATCTTTAAAGCAGCAGCCAAAAGCACAGCCGTTTTCAATCGGATCATTTCAAGATATTCGATATCAGTGACATCATCTCGATGTTCAAAATCAACATCAAACTGCTGTCCTTCGCAAATTTCCAAAGCAGTAGCATTAAACACCTCAGCCACTTTAGAAAGATACATAGAGGGGCACTCCGTTATAAACTGATAAGCTAAAACCAACATTGCATCACCCGATAAGATTGCCGTATTATCATCCCAAACTTTATGGACAGTGGGTTGACCTCTACGTTTATCCGAGCGATCCATTAGATCATCGTGCAACAACGTATAGTTATGATAAACCTCAATTCCCACAGCAGTATTATAGACAGCAGAAAGTTCATCTTTATAAAGATGATGAGCAAGCATCATTAGCACGGGTCTAATACGTTTACCACCTAAAGACAAAACATACTTTATAGGATCATACAACCCTTTAGGCTGTCTATCGAACGATACCGTCGAAAGATGATCATTAAATTGATTAAGTAACTGATCGGATGTGTACATTATAAAATAAAAATATGAGATAAGACAAAGGCTGCCATTCAGCAGCCTTTGTCTTAATCTGTATCAATGAATTACTGCAATCTAAACATTACAGGAACTGTATACTTCACACGAACGGGTTTACCACGTTGCATACCTGGTTTCCACTTTGGCATGCTATTGATCACGCGTAATGCTTCTTTATCCAAATAAGGATCGACACTACGAACAACCTTCGCATCAACGATACTACCGTCTCTATTTACAACAAACTGAACGATTACACGACCTTGCGTTCCATTCTCTTGAGCGATAGTCGGATATTTGATGTTCTTTGCCAAATATTGCATCAAAGCAGCCTGACCGCCATTAAATTCTGGCATATTTTCTACAACTTCGAAAATAGTTTGTTCTTCAGGTTCTTCTTCTTCTACTTTAACAGGAACATATTTCACTTCAACTTTCTGTCCAAGTTCTTCAGTATTTGCAATAACAGTTTCTTCCACATCAGCTTTATCATCTATAATTTCAAGCATATCTGCCATTTTAGGTGCATCAGGAGGAGGAGGAGCTTGTTGTTGCGGAGTTTCCGTTACCGGGATAATTTCTTCTTCAAATACAACGTCAGTTAGAGCTTGGCTTGTATCAATCTTCACGTCACGCTTTGTCCATTCGAACGCCACGAACATGATTGCTAATACAACCACGTAACCAACGAGCAGCCATGTAGACTTTTTGTTCTCCAAGTCTGCTTTGGGTGATTTTTTAACTTCCATAAATTATAATATAATATTAAAAATGTCAATTCAGATATCTCTACTGGGCAAATATAGCACATTTTTATATATTCTTCCAATTACAAGATCTTTTTTGAATAGGTTTTTTATTTTTTTAGATATTCATTCATTATCTGATTGTTTTTTGAATCTAAAATGAGGTTGATTTTTAAAATACCCTTATCTTTGGCACATATATCTTCAAACGAAAAAACATAAAATGAAAAAAATAACCATAGCAATTGACGGGTTTTCTTCTTGTGGAAAAAGTACCATGGCTAAGGATCTGGCACGAGAAATAGGCTATATCTATGTAGATAGTGGAGCAATGTATCGTGCTGTTACGCTACACTGCATTAAAAATCAGCTCTTTAAAGACGATCTATTAGATATAAATCAATTAAGAAACGATATTCCTCAAATAGAAATCAGATTTAAGATTAACAAGGCAACCTCGCTACCGGAAACATTTCTAAATGGCGTGAACGTTGAGAAAGAAATCCGTACCATGGAAGTTTCATCTAAAGTAAGCCAAGTTAGCGCCATTGATTTTGTTCGAGAAGCGATGGTCGCTCAACAACAAGCCATGGGGCAAGAAAAAGGCATTGTCATGGACGGCCGGGATATAGGAACCACAGTTTTCCCAGATGCAGAATTAAAAATATTCGTCACTGCTTCGCCTGAAATCAGAGCAACCCGTCGATATGACGAATTAAAAGGCAAAGGCTTAGATGCTCAATACGAAGAGATTCTTGAAAATGTAAAACAGAGAGACTATATTGATCAAAATCGAGACATTAGTCCTTTACGTCAAGCTGAAGATGCTTTATTGCTTGATAACACAAACCTAACAATAGAACAACAAAAATCTTGGCTGATCAATCAATACGAACGCATAGTTAGCAGAGTATAATTTGGCCAAGTAGCCATCGTTCTAATGATTCTTTAATATTTTAATCACAAGATTCATGGTAGAAATCAATATTGATCCCGGATCAGGATTTTGTTTTGGAGTAGTCACTGCTATAAATAAAGCAGAAGAAGAGCTAGCAAAAGGAGAAAAACTTTATTGCTTAGGAGATATCGTTCACAATAGCAGAGAAGTCGAACGATTAAAAACCATGGGGTTAATCACCATTGATCGCCAAGAATTCAATCAACTACAACACTCTAAAGTTCTCCTTCGTGCACATGGAGAGCCTCCTGAAACCTATAATATCGCAAAAGAGAATGGGATTGAAATCATTGATGCGACTTGCCCTGTAGTACTCAGGCTACAAAAACGAATTAAGGAGATTTTCCTAAAAGAAGGAAAAAATAGCCAAATCGTTATATACGGAAAGAATGGACATGCAGAAGTTTTAGGCTTAGTTGGTCAGACTAACGGTCATGCAATTGTTATAGAAGACCTTGAAGAAGCGAAACAATTAAATTTCAACAGAAACATTCGTTTATTCTCGCAAACCACAAAATCTTTGGATGGATTTAAGGAAATTGTTGAATATATTCAATCACACATGCAATCTGATGCAACATTCGAATATTATGATACGATTTGCAGACAAGTAGCCAATAGAATGTCCAATTTACGTCAATTTGCTCAATCTCACGATCTTATATTCTTTGTAAGCGGAAAGAAAAGTTCGAATGGCAAGGTACTGTTCGAAGAGTGTCTAAAGGTAAATTCTAACTCATATCTCATTGACAATAAAAAAGATATCGATTTAAGTCTCCTTAAAGATATTCAATCAATAGGCATTTGCGGAGCAACATCAACCCCTAAATGGTTAATGGAAAACATCTGCGATTATATTAAAGAAAACATTAAATAATCAATTTAACGTTATTTATAACAAGAAATAACACAATCATAACAAAGAGCTCTTTTTCATTAAGCTTTTTGCTATCTTTGCGCAGTAAAAACAAACAAAAAAATAAAATTGTATGGGAACAGTTAAGTGTATTGGAATCTTAACCTCCGGGGGAGACGCTCCCGGCATGAATGCAGCTATTCGGGCAGTAACTCGTGCAGCCATCTACAACGGACTACAAGTAAAAGGTATATATAGAGGTTACAAAGGACTAGTGACCGGTGAGATAAAGACATTTAAAAGTCAGAATGTAAGTAACATCATTCAACTTGGAGGTACCATCTTAAAAACAGCACGCTGTAAAGAGTTCGCCACCAAGGAAGGGCGTCAACAAGCTTATGAAAACATGAAAAAGGAAGGGATCGACGCTTTGGTTATTATCGGCGGAGACGGATCTTTAACCGGTGCTCGTATTTTTGCCCAAGAATTCGACGTTCCCTGCATCGGACTTCCAGGAACAATCGACAATGACCTTTATGGCACAGATACCACTATCGGATACGATACCGCGCTCAACACCATCCTAGATGCTGTCGATAAAATTCGTGATACCGCAAGTTCACATGAGCGCCTATTCTTTGTTGAGGTAATGGGACGGGATGCCGGATTTCTGGCATTAAACGGAGCAATTGCTTCAGGAGCAGAAGCCGCAATCATTCCAGAGTTCAGTACCGAAGTGGACCAACTAGAGGAATTCATTAAAAACGGATTTAGAAAATCTAAAAACAGCAGTATCGTTATTGTTGCAGAAAGTGAACTCACAGGAGGAGCCATGCATTATGCCGAACGTGTTAAAAATGAATATCCGGAATACGATGTAAGAGTCACAATCTTAGGTCACTTACAACGTGGAGGAAGTCCAACTGCTCACGACCGCATACTTGCGAGCCGTTTGGGTGCTGCAGCCATTGATGCCATTATGGAAGATCAACGCAACGTTATGATTGGCATTGAAAATGATGAGATTGTTTATGTACCATTCTCTAAGGCGATTAAAAATGACAAACCGATCAAAAAAGAATTGGTCACTGTTCTAAAAGAATTATCCATATAAAAGAAGACCAATACTTCATACAAGAAAAGCCTTTATTACAATGTAATAAAGGCTTTTTTAATTTTCTTCAAGAAGGTGCGATCCAACCCAAGACTAAATCTAATGTCTATAAATCCTGTTTATGGTCGAACCTCTTCACATATCCGGAATAATCCGGGTGAGTTCTCTTGTATGACGAATCAAAGAACAAAGGACTTGAAATGATATGATCAGCCGTTGATCGATTGCAACAAAAAATAATATTTTCAACTCCGGCCAAACGAGTCAAGGCTTTAATATCAGTATCATGAGGTTGCAACGTCATTGGGTCAGTAAAGAAGAACAAATAATCGATCTGTCCATCAACAATCCGAGATCCCATCTGTTGATCTCCCCCTAAAGGACCAGACTTCAAAATAGTAAAGTCCCACTCTATCTCAGGATGCTTTTCCGTCAAGGCTTTCAACACCAAAGTACCGGTAGTGCCAGTACAGAAGAATTTATGTCCCATAAGTTGTTTTGAATGGCACAAGACCCAATCTATTAACTCCTTTTTCATAGCATCATGGGCAACTAGCCCAATGCCTCTCCGAATCGTATTTTCCATTTATTTATGATTAGAATATAACAATTGAGAAAACAACTTTCTCCCTTTTATGTAATATTGCCACAAGATACAGATTTCCATTCTTTCCGGCACTCTATTTACAGAAGATTTCTTTAAATTGATCGTCCTCGCCTCTTCAAAAGTCGGCTTAAGCTTCTTATATTCGGTACGAGCTGAAAGTACAGCCTGAGCATTTTTAAAATCCCCTTTGACCAAGAAGACAATAAGCGCCAAATAATCTAGAAAAAAACGAACAAACATCACACGCTTCAATTCATCCGATGGAAGATTCTTGTAAATCATGATCAGATTATTACGAAAGTTCAAGAATGTTTTTCTAGGATTTTCTTTATTGAGAGTCCCCCCCCCTACATGATAAACAACACTATTAGGAATGCAGACAACACCTTCGCCCCGGGAACGTAAACGCCAACACAAATCGATCTCTTCCATGTGAGCAAAAAAACGAGGATCCAGTCCACCGACCTCAAGGTATTTCTCACGGCGAATAAACAAAGCCGCTCCTGTAGCCCAGAAAATTGGCATCACCTCTGCATATTGACCCAAATCTTTTTCGACTGTTCCTAAAATCCGCCCTCTGCAAAACGGGTATCCATAGCCATCGATAAAGCCTCCGGAAGCTCCCGCATATTCAAAAGAAGCAGGATCATGGTAACTTCTAATCGTCGGTTGACAAGCCGCAACTTTAGGATGAGCATCAAGATAAGAGACTAACGGAGTCAACCATTCTTTGGTTACCTGAACATCCGAATTAAGCAAAACAATATATTCCGCCTGGATTTGCTCTATAGCCAGATTATATCCTTCGGCAAACCCATAGTTCTGATCGAACAGAACAAGTTTAACCATGGGGAATTCAGCACGCAACATCTCAACAGAGCAATCAGATGAGCCATTATCAGCAACCCAAACATCTGCTAAATCGGAAGAATGCTCAACGACAGAAGGGAGGAATTGGCGAAGCATCTCCACCCCATTCCAATTTAATATAACAACTGCGACTTTCATTTTTTTAAAGATTCGCTATCTGCGCGTGAAGCCTTCCATCTTTTATGAGACCAAAGCCAATACGCCGGTTCGTCCATAATCGTCTGTTCTAAACGCCGAGCAAACATCTCGGTAATCTCATTATCGTTTAACTGAGACGGAGTTTCAGCCATCAAATCAAAATAGACTTTACAATATCCTCTCTTCTCTTTTTTCAGATCACAATAAAACACTGGGAATCGCATCATCTTAGCAATACGATCGGCACCTGTTAAAAAAGCCGTCTCTTGGTTCAAGAACTGAGTCCAATACTTCTCATCAGCCGCCGGCCATTGGTCAGTAATCAATCCAACTACCATTCTTTTCCCATCACGCTTCAACTTTATCAATTCACGCGCCGTCTGATGTTTGGGAACATTATGCCCTCCAAAACGAGAACGCAAGAAACGAAACAGATGATCAAGATATTGATTCTTCAGAGGTTTATAAACCTGAACAGGCACATCTCCTTCATTTAGCACAGCCCCCATGCCGATAATCCATTCATAATTAGCATAATGAGGAATAACCAAAATAATACCACCGTATTTCTCGATCATCTCCAGAAACAGATCCACATTCTCATAAGTCATCCGTTGTTGAAGTTCATCGGAGGAGATTCGCATCAACTTAATGTCTTCGAAAAAATAATCGCAAAGATAACGGTAGAATTTTTTCTCGACTTTCAAACGCTGAGCAGACGCCATATCAGGAAAAGAGTTCGCAATATTCCGCCGAACCACTCTTCTCCTATAACGCAGGATATAATAAACTAAATAATAACACAGGTTAGACACTCCATATAAAAAGCTGAAAGGTAATCCGGCAACAATCCACATCCCCGAATAAACCAACCAATATATCAGTTTCGATCTCATATTATATTAGAATTGTACCCAATAAAGCGGTTTTATCTTCATTAAAGCCTCCAAGATCAACTTCAACGATGTGATTATCGAGTGCTGATTGATTGTCGACCTCCACTCTAATATAATTTGCCGTAAATCCATGCATCGGCGTTCCAGCTTTGGATTTCTCCATAAGAACAGCCATCCGATGTCCGATATATTGTTCATAAAAAGCCTGAGTCTTCTGATCAGATAGGCTAAGCAAACGTTGACTTCTATGATGTTTATCTTCGGACGAAACAACATGATCTATTTTTAAGGCCTGTGTGCCCGGACGCTCCGAATAACTGAATACATGCAATTGAGTCACATCTAAACCGGAAATAAACTGATAAGCTTTTTCAAAATACTCCTCCGTCTCCCCACGTGTACCCACAATAACATCCACGCCAATAAAGGCATGGGGCATAACCTCCTTTATCTTCTTGACCTTACTTGCAAATAACGCAGTATCATACCGACGACGCATTAACGATAAAACCTCGTCACATCCCGATTGCAATGGGATATGAAAATGGGGCATGAATCGTTTGGACTGAGCCACAAACTCGATGATCTCATCCGTCAACAAGTTTGGTTCAATCGATGAAATGCGATACCGTTCAACACCATCCACTTCATCCAACGCTTTGACCAGATCAAAAAACGTTTCACCGGTTGTTTTCCCAAAATCACCAATATTAACTCCAGTCAGAACAATCTCTTTTCCACCTTCCGACACCGCTTGCTCCACTTGTTTTACCAACGACTCAATGCTGCCGTTTCGGCTTCGTCCACGCGCAAAAGGGATCGTACAATATGAGCAGTAGTAATCACACCCATCTTGTACTTTTAGGAAATATCTCGTTCGATCTCCTCTTGAACAAGAAGGAGCAAACGAACGAATATCTTTTGTGGCACTAGCAAATGCTTCTCCCTCCTCATGCTTATTCAAATCACCTAAATAAGCCAATATATCTTTCTTTTGTTCAGCCCCCAAGACAATATCTACGCCCTCTATTTTAGCCACGTCATCGGGGCGAAGCTGGGCATAACAACCCGTAACTACGACAAACGCTCCCGGATGTTGTCTAGTCAAGCGATGAATAGCCTGCCGACATTTCTTATCGGCCGTGTCCGTTACCGAACAAGTATTCACAATGCAAATGTCGGCCTTCTCTCCTTTACGAGCTGTGCGTACGCCAGCATCTTTTAAGAGTTTACCAATGGTCGACGTTTCCGAAAAATTCAATTTACAGCCTAAAGTGTAATAAACAGCCGTTTTATTTTGAAAAACAGTAGTATCAATCATAACTATTAAAAACACATATTTGGGGCAAAGTTACACATTATTATTAGCAAACACTTTAAGGAGCCAAAGATTATTTCTATTTTTGCACAATTCATTTAAAAACGTGCAATGATAAAAGAGAATTTTATAAAGCTGTACGAAAACAGTTTTCGAGAAAATTGGGATTTGCCCTGTTATACCGATTATGGAGAAAATATTGATTATACCTACGGCGAAGTAGCCCAAAAAATTGCAGAACTCCATTTATTATTTAAACATTGTAGTCTACGCAGAGGAGATAAGATAGCCGTTATCGGTAAAAACAACTCCCATTGGTGTATTGCTTATATGGCAACGATCACTTATGGAGCTATCATTGTCCCTATCCTTCAAGATTTCACTCCAAACGACGTTCATCACATCGTTAACCATTCCGAATCTGTTTTTCTTTTCACAAGCGATTCCATCTGGGAGACCCTCGAAGAAGAAAAGCTAAGTTCAATAAGAGGCATTCTTTCATTAACCGATTTCCGTTGTTTACATCAACGAGATGGAGAAACCATCCAAAAGTATATTAAGAACATTTCCACAGCCATGGAAAATCATTATCCAGACGGTTACACTTCTAAGCAAGTTCAGTACACGAGTCTGTCCAATGAAAAAGTCATGCTACTTAATTATACTTCCGGTACAACCGGTTTCAGCAAAGGCGTCATGTTAACCGGGAACAACTTGGCGGGAAATGTCACCTTCGGCATACGAACCGAACTATTAAAGCGTGGAGACAAAGTTCTGTCTTTTTTGCCGTTAGCCCACGCCTACGGATGTGCATTCGACTTTCTAACGGCGACAGCAGTTGGGACTCATGTCACATTATTGGGTAAAATACCCTCTCCAAAAATTTTAATGAAAGCCTTCGAAGAGGTCAAACCCAACCTAATTATTACCGTCCCATTAGTCATCGAAAAGATCTATAAAAATGTCATTCAGCCCCTCATCAATAAACGAGGAATGAAGTGGGCTTTAAACATTCCCCTACTAGACAACCAGATCTATTCACAAATCAGGAAGAAACTCATCGACGCATTAGGAGGCCGATTCAAAGAAGTCATCATCGGCGGTGCCGCTATGAACGCCGAAGTCGAAGAATTCTTCTACAAAATTAAATTTCCATTCACCATTGGCTATGGGATGACCGAATGTGGTCCATTAATCAGCTATTCGCCATGGGACGAATTTGTGCCAGGTTCTTCCGGAAAGATCTTAGACATCATGGAAGCCAGAATCTACAAAGAAGATCCTAGTGCTAACATTGGCGAGATCCAAGTAAAAGGAGAAAACGTCATGGTAGGCTATTACAAAAACACGGAAGCCAGTCAGGACGTTTTCACGACCGATGGTTGGCTACGCACAGGCGATCTAGGCCGCATAGATGCCAACGGACATATCTTCATCAGAGGACGTTCTAAATCAATGATTCTAGGTCCAAGCGGACAAAATATTTTCCCGGAAGAACTTGAGGCTAAACTCAATGACATGCCATTTATTCAAGAAAGTCTAATCATTGAACGAAACAAGAAACTAGTCGCATTGGTCTATGCCGATTACGAGTCACTAGACGCTTTAGGCTTAAACAACCCAGATAACCTAGAGACCATAATGGACGAGAACCTCAAAAACCTAAATAGCTTAGTTGCTAGTTATGAGAAAGTCAGCAAAATCCAACTTTATCCGACAGAATTTGAAAAGACGCCCAAAAAGAATATAAAGAGATACTTATATAATAGTATCGCACTGGAATAATGACACTCTTTGAGACCTAAATCGTTAAAAACGAGCAAACTCAAAAAAAAACATAAAGAAAGTTTATATTTTAGGAAAAAAAGTTTGCTTTTAAAGAACAACATATTGAAAAAGTATATAACTTTGCATCGTTTTAATAAAGCAATTGATTGTATTACATTTAAAAAGTAAAAGAAAATGAAAAAATTAGTTTTGATGTTCGCAGCTATCGCAGCAGTTTCATTCGCATCTTGTGGTAACAAAGCAGCAGACGCAGCAAAAGCAACTGCAGATTCTATCCGTATCGCTGACTCAATCGCAGCAGTTGAAGCAGCAGCAGCTGAAGCAGCAGCTCAAGCAGCAGACACAGTACAAGCTGATAGCGCAGCAACTACTACTGTAGCTGAATAATTTCAGAACAGAGTTAAAAAATAAGTCCGATATTCATTATCGGGCTTTTTTTATGCCCATACCTCTCGATCCATTCAAACATCCCATACTGCCCATCAACCTTAAACAGAAATCTAGGAAGAAGAATCATCGACTCTTGTCACCCCACCAACAATTCAAGGCATTCCTCCTCCAAACCTCCTACCATTCCGATAACAGAAAACCGTCGAGCCTAAAAGGCTTCTTCAGAACAGCCGCACAACGACCCTTATCATTAAGAAGTTAATAGACCCCTTCAAGCCAACAGTAAATAGATATAAAAAAAAGGCGATCATAAATGACCGCCTTCTGATTATATATAAAACTAGAAGTTTAGTTTTCAGCAACAACTTCGAAAGGAATCTCTACAGAAACCTCTTTGTGAAGTTTAACCACAGCTTTGTAAGAACCCACTTCCTTAACAGCATCTTTCACAATGATGATCTTTCTGTCAATTTCGTGACCTAACTTACCCAACTCGTCAGCAATTTGAATGTTAGTAACAGAACCGAAGATTGTACCGGTAGAGCTAACTTTAGTTGCAATTGTCAAAGCAACGCCTTCCAATTTAGCAGCAATAGCTTCAGCATCTTTCTTGATCTTCTCAAGTTTGTGAGCACGTTGCTTCAATTCTTCAGCCAACATTTTCTTTGCAGAAGGAGAAGCGATAACAGCTTTTCCTGTAGGGATTAGAAAATTACGACCGTATCCGGCTTTCACGTTTACGATATCGTTTTTATAACCTAAGTTTACTACGTCTTCTTTTAAAATAATTTCCATACTTTTCCTCCTTCTTATTTCATCATATCAGTTACATAAGGCAATAGAGCCAAGTGACGTGCTCTCTTCACAGCTTGCGCAATACGACGTTGGAACTTCAAAGAAGTACCAGTAATACGACGCGGAAGGATTTTACCTTGTTCATTCAAGAATTTCTTCAAGAATTCAGGGTCTTTGTAGTCAATGTACTTAATACCATTCTTTTTGAAACGGCAATATTTTTTCTTTTTAACGTCTACAGAAGGTGGAGTTAAATATCTAATTTCTGATTGAACTTGTTGTGCCATGATTAGTCCTCCTTTTTGTTTGATTTAACACTTTTTCTTTTTGCAGCATATTCAGCAGCATACTTATCCATTTTGAAAGTCAAGAAACGGATTACTCTTTCATCACGACGGAAGTTAAGTTCCAATTTCTCAATAACAGTAGGATCAGCATTAAACTCAATCAACTGATAAAAACCTGTAGATTTCTTTTGGATAGGATAAGCCAATTTCTTTAGGCCCCAATTTTCCTCGTTAACAATCTCAGCACCTTCAGTTTGAAGAATACCTTTGAACTTTTCTACCGCTTCCTTCATCTGAACATCAGATAAAACGGGAGTCAAAATGAAAACGGTTTCGTATTGATTCATACTCATTTAATTAAAATAAATAATATTGTTTTAAAAAATCGGTTGCAAAGTTATGCATTTTATTTTGAAACACAAATATTTAATGTTTTTTTGTCCCACAATATAGGATTTATCGATAAAGAAAATTACCTTTGCAAGGTTGTTTAAACAATAATTTCATGATAGAGCAATTCGATTTTGACGTAAGGCTAATTTTTGCCATCCTTAATGGAAAAGTATCGGCTGCAATAAACAGAAAGCTATACCGTAACTTTCGGCAAAACGGCCTAGACATCAGTCCGGAGCAATGGACTGTATTGTTATTCTTATGGGAAAAAGACGGAGTTACGCAACAAGAATTGTGTAATGCAACCTTCAAAGACAAACCTAGTATGACGCGTTTGATAGACAATATGGAACGCCTACATCTCGTGGTTCGTATTTCAGACAAAAAAGACCGCCGGACCAACCTCATCCACTTGACTAAAGACGGTAAAGATATTGAGAACAAAGCTCGATTATTAGCCAACTTGACCTTAAAAGAAGCTCTTCAAGGCATCACAATAGATGAATTAAAAGTAAGCCAAGAGGTTCTAAGAAAGATATTCCATAACACTAAAGATTAAATCTACAGAATCTTAAAATGCGCTAAATCGAACGCTATAATTGTTTTTTTGCATAAATAATTTCGCCCGTTAAAGAATTATGCTTTAATTTGCGCCAAGAATATAATAATCTATTAAAATACACACACATGAAAGGCTTATTAAAGAACTTAGGACTGATACTAATCTTGATCGGAGTTGCTGTTTTAGTTGCCTGTGCATTTACAGGAAATGTAAATAACAACAACATCTTAGGCGGCTCAATCACTCTAATTATCTTAGGGTTGATTTCTTATATTGCAATCAATAAAAGAATTGCCGATTAATAAAGATTTGTGTTTTAAAAGAAACAGATAAAAAAACCTGGAACGTTTGTTCCAGGTTTTTTTTATCTGTTTCTCACAGGAATCAGGTTTATCCTTCTACTTCAGGCGTAATTAGTTTATAACCCTTTCCGTGGATATTAATAATCTCGATAGACTCATCATCTCTCAAGTGCTTACGAAGCTTCGTGATATACACATCCATACTACGAGCATTGAAATAGTTATCATCAATCCAGATGGTTTTCAAAGCAAAATCACGTTGCAAGATTTCATTTGCATGAGCACAAAGCAAGCCTAGCAGTTCCGACTCTTTAGTCGTCAACTTCGTCTGTTTGTCTCCAATGGCCAAGATCTGTTTCTGTGTGTCGAACATAAACTTACCAATCTTATAGACATTACTTTCTTTGTTCTTCTTACCACGTACACGTCTCAGAATAGCTTCAATTCTAAACGTCAACTCTTCCATGCTAAACGGCTTGGTAATATAGTCGTCCGCTCCGATTTTGAAACCTTCAAGAATATCTTCCTTCAACGTTTTAGCCGTCAAGAAAATGATAGGGATTTCCGAATTTACGGCACGTACTTCTTGTGCTAATGTAAAGCCGTCTTTTTTAGGCATCATGACATCGAATACACACAGATCGTATTTATTCTTCAAAAAAGCCTTATAACCAACTTCTCCGTCGGGACACAACTCTGCAGAATAGCCTTTAGCCTGCAAGTATTCTCTTAAAAGCATGCCAAGATTTTCGTCATCCTCGCACAACAAAATGCGTAATTTCTCATCCATATTGTTAATTTTTTAATAAAGGTAATGCAATAATAAATTTAGTTCCTACGTTCAAATCACTCTCAGCCCGTATACTTCCCTTATGGTCAAGGATAATCTTCCTCACATAAGCCAAGCCAAGTCCGAATCCTTTCACATCGTGCAGATTACCTGTATGCACGCGATAGAACTTATCAAATATCTTTTTAATATTCTCTTTCTTAATACCGATCCCATTATCTTGAATAGAGATCATCAGTTTCCCAGACTCATTCCAAGTCTTAACATCCAGCACCAAATCCTCATCAGCCTTCTTATACTTTACCGCATTGTCCATCAAGTTGAAAATCACATTGGTAATATGCATTTCGTCGGCAAAAATAATTGGATCTTCAGCAGATAAATCAGACGTAATCTTTCCGTTATAACGTTCAACCTTCAGGGCAAACGTATTAATCACCCCATTAATCATCTCATTGGCATCCATCTCCTTCATTTTAAGTGCTGCTCTCTGTTTGTCGAACATCGACATTTGCAGAACTTTCTCAACTTGGAACCGTAGACGTTTCGTTTCATCGTTGATCACTCCCGAAATATGTTGAAACATCTGAGGCGATTTACCCACCGATGGATCCTTCAGCATTTGTGCCGCCAAAGAGATCGTGGAGATCGGTGTTTTAAACTCATGCGTCATATTGTTGATAAAGTCATTCTTCATCTCCGTGAGCTTCTTCTGTCTAAACACCGTATAAATAGTAAAAATGAACGTAATGAGCAGTACCAATGTAAACACCAACGAAGGAATCATAAAGTTGATAGAATCGAAGATGTAATCTTTTCGGCCCGGGAAATGCACCTTCAGCAAACTCATCATAGCCGGCGGATCATTTCTAAACAAGACTTGCGTATAAGCATCCTCACTTCCCTTAGGATCATAATCGGAACAGCGATAAACCTCCCGACCATCCTTATCAATCACTGTAAAGTGATACGCCAATTCAACACCATTACTATAAAGGCTCGATTTCAAATAATCGTCTACATCTTTAAAATGAACGCGTTCGCCGATCGACTTATCACTTGCACGATAGATCATCTGCCACGTCACCTCGTCGAGCAAAGCCCGCTGATACATATAGCGATTTTTAACCGCTTCAACCAACGAACGTGAGGTTTCAGGAATCGTACGTGTACCACGATAAGAAGGCATTAAAGCCTTCGGCAACTCCGACGGTTTAGAAGTCATTACCTTCATCTCAAAGTCGGATGTAATTTTCCCATCATGATTCCTCACCGTCAACCGTTGTGTTTGCTGAATCATATTATTCTGTTGAATCGAAGAATTATTTGTGGTCAAAGCCTTCCGCTCCGCTTCAGTAATATCTTCAAGTAGCCAACGTCTCGTCTCAGCATATTCTACATCCTTAGATACTTGCTCCAAACTATTGCGCACAGCTGAGTCGAATTGTTGCTTACGGGTTTTAACCATCTCTTCGATATAACTTACTTGTAAATAGAGTAAGCTCAAGAAAGATAAACCCATAACAATACTTAAAATCCAAATTGTTGACTTTTTCATAACAACAAAATTAACACTCCCTAATTAACATTCCTAACCGATTAACCTGATTTAACCGTCGAAAGGCCCAAATTAACGAAAAAGTGCTATTTAGTTCACATTCTGATGACTACAACAATCCTCTTTCACACTTGGTTTACAAAAATAATAAAAAATTAAGGCTTTAAACTAAAAATAGGATAAAATCACCCTGGTTTAAGCTAAAAAACCATCATCCTTTCTCTTAAAAAAAGATGATGGTTTTAACATAAAACGAGATCGTAGGTATTATTCGTCGACTTGTTTAGCTTCAAAATCTTTCATTAACTTGTCTTGAACATCCGACGGAACAAGCTCGTAACTTGCGAATTTCATAATAAACGAAGCCCGTCCACCCGTCAGCGAACTTAAGGTTGTTGAATAAGAAGACATCTCTTTCAATGGCACTTTAGCCACCAATTTTTCATATCCCTTTTCACTACTCATTCCCATAATCATGGCGCGTCGTCCTTGCAAATCACCCATCACATCACCCATCTTATCGGAAGGAACAAACACCTCAACGTCGTATATCGGTTCAAGAATCTTAGGTCCGGCATTCTTGAACGCCTCACTAAACGCATTTCGTCCGGCAAGCATAAAAGAGATTTCATTAGAGTCCACCGGGTGCATCTTACCATCGTAAACTATCACACGCACGTCACGCGCATACGAACCGGTCAACGGTCCTTGCTCCATACGTCCCATGATACCTTTTAATATAGCAGGCATGAATCGTGTATCGATAGCTCCACCGACCACACTATTAATAAAGACGACTTTACCGCCCCACTCCAAAGGAATCTCTTCAGTACCCTTCACATTAATCTTGAATTCCTGACCATTAAATTTATAAGTATCAGGCACAGGCATTCCTTCTTTATAAGGTTCCACAATCAGATGCACTTCACCAAACTGCCCGGCACCACCCGATTGCTTTTTATGTCGATAATCCGCTCTAGACACTTTAGTAATGGTTTCGCGATAAGGGATGCGCGGTTCTTCAAACTTCACCAGAAGTTTTTCGTTATGTTCCAAACGCCATTTCAAAGTACGCAAATGGAACTCCCCTTGTCCATGCACCAACGTCTGTCGCAATTCTTTCGACTGTTCAATCACCCAAGTCGGATCCTCTTCACGCATGCGATGAAGAATGGTCATCATCTTCTCCACATCCGCCTCATTCACGGGTTTTATCGCTCTTGAATATTTAGAGTTAGGATATTTGATAAAATCGAACCGATAATCGCAATCTTTACCATTCAGCGTGTTTCCAGTCCGCACATCTTTCAACTTAACCACCGCACCAATATCACCGGCATGTAGTTCTTCCACTTTTACGCGATTAGGACCGGCCACGACAAAAATCTGCGCGATACGTTCTTTCGAGCCCCGATCAGCATTCATCAGATCGTCGCCTTCACGTACCTTACCACTCATCACTTTAAAATACGAAACCTCACCGATATGTGGTTCCACACTTGTTTTGAAGAAATAGATAGACTCTGCCCCTTTTTCATCGGGAGCCACCTCTTTACCTGCCGTATTGACAACTTTAGGCATTTCAGAAACGAAAGGCACAACATTGCCCAAGAATTCCATTAACCGTCTAACCCCCATATCTTTGGCGGCACACACACAGAATACCGGGAACATTCCACGAGCGATCAACCCTTTACGGATCCCCTCGCGCATCTCATCTTCCGATAACGTATCTTGTTCGAAGAACTTCTCCATTAACAATTCGTCATTTTCTGCTGCAGCCTCAACGAGCACTTTATGCATTTCCATCGCCCGATCCATCTCTTCAGCAGGAATCTCTTCGATCGTCGGCTCTCCACCTTCGGCCTTCCACGTATATTTCTTCATCAATAAGACGTCGATCAACGAATTAAAGTTCGGCCCGGTAGCAATAGGGTATTGGATAGGAACCACGTTCGAGCCATAGGCTTCTTTCAGTTGTTCCAAGATATTATCATAGTCGCATTTCTCATTATCAAGCTGATTGATTAGAAAAATGACGGGTTTATTCAATTTCTCAGTATAGCGGAAATGGTTTTGCGTTCCGACTTCCACACCATATTGTCCGCTAATCAACAATATAGCCGTATCGGTCACGTTTAGTGCAGTAACAGCACCCCCTACAAAATCGTCCGATCCCGGACAGTCAATTACATTTAACTTTTTATTATTCCATTCGACATGAAAGACTGTCGAAAAGACAGAATAACCATACTCTTGTTCAACAGGAAAATAATCACTCACTGTATTTTTTGCGGCTACAGAACCGCGACGTTTTATAATACCACTCTCGAAAAGCATTGCTTCTGCAAGAGTGGTTTTCCCGGTGCCAGAACTTCCCAATAACGCGAGGTTCTTGATCTCATTAGTTTGATAAACCTTCATAATAGTATAAGATTTAAATGAATGACTAAATGCGACCTGATGGCCGCATCATTATCTTTTGGTTTGCGCAAATTAACGATTAATGAAGTCAAAAGCAAGTATTACATTAGTGTTACTAAACAATGTTATACAACACAACAACGTCCCTACCCTGTCCTTCTTGTCACCGAAGCTTTTCTCATCTCCATACCGGAATAAATTCCAACGATTTTCTTCATTTTTACCGAACACCCAATCAGCCCCGCTCATGATCCGGCAAGCCTCATCTCAGCGATACATTTTCAATACGCTTTGACCCAACCGATTGAGATCGCCACTCTCCAAAAACCAATTTCCAATGGCTTAAAATGACTTCATCAGTCAGCAGGTGTCAGTTTATAGGGCAAAACTCGCAGTTCCAAAGCTTGGAAATAAATTAACAAGCGGTAAAACTCGCAGTGCCCTACAGATGGAACTAAAGTTTCGTACGAACGGATCCGGAGTGCCGCACTAAGGGAACTACAGTTTCCGCCTTCGAAACTCCGACAGTTTCTATAGGACAAGCAAAAACAGGGTGTATTTAAGAAAAAATCACACGGACTATACCTAGAAAAAGGCTACACCTTATTAATTGGGCATTCCGGTGAACGAGACAGCAAGCAAAAAGCCTTCCTTGTTTGCTTTATAGGCCATTCCAATCTTTCCTAATTCGTTTTACAGTTCCTCGAGGCAGTTCCTCAAGACAGCTCCTCGTTGACCATCCATCGGAAGATCTCATACCGAAAACCGGTGTGGCAGATACCCGAATCTGCCACCGATCTGCCACCCGATCGACCACAGTATGAACAACTGATAATCAGATCAATAATCGACAGGTGACAGCGTTGCAGATAAAATGCTCAAAACTTCTAAGTAGAGAGCCTTTTATTCCCCTTCGGGATGGAGTTAGTAACTCGTTCAATATGGACAGCCAGTCTCATTTTATGAAAAACATGTTCAATCAGATCCGATCATCGTCAAGCCCCATCTGACAAAAAACGTCGTAAAAGTCAGCCGAGAAACCAATAAAAGACGTTACTTTTGCAGAAATAAATCAGAATCTTCCAATAACTATTCAAGATATGGCTGGCATTTATCTTCATATTCCCTTTTGCAAAACGCGGTGCATCTATTGCGACTTCTATTCGACCACTCAAAGCGAGCGAAAGAGGGCATACGTAAATGCTCTTTGCAAAGAGTTGGAGATGCGTCGCTCCTATTTAAAGAACGAACCCATAGAAACCATTTATTTCGGTGGGGGAACTCCTTCACAGTTGGAAGAAGAGGATTTCAAACAGATCTTTGCAACGATCGAAAGCGTATACGGACTGAAAGAGGTTATCGAAGTGACCTTGGAAGCGAATCCCGACGATCTCACTCAAGATTATGTCCGGATGTTGTCGTCGCTCCCATTCAACCGCATCAGCATGGGGGTACAAACCTTCAATAATGATACACTGAAACTACTCAACCGACGACACAATGCAGCACAAGCCATAGAAGCCGTAAGAACTTGTCGCGAGATGGGTTTCCAAAATATCAGCATTGATTTGATCTATGGACTACCCAACGAGACTTTGGAAGGATGGACGGCCGATCTTGAGCAGGCCATTGCTTTGAAGGTTGAGCACCTCTCTGCTTATCACCTGACGTATGAAGAGGGAACGCCTCTGTATCGTATGCTAAAGCAGAACCGAGTCCATGAAGTTGAAGAAGAATGTAGTGTGATGTTTTTCGACCGACTCACGGAACGATTATCTCAAGCCGGATATGAGCAATATGAGATCTCCAACTTCTGTCGCCCGGGCTTTTATTCCAAACACAACTCTTCGTATTGGAAAGGCACTCCATATTTAGGATGTGGAGCATCGGCACACTCCTACAACCAATCATCACGCGAATGGAATACGGCTGCCATCGATCCATACATCACAGGGATAGAATCGGGGCACCGGATCTTTGAGGTTGAAGATCTCGATGTCGCCACAAGATACAACGACTTGATCGTAACAGCGATGCGTACGATATGGGGGTTGTCGCTCCGACAAGTCCGGGAGGAGTTTGGTGAATCGTTCCTCGATTACTGTCTGACCATGGCTCAACCTTATATTCTTGAAGGCAAACTGATACAGACCGAGGAAACTCTTCGGCTCACCAAAGAAGGAATATTAGTTTCGGATGCCATCATGAGAGACCTGCTTTATATTGAAGAATAGAAAACGTCGCCTTGGCTAGACATTTTTCTAGCAAACAGCATCCAGCACACACTATCTTTTTAATAGCAATCGCAAATCATATCGTATCATATAGACAAAAACAACCCCACATATTACAAACATATTTCATAAAACAGTCCTTTTTACACTAAAAAAGTAACCTTCTATTGATTTACATCAAGAAAGTAATAGACTACCCCACGATTTCCATCTGTTTGTTTGCAAAAGGAGCTATATGCCGCTACCTTTGTCAAAGTAAAAAGGAAAACAAAGCACTTTGTAAAGTGTTTCTATAGGTATTAGATTTTTTCAGGTAGTTTTCAAGTTAGTTTTTTAGATTAGTTTTTAGGTAACAAAAAAGTAGGTATTTATGAAAAGATTAGGATTAACATTAGCAGTAGTATTGAGTTTAGGATTAACAGCTGCTGCATCAAACAAACAACCAGCTTCAGCAAAATGGGAAGGTAACATCAACGTAGAGAAGTTGACTAAGTATCTTGACTTAAACGGTATTCAGTCTGAAGAAGTATCGAACATCTGTGAGTACTTCTCTGATCAAATGAGTCAAGCGGGCGCTTCTAGATACAAGCAAGACCAGAAGTTACGTAATGCAATTTACGGCAATCTGAAGCTAATGAAACAGACATTGACTGATGCTCAATATGCCAAATATCTAACAGTGATGAATATGACACTTAAAAATAAAGGCATAGAGATCAAATGAAAATGAGTAATAAAAAGAGAGAGAGAAAGCTGATTCAACATTAAGATGCGAATCAGCTTTTTTTAGTTCTTATTTTATGGTAACCATCGTTGCTCCAAAACCATATTCTTGGAAAGAGGCATCTTGGTAGCGACAGTTTTTATATTTATACTTCAACTCTTCAACCAAAGCTTTACGGAGTACTCCATCGCCTTTGCCATGGATGAACACAATCTTCTGCTCACGTTTATGCTTGTAGGCTTCCATCACCTCACGGAACTTAGTCAGCTGATAATCCAGCAATTCTTTATGCCCCATACCGGTGGTATCATCCAGCAACGAATCAATATGCAAGTCAATCTCCAACGGTCCTTCTTTGACACGACCCGATTTGACCAAAGGCTGAGATTTCGGTTTATCGGCCGCCTTAGGTTGCAAAATCGCCTCTTGAAGATCTTCGGCAGAAACAAAGACTTGTTTGGCAGCCACATCATTCTTTACAAGATCATAGATCAAAGCCGGTTGCTCGAAAAACGGACTGTTGCCAAAGGTATGGAGTTTATAAAACTTCACGGTATCAATACGCAACTCAACATTGACCGCAGGTTTTAAAGCAGCGGTACGCCCATCTTTAAAAGCAATGAATTGCACAGCCACATGTTCCATATCGTTCAATTGATCGCGTGTGAATTCTTCCATCAACAGTTTGGTATTTGGTTCCACCAATCCATGCGAACGGGTCTTCCATGCTTTTCCTTCGGCACTTTGATACGTATAATACAAGAAGTAATTGCTATCGTTCAATAAATAAGCTTCAAAAGTGGTCGAACTGATCGCTTTAATATCTTCGGGAACATACGCCAACGCCACATTCAACTGGTCACCACCTCGTACTTCAGTCGGCCGAAAGGTCGGCATCTCAGGCTTAACCGGTTTAGTCGGTTCTTCTACCTTTACCGAAGGTGTTTGCGACTTTCTGCTCAGATTGTAATCGTCCGTTTCAATCACGACGCATTCACGGGCAAGCATCGGGATGTCAAAGCCGTCGGCATCTTCTACTAAAACAATATCTTTACCTTGGAATCCCTTCACAATTCCTCCTCCCACTTCGCTCAGGAAGCGTACTTTATCTCCTATTTTCATCGTCATATCTGCATTTTAAAGATTTACAATCTGCATTTTACAGCAAATATAACTACTTTTGCAGTCGCAAAGAAGAAAAACGATGAAAGAAAATCCAAAACATATTCGTATTAGCGAATACAATTATCCATTGCCCGATGAACGTATCGCTAAATTTCCATTACCGATACGCGATCAATCAAAGTTGCTCATTTACCGTCACGGCGAGATCAGCGAGGACGTCTTTACCGCCCTACCCAATTATCTGCCGACCAATAGCTTAATGATCTTTAATAACACAAAGGTGATTCAGGCTCGCCTTCATTTTCGCAAAGAGACGGGAGCCTTGATCGAGGTCTTTTGTTTGGAACCGATTGCGCCCAATGATTATGCCTTAAACTTCCAACAGACGGAACATGCGGCATGGCTATGTATGATCGGCAACTTAAAAAAGTGGAAAGAAGGAACGCTACGCAAAGAGATGACGGTCAAAGGCCATCAACTCACGTTAACGGCTACTCGTGGCGAATGCCATGGGACGAGTCACTGGGTCGATTTCAACTGGAATAACCAGGAGGTGACCTTTGCTGATATCTTAGAGGTTTTCGGCGAACTTCCTATTCCGCCTTATCTGAATCGCGATACGCAAGAGAGTGACAAAGAGACGTACCAAACGGTTTATTCAAAAATACAGGGTTCGGTGGCTGCACCAACCGCCGGTCTACATTTCACTCCAAGAGTTTTGGAGAACTTATCCACTCAAGGAGTCGACCTGGAGGAGCTGACTTTACATGTGGGAGCAGGAACATTCAAACCCGTAAAAAGTGAGGAGATCGAAGGACACGAGATGCATACGGAATATATCTCCGTCAACCGCAGTACGATTAAAAAGTTGATCGCACACGACGGGGCAGCTATTGCTGTGGGGACGACTTCGGTACGTACGCTCGAGAGTTTGTATCATATTGGGGTGACTCTTCACCTCCATCCGGAGGCTTCGGAGGAACAGTTGCATGTCAACCAATGGCAACCTTACGAGACGGCAACCGACTTAGAGCCAACAGAGGCTTTACGCGAAATCGTGGCTTATCTCGATCGTCACCAGATGGAGACACTACACACCAGTACACAGATTATCATTGCTCCGGGCTATCATTATAAAATTGTAAAAGCAATGGTCACCAACTTTCATCAGCCACAGAGCACGTTACTTTTACTCGTCTCGGCTTTTGTCAAAGGAAACTGGAAAGCGATATACGATTACGCGTTGGGACACGACTTCCGTTTCTTAAGTTATGGTGATTCTTCTCTTTTAATTCCTTAAAGTTTATCGATCATGAATTTACCTGCCGACAATAACGAAGAACTCTTTCCAATCGTTGACGAGCAAGGCGAGATCATCGCTGCAGCAACTCGTGGAGAATGTCATAACGGAAGTAAACTCCTTCACCCCGTCGTTCATTTGCATGTATTCAATTCTAAAGGTGAGCTTTTCCTACAAAAGCGTCCGGCATGGAAAGATATCCAACCCAACAAATGGGACACCTCAGTGGGGGGACATGTCGACCTTGGTGAGAATATAGAAGCTGCCTTAAAACGGGAAGTTCAAGAAGAGTTGGGGATAACCGATTACACCCCGGAACTGATCACTAACTATGTCTTTGAATCGACTCGAGAAAAGGAGCTGGTTTTTGTGCATAAGACGGTTTACGATGGCATCATCACCCCTAGCCAAGAACTTGATGGCGGACGATTCTGGAGTATGGAGGAAATTAAAGAGCAATTGGGCAAAGAGGTTTTCACTCCAAACTTTGAACAAGAGATTAAACGAATCGGTTTCTTAGACTAAAAGCCTCATCTCATAAAAATAAATCGGGTGAACCACTAACTCAATAGAGTTGTAGTTCACCCGATGATCAAACTGAAAAGATAAAATATTAATTCTTAATATATTTATGATAGATCTGATCAACAGAGAACGATGCCGGACGTTGACGTCGCGGATATTTCTCGAAAGTCTTCATAAATTCTGCAAATTCACTTTGCCCCTTATATAAGATAAAAGCATGATCTAAGAACCATTTAGAATAATTATCAGCATCCACTGTTGCACGTTCAAATGGGTCACGACGCAAATTGAAGATATTGGGTGTACGTAATTCAACGAACGGTTCTCTCCATACATCTAGTCCGTGTGCACGCTGTTCAGCAAAAGAAAGTTTCCAATCTCCGGTACGCATCGCTACAGGTAGACCATCATCACTAAAATAGAAGAAATTCTGACGTGGACTAGTCGTAGTCTTACCTGTCAGTAAAGGTAAGATGTTATAACCGTCTAAATGTACCTTGTAAGTCATATCACCGACTTTGTAACCATTCAACAATTTATCCTTCACATTTGGATCTCCTGCAGCAGCAAGCAAAGTTGGCATCCAGTCCATGTGTGAAACGATCTCATTGGATACACTTCCAACTTTGATTTTTCCAGGCCAGCAAACAAGAGCAGGAACACGATAGCCACCTTCCCAGTTTGTATTTTTCTCACCACGGAATGGAGTGATAGCTCCATCAGGCCACATATTATAGTGAGGTCCATTATCGGTAGTGTATATCACAATGGTATTCTCGTCAATCTTCAGTTCCTTGAGTAAATCGAGTAACGCCCCTACATTATCATCATGTTCTAACATACCATCTGCATAAAAGCCTTGTCCACTTCGACCTTTGCTAGATGGTTTCGGATAAGTAGGAAAATGCATACGTGATGAGTTGTACCAACAGAAGAAAGGTTTATCCTCTTGCACCTTACGCTTGATGAAGTCGACCGAAGCATCAAGGAATTCTTCGTCAACAGTCTCCATACGTTTTTTAGTCAACGGGCCCGTATCCATAATGGTACCATCCACATTCGACTTGATCACTCCTCTCGGACCAAATCTCTTCTTAAAAGCAGGATCTGTTGGATAATCAGGATGTTCTGGCTCTTCCTCTGCATTTAAGTGATATAGGTTGCCAAAAAACTCGTCAAAACCATGATTAGTTGGCAAGAACTCGTCTTTATCACCAAAGTGATTCTTACCGAACTGACCGGTTGCATATCCTAGGGGTTTCAAAAGTTCGGCAATAGTCGGGTCTTCTTTCTGTATACCAACCTCTACTCCAGGTAATCCTACCTTAGTTAAACCGGTACGTAAAGGAGATTGTCCTGTGATGAACGCAGCACGTCCGGCAGTACAACTTTGTTCCCCATAATAGTCCGTAAACATCATACCATTTTTGGCTATGCGGTCAATATTACGAGTACGATATCCCAACATACCATTGTTATAGGCACTCAAATTCATAATGCCAACATCATCGCCGAATATAACCAAAATATTCGGGCGTTTTGGTTGAGCCTGCACTTCTCCTATTTCAGGAGTTTCAGCTGCATGAGCAGCTACTCCGGCACAAAGCATACCTGCACCAATTGAGATTTTTTTAATCAATTTGCTCATAAAATTTAAAATTTAAATTAAATTATTTTTCGATTGATAGAAATTTCATTACATCAGTAGCTTCCCCTCCTTGCTTTATCAATGTCCGCATGGCATGTAAGAAGGGAGCAGCATAATCATAAAAGGCATAATATCCTTTACACAGATAAGCGATCTTTTCACCGTCTTTATTCAAGATAAAACGATGCTTAGGACATTCGCCATTGCAAGCCGGTAAATATTTACAAGTCTTGCATTGCGCAGAAAGAGTTTCCCGCTTATCTTTTCCAAATTGTTCTTGTTTAGCCGACAATGCCATTTCTTGTAAACTCGAATCTTTTATATTTCCGAGTTTAAATTGAGGATACACAAAGTGGTCACAAGTATAGACGTCTCCATTATGTTCCATGACTAAACCATCGCCACAATATCGAGAAAGGACACATGCCGTAGGGTTGTAACCGCACCAAGCTTCCAATGCACAGTCGAATTGTTTAACGAAGATTCTGCCAACATCATTTTTCACCCATTGGTCAAATACTTGAATAAGGAAATTTCCCCATTGATCGGGTAATACACTTTCATTTGTGACCACTGTTTCACCTTCATAATCGTTAGCGACAAGTCGTAACTGTTCATTTTTATCTATAGCGCGGCGTTCCTGTATCGGAATAAATTGCATCCAAGTGGAACCAATCTTTCTCAAAAACTCATATACTCGTAAAGGAGATTGAGCATTAAGGCGGTTTACAACAGTTAGCGTATTGAACCGTACCCCATATTTCTTCAGTAACTCGATCGATTTCATCACACGTTTCCAACTACCTTGTCCACCTTGAGTTCTCCGATAAGCATCGTGCAAATCTTGAGGGCCATCGATCGAAATACCAATTAAAAAGTTGTGCTTCTTAAAAAATTCGGCCCATTTTTCGTTTATAAACATGCCATTGGTTTGAAGCGTATTCTCGATCTTACGTCCATCCGTGTGTTGTTGTTGGAATTGAATGGCCTTCTCAAAAAATTCAATGCCTAAAAGAGTTGGTTCACCACCTTGCCAGGCGAAAACAACACGAGGGTTTTCTGTCGGTTGTGAGGCAATATAATTTTTTACATATTGCTCAAGAATATCGTCCGACATGATATACTCATTCGGCTTCTTAGAGTAGATTTTCGACTTTTCCAAATAGTAACAGTATTTACAACGCAAATTACATACCGGTCCAATCGGTTTTACCATCAAATGAAAGTGCTTCCTCCCTTTATTGATTTCAGTTTCGCAAGTCAAAAAATCTACGTTCATGGTTCTTTATTTTATCAATTTCATTAATCTGATGCAAAGATACAAGACCGAAAGCTGTTTGATTTTCAAAAAACACCATCTTTTTATCCAAAAACAACGCAATTACATCATACATGAAAAGTGTGCGTCAGAACCCATTCAAAACACATCACGTTTTCCGAATAGAACTAAGAATCAATGAACACGTCGGACGATTAGGGCGTAAAATAATCGAATCCTAACCCTCCAACTCACTCTTCCAGAATATCCTTCTTTAAATAGCTTAATACCAAATGTGCTATACCATCTTTGAAGATTGGCATATTCATCAGCCAAGGATTGGAAATTATCATAATGTAAGGATCGCGCATATCGATAAAGTATATCATATAGCTGTGGGTAATCAGAAGACTTAAGCATTTGCCAATACATATTTCCACAGATAGACTTTCGGTGATGGACGACATACAGTAGAAAACTACATAGGGCCAAAATAACTCCAACCCGAATCATCCTTTTCAGTCTTTCTCTACTCACTAAATCTTCTGGCTCTGACGCTGTAAATTCAGGGAAAATATCAGGACGATAGACCGAAGGAAGTACATGGATCTCTTTATCTTTTAAAATAAGTCTTTCCATTCGCCTGCTCTTCGATAACCAATAATCGACCTCCACAAAAGGTAATGTAAAAGTACCGGAGTCTATCAACTGGTACAAGATTTTTTGAGTCGCCCGCCCCACCACCTGACCATCACGTAGTTCCGTAAGATATACCGGTTGTTCTTGAACAAGACGAGCATAACTTAATGTATCTTTGAATTCCGGCATAACAATGAATGCAGCAGGAACACCCGATGCAACATATTCTATATGTCGTGTTACGACATCTCCAACTCTAAGAGTATCGGGCATCTCAAAATGCTGCGTTGTTTTTAATCTTAAAGCTGTTGTTTGCCTTAGGTTTTGTGCATCAGCAGTAGAGACCTCTATCGTTTTTGGCGAAAAGCTCAAAGATTGCTTTTTGCCTTTATATTCACCGACAGGAGGAGTTTGTACTTCAATACCATCAAATCGAATCCCTTGTCTGCCAACACTAAGTGGATAATACAAATAATCTTGGGCAATGACGCTATAACGTTCTCCATTAATGGTTTCTGAAGAGGTATAACTCCGGTCTTGTTTGAGCAAAACCCCATTTTGCCCGCTCATAGTAGGAAAAGATACTCCTTCCGTAAACCATGTGCGAGTATAGACTTCTAAAGTAATGTGGCAAGCTTCGCCCCACTGTAATTTACTCTTTCCGATCCGACAACGAGTAAAAGTATCGGCCCCCATTAATATTTGCGAACATAGAAACAAAATAAGAGTACTAAAAACTCGCAAACGTTCATTATTCCTTATGCATATATTCATATTGTAATCTTCTTTTTATAAACTCTTTTGGATTATTCTCTATTTGCCGGAACAAGACCTCACTCTGCTTAGGCGATTTATCTTTGGAATAGTTCATATTCTCGGGTGTTTCATTCACCAATTTATCAGCCCAGAGTTCCGTTTCATGACCGTTTTTTTCCTTATCTCGATCTTTTTCGAAACGGTCTGAGTCACTCTCCTCACTCCATTTCTTTTGTGAAGAGCTATTGGTTATCCCTGAGGCAATTAGATTTTCAATCACTTTAATATCAGCACTGACAAACTCCCATTCCGGACGTTTATTCTCAACTTCTCTCAGCAAAGAGAGAGCTTCTACAAAATAGCCATTCCGATAAATAGATTGTCCTCGATTATATAAAGCTTCACAAGTTGTGTCTTTTGCAAATTCCTGAGCAGCTTTCTGATATTCTTTTTGCTCAACCCACAACATTCCTTTCCGAAAAGGATCGTCCGAAAGACGAATAGCCTCTAACGTATCTTCTTTCATTAAAGCAAGGTTTACTTGTGCTTCATTCCACATCTGATGAGTATAAGAACACGAGGAGAAACACAAACCTATGATTAAGAATAAACTTTTCTTGTATCTAAAAAAAAGAGGAAGCAATAGCAAAGTCGCAGGGATACACAACAAATATCCTCTATCCTTCCACTGAGTACTATCTTTCAAAGCCTTCTCCTGCATTTTCTCATCTGCCTTTTTTTTCACTGAACACATAAGAGTCCCGATGCCTTTATTATCAGCATCCGCAAAAATAAAATTGACGGAATCGGTCACAAGACTCCTCTGTGTCGTGAGCGCCACCTTATAATCGGCTTGCAACACGGTCTTTTTCCATAACTCAGCTTTATCTTCAGACATCATGGGAGTAACATACACAACTGAATGAAATGACGTTGTTGATGGAGGAGTTGTCACCCTTACTATTTCCTCTAAATGATCTCCCCTCAGAGGCATGATCTCTGGAGAAATAAACTCAACATAAGTGCGTATCAACCTATAATCTTTAGTATATGGTATTAATAGATGAGCAGATCCACTTTGTACTGACAAAGAGACATTTTGGGTCTCTAAGGAATCTAATAGATGGTAAGTTGCGACCTTCATTTGCACAACGTCATTCGTCGAACAGTTTCCGGGCAAATTGATGACAATTGAAAGAGACTGTTGCTGGGGAAGTTTAACAACTGTCTTTTCCCAAACAGGAGCGGCTAATGCCACAATGCCAACTGCCAATCCCAAAACAGGCAAAAGGCTGAACAAGAGTTCTTTATATCCATTTGACGCATTAGTCAGATAAGGAATCATTTCCGGGACGATATATCGTATATGGTTTCTCTTATATTGGATAAAAAGTCTTCCTATTAAATAAACAAGAGGAATAATTAAAAGCCATAAAAGCGTAGGTCGTAAAAAATGAAAATCATTCATCTCAAATCCTTTATAAAGTTTGTTATAATTGCTATTCCGAACACACATAAAGCCAGAGCTAAGGGATACGGATAAAGCGGACGCATTGGAAGTTCCTTTTTTATCTCATATTCAATAGGTTCGGTTGCATCAATTGCCTTAAATACATTTTTCAACTCCGAAAGCGAAGAAGCGGAAAAGGACTTTCCACCAGTCAATGATGCTATTTGTTTTAGTTGTTGATGATTAACGTTTCCGAAGCCTTCTTCAGGACTTCCCATTGCAATCGTATAGATTCGAACAGAATCTTTTGCTGCGACCTCAGCCATCTGTATTGGAGAAATGCCATCTTGCGTATCTAATCCATCCGTAATCAGTAACATCATTTTACGAGTTATTGAGTCACTCTGAAAATGTTTTATTCCAACAGCAATAGCATTACCTATAGACGTTTTGGGACCAGCATCACCTAATTGTATTTTATCTTGCATCTGAATAATCACTTGCGGATCTTGCGTAAATGGAACTTGCAAATACGCCTCTTGTCCAAAGACCACATGTGCAAAACGATCTCCTTTTCGCGCGTCAATAAAATAAGCTGTCATCTTCTTCACCGCATCCCATCTTGAGATCGGCTTGCCATCCGTCAAGCTATGCCAATCACGAGTATCCATACTCAATGAAATATCGGTAGCCAATAGAATATTACGTTGTTCCTTTATTTCTTTTTCCGGATGAGGAATAAAAACCGGAGCACACAAAGCCACACACCAAGCCATCCACCCCATATACAAAAAAATCCACTTCAATAATCGAATCAATTTCTTGCTAGCTGTGGAGTTAAGGCGAGCAACGGTTCCTATCGTATCAGTCGCCGGAAAACGCAAAGAACGATGTTTCCATCGTAAAGGTGGAAACAATAGCAAGATAAAAGGAAGTACCAATAATAAAAGGCATTCCGGATAAAGCAGTTTATACATATTTCCTACGAATTAATTGAATGGCGTTTTTGATTATTAACTCTCGTTCCACATTTGTCAGCTGAGGAATAGATTCCGAAGGCTGCAGAGAGGCATCTAATAGAAGACGATAAGGCTTGACTGTAAAATTGACCTTTCCATTCGAGATTGATTTTAGCCATTCTTCACATGGATATGAGTATGGGGTTTCAAAAGAAAAACAAGTCATAGAGAACATCTCAAGAGCCACAAACTTTAAAAAGTCGACATCATCTTCTATACGGGTAGAAGAAGAGAGAAGACGAACCGATTTTCTTAAAGGACGATTCGATTGGTATTTTTTTATCAACCGATAGATAAGAAATAACCCTCCTACAATCAGAACAAATAAAAAAGCCAGATAGACATAGGGATACCACAGTGTATATTCCCTGTCTAAATAAGGATGAAGTTCAGGAAGCATATTTATGTAAAAAATTCAGTGAATACAATATCATTTTGTCTTGAGAAACTCATGATTCGCTGCTTTTTAGTTTCTCTAAGTGTTTTATATTTTTCTCGTTCCTCTTCGCTGCGCAATATAAACTCATTTGTCCCATTACTCAGCCATTGTTTCAAAGGAGGATTTTCTTCTAACTGATCAGTCACTTGAATTAAATAAATTCGATTATTCCCTCGCAAGGTTGTGAGTAGATCCATCAATTCAGCACCTTTATAAAACATAAAATCACTGAAGACATATAGTTCTCGCCCAGAGATTCCAGCTTCTAGAGCGCGTGCCAAAGCCTCTGATAAAGCATTTCCTTTACTAATCTTCTGTTTACAAAGTAACATTTGATTAAATTTAGCAACCTGCATAATCCACTCTTCTGAAGTGACCTCACTGCTAGTTAGAGGCAGAGTAGCATGAGCATGCTCATTAAAAACATCTCCACTGACCCGATGTCCATTTTTTAAATAAGAAAATAATGTTTCAGCTCCCCTTCTAGCAGCGATGACTGATTTCATAACATAAGTGGAACTAAAGAATAACGGACTAGACTGATCGATCAGCAGGTAAGCAGACAATAGCCGATCTTCCAAGTATTCATTTAAATGAATAATTCCGGTGCGTGCTGTAGCCTGTCGATTAACCCGTTTGTAGTTATCCCCATGCTGATATTCTCGTATGCCGTAAAGATCACTTCCACTCCCTTTTAAGCCAGAATAACCATTACCTAGTAAAGAAGACAAAGAGGTCGGGAATACCTCTGTTGAATTTAATCTATATTTATACGAAAGTAATTCTTCAGCTTCTACTTGAATCCTGACTTTCATGATAAAGTGACGCTTAAGAGTAACTTATCTAGCACCTTGTCGACATCCCAGCCTTCATGGAAAGCTTTCAATGATAATTTAATTCGGTGACGTAAAACATTCTTGGCAACTTGTTTCACATCATCTCCTGTTACAAAATCTCGCCCCGAAATCCAAGCCATTGCACGAGCGCAGCTATCTAATGCCAAAGTTGCTCGCGGACCAGCTCCATACACTATAATTCCATCTAAACCCATATCTTGTCGATCGCTTGCAGACTCCGGTCTCGTGGATTGGACTAATCGAACCATGTACTGTTCTATCACATCCGAAACATATACTTTCCTGATTGTATCCTGTATCTGTTTGATCTCTTCGATACTGCAAGGCAGAAAAGATATAGTCGAATCCTCTTGCTCCTCATTCCTCACAAGACGAAGCACTTCTAACTCTTCCTGTTCTGAAGGATAAGATAAAACAATATTCATGAGGAAACGATCTCGTTGAGCTTCAGGAAGATCGAACGTACCTTCCTGATCTTTAGGGTTTTGTGTTGCCATAACTAAAAAAGGAGATGGCAACTGATACGACCTTCCGTTTATGGTTATTTGTCCCTCCTGCATGGCTTCCAATAAAGCTGATTGGACTTTCGCCGGAGCTCGGTTTATTTCATCTGCTAATATGATATTACCGAATACAGGACCTTGAGTAAACTTGAAAGACAAAGTAGCCGGATCATAAATATCATTTCCGGTTATATCCGACGGTAACATATCAGGAGTAAACTGAATGCGTCTAAATCGCCCAGAGATACATTCTGAGAAATGTTTTACAGCTCTGGTTTTAGCAAGACCCGGAAGCCCCTCTATAAGGAGATGACCTTCACATAATAACGATATAAGCAGGGCATCCGTGAGGTGCTCTTGCCCGATCACTTTCTTATTCTGGAGACTCCTGACTTCTTCTATTTTCTCTAAAAGTTGATTTGATGACATAATCTTTATTATTTTAAGACAATGCAAAAATAGCGCTTCATGAAAAACCACATTCTCACAAAACACCATTTCTTTGTCCCAAAACAACAATTATAGAAAGGTAAAGATTAAGGCTTGAAATGTTTGGGTAAACATTTATATTTATGTTTAAAGGCTCCTGTAAAATGCCCCAAGTGTGTATATCCCAACATATAGGCGACCTCACTCACACTTTTATCTCCTTCTAATAATAATTCCCTAGCTTTCTCCATCCGATGCTCTTGGAAAAGATTGTAAATGGTCATTCCATATATCTCTTTAAAAGAAGCTCTTAGCTTTGTAGCACTCATACCACAAAACTGGGTTAGTTCCTCGATACTTTTAGGTGAAGATAGATCGCTCAACATAAATTCTTTGACATGTTGCAATTTTTGTAGGAGCTGTTTATCAATCTGTTTGTATCTGTTCTTCCGTTGATAAAAGAATTTATCAGCAAACAACAGAAATAATTCCCACGACCGCGCACAAGCAAATTCATAATCTAATTTCTCTGGCAACACACAATTTTGCAAATGCTGCATAAGAATTTTCATTTCTACGCTAATGGATTCATAAAAGAAATAAGAATCGTCTGTCTGTATATACTTTAAAAAATCATGCTTCTCAGGTAGCACTCGTTCAAAAGATTCATGACGTACCCGAAACAAAATAAGACTTAATTCTTGCCCCTTTGGAAATTGGATCAAAGCTTTCTCGTTTGAGAAATAAATACCCGTAGAGAGAGATTTCGAAAATGTAGCTCGGGTCTTCCCAACATCCCCAGGTTCAAATGTTAAGCATTCCGAGAATATAATAGGATAATATAGAGACGACTTATCCATAATCCGCATAGCATTAATCTCTTCTGTCAAGAGTAGACGTATTATAATGATTTTATGACTATCAAACTTATATTCCTTAATTGTCCCTTCTGGAACATATAGCGTATTGCCATTGATCTTCCCACCTAACAATTTCTTCCAATCCTCTAACTCGTTTTCAGTTCCTCTAAAAATATGTTCGATATATCTCATAATAATACTTCTGTAAATAATTTAAATAAGATCATCTCATTAAACAATCATCTAGTCTCATGGCCTATTCGCTCTTCAATCACATTAACGCCATCTCTTCCATCAAATAAACGTATTGAGAATAGGCTGACAATATACTGAAGAAGTCGTAAATTCGCAAAAAAGAAGGGAGCTCTTTAATTAAAGATGCTCCCTTTTTTAACTGATAAAATATATGATTTGTTATTTTTTAGCTAAATCATAAATGACGTTCATAATCTGATGACCGATCTCTTCAGCAGCTTCAGCCGTTGCGGCTTCACTGTATACACGAATAATCGGTTCTGTATTACTCTTCCGAAGATGAACCCATTGATCGGCAAAATCGATCTTCACCCCATCAATATCATTAATTTCTTCATCACGATAGATTTCTTTAACTTTTGCAAGGATGGCATCCACATTAATGTCCGGAGTCAAATCCACACGATTCTTTGCCATGAAATAAACCGGATACTGAGCACGAAGTTCACTCACTTTTTTACCTTCATGAGCCAAATGACTCAAGAATAATGCAATACCAACTAATGCATCACGACCATAGTGGCTTTCAGGATAGATCACCCCGCCATTACCTTCACCACCAATCACCGCATGGGTGGCTTTCATCTTTGTCACAACGTTTACTTCACCAACAGCCGAAGCATTATACTCCATACCGTATTTGCGAGTCACATCGCGCAATGCTCTCGTAGAGCTAAGATTAGAAACCGTATTACCCGGAGTATGTTTCAGAACGTAATCGGCCACAGTAACCAAAGTATATTCTTCACCATACATTGCTCCATTTTCGGAGATCATAGCCAATCGGTCTACATCCGGATCCACCACAAAAGCAACATCTGCTTTGCCTTGTTTCATCAAATCCATAATATCGCCCAAGTTCTTCTCAAGCGGTTCGGGATTATGAGCAAAATGTCCGGTAGGTTCACAATATAACTTTTCAACGTGTTGAACGCCTAACTGTTGTAATAAATCCGGCAACACCATACCACCAACAGAGTTCACGCAATCAATAGCCACTCTAAAGTTAGCTTTCTTAATGGCCTCAACGTCTACTAGTTTCAGAGCAAGAACGCTATCGATATGTTTTTGATTATAGGTCAAATCCTGACGGTAAGACCCCATATGGTCAACATCTGCAAAATCGAATTCTTCAGCCTCAGCAATACGAAGAACTTCTTCTCCTTCAGCTGCATTTAAGAATTCTCCATGCTCATTCAATAATTTCAGAGCATTCCATTGTTTAGGATTGTGCGATGCTGTTAAAATGATACCACCACAAGCACCTTCCATAGTCACCGCTAATTCAGTCGTTGGAGTAGAAGCTAGATCAATATCGATCACATCCCATCCCATACCCATAAGGGTACCGACTACCACGTTTTTCACCATTTCGCCCGAAATACGAGCATCACGGCCCACAACAATCTTATTACTTTTAGATTGACAAGTTTTGCGTATTAAAGTAGCATAAGCCGATGTAAATTTAACAATGTCGAGTGGATTTAAGCCTTCACCCGCTTTTCCGCCAATTGTACCGCGGATTCCAGAGATAGATTTAATTAGAGTCATAAAAATAAAATATTATTTGATGTTGTGTCAGTTTTTGGCCTTTTCAAATGATCGAATGTCATAAAAATAAGGAGTAACATACTGTTGAGCAGTATTATGTCCCATCTTAGACGGAACAATAAGCTTCACATGGGCCTCATTTCTCAAATAAGGCAATGCCAAGAGCCATCCGGAAGGAACCACTGTTGAGTTATAAGCTTTCGCCCAAAGATAATTCATCTCTAAAAATGTGCCATATGATGTTGTTGCATCAACAACGTAACGGAATACAGCAGGCATCATATAGTACTGAGGTGCATCGGCAAATTCAGGCAAGAATACGTTAAATGTAGCTGTATCGCGGGTTGAAATATTTTGTTCGACATAACGCACACAAATTTCATCGTTAGTCGCAAAAGTATCGATTTTCTGTTCAACACCCCGATCAATAATTTGCAAATATACACCATTAGAGAAAGAGACATATTCATTTTTAGAAAGATCGGTTACAGTATCCTTTTCAAACTCATCTTTTGAAATCACTGTAATGTTCTGATCTTTCATAAATAAATCGACCGCATTTCTCTCTTCATCAAGCATTTCAGCATAAGTTTTCGTGTTATCACATGCCTGAAAAAGGCTTCCAATGATAAATAGAGAAAAAAATAATACGATAAGGTTTTTCATTTCTGTTAATTAACTATGTTTCGCACAAATGTATTTTAAAATCACTAAAAAAAGAGTGTATCAAGTTGAAAGTTCTAATCTTTTAACCTTTGAAGAGAAACTTTTAACCATAGGTTTCGTTCTCTTCGGCAGTCAATAAAGATTTGTATTTTTCCAAAGCCTTTTCAAAAGTATCCATAGCTTCTTCCATCGTTCCATAAAACTCTCCACCGGAAGCATTTAAATGGCCACCACCATTAAAGAAATCGGCTGCTAAGCGATTGCATGGGAATTTTCCGACCGATCGTAAAGAGATCTTTATCATACGTTTCTCAGTATCTTCACGTAAGAAACAAGAAAAACGAACATCCTTTATAGACAATGGAATATTCACAAAACCTTCACTATCCCCTTTGATATAATCAAACTGACTTTGCTCATCTTTTCTTAAAGAGATCAAGGCAGCGTTGTGGTTCTTATAGACCTTCATATTTGATAACACATATCCCATCAACCGCAATCGACTTTCAGAATACGTATTATAAACTTTCCGGTAAATATCATCTTTATCAATACCTTTAGAAAGTAGTTCGCTAATGATAAAATAGATTTCCTGATTATTCGAATTATAGGTAAAACTTCCCGTATCAGTCATCATACCCGTATAAATGCACTCAGCACATTCCTTTGTGATATCACTAAAAGCTCCTAAACGACAAATTAGACGAAAGATAAGCTCTGAAGTTGAAGAGATGTGTGGATAAGACATCACGATCTGGCAAAACTCTTCAGGATGCAAATGATGATCAACCATTGCTTTTCTTGCCGGAGAGGAAGCCACGGCTGTCGCCATTTCATCTACACGTTTAATCGCATTAAAATCTAAGCAACAAATCACATCCGCCTCAGCAATGAGTTTATCGGCAAATTCTTGATAACGATCGTACAACAAAATATCTTTGCTTCCAGGCATCCATTTTAGAAAATCAGGAAAAGCATTCGGTACAATCACATTAACCGTTTTTTCCAAAGAATTAAGGAAGTGATATAGTCCTAAAGAAGCTCCAATAGCATCTCCATCCGGACTCACATGCGACACAATAACGATTTTATCAGCACGATCTATCCACTTCTCAAAATGATCTATTTTAGTTTGGTCAATAACTTTAGTCAGCATTTCTGTTTATTTTAACTGCAAAAATACGATAATTCTTGATACTTAAAGCAAAAATGAGACAGAACCTTCTTTGCCCAATAATCTAAACGGTAATGAATGACCTTGACACGTCCGAATCACCTCACTTTGAAGATAATTAGGGAAAGAACGATCCACAATCACACATCGTGGACGGAAGAAGGTCAGCAATTGTTCCAATGTCCCATTATAACCTTTACACAAATAGAGATAATCAATAGATAACGGAGAGTCAACTTTTAAATTCTTCCAACTCTTATCTCCAATCATAGCGACTCGATATTTTGAAAATTGAATAAGTCCATGATCAACCGTAACATACTTACCTTTAAAATTGGATGAAACAAATTGCGGTTTTTTTAAACCAACACGAATCCAATAACGGCCAACAACTTTTTCTATACGTTCAGCGTTATTTACGCTATCCTCTAAACTAACAATATAAGAATGCCGATCGTTGCAAACGCAATGAACAACTGAGCTATTTTTTATAGTATAGAATAAAATTGAAGATCCTATCTTATTTGAATAGTTCACATAAGAATGATAACCCATTAAAAACAAACAACTTACTAAGAAGAAGATTAAGATCTTTCCTTTTCGAAAACAAAAAAAGAAGAACAAGATACTCATCAATAAATAAATCCACATCACTTCTATTCCGTTAACCCAAATTCGATTAATCGAGGCGCAAGGAAGCGTTTCAATCCAAGAAACGATCGATTCCAGAAATCTTATACATTCTTTAAGAAGGGAAGCGACCATCAGGCTAACTAAATGAAAGGGAGAAACGAGCAACATCAAAACGGCTAGATAGACGATAAATGTCACTAAAGGAATCACCAATAGATTAGATAATAAAAAATGAGTTGAGAACTGCGAAAAATAGAATAAAACTAAAGGGAATGTACCCAGTTGAGCCGCTAAAGAAGTACTCAATAAACCATTTATGTACTTATTTTTAAGTCTAATACAATTCAGCATCCCAGATAAACTAGGTTGAAACAGCACAATGGCAATCACAGCACTAAAAGAAAGCTGGAACCCAACATCAAAAAGCCAGAGAGGAGAGTAAATCAACATAAAAAAAGCCGTCGCTGCTACCGTATTCAACGTAATCGACCGACGTCCAAAAATAAAAGCAACCGTCAGAAAAGAAAACATCAGAACAGAACGGATAACAGAAACAGAAAGTCCGGTTAGAAAACCAAATCCCCACAAAAACAACACAGTAAAGAATGCAGAAAAAAGCCGTCCATTTTTCCATCGATAAAATAGACGTTTAAACACAAAAGCCAACAAAGCCGATAGCAAAGCAATATGGAAACCGGACAATGCCAAAACATGATTCACCCCCGCTACCGAAAAGCGTTGACGCATATCTGCACTCAGTTCATCTTTATACCCTACAGTCAAGGCAGAAAGAATAGCAAACTCATCCCCACTGAATCCCAATTGCCGATACCATATCAATAATTTGTTACGGCAAATCAAAGCTTGATCTTGAAAGGAATTTGCATGATGACCATCATCACACCTTTGCCATTGCCCACAAGGAACAAAACCAATGCCACTCACATCCTTGTGTAACAAGTATCGAGCATAATCAAATTCATCGGGATTACCATTATGATGAGGAAGTTCTAGGCGGCAATAAGCCATCAATTCATCGCCCACTTTCAAAGAAGAGACCATAGAATCATCTTGCAGATACACCAGAACATTCTTGTCTACAGAAAAACGATGCAACGAATCATTGCCAAAATAAACTTTAGCACGGCACATCACCGTATGCTCTTTTGGGACGGGATAATCGGTTAATCGTATCCGATACGCACACGGATATTGAGGAAAATCATAAGCAGTGCGGTCCAATCGGCATCCTCCCCACACCCATCCCATTAGGAAGAAAAAGAGAACAGCTAACAGTCCAAATATCCAACGCCTTGAATAGGACTTTACTACATAAGTACCCAGCATCGAAACTAAACACAACAGCCCGATTAACGCGATCCAAAAGATGGGTAACTTTTCACCAAACCAATAGTCACCACAGCCGATGCCTAAGGCGAAAGGTACTAAAAGACGTACGAAAGGGTACTTATGTACTAAAGCAGGAAACACTGCATATTGACTACACTTGCTTCAATTGGCAAATCATGTCTTCTGGATTTTCCGCTCCAAAAATAGCATTTCCAGCCACTAAGGCGTCAGCACCAGCTTCCACCAGACGAGCTGCCGTTTCAAGATTCACTCCACCATCAACTTCAATCAAAGCCTTCGAACCCGTTTCATTGATCAAAGCTCGAAGTTCCCTCACCTTATCAACAGAATGTTCAATAAACTTCTGTCCACCAAATCCGGGATTAACGCTCATGATTAGAACCATGTAGACATCCTTTATAATATCCTTTAACAGAGAAACCGGAGTCGCCGGATTGATCGTTACTGCAGGTTGCATGCCTGCTTCACGGATTTGCTGTATCACCCGATGAAGATGGGGACACGCCTCAAAATGTACATTCATAATGTGCGCTCCCAGAGCTTTAACCTCAGGAATAAACTTCTCCGGATTAACAATCATCAGATGCACATCCAACGGTTTATCAGTCAACTGAGCCACATATTTTAATACCGGAAATCCAAAAGAGATATTGGGAACAAACACCCCATCCATAATATCGATATGCACCCATTCGGCCTCACTACGATTAATCATCTCAAGATCCTTCGCTAGATAGCCAAAATCAGCTGAAAGAATAGAAGGTGAAATAATTGGTTTCATAAATTTATCTTTTTTTATTCATTAAACCCCTAAAGGTTCATTTTATAATCATTCGTTAATGCAAATCCACGAAGCAATTCTTCGCTTCTCAATCTTTTCTTGCCGGGAAATTGTAAAATTGTAGGGATAATAAATCCACCATCAACAGCAATCTTAATGAAGTGTTTACCATCCGTTTGCATACTTCCAAAAGGTAACTGATGATCAACATCTTCTTTTTGAGCCTCAAAGATTTTAACGATCAATAGATCTCCTTGAGGTGAAACGAGTTCTGCCCATGCTCCCGGATAAGGTGATAATCCCCTAATAAAATTGTAAACCCGTTTCGTTGGTAAACTCCAATCAATGCGGCACGTCTCTTTAAATATTTTTGGCGCAGATCTTAAGTCCTCATTCTTCATCATCTCTTCTTGAGGAATGGAAGTCACACGCTCTTCCAAAATAGCGTCAACAGTCTCTACCACAAGCTGTCCCCCTAATTTCATCAATTTATCATGAACCACACCAACATTGTCTTCTTCAGCAATGGGCACACGCTCTTGCTGGATAACAGCTCCAGTATCAATTTCATGTTTTAAGAAGAAAGTCGTAATCCCAGTTTCAGTATCTCCATTAATGACCGCCCAATTAATTGGCGCAGCTCCACGATATTGAGGTAACAATGAAGCATGAAGATTAAATGTTCCTAAACGAGGCATATTCCAAACCACTTCAGGCAACATACGAAAGGCAACAACAATTTGCAAATCAGCCTTCAACGCACATAAATCTTGCAAAAAGTCTTCGGCTTTAAGTTTCTCAGGTTGCAATAAAGTCAAGCCATGCTCCAGAGCATATTCTTTAACCGGAGAAAACTGCAATTTATGTCCCCTACCAGCTGGTTTATCAGGCATTGTAACCACTCCGACCACATGATATCCTCCTTCTACCAATCGGCGTAAAGGTTCGACAGCAAAGTCGGGCGTGCCCATATATACAATTTTTAAATCTTCTTTCTTCATATGTTTATAAATCCATCTACAATCATTTATTGACCTCTATCTAATCTTCAGAGAAATGTACAAGTACTTGACGATAAGAGTTGAATATCTTCGATTTAGATACAAACCCCAAATAACGACCATCATTGTCAACTACTGGTAGATTCCATGCTTTCGTGTCATCAAAGATTCGCATAACTTGCTCCATATTATACGTATTATAAATTTTTGCAGGAGCCGAAGTCATTAACTTCTTGACATAAAAACGGTGATAGAGTTCTTGACGAAACATGATATTACGAATATCATCCAACAAGACAACACCCAATAACACATTCGTTTCTTTATCCACTACCGGAAACACATTACGATGAGCGGTAGCAATCTCTTTTACCAGTTCGCCTAAATCCATTTCCGGGTAAACCGAAATAAAATCGTCCTCTACCACATTCTCCATTTTCATAAGAGTAAGGACTGCTTTGTCTTTATGATGGGTAATAAGTTGTCCTTTTTTAGCCAAACGCATAGAATAAATGCTATGAGGCTCAAACACGATAATAGTTAGGTACGAGCTCACTGAAACAATCATTAAAGGCAAGAACAAATCATATCCTCCTGTCAATTCGGCTATGAGGAACACTCCTGTTAAAGGAGCATGCATGACTCCGCTCATCACTCCGGCCATTCCCATCAATGCAAAATTATTCTCAGGCAAATAAAATCCCAAATTCAAATCATTCCCAAAATGAGAAAAAACGAATCCGGCAATACAACCTAAATAAAGAGTTGGAGCGAAAATACCACCACATCCACCACCACCATTAGTTGCGCTTGATGCAAAGACCTTGAAGAATATAATTAGCATTAAATAAATCAAAAGAAGATTTCCGTAACCATAAAACATGGAATTATTCATTACCGTATCCCAATCGGCAGCTGTTTTACCATTCAAAAGTAGCTCAATGGTGTCATAACCTTCACCATAAAGCGGTGGAAATAAAAAAATAAGAATGCTAAGAACAACTCCGCCCAAGGCTAATTTTTTATAAGGATTAGAAAACTTACCAAAAAGTCCTTCTACTGAGTTCATCATGCGGGTAAAATACAAAGAAACAAGTCCGCAAAAAATACCTAATAAAATAACATAAGGAATACGCTCTAATTCAAAAGCTTCATCTAAATGGAACTTAAACATCGCCTCAGTACCCGTAGTGATATACGAAACCGTAGCAGCAGTCACTGCAGAAATTAGTAGTGGCAATAAAGAAGTCATCGTTAAATCGATCATTAAGACCTCTAAGGTGAACACCAATCCGGCAATTGGTGCTTTAAAGATTCCAGCAATAGCTCCCGCTGCCCCACAACCAACTAACAACATCAACGTACGATGCTCCATCTTAAACACGCTACCAAGATTCGAGCCAATAGCTGAACCCGTTAATACAATAGGTGCCTCCGCTCCAACTGATCCACCAAAACCGATCGTGATAGAACTAGCGATTATAGATGACCAAACATTATGTCGTTTAATTCGCCCTTGTCGTCTAGAGATAGCATATAGTATGCGAGTAACTCCATGACTAATATCATCTTTAACAAGGTTTCTGACAAACCATCCTGCCAAGAAGATACCAACGACCGGATAGACTAAATAAAGGTAGTTAGCCTCCGTTGTATTAAAGTTATCTGTTAAGAAGAATTGTATTTTATGAATAATAACTTTCAATAACAAAGCAGCAAATGCTGTACAGATACCAACAAGAAAACTGAGTATCAGAATAAAATGCCTTTCTTTAATATTATTCTCACGCCACGTTATAAACCTCTGTATCAAGCTCTCTTTTTCTATTTTTATCTGTTCCATCTATTCACGTATAATCTTTATAACTCCACCTTTATCTAATTTTATAATACTTGATGGTCTCGGCCGACTCATATCTTCTTGCCGAAACGCCACAATATAATCTACAGCATTTTTTATCTCTTCAGTAATTTCACTAAAATTTGCGGCTCCGGGTTGGCCACTCACATTAGCAGAAGTTGAGACGATAGCTTTACGAAATTGTTGACAAAGACGCTTTGAAAATGTTTCGTTAGTTACTCTAATCCCCACACTTCCGTCTTCTGCCAATAGATTAGATGCCAAATTTCGAGCATCAGAGTAAATGATAGTGAGTGGTTTATCAGATAACTCAATCAAATCCCATGCCACAGGAGGGACATCATTGACATAGAAATCGACTTTTACAGCTGTGTCAACTAATACCAACATGGCTTTACTGTCAGCACGTTTTTTTATCTCATAAACACGGCGAACCGCATCTTCGTTTGTGGCATCACATCCTATGCCCCAAACGGTATCCGTAGGGTACAAGATGACACCACCAGCATTCATCACTTCGCAGGCTTTTTTAACGTCTTCTATCATTTCTTGATTCTTTTCTATTGAGAATAACACGCAAAAATAGTACTTTTGTCGGAAAATAAAAAAGATAAGGGAAAAACAATGGAAGAATTGATTTTTCACCACACACTACCCATTCAACTCCGTTTTAATGACGTAGATAAATTCGGACACGTCAACAACGCAGTGTATTTTACTTTCTATGATTTAGGAAAAACAGAATATTTTTCATCCGTTTGCCCTGATGTAGATTGGGAAAAAGATGCTATTGTAGTGGTGCATATTGAAGCTAATTTTGTTTCACAAATTTTAGCTTCCGATCATATTGCTGTTCAGACAGCTGTGTCAGAAATCGGAACAAAAAGTTTTCATCTGATTCAACAGGTTATTGACACAAAAACTCGTGAAATAAAATGCACATGTAAATCCGTCATGGTTACATTCGACCTTGAAAAGCATCAATCGAAACCGCTCACTGAAAAATGGATTAGTTCGATCTGCAGATACGAACAAAAAGATTTACACAAATTTAAAAAAGACGAAGCCATTTAAAAGCTCCGTCTTTTTTAAATTTACAACCCTAAAGGGTTAAAACAGTTCTCTCTCACTTTTATGTTCTTCTATCAAACATTAACATCAAAAGAGTAAGTACATTTTTGTAAATGGCAATATAAGCCCCATTTTGTAAAAACAATAATACAATTGAAATATTTTCGCCATATCACTCCAAATCTTTTGGTTTTTTTCGTACTTTTACAGCTTGTTGGGGACAACTACCTCTAACATTCTGGAACAAGAAAAAGAAAAACAATATATAAAATGAACTACAAATGGAATTATCAACCCATTACACCAGAAAAGACAGAACAGAGCGAGGCATTAGCCCGGGAGTTAGGGATTAGTCCAATCTTAGGAAAACTGCTTTTACAACGAGGCATTACAAAGCTCTCTGAAGCAAAGAAATTTTTCCGCCCACAACTACCAGACTTGCACAATCCTTTTCTTATGAAAGATATGGATATTGCCGTAGAACGCCTAAATCTGGCTATGGGGAAAAAAGAACGAATTCTGATTTATGGGGACTATGATGTAGACGGGACAACTGCAGTTGCTCTAGTCTATAAATTCATCCAGCAGTTCTATTCAAATATCGATTACTATATTCCCGATCGATATAACGAAGGGTATGGAGTATCAAAAACCGGAATAGACTATGCTGCCAATACCCAGGTCAAACTAATCATTGTATTAGATTGTGGCATTAAAGCCATAGAAGAAATTTCATACGCCAAAGAAAAAGGCATCGACTTTATCATCTGCGATCATCATGTGCCAGATGAGGTACTTCCACCGGCTTATGCCATTTTAAATCCCAAAAGAGAAGATAATACTTATCCATACACTCACCTCTCAGGATGTGGGGTCGGTTTTAAGTTCATGCAAGCTTTCGCTCTGAACAATGGCATAGAGTTTCATCACCTCATTCCTCTATTAGATCTTGTAGCCGTAAGCATTGCTTCAGATATCGTACCAATCATGGGTGAGAATAGAATCTTGGCCTATCACGGATTAAAACAACTAAATAGCAATCCTAGTATAGGTATGAAAGCCATTATTGATGTCTGCGGATTGGCGGATAAAGAAATCACAATCAGTGATATCGTTTTTAAAATAGGGCCACGTATCAATGCTTCCGGACGAGTACAAAACGGGAAAGAAGCCGTTGACTTGTTGACCGAAAAAGATTTCTCAATAGCACTCGAGAAAGCTGGACAGATTAATCAATACAACGAAACAAGAAAAGATCTCGATAAAAACATGACCGAAGAAGCCAACCAAATTGTGGCTAATTTAGAGGGATTGGCTGACCGGCGATCGATTGTCTTATTCAATGAAGAATGGCATAAAGGCGTTATCGGCATTGTTGCTTCGCGACTTACTGAGATCTATTACCGCCCAGCAGTCGTACTGACTCGAACCGACAACATGGCCACAGGATCTGCACGTTCAGTCTCGGGATTTGATGTTTATAAAGCCATTGAATATTGCCGCGATCTACTAGATAGTTTTGGCGGACATACTTATGCAGCAGGTTTATCGATGAAGGTCGAAAATGTGGAGCAGTTTACTCAACGGTTTGAAGAATTTGTCACCCAAAACATTTTACCCGAACAACGAAGTGCTGTTATCGACATTGATGCCGAGATCGACTTTAAAGATATCACCTCTAAATTCTTCAATGATTTGAAGAAATTCAATCCTTTCGGACCAGAAAACTTAAAACCAATATTCTGCACACGACATGTCTATGATTATGGGACGAGTAAAGTTGTGGGTCGAGATCAGGAACATATCAAGCTTGAACTCGTTGATAATAAGTCAAACAATGTCATGAATGGAATCGCCTTTGGACAAAGTTCGCACGTGCGATACATCAAAACCAAACGTTCATTTGCCATCTGCTATACAATTGAAGAAAACACTCACAAAAGAGGTGAAATACAGTTACAGATAGAAGATATTAAGCCCATTGAATAAATATCAAGAGATATTAAAACAATATTGGGGATATGATTCATTCCGCGATTTACAGGAAGAGATTATTACCAGTATAGGTCAAGGACAGGATACATTAGGTTTGATGCCCACGGGTGGCGGTAAATCTATTACCTTCCAAGTACCGGCTTTGGCCCAAGAAGGCATTTGTATTGTTGTGACCCCGCTCATTGCTTTAATGAAGGATCAAGTACAAAATCTTCGACAACGGGGGATCAAAGCCTTAGCGATTTATTCCGGAATGAATCGCCAAGAAATTATTATTGCTCTAGAAAACTGCATATTCGGTGATTACAAGTTTCTCTATATTTCTCCAGAGCGATTAGCCACTGACATATTTCGCACCAAGCTCCGTTCGATGAAAGTCAGTATGATTACAGTCGACGAAAGTCACTGCATTTCACAGTGGGGGTACGATTTTCGTCCGGCTTACCTTAAGATTGTTGAGATCAGAGAACTATTACCAAACACACCTGTACTTGCATTAACAGCCACAGCAACACCGGAAGTTGTAAAAGACATTCAAGAGAAATTACATTTCCGCAAAGAGAACGTTTTTCGAATGAGCTTTGAACGAAAAAATCTAGCTTATATCGTTCGTCAAACAGACAATAAAACAGGAGAATTATTACGTATCTTACAACATATCCCAGGAAGTGCCATTATATATGTACGTAATAGACGCCGAACAAAAGAAATAACCGAGCTACTGACTCACGAAGGGTTTACAGCCGAATTTTATCATGCCGGCCTTGATAATAGCATAAAGGATATCCGTCAAAAGCAATGGCAAAATGGCAATAGTCGCGTTATGGTAGCCACCAACGCATTTGGCATGGGAATAGACAAACCCGATGTACGGGTTGTGATTCATTTTGATCTACCTGATTCCATTGAAGCCTATTTCCAAGAAGCAGGTCGTGCAGGAAGAGATGGAGAGAAAGCTTACGCTATATCACTTTATGCAAAATCAGACAAAGCAGCTTTACACAAACGTATAGCAGATACATTCCCTGAAAAAAAATACATTAAAGAAGTCTATGAACATCTCCAATACTATTATCAAATGGCTATGGGCGACGGCTTGGGGTGTACTAAAGAATTTAACCTTGAAGAATTTTGCCGTCGATTCAACTATTTCCCGGTTCCTGTAGACAGTGCTCTAAAGATACTAACGCAAGCCGGTTATCTAGAATATACCGAAGAACAAGACAATGCTTCCCGATTAATGTTTTGTATTCACCGGGACGAACTCTACAAGTTACATGAGCAAGGAAAAGAATCTGATATCCTTATACAGAACATTCTACGTTTGTATACCGGGGTGTTTACCGATTATGTTTACATTAACGAAAGTACACTTTCTATTCGTACAGGATTGACGCGAGAAGAAATTTATAATTTGCTCATCACCTTATCCAAACGACGCATCATTGATTACATCCCCCGTAAAAAAACGCCATTCATTGTTTACACACGAGAAAGGGTAGAAATGCGTTATCTAAATATAAGTTCGAGTATATATGAAGAACGTAAAAGTCGATACGAAAAACGAATTCAAGCCATGGAGGAATACGTCACGTCCGAACATCATTGTAGAAGCCGGATCTTACTCCATTATTTTGGTGAGAGAAATGAGCACAACTGCGGTCAATGCGACATCTGTCTAGATAAAGACCATACCAATTACATCGGCACGCTATCCTTTGAAACACTCAAAAAGCAGATTATAGCAATCTTAAAAGGTGAACCAGGCCTAACTCCTTCTTGCATAGAAAAGAAAAGCAATGCGAGCAAAGAAGACCTTACCTTAACCATTAAATACTTGCTAGAAGAAGGAGAACTTAAAATGGAGAATGGAAAAATATCTTCAGTTCAAAATGAGATTAAAGATGAGCAAGATTTATCGCTAGAAGCACAATTTCCAGAATCATAGTCAGACGATTTTTATTTAAAGATTTACAAAACCGAAACAAATCGTTACTTTTGCATCATAAACATATAAAACAAAAACCATGCTGAATTTCTTTAAATCTTTATTTTCAGGCCAAACAGAAAAGCCGATAGAAAATAATCAGCCTCAAAACAATAAAAAGGACTTTGAAATACTTAAATATGACGGACTTCGTGCTCAGCGAATAGGACATATTGATTATGCAGTAAAATGTTTCAGTGAGGCACTTGCTCTGGAAAAAGACTTTGAAACAATGGGATATCTAAGTCAAGTCTACCAACAAATAGGAGAACTTCCAAAAGCCAAAGCACTGCTTCAAGAAATGATAAACATGGAACCTCACATGACTGAGACCTTATTATCATTATCTAACGTTTGTTTTATCGAAGAAGACTATTCCGGCATGGAAGAAGCAGCACATTCCGTATTAACGATCGACAAAGAAAATGCAACTGCCTATTTCTTTTTAGGGAAAGCACGGAAAGGCCAGAAAGACGATTTAATGGCTATTGCGCACCTGACTAAAGCCATCTTATTCAAAGATGATTTCATTGAAGCCCGCCTATTACGAGCTAACATTCTCATTGAGATGCAACAAGTGCAAGAAGCCATGGAGGACGTTACTAACATACTTCACTTACACCCAGAAGAAGAAAACGCATTACTAGTACGCGCACGCATCAAAGAAATAAACCAGAACAACGAAGAGGCTGAAAACGATTATCGATTAATTACAACCCTTAATCCTTTTAATGAAGAAGCTTATCTTCAATTAGGTCGAATGTTCATTGCCAATAAAAAGTTAGAAGAAGCCATTGCTCTATTCGATGAAGCCATTGAACTCAACCCTAATTTTGCTAAAGGCTATCATGAACGCGGAAGAGCAAAACTACTTAATGGAGACAAAGCTGGTTCAATGGGAGATATGAAAAAGTCACTAGAGCTTAATCCCAAAGAAGAGGCTTTGCTAAATGGAGAGTTTAATAATCAACAGGCGCCGTCTACCGACATCTTAGGTTTATAACATAATATTTAAAACGAGGCACTTTTTATAAAAAACTATCACTAAACACTAAAAAAAATCTCTTTTTTGATTTGCATATAACAAATTTATATTACTTTTGTCGCAAACTAGAAAATAAAAGAAAACTATTGATGAGATCGTTTACTTATGCATATTACTTCTTTTTTTACTTTTACTTTAGCCAGAAAGTAGAGCGGGAGTTTGTATGTATCAAGTGACAGTGATGCTTAAGAACTAAAAAGAAAGAGTTAATCATATGAATCCCGCTCCATATTTGGATGCGGGATTTTTTTATATAATTCAAGAACAACATGAAAAGAATTGCAATTCAAGGCACCTACGGCTCATTTCACGATATAGCCGCACATAATTACTATGCAGGAGAGGACATCGAGTTAATCTGTTGTTCCACATTTGAAGATGTATTCAACGCCATCCAAAAGGATAACCAAGTCATTGGAATGTTGGCTATCGAGAATACAATTGCAGGAAGTCTGCTTTATAACAACGAGCTCCTTCGTTTAAGCGGAACACAAATCATTGGAGAATATAAATTACGTATCTCACACTGTTTTGTATGTCTTCCTGAAGAAGATTGGGGCGACATCGTGGAAGTAAACTCACACCCTATCGCCTTAATGCAATGTCGTGAGTTCTTAAACAACCACCCCAACATTAAAGTTGTTGAAGCCGAAGATACCGCCCTAAGTGCCGAGTGGATTAAACGTAAGCATTTAACAGGTCGTGCTGCCATCTGTTCTAAGGCAGCAGCGGAGCATTATGGAATGAAAGTATTGAAAGAAGGTATTGAAACAAACAAACATAACTTTACTCGTTTTTTAGTTGTAGCCGATCCTCAACAGATTAATGAACAAGAAATAAATAAAAATGAGTCTATTGACAAAGCAAGTTTGGTATTCACACTTCCCCACACTGAAGGAAGCCTATCTCAAGTTCTATCTATCTTATCATTTTACAACATTAACTTGACAAAAATTCAATCTCTTCCTATTATCGGCAGAGAATGGGAATATCAATTTTACGTAGATATCACTTTTACCGACTATATCCGATACAAACAAGCATTAACAGCTATTAGTCCTCTAACGAAAGAATTAAAACTTTTAGGTGAATATAAGAATGGAAAATCAAACATATAACATCAGCCCGGCCGATAGGCTAACCGGAGTTAGCGAATATTACTTCTCTAAGAAACTAAAAGAAGTTGCGCAAATGAATGCCGAAGGAAAAGACATCATCAGCCTAGGTATCGGAAGTCCGGATATGCCTCCATCATCGAAGGCTATCAATAAATTGTGCGATGCAGCGAACGACCCCAACGGACACGGTTACCAACCTTACGTTGGCATTAGCGAACTTCGACAAAGTTTTGCCAATTGGTATCAGCGTTGGTACAATGTTGAACTTAATCCTGCAACGGAAATCCAACCTTTAATCGGCTCAAAAGAAGGCATTCTTCATGTCACGCTTGCTTTCGTTAATCCGGGTGATAAAGTTTTAGTTCCTAATCCGGGATATCCAACCTATACTTCACTTAGCCGATTGTTAGGAGCAGAAGTCGTTTCATACGATTTAAAAGAAGAAAACGAATGGATGCCCGACTTTGATGTTCTAGAGCAGATGGATCTCGAGAACGTAAAACTCATGTGGGTTAACTACCCCAATATGCCAACAGGAGCTAATGCGACCAATGAATTGTTCCAAAAAATCGTAGACTTCGCTCGTCGTAAAAATATCGTTGTAGTCAACGACAATCCTTATAGCTTTATACTTAATGAACATCCTCTTAGCATACTTAGCATACCTGGAGCAAAAGAATGTTGCATTGAATTTAATTCAATGAGTAAAAGTCATAATATGCCTGGATGGCGAATTGGCATGTTAGCTACAAATGCTCAATTTGTAGAATGGATTTTAAAGGTGAAAAGTAATATCGACAGTGGTATGTTTAGGGCCATGCAATTAGCAGCAGCAACAGCTTTAGAAGCAGAAGCCGATTGGTACGAGAGCAATAACCGCAACTATAGCAATCGCCGCCAATTAGCCGAACAAATCATGCAAGTTCTGAATTGTACCTATAACAACAATCAAGTTGGTATGTTCCTTTGGGGGAAAATACCTGAAAGCTATGCCACAGTAGAAGAACTTACTGAAGAGATTCTTCACAAAGCCAGAGTATTTATTACTCCAGGATTCATTTTTGGCAGCAATGGAGCACGTTATATCCGCATATCACTATGCTGTAAAGACGAAAAACTAAAAGAAGCTCTGAACCGAATAAAAGAATTAAAGTCAATTAAATAGTTATTGAATAATCATAAAAAAAGAATATACAATGGAACTCGAATCAATTTTACTTCCGAACATAGAAAACAAGCGTCCAATGGTGATCGCAGGTCCATGCAGCGCCGAGACCGAAGAACAAGTCATGGAAACAGCTAGGTTATTAGCAGCCAAAGGACAAAAAATATTTCGTGCAGGCATATGGAAACCAAGAACCAAACCCGGAGGCTTCGAGGGAGTAGGTGTAGAAGGATTAGCTTGGTTGAAAGAAGTTAAAAAAGAAACAGGAATGTATGTTTCAACAGAAGTGGCCACTGCCAAGCATGTCTATGAATGCCTAAAAGCCGGAGTAGATTTACTATGGGTCGGAGCTCGCACCACTGCCAACCCTTTTGCTGTTCAAGAAATAGCTGACGCCCTAAAAGGGGTGGATATTCCTGTATTAGTAAAAAATCCTGTAAATCCAGACCTAGAATTATGGATTGGAGCTTTAGAGCGTATACACAACGCTGGACTAAAGCGTCTAGGAGCGATTCATCGTGGTTTCAGCAGTTATGATAAGAAATTATATCGCAACTTACCACAATGGCACATTCCTATTGAATTGCGCCGCCGTATCCCTAATTTACCCATTTTCTGTGACCCTAGCCACATTGGAGGTAAACGCGAACTCATAGCACCACTTTGTCAACAAGCCATGGATTTAAACTTCGATGGACTAATTATCGAAAGCCATTGTAATCCGGAAAAAGCATGGAGTGATGCTTCACAGCAAGTCACCCCTGATGTGCTCGACTACATTCTAAATATGTTGGTTATTCGCAAAGAAACGCAAACGACCGAAAATTTGTCCGAATTGCGTAAGCAAATTGATGAATGCGATGATAATATCATCCAAGAATTAGCTAAACGCATGCGTATCGCTCGAGAAATCGGTACATATAAAAAAGAACATGGCATAACCGTTCTACAAGCTGGAAGATACAACGAAATCTTAGAAAAGAGAGGCATGCAAGGGGAGCAATGTGAAATGGATGCAGATTTTATCAAAACCGTTTTTGAAGCTATTCATGAAGAATCTGTCCGCCAACAAATGATTATTATCAATAAATAAAAGGCATCATGCGTATATTAATATTGGGAGCCGGTAAAATGGGTTCTTTTTTCACAGACATCTTAAGTTTTGAACACGAAACAGCCGTTTTTGACGTCAATCCTCATCAACTAAGATTTGTCTATAACACGTATCGATTTACGACACTTGAAGAAATAAAAGAGTTTGAGCCGGAACTCGTCATCAATGCAGCCACAGTAAAGTACACGATCGAAGCCTTTAAGAAAGTCCTCCCGGTACTTCCTAAAGATTGCATTTTAAGCGATATTGCTTCCATCAAGAACGGGTTAAAGACGTTTTATGAAGAAAGTGGATTTCGTTATGTATCGACACATCCAATGTTCGGTCCAACATTTGCGACGCTAAATAATTTAGGAAATGAAAATGCCATTATTATTAGCGAAAGCGATCATCTAGGGAAAGTTTTTTTCAAAGATTTATACCATAGTCTAAACCTCAATATCTTTGAATACACTTTCGAGGAACATGATGAGACCATGGCTTATTCCTTATCTATCCCATTCGTATCGACATTGGTTTTTGCAGCCGTAATGAAGCACCAAGAAGCTCCTGGCACTACCTTTAAGAAACACATGGCAATAGCTAAAGGCTTATTAAGTGAGGATGATTTCCTCCTTCAAGAGATTTTATTTAACTCTCGAACACCGGCACAAGTTGAGAATATTCGGACAGAACTTAAAAGCCTTTTAGAAATTATTGCTCACAAAGACTCAGAAAAACTGCGGATCTTCCTTAAGAACATTCGCCATAAAATAAATTAAGATCTTTAAGTGACAATAGCTCCTTTTTTCGCAACAATCTTTTGAACACGTTCAAAAGAAACGTAACTTTGTATACGAAATTTAAAAGAGAACAATGATTGATCAAGCTACCATAGACCGAATTTTAGATGCTGCACAAATAGTAGATGTCGTCTCAGAATTTGTGACACTCCGCAAACGTGGAGTTAATTATGTCGGTCTATGCCCTTTTCATAACGAAAAAACGCCATCTTTCAGTGTTTCTCCTTCAAAGGGTGTTTGCAAATGTTTCAGTTGCGGAAAAGGAGGAAATGTAGTTCATTTCATCATGGAACATGAGCAAATGAACTACTATGAAGCACTTAAATACCTCGCAAAAAAATATAATATTGAGGTCCAAGAGCGGGAACTAACCAACGAGGAAAAGCAAGCTCAATCAGTACGTGAAAGTCTATTCATTGTCAACAACTTTGCAAACGATTACTTTCAAAATATCTTAAGAAATCATATTGATGGTCAGAATATAGGTTTGGCTTATTTCCGCCAACGGGGATTTCGAGATGATATTATCAGTAAATTCCAATTAGGGTATTGCACCGACAGTCATGATGCATTAGCCACAGAGGCGATGCAAAAAGGATATAAAAAAGAATATCTAATAAAAACCGGACTCTGTTACGAGACAGATGACCATCGTTTAAGAGATCGTTTTTGGGGACGGGTTATCTTTCCGGTACATACGCTATCAGGAAAAGTCGTAGCTTTTGGTGGACGTGTTTTAAGTAGTCAGACCAAGAAGGTTACAATGAAGTATGTCAACTCACCCGAATCAGAAATATATCATAAGAGCAATGAACTTTATGGCATCTACTTTGCCAAACAAGCCATAGTCAAACAAGATCGTTGCTACCTCGTAGAAGGTTACACCGACGTCATATCTATGCATCAGTCGGGTGTAGAAAATGTGGTATCCTCATCCGGGACAGCCTTAACTCCAGGCCAAATCAGATTGATACACCGGTTTACGAACAACCTGACTCTACTTTATGACGGAGATATGGCAGGTATAAAAGCTTCTTTACGCGGAATTGACATGCTACTTGAAGAAGGTTTAAACATCAAAATCTGCTTACTTCCAGATGGAGAAGACCCAGATTCATTTGCTCGAAAACACAATTCTGATGAGTTTAAGGCTTTCTTCGATAAAAACGAAACCGATTTTATTCGGTTCAAAACCAATCTACTGATCAAAGAGGCTGAAAATGATCCGATTAAAAAAGCCGCATTAATCACAGATATTGTCCATAGCATTTCTGTCATTCCAGAAGCTATTGTCAGAGACGTTTACATCAAAGAATGCAGCCAGCAATTACGAATTGAAGAAAAGATATTGGTTGCCGAAGTTGCTAAAATAAGGGAAATACAGGCACAGAAAAAGAATAAACCTATTGTGGCCACAAGTTCCTCACAATCGGAATTAACCAATACTCAGGGAACATCTTCAGCAGAAGGAGCAACAGTAGAAAATGAAGCATCACGAAGTAACAGAGATCTGCCTTATCACTCTCTAATTCCACAAGAAGGCAAAGAAGGGCAAGAGTTTTATAGATATGAGCGATATATCTTACAAGCAGTTGTTCGTTATGGCGAACAAGTCATGTGTTCCGTTACCGATGAAAACAGTCAAGAAACCTCTATTACTGTTATCGAGTATGTTATAAATGACTTAAAAGAAGATGGTCTACACTTTCACAATCCGTTACACAGACAAATATTAACGGAAGCCATGCAACATTTACACGATAAAAATTTCAAAGCAGAACGTTACTTTCTAACTCATCCAAATCCTCAAATAAGCAAGCTTTGCGTTGATCTGGTAAACGTTAGATATCAATTAAGTAAATACCATTCAAAAATGCAAAGAATAATCACAGATGAAGAACGTTTGGTCGAACTCGTTCCAACTCTTGTGATTAACTTCAAATATGCAATTGTAACTGAAGAACTTAAGCATGTTCTATTAGCACTCCAGAATCCACAATTAATGAGCAATGAAGAACAATGCAATTCACTAATGAAAAGATATAAGGAACTAAAGGAAGTTCAAAATTTAATGGCTAAACATTTGGGAGATCGCGTTGTCTTACGGTAATCTCCCCATCCATCTAAAATTGCTTTTTCACCTACAGTCCAGTTACCTTTGTCTAATTAGATTCATAAATTCCTCGCGTGTCTTGGCTTGATTAAAAGCACCTGTAAAATCAGAAGTCGTAGTGACCGAATTTTGCTTTTCAACGCCTCTCATCTGCATACACATATGCTGAGCTTCTACAACAACCATAACCCCCAATGGATTTAAAGTTTCTTGAATACACTCTTTAATCTGCAAAGTCATGCGTTCTTGCACCTGAAGTCTGTGAGAAAAGATATCTACCACACGTGCAATCTTACTTAATCCCGTAATATAGCCATTAGGGATGTATGCAACGTGAGCTTTACCATAAAAAGGAAGCATGTGGTGTTCACACAAAGAGAAAAAATCAATATCTTTTACAATAACCATCTGGCTATATTCCTCTTTAAACTTAGCCGAGAGTAATACCTCATGAGGATTCATACGATATCCCCTAGTCAAGGTGAGCATTGCCTTTGCTACACGTTCAGGAGTCTTAACCAAACCTTCACGATCGGGATCCTCTCCCAATAAACTAAGGACTTGCCGATAATGGCCTTTCAAACTTTCCAAATCAGGAGAAACAATAAGTTCTTTTTCTAACATGTGATAAATATAAGGTTATAAAGGAATATTAATTTGATCTCTAACAATAGAAACTTCTTTAAATACACCCGTTGCTTTAAGTTTACGCATCATTGCATCTGCTTCCTCAATACTACGAAAATCTCCAACTCGGCACAGCCAGCGTGGAGGATTAAATGAAGTATAGATCGTTAAATCCGGAAAATACTCTTTGATTTTGGAAGCTATATTATAGGCCTCATTTTTAGCCTGCCGAGTATTATTTCCGGCATAAGCCTGGACTCTAAAACCTTGAGCTTTTATAAAATTCTGCTCACCTGTTATAGGGGTAATATGTTCCAATCCTATCAAAGCCTCAATGCGAGGATCCTGATAAATAGTCACTTTTCCTTGTCCTGGCACTGTTTTCTCAAGACTCTTAATAATATTTTGAGCCCATGTAACCGTGAAAAAACTGCTTAAACAGAATGTGAATAGAATAAATCTTTTCATTGAATGCTAATTATTTAAACTAGATGATTATCCATCAAGTACTCTTTTCAAGAATACCATCAGGATAATCTCAATTATTATCGATTGTCTTTAAGCATTGAATGCATCAATAATACCTTTAAAGTCTTCTACCTTTAAAGCAGCACCACCAATCAAACCACCGTCAACATCAGGATTTGCAAACAATTCTTTTGCATTAGAAGGCTTACAGCTACCACCATAAAGGATAGAAATATTGTCAGCAACTTCTTGACCATACTTATTAGCAACAAGTGAGCGAATAAACGCATGAATTTCTTGTGCTTGTTCAGGAGTAGCAGTTTTACCTGTACCAATAGCCCAAACCGGTTCGTAAGCTAAAACGATTTTAGCAAATTCTTCTGCAGACAAGTGGAATACAGACTCCATTTGAGCAGAAACAACTTCATTCTGTTTGTTAGCTTCACGTTCTTCAAGAACCTCACCAATACAGAAAATCGGAGTTAAGCCATTAGTCAAAGCCAAATCAACTTTTTCTTTCAAGATCTCAACAGTTTCACCATAATAAGCACGACGCTCAGAGTGACCCAAGATAACATATTTCGCACCAGTAGAAGCAACCATTTCGGCAGAAGTCTCTCCAGTATAAGCACCAGAAGCTTTATCTGCACAGTTTTCAGCTCCAACTCCAATCTTAGCAGCGTCTACCAAAGGAGTAACAGAAGCCAAGTGAATAAATGGTGTACAAATAACCACATCACAATTAGGTTTTTCGCTAGCTAATGCCTCATTTAATTCTTTAGCAAGAGCCACACCTTCTTGAAGTGTTTTATTCATCTTCCAGTTACCTGCAACAATGTTTTTTCTCATTTTTGTTTATTTATTTAAAGGGTTAATAAAAAAGCATTATCATTTTTATTCGACTGAATCATTAGACACAGAGTCGGTATGAGCCTGTACCTGCTGTCTAGACTTCTCCTTTCTTGCCTTCCATTGATGACGACGAATAAATAAAATATCTAATCCTAACACGACAAACAGCGGAACAAAGAACCACAACACAACATAGCCAATTGTATCCCAATCATTAAATGATTTCTGTTTCCCTAATGGTAATTTCTCCAAGCGATCGGTTAAGACATATTCATCAGGAATATTTCTATCACTCCATTTGTTTATAATTTTACCATTCTTTATTAAAATCAATCCCGGATTAGAACGCAACATCGTTTTTAGAGTGATGTTATCCACTTGGCAAAATGGATATTCAGCTCCTGTCCGATCTCTCCATCCTTCAATTTGATCGGAAGAAGAAGAAGTCAAAGCATAAAATCGATATTTGTTTTCTACCGAATAATCATAAATTTCATTAATCAAATCAATATGACTGTCGTCAGACTCCTCCAAACGATTAGTCACCAGAAGAAAGGTATATCCCATATCAGTCAACACATTCTCCGTTATATCGTTACCACCAACAACCTCTTTGAGTGAAAAATCATGTATCGGAGGCTCGTAACCTTTTTCTTTCAAAATAGATCGTGAATCAATAAAGGTCCACGTGCTATCCGGATAATTATCTAAAGTAAACTCTTTGCGAACTCCATTTTTCTCTAAGGTAAAGAAACTCTCATAAACATCTGGCTTAGCCCCTTCCGGGATTTGCATTCCTGCCCATATATCTCGACCGATCTTATAAGGTCTGAAATCAATAATAGGAAGATTCTTGATGCAATATACGCTTAGACAACAAACAAAAAGAACGGTGTATAAAGAAGCTAACCATTCAAGATCAGCACTCACAAATCGGAATAGCAATTTACGCCATCTAAAAAGAGACAAAGCCGCTAACAACAATACAATATTTTTTATAAAACTTTCCCAATTTGTTAAGACCCAAGCATCTCCAAAGCATCCACAATCTGATACCGGATTATAAACGGCTAAATAAAGCGTAAAAGGAGTCATCACTAACATTAGGAGCAAGGCTAAAAGCGGACCGATCATTTTCCGAATCCCAAGAAAAAGGAAAATTCCAATAGAGAATTCTAATGCAGCAAAAAGAATAGCCACTCCTAACTGAAAACTTTCAGGGAAAGAATGACCAAAGCCAAAAGCGATTAAATAATCCTGTATTTTATATTGAAAACCAATCGGATCAACAGCTTTCACAAAACCAGAAAAAGTGAACACAGTCGCCAAAAGGAATCGACAAATATTCACCCAGACAATCGTCGCTATATGTAAATAACTACCCTTCAAATTCCAATTTAATGAGGCCAAACACAGAATAATTTATCATGTCCATATAATTAGCATCAATGCCTTCAGACACTAATGTATGACCAGACAAGCTTTCTATTTGCTTAGTTCGATAGATTTTCATCAAGATAAGATCAGTATACGAACTGATCCTCATGCTTCTCCAAGCTTCATCATAATCATGATTCTTAGCCATCATTAAGTCTAAAGCCATTTTAGCATATTTATCATAAAAGGTCAAAGCTTCTTCATTAGTCATATCAGCTAATTCAGCATATCCCTTTTCCAATTGTATCAAGCCGATAATTCCATAATTAACAATGCCGATAAATTCCGAACGAATTCCTTCATCAACTAAAGTTACACCTTTAGTTTCAATGCTTCGAATACGGTTCGCTTTTATGAAGATTTGATCAGTCACTGACGAAGGACGTAGAATACGCCATGCTGGTCCATAATCATGTAATTTCTTTGAAAACAAATCACGACAAAGTGCAATGACATGCTCAAATTGTTGTTTAGTCTCTTTCATCTTCTTTACAAATAGAGTACAAAGGTAACAATAATAATATGAAAACAGAAAAGGGGCACTCTAAATTATATTAAAGGCCCCCTCTTATAAATTGTCTATTATCTCTTTATGAACAACGCAATACTTGTCCCAGTCTTAAAGTTGTTCGAGTAGTTATTCTATTCAGTTTACAAAGCTTGCTTACTGATACTCCACGCAATTTAGCAATGCGCGATAGTGTATCTCCCCGCTTCACTTTATGGTATCTAATTGCACCTTCTTCATTTAAACCACCATCATGCGAACCCGCTGCAATGTTATATCTTCCAGATTTTCTAAAGACATACGTATCAGCAACAACATCCTGCTTAGGGAAGTTAAACATATAGGCCGGATTAATAGCAAGTCCTAAGAATCGAGTTTCAAAGTGAAGATGTGATCCGGTAGAACGTCCGGTATTTCCACCCAATCCGATTGGCTCACCCGCTTTAACAATTTGATTTTCTTCTACAAGCTGTTTTGAAAGATGCCCATACACGGTTTCCAGACCATTTTCATGACGAACAACCACATATTTACCATAACCTCTACGTTCATATTTAACGATACGTATCTTACCATCAAAAGCAGACACAATAGTATCACCAATATTAACCTTTATATCTAGTCCATTGTGCATTCTACGCCAACGTGGACCAAAAGGAGAAGTTATACGTGTATTAGTAGTAGGCATGCAGAAGCCTGATAGATCAATGGTATAGCTATCTGGAATAATAGCGCTCTTACCATAAGCATGCACATATTCGTTATTCCAGTTTGGATATAAACTTAAAGCAGGATATTCAGCTTGTTCTGCTCTAATTTGTCTTTGTAAAGCCAGTGAATCAACAGACTTAAGTTTTCTGTCAATAGGAGCCTGACGAGCAATCAAATCTTGAGAAAAAGAACTCAAGCTAATCATAGCCGCTGCGGCTACCATCACTGTCTTAACATATTTAAAATTCATTCGCATTTAGGGCATTATCAATATTCGTCATTAGCATAAATATAGTCAAAAGACACTTGCTTATATTCGAATATTTCTTCAGGTTTAAAAAATCTATTTAATTCAGCATTAGCCGTTTCTAAGGAATCAGAGGCATGAATAATATTTTCTTGATAGCTCATGCTATAATCTCCACGAATCGTTCCGGGAGCGGCTAAACGTCCATTTGTAGGTCCAGCCAACAGTCGAACAGCCTGTATGGCGTCTACACCTTCAAAGCAACACACAATGACTGGTGAAACCAACATTGAATTCTTAACTCTTTGGAAAAAAGGTTTGTTGCTCAAATGGGCATAATGAATGCTTAATACTTCATCTGTTAGTTGTACCATTTTCATACCAGCCAAGCGTAAACCTTTACGCTCAAAACGTTGAATAATCTCTCCAATTAGCCCACGCTGTATGGTGCACGGTTTCAAAATCACCAACGTTTTTTCTAGCATTTTCCTTCAGATTACAAGTGGTTAAACAAACGACCTCTAAAAAAATCCTCCCAAAGATAATCTTTTCACCTGAATGAGGCAAATATTCATTAACGTTTTTTTAGACTAAACGAAGCTAAACAAAGGCATATTCCGCCCATAACTGACTATAAACAAAGCAATAAAGAAGAATACATGTTATAAAACACATTAACAGAAATAAACCTCAGATTAAAACTTTTTCAACTAATGGCTCCCCAATTCATCTTGGCCTTTCGAAGTATCTGAAGCTGTTTCCACAAAATCGCATTTTCAGGACGTTCGCCATTTGGATCATCTTCCACAATATCTTGTGCTATTCCACGCACATATTGCAACAATTGACCATCTCTTGCCAAATCGGCAATCTTCAAATCAAAAGCGACCCCACTTTGTTGAGTCCCCTCCAAATCACCCGGCCCTCTCAATTTCAAGTCAGCTTCAGCGATTTCGAAACCATCATTTGTACGCACCATAATCTCAATGCGCTTCCGCGTCTCCTCCGACAATTTATAATTTGTCACTAAAAGACAATAAGATTGATCCGCTCCACGTCCGACACGACCACGCAACTGATGCAATTGAGATAAGCCAAACCGCTCAGCATTCTCGATAATCATCACAGAAGCATTAGGTACATTCACCCCAACCTCAATAACTGTTGTCGCAACCATGATTTGGGCTTCCCCACTCACAAAACGCTGCATTTCGAGATCCTTCTCAGCAGCTTTCATTTTACCATGTACTTTGCAGACAGAACATTGAGGAAACGCTTCACATATTTGTAAGAATCCATCCTCTAGATTCTTTAAGTCGATCTTCTCACTCTCTTGAATCAGGGGATAAACAATATAAGCCTGACGTCCTTTATCTAGTTCCTGACGGACAAATTTATAGATACTCTCTTTATGTGCATCGAATCGATGAATGGTCGTAATCGGTTTTCTCCCCGGAGGCAGCTCATCAATAATCGAGACCTCCAGATCACCATAAAGTGTCATCGCTAAAGTACGAGGAATAGGAGTTGCCGTCATCACCAACACATGCGGAGGCTGCGCGTTTTTCTTCCACAACTGCGCTCGTTGTGCCACCCCAAAACGATGTTGCTCGTCAATCACCACCAAACCTAAAGAATGAAAACTAACGGTATCCTCAATGACAGCATGAGTGCCGATTAAAATCTGTACCTCTCCAGTTATCAATCCGTTCAAGATCACCTCTCTTTTCTTTCCCTTGATCGATCCGGTCAACAATTCAACACGAATATCCAGTCCCTCGACAAAACCTTTAATTGTTTCATAATGTTGATTGGCCAGAATCTCTGTGGGAGCCATTAAACAAGCTTGATAACTATTATCCAAAGCCAATAACATGCTCATTAATGCCACCAGCGTCTTACCACTTCCTACATCACCTTGCAGCAACCGATTCATTTGTCGTCCGGAGCCCACATCATTACGAATTTCCTTTAATACCCGCTTTTGAGCATTAGTCAATGCAAACGGTAGTTTTTCGGCATAAAACCGATTAAAATAATCGCCAACTCTTTCGAATACATATCCACGAAATTTCCGTTGTCGATCTTTACTATAGCGAAGAATATTTAGCTGTATATAAAAAAGTTCCTCAAATTTAAGGCGATACTGAGCGCGGCGAAGCACCTCCGGATGATCCGGAAAATGAATATTTATAATCGCATCGGTCAACGACATCAAATGATAACGCTCGATCAGCGTCTGCGGTAAAGTCTCCTCTAAAGGTTCATTCAATTGACGAATCACGGTTGATATGATCTTCTCCAACGCATGAGAATTCAGAAAATGACGCTTCATTTTCTCAGTCGTATTATAATAAGGCTGTAATCCTAAAGAAGAAAGATTGAGTTCACTTGGCAAGTCCACATCAGGATGAGCCACATTGATTCGGCCATTAAACACCGTTGGTTTGCCAAAAACAATATAGTCCTCATGCAGTTTATATTTACCCAACACAAATTTACTACCTTGAAACCAGACCAAGTCTACCACTCCCGTGCCATCAGAAAAATGAGCGACCAAACGTTTCTGCCGCCCCTCACCAAAAGTCTCGAAACCTATAATCTTCCCCTTCAATTGGATATACGGCATATTTCCATCTAATTCACGAATGGAATAGATGCGACTCCGATCAACATATTTATAAGGGAAATAGAACATCAAATCGTGTACCGAAAAGATTTCTAACTCCTTATTTAATACGCCCGCTCTTTGGGGTCCAACGCCGGAAATATATTTGATATCTCTAGTCGATAAATCGAACATTACAGCAAAGCATTACCGATCTTCAAGTCGAACGGTGTTGTGATCTTTATGTTTTCGCGGTTTCCTTCTATTAAGGTAATCTGTTCTCCCAAAGCTTCAACAACAGAGGCATCATCAGTAAAACGAGGATCAAAAGCCTGCCGATAAGCCTGCTTAATCAATTTTAAGTCGAATGTTTGTGGGGTCTGCACCAATCGATACTGCGACCGATCTACCGTACGACTACCCAGCTCCGTCAGTTCTCGAACGGTATCCACAATCCTCACAACAGGTATCACGGCTCTATTCTCAGTCGCCTGTTCAAAACACCGCTGAATAACATCCAAAGAAACAAACGGGCGAACTCCATCATGAATAGCAACAACCCCTTCCCCATCGATCAAAGCCAAGCCATTGCGTACCGAATGAAAGCGAGATTCCCCTCCATCAGCAACCACATGTTCCACTTGACAATGATACTTCTCACACAACTCACTCCAATAGCTCCGTTGATCAGAAGGCAAGACCAATACGATTTTTAGTTGTTGGTCATAATCACGAAACCGCTCCAGTGTTCGCAAAAGCACAGGTTTTCCACCGAGCAACAGAAACTGTTTAGGCACTTCACTGCCCATCCGCATTCCTTGCCCCCCGGCCACAATCAAGGCATACCGATTCATATCCGAGTTATCGAGTGATGCACATGGCATCCACCAATTCGTTTACTTTTTCTTCACCGCAAAGCAGCTGTACAATATTCAAGGACAACTCCATCGCAGCTCCGGGTGCACGTCCTGTCAGATAGTTTCCGTCGACAACCACATCGGTATCCACGCAATCGGCACCTTTAAGATACTGTTCAAAGCCCGGATAACAAGTTGCTTTTCGACCCTCCAACAGACCTAACTTACCCAAAACCATCGGGGCAGCACAAATAGCTGCAATTGGTTTTTGCTGTCCGGCAAAATGCACTAATTCTCGGCGTAAGCCTTCATGAGCATCGAGTGTTGCGGCTCCAGGCATTCCTCCAGGCAAGAACAACAACGACGCATCTTGAAAATCACAATTTTCAAAGTTCACATCGCATAGCACAGATACATCGTGTGCCCCCACCACAATTTCGTCCGGTGTAACAGATACAATCTTTACATTTAACCCGGCACGTCTCAAGGTGTCGACTACGGTAAACGCTTCAATTTCTTCGAAGCCATCGGCAAAAAAAGCATATACAGTTTCCATAAGCAAAAAAATAAATATAAAATCTCTATCAGCAACGAGCTATTGAGATTTGCAATTTTCCGAATAATTATAAAATCAGTTCTAGATAACGAGATGAATTCCTTTATCTAATAAGGAACAATTATCTCAGTTTAAAATAATAAGTAATCGTTCCAACTTGGTTATTCACCCCCTGCACCGAATTAAATCGAGCACGCTTAGCAGCATCTTCAGCCGCTTTACGCAAAGCAGGACTCACCGTATTGGTTTTCCGATTAATACTCGTCGCGATCACCTCTCCGGAAGGGCTGACTGTGATTGTAACCACAACGCGGCCCTCCTCTTGCACATTATAGGCCGGTCTAGGCAACCCCCCATTCCCTATAGAACGTCCGCCAAGATCAAATGTTCCATAGCCGGGCGATCCACTTTTCGCGCCAGTCGACGAATTTCCGTCACGACTGCCCTCAACGCCTTGTCCGCTAGTAGCCGTTCCTTTATTTCCTCCCATCTGAGCACCTTTTCCAAAAGCACCGGCCACTCGTTGTTTAGCAGCCTCTGCAGCTTCCTTACGAGCTTGTTCCTCTTTAGCCTCCTGCAAACGTTTCGCTTCGGCCGCTTTCTCCTCAGCGCTCTTCTGAGGTTTCTTTATTTCTTTCGTCTTAATTATTTTCTTTTCTTTTTCAGCTTTCGGTTTAAGCGCTACAGTCTCTTCATCCTTCTGAGTCATCAAGTCCTGCTCACTCACAGTCTCCGGCTCCGCATTAGCCGCGACCTCCGGTTCCGTCATCACGTCCACATCCACCAACGAGGGATCATCCAGTCCATTGGCCGCATCCACATTACCCATAATAACCGGTATGCCACCAAGCTCCTCCTTAATCGGCGTTTGAATGGTGATCAGAATTAAAAGGACAATCACCGCCAGACACACCAAGAGTGTACCCACCGCACCGATTATCTTTCCTTTCTTTTCGTTATCCATTTACTTCCTCTTTTCCGGCGGGCGAGTCGCCAACACCATTTTAAAATGATTTTCATTCGCGATATTCAATATGCGAACGATCTCTCTGTAGGGTACCGATTCATCGGCATAAAGAGCCACAAACATCTCAGGTTCTTTCTGAGCACAACTCTGCAGAAAAGGAGTCAGTTCCTCAAAGTCCAACGTCCGTTCTTTCTCATTACCAAAAGCCGCAAAGAGGTTTAAATCTTTATCAATAATCACCCGAGTCAGCGGTTTAGCCGACGTCTGCTGCTTACCCTGAGGCAAAAGCACTTTGATCGCATTGGGCGAAACCGCAGTCGACGTAATCATAAAGAAAATCAATAACAGGAAGATGACATCCGTCATTGAAGCCATGCTGAAGTTCGGTGATATTTTAGTTCTTCTTTTTAATGCCATAATAATCCACTGATAGCCTATACGCTATAAATTAGTTACTACAAACGATGATCAAAACACGAACGTTATTTCGCCGGTTCGTTCAAGAGATCCATAAATTCCATGGTACGCGACTCCATCTTATTAATTACCCGGTCGACCAACATCACCAAATAATTATAAGCAAACATCGCAATAATACCGACGATCAAACCACCAACAGTTGTAATCATCGCTTCATAGATACCGCCAGACAATAAAGTGATATCCACATTTCCACTACCGGCGTTAGCCATTTCGTAAAACGCACTGACCATACCCGTCACGGTACCCAAGAATCCCAACATCGGCGCACCTCCGGCGATAGTCGCCATGACAGCCAGTCCCTTCTCGAGTTTTGCAACCTCTAGATTTCCGACATTCTCAATAGCCACCTGCACATCATTAATTGGACGCCCAAGTCGGCTGATTCCCTTTTCAATCATACGTGCCGATGGTGTATTCATCGAGCGACAGTAAATAATCGCTGCCTTGATCTCTCCGCTATGAATATAATCTTTAATTTTATCCATAAACATCGGATCTTCCTTACCCGCCTTGCGGATGACATAATAACGCTCGAACAAAATATAAAAGCAAGCGGCTAAAAGCGCACCCAGAAGGATCATAATCCATCCCCCCTTCATTGCCATGTCAAACATATTCATTTCAGGGGTACTCACCGGAGTCAAGACCGGGTTCGATGTAGCCAGTGAATCGGCCACACTCATTGCTCCTTGAGCAAACAAAATCATAGAATTCATTAGCGAAGGCAGTTTTTATATTCCTGAATCGTACGTTCCAATCCCAAATACAATGCCTCACTGATCAACGCATGTCCGATAGAAACCTCATCCAACCATGGAATATTCGTGTATAAATAATTTAAATTCTCTAAACTCAAGTCGTGTCCGGCATTCAGCCCCAGTCCAAGTTTACGTGCCACTTTAGCAGCCTCAACAAAAGGAGCGATCGCTTCTTCAGGATTTTTCGGGAAATTAGTCGCATAAGGTTCGGTATAGAGTTCCACACGATCGGCACCGGCCTTAGCCGCATACTCCACCATTTCAGGATCAGCGGCAACAAACACCGATGTGCGAATGCCCACACTACTAAATCCGTCAAGCACCTCAGTCAAGAATTCTAAATTTTCCTTGGTATTCCAACCGGCATTAGACGTAATCTGAGACGGATCATCCGGAACCAAAGTCACCTGATGCGGTTTAACCTTTAATACCAAATCAATAAATTCAGGCGAAGGATACCCCTCTATATTAAATTCAGTTCTCAACAACGGACGTAAATCATACACATCTTTCCGGCGGATATGACGTTCATCCGGACGAGGATGGACCGTAATACCGTCAGCACCAAATTTTTCACAATCAAGAGCCACATTAACCACATTAGGAACATTCCCTCCACGTGCATTTCTGAGCGTAGCTACTTTATTGATGTTTACACTTAATTTTGTCATAACTTTATGCAATATTTGCCACAAAAATACGAATATTATTATTAGCTGCCTAATAATAAGAAAGGCATTCTACCTTCTTTTTTGGTTATTTAAACTAGGAAAACAAGAAAAAAATGCCAAATTTGCAAAACAATCAACATCAAAGCTTATGAAGTTTGCGATATTCGGAAATACATTTCAACCACAGAAAGCCGGTTTGGTCGAGGCTCTTCTTGATTTGTTAGAACAAAAAGGAGCAGAGATTCTCATTTGTCGGGAGTTTTACAATACACAACAAATAGATCCAACTCATTCTCAACCCAATATCACGCTTTTCGAAGGCGACGACTTTAAAGCCGATATCATTATCAGTTTGGGGGGAGATGGCACCTTTTTAAAAACCGCCAGCCGCGTGGCTCCGAAAGGTCTCCCGATCCTAGGAATCAACACCGGACGATTAGGGTTCCTGACCGATGCTTCGGCCGACGAGATGGAGAATGCCATCAATGAAATCTATTCAGGGAAATACTGCATCGAAGAGCGAAGCATGCTTCAGCTCACTTGCGAAGATCACGACATGCAGTCCTCACCCTACGCCCTAAACGAGGTTGCCATCCTCAAACGAGATTGTGCTTCAATGATCAGTATACACACCACGATCAACCACACTTATCTCAACACCTATCAAGCCGACGGATTAGTAATCTCAACCCCTACCGGTTCGACCGCCTATTCACTAAGTGTTGGAGGCCCCATCATGGCTCCACACACCAATACCATAGCCATCACGCCGGTAGCCCCGCACAGCCTCAACGTTCGTCCAATCGTCATTCGCGATGATTGGGAAATCACACTCGATGTTGAAAGTCGCAGTCACAATTTCCTTGTTGCTATTGACGGGCGCAATGAGACCTGCAAAGAAGGCACGCGCCTCACGATTCGTCGTGCTCCCCATACCGTAAAAGTCATTAAACAGTCCACCCACACCTTTTTCGATCTCTTGCGTAATAAGATGATGTGGGGCATTGACGGACGAAACAAATAGGCACAAACTAAAAACCGACCACTAATCCAATGTTAGCGGTCGGCTTCTATACCAATATTTATTAATTAACAATACGATGGTCTTATTCCAGCGTGAACCGCTGTGAACCAATCAAATTACCGTCGGCAAAAATGTCCAATCGATAATTTCCGGCATAAAGAAACTCCTCGACATCCCAGAACACATTTACATTCTGTTCTTCACCATTATAGTCGATATACTTCTTTATAGAATAAGGCAGCGTACGGTTTTCGTAGCTGAACGTCTGCGACGTCCCCTTAGTCAAAATATCATTATCCGGTTTCGCGATACAAATATATACAATACGTTCGCCCGCTTCAGCCGTTACGTTTTTTGCAATCGTAAATCCAACAGCCAACTTCACCACGTCCTTAACTCGTTTAGCTTTCTTTCCCCGTTTCGTACGAGGTTCAACCCAAACATTAGTGGCATCAAGCTGAGCAGCAAGTGTTACCTTTTTATTTAAGTTCTTCTTTTCTTCAGCCAGCGTATTAATGCGTTGAGAAGCCGTATTATATTTCTCAGTCACCTCAGCGATCACCTGTTTCTGCTTGGTCGTCAACCGATTGAGCGAGTCAATTTGGTTAATATACCCCACCATGATCTTTCTCAACGTCGACAATTCCTTCTTCAGACGTCTGATTTCGGATGCATTGGTACTTTTCACCGTACGTAACTCTTCCAAAAGGCGTTGCGTTTTCACCTGTTCCTGTTCAAGCAAATTAGCTAAAGAGTCGTTCGATACCGTCATTTTCAACTCATCATATTGTTGCGAGAAACGGGAATACTCATTTTCCAAATCCTCTTTATCCAGTTGAAATTCCTTCACCAACTCCCGATTCGCTTTCTTTTCAGAATAGAGCAGAAAAGTTACCCCAATCATGGCAATCACCAATACCGCAACAGATACTATCAGTAGATTTTTCTTATTCATTTGATTTAAGTATATAAAATAAACGCCGCAAAAGTAAGCATTTTAATCCGAAGTCATTCACGATTGCTTCTTAAAGAAAAGCAAAAGTTCTATCGATGTTTTAACAAATCTGAAAAAGCGGCTTTTAAAGCTCTTTTCTTTAACGAAAATTATTATGGAAAAATTTCTTTAATACGGATTATCGTTGTACTTTTGTCGGAAGAAAAAGACTAAAGTAATTATCAACTTTTTTAAAATATAAGTATTATGTCAAAAGTAACCGTAGTAGGCGCAGGTAACGTAGGTGCTACATGTGCAAATGTTCTTGCTTTCAACGAAGTAGCAGATCAAGTAGTTATGCTCGATGTTAAAGAAGGCGTATCAGAAGGTAAAGCAATGGATATGATGCAGACTGCTCAATTGTTGGGATTCGACACAACCATGGTAGGCTGTACAAACGACTATGCTCAAACTGCAAACTCTGACGTTGTTGTGATCACTTCAGGTATTCCACGTAAACCGGGTATGACTCGTGAAGAATTGATCGGCGTAAACGCAGGTATTGTTAAATCAGTAGCTGAGAACATCTTAAAATATTCTCCAAACGCGATCATCGTAGTGGTATCTAACCCAATGGACACTATGGCTTATTTGTCATTCAAAGCCCTAGGTTTACCAAAGAACCGTATCATCGGTATGGGTGGTGCATTAGACAGCTCACGTTTCAAATATTTCTTGTCACAAGCCTTAAACTGCAATGCTAATGAAGTAGAAGGTATGGTTATCGGTGGTCACGGTGATACCACTATGATTCCTTTAACTCGTTTGGCTACATACAAAGGTATTCCTGTAAGCAGCATCCTTTCTGCTGAAGCATTAGAAAAAGTAGCAGCAGACACGATGGTAGGTGGTGCTACATTAACTAAATTATTAGGTACATCAGCATGGTACGCACCAGGTGCAGCAGCAGCATATGTTGTTGAATCTATCCTACACGACCAAAAGAAGATGATCCCATGTTCAGTATTCTTAGAAGGTGAATACGGTGAATCAGATCTTTGCATCGGTGTTCCTGTAATCTTAGGCAAGAACGGTATCGAGAAGATCGTTGAACTAGAATTGAACGCTGACGAAAAAGCTAAATTCGCTGCTAGCGCAAAAGCTGTTCACGGTACTAACGCTGCATTGAAAGAAGTAGGCGCACTTTAATTTGCGTTATACGCTATAAACATTCAAAGGGAGGATGAGTCAGAATACGACTCATCCTCCTTTTTCTTTATACATAAGAACGTTGAGCAACGATCACTTCAACGCTTCTAAAATCTCCGGGCATAGTCCAAAGAAGTCTAAGATAGAATTGGGCGATTGATCGTCTTTTACTGTGAGAAGCAATCACACCTAAATATAGATCTGCAAAAATATAAATCTGCAAACGCCAAGTTGTGTGCACCAACAAGACGAAAGACAGGAAAAATGTCGGAAAAGACAGATTTATAAGAGAAAACCCACTTCAAATCCGGACTATTTTATAGATTTACAAACCTAATAACGGTTTGGCTTTAAAAGGCCGACCATTTCAGGTCTGAAAATCTAATGGCGTAAACCTATTTAGTGTAACAAAAAATGAACTACCCAGATTTTCAGAGATAAAAGATCAAAGTTGTCTAGAATATCAGGATAAGAAAAATAAAATAGGCTCTCTTTTCAAACTAAGAGAATAAAAAACGGCCTACGCAAACCCGTCAAAAGCACGACGTAATCAGCAAAAGTCAGTCCGCCGACGTTATTTTTCGAGATTCACGCGAGAAGCAAAAAGTTTCATCCTGACGAATCTCTAGTTTCATCCTAACGAAACAGAATTTTCAAACGGACAAACTTTTAGTTTCAAAGTTTGAAAATATTTTTCCAAAAGAGGAAACTAAAAGGGCAAGCTGTAGAATTTGGAGTTTCACCGCTTGAAAACAGAAATCCGCCCTTTGAATAAATGATAGAAGACCTTGGCCATTGTCAGAGAAACACAGGTCGATAAGGTGATAGATCATTGATCTTGCACCGATCTGCAACCGATCTGCAACGCACGATTAAACTTGAATATCAAACACTTACAATCGATCTGTGACAGGTGACAGATCATTATCGAAAAAACAACTTCAGGAGAAGGTGATTATTAAGTTACTGGAGCCCGATAACCCTAGATCAGTATTAACAAGGTTCGAAAAAAGAGCAGGAACAGCCTATGCCAAAGAAAGCGAGTGAAAAGAAGAACTTAAAAAAACAAAAAGACTTTGCGCTTTCGAAGAAAGGGCTTAATTTTGCATCGTTGTTTATGCAATCATTTACAAAATCAACAGAGGAAATAAACTTCTAAAAAAGGAAAAATAAATCCGTTGAACCAGAGATTAAAAAATCAATATTATAATCCTATCAATATGCAAGATGCAATGAAAAAATTGTTCGTTCTAATCCTTCTTTTAAGCCTAAACTTTTCAACAAAAGCACAAAATGTTTTAAGCTTAGATAGTTGCCGTGCATTAGCACTTGCCAACAATAAGGAATTGCTCATCAGCAATGAGAAAATCACAGCGGCACGCTATGAACGCAAAGCTGCCTTTACGAACTACCTGCCTAATATTTCGGCAACGGGAACGTATATGAGAAATCAGAAAGAACTTTCGATACTCAACAACGACCAGAAAGCTGCTCTTTCGGGATTAGGCACTACCATTGGCGGTAGCGTACAACAAGCGGCTACAGCCATCGTACAACAACACCCGGAACTTGCTCCCCTCATCTCTTCACTCGGAGGAGCAGTCGGCGCTATGGTTCCCGGTATGAACCAAATGGGCAGTTCCATCGTCGACGCGTTCCGCACAGACACCCGCAACGTATACGCCGGTACGCTAACTTTGACCCAACCGCTCTACATGGGAGGAAAAATCAGAGCTTACAACAAAATCACCAAATATGCCGAAGAGTTGGCCCGTCAGCAACATCATAATGGGTTGCAAGAGGTCATCTTAAGCACTGATCAGGCCTACTGGCAAGTCGTTTCATTGGCTTCCAAAAAGAAATTGGCCGAAGGCTATCTGAAACTGTTGCAACAGTTGGATAACGATGTGGAGAAGATGATTGCCGAAGGAGTAGCCACAAAAGCCGATGGATTGTCGGTGAGAGTAAAGGTTAACGAGGCCGAGATGACCCTCACTAAGGTAGAAGATGGGTTAAGCCTAGCTAAGATGTTACTTTGCCAGATTTGTGGAATCGACCTCAGCTTACCCATCACTTTGGCTGACGAAAACATGGATCAGCTTCCTCTCGCAGCGATAGATAACGGCTTCGATATGGCTACAGCTTATGCCAATCGTCCCGAAATCAAAAGTTTGCAATTAGCGACACAGATCTATCATCAGAAGGTGAATGTCACACGCGCTGAACACCTCCCATCATTGGCTTTGGTTGGCAACTATATGATGACGAACCCTTCGATGTTCAACGGATTTGAGAATAAATTCAAAGGCATGTGGAATGTCGGTGTCGTTTTACAAGTTCCAATCTGGCATTGGGGTGAAGGAAACTATAAAGTAAAAGCTGCAAAGGCAGAAGCTCGCATGGCAGAATATCGTCTGGCAGATGTGAGAGAAAAAGTAGAACTGCAAGTCAACCAAGCCTCATTCAAAGTCAAAGAAGCGATGAAAAAGCTCACCATGTCGACCAAAAACATGGAAAAGGCGGACGAGAATCTACGTTATGCCACTCTAGGCTTTAAAGAAGGCGTCATTGCTACGAGCAATGTTTTGGAAGCACAAACCGTTTGGCTTTCAGCTCAGTCGGAAAAGATCGATGCGCAAATCGACGTTAAGTTGACCGAGCTTTACCTACAAAAGTCGTTAGGTACGCTTCGATAAACCTTATTCAAACTCATTCATTACATTCATCGAAAATTAAAATTATAAACGATATGTCTTCAACTAAATCACAAAACAGCAATATGTTACTTGCCTTCCTAACCCTGTTAGGAGTTATCGCCATCGTGGCGGTTGTCGGTTTTTTCATGCTTCGCAAAGGCCCTGAAATTATTCAAGGACAAGCCGAAGTGAACGAATACAGAGTATCGAGTAAAGTCCCCGGACGTATTTTAGAGTTTCGCGTTAAAGAGGGACAAAAGGTTAATGCCGGCGACACCCTCGCCATTTTGGAAGCTCCGGAAGTGATGGCTAAGATGGAACAAGCGCGCGCGGCAGAGTCGGCTGCTCAAGCACAAAATTTAAAAGCCATCAAGGGTGCCCGTCAAGAACAGATTCAGGCAGCCTACGAGATGTGGCAAAAATCACGTGCAGGAGTAACGATTGCCGAGAAATCATATAAACGAGTGAAGAATTTATTCGATCAAGGGGTACTTCCCGCACAGAAGTTCGACGAGGTGACCGCACAGCGGGATGCAGCTATCGCCACCGAGAAAGCAGCGAAAGCTCAATACACCATGGCTAAGAATGGAGCTGAGCGTGAAGACAAGATGGCGGCAGAAGCACTAGTCAACCGTGCCAAAGGAGCTGTAGCCGAAGTTGAGTCGTATATCAAGGAAACTTATCTGATCGCTCAAGCTGCAGGTGAGGTTTCGGAGATTTTCCCTAAAGTCGGCGAACTTGTAGGAACAGGCGCGCCAATCATGAATATTGCCCAACTCGATGAGATGTGGATCACCTTCAATGTTCGTGAAGATTTACTTCAGAGCTTAACCATGGGGGCAGAGTTCGAAGCCATCGTACCGGCGTTGAACAACCAAAGCGTCAAACTAAAAGTCTATTACCTCAAAGATCTAGGTACTTATGCGGCTTGGAAAGCCACTAAAACAACGGGACAGTTCGACTTGAAGACCTTTGAAGTCAAGGCGTCTCCAATAGAAAAAGTAGCCAACCTTCGTCCGGGTATGTCAGTGATCATTAAGAAATAAGATGAACGAAAAGAAAACAAAATATAGTCTGCTTTGGCAGGTCATGAAGAGAGAAAGTCGACGCATGGTCTCGCGACCGCTTTACCTATTCTGTATGGTGATCGCGCCCTTGTTTTGCTATCTCTTCTTCACCACGCTGATGGATTCGGGGTTACCACAGAATCTACCGGCAGGGGTTGTCGACTTAGACCAAAGCACCGTTTCCCGAAGTGCCGTACGCAACCTCGATGCCTTTTCACAGACAGGCGTCGTGGCACACTACAATAGTGTGTCGGAAGCTCGACAGGCCGTACAGAAAGGAGAGATCTACGGTTTCTTCTATCTACCCAAAGGGTTATCAGAAAAGGCACAAAGTCAGCGTCAGCCCAAGATCTCTTTCTATACCAACAACTCTTATCTGATTGCCGGTTCTCTATTGTTTCGCGACATGAAGATGATGGGTGAGCTCACTTCCGGAGCAGCGGCACGCTCAGTGTTATACGCCAAAGGGGCGACCGAAGATCAAGCGATGGCTTTTCTACAGCCTATCGTTATCGATACGCATCCGTTAAATAATCCTTGGCTGAACTACTCGGTGTACCTCTGTAACACGATCATCCCGGGCATATTAATGCTCATGATTTTCATGATTACCGTCTACTCCATCGGTGTAGAAATCAAAGATCGAACGGCACGCGAGTGGTTACGTCTAAGTAACAACTCCATCTATATTGCTTTAGCCGGGAAGCTATTGCCGCAAACGGCCATTTTCTTCCTTATGGGTATCTTCTATAATGTTTACTTGTACGGCTTTTTGCATTTCCCTTGCAATAGCGGAATCACCCCAATGTTATTGGCTACCCTTTGTTTGGTTTTGGCTTCACAATGTTGCGGTATCGTGATGATCGGCACTTTGCCGACCTTGCGACTCGGATTGAGTTTTGCATCGCTTTGGGGAGTGATCTCATTCTCGATCTCCGGATTTACATTCCCGGTGATGGCTATGCACCCCATCCTCCAAGCTTTAAGCAACTTGTTCCCGCTACGCCACTATTTCTTGATCTACGTCGATCAGGCACTTAATGGATACAGTATGGCTTATTCATGGCCTAACTACATGGCTTTACTCATTTTTATGATGCTCCCATTCTTTGTGGTTCATCGCCTGAAAGAAGCCTTGATTTATTATAAATACATTCCTTAATATGAAAGATATAAAATTGAAAGATAAAATCGTAGAAGGCTTTAACGACTTGTTTTATATCTGGAAACGAGAATTCCGAACCACCTTCCGCGATCAAGGGGTACTGATCTTTTTCATTATCGTACCACTATTTTATCCCTTGCTTTATAGTTTCATCTATAACAATGAGGTGATACGTGAAGTACCGACCGTGGTGGTCGATCAATCACGATCAACGTTAAGTCGCGATTATCTACGTAAAGTGGACGCGACCGCCGACGTCAAGATCGTGGCGTATTGTAGTGATATGGAAGAAGCCAAACAAGCCATGAAAGACCGGGAAGCCTATGGTATCATGTACGTTCCGGCCAATTTCAGTCACAGTCTGAATACCGGCAAGCAAACTCAGGTCAGCATCTATTGTGACATGAGTGGATTGTTATATTATAAAGCGATATTAATAGCCAATACCGCTGTATCGCTAGAGATGAATAAGGAGATTAAAGTGATGCGCGCAGGCAATACCACGAATCGCCAGGATGAACTCACGGCCTATCCGATAGAATATGAGGATGTGGCTCTGTTCAACCCGACCAACGGATTTGCAGCATTCCTCATTCCAGCCGTATTGATTTTGATCATCCAACAGACCCTCCTGCTAGGTATTGGTTTAGCTGCAGGTACGGCTCGTGAAAACAATCGTTTTAAGGATCTCGTACCGATCAATCGGCATTATAATGGAACGTTACGTATTGTCTTAGGTAAAGGGTTAAGCTATTTTATGGTCTACACCCTTGTTTCGGTTTATGTATTGTGTGTCGTTCCTCGATTGTTCAGTCTCAATCAGATTGCTCAGCCCACCGATCTGGCTCTGTTTATCGTGCCCTATCTAGCCGCCTGCATTTTCTTTGCGATGACGGCATCAATCGCTATTCGGAACCGCGAAACGTGTATGTTGATCTTTGTCTTCACCTCCGTTCCGTTGCTCTTCATCTCAGGGATATCCTGGCCTGGAGCAGCAATACCGACTTTCTGGAAATACTTCTCATACCTATTTCCATCAAGCTTTGGAATAAACGGCTTTGTCCGACTAAACAACATGGGAGCAACTTTACAGGAAGTCTCATTCGAATATCGAGCTCTTTGGCTGCAAGCCGGCATCTATTTCCTAACCACATGTTGGGTGTACCGTTGGCAAATCCTTACGAGTCGAAAGCATGTGATTGAAAAGTATAAGGAGATGAAAACATTAAAAGCCGATAAATAAGAACTAATATTTAGATATAAATAAAAAAAGGAATAAAGTTTTTAGACTTTATTCCTTTTTTTATTTACACACACTTTATATCAATCGATCATTAAAAGATGATCTGGAATCGAGTCTGAAGACCACTCATATTTTGATTCTCAAAACCTTCTCGATTTTTCACATCAGTATAAGAGTATCTTAAACGCCAAATCATACATTTATTCAAATAGTAATTAACTGTAAATGAAACATCATTGAGGCGACCTCCACGAATATCCGATTTCACACAAGACATATCGGTGTAGTTATACCCTAATACACACTCTAAAGATCCTGCACCTGGAGTAGCAAAGCCACAATCCGAATAAGAATGTTTATAATTTCCTCCAAGAATCAATCCTCTCAAGGTTACGTATGCACCACTGGCTTTATAACTTGGCAACTGATTTTTTCTATCAATCTGCAGATAGTAGTACTGAGTCTCTAATGCCATAGGTCCATAGGCTGCGGCAATCTCAGGAGTAAATTTAAACAAACCTTCAGCGTCTGTAATTGTTGCTCCAATGGCTTTAACTTTTGCAATACGTGTTGGAAAGTTAGAACCTAGGCTAAAGCTAGAGTGGTTCAATGCTGCATCGGCATTAAATCGTGGTTTCTCGTATGCACCGGACAATCCAATCTGGAAAATGGCACCATCTTCACGCAATGGGCGATAAACTAAACGAGACATTGCTCCATAGGCCGTTGATCCCAACTCGTTACTTTGTCTTTTTATGGCTTCGCTTTCAACATGGGCACTTGCCGTACCAAAGAAGGCTTCCTTATCATAAACGAACATTGCTCCAAGCAAACGGGAATTAAAGAATGCTTCGTTACTAGCCGGTTCTTCCATAGTAACTTTCATTGATGAGCTTGTGGCGCTCTGTAAACCAAACTGGTGAACAAAATTACCAACACGTAATAATGAAGACTTCGAAAAGCGTCTTTCTACAAAAGCATCTTTCAAAGAAACTTTACCATATGCATAACCGACATCAACTTTCACCTTATATTTGCCATAAGTTGCTTTAACTCCAGCTCTCAAATCGGGGATAGCAACACCATCAACAAAATTCTCATTAGAGGAATTATACATCCCCGCATCCATCAAAATTCGACCTGTAGGAGTAACCTTCAACACATCTTCATTTTGTGCCATCGCTTGAAAAGAGAGTAGTGATAATCCCAAAACTCCCCATAATTTTATCTTATTCATAATCTATCGACTTCTTTATTAGTTGTATTATTATTTTCTTTCACTAGGTTTCACAGCACCTGCCTTCTTCAATCTTGCAAATTCATCTTTAGCCTTTTTCAACTGCGACATAAATGCTTCGTTCGAGTGTAGACGCGCAACAACGGCACTCGCTACAATTCGAGCAGCATCAACATCACTCTGGAAGTGATAACCACAAATCACACGACTTTGTCCCATCTCAAAACCTCTCTTCAAAATTTCATTTTGTCTGTTAGGATTGACTTCTGATAACACAAGTGCAGTAGCCCAACCAATTGAGGTATGTCCCGATGGATATGAACCATTGGTTGATAGTTCGGCTTGTTGCTCAGGGTTGCAAGTCATCTCTTTAAAGAAGCTAAACGGACGAACACGCATGTAGTGTTTCTTTGCATGACGTGTTGCTAAATCACCTGCATCTTCTCTCATATTAATGACCAATTTGTGAATTTCCGGAGTCTTTTCTTTAGAGATCTCAATGCCAAATGCTTCTGAAAAAGCAAAAGGTACTCCATTACCATCTACACGTGCATCTTGTGCCGCTTGGTCTCCTCTTGGAGTGTCTCTTTGTAGTTTTCCCCAATCGTATTGTGCTTTGTCATACAAGAACAAAATACTATTGGCTGCGGGAGGAGGAGGAAGCAATTCTAAACTATTTGCAACTTCCGACTCTTCTAAATAATAAAGGTCTGGATTAGTTCGTCTATCTTTAATTTTTTTCTCTTGCGCAAATAAGCTCAATGAAATAAATACGGATAATAATAGAAGTAAGGAAAATCTTGTTTTCATAATAATGTTGGTTTTAAACGTTAATAATATTTTCTCTTGTAAGTTTCGAATTGGCAGACTTGATCTACATCAATTCGTGGTCAAAAATATCTTAAACGTCTGTCCTCACTCATCTTTTTTTCATCCTTTTCCATCCTTTTTTATCCTAAAAACGTCCTAAATGCTTTTATATAAAGATAATAGGTTATAAAAGCAATCCCCTAACCTCATAAACCGCAAATTCACCCAAAACTCCACATCAAAACAAACGACTTATGATTTATAAATCATTTAATCGCTATTCACCAATTAGTAACTAGATCATTTCAAAAAGGAAAAATCATTAGAGTTTAAAGGCAAGATAAAAGATACGATAAAAACCATTGGCAGGTTAAGTTGACATATCAGCTTAACCGACCAATGGTTTATCAAGACACGACTGTGCTCTTGCTAAATCTATTTTATTTATGTAACTCTACAATTTGGGTTGGTGCTTTTTCAATATTTCTGCGATCAACTTGACGAACAACACTAGCCGCCAAAGAAAGGAAAGCACGTCCGGTTATGGTATTTTCATCCAAAGCGACCGGAGTTCCTTTATCCCCATTTTCACAAATACTTTGTACAATAGGAATCTGTCCCAACAAAGGCACATTCATTTGCTCAGCTAAACGCTTCGCACCTTCCTGACCAAAAATATAGTATTTATTTTCCGGCAATTCGGCTGGAGTAAACCAGGCCATATTCTCAACCAAGCCTAAAATAGGAACATTCACTTTATCGTTCGTAAACATGTTGATTCCTTTACGGGCATCGGCTAAAGCAACTTCTTGAGGAGTACTAACCACAATAGCGCCAGTCATAGCCAACGTTTGGACTACAGTTAAATGAATATCGCTTGTTCCTGGAGGCAAATCGATTAAGAAATAGTCGAGTTCTCCCCAATCGGCATCAGCAATCAGCTGCTTTAAAGCATTGCTTGCCATACCGCCTCTCCATAAAGTCGCTTGATCGGGATCAACAAAAAATCCGATGGATAACAATTTCACACCGTATTTTTCGATCGGAATGATCACATCACGGCCATTAATCTTTTCAGCATAAGGACGTGCGTCTTCCACTTGAAACATCTTAGGCATAGAAGGGCCGAACACATCGGCATCAAGTAAACCGACCTTGTAGCCAAGCTTGGCTAAAGCAACAGCCAGATTGGCTGAGATCGTCGACTTTCCTACCCCACCTTTGCCAGAGGAGATACCAACAATATTCTTAACCTGCGGCAATAGTTTTCCAACTTCCGGACGAGCGGTCTGTATCGTTTTCACACCGATATTACCCACAATCTCTACATCTTTGCCAACATAAGTCAAGATAGCTGTCTCCGCAGCTTTAATAACCGACTTCATAAATGGGTCGGTCGGCTTTTCAAAAATCAAAGAAAATGAAACTTTCATTCCCTCAATACGAATGTTGTCCTCCACCATTCCGGCCTCAACCAGGTTTTTACCTGTACCCGGATAACGCACTGTTGCCAATGCGTCGAGTATCAATTTCGGATAAAGAGTCATACTTATATATATTATTCTGTAATTATTTACTAGTTTGAAGTCCGCTACGTTTACTACGGTTATAGCTTCGGTAATCGTCAAGTTCAATCTCAACCTCCGGTTCAGTTAACTCACCATTCAGCGGCAAACGGAACTTAATATATTTGATATTTAAACCGCGATCAAGCCATTGTTGTTCATAATAAGTGCGAATTCCTAAAATATCATCGGCACATCCTGAATGATAGAGATCCTCAGTTATGAATTCAACAGGTAGTTGATTATGTTCCAACATATATTTCGTATAGGTGAACATAAAATGGCTATCCGTTTTGACATGAACGAGTCCATTGTCCGCCAAGAAACGACGATAACGTTCCATAAAGTAAGTTGATGTCAAACGCTTGGTAGCCTTTTTCATTTGCGGGTCAGAGAAAGTCAACCAAATCTCACTGACCTCTCCTTGATCAAAGAAACGATCGATAATTTCAATATTCGTGCGTAAAAAAGCAACATTATTCATTCCGGCATTGAGTGATTCTGTTGCCCCACTCCACATGCGCGCACCCTTAATATCGACACCAATAAAATTCTTATCGGGAAACATTTGTCCCAGGCCAACGGTATATTCACCTCGCCCACATCCTAGTTCAAGGACTATCGGATGATCGTTCTTAAAAAATTTCTGATGCCATTGTCCTTTCATGTCGAAAGGCACATTGTCCGCTACTGAATACGGATATTCGAAGACATGCGGATAACTTGCCATGTCGGCAAACTTTTCTAATTTATTCTTTCCCATTATTTAATCGTTTCTACCCAACCTGTATGGTTATAAAACACCTCTTGTTCAAAATCACGATGAAACAGCGCGTATTGATCAACACCCGTACAATGGCAAACACCCAAACGCTTCGGAGTATATTGCTTTAGATAGGCATTGATTGGAGCGTATTTAATGTCCCCAGCCATACGAATGTGAAATCCACCTAAAACCAGGTCAAAAGGTAATTGCGGATAATCAGCTCGTACAACACGTAATATGTTTGTTATGCCACGATGAGAACAAGCACTTAAGACCGATACCGAATGATCACTCTTTAAAACCAGAGCCAACTCATCTTCAAAAGTATCGGGACAGCGATTCCCGTTTTTCTCAATCAAAAATTGTTCAAAATGTGTATCCGTCGGGTCTGTTATAGGCCACTCGGGATAAACATAAACACCCGGTACAATCTCTGTTGTCCGATTAACAAACTGAAAACGTGACTGATCAAAAAGAGAAGAGGATCTCATTCCGTTCTCTCGATCATTTTTAAACTTCCTATAAAAAATATCCTTTTTACAAACAACTTTCGCTTTAGAATTTACTTTCAGAAAATGACGTAAGCCCCCGGTATGATCACGATGTCCATGAGAAAGAATTAAATAATCAACCTGACTCAGATCAATACCCAGCAAACGAGCATTATGTATAAAGAGATCGGACGCACCGGTGTCAAACAACAAACGGCAGTCCGGAGTCTCAACAAACAGGGAAAGCCCATGCTCTCCCTGTAAGCCCTTTCCGTAGACTAAATTCTCTGCAAGGGTTGTTATGCGATAAGTCATTTATTACAAAATTACTCAACAATAGTTACCCAATTATGAACATCAGTTTCATCACCATATTGGATCGCACGAAGTTTGTTATATAGTTTTGTACAAATCGGACCTGGTTTTCCATCTTTAGAAATGACATACGACTTATCATTCTCAAGATCATCAATACGTTGAATCGGACTAATCACCGCTGCTGTTCCACAAGCGCCAGCTTCTTCAAAAGTCAACAATTCTTCTTCCGGTATCGGACGACGTTCAACTTTCAAGCCCAAATCTTCAGCTAATTGCATCAAACTTTTATTGGTGATAGAAGGCAAAATAGATGAAGACAATGGAGTAATGTAGGTGTTGTTTTTAATACCAAAGAAATTGGCAGCACCACATTCATCAATATATTTCTTTTCTTTAGCGTCTAAGTAGAATTCTGCAGCATAACCTAGATCATGTGCTTTTTTACTAGCACGCAAACTAGCTGCATAGTTACCACCAACTTTAAACGTTCCTGTTCCATGAGGAGCAGCACGGTCATATTCGCGGATAATAACATACGGATTAGTTGAGAAACCACCTTTAAAATAAGGTCCAACCGGAGTTACAAACACCACAAACATATATTCATCAGCCGGACGGACACCAACTTGTGCACCTGTACCGATCAATAGCGGACGAATATAAAGAGACGCCCCTGTCTCATAAGGTGGAATGAAACGTTCATTCAGTTTCACAGCCTTTAGAATCGCTTCTTTAAAACGGTCGGTCGACAATTCAGCCATCATGATACCTTGACAAGTCGATTGCAGACGAGCAGCATTTTCTTCCAGACGGAAAATACGTACTTTACCATCTTTACCACGAAATGCCTTTAAGCCCTCAAAAGCTTCCTGACCATAATGAAGACAAGTTGCAGCCATGTGTAGATTAAGGTATTCACTACTGCTGACTTCCAATTCTCCCCACGCGCCATTGCGGAAGTTGATTCTCACATTGTAATCTGTCTTGATGTATCCGAACGACAGATTAGCCCAGTCAATTTCTTTCATATCAATATGTATTAGTTATGCGCTTCACATTATTTCACAAAAATAAGTTTTATTATTCAGACTGCCGCTTTTCTTCCAACAATTTTTCAACTTCTTCATCGGCTTTTGACAATTTTGCCGAACAAAAAGCTATAATTTCATTGGCTTCTTTTATTTTCTCACTCAAAATGTCAATATCCAACTCATTATTATCGATTTGGCGAACAATTTCTTCAAGTCTTCCAATGGCTTGTGAGTAAGTTTCTTTCTTCTTTGCCATAAAAATAAGTCCGTATTTTTTATTAAATCATTGATTAAAAATAAACTATTCTACAATAGAAGTAATTTCTCCACCTTTTACCCGCGTTATCAGTCGATCGCCCGACTGAACGGCAGTCGCATCAGTTAGCACTTTACCATCCTTCAAGGTTAAGCTATACCCGCGTTCCAGCATACGTTGCGGCGATGCATCGGCCATCTTTTGCTTATAAAGTTCAAGACGGTGATGCCCGAACATCAGATTGCGATGAGCTATCTGCCTAAGATCTTTTTTCAAAGCCAGCAGAACCAATCGTTCATTGGATAGGCGTTTAGTAACCACCATAGGCAGACGAGACACCCGTTCTTCCAATCGTCTACGTTCAAAAGCAACTAAATTATAAATTCCATCAACAAACTGTTGAGAGAGCCGCTTGAGTTGTTCATCAGCTCGTGACAGATAAGAAATCAACAATTCCGCTGCCGCCGTAGGCGTTTTTACTCGTGTATGGGCGACCATATCGATAACGGTATCATCTCTTTCATGTCCAATGCCGGTAATAATAGGCAAAGGGAACTGAGCACAAGCCGCAGCCAATAAATAAGTATCAAACCCAGAAAGGTCGGAAGTCGAACCTCCTCCACGAATAATCACCACGACATCAAACTCATGAACACGCTTATTAATCCGATCGAGTGCCTTCAAAACAGATTCTTCAACTTGACTTCCCTGCATATAGGCTTGAAAGAGTTCAATACTGAAAGAGAATCCCAAGTCGTTATCTAACAACTGGCGACAGAAATCACCATAACCAGCTGCGGTCGAAGAAGAGATCACGGCCACTCGCTGAGGAAGCGTTGGAAGACGAAGTTCTTTGTTTAACGTCAACACTCCTTCTTCTTCAAGACAGTGCAGAATTTCCCGACGCTTACGAATTAAATCCCCCACAGTATATGTTGGATCAATATCAAGCACTGTCAAGCTATAGCCATAAAGTTCATGAAACTGAACCGAAACTTTGACTTGTACTTTAATGCCCGAGCTAAAGGCTTGTCCCGTACTCTCCTCAAAATAAGGCCGGATAAGTCGGTAAACATGATTCCATATCATCCCTCGTGCTTTGGCCAATAGATTCTGATTACGAGGATCTTTCTGAATAAATTCCAAATAGCAATGTCCTGTAGCATTACTTCGCACATCACTTAGTTCAGCTTGTATCCAATACTCATCAGGGAAACATTCCTCTAACCCTCTACGAACCAACGTATTTAATTCGAATAATGAAATTGCATTCATCTCATTTCGATTCTTCTTTCACACTCGTATATGCTTTCCAGAAATCGGGCAATCCATATCCGTAGATATTATCAGGAAACACTACTCGATCACCTGCACGTCGAACAACCTCAATCACCTCTTTTGCAGTTAGCTGTGGACAAGCTTGCCAAAGACAAGCCACCATACCACATAAAATAGGAGAAGCAAAAGAAGTACCATTGGCCAACCGTATACAACCATTAGTACCCATCACATTAGCCATGAATCCAACAGCCACTACATCTGGTTTAATACGTCCATCGGCAGTGTTTCCGATAGATGAAAATGTTGCCAACAATCCCTCCTTATTAACAGCTCCTACAGTCAGAACATTCTCGGCATCCCCAGGAGGAGTGATTTTTTTCCATGATCCGGCGCCGGAATTTCCTGCGCTACAAACCAATACCATCCCTTTATCGGCTATTTTAGAGGCTTGACGAGACATTAAAGCATATTGCCCATCCAAATCACGAAACTTATAATTCTTCGAAGCATCGTCAAAAGCATAATAACCCAAGGAGGTATTAATAACGTCCACCCCTACACTATCAGCAAACTCAACGGCTGCCGACCAATAATCTTGTTCAATAAGATTCTCCGAATATTCATCCTCACTCCGTAAAAGCCAATACGATGCTTCTGGAGCAGTACCAATCATGAGATGAGGTTGATTCATTGCCATACACGACAACACCCCCAATCCATGACTGCTCTCCGCAAATAAATCAGCTGTCGGATTCACAAAATCTTTAACGCCTAAGACCTGAATTTTTTTCATTCCTTCAATGCGATCAGCATTATGGAAACCGGCATCAATGACCGCAATGGTCATACCTTGACCTTTAAAGCCGGCTTGATGTAGCTTCTCCCCGCGACTAATTTCTATTTGTCTAGCCGCCAATCCGTAAAAGTCATCTTTACGTTGCGAGTAATCAATCAACGAATCACGTTTCATCGCTTTCTTCACACATAAATTTTTCCAAACCCGTTCTGTAGAACGGACAAAAGGGAGTTTAGTAACCTCAGAGATCAAAGTACTGTCATTACAAGATACAGTCACAAAGTTATCCCATTTGCCTGTTAACATGATATGCACACCAGTTTTTCGGATCTGATCAACATAAACCTTACAAACCGGCAAATCGGTAGAATCAATGCTCAGATGTTGCTTCAAACGCCGTGTTATGGCTTTCTCGGAAAGGAATGCCTCAGGATGGTTCAAACAATAACGAGTTGCGGCTTTATCTTTTAAACGAATTCGATACCTCAACGTATCCGTAGGTGCAAATTGTGCCAATGCATGGATACTTGTGATCAAAACCAATGCGACTAATAGTACTTTTCTCATCTAGAATCTCTCTTTTTATCAAATATAAGGTTAACTGTTCTCTCTATTTTCTTCAGCAATAATTAAGCCTATACCCCGTTGAGAAGAGATAAAAGCGCCTCCAAGCATTCGACACCCATCATAAAACACAGCCGATTGACCAGGAGCTACAGCAGAAGCTTGTTCTCTAAAATGGACCAACAATCGTCCATCATCCAAACGTTTAACTTCACAGGGCAATGGACGACTGCGATAACGGATACGCACAGCCAAAGATTTTGAAGCCAGCAACTCTTCTTCATCAACAATCAAATCTTGCTCAACCAACATGTAGGAGGTCATCAACTGATCAGCATCTCCTAGCATCACCGTATTCTTTTCCGGATTAATTTTCAAAACATAAGCCGGCTTTCCAAGTGCAATCTCCAATCCCTTTCGTTGCCCAATCGTATAATAAGGCGCCCCTTTGTGCTGCCCTAACTTCACCCCCGAAGCGTTCACAAACCACCCCGGTCCAAACTCACGATCCAAATCAGGGTATTGTTCACGCAGAAAATCACGATAATCCCCTTTAATAAAGCAAACTTCCATACTTTCTCCCTCCTTGGATTTGGCTTCGAAACCTTTCTGCCTTAAATACTCGCGAACCTCTATTTTCGTGTATTCGCCAAGAGGAAACAGACAACGTTTCAAAACGTCTTGACTCAATTGCCATAGGAAGTATGACTGATCTTTTTTATCATCTTCGCCTGTTATGATGTAACGTTTCCCATTAGTGTCCTCCAAACGAGCATAATGTCCTGTAGCAATCCAAGCACAATCTAACCGATCGGCCCATTCTTGAAGGATACGGAATTTAAACAAAGGGTTGCACATAACACATGGGTTCGGCGTGCGCCCTTGTCGATATTCATCCACAAAGTTTTTAACAATGATTTGTTTGAAATCAACCCGTTCATCAGCCACATAATGTTCAATGCCAAGTTTCTCAGCCATCTCACGAGCTTCCGGGGGTTCATCTCCCCAAACACGCATAGTAACTCCTACCACCTCATATCCTTGTTCTTGAAGCATCAAGCAAGTAGCCGTACTATCAATGCCCCCGCTTACCCCTACAAGGACGCGTTTATTTCGTTCTTTCATTCTTACTTTCTATGATGTATTCATGCAAATGTAGGGAATTCCAGGTACAAAGCCATATAGAAAAGTGTGATTTTTGATTGTTTTTCATACAATAAAAAAGTAACTTTGATAGATTAAATGGCTTTGTAAGATAAAAAAGAACCTTAAAATGAAAAATAATCCTCACATACCGGGAATTCCTCCAGCAGAACAAAGCCTATTATATGCAAAACTGAATGAGTATAATCGCAACAAAGCATCCTTCAAAGAGGTTGGGATTTATTTCGTTGTGCTTCCTCGACCTAATCATCCCAATTACTCACTTTGGTTTTACTCCCCCTTAGTCGAACGTCAGTGCATCCTCTATATCGATGAGTTGTCGAATGACATTTACCAATCGTTACGCTCTGCAAGCACAATGCTCTATTATTCGCGTCGCAGCATCATCATTGCGGAATACAATGCCAAACGAATGTGTACAAATAGTGATGATCTCATTGGATTTGGAAAGTATCAGGGGCATTTTATACATGAGATTTTTCGGATAGATCCCTCCTATTTATCTTGGATCGTCTACCAATTTAAAGCTCAAAGGCCTAAACAAGAACGATTCCTGCAACTAGTCAAAGCTTACAATTCGGTTCATCAAGATCTCTTGTTAAGAATAAACAAAGCCACAAAACATCAAAGCGAATATATCGGTCAACCGAAAGAGAAGCTCACGAATTTGATTCTAAAGATCATTCGCATTAAGATAGAAGATAACCCATACAAGACGCGAGTTATCGATCAGAGAGAACTTTTTTACATCAAACAAGTGCTCACCTTAATTGATCAATCGGGAAACCTCGTTGTGATTCATTGGCACGCTAAACATCCAAGTGCTAGTTCATGCACTATACCTAGTCTAGAGCATGCATATAGCATCGGTGAAGTACTGTTTGTTAATGCGGCTCACGTATTACGAACCTATATCAGCAATGGTATAAAATACACTCGACTAACTCACGTTAAGCTCAACACCTTTAAGGAAGGGAAATAAATATTTAAAAACACTTACACTCTCATCAGAAGCACAGAAGCATAGGCAGAGATTCCTTCTTCCCGACCGGTAAAACCTAGTTTCTCGGTCGTTGTGGCTTTAATAGAAACATCATCCAAGTCAATCGCCATGACTTCAGACAAAGTTTGCTGCATTAAGGGAATAACTCCTTTCAACTTCGGATGTTCGGCACAAATTGTGGCATCAATATTACCTACCTCATACCCTTTTTCACGAATAAGAGCAACTGTCTCTCGAAGTAAAATCTTACTATCGATATCTTTAAATTCGCCGGCATTATCAGGAAAATGATAGCCGATATCGCGTAAATTAGCAGCTCCAAGCAATGCATCGCAAATGGCATGAATCAAAACATCTGCATCAGAGTGTCCAAGCAAACCTAATTCATGTTCAAGGCGGATACCACCCAACCACAACTCACGTCCTTCAACTAAACGATGGACATCAAATCCAAAACCAACTCTAATTTTCATGACATCAAATCTTTTAACGAATATGAAAATCTAACAACTTTTCATGCTCTAAGTATCCTTCAAGATGCTGTCCAACGGTAACAGGACCTACGCCAACAGGTGTACCCGTAAATAGTAAATCACCAATCTTCAACGTCACAAAACGACTGACATAAGCGATCAGATCATCAACACGATGAATCATATCGGCTGTACATCCCTGTTGCACCGTTACTCCATCAATATCAAGATTAAACTGAAGCTGTTGAATGTCAGCATAGTGTTCAATAGGAATAAATGTGCCTATTGCTGCAGAAGAATCGAAACCCTTGCTTAACTCCCAAGGCAATCCATTTTGTCTATATTTACGCTGTAAATCACGAGCCGTAAAATCGATACCAACCGTCAGGGCATCGTAATACCGAGAGGCAAAACGTGGAGCTATATTCTTGCCTAAACGACAAATCCGAACGACTAACTCAGTCTCATAATGTATTTCAGAAGAAAAGTCCGGAATAAAAAACGGCTTATTATCTTTCAATATAGCCGAGTCCGGCTTCATAAAAATGACTGGTTCATTGTCAACTTGCGTATTACCCAACTCTTGGATATGTTGCGCATAGTTCATTCCTACCGCAATAATTTTCATTCTCTAATTTCGTTAAAGTTCAATCGATTAAACATGACTGCCAAATGAGCGTAAAGCGATGTGTTCTGAACGACAATATCTTCCGGTACACGAATACGGAAAGGTGTAAAATTCCATACGGCTTTTATGCCTCCGTCGACCATATAGTTAGTGATTTGTTGAGCAATCTCAATAGGAACAGTTAGTACACCGATATGCACCCCATATTCACTCATCTTCTCAAGAAATTCATCTGAATGATAAATAGGAATGCCATTTAATGTTGTGCCAACTAAAGCAGGGTTCACATCAAACGCTGCAACAATCTCTAGTCCAAAATGTTTCAAACCGGAATCTCGCAGTAAAGCACCTCCTAAGCTACCCACACCAAATAAAAAAGCTTTATGTATCTCTTTAAAACCTAAAAAATCTTCGAGAACCGTAATCAAGGTATCAATTTCATAACCAACACGAGTACGTCCTGAAATGTTAACATAAGAAAGATCTTTAGCAATCTGAGAAGCATCTATATTTATTTCTTTAGAGATTTGCGTAGAAGAAACGTACCTTTCGCCTCTCTTTTTCAAGAGCTTAACATTTGACAAATACCACGGTAACCTGCGTAAAGTAGGCTCCGGCACCTTTATGGAATCCTTAGACTTTATGTTTGGGAGCGTGGTCATCTAGTTTCATTTTCTAATTATAGCATACAAAAATACGATTTTTTTCTAGAATAGTCGGCGATACTCAATAAGGTTAACATAATTTCTACAAATTTTATTTCAAAATCATTCACAAGAAACTTATCAAAACAAGAAATTTAGCCTCTTAACGATCAAAAAAAGACGAGATATCAGAGTGATCTATTGCAAGATATCGATCAAAATATTACTTTTGAATCGAATCAACAGAACAAGTGATATGAAACAAAATGATTGGAAAAGTCGACTAAATGTAGTGTATTCTACTAATCCAGACTTTAACTACGATAATGAAGAAACTGAAGAACAAGCGACATTAGACGCATCTAACCAAAATCTCAGAGTACAACTAGATAAAAAAAACAGAGGAGGGAAAACAGTCACCCTAATCACAGGATTTATCGGAAGCGATGATGACTTAAAACTACTGGGTAAACTACTGAAAACAAAGTGTGGCGTTGGTGGTAGTGCCAAAGACGGTGAGATCATCGTTCAAGGAGATTTTAAACAAAAGATTATTGATCTCCTTATCAAAGAAGGTTATAAACGCACCAAGGGAGTCGGTGGATAAATAATAAAAAAGGCTATTCGCAATGAATAGCCTCTTTTATTATTTTTATAAGAGTATATTTACTCAGCTCTTAATGTATAACGTTTGAATGCAGTTACAGTCAAATCTTTATCATTAGATTTCAAGTATTCTTCTACTGTCATCTTAGCATCTTGAACATATTCTTGTTTCAAAAGACAAACTTCTTTGTAGAATTTACCAATACGACCCATAGCAATACGTTCGATCATATTCTCAGGTTTACCTTCTTGACGAGCTTTATCTGCAGCGATTTCTTTTTCTTTCTCAAGAACATCAGCAGGAACGTCATTTTCGCTAATAGCGATAGGACTCATTGCGGCAATTTGCATAGCAACTTCATGACCAATCTGAGTGCTCACTTCTTTGTTCAAAACAACCATTGTACAAAGGAAGTTCTTGTTTTGGTGATTATAAACAGCGATAGCAGGACCTTCAACGATAGCATAACCATCTAATTCCATCTTCTCACCAGTAATACCGCTTCTGTCAGTAACAGCCTGAGCAACAGTAATGCCATTGAATGGAAGAGCCAATACTTCATCCAATGTTTGACATTTATTAGCGATAGCTGCATCCAAGATATCTTGAGTCAATTTAACGAAATCTTCATTCTTAGCTACGAAGTCAGTCTCACATTTCAAAGCGATCATAGCGCCTATGCCATTCTCTACTTTTGCAAGAACACAACCTTCAGAAGCATCGCGGTCAGAACGTTTTGCTGCAACAGCTTGTCCTTTCTCACGAATAATCTTCATTGCACTGTCGAAATCGCCATTAGCTTCAGTCAATGCGTTTTTACAATCCATCATACCAGCTCCAGTCATTTTGCGAAGCTTGGTTATATCAGCCATTGTTACAGCCATAATATCTTTCTATTTTAAATGAGTAATTAGTTTCAAAACAAAAAAATGTGCCAATTGCCAATCAATATACAGACGAAAAGACGCCTGTACGTTAGCAAATTGGCACATTATATTTCTATTAAGCCTCTTCGTCTTCTTTCAAGAAAGCAGCAGTCTTAGACGCATTCAAAGCTTCCTCGTCCGATTTGTCAAGTCTTACTTTAGACGATTTTTTCTTTCCTTTGTTTGCAGGAGCTTCACCAGCAGCTTCCATATCGATCTTTTCAGCTTTTCTTTCTTCCAAGCCTTCAGCGATAGCAGCACAGCAAGCTTCCAAGATAACCTCTACAGATTTTGTAGCGTCATCATTTGCAGGAATAATAAAGTCAACGTTTGTTGGATCAGAGTTAGTATCAACGATACCAAATACAGGAATACCCAAACGATTAGCTTCACGAACTGCAATATTTTCTTTCATTACATCAATAACGAATAATGCAGATGGCAAACGAGTAAGGTCCGCGATAGAACCTAATGTTTTGTCCAATTTAGCACGTTGACGAGAAATCTGAAGAACTTCTCTTTTAGAAAGATTTGAATAAGTACCATCGTTAGTTAACTTATCGATAGTAGCCATCTTCTTCACAGCCTTACGGATAGTAGGGAAGTTAGTCAACATACCACCCGGCCAACGTTCAATAACATAAGGCATATTAACCGATCCAGCCTTATCTGATACGATTTGTTTTGCTTGTTTTTTAGTAGCAACAAAAAGGATTTTCTTGCCTGATTTTGCAATTTGTTTCAAAGCCTCAGCAGCTTCGTCTACTTTTGCAACAGTTTTATGAAGGTCAATGATATGAATACCATTGCGTTCCATGAAAATATAAGGAGCCATTGCCGGATTCCACTTTCTCTTAAGGTGTCCGAAGTGACAACCAGCCTCTAATAATGTATCAAAAGTTGTTCTTGACATTTTGTTTTTGTTTAATCGTTTACTTTCTTTTTTGTTTTTCTAAACCAACCGCCGGGTAGTCATCGAATAGAGTCCCGGTAGTTTAGATACTAAACGTAGCACTCTCCAGAGATTCCTCCAGCAGATATTAACGTTTACTGAACTGGAATCTTCTACGAGCTTTCGGACGTCCCGGTTTCTTACGTTCAACAGAACGAGGATCGCGAGTCATGAAGCCTTCAGAACGAAGAGCTGCTTTATCATCAGCATTGATCTTAACCAAAGCACGAGCAATAGCTAAGCGCAAAGCTTGAGACTGACCGGTAAAACCGCCACCGCACAAGTTTACTTTAATATCATATTTTTCAGCAGCAGCCAATTTAGTTAATGGCTGTTTAACTACATACTGAAGAATACTTGATGGAAAGTACTCTGCAAGGTCTCTCTTGTTAATAGTAATCTTTCCTGTACCTTCGCTTACGAATATACGTGCGATCGCACGTTTACGTCTGCCTAATGCATTTACTACTTCCATTTATATCTTATTTATATGAGTTAATATCAATCATTTTCGGGTTTTGCGCATCGTGTTTATGTTCGTTACCTGCATAAACATACATATTACCTAATAATTTAGCACCAAGCTTATTTTTAGGAAGCATACCTTTAACAACTTTTCTCAATAATTTATCTTCACCGTTAGGTTTAGCAATCAAACGGGCAGGAGTAATTTCCTTTTGTCCACCGGGATAACCGCTGTAAGACAAATAGACTCTGTCATTCCATTTATTACCTGTTAATTTAACTTTAGATGCGTTGATAATAATGACATTATCACCACAGTCTACGTGAGGAGTAAAGTTTGGTTTGTATTTACCTCTCAACAATTTTGCAACTTTCGCTCCCAGACGACCTAATGTTTGATCTGTAGCATCAACAATAACCCATTCTTTTGTTACTGTTGCTTTGTTTGCAGAAATGGTCTTGTAACTTAAAGTATCCACTCTTAATTTTGTTTTTAAAATGTTACTACTAAAAAAAAATCTTCACCACACATCAATCTTCCCCGGACAAAGGAATATTAATCTGCTATGAATTAATCTCTTATCCTTTTTTGATAATAATCGGCTTGCAAAAGTACTGCTTTTCTTTGAAACGGCAAAGACTTTAATCCTTTTTTTGGTTTATTCAATTGACAGACAAGGTAAAACTTAAAAGAAGCAGACCAACATAAAGAATTTGTTATCATGAGCATCGAGAAAACGAATGCTCATGATAACAAAGAAAAGAGCGAATAAAACTAAAAATCACGGGATAATATCTCCAGGGAAGATTTCAGGCATTCTCAACCTTTTCCAAGTCTCATAATACCAAGTATTCAGCTCGTTACCATCCACATCTTTCTGAATAAAATATTTCAGATGAAGATAATCACGATCAACGATTTCGAATTCAATCAGGTTATCCTTTTTATCAAGCATCGGCAAACGAATATTTTTCTCGATACTTTCTTTATACAAATGATCGGCTAACTGTTGATAAGTACCATATCCGGTAATAATTGCATCATATCCCGGCCTCAACATAAAATTCACAATCTTACCATCATCGCTCAACACTTTAAACGTATGACTAGGTTTTAATTCTCCCGGTACACCAGGTCGCTCAGACACATAATAACACAACTGCCAGATTCCTTTCAAATCAGCCGGTTTATATGAATCATCATTTCCTTGAGCATAAGCAGCCGGCCCTCCCCACAAGAAAGCCAACAAAACCGTAAATAAAACATGTATTTTCATGGCAGCACAATTTAAAGATTCAACACTCTACTACCATTAAAACAAAAAAAAACTGTTTCAGTTTAAACTAAAACAGTTTTTTTTAAGATATTATAGTCTCTTCTAATTAGAACTCAGCATTACGTGGTGTACGCGGGAACGGAATAACGTCACGGATGTTCGACATACCGGTAACGAATAACAACAACCGTTCAAAGCCTAATCCAAAACCTGAATGAGGACATGAACCGAATTTACGGGTATCTAAATACCACCACATATCCTTCATTGGGATATCCAGCTCTTCGATTCTAGAAACAAGTTTATTGTAGTCAGACTCACGTTCAGAGCCCCCAATAATCTCACCAATTTTGGGGAAAAGCACGTCCATGGCACGAACCGTTTTACCATCCTCATTCTGCTTCATATAGAAAGCCTTAATTTCCTTCGGATAATCAGTTAAGATGACCGGACGTTTGAAGTGTTCTTCAACCAAATAACGTTCATGCTCAGAAGCCAAATCAACTCCCCAATAAACCGGGAATTCAAATTTATGCCCTTTAGCCACAGCTTCCTCAAGAATCTTAATACCGTCAGTATAAGCCAAACGAACAAAGTCATCTTTCAGTACCCCCTGAAGTCTTTCAATCAAACCTTTATCGAACATATCATTCAAGAACTTCACATCATCGGCACAGTTATCCAAAGCCCACTGCACACAATATTTAATGAATTCCTCAGCCAAATCCATATTCTCTTTGATCTCATTAAAAGCCACCTCAGGTTCGATCATCCAAAACTCAGCCAAGTGGCGAGGTGTATTTGAATTTTCGGCACGGAACGTTGGTCCGAACGTATAAATCGAGCCTAAAGCCGTAGCAGCTAACTCTCCTTCCAACTGACCAGAAACGGTTAAGCTAGTTTGTTTTCCAAAGAAATCATTGTCATAAGCAATAGAACCTTGTTCATCCTTCTTTAGATCATAAAGGTTCATCGTTGTGACTTGAAACATCTGACCTGCACCTTCACAGTCCGATCCAGTGATAATAGGTGTATGAAAATAGAAGAACCCTCTATCATGGAAGAATTTGTGAATAGCCATAGCCATGTTATGACGGATGCGGAATATCGCTCCAAAAGTATTAGTACGTGGACGCAAATGAGCAATTTCACGTAAGAATTCCATAGAATGCCCCTTTTTCTGCAACGGATAAGTATTGTCACAAGAACCAAGCACCTCTATCTCACGCGCATGCACTTCAGCTTTTTGTCCAGAACCAACCGATTCGGTAAGTATTCCGTTTACGCTCAAGCAAGCACCGGTAGTGATTAACTTCAGCATTTCCTCATCAAAGCCAGCCAAATCGACAACGATTTGCACATTATTTATTGTAGAACCGTCATTCAACGCGATAAAGTTAACTTGTTTGCTACCTCTACGGGTACGAACCCACCCTTTCACATTGACCATCTCGCCAAAACTGTCTAATTTAAGCAGGTCAACAATCTTTGTTCTACTAATTTTTTCCATAATACTTTATTTATACATTATATTTTTACTCAAACGAGCCCATGCGAAGGAAGTTCACCTCTTGTTCTGTAAGGTAACGCCAATCACCACGACGCAAGCCCTTTTTAGTCAGCCCTGCAAAATAGACGCGATCAAGTTTCATTACTTTATATCCCAATGATTCAAAAATACGACGAACGATACGGTTCTTACCAGAGTGGATTTCGATACCCACTTCGTCGCGTTTATCCTCTTCAATATAACTAATAGCATCAGCGTGAATTTCACCATCTTCCAGCTGAACACCAGCTGCAATCTGCTCCATATCCGCCTTTGTTAGATTTTTATCCAAGTAAACATGGTAGATTTTCTTCTTCAAGAACTTTGGATGAGTCAACTTAGAAGCCAAATCACCGTCGTTAGTCAACAACAAAACCCCAGTTGTATTACGGTCCAAACGGCCAACAGGATAAATACGCTCATTACAAGCTCCCTTAACCAAGTCCATCACCGTACGACGCTCTTGAGGATCATCAGAAGTTGTCACACAATCTTTTGGTTTATTCAACAAAACGTATACTTTACGCTCGATGCTCACTGTTTCCTCGTGGAATTTCACGATATCGGTACGCTTAATCTTAGTACCCAATTCCGTTACCACTTCACCATTAACAGAAACCACACCAGCGATGATAAATTCATCAGCCTCACGACGAGAGCAAACCCCTGCGTTAGCTAAGTACTTATTCAAACGAATCGGCTCGTTAGGATCAATGAACTGCTCCTTATATTCAATCTGTTTCTTACGGCTATATTTAGCATTCGGATCATAGTCAGCCGAACGACGAATAGGACGCGAGCTATCTTGATTATATGGTCTCGGACGATACGGACGATCACCATAAGAACGCTGTCCACCTTCACGATTGAATGAAGGACGTTGAGGACGGTCGCCATAAGAACGTTGTCCATCTTCACGGTTAAATGAAGGACGATACGGACGGTCGCCATAAGAGCGCTGTCCACCTTCGCGATTAAATGAAGGACGTTGAGGACGATCGGCATAAGAGCGTGGTCCATCTTCACGATTAAATGAAGGACGTTGAGGACGGTCGCCATAAGAGCGCTGTCCGCCTTCGCGATTAAATGAAGGACGTTGAGGACGATCGCCATAAGAGCGTGATCCACCTTCACGATTAAATGAAGGACGTTGAGGACGATCGCCATAAGAGCGCTGTCCGCCTTCATTATTAGAATTGTAGTTTCGGCGATACGGACGATCACCACCTTCACGGTTGAACGACGGGCGATTATACCCTCCCTGTCTTTCTCTGTTGTAATTTCTGTTACCATCACGGCCGGCAGCAGAATCTTCATTATTATAAGATTTCTTGCGCCATTCTTCGTTTTCTGTACTCATCTTTTATTCGAATAAAATTAAAACTAGGCCTCACGGCCGAATTCATATCATTATATATAATTATTATACCCCTGTATAATTATGTGGAGTAATCTTTCTCAATTCAGCTTTCAGTTCTTCACTCACATCCAGCCCTTCAATAAACGCCTTAATCGATTCTTCGTTAATAGCCTGGTTTGTACGAGTCAAAGCCTTCAATGCTTCGTAAGGGTTCGGATAAGCCTCACGGCGTAAGATGGTCTGAATAGCCTCAGCCACTACGCTCCAGCAATCATCCAAATCACGAGAGATCGCTGCTTCATTAAGCAAAAGCTTACGCAACCCCTTCAATGAACTTTGCATAGCAATCAACACATGTCCGAATGGTACCCCAATATTACGCAACACCGTAGAATCGGTCAAGTCGCGCTGCAAACGAGAAACCGGCAATTTAACAGCCAAATGTTCAAAAATAGCATTAGCCAATCCCAAATTACCCTCAGCATTTTCAAAGTCGATCGGGTTCACCTTATGAGGCATAGCACTTGACCCAACCTCGCCCGCTTTAATCTTTTGCTTAAAGTACTCCATAGAGATGTACTGCCAAAAGTCACGGTTCATATCCATCATAATGGTATTGATACGTTTCATCGCATCGAACACCGCCGACAGATTATCGTAATTTGAAATTTGAGTCGTATACATTTCACGCACCAAACCCAACTTCTCACTTACGAATCGATCACCAAACGCCTTCCAGTCATGTTCCGGATAAGCCACATGGTGAGCATTATAATTACCTGTAGCCCCACCAAACTTAGCCGTCAACGGACAAGCTTTAAGCGACTTCAGTTGTTGTTCTAAACGATAAACAAAAACCATCACTTCTTTACCCAAACGAGTTGGAGAAGCAGGCTGCCCATGAGTCTTAGCCAACATCGGAATCTCAGCCCAGTCATTAGCATACGTTCTGAGTTGAGCAATAAGTTCTTCCAGAAGCGGATAGTAAACTTGATCAAGAGCCTCTTTAACCGAAAGAGGAACAGAAGTATTATTGATATCCTGAGACGTCAAGCCAAAGTGAATAAACTCTTTGTAATCATCCAATCCGCCCAATTTGTCAAATTCTTCTTTCAAGAAGTACTCCACAGCCTTAACGTCGTGATTGGTTACACTCTCAATATCCTTGATGCGTTGAGCATCTTTCTCAGAAAAGTTGCGATAAATACCTCTTAACGTTTCAAACAATCCATGATCAACGGTAGCCAATTGAGGTAATGGCAATTCACACAAAGTGATGAAGTATTCCACCTCTACTTGTACGCGATATTTAATCAACGCAAACTCAGAAAAATATGCTGCTAAATCTTTCGTTTTGCCCCTATATCGACCATCGATAGGAGATATGGCCGTAAGTAAATCCAGTTCCATAAGTGTCTTTGATGATTTTTAAAGTGCAAATTTAGCGCTTTTTCCTGAGTTATAAGGCAAAAAGAAGCAATAAAGTTTTAAAAAAGAAGAATATAATACCTGCAAGAGGAAAATCGAGAACGATGAAAAGAGGGGCAAAAACAGAAAAGGACTCGCAATTTCTTACGAGTCCTTTTTCTAGTGGGCGTTGACGGATTCGAACCGCCGACCCTCTGCTTGTAAGGCAGATGCTCTGAACCAGCTGAGCTAAACGCCCGATTAATGAGCCGGAAGTGTCGTTATTCTTTCTAGTGGGCGTTGACGGATTCGAACCGCCGACCCTCTGCTTGTAAGGCAGATGCTCTGAACCAGCTGAGCTAAACGCCCGTACACTTCCGTTTCAAAAGCGATGCAAAGGTACGGCTTTTTTTGATATCTCCAAATCTTTTCTAATTTATTTTTCAATGTTTTTTTTACTAAAATTGTAAAAATACTGATTATCAGAGGATAATAAAAAAAAGTTTTTTTCGTGCAACTTTCACTTTGTTTCCGTCGTCTAACTTACAAATGCTCGAAAGCAGTCGCGACGCTTTAGATACTAAATCAAAAAATGACATGAAACGGATTATATTATTTTCGACCCTCATCTATTTCTGCCTCCACATCGGCGGACAAACTTTACAGCTCAGAGGAAAAGTGGTCTCAGGAAAAGCTCCTGTAGAATTCGCGAACGTGATCTTAAAAGATAATGATTCTATCTTTATATCTGGTGGAACGACCGATCAGCAAGGGCGATTTTCAATCACCAATTTGGATAAAGGAAACTACAACCTTCAAATCTCTAGTATAGGGTATCAAACCCGGCAAATCGAAATTAAAGATTTCACCTCAGCACTCGACTTAGGAAATATCTCTATCGACTCAGCGACTATTGCTCTAAACGAAGTCGTCGTTAAAGGGAACCCCGTCATTCACCAAGCTGATAAAAAGATCCTATTGCCAACCTCCTATCAACTCAAATCGGCCACGAACGGATTGAAACTTTTACAAAACATGCAGCTCAACCGCATTCAAGTCGATCCTTTAAGAAAAACGATCAAATCGTCCGACGAAGGCGAAGTACAATTACGCATCAATGGGGCCAAAGTAGAGATCGAAGAGATCAATTCACTTCGCCCGGAAGATATTATCCGTATCGAATACCACGATACACCAAGTTTACGCTACGGACACGATGTAGCAGCAGTCATCGACTATATTGTACGTCACCGTGAAACCGGCGGTTACTTCGCTTTAGACGCTAATATCTCCCCGCATACTGCATGGGGCGACTATACCGCAGTCGGCAAAGCCAATTACAAACGTTCAGAATGGAATGTTAACTATCGTAGACAATACCGCGGATTACACTTCTGGAGAGAGAACGAAGAAACGTTCAAGCGTGACGAAACAACAACCTTTACGCGTCTGGAAGATGGAATCCCTAACAAGAGCATTTTCAACTACGATCGCCTAAACCTTAACTATAACTATCAAAAAGATAAAGACTGGTTGGTCAATATCGGATTCCGTAATCGCCACACCAGAGAGGATCAAAACATCAAAAGTAATCTTTACTCGGTTGATCAACCCGACCAGCAAGTCTTGATGAAAGACTTGAATCGTTCTAAATACTACTCACAATCGGTTGATGCCTATCTACAACGCAACTTGAAAAATCAACAAGCTTTAATCCTTAATGTGGTAGGTACATACACCCATAATAACGATGACCGAGATTATACGGAATCTTTAGATGCAACGTCTCTAACCGCCATCACATCGGGTATAAAGGGTGAGAAATATTCAATCATCACCGAAGGTATCTATGAACGCCCATTAGGGAAAGGCAAGATTAGTACCGGGCTTTACCATCGCCAATCGATCTCGAAGAACAATTATATGGGAACAGTATCGAAACGGACACAAATGCAAGAAGCCCATTCTTCGGCTTATGCAGAGTATACCGGTAAGTTTGGCAAGTTCACCTTAATCGCCGGCTTGAAAGGCTATCGCTCATGGTATAATCAATCGGATAAAGGCTATGAGAACTACACCATCCTGCCACGATTACGGATGACTTATAATCTGTCGAACAATAGCTATATCAAATATCGGGGAGAAATCCTTAAAAGAACGCCCGACTTAGGGGATATGAGCGACGTACGTCAACTCATCGACTCACTCCAGATCCGTCAAGGTAATCCGAATCTTAAATTATCGACGATCTATAACAATGTCATGAACATCTATTTCAAGAAAGGATTGTTCAGCACCAACCTGACCCTATCTCATCAATACCAACATCGTCCGGTCATGGAAGAGACCGTCAGAGAAGGACAGATGTTCATTCGCACCAACAACAATCAAAAGAGTTGGCAGAAGTTCAACCCAGAAGCCGAGTTTAGATTTGGTCCGATAAAAGATATCCTAACGGTATCGTTCACCACCGGATTAAACTATTTCGACAGTAGAGGCAACAACTACCACCATACCTACAGCAATTGGTATTACATGGGTGAAATCATGGCCTCCTATAAGAAATGGAGTTTCTTCTTCCAAATGCAAAATCACCGGAACGACTTTTACGGAGAGACTTTGAGATATGGTGAAAACTACCACCTCATCGGACTAACTTACCGCTACAAGCAACTCAATGTCGGAGTCATCACGATCAACCCATTTATCAATGACTATAAGCAGGGTAGCGAGAAGTTTAATTCAATTGCACCGTCGAAGAACTGGTTCTACATCAAAGAGAGCTCTCGCCTATTCGCCATCAATGTGTCATGGAACATTAGCTTCGGCAGAAAATACGACTCTAGAAGTCGCCGTCTGAACAATGAAGACAGTGGTACAAGCACGTTAAAGAGTGGAAAACAATAAGTTCAAAATGCGTTCCGTTTAGCATTTTTGGGGTCTGCTGCCATAAACCTTTATAAGGTGGCAACAGACCTTTTTTATCTGATTGATTAAAGTGATTGTTTGAAGTAAACCCGGACTCACTCCCTATAGTTTTTTTTTCATTTTATCTGCAACACTGCCACCTTACAGAACTAAAACCTTAACGAACAATATAATAGAGGGGTGGCAGATACCCGTTGCAAATGTGTGGCAGATCAATGATCTGCCACACATTATATCAATAAACCAATTCCCATAGAAATAATTGAAACTCCTCCCCAACTCGCTTTTTATTCATAAGAAAAACTAGCGCTTGTCATCCATAAGATAGAACATAATTAACCAAACATAGAAATATGGTTAATGAGGGACGATTGACATGATGAAGGAGATAAAAAAAATAGTCAAAAAGATTCGTTCATTTGATTCGGAAAGAAGGTAAAATAACCGTCTAAAATTGAGTTTCACTATTACGCACTAAATTCTCATGCTTTGACAAAAAATTGTCACACTGTAAAAAAAACAGTTTCCTACGGTCGAAACTAAAATGCCATACGGTCAAACTCTAAGTGCCAAACGCGGGAAATCGATTGTCCACCGCATGAAACTCAACCAAGGTCAATAAGATAAAAAAAAATACCAAAAAGATAAAACCTCGAACAACCTTTTTACGCCATTTCAAAAGCCTCATCAGTCGATCGATCAACCCATCATCAATCGTTCGGCCAGTCCATCACCAGTCCATCACCAGTCGATTCGATTTGAGCCCATTCCCCGGATCAGCCCTGAGTAAACAACAAGCGCTTATCATCCGATAGAGCCGGGTTAAACACAAATCCCTCCCACTCGAACGTTTTCAATTCTTCAACCCGCTCAATGCGCTGTTTCAAGATAAAACGACTCATCTCACCGCGACACATCTTCGTATAGACCACAATGGTTTTCAGTCGCCCATTCTTCCACGTTTGAAATTCGGGCACCACCACACGCACCTCACGCTCCACACGACTCCAGTCGAATAGCCCCCGCATCTCGTCACTCGCCAGATAACAGAGCACACCACCCGCAGCCTTAATCTCAGCAATAAACAGATCGGTCAGCCGCGACCGCCAATAAGCAAATAGGTTTTCGTCGCCTTGCTCGGGTAGATGAACACTTCCCTCCAACCGATAGGGCGCAATACGATCGAGAGGCCGAAGCAAACCATAACAAAAGGAAGTCAGTCGAAGATGATCCTGAGCATACCGATAATCATCCGGCGAAAAGGATTTCGGATCGAGCCGTTTAAACACAATGCCCGAATAAGCTAGAACGGCAGGAATTTTAACCGTTCCCGGTGCATGAAAGGATTGAAAACGTTTATAATTTTCGACGGCAATCTTCGCATTAACCTGCAATAATTGTTCCAGTTCGCCAACGGTAAATTGCGACATTTGGAACGCAATATCTTGGGCTTCGGTGTAAAAACGAGGATCGGTAACCAACGGCGGGACGACTGTCGACCGCTCCGACATGGTTTTGGCACAAGAAAGGAGTATGAGCATGACCGTTCATTCATTGAAGTTAGTACACAAATATACCATTTCTCCCTAAAGAAAGGTAAAAAAAGGAAGATTATTCTTTTTACGTTGTATCTTCAATGCTTTCTAGTTATCTTTGCAACAATTAAATAATACCTTCATGATGAAAAAAGAAAAAATCATATTAACCGGCGACCGTCCTACCGGCAGACTTCACATTGGACACTATGTCGGTTCGTTAAAACGCCGCGTAGAGCTTCAGAACTCTGGTTTGTACGACAAAACTTATGTCTTCATCGCCGATTCACAAGCGTTGACCGATAACATCGACAATCCGGAGAAGGTGCGTCAGAATGTGATCGAAGTGGCTCTCGACTATTTAGCTTGTGGCCTTGACCCTAAGTTGTCAACCATCTTTATCCAATCTCAGATTCCGGAATTGTGTGAACTCACATTCTACTATATGGACTTAGTCAGCGTTTCTCGCCTACAACGTAATCCGACGGTGAAGAGTGAGATCCAGATGCGTAAGTTCGAAAGCAGTATCCCGGTCGGATTCTTCACCTACCCGATCAGTCAGGCTGCCGATATCACCGCTTTTCGTGCCACAACAGTACCGGTTGGAGAAGATCAAGAGCCGATGCTCGAACAAGCACGCGAGATCGTTCGCCGCTTCAACCACATCTATGGAGAGACATTGGTAGAGCCGGAAATCCTTTTACCGGATAATGCCGCTTGTTTACGTCTACCGGGCACCGATGGTAAAGCCAAAATGAGTAAATCGTTGGGCAACTGTATCTATCTATCGGACGAAGCCGATGACGTTCAGAAGAAAGTCATGAGCATGTTTACCGATCCTGACCACTTGCGTGTTCAAGATCCGGGCAAGATAGAGGGTAACACCGTGTTTACTTATCTTGATGCCTTCTCACGCCCTGAACATTTCGAACGTTACTTACCCGATTATCCAAACTTAGCGGAGCTTAAAGCACACTATCAACGTGGTGGATTGGGTGACGTTAAAGTGAAACGCTTCCTGAACGCGATTATGCAAGAAGAGCTCGAACCGATCCGCAACCGCCGTCGCGAGTTCCAAAAAGATATTCCGGCCATCTACGACATGCTTAAAGAGGGATGCGAGAAAGCACGCGCAGCAGCAGCCGATACCTTATCGGATGTTAAGAAATCCATGAAGATTAACTACTTTGATGATGCGGAACTGATCGCCGAACAGGCTAAACGTTTTGCTGAGCTGAGCAAGTAAAAGCATAAAACAAGTTTATAAATAGGCTTTCAACCTCTCCCTACGGAGTGCGTTGAAAGCCTATTTTATATAAATCTTATACATGCCGTACAAGTTCAATGAGGAATAAGAATATGGGCATTCTCATTCAAGAATACCCATATTGATTGCCAGGACTATGAGATTCCCTTTTGCTTTTTAACATCTTTGATGAGTTTTGCAAGAGATTTTCCTTTTCTCCTCCTTTCAACTTCTGAGGTATTGAAGTGTTCAACTTCCTTTTGAAGTTTAAGATAACTCTCGTACACAGCTCTATCTATTACCCCACTTTTGAGGGCCTCTAACACTGCACACCCCGGTTCATTTGTATGGGTACAATCCTTAAACCTGCAAGACCCCACATAATCAGAGAATTGAAGCGTCTCTAAGAGAGAATCGGAACTACTGATAGCTAGTCCAAATTCTCGTACCCCCGGAGTGTCTATCAAAACCCCCGAACCTTCCATCAGAATCATTTCTCGACGAGTAGAGGTGTGGCGGCCTTTTCCCGTAGAAATGCTGATCTCTGATGTTTCAAGTATCTGCTGATCTGTAAGAGTATTAATCAGAGAACTCTTCCCTACACCTGAAGACCCTACAAATATCACAGTCTCTCCTTCTGAAATTGATTTTCGAAGAATAGATACACTTTCGGAGTTATGGATACTTGTATAATAAATAGGCATCTTGGTTGCAAGATGTTTAATGGATTCTCTAACATTATCCCCGTCAAAATTCAAATCGGCTTTGTTTAGGATTAAAATAGGGGTTATATTCTCTTCTACTATTTGGGTCATGAACCGTTCAACTCTTCGAACATTAAAGTTGTAATCAAGACTCTGAACAATAAAGGCTTTGTCGATATGCGAAGCAATCGCTTGTTTATCGGTCGTTTCTCCACTTTTCTTTCGATATAATGTTCGTTCCCGTGGCAGCCTATCGAGAATATACCCTTTATTTGCCTCAAATGGTTGAAAAATCACCCAATCGCCTGTGCAAGGGAAATCAAAATGAGATCTCCCGTACATCATATTTCCTGTTAATTCGCATTGATATAATCCTTCCTCAGAAATGACTTCATAGCATGTTTTGTGCACTATGGTGACTCTACCATGCGGAAGATTCTTGTGGATGGATTGCTGTCTCTGTTGGTTCAACCTATCGTTCCAACAGTAAGTATTCAGATTAATCATTGATTTGTCTTTTTAGCGATATAGAATACATACCCATAAAAATCTTTGTACTTATTATACAGCTCTGCCTCATACCTCATGTAGCCTATAAGATCTTCGACGACCTTATTTCCAGGATATGCCTCCAAAAACTTTTTTTGAACAGGCTCTTGAGGAGCGAAGAACTCCTCGATCCAACAAGTTTCCGGTAAAACAAAAGTAGCAACAGGTATATATCCTGCTCTTTCAATTTGTGCTACTTTATTAGAAATAGTATCTATTTCAGGATATGCTTCCATCCAGAATTTGTTAATCTCATCAGGGCGTTCGTTGGTAAACCAAGTGGCTTCTGAAACTGCAATGTATCCACCCGTTTTGAGAAATTTTCTCCATTCGTTGATGCCTCGTTCAAATCCAATATTATATATCGCTCCTTCCGACCAAATCAAGTCTAACTCTTCATCCTGAAAAGGAAGATTATCCATAGAACCTACTACCCCTTTAACTCTGCTTTGAAGGTTAAGATTCTTTGCATTATGATTCAGCTTATCGATAAATCTCGGAAATATATCAATTCCCATGATATTGCCTTGCACGTATTGAGCCAACTTAATGGTCTGCCCTCCTGTCCCGCAACCAATATCTGCTATTTGAGATTTACTACTGAGGTTTTCGACAAAACTTAATGCTTTACGAGTAATCTCTGGACTCCCGGGCCCTTGTCGCTCTACGTTTGAGAAGTATTTACTGATTAGATCTAAGTTGAATTCGTGGATTGATTTACTTTCGTTATTCATTGTTGTAAAATATATTACGCAAACATGATGGTGCAAACGACCATCATCATATGCGTTTTTAGTGACTAAAATTTAGATATGAGAAATCATCTCGAAGGAATCTTCGAGAAAAAACGAAAGGACAACCTGTACAAGAAATACAGATTGTTTAGAATTCCAGATCCGATTTAAATAGTGTAGTAAACATCAATTAGGTTTATCGCGACAAATATAAATACTATTTTAGTAGGAACCAAAAAAAGATACGACAATAATCTGATATTGGGATGAACCAAACAGAGAGCCTCCCCGCAATCTTCCAATTGGAAGTTACGGGGAGGCTCTCTGTCCATCGATCAACGATCGATATTACTTGAATAGCTTTTCTATGTCGTCTTCTTTAATGGTCGAGACAATAATCTTACCATCCGGAGTATAATTCGGCGAGGGACAAGCAAAAAGGTTGTCGACCAAGCTGACCATCTCTTCGCGACTCAACACCTGACCATAGACAATGGCGGCCGAACGAGCCAAGGTTAAAGCCAGCAAACTCTGTATTTCTGACTTCACATCGCTTCCCTTCTCCATGGCATGGTGTAGCATGTTACGTACCAGTTCCACCGGATCGAGTCCTTCTATCCCCGAAGGAATACCATTGACGGCGTAGCTGCCGCCACCAAGATCGCTCAAATCGAATCCCACGGCCGACAAGTCGTCCATGATGGTATGCAACATCGTCGATTCCGAAGGAGGAAGTTGCAAGATCTCCGGGAAAAGAACGCCTTGTGAGAAACCATGCTTCTGACTGATCTGATCCATATAGCGGTCGTACAACACTCGAATGTGAGCCCGGTGCTGGTCAATAAGCATCAACCCCGATTTCACCGACGTCAAGATAAAACGCCCCTTAAACTGCAAGTGCTGATTGCCTTTTTCGACGACTTCTTCCGTTTTATATAAAGGAGCACTAGAGAAGGTTTCTACAAACGTCTGCTCCGGCTCTTCAGGCTCTTCCATGCGACTAGGCAATAAACCATCGAGTTCCTCACCGAACGGTTCCTGTTCCTCGGCGGTATTCATCTTACTCGCTTTCGTAAATCCGCCATAAAGCTGCTCCCAGTCGACTTGCTGCGAACGGTTGCCTCCGGTGCTGCCTCCACCGCCATACGATGCCGATGATTTAAAAGGATTAAAGTCGGAGTCGTAATGCACTTTAGGTGGTGCAGGAGGTAGATCATCTTCATAAGCCGGAATCTCAGGCATGTCGACAGTATCAAAGTCGATCGATGGGATGGCACTAAACTTACCCAGTGATTCTTTAACCGCTGCCGAAAGGATCTGCCAGATGGCTTGTTCATTCTCGAACTTGATTTCCGTCTTTGTCGGATGAATATTCACATCAATATTGGCCGGATCGACTTCTAGATAGATGAAATAAGAGATCTGTTCACCGCTAGGGATCAAGTGTTCATACGCCTCCATCACCGCTTTATGAAAATAGGGATGACGCATGTAACGGCCGTTGACAAAGAAGTATTGATGAGCTCCTTTTTTACGTGAGGTCTCCGGTTTAGCCACATATCCGGTAATCTTGATCATCGTGGTCTCGACCTCAATGTTCAGCAACTGTTGGTTCAGCTTTTTACCAAAAATATTAATGATACGCTGACGTAGCGGCGACACAGGTAAGTTAAACAGCTCCGAGTCGTTACTATAAAGCGAAAAAGCAACGTCAGGATGAACCAAGGCGATACGCTCAAACTCGTTCAAGATATTACTCAATTCTGTCGAGTTGGCTTTTAGGAACTTTCGTCGGGCCGGAATGTTGAAAAACAAGTTCTTCACCGAGAAATTACTTCCCGACGAACAAGCAACAACTTCTTGACTCTCGACTTTCGATCCGGCAACCACCAAGCGTGTCCCCAACTCCTCTTTCGCTAATCGAGTTTTGAGTTCCACTTCAGCTACAGCAGCAATAGAGGCCAAAGCCTCCCCACGAAATCCCATGGTGCGTAAAGCAAACAGATCGGTTGCCTGACGAATCTTAGAGGTGGCGTGCCGTTCGAACGACAATCGCGCATCTGTTTCAGACATCCCCTTACCATCGTCAATCACCTGAATACCGGTCTTACCGGCATCAGTTACCAACACATGAATAGCATTTGCCTCTGCATCAATCGCATTTTCTACCAGTTCTTTAACAACAGATGCCGGACGTTGGATCACCTCTCCGGCAGCAATCTGATTAGCGACCGAATCCGGCAGCAAATGAATAATATCACTCATAGACCTTTAAACTCCTTTTAAACAAAATCATCAAAACGACCAGCTACCGGTCTGCAAATAATGCCACAGCAAGCCTAACAAAATGATGATTAATATAATTATACCCACCGAAATCGGTTTCTTACCACTTGCCTTACGGCGTTTCAAATGAGTGGTTCCCTCAACAAATTTACCACGAATATCTTCCGGAGAAAATTCTTTTTCAGGAAGCATGCCCAAGTCGCGCTTGGCCTTTTCTTCCATTTCATTAAGCTTCTCCTTACGCTCATCGACATAAATATATTGATGATTGAAGCGACGTGGCTTCCTCATATTACTATTGAACAATCCCATAGCTTACTTCATATCAATTAATGTTCTTTTATCTACGTTCTTCGGCTTATTACTTTTAGTTGGCCGAAGTTCCTCACCCGACTTCTTCCCTCTCCAGTTAAAGATGTCTTCTTTATCTTTTGGGCGAATATAGTCGAACCAAGCAAAAGCCGGAAGTCTAAGTTTGTCGGCCGGGATCTGATCCATCGGATAGAGCGTCCCATTCGACTTTCCAATCATCTTGGCTTTAATCATCTTTTTGTCTTTAAGAAAAAGATGGAGTACACTGCCTTCAGCCGAGTTGAAACCGATCATGGTACTGTCCTTCTCTTCGGGATAAAAGGCAATCAGCACATTCCCGGTTATTTCAACCAGACGCATGTCGCCATGCTCAAAAAAGGCTTTCATCTCTTTACCGGAGACTTGATTGTAATGAATCGAATCTTTCATCTCGACCGTAAACGCCTGATTAATGATGTGCGCCCAATTGATCGTACTATCGTTCATATACACTTTAATCTCTTCGCCCAAGAGTTGTTGATTTCCATTCCACAAGATCGGATCGCGATACATCGTCATACAGGAATCTTTCGTCTGATAGACTAAGGAATCACACACCGCTTGCGCTTGTTTGCTATACACTCTGACCTTATGAAACGCTTTCATCACACGGTATAAAGAGTCGGTATTAAGATGATAAGAAATCATCTGCAACGTATCGGCATGCATGTACATGGTATCCTGCTGAGAATAATCCATGGCCACAGCCCGTTTGGTGGCAAAAGCTGAATCGGTCAGCTCGTTATAAAAGCAATAGTCTCCTGTGAGTATCTTCTTATTTATAGTATCCTTCATCACAATATGATCGAAGGCTTCTCCATATCCTTCTTTACGATTGTAGAACAGACTATCGCCTATCAACTTCTTACCTTGGTTCGTTAAAATAGAACGATCCAACAGCTCTGCTTGTTCGTTATGCGTATCATAATATCCCCGTTCGGAATAGATATGATTATCGTCGCTCGTAATATGAGACGGACCAAGAATGGTGGCGACCTTTGTTCGTGTGCTATATTTCAACGTGTCGGAAGTCAGCACAAACTTTGGATTAACGAGCTTAACATCATGATTAAAGACGGCAATCTTAGTCTGCGGACTATATTCTCCCCAATCGGAAGTCAGCACGTTCTCTTCATCCATCAAGACTCCACCTTCGAAGTAATATCCTAAATTATAGAGACGATCGTAGTTCAAACTGTCCGTTGTCAGAGTCGTTTGACGATTAATCATCTTAACGTGCTCACGCAATTGCGCCAACTGGGTCATCCCATCATAATAAAGATAGTCGCCATAGATGAACAACGTGTCACCCTGTTCCATACGTACATTACTGAAAGCTTCAACAGAGTTGGTTTCATTATAGATCAATGCACTGTCACAATACATATACATACTGTCGTGACGGAGCTTGACATTGCCTGTCAAGACTTGCACACCGGGGCGTAAAGCTTTATCGGCAACCACCTCATCAGAGTGTAGCAAATAAACCTTAGTCTTCTTATTTTCAGGCTTTTTATTTTTATTTTGCGCCAAAAGGCATACGCCAAACAGGCACAGAAAAGCTATAAATAGCCATCTATGCCTGTCTTGCTTTTTCTTTTTCATTTCTGAATTCAGCATATAACAAGAGCTGTTTTATAATCAATCTTTTTTGATCCAGTTCGGATATTTGAAGTCACACTTCTGCCATTTTTCATTAATACGTACATAAGTATGTTTCTGCTTTTCAACGATCCACTTCTCGAGCATTTGTTCGCGACGCTTATTCATCACGATCTCTTTCAAATCTTGATAGTCTTCAGAGATCGTCGCTTTATGTCCATCAACTCTAGACTTTAGTTTCACAATGGCACAAACTTCTTTACCGTCTTTTTCGCTAATCATCGTGAAGGCTTTCGAGATCTCGCCCACATTCATTCCATCCACAACCTTAGCTACATCTTGAGGCAAATCTTGCATTTGGAACTTAGAGGTCGTAATACCGGTGTTCTGATTAATGTTAACCATGATACCGTGATTGTTTCTAGTGTCTTTATCTTGAGAGATCACCAATGCAGCCTCATCGAAAGTGAACTTGTTGTTACGAATATCGTTTCCAATAGAATCCAAACGCAAAGTCGCTTCTTTGATTTCTTTTGCAGAGACACGAGGACGTAACAAGATGTGACGGGTATTCACACGGTCGCCACGCTTTTCTACAAGCTGAATAATATGATAACCAAATTCTGATTCTACAATCTTTGAAACCTTCTTAGGATCTTGAAGGCTGAATGCAACATTGGCATAAGACGGATCGAGCATTCCACGTCCCATAAATCCGGTCTCTCCACCTTTCATAGCCGAACCTTTATCCTCAGAATAAAGTCGCGCTAAAGTCGCAAAGTCAATTTCCCCTTTATTCACACGGTCAGTATATTCACGCAAACGACGTTTCACGTCTTCAATCTCTGAAACCGGGATTTTAGGTTGAAGTGTCACAATCTGCACCTCTACCTGAGTGGGAATATAAGGGATGCTGTCTTGAGGAAGATTTTTAAAATAACGGCGAACTTCTCCCGGAGTGATCTTGATCTCACCGACCAACTTCTGCTGCATCTTCTGAACGGTCAATCCTTCACGTGCATTCTCACGCAAGGTCTCTCTAATCTGAGAAGAGGTTTTATTGAAGTACTCTTCCATCTTCTCCTTAGAGCCAAAAGCTTGAATGTATTGATTAGTCATATAGTCGGCACGTTTGATGATCTCAGACTCCGAAACCTCAATACTATCCAATTTTGCTTGATGCAAAAATAGTTTCTGAACAGCAATTTCTTCCGGGATAATGCAATAAGGATCCCCGTTGAATCGACGTCCATTAGACAACGCATCCAAGCGCATTTCTTCAACATCCGACTTTAAAATGGCCTCGTCACCTACAACCCATACCACTTCATCAATCACATTGTTCTGTGCATATGTTTCCGCACTGGCCATACATGCCAAAGCCAACAGTATAACAAATTTAAAGTTCACAAACTTTTTCATTCTTTGTATTTAATAATTATAACTAATTTTTTCTTTCTTGACGGCCTCATTGTATAAATCGGTTTTGACTTGCTTCATAAAGTCGACCTGCTTTTGGTTGATCAGAAAATCATGTATTTCCGATTGCGCAAACTCATAAGGCTTCTGTTCACTAATCCCTCTATAATCGGAGATGTTCAAAAAATAGCAAAACGCCGAATCTTTCAATTCAATCTGCCGATGGTTTTTCAAATAGTCTTCAGCTGAAACCCCTTTTAAAGGAAGCATCGCCAAAACATCATCGGCCAAAATCCATTTATCGTAAAAATAGCTATACTTGACCGCGTTCTGCAAACTATACTTTTCTAAATGCTCCACAGCTTCATGATCCTTACTTTTGTACCAACGTCTCACGTTGCTCAACTGAGGCGCTCTGAGTGGAACTTTAATAAACAAGCCTCTAATTAGAGGTCTATCTAATTTGAAAAGATCCTTATTCTTTTCATAATACTCGGCAATCTCCTGCGGCGTAATCTCGCGACTTAAACGCTGAGCAATCAACTCTTGTTGATAAGCGTGCATAATCAACGATTTACGATAATTCTCTACCAACTGGTCAATCTGTGCATTATCCGGTATATTATTGACCGCTTTATCGTACAACAAAATGTCTTCCGCCCAATTACGGATATAATGTTCGGAAAAAAGCAAGCTATCGTCTTTCGACAACCCTGTAGGCATCACCTTCTCCAAATCTTCACGATATAAGAAATGATGATTGATCTCAACCAATGGAGTTAATCCTTTGTGATCATACTTTTCTTGGCAAGACACACAAAAGAAAAATAGTATCCAAAAAAAGCTCCGAATCCGCATTTCCTATTTTGTTTAAACTGGTTTTAATATACGAAGATAATGGAATAATCAATTACATCAGAGATTATTAACGGTTTTTAAAACCTCTTGGTTAATTTCAACCTTATATTCTGTCCGTAACCGTCCCATCCAATAGGTATTTAAGAAGGTTTTATAGTCTTTTTGTACCAAATCGGCAACTTCCATATAACTGTCGGGCATTTTCTTCTTCTCCCCTAAAACGACAGTAAAAGGATGCGACTTTAACGGTTCAAATCGTCCGGCTTTATACACCATCTTATCGACGTATGGGTTATCTCCCTTAGAAAAGAAGCCTTCTTGTACTTTCACCTGTTCTTTCCCTTCGGAGTTGAATGTTTTATTAATCAACATCGCCCACTCCTCTTGAGGATATTTTTTCACAACTTTCTTTATTTTCTTCGCTATTTTCTTATCGGTACAATGCACCACTACTCCTTTGAACTTAGACTGATCAAACTTATAATTTGATTGATGATGTTCAAAATACATTTCCAATGCCTTATGATCGGAGAAAGCAGGGATATCCACTTTGCGACGCGTCAATTCACCGATGAGCCACTCACTGGAGTAGGGTTCAACGGCATTCCGGAACTCTTCTCCTTGCGTCAGGAGCTGTCCCTCATAATCAAGAATATGCTGGGTTATAAAAGCATTCAAAGCAGCCTTCACGCCCAACTCCTTAGCAATAGGGAACTGTTTAAAAAGAGCCCCGCCGAAAGTTTGCCCACCAAAAGTGAACAATGTCTTATTGGTCTCACCGTTCCGCAACAATTCGTCGATGCCGTACTTGTTGGGAGCGTAATGATATTTCGTCTTCAACTCATCCACCAAACGATCAACCCCTTCGGACGTGTTTACATCAACCGACAAATCAGGAATCTCAACCTGACGTCGAGAGATAACTTTCAGAATATGATAGCCTTCCGGAGAGAAAAACGGTTCCGAAAACTTTCCCGGTTTTAGTGAAAAGGCAACCTCCTCGATCTCTTTTGTAAAGTACAGCGGCTTTACCCACATTTTATTTTTTTCATCGGAGAACTGAGAGACCAATTTCTCGAAAGATTGATTGGGATGTTCTAAAAGAGCCGTGTACAGAGAGTCTATGAGTCGCGCATCCGAGCGCAATCGAGTCGATGTGATATTCTGAGAAAGATGTTTCGTAATTTGAAGGACTTCAACCCATTCTTCAGTCGCCTTCTCTTTCTTCATTGCAGAATATTCATGGCCCAGTTGTTTGGCCAAATAGTCCTTTACCCACTCCCGACGGAACTGATCAAATTGTTCCCGGTAAGCTGCAACCGTATCTAACCCCATTCGTTTAGCTTCCTCGATCTTCAACCGTCGATTGACAAAAACTGTTGTGTACTCCGCTAAATTCAACGAGGTTGTCCCTTCGGCACATATGCGGCGATAGTCTTGTTCAAATTCAGAACGATAAACAGCCTGTCCATTAATGTGCATTATAATGGGATCTTCTTTTGCCATTGCCATCAAAGGGAATAGGCCAAGTAACACAATAAATAGGTTTTTTCTCATAATATCATAACAGAAAGCACAAAATTGAGAATAAAAAAAATAAGAGTCAAGAATTAGTTGAAAAAAATCAAATACTAATTCTTAACTCTCGTTATTTTATAAAGGCAAAAGCCTTAATTATTCAGGGCGACTATAGTTTGGAGCCTCACTTGTAATCGTTACATCATGAGGATGACTCTCCATAACACCGGCATTGGTGATGCGAGTAAACTTAGCATCATGCAATTTTTCGATATTTTGAGCACCGCAATATCCCATACCGGCACGTAATCCACCAGTTAACTGATAGATCACTTCGAACAGCGTTCCTTTATAAGGTACACGAGCTGCGATGCCTTCCGGAACAAGTTTCTTAACGTCCATCTCACCACTTTGGAAATAACGATCTTTCGAACCGTTTTCCATTGCTTCAAGTGAACCCATACCACGGTATGATTTAAACTTACGTCCGTTAAAGATGATCGTTTCACCAGGACTTTCTTCTGTACCGGCTACCAACGAACCAATCATCACGCAATATCCACCTGCAGCTAAAGCTTTAACCACATCTCCGGAATAACGCAATCCACCGTCAGCAATCAAAGGTACACCGGTTCCTTGTAATGCTTTTGCCACATCATAAACGGCACTTAACTGAGGAACGCCAACACCTGCAACCACACGAGTGGTACAAATAGATCCAGGGCCAATACCAACTTTAACGCCATCAGCACCGGCTTCAACTAATGCTTTTGCAGCTTCACCTGTAGCAATATTACCAACAACAATGTCAATATGTGGATATTTTGCTTTTGCTTGACGCAAAACATCAATTACGCCTTTCGAGTGACCATGAGCTGTATCGATAACAATGGCATCAGCTCCAGCATCCACTAAAGCTTGCATACGTTCAAACGTATCGGCAGTCACGCCAACACCAGCAGCTACACGTAAACGTCCCTTAGAATCTTTGCAAGCCATTGGTTTATCTTTAGCCTTAGTGATATCCTTATACGTCACCAAACCGATCAACTTATTCTCCTTATCAACAACCGGCAATTTCTCAATCTTATATTGTTGTAAGATTTGTGCCGCTGCTTCAAGATCTGTCGATTGGTTAGTGGTTACCAAATTTTCCTTAGTCATCACCTCATCAATAAGCTTATCCATGTTTTGCTCAAAACGTAGGTCACGATTCGTCACGATACCAACCAAATATTTATGATCATCTACAACTGGGATTCCGCCAATCTTATACTCTGCCATCAAAGCTAAAGCGTCATGAACAGTCGATCCTTGTTTAATACAGATCGGATCATAAATCATACCGTTCTCAGCACGTTTAACCGTAGCAACTTGTTTGGCTTGCTCTTTTATCGGCATGTTTTTATGAATCACTCCAATTCCACCTTCACGAGCAATAGCAATAGCCATTTTCGCTTCTGTAACAGTATCCATAGCGGCTGTAACAAAAGGAACTTTTAACTCTATGTTTTTAGAAAACTTTGTCGACAAATCGACAGTGCGGGGCAAGACTTCAGAATAAGCGGGGATCAACAAAACATCATCATAAGTCAATCCGTCCATTACAATCTTATCAGCAATAAATGACATAAGGATATGCGTTTAAAAATTATTGCGTGCAAATATACGTTTTTTATTCCAAACGATATAAATGCTCCATCTTTTTTTTCGCTTTTTTAAATCAATCCTTTTTGCGTTGTTTTCTCTATATCAACGCCATGTTCAAAAAAATCTAAATAAAAAATCCGATTAATGTTTAAAATAAGGGTTTAAACATTAATCGGATCAAGATTATAATCGTTTATTCAATAACCGCTCTTTAATTGGCCATTTCAGAGATAAACTTAATACGAACAAGGCGAACTTCTTCTTCTGTGAAATCATCACCAAGCTCTTCTAAAGCATCTTCAATTTTATCGGTCGTTGACTCTTTGAAGTAATCATAAATATCCAGTAAATGATCTTCGTCCATGATCTCCTCAAGGAAGTAATCAATATTAAGCTTCGTACCGGAATAGACAATCGCCTCAACTTCATCAAGCAAATCACCAAAGTCAATGCCTTTAGATAAAGCAATATCGTCTAAAGCTACTTTACGATCGATGGCTTGTATAATGGCCACTTTCATTTTTGACTTGTTGGCTACCGTACGGACACGTAGGTCCTCCGGACGCTCAATTTCATTCTCTTCGCAATGGCGTTTAATTAACTTACAAAACTCTTCTCCATAGCGCTTCGCCTTACCGGCACCCACACCTGGAATATTTTGCAACTCATCCAGCGTTACAGGATAGATCGTAGCCATGGCCTCGAGTGAAGGGTCCTGGAAGATAACATATGGAGGAACTTCTAGTTTCTTAGACAGTTTCTTTCTAAGATCCTTAAGCATAGAATAAAGCGCCGGGTCAACAGCACAAGATCCACCTCCGCGAGCCGGAGCCTCTTCTTCCACCTCCTCAAAATCATTGTCTTCTGTGATTTTAAAGGATTTTGGTTTTTTGAGAAACTTATGTCCTGCATCAGTCACCTTCAACAAACCATAATTTTCTACATCTTTACTCAGATAACCAGCAATCAAGGCTTGACGGATAACAGCATTCCAGATTTTATCATCTTCTCCCATGCCTGATCCAAAAACTTCGAGATCTTCATGCAAATGAGCCTGAACTTCTGACGTTTCTCTACCTTGTATAATATCTATTATATAATCTGTTTTAAAATTTTCTTTAACCGCAACGACTGCCTCAATTACGGTACATAATAAGTCTTGAGCCTCCACTTGTTTTTTAGGATTTAAACAATTGTCACAATTTCCACAATTTTCTTCGGTAAACTCTTCGCCAAAATAATGCAATAATGCTTTTCGGCGACATACTGAAGATTCGGCATAAGCAGCTGTTTCTAATAAAAGCTGTTTGCCTATTTCCTGTTCTGCCACAGGTTTTCCTTGCATAAATTTTTCTAATTTCTGCAAGTCTTTATTCGTATAAAAAGTGATGCACTGTCCTTCCCCTCCATCTCTGCCGGCACGGCCAGTTTCCTGATAATATCCCTCCAAACTCTTCGGAATATCATAATGGATTACAAATCGAACATCCGGTTTATCAATCCCCATACCGAAGGCAATAGTCGCCACAATCACATCCACCTTTTCCATCAAGAAGTCATCTTGATTTTGGTTTCTTGTTGCAGAATCCATACCGGCATGGTAAGCACGTGCGTTAATCCCATTGGCTTGAAGAATCTCAGTCAGTTCTTCTACTTTCTTTCGACTCAAGCAATAGATAATACCCGATTTCTCCGAATTATTCTTTATGTATTTAATAATATCTTTATCAATATTATTGGTTTTGGCACGTACCTCATAATAAAGGTTGGGGCGATTAAAAGACGACTTGAAAACTTCTGCATCTACCATTCCCAAGTTTTTCTGGATGTCATGCTGGACTTTAGGAGTCGCTGTCGCTGTTAGCGCAATGACCGGTGCTTGACCGATCTCATTGATAATTGGACGAATTCTACGGTATTCCGGACGGAAATCATGCCCCCATTCCGAGATACAATGTGCTTCGTCAACCGCATAGAATGAGATCTTAACCGTGCGTAAAAAGTCAACATATTCCTCCTTTGTCAAAGACTCCGGAGCAACATACAACAACTTTGTTTTACCAGCAAGAATATCTGATTTTACTTGATCAACCGCGCTTTTATTTAAGGAGGAATTGATAAAATGTGCAATTCCATCATCTTCACTAAAATTACGCATCGCATCAACTTGATTTTTCATCAATGCGATAAGTGGAGAAATCACAATGGCAGTACCTTCCATTAGAAGAGAAGGCAACTGGTAACACAATGACTTACCTCCACCAGTTGGCATTAAGACAAAAGTGTCTTTTCCATCAAGTAAATTCTGTATTATAGTTTCCTGATTACCCTTGAATTTATCAAATCCGAAATAATTCTTTAGTTCATCTGTTAAATTAATCTTCTTTACCATCTTAAATAAATTGTTATTCAATTCATGGTTCAACTTAAAGTCAACGTCCCCTAAAAAGGAACCTTAACAAAGTTATAAAACAACTTCTTAAATATCAAGAAAAACTCGGCTAATATTTTCAAGATTCACAAAGATCCGATATTCATCACAACATCTACTCTTTCTCACTAAACACAATTATGCCGTCTGTAATCGAGCAAGGTTCGCTTTTTCAAGCTGTTGCTTGGCATATTCGAGTTTAACCTTATAGGTTTTTCTATTTTCCGAAGGTATCTCAAACATGATATCCATCATGATTGTCTCTACAATCGAACGCAATCCGCGTGCGCCTAATTTATATTCCACAGCTTTATCAACAATGTATTCAAAAACAGCTTCATCAAACGTTAGTTTAATGCCATCCATTTCGAATAATTTAATATACTGTTTAATAATTGAATTTTTAGGCTCAGTCAATATTGCCCGCAACGCTTCACGATCTAAAGGGCTCAAATAAGTGAGCACCGGCAAACGACCGATAATCTCAGGTATTAAACCAAAAGATTTCAAATCTTGAGGTGCAATATACTGCATCATGTTGCTCTTATCAATTACCGCCGTCTTTTGAGAGGCACTGTAACCAACAACATGTGTATTCATCCGTTGAGCAATTTTCTTCTCAATACCATCAAAAGCTCCTCCACAAATAAAAAGTATATTTTTGGTATTGACAGGAATCATCTTCTGATCAGGATGCTTACGCCCGCCTTGAGGAGGAACATTTACAATCGAGCCCTCAAGTAATTTCAATAACCCCTGCTGAACTCCTTCACCACTAACGTCACGAGTAATAGAAGGATTATCACCCTTACGAGCTATTTTATCAATCTCGTCTATAAACACAATACCCTGTTCTGCTTCAGCCACATTGTAATCGGACACCTGAAGAAGACGAGTCAATATACTCTCAATATCTTCCCCGACGTAGCCCGCCTCAGTCAATACGGTTGCATCTACAATTGTAAAAGGTACATGTAACAGTTTAGCGATTGTTCGAGCCAACAAGGTCTTACCGGTACCCGTGCTGCCAACCATAATAATGTTCGACTTTTCAATCTCAACATCATCACCACTATCTTTCTGAAGTAAGCGCTTGTAATGGTTATAAACCGAAACCGATAAAAAACGTTTAGCGTCATCTTGTCCAATAATGTATTGGTCAAGAAAATCTTTTATTTCAATAGGCTTAGGGAGTTGCTCCAAATTAAGAGTCGTTGCCGTAGCCTTATTCTTTTCACCTAAAGCTTCTTGAGTGATTTCATAAGCCTGACTGACACAACTATCACAAATATAGCCGTTCATTCCGGTAATTAGAAAACCAACCTCATCCTCGCTACGCCCACAAAAACTACATCTATTTCTTGTCTTAGAATTCGCCATTTCTATTTTTTAATCAATACTTCGTCAACCATACCATAATCCTTAGCCTCTTGAGCAGTCATCCAATAATCGCGATCAGAATCCGCCCAAACTTTATCAAACTCCGTATGAGAGTGATCGGCAATGATAGTATAAAGTTCTTTCTTCAACTTTTGTATCTCACGAGCAGTAATTTCGATATCCGAAGCTTGTCCTTGTGCTCCTCCCATCGGTTGATGAATCATCACTCGAGAGTGAGTCAAAGCCGAACGCTTACCCTCTTGACCGGCAACTAATAAAACTGCCGCCATTGATGCTGCCATACCTGTACAGATCGTTGCAACGTCACTAGACACAAATTGCATCGTATCATAGATACCCAATCCGGCATAAACACTACCACCCGGCGAGTTAATGTAAATCGAGATATCCTTTCCAGGATCAACAGAATCAAGATACAGCAATTGCGCTTGCAAAGTATTCGCTGTATAATCATCGATTTGAGTTCCCAAGAAGATAATACGATCCATCATCAAACGTGAAAACACGTCCAATTGGGTAACATTCAACTGCCTTTCTTCAAGAATATAAGGGTTCAAATATCCAGACTGCGACTTTATCACGCCATCTAAAGCCAAGCTATTCATCCCTAAATGCTTGGTTGCATATTTTCTAAAATCATCCATATGAATTCTTTTTCTAATTACTGTATTCAAAAATAGAAGTACAAAGAAACGAAAAAAGAAGTGAGACACAAAAAAACACAGAGTGATAATTTTAAAATACTCTGTGTTTTTTATCTTTATCCGTATATTACGGAACTATCTTATTCAAACATTTTGTTGAACTCTTCGATAGAAACTGTTTTGTTTTCTAATGTAACTTGAGCTTTCAATGCAGCAGCCAATTTAACTTCTACTGAACGGTTCACTAAGTTGTTCACACTTTCTTTCTTCTTCAACATCTCTTGAGCGTAGTTCTCCAAAAGATCTTCAGGAACAGAAAGCATTCCGTATTGAGCGAATTGAGCCTTAGTTGTTTCTTTAGCCATTTTCAAAACGTCATCTTGTTCTACTTTGATATCGTTAGCTTCAACCAACTGCTCTTTGATTAGGTGCCAAGTTAATTCTTCGATGCTATTTTCATAGTTCTCAGCAACAAATTCTTCTCCCTTTTCTTTGTTGTTAAGCAACATAACACGCTTCAATAACGTGTCAGAGAATTCTAATTTGCCAACTTTTTCCATCAAGACCTTACGAACGTCAATTAAGAACTTATAGTCGCTATCAGCTACGAACTGAGCAGCAACATTCTCTTTTACTTTCGCACGGAATTCTTCTTCCGATTTAACAACGCCTTCACCAAAAACTTGGTCGAAGATTTCTTGTGTCAAATCACCTGGAACGAAACGAGTGATTTCTTCTACTTGGAAGCTGAAGTTATATTTCACGTCACCTGCGATTTCTTTATCGATCTTCAACAAAGAAGCCATTTCAGCAGCGTTTCCTTCGTAAGCAGTGTGAGGATTGAAAACCAAAACGTCGTTTACTTTTGTGTTTGCAAAAATAGCCTTTTGGTCATCATTCTTCATATATGAAGGCATCATAACAGCACCTTCAACTTGAATTCCGTTTTCTTTTGTATTACCATTCTCATCAAGTTGAGCGATCAAACCTTTCAACATATCGTTTTCTTGGTAAACATCTACTTGATCGTATTTTCCGTTACGTTGAGTATAGGCTTTGATTTGATTTTCAACCATATCATCAGTGACATCAATGGTATAGTAATCAACTTTATCAGATGCTGCAACCTCAGCTTTAAATTCAGGAGCCAATGCGATATCGAATGTAAATTCGAATTCTTCCATTGTATCAAAATCAATCTCTTGTTGTTTTTCTTCATTAGGCAACGGTTCACCCAACATATTCACGTTGTTGTCTTTAATGTAACCATAGATGGCTTCTTGAAGAATCTTATTCACTTCTTCAGCAACTACAGAGTGACCATACATCTTTTTAACCAAGCTCATCGGTACCATTCCTTTACGGAATCCCGGCATTTGAGCCTTCTGGCGAAGGTTCTTCATCGCTTTATCTACTTTCTCTTGATAATCGGCTTTTTCTACTTTTACAGTAAGCAATGCACTTACTTTGTCAATGTTTTGTAATGAAACGTTCATTCTGACAGTTATTTATTTGATTTATACTCTATTCTATTCACGCAAAATAAGAGGGTGCAAAATTAGTGCTTATCTTTTAATTATCAAAAAACATTGCGGCTTTATTTCTTATCATTCAATAAATCAATGATTTCACACGAAAAGCCCCTCTAATAGATTTGTTCTTCATATTACATTTCAATGACATAAACTTTCTAAAAAGAAAAATATATAACTTTAACACAAATATTTAATAGAAAAAGAAGATAATTTCAAAAATAATGCGTTTCTTTGTCGCGGACAGACGAAGCATTAGTTTCTCGATTTCTATTACACGGTTTTTACTTCTGTTAGATTTGCATTTGTAAACTCTCTGTCGTTTTAATCCTTTTATTAGTACCTAACTGTCCAGAGAGTTTTATTCATTTATTTATTTTTTTATTTTTTCACTATGAATATTTATATTGGAAACCTTAACTACCGTGTTAAGGAAGGAGATCTGCAACAAGTTATGGAAGATTACGGATCAGTATCTTCAGTTAAAATCATTACAGATCGCGAAACTGGCAAATCAAAAGGATTTGCTTTCATTGAAATGGAAGATGACGCTGCTGGTTCAAAAGCCATCGCAGAGCTAAACGGTGCAGAATACATGGGCCGTACAATGGTTGTAAAAGAGGCTAGACCAAGAAGCTAATTTATAGCAAGAAAAACAAAAGGGATATCACAACGATATCCCTTTTTTATTTTCAACCTTATGGTATTACAGTCTAAATCATTACAACTGAAAATCTTTCCGTCTTAGCACAAAGCTATTACTTAAATATTTCTCACGGACAATTTTGTTCTCTGCCAACTCCTCAGGGGTACCTTGGAAAAGGATCTTACCCTCAAATAGCAGATATGCACGATCTGTAATACTCAGGGTTTCCTGAACATTATGGTCGGTAATCAAAATTCCAATATTCTTATCTTTCAACTTCCAAACGATCTGCTGTATATCTTCAACAGCAATAGGATCGACCCCCGCAAAAGGCTCATCAAGCATAATGAATTTAGGATCTATGGCTAAGCAACGGGCAATTTCCGTACGCCGTCTTTCACCACCCGATAATTGATTTCCTTTATTCTTCCTAACTTTCTGCAATCGAAACTCCGCAATCAAACTTTCAAGTTTATCCTTCTGATACTCTCTAGATTTATTAGTCATTTCAAGAACTGAAGCAATATTATCCTCCACAGTCATCTGACGAAAAACAGAAGCTTCTTGTGCAAGATATCCAATGCCTGTTTGAGCACGCTTATAAACCGGGTAATCGGTAATATCCAGATCATCTAAAAAAATATGTCCTTCATTCGGCGTAATAAGACCTACAGTCATATAAAAAGAAGTCGTCTTTCCGGCGCCATTAGGCCCTAAAAGTCCAACAATTTCACCCTGTTTCACATTAATGGAAACATGGTTTACAACTGTTCGCTTCCCATATTTTTTAACGAGATCCTCTGTACGAAGAACCATTTTAGCCTCTTCCATGTTTTTTGTTATTTTGCCGCAAATGTAATAAAAATAAGCTAGAATAATGTACCTTTGCATATATTAATAGTATAGCAATGATACAAGCATTAAGAACAGTTGGTCAATACATGATATTAATGAAACGAACATTCTCACGTCCTGAACGAATGCGTATGTTCTTTCACCAATACATTAAAGAAGTAGAACAATTAGGTGTTAATTCGGTTGGTATCGTACTACTCATCTCATTCTTCATTGGAGCTGTTATTACGATCCAGATTAAACTGAACATTGAAAGTCCTTGGATGCCTCGGTGGACCGTAGGATATGTAACCCGCGAAATCATGTTATTAGAGTTCTCATCTTCTATCATGTGTTTGATTTTAGCAGGTAAAGTGGGATCAAACATTGCATCCGAATTAGGAACAATGCGAGTTACTCAACAAATAGATGCTTTAGAAATCATGGGAGTAAATTCGGCAAACTACCTTATACTGCCCAAAATAACAGCGATGATCACTACCATACCGATTTTGGTCACATTCAGTATATTTGCCGGGATTATCGGAGCCTTTTGCACTTGCTGGATCGGAGGAATCATGAATGCAGTCGATCTGGAATACGGACTTCAATATATGTTTGTTGAGTGGTTCATTTGGTGTGGTATTATAAAATCGCTATTCTTCGCTTTTATTATCGCCAGTGTTGCAGCTTTCTACGGATACTCCGTTGGAGGAGGATCTATTGAAGTCGGTAAAGCATCTACTGATGCTGTAGTGTCAAGTAGTGTACTGATTTTATTTGCCGATTTAGTACTAACTAAACTTTTAATGGGATGATTGAAATAAAATCTTTATATAAGTCCTTTGAAGACAAAAACATCTTAAAAGATATCAATGCTACTTTTGAAAATGGAAAAACGAGCCTAATTATCGGACAAAGCGGATCAGGAAAGACAGTTCTAATGAAGTGTATTGTCGGCCTCCTAGAACCGACTAAAGGAGAAGTTTTATACGATGGGCGAAACTTCCTATGCATGGGCAAGAACGAAAAAAAGATCCTCCGAAAAGAAATGGGCATGATCTTTCAAAGTGCAGCATTATTTGACTCAATGACGGTACTCGACAATGTGATGTTTCCCTTAAACATGTTTAGCTATGATACTCTTAGAGCTCGTACTCAAAGAGCGATGTTTTGCCTAGATCGCGTCAACTTAAGTGAAGCTCAAAATAAATATCCCGGAGAGATCAGTGGGGGCATGCAGAAACGCGTAGCCATAGCTAGAGCTATAGCACTAAATCCTCAATACCTTTTCTGTGATGAACCGAATTCTGGACTGGACCCTAAGACTTCTATTGTGATAGACCAACTCATACATGATATCACAGAAGAATACAATATGACGACCCTTATCAACACTCATGACATGAATTCGGTAATGGGAATAGGCGACAAAGTCATATATATCCATGAAGGGAACAAAGAATGGGAAGGAACAAAAAATGATGTTTTCAATTCAACCAATAAGTTGTTGAACAACTTCATCTTTGCATCAGATCTATTACGCAAAGTCAAGGACTTAGAAGAACAAAACTTCGGAGAAAAAGACCTATAGCCTTTTTCAAATAAGCAGATAAAAAAAAATCGATTTTAAAATGATATTTAAAATCGATTTTTTTTATTTCTATTTCTGACGAATATAGATGTTAATCGGTGTACCGGTCAAATTCCATTTTTCGCGCATCTTATTTTCCAAGAAACGTTTATAAGGCTCCTTCACATATTGAGGAAGATTAGCGAAATAAACAAATGAAGGAACTTGCGTATTCGGCAATTGAGTAATATATTTTATCTTAATATATTTACCCTTAGTTGATGGAGGAGGATAAGCCTCTATCAAAGGCAACATTTCTTCATTCAAGCGAGCAGTTGAAATTTTAGCAGTTCGATTGTCATAAACACTACGAGCCTCTTCTAAAACTTTCAAGATACGTTGCTTCGTTAACGCTGATGCAAAGATGATAGGAAAATCAACAAAAGGTGCAAATCGATTACGAATAGCATCCTCGAATGTTTTCATAACCTTCACCGTTTTATCTTGAACCAAATCCCACTTGTTCACAACAACAACTAAACCTTTTTGATTTCGTTGGATCAAAGAAAAAATATTCAAATCTTGCCCTTCAACTCCACGTGTTGCATCAATCATCAAAACACAAACATCGGCATTTTCAATTGAACGAATAGAACGAACAACAGAGTAATATTCCAAATCTTCATTGACTTTATTCTTTTTACGAATACCAGCTGTATCCACAAGATAAAAGTCAAATCCAAATTTATTATAGCGAGTATAAATAGAATCACGAGTCGTACCGGCTATCTCAGTCACGATATTACGATCCTCACCAATAAAAGCATTTACAATAGATGACTTACCAGCATTCGGACGTCCAACCACTGCAAAACGAGGAATATCATTATCTAAGATCTCACTAGACTCTTTCTTAAATTTGGTGACAATTAGATCCATCAAATCACCAGTACCACTACCGGTAATCGCCGAGATACAACAAGGATCACCAAGTCCTAATTTATAAAATTCAGGTGCATTATATTGGAGGTCGTTATTATCCGTTTTATTAGCAACGACAATGACCGGACTTTTAGATCGACGTAGAATCGTAGCCACAGCCATATCCAAATCAGTCAACCCATTGATCACGTCTACCACAAATACAATTACATCAGCTTCTTCCAAAGCCATCAAAACCTGTTTACGGATTTCCTCTTCAAAAATATCATCAGAGTTCACTACCCATCCACCGGTATCTACAACAGAGAACTCCCGTCCAAGCCACTCCGATTTCCCATATTGTCGATCCCGAGTTGTACCAGCTTCGTCGTTCACAATAGCCTGACGAGTTTTCGTCAAACGGTTAAATAAAGTAGATTTGCCCACATTAGGACGACCTACAATTGCGACTAAATTTCCCATAGTTCTTAATATATTAAAACAACGACTATCACAGTCGAATAAATACTTTTAATCTAACTGATAACCAAAATTACGAAGTTTTTTATCTGAACTTCGCCAATCTTTATCCACTTTCACAAATGTCTCAAGAAAAATCTTTTTCCCAAAGAAGCGTTCTAATTCCAATCGTGCTTCAGTTGCCACTTTCTTCAAAGTTTTTCCTTGTTTTCCAATAATGATTCCTTTTTGTGAATCCCGTTCCACATAAATAACAGCTTGAATATGGATTTTATTTTCACTCTCTTTGAAAAGTTCTACAACCACTTCAACAGCGTAAGGGATTTCCTTATCATAATACAATAAGATTTTCTCACGAATAATCTCATTGACAAAAAAACGCGCAGGTTTATCTGTCCACTGATCCTTATCGAAATAAGGCGGAGATTCTGGCAGAAGTTCTTTTATCCGCTTCAACACATAATCTACATTAAACTTAGAAAGCGCAGAAAGCGGGATAATTTCAGCCTGAGGAATCAATTCTTTCCAACTCTCAACTAATTGCACAAGTTTTTCCTGATCGGTTAAATCAATCTTATTAATAAGCAACAAAACTGGTACCGTCATGTGACGTACCTTTTCCACAAACTCAGAATTTTTATCAGGAGTCTCAACTACATCCGTAACATAAAGCAAAATATCAGCATCAGTCAAAGCTGAGGTCGAGAAATTTAACATCGACTCTTGCAACTTATAATTGGGCTTCAATACTCCAGGAGTATCCGAAAACACAATTTGCATATCATCCGTATTATATATTCCCATAATACGATGACGCGTAGTCTGAGCCTTAAAAGTGGCAATCGAGATACGCTCTCCGACCAATGCATTCATCAATGTCGATTTACCGACATTAGGATTTCCTACAATATTTACAAAACCAGCTTTATGCATGAATAAAATTTTATGAGTTGAGAAAAAAAAACGCATCGAATCGAGATAGGATGCGTTTTCATATGTTATATATTAGAAACGAATCTAATCATTTTTTTTACCATCATAGCCCCATTTCACATAAACAGCGCCCCAAGTAAATCCAGCACCAAATGCTGTAAAGATCAAATTGTCTCCTTTTTTCAATTTATGTTCAAAGTCCCACAGACAAAGAGGAAGAGTTCCGGCACTAGTATTACCGTAACGATCAATATTAACCATTACTTTTTCGATAGGAACCTCAACACGATGAGCGACCGCCTCAATGATACGCATATTAGCTTGATGAGGGATAATCCAGTCGACAGTATCTTTAGTTAAACCGTTTTTAACAACGATTTCTTCAGTTACATCTGACATATTAGATACTGCATATTTAAACACAGTGCGTCCTTCTTGGTGAATGTAATGCATCTTATTATCAACAGTGAAGTAAGAAGAAGGACAAACAGATCCTCCGCCTTTCATATGTAGGAAAGGAAGTCCCTTACCATCTGTTCTTAATATTGCATCCATGACTCCAACATCTTCCAAAGTAGGTTCCATCATACACGCTGCAGCTCCGTCACCAAAAATAGGACAAGTTGCACGGTCAGTGTAATCAACTGTAGAAGACATCTTATCTGCCCCAACAATAATAACTTTTTTATATCTTCCTGAACGAATGAAACTAGCTGCAGTTTCAAGCAAATATAAGAAACCACAACAAGCCGCTTGCATATCGAATGCAAATGCGTTTTTCAAACCTAACTTATCACAAAGAATAGAAGCAGTAGAAGGGAAATGATAATCAGGAGTAGTAGTAGCAACAATAACTAAATCAATATCATCAGGATTTGCACCAGTTTTCTTCATCAAATCCTTTGCCGCTTTACGCGCCATGTATGAAGTACCTAAGCCTTCTTCATTAAGTATGTGTCGTTCCTTTACTCCAATACGAGTCATAATCCACTCGTCATTGGTATCTACCATCTTTGAAATTTCGTCATTAGTCAAAATATAATCTGGTACATAACCACCAACGCCTGTGATTACTGCATTTATTTTTTCCATCAAATCGGTTTTAAATTAACAATGCTTATAATACCTAAAGCAGCCGGAGAGGAAAACTCTCAGGCTGTCTTGAGTGTATAGCTGCACTGATTATACAGCTGCTTCTTTTTCAATTGCAAGTTTACCTCTGTAGTATCCGCATGCTCCACATACAGTATGATAAACATGCCATTCTCCACAGTTAGGACAAATAGCTAATGTAGGAGCTACAGCCTTATCATGAGTTCTTCTCTTTGCTGTTCTTGTTTTTGATTGTCTTCTTTTAGGATGTGCCATTTTCTTAAACTTTAATTATTATCTAATATTTTTTTTAAATCATTCCAGCGGGGATCGATCGTTTCTTCGACTTCTTCTTCCCCTACGTTAAACTCAGGGTCAATGCCCTCATCAGAATCATCGTCAGCTGCAGTACGCAAATGTTTGTTTAGTTTTCCAGACATTGCCTTATTACATTTACCAGGAGCATGGACATGCTTCATTGGTACAGCAAGGGCTATAAATTCATACATAAACCAAGCAACATTAATCTCTCCTTCCTCTTCAGGAATAATGATCATATTGTCACCTTCTTCTGCATACTCTGAACCAAACTTAACAACAAGCTTATCTGTGGAGGCAACCAATTGTTCCATATCGTCTAAGCAACGATCACAAGGCACCCAAACCACACCTTCTGTCTTAAAGTAAAATTCAAAAGCATATGATACCTTCTTAACTGTCAATTCGACATTTACTTTACCCTTTTGAACCTCCGGTCCATCAATATGCGAGAAATAGAGATTATCTAAAACGAACTCATACTTAGCAGAGTCGCTTTTCATATTTCTCAAGTCAATTTTGTATTTATCAAACTTACCCAAAGCTTTTCATTTTTAAGTAAATGTAAAGGTATAAAAAGTCAGAAGTATATCACTAGCCCATCTCCATACAGAGATGCACCAAACTCGATATAATTCGGGCGACAAAGATACAAATAATTATCCTCATTACATATAATTTATAGGTAAATATTCTCATTTTTAGCACAAAAACAGACAAAACTTTTAAATAATCATATTCACAATATTAGTCAAATAGCCATATAGAAGGGTTTTTCAACCATAATATATATGAAAGAAATTACGTCATTCAGCAATCATACAAATAATTCATAATCCACTAAAGTGCTTCTCAGCCAACACTAGTATTTCAAGATTAAAAGGAAACCAGTTCCAAGTAAAAAAAACAAAAACTGATTTTAGAGAACAACCAACGCTGTATATTACTCTTAAATCATTGACTAGATAGATAAATAACAAATCTATTTCCTAGACTTTAGTAAAATATCATAGTAAGAAGCTTCGCTATTATTAAGTTGCACCGAATGAAAAGGAATCAATCTTAGAAGGTTTAAAAGGACAAACTAAAGAAAGCCAAAAGAATTATAGGCGCTATAGAAGAAATAAGAAGATCAAACTGATAGACAAACTCAATTAGGCAAAAGAAGGGATAAATGGGGGAAAAAAAATAGTTCCGAAAAGATGAAAGAAGAAAAGAATAAAGGAAGAAGAATAGAAATAGGAACAAGAGCAGTAGTTCCAGAAGGTGTTTTAGCACAAAGACAGTGGTATTATAATGATAACGGATGATAGATTATCGTAATGAATCATCATCGCTAACATCGAAACAGATACCCTCAATCAATGGTGATAACCCGACCGATTCCTCTGAAGTTGAATATAATCGTATTGAATCTGATTTAGCTAAATATAACCTTGATTGCTATAATTTCATAAGCATAATTTACAATGGTGATTGCGGATAAGGAATAAGAGATGGATAAAGGATCTAAATAATCTAGAGCTTTTTAAAGCAGTTCAGGAGTACCCATCCAATTATATGGAATAAGTATAAGGACATATCAATTAGATTAGATAGATCAGTAGATCAGTCAGATGTGCTATGTGCGTTATATATGGTCATGTGGCTTATATGTAGCCATATGTAATAATGTATGTTATATATATGTGCGGTCATCTACAGTGATGTAGTGTGTATCGCGGTGATCATGCGCGGTAAGATGTAGATGTAGGTGTACCTAGCATCAGTCAATGTCTCTTCATCTGTATATTCAATCGGGGCCTATCAATCGAGGTTTGAAGAAGAAAAGCTGCATCAGATTCATGGACGGGTTCAGAAGACATGGCACGATAGGAGATAACATGACATGGCATCGAAGGAATGGGATGGAATGAAATAAGATGGGATGGGATGGTACGAGATAATGCGGCACAACATTGGATTAGATTAGATAAGAAGGTAATGTTCAGAAAAGTGTGTATGTTTTATTTCTTAGGCATAAATATTTCTCAAAAATATAATTATTCTGTTTTGATAAAAAGCTTTGATTCAAGAAAGTTGTAAATTGGATATTTAAATACATCTTTATTCATAGCCACATTGCCAAGCAATAATATCACAGAATCATAGTTTGGCATCGCGCCACGCATTTTCAGCACTCTTTTAAAATCCTTATTGAGTCGTTCAATCCAATTGGTTGTATATATCATACCTCTTATTTCTCTCTCATATTTGAAATAAGTGAAATAGAATTTGTACCTTTCATGTTTATACCTTTTAAGCATGGGGTAACTCTTCACCCATTTATCTATAAAATCTAGGAATTGTTTATGTGAGCTTTCAGGGGTGACCAAATCTTGATCTGGCCTAAATACTATCTGCATTTCAGCCGCAATTATTTTTTTATCTCGAGGTTTAATTTTCCCCAATATATTCCTCTTTAAATGCACCGTGCACAATTGGATATCTGCACCAGGAAATGCATGTGCGATAGAATTTTCAATACTAGATAAGCCATCGCATACAAATAAATTAATCTCACTAACTCCTCTTTCTTTTATATCATCGAATATATCAAGCCAGTTGGAAGCACTTTCGGTTGGGAAATTCACAATTGATAAGACCTCACGAGTTCTATCTTCTTTTACTCCTAATATTACGTAGTATGCTTCATTTGAAACCGAGTCATTGCGCCTGGTGGCAACATACGTAGCATCAATATAAACGATTGGATAACGTGCATCTAATCTACGGTTCAGCCACGCAGAAACATCTCCACGTGCCGTATCAAGGAGCCGGCTTACTTGACTCTTACTATAATGCTTACCGTAAAATTCCTCAGAGATATCACCAACTTGCTTGGTGGTCAAGCCTTGAGCGTATAAACTACAAATTAAGCGCTGAACTTCAGCTTCTTGATCTTTAAGTACCCCTAATAAAACAGGATAAAAGTTGCTCTCACGACTCCGAGGAACGCGAATCTCAAACATTTGACCGCCATGACATACTCGACGATCACGATAGCCATTACTCACATCATCAGTCTGAGAATTATAAATCTTACGCTCTGATTTCATTAAGGATTCCATCCCTAAACGGATTAATTCCTGAAATCCTTCTTTACCATTTGTAAGTGAAGAAATAATTTCAGACATTTGTTCTTGTGTAAATTCCATTTCTCTTTCATTTTAGGTTACAATACAAATCTAAGAAATATTGGGATTTACACACTTTTTAAAACGCTATCGATAAGAAGGCAAGGTAAAACAAGACAAGGTCAAATAGTATTGCATGGTACAAAACAGTACGAGCGGCACAAAAAAAAGACCCTTCGAAACATTACTGAATCGAAGGGTCAATCAAAATGGCGGCTACCTACTCTCCCACTGTTACGCAGTACCATCGGCGTGACGAGGCTTAACTTCTCTGTTCGGAATGGGAAGAGGTGGAACCCTCGTGCTATAACCACCTAAAAAAGGTTATGACATGTGTACAGTAAAAATTTAGACTCCTAAAAAGGATAGCTAAATGGATATAACAAACAACGCGCGTTTGTAAGAAAGTGCACGGGCAATTAGTAACGCTCGGCTTTGATGTTGCCACCTTTACACCTGCGTCCTATCAACGTCATCGTCTATAACGACCCTAAGAAATCTAATCTTGTGGCCGGCTTCGTACTTAGATGCTTTCAGCACTTATCCGATCCCGACTTAGATACCCAGCGATGCACCTGGCGGCACAACTGGTAAACCAGAGGTCAGTCCAACACGGTCCTCTCGTACTAGTGTCAGAGCCACGCAAATTTCATACGCCCACGATAGATAGAGACCGAACTGTCTCACGACGTTCTGAACCCAGCTCGCGTGCCACTTTAATGGGCGAACAGCCCAACCCTTGGGACCTTCTCCAGCCCCAGGATGTGACGAGCCGACATCGAGGTGCCAAACCCCTCCGTCGATATGAGCTCTTGGGAGGGATCAGCCTGTTATCCCCGGAGTACCTTTTATCCTTTGAGCGATGTCCCTTCCATGCGGAAACACCGGATCACTATGCTCTAGTTTCCTACCTGATCGACTTGTCTGTCTCCCAGTCAAGCACCCTTATGCCATTACACTCTACGGACGGTTACCAATCGTCCTGAGGGTACCTTTAGAAGCCTCCGTTACACTTTTGGAGGCGACCACCCCAGTCAAACTACCCACCAAACAATGTCCTCGCAAAAGCGAGTTAGAACTCAAACAATCAAAGGGTCGTATTTCAACAGCGACTCCACAAATACTAGCGTACCTGCTTCAAAGTCTCCGACCTATCCTACACATCAATGGCCCAAATTCAATGTTAAGCTATAGTAAAGGTTCACGGGGTCTTTTCGTCCCATCGCGGGTAATCGGCATCTTCACCGATACTACAATTTCACTGAGCTCACGGTTGAGACAGTGTCCAGATCATTACACCATTCGTGCAGGTCGGAACTTACCCGACAAGGAATTTCGCTACCTTAGGACCGTTATAGTTACGGCCGCCGTTTACTGGGGCTTCAATTCAATGCTTCTCTTGCGATGACATCTCCTCTTAACCTTCCAGCACCGGGCAGGTGTCAGGCTGTATACTTCATCTTTCGATTTTGCACAGCCCTGTGTTTTTGTTAAACAGTTGCCTGGACCTATTCTCTGCGCCCACATCGCTGTGGGACCCTTTATCCCGAAGTTACAGGGTCAATTTGCCTAGTTCCTTAACCGTGATTCACTCAAGCGCCTGAGTATATTCAACCCAACTACGTGTGTCCGTTTACGGTACGGGTACCTCAAAGATTATGTTTAGCGGATTTTCTTGGGAGTATGGTTACATGCGCTATTGAATTGTTCCGAAGAACGCTCCATACTATCAGGTTCGACTCTCGATACGGATTTGCCTGTATCGATCAACATCTACACCCTTTAACGAACATCCGTCTGTTCGCGGCATTGTCACTCCTCCGTCCCCACGTCACTCTTAAAGGTAGTACAGGAATATTAACCTGTTCTGCCATCGGCATCACCTGTCGGCTGAGCCTTAGGACCCGACTAACCCTGATCCGATTAGCGTTGATCAGGAAACCTTAGTCTTTCGGCGAGGGGGTTTCTCACCCCCTTTATCGTTACTTATACCTACATTTGCTTTTCCACAAGCTCCAGACAAGCTTACGCTTGGCCTTCAACGCGTAGTGGAATGCTCCCCTACCGATATTTACATATCCCACAGCTTCGGTAATACACTTAATGCCCGATTATTATCCACGCCAAACTCCTCGACTAGTGAGCTGTTACGCACTCTTTAAATGAATGGCTGCTTCCAAGCCAACATCCTAGCTGTCTTAGCAATCTGACTTCGTTAGTTCAACTTAGTGTATATTTGGGGACCTTAGCTGGTGGTCCGGATTCTTCTCCTTTAGGACATGGACCTTAGCACCCATGCCCTCACTCCCGTGATTAAACTAATGCGCATTCGGAGTTTATCAAGACTTGATAGGCGGCGAAGCCCTCGCATCTTATCAGTCGCTCTACCTCACATTAGTAACTCACGAGGCTGCACCTAAATGCATTTCGGGGAGTACGAGCTATCTCCAAGTTTGATTAGCCTTTCACCCCCACCCTCAACTCATCCAGAAGCTTTTCAACGCTTATTGGTTCGGTCCTCCAGCTAGTGTTACCTAGCCTTCAACCTGGTCAAGGGTAGATCACTTGGTTTCGCGTCTACTCCTACCGACTATACGCCCTATTCAGACTCGCTTTCGCTTCGGCTGCAGATCTCAAGATCCTTAACCTGGCCGGTAAAAGTAACTCGTAGGTTCATTATGCAAAAGGCACGCCGTCACAGCATAAAGCTGCTCCGACCGCTTGTAGGCGCACGGTTTCAGGGACTATTTCACTCTTCTATTCGAAGTGCTTTTCACCTTTCCTTCACAGTACTGGTTCGCTATCGGTCTCTCGGGAGTATTTAGCCTTACCGGATGGTCCCGGCAGATTCAGACAGGATTTCACGTGTCCCGCCCTACTCAGGATACCACTAGGATCTTTTAAACTTCGAATACGCAACTATCATGCGCTATGGTTGAACTTTCCAGATCATTCTTCTCATTTAAACAGATTCCACAACGTGGTCCTACAACCCCATCACATGCCGTAACATGGATGGTTTGGGCTGTTCCCCGTTCGCTCGCCACTACTAGGGGAATCATTATTATTTTCTTTTCCTACAGGTACTAAGATGTTTCAGTTCCCTGCGTTAGCCTCCTGACATAATCAGGATGATATTTCTTCAAAATATCAGGTTGTCCCATTCGGAAATCCGCGGATCAAAGGTTATTTGCACCTACCCGCAGCTTATCGCAGCTTATCACGTCCTTCATCGCCTCCGAGAGCCAAGGCATCCGCCATGCGCCCTTATTTACTTTCTTACAAACGTTCACTGTTACTATAAAAGTAACATGCGTAAAGTTTGATATATACTTTTAGCTCTTACTAAATTTTTACTTTTTGTACAACATGTCAAAGATCGTTTTTCTTATGTCTCAAAGAAAAGGTGGAGAATAACGGATTCGAACCGTTGACCCCCTGCGTGCAAGGCAGGTGCTCTAGCCAGCTGAGCTAATCCCCCGAAGTAACAAAAAAAGAGATGGTCATCCAAATCTCGTACATCGGTAGTCCCAGGCAGAGTTGAACTGCCGACCTCTACATTATCAGTGTAGCGCTCTAACCAACTGAGCTATAGGACTGTCAGTACACTCGTGCCTAAAATAGGCCCGGCTTCTTTTTATCTCTTGTTTATCCTTATTAAAGATCTATATCTTAAATAAACAAGTACCAGTAGTACAAAAACCAAGAACCATTAATCGTCATTTGAACGGTATCGCTCCAGAAAGGAGGTGTTCCAGCCGCACCTTCCGGTACGGCTACCTTGTTACGACTTAGCCCCAATTACCAGTTTTACCCTAGGACGCTCCTTACGGTTACGTACTTCAGGTACCCCCGGCTTTCATGGCTTGACGGGCGGTGTGTACAAGGCCCGGGAACGTATTCACCGCGCCGTGGCTGATGCGCGATTACTAGCGAATCCAGCTTCATGGAGTCGGGTTGCAGACTCCAATCCGAACTGAGAGAGGTTTTGGGGATTAGCATCACGTCGCCGTGTAGCTGCCTGTTGTACCTCCCATTGTAACACGTGTGTAGCCCCGGACGTAAGGGCCGTGCTGATTTGACGTCATCCCCACCTTCCTCACATCTTACGACGGCAGTCTCTCTAGAGTCCTCAGCATGACCTGTTAGTAACTAAAGATAAGGGTTGCGCTCGTTATGGCACTTAAGCCGACACCTCACGGCACGAGCTGACGACAACCATGCAGCACCTTCACAAATGCCTTGCGGCTATAATCTTTCAACTATATTCATTTGCAATTTAAGCCCGGGTAAGGTTCCTCGCGTATCATCGAATTAAACCACATGTTCCTCCGCTTGTGCGGGCCCCCGTCAATTCCTTTGAGTTTCACCGTTGCCGGCGTACTCCCCAGGTGGAATACTTAACGCTTTCGCTTGGCCGCTTACTGTATATCGCAAACAGCGAGTATTCATCGTTTACTGTGTGGACTACCAGGGTATCTAATCCTGTTTGATACCCACACTTTCGAGCATCAGTGTCAGTAACAGTCTAGTCAGCTGCCTTCGCAATTGGAGTTCTTCGTGATATCTAAGCATTTCACCGCTACACCACGAATTCCGCTAACCTCTACTGTACTCAAGACTGACAGTATCAACTGCAATTTTACGGTTGAGCCGCAAACTTTCACAGCTGACTTACCAGCCCACCTACGCTCCCTTTAAACCCAATAAATCCGGATAACGCTCGCATCCTCCGTATTACCGCGGCTGCTGGCACGGAGTTAGCCGATGCTTATTCATAATGGTACATACAAAACACCACACGTGGCGCACTTTATTCCCATATAAAAGAAGTTTACAACCCATAGGGCAGTCATCCTTCACGCTACTTGGCTGGTTCAGACTTCCGTCCATTGACCAATATTCCTCACTGCTGCCTCCCGTAGGAGTTTGGACCGTGTCTCAGTTCCAATGTGGGGGACCTTCCTCTCAGAACCCCTATCCATCGTAGGTTTGGTGGGCCGTTACCCCGCCAACTGCCTAATGGAACGCATTCCCATCGATAACCGAAATTCTTTAATATTTTCAACATGCGAAGAAAATATACTATCGAGTATTAATCTTTCTTTCGAAAGGCTATCCCCGAGTTATCGGAAGGTTGAATACGTGTTACTCACCCGTGCGCCGGTCGCCAGCAGATTATTGCTAATCCCTGATGCCCCTCGACTTGCATGTGTTAAGCCTGTAGCTAGCGTTCATCCTGAGCCAGGATCAAACTCTTCATTGTAATAATATTGTTTGAATATTAACTCTTATATAAATAAAAGCCAATACCTTTTTAGCTCTGTTCAGGATACCGTAAAAATTTATTGACGATCTAATAATACCTAATAATAAGTATTGACGGTTCTTGTTTTTTACTTGTACTACTTGTATTGTTTATCAATATTTCAAAGAACGTGGCTTCTGATCAAATCTTCGATTCAAAAGCGGGTGCAAAGGTAAAACTCTTTAAGCAAACCACCAAACGTTTTGGAAAGTTTTTTTTCAGAATTAATCTTTTAGGTTTTTTAAAATCAACATAAAGAGATCTTAAAAAAGAATATCCTCGCAACCATTAGCGATCAAACCAAAGCAACATTTCAATCAAAAGGCTTCGTCTCTCTTGCAAAGCGAATGCAAAAGTAGAGCATTAAACACCAATACGCAAATACTTGGAAAGGTTTTTTGAAAGTTTTTTGAATAAAAAAACGTAATCAACTGGATAACAGATGTGTTATAAAGCATAATTTTAAGGGAGTGAACCAAGTCGGTGGAAAAGATACACCATATAATATTCACACACACATGTACGTCTGCGGGCGAACGCGCAATTGCGGGTGAGGGCGCGAGCACACACGCACGCACGCATACATTCGCACGCACAATTAAAAATGAAGATCGGAGTTTAGTCACCAGCCAAACCCCGATCTCCAGTTATACTATCAAGTAACGATTATCAATTACAGACATCGATTAAATCTTTATATCGCTTCAGTAAAAGCAATGATTGCCTATAACCCAAACCACCATTATCAAGAATGAGAATAGAAAGAAAGGCACAACAAGAATAAAAACTAAAATGAAAACGACACTATTTCATTTCAAAAATCAACGTTCCACCCCTCATAATATCTTCATGTGTGATATAATTCTTCGTATACGGCTGTCCATTAAGCGTCACACCGTCAACATGCAAATGATCTTTCGATAAACCTTCAGCAATCACCGTAAACGTCTTTCCACCAGAAAGATGAAGTACCATTTTAGGTAATTGAGGAGCACCAAAAACATAATTGCCGCTGACCGGATCAACAGGATAGAAACCCATAGCACTGAACATATACCAAGCCGACATCTGTCCACAATCGTCATTTCCACACAATCCATCAGGCTTATTCCGATATTGAGTCGTAAAAATCTCACGAACCAACTCCTGTGTACGTTCAGGGCGGCCGGCCAATGTGTATAAGTACGCCACGTGATGACTCGGTTCGTTACCATGCGCATATTGCCCAATCAAACCCGTAACATCCGCTTGCTTCGTTTCCAATTTCAACGTAAACACCGAATCAAGTTTATTCAAGAACGATTTCTCGCCACCGAACAATTTAATCAACCCCGGGATATCATGCTGCACATGCCAGGTATATTGCCAAGCATTACCTTCCGTATAATCCCCGCCACTACTCTCAGCGTGCGCTACATCACTCGGATTAAAAGGTGTTTTCCAAGTTCCGTCCGAACGACGTGGACGCATAAACCGCGTCTCCTTATCAAATAGATTCTTATAAAAGTCGGCACGACGAGCAAAATAAGCCGCATCCTCCTTCTTTCCCATTCGTTTAGCCATGTCCGCCGCCGCATAATCATCATAAACCGATTCTAAAGTCGAAGAAACAGACTCAGCCGGAGTCAAATCAGTTGGGAAATATCCATACTTCATATACACCTCCCAATTCGATTTCAGTTTATGAGAAACCGTTTGCGTCTGCTTCACCATTCGGAAAGCCCGTTCAGCATCAAACCCACGGAATCCCTTCCGATAAGCCTCAGCCACCACAGACACACCATGATTAGCGACCATACAATAATTCTCTTTACCCCACAAAGCCCAAATAGGTAAAAAACCTTGAACTTCACCCTGCTCAATCAGCGAATTAATAAAACCATCCACACGTTCAGGAACCATCAACGTATAAAACGGATGAGCCGCCCTATACGTATCCCAAAGCGAGAACGTCGAATAGAATTTACCTCCTCCGGCCTTCACCACAGAGTCGGCAGCATTACGATAAAATCCATCAACATCCGAAATCTCATTCGGTTGAATCAATGCATGATAAAAACACGTATAAAAGTTAATCTTCTCCTCTTCCGTTCCCTCAATTTCGATGCGTCCCAAATAACTATTCCAAACCTCACGAGCATTCACCTTCACCCGATTAAAATCCCAGTCCGCAATCTCCGCTTTCATATTCTTTTTAGCTCCTTCAACACTGGTCGTCGACAGCGCCACCTTCATCATCAACTGCTCCCCCTCTTTCAAGTCGAAAGTAGCCACAATCCGCTTTCCCTTCTCCATATCCAGCATAGGCAAATCGATTCGACTCACGACCGGATGGTCGAATTCCAACACAAAGAAATAATCCTGATCGACCCAAACCGTGTTCGAAACATGACCGGTTAACATCCGATCGCTCTCCCAGGTCACCTCACAATGAGTCACATGCGAGTGATACTGTTGTTCATTCCAGGCCGGTCCATGCTGCAAATCGATCAACACCGAAGCCGAGTCCGCCTTATGAAACGTATAACGATGCAAAGCCGCATGAACAGAGGCCGTCAGCTCCGCTTTTACTTGAGCATCCGTCAGCTCAACCGCATAATAACCCGGTGAAGCCTCCTCCTGCTTTTTATCCAATCGACTACGATAACCCTCCCACGAGCGCACCCGATTACCCGTAAAAGGCATCACTAAAAGATCACCCAAATCCATACATCCCGTTCCGTTAAGATGCGTCTGGGAGAATCCCCAAATCAAAGAATCCTGATACGTATATTCCGAACAATAACGCCACCCCACCGCTCCGGTAACCGGACTCGTTTGTACCATACCAAAAGGCACACAAGCTCCGGGGAAAGTGTGTCCATTATCAGCCGCACCAATAAAAGGATTTACAAAGCGAGTATAATCGACCGTTTCCGCCACTTTCGTCGGCACACAAGAAACGAACAATAAGCCCATTATAAGCATTGAAAATAAGATAGTTTTCTGTTTCATCATGGTATTTATTTTAATAATCATCCGTGAGCAAAGATAGCAGAAAATCTTGTTTTTGGGTGAAATAAAACAGCGTTTCATGTGACAAAAGAAAAAAAACGGCGACATATTAAATAAATATCAATGCAATTAATTATCTTTGTTAGCTTTAAAACAGCTGACAACAAAACCTATAGCTCATGAAAGATTTTTTTAAATTTACTCTGGCCACAGTTACAGGAATCATTCTGTCAGGCATTATTCTATTCATCCTCGGCATTGTGACCTTTTTCGGCATCGCTTCTTCAGCAGATAGCGAAACCATTGTGAAGAAAAACTCAATAATGATGCTCGATCTGAACGGCACATTAGTTGAGCGTACGCAAGAAACCCCATTTGCATTCTTTTCAGAAATTATGGGCGATAAAGAAAACGTCTATGGATTAGACGACATCCTGTCTTCAATCAAAAAAGCCAAAGAGAACGAAAACATCAAAGGAATTTATATACAAGCCAGCGCCTTAGGGGCCTCTTATGCCTCACTACAAGCTATTCGGAATGCTTTAGTCGATTTTAAGACCAGCGGCAAATTCATTGTAGCCTACGGAGACGTATACAGTCAGAAGTTATACTATCTATCGAGTGTAGCCGACAAGGTTCTACTCAATCCAAAAGGCATGCTTCAATGGACCGGACTATCGGCTACCCCTATTTTCTATAAAGATCTACTCAAGAAAATCGGCGTTGAAATGCAGATCTTCAAAGTCGGAACCTACAAATCGGCAGTTGAACCCTTTAACTCAACAGAGATGAGTCCGGCCAATCGCGAGCAAGTCACCGTCTTCTTGAATTCCATCTGGAATCAAGTCCTAGAAGGTGTTTCCACCTCTCGCCACCTTTCGAAAGATTCATTAAACAACTACGCCGATCGGATGCTCATGTTCTCTCCGGCAGAAGAAACAGTTGCCTGCGGATTGACCGACACCCTAATCTATCGTAACGATGTAAAAGACTACCTCAAGAAGATGGCACAAGTGAAAGAAGACGATCCACTTCGCATCCTAGGCCTTCACGACATGATCAATGTTAAACGCAATGTCCCCAAAGATAAAAGCGGCAATATCGTAGCCATCTATTACGCTGCAGGAGAAATTGTCGATGCCGCTCAAAACGGAACAGACAACCTCATCGTTGGCAACAAAGTCATCAAAGACTTACGCAAGTTAAAAGACGACGACGATATCAAAGCCGTAGTTTTCCGCGTAAACTCTCCGGGTGGAAGCGCTTTTGCTTCAGAACAAATCTGGAACGCCGTTAAAGAATTAAAAGCTAAAAAGCCAGTCATCGTATCTATGGGCGATTATGCCGCATCAGGCGGATACTACATCTCCTGTTTAGCCGATACGATTGTAGCCGAGCCAACCACCCTTACCGGTTCTATTGGCATCTTCGGCATCGTGCCCAATGCCAAAGAGTTGACCGACAAGATCGGATTAAGCTACGACATGGTTAAGACCAATAAATTTGCCGACTTTGGCAACCTTATGCGTCCCTTCAACGACGACGAAAAACTCTTAATGCAAGCCATGATCAACAGAGGATATGAAACCTTTGTTAGCCGTTGCGCCGAAGGACGCGGCATGAGCAAAGAGGCGATTAAGAAGATTGCCGAAGGTCGTGTTTGGACCGGCGAAAAAGCAAAAGAGCTTGGTTTAGTCGACATCTTAGGAGGCATTGACACCGCTATGGAGATTGCCACCAAGAAAGCCGGTATCGAAAACTACACCGTTATTTCCTATCCGGAAAAAGAAAGCTGGTTATCGAATCTGTTCAACGATACCCCAAACAATTACATTGAATCGAAGCTATTAAATAGCAAACTAGGAGAATATTATCAACAATTTGGTTTATTAAAGAATCTCAGCGATCGTTCGATGATCCAAGCTCGGATTCCGTTCGAGCTCAGTCTAAAATAGGAAGGAGTTAAATGAGCGAAGACTTAATCAGAAAAAACAAATGGCTTTACCCCGTCTCATGGCTTTATGGGACGGCAGTTACAATAAGAAACAAACTCTTTGATTGGGGAATTCTCCAATCAAAGAGTTTTAATGTTCCTATCATCTGCGTAGGCAACCTTGCCGTAGGCGGGACAGGCAAAACCCCGCATACCGAATTCCTGATCAAACTCCTCTCCGCTCACTATCACGTTGCGGTACTGAGTCGCGGGTATAAGCGTCACACCAAGGGCTATCTTTTAGCTGATCCAAAAAGCACCGCCCAGACCATTGGCGACGAACCCTATCAGATTCACCAAAAGTACCCCAATATCACCTTAGCAGTCGACGAAGACCGTTGTCATGGTATCCAGCAACTTCTGGCTATCAAACAACCCAAAGTCGATCTCATCCTTCTTGACGACGCCTTTCAGCATCGTTACGTCAGAGCCGGACTAAACATCCTACTCACCGACTATCACCGCCTCTTCTCCGATGACGCCCTTCTACCGGCAGGTCGCCTCCGCGAGCCCAAGAGCGGTAAAAACCGTGCACATATGGTCATTGTCACCAAATGCCCGTCAGACATCAAGCCCATCGATTACAACATCATCGCCAAGCGGCTCGATCTGTACCCCTATCAAGCTCTCTACTTCTCGACCTTCCAATACGGAAGCCTCCGTCCGGTATTTCCGAGCGAGCACTCCAAAGAAAAGAAACTCGTTACCCTTATCGGTGCCGATGTTCTCTTAGTCACCGGCATTGTTTCGCCCGCTCCGATGTTAAACGAACTAGAGACCTATGCCACTAAAGTAGACCTTTTAGCATTCGACGACCATCATCAGTTCACCGAAAGCGATCTACAACAAATCGAAGAACGATTTCAACAGCTCAACCCCAACAACCGGTTCATCGTAACCACCGAAAAAGACGCAGCGCGTCTCGTTGGGCACAGCCAACTCAAGGACGAGTTAAAGCCCATGCTTTACTCCCTACCCATTACCATTAAGATATTACAAAAACAACAAGATAAGTTTAATCAACACATTATAGGCTATGTTAGAAAAAATACAAGAAACGGCAGCTTACCTCAAAAGTAAGATGCACACAAGCCCAGAAACAGCCATTATACTAGGCACCGGCCTCGGCAGTCTCGTTAACGAGATCACTGAAAAGTATGAGATAAAATACGAAGAGATTCCCAACTTCCCGGTATCAACCGTTGAAGGACATAGCGGAAAACTCATCTTCGGAAAGCTAGGCAACAAAGACATCATGGCCATGCAAGGTCGTTTCCACTACTACGAAGGCTACTCCATGAAAGAAGTAACCTTTCCGGTACGCGTGATGCGTGAACTCGGCATCAAAACCCTTTTCGTTTCGAACGCCAGCGGAGCCACCCATCCCGACTTTGAGATTGGCGATTTGATGATCATCACCGATCACATCAACTACTTCCCCGAACACCCGCTTCATGGAAGAAACATCCCTTACGGTCCACGTTTCCCGGATATGAGCGAAGCTTACGATAAAGAACTCATTCGCAAGGCCGATGCCATTGCCGAAGAAAAAGGCATCAAAGTACAACATGGCGTATACGTCGGTACCCAAGGCCCAACCTTCGAGACCCCAGCCGAATACAAACTCTTCCGCATCTTTGGTGCCGATGCTGTTGGTATGTCGACCGTACCCGAAGTCATCGTAGCCCGTCATTGCGACATTAAAGTCTTCGGCATCTCCGTAGTCACCGACCTTGGAGTAGAAGGAAAGATTGTAGAAATATCGCACGAAGAAGTACAAAAAGCAGCCGATGCCGCACAGCCCAAGATGACCACCATCATGCGCGAATTGATCAATAGAGCATAATCATTTTATATGAGAACAGAAATATCCACCCTCGGCGAGTTCGGCCTCATCGACCACCTTACCGAGGGCTTAACATTAGAGAATTCATCTAGTCAATACGGAGTGGGCGACGATGCCGCCGTCCTTTCCTACCCATCGGACAAGCAAGTCCTAGTCACCACCGACCTCCTCATGGAAGGCGTGCACTTCGATTTGACTTACGTCCCCCTAAAACACTTAGGCTACAAGTCAGCCATTGTCAACTTCTCCGACATCTATGCCATGAACGGCACTCCTCGTCAGATCACCGTATCGCTCGCGCTATCGAAGCGATTCAGTGTAGAAGACATGGAAGCCTTCTATGCCGGCATCCGTCTCGCTTGTGAAGAATACCATGTCGACATTGTAGGTGGCGACACCACCTCTTCTCTCACCGGATTTGCCATCAGCATCACCTGTATTGGCGAAGCCGATAAAGACAAAGTAGTCTACCGCCATGGAGCAAAACCGACTGATCTGATCTGCGTCAGCGGCGATCTCGGTGCAGCCTACATGGGACTTCAGCTATTAGAGCGCGAAAAAGTTGTTTTAAAAGACTCTGCCGACGTTCAACCCGACTTTACGGGCAAAGAATACCTTCTTGAACGCCAGCTCAAACCAGAAGCCCGCAAAGATATTATCAAGCTTCTAGCCGAAGCCAACATTGTGCCAACTGCCATGATGGACATCTCAGACGGTCTTTCGTCAGAATTGATGCATATCTGCAAACAAAGTAAAGCCGGTTGTCGTGTATACGAAGAGCATATCCCAATCGACTATCAGACCGCAGTGATGGCAGAAGAGTTCAACATGAACCTCACCACCTGTGCGATGAACGGCGGCGAAGACTACGAGCTCCTATTTACTGTCCCCATTGCCGATCACGAGAAAGTAGCAGAGATGAAAGGCATCCGCATCATCGGACACATCACCAAGCCTGAGCTTGGTTGTGCATTGATCACCCGCGACGGACAAGAGTTCGAACTGAAAGCACAAGGCTGGAATCCTCTTGAAGAAGAAAAATAAAAAAAGTTCAAAATTTAAAACACTGATAATAAGACTACAAGCTTTTTATCAGTGTTTTTTCCTTTCAAAAGGTTTGGTAGTTTCAAAACTTTCACTACCTTTGCAACCGCAAACAAGCAAGGTGCCATAGCTCAGTTGGTAGAGCAAAGGACTGAAAATCCTTGTGTCCCCGGTTCGATTCCTGGTGGCACCACAGAAAAGAGAGTTACAGAAATGTGACTCTCTTTTTGTTTTAGGAGGTTGGAAAAACAAGGATCATGGGATCATACCAAAATCGGGGATCAGTCCGAAATTCTGAGGGATTGTCCTGTTAAGCATAAATTTTAGATAATCTGAATAAGAAGAATGCCACATTTGGACTGCAACAGCATGACCGTTTTTGCTGTTACAGTCCGCGTCGTTTTTTACACTATTTCCTGTATTTTATGATTATCATAGTTTAAATTTAGCCATCTTCCTAGTGCCACATTTATCTGTCAATTCTTCGATTATTTGAGTCGCTGACTGTTTAGATAATCCTACCTCAGTTGCCACCGCAATCACATCTGCGAGTGTTGGTTCTCCTTTGCCGTTTATTGTCGTAGTATGGTAGCCGTTAAATCCACTACTTGGCAAAAGGTCATAAGCAGGCGAAAGTTTCCACTCCCCATCAACCCACTGAAACGAGAAGTTTTTAGAATGGTCGTCTCGGTTCGAAATCAATATATTAAACACCATTATTCGGAACATTTGAGCCACCTGCTCCATATCTTTGGTAAGATTCAGCGTCAGTTTCAGTAGCAAAGAGTAGTCAAGGCTTGGAATCCGATAATTGGCATGGAGCAGTCCTGCCGCACTTATGGTATGGATCTTATTTTGTGAGATTCTATCGAATCGTTCCACCCCGAAATAGCGACTATCGAACAAGCGGGTTTCTGCCATTTGCACCCCGCACTCTTTGGCAAGTAGAGAATAGTTGTATTCTATTTCTCCCACATTAACGGGATCGCTGGTTGCTTTAAATTTCACCAACCATTCACGACCATCGATTCTCGCAAAGACCTTCGGACGCGCTCCACCTGACGAACCACCATATTTATAGAGTAAATCGACTGAGCCCGCACTTTCTTTACTTTCAAGTATTTTTTCGACCTCTTTAGCCAAACGATCAAAATTTAGAAATTCATCCTCCGTAGCAATACTTTTGTCGGGTCGGTACTCCAATGCGCCACGTCCGGTAGAACCGATGAGCGACAATCGTTCCAAAACACTCAACCTATATGGATCGATCCCTTTTTCTTGCAAATAACGATCAAGTAATAGATTACCCCATCCATCCGGCAAACTATCATCAAACACGCCAAAATTTCCTGCGAAAGGATCCCGCTTAGCCATTATCAGCCCCGGCTTCAACGGCAGATAAAATGGAGATATCGAAAATCCGCTTTGTATCCAATCCACATCGTATTCAAAACCACACAATCCTTCAGGCGTAAGCGCCATTCGTCCTACACGACTATCAGATATAAAAATCTCTATCATTGAAATACTATTCATTTTTAAGCCCCCTCTTTCTTTGTTTCGGTTGCTTTGCTTTTAATATATCGTCAATACTCTGATAGGTTTTGTTACTGAAAAGAGTTTCAAACTCATCCGTCATGTCTAATGCATAAGCAAGCATCACCAATGAACGCAAAGAGATCTCTCCCGATAACTCAAAACGCCTGTAAGAAGGATATGATAAGCCTGCTTTTGCAGCAAGTAGCTTTTGCGTCCATCCTTTTTCCAATCGTCTCTGCTTAACACGCTCTGCAAGACCCAACATCAACAAGTCGGGAGTTTTATTTATAAGTGATAATATATTATCATTCACATCTGTTTCCATGTTTTAAATGCTATTATTTGGATACTTACAAATTTAATCAAAGTTTCTCATTTATCAAACCAATCGAGATAAAATATCCTTTTATGAAAAACAAAATCTCAAAAACTTAAATTATCTTACTCTAGGGTAAATACGTGTTTTACTAGCCTACAATACAATTATGCTCAAATCCATTTGAGTGAACAAAATTAATCATTAACTTTATAGAAATTTAGGCGTTGTGAATACAGGAGAAATCATACTATATACAACCTCGGACGGTACAACTGCTCTGGACGTAAGGTTGGAACAATATACAATCTGGATTAACCGTCAGCAGATGGCAGAGCTATTCGATAGAGATATCAAGACCATTAGTAAGCACATTAATAATGCTCTAAAAGAAGAATTAAAGGATATTCCAGTTGTCGCAAAATTTGCGACAACTGTCAGCGATGGAAAAACATACCAGGTAGAACATTATAACATTGAAATAATTACCTCTGTCGGCTACCGTGTCAAATCGCAACGAGGTACCCAATTCCGTATCTGGGCAAACAAAGCACTGAAAGAACACCTTATTAAAGGCTATTCGGTTAAGGATAATATCAAATTGGAACAGTACGAAGATTTGAAGCAAACCATCAAGGTATTGGCAAATGTGCTTGACTACAAACCATTGAAGTATTCTGAAGCAACCGGATTACTCAAGGTTGTAACAGATTACACCTACGCTCTCGACACCCTTGACAGATATGATTATCAACAACTCAAGATATACAACCCAACTTTCACCCCCCTAAATTATTCTTCAAAAAAAACGTACATGTTTTGGTTCCTTTTGGACCAATACCCCACTGATAATCAAAGATGGCATTCTTCAGAGCTGTAGCAAATTCGAGTTGTAGGACACTTTCGTTAACATTTTATATAGGATGCGAAAAATGTATATTTGGAAAGGAAAGTTATGGTGAACGTTTTATAATTTACATGCTGTATGTACTATAATACATAAAGCTCACAGTAACATGATTTCAGACTACATTTAGCTAATATTTCTAATTACATCAACAAGACCTTTGTTACCTTTGCATTCAAAATAACCTATAAATTGTAATATATGGCAAGATTCAAAACTACAACAAAACACGTTAGAAACTGCAACTTCGCATTGAACCAGAAATGATAGTTTGGCAGATGCGAAAGCAGTAACTGTTTTTAACACTTGAGACAAGTTCCATCAACAACAATGCTTGTAGATACTCCGGGATTATCTTCTCCTGATCCAAAACATTAACAAACCCTTGTAAACTTTTTACCTAAAGCCGATGGAATTCTATTGGTAACAGATACAAATCAGCAGATAGCCAGACAATTAACAGGATTTATAGAAACTATGAAGTTATCAATGAAACCTATATTTTGGTTCTTACAAAATCGGATACAAAATCTCTTAACGACATAGATGCTGCTAAAAAATATATTAGCAAGAATTGCCAAATTCCTTTAAAACAAGTTACTGTAGTATCTGCAACCAACAATAATTTATCAGAGTTTACATGCCTTCTAGAAAGTGTCAAAAAAGCAAAAAGGAGATTATCAAACAAGTCGATTCAAAAAGACTTAAAGATATCGTTAATGTTTTAACACAACAAATTGAGGAACTAATGAACGCTTCTGGTTCTGATAAGGAAACGGATGAAGCGATACATCGAAGTCAATATGGGTCAAAGGAAATTAACAGAAATATTGATAGATTAGTAGAATCGATGTCTGATGATATAGAAGAAAAAGAAAGAGAAGTTTCAAGGAAGTTTGAAGATATCATCTTCTCTAAGTCAAATGACCTTGTTACTGGAAAGAGTAACAACTTTGATGCCGAAGCTATCTCTTTAATTAATAGTACGCCTGTTTTGTTAATGAATATAAAACAGGTATCCAACGTATTTTATGCGATAAAGCTAGAAGCAAAAAAAGGTTCAGATGAAGAGGTTTGCGTCTACAAATTTGAACGCTTTTTATATATCCTCCAAAAAAACTGCCGATTTAACATTTCCAATTTTCGACGATTCAAAGTTACCGATTACAACATTTTTATTTATCTTTGTGGTTATAAGTACAATATCATGAGAACTACTAAATTAGCAGAAGAGTTCATTAAAACCTTCAACATACATAAGATAATTGAGGAAAAACCTAAATCTGGTCAAAAGCAGGTATATATTGTGGAAATAGATGGCTCTATTTTCGCCCTTAAAATTATACCTACAGCAGATGAAAGAATAGCGAGAGAATTGAATATTTATGAACGTTTCAAGGATAACTCTGGAATACCGAATGTTATCAATGTGCAAACATATGGAGATGAGCTTGTTGTCATTGAAGAATTTATTGAAGGAGATGATTTAAGCCACATAGCTTCACAGTATATAAACAATTCTAATAAGACACGATATTTAATTGCTGATATAGCTCGCATATTAGCTCCGGTATGGAATAATAGATGTATTCATAGAGATTTAAAACCACAGAATATCATCATCAAAAATGATGGTCATCCAGTTGTACTAGATTTCGGTATCGCTAGAGACTTAGACGATGAAACTATAACGCCAACAGGTTTCCAACCTTTTACTTGGACTTTCGGAAGTCCAGAACAATATTTTTTTAGAAAAGATCAAATTTCATATCGAACTGATTTTTTCTGTTTAGGGATTATTGCATATTACTTATATACAGGTAATCTACCATTTGGAAGGTCAAGATCTGCCGTAGCTGAAAGTTTTATGCAGCCACAAAAAAATCATGATGTACATAATGAAGAAATGAATATATTTTTGAATGCAGTTTTAAAATATAGTGTTGCAGAGCGACCAAGAACCGTTGAACAATTTATTAAATTACTAAGTGTATGAAAATAGTACAGATATTGGGACACAATCCAAATTGGAATGTTGAAGCCTTCACTCAACAGGGTATTGGAGATGAATTTCTTATCACAGCAATCTCTTTTGGAAATAAGTTTGTAAACAATAAGAGAGTTGCTCCCATATTGGATAAATCAATGCTAGATCTTCAATTTTATGGTCAAAAAAATAGTGGACATTTATCAAAAGGGAAATTGTCAGATTTCGATTTCCATCCTGCAAGATTCTTAAATGATGATGAGGCTACGAATATACGAATTAATAGTTGCATAGAAAAAGCTATCGAATATCAAATATCATTAGGCTTCAAGAAAGTAATAATCCCCCATTATTATGAAGATAATTATATAGCTGGAATTATTTCTACTATAAAAGTTGCAAATGAATACCTCAAAAGTAATAAACAAGATGGGATAGAATATTTTATGACTCTCCCATTAGCTTATGATATTATTCGCAACCAGGACAATGTTGAGGATTTGTTATTGGAGTTAACTGACATGAGTATTATTTTTGACGGTTATTTTGTTGTTTGTGAGAATAAGCCAGAACAAGGTCACAAAATCTCAAACGATATAAAACTTATAACAAATTTATCTAAAGTTTTAAGAGTATTGAAATATCAAGGATTTAAAACTATATATGGATATGCTAATTGGGATGCAATATTTTTTCTAGCCCAAACTGATATTGATTATATTACAATTGGCACTTATGAAAATTTGAGAAATTTTTCCATAAAAAGATTCACAGAGGATATTTCAGGAGGTGCTTCTGAAGGATATTATTTTTCCGAAAAACTTCTAAATATGATACGTGCAAAAGATTTAATAAACATTCGCGCTAATGGTATGCTAGATACAATTAAAAATGAGCATAATATATTCTCGGATATGATATTAAAAGAAAACTACATTTGGAATATACACAAACCAGATGTGAACAAAAACTATCTTTTATCAATATCGTTTCTATTAAAGAAAATTTCCACGGTACACAATATAAAAGATAGGATAATATATGTTTTATTTCTAATCCAGGAAGCTATCGATAATTACCAACATCTTGACGATAATTATGTAGTACTACAAAGTGAAGGTAGAAACTACCATCTAAATACTTGGTTAATGTATTTACTAAAAACAATCCAAATGAAACCTGATGAATTTTATACCATATATAGAAAACATAAAGAAAATCATTGAAACATAACAACCTCCGACAATAGCATTTGCATAGTTGGATCAAGTGGTTTTTGTTTTTTGGGGTGATAATATTTTTTTATTACCCCATCTATGGATATAGTCAATAACCCAACATTTAATTTCTCAAATAGTGGTAAATTTTCTATAGCAGCTTTAGAATGAGCCTCATCCAATACAACATATGAGTAATCCGCAAACCATTTATATCTATAAGCTTGCATCAGTGCTTTTTTCCAATGTCTTAACTTAGCTTCAAATGCTATATTCTTTTTAAAAGACAACTCGTATTTATTACTAAATACATAGTATGAATCCATTCTCTTTATAAAACTATATTCAATAAGTTTTTCTAAAGATTTAGCAATTTCTGGCTTCTTAATTCCTGTTATAGTTTTAACAATATCCAAAGAAACCTTTTTCTTGTTTTTTACAATTTGATATACATTTATATCGATAGAAGTCAGCCTTTCTCTCTGGACTATCTCTGCTGAATCTTTAAGTTCTGTAACAACTAAATCTGCAATGCCAAAACCTAAGCTAACTTCCTCTAAGACTCTTTTATTGGCAATATTAAATTTGCTAGAAAAAGATATTTTAAATAAATCTACTAACTCTTGTTCTGTACTAAAGCCCATTTCTTCTTATTATTATATACGTTGAATCGTCTCTGTTTTTATTTGTTTGTAATCTGTTAATAGCATTTACAATGTTCTTATTACGCTTATATTGGAAAATCATAAAATACTTTTTTATATCCTCTTCCATAAGGCTGTAAAACCCATCAGAGCATATTAAAAAATTTTGAGTTATATCTATCTCTTTTTGAGTTATATCATCTAACATCAATTCTTCTAAACCTATATATTTAGTTAGTATACGACTACTTCCAGACAAATTATCATCTACAGTCAATGGCTCCAAGAAATAATTTGAGAAGGAATAAATTCTAGAATCTCCAACATTAACAATAAAAGCTTTATGCAAATTAGAATGAAGTAATAACGCACTACACGTAGTTTTTCCATCTATGGAAGAAGATAAAGAAGATAAATGCATATCATATATCAATCGATCTAATTTAACCTCAGAATTGATATATAAATTATAATTTTTATTCAAGTAGTATTTACAATCCTGAATATAATCGATACTCTTTTTCAGTGAACTAACACCATCAAATAGAATGAAAAGACTATAAGTATCAGTATGCATAAACCAAATATCATCTTGATTCTGCAACCGTGCGATTCCTTTTAAGGAATTGCATATAATAGTTCTATTTTTATCATTCTCTATCATACAAACAAACTTTCTTGTGGTTACAAAGTTACATTTTTTTGTGAAGAAACCTCTAGTATTACCAATAAAAAGGATTTTATAACTGATAAACAGCATATTACGATCACCATTGATCTCCTTGTTTATAACAAAAATACAATACGTATGTTTATAAACCCGCCACAAGTTTGCCTTTATAAATCTAAATTTATATATTTGTATCGCTTAATAGCAAGCAAAACGATAAAACATAATCGTGTGCTAAATCATGTGGATTTCCAAATTAAATAAACTATAAAACGGTGATGATCAACAGAGAGAAGACAATAGTTCTCTTACTGGTGGCACCACAGAAAAGAGATTCACAGAAATGTGACTTTCTTTTTGTTTTAGGAGGTTGGGAAAACAAGGGATCATACCGAAATCCTGAGGGATTATATACGACCTCTGACGGGACAACTGCTCTGGACGTTAGACTTGAACAAGAGACTATTTGGTAATTCAAAAGCATATAGCGAAGCTATTTGGTACAAAGCGTCCAGCAATAACCAAACATCTCAAAAACATATTCTCGTCAGGCGAACTTAACGAGAATAGCACATGTTCCATTTTGGAACATATGGGTAATGATGGGAAACAACGCTATCAAACGACCTATTATAACCTCGACGCTATTTTATCAATAGGCTATCGTGTAAACTCTAAAAATGCAACCCAGTTCCGTATCTGGGCAAACAAAGTACTGAAAGAACACCTTATTAAAGGTTATTCGGTTAAGGATAATATCAAATTGGAGCAGTACGAAGATTTGAAGCAAACCATCAAGGTATTGGCAAATGTGCTTGACCACAAAACATTGGAGTATTCTGAAGCAACCGGATTACTCAAGGTTGTAACAGATTACACCTACGCTCTCGACACCCTTGGCAGATATGATTATCAACAACTCAAGATAAATAAGATTACCAACAAAGAAAAGATCAATCCTTTAAAGGCTCTATCGGTGGTATATATCAGACTTTCGGAGGGCAGGATCTCTATCCAAGTATCGAGGAGAAAGCAGCAAAATCTTCTTTGATCACATCTCTGTTCATGGTTCAACATATATACAAATGCAGACGAAAGAGCCATAAAAGACTTCCGTACAGAAGGACAATTAAGCCCATCCACTACCGACAAACAAATCTTTTAAAATTTGGAGCTCTTTACAGATAAGGGAGTAGCCCAAAATGGTGCTGCCATTTCTTTGGAAAAGAACCGAATCGAAAATTTCCGTATGCTATTACAAGATGTGTTTTTTCAAAGGGACAGCTAAAGTATATATTATAGATTATAAATTCTTTGGCGATCCATTTTATCAGCAGTATTCAATTTAAAAATTTGATATTACACAGAAATACCCAAACCAGTCCGAACAATTCTGCATTTACCCTATTTGTTGGTTTATCTCTTTCCTGAATCGTTGCGGATTAGAAACAAACGGATAACTGATCGTTACTCCACCAGTAGTAACGGTTATTGTCCCAAATCCAAAGATTCGTCCCCACACACTCTGTTTAATTTGTAATCCTTCGCACTTTGTTAGCACCAAGTCAAGTATATTGCGATTTATTACCCCAGTTTTCAATATGACCCGTTTATTTGTTACGACGTAAACGGAACCGATTTTTACCATTATCAGCTGTAAAAGCGAAATCACTCCGATAATCAATAGGAAAATACTGCCGTAGCGGACTATATCAGCTCCCGATCCATAAAGCCACCAACTCAACAATAGAAACACGATAGGCTGTACGAATAGGAAGAAATGAAGTTTTGCTTTGTATACAATTTCCTCTCCCATTTGTAAGTTAGATTCTATATAACTGTCTTACCCTGCAAAAAGTTGACTCTATAATTCATTAAATAAATAGCTTTATTATGAAAAAAGAGAACATTCAATTCATTTCAGGTGATTTTTCCTTTGATTCTTTAGAGTCTGCTCAGGCAGATAACTCCTTGCATTTTATGGTTCTTCGTTCGCATTATGTGGATGATTTGGGCTTAAATGCCCTTGCATTAAAATACTCTGTATCTCGTAGCACTATTTACCGTTGGATTTGTAACTTTGCTTCGTCTAATCCCGAAATCGTTGATTATATGAAGCAGAAAAAAAGTATCAAACCTTCTTCTGAGGAAATCGCCTCTCTCAAGTCTGAGATCCTTCGTTTGAAGAAAGAACTCCGTGATGCCCAGATGCATGCTCATGCCTACGACACCATGATTGATGTTGCTGAAGAGATGTTCAACATCCCTATCCGAAAAAAAGCTGGCACCAAACAATAAAGAGGCTTCGCATAGAACGTTCTCCTTATGGAGTAACTTCTCTATGCGCCCTGTTTGGTGCTTCAAAACAAGCCTTTTATAAGCATGAAGATTCTTATTTTAACTATCTTGCCCAAGAATCCATCGTCGTTGAATTCGTCTATGATATCCGAGATAAGAAAGATCTGGCCATAGGCGGATTAAAGCTTTGGCATAAGTTTCAGGAAGGTCCCGGCAAATCTGCACCCATGGGTCGTGATCGTTTTCTATGGATCCTTTCTAAGTACGGATTCACTCTGCGTGCACCTCATAAACGCCCACAAACCACAGATTCATCTCATCATTTACCCAAATATCCAAACCTTATCAAAAATTTGCTGCCTGATCGTCCCAATCAACTCTGGGTAAGCGATATTACTTACCTTAAGATTTGGCACACTGAAGCTAAAGATGATTATTCTTTTTGCTTCTTATGTTTACTCACTGATGCTTATACGAAAGAAATTATAGGTCACCGGGTTGGTGAAAATCTTTCGGCTGTCTATGCTATTAATGCTTTAGAAATTGGCCTAAAGCGTCTCAAATCTTTAGATGATGTGGACTTAATTCACCACTCTGATCGTGGTGTCCAGTATGCCTGTTTTGATTATACAGAAAAACTTCGTAAAGCAGGAGTGAAAATAAGCATGACAGAATCCGGTAATCCTAAGGATAATGCCATCGCCGAAAGGGTCAATAATACGATCAAGAATGAGCTGCTTAAAGGCAAGTCTTTTTATAGCATTGAGGACGTTTCTATAGCGATTGCCGGTGCCATTGAGTTCTATAATAATGAACGGCCACATTTAAGTTTGAATATGCTGACGCCCGCACAAGCGGCCATGGAATCGGAAGTTATGAAGAAAAGATGGCATAGCTACAGAGAAAAGTATCTTCAAAGAGTGCAAAATGAATATTAACTTTATACATTTGCAAAGAAACAAAATCTAAAAACCTTCTGATAGGCAATTTAAAAGGAAAAGGAGGTATTCTTTCTCCTATCTTCCTTTTAACGTGATTTAGTCAACCCGATTTAGTACGTATGCTAAAAAAGGTCAACCTGAACCTGATTCAGACTTAATAAACGAATGAGGCAACCTGATTTAGGGATAATAAATAATATTGGCAACTAAATACCGTCTAGAGAATATAAAACGTCAACCATTTCAAGGATAAGACATTGAAAATAGATTGTCAACGTTAGAAAAAAGATTGTCAGACGTTGAAACTTTTTTTCCGTCAGCTTGAAACTAAAGTTGCGTCATATTGGAACTCCAATTGCGTCAGCTCAAAACTAGAGTTTCGATATAATGAAACTCACAGCCGATCAGCCTATTTATTTTTCTTACAAAACAAAAGGAAAAATTGACCAGTATAAAATCTCTTGCATCTAAATAAGAAGTAAAATAGAGAGTCTGGTATGCAGCAGTAAACAGAAAACACGAAGTGTTGCAGATCATTGATCTGTCACCTATCTGCAACGGGTATCTGCAACGTCACAAATCGCTGACATAATGCTACTTAACGTCAAAAAGGTGACAGGTGTAAGATAAATTACAAAAAACAACTTCTAGAGAGAGAAGAAAGAGAGAGAGAAGAAGAAGAGAAAGAAAAAACAAACAGAGAAACAACAAACAAGGTCAATTAAAGAAATAAATAGGCCAATAAATAAAAATGAAAGAGTAGACCAATTAATAAGAACGAAAGAACGAAAGAAAGAAAGAAGAAATCAATGAATAAGACATACAGAAAATGAAAGATATGAAAGATATGAAAGATATGAAAAAGAAGATCATCGTTTATCTATTCGATGGTTTCTCAGATTGGGAGATCGCCTATTTCACTCCGGAGATTAAGAAAAGTGACCGGTTCGAACTGACATATTGCTCGGAAAACGGACAAGAAGTTTGTTCGATGGGCGGATTGAGGGTTACTCCTCAGCTCTCTCTATCGGAAATCAAGATGGACGATCTGGAGTTGATCGTTTTACCGGGTGGGACTTTCTGGGAAAATCCGGGAGTAACACCCATCGACGACTTTATAAAAAACGCTTTCCAAGAACAAAAGCCTATTGCTGCCATTTGTGGAGCTACCATTTATCTGGCACGAATGGGTATGCTCAATGAGGTGAATCACACCAGCAATGACTTGAACTACTTAAAGATGGTGGCACCGGAATATACCGGGGAGCAGAATTATATCAACGCCCCGGCTACTACAGGTCAAAATATCATCACCGCTTGCGGCATAGCTCCTATTGAGTTTGCCCAAGAAATTTTTAGAAAGATTGCGCTTTACGATGAGCCGTCGATCAAAAAATGGTTCGACTTATTTAAACATGGCATCTGGAGCGAGTAAACACCGCTATACCCAAACGCCATCGAACGATTTCATCGATTGAATGATTTCATCATTGAATAATTTCGCCATCGAATTATTTCACCGATTGAATGAAACGAGTCACCGCTTCATCGAACACCGGACAGTTCTTAATAGATGAATTACCATATACCGCTATTTGAGCCATCTTGTCGGTTGTCTCACAGGGTTTAAAGACGTGATTCATCGTTGGAATGATCTCTTTTTGAGCCTTAGGTTGGGCTTGATGCAAGAGTTCGGCTTCTTCAACGGCAACTTGAATGTCCTTATCGCCTTGGATAATTAAGGTCGGCACTTTAACCTGACTCAGCGATTGTGCGGGGTTAACGGCAAACCATGAAATCATATAGGGTTGAATACTTGGGCGAAAAAGGCTATAGAGCATTGGGGAGACATTGTCGATGGTCTCTCCTTTCTTCAAGGTGTCGATCATCGGGAAAATCATATCTTTGACCATCTGCGGTTGATCGGCCATCTGAATTTTGAGAATCTCATCGGCGGGACGAGCGGGACCGGCAATCAAGACCAAGGCACTGACCTTGGGGCGAGCAATGGTGGCTAACGTCCCAATGGTCGCTCCTTCACTATGACCGGCAACAATAATTTTCTTATAGTCTTTACTTAACAGATCGATCCAACCTTCGGCATCGTCGACACAAGTCGTGAAACGTAGATCGGCTTCCGATGCACCGGCTTTCTGACTAGCGGCTATTCCGCGTTTATCGTAACGAACAGAGGGGATGCCGGCTGCACACAAGGCTTCCGCTAGGTATTTTATAGAATTTCCTTTCAACTGAGGGTTGTTACCATCTCGGTCGGTTGGTCCTGATCCACAGATCAATAAAACCACTCGATCGCTTTTCGTTCCTTGATCGGGCATCAACAACGTCCCATAAATATCGCCTGTAGGCGAATGAAGCACGAGTTCTTTTTCTTCACCATAAATATTTACGAAGAGAAATAAAGCAGCGGCTAAAAGTAGAAAGACTCTTTTTTTCATAGATCATTTTTTATTAAGTCCATAACAACGGGTTAAGAAACAGCTAACAAGCTTATACAAATATAGATATAATAGAAATAAGTTGTTCCGGCATTGGGTCTATTTATTTAGAAAGAGGAATCTCTCTTTTCTCATTCCCAGCCTTAAGCAAATAAGAGAAATATCGAACAAAAAAAATGAAAAACCAACGAATAGGCGGTTTTATCAGCAAAAAGGATATATCTGATTAATTGACAAATAGATACTTTACATAGAATCTTCCAACTTGCAACAAAAACTTACAAACAACACAGACAAAAGACCTTACAGCATAGAACACGCGTAAAAACAGTGGCATTTTTTAGTTAAAAAAGTTTCCACTTTCATACAAAAGACTATATTTGCAGCAAACCAACTAATCTAATATTCATGAAAGTGTTAACCATTGAGGACTTGCAAGCCATTAAAGCAAGAGCCGAGGATGTGCTCTCGATTCGCGAAGAGAGTAACAAAAAAGTGGCCGAGAGTTGTTGCGGCCTGGCAGTCGGCACACCCAAGATTCAGATTCTAATCTGTGGGGGAACGGGTTGTAAAGCATCTGCCAGTCATCAGATCGCCGATCATTTTAAAGCGGCCATCGAAAATCGGAAAATCGAAAATCAAGTGGAGGTTATTACCACGGGATGTTTCGGTTTTTGCGAAAAAGGACCTATCGTTAAAATCATTCCCGACAATACCTTTTATGTACAGGTCAGCCCCGAAGATGTGGAGGAGATCGTTGCAGAACATGTTGTCGAGGGACGAAAAATTGAGCGATTGCTCTACATCGACCCGAAGACGGAACAGACGGTGAGCGACTCGAAGCATATGGCGTTTTACAAGAAGCAGATCAGAATTGCGTTGCGCAACTGCGGCTTTATCGACCCGGAGAACATTGAGGAATATATTGCTCGAGGTGGGTATCATCCTTTAGCGGTAGCCTTGCTTCAGAAACAGCCGATCGATGTGATCGAAGAGATCAAGAAATCGGGCTTGCGCGGACGAGGGGGCGGTGGCTTCCCGACCGGCCTGAAATGGGAGTTTGCCGGTAAGCAGGTTTCCGATATGAAGTTTGTGGTTTGTAACGCGGACGAGGGTGACCCGGGAGCGTTTATGGATCGTTCGATCATGGAGGGCGACCCTCACTCTATCATTGAAGCCATGGCACTGTGTGGCTACTCCATCGGAGCATCGAAAGGGCTGGTTTATATCCGGGCAGAATATCCGTTGGCCATCCAACGTTTAAGAATAGCCATCGAGCAAGCGCGTTCGTATGGGTTACTCGGCGAGCGAATCTTTGGAACAGCGTTCGGGTTCGACATTGAGATCCGATATGGTGCGGGTGCTTTTGTCTGTGGTGAGGAAACCGCGTTGATTCATTCGATGGAAGGTAAGCGTGGAGAGCCAACGCTGAAACCGCCGTTCCCTGCCGAATCGGGTTATCTGGGACGTCCCACAACGGTTAACAATGTAGAGACATTGGCCAATATTCCGATCATCTTAGAGAAAGGAGCCGACTGGTATGCCTCTATCGGTACAGAGAAATCGAAAGGGACAAAGGTGTTTGCACTGGCCGGTAAGATTAATAATGTAGGCCTCATCGAGGTACCGATGGGTACCACCTTACGTGAGGTGATCTACGAGATCGGAGGAGGAATTAAGGGAGGTAAGAAATTTAAAGCGGTACAAACCGGAGGTCCTTCGGGTGGCTGCTTGACGGAGAAACACCTGGATACGCCGATCGATTTTGACAACCTCTTGGCAGTCGGTTCTATGATGGGTTCGGGAGGAATGATTGTCATGGACGAAGACGACTGCATGGTTTCTGTGGCACGCTTCTATCTGGACTTTACCGTTGAAGAGTCGTGCGGAAAATGCACCCCGTGCCGCATCGGTAACAAGCGTCTGTTGGAATTGCTCAACAAGATCACTGAGGGACGGGCCAACGAAAAAGATTTGGAGACGTTGTCCACCTTGGGACGGGTCATCAAGGATACCGCGCTTTGCGGCTTGGGGCAGACCTCTCCCAACCCGGTTCTATCGACTTTAGATAATTTCCATGAGGAATATCTGGAACATGTACGCGATAAGACTTGTCGCTCGAAACAGTGTAAAGCACTGCTCACCTATGTCATCAATCCGGAAGCCTGCATCGGTTGTCACCTCTGCGCGAAGCATTGTCCGGCGGATGCCATCCTCGGTACAGTACGTAAACCTCATGTAATCACCCCTGACAAATGTATCAAATGTGGTATGTGTATGGCACGTTGTAAGTTCAACGCCATCAGTGTCAGCTAAAATCATCGAATCATGGAAAAGAAACAAGTCACTCTACAGATAGACCGCCATTTCATTACGGTGCCTAAAGGGGCAACCATCTTGGAGGCGGCCCAAAAAATCGGCATTGATATTCCGACACTTTGCCACATCAACTTGAAAGGAACCTGCATCAAGAACAACCCGGCCTCTTGCCGGATCTGTGTGGTCGAGGTGGAAGGACGTAAAAATCTAGCTCCCTCCTGCGCCACACGTTGTGAGGATGGAATGGTGGTACGCACGAGTACCCTCCGGGTGATGAATGCCCGAAAGATTGTGGCCGAACTGATCTTATCGGATCACCCGAACGAATGTCTCACTTGTCCCAAATCGGGCGACTGTGAGTTACAAGATCTAGCCTTACGTTTCAACATCCGCGAGATGCCGTTCAATGGTGGAGAGTTGTCGCCCCGCAAGCGGGAAGTCACCTCGTCGATTGTACGCAACATGGATAAATGTATCTTCTGTCGCCGTTGTGAAAGTGTGTGTAATGATGTACAGACCGTGGGCGCTCTTGGAGCGATCCGTCGTGGGTTCAACACCACCATCGCTCCGGCCTTCGACCAAATGATGGTTGACAGTGAATGTACCTACTGTGGACAGTGCGTAGCGGTTTGCCCCGTGGGAGCACTCACCGAACGCGACCACACGAATCGTCTGGTCGAAGATCTGGCTAACCCCAATAAGGTGGTGATTGTTCAGACGGCACCGGCTGTACGCGCTGCTCTGGGAGAAGAGTTCGGATTGCCACCGGGAACACTGGTGACCGGAAAGATGGTGTATGCCTTGAGGGAATTGGGATTCGATTATGTGTTCGATACGGATTTTGCAGCCGACCTGACCATCATGGAAGAGGGTGCCGAGATCTTGAAACGTCTGACGCGTTACATGAACGGCGATAAGACCGTACGCCTCCCTATCCTCACCTCCTGCTGTCCCGCTTGGGTGAATTTCTTCGAATATCACTTCCCCGATATGCTCGACATCCCGTCGACTGCCCGCTCCCCTCAACAGATGTTCGGGTCGATCGCCAAAGCCTTCTGGGCAGAAAAGATGGGTATTCCACGCGAGAAGTTAGTGGTGGTATCGATCATGCCTTGTCTGGCAAAGAAATACGAATGCGACCGTAATGAGTTTAAGACCAATGGGAATCCGGATGTGGATTATTCAATCTCAACACGCGAATTGGCACGCCTCATCAAACGGGCAAACATCGGATTTAACCTTTTACCGGATAGCGAGTTCGACCAGCCATTGGGCACATCGACCGGTGCGGGGGTCATCTTCGGAACAACCGGTGGGGTCATGGAAGCCGCCTTACGATCGGTCTACGAGATTTATAGCGGACAACCGTTGCTGAATGTCAACTTCGAACAAGTTCGCGGTTTGGAAGGGATTCGTCGCGCCACCATCAATCTCGACGGCTTCGATCTCAAAGTTGGCATTGCACATGGTTTGGGAAATGCCAGACGTCTATTGGAGGATATCAGACACGGAAAGAGTGAGTATCACGTGATCGAGATTATGGCTTGCCCCGGAGGATGCATCGGTGGTGGAGGACAGCCTCATCATCATGGCAATTCGGAAGTGTTGTATGCCCGTTCCAACGCACTTTACCGTGAAGATTCGAACAAGCGGTTGAGAAAATCGCACGAGAACCCGTATATTCAAACGTTATACGAAGAGTATCTCGGTAAGCCGTTGAGTGAGAAGGCCGAAAAGCTGCTTCACACGCATTACTTTAATAAATCTATCGACTAATCTTAAACAACCAGCGTTATGTCTGAGATCAAATTAGCATGCGATATCGCCGAAAAGGTTAAAGATATCTGTATAAAACATAAGAATAGCCCGGGGGAGTTGATCAATATCTTACATGAAGCACAACACCTACAAGGGTATTTGCCGGAGGAGGTACAACGGATCATCGCCTCACAACTCAATATACCGGTATCGAAGGTGTACGGTGTGGTGACCTTCTATACTTTCTTCACCATGACTCCCAAAGGTAAGCATCCGATATCGGTCTGCATGGGTACAGCCTGTTATGTGCGGGGATCGGAGAAGTTACTCGAGGAGTTCAAGCGGGTTCTAGGCATTGATGTGGGCGAAACCACTCCGGATGGTAAATACTCACTGGATTGCTTAAGATGTGTGGGAGCTTGCGGACTCGCACCGGTAGTCATGATTGGTGAAAAGGTTTACGGACGTTTACAGCCCGTTGACGTGAAAAGAATTATCGATGAGCTAGAGTAAAGCTATAAAGATCAAATAAAAAAGGACGCGGTTATTGTTTTTTATCAATAACCGCTTTTTTTTCATTCTTCTTTGGGGGATCGCAATCTACCAATCATATTTATTAATAGATCGGATCTTTAAACCAAAGGATTGGTCGATTAATCTATATTATAAATCTAATTAACGCATTTATCTCATGAAAACACACCGTTTCTTTACGTGGTGTAACCGTCGGACATTAAACAAACATCTCTCGATGCTTTTAGTCGTTTGTTTAATGGCTATGATTCCGGTCACCACCTTCGCACAACTGATCAAAATCACGATGAAGAAAACCAACACGACTCTACAAACAGTTGTTCGTGAACTGGAAAAGCAGAGCGGATATAGCTTTTTCTACAACGACAACAAAGTTAAGTTGAACAAGAAAATCTCCATCAACGTCAATGAGGTGGCTTTCGAAGAGGTCTTAAAAGAGGTGTTCAAAGATTCCGGCTACAGCTATAAAATCGTAGATAACCAAATCGTCATCTCCTCTATCTCGCCGTCACACACACCATCGACCACCCAACAAAAAACAGCTCGATCGATCAAAGGGGTCGTAACCGATGCAAACGGTGAACCGATCATCGGAGCTTCAGTAATCGAAAAGAGTCGTACAACGAACGGAAGCATTACCAATATCAATGGACAGTTTTCACTAGATGTTTATGGCAATGAACTCGAAATCAGTTATATCGGATATGGCTCACAAACCGTCGCGTTGAAGAAAGATAACTCATTCTATAATGTGGTATTGAAAGAAGATACCAAAACGTTGGATGAAGTGATCGTTGTGGGATATAGCACCCAACGAAAGGAAAGTTTGACCGGAGCAATGCAGGCAATTAAAGGTGACAAACTTAAAGATGTGACCACGCCATCGGTTGAGAATATGTTGAGCGGTAAGATTCCGGGAGTATATGTCGCACCCGGAAGCGGACGTCCCGGAGCAAGTGGAGCAGTAGTCATCAGAGGAAGAGCTTCGCTCACAGGAATGACTTCTCCGTTATGGGTAGTAGACGGCGTAATCGTTGGAACCGACGGTACCGGTCAGATCAATCCACAAGATATAGAGAGTATGACCGTATTGAAAGATGCAGCATCGACTGCCATCTATGGATCACAAGGAGCAAACGGGGTCATTATTATCACAACAAAGAACCCGAAAGCGGAAAAGATGAGCGTTAACGTCTCAGCAAAACTTGGAGTTACACAACTCAACACAGGTAATCTAGAGATGATGAACGGAAAAGAGTTGTATGACTATTATAGCTCGTTCTCGAATGTCGATCAGATCAAATTCACCCGATGGAATGAAGACTTGCAGAAGAGCAACTTCAATTGGTGGGATCTGGCGACACAAGACGGATTTAATCAAGAATATAATGTTTCTCTTCAGGGAGGTAGCGAAAACCTTCGCGCTTACATGTCCGTTGGAGTATACGATGAAACGGGAGCTGTAAAAGGATACGACTATACACGATACAACTTCTTGTTCAAAACTGTATACAAACCGAAATCATGGTTAACCATCAAACCGATGTTACAAGGTTCACGCCGAGATATCGACGACAAGCAATATTCGGTAGGTGCCATGTATTCTATGTTACCTTGGGATAGTCCATACGACGAAGAAGGCAACTTAGTTCCTCATCGCTACGAAGGTTGGGTCAACGGTGCATCTACGAACTACCTTTACGACTTACAATACAACCATTCGGGATCGACCAACTACGAATTTAGAGGAAGCTTAGATTTCGACGTTAAGTTGAACGACTGGTTGACATTCTCATCGGTCAACAACTATAAGTATACAAACTATGCTTCAAACTCTTACTCAGACCCTCGTTCCAGCGGGGGAGCACACATTGGAGATTATAGATTTGAAACGGTGAGACGATACACCAACCATATTCTTCGGTTTAACAAATCGTTCGGCAAACATTTCATCAATGGATTGGCTGCTTATGAGTACAACGATTACTGGCATAAAACATTAGACGTTTCCGGAAAAGAGTTTATCCCCGGATTGGAAGTGTTGGATATTGTTACAACACCTGAAAAGACGAAAGGAAATATCGGAGAATGGGCGGTACAATCGTTACTTTTCAACGCCAACTATTCGTACGACAATAAATATTTAGCCCAAGTCTCTTTCCGACGTGATGGAGCTTCAAACTTCGGAGATAGTTCAAAATATGGTAATTTCTTCTCTGTCAGCGGTGGATGGAACATCAATCGTGAAGAATGGTTCGACTTAGATAAAGTTGATCAACTAAAACTACGTGCCGCATATGGTTCTGTTGGAAATCGTCCAGACCAATATTATCCTCAGTATAACCTCTATTCGGTTTCGGCAAGCTATAATGAAGAACCCGGAATCTTAATCAAGCAGATTGGTCGGAATCAATTGACTTGGGAGAAAACTTATACTATGGGATTGGGACTAGATGCTTCTTTATTCGAAAATCGTCTACGCTTCAATTTCGATTATTATCTCAAAAACACTGATAACATCTTGTACAAAGTACCTATTAGTGGACTTACCGGGGTGACTTATATCTGGAAGAACATCGGAAAAATGAAGAATCAAGGAATTGAGATTGCTTTAGGAGGAGATATCATCCGGACTAAGGATCTAACTTGGAGCATTGATGCGAATGTCGGTCACAACACCAACGAACTGAAACAATTATTCAAGAGTAAAGATAGCGAAGGTAATCTGGTCGTGAAACCAATCTTGGCTTCAGACAACTCGGGAATAGCAGGAGCAGCACAAACGGTCTTGGAACCGGGAAATCCAACCGATACCTACTATTTAAAGAAGTGGGCGGGTGTCGATCCTGAAACGGGCTCTCCACTTTGGTATAAGACCAAGAAGAATGAAGATGGCACACAAACGGTGACCACAACGAAGAAGTATGCCGAAGCAACTTATGAAAAATGCGGCAAAGCATCTCCTGATTTGTTTGGTGGATTTAACACCACGCTGACTTGGCGCAAATTAGAGGTTAATGCAGCCTTTGGATATTCGATCGGTGGACAGATCTATAATTATTCACGACAAGAGTATGACTCTGACGGTACTTATTGCGACCGTAACCAGATGAAATTGAAAGACGACTGGGTACGTTGGGAAAAACCGGGCGATATCGCCACTCATCCGGTTGCATCGTACAACAACCAAAGCAAGTCGAACTCTGCTTCATCTCGTTATTTGGAAAACAGCGATTACCTAAAACTACGTTCGCTATCGATTGGATACCGTTTTGATCTGACTAAATATAGCATCAAAGAATTAAGAGTATTTGTTTCCGGAGAAAATCTCTTTACCCTCACCGGTTATTCGGGAGTAGATCCCGAGATCCCAATCTCTGATGAAGGAAAAATCATCGGTACGGCAGGTCCTTCGGTATACCCTTCTACTCGTAAGTTTATGCTTGGCTTAAATCTAACTTTTTAAAACAGAACACACATGAAAAAAATAATATTCCTATTACTCACGCTATTCTCAATATCGTCTTGTGATATTGAGCGTCTTTCACACGATTCGATGATGAGTGAGGACATCACTAAAGATCCCAATAGAACATTGGATGGTCTCATCAACGGCATCTATGGACAACTTAAAACATGGTCCGACCCCATGCACCGCTGTGGTGAGTATGCGGGTGACAACATGGTGATTCGCGGATCTTCAACCGACTCTTTCTATGAATTTATCTCGTATGTCCGCAAACCGAACAATGGACGTTTGCAAAGCTTCTGGGACTCGGGGTATAAAGCAATCGCACAAGCTTCAAATGTGCTTAAGCTTGTCAAGGAAGGACAGAGCGAAGATATCGATAATCGTTTGGGGGAATGCTACTACGTTAGAGGTATGATGTATTTCTACTTGTGCAGAGCATACGGACGTCCATACTATCAAAGCCCTGAAACTAATCTAGGGGTGCCTATTGTGAATGGCACTCCGGAAGATATTGACAATATGCAACTCCCCGATCGTGCTACTGTAAAGGAAACTTACGAACAAGCCATCAAGGATTTGAAAGAAGCAGAACGTTTGTTGACCGTCAACAAAGGAGCGGCATACGCCTCAAAAGAAGCAGCCCAAGCCATGCTCTCTCGTATTTATGTCTACATGAGCGGAACATACGAAAATCCGAATAAAGAGTATGCACAGTTGGCCATCGACTACGCCGACAAGGTGATCGCTTCTCCTGAGTATCAACTCTTGTCGAGAGCTGATTTCATGAAATACAACACCCTCAGACCGGAAGATAACAAAGAGTCGATCTTTGTCATCAAACGGGTTGCTTCGGAATTTTCCGGATACGATCATTACTATGGCATAGGCGGCATGTATGCCAATATTGGTGGTATGGGCTGGGGAGAGATGTACGCTAGTGCCAAATATATCGATTTATTGAATGAGACAGGAAGAAACGACTGGCGTCCGGATCACTATAACATTGTAGATGCACGTGCTACATTTATTGAACCGACTTATACGTCCGATCACAAAAAGGTTTTCCGGTTTATCAAATACGACACTCCAACGGTCTTAAACTACGTGCAAGCTGAATATCAAGACGAAAATGGACAATTGGTTTGGAATGAAAAGTGGACTGATGCAAATAAAGTTGAGCAAACAACCCGTTACGTTCTTAATCCGATCAAAGAAGATCAAGGTATCTATTCAATCGAATATAGAGACGGGAAAACGTATACCGGCATGTTAGATTATTATATCAAACTAAACCGAGTATATCCACAGTTCTACATCACTAAGTGTTCACGCGAAGGGGAAGACTCGCATCTACACTCTCCAATCATCTCACGTTTGGGTGAAATCTACCTCAACCGTTCGGAAGCTTATGCTAAGTTAGGAAAATACGATAAAGCATTAACAGACTTGAACACGATCCGTGAACGTTCCATTCCTGGTGCCGGGTATCCATCATTAGATGCCGATAATGCACCGGAACGTATCGATAAAGAGCGCCAACTGGAATTGGCTTATCAAGCCGAACGTAGCTATGATGTATTCCGTAATGGTAAAGCCTTATCCAGACATTATCCGGGACCTCATCAACAGTTTGAAGATATACCTTCAACAGACTATAGGGTTGTTTATTATATCCCTCAAAGTGCGATCAATGTATATCCGGGGACTTTAACACAAAATCCGACAGGCAATTAATTTAAATTGTAATCAAGAAAAGGGAGACTTCATTTGGAGTCTCCCTTTTTATCAATGTTAATAAAATCAAAAAGGAATAGGGACAAACGGTTTTATTTTGTATTCTACATATGAAGTCTAACTTTATACAATTAAATCTATGAAAACAATCTCATTTTTTAAGCTATTCAGCATTTCACTGCTTTTCTTTATCGTAGCATGCAGCAATGCTGAAGAAGAAGCCCCCCTATCTCCTATCTTAAAGATTGACACTGAGGTTGTCAACTTTGAAGAAAACAAATCGATGAAAGAGGTCGTTGTATCAACCAATCAGGAATGGAGTGCCCAAGTCGACAAGGGCGGAGAAACGTGGTGTCAGACCGAAAAGGATGGAACCACTCTTCGAATTAATGTCGCAGAGAACTCCGGTAAAGAAATCCGGCAAACAAACATAACGGTGAGAGTCGGTAATCTGAGTCAGTCCTTGAAAATACAGCAACTTGGATGGGGGAAAGATATACTGGTCAGCCCCGAACTTTTTGAAATCGCTGCAGCGGGACAAAACATCACGTTCGAGGTGACGGCAAACTGCGATTACGAAATCGTCACGACCGGCTGCGATTGGATAAAGAAACCTACGACAAGGGCACAGGAAATGATCACGACGTCTCATGCTTATATCGTTAGCCCTAATGCACAAGATGCCTCACGTTCCTATAACCTAGTCGTTAAAGATCAAGCTGCTTCGTCTACCCTACAGAGAATCATTACCGTCACCCAAAAAGGACTGAACGAGTATAGTTCAACAAAACCAGACGAGCTTAAAGATGATATTAAAATAAAGATCTCACGTGGAGAAGCTTCATCTTTCCAATCTGGACAGAACATTGAGAAATCATTTGATAATGACATGAGTACTATTTATCACTCGAGTTGGAACAATGCCGGTAGTAACTATTTCCCCATTACGCTAACATACTATTTCGAAAATCAAGAACAAGTCGATTATCTTGTTTATCACCCTCGTCAGTCCGGTTCAAATGGACATTTCAAAGAAACAGAGATATACTGGTCGGCAGATGGCGTTGCTTTCGAGAGATTAATGGACAAGAACTTTGGAGGACTGTCGTCTAGTTCGGTGGTTTATTTCACCACTCCTCTGATCAATGCCAAAGCCATCAGGTTTGTAGTCAAGAGTGGAGCCGGAGACAACCAAGGATTTGCCAGCTGCTCTGAAATGGAGTTCTATCGAAAGAATCCGGAAAACTTTGATGTTTTATCGCTCTTCTCCGATCGCAGTTGCTCGGAACTAAAAGCCGGCATCACATTAGCCGACATTGAAAAGTGTCAATCGGCTTTCTTTAAAAACATGGCTTATTACATGTTCCAAGGAAAGTATCCAAAAGCATTTAGAATAGAATCTTACAAAGCATACCCATCACCAGATATACAATCGGCGACCAACAAGACCAACCCTTACAATCTTTTAGATAACCCGACAGGCATCTACGTTGAAGCAAATGATGAACTGATTGTACTCGCCGGAGAAACCCATGGAAGAGCTATCAGCATACGTGTTCAGAATCTTGATCTTCCTGGAGGAGACGGTTTTGGCGGCGATTCATATGCCCTAAAAGAAGGTACGAATAAGATTAGTATACGTAACAAAGGCTTGGTCTATGTCATGTACCACACTCTGAGCCTAGAAGAGAGCGAAGTGGCTCAACCGATCACCCTTCATTTTGCCACTGGGAAGGTAAATGGCTATTTCGATCGAAGCAAACACTCGGCAAGCGACTGGAATGAGTTGTTGAACCAAACCTGCTGTCCCTATTTTGATGTATTAGGGCAATATGCACACCTAACATTCCCGGTAAATAGTTTCAAAACTTACACTAAGAACGGAGTAAATCTTATCGATACCTACGACGAGGTTGTCAGATACGAAATGGAATTTATGGGATTGTTCAAATACAACAAAGTATTCAAGAATCGGATGTATCTACATGTGATGTACCACTCTTATATGTATGCTTCACCCTATCATACAGCATACAACGCCAACACAATGAATTCCATCTGTGACGAAACGAAATTAAGAGCCGGCGAAGTTTGGGGACCGGCACATGAGATCGGACATTGTAATCAAACACGTCCGGGATTAAAATGGCACAGTACGACCGAAGTAACTAACAACATTCTGTCCATGGCTGTACAAACTCATTTCTGCGATAAATATGGTTCGAAGTATATCCGCTTAAGAGATGAGAATATGGGAGAATACAACGACCGGTATGAGAAAGCAATGACTCTACAATTTGTCAACAAACAACCCGATGCTATACGCCCGGATGTTTTCTGCCGACTAGTAACCTTATGGCAACTTCAACTCTATTTTGCTCAAGTCAAAGGACAGACAGATTTCTATAAAGATTTATACGAACTCATCCGTACAGAAAATAATCTAGCCACACCGAGAGAGAATCAATTGGAATTTACAGTTCGAGCAAGCAAGATTGCCCGAACAGATCTAACGGATTTCTTCGATAAATGGGGCTACTACCTACCAATCGACAGAGACATCGATGATTACGGCACAAAGCGCATGACTATCACAGAGGCTCAAATCGAACAGACAAAGAATAAAATAAAGAACTTGAACTTGCCCAAGCCTGATGCGGCTATCGAATATTTGTCGGAGCATAATCTTGCTTGCTATAAAGATAAGCAGAATGTACAAGCGGGAACTGCTTCTCGGAACGGACAAACATTAACCATGAATAATTGGAATCATGTAACTGCATACGAGGTATACAATGGCGATCAGCTCGTTTTCGTTTCCAATCGTCATCAGTTTACCATAAGCACCACTTGGGAAGCTAATTACAAAGTCTATGCCGTATCCTACAAAGGAGACAAAACATTAGTGACTTTCTAAAAGCAACCCTCTGTTGATCAAAAGCTCCGCATGTTATTATCATGCGGAGCTTTTAGGTTTATAATTAATAGTCTGTTTACAAAGAATGATTTTAAATAATTAAGGTAAAATCGTTCTTTTTTCGTATTTTTGTCGCAAAAGGCATATTATCACCAGACGAAACAACGCAAAAAAGAATGAAAGTAATAGATCTTATACATAGCACGCAACACACAGCGTTCTCATTTGAAATACTACCTCCATTAAAAGGGACCAGCATAGAAAAACTGTATCAAACGATTGATGCGCTAAGAGAATTCGACCCTAAGTACATCAATATTACGACCCATCGGAGCGAATATATGTATAGAGACCTTGGTGATGGGTTGTTTCAGCGCAATCGACTCCGTAGACGTCCGGGAACAGTTGCGGTAGCTGCAGCCATTCAAAACAAATATGACATTACAGTAGTACCGCACATCCTATGTAGCGGGTTCAGTCGGGAAGAGACAGAATATGTATTGCTCGACTTACAATTCTTAAACATCACCGATCTATTGGTTCTAAGAGGCGATAAAGCGAAGCATGAATCCATATTCACTCCCGATAAGAATGGATATAGTCATGCCATTGAACTTCAAGAGCAAATCAATAACTTCAATAAAGGAATCTTTGTAGATGGTTCTGAGATGCAGATCACGCAAACACCTTTCTCATATGGTGTAGCTTGTTATCCGGAGAAACATGAAGAATCGCCCAATCTTGAATCGGATATTTATTGGCTGAAGAAGAAAGTGGAAGCCGGAGCGGAATATGCGGTCACTCAACTTTTCTACGACAATCAGAAATATTTTGAGTTTGTACGACGTGCCAGAGAAGCCGGAATCACCATTCCGATTATTCCTGGAATTAAGCCTTTTAAAAAATTATCACAAGTCAGCATGATCCCCAAAACCTTTAAGGTCGATCTTCCCGAAGACCTCATTAAAGAGATCAATAAATGCAAGACAGACAACGATGCCCAACAGGTGGGTACAGAATGGTGTATCAACCAATGCAAAGAACTCATGAAGTATGGCGTACCTAGCATTCATTTCTATACCATTTCGGCAGTAGACAGCATCAGAGAAGTGGCTAAGCAGATTTACTAAGATTTTAAACGAAATATTGTGTTTTTTAAAGATATCATCGGACAAGAAGAGATCAAGAAACGACTAATTGAAGAGGTTAACGAGAGCCGTATACCACATGCCCAACTGATTTGCGGACCAGAGGGTGTAGGAAAAATGGCTCTAGCGATAGCTTATGCGCGTTATATCTGTTGCACCAATAAAAATGAAACAGATGCTTGCGGCATTTGTCCATCCTGCGTCAAATTCAATAAGTTGGTTCACCCCGATGTACACTTTGTCTTCCCAATCATTAAAAATGCAAAATCAAAAAAGGAGGTTTGCGATGATTATCTAGCGGAATGGCGCCCATTTGTCTTAAACCATCCCTATTTTAATCTAAACAATTGGTTAAGCGAGATTAAATCGGAAAATTCTCAAGCCATCATCTATGCTAAAGAAAGTGATGAGATCATCAAAAAACTTAGTTTCAAACCTTTAGAAAGAGGTTATAAAATAACAATCATTTGGCTTCCGGAGAAAATGCACATTGCTTGTGCCAATAAGCTACTCAAGCTTTTAGAAGAGCCTCCGACTCAAACCATATTTATTCTAGTCTCAGAAGCACCCGACCTAATCTTGCCAACGATCTTAAGTCGTACACAACGGATTAACATCCGTCAGATAGAGGAAACAAATATCAGTCGAGCCTTACAAGAAAAATATCAATTAGCAGAACAAGAGAGTTTATCTGTGGCTCATCTAGCTAATGGCAATTTCATCAAGGCACTTGAGACCATTCATCTCAACGAGGAAAAACAATTATTTTTCGACCTGTTTATCAATTTGATGCGTTTATCTTACCAACGAAAAATCAAAGAGATGAAACAATGGAGCGAACAAGTCGCAGAAATGGGACGTGAGCGTCAGAAGAATTTCTTAGAGTATTGCCAACAAATGATCCGTGAAAATTTCATTTATAATTTTCGCCAAGTACAAATGGTATACATGACTCCTGACGAGCAGCAGTTTGCAACCCGCTTTGCGCCATTTATCAACGAACGGAACATTATCGGTCTGATGGATGAACTAAGTGAATGCCAAAAGCATATCGAACAAAACGTAAATGCCAAAATGGTTTTCTTCGATTTCTCACTCAAAATGATTGTTTTATTAAAAAATTAAACTATACTTGACAAATATATCAGAAAACGCATAGGAATGAAATATAAACTACATAATGGGAGTTGCGGTCTTTGTTGCAAAAGCGCTTCCCGACAAGATAATAAACTAAACACCTACGACTGGCTGGCCGACATTCCGGGAAATGCCGTTGAAAGCGATCTCGTTGAGGTGCAATTCAAAAACACGCGTAAAGGTTACTTCCGTAACAGCAATAAGATTCCTCTGGAAAAAGGGGACGTCGTTGCAGTAGAAGCAACTCCGGGACATGATATTGGAGTGGTTACGCTAACCGGACGATTGGTACCGCTTCAAATTAAAAAGGCCAACCTAAAGCCAGATACGGAAATTAAGCGAATCTACCGAAAAGTCAAACCGGTAGATATTGAGAAATACGAAGAGGCTAAAGCGAAAGAACATGACACAATGATCCGCTCTCGCCAAATTGCAGCCAGTCTCAATTTGAACATGAAAATTGGAGACGTGGAGTACCAAGGCGATGGAAATAAAGCCATTTTCTATTACATTGCCGATGAGCGCGTGGACTTCCGACAACTCATTAAGGTTCTAGCAGAAGTGTTTCGTGTTCGTATCGAGATGAAACAAATTGGCGCCCGTCAAGAAGCCGGTCGCATTGGTGGAATTGGTCCTTGTGGACGGGAACTTTGTTGTGCCACATGGATGACAAGCTTCATCTCGGTTTCAACAAGCGCCGCCCGTTACCAAGACATCTCTCTAAACCCACAAAAGTTGGCCGGACAATGCGCCAAGCTGAAGTGTTGTTTGAACTATGAGGTGGACTGTTACGTTGAAGCACAAAAACGTTTACCTTCAAGAGAAATCGAACTAGAAACCAAAGACGGCGTATTCTATTTCTTTAAAGCCGATATATTGAGCAATCAAATCACTTATTCTAGTGATAAGAATATTCCGGCCAATCTTTGTACCATAGCCGGTAAACGAGCTTTCGAGATTATCGGATTAAATAGAAAAGGCATCAGACCGGACAAACTGATAGAAGAAGAGGGTACAAAACCGGAATCTAAAAAGTCGACCGACTTATTAGAGCAAGAAAGCCTCACCCGATTTGACCGCCGTAAAAACAATCGCGAAGAGGGTAATAACCCCAATAGCAATCGCAATAAAAGGAAGAAACGCAATAATCGCCCGCAGGGAGAGAATAATCGTCCGCAGGGAGAGAACAATAAACCTCAAACAGAGGACAACAGACCTCAGACCGAGAGTAACAAGCCAATCCTTCCGAGTCAAAAGGGGAATAACAATGAGGCAAAGAATCAGCGTCCATCGAATAATAACCGGAATTATAAAAAAGGAAACGAAGAAGCTGAGAACAAACGGCCAAGCAGAAGAAATAATCGTCCACAAAACAATGGCGGTAAAAACAGACCAGAAAGAACTCAGAATAATGAGAATATTCAGTAATCTTGTCGTATGCTTATTCTTCGTCTTGACGATGATATCATGTAACAAACAAACAGTGTATCACTCTTATCAATCCCTACCCAATGACGGATGGAAAAAGAGTGATACACTCTCCTTTCAGATAGAAAATACCGATTCGATCCCTCACACTGTTCGCCTCTTTGCAGAGGTTAGGAATAAGAACAATTACCCCTACCAAAACCTATCGTTATCAGTTTATCACAATCTACAAGATTCAACCCATTGGAAACGTGATACCATCAGCTTGAATCTTACAGATAAAGCAGGCAATTGGATCGGCACGGGATGTGGCAACCTCTATCAATCGAGTAAGTTTATAGGATCGATCGTTATCTCACAGAAAGGAAATCACCGAATCAAAGTGATACATCGAATGACGGACGATCGATTGATCGGTTTAAGTGATATCGGTATAAAAGTCTCACGATAAAGTTAAAGTCGACGATCTCTTCCTGCATCAATTCTCAGGAAGATAAACAACAGAATCGTAAATCCCCATAAAGAAGAGCCTCCATAACTAAAAAAAGGAAGAGGAATACCGATCACCGGAGTAAGCCCGAGCACCATTCCTATATTAATAAATAGATGGAATAAGAAAATGCTCAATACGGAGTAACCATACACACGGCCAAACGTCGTCGGCTGTCGCTCAGCCACGACGATCAAGCGTAAAATGAGGCAGAGAAAGCCTAAAAGCACGGCAGAAGATCCAATAAAGCCCTGCTCTTCTCCAACAGTACAGAAGATAAAATCGGTATCCTGCTCAGGTACATATTTAAGTTTCGTCTGTGTTCCGTTCAAAAATCCCTTGCCGGAAAATCCGCCCGATCCGATTGCTATTTTAGACTGGTTGACATTATAGCCGGCTCCGGTCAAATCCTCTTCTAATCCCAGCAATACTTTGATACGTATTTGCTGATGAGGTTCTAATATCTTATCGAAAACATAATCACTAGAGTATAAAAAGCCGATAGAGCCAATGGCAAACAAACCAACCAGCAAATAAGCTTTTTTATGAGAGATCAACGTCAGATAGAATAGATAACCAATGGTCAGTATGCACAACACCACTTGCACAAATACCAAATTAAAAGGCACCAGATATTCAGAGATAAAATACGCTGCAATGATCACAAGTGCATTTACTCCTATAATATTACGTGCAATATCCCACTTGTTTTTATAAACCCCCACCATGGCACCTGCAAAAAACAAGATGAGCGATAAAACCACAAACTCCCCAATAGGAGTCGGCGTCTGAGCGATGTTGACTTGTCCGAAACGAATGCCAATCACAAAATAGGCCACGGCACATAATCCGGAGAAAAGGACAACTCCAGGCATTCCTTCTCGATAAAGCACTAGGAAGAAAGCGAGATAAACCAAAGCCGATCCCGTTTCTTTCTGCCCGATAATTAGAAGCATCGGAAGAAGAATCAAGAAAGCAAGCATAAAAACACTTTTTCTTTTATTGATGACGAAATTATAAGAGTTCATATATTTCGCAAGAGCCAAAGCCGTCGCAAACTTTGCAAATTCGGCCGGCTGTAGACTAACGGGCCCCATAACCAACCAGGAACGCGACCCTTTCGTATCGGGCGCAATAAAGATGGTGACTAGTAGCAAAAGGATCATGCCGGCATAAATAAAATAGGCGAACATGTCGTACATCCGGTCTTCAAGCATGAGTAAAACAAAGCCCAAGCCAAAAGAGCAAATGATCCAAACAAACTGTTTCCCGGCACGAGTTGAGAAATCTAGAAAATCACGATTTCCATAATCGTAACTCGCTCCACAGACACTAAACCACCCACCTATTATTAAAAGCAAATAGATACAAATAGTGATCCAGTCCAACCTCTTCCACAAACTAACGTTCCTTGCTATCATAAAATATCACCCTATTACTAAATTCTTCCGCTTTCGTTTCACTCTCAGGAGAAAGTTTCTTATTCAAATACTGTTCCATCATCAGCGTACCAATAGGCACTCCATATACAGCACCAAAGCCTCCGTTCTCAACATACACCGCTATAGCAATCTTAGGTTTATGCATAGGGGCAAATCCCATAAACACAGAGTGGTCGTGCCCACGGTTCTGTGCCGTTCCGGTCTTTCCGCACATCTCAACATTCGGAAGTATGGTTCCAGCCACCCGACAAGTACCACCGGTGACTGCCGATCGCATTCCCAAGACCACATCCTCATAATATTTTCTCTCGATGCCAGTGTATCTAGGCTCACGATAAAGACTATCCAATGGTGATCCCTGAATTTTTTTCACAATATGAGGCGTAATGAAATGGCCTCTGTTAGCGATCGTAGCACCTAAGTTCGCAATCTGCAATGGGGTCGTCAAAACCTCCCCTTGGCCGATCGCAATACTAATTACCGTCAACCCATTCCAATGTCCGCGATAAGCTTTATCATAGAATTGAGCATTAGGAATTAATCCTCTTTTCTCTCCCGGTAAATCAACCCCTAACTTATAACCGAAACCTTGAGCAACCATATGATCCTTCCAGACCGTGATAGCCTTTTGCGGTCGCCCATATTTCTTATCTCCAAACATTCTGAATAATCCCCAACAAAAATAAGAGTTACACGACGTCGCAATAGCCGGGATCAGTGGTAGAGGAGAAGCATGAGCATGACATCCCACCTTCAAACGCCCATATCGAAATCCATTGGAACATGAAAAAGAGGTCGAAGGCTGAATGATTCCCTCTTCCAAAAAGACCAAACCTTGCGCCGTTTTGAAAGTCGATCCGGGAGGATAAACCCCCATAAGCGCTCGGTTCAATAACGGCTTTTGAATGTCACGTTGAAGCATAAGGTGATTTTTTCCCCGTTGACGCCCAATCATTAAATGTGGATCGTAATTCGGCGAAGAAACCAAACAAAGAATCTCTCCGGTTTCCGGTTCAATAGCAACAATACTACCAATTTTATTCTTCATCAAACGTTCGCCAAGCATCTGCAGATCCACATCAAGGCTCAACGTCAGATTACGACCCGGAATTGCACGGCGATCGCACTTTCCATCCTTATAATGTCCTTGAATCCTTCCATGTGCATCTCTCAACAAGATCTCAACACCTTTCTGCCCTCTTAAATACTTCTCATACGACTTTTCAACTCCTAGCTTACCGATATAATCCCCTTGAATATAGTAATCATCATTTTCAATATCGCGAGTAGAAACCTCACCAATATCCCCTAGCGCATGAGCAGCGGCATTATAAGCATACTGTCGAATCGTACGCCGTTCAACGTAAAAGCCTCTAAACTTAAACAGCTTCTCCTGAAAAATGCCACACTCTTCAGCAGAAAGTTGCGACATAAACATCTGTTCGGTATATTTTGAATAGCCGGGATTACGCCGTCTGTCGGCCATGTCGGTCATCAGACGAATAAACTGCTCCTTCGTGATGTTCAATGATGAGCAAAGATCGAGCGTATCTAGATTTTCAATCTCCCGAGGAACAACTTTAATATCGTAGGCCGGTTGATTAAAAACCAATAGTTTCCCGTTGCGATCATAGATAGCCCCACGTGAAGGATATTGAATCTTATTTAAGAAAGCATTACTATCGGCATTCTTCTTATAATCATCGGTCAATATTTGAAGTAAAAACAAACGAGACAGATAGATCAGAACAATGGAGATGGCAATTCCGCCAACAATAAACTTTCTTTTCTCAAATCTATAATCTTTCGACATACTACTTCCTTATACTTTCAATACCCAAAATACCGACAATCGTTATTGCAGAACAAGCAATCACCCTAAGAAATAGTTGCAAACTACTTGAAAAGGAAAAAGACTCGATGCTCAACAAAATCAAGTTTTGAATACAGACAGCCGATATAATATATTTTACGAACGGCAGATTACCCATACTTTTAAAAGAGGGGACAATACTATCAAGAATATCACGCGGAGTAAATAAGCGCAATAAGAAAGGACGGATAAATGCCAAAAAAACAGTTGCAGCAGCATTCATTCCCGGGGTGTTGGAAAAGATATCGATGGTAAGCCCTAGGAAAAAAGCCCATAACATCTGTTCATGACGAGAAGTGCCCGATTCTAGTTTAAGAATAAAATAAAGATATAAAAAAGGAGTGGCATACCCCCAAAGATGAATCTGGTTTAGGATCAAGACCTGTAATAGTACCAGTCCGACAAACCAAATGATCCTATGTATATAATTGATAATCATTATTCTTGAGTTTCTTTTTCCAGTTGCTTTTGTTCGTCCTGCCCTTCTCTTCCGATCACACGAACATCGCCTAGTTTGGCAAAGTCGCTCGCTAACTTAATTTTAAGCAGATAAGATAAGCCATCATTCGAATCGCACATATCATCAATCGTCCCTACCATAATACCTGCCGGAAAGACCGTTGAATATCCGCTGGTAACCACCGTATCGCCTAAATTAAATTCAGCATGTCTAGGTAAATCTTTCAAATAAGCATAACGAGGATCAGCATTTTCCCATCTCAAATAGCCAAAATATTCACTGCCAACAATCTTACAGCTGATATTCGATTTACTATTCAGAACCGGAAGAACGACCGAATAAGAAGCAGACGTTTTATACACAATACCAATAATACCATTTCCATCAATCACACCCATCTCAGGATATATACCAGCATTTGTCCCCTTATCAAGAGTGATATAATTATTAGACAAATTAATGCTATTGTTAATAACATGCGCCTTGATTAAGTGGTAATCGGTCAACGACTTCCCTTTATAAGTCGGGATGTAAACAGAGTCGGTCGTATACTCACGCAGTCTTTGTTTCAACACCGCCATTTGTTCTTCCAGAAGCATATTCTTGTCCAACAAATCCTCATTCACCGATTTGAGATGAAAGTAAGAAGTGACCCCTCCGGAAAGTTCATAAACCGAACCGGCGACCACATTAGCCGACGTAAAGAAGACGCTCTGCTGGTAATGATTAAAACGGAATAACAAAACAAAACTGGCTACCTCTAACAAAAGAAAGAGGAACCAGTAATTGTATTTTATTAGAAAATTTAATAAATTTCGCATATCACATCAGTCAACGCATGATTACTTGATGCTAAGCCGCATCTCTTCTCCATGTAGAATAATAACAGACTGTGCTCCAATTATATTCCGACGGCCTATTATCTCATCAAGAAAGAGAAGCGATCGACATTTTTCAAAGCGACTCCTGTGCCTTTTGCCACTGCATGCAAAGGATCCTCAGCGATATGAAACGGAATATTAATTTTATCAGTCAAACGTTTGTCAAGTCCGCGAAGCAACGCTCCACCACCTGCCAAATAGATACCATTATGCACGATGTCGGCATAAAGTTCAGGAGGTGTATTCTCTAATGCACTCAAGATGGCAGTCTCAATTTTAGAGATCGATTTCTCTAAACAGTGAGCCACTTCCTGATAGCAAACCGGAACTTCCATTGGCAAAGCCGTAATACGATTAGGACCATGAACAATATAGTCATCCGGAGCATCTTCACCTAATTCAGTCAATGCCGCTCCAACATGAATCTTAATACGTTCAGCCATACGTTCGCTGACCTTAACATTATGTTGACGGCTCATATATTCTTGAATATCCGCAGTCAAGTCATCCCCGGCAATACGAATAGAGTTGTTAGAAACAATACCACCTAGAGAAATCACAGCGATCTCAGTCGATCCACCACCTATATCCACAATCATATTACCTTCAGGAGCCTCAACATCGATACCGATACCAATTGCTGCAGCCATTGGTTCGAAGATCAAGTAAACGTCCCGACCACCGGCATGTTCAGCAGAGTCACGTACTGCACGAAGTTCAACCTCCGTACTGCCTGAGGGCACCCCAATGACCATTCTAAGAGACGCTGAAAATAAATGATTACGGGTATTTACCTGTTTGATCAACCCACGCATCATCTGCTCACAAGCATAGAAATCAGCAATCACACCATCACGCAAGGGACGTATGGTCCGGATGTTTTCGTGCGTCTTTTCATGCATCATTTTAGCTTTATCACCTACGGCAATCATCTTATCCGTACGTCGATCGAGTGCAACGACAGAAGGTTCATCAACCACGATTTTCCCATTACTGATGATAATGGTATTGGCTGTACCAAGGTCCATTGCTATTTCTTGTGTAAATGAAAACAATCCCATTTAAATTAACAATTTTACAAATTATGATTTACAATAAAAATCTCTTAAAGAGGCGAACGGAAGACTCTCTGTTTAAAAGCATCCGCACCCTCCCTTATATTTAATTAATGCTTAAAGTGACGAATACCGGTAACCACCATAGCCATGCCATGCGCGTTACAATAATCGAACGACAATTCGTCTTTCACAGAGCCACCAGGTTGAATCACCGCAGTCACCCCCTCTTTATCCGCGATCTCCACACAATCAGGGAATGGGAAGAAAGCATCTGAAGCCATCACCGCACCATTCAAGTCGAATTCGAATGTTTTTGCTTTTTCAATAGCTTGTTTCAAAGCATCCACACGTGATGTTTGTCCCACGCCACTAGCCAATAGCTGTTTGTTTTTAGCCAAGACGATAGCATTCGACTTACTATTTTTCACAATCTTATTCGCAAACAACAAGTCCTGAGTTTCTTGATCGGTTGGTTCTTTTTCTGTCACCGTCTTCAAGTCAGCCACGGTCTCAATGTTCAAATCTTTGTCCTGTACCAAGACCCCGTTCAACAACGAACGATATTGTTTCTTAGGTAACTTAGCCTCTTTACGAACCAAGATGATACGATTCTTCTTTTGACCCAAGATCTCAAGAGCATCCACATCATAATCCGGTGCAATGATCACCTCAAAGAAAATCTTATTGATCTCCTCAGCAGTCGCCTTATCGATAACAGCATTAGTCACCAACACTCCTCCAAATGCAGAAACCGGGTCACCGGCTAATGCCTCTTTCCAAGCTTCAAGAATGGTTGGACGAGAAGCAAGACCACAAGCATTGTTATGTTTAAGCACCGCAAAAGTCACCTCATCGAACTCATCAATCAAATCAACAGCTGCATTAATATCCAGCAAGTTGTTGTAAGAGATCTCCTTACCATGGATCTGGTCGAACATCGCTTCCAAATCACCATAGAAGAACCCTTTTTGATGAGGATTCTCGCCATAACGCAACATTTTCTGATCGTTCATAGAACAGCGGAAGGCCGATCCTTCACCACCATCGAAATAGTTGTATATCGCAGAGTCATAATGAGAAGAAACCGCAAACGCTTCCTTAGCAAACCAACGGCGTTCTTCTACAGACGTATTTGCTCCATGCTCCATAAGCATGTCTAGCAACGGCTTATATTGGTGTTGTGAAGCCACAATCACCACATCGTTAAAATTCTTAGCAGCAGCACGAATCAATGAGATACCGCCAATATCGATCTTTTCAATAATTGCAGATTCCTCAGCTCCGGAAGCCACAGTGGCTTCAAACGGATAAAGGTCGACAATCACTAAGTCGATCTCAGGAATTTCATATTTAGCGATTTGTTGAATATCTTGTTCTAAATTACGGCGACACAAAATACCTCCGAAAACTTTTGGATGCAATGTTTTCACTCTACCTCCAAGAATAGAAGGATAAGTGGTCAAATCTTCTACAGCTTTGCAGGGATATCCCAACGACTCAATAAATTGTCGTGTACCTCCTGTCGACAAAAATTCTACTCCTTCTTCATGAAGCTTAGTGATAATCTCATCTAAGCCTTCCTTGTGATAAACAGATACCAGTGCGGTTTTTATTCTTTTAGACTCTGACATTGAATTGCTTATTAAGTATTTAAGGCACAAAGTTACGAAATTATGTTGATCACGTGCAATAAATAACCCGGTTTTAAATAAAAAAAAGCGTTAACCCATTTTTTTATGAGTTAACGCCTTTCTAAAGCCTATTGGAAGGTATTTGATTACCAAATAGAAGCCCGTTTATCTTGAGGGATAAACATCGGATCTTTATCTGTAATATTAAACGCTTCATACCAAGCATTGATGTGTGGAAGAGCACCGTCTACACGCCATTTGCCCAAGGAGTGAGGGTCAAGTTTTGTACGACGTAACACCTCTTCAGGACGGATATTTCCAGCCCAAACATTCGCATAAGCCAAGAAGAAACGTTGTTCCGGCGTAAAGCCATCGACCGTCTTCAAAGGAGCTGCTGCCATCACCTTTTTCAATGCATTGAAAGAGACCTGCAAACCACCGTGATCGGCAATATTTTCACCTAAAGTGAATCGTCCGTTAGCATGCACACCCGGAGCCACTTGAATGCTATCGAAGAAGTTCACCAATACAGAAGCACGTTCCGTGAAATTCTTAGCATCAGTAGCGGTCCACCAATCCTTCAAGTTACCATCTTTATCGTATTGACGGCCTTGATCATCAAATCCATGAGTCATTTCATGTCCGATCACCACGCCAATAGCACCATAGTTAAAGGCATCATCCGCCTTCATATCGAAGAATGGATACTGCAAGATACCTGCAGGGAAACAGATTTCGTTCGTTGTTGGGTTGTAGTAAGCATTCACCGTTTGAGGAGTCATATGCCATTCCTCCTTATCAACCGGTTGGCCAGCCTTAGCAATCATCTCGTTATATCCCCAAAGGTTAGCCCGTTCGATGTTTGCCCAATACGAGTCGTTTTTAATATCGAGTGACGAGTAGTCTTTCCATTTATCCGGATAACCGATCTTCACATGGAAAGTCGCCAATTTCTCTTGAGCTTTCAATTTGGTTTCATCGCTCATCCAAACGAGATTCTGAATACGCTCGCCCAACGATGTTTGAAGATTCTTCACCAAAGTCACCATGCGTTCTTTAGCCTCAGCAGGGAAGAACTTCTCAACATACATCTGTCCAACAGCTTCTCCCAACGAACCATCCACCGTGCCAACCGCACGTTTCCAGCGTGGTTTCATCTCTTTTGTACCCGACATCGTCTTACCATAGAATTCGAAATTCTGAGCCACAAAATCATCACTCAAGTAACCGGCAGCTTGGTCGATCAAATGCCATTGCAAGTAATATTTTTGATCTTGAAGATTAGCCGAGTTGATCACCGCACACACCTCCTTAATAAAGTCAGGTTGTCCGATATTCACCTCTTTAGCCTCTTTCAATCCGGCAGCAGTAAAGAAAGCGTCCCAATCAAACGAAGCAAACTCTTTCTTCAAGGTTGCCCTGTCTTTCTTATTATAGTTCGCATGAGGATCACGCAATTCAATTTGCGAGCGTGAAGCTTTAGCCAAACGATTCTCGATACCCATCACTGCTTTCACCGCTTTTTGAGCCGTTGCTTCATCGTATCCGGCCAAAGCAAACATCTTAGCCACGTGTTCTTGATATTTGGCACGGATTTCTTTGGTCTTCTCATCGTTCTCCAAATAATAATCACGTTCACCCATACCAAGTCCGGCTTGATAAGTCTGAATCAAGTTCATTGAGCTGTTCATGTCATCAGCAGAGATGTACATCACAAAATAAGGATAAACTCCTTTTTTATACAGTTCTGGGATCAAAGCATAAATTTCCGCTTTATCTTTTAAAGCAGCCAATTGATCCAATTCAGCTTTAATCGGTGCAGCACCCTCTTTATTCAGTGTTACACTATCCATAGCCATATTATACAAATCACCAATTTTCTGAGCCACGCTACCCGGAGCATTGTCCTTCTTTGCAGCAATTTCCTCAATCAATCCGCGCAATTGTTTTTTGTTGTTTTCGGCTAAAAGATCGAACGATCCCAAACGAGAATACTCGTCAGTTAACGGATGCGTTTTCATCCAACCGCCACAAGCATACTGATAGAAGTCAGTCCCCACAAGGGCTGTAGTGTCAAGATTAGCAAGATCGATGCCCGATGTCAACACCGCGTCTTTCTTGCTATTGCAACCTGTTGTCATAAGGCAAAGGGCAAGGATAGGTAAATACTTTGTTACTTTCATAAAATTATACTAAAATGAGTTGTTTAAATCGTCAAGTTCCAACGAGGCTGTTTCCCAATCTTCGACAATCTGATCCAGTTGTTGCTTAAACTGTTGATGTTGCTCGTAGAGCGACATATCCGATGCTCCTTCGGGAGTAGCCATTTGAGCCTCCAATGCAGCGATCTCCTCCTCCTTTTTCTCAATACTCGCTTCACAGTCGGCAATCTGTTTTTCCAATCGTCGCACCTTCTTGTTCAGCTCTTTTTGAGCCTCATAAGAGAGCTTATTGTCCGACAGATCCTTATCGGCAGCCTCTGTCGTCGCTTTCCCGGAGGGACTACCCACCGATGAGAGCGAAGGAGTTTTTTGCAGTTCATTCAAACTATCCATCTTCTTTTTCTGAAGGAACTCATAGATACCTCCCAGATGCTCGCGAACCACTCCGCCACCGAACTCATATACTTTAGTCGCAAGTCCATCTAAAAAATCACGATCGTGACTCACAATTATTACTGTTCCGTCAAATTCACGAATCGCATCCTTCAAAACATCCTTCGAGCGCAGATCCAAATGGTTGGTCGGCTCATCGAGAATCAGCAAGTTCACCGGCTCAAGCAACAGCTTGATCATGGCCAGACGCGTGCGTTCCCCACCCGAGAGCACCTTTACTTTTTTATCCGAAGCTTCCCCTCCAAACATAAATGCCCCAAGGATATCGCGAATCTTCAACCGAATATCCCCGGTTGCCACTCGGTCGATCGTATCGAACACTGTCAGATTATCATCGAGCATCTGCGCCTGATTTTGGGCAAAATAACCCATTTGCACATTATGACCGATAGTCAGCTTACCGTCGTACCCAATCTCATCCATGATACACTTCACCAAAGTCGATTTTCCTTCCCCGTTCTTACCCACGAAAGCCACCTTCTCTCCACGGTTAATGGTCAGATCGACGTTATGGAACACCACATGATCGCCATACGATTTAGCCACGTTCTCACAGATCACCGGATAATTACCACTACGGCTAGCCGGGGCAAACTTCAGACGTAAAGCCGAATTGTCCTCCTCATCAACTTCCACACGTTCGATACGCTCAAGTTGTTTGATACGACTTTGCACCTGTATGGCCTTAGTCGCTTTATAACGAAAACGTTCGATGAAATCCTCCGTATCTTGAATCTGCTTTTGCTGATTCTCGAAAGCGCGCATTTGCTGTTCACGACGTTCTTGACGAAGCACCACAAACTCATCGTACTTCACTTTATAATCATAGATCCGCCCACACGTAATTTCAATCGTACGAGTGGTCACATTATTTAGAAACGCTCTATCGTGGCTGACTAACACCACCGCATTGGCACGAGTCGACAAGAAGTTCTCCAGCCACTGAATACTCTCAATATCCAAGTGGTTGGTCGGCTCATCGAGTAAAAGTACATCGGGACGACGCAACAACAACTTCGCCAGTTCGATACGCATACGCCATCCTCCCGAAAATTCGGAAGTCGATCGGTCGAAGTCTTCACGACTAAATCCCAATCCCAACAAGGTGCGTTCAATCTCCGCTTGGAAATTCGTACCGCCCATCATCAAAAAGCGATCGTTTTCACGCGTAAAGCGATCGATCAGCTGATGATAGTCCTCTGATTCATAATCCGTCCGTTCGCTCAGCGCTTGGTTCAATCGCTCGATAGTTGCTTGCAACTCGAAGATGTGTTCAAAAGCCAGCTCAGCCTCAGCCATCACGGTACGATTATCGGCCAATACCATCACCTGAGGTAAATAACCAATCGTTATATCTTTAGGTAATGCCACCACCCCACGAGTTGGCTGTTGTAATCCGGCCAAGATCTTAAGCATCGTCGACTTTCCTGCACCATTCTTACCAACGAGTGCAATACGGTCTTTCTTGTTGATGACATAACTCACCTCATCAAAAAGCGGTGTCGCATTAAATTCTACAGTTAGTCCTTCTACTGAAATCACGTTATTTTTCTTATTTATCGTTTTCTATAAAGGTGCAAACTTACGCAAAAAAACTCGGTTATACGTACGATCGACTAAATTCGAAGCCGTTAGTCCTCGAAATGAGCCATTAAACAGTCAGTAGTCAGCTATTCAACAATCATAAGGCAACGACCAAACAATAATCGGGGGTACTCGATCACTCAAGTACCCCCGATATTCGTTAAGGATCAACATTATTGAAGTCGGAAAACGACCGGAACAGTGTATTTCACCCTTACTTTTTTACCATTTTGCATCCCAGCTTTCCACTTAGGCATCGAACGGAGAACGCGAAGAGCTTCTTTGTCTAAATAGGGATCAACGCCACGAAGAACCTCCAAATTAATGATTGAACCGTCTTTGTCGACCACAAATTGAACAATAACTTTTCCTTGCGAACCGACTTCTTGAGAAGGAGTAGGATACTTGATGTGAGTACTAAGGTACTTCAGTAAAGCAGCCGATCCACCTGGAAATTCAGGCATCTCTTGTGCGGTCACAAAGATCACATCTTCTTCAACTTTCTTCTCTTCGATAACCGGTGGAACCCAAACGACCGGACTTGCTAAGCCTTCATCTTCCGATCCGGCAACCACAGTCTCATCTACATCCAAATCATTCTTAACAATCTCGATCCATTCGGCGGGTTTAGATTCGGGTAGCGGAGGTGGTTCTAGTTTCTTCTCGGAGTAAGTCACCGGAACAAGCTCAATCTCAAAGATGGGGTCATGAGCCGACCAGCTTGTTGACGAATTCACCCCATGCTGTGTCCATTCGAACGAAACAAACATGAAGGAAAGCGCAACGACGACACCCATCAACAACCAAGAACCTCTGCGGTTCTCAATTGTAGCCTTTTTTGTCTTTTTGGCTTCCATAAAAAAAAGTTTAAGTAATTAATAATAAAAAAATGAAAGTATATATCTACTTTGCTTTTACTCTTTTTCTTCTTACTTAAATCGCTCGCTTGCTGTACTAAATATAACAATTCTTCTTATGAAAGGTGCACCTCGATTAGTTTTTTTAAGACACCAGATGTTTATTTCTTTTTCTTTAAGCCATAACAGACAAATGTATACATTTATTAACACCGTGAATAGACTTCCATCTTCAATAAAACAAGTTCAACCTGTAAATCTCAGTTTCTAAGCTTCACTCTGCAAGCTGAACGTACACAGTTCCCCCTTTTCCTTCTCCTAGAGTTATTTTTTGAATAGGATCTGCAACCTGCAACCCATAGATCGTTAAGTTGCTGATCTTCAAACCCGAATAAGTGTTGCAGATCGGTGTTGCAGATGGGTGACAGATCATTGATCTGCCACCTTTTGGATGAGTGTTTTGCGGGCCATTACCAGAGTTTCGCTGAAGTCATTCCAAGGATAAGACACCGGCTTTTTTTTTGTTTTCGAGGCAAAACTCCAAGTTTCAGAGCTTACCATTTTAGTTTTCCCCTTTTGGAAATTTATTTTCATACGTTGAAACTTTTGTTTCGTCGGTATGAAAATAAATTTTCCACCGTATGAAACTTTATTGTTCACCGCATGAAACTGACTTTTACTGAATTGAGTAGACAGTTTTTATTCTTTCAAACTTAAAAGGTAGACTGTTTTGTTTTTCCTTGCCTGATTTCATTTACAGTTTTAATCTTTAGGATCTGAAAAGCTAGACAGCTCCTTTTCTTTTACACTGGTTTTGTTTACACAATTAGATTTCAATCTCTAAAAGTATGGACAATCCAGAGCTGGGCTTGTTGTTGGGTAAGAATGAGAGGTATTCGATGTACCTCTCGTTCTTGCTCTACTGATGGTTTAAACCGTCACTAGAGCTTGTTGTTGGGTTTGCAAATCTATAAAAATGTCAGGGTTTTCAGTTACCTTTTTCTTATAAATTTTATTCTTCCACATTTTATATTGTGATCCGGATTGTTCATGTGTGCAATTTGGCGTTTGCATACCTATGCTCATATGCGGTCTCTTTTCATTATAAAAGCGTATAAATTTACCGATAAGTTCTTCTGCTTCTTTGTCATTCTTAAAACGGTCTATTCTATAAATTAATTCTTGCTTAATGATGCCGTTCATACGCTCAGCAATAGCATTGTCGGTCGGTTTGTAATCTTCCGTCATACTAATACTGATATTTCTGCATTTAAGCTCTTCTACATAAGCATTGCAGCAGTATTGACTACCGCGGTCTGAATGATGAATCAGTCCTTTGAGATCTTCTTTCCCCGTACCTTTAATTGCTTCTTGTAAAGCACCCAATGTATGAATGGCTTTAAGTGAATTAGACAATTTCCATCCGATTATTTTATGGGAATATGCATCGGTTATCAGGTGAAGATAAAGGCATCCCACTTGGGTGTCTATGTAAGTGATATCACTCACCCACAACTGATTGGGCGCACTGGGTACAAATCCACGTATGAGATTCTTATATTTATGATAACGATGATTAGAGTTGGTCGTATGACGAGTCCTGGGCACAGGAAGCATCAACCTTTTTCTACGTAATAAATAGAGGAAGCGATCTCGACCTGGCATGTTTTCCCGACCGAAAATTGAAACTAACATAATATAAAGTTTAAGGCCACCGATACCAGGGTCTTCAGTACGCTGTTCTTTGACAGCAGAAAGAATACGTTCTTGTTGACTACATTCCTCTATATAGTTGGTTTTTAGTTGATAATAAGCCTGTCTACAATGGCCAAACAGTCTACAAGCAGTACTAACGGACAGGCCATGCTGCTTGCAAAGTGTAGTTACTGCTTGGCCCCAGATTTTTTTCTGATGGGAATGCCTACTTCTTTTTCTGCTATATCAATCAAAACATTTAAAGCACGAGTTTCTAACTGAGAGTAAGCAAGAGCTTTCTCTAAAGCTTTAATGCGCTTTTCTAAAGCTTCTTTTGAATCAATAGAGGATAAATCATCCGGTTTTTTTTCGGTCATAAGCAAGTCGGTATGTAAATTGTCCAAATATACCGAATACTCTTCAATTGGGTAACTTTTTATCCAACGATTTAATAAAGCAGTACCGCAAAGAAAATACTTCTTTACAATGAAACTTTTTGACTCACAACTGCTGTAATAATCACGAAGAATAGATAACTTTTCACTCTCTGTGTAACGACGAATTTGTTGATCTCTCATAAAACACTATTTTTTAGTTACTAATAGTGTCTACCTATATCAGTTTAAGTCAAACTGAGAGCAAGACGTAAGTTAATTGTTTTTCAGCTATTTACGTAGAATTTCACTGATTTAGGTAGACCGCTTTTATTCTATCACTCTGAAAAAAGCGACTGTTTTGTTTTTCCTATCCTGATATCGTAGACACCTTTAATCCTTCATCTCTGGGAAACTAGACCGTTCTTTTTTTACACTGAAGTGGTTTACACCGTTCGATTTTCAGACCTAAAAGATAGACCTTTCCTATCCTCTATGCTGGACGGGTTAAAAAAAAGAGCATCCTCATTAGGATGCTCTTTCTCATATAATAATCAGTCTATATGATCAGATTAAAACAGTTTTGCAGGATACTCACCGGCATCTACCAAAGCCTGAATTTTATCGACTACACCTTGACGATCGGCAGCATAAGTCACGCCAAACCATTTGCTAGTCGTATCCAACACTTTCACACGTGCAGTTCCCTCATTCACCAATTTATTAACCATCAACGGAATGAAGTATTCACATTTCAAGTTCGACATATTTTCTGCCAAGAATTCTTTGAAGTACTCTTCCGAATAAGCAAAATAGTCAGGAGTGAATCCCCACATATTCATTGATACCGGAGTATTGTCGCCGATGCTTTGCATCACGCCATCCTCATCTTTGAAAGACACTTTGCCATCGATACGTTCGATCGCTGTGCGTTCAACAACAGTCGTCAAGAAACCATCGTTATTGGTTCCACAAACACCACGAGCCACCGATCCACTTTCAGAGAGGGTGTTTCCAATACGATAACCCACCATGCAGTAGTCGTTCTTCTTACCTTCCATTTCACTCAATGCAGCACCTAATACGGCGAAGCTATCACGACCATAAAAATCATCAGCATTGATCACCGCAAACGGTTCATTGATCACCTCTTTACCCATCAATACAGCATGATTTGTTCCCCATGGCTTAACGCGATCGGCCGGACAAGTAAAACCTTCTGGCAAATGATCTAATTCTTGGTAAACCAATTCCACCGGAATATGATTCTCGTATTTACTTAAAATCTTATCGCGAAAATCTTGTTCGAAATCACGACGAATAACAAAGACCACTTTGCCGAATCCTCCGCGAATAGCGTCAAAGATTGAATAATCCATAATTGTCTCACCGCTAGGACCTAGACCGTCTAATTGCTTCAAGCCACCATAACGACTGCCCATACCGGCTGCCAATACAAATAAAGTTGGTTTCATAAAAATGTATGTTTAAAGATTAGTAATTTTGTCCGCATCTCATTGCCATGCAAAAATACAAAAATTACAAATGAAAAAGGGAAATTATGTTCCATTCTTTTCCATTATCGTACAAAATGAAGAAAAGACAAGACAGCCTGATGACAATCAGAACGGATAACCAATAGCAAAATGATAACCTAGATGATTAAAGAATCCACCCGTGGCATTATAATATCCGGATCTACCCGTCGAATAAGGATAGTGCAAAGGCACTCCGACATCGAAACGGAAAACTAAGATATCCATATCGTATCGTAAACCTAAACCGGTCCCCAAAGCAATCTGTTTTGCAAAGGTTTTCATCCGCAACTGGGAATCGGGACGGTTCACATCTTTGCGCAATAGCCACACATTACCGGCATCAAGAAACGTTGCTCCCCAAAAACTCTTATAGAGTCGGAAACGATACTCCAAGTTGGCCTCAAAGCGGAAAGTTCCGGTTTCGTCCCAAAACGAAATCCGACTATCTTCGTTATGAAAGCCCCCCGGTCCGATACTTCGAACCGTGAATGCACGAATACTGTTTGCTCCTCCCACATAAAACTGTTCATTGAAAGGAGGAACGACAGAGTTACCGTAAGCAAAGATCGCTCCAACACCTACCCGAGCAGCCAAAGAGTTATTCTTATCAATATGCCGGGAATATCGCAGTTCGCTGTTCAGCTTCATAAACTGCGCAAAGGGGACTTTCCACAATTTTTTATTTTGTTCATCGAACCTCTGACCGAACAGACGATAAACGCAAGACGTCACGTTACCGGCAGAGACAATGGTCGACTGCCACCAAATGGGATGCTTCACACTACGCCGAGAAGAGTTGTCGTACGTATACGTATACTCCATGGCCGGTATAAATTGATCTTGCAGACTGATGTACAGCACCGGATTTTCATTGGCCACATCAGCAAAAGCTTGAGTATAGCTTTGCAGCACATTGAAAGTGAGTCGGAACGGCGTCACACTATGCCGACTGACACGCGTCGGTTGAAAGTCGTAAGTGGCGTTTCCTCCAAACGAGAGAAACTTATAATACTTTGCTCGGTTGAGTTGGTTCACATACACCTTAAAGGTTGTCGTTGCGGGGAAATCGTACTCCCTATCGCCAAAGCGAGGGAAGACCACTCGTGGGAAAATCAACGAACTTGAGCTACCCACTTCCCAACTGTTTAATAACGAGTTCTGCCCGTCTCCTCCCGTTTGCCATTCATACGACCCGTTCAGCTTGACATTCCAACTCTCGCCTCCACCAAACACATTGTGTTTAGTCACCCCAAACGAAAGACCCGGGCCGGTTTGGTTATTGCTTTTAGTCGTGACACTAAGAGAGAGCTCGGCATCTAGCGGTTTGTCTAAAGCGGCTCTGATCTTTAAATCGAGCGTATCACACAACGCAGCACTATCACGAGGCATATACTCTAGGTCGATCATTTTAAAGATCCCCAGTTGATTGAGTTTTTCTTGAATCCGCTCCTGTTGACGTTGGGTATACAACCGCGAACGACTATCAGCAGTCGTATTCGACTTCCGGACATACCCTTGATAGTTCAACCATCGATAAAGCATGTTGGGGCGCACTCGCAACTTATCATGATAGTAAATCTTCAAATCCTTGTACCACAAACTATCGTTAGCCGCCTCACCATTCTTACCTTCAAGAGAGAAAGACGTTTGTCCCAGATAATAAGGCTTCTGAGCCGCTGCGGGTAATCCCGGAATCGGGATCAAACGTAAGCTGACTTGTCCATTCCCCACTCGCGTGGTATCTGCCTGATATTTCATATAATCCGGACGAAAATAGAAATAACCTCTATTCCTTAAAAGTTCGCTAATCCGCTTACGCTCCTCATCCAGATCGGCAATATTGAATTGTCGTTTAGCCGTTAAATAGGAGAAGCGCCTGCCGCGATCGAGCAAACGGGCGGTTTGTGTATTAAAATGGTGGTAATAAACGGTGTCTATCACATAAGGAGTATTCATCTTGACGCGATAGATCAAAGACGCTTTTAAGCTATCTTTTCGGTCGGGCACCAGCTCATAATCGACTTCTCCGTTAAAATAGCCATAATCGTGTAATAAGTTCGTAGCGACTTTGGCTCGCACTTTGGGATTGACCGTAGAGATAAAAACCGGTGGGTTTGCCGCAAACCGGTTAAAGATCCATTTTCCGACTCCCTTTTCATAGTTCACAAAACCGGTATACATCCACATCTTAAAAGGAATCGGCAAAATCCCGAACATCTTCGTACTCGGTTCCTTATCGAGTGCAGCGCTAACTTCAGCCTCAGCAATCTGTCCGATCTTCGTATGGGTCCGGTCGGTAATGATGGTTTTCTGTCCGGTATATAAGACCTCGCCCTCAGGGAGATTTCGAGTTAATGAACATCCCATTAATCCCATCACACCTAAGACCAATATGCCCCATCTATATCCTTTCAAGAGTCGATATCCTTTATGTTTTTGTGTGTACAATGCCATACCTTTTTATCCAAATGATTTATCGTTTCTTTTTCTTCCTAAAAATAAACAATTCGCTCAGCTTGTCGAGTTTCTTACGCAAAACGACACCTACGCCGGCTTCGGTAATCTCTCCTTCCAACAAACTTTCAAAATTCTTATCGTAGAACAAACGAACGTATCGAGTGCCGGAGCCATCTAAGCGATATTCCAATGAGACATTATCAATAAACGATTCGGCCGTATTTGTTGCATTCGTTCCGGTAGAGACCTTCCCACCAAGTACAATCTGGAACCGATCATTAAAGAAACGTTGAGAATAACGGAAACTGTAATCCGTGCTCCGATTACCGGACTCCGCCTCCTGATGTTCTTCAACGCCAAACGATAGATTGGCATTCTTCAGATTACCCACCAATGAGTTAATCTGACTCGTCAAAACAGAGTTTAAGGCCGAGCCCATATTTAGATTTAAACCCTTGTTTCCGCTGTTGCCAAGGCCATTTCCCAAATAGGAGCCTGTGACCATTAAAGCAATGGCTTGCTTACCTCGCTCCTCCGCTCCCATCACGGCCAATTGGTTTTGTAACGACACATCTTCCGGAGCCTCCAAGTCGAAAGCCAAAAACAAATCGTCCAATTTCTGCTTAATCAAAACCGAGACATCAAAGCTAACCATACGCGACGGTCCGTCTTCTGTATCCGAGACAGAGGCTCTCATGCGTTCGGTTGCTTTCAAATTCAAGGTTGGATTCATGGCATTCCCGGACCATTCGACGTAACTCCCTTCATTGATCTTAAATTCTTTCAACGGGATAACCGGTAACGCATACTTGATCATTCCCCCCGAGAGTTGGTAGCGACCGGCAAGTGACAAGTCACCTTGTGGCGTATATTTCAACAAGAGATCCCCTCCGCCTTCAAGCTCGATTCGGTTACTACGATCGGCACTCAAATCGGCCCTTAATCGTACAGACGGATCGATATGCATCGTCATGGCAATATCCATTCCTCCCAAAGAAACAGAAGCTACATTTTTCAGATCTTCAGGCACGGAATCATTAAACGAGGTAAAAGTCACCAAGCTCCCCAAACGATCCTGCACCGTCAACGGCGAATCGGTCATCACATAAGTCAAGTCGGTGCTCCCCAAAACATTCATGTTTCCACGCATCTTCAAATCATCAAACGACCCTCGAATGGTCGATTTAAAATCCACCAAGACCTTGCCATAAGCTAAACTTTCACGCGTACGCTTGGCATTCAGCAGAAGATAGTTCTCCGCTAGAAGGTCAAAATGAGCCATCGGGCGACTGAGTTGGCGGAAGTCAACATACCCATCGATCGTAAATGGATTCTCCCCAACCGTATAAATGGCAAATCGGTCGAACAGCAACTTATTATTCTTCATCACGACCGGACGGTTATCGAAAGTAAACTTCGCTCCTGTCTGTCGAGAGAAGATTGAGACACTATCCAATTTAAGTTCCCCATTCAGCAAAGGTCGGTTCACATCCCCGGTGACTCCCAATTCTCCGTCGATATCTCCAGAGAATTTCACCACCTCGTTCGGCACAAGAGCATCTGCTATTGAAAGAGGGAAATGAGAGAATTGCGTACTAATGGCAATACTATCTTTCCCATACGCATTCAAAGTTAACGAGCCATCGGCGGTCATGACTTCTTCTCCTTCATGGGTCAGGTAAGTCGATAAATACTGTTTTCCGGATTCTCCAGGCAACCACGTCGCTCCTAAGGAAACGTCTCCGATGCGATGCCGTTCATAAGACAACTCATCGATGGTGGCTTCGGCAGAAAGCTGCAACGTTTTATCCGTTTGAATATAATGCATATCGGCAGAGAACAACCCGGAAACTTCCGGTAAGTAAGGTAACACCTTACTAAGCTCTCTCAGTCGGACACGTGTCAACTCCATGTTGATGTTTTGCAGAGACAAGGTATCTTCAAGAACAGAATGTGCCCTAAAGCCCATGCCTTCATCGCTCAGCATATCTATTCCGGCATAAATACGATTATTATAATGCCAATAGAGCCAGTTGTTTTTCTCTTTAAAATGAAACTTCCGAAAAGCAATAATAGGCTCTTCCGGCAACAATCTTAATAAAAGTCCCCCATGTTTTGCCTTCTTTCCGGTGAAAGGAGTCATCTTCACTCCAAGCAAAATCCCCGTTTCACCTTTGCCATTAAGATAGTTGAGCATCAATTGAGCGTCTTGACTATTAAGCTCACCGGTTAGAGTCGACCGGAACGATAATTGCGGATTCTTCGACACATTCACAACCCCGCTATACAACTGTAACTTGGTGCTATCTTGTGATAAGTTAAAGAAAATGGTATCAAGCTGCAAAGTATCGATCTGCAAACCATAAAGTCCAACTTTCCCATGAATACCCGTCTGAGCATTCAAGTTCGCTTTCAAAGACAGTTCCTTGAAACGCACCTGCCGACTTTCATAATAATGAGCCAACGGGTTACGCCTACCCACCACCACTGAGACATCCGCCGCAGGTAGTTTTTCACGAATCAACTGATGATTGAGTTGCTTATGATCCACCTGTTTCAACAATTCTTCGATCCAGAGATTGGTTTGACTGATCAAAGGCTGAACCCCTAACGGAGAATTTAATTCAGCAACCATATCACCCGACTTCAGAATAGCTTGTACCTTTTTAGAGCGAACTTCAACCATCAAGTTGAACGCAAAGTCATCTTCCAAAGGTTCACGGATCAATCCCAGAGCATATAGATTCAGTCGACGGACATTCATATTGATCTTCCCGTCGGGATAGTTATAATTTAGATGATACTCTCCATCTGAATGCATTCTCAACAACGAGTTATGGCTGTCTAATGTAAACTTCAACAGTCCGCCGGAAAGTATTCCATGGCAAGAAACATCAGAGATAGGATAAGTCTTATAATTCAAATAATTCAGCGTGCACTTGGCCTCAAGCGTCGATTTCAAATTTGTCACATCAAACCCACGCCCTTTTACCGAGGCAGATAATCCCAGTTCATAAATAGAGTCTTGAGGTAAAAAGTGATCGATCGAGAGACTATCGACGTGCAATTCAACATTGAAGCGTTCATCGTTTAGATTACAATCGGCTTGAGCCTTCAACGATCCCAGTCTTTCCTGTCCTTCAAGATTCAAAGAGAGTCGAGAGCCCTCAATTTCCAAACGAGCATGTGCTTGAATACTATCGGGAATTGCGATATCTTTTCCATCTTCCGACTCCCATAAAGGCTCTAAGAAATTCAACGTTTGCGTTTGTAATTTGAGATCCAAAAAGCCCGAACGACTGACACTATCTGCCACATGGTCAACTCTTCCCTGACCCGACAAATTAAAAGCACCCGGTAAGGTAATCTCTAAGGTTGATAGTTCCACACGGTTCAAGTCGCCTTCTGCTAGCGCCCGAATCGTTAAAGGTCGGAATGGATAAGCTGTTTTAAACGATGATGGAAGTTGTCCTTTTAAGAGGAACAGATCTTCTTTGCCAAGATAGGCCCTTACCTGAGCTCTAGCCTTTGAAAGGTAAAGCAAAGAATCCCAATTAGCTGTGGCTGCAACGTCAATTTCCGAATGCGGAGTATGTAGCTTAATCTGCGATAGTTCTATGCCGTGAGCATCCGAATGCAAACGGCCCGTTAGAGAGGTTATGCTCAATCCAGATCGTTCAAGAAGCATCAGTCGTTTAAGAGACGCATTCATTTTCCGTCCTTCAAGATTAAACGAATCAAGTTCCAGATGAATATTTTTCAAGGCAAGGTGAGAGGGGTCAAAACCGTCCATCGGCTTAGATGCAATCTTGTGATACATAGAAGAAGCATTGATCAAAAAGAGCTTCTTTAAAGAATAGGCTTGTTTCTTGAGATCAATTTTGGCTTGAAACAGCTTTGCCTTTCCAAAATGTGCCGAGGTGTTGAGAGAATCAGAAGGTAGTTGTAGGCTAAATGATACATTTTTAAGATTCATCTGCCCCAGTTCTATCTTCCAATCCAAAGGCGGCTCGGTCTTCGTTGTATCACTGGAAGTCGTATCGTTTAATAAAATGCTTAGGTGGGTGTTAGATAAGTCCAATTCATTCACAGCCACCAATCGACGAGAAAGATCGACCCCTTTGCTCGTAAAGAAGAAAGCACCAACCACGCCTTTAAGCCGAGTCTCTTTCAATAAATCATGAGAATCGACGATAGCATTAACAAGAGTCGCATTGTCAACATCGATCCGTCCCCTAAATAAAGGCAAGAGTTCAACACGCACATTAAGTTCATCTAAGGAAAGAATATTCTCCGATTGACGGGTGATTTTCACGTCATCAACCAATAAGTTCAATGGAAAGCGAAGATTAATTCGCCCGATAGCCACATCCAGACCGGTCGACTTTGAGACATAAGCAGCAACCTCCCCACGCAAATAGTTCTGCACAGGAGGAAGATAAAGCAAGATCATTGCTGTTAGAAATAACAAAATGGGGCTAATGAATAGCCAAACCAATCTCTTAATCCACTTACGTTCCATTTTGAAAACTCTGACTTAATAATGCACTACAAAATAAACAATTTATTTTATAAACTGTTGAATTGAGGTAAAGAATCTATATTAAATAGGACTTTTAGGCATAAATGGGCTCATGGGCTTCGACCAATTACTTCCGCAACTTCGTTTGTTGACGAAAGCGGAGCCAAAGCATCAATCCCGCGCTAGTAAGGCCAAAAGGAAAGGCCATCCAGATACCAACTGCCCCCCAGCCTAAAACAAAACCTCCGATATACCCAACAGGTAGCGAAATCAAAAAATAGGCGATAAAAGCAATAAACATCATGGGCTTCACATCAGAAATTCCACGGAGTGCATTCGCAAAATTAATCTGAAGCCCATCACCAAATTGATAAATCAATAAAGGAATAACCAACAACGTGACCAGTTCCTCAACCTCTCTATTATCGGTAAACCATCCTCCTAAAGAATGGCGGAGAAAAAAGATGATTAAAGATAGAACGATTCCCAAGACTAGAATCATATGAAACCCAGCATAAGCCGAACGGCGAACATTAACGATGTCCTCCTTCCCTTTATAATTACTCACTCGCACGGCAACTGCCGCTCCCATCCCGTAAAACATCATAAAGGTAAATTGCGAAATCGCGCACATGATCTGATGGGACGCCAAGGCAATAGTACCCAGCCACCCGACCATGACGGCACTTAAACTGAATGAAGCGGTTTCCATTCCCATTTGCAAGGCAACAGGCCATCCTAAGGCATGAAGTTGACGATTCACTTTCTTGGACCATCCTAAACGGTAAAAACCTATTTTATAGCGCAGAAAGCGAGGAGAACGGAAAAAGACAAGGGCAAAGACAAGTACCATAACTATTCGTGAGACGAGTGTGCTGATCCCTGCACCAAGCAGTCCCAGTTCGGGAAAACCCAATTTTCCATTGATGAGAATATAATTCCCTATAATATTCAAGCCATTACCCGCCAACAGAATCCACATGCCCGTTTGAGTATCCGTAATCCCATCAGCGAACTGTTTAAAGCCATTAAATAATAAGATAAAAACTAGAGAAGCCAATAAGACCAAATAATAAGGCTTCATCAGTGGAAGGAGTTCTGTCGGCTGCCCCAGGTTCTCAATATTTAAATAGACCACAGACATGAGTAAAGTCAACAGTAAGCCAACTCCCAAGTTGGCCACTAAACTACAACGCAAGGCTTGCCCAACCTGAGTAAATTGCCGAGCCCCATATAGTCCGCCAACAATAGGTGTCAATCCATAAGAGAAACCGGTACTAAAGATAATTGCCAGATTAAAAACATTGTTGACGAACGAAGCTGCACCTAGCTCTGCAGTACTATGATGTCCAATCATTAGAGTATCGGCAAAGCCAAGCACAATAAGTCCAACTTGCCCTACCACAATGGGAACTCCTAAAAAAAACAGCGCTTTATAATGGTTATAATAAGTCTCATAAAAAGTTCGTATCCACTTCATCATGTTCTTTCCTAACAATAATCCTATTCCGATTTTCTATAATGCAAAACGACACTATTATCGTCCTTAAAGGCTTGTTGTGCAACAACTCTCAATTGCTCAGCCGATACAGCACGATAACGCTCTACTTCTCTATCAATATCTTCCGCTTGACCAATCAACTCAAACCAAGCTAAGTTAGTGGCAACGTTCAGATAGTTTATATTACCAAATATCTGGGTCGATTCAAACTTATTCTTGACCTTCTCGAGCTCTTCCTCTCCAACAAGTTCTGTTTGTAAAAGTGCGAGTTCTCTTTTTACAGCAGTTTCTGCTTCTTCAAGTGAGACCCCCGCGGAAGGTTTGCCACAAATATGAAATAGCCCTTCATCAATACTGCCTGAGATATAAGCATCAATACTAGAAAAGATCGGTTGCTCATGCACCAAACGACGAGTCAAACGACTTGAAGTTCCATTACTTAAGATGTCCGATAAGATATCGAAGGCATAATAATCCGCATGATTCCGGTCACACATATGAAAAGCCATAAATAGAGCATCTAAAGGAACATTACGTTGAACACTCATTCGTCGCTCAACCTCTTGCATAGGCTCTTTTTCCAGACAACGGCTCACGACCTCTCGTCTCGGTATCGAACCAAACCATTTTTCAGTGAGCCTTACCGACTCTTCAAAGGTGATATTTCCTGTAACCGCCAATATCGCATTATTAGGAGCATAATGGTGAAAGAAGAACGATTTAACATCATCTAAAGTGGCATCAGCAATATGAGCAAGCTCTTTACCAATCGTTGGCCATTGATAAGGGTGTACACGATAAGCCAACGGTCGAATCAAGTGACTAACATCACCATAGGGTTGATTCAAACAACGTTGTTTAAACTCTTCCATCACTACACCGCGTTGCACATCAAGGCTCTTCTGACTAAAATCCAAACCTAACATGCGGTCGGATTCTAGCCAAAAGCCTATTTCTACATTCTGACGAGGTACAGTCAGATAGTAATTTGTAATATCATTATTTGTCCAAGCATTATTCTCACCACCAGCCAACTGCAAAGGCGTATCGTAGTCGGGAATATGAACCGAACCACCAAACATTAAGTGTTCAAACAAATGGGCAAAGCCGGTCTGCTCAGGGTGTTCGTCCCGAGCTCCAACATTATAAAGAATATTAAGAGCAACCATCTGAGTACTCTCATCTTGATAATGCACCAAGCGAAGTCCATTATTAAGAATATGCTTGTTTATCTTCATTCTATCTTAATCAATCACCGTCATTTTTAAAATCTTCACATCTTCTTCCGGGCGATCACTGCGGTCTGTTTTTACCTTCTGAATCAGATCAACAATGTCAAGTCCCTCGGTCACTTCTCCAAACACCGTGTATTCTCCATCGAGATGAGGAGTTCCTCCAACAGTGGTATAAGCTTCTATTTGCTCAGGAGTAAAATGGAATTCAGGTTGCTTAGCCGCTTCTGTTTGAGCTTCGGCAAACAACTTCTCTTGAAGTTCGTATAATCCATCTTCATCATTCGCTTTACGCATCTTATAGATCTCTTTCATGTGCTTTTGAGCAAGTGCGTTAAAGACCACATTGACTTTATTTTCATTGATTTGTTGCTCCATAGACAGTAACGTCGAGTCTTTAAAGACTTTTCCGGTCACGATATAAAACTGACAACCTGAAGATTCTTTGTTTGGATTAACGTTATCTCCTTGACGAGCTGCAGATAAAGCACCTTTCTTATGAAAATAACGTGGATAAACGAATTCAGCAGGAATAGTATACCCAACATCGCCAGAACCTAACATTTTGTCCTTAGGTGCATTTTTCGACTCAGGGTCACCAGCTTGAATCATAAAGTCCTTAATCACGCGATGAAACAACGTACCTTCATAGGTTCCTTCATTGACTAATTTAATGAAGTTATCGCGGTGCTTTGGTGTTTCATTATACAACTTAATCGTAATATCTCCCTTTGTCGTTTCTATTTTCACGACGGTCTCATTATTCATGTTTCCTCCTTTTTTTGGGCCAGATTTGCAACCTGTAAGTCCACAAACCAGCATCATTAGAATTATCAGTAATTTAGTTTTCATAGTTTTCCATTTATTCGTTTGCAAATATACACTTTTTACCCTTAATAACCTTTCTAACACCTTCTAATATAAGACAAAACCTAAAAGATGAGATGGATCTTTCAACACAATATTATTGTATTTCATTACAAACCAGCAGACTTTTAGTATAATTAACAGTCTATCTATTTGTTTATTACGAAACTTTCGTAGATTTGCGAAAAAGTCGTAAAACTATTGCATCATGGAAAAACTAACTAGACAAGAAGAAGAAGTTATGATCTGTATCTGGAAACTTAATAGTTGCGTTGTCAAAGACATTGTAGCTAAATATCCCGAACCAACCCCTCCGTATACAACGATAGCTTCTATTGTGAAAAATCTGGAACGCAAGGGATATATCAACAGCCAGCGTATCGGAAATACTTATCAATACACGGCCAACATTAAGGAGAGTGATTACAAACGTAATTACATGAGTAAAATTGTTGGCAATTACTTTGAAAATTCTTATAAAGAAATGGTGACTTTCTTTGCTAAAGACAGAAAAATATCCGCTTCTGATTTAAAAGAAATCATTGATCTGATTGAGAAAGGAAGAGAAAATTAATAAAAATAGTACATATGAGTCCAGAACTAGTTTATTTTCTAAAAGTTAACATCGGGATTATACTATTGTATGGTTTTTATCGGATGTTCCTTTATAAAGATACCTTTTTTAGTTGGAGACGTACCATCCTTATCGGCTCTCTCCTCCTCTCTTTATGCTATCCACTATTGAACATCGAAGATTGGATAAAGAATCAAGAACAAATGTCGGCAGTCGTACAAATCTATGCAACAAATATGCTTCCGGAATATGTCGTCAGTGCCAATCAGAGCTTTATAAACTGGGAATACATCACGACACATATTCCTTTCATCCTTTACGGTATCGTCACATCAATACTACTTTTAAGGTTCTTTATACAGTTCGCTAGCATTCTAAAACTGCATTTCTATTGTAAACGGACGATCATCAATGGAGTCAATGTTCATCTATTAGAGAAAGATGCCAGTCCTTTTTCCTTTTTCCATTGGATATTCATACACAAAGACTCCAAAAATCATGCTAATATCAATGAGATCCTTATACACGAACAGGCACATGCCAATCAATGCCATTCTATTGATGTCATAACTTGTGAACTCATGTCTATTTTCTTCTGGTATAATCCATTTATTTGGTTGATAAGACGTGAGATCCGCGAAAACCTAGAGTTCTTAGCAGACAACCAAGTTCTTGAGTCTGGCTATAATTCAAAGGCCTATCAATACAATCTTTTAAAACTATCTGATCATAATAAGACTGCAGTAAATTTATTAAATAATTTCAATGTATTATCCTTAAAAAAAAGAATCAAAATGATGAACAAGAAAAGAACAAAGAAGATAGGAATGACTAAGTATCTGATGTTTATTCCTATGGCAATAGCCTTAATGGTTATTAGCAATATTGAATCGGTTGCCAGAACGACCAAACATTTGACTCAAGACTTCGTGAAGGAGGTTAGCTCACCTATTTTGTCTAACGATCGTCCACAAGATAAAAACAAGCAACAATCTTCTCAACAAGACAAAGTTGTATTTGAGGTTGTGGAAGAAATGCCAATATATCCGGGAGGACAGAAGGGGTTAATGAAATATTTGGCAGAAAACATCAAATATCCAGCAACAGCTGTTGAGAAAAACATAGAAGGAAGAGTCATTGTACAATTTGTTGTTGAAAGCGATGGGCATATTAGTAACGCCAAGGTGGCTCGAAGCATAGATCCCTCTTTAGATGCAGAAGCCGTACGTGTGATCAATGCTATGAATAAATGGACTCCGGGTAAGCAAAAAGGGAAAAACGTCGCTGTCAGATACGCACTACCAATCATGTTTAGGATACCTGAAAAACAATTAAAGCAAGAAAACCCCCAAGACATTGAAAACCTAAAAAAGAGAGAAGTCGTTGTTGTTGGCTATAATGATCCTACAGCAAAACAGCCTCAGACCGTTTTTAAAGTAGTAGACAAAATGCCTCAATATCCAGGAGGTGAAGCTGAACTATTGAAGTATCTCTCGCGATCTGTTAAGTATCCAGAACTAGCCAAAAAAAACAAAGAAACAGGAACCGTTTTTGTACGAATGGTCATTGACAAAAATGGAAACCTATCAAACGTTAAAATTACAAAAAGTGCCTCTGCAGCATTAGATGCCGAAGCGGTTAGAGTAATTAGCAGCATGCCAAAATGGGAGCCAGGTACACAAAAAGGTCAAGCTGTAGCAGTAGAATATACCATACCTATATCATTCAGGTTACAGTAATCCATAAAGTTCCAAGTAACTTATTATAAACAAAAAGCTGATCCTAAAAGATCAGCTTTTTGTTTATAATTCAATCTGAATATTTTATCAAATCATATCAAAACCATTCCACAAACTATCGTTCGGGACAGGCGCTGAAACTTCAATAAGTTCTTTCGAAACAGGATGTATAAATCTCACATAACGTGCATGTAGACTAATACTACCATCTGGATTCGAACGCGAAAAGCCGTATTTTAAGTCTCCTTTAATAGGGCACCCCATCTTCGCCAATTGACACCGGATTTGATGATGTCTGCCCGTTTTCAAGTCAACCTCAAGCAAATAGTAATTTTGAGATTTTCCGATCAAGCGATAGTTCAATATAGCTTTTTTACTATTAGTTACCTCTTTATCATACGCATAACTCTTATTCTGCTTTTCATTACGAACTAAGAAATGCGTTAATTCAGCCTCAGTCTCTCTAGGAGCATTCTTCACAATAGCCCAATAAGTCTTTTTAACCTCGCTATTCTTGAACATTTCATTCAAACGAGACAGAGCTTTACTTGTCTTAGCAAAAATAACGAGTCCGCTAACAGGACGATCAAGACGATGAGTGACTCCAACAAAAACGTTCCCGGGTTTCTGATATTTATCCTTTAAATAGTCCTTAACGATATCTGCTAAAGGCTTATCGCCTGTTTTATCGCCTTGAACAATCTCCGAAGAAGCTTTATTGACTATAATGATATGATTATCTTCGTAAACGACAGTCATTCCTCGGTTACATATTCATACCACCATCAACCTGAATCACTTGACCTGATACGTAAGCTGACATTTCAGAAGCCAAGAATGTAGCAATATTAGCCACATCTTCAGGTGTACCACCACGACGCAAAGGAATTTTATTAGCCCATTCCTTCTTAACTTCTTCAGGTAATCCAGCTGTCATCTCTGTCATAATAAATCCAGGAGCAATAGCATTAGCACGAATACCACGTGAACCTAGTTCTTGTGCAATAGATTTTGCTAAAGCGATCATACCTGCTTTAGAAGCTGAATAGTTAGCCTGACCAGCATTACCATGAACACCCACAACAGATGCCATATTAATAATACTACCAGCTTTCTGACGCATCATAATCGGTGTACAAGCATGAACAAAGTTAAATGCTGATTTTAAGTTAACATTAATCACCATATCCCATTGTTGTTCACTCATACGCATCATCAAACCATCACGAGTAATACCTGCATTATTAACTAATACATCTATACGTCCAAAGTCTTTATGAATCTCACCTACAACCTTTGCAGTATCTTCAAAATTAGCAGCATTTGAAGCATAACCTTTTGCTTTTACTCCCATTGCCTCTAACTCTTTTACAGTTTGCTCAGCATTCTCATCAATTACAAGATCCGTAAATGCAATATTAGCTCCTTCAGAAGCAAATTTCAATGCAATAGCTTTACCAATACCACGAGCAGCACCAGTTACAATAGCTGTTTTTCCGTCTAATAGTTTCATACTAAAAGTTATTATTTAATAATTTTATGCAGTGCACCAAACACAATGTTTGCTACATATTCTTTTCGTTGTTCATTCTCTAAATGCGCCCCGATCTGTCCTCGAATATAAGGCACTTCGATACCTTTTAAGCAATAATGCAAAAGTTCGCCTGTCATATCAGGATCATCAATCTGAAAAACTCCCTTAGCGACACCTTCCTTCAAAACATTTTTAAACATCTGAATTTCTTTAGCATCAAACTTCTTGCGGACTTTTTCAACATGCCAAATGTCTCTAAAGAAGTTAGCCCGTAACGTCCCATTACGAAAAACGACTTCCTTTACAGCATCCAACCTCGTATAGATCAACTCCATTATTTTTTGATCGGGCAAAATATCTTTATTGGCAACCCGCTTCATGACATCCGATAGGATCTCTAGTTCAGATTCAACTACAGCCAAATAGATCTCGTCCTTGTTCTTAAAATAGGTATAAAGTGTTCTTCTACCTTTTTTAGAAGCAAGAGCAATATCATTCATAGTAGTATTTTCCACTCCCATTTTTGCAAAAAGCTGACGAGCGACATCTACTAATTTAGTTCTAGTTTTTGATACGGCCATAATCTAAAAATTGCACAATGCTGAATATTTTGAGCAAAAGTAATTCTTTTCTTGCTACCATACAAGAAAACAAAAGCTTTATTAATGTTAGTCATTACTTTGATAAAAGAAATAAAGACGTTCGACATCTTTAACCAAACAAATAGTTCCTTTTAGTCGATTAAATAACAAAATAAGCAAACGATTGTTTGTTATTAAGAAAAAAAGCATTACCTTTGCACCCATTAAACATCGCGGAGTGGAGCAGTTGGTAGCTCGTTGGGCTCATAACCCAAAGGTCGTCTGTTCGAGTCAGGCCTCCGCAACTATAAAGAGAATATGTTTTTAGAACATGTTCTCTTTTTTTATATAGTATCACTTACTTATGGATCGCTATAATTTAGGATCATACCGAAATCCTGAGGGATTTTCAATTGATAATATTTGTCTTCGCCGCAAAAACTAATGAATTACGATAGTTTCCTTCGTTTTATCTTTCCTAATGGCATGTTTGATGACTTCGAGATGATTCGTTTCAATGAGCTTTCCAATAAAGTTGAAATTTATTTTGAAAAGAAAAATAATCCTCCTGAAGAATATCAACAGGATAAGCTTGAGAGTAAAGGATTCTATGAAGAAGTTCGTATGCATGATTACCCCATGCGTGGACGCAGCTGTATTCTCTACATAAAGAAATGCAGGTGGTATAACCACACCCAAGAAAATATGTATCCTGTAACTGGTTATTAATAGCTCAAGGCACGCAAATTTCTTATGAATTTACGTCCTTTTTTTAAGCTATGGACGACTCTCTCCTAGCATCAGTTCCATAGGCCGATCACTATGGTTTAGAGGCCAATCAACTTGGATCACAGTATAAGAATCATTTGAGTAATTACAGGTGCTGAGATCAACTTCCCCATGCGAAGGATTGGATCTTGTTTGAAAAAACCATGAGGGCTCATGTGGGACTGGATGAAACAAGCCTTTCCCGTAGAGAGCTGTACACTATCCTTATCAATAAGGAAGCCAAAGGTAAGAAAGGAAGCATTATTGCCATGATTAAAGGAACATATCTGTAAACAGTCTCGACTGTGTTGCTTCAACTATCACGCAGACGTCGTTTTCAGGTTCGTGAGATCACTTTAAACATGGTCTCGAACATACATCAGATTGCCCGTGCATGTTTCCACAGAGCCAAGCAAGTGGTGGATCGTTTTCATCTACAGCAATTGGCTTTTGAAGACATACAAGAAATACTTATTAAAGCATGTTGGGAGGCTATGGATAAAGAGAATATAGAGAGATTAGCCACGCTAAAGCTCGTGAAATGCAGTACAAGCCATTAGTATTCAGAGCACAACTCGGAGGAGTCAGGGATGTGGCATTCTTCTTATTCAGATTATCTAAAATTTATGCTTAACAGGACAATCCCTCAGGATTTAGGTATGATCCACCACAAGACAAGACGGTATCAAAGGGTATTCGTGGCAACAAACGACCCAGATCGATACCAGAGAACAGCACGGCAGGGCACAAAAAAAAGACCCTTCGAAACATTACTGAATCGAAGGGTCAATCAAAATGGCGGCTACCTACTCTCCCACTGTTACGCAGTACCATCGGCGTGACGAGGCTTAACTTCTCTGTTCGGAATGGGAAGAGGTGGAACCCTCGTGCTATAACCACCTAAAAAGGTTATGACATGTGTACAGTAAAAATTTAGACTCCTAAAAAGGATAGCTAAATGGATATAACAAACAACGCGCGTTTGTAAGAAAGTGCACGGGCAATTAGTAACGCTCGGCTTTGATGTTGCCACCTTTACACCTGCGTCCTATCAACGTCATCGTCTATAACGACCCTAAGAAATCTAATCTTGTGGCCGGCTTCGTACTTAGATGCTTTCAGCACTTATCCGATCCCGACTTAGATACCCAGCGATGCACCTGGCGGCACAACTGGTAAACCAGAGGTCAGTCCAACACGGTCCTCTCGTACTAGTGTCAGAGCCACGCAAATTTCATACGCCCACGATAGATAGAGACCGAACTGTCTCACGACGTTCTGAACCCAGCTCGCGTGCCACTTTAATGGGCGAACAGCCCAACCCTTGGGACCTTCTCCAGCCCCAGGATGTGACGAGCCGACATCGAGGTGCCAAACCCCTCCGTCGATATGAGCTCTTGGGAGGGATCAGCCTGTTATCCCCGGAGTACCTTTTATCCTTTGAGCGATGTCCCTTCCATGCGGAAACACCGGATCACTATGCTCTAGTTTCCTACCTGATCGACTTGTCTGTCTCCCAGTCAAGCACCCTTATGCCATTACACTCTACGGACGGTTACCAATCGTCCTGAGGGTACCTTTAGAAGCCTCCGTTACACTTTTGGAGGCGACCACCCCAGTCAAACTACCCACCAAACAATGTCCTCGCAAAAGCGAGTTAGAACTCAAACAATCAAAGGGTCGTATTTCAACAGCGACTCCACAAATACTAGCGTACCTGCTTCAAAGTCTCCGACCTATCCTACACATCAATGGCCCAAATTCAATGTTAAGCTATAGTAAAGGTTCACGGGGTCTTTTCGTCCCATCGCGGGTAATCGGCATCTTCACCGATACTACAATTTCACTGAGCTCACGGTTGAGACAGTGTCCAGATCATTACACCATTCGTGCAGGTCGGAACTTACCCGACAAGGAATTTCGCTACCTTAGGACCGTTATAGTTACGGCCGCCGTTTACTGGGGCTTCAATTCAATGCTTCTCTTGCGATGACATCTCCTCTTAACCTTCCAGCACCGGGCAGGTGTCAGGCTGTATACTTCATCTTTCGATTTTGCACAGCCCTGTGTTTTTGTTAAACAGTTGCCTGGACCTATTCTCTGCGCCCACATCGCTGTGGGACCCTTTATCCCGAAGTTACAGGGTCAATTTGCCTAGTTCCTTAACCGTGATTCACTCAAGCGCCTGAGTATATTCAACCCAACTACGTGTGTCCGTTTACGGTACGGGTACCTCAAAGATTATGTTTAGCGGATTTTCTTGGGAGTATGGTTACATGCGCTATTGAATTGTTCCGAAGAACGCTCCATACTATCAGGTTCGACTCTCGATACGGATTTGCCTGTATCGATCAACATCTACACCCTTTAACGAACATCCGTCTGTTCGCGGCATTGTCACTCCTCCGTCCCCACGTCACTCTTAAAGGTAGTACAGGAATATTAACCTGTTCTGCCATCGGCATCACCTGTCGGCTGAGCCTTAGGACCCGACTAACCCTGATCCGATTAGCGTTGATCAGGAAACCTTAGTCTTTCGGCGAGGGGGTTTCTCACCCCCTTTATCGTTACTTATACCTACATTTGCTTTTCCACAAGCTCCAGACAAGCTTACGCTTGGCCTTCAACGCGTAGTGGAATGCTCCCCTACCGATATTTACATATCCCACAGCTTCGGTAATACACTTAATGCCCGATTATTATCCACGCCAAACTCCTCGACTAGTGAGCTGTTACGCACTCTTTAAATGAATGGCTGCTTCCAAGCCAACATCCTAGCTGTCTTAGCAATCTGACTTCGTTAGTTCAACTTAGTGTATATTTGGGGACCTTAGCTGGTGGTCCGGATTCTTCTCCTTTAGGACATGGACCTTAGCACCCATGCCCTCACTCCCGTGATTAAACTAATGCGCATTCGGAGTTTATCAAGACTTGATAGGCGGCGAAGCCCTCGCATCTTATCAGTCGCTCTACCTCACATTAGTAACTCACGAGGCTGCACCTAAATGCATTTCGGGGAGTACGAGCTATCTCCAAGTTTGATTAGCCTTTCACCCCCACCCTCAACTCATCCAGAAGCTTTTCAACGCTTATTGGTTCGGTCCTCCAGCTAGTGTTACCTAGCCTTCAACCTGGTCAAGGGTAGATCACTTGGTTTCGCGTCTACTCCTACCGACTATACGCCCTATTCAGACTCGCTTTCGCTTCGGCTGCAGATCTCAAGATCCTTAACCTGGCCGGTAAAAGTAACTCGTAGGTTCATTATGCAAAAGGCACGCCGTCACAGCATAAAGCTGCTCCGACCGCTTGTAGGCGCACGGTTTCAGGGACTATTTCACTCTTCTATTCGAAGTGCTTTTCACCTTTCCTTCACAGTACTGGTTCGCTATCGGTCTCTCGGGAGTATTTAGCCTTACCGGATGGTCCCGGCAGATTCAGACAGGATTTCACGTGTCCCGCCCTACTCAGGATACCACTAGGATCTTTTAAACTTCGAATACGCAACTATCATGCGCTATGGTTGAACTTTCCAGATCATTCTTCTCATTTAAACAGATTCCACAACGTGGTCCTACAACCCCATCACATGCCGTAACATGGATGGTTTGGGCTGTTCCCCGTTCGCTCGCCACTACTAGGGGAATCATTATTATTTTCTTTTCCTACAGGTACTAAGATGTTTCAGTTCCCTGCGTTAGCCTCCTGACATAATCAGGATGATATTTCTTCAAAATATCAGGTTGTCCCATTCGGAAATCCGCGGATCAAAGGTTATTTGCACCTACCCGCAGCTTATCGCAGCTTATCACGTCCTTCATCGCCTCCGAGAGCCAAGGCATCCGCCATGCGCCCTTATTTACTTTCTTACAAACGTTCACTGTTACTATAAAAGTAACATGCGTAAAGTTTGATATATACTTTTAGCTCTTACTAAATTTTTACTTTTTGTACAACATGTCAAAGATCGTTTTTCTTATGTCTCAAAGAAAAGGTGGAGAATAACGGATTCGAACCGTTGACCCCCTGCGTGCAAGGCAGGTGCTCTAGCCAGCTGAGCTAATCCCCCGAAGTAACAAAAAAAGAGATGGTCATCCAAATCTCGTACATCGGTAGTCCCAGGCAGAGTTGAACTGCCGACCTCTACATTATCAGTGTAGCGCTCTAACCAACTGAGCTATAGGACTGTCAGTACACTCGTGCCTAAAATAGGCCCGGCTTCTTTTTATCTCTTGTTTATCCTTATTAAAGATCTATATCTTAAATAAACAAGTACCAGTAGTACAAAAACCAAGAACCATTAATCGTCATTTGAACGGTATCGCTCCAGAAAGGAGGTGTTCCAGCCGCACCTTCCGGTACGGCTACCTTGTTACGACTTAGCCCCAATTACCAGTTTTACCCTAGGACGCTCCTTACGGTTACGTACTTCAGGTACCCCCGGCTTTCATGGCTTGACGGGCGGTGTGTACAAGGCCCGGGAACGTATTCACCGCGCCGTGGCTGATGCGCGATTACTAGCGAATCCAGCTTCATGGAGTCGGGTTGCAGACTCCAATCCGAACTGAGAGAGGTTTTGGGGATTAGCATCACGTCGCCGTGTAGCTGCCTGTTGTACCTCCCATTGTAACACGTGTGTAGCCCCGGACGTAAGGGCCGTGCTGATTTGACGTCATCCCCACCTTCCTCACATCTTACGACGGCAGTCTCTCTAGAGTCCTCAGCATGACCTGTTAGTAACTAAAGATAAGGGTTGCGCTCGTTATGGCACTTAAGCCGACACCTCACGGCACGAGCTGACGACAACCATGCAGCACCTTCACAAATGCCTTGCGGCTATAATCTTTCAACTATATTCATTTGCAATTTAAGCCCGGGTAAGGTTCCTCGCGTATCATCGAATTAAACCACATGTTCCTCCGCTTGTGCGGGCCCCCGTCAATTCCTTTGAGTTTCACCGTTGCCGGCGTACTCCCCAGGTGGAATACTTAACGCTTTCGCTTGGCCGCTTACTGTATATCGCAAACAGCGAGTATTCATCGTTTACTGTGTGGACTACCAGGGTATCTAATCCTGTTTGATACCCACACTTTCGAGCATCAGTGTCAGTAACAGTCTAGTCAGCTGCCTTCGCAATTGGAGTTCTTCGTGATATCTAAGCATTTCACCGCTACACCACGAATTCCGCTAACCTCTACTGTACTCAAGACTGACAGTATCAACTGCAATTTTACGGTTGAGCCGCAAACTTTCACAGCTGACTTACCAGCCCACCTACGCTCCCTTTAAACCCAATAAATCCGGATAACGCTCGCATCCTCCGTATTACCGCGGCTGCTGGCACGGAGTTAGCCGATGCTTATTCATAATGGTACATACAAAACACCACACGTGGCGCACTTTATTCCCATATAAAAGAAGTTTACAACCCATAGGGCAGTCATCCTTCACGCTACTTGGCTGGTTCAGACTTCCGTCCATTGACCAATATTCCTCACTGCTGCCTCCCGTAGGAGTTTGGACCGTGTCTCAGTTCCAATGTGGGGGACCTTCCTCTCAGAACCCCTATCCATCGTAGGTTTGGTGGGCCGTTACCCCGCCAACTGCCTAATGGAACGCATTCCCATCGATAACCGAAATTCTTTAATATTTTCAACATGCGAAGAAAATATACTATCGAGTATTAATCTTTCTTTCGAAAGGCTATCCCCGAGTTATCGGAAGGTTGAATACGTGTTACTCACCCGTGCGCCGGTCGCCAGCAGATTATTGCTAATCCCTGATGCCCCTCGACTTGCATGTGTTAAGCCTGTAGCTAGCGTTCATCCTGAGCCAGGATCAAACTCTTCATTGTAATAATATTGTTTGAATATTAACTCTTATATAAATAAAAGCCAATACCTTTTTAGCTCTGTTCAGGATACCGTAAAAATTTATTGACGATCTAATAATACCTAATAATAAGTATTGACGGTTCTTGTTTTTTACTTGTACTACTTGTATTGTTTATCAATATTTCAAAGAACGTGGCTTCTGATCAAATCTTCGATTCAAAAGCGGGTGCAAAGGTAAAACTCTTTAAGCAAACCACCAAACGTTTTGGAAAGTTTTTTTTCAGAATTATTTTTTCAGCAAATCTAAAATCAACACAAAGTGATCTTAAAAAAGAATATCCTCGCAACCATTAGCGATCAAACCAAAGCAACATTTCAATCAAAAGGCTTTGTCTCTCTTGCAAAGCGAATGCAAAAATAGAGCATTAAACACCAATACGCAAATACTTAGAAAAGTTTTTTGAAAGGTTTTTGAATAAAAAAACGTAATCAACTGGATAACAGATGTGTTATAAAGCATGTTTTCAAAGCAAAAAAGACAGAGGAAACAAAATCAACACAGAAAGAACACCATATAATATTACACGCACATGTACGTCTGCGGGCGAACGCGCAATTGCGGGCGAGGGCGCGAGCACACACAATAAAAATGAAGATCGAAGTGAGCCTAGATATAAGAATAGATATATTAGCATATATATGCAAACATGGACATAGATGCATTACCAATGGCCGAAACTAATATTGGGTGAGGCGAGAATAAATCTGAGGACGGACGAAAGTTTCATAAACCCTAGAAAGAACCATTTAAGCTAGAATGAATTCGATCGGCCTCCTTCGCAATTGAAGTTCAATGAACTCCAATTGCGAAGGAGGCCGAATCAAAAGACTTTTATCGTTTAACTGTAGTCAAACAATGTTTTTCTATTTAATCTATAATATTATAGACTATAAAAACAAATTATCAGCAATCAGAGGTCTGGCAAACAGACAAATAAAAAAGAACAAAAAAACAGCTAGTCAAAAAATCACACTTCAAAAAACCGACTATTAAAAATATAAAAAATGCAAAAAGTATTTTTTATTCGAATGATTTTATTTCATTTGCATTTAATTTCCAATGGAAAATATCAACAACGTTACATATATGAAAATCGTTATCATCGGAGGAGTTGCAGGAGGTGCAACGACAGCAGCAAGAATTAGACGAATGGATGAATCTGTAGAGATTATCCTTTTAGAAAAAGGGAAGTATATTTCCTACGCCAATTGTGGTTTACCTTACTATATTGGCGACGTTATCAAAGAACGAGAGAAGCTTTTTGTCCAAACCCCTCAAGCCTTCTCTACTCGCTTCAATGTTGATGTACGCACAGAAAACGAAGTTGTCTTCATCGATCGGAAAAAGAAAACAGTTTCGGTAAGAAAAGTAAGTGGACAAACCTATGAAGAATCTTATGACAAGTTGCTAATATCAACCGGAGCAACTCCAGTTCGCCCCCCCATCCCAGGAATTGAGTCTGAAGGGATCTTTACACTAAGAAATGTCTCGGACACAGACCAAATCAAAACCTACTTAAACACACATCGCTGTCAGAAAGCAGTTGTTGTTGGCGCCGGATTTATCGGGCTAGAAATGGCCGAAAACCTTCATCATCTTGGACTGGATGTTTCTATTGTTGAGATGGGAAATCAAGTCATGGCACCGATCGATTTCTCGATGGCTTCATTGATTCACCAGCATCTTATTGATAAAGGAGTGCATCTTTATCTAGAACAGACCGTAGCCTCTTTTGAGCCTAGCAATAAAAGCATAAATGTCGTTTTCAAAAGCGGCCGCTCAATCGAAGCCGACTTAATCATCCTCTCAATAGGAGTACGCCCAGAAAGCACATTAGCTCGCTCAGCCGAACTCACAATCGGCACAACAGGTGGAATATCAGTGAATAACCAGTTGCAGACATCCGATGAATCAATCTATGCCATTGGAGACGTGATTGAATACCCTCACCCGATTACAGGAAAACCTTGGTTAAACTACCTTGCAGGTCCGGCAAATCGCCAAGGCCGTATCGTAGCAGATAATATCTTAGGCGCTCAGATCAAATATGAAGGCTCTATCGGTACATCAATAGCTAAAGTTTTTGACATGACCGTAGCTTCTACCGGTTTACCTGCAAAACGCTTAAAGCAAGAAGGAATAGAGTTTGTTTCATCAACCATACATCCAAATTCACATGCCGGATATTACCCCGATGCCTTACAAATGAGCATCAAGATTACTTTTGACAAGAATACAGGTAAACTCTATGGTGCACAAATCGTAGGGTATGATGGAGCAGACAAACGCATCGACCAGTTTGCCCAAGCCATTAAGCGCCAAGGAACAATCTATGATCTGATGGAAACCGAACAAGCTTACGCACCACCATTTTCTTCAGCTAAAGATCCGGTAGCCATAGCAGCCTATGTTGCCGAAGATATCATCAAAGAAAGAGTCAAAACAATCTATTGGAGAGATATGCAGGACACCGAAAAAGAAGATAAGTTCTACCTCGACGTACGCACTCTTGAAGAATTTGAGCTTGGTTCTATTCCTGGAGCTGTAAATATCCCACTTGACGAACTTCGACAAAGAATCAACGAGATCCCCAATAATAAGATAATTTATGTATTCTGTGCTGTCGGACTAAGAGGTTATCTTGCCAGCCGAGTCCTCATGCAATCCGGCTTTAAAGATGTACGCAATCTATCCGGAGGATTAAAAACGTATAAGGCCGCCACTGCCACTCACACACCTATATCAACAGAAATGTATTCAAAATTAGAAAAAAACACAAACCCAATAGAAAGCATTGCTGCTTTCGAAATTGACGCTTGCGGCTTACAATGCCCAGGACCAATCCTCAAACTCAAAAAGACCATTGACACGCTTAACATAGGACAGCAACTTCGCATTTCGGCAACCGACCCGGGTTTTCCTAGAGACGCCGCCGCATGGTGTAAATCGACAGGCAATCATTTCATAGGACAAGAAAGTTCACAAGGAAAAACAGTCGTAACCATTGAGAAAGGTGAACCAAAATCGTGTAACTTGGTCACTTCTTGCGAAGGAAAAGGCAAAACATTCATCATGTTCAGTGACGACCTCGATAAGGCACTCGCCACATTCGTCTTAGCTAATGGTGCGGCAGCAACAGGACAAAAAGTAACAATCTTCTTTACGTTCTGGGGACTCAATGTCATCAAGAAGGTCAAAAAACCAAAAGTTAGTAAAGACATCTTCGGAAAAATGTTCGGCATGATGTTGCCTGCTCACACCAAAAAGCTTAAACTTTCAAAGATGAGCATGCTAGGCATAGGCGACAACATGATGCGTTACATCATGAAAAATAAAGGAATCGATTCTTTAGAATCCCTACGTCAACAAGCTCTGGAAAGTGGAGTTGAGTTCATCGCTTGTCAAATGTCAATGGATGTGATGGGGGTAAAAGCTGAAGAGTTATTAGATGAAGTGACTTTAGGTGGGGTAGCAACCTACATGGAACGGGCAGACGAAGCGAATATCAACCTATTCATTTAAACGAAAGGCTGTATGAAAACGATTTGTATGATGAGAGAAGTCTTCAAAGCTATTGGTGCTTTCGAAGAGGAGTTTCAACAAACCTACGATTTATCGCTCAATGAAGCCATGATTTTGTGTGCACTCAATGAGACAGGCACTCCCATGACTTCAACAGCTCTATCAAAGCGGACAGAGTTACGTCCATCGCATACCTCCAAAACGATTCGTTCACTTGAAAATAAAACCTTGATAAAACGCACACTTAGTGATACAGACAAACGACTAATGTACTTTAGTTTATCGAAAACCGGTAAGGATAAAATCGAAAACCTCAGCTTAGAGCAAGTTGAGGTGCCAGATCTTTTAAAGCCATTATTCGAATAAACGATTTCTTTAAGACAACTTCTACCCAAAAGCATGCTATTGCAAAGAATATTCCTCATCAATAGCATGCTTATTTTATATCTATCGATTTACTCCAACCACTTTGTTAACAGTTCTACAACTTCTTCCTTCATCCCGTTGGGAAGTGTCTTAATCCGAGCAAGATGGCTTCCACCCGGCTGAACATATACATGAATATTTCGCTTTCCCTTTAACCAAGTCACCCCTGCTGCCGTCCATGGGTCATTCTGTCCATAAATAAAAATCATCTTAGGGTCATTTGATTTTAAGAATTTAGTAATTTTCCGACTAAGCGTAGAATCAAAATCCATGGTTTGAAGTTTCTCTGGAAGCATCAGTCTCTGCAAGTAATTTTTTGTCGTCCTAATCGACAAGAAAGGCTTAAATGACTTGGTATCATAGCCATAATATCCAAGCTCGCGCGCCGCCTGAACAAAAAATGAAAGATTAGGATTGTCTATCTGAAAATAAGAAGGATCACTAATTGAAATGAGATGTTTAAACAAGATGCTATCAGAAGAAGCAGTCGATGGAATCTGACTTATATCAATCCCCCATTGCCAAACAGAAAATGAGTATTCTAAAACACAATAATCGAAGATTTCATCACATGACGCCCTAAATATATAACGATTCTGATTACAAAATTCCTCAAAAACAGGCATTAAAGTTGCCCTTCTCTTCAACACTTCAAGCTGAAAATTCTTAACTTTATTTCGTTCTTCAACAGCCGAAACGGATTGAATAAAAGGCTCATGACGTCCATCCTCACGAGCACGACAAAGAGGAGCCACATAAGGGACAGAAACCGCTACATCATCCGGATAAAATGTCCGATACAATAAGGCCGTTTGTCCCCCCTTACTAATACCAGTACTCACCCACTTTTTCGAATAAAGTGCCTTGAAAGCCATATTAACAGCATGCAAATCGTTTGCTGAATTTTCGGCTGTCAGATACTTCCAATCACAAGTTTTCGGAGTTGATTTCAAGAAATAACGATGTTCTACAAAAATCATATTAGCATTGAACAATCGAGAGATTTCTTCTCTATACCCCGGACGTAAAGCATAAGCCGCGCCATAACCTTCAGTGACCATTACTGTTGGTCGATCAAAATCACTATGTCCAACAATCACTCGTTGAGAAAAATGTCCTAACTCAGGATGTTTATGATCAATAGGCTGTCGGAAGTAAACCACATACTTTTCTGCAAACTCTGTGGTTTGAAGTTGTTCGACTTTTTCGACCGTAGACATAGCTTTCAACTGTTCAAGAAGAGTTTTCTCTGCTCCAAGCACATTCGACGGCTGCATGATCCATAAAAGGATCAGCAGGTTAAAAAGATTCTTTTGAAAAATGGTGTGTTTCATAATTAGTATATCATTAAATAAGGATTACTTATCGATGAGTGCATCATAAATGGTTTGCTGAATCTGTTCACGAATCTTCAAAGACATTAATTTATAATTTGTCACATTCGGATAAATCCGATTACTCAAGAAGACATAGACCAACTGATTTTCAGGATCAGCCCATGCACAAGTTCCGGTGAACCCAGTATGCCCAAAGACGGTTGTAGGTACTCCAATAGCACAAGGTCCTTTTTCAGGATTTGAACGGTCAGGATGATCAAAACCAAGGCCCCTTCGACTAATTTTAGAAACAGAGGTCGTAAACAGTTCGCAAGTCTCCTTACTCAGATAATGTTTTCCATTCCACTCTCCCCCATTTAAAATCATTTGAAAAATAGAAGCAACCTCCTCAGCCGTAGAGAATAACCCGGCATTTCCGGACACACCTCCTTGAAAAGCAGCTGCCTCATCGTGTGCAAAACCATCCAAAACAGTTTTTCTTAAAAAGCCATCAATAGATGAAGGGACAATCTCGTTCTTAGAGAGACGCCTTAAAGGTAAATATCCCGTACGGTTTAGCCACATCGGCTTATAAAACTCCTTCTCCAAGTATTCATCCATAGACATTCCTGCCAAAGCCTCAACAACCCATTTTAATAAAACAAAACCTACATCACTGTATCGATAGGCTTTAGATTGAATAGGTGCCTTTACAACCACGTCCTCCATCACTTTTTTAAATGATTGATTCAGCCATAAACTATCAGTGATTTGCCAGATAAAATCTCCATGTTTAAACGTAGAGATCATAGTCGGATCAAACCTAAAACGAGGATTTCCCCAAGTACGTGACCCAATTCGAATGGGATGCTTAGCGTCCAGACGTGGAGCAAACAGCCGTCCTGAATAACTTTTCTCATCTATTGCTCGAGTATAAAACAATAAGCTCGAAGGTAAGCCAGATTGATGATATAGAAGTTCTTGGATGGTCAGATTTTGTTTGTTGGTATGCCTTAAGAATGGCAAGTAAGTCGAGACTTTGTCCGTCAAACTGAAACGTCCTTTATCATAAAGTTTCATCAAAGCCAGAAGAGTCCCTGTGACCTTAGACAATGAAGCCAGATCATAACAGTCGGTCATTTTCACAAGCTGAGAGCCATTGCCGTCATGTGTCCCAAAAGCCTTTTTATACATCACATGCCCATCCTTCATCACCAAAACCTGGCATCCGGGATAAGCCTCATGGATAATTCCATTCATAGCCAAAGAATCAATCCGGTTCAAAATATCTGACGATAACCCATATTCTTCCGGGATAAAATGCAGGGGCGTTTCTGGGGTAATGGTTACCCCATCTCCTAACCGATACAGCCCGCCGACATCACTAGCAAGACGGCCATCAACGACAGTTTTACCAAACAGCACATCAGCAACGTGAGACTGAACATCCGAGCTACCGGAATGTGCCAAGACAACAGCAGAAGCTTTCGAAGCCCCACGTTGCATTTGAATAATCATTTTATCTGGAACAAAGAAAGAATAAATCACGGGAGATGTGGTCGTCAGCTTTGCAAAGAACTCACGATAAGGCAACAATCGAAGTTGACTAATACCTACAACGATTCGTTGAAAACCGTCTAATGAATCCATCAATTGACGGCTTTCTGTTTCCGACAAATTAGGACGTAACCTAAAACGTTCTACCGTAACATAACGGGACAGCTGTTCGGAAAAAGGATCAAGTTCTCTTTCATCCGCTACCTCAATCAAAGCGATTCTCTTTTTAGTTTCAGCAAATAAAGGTAATACTGAGTTTTCATTCTTCACCACTGTGACAGCAGCTAATTTCAATCGCCGAATTAAATCACGAGTTTGAGGTGTATTAATACGATACTCTAAACCAGAAAGGTTAATGTGTGGCTTTTTATTTAGTCCAAGAGCATATTTATAGGTTAGCACCTTCAAGCATTTTGCATCAATCTCATCTTCGGATATCTCTTTGTTGCGCACCGCCTTTACGACAGCTTGCAACTCTCCCTTCAAATTACGAGGTGCAAGAACCATATCATTCCCAGCTTTCAATGCTTGCAAACAAACATGAGCATTACCAGAGACCCCCCTCATAGCCAAAGCATCTGTAAAGATTAATCCTTTAAAAGCTAATTCTTCGGTAAGAAGATTATAAACAACATTACGCGATAATGACGAAGGTAAGTCCCCCACAGGTTCAATAACAGGTACCTGTAAATGACCAACCATCATGCCACTCACTCCGGCATGAATCGCTTTCTTAAAAGGATAAAGCTCGACATGATTTAGTCGTTCCCGTGAAAATGGAATAATTGGTAAAGCTTTGTGTGAATCAATATCTGTATCTCCATGTCCCGGGAAATGCTTACAAACAGAAAGTATCCCTCCGGTTTCCAATCCTCTCGAATAGGCAATCACTTTATCGCTCACCCTCACCGGATCTTTACCAAACGAGCGAGTGCCAATCACCGGATTCTTGGGGTTAATATTAACATCCGCAACAGGGGCAAAATTAACCTGGACGCCAATAGCCTTACATTGTCTAGCCATCTCACGCCCATACTCATAAATTAAATCATTATCTTTAATACAACCCAGAGTCGCATTTTTAGGAAAGACCGGCATACCACGCAATCGCATTGAGAGTCCCCATTCTCCGTCGAACGTAATCATTAAGGGGATACTTGCCTGCTTTTGCGCTCGATTAGTTAGACTAACCTGATTCTCCAATTTCCCTCCTGAGAATAAGAGTCCACCAACCTTATAAACACTTACAGCATCATGTAAAAGCGTCCTATTTTGTTTCGTATCTATTGGCGATAATGTATAAATAAATAATTGCCCTACCTTTTCCTCAAGACTTAACTTCACCATCACACCTTTAGCCCATGACAAAGCCTCTTCTCGTTTTAAGCTATCACTAAGTAATATGGGATATTCAGCAGATTCTTCAGCTTCCTTTGGGTCATTTGAAGCAGACAAACAAGCCGTCAATCGATCATCCGGCAACTCTCTTCCCAAATTTAACGATAAAGAAAAAGCTAATAAAAAAAGAGTTAGGAAAGAGGTTATTATTCTCATTTCTTTTTAAATTTCAAATCCATCTGTCCGACATAAATTCCACTTTTCCCTGAATGCAACACAAAGACCTTCCGTCCCTCCATATTCAGATAAGTCTTAGGTGTTTTCATAAAAGTATGCGAATGTCCACCCAAAACAACGTCAATGCCGGCCGTCTTGCCTACTAAATATTCATCGTACTGAATACCCAAATGAGATAAGCAGATAATTAAATCACATCCTTTTTTTTTCAGAATCCTAGCCGTCTGATTAGCCACCTTAACTGAGTTTTGATAAACAACACCGATACATTTCTGGGCTTGTATCAACCCTTCCGGCTTAGGAGCCAAGCCAAACACGCCTATTCTTAGACCATACTTCTCAATAATAATATAAGGTTTGACTAAATCTTTAAGCACAGTCGATTGAAGATCATAATTAGAACAAACAATCGGGAATGTCGCCATTTTAAACAAGCGAGCCATGTTATCCAATCCAAAGTCGAACTCGTGATTTCCGATAGTCATAGCGTCATACCCCATCTCGTTCATCAGTTTAATCTCAACTTCACCACGAAACATATTATAATAAGGCGTCCCTTGAGAAACATCCCCGCAATCAAAAAGCAAGATCTCTTTATGATTTTTACGAAACTCCTTCAAAAAAGCTGATCGACGGACAAATCCCCCTTGATCGAAATAAGAATCGCCTCTCTGATTTATCGGTTCGATGCGACTATGCACATCACTCGTGTGCAGTAACGTTAGGTTTATATCTTCCTGTCCGAATACTGAGATCGATAAATTTAAAAAGATCAATCCCAATAACAGAATATTTTTTCTAATTTTCATTTTCAATTCCATTTAAAAGCTCTAAATATTATTTCACAGTCACTCTTCCATCAATATGAGACGTTATATTCCGACCTGCGGCAGTCTCTTTTCTAACATATTCCAAAAACAGGTCACGCAAGATAGCTCCATCCGGACATTCTCTCTTCACCGCTTGTAACAAAGCGGTCATATCTCCATTTCCGTCAGCTAGATAATCAATAGTAGCAACCGTATAAATATTCTCTTCTTTGATCGGTTGCCCGTTCACTGTTGCTTCTAGCAAGCGTCCATCTTTCGAGATAATCAATCGAGCACCGCTAATGCCTTCACCATGCCGTGAGGCAATCGCTTCCAAAAGGCGATTCACATCGCTTCCCTTAAGAGTTAACACACATAAAGAATTCTCAAAAGGAAGAATCTCAAAAACAGTTCCCACAGTAATTTCGCCTTGAGGGAGAATATTTCGCAAACCTCCCATGTTTACAAGTCCAAAATCTGCAGGACGACCGATAACCCGTTCGGCCGAAAGTCGAAGCACCTCCGCCACCAAATTTGACAACAAACTCTCTGGCGCTCCCTTATCCATTGTCAAATCACTCTTCCCAATGACCTCATACATCATTTGATCGACTTGATCTTTATAAGGCTTTAACACAGTAACAATGTTCTGATCACCCTCTTTATCCCAAGTTTGATCCATTCGATTCATCACCCCTCCGACCTTATCAATTTGATAATGAGAATTCTTAATCTCATAACCTGAGCGACAAGAAGTTAAAAACAACATTCCTAATAGGAATATGCCACAAGAAAATTTCATATGCATTTGTTTCATTCCTTTTTTTTATTCAGTTCCACAAACTTACAGAAAAATATTTATATATAAACTCTATGCAAATAAATAAAACAAAGAAAACCACTCCTATAATGAAACCAGCAAAGAAAAAGTAATCGCCAATACAACCATGCAAAATTCCAAAAACATTTGGCTATCTGATAAATAATTCGTTATTTTGCACCGCTTTCGCGCAATCGCTGTCAAGATAAGAGTTACTTGATATGTTGCGTTGTAACGATAAACAATTTAATAAAAGGAACAATGGATTTAATTAAAATTGCAGAAGAAGCATTTGCTACAGGCAAACAGCACCCAAGCTTCAAAGCAGGTGACACCGTTACCGTAGCTTATCGTATCGTGGAAGGTAGCAAAGAACGTGTACAGTTGTACCGTGGAGTTGTTATCAAAATCTCAGGTCATGGAGACAAGAAACGTTTTACAGTTCGTAAAATGTCTGGAACAGTTGGAGTAGAAAGAATTTTCCCTATTGAATCACCTGCAATCGACAAAATTGAAGTGAACAAAGTTGGTAAAGTTCGTCGTGCTAAATTGTATTATTTACGCGCTCTTACTGGTAAAAAGGCGAGAATTAAAGAAAAACGAGTTATCGGTTAATTCAGTATATTCTCCGGTTCGAGATAAAAAGAGTGCTTTTAAAAGCACTCTTTTTTTTATACCTACTAGTCTACAAATAAAAAAGGTTGATTGTTTCCAATCAACCTTTTTATATTCTTTATATTAGGAATTATTCTTTCAATTCCCAAGCTAATGCGCTAGCACCCAAAACTGCTGCATCAGAATCTTTCAACTCAGAAACCAACAATTTAGTCTTACCTTTATAGATATTAAGTACATTATTATCAATCGCTTTTTGAATAGGCTTCATAATATAGTCACCAGATTTAGCTAATCCACCGAACAATACAATTGCTTCAGGACTAGAGAATGCAATAGCATCAGCCAAGGCCTCTCCTAAGATAGCACCGGTAAATTCAAAAATCTCTTGACCAAGTTTATCACCTTGTACTGCAGCATCATAAACATCCTTAGATGTGATACTTTCAGCTGGAATATTACGCAATAAACTCTCATCAGTACGAGCAGCCAAGAATTCACGAGCAGTACGTGCAACACCTGTTGCCGAGCAATAAGTTTCAAGACATCCCTTACGACCACAACCACAAAGACGTCCATTATCGCGACGAACAATAACGTGTCCAAGTTCACCGGCAAAACCGTCATGTCCATATACCATCTGTCCATTAACAACAATACCACTACCAACCCCAGTTCCTAAGGTAATCATGATAAAGTCTTTCATTCCACGAGCCGCACCATAAGTCATTTCACCAATAGCAGCAGCATTAGCATCATTTGTAAGTGCAGTAGGAATTCCTAATCTTTCTTCGAACATTGCTGCCAAAGGTAGAATGCCCTTCCATGGTAAATTAGGTGCAAACTCAATAGTTCCTGTATAGTAGTTACCATTTGGAGCACCAATGCCAATCCCTCTTACTTTACTTACACCGCCATTAGCAGCGATTAATGGAAGCAAGTGTTTGCAAACTTCATCTGCATATTCTTCTACTGTTGGATAAACGCCTGTCTTCACCGAGCTACTCGCAATGATTGTGCCACGAGCATCAACAATACCAAAAACAGTATTTGTACCACCTATATCAATACCTACCACATAGGGTCTCTCCATAGTTGAATTCATGATATTTTTTCTTTTAATGGGTTAGTTATTTTAGTTCTTGCATACAAATTACGGAAAGAAGATTGAGTCTACAAAATCTTTTTAAAAAAAAATGCAGTCCATTTGCAACTTTTCATATCTTTCAGTCGTCTAATATTTTAAAATCATAAAATCAAGAAACTAAACTTAGAAAAACGTGATACATTTAACAAACATCAATAAAACGTACAATAACGGTGCGCCATTGCATGTGCTTAAGGGCATTGATCTTAACATAAAAAAGGGAGAGTTTGTTGCCATCATGGGAGCCTCAGGATCTGGGAAGTCTACCTTGTTGAATATTTTAGGGATCTTAGATAATTATGACAGGGGAGAATACTATCTAAATGGAACCATCATAAAAGGCTTAAGCGAAACCCAAGCTGCAGAATATCGTAACCGCAAAATTGGCTTTATCTTTCAGTCCTTCAACCTTATCGCTTTCAAAAACGCCGTTGAGAATGTTGCTTTACCTCTATTTTACCAAGGCATTAGCAGAAAGAAGAGAAATCAATTAGCTTTAGAATATCTCGATAAACTCGGATTAAAAGACTGGGCCCATCACATGCCTAATGAAATGAGTGGAGGACAAAAACAACGTGTAGCCATAGCAAGAGCTTTAATCACTCAACCTGAAATCATATTAGCTGACGAACCAACCGGAGCATTAGACAGCAAAACCTCAGTGGAAGTCATGCAGATTTTAAAGGATCTTCATCGATCAGGCATGACTATTGTCGTAGTGACTCATGAGAGTGGAGTTGCTAACCAAACCGATAAAATCATTCATATCAAAGACGGATTAATAGAATCGATTGAGGAGAATCTAGACCATGATGCCTCTCCATTTGGTCAAAACGGTTTCATGAAGTAACCTTATAAACCCTTAACTTTCATTCTCATGTTATTCATATAAATCCAAAGCAAATGATTGATATTTGGCAAGAAATATATAGTACTATTAGACGCAACAAACTTAGAACCTTCCTAACCGGGTTTGCTGTAGCATGGGGTATCTTCATGCTTATTGTTCTTCTTGGAGCAGGAAACGGCTTAATACACGCTTTCGATCAATCCGCATCAGAGCGTGCGATGAACGTCATGAAAATCTATCCGGGGCGAACCACAAAATCGTACGACGGTTTAAAAGAAGGACGATTTATTCAACTGGATAATAAAGACCTAGCCATTTCAGAACAACAATTTCCAAAACACATCATTAATGCAGGAGCCACAGTCTGGCAAAGTGATATTAATGTGAGTTTTCAATCGGAATATGTCAACATTAGTCTCACTGGAGTATTCCAGAACCACACAGCAGTGGAAGCTGTAAAACTTTACAGAGGGCGGTTCATAAACAACATCGACATTAAAGAGAGAAGAAAAGTGATCGTTCTTCATAAAAAGACAGCAGAAATCTTGTTTAACAGAACACACACCCAGCCAATAGGGCAGTTTATTAACGCAGGAAATGTGGTTTATCAGGTGGTAGGACTCTACAACGACAAAGGTGACAGTGGCGATCGCCCGGCTTTCATCCCATTCACAACCTTGCAAACCATCTATAACAAAGGAGATAAGCTTAGCAACATTGTTATAACGACTAAAGATCTAGAATCGGAGAAATCGAATGAAGCATTTGAAGAAAGCTATCGAAACCAACTTGGTAAAAATCATCGATTCGATCCAACTGATAAAAGTGCGATTTGGATTTGGAATCGGTTTACGGATTTTTTAAGTCAACAAAAAGGGATGGGTATTCTTCGAACAGCAATCTGGATTATAGGTATCTTCACCTTATTAAGTGGGATTGTGGGCATCTCAAATATCATGCTCATCACCGTAAAAGAGCGTACACGTGAATTTGGCATACGAAAAGCGTTAGGAGCAAAACCAAAATCAATTTTATTTTTAATCATCATTGAGAGTATCACGATTACAACTATTTTTGGATATATCGGCCTATTTTTGGGTATCGCAACTACCGAATGGATGAATAAATCATTTGGCACCCAAACCATGGATGCAGGAATGTTTTCAGAAACGGTCTTTTTAAATCCTACAGTAGACATTCAAATCGCGATTCAAGCCACGCTCACTCTCATTATTGCAGGAACACTCGCTGGACTTTTCCCTGCAATAAAAGCAGTCAGAATACGTCCAATAGAAGCACTTAGAGCAGAATAAGATTATGAAAATAGACATTGATTCATGTGAGGAAATCCTCATCACAATAACAAGAAATAAGACTCGAAGCCTACTCACCGCTTTTGGAGTCTTCTGGGGAATTTTTATGCTTGTAGCACTCATTGGAGGAGGAAAAGGAATGCAAGAAATGATGAAAAAAAACTTCGAAGGTTTCGCTACAAATTCCGGTTTCCTTGTATCTCAAAAGACAAGTGAACCTTATAAAGGATTCAGAAAAGGCCGTTGGTGGGATTTAGAGATACAAGATATTGACCGTCTGAAAAATAAAGTACAGGGATTAGACATCATTACCCCTTCTGTTGCCAAATGGGGAGCTAGTGCGGTCTATGGAGATAAAAAATACGATTGCAGCGTAAAAGGTTTATATCCAAATTACACCGAGATCGAGACACAAAAAATGGCTTATGGCCGTTTCATTAATGATGTTGACATAAAAGAAGCTAGAAAAGTATGTGTAATCGGTAAACGAGTTTATGAAGCTTTATTCAAAGCGGGTGAAAATCCTTGTGGGAAATTTGTCAGAGTTAATGGCGTTTATTACCGGATTATAGGTATGTCTGCCTCAGAAGGAAACATGAACATACAAGGCCGTTCATCAGAATCTGTCACATTGCCCTTCACCACCATGCAGCAAACGTTCAATCTAGGAAATGAAATTCATGTTATTTGTTTCACGGTAAAAAAAGGAGTAAAAGTCAGCGACATTCAGCCCGATTTAGAGAAGATTGTAAAAAAGGCTCATTATATTGCACCAGATGACAAACAAGCGGTTATGTTACTGAATGCTGAAGCCATGTTCTCTATGGTCGATAATTTATTTAAAGGCATACGAATTCTGATTTGGATGGTCGGATTAGGTACCCTATTTGCAGGTGCAATTGGTGTTTCCAACATCATGATGGTAACCGTTAAAGAACGAACCACAGAAATAGGCATACGAAGAGCTATTGGAGCTAAACCCAAAGACATACTACAGCAAATACTTTCGGAAAGTGTGGTACTAACGACTATCGCGGGATTATGTGGCATTTCTTTCTCCGTTCTCGTCCTTCAAGTTGCAGAAGTTGGAATTAATGCAAGTGGCACTTCAGCACATTTTCAGATTTCGTTCTGGTTAGCCATAGGCACTTGTGCATTACTCATCGCACTCGGTATGTTAGCCGGATTAGCCCCAGCCTATCGGGCAATGGCAATTAAACCAATAGAAGCCATAAGGGACGAATAAAATTCGTCTAGGCGAGAATCTTAAAACAAATAATAAAACAGTTAATAATCAAATCAGATATATCATATGAAAAAGATTTTTAAAATTACCGTGTTAGTGCTTTTGGCTCTAGGTTTTATCTTCACCTTTGTCTTTCTTTACCAGAAGTCAAGACCAAAAGTTATTGTATACGAGACATTAGCAGCAGAAATCGCCGACTTAGAGAAAACGACAGTCGCTACAGGTAAAGTTGAACCAAGAGACGAAGTCTTAATCAAACCTCAGATTTCAGGGATTATTGAAGAGCTTTACAAAGAAGCCGGCCAAAAGATAAAAAAAGGAGAGGTCATAGCCAAAGTAAAAGTGATCCCCGAACTTGGACAATTGAACGCAGCAGAAAGCCGCGTTCGACTAGCAGACATTAATTTCAAACAGGCTCAAACCGATTTCTCTCGCATCAAGAAACTTTATGAGAAAAGCTTGATCAGCCGCGAAGATTATGAAAAAGGTCAGATCGCTTTCAAACAAGCTAACGAAGAAGCACAGACCTCAAAAGACAACCTGCAAATTGTCAAAGAAGGGATTACTAAAAACAGCGCTTCGTTCAGTAGCACTCTAATTCGTTCAACCATCGACGGATTAATACTCGATATCCCCGTAAAAAGAGGCAACTCAGTGATTATGAGCAACTCTTTTAACGACGGAACAACCATTGCTACTATTGCCAACATGAACGACTTAATCTTCCGTGGAAATATCGACGAGACAGAGGTCGGCCGAATTCATGAAGGAATGCCTGTAAAACTCACTATCGGTGCTTTACAACAACTCTCGTTCAACGCTGTGCTTGAGTACATCTCACCCAAAGGCGTTGAAAACAATGGTGCCAATCAGTTCGAGATCAAAGCAGCCATCACCGTGCCCGACTCCGTACAAATACGTTCTGGTTATTCGGCCAATGCGGAGATCGTACTCCAGAAAGCTAAAAAGATCATCGCTATTCCGGAAAGTACTGTTGAGTTTAAAGACGACTCCACCTTTGTCTATATATTGACCGATTCCATTCCTGAACAAAAGTTCAAACGTCAACAAGTCACCCTAGGGATGAGTGACGGGATAAAAGTCGAAATCAAGAAAGGACTCCAAGCCAAGCAAAAAGTACGCGGAGCTGAAATTAACAAATAAAAAAGGAATAGATGATGAAACTTAAAATAGCCACACTCTTAGTTCTTGGAACATTAGGATGCAGTGCGCAGGCTCAAACACAAGAATCAAATGTTTGGAGTTTACGTCAATGCATTGACTACGCTATAGAACATAATATAGACATACAACGTGCAAAGAATCTCACCGATCAAAGCACAGTGGATGTCAACACCGCCAAATGGAGCAGACTACCTAATGTAAACGGAAGTGCCAGCCAGAACTGGAGTTGGGGAAGAGGGACCTCTCCTAAAGACAATACGATAAAAGATAATATCAACAGTTCCCAATTAGGATTCGGTGCGCAAACCGATATCCCAATTTTCACCGGATTTCGTTTGCCAAATCAATACAGCTTGTCGAAATTAAACTTAAAAGCATCCATCGAAGATCTCAATAAAGCCAAAGAAGATCTATCGATAAACGTCGCATCGACCTACTTGCAAGCCTTATTAGACTTAGAGTTGCGGAACATCGCACAAAAGCAGACCGAAATTAGCAAAGCACAGTGGAACAGATTAAAGGAGTTGTTCAACGAAGGTAAAGCCTCTACAGCCGAAGTTGTAGAAGCGGAAGCAAGAGTTTCTCAAGACGAAATGAATGCAGTTAAAGCCGAAAACGCCTACAAGCTTTCATTACTCAATCTCAGTCAGCTCCTCGAGTTACCAAACCCGGAAAAGATCGAATTAGAAGCTCCAGTGGACGAAGTTGTTTTCACCTCACTAAGTCCCATCGACGATATTTACCTACAGTCCATCAATAACAAGCCAGTGGTTAAAGCCGCTCAATATCGATTAAGCGGAAGCGATAAAGAAATCAAGATTGCTCAAAGCGGATATTATCCGGAGTTAAATCTCAACGCCGGGCTCTCCACAGGTTACTATTCTATTGACGGTATTGCCTCGGAAGGCTTCAAGACCCAGTTGAAAAGCAATCTCAGAAAATATGTCGGATTAAGCCTAAACATTCCAATCTTCAACCGCTTTGAAACTCGAAATAGGATACGAAAAGCGAAGCTGCAGAAGATCGGACAAGCCTTAATCTTAGACAACACAAAGAAGGCGCTCTACAAAGAGATCCAACAAGCGTGGTATAATGCGCTGACAGCCGAAAGCAAATACAACGCTAGCCTCTCATCGGTAGAAGCCAACCAAAAATCGTTTCAGCTCATCAGTGAGAAATATGCCAACGGCAAAGCCACATCAATAGAGTATAACGAAGCCAAGTTTAATCTCACGAAAGCTCAATCGGAGAAAGTACAATCGAAATACAACTATCTATTCTCGTCCAAGATTATCAACTTCTATAAAGGCATACCTATAGAATAAATCCTCGAGCATCGAGTAATTGTTAAAGATCAAAAATAAGATAAACATCCCCGTCTTCTCATTGGTTTTACCAAACAGCGAGAAGACGGAGATGTTTTTTTATACTAGGATTTTTATCTTAATCACTTTTATCACCTTAATACATAGATACATCAACAATGAACAATCAATCTGAAATTTACTTAGCCGGTGGATGCTTTTGGGGAACCGAACATTTCATCAAACAAATTGACGGGATCGAACAAACCGAAGTTGGATATGCCAATAGTAACATACCTCAGCCCACCTACGAGCAAGTTTGTACGGGAGCCACCCATGCCGCAGAAACCGTTAAAGTAGTTTATAACTCCGGAAGTTCGGATCTTTTGACTTTATTAGATTTATTCTTTAAAACCATTGACCCAACAATTTTAGATCGCCAAGGCAACGACATCGGATCACAATACCGAACAGGAATCTATTATACCCAACTGACCGATCGACCGATCATCGATGAAGCTTTAAAAAAGTTGGCAGCCAATTACGAAAGTCCCATTGTAGTAGAAGTGAAACCGCTAGAGAACTTTTATGCAGCCGAGCTCTATCACCAAGATTATTTAGACAAAAACCCCAACGGTTATTGCCACATCCATCCGGCACTATTTAATCTCGCCAAGAAAAGCAATATCAAAAAGCAGTAACTTCAAATCCCATAGGGCCTTTACCCACTAAGGTTATAAAATAGATTGCCCTTGCTACATCACTTATAGCAAGGGCAATTCTCATCTTACACTCTTAAACGACCTATGATTAAAAGTCGTAAGACGGCGAATATAATCATTACTTATCATTTCATGACCAAGTCATTTGCAGTAGCCTTACCCACATTGTAGTTAACGCAAGCGACAGGCATATTAGCTTCATTCAATTCGTACACACTCTTCTGAACCGACTCATCATAAGCTTCACTCTTATCACTCCAACGGGCGTATTCTAATACAATCTGATTAGCAGTATAAGTGTACGTCATCTTGAAGTAAGGCGCCCATTTCTCACTCACTCCGTCCCATTTAAAGGCGACCTTCTCTGTCATCCTTTTCTGATCATCATAAGCGAAATCGTATTTCATGTGTCGGTAAAGCGAACCGTCCATACGATAAATCACTTTCGAGACGACTAGATCTCCCACTCTCTCTTCATTGGTTACGAACTGAGGTTCACCTGTTGCTTTTAAGTTAGAAGAGAAAAACAAAACGAATGCCATTGCTATCAAGCCTGCGATTCTAAACATTTTAGTTGCTTTCATAATTATGGTTTTAAATTAAAATTTAGGTTCTTATTTTATCTATTAGACGTTGACACTTCCCCATTCGTTGCATGAGGGATGCATTTTATTCCATTAATAAGTTTAAATGATGTTAAAGGCTTTTCGCTCGAAAAAACGAAGTCAGATGAGACGGCGAACCGATTATTGTCTACCTTTGCATTCAGGAAAAATATATCCAAAGAAATGAAGACGATTCAGAACAAACGATTATTGCTTTATTTAGTGATAGGATCATTCCTATTGGCATTAAGCACGTTATACCTCTGTCGCAACCAATTACTTCAAATGGTTGTCAGCAAAAAAATAAGTACCATTCAACGCACCTATCATCTGGACATCGCCTACCAAACCCTTAAGATGAAAGGACTCCATAGCCTTTCAATGGAAGCGTTCACCATTGTGCCCCAACATAAAGACACCCTAGTCCAATTAAAGTCGCTCGATCTGGAAATCGATCTCTGGTCGATATTCAAGGGAGATCTAAAAATAGATCAAGTTAACCTAAGTCACCTTCGCTGCACATTTATAAAACGAGGAGATTCTTCCAATTACGACTTTCTATTCATCAACCCCCAAGAAAAGAATCGCTCCACCTCACAAGTCGACTACGCCAGAAAGATAAAGAACAGTTTAGGGATCATATTCAACTTACTCCCAAAGAATGGCTCTTTGAAAGAAATCAGTATTACACAACAAAAAGACAATCGTTCCACTTCCATCTACATTCACCAGTTTGATATTCTCCAAAGCCACTTTAATGGCTTAATCGAAATAGAAGAAGATTCATTAACCCAACACTTAAAAGTCAACGGAGAACTAGACAAAGGAGACAAACGACTTCAAGTCAAACTTTACGGTCTCGATCAAACAAAAGTCAACTTGCCTTATATCACCCGTCGTTTTGAAGCCAACATTGCCTTCGACACCTTATCGTACGACTTAAATCTAAAGCCAGGCATCGACGCCCACTCCATCACCCTAAAAGGGAAAGCAGCCATTTGCGGTCTCACGATCTTTCATAAATCCCTGTCCCCCGACCCAATCTGCTTAGATCGTGGACAGTTAGATTATCACCTTAACATCAACCGTAACACCCTAGAGCTAGACAGTACTTCGACCGTCTTATTCAACAAACTACAGTTTCACCCCTATCTAAGAGCAGAGAAAAAGCAACATTGGCATCTGACCGCCTCAACCCACAAAGAATGGTTCCCGTCAGATCACCTATTCAGTTCCTTACCCAAAGGGTTGTTTACTAACCTCGAAGGACTAAAAACCAGCGGAGAATTGAGTTATCAATTCTTTACCGACATCGATTTTTCACAGCTCGACAGTTTAAAATTCCAGTCCGATCTCAAGTCACGTCAATTCAAGATACAAAAATTCGGAGCCACCAACTTAAGAAAGATGTCGGAAGAATTCCTATACACCGCTTATGAGAACGGACGCCCCCTACGAAGCTTCCTTATCGGACCGTCGTACGAACACTTCACCCCGCTCGACAGTATCTCGCCATTACTACAGATGGCTGTGCTTCAGAGCGAAGATGGCGGATTCTTCTATCACCGCGGCTTCTTACCCGATGCTATACAAGAGGCCTTGATCTACGACTTGAAAGTGAAGAAATTTGCACGAGGCGGAAGTACCATCAGCATGCAACTCGTGAAGAACGTCTTTCTCAATAAGAATAAAAACTTCATGAGAAAACTAGAAGAGGCCCTTTTAGTCTGGCTCATTGAGAACCAACACCTCACCTCTAAAGAACGAATGTACGAGGTCTATCTCAATATTGCAGAATGGGCACCGATGGTTTACGGCGTTCAAGAGGCGGCCCATTTCTACTTCAATAAACGTCCGTCGGAACTCAACACAGAAGAATCGATATTCTTGGCTTCCATTATTCCCAAACCCAAGCATTTCAGAAATTCTTTCCAGATGGACGGGAACTTAAAGGCCAATCTTGAAGGCTATTATCGCCTCATTGCCAAAAGATTGGCCAAAAAGGGATTGATCGATGAAGTAACAGCCGATAGCATCAAGCCGGATATAAAATTATCAGGCGAATCTCTACATGTCATCATGAATAGAGAAACGCCTGAAACAAAACCATCAATCCTAAAAAATAGTGAAGAGAAATAATAGAAATATAGTTAAGGTTATCGTCTACTAGAACCTCTGATCTCCGAACGTGATCTATCCGATCCCTCTGATCGGGAAGAAGAACTGCCGGACCTCGAATTGGAATAAGAGGTGGTTTGAAGGACTGTTCGTCCGCGGGAATCATTATAGCCCCGAGAATTCGACTCGCGACGATGATGATCATTCCCATTTGATTTCTGATAATTATGATCTCGTGAACTGCCATTGTCTCGAGAGTTGCGATTATCTCGGTAAATACGGTTATCTCGCGAGTGACGATGATGATCGGTGTCATACCTATACGATGGTCTACGAGAAGGTGGCGTCACATGGATCACCGTTCTTCCAAAATCAGAACGACAATAGGAGTCGTAAGAACGATGTCCCCGAATGCGATAAACTTCAGAATAGTGTCCCAAGTGAGGATGTCTGCCCCTGTAGTGACTCGCACAGTGAATCGTTCTCCGGTAGTGTTCCCCACAATAAGTCAGATAATGAGTCGGCCTGCCCCAATAGAAGAAATCGGGATTCGTATATGCCACATAGACTCTAAAGGCCCATCTGCCATTGTTCACATACAACGGACGGCAAAAATAATCGATTCCAATAAATCGGCGGAACTGATTACCGCTCAACACAAAGCGAAGGTCATCATTACGAAGGTCTAACGCCTCATAGTAGTCGTCTAAAGCCCACGCCTCATCCCGTTCCATATTATCAAGCAGCCCTCCTATCGAAGAGATAAAGTCATAGTTGATCTCATAAATATCGTTGTACTGCGCTACATTCAGGTTAAGCTCATAAGCCATCTTATCCGTAAGGAAACGAGTCTCTGCACGCAACCGGGTATTACTCATTCGTGCATTCACCGTTGCACAACCAACCAGACCTATCAATGCTATAAAAGTAAATATTCGTTTCATAATCATTTCATTTTAAATTTCCTATTCTAAAACCAACTCTCAAACCCATTCCCCTCAGTTAGTCGGAGGAAGAGCTTTTTAAACCCAATCATCAGTGATGGGAACAAGACGAAGACGATTCATAAACCCTCAGCTCCTCATGCGTATCCATCCGATTAACGGCATTATCAAGAAAGTAGACCGTAACCACTGATGTATTTCCACTCGCCAATAGCGTTCTGAATTCCCAAATTTCGAGTTCCTCATCAAAACTCCGGTAACTTGGTTTTCCAAGATGCTTTAGCACCTCATCTTTACTCATTCCTTTCTCTATAGCCATCATACTTTTAATAGGTGTGTTCATACTGATACAACTTCCCATCACTAGAATGACGAACATCAAACCGATTATCACACTTATCTTTTTCATATGCTTAGAGATTAAATTATTTTTAATACCACAAAAATAGGGTGAGGAATCTCCCCACCCTTATGATTTTCTCTTTTCGTAAATAGGGATTTCCCTATTCTAAACTTAAGATCGTATAATCTGGTTTTCTTTCAAGACAATCAGTCGTTTCTTATAAAGATCACCGACCGCTTTCTTAAAGGTCTTCTTACTCACCCCGAACACGTCATAAATCTCCTCAGCAGGACTCTTATCCGTGATCGAGATCTTTCCGCCGTGCTCCTCGATATAATCCAATAATTGTTTCGAGAAATCCTCGACTTTCTCAAACCCCGGTTTCTGAAGGATCAAATCAATCTTACCATCTTCGCGTACCTGTTTAATATAAGCCTTCACCTTCACACCGGTATGCAAAGAAGAAAAGACTTCATTCTCATAAATCAGTCCACTATATTTATGGTCAACAATTGCCTTGAATCCCAATTCTGTTTTTTGCCAGATCAACACATCCACCTCATCGCCAACTTCATATTCGGGCATTTCTTTAGAAAGGTAGCGTTCCACTTTAGCCGAAGCCACGATACGGAAGCTTTCATCATCCAAATGAGCGTGAATAATGTATCGATTACCCACCTGCATTTTCATTTTCTGTTCACTAAAAGGAACAAACAAGTCTTTCATGAGCCCCCAATTTAAAAAAGCTCCATATTGATTAACCCAAGCAACCTCCAAATAGGCAAACTGTCCCACCTGAACCAAAGGAGTCAATGTCGTCGCGATCAATCGCTCCTCATTATCCAGATATAAGAAAACGTTTAAATAATCGCCAATCTCCCAAACATCAGGGACATACCGATTAGGCAAAAGGATTTCTCCCTCTTCGCCACCGTCAAGGTATAAACCAAAATCAACTTGTTTGACAATCTCTAATGCATTAAACTTTCCTAATTCTATAGTCATAGATTTTTCTATTTATTCTTATTACTGACAAATATAAAGCATATCTATGAGATCTCTCCCGCATCGTCCATTTTTTTATCAATGCAGCCCTACATTTACACTAAAAACGAATGACGCGGCTAAAAGTTCCGAAGCTCATCAAAAAGAAGAAAAAACAAATCCAACCGTTTACAAGACCAAACAAACGAGCAATCGATTGTGACACTGACAAATAAGTATTTATTAAAGCCTCATCTCCTTAATCATGGCTCTTTTAACCTCAAAAACCTTAAACAAATTTTTCAGGATATCATTGCGATATTAAAAAGAATAATTATCTTTGCACCCGCAAACAAAGTTGGTGCCATAGCTCAGTTGGTAGAGCAAAGGACTGAAAATCCTTGTGTCCCCGGTTCGATTCCTGGTGGCACCACTTTTTGTATAATGAATCGGAATGTAGCGCAGTTGGTAGCGCACTACGTTCGGGACGTAGGGGTCGGGCGTTCGAATCGCCTCATTCCGACCAACAATAGGCTAACTTGTTATTTAAATGCAAGTTAGCCTATTGTTTTTAAAGCTACCGGGACGAAATCGGGACAACAGTTTACAGAAACAGATCATCCCTCCAATTAAAAACAAACTCCATTTATCTTACACCTCCCACACTGAAATTTACGAAAGGGTTTATTCATCAGGGTTTAAACGACGTGTGGGATACTTTCCTTTAGAGGTTATCCCACACTAAACCCACACTATCCTACACTATTCCATACCAAACAAACGACTTACATCATTAACATCCCATAGTAAAAAAGCCATAATACAAGGGTGTTAATTATTTACGAGGACTTAATTAACCACTATTCAAGTCCAATTAAGCCATTGCGATGATTCCATTAATGAATTTATAAATTCAATAAGTTGAGCCCTCGAAGGTGGGCTCTTCAGCCCTCGTTCGAGGGCTCAACAAATCGAGCTTAAAGAGCATCTAAAGAAACGACAAGAAAGATTAATAAAACGGCAAGAGAGACTAAAGAAGCCACAAGAAAAACTAAAGACAACTAAAAAAAAGATTAACGACAAAGTATAAAACAACAAATCACCCAAACAGGATGTTAATATAAGAGTCACCCCAAAAAGCATTATTTGAGTATTAAAATGCATAAAACAACTTTTTTTGTATAAAACAGGAGAAAAAAAGAGCTTAAATTGCATTTTAATTGAAATTAATGCATAAATTTGCACAATCAAAAGAATAATTATACAATGAAAAAGAAAGCAAACCGGTTAGATACCATCAAGATGATTATCTCAAGCAAGGAAGTTGGCTCACAAGAAGAACTTTTGCAAGAGTTGAACCATGAAGGATTCAATTTAACTCAAGCCACGCTCTCACGCGACTTGAAGCAATTGAAAGTAGCCAAAGCTGCAAGCATGAACGGCAAATACGTCTATGTACTTCCTAATAATGTCATGTATAAACGTTCTAACGAACAAACCGCTAGCGACATGTTGACAAACGATGGATTTATCTCCATTGAGTTTTCGGGCAACATAGCTGTTATCAAAACACGACCCGGATATGCCAGTAGAATGGCATATGATATCGACAACCAAGAACTAAATGAAGTATTGGGTACAGTAGCCGGAGATGATACCATTATGTTAGTCCTACGAGAAGGAGTTACCGCCAATCAACTACGCAAAACGCTATCGTATATCATTCCAAACATACATTAAACATTTTGATACTGTAAGAAAATCAATGGATACTAAGCAAATTGATGTTATGGTAGCCGACGCCTCACACGAGATTTACGTTGACACTATCTTGGAAACAATAAAAAATGCTGCTGCCGTCAGAGGAACGGGAATCGCTGAGCGGACTCACGATTATGTAGCTACAAAAATGAAAGAGGGTAAAGCCATTATTGCACTTTGTGGTGACGATTTTGCAGGGTTTACCTATATTGAGTCGTGGGGCAACAAGCAGTATGTCGCGACTTCAGGTCTTATTGTTCATCCAAACTATCGGGGACTTGGCTTAGCCAAGCGAATTAAACAAGCTTCTTTTCAGTTAGCACGACTCAGATGGCCAAAGGCTAAAATCTTCAGTCTAACGTCAGGAGCTGCCGTCATGAAGATGAATACTGAACTCGGATACGTCCCCGTGACGTTCAATGAGCTGACCGACGATGAGTCCTTCTGGAAAGGCTGCGAAGGCTGTACCAATCATGACATCTTAGTCGCAAAGAACAGGAAGTTCTGTATCTGTACCGCCATGTTGTACGATCCGGAAGATCCAAAGAACAAGAAAAAAGAAGAAGAAAGAAATAGCATTTAAAGGAAGTAAGAGATGGAACAAAAAAAGAAAGTTGTTGTCGCATTTAGTGGTGGACTAGACACCTCGTACACCGTGATGTATCTAGCTAAAGAAAAAGGCTATGAAGTTTATGCTGCTTGTGCAAACACAGGTGGGTTCAGTGCCGAACAGCTGAAGCAAAACGAAGAAAATGCTTACAAGCTAGGAGCAGTTGGTTATGTAACGATCGACGTCACAGAAGAGTATTATGAAAAGAGCTTGAAATATATGATCTTCGGAAATGTGCTCCGCAACGGTACTTATCCGGTATCTGTAAGCTCGGAACGTATCTTCCAAGCTTTGGCTATCGCCCGCTATGCAAATGAGATTGGTGCAGATGCTATCGCTCATGGTTCAACCGGTGCAGGAAACGATCAGATCCGCTTCGACATGACCTTCCTCGTACTTGCCCCTAATGTAGAAATTATCACCCTAACACGCGATATGACTCTAAGTCGCCAAGAAGAGATTGATTACCTTAATCAGAATGGATTCTTTGCCGATTTTACCAAACTAAAATATTCTTATAACGTTGGCTTATGGGGAACTTCCATTTGTGGCGGTGAGATCTTGGATTCGGCACAGGGACTTCCTGAATCAGCTTATCTGAAACATGTTCAGAAAGAGGGCTCAGAGCAGCTGCGCCTCGAATTCAAACAAGGCGAACTTCATGCGGTCAACGGAGAAGTCTTCGACGATAAGATCAAAGCGATTCAAAAGGTCGAAGAGATCGGTGCGGCTTATGGCATCGGACGCGACATGCACGTTGGAGATACCATCATCGGTATCAAAGGACGAGTAGGCTTTGAAGCTGCTGCTCCTATGCTGATCATCGGTGCACACCGCTTCCTAGAAAAATATACTTTGAGCAAATGGCAACAATACTGGAAAGACCAAGTGGCCAACTGGTATGGTATGTTCTTGCACGAGAGTCAATACTTAGAACCTGTGATGCGCGACATCGAAGCCATGTTGTCGGAAAGCCAACGTAACGTGAATGGTACGGCCATTCTCGAACTTCGCCCACTCTCTTTCTCAACCATCGGTGTGGAATCGGAAGATGACTTGGTAAAATCGAAGTTAGGTGAATACGGAGAGATGCAGAAGGGATGGACGGCAGAAGATGCCAAAGGGTTTATCAAGGTCACTTCTACTCCACTACGCGTCTATTACGGTAACCATAAAGATGAAAAGATATGATAAAAGTAGGAATCATTGGAGGCGCCGGTTATACGGCAGGTGAATTGATCAGACTGCTGATCAACCATCCTGAAGCTGAAATCGTATTTATACATAGCAATAGTAGTGCCGGACGTCCGATCACAGATGTTCACGAAGGATTATATGGCGATACGGAGCTGACTTTTACCGATCAGTTGGCATTGGACGACATCGATGTTCTGTTCTTCTGTACAGCTCATGGCGACACGAAGAAATTCATCGAGAGCCACAACCTTCCGGAAGAGTTGAGGATTATCGACCTTTCCATGGACTATCGCATCAAGAGTGAGGAGCACGACTTCATCTATGGTCTTCCAGAGCTGAATCGTAGAGCAACTTGCACCTCAAAACATGTGGCCAACCCCGGATGCTTTGCAACGTGTATCGAACTGGGACTATTACCATTGGCCAAACATCTGATGCTGAATAGCGACATTACGATCAATGCCATCACCGGAAGCACGGGAGCCGGAGTGAAACCTCAGGCCACCAGCCATTTCAGTTGGCGCGACAACAACATGAGTGTTTATAAACCGTTCGAACACCAACATTTGGCAGAAATTGAACAATCGCTCAAGCAGTTGCAGAACAGCTTCAACGCCGAAATCAATTTCATCCCTTATCGTGGTAATTTCCCTCGCGGCATCTTTGCAACGATGATGATAAAAACAAAAGTCGCTCTCGACGAGATCATCCCTCTATATCAGGAGTATTATTCGAAAGATTCTTTTGTACACATCGTCGACAAGAATATCGATCTAAAGCAGGTGGTCAACACCAACAAATGCCTCATTCATTTAGAGAAGCATGGCGATAAACTATTGATCATCTCTTGTATCGACAACCTTTTAAAAGGAGCAAGCGGACAAGCCGTACACAACATGAACCTCATGTTCAACCTCGCAGAGACGGTCGGCTTACAGTTAAAGCCGTCTGCTTTCTAACACAAAACTTCATTTACTGAACATAGCAACCGACTCCACCGCATTAAAGTGAAGTCGGTTGCCCATAAACGAATCCCCAATTATGAATTTATTTGATGTCTATCCGTTGTTCGATATCAACATTGTTAAAGGCCAAGTTTGCCGGGTATGGGACGACCATGGAACAGAGTATTTAGACCTCTATGGTGGACACGCCGTGATCTCTATCGGTCACGCCCACCCACACTATGTTGAGCAAATCAGTCGCCAAGTGGCTACGCTCGGTTTCTATTCTAACTCGGTCATCAACAAATTGCAAGAAGAAGTTGCTCTGCGTTTAGGCAAGCTCTCGGGATATGAAGATTATGCTTTATTCCTGATCAACAGTGGCGCTGAGGCCAACGAGAATGCCTTAAAACTAGCTTCATTCCACAACGAGCGTACTAGAGTGGTTGCTTTCAACAAGGCCTTTCACGGACGGACGTCGTTGGCGGTAGAAGCCACCGACAATCCAAAAATCATTGCACCGATTAATGCCAATCAGCACGTGACTTACTTGCCCCTAAACGATATCGAGCAGATGCGTCGGGAGCTATCGAAAGGCGATGTTTGCGCGGTCATCATTGAAGGTATTCAAGGTGTCGGAGGGGTACAACTTCCCGATACGGCGTTTATGCAAGCCCTTCGAGAAAGCTGTACGGAACATCAAACCGTCTTGATTCTCGATGAGATACAGAGTGGTTACGGAAGAAGCGGAAAATTCTTCGCTCATCAATATCATGATATAAAACCAGATTTGATTACCGTAGCCAAAGGAATAGCCAATGGCTTCCCAATGGGCGGAGTGTTCATCAGTCCGATGTTCACCCCGATATTTGGTCAGCTAGGTACCACTTTCGGGGGAAACCACTTAGCGTGTAGTGCAGCATTAGCGGTGATGGATGTGATAGAAGAGGAACACCTGATTGAAAACGCAGAAAAAGTCGGCCGTTATTTATTAAAAGAACTGCAAGGCCTACCCGGAATTAAAGAGGTTCGGGGTCGCGGACTAATGATCGGTATTGAGTGCTTCGAGCCGGTTAAGGAACTCCGTCAACGTTTGATTCACGAACAACACATCTTTACCGGGGCTAGCGGTACTCACGTGATCCGCCTACTCCCTCCGCTATGCTTAAAGATGGAAGAGGCCGATGAGTTCTTAAGCAAATTCAAGAAATTACTCTAAACGAACGTCAGTTCGACGAGCACTCTTAACATAAAGTAAGCTGATGATCTTGTAAATCATCAGCTTACTTTATGTTAAAAGGCATCGCTTATTTCACGATCCGCTGATAATGGCAAACAAGTAACCGACCTGTTTCATCGTGAAGATGCATGCCGTTGCCCTCACAATAACGAAAAAGAGAGCATTGCGCACACTGTCCCGAACGAAGCCATTCACGTTCTCTAAATATCTGATAACGGTTCTCCCATACATCCATGAAATTATCTTTGTAGATGTTTCCCTGCGAAAAGTTACTGCGAATACTGGGACAAGCACTGATAGAGCCGTCGACCAATACCGATGCCACGCTAATACCGGCATTGCAACTATAAAAAGAATCGCGTACTTCGGCTTCGTAACCGCCTAGAAATCCCTCGCAGGCAAAGTTCAGTCGAATGTTTTTTTCCTTACGCGTTTGTTTTATAAACTCCAATAAGTCCGTAAAGTCGGCATCGCTCAATTGAAGCTCCGGATGTTCAGCTGCCCGTCCAACAGGGAAGATGATGAATATTCGCCATTCTTTCACTCCCAAGTCTATGAGGTATTCCTTAAAACGAGACAAGTCTTTGAAGTTAAGCCTATTAACACAAGTTACCACATCCCAACGTAATGCTTTTTCTCCAGACAACAGACGAATGGCCTCACTCGCTCGACTAAAACTTTGTGGATGACCACGAAGCCAATTATGTGCTTCTTCAAAACCGTCTAGACTAATAGTGATGGCGTGTATGCCGGCAGCCAAAAGGGAATCTAATCGACGACGGGTAAGGAGTAGCCCATTAGACACAATACCCCACGGGAACTCACGTTTATAAAGCTCCATTCCCACAGTCTCCAAATCTTGACGAACCAATGGTTCGCCGCCGGTAATAATGATGCTGACTTTGTGCTTCTCTACAAGCGGAGCGATGGAATCAATTACAGCAAGAAAATCTTCCGCAGGCATATCTTTCTGAACAACATTTTGTTTGCAATCGCTTCCGCAATGCTTGCACGACAAATTGCAACGGTGCGTACACTCCCAAAACAATTGCCGCAACGGATGCTGTTTCTTATGGTTTTCCCTTATTTTTCTGGCTAGTTCTAGCCCAATGCGTTTTCTTAATGAGATAGAAGCCGCACTCATTTAACTTCATCCTTTTGAAGAGTAATCACAATATCGTCTTTTGAAGTGGTACCTTGAAACCAACTTCCATCTCCACCCGATGGTTTGTCCATTGTTATATCTATCGAATCTGATTTGAAAGAGCCATTTGCAGCGCCGTCCACATCACGGGCCACCAATCTGAATTTTTCTTCAGCGCCAAGATCTCCCTTAAAAGCGAACTCTCCAGAAGCATTCGTTTTCAATGGTTCTGCTCGATTGTAGGAAAGAGTATTGCGCACACCCTTTAACTCTACTTCTATATCACGAATAGGTTGTCTTTGTGCATCAATCACCTTTCCTTTTAAGCTATAAGTCGCATAAGGTGTACCATACATCTGCGGCTCGTTATTATCACAAGAAGAAAAGCCGAGTAGCAAGAGAATAGAATTCAGCAACGAAGCCGAAATACGAAGCCAGAAATTGTTTGCCTTTTTCATATGGAAGATATTTAAAGAAATCTTGTATCACTATATACACAGAAAACAAAGTTATTAAAAGGTTCTAGTTATCAAATGATTTCTGTCTATTTTTATTTTCTTTTGGGAAGATACTCATTAAAATCAAAAGTAATTCCTCAAAAGCAAAGAAACCATTGTTAGTCCAAGATATCGAAAGCTGAAGCTATGATACATTTGCAGCATTTCCCCCCCCAGTATCATACAACCGCTTCGTAGAACTGAAAAAAAGTATGGCATTACTGCATATGGTTTCTTTCCAGAGAAGCCGATCATTAATATCAAAAGAATACCAGATAACCAGTCCACTCCATTTTAATCGTTTTCGTCAGACTAACGTTAAAACAGGTCAAACGCCCTTAGAGTCATTCTACCAACAAGCAACTTGATTGAGGTATTCTCTATCAAGTTGCTTGTTTTTTATTCTTTTAGCCTATAAAATAACAGCAAGAAAACCTCATTTTTCATTTTTAAAAACTACCTTTGTCAGAGCCATAACCCTTTAAAGTTAGAAAAAGATGAAAGTAGCTATCATTGGTGCCGGTAATATGGGAGGAGCCATTGCACGCGGACTGGCACAAAGCAGATTGATTGAAACTGCCAACATCGTTGTCTCCAATCCGAGCAACGATAAACTCCTTAGATTAAAAGTCGAGCATCCGGAACTACAGACCACAACGAGTAATACGGAAGCGGCCACCAACGCCAACCTCATCATCCTTGCTGTGAAACCTTGGTTGGTCGAAGAGGTTCTTCACGCTTTAAAACTGAAGAAAGGACAACTCTTGATCTCACTGGCTGCCGGCGTGAGTTTCGAACGTTTAGCTCATATCGTCGGTTCCGAAACCATCATGTTTCGCGTGATTCCAAACACGGCAATCAGCGAACGTGCCAGCATGACGCTCGTCGCTTCACGCAATGCTTCAATCGAAGAGGAAGAAGGCATCGTGCAACTATTCAATGAGCTTGGACAAACCATGCTAATCCCCGAAAGTCAGATAGAGGCGGCCACCGCTCTGTCATCCTGTGGTATCGCTTTCGTCTTGAAATATGTGCAAGCAGCCATGCAAGCGGGCGTTGAAATGGGCATACGCCCCAAGGAGGCCATGACGATGGTGGCACAATCACTCGAAGGGGCAGCACAACTACTCTTGAATAACGAAACTCATCCTAGTGTGGAAATCGACAAAGTCACCACCCCGGGAGGGATCACAATCAAAGGTCTCAATCAACTAGAACATGACGGATTTTCATCGGCTGTGATCAAAGCCATGAAAGCTTCCCAATAAACTTTACAAAAAGGTCGCGCATAAGAAATTCACTGCACGACCTTTTATTCATCAAAAAAACAAGATTCACAATGGACGAACAAATCAAACTCATAGCCGAACGCCTTAGAGGCCTTCGAGATGTTTTAGAACTGTCACCCGAGGAAATCGCAAACGACTGCGGATTATCGCTGAAAGAGTATGAAGCTGCCGAAAGTGGCGAGAGTGATATCTCTGTAAGCATGTTACAAAAGATCTCTCGTCAATATGGCATTGCCCTCGACGCCCTTATGTTTGGTGAAGAACCTCGAATGAGTGCCTACTTTATCACTCGTGCCGGAAAAGGAATAAGTATAGAGCGCACCAAAGCTTATAAATATCAATCGCTCGCCGCGGGGTTCATCAATCGCTTGGCCGATCCGTTTATCGTAACCGTTGAACCTAAACCCGAAGATGAGCCCATGCAGATGAATAGTCATAGCGGACAAGAGTTCAACTATGTCTTAGAAGGAAGTATGATGCTCAACATCAACGGCAAAGAAGTCATACTTCACGAAGGCGACAGCCTATTTTTTAACTCCAAACTTCCACATGGCATGAGAGCGCTTAACGGTAAAAACGTGCGCTTCTTAGCTGTAATCATGTAGTTTTAGCATATGGTAGAAAGATTTCTTAAACAAACACAGTTTGTCTCACAAGAGGATTTTATTCAGAATTTCAAGATCAACGTACCCGATGTATTCAACTTCGGATACGATGTCGTTGACGCTTGGGCAGAAGAATGCCCCGATAAAAAGGCTTTATTATGGACGAATGATAAAGGCGAACATCGTCAGTTCACGTTCAAGGAGATGAAAGAGTATACCGACCAAACCGCCTCTTATTTCCAACAATTGGGAATTGGACGTGGCGATATGGTAATGCTCATCTTGAAACGTCGTTACGAATTTTGGTTTAGCATTATTGCCCTTCACAAATTGGGGGCAACGGCCATCCCGGCTACCCACTTATTAACCAAGAAAGATATTATCTATCGTTGTCAAGCAGCCGACATTAAGATGATTGTAGCCGCGGGCGAAGAGGTGATCACCACGCACATCAGTGACGCTATACCTCAATGCCCAACCATCAAGCAACTAGTTTCGGTAGGTCCTTATATTCCGGAGGGATTTCATGATTTCCACAGCGAATTCGAACAAGCCCCACCATTCGTTCGACCTGAACAGGCAAATACGAACGATGACCTCTCGCTCATGTATTTCACTTCGGGTACCACCGGAGAACCTAAAATGGTCGCACACGACTTCACCTACCCATTGGGACATATTGCCACCGGTTCTTTCTGGCATAACCTCAGTGAAGAAAGCCTTCATCTGACCATCGCCGATACCGGATGGGGAAAAGCGGTTTGGGGAAAGCTCTATGGACAATGGATCGCCGGAGCTAATATCTTCGTCTACGATCACGAGAAGTTCACACCGGCCGATATCTTAAGTAAGATACACGACTATCATATCACTTCGCTTTGTGCACCTCCAACGATCTTCCGCTTCCTTATTCGCGAGGATCTGACTCAATATGATCTCTCTTCACTACAATACTGCACCATTGCAGGGGAGGCTCTCAATCCGGCAGTATACGACACCTTTAAACGGCTAACCGGCATCAAACTCATGGAGGGATTCGGACAAACCGAAACCACCTTGACTGTAGCTACGATGCCTTGGATGACTCCAAAGCCGGGAAGTATGGGATTACCTAATCCACAATATGATGTCGATTTGATTGACAACAACGGTCGTTCGGTAGAAGCCGGCGAACAAGGGCAAATCGTTATCCGCACGGATAAAGGCAAACCTTTAGGATTGTTCAAGGAGTATTACCGCGACAGCAAACGAACGTACGAGGCTTGGCACGACGACGTCTACTACACCGGTGATGTCGCTTGGAAGGACGAGGATGGCTATCTTTGGTTCGTGGGACGTGCTGATGATGTGATTAAAAGTTCAGGCTACCGTATCGGCCCGTTCGAAGTTGAAAGTGCCTTAATGACCCACCCAGCCGTAGTGGAATGTGCCATTACAGGAGTACCCGACGAAATCAGAGGCCAAGTGGTGAAAGCAACAGTCATCTTAGCCAATGAATACAAAGCTCAAGCAGACGAGAATCTAATCAAAGAGCTACAAAATCACGTCAAGAAGGTGACAGCACCCTACAAATATCCACGTATCATTGAGTTTGTAGAAGAATTGCCTAAGACGATTAGTGGCAAAATTAGACGTGTAGAGATCCGCCAAAACGATAAAACATAAAAAGATCTATCGTTTACAAAGAAATAATAGATAAAACATTTAGATAGGCTCGTATAATAAAAGTTTCAATCTATTATGCAACTTTAGGTTCAAACTTGTGAGAGCTACAAAAAAGTATCCCTTTATTCTATGGATTCCTAATTAACCAAGAATAAAGGGATTACTTATCATTTCATTTTTATCATAGCCCCAATTGTCTTTACAAGACAGTCAATAATATTTTCTGCTATAATAAAAGCCTATTTCGACTTTTGAGTGTCTTCTTTGCTAATTAAGACAAGGTGATCTTTCATTGAACTAGGCAAAGAGTTAATATCAATAATTGCTGTTTCACCCGTTTTTGCTAATCCAACATCGATCGATTCAGTATCAAGTTTATACATTGCACCTGTTGCCGGGTCAACAATAATCATACCCACGAGACCACCAAACAAAATGTTTCCCCAATACCAACCATCAATTTTTGAATTAATCTGGCGAGTTACTGTTTCATAACCGTCACGCTGAAAAACTAATGTATAATTTTCTCCCGAGAAGAAACCAGAACTAGCTTTCAACTTAACCAATGCAGGAGTATTACCTTCATATACCGTTTCTCCCTTCTTATTGGTTATTTTAACTTTAGCACTAACTGGAGAAGTATTAAGTGTTATAGGGTATGTGCTTTTTGATAAAATAGAAGCACAACTAGATAAAACTATGACAAGAGTCATAAACAAAACTAAATTCTTTAGGTTTTTCATAATCAGTATAAATATTTGAATTAAAATATATCCTTTTTAGATAAAAAAACATATTATCTCGTATAATATCAAAAATAATCAGCAAACTATAAAGGTTTATTTTTAAAATAAATAACAGATGCAAAAGTAATCTTTTTTTATTATAAAATATAATAATTAATTCAATTTTTATAAATAATATTGTAAAGATGAAAATGAGAACTTTATCGTATTCTAGACCAAAATCCAGATAGGGGAACATTCTAAATTATTTTATTTTCGTAAAGCACATTAATACATCGATATCTATTCTCACCTTATCTCAACCCAAAGACTATTTGATTACTTTAAGAGATAAAATTAAATAGACACTCTGATAAAACAGAATTTGACTTTTTTTTAAAAAAAATAGCTTTCTTGAAAACATCACGAGATTAATTCAAGAACAAGAAACTCCAAAAGAGAGTTTAAACTCATAGAAAGCTACAAGCAAAGAAACATAGGATTAGGAATCAGTCACACTAGGACTTATGAAGTATAAGATAAGTCCATCACAATAAGGAATATTAAAACAAGAAGCATGTTATTTAAGTCTATACACTTAGTACTAAATATCATAATCAACATATCAGCCGCAAACTTAACCAAACTGGCGCATTAGTACGACAAGGTTGCAAATCAGGACCTTTATTTTTTGCTACAATAACAAGAATCGTAGCTTTCTTCAAGAATCGTGCAACTAATGCGGCCAGCGAATCTTTTAATGCAAAAATAAAGCAGTTCAGGGCACAACTCAGAGGAGTCAGGGATGTGGCATTCTTCTTATTCAGACTATCTAAAATTTATGCTTAACAGGACAATCCCTCAGAATTTCGGTATGATCCGGTATGATCCTGAATTGATCCTATTTAAGAGAAAAGGAGACATAAAAAAAGCGCTAATCATCTTAAAATAAGATATTAGCGCTTTTTTGTACTCGAAGGGGGACTTGAACCCCCACAGCTGCAATAGCCAAGGGATTTTAAGTCCCTCGTGTCTACCGATTCCACCATTCGAGCATCCTTTCAAAGAAGAGCGGAAAACGAGACTCGAACTCGCGACCCTAACCTTGGCAAGGTTATGCTCTACCAACTGAGCTATTTCCGCGTTTTTTTAACGGATGCAAAGATAAGGACTTTGTATCATTTCACCAAACTTTTTCAAAGAAAAATGCGGCAATAATTTATTTTTCGTCGACAAAAAAGCCCAACATCCTCTTTATCAGCAGAAAAGAAAATATCGGGCCATTCGGATATTATACGGCTGCTCAACGTAGAAGTAAAGCCTTCTCAGCAGCAACCATCTCATCAAAGGCAAAGCCATCAACGGTCTTTTGCATTAATGCCGTAATCTGGTCATTACACAAGCGACCAATACTACCTTCGTGAGTATGATCTACTTTTTTATTATGAGTGAATTGTCCGGCTTCAATATCAAGTCCAACTTTTTTATAAGCGTCGCGGAACGGCATTCCTTCACGAGCCAAGCGGTTGACCTCTTCAACACTAAAGATCAGAAGGTATTTGTCATCATCAAGTATATGCTCGTTCACCTTTATTTCATTCATAATATAGGTCGTCATGTTCAAGCAATCTTTCAATTCATCAAAAGCGGGCAAGAACACTTCCTTGATGATTTGCAGATCACGGAAGTAACCTGAAGGCAGATTATTCGCGATCATCATGATTTGTTGAGGAAGCGACTGTATTTTATTACATTTGGCACGAGTCAGTTCAAAAACATCGGGATTCTTCTTATGAGGCATAATACTCGAACCCGTGGTACATTCATCAGGAAGCTTCACAAATCCAAAGTTCTGGCTATTGAACAAACAGGCATCAAAAGCGAGCTTAGAAATTGTTCCGGCAATAGAAGCCAAAGCAAAGGCTACATTACGCTCCATCTTTCCACGCCCCATCTGCGCGTAAACCACATTATGATTTAACCCGTCAAAACCTAACAATTCGGTCGTCATCGTTCGATTCAAAGGAAAAGAAGAGCCATATCCTGCGGCAGAGCCTAAAGGATTACGGTTACACATTTTAAATGCAGCTTGAAGAAATAACATATCGTCGACCAAGCTTTCAGCATAAGCTCCAAACCATAAACCAAACGAAGAAGGCATTGCTATTTGCAAATGCGTATATCCCGGCATTAGCACCTGTTTATAAGCCTCACTTTGCTTAATGAGCACCGCAAACAGATCCTCGACCATCTCTGCAACCTCTTTAAGCTGAGTGCGCGTAAAGAGTTTAAGGTCGAGTAGAACCTGATCATTACGAGAACGACCGCTATGAATTTTCTTACCGACATCTCCCAGACGGCGAGTCAACATTAACTCGACTTGCGAGTGAACATCTTCCACCCCATCTTCAATTATAAACTCACCGCGTTCAGCCGAAGCATATATCTCCCGCATTTCAGCGAGTAATTGTTCTAGCTCGAGTGAAGTCAGCAATCCGATACTTTCCAGCATCGTAATATGAGCCATAGACCCTAGTACATCGTGCTTCGCCAAATAAAGATCCATCTCACGATCACGGCCGACCGTAAATTTCTCAATATCTTGATTCACTTGAACAGATTTTTCCCAAAGTTTCTGTGCCATAATTATTGATCTTATCGATTAATACTGTATCATCGAAAGCATATCCGCCATCTTTTCAAGGCCTTCTTGAAGAGGTTTCTGAACCATCGCTTTCATAAAAGGATTAACTTCAACGCCGATAGTAATCTTCAGCTTACATTCTTCATCAGATGCCGGAACCAACTGTATCCACATATTAAAAGGCAGAGGCGACTTAACCGCTTCTAACTTAATACACTTTGGGGATTCACGTTCAATAATTTTCAGAGTCAAGTCTCCTACCGGTGACACATTAATAGACAAACTATCAGAATCAAAGCTAAGATTCTTGATTTTATCTTGCGGTAACCGATCTTTTATCGACTCTAGGTTATTCAAATCAGAGAGCTTGTCATACACACGCTCTTGATTAAAAGGGATCACTTTTACGCTACTTTCAAACTTTACCATATCGATTTTATATGAAAAGAAGGATTATTCGAACTGCAAGCAGCCCAAACACCCCTTCTTCATTATACCTAGTTGTAAAAATATTACTTATTTATCAATATCCCAATGAGCAGGATCTTTACGCCATTCATTTAAAGTCGCAATATCTCCTTCTTCAATATATGCCGTACGAAGAGCTACATCCAACACAGCCTCGTAATTAGTCAATGTAACCAAAGATACTTTAGCATCCTTGAATGCCTTTTCTGCTACCGGGAATCCATAAGTGAAAGCAGCAACCATACCAATAACATCACAGCCATCACGACGAATCGCTTCTACAGCCTTAAGACTGCTTCCGCCAGTAGAGATCAAGTCTTCCACCACTACAACTTTCATACCAGGGCGAAGTTCACCTTCAATAAGGTTTTCTAAACCATGATCTTTAGGAGTAGAACGTACATATACAAAAGGTAGATTTAAAGCATCAGCGACCAATGCTCCTTGCGGAATAGCCCCTGTAGCAACACCTGCGATGGCATCTACCTCACCAAATTCTTCTAAAATAAGACGTGTTATTTCTACCTTAACAAAATTACGAAGAGAAGGATACGACAGAGTCTTACGATTATCACAGTAGAATGGAGATTTCCATCCTGACGCCCAAGTAAACGGATTATTCGGCTGGATCTTTATCGCCTTAATCTTCAACAATTTCTCTGCAAACAGTCTCTCTAAGTTTTTCATAACCAAACTAACTATTAATGATTTGCTGCAAAAATACGGAAATAGTACGAGAATATAAAAAAAGGAATTATTTATTTTTTAGAGATTCTCTTCATCGTAGTCGACCTCAACATCAAGACAACGCTTAATATCTTTGAATTCGAAACCGCGACTTAAAGCGAAACGTATTAGTTTTTGGTTTAAGTCATAGTCATCCTTAGCAGATATACTTTTGCGTTTACTAGTTATTAAGGAACGTAACACCTCTAAGTAATCCGATTCGTCGAGTGCCGATAAATGCCGCCAAGCCATTTCTGAGGGAATCTTCTTCATATAAAGTCCCTGAGCTATTTTTTGCTTCCCCCACTTGGAAAAACGAAACTTATCATTTACAAATGCGCGACAATAGCGTTCATCATCAAGGAACCGTTCTTTCACTAAATAATCAAGAATACGTCGTACCCCGTCGTAAGGCAGCCCCCAGCGCTGAAGTCTTTCCTGTACATCAGCTTTACAACGCTCAGCCGACGAACAATAGGCCGCTATCTTGCACAATGCATTTTCTTCTGTTATCTCCATACCTGATCTATTTTTTTGCTACAACAATCCGATCATTTCCATAAAAGTCTTTAATCAAACGAAGATCAATATATTCAAAATGCCGCAACATTTCAATCGTAGCTTCTCCATAAACTTGATTAATCTCAAAATAGAGTTCTCCGTCATCAACTAAAAGAGATCGCCCCAACTGCGCTATCGTGCGATAAAAGATCAAAGGATCGTTATCGGGGACGAACAGAGCTCCATTGGGTTCCCATTCAGTTACATTAGCCTCCATATTTCCTCTCTCGCTTTCAGCAATATAGGGCGGATTACTGACTATAACATGATATATGGGTCGATCACTAGGCAATGCCTGAAGCACATCTTGACAAACAAATCGAACTTGCCCACCTAACACTTGATTATTCTCTTCAGCAACAGCCAAAGCTTGATTTGAAATATCCCAAGCCTCCACTTCCGCTCCCGGTAAATCCAAATCTAAAGAAATAGCGATGCATCCGCTACCAGTACCAATGTCTAAAATCCGAGAGTTACCCGGATGTTCTTGTTCAATCAGGCTCACTAGCTCGTGAGTTTCAGGGCGCGGTATAAGTACATCAGGCGTGACTTTAAACTGACGTCCACCAAACATTGCAGACCCAAAGATATATTGTATAGGCTCTTTTTTTTGCAAGCGCAAAAGAATGTTTTCCAATTCCCCATATTCGCTTTCAGATAATTTAATATCTTTGCCCATATAAAGATCTGTTGCATTCAACCCAAAGCGGTCACAGCAAATCATCATTGATAAAGCTTTAACCTCCGCAGATGAATAATAAGGCTCTAATGCCTGACGAATCTGTAATAATATAGGATGCATAATCTATAATTTTTCATGCAAAAATAGAAAGAATTAATCTAAGGCTAAGAATGAAAGAAGAAAAATATATGAAGCGGTGCATACAACTGGCTCGCAATGGAAAAGGTTTCGTAGAACCTAACCCAATGGTCGGCGCCGTCATTGTTTGCAACGATCGCATAATCGGAGAAGGGTATCACAGGCATTACGGCGAAGCACATGCCGAGGTTAATGCCATCAATTCAGTCACCGATCAGACTTTATTAAAACAATCGACCATATACGTTAGTTTAGAGCCTTGCTCTCACTACGGCAAAACCCCGCCTTGCGTTGACTTAATTATAAAAAAGGGAATTCCGAGAATCGTAATTGGTTGTCAGGATCCATTTCCGGAAGTTGCTGGCAGAGGGATCAAAAAGCTTAAAGATGCAGGCAAAGAGGTCATTGTGGGAGTTCTCGAAAAAGAATGCAAAGAACTAATCCGTGAATTCATCACCTTCAACACCCTAAGACGTCCTTATATCACGTTAAAGTGGGCCGAATCGGCAGATCATTTTATGGATCTCAATCGAACAGAGGGATCACCCGTTATCTTATCATCTCCACTAACAGCAATGCTGGTGCATAAAAAACGCTCTGAATCAGCCGCCATCATGGTAGGTACCCGTACGGCTTTACTCGACAACCCTCAGCTCACCGTTCGTCATTGGGCAGGGAAAAATCCGACACGCATTGTGATCGATCGTTATCTGTCTCTTCCCAAAACGTTAAGTCTATTTGACGACACCACACCTACAATTGTTTTTACAGAACAAACAAGTGGCATTAACACCTCAAGAACATCCTATATCACGTTGGATTATACCAAACTAGTATTGCCACAAGTCATCCACCATCTCTATCAATTAAAATTGCAAACGCTATTTGTTGAAGGAGGCAGCCAATTGCTGCAGTCGTTCATAGATAGCAATCTGTGGGATGAAATTTATATAGAGCGATCGCCAATCAAGCTCCATTCCGGGGTTAAGTCACCCGAAATGATTAAAGCCCCCGATGCAACGACTGATTCCTACTTCGGGCGAGAGATCTGGCATTTTCATAACAACAATGGAGAATAAAACAGGGCAAAAAACGCATTTTGTGGTTTTAAAACCCTATTATTATCTATAATTTTATATAAATCTTCACAGTAATCTTCTATTTAGGAAAAATTGTTTCTATTTTTGCAACTTGTAAATAACACACAATCATCTAAAAATGAGAATAAAATTTCTATCATTAATCGCCGGCCTTTTCATGAGCTCAGCATTCATGACATCATGCCTTAATAATGACACCGAGATTAGCTATAGTCCTGATGCTACTATAAAAGGATTCGAACTAGATTCCGTACATCACGTTTCTTATGAGTTTACGATCGACCAATTAAAAGGCGAAATTTACAACATCGACTCTATGCCGGCACACGCCGATACTATTATTGATAGGATCTTAATTAAAAAAATAACAACTGCATCTAGTGTCATCACAGTAAAAAGCAGTGATGGGCAAAGAGATTCCATTATAAACATCAACGACTCTATCGATTTTAGAGGTACTATGGAAACCCCCATGAAAATTACAGTATGGGCACCTGATATGCAGAACAAGAAAGATTATAGAATAAGCGTTAGAGTACACCAACAAGATCCGGATTCTTTAAATTGGGGAACAACGCCTATGGCAGTAGCTCCCATTAACGGACCTCAAAAAGCGATCATCCTAAATGATAAAATCATTATCTTTTCCTCAGATAACCAAAAGATCTACAGTTCGATGATTTCTGATGGACATACTTGGACAGCTCAATCCTTGACAGGTATGCCAACCAACTTTAAGCTATCATCGATCATTGCTTTTGGCGAAAAGCTCTATACAGTAACTGAAACAGGAGAAGTTTATCAATCAGATGCAGCAGGACTTGTTTGGAGCAAACATGAAGGATTAAGCCAACATAAAGTAAACAGCCTTATTGCTATTTTCCCAATCTTAGAAGGGGCTTCAGGTTCTGCAGAACTGGGTATCGCCGGTATTATTAATGAAGAAGGAACGTTCAAATTTAACAGAACGAATTCAACCGCGACGCTTTGGAGTGAATCGATGGGAGAAAGCGTTCCGGAAGACTTTCCAATCAATCACTATTCATCAGATGTCTTTTTGACTAAGACCAAAACGCTTAATGTCGCGCTAGTCGGAAATACCAGAAGCGGTTTAGAGAATGACACGACAACAATCGTCTGGACTTCAGAAAACGGCAAGGCTTGGTATCCGATGCGCATTTCCGGCAATAAGACTTGTCCCAAATTTGAAAGTCCTTCTGTAATGCAGTATAATAATAAATTTTATATCTTTGGAAAAGGTTTTGAAACGTTCTATGAGTCAACAACTCTTTTATATTGGAATGAAGTAACTGAAAAATTTTTGTTCCCTAAATGGACGTTAACCCCAGAAAGTGTAAAACCAGACTATTCAATGGTTGTTGATCGCAACCACTTTATTTGGCTAATGACTGGACAACCGTTAAATGAGGTTTGGAGAGGAAGAGTCAACAAACTTGGATTCATCAGACAATAAACGAAGTTCTAACAAGTGGATCTCAGAAAGATGTCTTATACAGAACAAATAGATAAAAACAGAATACCTCAGCATATTGCCATCATAATGGATGGCAATGGGCGTTGGGCAAAACAGCGAGGCCATGAACGAAGTTACGGACACCAAGCCGGTGCTCAGACCGTTCACACGATCGCAGAAGAGGCTGCAAACCTCGGCGTTAAATATTTAACATTATATACGTTCTCAACAGAAAATTGGAACCGTCCGTCGGATGAGATAGAAGCGCTAATGAACCTCCTACTCGATTCAATAGAAGAAGAAACATTTATAAAGAATAATATTAGCTTTCGAGTGATTGGAGATATTAAAAAATTACCAATCAATGTACAGCAGCGCTTAGACAGTTGCATAAACAATACTAAAGGTAACACAGGTATGTGTTTGGTTTTAGCCCTTAGTTACTCTTCTCATTGGGAAATCACGGAAGCTGTGCGCCAGATTGCAACAAAAGTCAAAACAGGAGAACTGGAACCTGAAGCCATCACCGACAATTGTGTAAAAGCGCATTTGTCGACACATTTCATGTCCGATCCGGATTTATTGATCCGTACCGGCGGTGAAATACGCCTAAGCAATTATTTGTTATGGCAAGCAGCTTATTCAGAACTCTATTTCTGCGAGACTTTTTGGCCGGATTTTGATAAAGAAGAGCTATTGAAAGCAATAGCTGATTATCAAGCCAGAGAACGCCGATTTGGAAAAACTAGTGAACAAGTAAGTTAAAAACTCAACATCTAATATATAACATAAATGCATAACCGTATTAACTTTATATTCGCATCACTAATTTGTCTCTTTGCATTCAGCACTCCAAGCATAGCACAAGAGGACAATACAGAAAAAGACAAGCCAGTAATTTTATATTCGGGAACTCCTCGAAAATATGAAATTGCAGATATCAAAGTAGAAGGCGTAAAAAACTATGAAGACTATGTACTCATTGGATTGTCAGGCCTATCTGTAGGGCAAACAATTTCAGTACCAGGAGATGAGATTACAGGTGCCATCAAACGATATTGGAGACATGGATTGTTTTCTAATGTACAGATTACTGCTGAGAAAATAGAAGGCACTAAGATATGGTTAAAGATCAATCTGACTCAACGCCCTAGAATTTCTGAGGTACGTTATCATGGGATAAAGAAGTCAGAGCGGACGGACCTGGAAAATAAACTTGGGATGGTAAAAGGAATGCAAATAACACCTAACACCATCGATCGTTCCAAAACACTGATCAAAAGATACTTTGACGATAAAGGCTTTAAAAATGCAGACGTTATTATTTCTCAGAAGGATGATCCTAACAATGAGAATCAAGTGATAGTAGATGTAGACATTGATAAAAAAGAAAAGATTAAAGTCCATCAAATCACCATTGATGGCAATCAAGCCATTAAAACTTCTAAGTTAAAACGAGTGATGAAAAAGACCAACGAAAAAAACAAATTGGTCAATATCTTCCGTGCAAAGAAATTCGTCACTGAGAACTTCGATGCCGATAAGCAATTGATTATAGATAAATATAATGAACTTGGATATCGCGATGCTGTAATCTTAAAAGACAGCATCTCACAATACGACGAGAAGTCAATCGATATCTATATGAAAATAGACGAAGGACAGAAATATTACTTACGCAATGTCACCTGGGTAGGAAATACGCTCTATCCATCAGAACAGCTAGACTATATGCTTCGCATGAAGAAAGGTGATGTTTATAATCAAAAGCTACTGAATGATCGCATCACCACCGACGATGATGCTATCGGTAACCTTTATTACAATAATGGTTACCTATTCTACAACCTAGATCCAGTTGAGGTAAATATCGTAGGAGACTCTATTGACCTTGAGATGAGAATCTTTGAGGGCAGACAAGCCACAATCAATAAGATTAATATTAGCGGAAATGATCGATTGTACGAGAACGTCATTCGCCGTGAGTTAAGAATACGCCCCGGACAACTCTTCAGTAAAGAAGACCTTATGCGTTCTATGCGTGAAATCCAACAAATGGGACACTTTGACCCAGAAAAGATACAACCGGATATCCAACCGGATCCAAACAATGGTACAGTAGATATTAGCCTACCATTAACCTCAAAAGCGAATGACCAAGTCGAATTCTCAGCAGGATGGGGACAAACCGGTATCATTGGTAAGTTAAGCTTAAAGTTTACAAACTTTTCTGTAGCCAACTTGCTACACCCAGGTGAAAACTATCGTGGCATCTTACCACAAGGTGACGGTCAGACTCTAACCATTAGCGGACAAACCAATGCTAAATACTATCAATCTTATAGCATTTCATTCTTTGACCCTTGGTTTGGAGGAAAACGCCCGAACTCATTCTCTGTATCAGCATTCTATTCCGTTCAAACAGATATTAGTAGCCAATACTACAATTCTAATTACTTTAATAACTACTATAATAGCATGTATAGCGGATATGGAGGATATGGAATGTACAACTACGGCAATTACAACAACTATGAGAATTACTACGACCCTGACAAGTCCATCAAGATGTGGGGATTGTCAATTGGTTGGGGTAAACGTTTGAACTGGCCGGACGACTATTTCACTTTATCAACTGAATTGTCATTCCAACGCTATATGCTAAAAGATTGGAAATATTTCCCGGTAACCAATGGTAATTGTAACGACTTAAATTTCAGTTTAACTTTAGCTCGAAACTCTATAGACAACCCGATCTTCCCAAGATCAGGATCGGATATCTCCTTGTCAGTACAGTTCACCCCACCATACTCATTATTTGACGGCAAAGATTATAAAGGTTATTATAATGAAGATGGATCGATCACACAAGATAATATGAACCGTCTCCATCGATTTATCGAATATCACAAATGGAAATTCAAGGCTAAAACCTATACTCCATTAATGGATATGGTTGCTCATCCAAAATGTCTCGTATTAATGACTCGTACGGACCTTGGTTTAGTCGGACATTATAACAAATACAAAAAGTCGCCATTTGGCACATTCGACGTTGGAGGAGATGGTATGACTGGCTACTCAAGTTATGCAACGGAAAGTATTGCTTTACGTGGATATGAGAATAGCGCATTAACCCCATACGGACAAGAAGGCTATGCATATGCCCGTTTAGGATTAGAGCTTCGTTATCCATTGATGCTAGAAACTAGTACCAACATTTATGTATTGGGATTCCTTGAAGCAGGTAATGCTTGGCATGATATTAGTAAATTCAATCCATTCGAACTTAAACGCTCAGCTGGTGTTGGTGTCCGTATCTTCTTACCAATGATTGGTATGATGGGTATCGACTGGGCTTACGGATTTGACAAAATAAACGGTTCAAAAAGCCAAAGCGGAAGTCAGTTCCACTTTATCTTAGGACAAGAATTCTAGAATGTTTTACCTAAAGCAAGATGATTATGAAAAAAGTTATTTTTAGTTTATTGCTTTTATTCACAGTGAGTTTAACATCTAATGCACAGAAATTTGCACTGATTGATATGGAATATATTTTAAATAACATTCCAGAGTATAATCAAGCAAATGAAGAAATTCAGAAAGCAACAAAAGAGTATCAAAACAAAGTCGAAGCCGTCATCAAAGAAGCGCAAGTTCTATTTAAAGATTATCAAGCACAAGCTTCAAAGTTCTCGGCTGTACAAAAGACACAAAAAGAAGATCAAATTGTAGCTAAAGAGAAAGAAGCTGCAGAACTAAAAAAACAATATTTCGGACCGGAAGGCGAACTAGTCAAGATGCGTGAAAAGCTTATGCAACCCATTCAAGACAATATTTATGCAGTCGTAAAACAACTGTCTGAGCAATACAACTACAGCATCGTTCTTGATAGAGCATCAGCTTCGAGCATTATCTTTGCCTCTCCTAAAATAGACATCAGCAATGAAGTTTTAGCAAAACTAGGATATTCAAATTAATTTCCTACATTTGCACATGAGAACCATTAAACAGTAATCTTTAAAAATTAAATTATAAAACTATGCTTAAAAAAATTGCGCTGATCATTTTGTTTGCACTTCCAGTAGGAGCCTTTGCACAAAATCTTAAATTTGGTCATATCAATGCCCAAGAAATTATTACGGTAATGCCGGAATATACTAAGGCTATTGCAGATCTTCAGGCTTTGGAAAAGAAATACACTGCCGAACTAGAAAGAACTCAAGGTGAATTCAATAAAAAATATCAAGAATTCCAACAAGCAATGGCGAAAGATTCATTGCCAGCTAACATTGCAGAAAGAAGACAAAAAGAATTGCAGGACATGGCTCAAAGACAAGAGCAATTCCAACAAGAGGCTTCTCAAGGTATGCAGAAAGCACAAGGAGAAATGATGGCTCCTATCTATAAGAAGTTGGACGATGCGATCAAAGCTGTAGGAGCTGCAGAAGGTGTTGTTTACATTTTCGACTTAGCAAGAACTCAGATTCCTTACATCAACGAAGCACTAAGCATCAACCTAACTACAAAGGTAAAAACTCATCTCGGTATTAAATAAAAAGGAATACAAGAGATAACCTTATACACAAAAGGATAAAGAAATTTTTTTCTTTATCCTTTTTTTATTTACAGCCCATCTATTTGTTTTACAGTAATCGGCCGTATTTCATTTTTTTTATCTAAGTTTGCAGTATTCAAACTAGGTATTATGACAGCAAATAAAAGGTTACCTCAGCAGCCAGGTCCCATCGGAGTATTCGACTCCGGATATGGAGGACTAACCATTCTCAGCAAGATTAGAGAAACATTACCACAATATGATTATATCTATTTAGGAGACAATGCCCGTACCCCATATGGCACACGCTCGTTCGAGGTCGTCTATGAGTTCACCCTTCAAGCTGTGAAAAAGCTCTTCGAGATGGGATGCCATCTAGTCATCTTAGCCTGTAACACAGCTTCAGCAAAAGCGTTGCGAAGCATACAAATGAATAATCTACCAGAGCTTGATCCCCAACGACGCGTGTTAGGTGTTATCCGTCCAACCGTAGAGTGTATCGGACAGATCACTCAAAGTGGGCATGTCGGTGTATTGGCAACCTCCGGTACCATTAAATCTGACTCCTATCCATTAGAGATTAAAAAGCTTTACCCCCAAATGGAAATAACCGGCGAGGCTTGTCCAATGTGGGTCCCTTTAGTTGAGAACAATGAAGCCGAACACGAAGGAGCTGATTATTTTATTCAAAAACATATCCACCAATTGCTAAGTAGAGATCCTAAAATTGATACGATCATTTTAGGTTGCACACACTACCCTTTGCTATTGCCCAAAATTCGAAGATACGTTCCAAACGACGTCGCAATTATAGCACAAGGTGAATACGTGGCCCATAGCCTGGAAGACTATCTGGCTCGTCACCCTGAGATAAAAGAACGATGCACGCAAGGGGGACAATGCCGATTCTTAACCACAGAGTCGGAGGATAAATTTATCGAGTCTGCCTCCACCTTCTTAAACGAATCGATCACCGTAGAACGCATCACACTCGAATAAGTAGACTCAACAAAGTCGCATCAAGTTCTGTTATATAAAGACTAACATTTTAATACAATAAATTATGAATAAGACCGATCAATCAAAATCCGTAGAAGTATTTTCCGGTTCCTCATGGGAAGCCGAGATCATTAAAGGGTTGTTAGAGAGTAATGGTATACGTTCGGTAGTAAAAGATGGCATCTTAGGCACCTTAGCCCCATATATTGCGCCGGCTGTATCCCTTTTAGTTACAGAAGAAGATTATGAAGAGGCCAAAAAAATCATAAGCGAAAAGGATACTGAATAATTTTCATCCAAGAAGCGGAACATCAACAATGATCAGGTCATCCCAATCCCATGGAGTGATCTGATGTTTTTTTATCACAAAACGAGCCCAATTTATAGACAAGAGACAACTATTAATCCAATTATCAGACTTCATATAAACAATTTTGTATATTTGCCAATCTAATTGATAAAACAATGAATTCATCTTTTACACGTATCACCATAAAGATTGGTAGCAATGTACTGACTCGTCAAGACGGTACGCTAGACATCACGCGTATGTCGGCACTTGTCGATCAGATTGCCGCACTCCATCGTAAAGGTATAGAAGTCTTATTGATCTCATCAGGTGCCGTTGCATCCGGACGGAGTGAAATGCAACAAACCACAAAACTCGACCATGTGGACCAACGCCAATTGTTCTCTGCCATCGGGCAGGTCAAACTGATCAATCGCTATTACGAACTGTTCAGAGAATATGGCATTCCGGTTGGGCAAGTCCTCACCACAAAAGAAAATTTTAGCACCCGCCAACACTACCTCACCCAGAAGAACTGCATGTCGGTCATGCTAGCCAATGGCGTCATCCCGATCATCAATGAGAACGACACCATTTCGATCAGTGAGCTCATGTTTACCGACAACGACGAACTCTCGGGACTTATCGCTTCTATGATGAATGCCCAACTCCTGATCATTCTAAGCAACATTGACGGCATATATAATGGGACGCCCGCCGACCCAAATAGTCAAGTCATCCGAACCATCAAACCCGGAGAAGACCTAACCGCTTATATCCAGACCAACAAATCCTCATTCGGACGAGGAGGCATGCTGACTAAAACCCGCATTGCAGGGAAAGTGGCCGACGAAGGTATTGCGGTGATCGTCGCCAATGGAAAACGTGAACACATCTTGACGGATCTGCTCAACCACCCAGAAAACACCATCTGCACCCACTTCCAACCTTCCGATCACCCGGTATCGAACATCAAGAAATGGATTGCACATAGTGACGGCTTTGCGAAAGGACGAATTTACATCAACGAAGAAGCCACAAACATTATCACCGATCCGAACAAAGCGATAAGCATACTTCCCATAGGCATTACGCGTATTGAAGGAGAATTTGAGAAAGACGATATTGTTCGCATCATCAACTTCAACAATGAACCCATCGGAGTGGGAAAAGTGGACTGCAGTTCCGAGCAAGCCAAAAAGGTGATTGGGAAACGCGGAAAGAAAGCCATTATCCACTACGACTACCTCTATATTGAATAGAAACAGTATAAGTATCAGCTTTTAACGTTTTTAAAAGCCTTAGAAACAATTATCTATAATGAGATCCGCTTTTTCAAGCAGATTTCATTATTTTTGTATTTACAACTTTCATTTTTTATTTATCACTGATCATGGAAACTCAGTTAAACTCTATATTTGAAAAGGTACAAGTCGCCAGTCGAACCTTGATTGATTTAAGCGATCAACAGATTCGAACAATCTTGCATGCCATAGCCGACCGTACAGAAGCCAGCCTCTCAAACCTCCTATCAGAGAATGAGAAGGACCTCAAACAGATGGAGCGCACGAACCCCAAGTACGATCGATTAAAGTTAACGGAAGAGCGACTCAAAGAGATTGCAAATGGCTTGCGTCACGTCGCTTCACTACCCAATCCATTAGATCGAGTCCTAAAAGAGGAGACTCGCCCCAATGGGATGCGTTTAAAGCAAGTCACCGTTCCGTTTGGTGTGATCGGTATCATCTATGAAGCTCGCCCGAATGTCAGTTTCGATGTTTTTGCTCTTTGCTTAAAAAGCGGAAACGCCTGCATACTGAAAGGAGGAAGCGACGCCGAACATTCCAATCGCGCCATCATCGCCTTGATCCACGACGTTCTCACAAAACATGCCGTCGATCCCAGCATTGTGGAGCTACTCCCTTCCGACCGTTTAGCCACAGAAGCGTTATTACGAGCCACCGGGAAAGTAGACCTCATCATACCTAGAGGAAGCAGTCAACTGATCCAGTTCGTTCGCGAACATTCCATCATCCCGGTCATTGAGACAGGGGCAGGAATTTGCCATACCTACTTTGACGAACAAGGTGACCTCGCCAAAGGAACCGCGATCATCGCCAATGCAAAAACCCGTCGGGTCAGTGTTTGCAATGCACTCGACTGCCTCATTATTCATAAGAAACGATTAAGTGATCTTCCACAGCTTTGTGCGCCGCTACAAGAAAAAAACGTGTTCATCTACGCCGATTCTGAAGCTTATCAACAGTTAGCTGACCACTATCCGACCAACCTTCTGCAAGAAGCCACTTCAGAACATTTCGGCACAGAGTTTCTGGACTACAAGATGGCTATTAAAACCGTATCCGGATTGGACGAAGCGCTAGATCACATCCGTCGCTACAGCTCGAAGCATAGCGAATGTATCCTCACCGAGGATCAGGCCACAGCCAACCGTTTTATGAGAGCCGTAGATGCAGCTTGCGTATACACCAATGTTTCTACCGCCTTTACCGATGGAGCCCAGTTCGGTCTAGGAGCAGAGATTGGTATCAGCACTCAAAAGCTACATGCCCGAGGCCCTATGGGACTCGAAGAGCTGACCTCCTATAAATGGATTATAGAAGGAAACGGACAAATCAGAAATTAATTCAAAAAACATCATAACTCGAAAATTATGAAGAAATTTACATGCGTACAAGATATCGGCAATCTACAAACAGCCCTTGCCGATGCCTTTGAGATTAAGAACGATCGCTTCAAATACGTCGAACTCGGACGTAACAAAACGTTGATGATGATCTTCTTCAACTCGAGTTTGCGTACCAGATTAAGCACCCAAAAGGCTGCACAAAATTTGGGAATGAATGTCATTGTACTCGACATTAATCAAGGTGCATGGCAGTTAGAGACCGAGCGAGGAGTCATCATGGACGGAGACAAACCCGAACACCTCCTCGAGGCCATTCCTGTGATGGGATGCTATTGCGACGTGATCGGCGTTCGTTCATTCGCTCGTTTCGAAAGCCGTGAGTACGATTATCAAGAAGTGATTATTAACCAATTCATTCAATACTCCGGACGTCCCGTCTTCTCGATGGAAGCTGCAACTCGTCACCCCCTTCAGAGTTTCGCCGACCTCATCACCATTGAAGAGTATAAAAAAACAGCTCGCCCTAAAGTCGTACTCACCTGGGCTCCACATCCTAAAGCATTGCCACAAGCCGTGCCTAATTCTTTTGCAGAATGGATGAATGCTACCGACTACGACTTTGTGATTACCCATCCGGAAGGTTACGAACTCGATCCCATGTTTGCCGGTAACGCTCGAATTGAATATGATCAGATGAAAGCCTTCGAAGGCGCAGATTTCATTTATGCCAAGAACTGGGCGGCCTATCAAGGCGATCATTATGGGAAAGTTCTATCGTCCGATCGATCTTGGACTGTTAGCGACCGACAGATGGCGGTGACCAATGAGGCTTATTTCATGCACTGCTTACCCGTGAGACGAAACATGATTGTGACCGATGATGTCATCGAAAGCCCACAGTCGATTGTCATCCCACAAGCTGCCAATCGGGAGATCTCGGCAACCGTTGTTCTTAAACGACTCTTAGAAGAGCTCAAATAGTCTTAAAACAACGCTCCCCTCACGACTTCTGTAAAATGAAATCACGAGGGGAGCACTGTTTATGATCGTTATTTAATACAGCTCAATCCTTATTCGGTATATATTCAAACCCCGGGTTTGCATAACGGCTCTCCTTTACAAGCGCACCCGATCTATCCCGACGATAATATTCAAAGCCCACCAACAGTTTTTTAGTACCAATATCCACCAAATACTTTCTTAACGGAATAGAAAGATAAGCCCGCTTAGAAAAGGCCTCCATATCGCCATCAGCATCATGGTAGAGCAGGATTTTAACCATTCGAGAATCGGCATCCTCACTCACTTGTTCTTCAATAAAATGGAACCGATGAATCCGATCCTTTGCCATTAAAGAGAGAATGATATTTAAGTATTCCCGTCCCGTCCAAATGCTCACCACCTCTGCCGGGTCCGTTTTTACTCCATTCTCCAAACTCGAAGCTAATACCGGATCCAAAGAAAGGGTTTCTCTTAAAGCATATACACGAGCCGATGCTCCGCCATTGTCGGGCAGCACCTCATAGTTCGCAATGATACGCACCTCTTTATCAGCCACGCCTTGAAAACCCGTCCGATCCTCAGTCACCTCATATTGTTCCCCCCGATCGGTTAAAATCGTGCTCAGCCGTCCGTCGTTCCCAACCTTAGCGGTTAGAAATTCCAACGCTACCGGAGGATACACATAGTCCTCCTTACGGCTACATCCCATTAAAATCATTAAAGAGAGTAACAATATGCCTAGTGACCCTTTTCTACTCATTGAATAGCCTGTAAATGATTGATTAACGGATTAGCATACATCGTCAACAACCGTTCGCGTAAGAAAGCTTCATCCTTATTCGGAATGACAATCTTCTCAAGCTGACCAGTCAGATACGATTCAAATTTAGTTTGTTCCTCATCCGAGTAATGCTCCGCAAAAGTCGCCCCACCGTTCAGTAAGTCGTAAGCCACATAATTTCCCGGATAAATGCGATAATTTGCATGAATACGTCGGTCGATCAGAGTCGAGATACGTGTAAACAAATCGACTTTCGACAGCGATCGGTCCATCTTCTCCAGTTCGTCATTAATGCAAGTGGCCACCTGAAAGTGCACCTGTCCTTTATAGCCGAACAGCCCCGTTTCCATATTCATCAAATCATCCTGAGTACTCTTCTTGTATCCCTCAACGTCGCGTTTCAACTGAAACTCTTGAGCTTTAAGATAATCACAAGGATCATACTCATATGAGATCGCCAACGGCGCAATATTCATTTCCAGTAATCGGTCGACCACGTCACCCGTACCTCCCATAGCGATCATCTTCAAGATGCTATCCTGCGTACGGTCGTTCGAGTCTTTCGCGCGTCCTTCACGTTGAGCGATCCAAATCGATTGTTTCTTCTCGCCAATGGTAAAATGCATATAACGAGACATCCGAGCCGATGATTCCAACATCTGGCGCATCGTCAATGCCCGTTGTACAATAAACGATTTATTCACCCGTACCAGTTTATTGATCCAAGGATAAATCAACAGATTATCGCCAATCGCAATCTCCACCGTATCCAATCCCTTATCGACCAATAAAATCGAAAGGAACCCGGAATCCAAGATGATATCCCGATGATTAGAAATATACGTGTATGCTTTCGAAAGATCATTATCGGGCGAGAACGCCATATCCAATCCATCGGTATGTGCACCGGCCAATTTCCATAAGAGTCTATAGCAAAACATCTTTTGAAAATCCAGTTTAGTTTTACACGATCTAATCATTCCCTCCAAAACAGAAAAAGGAACATCCGGCATCACGACACGAGACGCCTCTTGAAATGCCGGATCAGCGATCAATTCCTCAAAGACTTGAGGAAGCTCCTCATCATGATAAGGACGAATCTCGTCAAATTCAGTACTAGTCATTCTTACAACCTCTTAATTAAACTTATTCTCAATGATATCGGTCATCACCTCCTGAATATCCAGACCAGCCGCTCTCACTTGTTGCGGGATAAAGCTAGTAGCCGTCATTCCCGGAGTTGTGTTCACTTCAAGAAGATTTATTTTCTCACCGGCTGTCACGATATAATCCACACGGATAATACCCGAACAGCCCAATATATCATAAATGGCAGAAGTCAAAGCCTGTACCCGTTGCGTCAATTCCGGAGAAATACGAGCCGGGGTGATTTCATCAACCTCTCCATTATATTTAGCGTCATAATCAAAAAACTCATTATGCGTCACCACTTCCGTTGGCGGGAAAAGTACCGCTTTATCCTTCGTCTTATAGCAACCGCAGGTCAGTTCCATGCCATCCATAAAAGCTTCAACGATCACCTCATCGGCTTCTTCGAACGCTTTGTGAATAGCCGGTTGGATCGCTGTGCGCTCCTTAACCTTAGTCACCCCAAAGCTCGATCCGCCAAGACTCGGCTTGATGAAACAAGGTAAGCCCACGGTTTCCACCACCTGGTCATCGGTAGCCGATTGTCCGCGACGTAGCATCAGTGATTCCGCGATGCGAATACCAAAGGCCTTGAGGTACTGATTACAAGCGAACTTATCGTATGTAATAGCCGCCGGTAAAACGCCACAGCAAGAATATGGAATACGTAACAGGTCGAAATAGCCCTGTAATCGTCCATCCTCCCCCGGCGTTCCGTGTATGGTAATATAAGCAAAGTCGAACACGACCTTTCGTCCATTACACACAAAACTGAAGTCGTTTCGGTCGATTGGAGCCTTGCCACCATCCGGAAGTTCTACCTCCCAGCGTAAGCCCTCCATCTCAACAATATACAACTCATATTTATCCTTATCAATGAAGGAATAAATTCCCTGTGCACTACGCAGGGAAACATGAAACTCAGAGGTGTCCCCTCCGGCTACAATAGCAATAATGCGTTTCATTCTAAATCTCGATTACTAATATAACCCCTCCACTTCTCGATCAACTGTGTCATATCATCAGGCATCTCAGAAGTAAAAAACATTTCCTTCCCGGTAACCGGATGCACAAAGCCCAATGTCATCGCATGTAAGGCTTGTCGCGGACAAGTCGCAAAGCAGTTATTCACAAATTGTTTATATTTACTAAAATGAGTTCCTTTAAGAATTTCGTGTCCACCATAGCGTTCATCATTGAACAACACATGGCCGATATGCTTCATGTGCACCCTAATCTGATGCGTACGTCCGGTTTCCAGACGACATTCAACTAAAGTCACATAACCCAAGCGTTCCAACACCCGATAGTGCGTAACGGCAGGCTTACCAACTTCTGGGTCGCTCATCACCGCCATCTGCATTCGGTCTTTAGGGTTACGGGCAATATTCCCGACAATGGTTCCTTCATCCTGTTCAACTGTTCCCCAAACCAAAGCACGGTATTGGCGCTTCGTGGTCTTATTAAAGAACTGAAGTCCCAGATGAGTCTTCGCATCCGGCGTTTTGGCAATCACCAATAAACCGGAAGTATCTTTATCGATACGATGCACTAGTCCCACATGCGGATCATTCGCATCATAACCGGGTACCTCTTTCAGGTGCCAAGCTAACGCATTGACCAACGTCCCGTGATAGTTCCCATGTCCGGGATGCACCACTAGTCCCGCCGGTTTATTCACCACCATCAACGTATCATCCTCATAGACAATATTCAGAGGAATGTCCTCCGGAATAATCTCATTCTCATAGCGTGGACGATCCATCATCACCGTGATCACATCACACGGCTTCACCTTATAGCTACTCTTCACCGGTTTGCCATTCGCCATGACAAACCCTCCATCTGCCGCTTTTTGAATCCGATTTCGGGAAGCATTAATGATCCGTTCGAACAAATATTTATCCACCCGCACCATCGATTGTCCCTTATCTACAACAACGCGAAAATGTTCATAAAGTTCGCCGTTGTCGTTCAGCGGTTCTATTTCGTCAATCTCATTATCTATATCGTCAGAAAACTCTTCAATCATTCGTCAATCCTGCTTACTCATGAAAAAAATTAAAACCAATTCTCTTCTTCTGTATTTTTAGTCGTTGTTGAAGTCGGTTGTTCTACCGCTCCTTCGGTCTCGTCGATCGCCAACGAATCTTCACTGGCAGACTTTTCACCGGTACCATCACCAACCATCAACACCAAAGTCGCTCCAGCCGGCACCTTATCGCCGGTGATCAACTGGCGTCCTCTATATTTCACACCATACACCCAATCCTGCTCACCGTTGACCAATTCAGTCGGTCCTAACTTGAAACCTAGAGCCAACAATTTAGCTTCAGCTTCACGGAATGAGCTATTATCGCCCACATCAGGAACCACTTTCAACGGCACATTCATGGCATTAATGGTCAGATAAATCATACGTCCTTCTTTCACCTTCTGTCCGGCTTCAGGAGTCATCTCCAGCACCACGCCTGCGGCTTTATTCTTGACATAAGCCGAATCAGACACCACGCACTCCAGACCCTGGTTACGGAATATTTTGACGACCTCTTCCATCTTTAGACCTTTAACATCGGGCACTGCCACGGCTTCACCGTGACGGGTATAAACGTCGAGTATTTTCAACGTTACAAACAACAAAATACCGGCGACTACAATCATTGCCGCAATATTTACCCAGAAAAACTTATTAGTCTTAATCGAAAAGAAATCTTTTATAGTCATATGCTCTCAAGTTTATTCGCCTCAAAGATACTATAATTTCATTGAAAATACCTATCTCTTCCCTCTTAGTTAAAGGGGGTTGTGATAGAAACAAAAAAAGCAGAGCCAATGCATGCTCTGCTTTTTTTATGTTGTTTAAAACAAACGCTAATTACTAGGCTTTTTTGCCATTGTATTCGTCAGAAACAGTCAGTTTCTTTCTGCCTTTAGCACGACGAGATGCCAATACTCTGCGGCCGTTAGCTGTAGCCATTCTCTCACGGAAACCGTGTTTGTTCTTTCTCTTTCTGTTAGAGGGTTGAAATGTTCTTTTCATTACTGTATACTGTTTTATGTTATTATTCTACGTAATCGGGCTGCAAAAATAGGCACTTTTTTTAAATAAACCAAGAGATAACTCATTTTTGCTCAAAAGATTTTGTGATTTCTAACGAATTAAATTACTTTTGCAATCGGAAAAGCAGAGAAAAGGAAATAACTATATAAATAAAAATAACATCGCAATATGATTAATTCACAAGACATCAAAAACGGAACTTGCATCCGTATGGACGGAAAGCTCTATTTCTGTATCGAATTCCTTCATGTAAAACCGGGAAAAGGTAACACATTTATGCGTACCAAATTGAAAGACGTTATTAGCGGATACGTTCTCGAACGTCGTTTCAACATCGGTGAGAAGTTGGAAGATGTACGTGTAGAACGCCGCCCATACCAATTCCTATATAAAGAAGGTGAAGACTACATCTTCATGAATCAAGAAACATTCGATCAACACCCTATCGCTCACGATTTGATCAACGGTGTCGATTTTCTTCTTGAAGGAATGGTATTGGAAGTGGTGTCTGACTCTTCAACAGAAACTGTTCTTTACGCTGATATGCCAGTTAAAGTACAGATGAAGATTACTTACACAGAACCAGGTTTAAGAGGCGATACTGCAACTAACACCTTGAAGCCGGCTACCGTTGAATCAGGTGCAACAGTGCGTGTTCCGTTATTCATCAACGAAGGCGAGACTATCGAAATCGACACACGCGACGGTTCATACGTTGGCCGTGTGAAAGCTTAATATAAGATTTCCATCACACATACAAAGACAGCCCATATTAATGGGCTGTCTTTTTTTTGAAACATAGGTATTAAAAAAACTCTATTTTTTTTAATTCTTAGTTCATTCCTCGCCACCTTACCGTTTAACTATTATCTTTGTGTTTAAAATCTAAACAACAAAAAAATAGATAAACAATGAGACGAATGATTTATGCCCTCCTTTTTGTCCTGATTTCTATCGCGGCAAATGGGCAAGCGAAGTATGTATTTTATTTTATCGGGGATGGAATGGGAGTCAACCAAGTCAATGGTACTGAAATGTATAGAGCCGAACAACAGAACGGTCAAATCGGCACTCTGCCCCTACTCTTCACTCAATTTCCAATAGCCGGTATGGCCACGACTTTCTCCAAGACCAATTCAGTCACCGACTCGGCAGCTGCGGGTACGGCGCTAGCAACCGGAACAAAGACTTACAACCATGCCATCGGAGTTGGCGTAGACAAGAACGCACTCGAGAGTGTTGCCGAGAAGGCACATAAATCGGGGAAAAAAGTCGGCGTTGCGACTTCTGTAAGTATCGACCACGCCACACCGGCCGCTTTTTACGCCCATCAGGCGGATCGCGGAATGGCTTACGAGATCGCACTCGATCTACCGAAAGCCAATTTCGATTTTTATGCCGGAGCAGGATTTGTAAGCCCCACTACCACTAGCGCAAAGAAAGAAGCACCAAGCATTTTCCCAATCTTCGAAAAAGCAGGCTACACCCTCTCACGTGGTCATGCAGACTACAAAGCAAAAGCCGGGAAAGCCCAAAAGATGATCTTAATGCAAAAAGAGGATAAATCAGTATACGCCCTTCCTTATGCAATCGACCGAAAGAGTGACGATTTAACCTTGGAACAAATCACCGAGAGCGCCATCAACTTCTTAACCAAAGGAAAAAACAACGGATTCTTCCTCATGGTAGAAGGGGGTAAAATAGACTGGGCTTGCCACGGCAATGACGCGGCTACAGTGTTCAATGAAGTAGTCGACATGGACAACGCCATCAAAATAGCCTATGAATTCTACAAAAAGCACCCTAAAGAAACTCTGATTGTTGTCACAGCCGACCATGAAACAGGGGGCATCGCTTTAGGCACAGGCGACTACGCTTTAAACCTAAAAGTACTTCAATATCAGAAACATTCGGTCGACGAGCTATCGGCTGAGATCAGTAAGCTACGTCGTTCAAAAGGCAACAAAGTGACTTGGGAAGAGATGAAAACCTTCTTGGGCGAGACTATGGGATTCTGGAAAGAGGTTCCTGTAACTTGGGAACAAGAGAAGAAGCTTCACGACGAATATGAAAAATCGTTTGTCAAGAATAAAGTCGAACTTTCAGAAAGCTTATATGCCAAGAGTGAGCCAATGGCAGCTCGTGCTAAAGAAGTGTTGAATGAAATCGCCATGGTAAGCTGGGCTAGTGGAAGCCACTCAGCCGGATATGTTCCGGTATACGCTGTTGGTAAAGGTGCCGAATTATTCATTGGTAAAATGGATAACACCGACATCCCCAAGCGTATTGCTAAAGCCGGTCAATACAAATAATAGACCCTAACGATCGATAAATGAAAAGGAAGACTTAAATGAAGTCTTCCTTTTTTTAGTTCTACGACCGCCCTCTCAAAAATCAAAAAAAGAGGACATTACAAATTATCTAAAGTCAAATAAGATCTTTAGGCATTCATACAAACGAAGCAAGAGCAAAGGAAAAATCAAAGGAAATATGGGCGCAAATTAATCCCCAATAATAGCGCGATCAGTTTCAAAGGGTGAAACAAAAAGTTGCATTGTAGGACACTTTAGTCTCATACAACCGAAAACGAAGTTTCAAACAAGGAAAACTAAAGTTTCAAAGGTGAATCTCTCAGTTCCCGAATTTGGAAATAAATCCGCTTTCGTCTGAAAATAATTTTCAACTAGGAATAAAAATAAAAATAGACAACAAAAAGAGTACTCCGAATTACCTTATGAGAACCATATATCGGTGGCAGATCTTTGATCTGCAATATGATCTGCAACACCATCTGCAACCCTTATTACCAACTCGTAATCAAGCTATTAGAGAGACTAGGTGGTAGCGTTGCAGATAAATCTCATAAAAACATCTATGGGGAGAAATGAATCGGCTTATCAACCAACGAAGAAGTCAGTGAATAAGTCGGTAAATTGTTTTAATCGAAAGAAACCAAAAATCTAGCTAACAACGATTTAACCTGTTAATAACATTGTTAATAACTCACGGAGGTTTAAATCGGCCCTATCTTTCTGTTTAGCACGGTACCGTCTCCCCCTCAATAAAAGACTCAAGGAAAAGGTGCTCACCATCAAAAACAGCATAAGTGAAGAAGTTGATCCAATCGCCTAAAATCAGCACACGGGATGTTGACGACAACATCAGATCGAGTTCGATGTGTCGATGCCCAAACATAAAAAAGTTGATGCTGGGGTGATTCTTTAAATAGTCTTTAGCATAAAGAACCAAATATTCTTTATGTTCGCCCATATACTCCGGATCCTTTCCATCGATCCGTTTTAGGCGACTTTGTTTGGCCCAGGACAAGCCGAGCTCCACACTCCAACGAGGATGTAAGGCTGAGAATAGACGTTGCAGAGTGGCACTGTGAAACATTCGACGCAACAGTTTAAATTTCTTGTCCGGATCGCCCAACCCATCACCATGGGCTAAATAAAACTCCTGACCTTGAAGCTCGATCGTCAACGGCTCACGATGAATGGTCACCCCACACTCTGTGGCCAGATAATCACCACACCACAAGTCGTGATTACCCGTAAAGAAATGCACCTCTACGCCAAGATCAGTCAGTTCGGAGAGTTTACCCAAGAAGCGGGTATACCCTTTAGGAACTACCAAGCGAAATTCGTACCAGAAATCGAACATATCCCCCAGTAGATAAACAGCCGAGGCTTTATGCTTTATACTCTCTAGAAAGTTCACCAACCGACGCTCGTGTGTCCGGCCGTGTTCAATCGCACGCGACCCCAGATGAGCATCGGAAAGGAAATAAACATTCTTCATGAACGGTCAGTTTTAAAAGATACCAGTATTATTCGTCAGATGATAAGAGACGCCCCCATTATAAGAACCCTAATTCGAGTTTGGCCTCTTCGGACATCATATCCTTATCCCATGTCGGTTCAAAGACCAAGTTGATCGTAGCCGAAGTTACGCCCTCTACCGATTCCACCTTCATGCGAACATCTTCCATAATAAAATCGGCAGCCGGACAGTTCGGTGCCGTTAGCGTCATATCCAAAGACAACTCACCCGATTCAGCAACATCAATTTTATAAATCAACCCAAGATCGTAAACATTCACCGGGATCTCCGGGTCGTATACCGTCTTAAGCACTTCTACTATCTTTTCTTCTATTTCAAATTTATTCATCATGATACGTCTCGTTTGTTTTTGCAAATATAAGAATAAAATTCACTCAGATCAGTCCCTCGTCGGCAAAACTGAAATAAGAACTCTCACAAACAATAACGTGATCAATCAGTCGGATGTTCATCGTCGCAGCGGCCTTTTGAATATGAGCGGTCAGGTTTCGGTCCTCAACACTCGGACGATGGTTGCCCGAAGGGTGATTGTGGATCAAGGCCAGTTGTGTGGCCCGATGCAGGAGAGCTTCCCGTAAAACAAAGCGTACATCGGTATACGTACCATCTATTCCCCCGGTACTCACGCGTACCTTATCGATCAATCGATTCGCTTGATTCAAGAGCAACACCCAGAATTCTTCCCGATCGAGATCGCACATCAACGGTTGGAACAATTGGTAAATAGCAGTCGAACAAAGAAGTTGGGGACGCTCCACGGCTTTTTGTAAATTTCGTCGCCGTCCAAGTTCCAGAGCCGCCATAATGGTTAGACTCTTGGCCGACCCCATGCCCTTAAAAGTCGAGAAATCGGCCACCTCCCACTTAGCCAGCGTATTCAGATTATTATCGCACGCTTGAAGCAGACGTTTCATCAGCGACACGGCACTCTCTTCAGTATTACCCGAGCCGATCAGGATAGCCAACAGCTCGGCATCGCTCAATGCTTCGGCCCCTTTGGTGAGCATCTTCTCACGGGGACGATCTTGAGACGCCCAATGATTAATCGTTAGTTTTGTTTTAACCTCCATACTTCGTTTTTGATCTTCTTTCCAGTCAGATCGCAACGAGCAGGGGCGGGAAAGGGTTATTTATAAAAGTTCTTCCGAAAAGCCTCAAACTCATCTCGTCCCAACACGCAACGCTCCCACCAAGCTCTCCAAAAGCCGGTTCCGTATCCCACTAATTGCACAAATGCGGCGCCGATGGAATAAAGGCCGATACGAAGACTCTTGTTTTGAACGGTCGAATCGAGACCAACCAACACGGCATAAAGCAACAATGGAAGTAAGCTATAGAGACAGAACAAGCTGCCTACCAAGAAAAAGGCCACTCCCAGAGTAAATAGCCCGGGCAATAAGTGAACCGGTTTCAGCGAACCCGGATATTTCTTATATAAATTGATACGGGCAATGCCCGAATTGTGTACTTGCTTGAAAAACTTCCTCAGATCGGTACGACGTTTGTGGTAGACCCATGCATCAGGAAATAACCGACATTGATAACCGTCGGCAAAGATACGAATACTGAAATCGATATCTTCACCAAAACGCATGTTGGAGAATCCGTTTAAAGCCTTGTAAACAGTCGAACGAACGCCCATATTGAAACTCCGCGGATAGAACTTATCCATTTTCTTCTTTCCTCCACGAATACCACCGGTGGTAAAAAAGGAGGTCATCGAATAATTGATCGCTTTCTGAACCGGGGTAAACGAATCGTGTGCCCGATCGGGACCTCCAAACGCATCCGCGTCGGCTGTTGCCAACTCTTTCTCAATGGCTTCGAAGTAACCTTGCGGTATAATCACGTCGGAGTCTAGAATCAAAAGATAGTCGCCTTGGCTCCGTTCAGCGCCATAATTACGAGTCTGGCCCGGACCAGAGTTCGGCTTCTCAAAATAATGGATCTGCAAACGTTCTGCATAACGATCGACTACCGCCTTACAAGGCACAGACGATCCGTCCTCCAAAATGATGACTTCAAAATCCTTAAAGGTCTGGTTGAGCAGACTTTGCAGTAACTCCTCGACCTCATCGGGACGATTATAAACCGGTACAATAACAGAATAGCGCATAAATAAATCGGATCTGGTTTTAGTATTCAGAAACAAAATAACAGAAAAAAAATGAAAGAACGCTTAAAACGGGTTACCTTTTTAGAATCATACGATTTCTAGAGCACATGAAATAGAAAAAGCTCCACAACGTTTACAGAAGAAACGTTGCAGAGCCTTTTATTTATCGGAAAACCGTCACCCGACAAGGCGGGAGAGGTTGATTAATCCTTCTTCAACAAGATATCCATGGTATCAGAAGCGATCAACAGCTCTTCGTCTGTAGGAATCACAACCACTTTAACTTTTGAGTTCGGTGTAGAAATCACCGTTTCTTTACCACGAATCTTATCGTTCAATTCGTAGTTCAACTCGATACCCAAATAGCCTAATGCTTTACAAACATCACGACGCATTTCGAACTGATTTTCACCAACACCACCGGTAAACAACAAAATATCGACTCCGTCAAGTACAGCAGCAAAAGCTCCAATATACTTCTTAATGCGGTAGTAGTACATCTTTTCAGCAAGGATTGCTTTTTCATTGCCTTCTTCGCAGGCAGCCAAAAGTTCACGCATATCACTTGATACACCAGAGATACCGAGTACACCACTCTTTTGGTTCAATAAGTTTGAAACCCCACTTGGAGTCAAGCCTTCTTTTTCCATGATGAAAGTCACAGCACCGGCATCAATATCACCAGAACGAGTACCCATGATCAATCCTTCGAGTGGAGTCAATCCCATGGTGGTATCCACACATTTACCATCTTTAATAGCAGCAATCGAACCTCCGTTACCAATATGGCAAGTGATGATTTTTTGACCTTCCGGTTTAACGCCTAAGAAGTCACATACACGTTGCGATACATAACGATGAGACGTTCCGTGGAAGCCGTAACGACGAATACCATATTTCTCATACAATTCGTAAGGGATACCATATAAATAAGCATAATTAGGCATCGTCTGATGGAAAGCTGTATCGAACACACCCACTTGAGGTACGTTAGGAAGGATCGAAGAAATGGCATTTACACCCTTCAAGTTAGCAGGGTTATGCAAAGGAGCCAAGTCGTTACAAGCCGTAAAGACATCCAAAACTTCCTTGTTCAACAATACAGATTCACTGAAGCGTTCGCCACCGTGTACCATACGATGTCCTACAGCATTAATTTCATCCAATGAGCTGATTGCTCCGAATTCCGGATGAATTAATGTTTTTAATATAAATTCCACACCTACAGTGTGTTCAGGAATATCTTTTTCTAAAACTTTTTTCTCACCGCTAGGTAAAGTTAGTTTCAAGAACGACCCTTTCAAGCCGATCTTCTCAATGCCACCTTGAGCAATTACATCCTTGTTCGCCATATCGAACAATTTGTATTTAATGGATGAACTACCGCAATTTAATACTAAAACTTTCATTTTGATCTATATTTAAAGGTTAACAATTTGTTTTTGCAGCAATAGCTTGATTAGCTGTAATAGCAATCATGCGATAAACGTCTTCGATAGAACAACCGCGAGACAAGTCGTTTACCGGACGAGCAATACCTTGCAATACCGGACCTACCGCATCGGCATGACCTAAACGTTGAACGAGCTTATAAGCAATGTTACCAACTTCCAAACTTGGTACAATCAAAACGTTAGCTTCACCTGCTACAGTTGACCCCGGTGCTTTTCCGGCAGCAACCTCAGGTACTAGAGCAGCATCAGCCTGCAATTCTCCATCGATGTTGATTGAAGGTGCCATCTGCTGTGCCAATTTTGTAGCCTCAACGACTTTGTCCACAACTTCATGTTTTGCAGAACCCTTGGTAGAGAAGCTTAATAAAGCCACTTTAGGATCTTCAATACCGGCAACAGCCTTTGCTGTTTGAGCCGTACATACTGCAATCTGAGCTAACTGATTAGCATCCGGAACCGGAGTTACAGCAACATCACCAACCACAAGCACTCCGTTTTGTCCACACTCAGGGGCGTGAGTCAATAACAACATGGCTCCTGAAACACAAGAAATACCCGGAGCAGTTTTAATAATCTGCAAAGCCGGACGAAGCACATTACCAGTCGTATTACGAGCACCGGCCAACTGACCATCAGCGTCGCCGTTCTTGATCATCAAACAACCATAATACAACGGATCATTCACAAGTTTACGGGCTTCCTCAATAGTCATCCCCTTTTTCTTACGAATATCGCACAACAATTGAGCATATTCTTCATGTTTAGGTGAGGTCTCAGGATCAATAATCGTTGCCTTACCAATATTTCCTAAACCAAGTTTAACTGCCAAGTCACCAATTTCTTGAGGTTTACCCAATAAAATCAAATCGGCTACTTCATCAGTCAAAATCTGATTAGCTGCTTTCAAAGTGCGTTCTTCCGTTCCTTCTGGAAGTACGATGCGCTGGCGATCGGCTTTTGCACGCGCCACAATCTGGTTAATTAAATTAAGCATAAAATTACGTAGTATGTAGGTATATAATATAGATAGTCTATGACTAATTGCGATGCAAAAATAGACAATTTTGTAATATCCACATTGCAAAATGGACTATTTTTCGCTCTTCAACCTAAAATATTATAATATTTAACACTATCCTTCGATTTTTCGTACCTTTGCAACGTTTTCAATAATAAAAGGTAAATATATGATTCGTCAGTGCACCATCTTATTTGGCTGTTTAGCCTTGGGTGAACTGCTTGTTTTTCTGACAGGTATCAAGCTCCCCTCAAGCATCATTGGTATGCTTCTTCTCACTCTTTTTCTGAAATTGGGCTGGATCAAGCTACACTGGATCCAAGGAATGTCCGACTTTCTAGTTGCTAATCTGGGATTCTTTTTTATCCCACCAGGCGTTGCGTTAATGCTGTATTTCGACATTATCGCCGCTCAATTTTGGCCGATTGTCATTGCAACATTAGTCAGTACGATTCTGGTCCTTGTGGTTACCGGATGGATTCATCAACTAACACGTAAATTCAAATGAGCTATATCGAAAATCCCTTTTTCCTGCTGACCATGACTTTTGGTCTCTTCTTTTTAGCAAAGCTCTTACAGCAGAAGATCGGATGGGTTCTACTGAATCCAATCCTTCTCACCATTGCTGCCCTCATCGGCTTTCTCAAGTTGTTCGACATCAGCTATGAGACGTATAACGAGAGTGGACACCTCATCGAGTTTTGGTTGAAGCCTGCCGTCGTTGCTCTTGGAGTGCCCCTTTACTTGCAACTAGAGACCATCAGGAAACAACTCATTCCGATTCTGCTTTCACAACTAGCCGGCTGTGTCGTTGGCGTCATCTCAGTGGTACTCATTGCTAAGTGGCTAGGAGCCTCACCCGACGTAATCCTATCACTGGCTCCCAAATCAGTAACCACCCCTATTGCCATGGAAGTTACCAAGACGCTTGGAGGTATTCCTTCCTTAACGGCTGCCGTCGTGGTTTGCGTTGGACTCATCGGAGCGGTATGTGGTTTCAAAGCCATGAAGGTGATGCGTGTAGGAAGCCCTATCGCACAAGGTTTATCGATGGGAACAGCCGCCCACGCGGTTGGCACCTCGACTGCCATGGACATCAGCAGTAAGTATGGCGCATACGCCAGCTTGGGCCTGACCCTAAACGGCATACTCACGGCACTCCTGACTCCAACCATTTTAAGGTTATTAGGAATAATCTAACAACAAAAAATAAGAATTGCTCGTTAATATGAATAAACGAGCAATTCTTATGATAAATTTTAAAGAGATTCAACTAGAAGACAAAACTCTGATTACTTCTTTTACTGCTAATGGACACCGCAGAAACTGCGATCTTTCTTTCTCAAACTTATGTAGCTGGAAGTTTCTATACCATACCCAAGTCGCTTTAATCGACGGCTTTTTAGCCTTCAAGTTTTGGGTGAACGGCAAACTTTTTTATATGATGCCATTAGGAGAAGGATTCATCAAACCAGTTGTACAACGTTTAATGCAAGACGCCCAACAAGAACAACAATCTTTTTGTATGCTTGGCGTTTGCGAACGAACACGTACGGAGCTGGAAGAGTTATTCCCCGATACTTTTTCATTCAGCAGCGATCGCAATTATTCGGATTATCTCTATTTGCGAACCGACCTATCCACATTATCAGGAAAAAAGTACCAATCTAAACGAAATCATGTCAATCGGTTCCGGAACACTAATCCGGATTACGAATATGTGCCTATTACGTCGGAACGAATTGAAGAATGTTTAGAATTAGAAGCCAAATGGTGCAAAGTAAACAACTGCGATCAGATGGAAGGAGTAGGCAATGAACGTCAGTCGCTGACTTATGCTCTGACTCATTTTCAAGAGTTAGGTCTGCAAGGTGGACTATTGCGCGTTAATGGTGTAATTGTCGCCTTTACCTATGGCATGCCGATCAATGGAGACACCTTCTGTGTACACGCCGAAAAAGCCGATACGACAGTCGATGGGGCTTATGCCATGATTAACTATGAATTTGCCAATCATATTCCGGAACACTATCTCTATATCAACCGGGAAGAAGACTTGGGAATCGAAGGGTTACGCAAAGCCAAATTATCTTATCAGCCGACTATTATCCTTGATAAATACATGGCCTGTGTCAAGGACTCGGATTCGCTTTAACCCTAAATGTAACGGCATCACACCATGAAAGAAGCATTTAAATCACTATGGCGACTCTGTTTCAATGACAGTGAAACATTCATTGAATTGTATTTTCGTTTGCGATATCGGGAAGAAGAGATGGTCGCCATAAGAAAGGATCATCAGATCGTATCGGCTCTGCAGATGATCCCCTATCCGATGACATACGGAACACATTTGCTTCAAATGGCTTATATCTCCGGTGCATGCACACATCCGCAATATCGCAAACAAGGTTTGATGGAGCAAGTGCTGACCGATAGTTTTCAGGAGATGTACCGAGAAGGTGTTGATCTAACGACACTGATTCCGGCCAACGCCTCACTATTCGATTATTATGCTCGTATGGGATACGCCACTGTTTTCTACCAATCGACAGAGCAGATCAATGAAGAAGTGTTATTGACAAGTCACGTTAAGATTGAGCATACGACCACAAACGAAGAGGGAGTCTATGATTATCTCTCTACTCACTTAGCAAAACGAACGTGTTGTGTACAACACACGTCATCGGATTTTGAGATCATCTTAAGCGATTTGGCATTAGGCAGCGGAACGCTATTCTATGCAACGGAAGCTCATCAGATAAAAGGCGTAGCCATCGTTTACAATAATGGTGAAGTCCTTCATATCGAAGAGTTGGTTGCGGATCATAAGGTCATTGAGTTAGCTCTAACACAAGCTATTAAACAAAAGAATACATCTGCGACCTTACAAATAAAGCGTCCTGCACAAAACAGAGAAAGCTCTATTCCATTTGCTATGGCTCGTATTATTCATGCGAAATCAATGCTAGAAGTTTATGCCGAGACCTATCCAACAGAAGCCTTTAAGATTAAGCTTACAGACAGCTTATTGCCTGATAATAACGGATATTATGAAGTCAGAAACGGTCAGCTAATCCATCAACCTGATTCGGGAAACTCTGATTATGAGGATATGGACATCGCCACACTGACCCGAAAGCTGCTACAGCGACTAAACCCTTATATGAGCTTAATGATGAACTAAACGCCTCACTAAAGGCAAAAGCATAAACAAGCCATCTATGTCGACCTTACAGTAACGACATAAATGGCTTTCTTTATTTATTGGGCGCCTAAGAATAAGGCGATAAACGACTAATCGGTTATAATCCGCTAAAGTCCACACCTTCAAAAACCAAAGACGGAATGCGCCAAGAGGAATCCAAACGTGGATCGTTGCCCATAGCAACAAGCGATGACCAAAGAGTTAACATGTTACCTGTGATGTTCATTTCTGTTATCGGCTGTGTCAACTTTCCGTTTTCAATTAAAAAGCCTTCGATACCATATGAGAAATCACCAGATGTGCTATTACTATTACCCCCATTAAAACCAGTCACTAAAATACCTTTATCAACGTCAGCTATCAGCCCTTGAAGGTCCTTATTTCCTGACTGCATCACTAACAACGACGGAGAACTAATTGTCGGATCAACTCCCATCTTTTGACTATTATACGTATCAATGAAATAGGTATTCAGGACTCCTTTGTCAAATACTGGACGACGAACAGTAGCGACCCCTTCGTTATCGAAATAACGCGCACCCGACGATTTAACCAGATGAGGTTCATCTATTAACGTGAACAGATCACTAGCTACTTTTTGGTTCAGTTTATCGAGCAAAAAGGAATTTTTTTGTTGCAAAGACGAACCATAAAGGGCATCAAGCACCGGAGATAACAGACGTCGACCATTCATAGCATCTACAACCATTGTATATTTACCAGAGGCAACTTTCTTCTGTCCAAGTTTCCGCAACACTCTCTCTAAAGCCTTACGGCCAATATTCTGCGTCTTCAAATCACCATAAAAAAGTGAAGACTCATACCAATAGGAAGAAGGGCGAGCTTCGCCTTCCCCTTTAATAGCCACATCACTCGACAATGAGAACCAAGTCCGCTTAGACTCACCCTCAAAACCATTACTCGTGATGCCATAAGAGAAGTTTTCACCGTCCCCATACGATGAACTCACAGAAATAATCCGACTGTCTTTACCTAAGATTTCTTCAGCTACAGCTTTAGCTAAATCAACTTTCTCATCAGGATTGATTCCATTCAACTTATCGTCAAACAATTGCAAGTCGGGTTTTCCACCCTTGTAGTATCTAGAAGGATCTGGCAAAACACGAGCCTCATCTTTAGCTAAATATCGCGTAGAGTCGATGCCGTTCTTTATAAAAGTTTCCAATTCCTTACGATCCAACCGATTGGTCGAGAAGTTACCATATCGTCCGTCTACATATAAAGAGATGCTCATTCCTCCCTCAGAGGCCTGCTGCAATTTATCCATCTTCGCATCACGCAAATCAAAAGAGGTATTCGAGCTAGCGTAAAGTACAACCTTTGCCGATTGACAGCCATTCTTCAACGCAAAATCCATTGCCCATTGAGCTAACTTCTTATTATTATCTGATATCATAATCATTCGGATTTTAAAATGTTAGAACTTAATTTTCACCACCTACGGTTAGTTTACTTACCAATGCGGAAGGCATGCCACAAGTCACCGGACAAGATTGTCCATCCTTGCCACATGTCCATGTGCCGTTATCGATCTTGTCATTATCGGCCACCATCGTAATATCGGCAAGAGCCTTAGGTCCATTTCCAATGATATTAATATCTTTAATAGGTTGAGTCAACTTTCCGTCCTCAATCAGATAACCCGATTTTACAAAGAAAGTGAAATCTCCAGCTCCAATTTGCACTTGGCCATTAGTGAAGTTATCCACATAAATACCTTGTTTTACAGAAGCAATGATATCCGATTCTTTCATATTACCCGGATCCATATAGGTCGCACGCATACGTGGAATAGGCATTGCCCGGAAAGATTCCCGTCGCCCGTTACCAGTCGGCGATACTCCATAATGCTTAGCACTGATACGATCGTGAATATAACTAGTCAAGACTCCATTCTTCACTAAATAAGTTTTTTGCCCTTCAATACCCTCATCGTCAAAATTGACCGATCCTCTATTAAAAGGAATGGTACCATCATCGATCACACTAACATGCTCATTACAGATTTTTTTATTCAATTGATCGGAGAATATCGAAGTATTTTTGCGATTAAAATCAGCTTCAAAAGCATGCCCAATAGCTTCATGCAACAAGATACCCGATCCACCGGCTCCCATTACTACAGGCATTTCACCTCCTTTAGGTTTTATGGCCTTAAACATGATAGACGTCTGGTCGACTGCCTCACGAGCAATCACTTCAACAACATCGTCCGACAAGAATTCAAATCCTTTACGATAAGCACGAGCTGAATATCCGTTTTCGACCTTTCCGTTTTCCTGCATAATACAGAGAGCTCCTAACGTAACCATCGGTCTATAATCGTAAAACATCACTCCTTCTGAGTTACAGAAGAAAATGTGTGATGTCGTGTCGCTCTGAGAAGCTTGCACCTTCTGCACACGAGAGTCAAGTGCAAAAATCTTATCATTCAATTTCTGCAGATATGGCATTTTATCTTTAAGGCTAGTCTCCTCCCACGAAGAAGAAACCTTATAATAGTTCTGTTTTAAATCTTTTGCCGTCAAATTCACGGGCTGTTTACCTTTATTTGACGAAGCAATACGAGCAGCGGTACGTGCCGCTTTTAGCATCTCGTCCAACGTAATATTCTCAACATAGGCGTATCCACTCTGATCGCCAGACAACACACGAACCCCCATTCCAAAATCAATATTAGAATAAGATCGGTTCACTGCACCATCCATCAAGCTGATACTGTTACTCAACGTGTGTTCAAAAAATAGATCAGCATAATCACCCCCTTTCTCAAGAGCAGCAGCAAGAATCTTTTTTAGATCCCCCTCACTTACTCCAAAGTGGTTCATTGCAGCAAAAACGGCCGCTTTCTTACCGGCCTTTTCTCCTCCCAATGCTGATTGCGCCGAAGATGAAAATGCTAAAGCTGAGCCGGTAGTCAATGACCCGACTAGTGCGAAACTTCCTGTTCGCAAAAAATCTCTTCTGTCCATACTCGCATTAAATTTAATCAGTTAGTTATCATTTTTGGTTAATAAACTTTCTAGTTCTTCGGCACTCAGCCGCAAATAAAACTGTCCTTGATAGGCGACCGATATAGCTCCGGTTTCTTCAGACACAATAATCGCATGAGCATCGGATTCCTGACAGACTCCCATTGCTGCACGATGACGCAAGCCTAAATCTTTGGGTATATCTAAGTTATGAGATACAGGCAAAATACATCCTACAGCTTTTATCCTTTTCTTCGAAATAATCATCGCTCCATCATGCAACGGACTATTTTTAAAAAAGATATTTTCAACGAGTCGCTGGTTGATTCTTGCATCGACTTCCTCTCCAGTATAGACAAATTCATCCAGAGGAATATTATGCTCTATCACAATTAGAGCCCCCACCCGTTGCTTAGCCATATTCAAACAAGCCATAACGATCGGCATGATGTCATCATGACGTAACGTCACTTTCTTGTTCCCTGAGAAGAAACGTACCAAAGCGCTCATATGCTTATGTGATCCAAGAGTTAATAAGAAGCGTCTAATTTCGTCTTGAAACAGCACAATCAAAGCAATTACACCAACATTCTTTAGTGTATCAAAAATTGAGCCCAATAATTTCATCTCAAGCACTTGAGTGACAACAACCCAAATCAAGATAAACACCAATATCCCAGTGAATATCTTAATTGAGCCAGAAACTTTCATTAATTTGTAAGTGTAATACAAAAGAAAAGCAACTAGCAGAATATCGATAAGATCTTTAATTCCAAATCCAAAAAACGGCACAATTACAAACAAATTAGGGGTTAATTTTCTTGTTTAATTTTCTCCACAATTTTAATGGTTTCAACAGCCTCACGAACATCATGCACCCGAAGGATATCAGCCCCCTTCAACAAGGCAATCGTATCAAGAACAACTGTACCATTTAATGCTTCATCTGGATTCACATTCAGCAGTTTATAAATCATAGATTTACGAGAGACACCAACTAACAGTGGTTGCTCAAATATTCTAAAATCTTCTAAATGCGACATCAATTCATAATTATGATCCAACGTCTTTGCGAAGCCAAAGCCTGGATCAAGAATAACATCTTTTACACCAAGCGAACGAAGACATTCCAATTTTTGGGCAAAATATAAGAAAACTTCTCTTACAATGTTCTCATACGTTGCACATTTTTGCATATTTTGTGGAATTCCTTTCATATGCATCATGATATAGGGGACACCAAGTTTAGCAATCATCTCAAACATTTTGTTGTCCATATTACCACCCGAGATATCATTAATGATGCCAACGCCAAATTCATCCACGCATTTTTCAGCTATATCCGATCGAAAAGTATCAACAGAAATGACAACATCAGGATATTCCCGTCTAATAATATCTAAACCGAAGCGTAATCGTCTCATCTCTTCTTCTGAAGAGATATGTTCCGCATCCGGCCTGGAAGAGTAGGCGCCAACGTCAATAATTGTTCCTCCTTGAGTAACAATCTGTCGTGCTCTGTCCAAAATATCCTGTTCTGTTTGCATCCGGCTCCCTGCATAGAAAGAGTCTGGAGTCACGTTTAAGATCCCCATAACTTGAGGAACGGCGAGATCTATTAGATGACCATTTACATTTATCGTTTTTAAATTATTCAAGTCCATTTTCCATCTATTTTGATAAATGCAAATTTACAGAAAAAAAAAGAGTAATTGCATTAAAATTCAGAAATAAACGTATATTTGCAATAGATACAATAGATGTACAATGAAGCTCACAAAACACTCAATCAGCCGCCCTTTTGTCCTGTTAGTCTCCCTACTATTTTTGGCATGCCCTACCAAGGCTCAAAAAGAGGTTGACGCATTTAATGTAGACACAACGCTTTACTCGTATTATCAACATTGTCAAGCAAATATACTTCGTCCTATAGCATTATCCATGGCGGATACTCTTTTCCAAAAGGCATCTATAAAGAACGATATCAGAATGCAAGCAGTGGCTTTATCCCTCAAATTGAACTATTACTATTATCAAGGGATCGAAGAAGATAGCATCATATCCTACACCAATAAAGTTAAAAAATTTGCGAAGGAAACTAACCAACTCAAATACTACTATTTTGCATGGGGAGATCGCCTCATTCTATATTATCTAAAAACCGGGCGTAACAATATTGCATTATACGAAGCTGAACGCATGCTTAAAGATGCAGAAGCGACTGACAGTAAAATCGGATTATTAAATTGTTACGGTGCTCTAGCTCATATCTATTCGATTAAAGGCTTTAAAAAACTAGCACTAGAATGGCAATTAAAAGAAATAGAACTTACTGAACATGAAAAAGTCGAGAATTATAACATTGCTATTGTTTACGGCCTTGCCGCAAGCTATTACATTGACACCAAGGAGCGTAAAAAAGCCCTTGAAATGCTTCAAAAAGCAGAAAAGGCTTCTAATTCACGAGGACATCAAGCCCTCATTAAGCTTTATTACGTCAACTACTATTTAGCTTTTAACAATATTGCAGAAGCAGAAAAAATAATGAGAGAATGTCAACTTCTTTTCAATAAAGACAAAAGGCTAGACTCCATCAAAAAGACTTTTTACCAGACCGAATCTAAATATTATATTGCCACCAACCAACTCAAAAAAGCACTCAAATCGTTTCTCAACCAAGAGGCCGAAGAGAAACGATTCAGTGAGCATGCTCTAAATGGGACTCAAGTTCGTTCTAAAGCAAATATCTATTATAAAATGGGAGACGTAGAATCTGCCTTTAAGTGTCTACAAGAATATATTATATTAGACGACTCTTTAAAACTTGAGAATGAACAGAAAGCAACGAGTGAATTTGCGACTTTATTAAATATTGAAAAACTAAATTCCGAGAAGAAAGAGTTAATGCTTCAAACTCAACAAAAAGAAATAAAGAACAAGAAAACACTGATTATCTCATTAACGGGACTTTTAGGGCTCGTTTTCATCTTCCTTTACCGTGAAAATTTACTAAACAGGAAGCTTAGATTATCGGAATCAAAATTAAAAATCAAAAACGACGAATTGACAGAATCACGCGAAGAACTGCGTATTGCCAAAGATAAAGCTGAGCGAAACAGCCAAATGAAAACAACATTCATTCAAAGTATGTCTCATGAAATTCGCACTCCTTTAAATTCAATTGTAGGCTTTTCTCAAATACTAAGTGACAACTACGGAAAAGAAAATCCGGAAACAAAAGAGTTTGCGGAAATTATCAAGACCAACAGTAACGATCTGCTTCGATTAATCACTGATGTCCTAACATTATCGGAATTGGATCAATATGAAGAAATCGAATCAAACATCCCGACCAATATCTACGACTGTTGCCAGAGCGGCTTAGAACTTGCAGGGCATCAGAAAAAAGAAGGCGTTCAAATAAACTTCCACCACGAGAAAGAAAGCCTCATCATTAAGAGCAACCCCGGATATGTAACCCAAGTTTTAAATAACCTACTCCACAACGCGGCAAAATTTACCTTAAAAGGTAGTATCACCTTGGAATATAAGATCTCTGATAGAAAAGATACAATCTCTTTCATTGTTACCGATACTGGAATCGGAATCTCTAAAGATAAAAAAGAATATATCTTCGAACGTTTTTATAAAATAAATATGTTCTCGCAAGGAACAGGATTGGGACTCCCAATATGCAAAAGTATTGCAGATAAACTCCATGGAAACTTAATTATAGATGACACCTACACAAATGGATGCCGCTTCATTTTCACTATTCCTTATAAAAAATGACTTTAACATGATTTTTAATTATTAAAAGACTTAAATTAAAAAAGTCATCAATAATCAGACTATATTTGCATGTTTTTTAATAAAGAATAATGATGACAATCAATTCTATTTATCAAATTTTCCTGAAATGCCAATCTGTGACAACCGACAGTCGCAATTGCCCCAAGAATTCTCTTTTTATTGCTTTGAAAGGAGAATCATTTGACGGAAACTTGTTTGCAGCACAAGCTTTGGAAAAAGGTTGTAGCTATGTAATCGTAGATAACCCAGAGTATTATGTTGAAAATGATCAACGATACTTATTAGTTGATGATACCCTAAAGGCATTGCAAGAATTGGCCACTCACCATCGACAACAGATAAATACTCCAATTATTGGGATTACAGGAACGAACGGCAAAACCACGACTAAAGAACTTATAGCTTGCGCCCTATCTACAACATATAACATTCTATATACACAAGGAAACCTTAATAACCACATCGGCGTTCCACTCACTTTACTGCAACTAAAGAAAGAACATGAAATCGCTGTCATTGAGATGGGGGCTAATCATCCTGGAGAAATTGCATTTTTAGCACAAATAGCCAAACCAAACTATGGCCTCATCACAAACGTCGGCAAAGCGCATTTAGAGGGATTCGGTTCATTTGAAGGAGTAATCAAAACCAAAGGCGAACTATACGACTTTTTGCGACTAGATCCCCAATCCGTTGTTTTCATTCACCATGAAAATAAGCATTTGGAGACTATTGCCAAACAACTGACACTTATTGAATATGGCACCCATGATTCTTTGTACATCAATGGTAAAATAACCAATAACAATTCACCTTTTCTATCACTTATTTGGAAGAAAGGAGAAAAAGGAAATATTCAGACTATAAATTCTAAATTAATCGGAGATTATAATCTTCCCAATGTGTTAGCCGCAATAGCTATCGCCACATACTTCAATATAAGCCCCGAAAAAATAAACCAAGCTTTAGAAAACTATACTCCTAAAAACAATCGATCACAACTAAAGGTTACTAAAAGTAATTCCCTCATTATTGACGCATATAATGCTAACCCTACAAGTATGATGGCCGCTCTTGAGAACTTCAAGAAAATCGATACTCCACATAAAATGCTCATACTAGGAGATATGAAGGAACTTGGAACAGAGAGTCTGACTGAACATCAAAAAATAGTAGATTATCTCACCAAATGTCAATTTGAAAAGATTTGGTTAGTTGGGGAGCAATTCTCATCTGTAAATCATTCATTTCGGAGCTATCAATCAGCTCAAGATATTATCGAAGAGCTTAAGCAAGAACCAATAGAAGGACACACCATTCTTATAAAGGGCTCGAACAGTACAAAACTTTATACAATAGTGGATTATTTATAATCCACTATTACTTTTTGCCGACCCAAAATCGAAATAGCAAATAAGCCATAACGAGTCCAACCAAGCTACCTAATAAATCGACAAAGAAATCGTTCCATTCTCCACTACGATAATTTGTACCGTATTCTTGTAAAAGTTCAATTCCGCCTCCCAACAAAGTCGCAAGAATAAGATATATCGAGATTTTAATTATCGAGAGCTCGCCTGTTTTCCAACAATTCCTAAAATATTCAAAACCGAACACCAAAGATAATCCACAATACATCAGAAAGTGAGCAATTTTATCGATATACTTAAAACCTTCGCCTCCACTTTGAGAAAACCGTCCAAACGACAAAAAACAAATAACACCTATAACTAATATAGACAAAGGATATCTTTTTAGGTAATAAACTAACATATTCCATTTTATTTTGATCATACACAAACATAAGATTATTTTTTTATATTTGCATATCACAACAATAATATATCGCATAAAAAGGAATAAAGTATGCAACAACATCATAGAGCTAACTTTGGGAGCAAAATCGGGATCATTCTAGCATCGGCTGGATCAGCAGTAGGGTTAGGTAATATTTGGAGATTTCCATATGAAACAGGCAACCATGGAGGAGCAGCCTTTATTCTAATCTATTTAGCATGCATCATCATACTAGGCCTCCCTATCATGATCGGTGAATTTCTCATAGGACGCCAATCCAGAGCTAATGCAGCAGGTGCATATCGAATTCTAGCTCCGGGAACTCCTTGGAAATGGGTGGGTAGAATGGGAGTTCTAGCAGGTTTTCTCATCTTAAGCTATTACTCAGTTGTAGCCGGGTGGACCTTAGAATACACCACTGAAGCATTAAGCAATAAATTCTCTGGGCAAAACTCTGCGGATTTCATTCGTTCGTTTCAAACCTTCACCAACAATCCTTGGCGACCTCTATTATGGCTTGTTGTTTTCCTTCTAGCCACTCATTTCATTATCATCAAAGGCGTAGAAAAAGGAATTGAAAAATACTCGAAGCTAATGATGCCAGCCCTATTTATAATTATACTTATTTTAGTTGGCTGCTCAATTACTCTACCCGGAGCAGAAACTGGGATACGTTTTCTGCTAAACCCTGATTTCAGTAAAGTAAACGGGACAGTCTTTTTAGCAGCAATGGGGCAAGCATTCTTTTCACTAAGCCTAGGATTAGGCTGCCTTTGTACATATGCTTCGTATTTTGGTAAAGATACAAATCTGACAAAAACGGCATTTACAGTTGGAATCATCGATACATTTATTGCCATTCTTGCTGGATTCATTATTTTTCCAGCAGCTTTTTCAGTTGGTATTAAACCTGATACAGGCCCAAGTTTAGTGTTTGTAACTCTCCCTAATATCTTTCAGCAAGCTTTCAGTGACATACCAACCCTAGCTTATATTTTCCCGATAATGTTCTATGTACTATTAGCAATGGCTGCACTTACGTCAACAATATCGATGCACGAAGTAGCCACAGCTTATCTACACGAAGAATTCAAACTCACTCGAAAGAAAGCAGCTTCTTTTGTAACTGGAGGATGTATAATTCTAGGTACAATTTGTTCATTATCCTTTGGCCCAATAAAAGAATATACTCTATTCAACCTTACCGCATTTGATTTATTCGATTTTGCAACAGCAAAAATTATGCTCCCCCTAGGTGGGTTATTCGTCTCATTATTTTGCGGTTGGTATTTGGACAAAAAGATCGTATGGACACAAATCACCAATAATGGAAAACTTAGATTCACCTTTTACAAACTTGTCATATTCATCTTAAAATACATTGCATTAGTAGCTATAACCCTAATTTTTATCAACGAACTCAAACTTATTTAATAGAAATGTGGAAAGATTTCTTCTATTTCTCAAAAACAGAACGCCGAGGTATCCTGCTATTAATAACCATCATTTTAGTCTTCATTGCATCTCCTCTTGTGTTTAACAAACAAGAAGTACTGCCTGCTATAGATGACAAGTCAAAAGAAGAATGCGAACAATTCTTCTCAACCATGCAGAACGTAGAGAAAAAGAAACATTTTTTTCACACCTACAATCACAATCCTCAAGTCATTGCATTACGCTCATTCGACCCTAATACGGCTGATTCAATGGAGCTGCAGCAGCTAGGACTTTCAAGGTGGATCGTCCGAAATATTATACATTACAGACAAAAAGGCGGACGCTTTAAAAAACCTGAGGATTTCAAAAAAATCTACGGTATAACACAGGAACAGTACAACACCTTGCTCCCTTACCTATCCATAACCTCTCCTCAAAAGAATATAGACACCTTACTTTTACTTACAACCCATACCATAAAGAAAGACTCTGTTTACAAATACCCCATAGGGACAACTATAGAGCTCAATAAAGCCGATACCACAGAACTCAAGAAAATACCCGGAGTAGGTAGTTACATCGCAAATCTCATCGTGAACTACAGAAAATCGCTCGGTTTCTATTATACAGTTGATCAACTCAAAGACATTCACTTAAAAGTAGATAAGCTACGCCCTTGGCTTACTATCAGCAAGAAAGAGCTCCCTTATCTTAATTTAAACAAAGTCGGTTTAGCACAGCTCATGCGCCACCCCTACCTAAACTTTTATCAGGCAAAAGTCATTGTTGAACATCGAAAGAAAAAAGGGAAGCTCCAAAGCCTAAATCAACTCATCCTTTATGAAGAATTTACCTCATTTGATTTTGAGAGATTAAAGCCCTATATCTGTTTTAACTAAAAAACGTCTCTCCTATCTTTCATAAAGACTCCACTAATTATAGATGAATCATTCCATCAAGCATATGTATCGTTCGATCAGTTAATTGAGCTAGCCCTTCATCATGAGTTACAATCACGAAAGTTTGTCCCATTTTCTCTCGAAGATCAAAAAACAATTGATGAAGTTCTTCCTTATTCTTAGAATCCAAACTTCCTGAAGGTTCATCGGCCAATACCACAGCCGGATTATTAATTAATGCACGAGCCACTGCTACGCGCTGTTTCTCTCCCCCAGACAACTCATTTGGTTTATGAGAGGCACGATCAGCGAGTCCCATGAAATGAAGTAGTTCAAGAGCTCGTAGCTCTGCATCTCTTGAAGATACCCCAGCAATAAAAGCCGGAATCATAATATTCTCTAAAGCTGTAAATTCCGGAAGCAATTGATGGAACTGAAAAATAAAACCAATCTTCTTGTTTCTGAATGCAGATAATTCTTTCTCCTTCATCTGGTCGAGAAGAGTATCGTCTATCATAACCATCCCACGATCAGGTTTATCCAATGTGCCCATAATTTGCAATAACGTTGTTTTACCAGCTCCACTAGGACCTACAATGCTAACGATCTCTCCTCTAGCAATATTTAAATCAATACCTTTGAGCACCTGTAATGTCCCAAAACTCTTCGTAATTCCTTCTATTTTAATCATATCATTACAACCGTTTAATGACGTATTCAGCCAAATAACATCCAAAAATCATTGGCATATAACTCACTGTTCCACAAGTTGATTTTTTATTTTTCTCATTATCAACAAGGATAACCGCCTTAGGATCAGCTTGTTCAGCACTAAACACAACTGGATGTTTACGTTTCAAGCCCATTTTCTGCAGGCGTTTCCTCACCGCTTTACTTAGGCCACAGTGGTAAGTCTCCCACAAATCAGCAAAACGAACTTGAGTGATATCACTCTTTGCTCCAGCTCCCATACTCGAAACGATTTTGAGACGACGTTTCATTGCCTCATAGATTAAAAAGCATTTAGGACTAATCGTGTCAATAGCATCTACAATAAAATCATAATTCTGGGCATCTAAAAGCTCCGGTATATTCTCATCCTTTAAATATATCGCATGAACAGTTAGTTGTATATCAGGGTTGATATCTTTAAACCGATCTTCTAAAACTTTAGCTTTCTCTAATCCTATAGTAGAGTGTAGAGCAGGTAATTGTCGATTAATGTTAGAAGCTTGTACCGTATCCGCATCAACAATCGTCATACGTCCCACTCCAGCACGACAAAGAAGTTCGGCAGCATGAGCTCCTACTCCTCCTAATCCAACCACTAAAACATTTGCTTTTGTAATTCTAGACATCTTCTCAGCACCAAACAATAGCTGAGTCCGTTGTAACCAATCTTTCTCCATTTATTTTTTCTTAAACCAATCATAACACCATTGACAGATTCTCTCATACGGCTGCGTTTCCACTGGTCCTCTAGGCTCAGAAAAGGATAATAATTCCTGTGCTTCACCACATTGATCCGGATAGAGGACAATCAAGCTCGTATTGGCAAAATATTTATATAACTGACTAGGTAAACGTTCAAAAGATGGATTGTAAGAGATTGATCCCCTCCGTGCACTAATTACAACCCAAAGATGGTCATAACTCACCTGCCCAGAAAGAGAAAGCAAATCATCCCAGCTTTCTAATTCTGAAAAACCAATCGACACGCCATTGTAATTTTTAGTGAGTTGTTGCTGTATATATAAATAAGTTTTGTTTTCAGCAAAAAAATGTATCCGACATCCCAAGACATTAGCCATTCGTCCAAGATGATCGATCCAGCGCAAGAAACCGTATTCATATTCCGCTTTTGACGGGACTACTACATTAATGCGTCGAATGGTATTGACAGGTATCAACAGTTTAACAATAGTCACTTGTCGATGCGTTCCTTTCAATAGATTTTCCGCCAAATCTCCAAAAAAGGAGTCCACAATATTCGACTTGCGATGTAATCCGATAACCACATTCGTGATATCATATTCCTTCATCGTATGAATAATTCCAGAGGCGATATTGAGATCATACCTCGTCATCGTTTTAAGTGAAACATTGGCTGCAGTGGTTAACTTAGCTGCTTTTTCGAGATTTCTCTTAGCAAGTATCTGCAATTTAGAAGAATCATTATGATCATTAATGACACTTAAAGCCATCAGATTATTTTTCCTCTTTCCATCACGAATCACTAAAGCCAAATTCATCAACTCTTCAATCGTTTCAGGATTTCCTATCGGAATCAATATTTTCTCGGGCTTGTGTTCTTTTACGGTTTCATCAATTGAGATTTCCTGCATTGCCATACGCTTTGCAGCTCGCTCTGTAATGAAAGAGCTGATGATACACGTCAAAAGGATTAGTAAAATCGTGCCATTTAATATATCATCGTTAAGCAAACGATCTCCATTGGGTAACATGATATTATAACCGACAAGGACTGCAGCCAAAGTAGCAGCTGCTTGAGCATTACTTAATCCAAACATTAGTTCTCGTTCAATTGCTTTCATCCGATAGATTTTCTGAGTCGCCCATGAAGCCAACCACTTGCTCGTTAACGCCATTGTTGTCATTACCAAAGCAACTTTCAAAGAATCACCATGTCCAAACAAGATCCGGACATTAATAATCATTCCTACTCCAATAAGGAAATAGGGAATAAACAATGCATTACCGACAAACTCAAGATGATGCATTAAAGGTGATACATGAGGAATTAGTCGATTCAAAACCAATCCGGCTAAAAAAGCACCCAATATGCCTTCCATACCAACAAATTCCATTAAACCTGCACCTAAGAACACCATGGCTAATACAAAAACAAACTGTACAATGCCATCACTATATTTCCTAAAAAACCAACGTGCAATACGTGGAAAGAAGAAAATGATAAGCCCTCCCAATAGAATGACCTTTACCACTAACCAAACCCAAAAGAATTCCGAGCTATCTCCTTTAAACATTCCACTGATCACCGCTAAGACCAGCAACGTAAATGTATCCGTTACAGCCGTACCGCCAACTGCAATACTAACACTCCGTTGTCTAGCAATACCATATCTGATCACAATTGGATAAGCAATCAAAGTGTGAGAGGCATACATACTCGCCAATAAAACAGAAGTAATCACACCATATTTCAGAATCGTAATGTTACTAATAAATCCTAGGATCATAGGAATAACAAAGGCTAAAAGCCCTAAAACAAAAGCCTTCCAACGCGTCTGTTTAAAATCCGCCATATTCATTTCAAGTCCCGCAAGAAACATAATATAATACAAGCCGACCTTGCCAAACAACTTAAAACTGCTATCGTAATTCAGCAAATGGAAGCCATGTTCTCCAATTACGACACCGGCAATAATCATCCCAATAATATGAGGAATATGTAAGCGATTCAACAAAATAGGAGCAAACAAGATGATGCAAAGCACTAAAAAAAACACCCAAGTCGGATCGGTTATCGGTAGTACAAAATCAAAGCCAGTAGAATGCATATACTCTTGATTTTAGAATTTATAAGCAAAGGAACAAAAAAGTTAGCACATAGACAATTAGACAAGAAACATAATAAAAAAATAAATCTTCTATAAAAAAGTACCATTATATTTCAAAATGTTATAAATTTGCAACCGTCTCTTTACTATATAGATAAAAAAAAGAAGATACATTAATAATCACAATTAAATTTAAGGAAAAAAGATGAAAGTAGCTATTGTTGGCGTAAGCGGAGCTGTGGGACAAGAATTCCTACGTGTGCTCGATGAGAGAAACTTCCCTGTGGACGAGTTAGTTTTATTCGGTTCTAAACGTAGTGCCGGATCAGCATATACTTTCCGAGGTAAACAGATTGAGGTCAAACTCTTACAACACAACGATGATTTCAAAGGAGTCGACATAGCTTTCACTTCAGCCGGAGCGGGCACTTCAAAGGAATTTGAGCAAACCATCACTAAACATGGTGCAGTAATGATTGACAACTCGAGTGCTTTCCGTATGGACTCAGACGTTCCGTTAGTTGTGCCCGAAGTTAATCCGGAAGATGCTTTGGCCCGCCCACGTGGTATCATTGCCAACCCAAACTGTACAACTATTCAAATGGTTGTGGCCCTAAAAGCGATTGAAAATTTATCGCATATTAAAACTGTACATGTGTCGACTTACCAAGCGGCTAGTGGCGCCGGTGCAGCAGCAATGGATGAACTTTACGAACAATATCGTCAAGTCTTAGCCAATGAGCCGGTCACAGTAGAAAAGTTCGCCTACCAATTGGCCTTTAACCTCATTCCACAAGTTGATGTCTTCACCGAAAACGGCTACACCAAAGAAGAAATGAAAATGTATAACGAAACACGTAAAATTATGCACTCCGACGTTAAGGTTAGCGCAACCTGCGTACGTGTTCCAGCTTTACGTGCTCATTCAGAAAGTATCTGGGTAGAGACTGAACGCCCTATATCTATCGAAGAAGCTCGCACAGCATTTTCAGAAGGTGAAGGATTAATTCTTCAAGACGATATGGAGAAAAAAGAATATCCAATGCCATTATTCCTTGCCGGAAAAGATCCGGTATACGTTGGACGTATTCGCAAGGATTTAGCTAATGAGAATGGATTAACATTCTGGACTGTTAGCGATCAAATTAAAAAGGGTGCTGCGCTGAACGCCGTACAAATTGCCGAATACCTCATTAAGGTAAAAAATATCTAAACACACACTTCTCATTAGGGCGTTCTCTGCATCTATTAATGCAGAGCGTCCTAATTTTTTTATTCCACAAAAGCTCTTATTTAGAAAAAAGAGTCCTATATTTGTAGTCCAATCAAAATACTTTGATATGAAACTGATAGCAGAAAGCGGTTCTACGCGAACAGAATGGGCTTTAATAGAAGGCAATCACCTCATTGAACATGTATTTACCGAAGGTATTAATCCATTTTTTCAGAACCGTCGGGAAATCAGTCGGAGTGTCCGCTTAGGACTCCCCAAGGAATTCTTTCGTCCCAAGCTAGAGGTGGTCTACTATTATGGAGCTGGATGTAGTTCGGACGAGAAAAAGAACATTCTTGCCGCTTCGTTTGTAGCTCAATTCAAGACTCCAATCAAAGTAGAGAGTGATTTATTAGGAGCCGCTCGCGGACTTTTCAAAGACGAAGCCGGTATCGCCTGCATTTTAGGTACAGGCTCCAACTCTTGTTTCTATGACGGAAAAGAAATAATAAAAAACGTCAAAGCGGCAGGATACATATTGGGAGATGAGGGTAGTGGTGCCGTACTAGGAAAACTTTTCTTAGCCGATTTGCTAAAAGGATTCGTTCCTAAAGAATTAGAAACTGAATTCATTGAAACATTCCGTATTACCCCTAATGAAGTCATGGATTCCGTATATAATCGCCCATTTCCTAATCGCTTTCTTGGAACTATTGCTTATTTCTTAGCTGATTATCTAGACAACGATTATGCCCGTAATCTATTGGAAAACAACCTTCGTCAGTTCTTTACACGCAACATCTGCCAGTATGATTACAAGAACTACCCTATTCGTTTTGTTGGTTCTTTAGCTTATACCTACGCTGATGTATTGAGAGAGGTGGCACAAGAGTTTGGTGTTCAAACCGACCTAATCACAGAAACCCCAATGAAAGGATTAATCGATTTTCACTCCGCAAACTTAAATTTGGACACACTTCGTTAGAAACTAACCAGACTATTCGAAATCAGTCAACCATTTTTCTATAATCAGCACTATGATATAATTTTTCATCACAGTGCATTTTTTTGTGAAAATTTTATTGAATATAAAGTCTTTTAATTCTGACACATCTTTCACATTTTGAGAACATCTAACATCATTTCAACTTATTTCTCTCTTTTTCATAGCCTCTAACAACATAAAAACAGAACAAAATATTCAAAATATATGTTTTCAAATCTAAAAATACGCAAACAATAGTCGTAAATAATTAAACTATAACTATATTTGTATGCTAGAAAAGAAAAACGAAGTCGTTGTTCCTTTTGTTAACAGTTAGTTTATATCTCTTGAGACATATTATAATATATAATGCAGCTTATCAAACTATTATAAAAAATACAGAGATCACTAAACAAAAAAAACAATAAAAGAAAAAAGCCTATGAAAAACCCTTATTAGCCTTATTAAATAAGGATAAAAGCATTTTCTTCCCAACTCTTATCCTTATCATCTATTTCTTTAAAGTTAACCAATACATTAATTTATAATCAATCTTTTATTATGAACGGGAAACAAGAAAAACGAAGAGCTGTAAACAGCAAAGTATTCTTTGCCGCAGCACTATCCTCCCTATTCATTATAGGTAATACCTACGCAGTAACCTATTCGGCTACTCATTCGGACCTATATGAAGTCAATGACCAACATCAGTCACAAGCTATCAGCGGAAGCGTGACAGATGTCAATGGTGAACCCATTATCGGTGCTAGTGTCATAGAAAAAGGCACGACCAATGGTATCATTACGGATCTCGATGGAAAATTCAAACTCAATGCAAAACAAGGGGCTACCCTCGTTGTATCATTCGTCGGTTATCAAACTCTAGAGGTTAAAGCTGCCAAAGGAATGCACATTATCCTTAAGGAAGATGCTAAAGTTCTCGACGAAGTAGTTGTTGTAGGATACGGCACACAGAAAAAGGCCAATCTTACCGGTGCAGTCAGTACAGTAGATGTGGGAAAGACTCTGGAGTCAAGACCACAGTCAGATGTATCAAAAGCACTACAAGGCGTAGTCCCCGGCCTAACAATTCTCAACAGCAGTGGTGAGCTTAATGCAAAACCTATAATTTCAATTCGTGGAACAGGAACGCTAAGCAACGATGCAACAACAAATCCACTTATTGTCGTTGATGGTGTTCCAATGGATGACATTTCTTTTCTCAACACTCAAGATATTGAAAATATTTCTGTATTAAAAGACGCTGCATCAAGTTCCATTTATGGAACCCGCGCTGCTTTTGGCGTTATCTTAATTACTACAAAAGCGGCAAAAAAAATAGATAGAATCACGATCAATTACAATAATAACTTTGCATGGGATACTCCAAGTATATTACCTAACTATCCTGATGTCGGCACGCAAGCTCGCGCATTACGCACTGCAAATATGCGCGCAGGTCTAGCAAATGAATTATTTGGCATGTATATGAATGATGATTTTATAAAAAAGGCCGAAGATTGGAAAAAACGCCATGGAGGCAAAAGTGGTTATCGAGAAATGATACCAGGTGATGATTTTGATTTGGCAGCTGACGGCAGTGCATTATATTATGCCGATTGGGATGTAGTTGGCATTATGTTCCGTGATTGGAAACCATCACAAAGCCACAACCTCTCAATACAAGGCACAAGTGGAAAAACATCTTATTTCTTATCATTTGGGCACAATCACGACGAAGGAGTCATGACTTTCAACCCTGATAAACAAAATAAATATAACGCCACAATGAATATCACCTCCGACATCACAGATTGGCTACAAATCGGAGGACGATTTAATTACAGTAATAAGGTTTATACAGAGCCTAACGCACGTAGAAATACGTATACTTATATGTGGCGCTGGGGAAGTTTTTTTGGCCCATACGGAACCTACCAAGGAGTGGATATGAAAAATGATATCGCCTATAGAAAACAAGCTGGAGATGACAGAACTGATGATACTTACACAAGAATAGGAGCTTTTCTAAAAGCGAAAATCGCCAAAGGGTTAACACTGAATGCCGATTACACTTACAACATTAGGAACTCTCAAGAAAAAATCGCAGGATTACCTGTAACTTCTTGGAATTCATGGGGTGGAAAGCTAACAACTCCTTCCACTTTCAACACAGGTTCTTCAACTTATGTTAAAGAAGAATCTATTCGCGATCATTCCTATGCTCTGAATGTCTATGCAAACTATGAACTCAATCTACTCAAAAAACATAACTTTAACTTTATGTTAGGAGGCAACTCTGAAGAAGGAGAATACAACTCTCATTGGGGAAATAGAACGAACTTACTAGATAACACATTGCCAGAATTCAATTTAGCAACGGGAACTCAAACCGTAGGTGGAGAACATTCTAAATGGGGAACAGCTGGCTTTTTCGGACGTATAAACTATGACTATAAAGGCATCTGGTTACTAGAATTAAACGGCCGATATGATGGTTCCTCTAGTTTTCCGGCAAATGACCGCTGGGCTTTCTTTCCTTCTGGATCAATGGGATACCGCATGAGTGAAGAAGCCTACTTCGCTCCGATTAAACCTATCATAAATAATTTGAAACTTCGCGGTTCTTACGGAGAAATTGGTAATGAAACTATTGGAAAATACAAATTCATTTCAACAATAAATAATGTAACAGCCTCTAACACTTATTGGCTAGACAATGCAGGTAACAAAGTCATGGCTTACGATATTCCAACCCTTGTACCACAAACTCTAACATGGGAACGCATCCAGACCTTGGATTTAGGATTTGATTTAGGTGTACTAGACAATGAGCTAAATATTTCTTTTGATTGGTATCAACGCACCAATCGCGATATGCTTGCTCCAAGTAAGACGTTACCTCAAGTGTTGGGAACAACAGCACCATATGTGAACGCGGGTACATTACGTACACGCGGTTGGGAATTAACCATTAATTGGCAACACACATTTAAAAATGCCATGAACTTATATGCTAATGTTAGCATCGGTGATTTTAAAACAGTGATTACGAAATGGGATAATGATGCTAAATTACTGAATCAAAACTATTCAGGCAAAGTTTATGGAGATATCTGGGGATTTGAAACAGACCGGCTTTTTACTAAAGACGATTTCAATGCCGATGGTTCATATAAGGACGGTATCGCATCACAACAAGGACTAGAACAAGATAATTTCATCTATGGTCCTGGAGATGTAAAATTCAAAGATTTAGACAAGAGTGGCACAATTGATGGGGGCAAAGGAACAGCCAATGATCATGGTGACCTAAAGGTGATTGGTAATACAACACCTCGCTACCAATATAGCTTCCGCTTAGGAGGAAATTGGAAAGGATTTGACTTAGATTTGTTTTTCCAAGGAATAGGAAAGCGCAGTGCATGGACACAATCGGCTTTTGCTATGCCAATGATGCGCGGCGCAGATGCCATATATGCTAATCAAACCAACTATTGGACTGAAGAAAACCCGGATAATAATGCCGAATTTCCACGTCTATACCCTGGTAACGCTTCACAAGGTAAGATATCGGTATTAGACAGAGGCAACCATAACTTCTATCCACAGTCCAAATATTTGATCAACATGGCCTACCTCAGATTCAAAAATTTAACGATTGGATATACTTTACCTAAACATCTTACTCAAAAAGCTTATTTAGATAAAGTACGAGTTTATTTCAGTGCCAATAACATTTGTGAATTAATCAACAAGAGCAATGCCCCTATCGACCCAGAAGTCAATAGCAGCCAAGGCAGTACAACTTCATCAAACGACTTCGGGAATGGTACTTGGGGACGTATTGACCCAATGTATCGTACCATCTCATTCGGTATGCAGGTTACTTTCTAAATGTTATCCTTTAAAAAAATAAATTATGAAAAAAATAACATATATTTTAGGTTTAATGTCCATAGCAATGCTTTCAAGCTGTTTGGATAAAGACCCATTAGACCGTTTTACAAATGACAATTTTTGGAACAATGAGAACAATGTTTCCGGATATGCCAATACATTCTATAACGAATTTTTAGGTTACGGAAATAATGGTGGCACAGGCAATTTCTATTTTAAAAGTTTATCTGACGACCAAGCAGGAAGAGACTTCGATGATTGGAGTCAAAAAGGATTAACAACGTCTAATGCCACTTGGAGAAATGCATACAAAGAGATTCGTCGTGCAAACATCATGATTGAAAATATTAACAAAATGACTTCAATGGATGATGCCACTAAAAATCATTGGCTCGGTGTAGCCCGATTAATGCGCGGATGGGAATATTATCAGTTGGTAAGAATGTTTGGAAATGTTCCATACACAGATCGCTCATTGGATGTCAACGATGAAGGAATCCTATACGGACCGCGTAACAATCGAGATGAAATTATGAATCACGTATTAGATGATTTAAACTTTGCTTCATCAAACATCAAGGAAAGTTCATCAAGAACGACTTGGAGTAGAGCTTTAGCTAATGCTATGAAAGCAGAAGTGGGTTTATATGAAGGAACTTTCCGTAAATATCGCAAAGTCGAGGACGGACAACCAGCTCCTGATCTATCAGGTTCTAAAACCTTCTTAGAAGCTTGTAAAACGGCTTGTTCAGCTGTCATGAGTGGAAATTTCTCACTAAACTCTTCATATCAAGGCAACTATAACTCGACAGACTTGAGCGGAAATAAAGAGATGATCTTCTATAAAGCCTACAAACAAAGTGTATTAACCCATTCACTCATTTCATATACTTGTAGTTCTACACAAATAAGTGGAATGACCAAAGACGCTTTTAACGCTTATCTTTTCAAAGATGGTAAACCAATGGCATTAACAGTCGAGAATAATACGGATGTTCCTGAATTAGAAAACAATAAACTTTCTATCAACAAACTACTCGAAGTCCGAGATAAACGTTTATCTCAAACAATAGATCCGATATTAATGTATGAAGGTAAAGGTTATCCTAGGTTTGCAGGTGACATGGAGATGATTTCATCAACAGGCTATGGTGTGTGTAAATACGACAACAGCTCGATTCCAACACAATACAGAAATCAAACGGTATCCAATTATACTCATGCTCCACTATTTTGGTTATCTGTTATTTATTTAAATTATGCAGAAGCTTGTGTTGAGTTAGGTACTATCACTCAAAACGATTTAGATCAATCCATCAATTTATTAAAAGACCGTGCAGAACTCCCACATCTTCAAGTGAATGTTGGTTTTAATGATCCGGCAAATAACCATGGCGTAAGTAGCTTAATTTGGGAAATTAGACGAGAACGTCGCTGTGAACTAATGTTTGATAACTGGACACGTTATTGGGATTTAATTCGCTGGCATCAACTCGACAAATTAGATTCATCTAAATATCCTAGTATTTTACTTGGAGGCAATGTAACTACAGATCCTAACTGTATAGCTGCTAAGAAAGGGAATTATTTAGATGGCAGCAAAGGGAAACAACGCGAATTTGATAATAAATATTACCTATACCCAATCCCTTCTGGGGAAATCGATCTTAACCCACAGTTAAAACCCAACAATTTCGGTTGGTAAAAACAACAAGATTACTAAAGGAAGGATCGCTTTTTAAGGCGATTCTTCCTTATCTTTCGAAAAACATCCAACAAGTATAAAATAAAACCATGAAAAGTAATAGACCCCTCTATCTGTTCAAAATATTTTTATTTAGCATATGCTTGTTCTTTCCCATAGGAATAACAGCACAGCAAATATCTTCAACCACTATTAAGGAAATCTCTCTTTTTCTTAACTCCATAACTCAGCAAGCCGTTTCTTGTGGAGAAGTTAAAGTTGACTCAACTGCTGTTTCTGTTAAAAACAAAACGATTGCAATTTTCACCAATATCAATTTCTCTTACGTCCCTTTTAGAGAAGAAAGCGTGGAAGAAGTTTATCAGCAAATAAGACAACTGCTTCCCACTAGCTATAAAATGTATAAACTCACGATATATACGGACAATCGTCCTATAGAAGAGCTTATACCATTGGCTTTCAAGCAAAAAAAAGACAAACACATCAAGACGTTTCGAAACAAAGTAGAGCATCCTCTGATCACACGATTTTCAGAACCATATCAAGCTCTCAAGGGACTTCAAAACCGTCATATTGCGCTATGGCAAAGTCACGGTTATTACTATGAAGCCAAACTTGCTCGCTGGGAGTGGCAACGCGCCCGTATCTTTCAAACGGTCGAAGACCTCTACACTCAAAGTTATGTTTTACCTTTCCTTGTGCCAATGCTCGAAAATGCAGGGGCTAATGTGCTCCTTCCGCGAGAAAGAGATACCCAAACACAAGAGATCATTATAGACAATGACACACCTACAAAGGAAGAGTCACTTTATAAAGAAATAAACGGTTTAGAATCGTGGACACTAGGAACAGGAACCGGATTTGCCCATTTGAAAACAACATACAAAGACTTTGAAAACCCGTTCAGAGAAGGAACATATCGACAAGCGACAACGATCAAAAAAGGAAAAGAGAGCCTGATTGAATGGCAAGGTAGTCTTCCTGCAGCTGGTCGTTACGCGGTCTATGTGGCTTACAAAACCGTAAAAAACAGTACAGACGACGCTCTATATAGCGTCTGTCATAAAGGTGGAACCTCTCAATTTAAAGTCAACCAACGTATGGGAGGTGGCACTTGGATTTATTTGGGACATTTCGACTTTAATGCCGGCCTAGAAGCTTGTAAAGTTACGCTATCCAATCGATCTAAACATGCCGGGAAAGTCATCACTGCCGATGCCATCAAAATAGGGGGAGGATATGGCAATATTGCACGACGGGTATCCCCTGAAGGATATACAGAAAATGTGAAAAGCTCCGATCAGCATCGTACGGTCGAAACTCAAACACCTACCATTCTCTACCCTTACGAAACAAGTGGATATCCACGCTTTTGCGAAGCGGCTCGCTACTGGATGCAATGGGCCGGTATCCCTGATTCCGTCTATTCAGAAAGTAAAGGTAAAAATGACTACACAGATGACTATAAGTCTCGCGGCTATTGGGTCAATTATCTAGCAGGAGGTTCGTCTGCTAATCCCGAAACAGAAGGATTACATATTCCTATTGATCTGGCTTTTGCCTTTCATTCGGACGCCGGAACAACATATGGGGATACCATCATAGGAACATTAGGAATCTTTGAAACTCAATCGAACGACGGCTTATTTGCCAATAAGTCCTCTCGTTATGCTTCACGCGATTTAACCGACCTGATCCAATCGGCCATCGTCAATGACATCCGCGCCCTTCACGATCCTCAATGGACCCGCCGAGGGATGTGGAACCGCTCGTATTTTGAAGCTAGAGTGCCACGTGTACCGACCATGTTGTTGGAATTACTCTCTCATCAAAATTTTGCCGATATGCGTTATGGACTCGACCCGCGTTTCAGATTCACAGTGAGTCGTGCCATTTACAAAGGCATGTTAAAATTCATCGCATCACAATACCACACCTCCTATGTGGTGCAACCTTTGCCAGTAGACCACATGAGCATCCGTTTCACTGATCGCCAACAAATAGAGTTAACTTGGCAAGCCGTTATGGATGAACTAGAGCCTACCGCCAAACCCGAGCAATATATCGTATACAAGCGTATTGGAGACGGAACTTTCGATCAAGGTACGATCGTCAGTTCACCTATCTATCGCTGTGCCATTCCTGCCGATCAGGTCTGTAGCTTCAAAGTCTGTGCATTAAACAAAGGTGGTAAAAGTTTCCCCTCAGAAATACTATCCGTAGGCTATTCTTCAGAATCGAAAGGAACAGTACTTGTGATCAATGGTTTCGATCGGGTTTCAGCTCCGGCAGATTTTGTAGCTCATAAAGATACCCTAGCAGGATTTCTAGACGAGCTTGACCATGGAGTACCTTATTTAAATGACATCAGTTATATCGGATCGCAAAAAGAGTTCCGCCGTCAGATTCCTTGGATGGATGATGATGCCTCCGGTTTTGGAGACAGCTATGGTACACATGAAACCGAAGTCATCGCCGGAAACAGTTTTGATTATCCGGCCATACATGGTGCTGCGATACTAAAAGCCGGTTATTCATTTACCTCATCTAGCGATGAAGTGATCGAAAACCAAATGATCAAGCTTATCGATTACGCAACCGTCGATCTCATCTTAGGAAAAGAATGCCAAACGAAGATGGGGCCTGAAGGAATCAAACCATTATCTTTTAAGACCTTTAGTTCGTTAATGCAAAAGGCTATTACGGCCTATTGCGAAGCTGGCGGTCATCTCTTCATCTCAGGAGCCTATGTCGGCACCGATTTATGGGACAATCGTTGGGCTCAGCCTCAACAAGCAGATAAAGATTTTGCGACCCAAGTCTTAAAATACAAATGGCGTGTTGGTCAAGCAGCCCAAACGGGAAAAGTTAAGAGTGTGGTTTCACCGTTGATGCCTTACCGTGGAAATTACACTTATTACCATGAATTGAATCCCGAATCGTACCTTGTAGAATCACCAGACGCCATCGAGCCCACGGATCGTAACGCGTATACCATTTTCCGCTATAGCGAGAATAATTTAAGCGCAGGTATAGCTTACCAAGGTACGTACAAAACCTGCATATTAGGTTTCCCATTCGAAAGTATACGTACCCCGGAACAAAGAGCACAACTCATGGAAACTGTTTTAACCTTTTTCAATAACAAACCCTAAAAGAAGATGATAAAAAGACTATTCATACTCTTGATCTGCTTAGGTGGATTTCTTAATCTGTCGGCTCAAGGACAAGCCTTCCGGTTTGCACAGCTGACCGATTTACATATCAGTCCGAATAACTCCCAACCGGAAGAAGATTTAAGACGTTCTGTACAACAGATCAATACAACATCAGGGATCGACTTTGTATTGATCACCGGTGATATTACTGAAGAAGGTGATCGAATAAGCCTACAACGAACCAAATCAATTTTAGATCAATTAAGAATGCCATATTATATTGTGCCCGGCAATCACGAGACCAAATGGAGTGAATCGGGAGTTACTGATTTCAGCCAGATCTTTGGTTCAGAGCGGTTCAAGTTTGAGCACAACGGTTTCCTATTTTTAGGCTTCAACTCCGGACCGCTCATGCGAATGGCTTATGGACATGTTGTACCACAAGACATCAGTTGGTTAAAAAAGCAGATGAGTGATGCTCCGAAGAGTCAACCCATCATTCTAGTATCACATTATCCCATGACTGAAGGAGATGTAGACAATTGGTACGAAGTTACCGACGCCGTTCGTCCATTTAATATTCGCTTATTTATTGGTGGACATTATCACCGTAACCGTCTCTGTTCATACGATGGAATACCCGGGATATTAGGTCGTTCAAATCTCCGTGATAAAGATGGAATTGGAGGCTATAGTCTTTTTGACGTAACAGGCGACTCCATATTGGTTCACGAACAACGCATTAACGAGCCCATGAAGCGTTGGGCCGGACTATCCCTCCATCACCGCTATTATGAAGCCGACGGAAAAGCCCTGAAATATCCAGATTTCTCAATGAACAACCAATATCCTCATGTAAAAGCCCAATGGACGATACAAACCGGATCGGGTATTTACTCCTCCCCTGTTGTTTATAAAGGGACTGTCTTTGTTGGAGACGATAGTGGTATAGTAAGCTGTTATAACCTTAAAAACGGGCACAAAAAATGGAGTTATCAAACCGGTGCGCGTATTGTTGGCACTCCGGATGTCTCAAAAGACATTCTTGTTTTCGGCTCAGCCGATAAAACCATTTATGGGTTAAACGCTCTGAACGGTCAACTTCTTTGGAAAGTTCAAGCAGACGAAGCCGTCCTTGGTGCGGTAACGATCGACCATGGAACGGCTTACATCGGCGCAAGTGATCACTGCTTTAGAGCCATTGACATCCATTCCGGAAAAACACTTTGGACTTACAATCAAGTCAAAGGATACATTGAGACCAAACCATTAATAGCGGGTGATAAAGTCATATTTGGAGCATGGGACAACACACTCTACGCTTTAAACAAAATCAACGGAACAGAAAAGTGGAGATGGACAGGCGGATTAACTCGTATGCACTTCTCTCCGGCAGCAGTTTGGCCGGCTGCTTCACACCATCGGGTTTTTATTGCCGATCCACAACGAGCGCTGACAGCCATTGATCTCAATAACGGTCAAACCATCTGGCGTACGTTCCAATCCATGGTACGCGAATCGATCGGTTTATCAGAAGATGGCTCTAGGCTTTACGCCAAAACGATGAATGACAGCATTGTGTGTTATCGTACAAACACTAAGCAACCTCAACAAATTTGGGCTTCAAATGTAGGTTTTGGCTACGAGCATGCTCCTTCAATGCTCATTGAAAAAAATGGAATCATATTCGGTAGTACCAAAGAAGGCGTTATCTTTGCATTACAAAGCAAAACCGGAGATCTCCTATGGAAGCACAAGATCGGCAATTCACTAATTAACACAGTTTTGCCTATCAATAAGAACAACCTATTGATCACATCGACAAGTGGTGAGCTTGTCCTATTAACCTATAGTAAAACAAACAAAAAACAATAAAAATATAAGAACATGAAAAAGACCATTAGCTGCTTCATCCCTTTCACGGAAGCAACACAAGCGATACAAACGATCGAAGGATTGAAGAACCTTTCAAACATCAAACGACTGATACTGTTGGCTACCGATAAAAATGTAGCCCCACTAGAAGGATGCGACATCATGTATATCGACCAACTGTTTTCTAGCGCGACCTTAAAAGAAATTGCAGGACATTCGGATGCCGATTACACCCTATTTTACACCAAGCATACCACCCTAAACATGGGACTGTTTGCACTTGATCGTATGATTAGCATTGCTCAAGACAGTAGTGCCGGTATGGTCTATGCCGATCATTACCAAATCGCTAACAGCAAAAAAAGTTTAGCACCGGTCATCGATTATCAACAAGGTAGCTTACGTGACGATTTCAACTTCGGATCCGTCTTGTTGTTCAATGCAGAAGCTCTTAAAGAATCGGCTGCCCGTTTAAAAGCCTCTTATCAATTTGCCGGATGGTACGATTTACGTTTGAAACTATCACAACGTTATCCATTAGTACATATTAACGAATATCTCTACACTGAGATAGAGAATGATACCCGCCAAAGCGGGGAAAAAATCTTTGATTATGTAGATCCCAAAAACCGATCGGTACAAATCGAGATGGAGCAAGCGTGTACAGAACATTTAAAAGAAATCGGTGCTTATTTAAAACCCGAATTCGAGCCCATTTCCTTTGATGCCGAGACCTTTGAATATGAAGCTTCTGTCATCATCCCGGTACGTAACCGTATTCGCACCATTCGAGATGCTATACGCTCAGTGCTCGTACAAAAGACAAACTTCAAATTTAACCTCATCGTTATTGACAACCATTCAACCGACGGTACAACGGAAGCCATTAAAGAGTTTAGCGACGATAGTCGACTTATTCATCTTATCCCAGAACGCGAAGACTTAGGTATTGGGGGATGTTGGAATTTAGGGGTACATCATGAGAAATGTGGTAAGTTTGCCGTACAACTCGACAGTGATGATGTTTATAGCAAAGAAGAGACCCTACAAACCATGGTTAATGCTTTTTATGAGCAGAATTGCGCCATGGTAGTCGGTACTTATATGATGACCGATTTCAACATGAACATGATAGCTCCGGGTATCATCGACCACAAAGAATGGACGCCCGAAAACGGGCGAAACAATGCCCTACGTATCAACGGATTAGGTGCACCACGTGCCTTCTACACCCCTGTACTTCGGGAAGTCAACGTCCCTAATACGAGCTACGGCGAAGATTATGCGTTAGGATTACGTTTCTCTCGCCGGTACCAAATCGGACGGGTATATGAGGTGGTGTACAACTGTCGCCGTTGGGATGATAATTCAGATGCATCACTTGACATTGTGAAGATGAACGGACATAATCTTTATAAAGACCGTATCCGCACATGGGAACTTCAAGCGAGATTAAAACCAAACCGCTAGTTTGTAAGATCATGACGACAGAACAAATAAACGCTCTATTCCTAAAGCAACTAGCTCTTTGGGATCTAGCCAAAAAAAACTATAAAGCCTTAGAAACTGTACAAGAAAAGCAATTCACCATCAATGGCAATTGCTATAAGGTACAATTTAATCCGGCACGTATCGTTTCATCGGCGGCTAAAGTCGATGCAAAGTCGATCCAAGAACGCAAATGCTTCTTGTGTCGGCAGAACTTGCCATTGGAACAGATCGGCTTACCTTTTGAGGCCAACTATCAAATTTTAGTCAACCCATTTCCTATTTTTCCAAGACACTTGACTGTTCCGGATCAACAACATACCGATCAACGCATCGCAGGACGTTTTAAGGATATGTTAAGTTTAGCTGAAGCCGCAACTGATTATATTATCTTTTATAATGGTCCCCGCTGTGGAGCCTCCGCCCCTGACCATATGCATTTCCAAGCAGGTAATAAGGGGTTTCTTCCACTAGAGAACGACTGGAAAAAGCAAAAAGCAGAGAAGATAGGGCAGGGTACAGAGTCCACATTATGGGCACTAAACGATGAACCACGCAACACCTTAGTCATCGAGTCGACGAATAAGGATGAGGCAACAAAACTTTTCGACAAGATTTACCAGGTTCTAGAAGCTAACTCACGGAATCATGCAGAAGAAGAACCGATGATGAATCTGATCACTTGGAAAGAAGGCAAACGATTTGTTACCTGCCTCTTTCCACGCGTGCTCCATCGTCCGAGTTGTTATCATGCCGAAGGAGATCAAAATATATTGATTAGCCCAGCTTCAGTCGATATGGGTGGAGTCTTTATTACCCCTCTAGAAAAAGACTTTAAAAAAATCACAGCAGAAGACCTCACCAACATCCTCAAAGAAGTTTGCCTGCAGTCGGACGATTTTGCAACCCTAAAAACACAACTAAAAGCACAATTATGAAAGAACCTCAAGTACAAGTAGGCATCGTTTCAGGCGATCAACAAGAGTTTGTATTATCGGGTATCTATACGGCCGGAAGTAAAAAGACAACCGGTCGACATCTAGTTACTTTTTCGGAAGGCAAACTCATTTGGGAAGGAAACACCTATCAAGAACTCCTTTTTGAGCCCACAACAGAGGATCTTTGTTCGTTTGAACTGATCGATGTTACCATTGGCATCAATTTTCATTGGGAGCGTAAGGAGAATCAACGTTTTCCGGGAATCTTAAAGCTACTTGCGACTCAAGACCACTTAATCGCGATCAATATTCTTCCAATAGAAGACTACTTAACTAGCGTGATCTCTTCAGAAATGAGCGCTACGGCTTCACTCGAACTATTGAAAGCACATGCCGTCATTTCAAGGAGTTGGCTACTTGCCCAGATTCAGAAAAACCAAACACTCTCTGCTTCAAAAGTCGATTACAAGGCCTCATCAACTACAGAAGATGAATATATTCGTTGGTACGACCGTGAAGACCACACCTTATTCGATGTGTGTGCCGACGACCACTGCCAACGTTACCAAGGAATCACCCGGGCTTCCACTCCTATAGTTAGAGAAGCCATCGAACAAACACGAGGAGAAGTACTAACCTACAATCGTCTCATCTGTGATGCCCGATTCTCGAAGTGTTGTGGTGGAGCTTTTGAGGAATTTCAATATTGCTGGGAAGACGCTGAACATCCTTACTTGCGCAAACAGAGAGACAGTAAGCAACACACGGAATTACCCGATTTATCTCTTGAGAGTAACGCCGAAGCATGGATTCGCACCTCTCCAGATGCCTTTTGCAACACCATCGATAAGCGCATCTTAGCACAGGTTCTCAACAACTACGATCAAGAGACTACAGATTTCTACCGTTGGAAGATAAGCTACTCGCAAGAAGAACTCTCTCAACTCATTAAAGAGCGTTCAGGGGTCGACTACGGACAAATCATCGATCTCATCCCGATTGCGCGAGGGACTTCCGGAAGACTTTGGAAACTCAAGATTGTAGGGACCAAGCAAAGCCGTACTATCGGTAAAGAGTTGGAGATTCGCCGAACCTTATCGACCTCCCATCTCTATAGTTCAGCTTTCGTCATCGATAAAGAAGGTATAACTTCCGAAGGTTTTCCTGAACGATTCACGCTTATCGGCGCAGGTTGGGGCCATGGTGTCGGCCTTTGCCAGATCGGCGCCGCAGTGATGGGGGAACAAGGATACGATTATCGCACCATCTTACTCCATTACTACATTGATGCTTTAATCGATAAACTCTACTAATATAACTATAATACAACCATGAAAACAAAAAAGATATCTCCGTGGGCCTGGATTCCATCGCTCTATTTCGCACAAGGATTACCCTATGTAGCCGTCATGACGATCTCGGTGATTATGTACAAAAATCTAGGAATATCGAATACAGACATTGCACTTTACACCTCTTGGCTCTATCTACCTTGGGTCATCAAACCCTTTTGGAGTCCATTTATTGACCTACTCAAAACAAAACGCTGGTGGGTAGTCACCATGCAGCTCTTGGTGGGAGCAGGTTTGGCCGGAATAGCTTTCACCATTCCAATGTCCACCTTCTTTCAAACCACACTAGCTATATTCTGGCTAGTCGCTTTTAGTTCTGCAACACATGACATTGCTGCGGACGGTTTTTATATGCTAGCCCTCAACGTCAAAGATCAAGCCCTCTATGTGGGTATCCGAAGCACCTTCTATCGCATCGCGACCATTGCCGGACAAGGTCTATTGGTGATGTTGGCCGGTGGGCTGGAATACTGGACGGGAAGTATTAAAATGGCTTGGAGTATCACCTTCTTTATCTTAGCAGGACTATTCCTAGCCTTTTGCCTCTATCACAAATTCATATTGCCGACTCCGACATCGGACAAAGCCGTAACAGAAGAGAGCCATAATGCCCAAACCATATTTAAAGCTTTCATAAACACCTTCAAAACATTCTTTAAGAAGAAGCAAGCCGGAGTCGCCATTCTATTTATGTTATTCTATCGGTTCCCGGAAGCTCAACTCGTCAAGTTAATCAATCCGTTCTTATTAGATCCGATTGAAAAAGGAGGATTAGGATTAACCACCGCAGAAGTCGGACTCGTTTATGGAACCATTGGCATTATCGGATTAACCTTAGGCGGAATTGTTGGTGGACTCTGTGCAGCCAAAGGCGGTTTGCAAAAATGGCTATGGCCTATGGCTTGGAGTTTATCCCTCACTTGCTTAACCTTTGTATACCTAGGTTATTTCCAACCACAGAACTTCGTGATCATTAACATTTGCGTCTTTATCGAGCAATTTGGTTATGGATTCGGATTTACAGCCTATATGCTTTATCTCATTTATTATTCGGATGGAGAACATAAGACGGCGCACTATGCTATCTGTACAGCCTTTATGGCACTTGGCATGATGCTACCCGGAATGGCTGCCGGATGGTTACAAGAGCAGATCGGTTACGAAAACTTCTTCATTTGGGTGATGATTTGTTGCGCCGTGACCATAGCAGTCTGTGCCTTTATCAAGATTGACCCCGAATATGGTAAAGAGACCGCTAAAGAAGACGTACAATAACTAACGATTCGAAACAGTAAACAAAACACACGATCATGAAAAAAATAACTCTTAATATCACCAATAGGCTAACTTTATGTTTGCTTAGCCTATGTTGCTTTTGGAGTGTATCACTGAACGCTCAACAGATTAAAATAAAGACCGGCATTGAGATGCTGAAGAAGCAACAATTCAAATGTCTAGAAGGTAAACGGGTGGGATTGATTACCAATCCCACAGGAGTAGATGATCATCTCCAATCGACGATCGACATTCTACATGCCGCACCTAATGTCAATCTCGTAGCCCTTTTTGGGCCAGAACACGGTGTGCGTGGCGATGTACATGCAGGTGATCATGTCACCGACAATAAAGATGCGACAACCGGATTACCCGTTTACTCCCTTTACGGCAAAACGAGAAAAGCCACACCCGATATGCTGAAAGATATCGACGTATTGGTGTATGACATTCAAGACATTGGTTGTCGCTCGTTTACCTACATCAGCACCATGGGACTAGCCATGCAAGCGGCCGCCGAGAACAATAAGGAATTTATCGTTCTCGATCGTCCTAACCCACTGGGAGGACTCAAAGTGGAAGGTAACCTGACAGAAGACGACTGCATCTCGTTTGTGAGTCAATTCAAGATTCCTTATGTCTATGGTCTAACCTGTGGAGAGTTGGCCTTACTGCTCAACAACGAACAAATGCTTGGCAAGCCGTGTAACCTGACAGTAGTCAAGATGAAAGGTTGGAAGCGAAAGATGGACTATGTCTCCACCGGTCTACAATGGATTCCCTCTTCACCTCACATTCCACATGCACATTCCGCCTTCTTCTATCCGGTATCCGGCATATTAGGCGAATTAGGATACGTATCGATTGGGGTCGGCTACACGATTCCTTTTCAAATGTTTGCGACTTCTTGGATGAAAGCCGACGAACTCGCTCAACGCCTCAACAACTTACACGTTCCCGGAATAATCTTCCGCCCCATTCATCTACGTCCATTTTACTCCGTAGGTAAAGGCGAAGAACTACAAGGCGTGCAAGTCCACATTACCGACTTTAAGAAAGCCCCATTGAGTGAAATTCAGTTTTTGGTGATGCAAGAAGCAGCCATCCTTTATCCCGAACATGCAGTATTCGATCATGCCGACAGTAAGCGGTTCCGAATGTTCGATCAGGTTTCCGGTTCAAAGCAAATACGAGAACGATTCAGTCGCCGCCATCGTTGGGACGACATCAAGCCCTATTGGAATAAAGATGTAGACGCTTTTAAGAAGCTATCTAAAAAATACTACCTTTATAAATAAAACCAAAAGATGCTCAACTCTACTTATAAAGCTTTTCTAGAAGACATCGACCGCTTCATTCCCCAAGAACGAATCTATACAGACGATTTGAACTGTCTAGCTTGGGGAACAGATGCCGGGTTCTACAGACTTATCCCAAAGATTGTAGTCCAGTCTGATCATGAGCAAGAAGTATCGAAACTACTCCAAAGCGCATCAAAACACAAGCTACCGGTCACCTTCCGTGCAGCAGGCACTAGTCTGTCGGGACAAGCCATCAGCGATTCCATACTCGTCATCGCCGGAAAACATTGGGAGAACTACTCCCTTTCCGCCGATCGACAAACGATCACCCTACAACCGGGAATAACCGGTCAGCGGGTGAACGACCTATTAGCTCCCTATGGCCGCAAATTCGCTCCAGACCCGGCTTCCGTGAAAAGTGCCATGGTCGGTGGCATTATCATGAACAACGCTTCAGGGATGAACTGTGGCACGCACGCCAACAGCGATCGGATGATTCTCTCAGCCCGCATCGTGTTTCCTAACGGTGTCATACTAGATACCGCGAGCAAAGAGAGTCGTGAGACCTTTCAGGCCACACAAGGTTTGTTCATCGAACAGTTAACCGACCTTCGTGATCGTATTCGCAAAAACAGAACGCTATGCGAAAGAATACACCATAAGTACGCCATCAAGAATGTCACCGGTCTGAACTTACTACCTTTTGTTTTATACGACGATCCATTCGATCTGATCACCCATCTCATGGTCGGTTCAGAAGGTACCTTAGCCTTTTTATCGGAGGTGACCATGAAAACCGAGCATGACTATCCCTGCAAAGCAAGTGCCATGCTCTATTTTAAAGAGATCAAAGAAGCTTGTCGCGCCGTAGTTGCCGTGAAAAAGCTGATCAGCGACAAAGGCGAACCGATCGTTAAAGGTGCCGAGCTGCTCGATCGCAAGTCACTGGCATCAGTCAACGACCCCACAGGAGAGGGACTAACCGCACTCCTTGTCGAGACCAAAGCCGATACAACCGTAGAGCTCCACAATCAGATTGCCCACTTAGAAGAAGTCTTGAAAGCCTTCGAAACCGCCACACCCATACGGTTCACCGATCGTCCGGAGGAATTTGCCACTTATTGGGCCATCCGGTCGGGCATCTTCCCTTCAGTAGGCGGAACTCGCCCGCTCGGGACCACCTGTCTGATTGAAGATGTAGCTTTTCACATCAACGACCTTCCCGAAGCGACAGCCGACCTACAAGAACTACTCATTAAAAACGGATATGAAGATGCTTGCATTTATGGACACGCGCTAGAAGGCAACTATCACTTCATCATCAACCAATCGTTTGCCACCTCGCAAGAAGTCGACCGTTACGAACGCCTCATGGACGAGGTCAAACATTTAGTGGTCGACAAATACGACGGTTCGCTAAAGGCCGAGCACGGCACAGGACGTAATATGGCTCCATTCGTAGCCTACGAGTGGGGAGAAGAAGCCTTTGCACTCATGAAAGAGGTCAAAACCTTATTCGACCCAAACGGCTTGCTTAACCCCGGTGTCATCTTTAATGACGACCCGACTTGCCACATCAAGCACTTCAAACCTCTTCCGCTGACCAACGATCACGTGGATCGGTGTATTGAATGCGGCTTCTGTGAGATCAACTGCCTCACTTGCGGGTTTACCCTCTCCTCCCGACAGCGTATCGTCGTGCAGCGTGAGATTGCCCGCTTAAGACAAACCGGTGAAGATCCCGAACGACAATTGCGTTTAGAAAAACAATACCATTATGCAGGTAACCAGACCTGTGCCGGAGATGGACTATGCGCCACTTCCTGCCCAATGCATATCAATACCGGAGAACTCACACACGATATCCGTCGTGCAAACCTACCGGAGCACTCCGTCGGCTATCAAATCGGCCGGTATGCTGCCCGTCACTTTTCGGGAGTTAAATCCATGATTCGGCCGGTACTGACCATAGCCGATACCACCCACAGTCTATTAGGCGCCTCAACCATGAGTCAGCTTTGCCAAGCTTTACACCATCGGCTAAGCCTCCCTCTATGGACGCCTGCGATGCCCAAAGCCTTCAAGCTGCATACCGACTCGAAGCAGTCAAACCAGGGCTCCCCATTGAAAGTCGTCTACTTCCCAAGTTGCATCAATCAGACCATGGGAATTGCTCGAAAATCACCGGTCGAACAAGCCCTAGCGAATAAGATGATTGCCTTATTGCATAAAGCCGGATACGACGTGATCTTCCCTGCAGAAATGGAAAAGCTCTGTTGTGGTACGATCTGGGAAAGTAAAGGCATGCCCGAAATGGCCGATGAAAAAGCAAAAGAGTTAGAAGCCGCCTTATGGGAAGCCAGTGTCCAAGGACAATACCCGGTGCTATGCGACCAAAGCCCTTGCTTATATCGTATGCGTGAAACCATCAAGCGAATGAAACTCTACGAACCGGTGGAATTTATCTACACCTTCCTACGCGAACGGTTAGACTTCAGCACAACCGACAAACGGGTGGCGATTCACACGACTTGCTCGATGCGCAAGATGGGATTAGAGCAACAACTCATTGCACTCTCACGTCTCTGTTCATCGAACGTCTTCATTCCCGAAGAAGTGGGATGCTGCGGCTTTGCCGGCGACAAAGGGTTCACTCATCCTGAGGTCAACCAATACGCCCTACGCAAGCTCCGCCCACAACTAGAGAAGAACCGTGTTAAGATAGGCTATTCCAACAGTCGCACTTGCGAAATTGGACTGACGACCAATGGAGGTATCCCCTACATCTCCATTGTCTATTTAGTCGACGAATGTACTACCCCGAAACAACAACCGAAAAACTCATAACCATGAATCAAACAACCAACAAACGCTTACTCGCCCTCGACATTCTACGAGGCATTACCATCGCCGGTATGATTATGGTCAACAACCCTGGCAGCTGGGGAGCCGTATACGCTCCCTTAGGACACGCTGAATGGATTGGACTCACACCAACCGACCTCGTATTCCCATTCTTTATGTTCATTATGGGCATATCGACCTACATCTCTCTGAGAAAATACGAATTCAAGTTCAGTCACGCTGCCGCCTTAAAGATCATCAAACGATCCATCATCATCTTCCTCATCGGATTAGGGATTGCTTGGTTCTCACTCTTCTGTCGGACGTGGAATAGCTTAGGAGAAGAACCCATCTCGTTCCTAGCCCGCTTGGGACAATCGGTTTGGACGTTCGATCACTTACGTATCCTTGGTGTAATGCAACGACTGGCCTTGTGCTACGGTGCCACTGCCCTTATTGCATTAACCGTTAAACACAAACACATTCCCTATCTCATCGCCCTCCTTTTAGGCGGATATTTCATTCTCCTAAAGTTAGGCAACGGCTTTGCATACGACACCAGCAACCTCTTGTCGATTGTCGACCATCAGATTCTTGGGGAAGCCCACATGTATAAAGACAATGGCATCGATCCGGAAGGACTGCTCAGCACCATCCCCTCTATCGCCCATGTCCTCATTGGCTTCTGTGTGGGTCGCTTACTCATGCAAGTCTCAAACATCAACGAAAAGATTGAGCGCCTATTCATCGTGGGCACCACCCTCACCTTTGCAGGTTTCCTTCTCAGCTATGGCTGCCCGATCAGTAAAAAGATCTGGTCGCCCACCTTTGCCATTGTAACCTGCGGTCTTGCCTCCAGCTTACTCGCTCTTCTGATCTGGTTGATCGACGTGAAAGGCTACAAGAAAGGGTGGACCTTCTTCGAATCGTTTGGTGTCAACCCCCTATTTATCTATGTGATGGGCGGAGTACTCTCCATCCTATTAGGGAACATCCTCATTCCTTATCAAAACGAGATGATCAGCCTTCATGGCTTCGCTTATAAAATCGTCCTACAACCTTTGTTAGGCGATTACCCGGGATCTTTAGCCTTTGCTCTACTCTTTGTCGGCTTAAATTGGAGCATCGGGTACCTATTATACAAGAAGAAAATTTATATTAAAATATGATACTTATAGCAGATAGTGGTTCTACTAAGACCGATTGGTGCATCGTAGAACATGGACAATTACTCCGTCGAGTAAACACCGGAGGTACCAACCCTTTCTTCCAAAGCGAAGAAGAGATTAAACACGAGATTGAGACGTCGCTCCTTCCTCATCTACCCAGCAAACGGTTTGAGGCCGTGCACTTCTATGGGGCCGGCTGTGCCTTTCCCGATAAGATAGAAAGTGTCCGCCGAGCCATTGCCGCGCATTTAGAAGTTGAACAGGAGATTGAAGTCAGCACCGACATGTTGGCTGCCGCCAGAGGACTCTGTGCTCACTCTCCAGGCATTGCCTGCATCATGGGTACAGGATCGAACTCTTGTTACTATGATGGCAAAGAGATCGTCCAGAACGTTTCACCGCTAGGTTTTATCTTGGGAGATGAAGGCAGTGGAGCCGTACTTGGCAAACTCTTCATTGGCAGCTTGCTCAAGAATCAGATGCCTGTAGGTTTGAAAGAAACTTTTTTGGAAAAGTACGACTTAACTCCGGCGGATATTATCGACAGGGTTTATCGGAAGCCGTTCCCTAATCGTTTCCTGGCCAGTCTCTCTCCCTTCTTAGTGGAACATCTACACATTCAGGAGATACATGATATGGTCTACCAAAGCTTTATCGATTTCTTCAAGCGCAACGTCATGCAATACGATTATTCGACATTCGACGTTCACTTTGTCGGATCAGTGGCCTACTATTATCAAGACATCTTGAAAGAAGCCGCTCGTGAAATCGGCATTCGTATCGGACAAATCGAAAAGAGTCCGATGCCCGGATTAATCCACTACCACGAAACCCTCTAACTCCAACCAACGAACATGGCATTTACTAAAATATCCGAACAATCATCGCTTTATAACGGTCTTGAGAAAAAGACCATACGCGAAATACTTGAAGAAATAAACGCCGAAGACCAAAAGGTGGCCTTAGCTGTACAGCAGACCATTCCGCAGGTTGAAAAGCTCGTATCACAAATCGTCTCTCGTGTTAAACAAGGGGGACGAATCTTTTATATGGGAGCAGGCACAAGCGGTCGATTAGGCGTTCTCGATGCGTCCGAGATTCCTCCAACCTTTGGGATGCCCAACACCGTGGTCATCGGCTTAATAGCCGGAGGCGACACCGCTTTACGTAATCCTGTAGAAAACGCCGAAGACGACACCACAAGAGGCTGGGAAGAACTCTTGGAACAAGGTATCCATTCAAACGATACTGTCATCGGCATTGCAGCCTCAGGTACCACCCCTTACGTCATAGGAGCGATGCACGCTGCTCGTGAGCATGGTATCCTGACCGGCTGCATTACAAGCAATCCCGACTCTCCAATGGCACAAGAAGCCGATGTTGCCATTGAAATGATTGTCGGTCCGGAATATGTGACCGGAAGTTCACGAATGAAATCGGGCACGGGACAGAAGATGATTCTAAACATGATCAGCACGTCGGTCATGATTCAGCTCGGTCGGGTGAAAGGCAACAAAATGGTCAACATGCAACTCAGTAACCAAAAGCTGGTCGACCGCGGGACGCGTATGATTATTGACGAACTTCACTTAGAATATGACCAGGCAAAAGCGCTTCTATTAACCCATGGATCGGTAAAGAAAGCTATTGAGGCTTATCGTATCGAGCAACAAGAATTAAATGCTTAGCCGATGAGCCCCTGCAGATTGATCATCAGCATTAGTGCGTTCTTCTTAGCTCTTTCGATCGACGGAAGAGCTCAAGAAAACGCACTAAAGAATCCGGTAAAGCCGACCGAGGAACCTCGAACAGCGCATTATTACGCTCGCCTAACGGATTTTGCAGCCGAAAAACCCATTAAGCGAAAAGAGACGGTGATGCTAGGCAATAGCCTAACCGAAAATGGTGCCGATTGGGGCAAGCGATTAGGGCGAAGGCATATCCGCAACCGAGGTATTATCGGCGATGATGTCTCGGGCATGATGTTTCGACTCGAAGAGATCCTTAAAGGACGCCCCAAAAGACTCATTCTAATGGCCGGAGTCAATGACTTATCGCATCAACTCTCGGTAGATAGCATTGTCACCTTGGTGACCCAGTTGGTCGACACCATTCATAAAAAGTCGCCACGCACCCGCATCTACCTGCAAAGTCTTCTCCCCATCAACGAAAGCTTCAAACGCTATAAACGATTGGAAGGGAAAACAGACATGATCCCAATGATTAATGAGCAATTAGAACAATTGGCTACCGAGCGCAAGCTCGTCTTCATCAATCTCTTTCCACACTTTACGGAAGAGGGAACAGCTATCCTTAGAAAGGAGCTGACCACCGATGGGCTGCACCTCACCGAAGAAGGGTATGCCATCTGGAGTAAACAACTCAAACGGCAGTTATAAATTAGACGTTCTTTATCGATTATAATAGGGTTAAACACCATTTCATTCTCTGCTAAGAGGATTGAAATGGTGTTTTTTCATAGATTACTGCCCCTCAGAGGTTTCCATATTTCTTATAAGTTTGACATCCACAAACAAATATGGAGACGAGGAAAAGACCAACTGATCATCACTGTTTTATTCGTCATGATTGTATTATCAAACAGTCTATCAATATTTAAGCGTAAATCCACAGCAATTTAAAATAGCCACAACGTGTCTAGGTTCTTAGGATAGAAAAAATAAAACGGTCTATCTTTTCAGAGTGATAGAACAGAAAGAGTCTACCTACATCAGTAAAAGACAACCTAAATCAGTAAAAGGCACGCTCATAGAGCAAGAAATCAGCAACTTACGTCCGATTTATAGTTTCATACGGCAGACAAAGCAGTTTCATACGGTAGAAGTTCTAGTTTCATACTGACAAAATAAAAGTTCCAACGTTTGGAAATAATTTTCCAAACGTTGGAACTGAAATAGCGACCCTTCGAAACTTTTTGTTTTACCTTAAAAAAAAGAGAACTAGCCCGTTGGATGGGCAAGGGAAAGGCTTTCTGATTGTCAGGAAAAAGCACTCAATCATCCTTCCATTCACTTGGTGTTGCAGATCATTGATCTGCCACCTATCTGCAACACCCATCTGCAACACTCTTTCGAAACTGTAAATCAACAACTTATCACTCATTTGGTGGCAGATGACAGATCATATTCAAAATAAACTTTAGGAGGAGGAATATATAAGAGTTGCACTTGAGAGAGTTCAGTGATTAACCTATGAAAGAAGTGAACTCAGTCTATTCGACTGAATGACTTGGTTTAAGGTTTATCTCCAAAATAAATTTTAGCGCATATCCTTACAAAAAGAATTCCAAAAAAGCTCGTTTATCGAAAAAGAAGAAATATATTTGTAAGAAATAATTAGAACATAACCATTTAACGATCTTATAAAAGATCGATTAACCTCCTTAAACTCTAACAAAGATGAAAAAAAGAATGATTCTTGCAACGGGCTTATTTTTGCTCTTCTGTACGACCGTCTTCTCAGAAGAAAAAAACGTGGTGCCCAAAAGCGTTACATTAGCCTACGCCAAGCAGACACGCAGCAAAGATGGAAATCCCGGTAAGCATTACTGGCAAAACACAGCGTCTTACACCATCAAAGCAACCGTCGATGTGAAGAACAAGATGCTACACGGCTCGGAACGAATCACCTACTTCAACAACAGTCCGGATACCCTAAAGACTCTTGTCGTCAGACTCTATCAAGATCTATTTAAAAGAGGAGCCAACCGCAATTCACTCGTCGATGTGGATCCGCGCGATTTGACCGACGGCGTAGTCATCGAGCGTATGCATATCGGGAATAACGAGAAGACCATCGAAGTGAATCAGAAACAAGTGCGCCGCACAGGCACATTGATGCACGTACAACTCACTGACAAGATAGCGCCACAAAGCAAAGCCGACATACAGATCGACTGGAATTTCCACATCCCCGAACACACCTTAATCAGAATGGGGACGATCGACAGTACGACTGTTTTTCTAGGACAATGGTATCCACAAATCGCAGTGTATGACGATCTCAACGGATGGGATAAGCATTCCTACAACGGACTAGCAGAGTTCTACAACGAAGTAGCCGACTTTGATGTCGAGATTACTGTTCCCAAAGGCTTTATGGTTTGGGCTACCGGAGAGCCGGTAAACATAGACGAGTTGCTGCAAGCTCCATACAATGCCAACTATAAGAAAGCCACAGCTTCCGATCAAGTCACCCATTTAATCACAGTTCAAGATTTGAAACGAGGAAACATCACCACCAACAAACAGACTTGGAGATACAAAGCTTCTCAGGTTTCTGATTTCGCTTTCGGGCTCAGCGATCATTATTGTTGGGATGTCACAAGCGTGGAAGTAGATAAGGCTACGAAAAGACGCACCATAGTAGGAGTCGCCTATAATCCTGCCTCTCAACATTTCGATAAAGTAGTAGATGTGGCGAGAGAGACCGTCCGTTCCATGTCGGAAGAGATACCGGGCATTCCGTTTCCCTTCCCTTATATGACCGTCTTCAATGGCGATTTTGGTATCGAGTATCCGATGATCACCAATGTAGGTGCAGATCCTAAGTTCAGCATGACCGTGTATGCCAATTCGCACGAAATAGCACATAGCTACTTCCCCTTCTACGTTTGCACCAACGAAACGAAAAATGGCTGGCTCGACGAAGGGCTGACCGTGTTTTTACCTGAGAAAGTTCAGATGAGAATGGCGCCTCTTGATGAAGCCAAGAAGAACACCAGAGCTTTCTCCTATTATGCCGGTCTGGAAGATGAGCCGGCGGTAATAACGCCAACCCACTACCTTGATCAGCGCATCTATTTCTACCTCAATTATGCCAAGACAGAAGTTGCCTTACGCATGTTAGAGACAGAGCTGGGTGATTCGTTGTTTAAGACTTGCTTAAACGGATTTATGGAACGCTGGAAATATAAACACCCAACACCATACGACTTCTTTAATACGTTCAACTCCCTTTCCGGACAAGACTTAACGTGGTTTTGGCAGGCGTGGTACTATCAAAATGGTGGCATTCCCGATTTAGCAATAGATCAAGTCAAACGCTCAGGACATAAGATCGAGGTCGTGGTGGTTAATAAAGGCGATTTTCCTTTACCCGTTGTCCTTTCAGGTTATAACCAGGACAAAATCGTAAAAACAATCACATTGCCGGCTAGAAAATGGTTGGAACAACCTAACAAACCGTTAACGGTTTCTTTTGAATCGACAGAACCGATCACCAATATCACATTAGGCAATGACTATATCCCTGACGCCAACCGTTCGAATAACAAACACTAATTCGGGCAGTGACAAGTCTTCTTACAAACGTTTAGACTGACCTTTAGAATGTAAAGGGAAACAAGAGTCGTTCGCATAAAAGTTTGCCCTCGTTGTACAAAGACAACGAGGGCAACTCTTATTTTAAAAATATTTTAAAAATCTACCGGTTCAACCAAGGTTCCGGATTCAACTTATCTTTCTCACGCCGAAGTTGGAAATGTAAGACTGTACGTCCTCCATCGGCTCCATCAGAGAAAACGGTACCAATCGGTTGTTTCGTCTGAACCGCATCACCCGACTTCACGCTTGCCGAAGATAAGTTGCAATACACCGAGATGTAACTGCCATGACGGATGAGGATATTGAACAAGCCATTCAACTGGAACACCGCCGCTACTTTACCATCGAAGATCGCCCGTGCTTGAGCTCCGGGTTTACCTTGAATGTCGATGCCTTTGTTGTCGAGCTTCACATTACGAAGTCCTTCAACAGCATACTCCCCAAAATGGCTCGTAATAATATAAGCCCCGGAAATCGGCATAGGCAGACGTCCTTTATTGGAGGAGAAGTTGCTCGATAACTCACGATCCGCTCTACTCATCGTATATTCTTCGAGAGGTTTGCTCTTCGAAGCTTTCGATCGCTTTGAGCTTTTTGAACTCTTCTTTTCCTCTACAGTCCGACCGGCCTTTTCAGCTTCCTTACGCGCTTCTTCCTCGGCACGCTTACGCGCACGTTCTATTTCCTCAGCAATCAGACGGTCGATCTTAGCATTCAGCTGAGCCGCTTCACGTCTTTTCTTATTAATCTCGCTTTGTAATCCCTTCTGTTTCTTTTGAAGGTTGGCCACTAACGACCGCTTTTCTTTTTCCTGAACCTCAAGTTTTTGCTTCTCGCCTTCCCGTTCTTTTAGGAGATTCTCTTTAGCCCGCTTTACCTGTTCACGTTCGATCTTCTTCTTACGCACTTGCTCCTGCTTCTTTAAGATCTCTTCACCTTGAAGACGCTGATAAGTACCATATTCACGAACGTAACGCAAGCGACGATAGGTCTGTCCCAGATCTTTTGCCGAAAAGATAAACATCAACTTCTCCTCGATCGACTTGTTTTTATACAAATATTGTACAGAAGCTTCATATTTCTTTTTCTTACTTTTCAGGTCACGCTCCAAACTTCGAAGTTCGACAGCCAACGAATAAAGTTCGTCGTCGATCGACTTGACATCCGTGTTAATGACTGCGATGTAACGCTTACGTTCCTCAATCTGCCCCGTCAATACCGTAAGATTCCTCAGCTGGCTCCCGACATCTTTCTTTGTAGTTTTAAGCAACTGTTCGGTTTCGACAATCTGTTTTTGAAGTGCACCACGTTTGCCTTCGAGCTCTTTGATCAGTTTATTCGACTGAGCAAACAAAGAAGGAAAAGTACACCAACTCAATAACAAAGCAACTAAACAATATCTCATAATATTTTCGACAACATATTCATTAATTCCTCCAAAGAGGTTTGACGATATTTAGAAGAAACCTCAGTCGGAATAATAGCAATCTCACGAGCACTAAAGTCGTATAACTTTAACTTGGCTTTCTGCAAAGAGGGAATACCAAGATCCTTACCCAGAATTTCGCTCTTACCATTAGGCAACGAGGCCTTGATCAGTAGTTTCTCTAGTCGTGAATAATCGGCTTTATGAAGGATCGCCTGTTCAACTTCGGCTTTTGTAGCACGCACATAGCGTTTATTCATACGATCGATCAATAAAATGTCATCTGGAGTGATCTCTATACGGGCCACTTCCGAACGGAGAATCGGCATGAGCAAAGAAATCTGTATCCGTTCGTGACTTTTCATCTTCATATGACCTCCAATGGTCAACGAGCCATCGCGTGTGGGTACAACGAGTTGCAACTTCGACGATAAATAAACCGGATCTAATGATCCACTGCCGGGTTTCAATGTTTTACAGCCGGTAAGAAAGACAACTAGACCCAATAAATATAACCACTTTCTCATTCTGCAATGTATTTCTTTTGTTCTATTTTCTGTTTCAAGGTTTTCGAGTCACTTCCCGCATCATAGGCTTTCTTCCAATACATGAGTGCTCCTTCTACATCTTTAGCCATATAAAGGATATCACCACAATGTTCTAAAAGAACAGCACTTTTGGTGGTATCGTTCTTGACTGCTTCTTCAATATAGATGCGCGCCTCAGCATAGTTACCTTTCTCAAACAAGATCCAGGCATAAGTATCTAAGAAGGTCGCATTTTTAGGTTCAGCCTTAACGGTTTTATAACTCATCTCTTCAGCACGATCTAAATCTTTTCGCTCTACCGAGAGGTAATAAGCATAGTTGTTCAACGCGCCAATGTTTGAAGGATTGTACACCAAAGCCGAGTCATAAGCAGCATAAGCCTCAGTCATCTGTTTCTTGGTATGATAAACATCTCCCATAATGGCATAGAAGTCGGAAACAACTTCTTTCTTACTCTGCTCATTAACCTGCTCTAAAGCTTTGCGGCAGACGCTCAAAACACTATCCCCTTCTTCCGCTTGATTATAAGCAATAGCTAGATAATAGTAAAATTCTAAGGCCTCCGGAGTCGCCTCTATACCCGGCTCACAAACCTTAATAATCTTTTGATAATCTTCCTGTTTAACAGCGGCACTCACCAACATCAAACGAGCCGCTTTATTCGTCGGCTCAACCTGAACGATTTGTTCCAGAACAGGCACCGAAGCTGCCTCCATGTTTTTCGACAATAGATACTGGGCGTATAGCATGGGGATCTGAGCATCTTCGGGATCGAGTTTGAGCATACGATCGAACAAGCGTATGACTTGAGTACTATCTTTTCCCGAAGATTCACCGTCGACAATCACTTGACGCATCACATTCACTTTCGTTTCAGCCGGCACTTTCTTACTTAAAAGCAAGGTATCGAGTTGTTGTTGGTACTTCTCTTGATCGCCGATCTCGTCGTAATAATTGGCCATAGAATACAAAGCCATCGCGTTATCCGACTCTGCAGCGAGAACTTTCTGATACAACGCATAAGCTTCTTGCTTTTTCCCATGCTCCAGATAAACATCCCCTAAGATGACTTGATAACGTAGATCTGCCGGATATTCTTCAACCAAGCTTTCAATCTCACGAAACGCCTTTTTATCCTCTTTCATCTGCAGGTAAACCCGAAACTTTTCCATCGTGAGTTGTTCGTTTTTCCCCATACGCTGTTCTAAACGATTGAGGGTACGAATGACTTCACGGTATTTTTGTTCACGATTATAAAGATCCAACAGATTAAGCAACGGTTCTTGCTTCGAAGGGAAGCGAAGAGCCATCTGTTCATAAAGATCGGTGGCTTTTTCCAAGTCGTTTTGCTGCTGATACAAAGAAGCCAGACCCTGGCTATACCAATAATTGTCGGGACTGTATCGTACCGCTTTTTCTAAAGCATCACGCCCTTGCGGGACTTGCCGCAAGAACAGATAATATTGGGCGAGCTCATATAACGCCGAAGAAGCTTTAGGATTAAGATCCAGACAATGCTGCAAAAGCTCAAAAGTGACATCGTACGACTTCTGTTGCTTCATCCGCATGGCCTCAAGAAAGTAGTAATCGTACTTTCGTTGATCGGCAACCGACTGGTCATTGAGGGGCGTTGACGAATGATCGACCAAACGAACCTTCGACGCGCACGACAAGAGAAGAAGCGATAGACCGGCTACCAATAAAATAGGTGTTATTCTTTTTTTCATGATTCCAAATCTAAAAAGCCCAATCTATGATTCGGCATTTATCCATTAAGATTTCCCGGTGTGTCCAAATCCCCCAGCTCCTCTGGCTGTATCATCCAACGTATCAGTAGACTCCCAACCAACGTGCTCGTGACGGGCAATGATCATCTGAGCGATACGTTCACCATCTTCAATGACAAAGGATTCGCCGGAAAGGTTAATGAGGATGATACCTATCTCTCCTCTATAATCAGCATCGATCGTTCCCGGGGAATTAAGCACTGTGATACCTTTCTTCAAAGCCAAACCACTGCGAGGGCGAATTTGTGCTTCGTAGCCTTGAGGTAATGCCATATAAAGTCCGGTTGGTACAAGGCAACGTTGCAAAGGATTCAAAGTAATAGGTTCAGACAAATTAGCACGAATATCCATGCCGGCAGAAGATTCTGTAGCATACTCCGGTAAAGCATGCTTCGATTTATTAATAATTGGAATGTTCATATTCTTTTTGTTACGAGATTAATGGGCGAAAATACGCATTTTGAACCGAAAAATGTCTAAGTTTGCAGTTAAATAATGTGCTCAAGAAGGAATACAACTTAAAAAGAGACAAAATAAAGAAAGATATGATGGATTGGAGAACTCTAATATCCGCCAAACGCTTTGGCATGGAAGAATACCACGAGAAACGACAAGAAAATCGCTCGGAATTCCAACGAGATTATGACCGTTTGATCTTTTCAGCCCCTTTTAGACGTTTACAAAACAAGACTCAAGTCTTTCCTTTGCCTGGTAGTATTTTCGTACACAATCGGCTCACCCATAGTCTTGAGGTCTCATGTGTCGGACGATCTTTGGGGAGCAATGTATCACAAGCCATCCTCAAAGAACATCCCGATTTAGAGGATTCATTCTTACCGGAAATCAGTTCAATTATTTCGGCGGCCTGCCTTGCTCACGATCTTGGAAACCCTCCTTTTGGTCACTCGGGTGAACGCGCCATATCGACCTTCTTTTCTGAAGGAAAAGGATTAACTTTCAAAGAAAAACAGATCGACGGCTCACAATTATCTGCAGCAGAATGGGAAGATCTCACTCACTTTGAAGGAAATGCCAATGCCTTTAGACTACTCACCCATCAATTTGAAGGACGACGAAAAGGAGGTTTCGCAATGACTTATAGCACCTTGGCTTCAATCGTTAAGTACCCTTTTTCTTCCGAACTAGCCGGGGATAAATCGAAGTTTGGCTTTTTCACGACCGAAGAGCAAAGTTTCCGTCTTATAGCCGACGAATTAGGATTGATTAAAGTGAGCGACTCGCCACTAAAATATGTCAGACATCCGTTGGTTTTTCTAGTAGAAGCGGCCGACGACATCTGTTATCAAATGATGGATATTGAAGACGCTCACAAGTTAAAGATTCTAACAAGAGATGAGACAAAATCAATCTTAATGGATTATTTCGATGACGATAAAAAGAGTCACATTGAAAAAACGTTCCATTTTGTCAGTGATGCTAATGAGCAAATTGCTTATCTACGTTCAAGTGTCATCGGACTACTGATCAAAGAGTGCACCACCGCATTCCTCGCTCACGAGAAAGAAATCTTATCGGGTACTTTCAACAACCCTTTAATCAAGAGCATTTCCGATCGTCCATTAGTAGCCTATAAATCAAGTTCTGAAACCTCATTCGACAAGATTTACCGATCACGCGACGTATTAGATATTGAGTTGGCCGGCTTTAAAGTCATCAGCACCTTACTCGACCTCATGACCGAAGCAATCAAAGCACCGGACAAAGCTTATTCAAAGCTACTTATCGATCGTGTTTCGAATCAATATAATATAAAATCGCCCATACTCTACGAAAGAGTACAGGCGGTTCTTGATTATATATCGGGAATGACCGATGTCTTTGCACTTGATTTATATCGGAAAATTAATGGCAACAGCCTTCCTGCTGTGTAACCACCTTAGGCGTGAAAGCCTCTTGCGATTCGGAAGCCGGATTAAGAGCTTCAGGATGACTTTCGATAAAAGTTTGAATATGACGAATACGTTTCTCCTCAAGTATTTCATCAACAGCGATTAGAATCCCGGTTTCTTCAACCTCTCCAAATTCATGGTTAACAGCCGTACCAAACATTCGCATGGTAGGGCTTAACCCCATATAGGCATTCACCAATGGGGGAATATTATAGCCCAATTTTCGAATCTCCATATTAAGAATCCGATAATCGCCTTTAAATGACGAATCCTCAAAAATAGAGTTCAGTTCTGATTCACTCGTTTCCAGAATAAGTGGATCAGTTGGAACAATAAGATTCTCCTTATCACAAAAATGCTTCTTAAGAAAATACAAGATCATATCGCGACCTTTACGATGATAACTCGGATACATCGTGACTTTTCCAAAGAAATATTTTACATTTGGCATAACAACCGTCAAAGCACCAAGACCATCCCATAAATTATCCAAAGCGAACAAACCTTTACTTCCTGCACGAGTCGATTGATATTCTAACGTAACAAAAGATCGCCCCAGCTCAACCGTCATCGGTAAATATTCAGAAATAAATTTCTCAGAAAAATGAAACATATGAGAAGTAGCCAAAATAGGAGCACCGTTTTCATCGAATTTCACATCAGTCCCCAATAAATAGCGATATCCTCCCAATATTTCTTCTGCCTCGGGATTCCAAACGATGAGTTGTTTATAAGGATTCTCCATCGTATCAAACTCATCTATATCTATTGATAGACCGGTTCCTCCACCAGCAGCACGAAATGCGATTTCACGCAAACGCCCAATCTCTCTCATCACGTTCGGAGAGTCTTGATAAGTAATAATATAAATTTGATTATTACTTTTATTCGTCATACGTAATCTTTTATCATCCGTTAGCTCCATCTTAAGTAACTCTTTACTTACAGGGTCTATTATTTTTTCCATCTCTTTTATCATATTCATTCAAGATCTTACAATTTGTAAACAGTTTCTTTCACAAACTCAGCCCACTGACTAGGATTTTTTGATTGATCAAAAGTCTGCCATGAGATCGGTTTGCCAAAAGTTACAGTAAAAGTTTTATGCCGGTTCTTAAACATTTCATCAACAAGATACAACATTGCAATATTTATCTTAATGTTCAGAAATTTACACACATTGGCTAAGTTATAAAAAAAGTCAGAATTTCTTCCCTCAAAATGCACGGGTACAACATCCCGATGACATTGCACACTCTTTACAACAAAAGTCTTTTTCCATTTCAAATCACGAATCACTCCTTTTCGTCTACGAGAACACAAGCCAGCAGGAAACATAATCAACTGACTGTTAGACAAAAAACCCTGTTCGACCATCCGAGGAAAATCTTTCGATTGTCTCCCTGTTTTATTTATTGGTATACAAAGCGGAGCCAGTCCATGCAAATTCATGAGTAGGTCATTCACTAAGTATTTTACATTCCCATTAAAAAATGTCCCTAAGACATACCCTAAGGCGACACCATCTTGCCCGCCTAGCGGATGATTAGAAACAAATGTATATAAACCAGATTCTGATATATTCTCCAATCCCTTAACCTCAACCTTAAGATCAAGGAACTCCATACAAGCTTCTAGAAACTCAACTCCAACCTTATCCTTAGATTCTTCCAAAAACACATTAATTTCATCTTGATGAATAATCTTCTTCAAATACGAAATTAAGAACTTGGGAATATACCTATAATGAGCCGGAACCTTTTCTCGAAGTATTCTATCAATATCTATTAATAACAAAGAATCATCGGCCATCTTTTAAGTTTTAAAAAAAATGATGCCACAAAATTAACGGTTCTTTTTTATTATCTGCAATAATTTGCGAAAAAATACGGGTTTGCTATCCCCATATGTCAAAAACCAAATCCTTTTAAAAAGAACTTTTCTCATAGCCCAACAGTCTCCCCCTCTATTTTTGTCAATACCCCCCCTATAGTAATCAATTTATTATTGCATAATTGTATTGCTAACCATAAAATCAAATATTCACCTAAAAAAGTTACACTATGAAAAACTTAAGTTTTAGAAAAGATTTGATTAGAGTCCAAGACGACTTGTTACGTTTTGCATACAAACTTACTACTAATCCAGAAGAAGCAAACGATTTATTACAAGAAACTTCGTTAAAAGTCTTAGACAATGAAGATAAATATACACCTGACACAAATTTCAAAGGTTGGGTTTATACTATTATGCGTAATATCTTCATCAATAATTATCGGAAAGTGATCAGAAACCAAACATTTATTGATCAGACCGACAATCTTTATCACTTGAACTACCCTCAAGATAAAGGCTTTGAAAATACAGAAAGAGTTTATGATCTAAAAGAAATGCGGAAAATAACAAACTCATTACCAAAAGAATATCGAATCCCTTTTGCTATGCACGTTTCAGGATTTAAATACAGAGAGATAGCTGAAAAGTTAAACCTCCCTTTAGGTACAGTTAAGAGTCGAATTTTTTTCACTCGTCAAAAACTGCAAAATGAGTTAAAGGATTTCAGATAAAGAAACTTCTACTCCCCAAATATAAGCGACAAAACGACATGTGATTCCTAAAAAGGTTTATTTAACAACCGGGATCGTATGTCGTTTTAGTATTTCAAAATTCCAAGAACGACGGACGCTCCTTACAGAAGGGACTATTTTCATCAAGAAATCTACTAAAATTTACTTTAAAAAAGGCTCGAATCTTTCATAGACAAAGGTGTTAATAACTTGTCGAAAAATATTTGTGTAAAAATGTGGGGAATTGTGGGGAAATTAATACTTTTACAGTCGTTTTATATAATAAGGTAAAAGATGATGCATTTCTGGGGAAACATAGAAGCCAAAACTGATACAAAAGGAAGAGTATTCATTCCATCAGGATTTAGAAAACAACTACAGACCGCTTCTGAAGAAAGGCTTATTATGAAAAAAGACATCTTCCAAGACTGCCTCATATTATACCCCGAAAGTACATGGAATGAAGACCTCAATGAATTTAGAAAGCGTCTTAACAAATGGGATAGTCAACATCAACTTTTATTTAGGCAATATATTAGCGACGTTGAGCAAGTCACCATTGATTCGAACGGCCGAATTCTTATTCCTAAACGCTATCTCGCCATGTGCAAGATCATTTCAGACGTGAAATTCATTGGGCTAGACAACAAAATCGAAATTTGGGCTAAAGAATTAGCAACAGAGCCTTTTATGTCAGTCGAGAACTTTAGACAGACTTTGGAAAAAGTAATGGGCGAAAAAATATAAAAATAAGAAATAAGAATATGATAAACGAGACTAATTATCACATACCAGTTCTGCTTAAAGAGAGTGTAGAGGCTATGAATATAGATCCAAATGGAATCTATGTTGATGTCACATTCGGTGGAGGTGGGCACTCCAAGGAAATATTATCAAGACTTGGAGAGCATGGTCGTTTATTCGGATTTGACCAAGACCTAGATGCAGAAAAGAATATTATTGATAATCCACACTTTACTTTTGTCAGAAGTAACTTTCGCTATTTACAAAATTTTCTAAAGTATCATCATATCGAAGAAGTTGATGCTATTTTAGCGGATTTGGGCGTCTCATCCCACCACTTTGACGACAGCGAAAGAGGATTCTCTTTTCGTTTTGACGGCAATCTAGATATGCGCATGAATAAAAGAGCAGGGATCAATGCCGCAGACATCATAAATTCTTATGATGAAGAAAGGCTCGCAAATATTTTGTATTTATACGGCGAACTAAAAAATAGCCGGAGACTCGCATCACTTTTAGTTAAAGCTAGAGCAAATAAAGAGATCCACACGATTTACGAGTTATTAGAAGTCATAAAACCAATCTTTAATATAGAAAGAGATAAGAAAGATTTAGCGAAAGTTTTTCAAGCGCTAAGAATAGAAGTCAATCAAGAGATGGAAGCCTTAAAAGAGATGCTGTCAAGCGCAATCAACGTTCTAAAACCAGGAGGGCGATTGGTCGTCATAACTTACCACTCATTAGAAGATCGAATGGTAAAAAACATCATGAAGGCAGGAAATATCAACGGGAAAGTCGAGCAAGATTTTTTCGGCAACGTAAATGCTCCATTACGCATAACTAGCAATAAGGTTATCACTCCATCAGAAAAAGAAATTTTAGCCAACCCAAGATCCAGAAGTGCAAAACTTCGAATCGCTGAGAAGAAATAAAACTGGCCTAACCGAATAAATTAAATAAAGATGGAAAAAGAGGATATAAAAAAGAATCTTAACAAGAACAAAAAACGCACATCTTTAAAAAGTATTCTCGGAGGGGATATTTTAGCTACGGATTTTTTCCGTCGACAAACAAAGCTAATTATCCTCATCATGGTATTGGTTATATTTTATATCCATAACCGATATGCCAGCCAGCAGCAGCAAATTGAAATAGATAGACTAAAAAAGATACTCATTGACATAAAATATGATGCTCTAACACGTAATTCTGAATTAATGGAAAAGAGCCGTCAATCACGTATAGAAGACTATATATCCGACAAAGAGAGCGATTTACAAACATCCACGAACCCTCCTTATCTGATAAAGTAGTCCTAAAGATACGTTTTACACTATAAAAACAATCAACCTGTGGCAGTTAATAAAAAAAATATAATGACCCGATACTTCTTTGTCATATTACTTATGGCACTTATTGGTATCGCAATCATTGTGAAAGCAGGCATTACGATGTTTGCCGAACGTCAATATTGGCAGGATGTAGCTGACCGATTTGTAAAAGAGAACGTCACAATCAAGCCCAACCGAGGTAATATTATTTCCTCTGACGGTAAACTAATGGCTAGTTCTCTACCTGAATACAAAATCTATATGGATTTCATGTCAGGTGAAAGGGATGAAAAAAGGCGCATAAAAGATCAACAACACAAAGATTCTTTGTTGAGGACTTACTTGGATTCCATTTGTATTGGACTTAATAAAATTTTCCCAGATAAAAGCATTAGTGAATTTAAAACTCACTTGAAAAAAGGGCGCAAGCAACGAAGCCGTAACTATTTAATTTACCCTAAGCGTATTTCTTACATCCAATACAAAGAAGCGAAACAGCTACCAATTTTCCGACTAAGCAAGTACAAAGGTGGATTTCATGAATTGATATACAATCAGAGGAAGAAACCTTTTGGATCATTGGCTGCGCGTACCCTCGGAGATGTATATGCCGATACGACAAAAGGTGCTAAAAATGGTATAGAACTCGCTTTCGACACCTTACTTAAGGGGAAAAATGGTATTACCCATCGACAAAAGGTCATGAACAAATACCTAAATATTGTTGACATCCCCCCTATCGATGGCTGTGACATCATAACGACACTAGATGTCGATATGCAGGATATTTGCGAAAAAGCATTAGTTGACAAGATGAAAGAGATTAATGCAAACGTAGGAGTCGTAGTTTTAATGGAGGTCGCTACAGGTGAAGTAAAAGCCATCGTAAACATGACTCTTTGTTCTGATGAGAAATATCATGAAATACGCAATAATGCAATAAGTGATATGCTCGAACCAGGATCTACATTCAAGACAGCATCCATAATGGTCGCTTTAGAAGACGGGAAGATCACTCCAACTTATGAAGTAGAAACAGGAAATGGACTCAAGATGATGTATGGGCGTACAATGAGAGACCACAACTGGCATAGAGGAGGATATGGTAGAATTAATGTCACAAAGATTCTAGAAGTTTCATCTAACGTCGGGGTATCAAGCATTATTGATCATTTCTACAGCAACAATCCACAACGGTTCGTAGACGGTTTAAAAAGAATGAGCATAAATGAACCACTTCACTTACAAATATCCGGTGAAGGTAGACCTAATATTCGTGGTCCTAAAGAACGATATTTCTCAAAAACCACGCTACCATGGATGAGCATAGGCTACGAAACACAAGTTCCTCCTCTCAACATCCTTACCTTTTATAATGCCATCGCAAATAATGGCATAATGGTGCGTCCCAAATTTGTTAAAGCAGCCGTAAAAAATGGAGAAATAATAAAAGAGTATCCAACAGAAATAATTAATGAAAAAATATGTTCAGACCGGACATTAGCAGATATTAGAATGATTCTGCATAAGGTTGTTAGTGAAGGATTAGCTAAGCCTGCAGGCAGCAAACAGTTTAGCGTTTCAGGTAAAACGGGAACTGCTCAAATTTCCAAAGGAAGTGCAGGATATAAAGCTGGGCGAATGAACTATCTAGTTAGCTTCTGTGGATTTTTCCCATCAGAGGCTCCTAAGTATAGTATGATTGTATCCATACAAAAGCCAGGCTTACCAGCATCCGGTGGACTAATGGCAGGTAGCATTTTCGGGAAGATCGCAGAACGAATTTATGCAAAAAATTTAAGATTATCCATCGAAAATGCGGTGGACTCAAATGCCGTCTTTATTCCACCAATCAAAATTGGTGAGAAAGCAGAAACAGAACGTGTCCTAAAGGAATTTGGGATACAACATATAGGGTATTCTTCTCCATCTACAAATAAAAATTGGATCAATCCACAGATCGGTAACCAATCGGTCGTTTTTGAAAAAAAAGATCTAAATCAAAAGAAACTCCCTAATGTTATCGGGATGGGCGCCAAAGATGCCGTTTATTTATTAGAAAGTCGTGGATTAAAGGTCAAAATAATAGGCGTCGGAAAAGTAAAGAAACAATCTATAAATGATGGAGCTTTAATTAAAAAAGGAGAAACAATTACTCTCATCCTAGAAGATTAAAAAAATAATTTTATAAAAAGTAAGATATGAAATTAAATCAGTTACTGACATCAATTGAGCCCCTACAAATAGTAGGAGCCTCTGATATAGAGATCACCGGAGTAAATATAGACTCAAGATCAATTACACAAGGGCATTTGTTTATAGCCATGTGCGGCACACAAGCAGATGGGCACATGTACATCGAGGCCTCTATAGAAAGTGGAGCTGCAGCCATTTTATGTGAGAAAATGCCACAAAACCTAGATCCCCAAATCACCTATGTACAAATAAAGAATAGCGAGGATGTTGTCGGAAAAATTGCCACAACATTCTATGGTGATCCGACTTCTAAACTAAAGCTAGTGGGCGTTACGGGTACAAATGGGAAAACGACAATCGCAACACTATTATACAACACCTTTCGACACTTAGGATATAAAACCGGATTACTATCAACGGTATGCAACTATATTGATGACAAACCTATTCCAACAGAGCATACCACCCCAGATGCAATTACATTAAACCAACTCTTATCAGAAATGGTTAAGGCTGGATGTGAGTACGCCTTCATGGAAGTTAGTTCACATGCCATTGCCCAAAAGCGGATTGGTGGTTTACAATTTGCGGGAGGAATCTTTACCAATTTAACTAGAGATCACTTAGATTATCATAAAACCGTCGACAATTATTTAAAAGCCAAAAAGACATTTTTTGATGATATGCCGAAAGGGGCATTCAGTCTAACAAATTTGGATGACAAGAACGGATTAGTAATGACTCAAAACACGAAATCAAAAACCTATACTTACTCACTAAGAAGCTTAAGCGATTTCAAGGGAAGAGTTCTTGAGTCACACTTTGAAGGCATGTTGTTAGACTTCAATAATCATGAATTGGTTGTTCAATTTATTGGGAAGTTTAATGCTTCAAATTTACTAGCAGTATATGGTGCAGCTGTCTTACTCGGTCAAAAAGAAGAAGATGTGCTCATCACCTTAAGTACCCTGCATCCCGTCTCTGGACGTTTCGATTCTGTCCGATCGCCAAAAGGTTATACGGCTATTGTTGATTATGCCCATACCCCAGATGCTCTAATCAATGTTTTGGATGCCATTCATGGAGTATTAGAAGGCAAAGGAAAGATCATCACCGTTGTCGGAGCCGGAGGCAATCGAGATAAAGGAAAGCGTCCGATAATGGCCAAAGAAGCTGTAAAAAGCAGCGATCAAGTCATCATCACCTCTGATAATCCCCGTTTTGAAGAGCCTCAAGATATTATAAACGATATGCTTGCCGGACTAAATGCTGATGAGAAAAAAAAGACCATCAGTATTGTTGACCGTAAAGAAGCCATTCGTACAGCATGTATGATTGCACAAAAAGGAGATGTCATCTTAGTTGCCGGAAAAGGGCATGAGAATTATCAAGAAATCAAAGGAATCAAACATCATTTTGATGACAAAGAGGTTTTAAAGGAGATTTTTTCATAGTGACAAGGGGGTTTCAAATCATCTAAAAATCCCAAAACATCATAAAGAAAATATTAAGTTATGCTATATTATCTTTTTCAATGGTTGCAAAAGTATAATGTTCCGGGTGCCGGAATGTTTGCTTACACATCCTTTCGCGCATTAATGGCTGTCATTATTGCTTTGCTAATCTCAATCATTTGGGGCGATAAGTTCATCAATTTTCTAAAGAGAAAACAAATTACAGAAACTCAAAGAGATGCATCTATTGACCCATTTGGTACAAATAAGATTGGAGTACCAAGTATGGGAGGCGTTATTATTATCATTGCCATACTCATACCTTGCTTATTATTAGGAAAACTGCATAATATCTATATGATATTAATGCTAATCACAACAGTTTGGTTAGGTACTTTGGGAGGTGCAGACGATTATATCAAGATTTTTAAAAGAGATAAAGAAGGTCTACACGGAAAATTCAAAATAATAGGGCAAGTTGGTCTTGGGTTAATTGTAGGATTAACGCTCTATCTAAGTCCAAACGTTGTGATACGTGAAAATTTTGAGATACACAAGCCCGGACAGGACATGGAGGTCGTACATGGTACGAATGATTTAAAGTCCACACAAACAACCATCCCTTTCTTCAAAAGTAATAATTTAGACTATGCAGACTTCGTTGACTTTTTAGGAGAACATGCTCAAACCGGAGGATGGATATTATTTATAATCGTCACCATCCTTGTGGTAACAGCAGTTTCAAATGGAGCAAATCTAAATGATGGAATGGATGGAATGGCTGCCGGAAATTCCGCTATTATTGGAATAACATTAGGTATATTAGCCTACGTCTCTTCACATATTGAATTTGCAAGTTATTTGAATATCATGTATATTCCTGGATCTGAAGAGCTTGTTATCTTTATCTGCGCATTTATAGGTGCCCTTATCGGTTTCTTATGGTACAACGCTTACCCTGCACAAGTTTTTATGGGAGATACAGGCAGCTTGACTATTGGTGGAATCATTGCTGTTTTCGCTATTATTATCCACAAAGAATTATTAATTCCTATACTCTGTGGCATTTTTCTTGTAGAGAACTTATCTGTAATTTTACAACGTTATTATTACAAAGCGGGTAAACGAAAAGGTGTCAAACAACGTATGTTCAAACGCACACCCATACACGATCATTTCAGAACGTCTATCAACATTATAGAATCTGGATGCAGTGTGAAGTTCAATAAGCCAGAACAACTTTTCCATGAATCAAAGATCACGGTCAGATTTTGGATCATAACAATCATTCTGGCCGCAGTAACCATTATAACACTGAAAATCAGATAAACATTATAAATTCTTTATTAATAACTCAGCATAATGAAAAGAATTGTAATATTAGGAGCAGGCGAAAGTGGCGCAGGAGCTGCTGTATTAGCCAAAACAAAAGGCTTTGAAACTTTTGTTTCCGACATGTCATCTATCAAAGACAAGTATAAAGAACTCCTGAATAAGTATTCGATTTCTTGGGAAGAAAGACAACACACAGAAGAACTCATCTTAAATGCAGATGAAGTTATTAAAAGCCCAGGCATCCCTAATGACGCCCCCATTATTCTAAAGTTGATCGAACAAGGCACTCCAATTGTTTCTGAAATAGAATTTGCAGGACGATACACCAATGCCAAGATGATTTGCATCACTGGTTCTAATGGGAAAACGACCACAACCTCTTTAATTTATCACATCTTTAAGAGCGCAGGGCTGAATGTCGGATTAGCAGGAAATATTGGAAAGAGTTTAGCATTGCAAGTCGCAGAAGAGAATCACGACTATTACATTATCGAATTAAGCTCCTTTCAATTAGACAACATGTACAACTTCCGTGCCAACATAGCTGTCTTGATGAACATCACCCCAGATCATTTAGATCGTTATGAGCACTGCATGCAGAACTATGTCAATGCAAAATTCCGTATCACTCAGAATCAAACACAGGATGATGCGTTTATTTTCTGGAATGATGATCCTATTATTAAAGAAGAGCTAGCCAAGCATGGACTAAAAGCTCATCTATATCCTTTTGCAGCAATAAAAGAAGATGACGCCATTGCTTATGTTGAAGATAAAGAATTAAAAATTACCGAACCCATAGCATTCAATATGGAACAAGAGGAGTTAGCCCTAACCGGGCAACACAATTTATATAACTCTTTAGCTGCCGGTATCTCAGCAAATTTAGCAGGCATAACTAAAGAAAATATACGCAAAGCACTCTCTGATTTCCAAGGAGTAGAACATCGATTAGAAAAGGTCGCTCGAGTACGAGGCATCGATTTTATAAACGATTCCAAAGCAACGAATGTCAATTCATGTTGGTATGCCCTACAAAGTATGAAAACCAAAACCGTACTAATATTAGGCGGAAAGGATAAAGGGAATGACTATAAAGAAATCGAAGCTCTTGTAAAAGAAAAATGTTCAGCTTTAGTCTATCTTGGCCTACATAACGAAAAGTTACATCAATTCTTTGACCCGATGGGATTGCCTGTTATTGAAGTCAACACAGGAATGAAAGAGGCAGTGGAGGCAGCTTATAAGTTAGCCCAAAAGGGAGAAACAGTTTTATTGAGTCCCTGCTGTGCTTCATTCGACCTATTTAAAAGCTATGAAGACAGAGGCGACCAGTTTAAGAAATATGTAAGAGAGCTATAGGAAAGAGAACAGGAAAGACAAAGGAATCTAAATCGTAACAAGCTTAATTTAATTAACAGTGGATTTATTAAAAAACATATTCAAAGGAGATAAAGTGATATGGATTATATTCTTATGTCTATGTCTCATTTCAATTATTGAGGTGTTTTCTGCTGCATCAACCCTCACCTATAAAAGTGGGGATCATTGGGGACCAATCACGCAGCATTCAATAATCTTAATGGTAGGAGCCATTATTGTTGTGTTAATGCATAACATTCCTTATAAATGGTTTCAAGTCTTCCCTGTATTTCTATATCCAGCTTCCATTGTCTTATTGGCGTTTGTTACCCTAATGGGTATTGTGACAGGTGACCGAGTGAATGGTGCTGCCCGTTGGATGACTTTCATGGGAATACAGTTTCAACCCTCTGAGTTGGCAAAGATGGCTGTCATCATTGCGGTTTCTTTCATTTTATCGAAGAAACAAGATGAATACGGCGCTAATCCCAAGGCCTTCAAATACATTATGATTTTAACGGGACTTGTCTTTCTCTTGATTGCCCCAGAGAATTTATCTACCGCAATGCTGCTTTTTGGGGTCGTCTTTATGATGATGTTCATTGGACAAGTATCTATGAAAAAGTTATTGGGATTAGTTGGATTATTGATTTTGGTTGGAGGAATAGGGATTAGTACAATCATGCTTATCCCCCCTAAGACGATAAGACAAACCCCCGGATTACACCGTCTAGAAACATGGCAGAATCGCGTAAAAGGGTTTTTTAATAAAGAAGAAATACCCGCAGCCAAATTCGACATTGACAAAAATGCTCAAATCGCGCACGCACGTATTGCGATTGCGACTAGCCATGTCGTAGGAAAAGGACCTGGTAACTCCATACAACGAGACTTTTTAAGTCAAGCCTTCTCCGATTTCATCTATGCCATTGTTATTGAAGAGATGGGACTTATCGGAGGAATAGTCGTAGTCTTTCTCTATCTTTGTTTATTAATGCGGGTGGGACGAATTGCTCAAAAATGCGAAAGGACCTTTCCAGCCTTCTTAGTGATGGGTATAGCCTTATTACTTGTATCACAGGCTATATTAAATATGATGGTTGCCGTAGGATTATTCCCCGTAACCGGGCAACCCCTCCCCCTAGTTAGTAAAGGAGGGACAAGTACTCTCATCAATTGCGCCTATATTGGTATGATCTTAAGTGTAAGCCGATATACAGCATACCTTGAAGAAGTAAAAAATCAAGCATTATCTCAAACACCGGAAGAGACAGCCCTCGAAGAGCAAATCGGCAATGAACCTAAAGCTGAAGCATTGAACAGTGATGATCAGTTTGATGATGCCATAAAATAGAAAAGATTTAGTAAGGATAATCATACAATGAAAAAAGAATTAAAAGTAATTATAAGTGGTGGAGGTACAGGAGGACATATTTTCCCTGCCATCTCAATAGCCAATGCCATCATGGAATTAAATCCAGATGCCAAAATTCTCTTTGTCGGAGCAGAAGGAAGAATGGAAATGCAAAAAGTCCCTGATGCCGGGTATCAAATTATAGGTCTGCCGATTGCAGGTTTAGACCGAAAGCACCTTTGGAAAAACATTGGTGTAGCCATTAAACTGATCCGTAGTCAGCTAAAAGCTCGGAAAATCATCAACGATTTCAAACCTCAAATCGCGGTCGGTGTCGGTGGATACGCCAGCGGTCCAACTCTGAAGACAGCCTCGATGATGGGTATTGCTACACTCATACAAGAGCAGAACTCTTATGCCGGAGTAACGAATAAGTTATTGGGCAAAAAAGCCCATCGCATCTGTGTAGCATACGACCATATGGATCGTTTCTTCCCTACGGAAAAGCTTCTGATGACCGGCAATCCTGTTCGTCAAAACCTTATTGATAAACGTCCAAGTAAAGAGAATGCTTTAGCATCGTTCAACCTAGCGCCAAATAAAAAAACCATATTAATCATCGGCGGAAGTTTAGGAGCAAGAACCATAAATAATGCATTGGTCAATGCTATTCCAACAATCAAGAACAATTCTGATATTCAATTCATTTGGCAAACCGGTAAAATCTATCACAACCAAGTGCTAAACGAACTAAAAGCAACAACGACTCTACCGAACCTATACGTCACCGATTTCATCAAAGATATGCCGGCAGCATATGCCGCAGCCGACCTTATCATCTCGCGTGCCGGAGCCGGTTCTATCTCAGAATTTTGTCTATTAGGAAAGCCGGTCATACTTATTCCTTCACCCAATGTAGCGGAAGATCATCAAACTAAAAATGCACAAGCATTGGTTGACAAGCAGGCCGCATTATTAATCAAAGACAGTGATGCCAACCAAGAACTATTTGTAACGGCCCTCCAAACAGTTAAAGATGATGAAACCTTAAAAGACCTAGCTGCTCACATTAGTCAACTAGCCTTGCCGAATGCAGCAAGGATGATCGCAGAAGAGGTGATAAGAATAGCAGAAAAATCTCAAAAGCGATAACGTTTTGTAGTTAAAAAGACAATCTATCATATTAAAAAGAACATGAATATTGAATCAATCAAATCAGTATATTTTATTGGCGCAGGTGGAATAGGAATGAGCGCCTTGGTACGTTATTTTCTGGACAAAGGTAAAGTTGTAGCAGGATACGACCGGACACCTACTCCATTAACCCAGAAGCTCATCGCCGAAGGGGCTGCTATCCATTACGAAGACAATATTAATCTCATACCGGAATCGTGCAAAGATATCGAACGAACATTAGTTGTATTAACTCCGGCTATTCCGAATGATCACTCCGAGCTCGTATATTTCAGAGATCATGGGTTTAGCATTCAAAAACGTGCTCAGGTTTTAGGCATCATCACACATTCCAGCAAAGCCCTTTGTGTAGCAGGAACCCATGGAAAAACCACAACTTCAACCATGGCTGCGCATCTGTTACACCAATCACACGTTGGCTGTACGGCATTCCTTGGAGGCATATCAAAAAACTACGAAACCAACCTCTTACTTTCTCAAGAGAGTCCCTACACCGTCATTGAAGCTGACGAGTTCGACCGTTCATTCCACTGGTTATCGCCATACATGTCGGTCATCACTTCTGCTGATCCCGACCATCTCGATATTTATGGCACCACAGAAGCCTATTATGAAAGCTTCGAACACTATACCACGCTGATCCAACCAGGTGGAGTACTCCTTATGAGAAAAGGGATTACCTTACAACCCCAAGTGCAAGAGGGCGTTCAAATCTACACTTATTCACGTAATGAAGGTGATTTCCATGCCGAGAATATCCGAATCGGCAATGGTGAAATCTACATCGACTTTGTTACTCCTAACACTCGAATCAATAACATTCAGCTAGGTGTACCTATTAGTATTAATATTGAGAATGGAGTAGCTGCTATGGCTCTTGCCCACCTCAATGGTGCTACCGATGAAGAAATCAAACAAGGTATGGCTAGTTTCCGTGGAGTAGATCGTCGATTTGATTTTAAGATCAAAAACGATCGCATCACTTTCTTAAGCGACTATGCTCATCACCCTTCGGAAATCAAACAAAGTATCTTATCAATCAAAGAACTTTATACAGACAAGAAGATCACTGCCATCTTCCAGCCACATCTTTATAGTCGCACAAAAGACTTCTACTCCGATTTTGCAGAAAGCCTCTCTTTGCTCGATGAGGTGATCCTCACAGAAATTTATCCGGCTAGAGAAACTCCGATACCAGGAGTTACAAGTCAGCTAATTTATGACAGACTAAAACCCGGAGTAAATAAGACCTTGTGCAAAAAAGAAGAGATTATTAATCTTCTCAAAGACCGAAACATTGAAGTTTTAATTATATTAGGAGCCGGAGATATAGACAATTACGTACCGGAAATCCAGAAAATGCTTGAAAACCGATAACTTATGATAAAGAAAATCCTTCTACTTCTAGTCATGTTAGGCCTTTTAGTCTATTTCATTATAGCTATAACGGTACTGAACAACAGGCCTAGACAACAGGTTTGCAAGGACTTGGAGTTAACGATAAAGGATACCACATTTGCAGGCTTCATCAAGAAAGAAACCATCACGGCTCTTTTAGAGCAAAACGGAATGTACCCCGTAGGGAAAAAGTTAGAATCGATCTCAACAAAAACGTTAGAAAAGATTTTAAAGAAACATCCGTTAATAGATAAAGCCGAATGTTATAAAACCCCAAGCGGAAAGGTCTGCATAGAAATCACACAGCGCTTTCCGATCCTAAGGGTTATGGCCTCAAATGGAGATGATTACTATATTGACAATAAAGGAATTATCATGCCACCCGAGGCCAAATGTATTGCACATCGGGTAATTGTAACCGGTAAGGTAGAAAAATCGTTTGCAATTAAGGATTTATATAAGTTTGGTGTATTTTTGCAAAACAATGATTTTTGGAATGCCCAAATCGAACAAGTCAACGTGTTACCCGACCGAAGTATTCAACTCATACCTCGTGTTGGTGATCACATGATCTATTTAGGTCAGTTAGAAGGTTTTGAGACTAAGCTAGAGCGATTAAGAATATTCTATATTAAAGGACTGAATAAAGTCGGTTGGAATAAATATTCTTATATTAGCCTAGAATTTAACAACCAAATCATCTGTTCGAAAGATAAGGTAAACAACAAAGTGATGACAACAGATTCGTTTCCACAACAAACAGACTCTGTTGCCTCAAATGATAAGAAAAATAATAACTAACAATATAAACCCTATCGCTCAGTCGTACAGAGAAAGAGTGATAGGACAAATTATAAAGAATATGGCAACAACAGACTTTATCGCAGCGATTGAACTCGGTTCATCAAAGATAACCGGTGTGGCCGGAAAAAAGAATAGCGATGGGAGTATGCGCATCTTAGCATACGCACAAGAAGATTCTTCTACCTTCATACGTAAAGGAGTGGTCTACAATTTGGATAAGACTGCTCAGAGTTTAACTTCAATCATCAATCGATTGGAAAGTGAGTTAAACAATTCGATTGCTAAAGTATATGTAGCTATTGGTGGACAGTCGCTTCGTACAGTACGCAACGTTGTAAGTCGCAACTTAGAAGAAGGAACCATCATATCAGAAGAATTAGTCAGCGCTATAGGAGATGAAAATGTTTCTATTCCGTTAGTCGATATGGATATTCTTGATGTCGCCCCTCAAGAATATAAAATAGGCAACAATCTACAAGCTGATCCGGTGGGCGTAGCAGGCAATCATTTAGAAGGTCGCTTTTTAAATATTATCGCCCGTTCTTCAGTTAAGAAGAACTTAGAACGTTGTTTTGAACAATCGAAAATCGATATAGCCGATCTACTAATTGCCCCAACGGTGACAGCCGATGCCATACTCACCGAAAGTGAGCGCCGTTCGGGATCTGCACTGATCGACTTTGGAGCAGACACCACTACCATCTCGGTCTTCAAGAACAACATCCTTCGCTTTTTGAGTGTTATTCCACTAGGTGGAAACAGCATTACAAAAGATATTGCAACATTACAGATGGAAGAGGAAGAAGCTGAGCAATTAAAAAGAACTCACGGAGACGTCTTCTACGAAGAAGCTGAAAATGAAGAAGAACCGGCTATGTGCACAACAACCGGTGATGGACGAAGCATTGAACTTAACAAACTCAATGCAATTATAGCTGCCCGTGCCGAAGAGATCATTGTCAACGTATGGAATCAATTGCAACTCTCGGGATACGACGACAAGCTACTTGCCGGGCTAGTGATCACGGGTGGAGGTGCAAACTTAAAGAATCTTGATGAGCTCCTTCGTAAGCGGACGAAGATAGACAAAATCAGATTTGCAAAAATGCCGCGAAATAGCATTGATGCAACCGATCATATCGTAAGAAAAGATGGGACACAGAATACCGCTTTCGGATTACTTTTCGAAGGCACACAAAATTGTTGTTTAGTCGAAAGCAAAACAGAAACTCACCAACCAACTTCAACTTTTACATTCACCTCTGAAGAACAGAGTCAAAGCACACCTCAAGAAATCTCACAAGATATGTTTAAAGATGATGAGGAACTCATGCAACAAGCCGAAGCAGCACGTAAGAAAAAAGAAGAAGATGACAAGCGTCGTAAAGAAGAAGAAAAACGCCGCAAGGAGGAAGAAAAGCGCATGAAAGAAGAAGAGAAAAGAATGAAGAAGCAACAAGCCGGACCAAGTTGGATACAGCGGAAGTTAAACTCTCTCACCCAAGAAATCTTCTCAGATGATAACATGGAATAAATTTTAGAGATCAGTCATTAGTATAAAAATATAATACAAAATAGATATGGACGAGATAGTACAATTCGATTTCCCGACAGATTCACCGAAAATCATTAAAGTTATAGGTGTAGGTGGTGGTGGAGGTAATGCCGTAAACCACATGTACCGGGAAGGGATACATGACGTAACATTCGTTCTATGCAATACGGATAATCAAGCCTTAGCAGAATCGCCTGTTCCAGTCAAACTACAATTAGGAAGAAGCATTACTCAGGGGCTTGGAGCCGGTAACCGACCAGAGAGAGCTCGCGAAGCTGCAGAAGAAAGTATAGATGACATCAAAGATTTGCTCAATGATGGGACAAAAATGGTCTTTATCACCGCCGGTATGGGTGGAGGTACCGGAACCGGAGCTGCTCCTGTTATTGCCCGTGTTGCTAAAGAGATGGATATCCTGACTGTCGGCATCGTCACGATTCCCTTTATCTTCGAAGGCGAAAAGAAGATTATTCAAGCTCTAGACGGTGTAGAACGCATCGCACAACATGTTGATGCCTTATTGGTCATTAACAACGAACGGTTAAGAGAGATCTATGCCGACCTAACCTTCATGAATGCATTTGGAAAGGCCGATGATACGCTTTCGATAGCCGCAAAGAGTATTGCCGAAATCATCACGATGAGAGGAACGGTCAATTTGGACTTTGCCGATGTGAAAACCATCCTCAAAGATGGTGGTGTAGCCATCATGAGTACCGGATTTGGAGAAGGCGATAATCGTGTCACTAAGGCCATCGATGACGCTTTACATTCTCCTTTACTCAACAACAATGATATATTCAATGCGAAGAAGGTGATGCTCAATGTTTCGTTCTGTCCAACATCAGAACTGATGATGGAAGAGATGAACGAGGTGCACGAGTTCATGAGCAAGTTCCGCGAAGGTGTCGAGGTCATCTGGGGAGTTGCCATCGACAATGCGCTCGAATCGAGAGTTAAGATCACTGTCTTAGCAACCGGATTTGGCGTTGAAGACGTACCGGGTATGGATAGCCTACACGAAATTCGTAATCAAGAAGAAGAAGAACGACAGCTCCTTATCGAGGAAGAAAAGGAACGTAACAAAGAGCGCATCCGTAAAGCATATGGCGAGAGTGCCAGCACCATTGGCAGTAAAAATATACACAAACGTCGTCACATCTATCTATTCAACACGGAAGACCTCGACAACGATGATATCATCTCCATGGTCGAAGACTCACCGACTTATCTACGCGATAAAACCACGTTGAAGAAGATCAAGACTAAAGCGGCCATTGAAGAAGAGAATGCAACAGAAGAGGTCGTCAACGAGGATGGCGTTATAACCTTCTAAAAAAGCTCTTTGTAAAAGATAATAGATATCAACAAAATAATAGATAATTATGGATTTATTTGAAAGAATCAGTGAAGACATCAAGAGTGCAATGAAAGCCAAAGACAAAGTAGCTCTTGAAACCCTAAGAAACATTAAAAAGTTTTTCCTAGAAGCTAAAACAGCTCCGGGAGCCAATGATACTTTAACTGATGATGCGGCACTAAAAATCATCCAGAAACTAGTAAAGCAAGGCAAAGATGCTGCAGAGATCTATATTGGACAAGGACGACAAGATTTAGCCGATGAGGAATTGGCACAAGTTAAAGTGATGGAAGCCTACTTACCTAAACAAATGAGCCCAGAAGAGCTAGAAGAAGCTCTGAAAGCAATCATTACAGAGGTTGGTGCTAAAGACGGCAAAGACATGGGTAAAGTGATGGGCGTAGCGTCTAAAAAACTCGCAGGATTGGCAGAAGGACGTGCAATCTCAGCTAAAGTTAAAGAATTGCTTGGATAAAAGATTAGAGTAAATGGTTTAGATATGTGGAAACGATTGTTTTTACGATATCAACGCCCCCCAACATTATTACTCTAAAAGTTAATGGCATCTGGTAAAAAAGACACCAGATGCCATTAACTTTTAGAGTCTACTTCTTACTTTTTCGATATTTAACCCATAAATCATATGCAAAAGGCCATGATATAAGCAATATTAGGAAAAAGTCATCATACTTTTGTACGATACCAAATGCGTATAAGCATTTTATAGCCGAATAGATTACAATAATCAAACCTAGCTTTAAGATAATCTTTTTTACTGTATTATTCATTGTCAGCCTTTTTAACCAAATCACGAATCTCCCCTCCATTCCTACCGCCTAAACAAACAGCAAGAATCAGTTTTAGAACATTAGGAATAGCATACTTTTAATGATGATTCAAATTAAACCAACTCCAAAGATCATATTAGAATTGGTCAAATAAAACTTATATTCAAAAGTATAACATTTTCTATACCCAAACAATATTTCATGAAAAAAAACAGAAATCTGCCTCTCCTTTTATCACATGAATTCTATAGTTTGGAATAATGATCAACACAAACCATTAAATAAGAAATAAAAGGCAAAAATGGACCAAGCCAATGAATTAATCGAACAACTCTTTGAGTACCTCTATCGAACGTAAAGACGGGAACTCCGGAAGATGGAGGCGATAATAATCATTAATAATCATCAGGCAACGATTTCGCTCTGCACGATTCATTGCAAACAGGTGCATCGTACGATAGCTCATGCGCATTAAATTCAAGATTCTTGAGGCATCAGCCGGCTCAAGATAAAACGAATGCGTTTGTGGTCGTCCGCCCGTAAAACAAGCATTCAGCATGTCGAAGTAACTCCCGGGACGATAATCCTCCAGATTAGGGAAAAGCCCCAAGAAACGAGAAAGACGCATCAAAAAGACCAGATGAAAATTTGAGAAACCCCCTCGGCAAGCATCTAACCATACCACAGAATGACGTAAATAAGCAAACAATGGTTTATTTTCCCCCTCTTCACGGACGGCCCGATAAAGAAACTCGGCCAAGAAAAGAGCAATGGCCGATTTATACGGATCATAAGGGATCGTTTCGAAAGGATAAAGAGATTTGGCCTCTTTAATGCGATAAAGCGTGGTGCGAGGACGAACATCAACTTCAAACTCAAGGAGCGACAGCGGTTGAAAAAGAGCACCTCTAAGCGTACTTTTCTTTGAGCGAGGTGTAGAGACAACAAAGGCATTTCGCCCTAATAGTTCCGTATACATCTCCACAATCATGGACGAATCGTTATATTTCACTGTATGCAGGACTAATCCTATCGTTTTTTGAAGCATGTTCCCTATTTATTTATGCGATAGCAAAACTACTAAAAAGTAGATAAACCTCAACCCCGGCTACTCAAAAAATCGCTTTATCAGAAGCAATTTGGAAAACTATTATCGAAAAATTCGTAGAAAAAATGAACGGCACCCATCAAAATAGATCCTCATCACTTTCAAGTTGTATTAATGACTACTATATATAATAAGGTATAGTAAAAGAAAGGTAAAATCAAGTAAAGAAGAGAAACAAAGAAAAAAGTAAAAACCTATTCACTTGATATCCAGAATAAACAGAGGATACAAACAAAAAAAATCAAGCAAAACAGCTTTTTTTTCTGAGAAATGTTTGCCAGTTTCAAAAATGTTCCTACCTTTGCATCCGCAATCGAGAAACAAACCACGCTTCGAGAAAGCAACCAAGCAGAAATGCTAAGCCAAATGGCCCATTCGTCTATCGGTTAGGACGTAAGATTTTCATTCTTGAAAGAGGGGTTCGACTCCCCTATGGGCTACAAATAAAAAAATTAAAATCAACAATAAAAAAGATTAGTCGAGATGGCAAATCACAAATCATCACTGAAAAGAATCAGACAAGAAAAAGCAAGAAGAATCCACAATAGATATTATGGAAAAACCATGAGAAATGCTGTGAGAAAACTTCGCGCTACTACAGAAAAAGCAGAAGCTTCTTCATTGTTAGTAGTTGTTTCTAAGATGGTGGACAAGTTGGCTAAGGTAAACATTATCCACAAGAACAAAGCAAATAACTTGAAGTCTAAATTGGCTCTTCACGTTAACAAACTAGCTTAATATCTAGAAACTAAGCACAAAACATATATATTTAGGCTGAGCTTTAAAAGCTCGGCCTTTTGTGTTTTGTCTCGAATCGAAGCCCATTCAAAATATTAAGTTGGCATTCCACATTTTTCACGATTCATTCTTCCCTACCTCAATAAAAATCACTATATTTGTTCTGTTATTATAATCAGAAATGTAATTATGAGCGAAGAACAACTCACTCCCAATAACGGGTCTTATTCAGCGGATAGTATCCAAGTATTGGAAGGGCTTGAAGCAGTAAGAAAACGTCCGGCGATGTACATTGGGGACATCAGCGTAAAAGGACTCCATCATTTGGTTTACGAAATCGTTGACAACTCTATCGATGAGGCATTAGCTGGATATTGCGATCATATCGAAGTTAGCATAAATGAAGATAACTCAATAACCGTTCAGGACAATGGTCGTGGTATCCCGGTTGACTTTCATGAGAAAGAAAAGAAATCAGCTCTCGAAGTTGCAATGACTGTGCTACATGCCGGAGGTAAGTTCGACAAGGGTTCGTATAAGGTATCCGGCGGACTCCATGGTGTGGGTATGTCTTGTGTTAATGCCTTGTCAACCCACATGATCACTCAGGTTTTTCGTAATGGAAAGACCTACCAACAAGAATATGAGATCGGTAAGCCACTCTATCCGGTAAAAGAAATCGGAGAAGCGACTTGTACCGGAACAAAGCAACACTTCTGGCCGGATAAAACGATCTTCACAGAAACCATCTATGATTATAAGATTTTGGCCTCACGCTTACGCGAGTTGGCTTATCTGAATGCCGGATTACGCATCTCATTAACCGATCGCCGCGTGATCAACGAAGACGGAACATTCAAAAACGAAACGTTCTTCTCTGAAGATGGATTAAGAGAGTTTGTACGGTTCATCGAGTCCTCTCGCGAACACCTCATCAACGATGTGATCTATCTCAATACAGAGAAACAGGGTATCCCAATCGAAGTTGCCATCATGTACAACACCGGATTCTCTGAGAACATCCACTCGTATGTAAACAACATCAACACCATAGAAGGTGGTACTCACCTATCAGGCTTCCGTCGTGCATTGACTCGAACACTCAAGAAATATGCCGAAGACAGCAAGATGCTTGAGAAAGTCAAGGTAGACATCTCGGGAGACGACTTCCGCGAAGGGTTGACTGCCGTAATCTCAGTAAAAGTAGCCGAACCTCAGTTCGAAGGACAAACCAAAACAAAACTAGGTAATAGTGAAGTGATGGGAGCTGTAGACCAAGCTGTTGGTGAAGTGCTGAATTATTACCTCGAGGAACATCCTAAAGAAGCAAAAACCATTGTCGACAAAGTGATTCTTGCAGCCACTGCACGCCATGCCGCTCGTAAAGCACGCGAAATGGTGCAACGCAAATCACCGATGTCAGGAGGGGGACTTCCAGGTAAGTTGGCCGACTGTTCAGATCGAATTCCGGAAAAATGTGAATTATTCCTTGTCGAGGGAGATTCTGCAGGTGGAACCGCAAAACAAGGTCGTAACCGCGCCTTCCAAGCTATCCTACCCCTTCGTGGAAAGATTTTGAACGTCGAGAAAGCCATGTACCACAAAGCGCTAGAAAGCGATGAAATTCGCAATATCTATACGGCACTTGGGGTAACGATCGGAACAGAAGAAGACAGCAAAGCAGCTAACATTGAAAAACTGCGTTATCACAAGATCATCATCATGACCGATGCCGACGTCGATGGCTCGCACATCGACACTTTGATCATGACGTTCTTCTTCCGCTATATGCCACAGATCATCCAAAATGGTTATCTCTATATCGCTACTCCTCCACTCTATCTCTGTAAAAAGGGTAAGAATGAAGAGTACTGCTGGACCGAAGCACAGCGTCAGAAGTTTATCGACACCTATGGAGGTGGTTCGGAAAACGCTATTCACACGCAACGCTATAAAGGTTTGGGAGAGATGAACGCCCAACAATTGTGGGAAACAACCATGGATCCTGAGAACCGCATGTTGAAGCAGGTTAACATAGAGAATGCAGCCGAAGCAGACTACGTCTTCTCCATGCTAATGGGTGAAGAAGTTGGCCCTCGCCGCGAGTTTATTGAAGAAAATGCAACTTATGCAAATATCGATGCATAACCCAATATTTTAATTAACCAACCTCACATCTTACAAGAGAAAAAGCGTCGATCCAAAGAGAAATCTTTCGATCGACGCTTTTTTAGATGTATAAAAGAGAAACGGTTAAATCAACTTCCGTTCTTTCAATTCGTTCACTGCAACTTCCAGTTCATTATACCAAGCCTCACCAAACTTGCGAATCAGAGGTTCTTTCAGGAACTGATAAACAGCCACTCCCTCTTTACGTCCTAGAATCTCGGCCGCCTTACAAACCTCCCAACGGTGATAGTTCACCGCTTTAAAAGGTCCATAATCGCCGACACGTATCGGATAAAGATGACACGACACCGGCTTATAGAAATCCACCTTCCCTTCACGGAAAGCTTTCTCAATGGCACAATAACAACACCCCTTTTCATCGTAACACGTAAAGACACAATCTTTACCATTCACGATCGACGTTACCAAATCACCTTCCTCGTCGGTATAGACCACCCCTTGGCGATCGATGACCGCACGAGCCTCAGCCGACAACTCATCCCACACGACAGGTAAAGCAGCTTCCAACTGCGCCACCTCTTCGAGTTCAACCGGAGCACCGGCATCCCCCTCGATAGTGTTTTAAAAAGTGTGTAAATCCCAATATTTCTTAGATTTGTATTGTAACCTAAAATGAAAGAGAAATGGAATTTACACAAGAACAAATGTCTGAAATTATTTCTTCACTTACAAATGGTAAAGAAGGATTTCAGGAATTAATCCGTTTAGGGATGGAATCCTTAATGAAATCAGAGCGTAAGATTTATAATTCTCAGACTGATGATGTGAGTAATGGCTATCGTGATCGTCGAGTATGTCATGGCGGTCAAATGTTTGAGATTCGCGTTCCTCGGAGTCGTGAGAGCAACTTTTATCCTGTTTTATTAGGGGTACTTAAAGATCAAGAAGCTGAAGTTCAGCGCTTAATTTGTAGTTTATACGCTCAAGGCTTGACCACCAAGCAAGTTGGTGATATCTCTGAGGAATTTTACGGTAAGCATTATAGTAAGAGTCAAGTAAGCCGGCTCCTTGATACGGCACGTGGAGATGTTTCTGCGTGGCTGAACCGTAGATTAGATGCACGTTATCCAATCGTTTATATTGATGCTACGTATGTTGCCACCAGGCGCAATGACTCGGTTTCAAATGAAGCATACTACGTAATATTAGGAGTAAAAGAAGATAGAACTCGTGAGGTCTTATCAATTGTGAATTTCCCAACCGAAAGTGCTTCCAACTGGCTTGATATATTCGATGATATAAAAGAAAGAGGAGTTAGTGAGATTAATTTATTTGTATGCGATGGCTTATCTAGTATTGAAAATTCTATCGCACATGCATTTCCTGGTGCAGATATCCAATTGTGCACGGTGCATTTAAAGAGGAATATATTGGGGAAAATTAAACCTCGAGATAAAAAAATAATTGCGGCTGAAATGCAGATAGTATTTAGGCCGGATCAAGATTTGGCCACCCCTGAAAGCTCACATAAACAATTTCTAGATTTTATAGATAAATGGGTGAAGAGTTACCCCATGCTTAAAAGGTATAAACATGAAAGGTACAAATTCTATTTCACTTATTTCAAATATGAGAGAGAAATAAGAGGTATGATATATACAACCAATTGGATTGAACGACTCAATAAGGATTTTAAAAGAGTGCTGAAAATGCGTGGTGCGATGCCAAACTATGATTCTGTGATATTATTGCTTGGCAATGTGGCTATGAATAAAGATGTATTTAAATATCCAATTTACAACTTTCTTGAATCAAAGCTTTTTATCAAAACAGAATAATTATATTTTTGAGAAATATTTATGCCTAAGAAATAAAACATACACACTTTTCTGAACATTACCTCCCCCTCAATACAACAAGCCCCTTTGCACGCCTCAAGATTACATATAAACTTCTCCCGAAGCACATCCAAAGAAACGACTACATCATCTATTTGAATCATACCTTTATTATCATAGACGACAAAGGGCGAAGTCGAACACCCCGCCCTTCATCTATCCATCGTTTTCTTACTTAATCAAACAATTACCGTTCATCTCAGCAGGAAGTTCCAATCCCATAATCTTCAGAATGGTTGGAGCCACATCGGCCAAACGACCGTCTTCCACTTGAGCCTCTTTATTCTCGGTAACATACACACAAGGAACAGGGTTCAACGAGTGAGCCGTATTGACCGAACCATCTTCATTCAACGCACGATCCGCATTTCCGTGATCGGCAATGATGATAGCCTCATAACCCTCAGCTTTTGCAGCCTCAATGGTATCCTTCAAGCAAGCGTCTACAGCGACAACCGCTTTCTCGATCGCTTCATAGATACCCGTATGACCCACCATGTCACCATTAGCATAGTTCACCACGATGAAGTCAAATTTATCTTCGTTGATGGCAGCCACCAATTTATCCTTCACTTCAAACGCACTCATCTCCGGCTTCAAGTCGTAAGTAGCCACTTTAGGTGAAGGAACCAAGATACGTTCCTCATTGGCATAAGGCGTTTCACGTCCGCCATTAAAGAAGAACGTCACGTGAGCATACTTCTCTGTTTCAGCAATATGAAGCTGATTCAATCCCTTCTCAGCAATATATTCACCCAACGTATTGCTCACATTCTCTTTGTCGAACAAGATATGAACCCCTTTGAAAGAAGCATCATAAGGCGTCATACAGTAGAACTGCAATCCAGGGATTGTTTGCATACCAGCTTCAGGCATATCCTGCTGAGTCAACACCACAGTCAGCTCCTTCGCACGGTCGTTACGGTAGTTAAAGAAGATCACCACGTCACCCTCTTTGATCGTCCCGTCAACCGCTGCATTAACGATTGGTTTCACGAACTCATCCGTCACCCCTTCGTCATACGATTCCTGCATCGCCTGAACCATATCCGTAGCTTTCTTTCCGGCACCGTTCACCAACAAGTCGTAAGCCTCTTTCACACGCTCCCAACGTTTGTCACGGTCCATCGCATAATAACGTCCGATGATAGAAGCCACCTTAGCAGTCGACTGCGCACCATACGCCTCCAACTGTTCGATGAAACCCTTACCACTCTTTGGATCGGTATCACGACCATCCATGAAACAGTGTACAAAAGTATTCTCAATCTGATATTCCTTAGCAATATCACAAAGTTTGAATAGATGATCGAGTGAACTATGCACTCCACCATCAGAAGTCAACCCCATGAAATGGACACTCTTACCGTTTTCTTTAGCATAAGAAAAAGCAGAAACCACTTCAGGATTACTCAATATACTATTATCAGCGCAAGCGCGATTAATTTTAACCAAATCTTGATAAACCACACGTCCGGCACCGATATTCAAGTGTCCAACTTCAGAGTTTCCCATCTGTCCGTCGGGCAAACCCACATTCTCACCACTCGCCTCAAGCTTTGAGTGAGGATAAGTACGGGTTAGATAATCCCAATACGGTGTAGGGGTATTAAAAATAACATCGTCTTTTTTCTGATCGCCTAATCCCCAACCATCGAGGATGACTAAAAGAGCTTTCTTACTCATATGTTTCAAAATTAAATTATCAATCTAGTTCTTGGCTACAAAGTTACAAAAAGTTCACGAAGATGACGCTTAATCTATGTTAAGTCAGCCAATAATGACCGTCTATTCAACTATTTTAGCTAAATTTGTCCCGCATTATAAAAAACAATCTATAGAAATATGGACGATTCGAACCCGCGAAGGTATAGTTTACAGTATTCATTCACACGAACAGAGTCATAGCATCTGCCGTCTCTGCTCGTCATTAATTTACGAAAGGAGACAATAAGATGAGAACCTATCTTTATTGTGAGGCCGGTTTTGTAGAAAAAGACCAATGGCTTCCTAATAGCTGGATCAACGTTGTGTGTCCCACCACCGACGATTTCAATTTTCTAACCCAAGAGCTTCATGTTCCGGAATCTTTTCTAACCGATATTGCCGATACGGACGAACGTCCGCATACGGAAGAAGAGGGCGACTGGCTACTGACCATCTTACGCATCCCGGTGCAAAACAGACAAGGCGGCTTCCCCTTTGGTACCGTCCCCATCGGCATCATCACCAATAAAGAGCTCATCATCTCCGTCTGCTACCAACAAACCGACATGCTGCCGGATTTTATTGAACACACCCGTCGGAAAGGCATTGAGGTGCGTAATAAGCTAGACCTAATCTTACGCCTCATCTACTCCTCGACCGTCTGGTTTATGAAGTATTTGAAACAGATCAATCTGGACATTGCAGCCGCAGAGAAAGAGTTGGAACGTAGCATTCGTAATGAGGACTTGTTACGACTCATGAGGTTGCAGAAGACTTTAGTCTATTTCAACACCTCCATTCGTGGAAACGAAGTGATGATCGGTAAGCTAAAGAGTCTATTTCAGAACACCAACTACCTCAATGAGGACCTTCTGGAAGATGTGATTATCGAGTTACGCCAGGCTTACAACATGGTGAATATCTATAGCGACATTCTGACCGGCACAATGGATGCCTTCGCTTCGATTATCTCGAACAACGTCAATACGATCATGAAACGCATGACCAGTATCTCTATCATCTTGATGTTGCCGACCTTGATTGCGAGTTTCTACGGTATGAATGTGGACATCCATTTGGATAGCATGCCACATGCCTTTATAGCTATTATCGTATTCTCGGTCTTGCTCTCGGCATCAGCCTTTGCTGTTTTCAAGCGGATCAAATGGTTCTAAAATTGATTGCAAGCAGTCAACTTGTAGGATAAAGCAAGCATTTACTCCCGCAGTGCCATTTAGAACTTGCACCATCTCTTTAAATATTATTCAAGTCCGATTAAGCGAGAGCTTCATTCCATTAATCGTTCTTTAAGTACGATTTGTTGAGCCCTCGAAGCAGGGCTCTTCAGCCCTCGTTCGAAAACCCATGAGCCCTCGTTCGAGGGCTGAAGAGCCTTCGAACGAGGGCTCAACAAACGACGGTTGCCCAACACCTAAAGTGACTGCAAAAATGATTAAATGCAGCAAGATCTTTCGTTAAAGATACGGCATAAAAATGCTCACGCAATGTTTATCTTGTCCGACCAATCGGAATAAAGAAACCTAAAAAGGCATTCACGCTCTTAGAGTTGTTGCTAAGCATCACATAATCACTGCCAACTAAAACCGGTCCCAGTTTCATGGCTACCCCGAAAGATTGCGCATGACTCTGAATCAATGAATAGCTTAAAGAGAGGTTAAACCATTTCTTCGGACGGAAGTTCGTAGAAAGCGTCACTTCAGACCACGTCTTAGGCTTCAAAAAGCGCGTGGTAGAAAGAGCCCCGAACGATAAACGATCGTTAAAGCAAGCATACTCTGCACCCAGAACCACCGTTGAAGAAAGGGACGTCGTCCGCTTACGTTTCTCATTTTCAGATAAACGCAACAGGTCAAGGTTCAACAAGTCGCCATGATCTACCCGATCAAGAAAATTAGAAGCATCGGCAGAGAACTGCGCCAATCCCTCAGCCGTTAGCGGATAGTCACTCCCTTTATAATCAATATCTTCTTTAGCCTGAGCAAACACAGAACTATTCTTATCCCAATTGATGAAGCCCAAATCGAGCACGGAAGCCGAGAGGGTCACATTTCTAAACGGTTTATAAGAGACACCCAGGTCGACCGCCCCTCCGACACCGGCTATTCCATAGCCCTTGAAACTCACATCATCAATGTATGTATTGTTGGGGTCTTGATTGTTTTCATCCAACGTCCACCCTTTAAAAGAGCCTTCCAGTTGGGCATCGACCTTGATTTGCGCATGATAAGAGGCCAACTCTTCCGGCAAGATGTGGTTCGGATCTTGGGGTAGATGAGTCGAGATATAAATCCGATTCGTTCTGAACTTCATATTTCCCGCACCAAGCAGAACCTTAAACTTTGCGCCGACCGACAGCTTCTCATTGATCGCCCGAGCATAACCTAGACCAACTTCGGCATAGGAGTTAATATCCCAATTGTTGCCGACCAGATCATATTGTTTACCACTCCAATCGATCGTTTCAGAGTCGGTCTCCCGCAAGAAATCAAAGACCGATTTAGAGACTTCTCCACCGATATCCGTTCGGACTCCCACATTAATACTCCAAAAGTTATCTCCTTTATACCATCCCATAGCAAACAGATCCGTGCTCTGCTCGACATTAATCTTGTTTCTATCCGAAAGACGACTCATGAGCGATTCATTGTTATAGAATTTCTTGTCGCTAAAGAGGTCGATCATATCGTTGAAGCCTAATGAACTGGAAGAAGCAGAAGCATAAATCGAACCGACAAACGGAACATACAAATAACCTCTGTCGGGCATTAAAGACGGATTGGACTTCATACGGTAAGGAGCATCTTTCATGAAGTATGCTGTACGGAGGTTCTGCGCCTTTATGGAACACATCAAAGATAAATATAAAAGACATCCACAAAGAGCTTTTAAGCGATAGTTGGTCAACGTTTTTTGCATCATATTGTTTTTTTCAAAAAGAGAGTTTTAATTGCTGATCCCCCAATAGATTGAAAGTCATCCGATGATAAGCGGTCGTTCCGTGCTCGGCAATAGCCAAGCGATGTTTTTTGGTCGGATAGCCTTTATTGTGCGACCAATCGTATACGGGATATTCCTGATGAATCGCATTCATATAATCATCCCTATAGGTTTTTGCCAAGATAGAAGCAGCGGCAATAGATAGATACTTGCCGTCGCCCTTCACCACCGTAGTATGAGGAATTTCCGGATAGCTCTTAAAACGATTTCCGTCGATCAATAAATGCTGTGGTCTCACCTTCAGCTGGTCGACCGCCCGATGCATAGCCAGAAAAGAGGCATTGAGAATATTGATCTGATCAATCTCCTCAGGCGACACAACACCCACCCCCCAAGCAACCGCTTCTTTCTCGATCACCTCACGCAAGGCATAACGTTGTTTCTCGGTCAACTGTTTCGAGTCATTGAGTAAATCATTCCGAAAATCCGAAGGAAGAATAACAGCTGCAGCATAGACAGCACCGGCCAGACAGCCCCTTCCGGCTTCGTCACAGCCAGCTTCAATCAAGCCTTCATGCAAATAGGGTAATAGCATTGCTTCTTAATATTAAATAAAAATGAAAGCAAAGATAAAAATAAAAAATAAGAAAAAAAGACCGGCGACCAGAATCACTTCTAACCACCGGCACTCACAAACCCATATTTTTATTTGATTAAAATAAGCTCCAAACCACTGTTAATCCGGCCATGACTATAGAAACCATGCTCATTAACTTGATTAAAATATTAAGGCTAGGCCCTGAAGTATCCTTGAACGGGTCGCCAACGGTGTCGCCAACGATCGTTGCTTTATGCGTTTCACTGCCTCTGCCGCCAAAATGACCTTGTTCAACATGTTTCTTTGCATTATCCCAAGCTCCGCCGGCATTAGCCATAAATATGGCCAAAACAAAGCCACTACTCAATCCGCCAATCAAAAGGCCAAGCACACCCGGCACCCCAAACACTAATCCCATCAAGATCGGCGCAATAATAGCCATTAAAGAGGGTAGAATCATCTCTCGCTGGGCTCCTCTGGTCGAGATCGCCACACACCGTTCATAATCCGGCTCAACCTTACCTTCTAGAATGCCTTGTCTCTCACGGAACTGACGACGAACTTCGTCGACCATATGCCCGGCAGCACGCCCTACTGCGTTCATCGTCAACCCACAAAACAAGAAAGCCATCATCGAACCAATAAAGACACCGACCAGAACTTTCGGATTCATTAAGTTCACCTCATAGTAATTCATAAAATCGAAGAAGTTCGCCTGAGAAAGAGAGACCGACTTGCCATCAACAAACGTTAAGTCGACCATTCCAGAACGCGACAGTCCGATACGAATCTCTTCGATGTAGGAGGCCAGCAGGGCCAAACCGGTCAGCGCAGCCGAACCAATAGCGAACCCTTTACCAGTCGCCGCGGTTGTATTGCCTAAAGAGTCTAAAGCATCGGTACGCCGACGTACCGTTTCGCCTAAACCCGACATTTCAGCATTTCCACCGGCATTATCGGCTATCGGACCGTAAGCATCGGTAGCAAGGGTAATTCCCAAAGTAGACAGCATACCAACCGCTGCGATACCGATACCATAGAGCCCCATGCAGACATTCGAAAAGTCGCCTGCAGCAGCCAATAAATAGGAGGCAATAACCCCAGTTGCAACAGCGACAACAGGAATAGCAGTAGAAAGCATTCCTAAACCAATTCCTGAGATAATCACCGTAGCGGGGCCGGTTTGTCCACTCTCGCTTAGCCGCTGAGTTGGACGATAAGACTGCGACGTATAATATTCTGTAGACCGGCCGATAATCAATCCCACGACTAGTCCAACCACCACAGCCGATCCAATCCAGGCCCAATTATCTATTCCTAGTAACCACAAGATCAAATAAGTCGCTATAACGATCAGTAACGAACTCAGATTGATGCCAAACGACAGTGCGCCCAACAAATCTTTCATGGTGGCGTTCTCTTTCGTTCGCACCGCAAAGATGCCAATGATAGAAAGCAGGATGCCCACAGCAGCGATCAACATTGGAGCAATCACGGCCTTGTATTGCATCAAGGTATCGGTAGTATGAATATAAGCCGCTGCACCTAATGCAGCCGTGGCTAGGATGGAACCGCAATACGATTCGTATAAATCAGCTCCCATGCCGGCTACATCACCCACATTGTCCCCCACATTATCGGCTATCGTAGCCGGATTGCGAGGATCATCTTCCGGGATTCCGGCTTCCACCTTACCGACCAGATCGGCACCTACATCAGCAGCTTTGGTATAAATACCACCACCAACACGGGCAAATAGAGCCTGAGTGGAAGCTCCCATACCGAAAGTCAACATCGTGGTTGTGATTATACATAACTTGTGACTTGGAGTCAGCACGTCTGCAGGTATCACACTATTTAAAAGTAAATACCAGAACGAGATATCCAACAAACCCAAGCCAACGACGACCAAGCCCATCACTGCCCCACTTCGGAAAGCAATTTTCAAGCCTCCATTCAGCGATTCCCGAGCAGCATTAGCCGTACGCGCAGAAGCGTAGGTTGCTGTTTTCATTCCAAGAAAACCCGATAGTCCGGAAAAGAAACCTCCGGTAAGGAAAGCAATAGGCACCCAATTGTTCTGAACATGGAAAACGTAGGCCATCAAGGAGAAAAGTAGAACCAGGCCTAAAAAGACAAATCCAACAATTTTATACTGTTGCTTCAAATAAGACATCGCCCCTCGACGTACCGCAGCGGCAATTTTGATCATTTGAGGTGTACCCTCACTCTCTTTCATCATCTGCTTATAAAAATAAGCAGCAAAGCCTAATGCTAGAATAGATGCAAAAGGAATAAGCCAAAATAAAGTATTATCCATAGGATTTATGTCAGGTTACAAAGGATAAAAATATCTATTTTATACAAAAAACGCAAATAAAAAAACAGATTTTATACACTTTATCTTGGCTGGTTAGCTATAAAAAGAAAAAAACCTTCTTCTAGTTTTTCTCTTTCATAAAGAAAAGAACAGAAGAAGGTGATATAAATAATCAATTAATCTGCAATCAAAACGGCTGTTCCGGTAGCGGTAACCATTAACATACTACCATTTCCGCCAACAGTCTCATAGTCTAAATCCACTCCAATAACGGCATTGGCACCCATTGCAGAGGCTTGTTGTTGCATCTCACGAAGAGCGGTTTCTTTGGCTTCACGCAACACTTCTTCATAAGAGCCCGAACGGCCACCAACAATATCACGAATACTTGCAAATAAGTCACGAAAAACATTCGCACCGATAATCGTTTCACCAGAAACGATACCATAATACTTAACGACTTGTTTATTCTCAATTATAGGAGTAGTTGTAACTAACATAATATTTAAATTTTAGTTTCTTTATACTATTAGACGAACGAGAAACCTATAAGTTGCATCGGATTTCTTAAAAAAATAAAAACCGCCTAATATTAGACGGTTTTTTTATTTTCTATTGCGTTAGAACATCTTGCGAACTCGATCGATACCGGCAACTAGCCGATCAATCTCTTCCTTCGTATTGTAAATGCCGAAAGAGGCACGAACCGTTCCTTCAATGCCTAACCTTTGCATCAAGGGTTGGGCACAGTGATGTCCTGTACGGACAGCAATGCCTAAACGGTCGAGCAGAGTACCCATATCAAAATGATGGATATTCCCAACAAGAAAGGAGATCACTCCACCCTTATGCTCCGACTCACCATAGATCTTTAAATCCGGAATCTCTTTCAATCTCCGGGTGGCATAATCCAAAAGCATTTGCTCATAAGCGGCAACCTCATCCATACCAATAGCGGTCATGTAATCGAGAGCTTTAGCTAACCCTGTCGTGCCGATATAATCTGGTGTGCCGGCCTCAAACTTAAATGGAAGTTCATTGAAAACGGTTTTCTCGAACGAAACGGTTTGAATCATCTCTCCACCGCCTTGATAAGGGGGAAGGCGATCTAACCACTCCTCTTTACCATAAAGAACTCCAACGCCTGTTGGACCGTAAACCTTATGACCGGAGAAAACCAGAAAATCAGCATCTAGTTGTTGGACGTCAATTTTCATATGAGGAACCGATTGAGCAGCATCCAATAATATAGGAACATGGTGCGCATGAGCAATGCGAATGAGTTCCTGAACCGGATTAATGGTTCCAAGTACATTCGACACATGCGCAATGCTAACGACCTTTGTCTTGTCTGAGAATAGTTTCTCGTACTCATCGACAAGCAATTCGCCCTGATCGTTCATGGGTACCACCTTTATGCTTATTTTCTTTCGAGCAGCTAATAACTGCCAAGGGACAATATTGCTGTGGTGTTCCATCACAGAAACAATCACCTCGTCGCCTTCTTCCATGAAAGCTTCACCAAAAGAATAAGCAAAAAGGTTAATACTTTCGGTCGTTCCACGCGTAAAAACGATCTCATTCGTGCTACGCGCATTAATAAAGTTACGAACCGTTTCACGAGAGGCTTCATGCAATTCAGTGGCTTGTTGCGATAAGTAATGCACACCGCGATGAACATTGGCGTTAACCGAATAATATTCATCGACTATGGCTTCGACCACACAACGAGGCTTTTGAGTCGTCGCTCCATTATCAAAATAGACTAACGGCTTATCATACACCGTACGACTCAAAATCGGAAAATCTTCACGTATCTTTAGAATATCCACTTTCTACTAATTTAATATGACTCAACAGAGATTATTTGCAAATGGCACAACCATGGCACTTATTCAATTCACCTCTAAAACGTTTTTCTACAAGAAGGTGAAGACGATCTTTCAAAGCATCTATCCGGATATTGTCCACCACCTCATTGACAAAAGCAAACATCAACAATAAGCGAGCTTCTTTCTCCGAAACGCCTCTAGATCGCATATAGAACAAGGCCTTTTCATCCAATTGCCCTACAGTAGCACCATGAGAGCACTTCACATCATCAGCGTATATTTCCAATTGAGGTTGAGTGTACATCCGTGCATCCCTGGTGACACAAAGATTTCTATTGGTTTGTTGAGAGTTGGTATGTTGTGCATCCGGACGCACTAGAACAATGCCGGAGAAAGCCCCAACAGCTTGGTCGTCCAAGACATACTTAAATAGTTCATTGCTCGTACAACGAGGAACCATATGATCAATCGAAGTATAATTATCGACCTGCTGGTTCTTATCGGCAATCGCCATTCCACATAAGTTAATCTCAGCGTTCTCACCGGCAAGAGTCACCTTAGTCATATTGCGCGTGGTTCCGTTATGCAAAGTCACACCATTCAAGAGGACATTACTGTTCCGTTCCTGTTTAACATATAGGTTGTTTAAACGAACGGTGCGCGTATGAGTCTCCTCAAGTTCGTATAAGTCGAAAGTGGCATTCTCACCCACATAAGCTTCGATCACTTGAGTCGATAAGAAACGAACGTTATCCATCGCATGATCACAAATCAAGAAACGAGCCTGAGCTCCATCCTCAACGACTATCAGAATTCGACGATTAACCATAAAGTCAACATCTCCTCGCAGGACATTAACAAGTTGAATCGGCTTCTCGATCACTACATTTTTAGGAACATAGCAAAAAAGTCCATCTTGCACAAAAGTCGTATTAAATGCTGTAATGCCATCTTCAGAGGTTTCCGCCAACTGTCCATAGTACTGACTCACTAAATCCGGATATTGTTGGCTCATCTCTTTTAAGCTTCCAACAAGAACTCCTTCCGGTAAATGAGATTTAGGCAATGCCTGATCATAAAAAGAATCATTAACGACAAAATACAAGGATGTACTCATATTAGGGACGTCGCATTTGAAAACCTCATACGGGTTCACAGGGAGATCCAAACGGTTCAGATTCAGTCCGAAGTCCGGTTCAAAAAGACTTGCAACATTCGTGTATTTATACGTTTCTAGTTTTCGGGTAGGAAAGCCAAGATGACTAAAATCAGCAAAGGCCTTAGAACGTTTCAAATTAAGTACCTCAGAACTATGCTGACGTATCATACTTTCCGCCTGCGAAAAAAGGTCTATATATTGTTGTTCTACGCTCATCGTTATTCTCCTAATTCTTTCTTTATCCAATCGTATCCCTTCTCTTCAAGCTCAAGTGCCAATTCCGGACCAGCCGTCTTCACAATACGTCCTTTATACAAGACATGTACAATATCAGGCTTGATATAATCCAATAGACGTTGGTAGTGAGTAATGACAATGGTGCTTGTCTCGGCAGTCTTCAACTTATTCACTCCTTCTGCAACGATGCGCAAAGCGTCAATATCAAGTCCCGAATCCGTCTCATCAAGAATGCTTAAACGAGGCTCCAACATTGCCATCTGGAAGATCTCATTACGTTTCTTCTCTCCACCGGAAAACCCCTCGTTCACCGAACGATTAGCTAGTTTGTTATCGAGTTCAACAACCGCTCTTTTCTCACGCATTAATTTTAAGAACTCACTAGCCGTCAAAGCAGGTAAACCTTTATATTTTCTCTGTTCGTTAACAGCCGCGCGCATAAAGTTAACCATACTGACTCCGGGTATTTCCACCGGATACTGGAAACTTAAAAAGACACCTTCATGGCTACGATCTTCCGGAGACATCTCTAGAAGATTCTTACCATAAAATTGCACACTACCTTTAGTCACTTCAAAAGCCGGGTTTCCTACGAGCACAGACGACAAGGTACTTTTGCCCGATCCATTTGGTCCCATAATGGCATGTACTTCTCCTGGTTTTACAGTTAAGTTTATACCTTTTAATATATCTTTGCCATTAATGCTGGCACATAAGTCTTTTATCTCTAACATGATTTATTGACAGTTAATCTATTTATATTTCAATAATAATATAAGTTCAATCTTATAAGATCAGCCAACACTCCCCTCAAGAGAGATGGAAAGCAACTTTTGTGCTTCAACTGCAAACTCCATCGGTAGTTTGTTCAGTACTTCTTTGGCATAACCGTTTACAATCAGTCCAATGGCATCTTCGGTTGATATGCCTCGCTGATTACAGTAGAATATCTGATCCTCACTAATTTTACTTGTCGTTGCTTCATGCTCAACAACCGCAGTCTCATTATGAATATCCATATAAGGGAAAGTGTGTGCCCCACACTTATCACCAAGCAATAATGAATCACACTGGCTATAGTTACGAGCATTGTCTGCTTTCTCAGAAACACGAACGAGTCCACGATACGAGTTCTCGCTTTTTCCGGCAGATATCCCCTTACTGACAATCGTACTTCGGGTATTTTTGCCTAAATGGATCATCTTTGTTCCGGTATCGGCTTGCTGATAATTATTAGTCACAGCAACCGAATAAAACTCAGCTGTAGAATTATCACCAGATAAAATACAAGAAGGATACTTCCAAGTGATAGCCGACCCGGTTTCAACCTGCGTCCAAGAAAGTTTACTATCATTTCCTTTACAGATGCCGCGCTTAGTCACAAAATTGTAAACACCACCTCTACCTTCAGCATCACCTGGATACCAGTTCTGAACCGTGCTATATTTCACTTCTGCACGGTCATGAACCACAATCTCAACGATAGCAGCATGCAACTGATTTTCATCATGCATTGGGGCGGTACATCCCTCTAGATAAGAAACGTACGACTCATCATCCGCTATAATTAACGTTCTCTCAAATTGTCCCGTATTACGGGCATTTATACGGAAATAAGTCGAAAGTTCCATCGGGCATCTCACTCCTTTAGGAATATAGACAAAAGAACCATCTGAAAAAACAGCCGAGTTCAACGCTGCAAAAAAATTATCTCGGTAACCAACAACCGATCCCATGTACTTTTTAACCAAATCAGGATGTTCCCGAACAGCTTCGCTAAACGAACAGAAAATAACACCTTTTTCCATTAGTGTTTCTTTAAATGTCGTCTTCACAGAAACAGAATCCATCACTGCATCTACAGCAATACCGCTCAAGGCCATTTGCTCTTCCAAAGGAATGCCAAGTTTATTGAACGTTTTGATCAGTTCCGGATCGACTTCATCTAAACTCTTCGGAGCATCTTTCTTTTTTGTCGGATCGGCATAATAGGAGATCGCTTGATAATCAATCTCCGGTATTCTTAAATGAGCCCAAGTCGGCATCGTCATTGTCAACCAATGACGATAAGCCTTCAGTCTGAACTCTAAAAGCCATTCAGGTTCTTCTTTCTTTTGAGATATTAGGCGAATAACATCCTCATTTAATCCTTTATCGATAATTTCGGTATCCACCTCGGTTGTAAATCCATACTTATATCTTTCTTGAGTAAGGTCCTTTACATATTTATTTTGTTCTTCTTGCGGTGTCATCTTTCAATAAATATTGTTGAGTCATTTGTTTTGCGGCAGGTAAAAAGAGTCCTGCCATATTCTTCACTGGTTTATATAACAATGATGAGTTTCTATTTGTTTCACTAATCATATGACCTTTGGGATCAATAAAGTCAATCACATTAAGAAGCAGGCTCAACACAAGCGTGTATTTTAAAAGCCCTAAAAAGCTCCCTAAACACCGATTTAACCACCCCAGAGATATGGCTTCGATTGCTTTTGTCAAAATAGAAGCAACCAGAGCAAATAATAAAGGGACAGCAATCCATATCATCACAAAAGCAAGTATTTGAGCGACGTTCATAGAGTCTGTAACCGTCGGACAAAGTTGCTCTGCCAATGGTGTATAAAGCATCTTTGCAGCGATCAACCCAAGCATTAATCCCAAGAGTGATGATAACTGCTTAATAAAGCCAGCCATAAAGCCTAGGACTGAACCGGCAGCAATAATTATTAATATAATAATATCGATAGTCGTCATACTTAAAATAAAAAAGAATGTGCCAACACGTCAACTGACCGCGCTATATGATACCGCAAGGCAATTGGCATATTGGCACATTATGCGAAGCGCCACAAAATGGCATTGTATTACAATGTCTGTTTCACTTCTATTTCTTCAAAGGTTTCGATGATATCACCAACCTTTATATCACTAAAGTTCACCAAACTGATACCACATTCAAAGTTTGTACCAACTTCTTTAACATCATCTTTGAAACGTTTCAGAGCATTGATGTTTCCTGTAAATATAACAATACCATCACGTACCAAACGAGCCTTATCACTACGTTTCGCCTTACCTGATTTTACCATAGCTCCGGCAACAACACCAACTTTGGTGATATTATAAACCTCACGAACTTCAATATTAGATGTGATCTGTTCCTTAAGCTCAGGGGCCAACATACCTTCCATTGCAGATTTAACCTCTTCAATAGCGTCATAAATCACAGAGTATTTACGGATATCAACGCCTTCTTGTTCAGCCAATCGACCTGCAGAACTTGATGGACGTACTTGGAAACCAACGATAATTGCATCTGAAGCTGCAGCCAAAGAAACATCCGATTCAGAGATTTGTCCAACCCCTTTATGGATAACATTGACCTGAATTTGTTCAGTAGAAAGTTTAATTAATGAGTCACTCAACGCCTCAACCGATCCATCCACGTCACCTTTGACAATAATATTAAGCTCTTGGAAGTTACCCAATGCAATACGACGTCCAAGTTCATCAAGGGTAAGGATCTTCTGAGTACGTAAGCCTTGTTCACGTTGAAGTTGTTCACGCTTATTAGTGATTTCACGAGCTTCTTGATCTGTTTCAACCACATGGAAGGTGTCACCTGCAGCAGGAGCGCCATTCAAACCTAGAATCAACACCGGTTCAGCGGGACCTGCTTCTGTAACTCGTTGATTACGTTCGTTGAACATCGCCTTTACACGTCCATAACTAGTACCAGCAAGAACAACGTCTCCCATTTTCAAGGTTCCATTAGAAACCAAGATTGTAGCAACATAACCTCTTCCTTTATCCAAAGAAGATTCAATGATAGAACCCGTTGCGTTTCGATTCGGGTTAGCCTTAAGATCAAGCATTTCTGCTTCAAGCAAGACCTTCTCCATCAACTCTTTTATGCCAAGTCCTTGCTTAGCTGAAATATCTTGTGATTGATATTTTCCTCCCCAATCTTCAACTAAGAAGTTCATTGCGGCTAGCTCTTCCTTAATCCGATCTGGGTTGGCTGTTGGTTTATCAACTTTATTAATAGCAAAGACAATCGGTACTCCGGCCGCCATTGCATGGTTAATTGCTTCTTTGGTTTGAGGCATAACGTTATCGTCAGCTGCCACAATAATAATAGCGATATCCGTTACTTTCGCACCACGGGCACGCATCGCAGTAAAGGCCTCATGCCCAGGAGTATCAAGGAAAGTGATTCTTCTACCATCTTCCAACTTAACATTGTAAGCTCCAATATGCTGTGTAATACCTCCGGCTTCTCCAGCAATTACATTGGCTTTACGAATGTAGTCAAGTAATGAAGTCTTACCATGGTCAACATGACCCATCACAGTAACGATAGGAGCACGAGGTTTCAAATCTTCAGGAAGATCTTCTTCTTCAACAACAGCTTGTGCAACTTCTGCACTAACGTATTCAGTCTTATATCCGAACTCTTCAGCTACAAGATTAATGGTCTCTGCATCCAAACGTTGGTTAATAGACACCATGATACCAATGCTCATACAAGTTGCAATAACTTGGTTCACAGAAATGTCCATCATGCTAGCCAACTCGTTAGCTGTCACAAACTCAGTCAACTTAATAACCTTACTTTCGGCCATTTCTTGATTCTCAAGTTCCTGCATACGGTTAGAGGCTAACTCACGCTTCTCTTTACGATATTTAGACGCCTTATTTTTACCTTTGCTTGTTAAACGAGCTAAAGTCTCTTTTACCTGCTTAGCAACATCTTCTTCACTAACTTCCTGCTTAATAATCGGCTTTTTAAAGCGATCTTTGTTTTTCTTTCCTCCGGGCACAGGTTTAGGAGATTGAGGATGAGGTCTTTGGTTAGAGGTCGGCTGATTTGAAACGACATTATTGACATCAACTTTTTCTTTATTGATACGTACACGTTTCTTCTTGTTGCCATGAGCATCAAGATCTTTATTGACTCCCTTAGACGGCTTATTATCATCCTTGCGGATTTCCTTGATAATAGCCTCTTTCATTTGCTTTTTCTGATCTTGACGAAGCTTTTCCTTTTCTTCACGTTCGCGACGTTTCTCTTCCTTGGATTTTTTCTTAGGACGAGTCGATTGATTTAAGGCTGCTAAATCGATTTGACCAATAACATTAATTTTCGCTCCTAATTCAGGCTTGCGAATTGTAAACACTTCATTTTCCACTGAAGCATCTACTCCATTTTGAGATGTTTCCTCCGATTCCATTGGCACGTTTTCCTCTTTCTTCATAAGAGTGGGCTCTTCTTGTATTTTCTCTTCTTTCTTTTTTTCCACAATCTCTATTACCTCCTGCAAGTTTTCCTTGATTGGCTTTTCTTGATTATTCTGAGGCTCATTTCTCACAACATCAGAAGACTCTTTAATCTTCAATTCGTTTTCATTGGACTTATTATCCACTGGTTCGTCATGAGCAACGTTCGATTCTTTGACAGAAACTTGAGATTGAGTTTCAGTTGTTTCTATTTCACTAATCGCCTCTGCATTTTTCTCTACTTTGCGATTATTTAATTTTTCTAAATCAATTTTTCCGACAGGTTTAAACTTTGGGCGTGCCTCTTCAGGTACGACAGTTTTAATTACCTCATTAGCCTTTACAGCCTCAGGTTCTTTACTGTAGTCATCAATCGAGACCGAAGCTTTGTTCCGATCTTTATTTTGACGTTCCTGAATAAAACGCTCAGATTCAAGTCTAAGATTTTTATCTGTACTAAACTCTTTCACGAGCATAGCATACTGCTCTTCACTAATTTTCGTATTAGGATTGGCCTCAACAGTATATCCTTTTTTCTGCAAAAATTCAACCACTGTAGTAATCCCTACGTTTAAATCTCTTGTAACTTTGTTTAACCTTATCGTCATACTTTAAATTTAATGAATAAATGAAGCGAAGAAGCTTATTAGGAAAAGACGTCAACCATATTCACAATAGTCTCTCCTTAAAATCCGAAGTATTTCACCTTGTTTACTCTTCTTCAAACTCCGATTTCAAAATGCGTAATACCTCATCCACCGTTTCTTCTTCCAAGTCAGTCTTCTCGATCAACATCTCACGAGATGCATTCAAAACGCCTTTTGCTGTATCAAGCCCAATCGATTTGATTGCCTCGATAACCCATGCGTCAATTTCGTCTTTGAACTCATCCAGATAAATATCCTCATCATCTGTTTCACCATCCAACTCACGGAATACATCAATGGTGTATTCAGTCAACATACTGGCTAATTTAATATTTAAGCCACCTTTACCAATAGCCAACGAAACCTCTTCCGGCTTCAAGAAAACCTCAGCTTTACGTTCTTCCTCATTCAAACGAATGGAAGAAACTTTAGCCGGACTTAGAGCACGTTGGATAAATAATGAAATATTAGACGTATAATTAATAACATCTATATTCTCATTGCGCAACTCACGAACGATACCATGAATACGGCTCCCCTTTACTCCGACACAAGCCCCAACCGGGTCAATTCTGTCATCATAAGATTCTACCGCAATCTTGGCTCTTTCTCCTGGAATACGAGCAATCTTTTTTATAGTGATCAACCCATCATTAATTTCTGGTACCTCCACTTCGAATAAACGCTGCAAAAAGACAGGCGAGGTACGTGAAAGAATAATTTTGGGATTATTGTTTTTATTATCGACGCGAGCCACAACAGCACGTGCTGTTTCACCTTTACGATAAAAGTCAGAAGGAATTTGTTCAGTCTTTGGCAATAGCAATTCGTTTCCTTCATCATCAAGAAGAAGTATCTCCTTTTTCCAAATTTGATAAACCTCAGCACTTATAATTGAGCCAACTTTATCAATATATTTATTATAAATACTATCTTTCTCTAATTCAAGAATCTTAGATGCCAATGTCTGACGAAGATTCAGAATAGCACGACGACCAAATTTTGCAAAAATCACCTCATCGGTAACTTCTTCTCCCACTTCATACGATGCATCAATCTTTTGTGCTTCACTTAAAGAAATCTGCATATTCGGATTTGTCAAGTCTTCATCTGCCACAACTTCACGATTACGCCAGATCTCAAAATCGCCTTTATCCGGATTAACGATAACATCGTAATTTTCATCGGTGCCAAACATTTTCGTGATCACGCTACGGAACGATTCTTCAAGTACACTAACCATCGTTGTCCGATCAATATTCTTCAGTTCCTTAAATTCCGAAAATGTATCAATCAAGCTGATTGTTTCTTCTTTCTTGGCCATAACTTCTATTTAAAACTAATTAAGTATTTAGTATATTTTATTTGTTCATACGTAAAGACCTCATCCTCGTCAACGAGTTTCGGTCGCTTTGCTCCCTCAGGTTTCACCTTCTTTTGAGCAGTCAGAATAAACTTTTCTTCATCAGCATCCTTAAGAACACCAACCAATTTACGACCGTCTTTTGCCAAGACTTCAACCTCTTGTCCAATATGAATGTAATATTGTTGCAAAACTTTAAATGGTTGTCCAATACCAGCAGAGCCTACTTCAAGTTCATAATCTTCTTCCTCACGATTAAGTTTCGATTCGATATAACGACTCAACTCAACGCAATCTTCAATCCAAACGCCTTCTGCATGGTCAATTTCAACAACGATCTTATCATCGGGACTAACATTCACCTCTACCAAAAAGTAGTCTTTTCCTTCCAACCACTCTTCAACAATCTGACAAATAGTTCTTTTTTCTATCATTGATTAACTATTAAGAACAAAAAAAGGAGCTTTATCGCCCCTCCACCTTTCATCCAATTCGACTGCAAAGATATAAATAATCTGTTCGATTACAAAATATTAAAGAAAAAAAGATAGAATTAGATTAAGAGAGACAAACCATTACAAATACAATTCCATCACGTCAAGAAAAAGAGTCTTTATGTTTCTTTGAGACCAGGCTCTTTTTTCATATCTTTACCACTCATTCACTAAAAAAGCTTTTTATGGCACATCGTCTGAATACAAATAAGCAATTTATGGTCGGCAACGGCATTCTTGCATTTGCCGTTATATTTGTTGTTGTACTTTTTGTTTATATGAGCATGAAGCTACAACAAGACAAACAAGGAAGACATCGATTCACCGAATCCTATACGCTTTCGCTCACTAAAGGATTCGTAGACGACTCCATTTCTCTCTTTATCAACGATAGCTTAATCGCTGTAGAACGAATTAAAGAAGAGCCTTACTCCATAAACGTTAACCGTTTTGCAGAACAAAACCTTCTAATGATTGTCGATCATAAGACAGATCTCAGCACCTCATTCGCATTAAGTGAAAAAGGAGGTTCCTACCGATTTGAGAAAAGAGAAGGCAATATTGTATTATTAGGAGAATAGCTTTTTTATCAAAACGTTGTCCGATACCGCTTCAGGTCTTGACGCAGCGCCATTGCCGATCCAGACATCGACTGATCTAAAAGCGCCCAAAAAGCATTACCATGATTCATCTCAACGGTATGACAAAGTTCATGCAATAGCACATAATCAATAAGAGCTTCAGGAAGAGTCAACACATATAAAGATAAGTTTATATTCTTATCAGCAGAGCAACTCCCCCATCGTGTCTTACTGCGATTGATCTTCACCGTTCTAAACGAAAGATCCCTAGAACGGGCCAACTGCGCCAACTTCAAGGGAAGAATCTGTTGAGCTCGTTCGCGAAGGATTTCTTCCACAACCTTCGACAGCCATGTTTGAACATGATGCTCTTCAAAATTGGTTTTTTGAGGACAGACCACTTCAATCATTCCAGGGGTATCCTTACGCACAAAAAAACGGTCAACCTGCTCTTCTACAAAAAACAAACAGAAGTAGGGCGTTTTCAACCGAAAGGATAAATCAATCATTCTTCTAGAATATTTTTGCATCTGATCGAGCAATCGTGGACGCATCTTCCCAATCACGTTTAGTAATTCATCTTTTCTACAGCCAACCGGTACAGTAACACATAACCCAGAATCTTTCGATCTAAAAGTCAAACGTTTAGCCCGAGGATTCACCATTACCTTCACTTGTCCAAGTTCATCATCCTTAATATAATAACATTGTGTCATACCGTCTTAGTTATCTACCCACCATTTGTGTTGCAAAAATAGATAAATAAGCTCAAAATCAACTTTTTTTCTTTATCTATAAAAAAAAAGAGATTTAAAATGCAACTTTTCACCCCCCAGCCTCGTCTAAAATACAAATAACTAAAAAAACAAGAATGATATGAAGACCTTATTTAAAGTGATAACAGTTTGTGTGCTAACGATAGGATTTATTAGCAGTTGCACCCTTTATCAGGGCGATTCAATCAAACCTAGCAAAAATCGGATCACAAGAACTTATCGAGTAACCGATTTCAATAAAGTAGAGATTAACACCGTCGCAGATGTTAACTATCGACAATCAACAGACGGCGCCGTATCTGTAGAAATAAATGGTTCGGACAACATTGTCGCCCTCATGAAAGTCAATGTAAAAAACAATCTATTAACCATCAGCGCATCAGAGAAATTCAGATTAAACAAGAAAAACGTCACGATCAGCATCATTTCGCCACAACTAAATTCTGTATCTTTTAAAGGTGTAGGAAACTTTTCGGTCAAAGATTCTCTAATAGTCGATGATCTTTACATGGAGAATAAAGGAGTAGGAGATATTTTTGTTGATCATTTAAGAGGAAACAAAGTAACCATATACTCCTCAGGAGTTGGAAATGTAACCCTAAAAGGAGAGGTCAACGAAGCTTACCTAAATTCGAAAGGAGTCGGCAATATCCAAGCCGAAAGTCTAATTGCCAATAAAGTTGATGCCCATGCCAAAGGAATAGGCGACATTAAGTGTTACGCCACAAGTGCCATCAACGCTTCTAGCAAAGGGATTGGGAGTATCAGCTACAAAGGTAACCCTTCTATGAAGAACATCAATAAAAAAGGTATTGGAACCATTAGCCACAACTAATAAAAGAAGATGATGACTAGAAAAATAATATATACCGTATTAGCTTTATGGCTAATCAACCTGACCGCCTACTCGCAAAGCCATTCAAAAAGGAATTCACAGTTTGTGACTCAAACCGTTCAAGTCTCAAATTTCAAAGGAATAACGATTTTAGGAAGTGCAGATGTGTTATACAAACAGACTCCAGGCAAGCAGCAAGTTGAAATATACGCTTCTAAAAACATCATTAATGATGTAGAAGTTAAAGAAATCAATGGGATTCTGACTATTCAGACAAAGAACAAAATGCATTGGTTTAAGAACAGCCGATTAGAAGTAAGGGTTTGCAATCCAGGGATCAACTCCATAACGATAAACGGCTCAGGAGACATCAGACTCCTAAACGGATTAAAAATAACCAAGGATCTCATGATGAGAATCAAGGGCTCGGGTGATCTCTACGCCAAAAGACTGATCTCCAATAAGCTAGATTTATCCATCAATGGATCGGGCGACATGAATCTGGCAAACATCAAAGCCCACACCGTATTGGCAAACATTTTCGGATCGGGAGATATCACTCTTACAGGCGAAGCCTATGACGTCGGATTATACAGCCATGGATCAGGAGACATTGATGCCACCAGACTTAAGGGGCAACGCGTCACCTCTCAAATTAACGGATCTGGAGATATCGACTGTTATGCCGTTCAACATCTAAACATGCGAGTCAATGGCAGTGGAGATTTAAACTACAAAGGACATCCCAAAGAAGTCATCTCCAACAAACGTAAAAGATAGATCAAAACAACTCTCTTAATTACTATATAACATTGCAAGATCCAAGAGAGAAATCTCTTGGATACTTATCTCACAAAAAAGGCTACAACGGGATGTTGCAGCCTTTTTTATTTCGTTAGCTTTCAATGAAATTCTTCATATGAAACTTCACAGTCTCAAATAGGTTGTTTTAATTAAGCACACTAACTATATATACTAAAGTAAATGAAAAATTCTATTTATTCATAAGCTCAACTTTAGACTCTTTCTTCAAAGAATCTGCCAATTGCCCATGCTCTAATTGTACGCCATCAGAAATAGCGACTGAAGGTGTTGTCACCTGTTTCCCGATCGTATCTGCCGCCATCACACTCTTATCATTTCCCGGTAAAGAACGTTGAGCCAAATTACCCAACAACAACACCACAGCTACAGCAGCTGCTGCCTTTGCGATGGGCATAAAGCGAGTAACAAAAGTGATTTTCCTAGCTTTAACAACCGGCATCTCAACCTGAGCCAAAATACGCTGTTCAAAATCGTCACTAATCCTCACCTCTTCTTGGAGGCGTTGATAAACAAATATCTCTTTATATTGAATCAAATGAGCAGGGACGTCTTCTGATAAAAAGAAGTCACGCAAAGCCTTCTCTTCAGATAGAGAAGTTTCGCCATTCCAATAATGCTCCAAAAGCTGTTCAATAGATTTACAATCCATATTTTTCAATATCTAAGAATCTTTGTTTTACTTTTTGTCTGGCCCGAAAGAGATTCACTTTTACTTGCTCCTCGGTCAAGCCTAAAACAGATGCTATAGTTTTGTAGCTCTCGCCTTCGATATCCCTCAATTGTATAATCAAGCGTTGTTTCTCAGGAAGTTCATTCACCAACTTATTAATCAGCTCCAACTTTTCGTCCTGTACCAAGCGCTCGTATGGGTTCAACAGATCAGCCTGTTCTTCCATCGCCGGAGTAATTGGAACATTAGAAGCTTCTTTTCTTTGACTACGATCAATCGCCAGATTTCTAGCAACCACCAAGCAATAAGCTTCTACAGAACCAAAGGAACTCCATTCCTCACGCTTTGACCAGACACGAATCATAGTATCCTGAACGACATCCTCAGCCTCTGCTCTATCTAGAGTAATCCTGAGTGCCAAACGAAAGAGCTTATCTTTCAGAGGTAAAATATCGTCTCGGAAGCTAATTTCTTGCATCTCTATAATAATGACGAACGTGTCGATTAAAAGTTACACCTTTGCTAAAGAAAAATATGAATTATTTTTTGATACGAGTTCCTCCGGATAAATAGAAGGCTGACGCAGAAGTAATTACCACCTCTTTCACCCCGGCATTTATTGCGCGAAAAGAATTTTCTAATTTAGGAATCATTCCTCCTTGTATGATACCTTGAGCGACATAATCGTCGAACATAACCTGATCAAGCTCAGGGATAACGCTCCCTTCATCGTTAGCATCACGCAATACCCCACTCTTCTCGAAACAATAAATTAATGTCACCTCAAAGAGCGACGACAACGCTTTAGCGACCTCACCGGCAATCGTGTCCGCATTAGTATTTAACAGATGCCCCTCACCATCATGAGTCAGGGGAGCCATAATAGGAGTCACGCCCTTACAGATAAGATCGGACAAGACCGTGATATCAACCGCCTCCACGTCACCTACAAATCCATAATCCACCTCCCCAACAGGACGTTTTATCGACCGTATGACATTCAAATCAGCTCCGGTCAACCCTAATGCATTCACTCCACGTTGTTGCAAGCCGACCACAATATTTTTATTAACGAGTCCGCCATAAACCATGGTGACCACCTTGAGCATCTCCTCGTCGGTCACCCGGCGACCGTTCACCATCCGACTTTCGACACCAAGCAAAGAGGCTATTTTTGTAGCCGAGCGTCCACCACCGTGAACCAAAATCTTATGCCCCTTAATCGAAGCAAAGTCACACAACAATTGTTCGAGTGAGGCCTGTTCTTCAACAATGGCCCCACCGACTTTAATTATGGTTAGTTTTTCCTTCATGACGCTTACTCCAAATACGTGTACCCATACAATCCGGAGCGGTAATTCGACAAGAACTCCTTGCCCTCTTCAACAGAAATCTTACCTTCCTTGACGGACTTCGTCACCCATGTTTCTAACGTACGAACTAGTTTCTTAGGATTATATTGCACATAATCGAGAACCTCGGCCACCGTTTCACCATCAATGATCTGTTCGATGGTATGTCCCTTCTCGCTGACAGAAACGTGAACCGCATTCGTATCACCGAATAGGTTATGCATATCTCCCAAGATCTCTTGATAAGCCCCAACCAAGAACACAGCCAAATAGTAAGGCTCCTTGCTTTTCAACGCATGAACCGGCATATAATGAGCCACATTCCGAGTCGAAATAAAGTTGGCTATTTTACCATCCGAGTCGCAAGTGATATCTTGTAATGTCGCCGAGCGATCAGGCTTCTCATCCAAACGTTGAATCGGCATAATCGGGAAGATCTGATCAATCGCCCAAGAGTCTGGCAACGACTGAAACAAAGAGAAGTTACAGAAGTATTTATCAGCCAACAACTTCGACATGCTTCTAAATTCATCAGGTGCATGTTTAAGTCCTTGAGCAATCTGATTAATTTCACGAGTGATCGACCAATACAACCGTTCGATTTGCGCACGAGTCTGCAAGTCCACAATACCGTGACTAAACAAATCGAGTGCCTCTTCGCGGATCTGCTGAGCATCGTGCCAAGCTTCAAGCATCTTGTTCTGATTCAGCGTATCCCAGATGCCATAAAGTTCTTGAACCAACTCATGTGCATCTGCAGGAATTTCCTCTTCATCATCCCATTCCGGTAAAGTCGCTGTTTCGAGCACCTCAAAGATCAATACAGAATGATGAGCCGTCAATGCGCGCCCACTCTCCGTGATAATATTAGGATGAGGGATATCATTCTTGTCACTCGCATCCACCAAAGTTGAGATCGAGTCGTTGACATATTCCTGAATAGAGTAGTTCACACTGCTCTCACTGCTCGACGAACGCGTTCCGTCATAATCCACCCCAAGTCCGCCGCCAATATCGACAAACTCCACTTTAAAGCCCATCGCATGCAACTGAACATAAAACTGAGAGGCTTCACGTAAAGCGGTTTTAATACGACGAATCTTCGTCACCTGGCTACCAATATGGAAATGAATCAATTTCAGACAATCTTTCATATTCTTAGCCTCAAGGAAGTCTAAAGCTTCAAGGAGTTCACTCGACGTCAAGCCAAACTTGCTAGCATCACCGCCTGATTCTTCCCACTTTCCGCTACCGGAAGAGGCTAATTTGATTCGAATACCGATATTCGGCTTCACATTCAACTGCTTAGCCATCTTGGCAATGAGTCTTAACTCATTCATCTTCTCAACAACCAAAAAGATGCGTTTTCCCATTTTTTGAGCAAGCAAAGCCAGCTCAATATAACTTTCATCTTTATAACCGTTGCAAATAATCAAAGAGTCAGAATCCGTATTTACCGCAATAACGGCATGCAGTTCCGGTTTTGAACCGGCCTCTAAGCCCAAATTAAACTTCTTTCCATGGCTGATAATCTCTTCAACCACAGGGCGCATCTGATTAACTTTGATGGGATAAATAATAAAATTTTGTGCTTTATAACCATACTCTTCTGCCGCTTGTTTAAAACAGTGAGATGTTTTCTCAATACGGTTATCCAGGATATCCGGAAAGCGAACAAGCATTGGTGTAGCTACATCACGCAATTGTAATTCATCGACCAATTCTTTTAGGTCAACGCCAACACCATCTTTTCTCGGTGTCACCACCACATGCCCTTTGTCATTTATACCAAAGTAAGAAGTACCCCATCCATTGATGTTATAGAGTTCCTCTGAATCTTCAATACGCCATTTTCTCATTTTCTGTATTCGGAATTTATAATTTATTAATGAGGGGCAAAAATACTGATTAATCTATTAATTTCGGCAGTATATGATTAGATTTTATCATTTTTATAGCCTTAAAAGTGAACATAAGCGATTGACGGAAGTCGTAATTTGTTCGCGATCTTCCAATTCATCGGCATTAAAGACATATTGCGCTTTTTTATAAAAAACGTCTCTTTTTTGAAGCGCATTGATAATAAACGCCATAAGTTCGTCATCTTCTTTGTTTTGCAAGATCGGCCGTTGTTGTTTAGCCACCCGCAAACGGCGAAAAAGGACTTCGGGACAAACATTCAAAAACACCGTTTGCCCGACACGATTCATAAAGTCCATATTATCGAAGAAACAAGGGGCTCCTCCACCGGTCGAAATGATGACATCCTCAAACTCACCGACCTCGTGAAGCATCTTTTGCTCTAAGAGCCTAAACGCTTCCTCGCCCTGTTCCTTAAACAAATCACCGACACTTTTATGCAAACGTTCCTCAATATACCAATCTAAATCGACGAAAGATATATTCAAATGCCGTGCAAGAGCCTTTCCTAAAGTGGTTTTTCCGGCTCCCATATAGCCGGTCAAAAAAATCCGAATCATACTATTCATGTTTGATCAAGCAAAAATAATGATTACCTCGACTTCAACGAAGGAAAAGCCTCAAAAAGAGTCGGAAACCCTCGAAAAAGATGTTTAGGTTCCTTCTTCTCTTCCACGCCGTGACTTATATCTTTTCTGCATAAGACTTGCAGGAACTCTTCATAACACACACAGCAATAGCAGCTATACGCATAAGATGTAAAGGGAATGTGCAAATAAGCACTGATTACACGTTCATTGATATTCAACCCAACGTCCTGCTCCTCTCTCACAGCCCAAAGAGTCGCTGTGACACGTCACTTAATGGTTAGCTTATTAAGATTAGCGGTTAGCTTAAGCCCATTTATTGAGCCCTCGTTCGAGGGCTCTTCGGTTTTCCTTCGAGGGCTCATGGGTTCTCGTTCGAGGGCCGATCAGCCTTCGAACGAGGGCTCAACAAAGCAAAGGGCAATAATCACTAAAAGAGTCATCTCAGACGATTAATTGCATCTCAGAAACAGATAATCTCATTGCCTCAAATCTGCCACCCACTATAGTACCATCAGGCCAAACAAGCCTCTAAAAAGACAACGCTTCCCTTCGTCTCTTTATTAGCCTTCCGGATCAAAGACAACCGCAGTCATTAACGAGACACAAGTATGGGACGATGCTCAAAAAGTGTGGGATAATGTTAGAAAGTGTGGGATAAAAGTCAAAAAGAGCACCTCCCACACTCTCTTGAATACCCGATGAAGAAAGTTTTTCGAGAAAAAAGAGTGAGAGAGGTGTGAGATAAACAACATTTTTATTTCTCCGGAGAGAGAAGATATAGGTCTGTTGTCTATAAAGAAATAGGTCAGAACAGCGACTTATTTAAAGACCTTCAACCGATCCGCCATCGGCAAAAAGCTCTTAGGATCGGGCTTCTGAAGAGGAACGCCAAAAGGCATCTGAGCAATTAAAGTCCAATTCCAATCCAAGTTAAATGTTTCGTGCACCTCTTTATCAATGATCGGATTGTAATGTTGCAGAGAAGCCCCAAAACCAACATCCTCCAACATAGCCCAGACCGCCAACTGCAACATACCCGAGCTCTGCAACGACCATTCCGGGAATCGTTCACTGTAAGGTGGAAATTTCGTCTGCAGGCCTTTAACCACCGATTGGTCTTCAAAGAATAGAACCGTCCCATAGCCCGAAGCAAAACAATTCTCAATCTTTTCTTCAGTCTGCCTAAACGCTTCGGTAGACAGTCGTTTCTGTAAGGTTCGCTTCACAATGCTCCACAACCGTTTGTGATGTTCGCCCAGGAGTAGCACCACACGGGCCGATTGGGAATTGAACGGAGACGGCGTATGAGCAATAGCTGTTTCTAGAATATCCTGAATCACGCTGTTATCAATAGGCGACTGATTGGTTATCGAATAATAGGACCGGCGATGCATGAAAGCCTCTTTAAATGTCTTTTCCATATTCATCCTTTCTCTAAAAATTAATAATCGAAACGTAATAAAACAACAAAGGCTATCTCTCGTTTGTTCGAATATTAGCTATCTTTGCAAATCGACAGTCAGATTAATGTGATTAAATAACGATATTAAAAGAGCAATGGCAAAGCAGAAGTATTATGTAGTATGGAAAGGCGTATGCCCCGGGATTTATACCTCATGGACCGACTGTCAACTTCAAATCAAGGGGTATGAAGGGGCTAAATATAAATCGTTCGAAACCCATCAAGAAGCCGAACAGGCTTTTGCTTCTTCTCCTTTTGAGTATATAGGAAAGAGAGTTTCGGCAACAAGCACCGGAAAAGGTCAGCCAACCATTCTCCACACTGCAATCATCGATAATAGTCTTGCAGTAGATGCAGCCTGTAGTGGTAATCCGGGACCGATGGAATATCGGGGGGTTTATGTAGCCAACCGTCAGCAACTCTTCCATTTCGGACCGGTCAGGGGCACCAATAACATTGGCGAATTCTTGGCTTTAGTACATGGCTTGGCTCTCATCAAGCAACAAGGCTATAATATTCCGGTGATTTACAGCGACAGTGTAAATGCGATCAACTGGGTAAGGAACAAAAAATGCAAAACAAAATTAGAGCGTACACGAACAACCGAGGAGCTTTTCTTGATGATTGAGCGTGCAGAGAAATGGCTAAAGGAAAATAGCTACACCACTCACATTTTAAAATGGGAAACCAAAATCTGGGGAGAAATCCCGGCAGATTTTGGTCGTAAATAAAAGTCGTTTATCAGGCTAAAATCTCTTGACTTTCCGAGCAGAAAGTTCTATTGAGGAAGCTTAAACCTTTTCTTACTAAAGCAATTATAAAGCCTGCATGTCATTGAGTCGTTTATAATATCCATTCAACTCAATCAGTTCTTCGTGACGTCCACGTTCCACAATTTCTCCTTCATAAAGCACACAAATCTCGTCTGCATTCTTAATAGTCGACAGACGGTGAGCAATCGCAATCGTCGTACGTGTTTTCATCAAGCGCTCCAGAGCCTCTTGCACCAAGCGTTCAGACTCAGTATCTAAAGCAGAAGTGGCCTCATCAAGGATCAAAATCGGTGGATTCTTCAAGATAGCACGGGCAATACTAATACGTTGACGCTGTCCGCCCGACAGTTTACTGCCTCGATCACCAATATTTGTCTCATAACCTTCCGGTTTCTCCATAATAAAATCATGAGCATTTGCAATCTTTGCCGCCTCAACAACTTGCTCCATTGTTGCATTTTCAACACCAAAAGCAATATTATTAAAGAACGTATCATTAAACAAAATCGCCTCCTGATTCACATTACCAATCAGACTACGCAAATCTTTAAAACTCGTCTCTTTAATATTAATACCATCAATTAAGATCGCTCCGCCAGTCACATCATGATAACGAGGTAAAAGATCGACCAAGGTTGATTTTCCAGACCCGGATTGTCCCACAAGAGCGACCGTTTTCCCTTTACCAACCGTCAGATCGATATTTTTCAAGACCTCTCGTTGACCGTCATAGGTAAATGATACGTTCTTGAACTCCACCTTATCGGTCAACTGTTTTATCGGTTTGGGATGTTCAATCTCTTTAATATTATTCGGAGCTTTTAAGATTTTATCGACACGTTCCATAGAAGCTAGCCCCTTCGGGATATTATAACCAGCTTTAGCAAAGTCCTTCAATGGATTAATCACGCTATAAAGGATAACCATATAAAAGATGAACGTCGGTGCATCCAACACAGAACTTTTGCCCAAGATCAATGCTCCACCAAACCAAAGCACAGTCACAATCAAGAGGGTGCCCAGAAACTCACTCATTGGATGAGCCAAGGCTTGACGCATAGCCACCTTATTCGTTGCCGTGCGCAACTCGTTACTGCATTTAGCAAAACGATTCACCATCTTCTCTTCGGCAATAAAAGCCTTGATGATACGCAGACCACCGAGTGTTTCCTCCAGTTGAGACATCGTATCACTCCATTTTCCCTGAGCTTCTAGAGATTGACGTTTAAGTTTTTTTCCGATCTTGCCCATTAGCCAGCCCATACCTGGAAGTACAAGAAAGGTGAAGAGGGTCAACTGCCAACTCGTAACAATCAACGTCGCAAAGTATAGAATGATCAGAATCGGATTCTTCATCAACATGTCTAATGAGCTCGTAATTGAATTCTCTACTTCACCCACATCACCGCTCATACGAGCAATAATATCCCCTTTCCGTTCTTCCGAGAAAAAGCCAAGGGGTAAATACATCACTTTCGAATAGACCATGATGCGAATATCACGAACTACACCGGTACGTAATGGGATCATCACAGCCGAAGAAGCAAAATAACATCCAGTCTTCAAGAGAGTCATGACAGCCAAGAAGACACCTAAGAAAAGCAACGTAGTCGAAGGTCCGTTGACGGTAATCATCTGTGAGACATAATAATAGAAGTTATTCACGGCAACATCTTTAAGACCTGCACTACCCCATTCCATGTAGTGATAAACTTGAGCCTCAGCTCCAGTCTTAAATAGGATATTCAAGATTGGGATTAATAATGTGAAAGAAAAGACATTAAAAACAGCCGACAAGATATTGAGCAATACAGCCCATCCGATGAATTTTTTATAAGGCGACACGAAACGTCGCATCAATTGCAGGAATTCCTTCATTGTTTACGCTTAAAGATTAAGGGGACAAATATACACGTTTTTATCGTAAGTCGAGAAAAAAGGAAATAGTTATTAAGAATAAAAAAAAGAGGAACGTGCTTTAATATTGAAACTTATAAACGAGTTTAAGTCCCTTTTTTACAATTTTCATCATACATTTTAATAAAAACAAGTTTAACTTGTGAGGTTTATTACTCAACCAGTTAATACCTAAATATAACCGTATAAACGCTAATTCTTTTTTCAAAGCTTTCTTTTTATCCCTCAAAACCAACTCTGGCTTTATTTTATCGTACCAGAACTGTTTGATGGAATTAAAAAACAATGGATTAGCAAATACCGCTTTTGTTCGTGTTATAGATTCTTCAAAACGGTATAATACAGTAACACCATCCATAAAGGAAAGTTTCTCACCCGACTTTGTTACGATTAACCAAAGTGGATAATCTTCCAAAAAAGGATAATCTTCATTGGCATATCCCACCGATAATAGGAGCTTAGCATTGATGAACGCGCTCGGAGCTGTAGGGCCTAAATTGTCGATCAACAATTCTTCATATTGCTGCTCCGCCGATAACGCAAAGAAACTTTTTTCCTCTGTTGTAGGCAATTCGAATAAGAACTCCTTTTCTCCATTCGTCGTCGTTTTAAAGGCTTTTATTGATGAGAACAAGACATTTACTTGATGTGATTGAACGAAAGCCACGTTCTCTTCAATACAATGAGGCAGCAAAATATCGTCACCCGCAATACTTTTTATCCATTCCCCATCTGCGACTTTCCACACTTGGTTACAGTTCGCCGCAATGCCTCGATTCCGATCAGCCTTTATATATCGGACATTCACAAAACGATCAGCATATCGATCGAGCCAATCACGACAGCATTCCATCGTGTCATCATTAGAGCAATCATCACCAATCAGCAGTTCTATCTTCCGATAAGTCTGAGACTTAATACTTTCTAGTGTTTCTATAATTGTTTTTGAAGAGTTATAAGCAATAACACAAACCGAAACTAAAGGAGTATGTACCATGTTATTTTTGTTATACCAGACATTCAATATTATACTTGAAATTGATTCACCAAGTCGACTACGCGACAAACCTCTTCATCGCTCATCACTGGACTTATAGGTAAACTCAACTCTTCTTGATGAATACATTCTGTGATAGGATAACTCTTTGCATTCCATTCCCTATAACAAGCTTGTTGATGAGGTGGAATCGGATAATGAATAAGAGTTTGCACACCATTGTTAGTCAAGTACGTCTGCAATTCAGTCCTATACCGACAACGAATGGGGAAAAGATGAAAGACATGAGCATCCCAATCGGAAACTTTAGGCGTTATAATTAACGGATTATCGATACGATCAATATAATATCGTGCAACCTTCTTTCTTAACTCCAAATCGTCCTCTAAATGAACTAACTTCACACCAAGTATTGCTGCCTGCACTTCGTCCAAACGGCTATTCATGCCTTCGTATTTAAATATATATTTCTTTGATGAACCGTAATTGGCAAGAGCGCGGACAGTTTCAGCAACAATTGCGTCGTTTGTGGTCACTGCCCCTGCATCACCCAAAGCACCTAAATTTTTGCCTGGATAAAAGCTATGACCTGCTGCATCTCCTAATGAACCGGTAGTGCGACCTCTATATTTGCAGCCATGTGCTTGTGCGTTATCTTCAACCAATTTCAGAGAGTGTTTTTTACAAATTGAAGCAATCTTATCCGTATAAGCACACTGACCGTAAAGATGCACGATAAGCACCCCTTTTGTGCGTGGGGTAATGGCAGACTCTATTTTGTCCTCATCAATCTGATAGGTAACAATATTGGGCTCTATCAATCTTGGAATTAATCCATTTTTTGTGATCGCCAAAATAGATGCGATATAAGTATTAGCGGGAACAAGAATTTCATCACCTGCCCTCATAAAACCCAACTCTATGTACGCGCGAAAAATGAGAACTAGTGCATCGAGCCCATTCGCAACTCCAATGGCATGCTTTGTTCCTATAAAAAGAGCATAATCGCGTTCAAAAGCCTCTACCTCTTTACCTTGTAAATACCAACCAGAATCAACTACTCTAGCTACTGCTTGATGGATCTCTTTGGCGTATTTCTTTGTTATCTTTTCTAAATCTAAGAACTTAATCATAACTTAATATTCATATATATAAATCGTTCATCTTCCTTATCTATGATGAATCCCTTTTTTATATAAAGGCTGTAAGCACGTTTATTAGAATGAAGAACTCTTAAATATAGGGTCTTTAATCTTAATCTTTTAGCTTCATCTATACAAGCAGACACCATTTCTCTCCCTAACCCTTTCCCCCAATAATCTTTATTGCCAATATACCCCCAATATTCAGCAGAATCCTCTGTTATCTTTTTAAGTCCGCAAACCCCTATTCGACTGTTGTCAAAAGAGACTCCCCAAATCAAATAATCATTCTTATCAGAGAGCGATTCATACCACTTTTTTTGTTCTTCTCGGGTAAAAGGTGGCGTATCTGTCATTTCACTAATCTCGGCATCCATAAGCCAAGAATAAGAATCTTCTAAGTATTCGGAGTTATAAACTTCTAATTTTAAATGACAAGCCGATGGAATCGCATATTCATAACTATCATAAACAACTCCACGACCTCCAAAACCTTCTTTTTGGAAAATCAACGATTCATTTAAGATATTCCCCATTTGTTCTGTTGATTGACCAAAATCAAAAATAGGAATATTTTTATATGTTTCATTTATTAATTGATCAAATAACAAATCAAGCGCTCCAGTTTCTTTACCTAAAGCACTGGCAGATATATATTGTGTATGAAGCACCTGTTGTGTAATATAAAGTACCGTCCCAGCAACAGCGACAGTATCAATATAGGCTAAATAAAGTTTTATATTATTAGGGAATCGGCTATGCAACAATTCAATTTCAGATAAAGTATGCACGGGAGGTACACCATATTTATTTGCTAAATTAGTATTTAATATATCCCAGAACGAGGCATAATCCTCACTCTCACGAATAACAACGTGATGGTTTAAAGCCTTTCTCATGCCCGACTTACGGGATTCTATGAATTTGATTTTATGACTTTGATAAATTGCAGACGATATATTTCGACCAATAAGTATTGCTTTATTCTTAAATAGCCCATATAAATCTTCTTGCGCTGGGACCTGATGATATATAAAAGGAATTGTTTTATAGACAACCTTTGTGACGCCAATATTAGATAAAAATAGCGAGATCTCTCTAAAAATCTCAACGATTTCAGATGTTGTCACCTTCGAAGACATAATAAGTCCTCCATAAGTAAGTCCCTGGTGAGAATATACTATTTTTGAATCAATATTTGCTGGGAATAGTGTACATAGTTTACCCTTCCTAAAAACCAATAAAGAACAATCTGTAAATCGATCAGAGTGGTAATCCATATATTCTCGATTAAATAAAAATGTCCCATTCTTAGATCTTTCAACAAATTGATTCCAATCATTTGCATATTTGGGGGTATATTTTTTTATTTCAAACATTTTTATAATTTAAGAAATCATCATAACTCCGAATATAGTCACCAATCTCATAAAGGTGAGACGTTAAAACTAAACAAATAGAGCCAGAAGAAAACCCTTGCTCTGAAGCCCAAATACCGGGTGGAATGTGTAAACCAAAAAAAGGACGATTCAATAATACGGTGCGTTTATTGACCCCATCATCCAATACCACTTCAAAAGCGCCACTAGCAGCAACAATAAACTGATGACAAGTTTTATGAGCATGAGCACCACGAGATTCACCACCAGGAATATCATACGTATAGAACACACGTTTAATATCAAAAGGGATATTAAGTGAACCATGTACGGGAGTTATATTCCCTGCACGATTCTCAATGCGCTGTAGTTCTATTAAAGAACAATCATAAACAGACGGAAACTTTATCATTACCTAAGCTCTCTAAATTTGTCGTATTCATAAATGTAATCAGCCGCATCATAAACCGTTGAAGCAAGCACTAACGCCAAAGAATTCGTTGAAAAATTCTCCATCTGTCGCCAAATGCCTTTAGGCACATAAAGGCCATAATATGATCTATTCAAATGAAACGTTTGGCGTTTTTTTCCATCGTCGAGTATCACATCAAAACTCCCAGAAAGAGCGACAATAAATTCTTGATTTTCATAATAAGCATGTCCTCCACGTATTTCACCACCGGGAACATCATAAATCCAATAAGTACGTCGTATTTCGAAGGGGATTTCTTTGAGTTCCTCAATCACCGAAAGATTCCCTCTACAATCAAGAATCTTCGGCAAATTAATCATCCTAGCTTCCGATATATTCATAGACATAAACTCAACTTCTTTTCAAATAAGAATGTATAATAAACTGCAAAGTAAGGAAAAACATTCCATAAATAAAGCTTTTAAACATAAAACTTCCCTATATTTAGGAAGTACAACAATGACCAGAAACATTTTTATAGACCGACTTGGCAAACTCATTCTTTTGATTTATCTTTCCAAACTTTTTTAAGTTTCAAACCTAAAATAAGCCATCAGTCTTCTAAATTAAGATAACAGAATGAAGAAAGCAACTATCGGCATACTCTATATTTGTACGGGCAAATATGACATCTTTTGGAAAGAGTTTTACTTAAGCTCCGAACAATATTTCATGCAATCAAATAATTACACGATACAATACTACGTCTTTACAGACTCCAAACATTTATTCGATGAAGAAAACAACCCTAATATACATAAAATAGAACAAACAAATTTAGGATGGCCCAACAACACCTTAAAACGTTTTGACATATTTCTCCGCATCAAAAAGCAACTTATCAAAGAGACGGATTATCTCTATTTCTTTAATGCAAATTTACTATTTAAAAAAGCTGTCAACGAAGAATTCTTACCACCCAAGGATGGCAATGGCTTAGTAGGTACGCTTCATCCCGGTTTTTTCAACAAAACAGCCTCAGAATTTACATACGAGCGTTCTTCCGAATCCACGGCCTATATTGCTCAAAACGAAGGTGTACACTACTACGCCGGCGGATTGTCGGGTGGTCGCACTAAAGAGTATCTGATCTTATGTGAAACCCTAAAGAAGCAAGTTGAATGTGATGAAGAAAAACAGATAATAGCGATTTGGCACGATGAATCACATATTAACAAGTATTTCTTAAACCACCCACCCTATACATTATCACCAGCCTATCTCTATCCAGAAGGTTGGTCAATACCGTTTGAACCAATCATTCTCATCCGTGACAAAAGCAATAAAAAATATGGTGGACATCATTTCTTAAGAAGAAAAGAGAATAAATTGACGCGGTGGTTAAAAAAGTTCTTAAATAAAAGAAATAAAACTTAGTAAAAGAGAACTCTTTGAATTTTATTTTAACTACAAATAAACCGGATGATTGAAAACGTCTTTCCAATAATATTCAGTGCGATCATCGCATAAAATAACAATTTTAGAAAGATTATCGTTTAGCAAAGCACCGTATTTCCCCAATGTCCCCTTACTTGTTATTTGGTTCTTACAACATGCTATTAAACATAGATCCATGTATCCTTTATCTGAACCATTTATATCAACGACCAAGCTATTCACTGGACCTAGCCCTAAAGCTGGAATAAGTTCATCTATAACCCATTCTGGTTCGTCTGAGAAAAAATAAAAGAAGGCTTGGCCCATTCTATCTTTGAAATAAGCGATCGATCGCTGAAAATAGCCCAAAGAAGCAGGCTTACCATAAGCATAAACCTCCTCTTTGAGATCCCCACGCCGTACATGAACAGCTACTGAATATAAAGAAGAGTTTATTTGATCAAGCATGGCATTGTTTTCTGCATCTAAAACTTTATTATCTATATGATAAAGTGATTTAAAAGCCGAACTCCAAACCTTTGGTGCCAAAGAATAATATCCACCTAAAAAAACAGGAGGCGTTCTCTCCAAAAAGGAATAGTCTGTCATGGTCTCAAGTGAATGATTCCCTAATGTATAATGTTTTCGTCTATATACAGCCACTTCAGTCTTAGAAGCCTTTTCAAAAGTCAAATAAGGAAAGATCTTAAGTAAATCAAAATTTCGCACATATTTATTCTCTAAATCCATCCCCCATTCGTCAAAAAAAGATAAGTCATAAGAGACTCGATATCCACGCCTTAGGAAAAAAGTTCCAATCAAATATTGATGCATTTGAGAACAAATACCACCATCCATCTGAACGACGACTTTAGGAGAAATAACTCCAAAATTTAAAAAACGCTTATATAAGCTTATCTTCCATTTTCTCAACACACTCATTTTAATTAAATTTTACCTTGTAAGTTGTAGCGTTTCAAATTTAAAAAACCTAGCCAAAAAGAATACTGATATACTTTTACTATTTTTCGCTCACGTTTGGAAATCATTAAAATTAGATCAGGATATAACTTTAACGTCCGAAGCACTTCTTTTATTTCTACTTGAAAATCTGAGAACTTTTTCCAATGCATTCGAAGCATAGTGTTTTTCAAATGAAATAAAGCTAATTCCTTGTTTAAAGAAGAATCAAGCTTTTGTTTAATTATGAACGAAATAAACCAATCTACATAAGTATTAAAATCAGCATATTTTGATTCATCAAACATCTTTGGATGAGACATAGACCGTGGAGTAAAATTATATCGAATTATTTCATAATCAATAGGAACAATCTTATTAGATCTTAAGAGTAGCTGAGTAGATAAAATAACATCCTCTCCAAATGACGCATTAGGTCTATCAATAGGCTGATTATATAACGAATGCAAATGAAACTTTGACCAAACACACCAATGAGCTTGTAAATTCAAAATAGCTTTTAGATACGACACACCTGTCATCTCACTAAAATCCAATTTCAACGATTTCTCCGGTTTTCCTTCAATCACAAATAGGAAAGGTGCAACAACCATGTCGGCTTGTGTTTCTTCTGCTTTTCCCACTAAATGAGCTATAGCCTCTTCACGCAAAGTATCATCTGCATCCAAATATTGTATATATTTCCCATGTGCCTGTTCAATTCCTGTTTTTCGAGCTAATACAAGACCTTCATTCTGTTTTTTGTTAATAATCAAGATGCGAGAATCTTTCTGAACAAAATCACTCGCGATCCTTAATGTGTCATCCTTACTACCATCATTGATTAATATGATTTCAAGGTTACAATAAGTTTGTTTGATTACACTTGACAAACAATCTGCCAAAGTCTCTTGGCTGTTATAAGCTGGAATAATTATTGAAACCAAAGGCTCTTTCTGTGACATCTTAACAAATTTATATAATAAAACGATTTATATCTACGATAAAACAAAAGATAGAAAATCAGAGGCAAACTGTTTTCTAACAAAACGCTCATGAATAGACAATTTGAAATTTTTATTAAACTTTTCTCGCAAAGCAAAATCATTTAACAGTTCTATTTTCTGGGCTAAATCTTTGTAATCCCCCTTTTTATATAGGAACCCATTATAACCATCTTGGATTAACTCCGGGTTTGCACCAACATTAGAAGCAATAACCGGAATACCGCATTTTAAAGCTTCGACCGTCACGCGTCCAAAAGATTCTGACTTAGAACAAACCAACGCAACATCCGACAAATAAAAGTAATTTAAAGGAGTCATGGTATAAGGGATAATGGTTACATGCTGTTTCAAACAATGAGACTCAACATATTCAGAGACTAATTGAGAATATGATCCATCATCAGAACCTACTAAATAACAATGAAGGTCTAACCCTTTAACACATAATTCTTTGATTGCCTCTAATAATTCTAATTGTCCCTTGTTGGGGTCAAAACTTCCTATCATAGCTAAAGTATAACGATAATCTTGCCTGCAAATATTATTCGATTGACCTTCTATTTCAACAGCCTGCCATATACGAACGATCTTATATAGCAATATGGAACATTTATTATTGTAATAAAACTTAGCATAGTCAGATGGTACGACCAGCTTAACAGACAACCTATCAACCAATAGCATCACGGATTTCTCCCCAAAAACAAAACTCATATGTTCGGTATCAGAAGGCACTTCATGAACAAACCAAACGTGCTTATATCCACCCAATTTCGCACCTAGTGCACCAGAAGGAATTGCCAGTGTGTTTGTTACCACATAGTCCGGTTTAATTCTCTTAAAGTAACAAAAATTCAGAAATGATGCTTTTATAATTTTTCTGCATAATGCAATTTTTGACTTTTTCTTTGTAGAGAATGAAAGCCAAAAAGGCTGCTTAATGATTTTATGACCATTAATATAGGGAAGGCAGGCGTCTATTAACCCTCCTTCTTTAGGGAATACAACATAAATTTCTAATTCAGATCGTTTTTCCCTCAATCCTTTCAAAAGATCCAACAGACACCACTGAGCACCACCTATCAGGTCCGCATCGTGAGAAATAAAAACTACTTTCATAAAGGCTTAGTTATCCATTTTTTTATAACTTCCAGATATTTTAGGCCATATTTTCTATCAGGTTCCAAATAGTTTCCCTCAGCCCACTCATTCCATGATTTAATAAAAGCAATACGGCGCTGTTCTGGTTTATCTTTAAGACATTCCATTACATCTCCCATGTGCTTATCAAAATTCTTTGGAGTTGATCGGTGCAAAACCAGAGCTTTATACCCAGAACGTGGCGAATGATCCCAGTTCGGAAAAATAGTAGGAATTATAGATGGTTTAGAGTCTTCGCGTCCAACTAAGTAAGGACGGATAGATTTATAAGAGATCACCTTAGGTATATGGAAAAGACGATGCTTCCATTTCACCCAAAAATATAATGCTTTCGCCTTTTTTTGATAGTCAAATAACCGTACCACATTAATGGATTCAAACCCACAAGCCATAAGTCTCGTTTCTTCCTTTACCACATTAAATGATTGTGCTATAAAATGAATTCCTTTTAATCCATTCTCTATAGCTAACTCCTGCCACAATAGTATAAATTTTTTAATTTCAGGATGTTCAAGTGGATGATAAATAACAAAAATAGGTTTGCCATCAATTAGCATATAACGAGAGTCCCTAAACGCTGGCAAAACCGCATTAAAATGTTCCGCATAATCATCAATACCTGGGTACAACTGCTCAATTAATGCTGTTTTCATTTTTACACCATGATCAAAACCACGCCATGATTCATTAGCCCAGGCTAAACAGAAGGGGAAATCAGGCTCACCAGATTTTAAAACTTCTTCAAAAGGACGTTCTAAAAGTCTCTTGCCATTCCCAAACCAATAATGCCAATAGCAAAATCCTTCAATCCCATAAGCTTGAGCCAAATCAGCTTGAGCTTTTCGTGTCTCAGGAACTCTTAAATCATAATACCCTAAGTCTGCAGGTACTTTAGGCTGATAATGCCCTGGAAATAAAACTTTAGCCTTACCTACATTAGTCCACTCTGTAAACCCCTTACTCCACCATTTATCATTTTCTGGTATTGGATGAAATTGAGGTAAATAAAAAGCTATTAATCTTGCTCTTTTTCCCTTACTCATAAGCTGTTGAATCAACTAAAAAAATCTTTTTTCTTATTCTTTTTCCAAAACTCTAACTTCTTTTTCAAACGGAGCTCCACATAAAGACTATGCGGCGTTTTTTCAAATTTAAACTTCCTCCTCAAAGCTTTGTTTAGCCATCTGTGCTTTACTACAACATCAACCATCTTTACATAATCAATCATCCTTATTCTCCATCTCTCAAATTCTAAATAAGAAGTACTCAGAAGTGCAATCTTCTTAACCTGTATCATTGACAAGCGAATAAAGCGTAACCTAATTTCTTTTCTCTCTTTTACCAGATCAGGATGAGATACCGCAAATTTATACCGCTCCAATTCTGCTAAAAAGAAGTGATATTCTTTTAGCGGATTGGCATCCTGACAAGTCCCAGATGCCCGCTGTCGATAATAATACTTTGCGGTACGCACATTCACGATCTTTTCTGCTCTGTTAAACCATTTGAACAGAATAGCATAATCTTCATAATAAAACGAAACAGGAAAAGGTTCAACAAGAAGTGATTTCTTAAATAGTTTATTGGCTGGATAACTTTTTATCTCACGATCCTCTAAAATTAATCGAAGTGCCTCTATGCGGCTATAAACTAGGACATCATTTACAAGAGTTGAAGGTCTCGTTTTAGATAAAGTAACCGTATAATATCCACAAATAGAAATATCGGCATTATTAGTAATCAGGGCTTGATAAAGTGTTTCATACATGTCCGGATCAATCCAATCATCACCATCCACAAAACCTATATAATTACCTCTGGCTAAAGTTAAAGCAATATTTCGGCTATCCGCTTGCCCAGTATTTTGTTTATGAATAACTCTTATTCGCCGATCCTTCTGACTATACTCATCACAAATCTGTGCAGAAAAATCTGTAGAGCCATCATTAATTAATAAAAGTTCCCATCGCTGAAATGTCTGAGCTAGGATTGATTCAATGCAGTTCTTTAAGTATTTTTCAACATTATAAACAGGAGTTATGATTGTTATTAAAATTTCTTTGTTCATATTAAAATCAATTACAACTTACTCTTTTTTATTCCATTTTCGCACCAGACAGTTTTATTAGCAATAACTTCTTCCAATAAACGCTCATGGTAGCTTAAGTTTGCACGCGATGCTAACTTGTGATAAAGATGAAACTCAACTCCTCCCATCTTTAATTGTTTTTTCAGAACCCCGGCATGTATTAATCGACAACCAAATTCAACATCCTCTTGACCCCACATTTCTAAAGATTCATTATATCCGTTTACCTTCAACAAATCATCTTTCCAGAAAGCCATATTACACCCCCTGATACGTTTCAAATTACATTTTCCATAACGTTTTGCTAAGAAATGTCTCAACATCTTTGAACGAAAGCCATTAAGCATAAAAGGAATACTTTGTTTAAAGAAAAGCGGTTGATTCTGAAGGCTTCTCAATAATCTTCGAGAAAGTTTGGCCTCCAATAAGACCCGACTTCCGCAAACAAAACAACCTGGTTCAGCCAACTCTAGATGATCTGCGATAAAATGCTTTTCTAAAACAACATCTCCATCTATTTGAATAATATAAGGATAATTAACCTGCAACAAAGCCTTATTCAAAATCGACGTTTTTCTGAACCCTTTGTCTTCATGCCACACATGAATGATCGGAATGGTCGTCTCCCGTTGAATATTTTCAATTAAAAGACGCGTATCCTCTCGTGATCCATCATCAGCAATAACGATCTCGTCAGGCTTAACAGTTTGGGCAAACACGCTCTTAAGGCATACAGCCAAAGCATTCTCCCAATTATAGGTCGATATAAGTAATGAGACAAACATTTATTTTTAAAATAATCTAGAAAAGGTTAGTTCAATAGCAAGTCGTCATTTGGCATCTTCTTTCCAATTAAAATCTTGTTCTGCTTCTCTTTGTAAAGCAGCTTCTACAATCTGATTCGTGCAAGAGATAATATCCTTCTTAATAGTCGTCGTGCTAATGCCCGGAGTATAAGGGAAATAGATAACTTGCTTACCTTCTTGCTGCTTCATCCACTCGAGTCCCTCAAGATATTTATCAATCCAGTCATCTCCAATAGTCACAATATCAATCTGTTCTGCTTTGAGCTGGGCTATCTCCGTCAGTTTAACTTGTTTCACTGCTTTAGTGACACATTTCAATGACGAAATAATACGGAAGCGTTGATCAAAAGGTATAATCGGTTTCATTCCTTTGTATTCTGCAATCAGTTCATCTGTACTGACACCAACGATCAATTCATCACCCAATGCAGCCGATTTCTCTAGGATATTAAGATGTCCAACGTGAAATAAATCAAAACTACCGGATGTAAATACTTTTACTTTTTTCTCCATATGACTAGTAATCTAAAGTTTTCAACGATGTTCTATTTCGTAAATAGCCTCTGCTAACTCATCTAAATCAGCCTGAGTCTGAATGCCTAAATGCGAGACTCTAAAATAATGAGGCGTTCCACCAGGCATAATATAGATATCTCGCTTCATTAATTCTGTAAAAAGCAGATCCGCGTTTCGATGCACAAAGAAACCGGTGATACAGTTAGAAGGGACTTCCGCCGGAATATCCCAATGACACTTAACACATAATGATCTAAAATACAAGGCTTTTTCTTGAACTTCCCTAATCACTTGGTCAGTGCCTTTATCAATAAGCATCTGGAGCCGAGCATGTAACTGCAAGAAAAGAGTTGTTGCCGGGCTATAAGGTGTTTGTCCTCGCTCTAAGTTTTTGAGGTTCTCCACAAAATCAAAATAGTACGACCGATGATTAAACTTCTCCTCCAGAATTCGTTCCGCAAGCACCACAAATGAAAGTCCCGGAGGAATATTAAGCCCTTTCTGACTACTAGTCAGACAAATATCTATCCCCATCGCATCCATGTCCAACGGATCCGAAAGAAAAGAACTAATAGCATCAACGATCAAGAAGATATTTCGAACCCGGCACATGTGCCCAATCTTTTCGAGATCAAATAATTGCCCTGTAGAAGTTTCATGTTGTTGGCACAAAAGGACACTTGGTCGAGAAACATCCAAAGCCTCTTCTAAAGCCAAATAATCGATATCACAAGCAAAAGGAACTTCAAAAACATCACTCTCACAACCGTAATAAGTACACAGCTCATACCAACGACGTCCAAAAGAACCTCCGGCAATGATAAAAGCTTTGCCATGTGTCGTCACAAAGTTAGACACTACAGCATCCATCGCTCCAGTGCCCGAAGCTGTATAAAACAGCATTCGCCCATTAGAGCAACCGATCAAATCTAAAAACATTTGTTCAGAGGCTTTAACTAAAGCCGAGAATTGCGACGTACGCATATAAGGTATCTGTTGCGCACCGATCTGGAGAATTTCTTCTTCTATATTTCCCGGAAACACGTATGATTTCATCATCTTCTTTTTATTTTTCCAAATCGTTTAATACTTGTATACTGACGCCATAAATTGAGTTTCCTCCTTTCAGGCACTCCATGACGCGCAATATAATCGCTGACAGCATCCAACATCCGACGGCAAACTTGCCCATCGAGATAAGGATCATAATTGTCGACGATCCAACGTCTTTTGTTTATAGCTGCTTCATCATTCTGAGCTTCCTCAAACGCCTCCTCCAACTGTGATTTTTCTGTTATGTTCGTCCAATAGATGTCTTTGGCAATAGAACGATAAGTAATTACTGGGCGATTAAGCAGTAGAAACTCATAAACAGTAGAGGAAGTATCGCTAATCATAACATCGGCCATCAGCTGATATTTCGTTACATTAAAATCATCCACCCAAATGACATCTTTCTCTTTCTGGGCGAGTTCTTTATACTCCTCGATCCATTCTATTTTTGTCAGAGGATGAAATTTCAACAACAAAACTATAGACTTTTTTCTTACTAAATCCACCAATTCCTTTTTTAATGCAGGAATAGACGTTAAAGAAGGTGAAAAGGTCGGTGCATACAACACTATTTGTCTTTTTTCATGACTTTCGAGAAGTCTTTGTTTCTCTTGATCAAAGTCATTCCAATGTAATTTAATCCAATCTTGCTTAGGCCAGCCTGTTTCAACCACCTCAAAGTCCTTATATTTCTGAGCTAGTGTTTTAAAATGCTGAGTAAAATAAGGGCCTTGTGTAAAATAAGTATCAAAATACCGACGAATCACCCAATGATCTTTCTTTTCAGCGGCATAGCCATGAAAGACTTGAACTTTAACTCCCGGCAAATAATAGGGAATAATATTACCAGGTACGAAGTTAACTTCCGGCGAAAAGTCATAAACCTCCTGCATTATAGTAGTATAGTTCACCTCATCACCCAATGGAAACTGCTGGATTTTAGGAGCATGAATATACCAAAGTACTTGATGCACTCCCTGACGCATCGCTTCTTGATAAATAGGGTACAAGATGTCGATAGCGTATTTGTTCTCACAAAATAAAACTATTCGCATAATCTTATAACTCTAGTTTATATTTTATAGGATGTTTTAATCTAAATTTACGCCAAAACTTTTTACGATGAAACAAAATTTGTCTGCGGCAATACTCAGCATCAGCGCCTCGTGCTGAGGCATATTCTCGAGCTAATAACTCAAAAAAAGCCTTTTGTCCCCATAAACGAGCAAAATTTGCGCACCCACGCTTGATACTTACCGGTCCAAAATACATCCGATTAATATCGACAAGTGAAAAATGATACTCGCCGTCAATCTCATCAAAAAGGATATTCCCCGGAGAATAATCACGATGCAAAATGCCTGCTTCATGTAACCGAGCAGTATATTTAGCAAAAGCAACCACCACATCGCGACAAGATTCTACATCTGCATTACCAAATTCATAGAACTTACGCTGATAAGGCGATTGTATACTAACAAAAAAAGAATGTTGAATTAATCCCCAACGCTTTTGCTCAAGATAAGCTATTGGACAAGGGGTTTCAAATCCTTTCGCCAATAACATCTCAGGATAATGAAACGCTCGCTTACCTTTCGATAGCCGGAAAAAAGCGTAAACAATTTTATTCACTAAGAGTGGAACTCCATAGCGCTTAACATTGATCTCTAAGTCTCCAATTTTCAGCACTTTTATAAGATTACGTCCTCGATAAATCACTCTGCCTTCTTGTTCAAAAGTCTCAGGTAATCGAGAGATGTATTCCCTCAGATACTCATATTTAGGGTTAATCATTAATGTCATTGGTTGTTAGCCCCTCTGAATTTAAGTCAATATTATTTAAAGAGGCTTTCATTGCTTGCCTCGTCATTTTAAAATACTTATCCAATACAAGTAGGGCTATTAACCGCTCTCGCTTATTATTTTTAAACTGCTCTACATATTCATGAGCATGTCCGATGATCTCTAACGCTTCTTTAGGGTGAGCGATGTAATAGTTCAACCGTTCTTCTAAATCTGAAAAATCCGGTTTAATTTCTATATAATGATAGTTGGGTATCAAGGTACCCTCCATAAACCACGTTTCACAAGTTGGTTTAGGCATCACTGCAATAGAATTCGACGACATCACCCACTTCAAATTACTAGCAACATCGTTACCTTCTAAAGCCATAATAAATTTATAGTCTAAATGCTCACGAATAGTTTTTTTCTCAGTTTGCCATTCTTGAGGATCAACCGTATGCTTACTCACATCTCCTAAATCACACATGGGATGATTAAAATACATCTCCATAAATAACTTTCTAGAAGGTTTTCCTTTAACCTTTCCTCTAAAAATAACTTTATTCTTTTTCTGTTCGAAGGACATTTTATCTTTCACGAAAATAAAATGGCGAACTTTATCAAGTTTCAAGATTATCGAATTCTTATTATCAGCTATCAACGGACGACTTTTGACCACTGAAGGATAAGAAGGAACATAAGTTACATCTCCCGGACAAAACCCCCATTTATAATCTTTCGAAAACCAACGAGTAAACTCATAGGTATCAAAAAAATAGACTTTCTGTCTACCAAGTTTATGTTGATCAAGAGATTTCGCTTGATCAGGCAAAGCCTTAACTTCCGAAAGCTTATTATAATAATCCACACGAGTCTTAATATATTCCTTGTCTTTTCTTAAAATAACGCTTTTCAAAACAGCTTGCAGACGTATTCTAAACAGAGACTTAGGAATCATTAAATTTAAAAAGCCCTTAGCATAATAAATAAACTTAGGATTCTTTCCGCTATGTAATCGATATAATATAGAATTCTTCATCGCAATAAGGCTTAGTCAATAATACCTTCTATTTTAGTGATCACCTGTTCTGGAGTTATGTTTCTCATACAAGCATAATCCCCTCTCAAACATGGTTTTTGCCCATAAACCGAACATGGACGACAAGACATGTCGAGTTGAACCGCATTCACCGGAAGCTGTTTCCAGCCCATAAAGCCGGCATAAGGATGAGTAGCTCCCCAAATAGAAACGACTGGCACATTAACCAATGAAGCCAGATGCATATTGGCAGAATCCATTGAGACCATTAAGTCAAGATGACTAATCAATGCAAGTTCGGTTTGCATGTTGAGTTTCCCCACAGTCGAGATCAATGTGGGATATTTAATCACCCATCCATCAAGAATTGCTTTCTCTCTCGATCCACCGCCAAACAAGAAAACCTTAACACCAGGCTTGGATGCCAGATGCGCAACGACACGTTCTTGTAGTTCTAACGGATAGATTTTTCCCTGATGCTTGGCAAAGGGAGCCATACCAACCCATTTATTTCCCCCTTTCACCTCCGATAAAAAATCGACTTGAGAAAGGTCACCTTTTTCTTCAGCATAGATCGAAGAGAAATTGATTAAGACAGGCAAACCAAGTGCTTCAAACACATCGACATAACGTCGGAAAGAACTTTTTTGGTTCTCCAAAACTTTATGTTTTTGCCTAACGAGTTTATGCTTGCCGGAACGCCCTTTACAGATGACAGCCACCGATTTCCCAATAAGCCTAAAACGCCACGACAAATATTTCGAACGAAGCACATCATGCAAATCTGCAACATAATCAAAGTGTTCATGACGTAATTCCTTAAAAAGCCTGTTAAGTCCTCCAAGTCCCTTATAATTTTGTAAAAAATCAACTCCTCGAAATCGCACATTTTGAGGTAATTCACAGAAAAGAGATTTGAAAGAGGTACGACTCAATACAGTAATTTCATGCTCAGGGTATTGTTCGGCCAGTGAATAAATCACAGGAATAGTCATGGCCACATCCCCCAAAGCAGAAAAACGAATAACAAGAATACGAGCCATCAATTATTTTTTTGCATAAAGAACCGGATTCAATGCAGGGTCGTTATACATCTTCATCTGTTTATAGACTTTCATGTATTTCTTGCCCGATTCAATATCACCTAACAATTGGTCAATTGCAGCTGACAAGTCCTTCTTTTGTTCCAACAAGATACTTAGCTTAGTCTGGCATTGCGATAAATGCTCTTCGGTCGTATCTTTACGCTCTACTTCTTTTTGCATATGGTAAATCTTCAATGCAAGAATAGAGAGACGATCGATTGCCCATGCAGGGCTCTCTGTATTGATTGTCGCATCAGTTGCGGCAGTAACATCTTTATATTTATCTAAGAAATAGCTATCAATTAGTTCTACTAAATCCGTTCGATCTTGATTTGATTTATCAATCCTTCTCTTCAAGACTAAAGCCTCATTAGGATCGATGTGTGGATCGCGAATAATATCTTCAAAGTGCCATTGAACAGCGTCAATCCAATTCTTCAAATATAAATAATATTCGATGGTCTTTAACTCGTAAGGGTTATTTATTGGCGCATCTACATTGTCTTTAATGTGATAATCGTTGGTTGATTGCCAAAAGATCTGGTTAGAGATATCACTAAATGTCATAATTTTTATCAGCTTATAAATATACTAATAGACAAAACTAGACAATATTTTCCATACAGCCAATCTTTTCTTCTTTTTTTATTTTGTATCTTTGCTAGACTAAAAACAGACTGTTTATGAAAATTATCGTTGACGATAAAATCCCGTATTTAAAAGGAATCATAGAAAAAATAACTCCAGAAGTTCTTTTTGTTTCCGGAAAGGATTTTAATAAGAGCTTGATAAAAGACGCCGATGCACTTATTGTACGAACACGAACGCTTTGCAATCAAGAATTACTTGAAGGCAGTTCTGTGAAATTTATAGCTACTGCAACGATCGGCTATGACCATATCGACACCGATTATTGCCACAAAGCAGGAATAACATGGACGAATGCCCCTGGATGTAATGCCAACTCTGTAGCCCAATATATTGAATCCTCATTACTCTTGCTAAAAGTTCAAAAGGAGTTCAACCTAAACGCACTGACTATTGGGATTGTTGGCGTTGGAAACGTTGGGAAAAAAGTAGCTGATGTCGCTCGAAATTTAGGAATGCGTGTCCTATTAAATGATCCTCCGAGAGAAAAAAACGAAAATATAAAAGGATTCTATTCATTGGAACAATTAGCACAAGAAAGCGATATTATCACCTTCCACGTTCCGTTGAATCAAAGTGGAGCATACAAAACTCTGCATCTAGGCAACCAAACCTTCTTTTCCTCTCTAAAACGTCGACCGATCATTATCAACACCTCCCGAGGAGAGGTTCTAGAAACTGAAGCCTTATTAGAAGCCTTAGAAAAAGGAGAGATCGCAGATGCCATAATCGATGTCTGGGAGAATGAGCCAAACCTCAATCTTCCATTATTAGAGAAAGTGTTCATCGGCACCCCGCACATCGCCGGTTATTCAGCTGACGGAAAAGCCAATGCAACCAGAATGTCATTAGATGCCTTATGCCGTTTTTTCAACATCAATGAAAATTATAATATAGCCCCCCCAGAACCGGAGTCCTCTATCATTTCCGCGAAAAGCAGAGAGGAGGCTCTACTTCAAATATACAATCCCACAAACGATAGTCAAAGACTTAAAGAACACCCTGAACAGTTCGAATTTTTCAGAGGGAATTATCCATTAAGAAGAGAAGAGAATGCTTATCATCTAATCATAGAAAAATAAGTTCTCGGTTTCCCGCTTTACATTATATTTTACGTATTTTTGTAAAAAAAACAAATCATGAATATCCTCATCGTTTACAACGGAATCGTACCTGCAACCTTATATGGAGGGACAGAACGTGTGATATGGTACCTAGGACACGAACTCGTAAAACTAGGACATAAAGTGACTTTCCTCGTACACAAAGGGTCGCATTGCCCGTTTGCAAAAGTAATCTATCGAGACCCAACACAACCTCTTTCCAACCAGATTCCTCAAAACACAGATCTTGTCCATTTTAATGCACCTGCTGATTCTAGCATTAAGCAACCCTATATCGTAACAGAGCACGGGAATAGGAAACAAGATTTTGTTTTTGACCGCAATACGGTTTTTGTTTCAAAAAACCACGCCGAGAGATATAACAGCAATTCTTACGTACACAATGGTTTAGATTGGGATGATTATGGAAAGTGTGATTTAAATTGCAAACGAGAATACTATCATTTCCTCGGAAAAGCAGCATGGCGAGTTAAAAACGTTCAAGGCGCCATCCAAGTTGCCAAGCAACTTCGCAATGAAAAACTGTATGTATTAGGAGGGACACGACTAAATATCAAAATGGGATTTCGATTAACCTTATCACCGAAGATACGATTCAAAGGTATGGTTGGAGGAGAAAAAAAATTAAGACTACTCAACCGATCCAAAGGACTTATTTTCCCAATTCGCTGGCATGAACCTTTCGGATTAGCCATCACTGAAAGTTTATACTTTGGTGCTCCCGTCTTTGGAACCCCATATGGATCATTGCCTGAACTAGTCACACCTGAAGTTGGCTTCCTCTCAAATTCGGCTCAAGAGTTAGTCGAGCACATCCAGTCAACATCATACGATCCAAAGATTGCACATGAATATGCTCTGGAGAATTTCAATTCGGCAGTAATGGCTAGAGAATATCTAAAAAAATATGAGCAGATTTTAAATGGAAATGATCTGAATAACATCACTCCAAAATTGAAGGAAGTAAATCCAAACAAGTTCCTTCCTTGGAAATAAAATGCAATAATACGCTTTATAGGTTTGGATGAAAACATAAAAACAAAATCAGAATAGCTCTTGATCTATTCTGATTCTGGAATAATCACCTCTATCTCACTTGAAGTAGAGGTTTTTTCATTCTCTTGATCTTTAATCTCGTTTAGCAGTTTAACGAAATCAACTTCCTTAATCTTATGAATGGCCATCTTTGCAGCATTCTGCTGTGACTCTTTCTTAGAATAACCAGTGCCAGTACCCGCAGACTGCTTTTGAATCAAGATTTCGGTTTGGAAAACAGGATTTCCCTCTCCATCAGAAAACTGTTCAATCAGCTCAAACGACACCTCCATCTTATTCTTCTGGCTCCACTCAATCAGTTTCGATTTAAAGTTAACCTCCTTACGAGAAATCTTATCCAAGTCAATGTAGGGGCTAATAATCTTCTGATCGACAAACTGTTTACACCGATCATACCCCTGATCGAGATAAATCGCTCCGACGAAAGCTTCAAACGCATTGCCATACATATAACTGTTGTGAGAAGACGATCTCGAAGAAAACTTAATCAGCTTATCTAGTCCAATCTCCACAGCCAACTTATTCAATGTTTCACGCTGAACGATTTTCGATCGAGTATTGGTTAAGAAACCCTCTCTCTTACCAGGGAAACGATTATAAACGATATCTCCGACAATGGCATCCAAGATCGCATCACCCAAAAACTCCAAACGTTCGTTATTGAGCTGTCGTCCTTCTTCCGATCGAATAGATGAAGATTTATGTAAAAGCGCCTGCTGATAAAGATTTATATTTCGAGGATAAAACCCCAGAATACGATAAAAACAAAGATAAGACTCTTTGTTTTTAACAAACAAGAGCCTTATCTTTTCTATTTTTTTGCGTAACACGATATTACTCAGCGTATTTCTTGAATATTACACAAGCATTATGACCACCAAAACCAAACGTATTTGACAAAGCCACGTTAATATCACGTTTTTGAGCTTTGTTAAATGTAAAGTTCAAGTCATAATCTACATTCTCGTCATTGTCCCCTTCTTCATGATTGATTGTAGGAGGTACAATGCCATTTTTAATGGCAAGAATACATGCGATAGCTTCCACAGCACCGGCAGCACCTAATAAGTGTCCTGTCATAGACTTAGTTGAACTAATGTTCAAATCGTAAGCATGTGCACCAAATACCTCTTTAATAGCCTTAGCTTCCGAGATATCTCCAACCGGAGTAGATGTACCGTGTACGTTGATGTAGTCAATCTCCTTAGGATCCATTTCTGCATCTTCCAAGGCATTAAACATCACCAACTTAGCCCCAAGACCTTCCGGATGAGAAGCCGTTAAGTGATGAGCATCAGCCGACATGCCGACACCGACAAGCTCAGCATAGATTTTTGCACCACGTGCTTTGGCATGCTCTAGTTCCTCAAGAACCAAGCAACCGCCACCTTCACCCATTACAAAACCGTCACGACTAGCGCTAAACGGGCGAGAAGCACGAGTAGGATCATCATTACGGGTTGACAAGGCATGCATAGCATTAAAGCCACCTACACCTGCAGGGAAAATAGCTGCTTCCGATCCTCCGGATACGATAGCATTAGCTTTACCTAAACGAATCAAGTTAAAAGCATCAGCAATAGCATTTGTTGATGTTGCGCATGCCGAACAAGTCGAATAGTTTGGTCCGTGAAAACCATACATAATAGAAATCTGTCCTGCTGCAATATCCGAGATCATCTTAGGAATGAAGAACGGATTAAACTTCGGACCGTTTTCTTTACGCAATGCATAATTCTCAACTTCTTCCTCAAATGTATGTATACCACCGATACCGGCACCAAAAATGACACCGATTCTGTTCAAATCTTCTTTTTCAATATCAAGACCAGAGTCATCGACCGCTTCTTTAGCTACAGCGACTGCATAGTGTGTATACAAGTCCATCTTACGAGCTTCCTTGCGATCAATATACTTTGTCACATCGAAGTTTTTAACTTCACATGCGAATTGTGTCTTGAATAACGACGCATCAAAATGAGTAATAGGCCCTGCCCCACTTACTCCATTAGTCAAGTTTTCCCAAAATTCAGGAATACTATTACCAACGGGGGTAATTGCACCAAGGCCTGTTACTACTACTCTTTTTAATTTCATATCTATGAAATCGGATTACTTAGTGTGTTCTTCGATATAAGATACAGCGTCACCTACAGTACCAATCTTTTCAGCTTGGTCATCAGGGATAGAGATATTGAATTCTTTCTCAAATTCCATGATAAGTTCTACTGTGTCAAGAGAATCTGCTCCGAGATCATTAGTGAAGCTTGCCTCATTAGTAACTTCTGATTCTTCTACGCCTAATTTATCAACGATAATCGCTTTCACTCTAGATGCAATTTCAGACATAACTTTAAGTTTTTAATTAATAATTAGTTTTATTTCTTTAATTTTGCGCTGCAAAGGAATGAATATTTATCGTTTTGAGCAAATATTTGATTAAATAAATGCAACTTTTTGCACATTTTTTAGAAATCTGTGCACTAAACTCCGATTATATGAGGAAAAACATCGCTATTTTTGCTTCCGGCTCAGGTACAAATACCGAGAATATAATTCGTTTTTTCGAAAATCACCCTGATATTAAGATTGAATTAGTGGTTTCGAACAAATCAGAGGCACCGGTTTTGACTCGATCAACCCATCTAAATGTTACAGCTTTAGCTTTTTCAAAGGAAGAATGGCAGAGAGGAAATCAGATCTTAAATCTTTTAAAGAAACACAAAATCGATTTCATCGTTCTTGCCGGATTCCTCATTCGTGTCCCGGAATCAATTTTGCATATTTATCCTAATAAAATTATAAATATTCACCCAGCCCTTTTGCCGAAGTTTGGGGGAAAAGGGATGTACGGTAGCCGTGTTCATGAGGCTGTTCTGCAACACAACGAAACAAAAACCGGCATTACCATTCATTATATTAATGAGAAATATGACGAAGGAGATATTATTTTTCAATCCTCCATTCCAGTCGAACCCAATGAGACCCCAGACAGTCTCGCTCAGAAAGTGCATCAATTAGAATACCAATATTACCCCATCGTGATCGAAAATCTACTCAAGTCTCTTGAGTAAACTCTATCTTAACCAAAACAAATACCCATACGTCGCCCTTGCACCACTAAATCATGATCATCAGTAACCAATTTTAATTTACCGGCTACTTCATCCAGCGGTATGGACAATATATCAGCGCCCTTTAACGCTACCATATGGCCAAATACGCCATTAGCAATCAACTCAGTAGCATGACCACCCATTCGAGTCGCCAGATTACGATCATAGGGTGTTGGAGATCCACCACGCTGAATATAGCCTAAGACCGTCTCACGCGTTTCGATCCCTGTTTCGTATTCAATCTCTTGAGCAATAAATTCACCGGCTCGCTTCTTACCTTCAGTCGATATGCCTTCGGCAACCACCACAATAGAATAAGGCTTACCTTTCTTCAAACGATTCATAATCGTTTCACCAATATTCTTAATCTGATAAGGAATCTCAGGAACCAAGATCACATCTCCACCGCCTGCCATGCCTGAATAAAGAGCAATCCATCCGGCCTTATGTCCCATCACTTCAATGACCATCACCCGTTTATGCGAACTTGCCGTAGAATGTAGACGATCGATGGCATCCGTTGCAATATTAACCGCCGAATCAAATCCAAAAGAGACATCCGTACCCCAAATATCGTTGTCGATGGTCTTAGGTATAGAAATAATGTTAACACCCATTGCGGCAAACTTAGCAGCCGTCTTCTGCGTTCCGTTTCCACCAATACAAACCACACAATCCAATCCCAGTTCCTTGATATTATTCTGAATCAACGTTGGCTTATCCACTCCTGAGATGAGTCCGCCTCCTTTTTTAAAGGGTTTCTCACGGGAAGTCCCAAGCATCGTTCCCCCTAGATTCAATAAGCCCGACAACGATTTATCTGTAAAAATCTCGACATCTTTTGTTAGTAGTCCTTGAAAGCCGCTGTGTATCCCCACGACCTCCATCCCATAATGGTTAATTGCCGTTTTACACACGCCACGAATCGTTGCATTGATTCCCGGGCAATCTCCTCCAGAAGTTAGTATTCCAATTCTCATTGTAGTAATTATTAGACAGAAATGTGTTATTTTGACTCCTTAAGAGTCTATTTTAACGTTTATTTCTCTGGTAAAGATAGAAAAAAAAATAAATAAGGTTACTTTTGCAAGACTAAACATCATGGCTTAGAACAAAAAAATGAATATAACAAAAATTATCAGCAAAGCTTTTACCCCGCGTCTGAGGGAAATAGAACTTTATGCCACACAAGCCGGTGAGATTCAAAACCGAGTTTTGATGCATTTGGTTCATACCGCCGAACACACAGAATGGGGAAAGAAATACGATTACAAAACCATTCGGAACTACAATGACTTCCGTTCGCGACTTCCCATACAAACGTATGAAGAAGTCAAGCCCTATGTCGAGCGTTTACGCCAAGGTGAACAGAATCTCATTTGGCCATCGGAAATTCGTTGGTTTGCCAAATCTTCAGGCACAACAAACGACAAGAGCAAATTCTTGCCAGTCAGCCGTGAAGCCTTACAAGACATTCATTATAAGGGAGGAAAAGATGCGGTTACTCTCTATTTCAATATCAACCCCGATAGTCGGATGTTCTCAGGCAAAGGCCTCATCCTGGGAGGTAGCCATAGCCCCAACCTCAACTCCAATCACAGTTTGGTTGGCGACCTATCGGCCATTCTTATCCAAAACGTCCATCCGCTGGTCAACTATATCCGCGTACCGGAAAAGCGCATCGCTTTAATGGACGAATGGGAAAGCAAGATTGAAGCCATAGCCAACAGCACCATTCCTAAGAATGTCACTAATCTATCGGGTGTACCCTCATGGATGCTCGTTCTCATCAAACGAATTCTCGAACAAACCGGCAAACAAAGCTTAGAAGAAGTTTGGCCCAACCTAGAAGTTTTTTTCCACGGTGGAGTTGCTTTTACGCCCTATCGTGAGCAATACAAGCAGGTGATCCACTCACCGAAGATGCACTACATGGAGACTTACAATGCATCGGAAGGTTATTTCGGGACACAGAACGATCTGACCGATCCGGCCATGCTCTTGATGATCGACTATGGAGTATTTTATGAATTTATTCCTTTAGAGGAAGTTGGCAAAGAGAACCCAACGGTTTATTGCCTCGAAGAGGTGGAGGTCAATAAAAACTACGCCCTCGTCATCTCCACAACTTGTGGATTGTGGCGTTATATGATTGGTGACACCGTGAAGTTCACTCAAAAAGATCCTTATAAATTCATCATCACCGGTCGCACCAAACATTTCATCAACGCTTTTGGCGAAGAGCTCATCGTTGATAATGCAGAAAAAGGGTTAGCAAAGGCTTGTCAGGCTACCGGCGCACAAGTTTTAGAGTATTCCGCCGCACCGGTCTTCATGGATGCGAATGCCAAATGTCGCCACCAATGGTTGATCGAGTTTGCCAAACAGCCCGATTCACTGGAACAGTTTGCTGCCATTCTCGACGCCACCTTGAAAGAAGTTAACTCCGACTATGAGGCTAAGCGTTGGAAAGATATTGCCCTACAACCGTTGGAGGTTATCGTGGCACGCAAAAGTTTATTCCACGATTGGTTGGCTCAGAAAGGCAAACTCGGTGGACAACATAAAATACCAAGACTATCGAACACCCGTGAATACATCGAAGATATGCTGGCATTGAATGCTCAATAAGAGCCTCGCCACTCCCACAACCGGAAACGTTCGAAACCCAATCATAAGGCATGATCACATCAGAAGATGAATCATGCCTTTTTTTCTTCAACCCAAGCCTGTTGTGAACCCATTCGCAAGCATTTCCTTTGTAAAAACGAATCGGCGGACTTGCAACGCGTTATTCGTTTGCCTATAGGCGAACGAAAGAATTCCCCTAGGCGAACGAAAGTTTGCCTATAGGCAAACGAATAACACATCGCAAGAAAATAGGTTAGCGATCGCAAACGAGCAGCTTAGTCTTAGTTAGCGACTGATCAAGGAACGAGACTACAACACCGCCTCAATAATTCCACCACCAATCAACAACTCCCCATGATAAAACGCAGCGGCTTGCCCAAGAGCAATCGCCGTAAGCGGTTCCAGAAGATCAACAAACAGTTGTCCGGACGAAGTACGGGACACCCGACAACGATTAGCTTGTTTCCGATAGCGAATCTTAACGATCACTTCATCATGACCGAACAACAGAGACTCATCGACCACATTCCATTCTTTCAAAAAAAAGCCTCGTTTCTCCAAGCCACGTAGGTCGGATAACACGATCTCATTCGTCTCCGGATGAATCTCTTTGACGAACACAGCTTTGTTTAGGTGAATGCCCAACCCGCGTCGCTGACCAATGGTATAATACGGATAGCCCTCGTGCCAAGCGATGAACCGTCCCTCCTCATCAACAAACCGTCCACGCTTATCGGAGAGTAATGGTGGCGGATTGTGATCATTCTTCAAGAACGTTCGATAATCCATCGGACAGAAACATACTCCTAGGCTATCTTTCTTTTTAGCCACCTTAGCATACCCACGCTCTAAAGCCAAGGCACGTGCCTCCGTTTTAATGATGTCGCCCATCGGCAAAACCATCCGTCGCAAAAGATCTTGCGACAAGCCCCATAGGAAGAAGCTTTGATCTTTATCTCGATCGAGCCCTGGTGTCAAATAATAAGTTTCTCCAATAAGAATCTTCCGGACATAATGTCCTGTAGAGATATAGGTAATGCCCATCTCATCGGCAATCTTTGCCAACAACGGCCATTTAAGATAGTTATTGCATAAGATGCAAGGGACCGGCGTGCGACCGGCAAAATACTCCGCCACAAAATATCGAACGATATACGCCTCGAATTGGTCACGCGCATCGTACACCAAGTGGCGGATACCTAAACGCTCAGCCAACTCCGCCGCATCGTTCAGATAGTCGCGACTGTCGTTCAATTCATAAAAGCGGAACGTCACCCCAATCACGTCATAGCCTTGATCCTGCAACAACATCGCCGCCACCGAGCTGTCGGTTCCACCGCTCATACCCAACAAAACCTGCCTCTTTTCTGTATTCATCCTGCAAAAATAGATATTTTCAGAAAGCAACAAGAGATTTTAAGCCTAAGGGATCCTAAAAGTCATAAAAAACAGTCCACAAGGTTCATGATCGAGGGGACTTTGTAGAATGGCAATATTATCTTACCTTTGCGCCTTTATTTTTTAATACCTAGCTCATTACCCCATGGATTATAAATTGATTGTACTCGATTTAGACGGTACACTAACCAATAGTAAAAAGGAGATCACTCCACGCAATTTAGAAACGCTGATCCGCGCTCAAGAACAAGGCGTACGCTTGGTGTTAGCTTCCGGACGCCCCACCTATGGCATTGTCCCTTTGGCCGAACAACTTCGTATGGCCGAGTTTGGCGGTTATATATTATCATACAACGGTGGCGAAATCATTGATTGGAAGACCAAAAAGATGATGTATGAAAACGTGCTGCCCAATGAGGTGATTCCCCACCTTTATGAGTGTGCAAGTAAATACAAACTACCTCTCTTATCCTACGACGAAGCAGAAATCGTCACGGAATACCCGGAGGACGAGTATGTGCTTAAAGAAGCCTTTCTCAATAAGATGGCCGTTCGTAAAGCTTCGGCCTTCCTCGAAGAGATCACGCTCCCATTACCTAAATGCCTCATCGTGGGCGATCCGGATCTATTGATTCAAGTCGAATCGGAACTCTGTATTGAGTTACAAGGACGAATTAATGTCTTCCGCTCGGAACCCTATTTCTTAGAACTCGTTCCACAAGGAATAGACAAAGCCATGTCGCTCGATGTCCTCATCAAAGAATTAGGCCTAAGTCGTGAGGAACTCATTGCTATCGGCGACGGATACAACGATCTTTCGATGATCCGTTTTGCCGGCATGGGAATTGCCATGGCCAATGCGCAAGAACCCGTAAAAAAGGCAGCCGATTATATCACATTAAGCAATGAGGAAGACGGTGTAGCCGAAGCGATCCTCAAGTTTGTACTCAAAGACTAATCGGCCCCACCCCCATAAAAAGAAATCCCCTGTTGCTTAAACAACAGGGGATTTTTATTGCTAAAACGTATCAGTCGGATTAATATCCGCTATTATTTTCCCAACCGGACATCTGCACTTCCGTTTCAGGGAGTGGTAGATAATAATGCCCTTGAGCTTTATATACCGATTGTACAAATGGATCTGTAATATTCGAGACTTCATCAACGAAACGATATTCTTTGATCTCGCTCACTTTCTCGCGACGGACAAAGTCAAACCAACGTTTGCCTTCAGCATAGAACTCGATACCACGCTCTTTAAACACAGCCTTGTCAAACAAAGCAGGATCGGTTGTTGTTGTCTGTTCGTTAATCGCCACATGAGCACGTTGTTGGATATCGCGCAGGCATTTCGATGCCAAAGCATCAACTTGATGAGTGGCCAACACCGAAGCCTCAGCATAAATAAGATAAGCATCTGCCAAACGATAGATCGTCGTCAATCCATTAGACAGCTGGCTCAACACCCCTTTGGCATTCACCTCATTATAATCTCTAAATTTTGAAATCAGAGGAAGTTTATTCGCACTTTGTTGGTAAGTCACATGAGTCTTTACACCATTCACCTTTTCATCCCATTCGGTTTCAAAGTTCCAAGCCTTACGGTCATCATTCGGACAAGCATCCATGAAATGAGGATTAGCAAAATAGTCTCCCCAACCTGCGTACTGAGCATGAGTGCTTGGGTAGAACGACTTTCCATACTGACTTGGCATCTTATAAGCCACACTATTCATAATGGCAAACAAGTGCTCATTCGCGTCAGTCTTCTTCGCTTCTTTCCATAGGTCGGCATATGCGGGAGTCAACTGTAAGCCTGAATTAACGACCACATCCTTAGCCAAATCGGCGGCTTCGGCTGCTGTATTTCTCTTCAGTGGCCATCCTGCCATGGTCAATTTAACATCCGCCAAACAAGTCTTAGCCGCCCACTGTGAAGGAGAACCGGCATCACCCGTACGACTCACTTTGGGTAAATCCTGACAAGCAATCATCAAATCGGGCACAATCACCTCATCATAGATACGTGCCACACTCACTCTCGGGTTATTTTCTAGAGCAGCCTGTTCCGAGTTAGTCACCAATGGAACTTCACCAAACATACGCACCAAATAAAAGTAAGCCAACCCACGCATGAATCGTGCTTCACCAACCACAGCCTTATATTTTGGTCCTTCCACAGCATCATCCGGAATGGGAGTACCGTTAATCATTTTATTCGAGCTATTGATCACTGCCCAGAAATTTTGCCAGAGTGCTGTAATATCTTTTACACTACCACTGGTACTTGGAATCATATTATAAAGATAAAGCATGTCATTATTCGGTTTAGTCACCAAAGGGACAACATCTCCGGCAGCCGTGTTATAGCGTAAGATACGACAACTAAATCCATAATTACCATTCCACATATCACCATAGATACCCGATACCCCTTTCGAAACCACATCAAGGCTCTGTGGTATTTGAATATATTCTTCCTCGGTCAGGAACGATTGCGGGTCTTGGTCAAGTTCTACACAAGAAGCAAACAGTAGTAAACTTCCGGCAGTCAAGGCCATAATTTTATTTAAATTCTTCATAAATTGCATTGTTTAAGATTAGATTAGAATGAGAAATTGACACCAAACAAATAGTTACGTCCGTTAGGATAAGCGCCCCAATCGGCCCCTTGAGTCAAAGGAGTTCCGAGAGCAGCTTCCGGATCCAAGCCACTATAGGATGTGATATGGAATGGATTCTGTATAGAAGCGTAAACACGGAAACGGTTAATACCCATTTTCGAACAAACAGTCGAAGGTAAATTGTAACCCAACGTTATATTTTTAATCTTAATGAAGCTTCCATCTTCTACAAAACGTGAACTGATAGCATCTCTAATATCCTTCGTTGCATTGACAAATCCCGGGATAGAGGTCTCTTCATGATCTGGGCGCCAACGATTAAGAAGTTCCGGATTAGCGGTGATCTTGTCTACATTTGTTCCCGGAAGGACACCAAAGCGTGACTGGCGAGTCGCATTATAGATATCGAAGCCATGGTAACCTACAATGAAAAGAGCTAAGTCAAACTGACCATAAGCAAAAGTATTGTTCCATCCCCAGTTAAAAGTCGGTTGTCCACAACCGATCACCTTCATATCATCTTCTGTATATTTACCATCACCATTCAAGTCTTTGTATTTAGCCTGACCAGGGATCACACCGTAAACCTCTGCGTTTGTTTTGCCTTCGGGATTCTCTTTCAAAGCAGCCACTTGCGAAACCTCAGCGGTTTTCCAAACCCCATCAAACACATAGCCATAGAACGTACCGAGTTTTTCTCCTTCAATCATACGGAAAAGGGCACTCTCGTACTTACCATCGCCTTGAGTTTGCATTCTTGTCAGTGTAGGAATACGTTCGAAAGTTCCTTTATTGTGTGTCAAAGTCACATCTGTTCTCCAATTGAAACTTTCAGAGCTAATAGGAGTTGCTCCTAAAGTCACCTCAAATCCACGGTTTCTAATCTCACCGGCATTACGAAGCAAATCGGGCCATCCGGTATGGATCGGTTGTTTAACGTTCAACAAGATACGCTTTGACAATTTATCATAATAATCAATGCTTGCTGTCAATCGTCCGTTCAAGAATGAAAAGTCAGCTCCGGCATTCCATTGTTCGTTGCGTTCCCATTGCAATGCAGGTGAAGCAGGACGTCCCACACGATAAGAGGTTGTTCCATCGGCATTCTTTACCGCTTCCATCTTAGAGTAGATGCGATACATCTCTACCGATTGATTACCTACAGATCCGTAACCCAAACGAAGCTTGAACTGATCCATCCACTCAACCGACTTCATGAAGTGTTCTTGTTTCACATCCCAAGCCAAAGCAACCGATGGAAAATAATCCCATTTCTTCGATAACGCAGCCGATCCATCGGCACGAAGAGAAGCTGTCAGCATGTAGCGATTCAAAAAGACATAATTGATTCGTCCTAAGAACGACATGAGAGAATGTTTGGTCAAGTTCGATGAAACCTCAGCAATCTCAGAGTAATCCAACCCGTTAATTGCAATCAAATCCGGGAAAGTCAGATTCTGTCCCACTCCCTTATGCTGATAATAGTTCTTATGACTTTGTTCGAACACCGCAGTTGCATTAATACGATGTTTCTTATTGAATTCTTTCGTATAGTTTAGAGTATTGGTATTCAAAAAGTCGAATGTCCACCCAGAGTTAGCTAAAGCACTTGTTTGTGAATTCGAGAAATAGTTATAACTTCTTTCGTTATAAGCAGCTGTCGAAAGGTTGTTGGTGAAATTTATACCAACTTGAGAACGGAACGTCAGTCCGTCAACAATATTAAAGTTAACATAACCTTGTAAACGGTTATCCAAGCGTTTTACCGTTTCATCCAATTCCCAGATATGTCCCATTGGATTGTAAGCCGGTCCGCCATCAATCGCAAAACGGTTGTTGTAATTACCATTAGCGTCTTTAGGTTCTACTGTCGGAGCAAAGTTCATCGCCGTCATGAGCAAACCATTATACTGATGCATACGAGGACCTGCACTTTCACTGTAATCGCCCCAAAAGTTTAAACCTACAGAGACCCATTTCTTTAATTCGGTATCTAATTTCAAACGCCAGTTATATTGCTTATAGTTCGATTCTTTAATCACACCATCGGTGTTTTCATAACGCAACGAAGCTAAGAAATTCGTCTTTCCGCTCTTGCCCGAAATAGACAAATCGTAGTTCTGTGAAATAGCCGGCTCATTAAAGATGTGATCCATATAGTTATATCCGTTTTCACCACTCTTGAATGAAGCGATCTGTTCAGGACTATAATAAGATTTAGAAGGATCTTTAAAAAATTCTTTTGCATAATCGTTGGCTAACTCAGCAAACTGACCGGCAGACAATAATTCCGGTTTATCAAGCACCGTCTTAACATTAACAAAGGCATTGACATCAACCGTAATCTTATCATCTTTAGCACTCTTTGTCGTCACCAAGATCACACCATTAGCACCACGTGATCCATAAACCGCTGTAGCCGATGCATCTTTCAAGACTTCAATCGATTGAATATCGTTAGGATTGATATTCTTCAAACTTCCTCCGATAAATCCATCAATAACGACCAAAGGGTCGGAATCAGCAGAGACCGAGTTGATTCCACGGATGCGGATAGAAGAAGATTTAGAGGGATCTCCTCCGCTAACAACCGACACACCCGCTAGTCGACCTTGCAAGGCATCAGATACGTTTGCTGCAGGAGTGCCCTTTATGGCATCCGCACCTTTCACGGAAGCTACCGCACCAGTCAAGTCCGACTTACGCATAACGCCATAACCTACCACAACGACTTCATCGAGTGACTGAGTGTCCTCAACCAACTTCACTTTAAAGTGATTTTGTCCGTTGACCACCAACGTTTGAGGTTTATATCCGATAAAAGAAACTTGAAGTTTGCCATTAGAAGGCACATTAACTAATGTGAAATTTCCATCAATATCAGTAATTGTTCCGTTACTTGTGCCTACAACTAAAACAGAAGCACCGATAATTGGTTCGTCGGCCGAATCGACCACACTTCCCTTTACTGTGAGATTTTGTCCAAGAGCTTGCTGAAGAAAAAGTGTACTTATAAATAATACACTCAAAGCCCTGTAAATGACATTTTGCTTTCCCATAAGTGAAATAAAATTACAAAGGTTTATTAATTTGTTTTTGTTAGTTCGATCTGTTGCGTGTTTAAATTCATATCTTATACAATAAGATCCCCGATCGACCGAACAAAGATAGCCGTGATCGCACACAACCACAGAAACAAATGTTCAGAAAAGATATAAAATAGTACATCTTATTGTTTTTAAAGATCTAGAATGCACTATTTCGCGTTTTTAGACTAATTAAGGTTATATCCCCGTGAAAAAAATAAATCTTAGCTGGCATTCACTTTATTCAACTTTATAAAACTCCAGAAACGTTCCAAAAAAAAAGGAACACACTTATCCCTCAAATGATGCATTACAAATCAATTATTTATGCTAAATTTGTAGTTTCAAATAGAATAAATATCAAAACGTTATGGAACATCAACTGACCATCTACAACACTCTAAATAGAAAAAAAGAACTGTTCGTACCGTTGCATGCTCAACACGTAGGCATGTATGTCTGCGGTCCGACAGTCTATGGCGACGCACACCTAGGACATGCTCGTCCATCTATAACTTTCGATCTTCTGTTTCGTTACCTTACCCACCTCGGCTATAAGGTACGTTATGTAAGAAACATCACAGATGTGGGCCATCTTGAGCATGATGCCGATGACGGCGAAGATAAGATCGCTAAAAAGGCGCGTTTAGAACAACTCGAGCCAATGGAAGTGGTACAATTCTTCTTGAACCGTTATCACAAAGCCATGGAAGCTCTTAACGTCTTGCCACCAAGCATTGAGCCACACGCTTCAGGCCACATTATTGAACAAATCGAATTGGTTCAAAAAATCTTGGATGCCGGATATGCTTACGAAAGTGAAGGATCGGTTTATTTCGACGTCGCAAAATACAATAAGGATCATCACTATGGAAAGCTTTCGGGACGCAACTTAGATGATGTACTTAATACCACCCGCGACCTTGACGGGCAAAATGAGAAACGTAATCCGGCCGACTTTGCTTTATGGAAGAAAGCTCAACCCGAACATATCATGCGCTGGCCTTCACCATGGGGCGACGGATTCCCAGGGTGGCATGCCGAGTGTACAGCTATGGGACGTAAGTACCTTGGCGAGCATTTCGATATTCACGGTGGTGGCATGGACTTAGTTTTTCCGCATCATGAATGTGAGATCGCTCAATCGGTTGCCTCACAAGGGCACGATATGGTCAATTATTGGATGCACAATAACATGATCACAGTCAATGGGACCAAGATGGGTAAGTCACTCGGTAACTTCATCACACTCGACGAGTTCTTTACCGGTTCACACAAGCTGTTAGATCAAGCTTATGCTCCAATGACGATTCGTTTCTTCATTCTTCAGGCACACTATCGCAGCACAGTGGACTTCAGCAACGAGGCTTTACAAGCTGCGGAGAAAGGGCTACAACGTCTCCTTGAGGCCGTTGACACCTTAGAGAGACTTTCTTCGTCGGCTACAACTTCAGAAGACATTGACGTCAAAGCCATTCGCGAGAAATGTTATGAAGCGATGAGCGATGATCTCAACACACCAATGGTTATTGCTCACCTCTTTGAGGCGGCACGTATCATTAACACCATTAGTGCCGGAAAAGCAACCATCTCCGCTGACGATCTAGAACATTTAAAAGAAACGTTCCATTTATTTGCATTCGACATCATGGGAATTAAAGCAGATAAAGGATCTTCAGACGGCCGTGAAGCTGCTTATGGCAAAGTTGTCGATATGTTGCTACAACAACGCATGAAGGCCAAAGCCAATAAAGATTGGGCCACTTCAGATGAGATTAGAGATACTCTAACTGCACTTGGCTTCGAGATCAAAGATACTAAAGATGGTTTCGAATGGCGATTAAACAAATAATCAGCGAAACTCAATAAAGAGTTAAAGGCCGCTTCTTCACAGAAACGGCCTTTATTGTTACCTTAAAAAAACTAATACCCAATTTTTATTTACCTATTGCTAATATAAATTCAACGGGTTGTCCATGTTGACAACGCACTTTGATTAAAGTCTCTTCATTTTGACCGTTCACTTCCACACCATTCACAGCAGAAGTTAATTTCCATCTACCTTTTAAACGTATAATCTTCTCAATGGGAAGACTCTCTTCTTTTGTCGTATATCCCTTATCGCCAATATTCAGATTAGGATCACAAACACTCAGATGCAGGGTTCCACGATCATCCTTACGCTCCATTACTAACGTTTCAGCGGGGATTTCAATAACCTCACCCACAGCAGTCGTCGAACGATAATGATCGAATGCAGCATACGCGATAATACGACTCTTTATATCGTAAACGACATGGGCAGCATGATCCTTTTGCAACAGTTGGTAACCTAACGTTCTTTTGGCGTCCTCTAACTCCAACTTGGAAGGTTGAACGAGAACAACATATTCGTATGTTGCGTCTTTCGGTGCAATTCCATGGTCAATCCATGCAGACGCAAAAACACCTTTAGTCGATTTTCTAGTTTTCTCATCTCTCGACACTTGTTCACCAAGTGAAGTCATCAGTCGCCCGTCAATCACATGATAATAATTATCATATCCATCAATGAGCCAAGCTTGATCTTCGAATGAGGCTGACGAGTTATCTTTGCATTGGAACAAAGTCGTCTCGGTGGGATAATCTCTGTTTGTATTACTAATCCCACTGCCTACAAAAATAAGACGATTATCAAAACAGAAAACGGATTTACGAGCCACAAAATCAGATGTAAAATTCTTATAATTGGGTTCTGTCAGTTTCATGGCAAACATACCATAACGTTTGTTCAAAGAACTACTACCCGAGAAATTACTTGTGGATCGGGCCATCATGGTCCCTTTAGACGTACTCTCCAGAAGTTCAAAGGGCAAATGAATAGTCGTAGTCCCCGGTAAGCGGTTCCAGTCCCACCCATTCGGAGTAAACCCACTCGCTTCACGCGAGACCGGATCTCCTTTACCCATAATCTGGACAGATCCATAACTTTGATAACGGCCATATCTATTGTCTTTGGCATAGATCTCTGCCCCCCAGACATTAGTGGTATAACCTTTTAAGGTAACCATCCAATCTTGACGACGATAAATTCCCGCCGAGCCGTAATTATAAACCCAGAACCCTTCGGGTGATAATCCAGCCGAGAATCCGGCTTTTTCCAATAAAGATCCGTTTTTTGTCTTTCGTCCATTCAACAAGCGCAAATAATTGGCAGCAAGTTCCTGATCAATCGATCCACCTTCACCACTTAAGTCACCCGCTAAAGCCAAATGAGCGAAAGCCTCAATATCTTCTCCTCCCATTCTACCATTAAACGGATGCCGCCCACTAAGACCAATCCCCCATTCATAAAGATTACAATAGGTTCTCATAGCCATGAACGCTTCCTTCAAGTGTTTCCGAGCAACATAATCTAGTTGGTAAGGCGTTCCGCCAACCAAAGCAACATACTGCCCGATACCAGCCAAAACTCCCGTTGTGTATCCCGGATAGAATCCGCCATGGTGAAAGGTCGTTCCATCCACTTTTATTCCGCCAATTGTTCCCGGAGTATAATCTAGCGACGACGACAACCAGCGAGATAACCCACGCAAAGCGCGTTCCTTTTCGCAAACATCAGGTATTAGCATCGCCGATATAAACTTAGGCATCAAAAGTGTATGCCAAGAATCCAAGAGTTCATCACGTCCCTTTTCACAAGGCAAACGCGTTTCTTGTAAAGCTGACCAAAACAATAAAGTCGACAAAATCTCTGCAGAATTTGGCTGTTTATAGATTTCTTTGCGCATCAACCAAGCAGTATCATAGATCTTGCGAACTTGATAGCCGTAATGGTGATTGGTACCCATTCCGCTACCGTAAGCAAAGCCTTGATCAATAGCGTAATTAAATACTATAAAATAGTTTTGCGCCGATCTCTTATTCTGATTATAATAAGCATCGTATGCAAAACCAGAAAGCATAGCCTCCATATCACTCCAAGTCAGTTCTCCTTTTTTTCGATTCAACTCATCGGGAGTAACCAATGGGGCTCCGACATATCCCTTGCCGGTTGCCGAAAGTTGGATATGAGCTTGACCAAACAAGCGATAAGCTGTTTCAACCATTCGCTGAGGAGCCTTCTTTATGTCCAGAATTGCAGTCAGCCGCTCTCCAATCATATCTAAATCACGTCCTTGAGCTGCAGTCAGCCGATTCAGTAGAGGTAAATCCGATTGGTACTGTTCCCATTGCCAAACCCGACACCAATGCCACAAATTTCTATTGGATAACGCATTATTATATGGCATTTGCTGATCGGGAGTTGTACGATCATTCATCTTTTTCATAGGGAACGTTAACCGATCAATGAAAATTCTCCCACTTTTTTGAGGAGCTACAATCCGATACGAAGTAATGTTGGGATCCTTTTGGGTCCAGTGCATATGTTCAAATGCAATCCAACACGCTCTCCAACCCTTGGCCTTTAGTCGGAAAGTAAACCAACATCCCACTTCACCTTCTCTATTTAGAAAGTCAAACCGTACAGAATCTTGACAAGGCTGTTCGTTATAAATCCAAGCCATAAATCCAGAACTTCTACGTTTAGGATCGCTAAGATCCAACGGCTTGATCTGCACAGCAACAGATTCACCAGCTGAATAGTTCCACTCTAGACTAGTCTTCCCCTCTTTATAGTAAAGAGAAGAAATCTTCAAAGGCTGTTGACCTAAACTTATAAATGTTTCAGGCACGCAGCCCTCGAATCCCTCAACTTGCCCCCAAACCGAAGCTGAGAGCAAGCTTAAAATAAAAAATAGAGTTTTCCGCATCATCAATTAATATGAGATACGATCTGATAAAATCTTCTCCTTATACCAAGGATCATCAATCTCCTTCAACAACTCTCCCATCCGACGGTATAGATCACTGACAACTTCAGGATACTTATCTAGTGGAAGATTATTCATTTGATAAGGATCATTAAGGTCATCAAATAACAAGCTCTTTGTCAGTTGATGAGTTTTTTTATTGATATACAATGCTAGGGTATAACGAGAAGTCTTTATTCCTCTAGAAGAAGGGAAATAAGAACGCACTAATCCATTAGCATCTTTGGTTCCATCGACATTTTGAATATAAAGTGCAGCATCCGGACGAGTAACAGACGATTTCTGTCCAAAGAATAATGGCGCAAAATTTCGACCTTGAACTTCGCTTGGGATCGCCTTAGCAAGTCCACATAGTCCTAACAATGTAGGCATGACGTCAGGAGTCGAAATCATTAAGTCGTCCACTCTAGGTTTTATTCTCTCGGGGAAACGAACGATGAAAGGGACATTCATCGACTCGGCATAAGGAGAGTTCTTAGGGTCATTCGTTCGCTGACTGCACATGGTTTCACCATGATCGGACGAAAAAACAACAATAGTATTTTTATCTAATCCCATCTCTTTCAATGCATGTAAGATTTGTCCGAATGCACGGTCAACCCCAGTCACCGAAGCAAAATAATAGCGGGCAGATTCTGCTTTGTTCATCGTCACATCTGCATTAGGGCGAATAAGAAGTTTATCTAACGACTGATCTTTATAAAGATTAAAATCTTCTTCTTCACAATCATTTAATGAGCGATAGGGACTATGAGGCGGGTTCATACCGACCATAATAAAGAATGGTTTCTTCGGATCACGGACTCCACCTTCATTCTTCAAATAAGAGATCACTCTCTTGGCTTCATGAAGTGGCGACCACTCTTTGGGTTCGTGCTTCTTGCCATCATTATCCCAGTAATGAGGGTTTTTGTGCTCATCAAATGTTCCGTAAGAATACCAATAGTTGAATCCGTGACGATGCTCGCGAGGCGTATAAGCATCCCATGCCGGCACTCTGTCCTCAACATAGTGTCCCGGACGATCAGGGTCATTAGGCGTAGGGAAATCGGTATGCAGTTTCCCAAAATAAGCACAATCGTAACCTGATTGACTAAAGGCATCACCTACGCAAACAGCATCATGTCGCAATGTACTAATTGGACGTGAAGAGTTACAATTCAACGTAACCCCACTTTTATTAGGATACATACCGGAAAGCAACATGCCACGATGAGGGCTACTCAACGGGCAGTTACTCATAGCCGACGTTAAAACCATCGACTCACGAGCAAAAGCATTTAGATTCGGGGTCCGAACCGGATCAGCTTCAAAGTTTACTTTATCACGAAATCCCTCTTGATTCCAGAATTCGAGTGCCTGATTTCTAAATTGATCAGGAAAAATATAAATGATGTTAGGTGATGAATTTGTCTCCACCACTTTCTGAGGCGTCTTACAACCCTGAGTGCTTAAGATCGTTAGGCCACTCAATAAGAAATGAACATTCTTTTTCATAATTTCGTCCTTTCCATGTAAAAATATAGGCCACGAGGTATGCCTGATCACATTAGTATACCCTGTAGCCTATAACTTATCCATTTATTTATTGCTTATTTTCTAAATCTCGTTTCCTCATCAATGCCTCAAGAAAATAATAATCAGCATAGTTCAACGGTACATCAATTTCAGCATTGTGAGGAATACTTCCCACAGAATGCATCAAAATGAAATTACCATTCGTTCCAACTTTTGCGCGATAAGCCGGAGACCCTAAGCTATTCATTATTTTATCAGCCATCTCTTTATAATCATGATTCGGCAAATAGGTCTCCATTTCATAAAGAGCAGATGCCGTACAAGCTGCTGCCGAAACATCTCTAGGTTCATTAGGTATGTTAGGAGCATTATAATCCCAATATGGAACTAAATCAGCCGGTAAATTTTTGTTCGTAAAGATATACTTATAAACCTCTTGTGCCAAATCAAGATACTTTTTATCTTTAGTATAGCGGTAGCAAACCGTATATCCATAAATGGCCCAAGCTTGTCCACGAGCCCATGCCGATTCGTCAGCATATCCTTGAGCTGTTTGTCTTCCGCGGACAGCTCCAGTTTCCGGATCATAATCAACAACATGATAAGAGCTAAAATCAGCACGAAAATGATTAGCCATCGTTGTATCAGCATGTTTCACCGCAATATGATAAAAAGTAGAATCCCCCGATAAGGCTGTTGCCTCAAATAGTAACTCCAAATTCATCATATTATCAATAATAACCGGACATTTCCATCCTCTTTCAGCCTGCCATCCTTTATTTGCATCCCAAGATTGTATAACTCCGGCATTTGGGCGGAAACGAGTTGACAACGATTTGGCCGCCTCAACGATGACCTCTTTATATTCTTTTTTACCTGCTAAACGATAACCGTTTAAATAGCTACAACCAATCATGAAGCCAACATCGTGATGCCATTTCAGATATTTTACCGAGTCCAGGGCCTCAGTATATTTTTCAGCCAAAGGCAACCACTTTTGATCCCCAGTCAGATTATAAGTCAACCACATACTACCAGGATAGAATCCTGAGCACCAATCGTCAACAGGGATATAAACAATCGTACTATCTTTTCTTATCGTTCTGGGATTTAATATTTTGCCTGATTTCTCAATAAGATCTGTCTGTAATGTGTTTTGGGCAGCAGCATTTTCGATGTTGTCTTTTATAAAAACAGAATCTGTTTTCTTTTGAATGCCACAACCAGATAGAATGAAAAGGGAGATCCCCAATACGCTAAGAGTCATTTTCATAATAGATGGATGTTTTTTATTTAATTTTGAGTTTTATCTTGGGGCAAAAATAGAGGATAAAAAACAAACACACTGTCCCAAATCATCCAAGAAAAGGATGAATTTGGTACATTTGTCCATCAAAAACAATTCAATAGCTTTCTTTATTATTTTTCGATAAGCTTAGAAGAAAGAAAGAAAGAGTCTTCGTCAAGTGAGCGACTCGCTATAAAAACAAACCTATCAAGTTTTTATCGAGTGACAACAGAGGTTAAGGGATGACGGTTACCTGTTACATTTCTCAAAAAGGCTTTAGCCGATCCAAAGTTTAAATACATATCTAGCCGGACTGGTAAATGATTCTGATCATCAGTAATATAAAAGGTTATCACTTCTTTTTCCTTCCCTTTTTTGTTATATTCAACTAATGAAAAGACTAGACATCTATAAGTAACATCGTTCTCAGCCTTAACCTGATCACGACCTCTAAAAATTAGAGTCTGCTCTTCAACTTTCTTTCCGGTAGTCATAGGAAAGGTGATTCGGACTCCTTTACTAAAGCTGGCTGGATCATAAGATCGAGCTTGCGCCAAGATACTTAACATGTCATAAACACAACGCTTATCATAATATTGGTTTTCTACCGTTTCTCCATCTTTGTAGGTTCTTCGTTGCCGAACATGGCAAGTCCCATTCTTATACGAAAACCAAGCTTGATCAACGTTATAGCGTTTCCCTTCTTCGGCTCCCTTACGGAAATATAAAGGTTCCAATTGATGACTAACCAAGCAAGTTAACGTATCACGCATCTTAAAAAAGAAGTCAGCACGCTTACTCCCAATAGCCAAAAGATTAATTCGATATGCCGGTTCCCGGTTGTAGAGCGTGTCAAAAGTCGTCATACTCGCACTCCCTGCCTTAGCCCATACAAACTTCCAATTGAAGAATAGATCGTAGGTAATTTGCTCACCGGATTTAAAGGCGCCATTTTCAGATTCGCACTGAGCATTCAGCGGAGATAGAAAGAAAGCATTCAAGAGACAAAGGAGCAAAGTAATCTCCCAAACGTTCTTTTTCCGCTCCTTTTTAACGACGGCGGTTCTGCTTGTTTTTCTTCTGTTTATCTTCATCTGGTTTTTGTTTTTTTAGTGGTTCAGGTTTTTGTTTATCCAAAGAAACTGCTTTAACATCCCATTGTTGAGTGGCATCCCAAAGTGCTTTATATTCCAATATATTAGGATAGTAATAAACCTTTTCCGGTTGGCGCAATTCATGGTAAGAACCTGGATCCCAAACGCCATTTCCATTAAGATCATCAATCAATCGTGCCCCATATTTACCAGGATCTAGAAAATAAAAATCAGCAACCCCGTCAACAACCCGCCTTCTACGGACAACTTGATCTTGAGCGTTCAACAGCTCGATAAAAGCCTGATTACAAGCACCTGTTACATTAAAATGCAATGTAAAATATTCATCTTCACTACGTACTTTAAACTTCTGATCAATCTTGTTACCAAATACGCCATAAAGTCCTTCAAATCCTAGAGAATCGACTGAAAATTTATACTCACCTTGGGGTTCCCAATCATAATACAAATGATATTTTCGCAGATTTAGAGAGTCTTGGACAAAATCGAACGAAACCTCTTTCCATAGCGTATCTATCTTTTGGCACAAGTGAACGGCAGAACGATCATAAGCCTTAATCGGTTCATCAAAATCTAGCGAAACTTCATCATACACATTCATCGTTGACGGCGCATGCACATTAACAGTCAAGAAGCGCTGCTCTATAGCTTCCTTTTCATCTCGTTTCTTTTTCTTCTTTTTAGGCTCCTCCTTATATAATGTCTTTTGCTTAGATACCAAGTTAAGGGTGTCTAGTCGTGGAACCAGTTGCCCTAATGTATCTGTATACAAATAAGACACACTCATACTTAAGGTATCTTGCTGATACACCAAAGAATCCTTTATCCAATAATGAAGGGTATCATTGTGCACCCCATGCTCAACTATAAAGGCGTCTTTATCCTCAAAATTCAACCCTCTCAATAAAGGCAGGCTATCAGCAGGTGCTGCAAAATAAAGAGATATTTTTTGCGGAATCAACCGTTCACTTTTAATTAAATATTGTGAATAAGAAGGTTCTTTAAATGCACGAAGAATTAAATCGTCAGGAAGATAATGCGTATATTTCTTTTCTATAACTGTATCATAAGTCAACGAATCAACCCAAGCCGTATCCATACGTGTCCGCTCTTCAATGGTAGGCACGACAAGCTCGTCATTAAAAGCCAAGATCTCACTTTTTTGTGTATAAGCAAAGTTCTGGTCTGCATCCATTAAAGCATAAATGTGATATTTACCGGGGGCAATGCCGCGAATCGTAAAACGTCCTCGACTATCTGTACGAGCAACCCGTTCAAAAGGTAATGTCGTAAAAGTAGAATCAGCTAGATTTTGATGTAGTCCCACTAGAATACCCTTAATTGGTTCCAAGGTTGAAGCCTCAAGTACAGTACCCGAAACCTGCATCGTATCAATGCGGCTTCCGGTCGAGAAAGTGAAAGCAAAGTTTCCTAAAGGATTATTCTCATTGTTATCAACAATTGCATCAGAAAAGTCGACAGTATAAGTTGAATTTAACTTTAACGTATCTAAAAGTTCAATCTGCACCTTTTTCCCATTAACCTTAATCTCAGGCTGTTGAATCTGAGGGGGAGATATAACAACTTTCTCGGAAGGTTTTTCCAATTTAATGAACTCATCAAACTCTAAAATAATTTTCTTTTTCGAAACGTTCAAAGCAGATTGCCCCGGAGAACTCCCAATGAAACGAGGTGGAGTCTCATCTAAGGGGCCGCCATCAGGTCGTCCCATGCTAGCACATGAATACAATAAAACCACCAAAAGGATAAGTGGTAGTGCCGAGATCACAACTCTTTTACTTTCAAGATTCTTTATTATCTGTAACATGCTGCAAAAATAAAGGTTATCCAACAATAAACATTATATTTCATACTAATTTATTCAAAAACTCGACACAGATCACATGAAAAGCTTTTTTATATTTGTATCAGCCTATTTTTCTTAACAAGAAAATGGATTTCGCTACAAATCAACTCCAAATAAGAAAAAAAATATATCTTTGCTTCCTAGAATCAAACCTAATAAGTCATGAAAAAACAACTACTATTTTTTGCCCTATCTCTTACACTAGGGCTTATTGACACGCACGCACAAAACAACGAATGGAAAAATCCTGAGGTGAACGCAATCAACCGTTCACCAATGCACACGAATTATTTTGCTTACTCAAACACCGAGGAGGCCAAAACTAGTTTAAAAGAGAAATCGGAGAACTTTATGACACTTAATGGCATCTGGAATTTCAATTGGGTTAGAAATGCAGATGCTCGTCCTACCGATTTTTATAGAATGGATTATAATGACAAAGGGTGGGATAAAATGAATATTCCCGGTTTGTGGGAGTTAAATGGCTATGGCGACCCGATCTATGTCAATGTGGGCTACGCTTGGAGAAATCAATACGAAAATAATCCCCCCTACGTACCCATTTTAAATAATCATGTTGGTTCATATCGAAAAGAAATCACTCTTCCAACCCAATGGAAAGACAAAGACGTTTTTGCACATTTTGGTTCGGTCACCTCTAACCTTTATCTATGGATCAACGGGAAATATGTAGGTTATAGCGAAGATAGCAAGCTAGAGGCTGAGTTCAATATCACCAAGTATCTTAAACCAGGAAAAAATTTAATTGCTTTCCAGGTTTTTCGTTGGTGTGATGGAACTTATCTAGAAGACCAAGATTTCTTCCGCTACTCAGGAGTTGGACGTGATTGCTTCTTATACGCACGCAATCAAAAACGCATAGAAGACATACGCATAACACCTGATTTAGATTCTAGCTATAGGAACGGGAGCCTAAGCATTGACCTTAAACTTAAAGGACAAGGTACGGTTGACTTAGACTTAACTGACCAGAACGGCAAGAGCATTGTTCGTTCAACTCTCAAAGGTGCCAAACAGCTCAAAACCCAACTTAAGATTGATAATCCTGCGAAATGGAGTGCTGAAACGCCCTACTTATACACGCTCACTGCAACACTCCGAAACGCTAACCAAGTGATAGAAGTCATCCCAATTAAAGTTGGCTTCCGAAAAGTGGAACTCAAAAATGGGCAGTTATTGGTCAATGGACAAGCCGTTTTATTTAAAGGAGCCGACAGACACGAGATAGATCCTGATGGAGGATATGTTGTATCTCGCGAACGTATGATCCAAGATATTCGCTTAATGAAACAGCTCAACATCAATGCTGTACGCACTTGCCATTATCCAGATGCCAACCTTTGGTACGATCTGTGCGATGAATATGGTCTCTACCTAGTAGCAGAAGCTAACGTTGAATCGCACGGGATGGGTTATGGAAAAGAATCTTTAGCTAAAAATCCAATTTATGCAAAAGCTCATCTAGAACGTAATCAGCGCAATGTACAGCGCGGATATAATCACCCATCCATTATTTTCTGGTCATTAGGTAATGAAGCCGGAATGGGAGCTAACTTTGAAAAATGCTACACTTGGATAAAGGACGAAGATCAAACTAGAGCGGTTCAATATGAACAAGCCGGAATTAGTGATTTCACCGACATTTACTGCCCAATGTACCTTGACTATAACGGGTGTAAAAAATACAGCGAAGGAACTATTCAGAAACCTCTTATCCAATGTGAATATGCTCATGCCATGGGTAATTCACAAGGCGGGTTTAAAGAATACTGGGATTTAGTCAGAAAATATCCAAAATATCAAGGTGGATTTATTTGGGACTTTGTCGATCAATCAAATCATTGGAAAAACAAAGATGGAGTAGCTATCTATGGATATGGTGGAGATTTCAACCCATACGATGCATCGGATAACAACTTTTGCGACAACGGACTAGTTAGCCCAGATCGTACTCCGAATCCTCATGCTTACGAAGTGGCGTACTTCTACCAATCCATATGGACCAAAGCAAAAGATTTACAAAAAGGAATCTTAACCGTATACAATGAGAACTTCTTTAAAGATCTTTCCGACTGTTACATGGAATGGCAATTACTCTCTAATGGAGAAGCCATACAATCAGGGATCGTTTGGGATCTGAACATCGCTCCCCAAGAGACCAAACAGATTCAACTTCCGATTGATTCTAGCACAACTAAATCCAATCAAGAATTACTACTAAATGTTAACTACAAATTAAAAGCACAAGATCAATTACGTTCTGCCGGAGAGGTTGTAGCATACGACCAACTCAGCATCAAACCTTATGAGTTTGATCGACTAAGTTTAAGCAACCAACCCGTCAATAATAAAGAGATCACATCGCCTATCATTAAAGATAATGACTACAATTATGTCGTCATTGAGGGAGAGGATTTTACAATTGAATTCGATAAACACTCCGGATACCTTTGTAAGTACCAAGTTCATAAGAACACCTATATTGAAAATGAAACCGCGCTTACTCCAAATTTCTGGCGTGCGCCAACCGATAATGATTTCGGCGCCCGCCTGCAACAACGATATGCTGTTTGGAAACAACCAGAAATCAAGCTGATATCATTAAAACAAACCATAGAAAATAAACAAGCGATTGTACATGCTGAATATGACATCCCAGCAGTAAATGGGAAATTAAGTTTGATTTATGCCATCAATAATCAAGGGGCTGTTAAGGTGACTCAAAAATTAAAAGCAGATACCAGCAAAAAAGTTTCTGACTTATTCCGTTTTGGAATGCAGCTCAAAATGCCTATAGCTTTTAATGAAGTAGAATACTATGGAAGAGGACCAATAGAAAACTATGCCGACCGAAATCACAGTGCACGCATTGGGAAATACCGTCAAACAGTAAAAGAACAATTCTATCCTTATATTCGTCCTCAAGAAACAGGCACGAAAACAGATATACGCTGGTGGAATCTTCTCAAAATTGATGGTTCAGGATTGAAATTCATATCAGATGCCGCATTCTCAGCTTCTGCACTCAATTACAGTATAGAATCATTAGATGATGGAAACCAAAAAGATCAGCGCCATTCCACAGAACTTAAAGAAGTAAATTATACCAACTTTTGCATTGATAAAACACAAATGGGATTAGGATGTGTCAACAGTTGGGGAACAATTCCTCTTGAGAAATATCGTTTACCTTATCAAGACTACGAATTCAGTTTTATTATGATGCCGGTTCAGCATCAACTCAAATAAAAAGACAAAAGAGAGCGAGCCTTACTTAAAGCTCGCTCTCTTTATAATATTCTGATCTCTTAAGCAGAAAACAAACTGACATTCAGATCACCTCTATTCAAAAATAAGATCTCCGAAAAAGTCTGGACGATGGAAATCTGGTTTCTCAATGCCAATTGGATTCCAAGACAAGAAATGTGGGGTTTGAAGTTCATCACCGCACTTATAGAAATTTGCTTTTATAGTATTTCCCGCAAGTGAAGTCAGTTGATGCTTAAAAAATACAGCATAAGGAATAACCAAAGCAACTTCCCACTCAGTCTCCCCAATTCGTTCATCAAAAGGAGTTGTTCCCAAACTCGACCAACGTTTTATGAGCTTAGTCACCTCATGAGAAGCATGCTCACGTCCATTACGCACTGGACCTGCACCAACTAAAACCGTACCGATACAGTTACATTCGATATTATAATAAACACCATCTTGAGCCGGAATAGAAAAGAATTCCACACAAGAATCTGTCCAAACGGCTCCATTATCCTCGCCATATTTAGCACGCACGCTTTCTTCTCTAACTTTAAAGTGCAAAAGTACACCTTGATCATTATAAGAGATACCAAAAGTCACCTCCGGTTTATAGGCATATTCTTTCCAGTTCACACATCCGATTGAATGGTATTCAACTCCTGCCCGACTGAACAATTCAGGGATCGAGGATGCCTCAATCGCATTCACATTTATCTTCTTTAGTTTCATCGTTGTTTAGTTTATAAATTAACAATTGTAAGTGAGTTTATTCTAACGAGTACGCAAAAATAAAATAAAAAACGATATATTTGCCACCATATTATCTTAATACCCCAAAATACGTGCGAAAACTTCTTCTTCTATTTTTATACCTTATTAGTGCAATATCTGTTTATTCTCAAAAACAAAATATCACATTTAGACATCTGACTACAGATGACGGACTCTCACAGTTTTCCGTTAACAGTTTATATATTGATCATCAAGGGCTGCTATGGGTTGGAACTCGGGAAGGACTAAATCGATATAATGGAAACAGCATAGAGACTTTTAAACTCAAAAAAAACGACCCCAACAGTTTATTTAGTAATACCGTACTCCGCATAACAGGAGACGGGCAAGATTATATCTATCTTCTTTGTACCGATGGAGTCGCAGAATTCAGTTTAAGAACACAAAAGTTCAAAACGTTATTGCAAGGAAGCATCAACGCAATATACTATAAAGACAAGCTTTATATTGGAAAGAAGAACGAACTTTTCACTTATAATCAATCAACAGGAAATTTTGATTTATTTTATCGCCTACCAGGAAAAAACACACAACTCTCGGCCATTCACATTGACCAAAACCACACCATTTGGATAGGTACAACAAATTCCGGGGTCTATCTTTTAGATCGAAACAAACAGCTCAGCCAGATCATTAAGAAAGGGAATATTACTAGTATCTACGAAGATTCAAACCAAAAGATATGGATTGGAAGTTGGGAAGATGGGCTTTATTGCATCAAAAAAGACAGACAGATTGATCACTTTTTAAATGAATCTTCGAATACCAATAGTATTTCGTCAAATTTCGTCAGAAGTTGTTGTGAAGATAACGACGGGAATATGTGGATAGGAACTTTCAATGGATTAAACTTTTATAACCCTCGAACCAAATCCTTTCACGTCTATTCAACAGATAACAAAGCGGAAAGTTTGACCCATTCATCTATCTGGTGTATTGTAAAAGATGAACAGGGCACTTTATTCTTAGGTACTTATTTTGGAGGAGTCAATTTTTTTAACCCGGAATACGAGCTCTATACCCGATATAAAGCAGCATCTTCCGAAAAAGAAGGACTAAGTAGCCCAATTATCGGTCGAATGACCGAAGACCAAAAAGGAAACCTCTGGATCTGTACTGAAGGTGGAGGAGTTAACGTCTACAATAAGAAAGAACGCACTTTTAAGTGGTATAGACCTCTTGAAGGGAAAAACAGCATCTCACATAACAATGTAAAGGCCATCTATTATGACAAGAGTACCGATATCATGTGGATCGGTACACATCTTGGCGGATTAAATAAATTAAATCTTAAAACGAATCAATTTACAGCCTATAAGATGAAAGAAGGAGACCCCACCACCCTCCCATCAGATATTGTACGTGATATTATTCCTTACCAGACATCGCTGATTATCGCCACCGAGAACGGTGTTTGTTTATTCGACCCCTCAACAGAAAGATGCGAACAACTTTTCAAAGATCTAAAAGAAGGACATGATATCAAAATGGTCTCATCGATCTTTTTTGATAATACAGGAACACTTTGGATCTCTGCAACTGGCAAAGGAGTATATACTTATAATTTTAAAACTAAAAGACTAAAGAACTATACCCATGATCCTAATAATCCCAAATCAATCAGTAATAATAATATCAACAACATTACTCAAGACCGTTACGGCAACTTATGGTTCTCAACTTCTGGAAGTGGGCTAGACCTCTATCATCCCGAATCAGATCGTTTTGAGAATTTCGATATGCAAAAAAATGGTTTGGCGAGCGATTGCATTTACAAAGTTTGTGAGTCGTCTATACAGCCACATAGTCTGTTACTTATCACCAATCAAGGATTTTCAAGATTCAATTATAAACAGCAACAAATCTATAACTATAGCAAGCTCAATGGGTTCCCTCTTAGTGCTATTAACGAGAACTCACTTTATGTCACACGAGATAAGGAAGTCTTTCTAGGAGGTGTAGACGGTATGATCTCATTTAAAGAAAAAAGTCTGGACTTTAGTCCCAAACCTTACAACATACTCTTGTCTCGTTTACTCGTTAATGGCAAAGAGATCATGCCCGGCGATGAGAGTGGGATTTTAAAAGAATCTTTATCATACACTCCCACCATTTATCTAAAAGCTAACCAATCGATGTTTAGCATTGAATATACAACATCTAATTTTGTTCTAGCTAACCGAGACGATATCCTTTATCGCCTTGAGGGCTTTTCAGATGAGTGGCATCAAAGTTATCAAGATCAGAAAATAATTACGTATACCAATCTTAATCCTGGTGTATATACTTTGGTTATCAAGACAGCTAAGCAAAACATTAAAGAGACTAGACTCGTCATACACGTGTTACCTCCATGGTATAAAACATGGTGGGCTTATCTCATCTACACTATTGCTATAATTAGTCTACTCGTTTTCCTCATCAAGAATTACAAAGCAAAGATTAGACTCAATGAGTCGTTAAAATATGAACAGAAACATATTGAAGACCTTGAGGCTCTAAACCAATCAAAGCTTCGATTTTTCACCAACATCTCTCACGAGTTCCGAACACCACTAACGTTAATCGTCGGCCAGATTGAAACCTTATTGCAGGTTCAAACCTTCACACCTTCTATCTATAGCCGAATATTAGGCATATATAAAAATAGCCTTCAATTACGCGAACTGATCACCGAACTTCTGGATTTCCGCAAACAAGAGCAAGGGCATATGAAAATCAAAGTATCTCGCCACAACATTGTAGACTTCTTGTATGAAAATTACTTGATCTTTATGGAATATGCCAACAGTAAACAGATCAACTTTCTTTTTGAGAAAGAAGAAGAACAGATTGAAGTTTGGTACGATCAGAAGCAAATGCAGAAAGTGGTCAACAACCTCCTTTCGAATGCCCTTAAACACACCCAACCGGAAGACACAATACTTATTCGGGTATCGCAAAAGGAATCATCAGTCATTATTGAAATCAATGATACCGGTAGCGGAATAGATACCAATGAAATTGATAAAATATTCGACCGTTTCTACCAAACAGAACGTCTCGATTCGTTAAATACAGGTGCAGGAACCGGTATCGGATTGGCACTAACAAAAGGTATCGTCGAACTTCATCATGGCACCATATCCGTTACGAGTGAAGTCGGAAAAGGAAGTAAGTTCACGATAACTCTTAAAACAGGACAAGCCCATTTCAATGAAGAGCAAATCATTCAGGAAAGCGATAGCTTGGCACAAAAACCAGAAGAAACACCTTCTCCAATCGATTTGATCCCTGATCTGGAAATAGAACAAGAAGCACACAAGCGCATTCCAGATGCAAAAATGCTAATCGTCGAAGATAATGAAGCTATAAAGGAAATGTTGTCTTCTATCTTTTCAACATTTTATGATGTAATTACTGCATCAGACGGTAAAGAAGCGCTCAATCTGATACTCCACGAAATGCCTAATATTGTGCTTAGTGATGTTGTAATGCCTGAGATGTCGGGAACAGAATTGTGCAAACAGATCAAATCAGACTTCAATACCTGTCATATTCCTGTGGTATTACTGACCGCTCGCACTGCTGTGGAGCATAACATTGAAGGATTGAAAATCGGAGCGGACGACTATATCACCAAACCGTTCAACACCAATCTACTGATATCAAGATGTAACAATCTTGTGAATTCTCGCCGTTTGTTGCAAGAAAAATTTAGCAAGCAACCACAAGCCTTTGCACAAATGCTAGCAACAAACCCAATGGATAAAGATATGATCGACCGCGCGATGACGATTATCGAACAAAACCTCGACAATACCGATTTCAACGTTAACTTCTTTGCACGTGAAATGGGAATGGCGCGTACCAATCTATTCACCAAGTTAAAGGCTATCACTGGACAAACTCCTAACGATTTCATTTTAACGATACGTCTTAAAAAAGCAGCCGTTATGCTCCGGAACAATCCAGAACTCAACATCACAGAAATTTCTGATAAGATTGGATTTTCATCCCCTCGTTACTTTAGTAAATGCTTTAAAGAGATTTATTATGTTAGTCCTCTAGCTTACCGCAAAGGAGAAGAAAGTTTAGAGAATGAGGAAAACGAACAATTTTAGCCTATAGTTGTATTTTTTCAGGCTTAACAAGAATGACTTCTGAGTTATCTTTGTCACAAGAACACTTAAAAGTCAAACTCGTAATGAAAAATTATATCCCTTTTATTTCCTGTCTACCGGGAATTGCTCTATTGGCCTCTTGTTCGTCGAAAAAGAATAAGCCTGTCGATCGCAATCAAGACAAGCCTAATATTATCTATATCTATGCAGATGACCTAGGTATAGGCGATTTAAGTTGTTATGGAGCCACCCGAGTGAGCACACCAAACATTGATCGCTTAGCCGGTCAAGGCGTTCAGTTTACTAATGCCTATGCCACATCGGCAACAAGCACTCCATCACGATTTGGATTACTCACAGGCATGTATCCATGGCGTCAGCAAAACACTGGTATTGCCCCTGGCAATTCGGAACTCATCATCGACACGGCTTGCGTAACCATGGCCGATATGCTCAAAGAAGCAGGATATTCCACGGGCGTAGTGGGAAAATGGCACTTGGGATTAGGTCCTAAAGGAGGTACAGATTTTAATAAGAAAATTAGTCCAAACACTCAAGAAATCGGATTCGATTATGAATTTATCATCCCTGCTACCGTCGATCGCGTACCTTGCGTTTTTGTAGAAAATGGTCGTGTAGCCGGATTAGACCCAAACGATCCAATAACTGTGAGTTATGATCACAAAGTGGGCAATTGGCCAACCGGAGAAGAAAATCCGGAACTTGTGAAGCTCAAGCCTAGTCAAGGCCACAACAATACCATAATTAATGGCATTCCACGCATTGGATGGATGACCGGTGGAAAAAGTGCTCTTTGGAAAGACGAAGATATTGCCGACGTTATCACCGACAAAGCCAAAAACTTTATCATCAATCATCAAGCCCACCCCTTCTTTTTATATATGGGTACACAAGATGTACATGTCCCACGGATTCCTCACCCACGATTTGCAGGTAAAAGCGGGCTAGGCACACGTGGTGATGTAATCCTTCAATTAGATTGGACCATCGGTGAGATCATGCATACCTTAGACAGTTTAAATCTTGCTCAGAATACCATCTTCATCTTCACTAGTGATAATGGACCGGTCATTGACGACGGATATCAAGATCAGGCTCTCGAACTCTTAAACGGGCATAAGCCAATGGGTGATTATCGAGGAGGAAAATACAGTATCTATGAAGCAGGTACGCGGGTCCCATTTATCGTCCGTTGGCCCAATAAAGTAAAACCGAGCAAACAACAAGCCCCTTTCTCTCAAATAGATGTTTACGCTTCAATTGCAAGTTTATTAAAGCAACCCCTAGCAAAACACGCTGCACCTGATAGTGAGGATCACTTAAACACTTTACTCGGGAAAGACGAAACCGGAAGAGAGTATATTGTACAACAAAACTTAAATAATACCCTCTCGATCATTAGTGATCAATGGAAATATATAGAACCTAGTCAAGCCCCTCAAATCGAATTCTGGACAAAAATGGAACTGGGAAATAATCCTAAAGCCCAGCTTTACGATCTATCAACCGATCCACAAGAAAAAAGAAATTTGGCGCAACAGAATCAAGAGATTGTCAAACGTCTTAGTCAGAAACTAGAAGAGATCAGACAAAAAGGACGATAAGGAAAGTCCGATTATATACCGATTCCCCGACAACGATAATTTGAATCGTTGTCGGGGAATGTCATCTCCACATGATCTAGCAATTTTATAGGATTCTACTCAATCCTATTACTTTCCCCAAAAGGAGTATTTAATCTTCTCCTATTCTATAATAAATCTTATTGAACACTAAACTTAATCGCTAACTACAGGAGCATTATCATATAAAAATGCATTCATTTAAGCTCCCAATTGAAAGCCTAAATGAATGCATAAATCATTCGTTGCTATAATCAAACGGCAAATCTTCGTATAAAAGATACTAATCGTAATAGTTTAAGTCTTATTTTGCAGTCAACGTCAAACCATCACTATAGTCAAAAGTGTAACTTTCCCCCTTATTCGTCTTAAAAGTTTCCACCTCATTACCAATACGAATGCGACAAGAATGTCCTAGTAAAGAATGCAAACGTAACGTTTTAACAGCTCCATCGTGCCAGATCAAATCAATAATAAATCCACCACGAGCTCTCAAACCTTTTACTTCACCATTAGGCCACGCTGAAGGTAAGGCCGGTAACAAATGCAACTCATTCTCATGACTCTGAAGCAACATTTCAGCTACACCAGCCGTATATCCAAAGTTTCCATCAATTTGGAAAGGAGGATGTGCATCAAAAAGATTCATATACAATCCCCCGCCAGTAGGATTAACTCCTCCAAAATCAACAGGAGTGAAAAGATTCTGAATAATCTTATAAGCATGATTACCATCCAACATTCTTGCCCAAAGGTTAATTTTCCACCCCATAGACCATCCTGTTGCTTCATCACCACGCAATTCCAAAGTCCTGTGTACCGCTTTCATCAATTCAGGAGTTTTCATATAGGTTAGTTGACAGCCTGGATAGACGCCATATAAATGTGACAGATGACGATGACGAGGTTCGGTCTCTTTGAAATCATACATCCATTCCTGCAATTGTCCCTCTGCTCCAACCTGATAAGGGAAAAGCCCATCACGTTTTTCAATTAATTCTTTATGGAAATCCGGATCAATATTTAGCACCTCTGCAGCCCGAGCTGTAAAAGTGAAAAATTCACGAATAATGGCCATATCCATCGTTGGAGCCATACTCACTGCTACACGTTCACCTTGAGGAGAAAAAAAGATATTCTCGGGCGACACCCCAATTGGGGTCACCCAGAATCCTTGTTCGTTCTTAACAAGCCACGAAGCATAAAACTTTGCAGCTCCTTTCATTAAAGGATAAGCTTGCTCTCGAAGAAAAGTCAAATCACCAGTAAAAAGATAATGTTCCCACAAATGACGACAAAGCCAGCCAGGAGTCATACACCAAAACGAGAAACTAGGATCACCATCCGTAGGAAACGTTTCTCGCCAGATAGAAGTATTATGATGAGCCGTCCATCCTGGCAAATGGTACATTTTCTGTGCGACCTCTGCACCAGTCACCGATAATTCATTAATCAACCGATATAAAGGCTGTGCACACTCATTCAATCCAGTCAGTTCAGCTTGCCAATAATTCATCTCTGTATTGATATTCATTGTATAACCACAATTCCACCGGGGAACAATCTGGTCATTCCATAACCCTTGTAAGTTAGCTGGTTGTCCTCCTTCACGGGATGATGCAATCAACAAATAACGACCAAACTGAAAGAGCATAGCAGCCAATCCATTATCGCGATGTTGCCCAAACTTAAGAATACGTTCGTCTGTTGGTAGCATAGTATAATTAGAATCAGAAGACAATGTTAAAGCAGCTTGATTAAACAAACGTTTATAATCAGCCTCATGGCGATTTTGCAACTTTTTGTAGCTTAAACGATCAGTCTGATGAAAGCGCTTTCCAATGATCTCTTTATAATCAGCTCCATCGCGAGATGGACTTTTCATTAATCCATTATAGCTTGTAGCACACGTCACCAAGAAGATAACTTCTCCTCTACCACTCACGCGTAGATGTCCGTCATCAGCTACTGTTTTTCCCTTTATCACCTTTACACGACCTTCAAAAAACATGCCTTTCCCATCAATTTCATCACCATAAAGCAAGGCCTTGTCATGAATCAGTTTACCCTCCTTAAAATATTCAGGATGAAGATCAGTCAACTGATTCTTAATCAATAAGTCTTTCGGACGTCGATCGCAATATCCGGGAGCCTGTCCTTCAAGGCTATATGTACCGTTCTGTCCACAAGAAGCATGTGCCGTTATATGAGGTGAAGTCATAGAAATCTTAAAATCAATGGGAGCATTTTGAGAAGTACGAATACGACACACCATCACTCGGTCAGGATAAGAAGCAAACCAATCGCGTGAATAATGCACCCCATTCACCGCATAAGAAGTAGAGCACAAGGCTCGTTCCAAATCAAGTGAACGACGATAATTAGTAACTTGTGGATTTTCCATTCCATAATTAAAATCAAGAAATAGATCACCCAGAGGTAAATAACTTTGTGGTAAGCGCCCCTGCCAATTCTGTTCCATTATTCTTTGGGCTTTGGCGTATTCCCCTTTAACCATCCAATCACAAACCTGACTAAACTCTGGTTGGATATCCACCGTAGCCATTCGAACAGATGGTTCACCACTATATAAGGTATTATCGTTTAATTGTATACGCTCGCGCTCCACGCCACCAAAAATCATTCCACCAATAAAACCATTTCCTACTGGCAAGGCTTGATTCCAATCCATAGCTGGCTGCAAGTAAAATAAAGTCAAATCTTCACTAGCAGAAGCCGTTAAGGTAAGAAAGACTGACATGAAAACTAAAAATCTCTTTTTCATCGTATTATTATTTTAAGTATAAAAAAGGAGAGCCTAAATAGGATTGTCCTTTTTGACTGTTGTTTGTTCTATTGATAATTGTTTTTACTATTACTAGAAAAATGGGATAGCAAAAATGGCGAAGATAATATTTAAAGAGTTAGATTCCAATCAAAATATTCTTTTTCCCGGTAAGTCCTTTGGATTAAATTTATTGCAATCAGATTGCCTATATTGATAATTAAACCATCAACTTTCTGGGCATCAGAGTCCTTGAAATATAAACACCAAACTGATTCTATTGATCTTTTACACAGATGAGTTCATTCCATGAATGAATAACCGTTAAGAATGAAAAATCAATAAAGAGTTGATTCCTGTTTGAAGTAAACGAATAGATAGTATAAAAAAAGAGGGTATCCTTTTGAGACACCCTCCTAGGGGAGATTTAATTGATTAAGGTAGAATATACTATTATCTTATTCTTCCGCCGCTTTAACTTCCACTGTGACCTCTTTGAGTACAGTTTCCTGCCCTTCAACTGAAGCGTTTCCAGCTAAGAAAGTCACAACATAAGTACCAGGAGAAGTAAACACGTAACTATAATTAGTCACTCGGCGATTAATATCTTTAATGTTTTCACCCATATCAGGAGAACAAGAGTTTAATTTTATGCGATCGGTCAACAACCAATCATCATTATTGGCCCAAGTTGCATGAGTAGTTGTCCCTCCCTGCATCTGAATCTTATTTAAGGTAGCTAGCTGAATTAAATTCCACGTTCCTTGAATAGCCGTCCCAGAGACAATTTTCTTATAAAAATCACCATCTAGGTTTGATGGAGTTATATCAAAGCAAGAGAAATTCATATCACTTCCTCTCACTTCTGTCACGCTACCATTCTTTAATTCATTACGAACCGTTAGATCAGAAATAACGATTGTACGTTGCGGAGCAGTTTCTGTATTTCCTAAGAAACGAAAAGCCAAATTAAATCCGCCTTGATAGCTTGATAAATCAAAATTCTGTACAACAACTTTCTTCCCATCCAACAAACCACAAGCTTCAGTGATATCATCCCAAGCATGGCCTTGAATCAAAGTTTTGTCCGCATCAGCATCTTTTAGATTAAGTCCAGGGAAATCTTTCGACAAATAGACTTTCAAAGCTTCAGTTTGCGTTCCGTATTTAGACTCTGCTGTAAAAGATAACGTAGATGATGTGATATCTGATGGATCAAGCTCCGTTCTATTTCTATTGGCATACTTATGTCCATCTTCACCAGAAAAAAAGGTGATAAAGTTAGGATTACCATTGAAAGAGAATTCTACAGGTTCTCCCACATTGACCGTCGTTTTATTAACAGCCACTTCAAAATCAACACTTTCAGGAGCTAGACTATCACACGATCCAAAAAACAAGCTTGCAACGAGTCCTCCGAGAATTATATTTTTTTTCATTTTAGTCTTCATATTAGATGATCAATAATATCATTATCTCCACGCCTTGTTTTGGTATAACAATTTGTTCAAGCCCAATTCACGATTAGGAATAGGCAACCATTTGTAACGTTCACTTGCATTTTCAGCATAGCTTACCGCAAATTTCTTACCGGCCGTCCAACGAGAATCCTGTGTATTCAAAGCAACTAATCTCATATTAGTCAAGTAATCATCCCAGCGAATCAAGTCATATTTACGCAAGCCTTCAAAGCAAAGCTCACGACCACGTTCATCTTTAATTAGCTTCTTGAACGCCTGATAATCCATACCGGAAATATCTGTCGCACCGACAATACTCCGTTTACGCACTGCGTTAACGGCGTCGTATGCCACTTGAGTTGGCCCATCATTGATTTCATTCTCTGTTTCAGCAATCATTAACAATACATCGGCATAACGCAGAATTGGGAAATTGATCGGCGTCTGATTTTTATCACGAGGCAATACTTTCTCATACTCACGACGATACTTTCCAGCATTACGTTCTACGTATTGTGTTGCAGTGAACAATCCACTAGGATTTCCATCAGTATCAGTCTTTACATCACCTTTATATCCCCATCCGCCTTTAATATACTCATTCTGAGAATTCTTAACATAACGGTAAGGTGCGATATTCCAATCTCTACGTACATCCGGATGATTTTTTTCTTTGGCACTTCCCTCTTCAAATCCATCATCAACTAAACCGTCGCCATTAAGATCATTATACATATCCCATAAGTTCAATGTACATGAGATAAACCCATAAGAATAGCCTTCAGAAGAAGTCGATGCATCCCCATTTAGAATACCAATAGTATTACCCAATCGTCCCGATCCAGCATGCGCATCTTGACGATTGCCTTTGTATTCAGCTTCCCAAATCGATTCACGATATTTAGTATCAACAACATCAGCTGCTAGATTTACAAAAATCTCTTGATAATGAGGATTTAGCTGGTGCTTACCATCTTTATTGACCTGTTTTGCCCAATAATTAGCTTTCTCATACATCGGTTTTCCACCATTGATTGGCCAACCTGCCAATTTCAAATAAACGCGTGCCAAAATACCACGCACTGCCGATTTATTTACTCGTCCTGCAGGAACTTCATCAATTTCTCCAACTAAACGTTCAGCTTCTTCCATCTCTGCTACAACATTCTCAAAAACCGTTTTCTGAGAAGTATTTGCAATATTAACGTCAGCTACCGACTTTTGCGATTCTGTCTTATAAGGAACATCTCCCCAACATTGAGCCAAAAGGAAGTAACAATAAGCACGTAGGAACTTCGCTTCGCCAATATAAAGGGTACGTGTTTTATCATCCATATCAGGCACGTTGCCCACATTTTCTAAAAAGAAGTTAGCATTGTTAATGGCTTCATATAGATTCTGCCAGAGTTTTAGTACATCATTATCACTTGTACTAATATTATTGTTAAAGATACCAATAGGTACATTATTACGGTCATAATATCCTAAGTCGTCAGTGCCAGTTACCATCAACGGATAAGTATTGCCATACACTTCTTGGCGAGTCAATCTGTTGTATACAGTGGTAAGCGACATAAAGGCTTCTTCTTTGTTTTTAAAGAAGTTTTCAGGAGATACAAAGTCTTGTGGAACTGTATCCAAAAAGTTACATGAGCTCAAGCTCAGACATAATGCAACTGCGGTTACTATCTTATTGTATTTCATTGTCATGATAGAATTAAAATTTAGAATCCAATGTTCAATCCAACCGAGAAGTTATAAGCTCTTGGATAAGCTGAATAATCAAACCCGGGAGTCAAAGCAGAATTTCGTACCGATACTTCAGGATCATAACCCGAGTAAGAGGTAAAGGTTAATAAGTTCTCTGCAGAAACAAAAAGTCTAGCCGATGAAAGAGTGAACTTTCTCAAAGCTTTAGCAGGGACATTGTAGCCTAATGAAACTGTTTTCAGACGAAGATATGAGCCATCCTCAACCACACGAGATGAAAAGACCTTAGGACCTTGCCCACGCACTGCAGGAATATTACTCATAGGATTCTCAGGTGTCCAACGATCAGCATAAGTAGCGAACATATTAGTATCCTTTTTAGGTTCACCATTTTCAAACAACAGACGGTTGGCATTAATGATATCATTTCCATAAGACCACTGGAAAAATATGGATAAATCAAAGTTTTTGTACGAGAAGTTATTCGTAAAACCTCCGGTATGAAGAGGATGTCCGCGACCAATAATCGTCCGATCGTTATCGTTCACCACGCCATCTCCATTAATATCTTTATATCTCACCGAACCTGGTTTAATGCTACTCCGATCACCCCCATTGTTTGGCACAGTTGATTTCAAGACATAAGTACCCGAAGCTGTTTGATCAAAATCTTCGTATTTATAAGTACCATCAAATACGAATCCATACATCAGCCCGACAGGTTTACCTACTTGAGCGATATAAGAAGGTGTTTGATATCCGGTATCAAATGAAACCATACTTAAGAGTGTTTCTTGTCCTTCATTCAGATCCACAATTTTTCCTCTATTGAATGAAATATTGAAATTTGTACTCCAAGAAAAATCTTTCGATACAATATTTCTAGTATCTAAAGTAATTTCCAATCCACGATTCTGCATCTTACCAATATTCTTATAGGCAGAAGAGAATCCAGAGGTAAAAGGAAGATCAGCATCAAGCAACAAATCTCTAGTTACCTTATTGTAAACATCCACTGTTAAGTTAATGCGATCATCGAAAAATCCCAAGTCCACTCCAAGGTTGGTTTGTTCGGTTGTCTCCCATTTCAAATCATGATTAGGCAATGAGCTCAACAAATATCCTGGGTAATAACTGTTAGCAAATGAATATTCGGTATCAATGCTAGAGTAAAGTTTAGCATAAGCAGCAAAATCAGAAATACGGTTATTACCCGTCAAACCCCAGCTCAAACGAATTTTACCATTGCTCAACCAACTAGATGCCTTCTTAGCAAAGGCTTCGCGATTAAAATTCCAGGCCAAAGATCCTGAAGGGAAATATCCCCAACGGTTCTTGCTAACAAACTTTGATGATCCATCGGCACGGAAAGAGGCTGTAGCGTAATATTTTCCATCATAGTTATAATTGATACGTCCTAAATAAGACATCAATTTTGATTCAGACAATGCCGAGTCAATCAGTTTTGGTGTACCTTCGTCCAAACCACTCATTCCTAAAGCCTCATTTGTGATTTGCTGTACGTCCATACGGTAATACTTTGAATAGTCTCCTTGAAAAGTTAAACCAGCCAATGCATTAATATTATGTTTTTTACTAAACGTTTTTACATAGGTTAGGGTGTTTTCATTCAACCATGAACGATTCTCCGTCATCCGTAATGAAGCATTGACACCCTCAGAACGGCTAGGATTACCATAACGGGTTTTCGAATTATTAAAAGCCTCGCTTGTAACATTCTTCAATCTATATCCAGCAGAAAATTTTGCCTTTAAACCGTTTAATATTGTATACTCTACAAATCCATTGGCTACTAGGTTATCCTCAATACGTTTTCTATATTCCTCTCTAGAAGAAAGAATTGGATTAAAACGATAATCATTTGCTTGATCAACAGCCGGATCGTATAATGAGTTCAACAAATCTGTGTTATCCCAAGTCACCGGACGATAACCCCACACACTATACATCAAACTACTTGTCGCACTTGACACAGTACTCGACGGAGAAGCACCATTAGTAATGGCACGCGTATAATTAGCATTTACATTAACTTTAAACTTATCGTTTATTTTCTGATCCAAGCTAAGACGACCTTGATACCGTTGGAAATCAGAGTTCATAATAACGCCTTGTTGGTCCATATAAGAAAGCGACGCACTATAACGAGTTCCGTCAGTACCGCCATTCAAAGAAGCATAGTGATTTTGCGTATACGCCGTACGGAATATTTCATCTTGCCAATCATAATAAGGCACGTTTCTATAATATTCCAAGTCTCTCTTTATGGCATTCTCTCCTTCACCTATAGGTTCAAAATAAGAACTTTCCATATCAGCCTGAGTACGAATTTCCGATTGCAATTTAACGAATTCATACGGATCCATCATATCAATCTTATTAATGATCTTTTGTACACTGAAACTTCCGTTATAAACCACAGTCGGTTTACCGGCAACTCCCTTTTTAGTCGTAATGATTACGACTCCATTAGCACCACGAGCTCCGTAAATAGCCGTAGCCGAAGCATCTTTCAAGATATCCAATGATTCAATATCTGCAGGATTAATAGCAGCAGCATTAGCGTCCTCTACGGGAAAACCATCAATAACATATAAAGGAGAATTGGACTGCGTTAAAGAGTTGTTACCACGCACCACAATATTAAACGTTGATCCAGGTGCGCCCTCATTAGACGACACTTGAACACCAGCTACACGCCCAGCCAAAGCCTGGTCGAAACTTCCAATCGGTGCCTTCATCATGTCCGAAAGGTTAGCTTTACCAGCAGCACCGGTAAAATCACGTCTTTTAATTTCAGTGTAACCAGCAGAGATCACAACCTCATTAAGGTTTGTCGCTTCTTCTTCAAGTCTAACCGAAATAAAAGTTTGATTTCCAACTTTTACTTCTTGTTTCTTATAACCGATAAACGAAACGACAAGAACGCTAGATTTGCTAGGTACAGCTATGGCGTACTTTCCATCAATATCAGAAATGGCACCAATAGTAGAACCTTTGACTGTGATGTTTACTCCCGGCATACCTTCACCGGTTGCATCAGTAACCAGTCCGGTTACTTTAACTTGAGCCTTTACGAAAATTCCTATACTTAATAGAGAAAGAAATAGGAACCATCTTAATTTTGCTATTTGCATAATTAATTAGATTTAGTAATAAAAAAGAGGTTTTATTTTTGACTGGACAAAAATAAACGCCTACCGAATTATAAATGTGATTATTCTATTCAGAAATAATACAAAATTGTTCTTTTAAAAGTCACCTTAAGGAAATTCACCGTATTTTTGGGGCAAAAATACAAAAATGTCACAAGAATCTCTACTTCCAATCCATTTTGCACCTTTACAAGGTTATACAGACGCTATTTACCGAAATGCTCACGCTTCATTTTTTGGAGGAGTGACAGCCTATTACACACCATTCGTGCGTTATGAAAAGGGTCGATTTCGTCCAAAGGATATTCGAGATATTGACCCACAAAACAATAGTTCGAATAAGATTATCCCTCAACTCATCGCATCCAATATTCATGAGACAACATCTATTTTAGACCTTTTCATCGATAAAGGATACAGAAAGGTCGATATAAACTTCGGATGCCCTTTCCCACTATTAGCAAAAAGACATTACGGATCAGGTATTCTTCCTTATCCCAAAGAGATAGAATCAATATTAACGGCAACCGAACAGTATCCAGAAATCGATTTCTCTATAAAAATGAGGTTGGGTTGGGAGCATCCAAATGAATGCCTTGAGTTAGCTTCAATGTTGAATGACACTCGACTAAGTTCAATATGCCTACATCCAAGATTAGGTAAGCAACAGTATAAAGGTGCAGTCGATTTAGAAGGATTTGCAGCCTTTCATGCCATTTCCAAACACCCTTTAATTTATAATGGTGATCTGTTAACCATCGAGGACATTAATCATATCAGCAACCTATTTCCAAACCTTTCGGGTATCATGATCGGGCGAGGACTATTAGCTCACCCGGCTTTAGCTCTAGAATACAGCCATTCGCAAACTCTACCTAACGATGTTATCAAAGAAAAGCTTTACCTCTTTCATCACGAAGTATTCACTAAAAATCAAGAACGGCTGGAAGGAGGAGACGGACAATTATTAATGAAGATGAAAACATTTTGGGAATACTTGTTACCCGAACTTGATCGAAAACTCAAGAAAAACATTTCAAAAAGCACCACTATAGATAAATACCGGCAGTCCGTATCAACTCTATGGAATAAATTATGAGCATTAATCAAAAAGAGAGGAAAAATGCCGGAGCATATTCCCTCTCTATCTATACAAAATCAATCAGTATATAGTCATTTCGTCATTTCACAAAGATACAACATCTCGAAGTAAGTGACAAATTTCTAATTACTTTTTCATTTTCCCCTCAAAACGACCTCAAAACTCGCAGCATCTTTACAATTAAAACGTAACACCGTCTGCTCTCGATCGGCTTTCACAACAGAACAATAAGGTGTTTCAGTAATCTCCCAACACCCTTTAAGGGTAATGGTTACCGGTATAACACCGCTTTCATTATTTATCCAAGGACGAGAATAAATGCTTCGTTCAGTCCGTTTGCCATTTGCATCAAAAAGTTCATCACTATTGCCCTTATAAAGGGCTAAATCCGGTTGAGAAACTGTTAATAGCAACTTTTCTTTACCCTCTTGCTGTATCATAACTAAACAAGCCGTATCAGTTTTCATCAACAAGTTTCCAGGAAGTAACGATTTAGGAGTTTCAAAAAGCACATATGAAATGGTTTTATTCATGTAAGATTCCACAATATGTGCATCGTGATCTTTTTGAAGGACACGATATGAGGGATTAAAAGCAAAGTCGTTCATAAATCGCTGAGTCGTCTGTGGAATCACTGCATACTCATATGCCCCATTCTTAGGAGCCACACCATGATCAATAATTAAAGAAGCCCAATCACCTTTCGTTTCTTTTCCACTATCCTGACGACGGGAATACTGAGGAAAGTTCCTTTCTAATCGAGCTTTTACCGGCACATAATAACCTGTTCCCAAATGATCGACCCAAGTATTTCCCTTCTCATTGTAGTTTGCCCAATAAGCTTTATCTTTCAAATTATCAACAGACAATTGAAAGACAGTTGTTTCTGTTGGATAGTTCAAATTGGAGTTTTCTATATCAGAACCTAAACAAACAACCATTCCATCAAAAAAATGATAGGACTTACGAGCACGATGAGAGCCATTGTATTTGTCATGTTCATGTAATTTCATTCCGAAATTACCATTCAAACGGCTTTGTGACAGCCCTCCGGCAAACCATTCATCAGAATACAACATCTCTTCCATGCCGGAAAAAGTATCAACATTCAATACATTTGCCTTTAATTGTTCAAGAGGCAAATGAATAGAAGTGACCCCTGGTATGCGATTCCAATCAAAACCTTCTTCCTGCCATCCACTACTTTGAGGAGTAACAGCTTCCCCCAATTTGCCGGTTAAAATCTGCAAGCTGCCATGAGCTAGATATCGACCATACAAATTGTGTCCTAAATAGTGCTCTGACGCCCAAAGATAACGAGAATGCCCACGAACAACAGCCGACCAATTAGAACGACGTTGCACCGCAACACATCCATAGCCCAAGGCTAAATTTCCTTGTGGATTCATTTCAGCACTATAGCCTTTATCCACTAATATGCGAGCAATCTGTTTCTCTTTAGCATTGGATGTTTTAGGCATGTAATCCGGTTGTATCTCTTCTGTTTTACCCTCATCCATTAATCGCAAATAAGCTTCAGCCATCTCTTGATCAATTGCATCATGTCCATTAGGGGAGCCGGAAATCGCCATTAAACCATATTGCATTGGGATTAACTTTCCTTTTCCATTGGGATGACGTCCAGACATTGCTAAAGGAAAATGTAGCTTGTTACAATAAAAGCGCATAGCTAATAGAACATTCTTAACAGTCGAATGAGCTTCTGAAGATACAGCAAAACGAGTACGGCTCAATAAATAAATCATATTAGTGGCTCCATCAAGCCCACCAACCGCATAAGCCGGATAATTATTACGATGATGAAAGGCTCCCCCATCTTTCTTAAAAGAGCCACCCAACCCCAAGGCAGGACGACAACCATAATCAATCCAGCGAGAAAAGGCTTTCAAATATTGCAATTTTTCAGGAGTATCTTCCATCAACAGAATCCCAGCTAGACGCCCTGTTGTTTGAGTATTAAATGAGTCCATATCAATTCCATTAGACTCAGGTTTTATAAAGACTTCATTCGCTATAGAATACCACAAGAGAGTACGTTCTGCCTCTTGTAGTTTCCCTGCTTTTGCCAATGCTTCTTTCATTAAAAAGTAGGAAATGTAAAGTCCCCTAACGCTATAACCATAATGATGAATATTCCCCCAGCAACTTCCATAAGTAACACCTTGATCAGTTATGTGATCATACATTGCCATGAATCGGCCTTTCATCTCCTCCTTTACGGTTTCATCCTTAGCATTATTATAAGCCACGGCAATGCGTTTCATCAAATCAAAATACTCACGCATTTCGACTCCCATTTCGGTAAACATATCCTTATCCCAATTTGGAATCATACGTTCATACGCCTCTGCAGCACGCACTAAAAATATTGGGCGACCAGTCACCTCACCTTTTTTATAAGAGATGTTGTAAAAGTTGTATTTCTTTCGAATAACCTCAATTTCCTTATTCGTAAGTTTCCCAGGCGTATATACAGTACCTTTAAAACGTTCTTCTATCCGCTTGATGTCCTCTCGGTCAGCTTGTTGTATAGAAACCAATGGAAGATCTGGTTTAATTAATGAATGTGGATAAATGACTAACCAATGGCTAGTCGTTTTAGCATTAACAAAAGGTACTTGGCAATCCGCCGTTTGTTGTCTAGCATCAACTTTAACGGCAGTAATCAAATGGTCAATAAACAACTGCCCTTTTACCTGAGGAGCAATGATACGAATCTGATTCATCCCTTCTTCAGGAGTGCCTTGCATATCACGTTCATAACAAACCCAAGCCGCACGCCAACCTTTAAAATTGATTCCAAAAGAAAAAGAGGTACATTTTTCCCCATTTTTCAAAAATTGGAACTCAATTTTCTCATCCAAAGGCGTTTCATTATAAATCCAAACAATAAAAGCCGAAAGATAGAGGTCTTTTCCTGTAGGGTCCTTTTTTTCAAATTTCAAATCCTTATTAATGCTTAATACACCACCTGATTTAAAGCTCCATTTCAAAGAATAGTTACCATCTTTGTAATGCTTATCACTCAGAGAGAATTTCGATCCATCAGAATGGATAAAATGGGGAAGTCTTTTTTCTTCAAAAGATAAAAATCGATCGTCAATAACCGGTTGAGCATAAATACTCACAAAGGAATAAAAAGAGAGTATTGCAATAGTAGCTTGCCTTAGCAGATTCTGTTTCATGAGCAGGTGTATGATTAGATTGTTTTATATTATAAGTCAACAAAATATAATTACCATACAAAGAAACCCCTCTTTCGTGAAAAAGAGGGGCGTATTTCGTACAAAAACAGGAGACAATTATTCAAATAGGCATCAAACCCCTTTAAACGTTAGTTCCGAAAGGTCCTATTCTTATAGCATTCTCATGGGTGAAGTTCTTTAAAAGCAGCATTCTCTTCCGCAACCTGATCAATCGTCTGTTTAAGTTCACTAATTGGTAAATCATACCCATACCATCCGGTGTAACAATCAGTGACATACCATTTCCCGTCAGGAAGTAGCTCAAATTCCACTCGTAAATCCATCTCCGATTCCTCATAACCAGCTTCAAAAGTTTTATGCTTAGGTTCATCCAAGGTGAATTTTGAGACATAAACGCCTCCTTCATCTTGAGTGATACGTTCCTCTTTCAATGTTTCACTATCAAGTAACGGCCATTTCTCTTTCGAAAAAGGAAAAGTTTTTTCACTATTCCCATCATCCGTCATCAACGTTATTGGTGTTTTTAGAGGAAATTTGACTCGGGAATATTGAAACGTTGCACTAGACGTAAACTTTTCTAAAAAGGTCTTAAAATTTTCTTGTCCGGCAACAGTCATTTCTGTATCAGCATTTCCTTTAGAGCTATTTCCACAAGAAATCAGCGATACGCTTGATAACAACGTTATCATCAACAAACAGAATACAAATCTTTTTGCTTTCATAAACTTATCTAAGTTAGTGTTCATTTTGCATGCAAAGATAATGGCATATTTGATATCTTTTTCTTTTTTATACTTTTCTTTTAAATCAACTCACATCAATGACTTATAACCCATAAGTCAAAGCTATAAAAGGGCAAATAGTCTAAACAAAAAGGGGTTCACTATTCAATGCCTAAGGGCGATGGGTAATAACTTTCCCATGCATAAATTCAAAACCAAATCGGCAATCCAAACATCTCTTCTTCTCACAATATTCCCTTTCAAGCTCAATCAAAGCCTGGCTATCTGCGGCTGAATCAACTTTAATACCCACCTTATTCCATTTGCGAGTAATCACATTATTCTCAGCCCGCAATTGTTCTAAGAAGTGTTGTGCTCGATCAGATAATCGTTCTTCTCCTTTATGCTGTCCAAAAGCATGAAGAAAGGGAATAATTGTATTGATACAAATAAGATCAATGGTTCGATCTCCAAGTTTCTTCGCCTCTCTTCTTGAGTATTTTCCAAAAACATAATGTTCTTCCCAGTATGAAGAAGTACGTATCGTCAGCAAGTTGCGTATCTCATTTAAATCCTCCGCCTCCATCAATTTCGAGAACAATCCTTCACCATGATGATACAAATAAGCCAGCTGAGCCAATCGAATAAAAGGAAAATTGCTGGGACGTAAACGCAAAAAACGCCAAACATTCTTCTCCATGGGTGACACTAGTTCAAACTTATGCTGCAAATAAAAAAATTCCTTTTGCAAATCAGTAAAATAAGGATCTCCATTTGTATCATTTAAAAGGCCGGCTTGTCCGAAAAAGAAAGCTTCAATTTGAAACAAATCATCCCGATGTTTATCTACCGCTCGAAAAGGGATCTTCTTAGCCCAACACTCAAAGGCTTCGCCATTCAATCCAAAGCCAAAATTACGCGCCAAAGTTATAAAGAAAGCATCTTCCCAATTCTGATTACAATACCGTAACCAACGTTCAATATCCTTCATTTTATGATCTAAGCGCTCAGCTTCCAAAGCCGATAGCCAAGAATGAATGAAGAAAGGAGATAGACGGGCAACAACAGACTGACAGGCCGGATATGATCGAATGTGGCACAGTTGCTCATAATGATCCTTTAGTTCCGGAGGACAAATTAGAACGAATTGAGGAATTGGTTCACCAGTCGTTCGATAAACGCTACAGTCAGATTGTCCGATGACATGTAAAATAACAGAATCATAAGCCTTATTCTTATCATGACCATGACGAAACCAATCCGAAGAATGCTCGTGAATTTCAATATTACCGACCCACACCGTGCCCTGAATTTTTAATTTGGCATTGAAAAAGTCAGGACCGGAGTTCGTATTCCACAAACCAGGATCAATCACTTCAATCGACAAGCCGGAGTCTGTTTGGAGAGGTTTTAAAGGAAAGATCTTGTGTTTCCATAGATATTGTAGAAGAACTTCCATGTTAACAAGTCATTAAAGTGGAAGCAAATGTAATAAAAATCTTATCTTTGCGATTATAAAATTGAAAATAAGTCAGATTACAATGAAAATAGCTTTGATAGGATACGGAAAAATGGGAAAGGAGATCGAGAAGATCGCTCTTAACCGCGGACATGAAATTGTATGTATTATAGATGTAAACAACCAACAGGACTTTGACTCCGAAGCTTTTAAATCGGCTGACGTTGCTATTGAGTTCACAAATCCGACAGTTGCCTACAATAACTATATCAAGACCTTCCAAGCCGGAGTAAAGTTAGTTTCCGGCAGTACAGGATGGATGGACCTGCATGGAGAAGAAATCAAACAGCTTTGCACAACCGGAGGACAAACACTATTCTGGTCGTCAAACTTTAGCCTTGGGGTAGCCATCTTTTCAGCAGTCAACCGCTATTTAGCTAAAATCATGAACAACTTCCCGGCTTACGACGTACAAATGACTGAAAGCCATCACATCCACAAGTTAGATGCTCCAAGTGGAACAGCCATCACTCTTGCGGAAGGTATTTTGGAACAGCTTGACCGAAAATCACAATGGGTCAAAGAAGTTGCATCTACTGACAACGAACTTCCGATACATTCCATCCGTGAAGGGGAGATCTTCGGAATACACACCATCCGATACGATTCAGAAGTCGATAGTATCAGCATTACTCATGATGCCAAGAATCGTGGTGGATTTGCTCTTGGTGCAGTCCTCGCTGCCGAATACACCGCTAAGCAAAGAGGTTTCTTAGGCATGAGTGATTTATTTCCGTTTTTAAACGACTAACAAGAATAAAGAAATCAATAAACCAATACGACAATGAAATCAATATCACGTAGTCAATGGGTGAAATGTTCGGTTGCAGTTTTACTTTATTTAGCTTTTCTTATTTGGATAAAAAGCTGGTGGGGACTACTCTTCACACCTTTCATCTTCGATATTTATATCACTAAAAAAGTGCCTTGGTCTTTTTGGAGAAAATCAAAGAGTTCCGTGGTTCGAAGCGTAATGAGTTGGGTCGATGCCATCGTCTTTGCCTTAGTCGCCGTCTATTTTGTGAATATTTATATTTTCCAGAACTATCAGATTCCTTCTTCTTCTCTGGAAAAATCTTTATTAGTGGGTGATTACCTCTACGTCAGCAAGATGAGTTATGGACCACGAATCCCTAACACACCACTATCACTCCCTCTAACACAGCATACCTTGCCGATTTTTAACTGTAAGTCTTATATCGAATGGCCACAATGGAGCTATAAGCGTGCCCCTGGATTCGGAAAAGTAAAACTAAACGACATCGTCGTGTTTAACTTTCCTGCAGGTGATACGGTAGCCTTAAATAACCAGCAAAGCGATTTCTACAGCATAGCCTATTCTGAGGGAAAAACAATTTTCCCAAAAGAAATTAATATGGATAGCCTAAGTCTTTCCGAGCAACGCTTGGTTTACAGCCTCTACTATGCCGCAGGACGAAAAGCCGTTCTATCAGACCCTCAAACTTATGGAGAAGTTATTTATCGCCCGGTCGATCGTCGTGAAAACTACGTTAAACGTTGCGTCGGACTCCCTGGCGACACATTACAAATCATCAACGGACAAGTCATGATCGATGGTAAAGCAATTGAAAATCCAGAAGAGATGCAATTCAATTACTTTGTTCAAACCACTGGTAGTACTCTGTCAGAAGACTTCTTAAAAGATCTAGGCATCAGCAAAGCTGATCAACTTTTACTTGATGCAACAGCTTACGAAACCACCTTAGTTGAGATGGGATTTGAAAGCCGTGATGAAAATGGTCGTTTAAACCCAGTTTATCACTTCCCTCTGACCCAAAAGATGTACACCACTTTATCGAGCAATAAAAAGCTAATTAATAAAATTCTTTTAGAGTCAGAAGACTATTCTGGGACATTATATCCTTTAAACCTATATACAAAATGGACTAGAGATAATTACGGCCCAATCTGGATTCCATCGAAAGGCGCAACAATCACTCTAACAGAATCGAATCTACCAATATACGAACGTTGTATAACGGCTTATGAAGGAAATCTACTTGAGATCAAATCCGACGGTATTTATATCAACCACCAAAAGACCGATACATACACCTTTAAGATGGATTACTATTGGATGATGGGAGATAACCGTCACAACTCCGCCGATTCTCGTTATTGGGGATTTGTTCCTGAAGATCACGTCGTAGGCAAGCCTATTGTTGTTTGGCTCTCTTTAGATAAAGATCGTGATTGGTTTGACGGTAAGATTCGTTGGAACCGATTCTTTAAACTGGTAAAATAATAAGCCAAAAGAGTTTAAATATTAATGCCGAAACACCTACAAAAATGGATCATAGCCTTTAGTGGAGCAATAGTCATTGTACTATTGCTCCGGGCTTTTTTTGTAGCCTCTTATATTAGTCCCTCCGATACGATCGACAAACGTATTTTATCAAACGAAAGAATCATTGTCAACAAATGGAGTTATGGACTGCGCCTCCCGTTAATGGCCCTCTGCTCGTATCACCGCTACTTAGAGAAGCCCATCAAGCGACAAGATGTTATTCTATTCAACAATCCCGCAAATTATAAAGAAAAAATAATCGACCGACGTGAAGTCTTTATGGGATCATCCATTGGCATACCCGGTGATACCTTATGGATCGATTCCACATTTAGCGCAACTCCATCCGGAGCAAGCAACCAACAATTCTTAGAACAAACGTATCGCTATCCAGCAAATAAAGATTCGCTTCTCTGTTCTGTTACAAAAAGCTTATCGATATCACTGAACGAACCAATAGATAGAGATTCTTTAAACCATGTAATAGTACGTTCATTCAATTTTGACCAGTATCACGATATCTGTGCGGCTCTAGGAAATCCCACCTGGCTTACATCTTGCAGCCACACGTCACCAACGATCATTCACCCGTTAATTATTCCGGGCAAGGGACGCGTCGTTAAGGTTTACCCCTGGAACCGCACATTACTTCGAAACACTTTAATACTTCACGAACATAAAAAAGCGGAGATCAAACGCGATACCCTCTTTATTGACGGGAAACCTACACAGCACTGTTATTTTACGAAAGATTATTATTGGATGACCACCACACCTGGGCAGCCAACAGGCTCTCAATTGTTTGGATTAGTTCCAAAAGATCACATCATTGGCAAAGCCTGGTTTATTTGGTTTTCTAAAAATGCACCATCTACTGGGCAATCAGCATATAGATGGAACAGGTTCTTCAAGGCCATTCATTAATCCGATTACAATAAACAATTTCTAGAAATTACGATATCAATGAGAACAGCTTATCTCTCTTCAGCCTATCTAGCTCCAATACAGTATTATAGTAAACTAGTCGCCTACGACAAACTCTATATTGAGCAACACGACCACTACCTTAAACAAACGTATCGCAATCGCTGCACGATTATTGGCCCGAACGGAGAACTATCCTTATCGGTTCCGATCATTCGTCCGGATCATCCTAAAACACCCATGAAAGATATTCAAATATCCGATCATGGAAATTGGCAACACCTACATTGGAATGCCATCGAATCGGCATACAACAGCACCCCTTTCTTTGACTACTACAAAGATGACTTCCAACCTTTTTATGAGAAGTCCTATCAATACCTAATTGATTTCAATGAAGATCTGTGCGAACTCATCTGTCGATTCATTGACATTTCCCCCAATCTGGAACGTACCGCCTCTTACAAAGATCTGCTTGCGGAGAACGAGTATGATTTTCGCGAGTTAATTCATCCCAAAAAAGATTTTCGGTTGACAGATCCTGGCTTCACTCCGACACCATACTATCAAGTCTTCGAATCAAAGCATGGTTTTATTGCGAATGCCAGCATTATCGACCTCCTATTCAATATGGGACCGGAAAGCCTTCTCGTCTTAACAAATCAAGCGGTAAGGTAATATTCTATTGATAAATCAATGTCGACAGATAATCCTCTGCAAACATTTCATTAGCCACCTCCAACAACTGACTGGAGGTGAGCTGGTCAATACGCTGAAACAAGACCTCTGGCAGTTCATATTTACGATAATGTAAATACGATTTAGCCATTCCTAAAGCATTCCCTTCGTTATTATCAGAAGCAACCCCTATTTGACCAATCAACTGTTTCTTAGCCATTGACAATTGCAAGTCACTCAGACGCACCTCTCTTAAGCGTTTTAATTCTTTATAAATCAGCCGCAGGCAGTGATTCATATCCGCCGGATCTGAGCCAAAATAGATACAGAACACTCCAGTATCCGTATACGACGTCAGATTAGATTCCACCGTATACACCAGTCCTCTCCGTTCACGAAGCGACACGTTCAGCCGACTATTCATTCCCGGTCCGCCCAACATGTTATTCAATAAATAAAGTGCCGTACGCTTTTCTTCAAAAGCATTATACCCACGACCACCAATCATCACGTGAGCCTGATGCGTGTCCTTAGGCACAACCAGTCGCTGAGGTTTATAAAGAGGAGGAGCTAGTCGTTTTTTCTCCAAATTCACCAAAGGAAGATCCGAGAAATGTTTTTCACATGAACGCACCACTTTCTTAAAGTCAACTCCGCCTAGAACAAAAAAAACCATATTCGACGGTTGATAGAATTGAGTGGTGAAAGCTAATAAATCGTCTGTACGAAACGTCTTTAAGATGTCAGCTTTACCCAATATATTGTGCCCTAGGGGGTGTTCCTTAAAAATCAGATCCTCAAAATCATCAAAAATAAGTTCAGACGGAGTATCATCATACGATTGAATTTCATCAAGGATGACTTCAGTCTCCTTCTCTATTTCATGTTGTGGAAAGACCGAATGAAAAACGATATCTCCCAATAACTCAACCGCACGATCAAAATGTTCCGTCAAGAAAGCAGCATGAACCACCGTTTCTTCCTTGTTGGTATACGCATTTAGGTCTCCTCCAACATTTTCCATCCGATTCAAGATGTGCCAAGCCTTCCGCTTTTTTGTCCCTTTAAAGATCAGATGTTCTACAAAATGCGCCATTCCTTGCTGTTCATCGTTCTCATCACGCGTACCTGCATCAATAGCAAATCCACAGTAAGCCACTTTCGACAGCGATGAACGATGAATAATTCTCAAACCATTTGGCAATATATGTTCGTTATAATACATCCTTTTACATCTATCTAATAATTGATCACGCAAAAATACAATAAAACTTATTGTCGTTTATAGAAAATTGCAGATATTTGCAGCCTATATTAGCGAAGTTGTGTATGAAAAATATTGGAATATTCTGTTCTGCATCGGAAAATATTGACAAATTGTATTTCGATACGGCTCGTGAACTCGGTCAATGGATCGGCCAGACCAATAGAACTTTGGTCTATGGCGGTGCAAATCTTGGGCTTATGGAGTGTGTTGCTCTGGCAGTCAAGGAAACTGGTGGAAAAATCATAGGAGTGGTACCAACCAAACTCGAGGAGAATGGAAAGGTGAGTGCACTCCCAGATCAAATCATTCATACGCACAACCTCAGCGATAGAAAAGATACCATTGTTGAGTTATCAGATATTTTGATTGCTCTTCCGGGTGGATTAGGAACTTACGATGAAGTTTTTCATGTCATGGCGGCCGCTTCTATTGGATACCACGACAAGAAAGTGATCTTTTACAACGTCAATGGTTTCTACGACACCCTACTAAAAAGTTTAGACGAACTTCAAGACAAGAATTTCACCCGCCAGTCTGTGTCGACTTACTGCAAAGTAGCCCACACTCTGGAGGAATTAATAACCCTATTGCAAAACTAATCTATATTTACGGATATCATGATAGAATCCATTAAAGAAATCCTAAGACAGGAGGCACTAGCTGTGCAAAACATTCCCGTAACCAATGCTTACGAGCAGGCCGTAAACCTTATTGTAGAGCAGGTACACCAGAAACGAGGCAAACTCGTGACTTCCGGTATGGGAAAGGCAGGACAAATTGCGATGAATATAGCAACCACGTTCTGCTCTACAGGTATACCATCAGTTTTTCTTCATCCAAGTGAAGCCCAACATGGCGATTTAGGAATATTACAAGAGAACGATTTACTATTACTCATATCAAATTCCGGGAAGACAAGAGAGATTGTTGAATTAACCTTGTTGGCCCACCATTTGAACCCGAACTTAAAGTTCATTGTCATTACCGGCAACCCCGACAGCCCATTGGCCAATCAGGCGAATGTTTGTTTAAGTACCGGACATCCCAAAGAGGTGTGCACCCTTGGCATGACTCCAACAACATCAACTACAGTAATGACGGTTATCGGAGATCTATTGGTTGTAGAAACCATGAAAAAAACCAATTTTACTATCGAAGAATATTCAAAACGTCACCATGGCGGTTATCTAGGAGAAAAGTCGAGAAAATTATGCGAAAAGTAATTGGAATAGGCGAAACTATTTTAGACATTATATTTCAAGAGAACCAACCTTCGGTAGCAGTACCCGGAGGTTCGGTTTTTAATGGCATGATCTCATTGGCTCGCATGGGAATAAAAACTTGTTTCATTAGTGAGACTGGCAACGACCGCGTCGGGAAAATGATTCTTGACTTCATGCATGAGAATCAATTATCGACCGATCATATCAACGTTTTTCCCGATGGAAAATCACCCATATCACTTGCCTTTCTAAATGACCAAAATGATGCTGAATATCTTTTTTACAAAGAATATCCTAAGCAACGTTTGGACATTATTTATCCGGAGATCCACGAAGATGATATTGTGATCTTTGGTTCTTACTACGCCTTAAATCCAGTCTTAAGAGACAAAGTCTTAGAACTTCTTCATAGAGCCCGTGAGAAAAAAGCAATCATTTATTACGATCCTAATTTCAGATCTTCACATAAAGACGAAGCTATGAAATTAGCCCCAACGATCATCGAGAATCTTGAATATGCCGACATTGTACGCGGATCGCATGAAGATTTCCTTAACATGTATGGATTAACTGATCTTGAGAAAATCTATAAAGACAAGATTCAATTTTACTGCCAAGAGTTTATCTGTACCACAGGTTCGAATCACATTGAATTACGCACTAGAAACCTTCAAAAAAGTTACCCGATTACACCCCTAAAGGCTGTAAGCACAATCGGCGCAGGGGATAACTTTAATGCAGGCTTTATCTATGGCTTACTCAAGTATAACGTACGTCATCGTGATCTTCCCTTTTTAGACGAAGAGACTTGGGACAAACTTATAGCTTGTGCAAGGGATTTCTCGGCCGAAGTTTGTAAAAGCTTCTGCAATTCAATCTCGCCAATCTTTGCCAATGAATACTCAAAGCAATAATCCACTTTCTTAAAATCTCTGTAGTTTGGCTAATTATAGCAAAGTAATTATGAAAGTTGGAAGTTATTTCTATCTTTGCGTATAGATGTTTCTAGTCCAATAAACTATGTATAAAAACTTAATCATACTTTTAACCTCGTTATGTATTTTGCCCTCATGTAGTCGCACCAAACCTAATATTACGGTTATCTGCGAAGAGAATGAGGTAGGTAATTGTATCATCAAGTGGGATGCCCCTTCACGTATAAGAGGGTACGTCAGAGTATATGCTTCTTTAAATAAAGACCTTATACCGGAAAGTACGCCGGTTGGGTTGGCCCCAGTATCTGCAGGTAAGATGGTGATCATCCCGAACGATCCCACAAAGCGATACTATTACACCATGGTTTTTAACAATAATATTAAGATCAAGGTAGCCACTCGAAATATCAATATCCCAGGAATAGAAAATTTCCGAGATCTAGGAGGATACTTATCGAACGACAAAAACAGAGAGACTAGATGGGGTATGATTTATCGATCGGCCAAGATCGATAATATTAACCCTTATGCTCTATCAGAACTAAAAAACATAGGCATACGAACTATTATTGATCTTCGTACTCCCGAAGAGATTAGCAACAAACAACCACTAGGTCAAATCAGAACTGTACATATTCCTATATCGACAGGAAATATGGATCGTTTAATCAGTCATATCCGCAAAGGAGAGAAGATTGACTCTATTCATACCATTCTCAAACAGATGAATCAAGATCTAGTGACAAAATACTCAAAAGAATACAAGCAAATTTTCACTATCCTTTCCGACTCATCCCAATACCCTTTAGTGATTGAATGCTCTTCCGGGAAAGAACGAACCGGAGTCATCACCGCATTAATTTTGGCCTCTGTCGGTGTGGACGAAAATACAATTATGAGCGATTATGAGTTAAGTAACAATTACTTTAATATCACTGAATCATCTAAATACGCCTATAAACTCCCCATAAAATCGCAAGAAGCCATCACCACGATCTATTCAGCGAAACGAGAGTTTATAAATGCAGCAAAAGAGACTATAGAATCTAGATTTGGCAGCGTCAATGCTTATTTGCAGAAAGAGCTCGGACTTAAAAAAGAGCAAATCAAGCAACTTCAGAACCTCTTTTTAGAGGCAGAAGACCGGAAATGTTTTCTTTTTTAATATCTAGAATCTTATTAATTGTCAACAGATAAGCAATGATTCTGAATCTTTTCCTATCTTTGCAACCGAAATATAAAGATATAGAGATATTTAATGAAGACATTTGAAGAGCTTGGTGTTTCTCCGGAGATACGAAAAGCAATTGAAGAAATGGGATACGAAAGCCCCATGCCGGTACAAGAAGAAGTAATTCCGTACCTTTTAGGAGAAAATAATGACGTAGTAGCTCTTGCACAAACCGGAACTGGAAAAACAGCCGCATTTGGTCTGCCGCTACTCCAACAAGTTAAAACAGAAAAAGTTGTTCCTCAATCACTTATCCTTTGCCCAACTAGGGAATTATGCCTGCAAATAGCAAGTGATTTACATGATTACTCAAAATATATTAATGGCTTAAAAGTGCTACCAGTATACGGTGGTTCATCTATTGAAAGTCAAATCAGAAGTTTAAAACGTGGCGTACACATCATCGTGGCCACCCCAGGACGTTTGCTCGACCTTATGGAACGCAAAACGGTTTCTCTTGCAACCATTCAAAACGTGGTCATGGACGAAGCCGACGAGATGCTTAACATGGGTTTCACAGACAGCATCAACGCCATCCTAGCCGATATACCTAAAGAAAGAAACACGCTTCTTTTCTCAGCGACCATGAGTCCAGAAATTGCACGTATTTCAAAGAAGTACTTAAACAATGCAAAAGAGATCACCATTGGTCGCAAAAATGAAGGAAACAACAATGTCAAGCATGTTGTTTATACCGTTCATGCCAAAGACAAATACGAGACACTCAAGCGTATCGCCGACTTTTACCCACAGATCTATGGTATCATCTTCTGCCGTACTAGAAAAGAGACTCAGGAAATTGCCGAAAAATTAATGCACGAAGGGTATAATGCAGATTCTCTTCACGGTGAACTATCACAGTCACAACGCGATGCTGTGATGCAAAAATTCCGTCTCCGTAAAATCCAATTATTGGTTGCAACCGATGTTGCAGCACGCGGATTAGATGTAGACGATCTAACCCATGTTATCAATTACGGATTACCCGACGATACAGAGAGTTATACTCACCGAAGCGGACGTACAGGTCGTGCCGGTAAAACAGGTACTTCAATCGCAATTATCAACTTGCGTGAGAAAGGGAAGATGCGTGAGATCGAACGAATCATCAGCAAGCAGTTCATCACCGGAGAAATACCTACAGGTAATGATATCTGCAATAAGCAACTGATGAAGGTGATTGACGATCTTGAAAAAGTAAAAGTCAACGAAGAGGAAATCATGAACTTCATGCCGGAGATCTATCGCAAGTTAGAATGGTTAAGCAAAGAAGATTTGATCAAGCGTGTCGTATCACACGAGTTCAACCGTTTCTCTGAATACTACCGTAATCGTGCTGAAATTGAGATTGCTACAGATAGTCGTTCGGAACGTGGTGGACAACAAAGAGGAGGAAATCGCGGAAGCCGACAAGCCGAAGCCGGTTACAAACGTTTATTTATCAACATTGGACGTACGGACAACTTCTTCCCTAATGAACTGATTAACCTCCTTAACAGTAACACCCGCTCGCGGATTAATTTAGGCAAGATCGACATCATGAAAAACTTCTCTTTCTTCGAAGTAGAAGATAAAGAGGCTCAGAATGTATTAAAGTCGTTAAACCGACAGAAATGGAATAACCGAAAAGTTGTTGTTGAATTGGCCGACAAAGAGCCTAAAGAACAGACCGATCATTCTAGAGGAGCAAAAAGAGGCAAAGATCGTCCGAGCCGTGAGTCACGCGGTTACTCAAACGCCCGTGGTCCTAAGAAAAAAGACGATTGGCAACAATTCTTCGACGAACCCAAACCTAATTTTGAAGAAGAAGGATGGGCAAAAAGAAAGAAATCGAAGAAGTAAAATCGATGCTTTTTCAAGAGAAAGCAACTCGATGAAAGAGATTTAGACAATACCGATCAATAAAATCGCTATAGTAATATTCAAAAACTATAGCGATTTATTTTTTATCCATAAATCAAGCATCAATCTTGAGTTCTTTGATTAGCCGAGTCGCTTTACCATATTTCTCAATAACAAAAAGCATATATCGGATATCGACTCCAATACACCGCTGAAGATTAGGCTCAAAAACCACGTCGCTGCTCATTGCTTCCCAATTTCCATCAAAAGCCAGTCCTAGAAGTTCTCCTTTAGCATTAAACATCGGACTGCCGGAGTTTCCGCCGGTAATGTCATTATTAGAAATAAAACAGACCCTCATATCACCGTTTTTGTCGGCATAGGCTCCGAAATCACCCGACGACAAAAGGGACAACACCTCGGGTTGTACAGTAAAATCAGGATCTCCGGCATACTGCTTAGCTTTATCAAAGATCCCCTTCACCGTCGTATAATAATCAAAAACGACGCCATCGATAGGCGAATATCCACCAACCGTACCAAAGCTAAAGCGCATGGTAGCATTAGCATCCGGATAATAGTGACAATCGGCGTACATACGCCTCATGGCAGCATTAAACTGCCGTTCGTCCTTCTCAATTTGATCAGAAAACGAAGAGATGCTTTGATTCATCTCATAGAATTTAACTAATAAATCGATCGAAAGTGCAATTGCCGGGTCATTAACCAAATTATAGGTACTATCCCGTTCGAGGAAGCGTTTAAGTCCTTTGATCGAAGTGATCGACGATTTAGAGTAGAGTGAATCGACATACGCTTCTACATTGCCATTATAGATCGAATCAACCTGATGATATAATGGAGGAAGATATTGAGTCGGGACTTTAGACCGATAAGCCTTAATCATACCTTCAAACACCTCTTTATCAAGATTTAGATCGATGTCGTCATATTTTTTGATGAGCCCCTTCAATTTAGTCACCACACTTTTCTGATCAGCTCCGAAGTCAAAATTCAAGATTTCCAATCCTAATTGCACCAATTCCGGTCCGTTAATAAAGGCTTCGCCAAAATAAGACAATGCCCGGTTAGTTTCCTTCCGATTGCCATAATTTAGTTCCAAAGAAGAGAATAAATGCATCAACGCCTCTCGTTCTTTGGGAACAGAACTGATCCAAGCACGAAGCGTTTCCTCCGATTGCCGTTTTTTATCAAGCACCTGGAGTTTTATGATCGCTTCATTTTCTCCAATACTATTCTTATAATAGTTTGAACTCTCATCATATTTAGAGGCATATTTGATGTAGATATCCGACCGTTGATCCATTTCACGCTTCCAGATTCGCTGTTTGACCGCCCTAAGATCAATCATCGCTTGATTCAACCCTGTCATTTTTTCCTCAATACCATACGAGGACAGAAAACGCTCGGTACTTCCCGGGTAACCTAAAGTCATACAAAAACTTCCTTCGTCATATCCATTAAGAGAGATGGGCGCAACATACTGAGGGTGATAAGGCACATTATTAGTCGAGTAATCTGCAGGACGATTATCCTTATCCGCATAGATCCTAAATACACTAAAATCACCGGTATGACGAGGCCAGACCCAGTTATCGGTATCCCATCCAAATTTCCCAATCGATGAAGGCGGAGCAAAAACTAAACGCACATCAGTATAGTCACGATAAACCGACAGCCAAAACTCATTACCACCGTAATAAGTATCCACCACGCCCACCAGCGTACTATCTTTCGAAGTGACTTCTTGAGCAATCACACTCATCACAGAATCGATCACACTCCGCCGTTCAGTCTCTTTCATACCAGACTTAACCGGCTTTAAAACTCGCTTAGTGACCTCCTCTGTTCGAACCAAGAAACGAACAAATAGCTCTGATATGGGAAGCTCTTCGGAAAACGAATGAGATACAAAACCCTCTTTCAAATAATCATGTTCCACAGTCGACTGTTGCTGAATGCTACTAAACCCGCAATGATGATTCGTAAAGACTAAGCCATCTTCCGAAACCACGACTCCTGAGCAGAAACCACCAAAGCTAACAATAGCATCCTTGAGTGATTTCTTTTTAGGATGATAAATTTGATCGATAGGAGACGTCAGCCCCATTTGCTTTACGACATGCTTAACTTGCTTGTTTTGATTCAAACGTCCAAGAAGCCACATGCCTTCATCTCCATACCCCATCGCCGCAAAGCTTAAAAAAGCGATCAGCATCAATTGCCTTAATTTCATAGTATCGTGTTTTTGTGTGTGTCTGTTATTCGGTCAACAATTTAATGTTCTCTTGTCCTGTTCGGGCCTTAAGCCACTCTGCTATTTTTGCTTTTTCTTCCTCGCTAGGCTGCTGGCTAAACTTTAATAAAGCAATCGTTAAGGTATCGACTTGTTCCGAATCAACTTGCTTCTGAATAGCTTGAGAGATAGATACTGAAGTCACACTTGGATAAAGAACTTTCAGTTCCGGACTGATCTTCACTCCAATCTCATCATAAGACTTATAAACCTTAAGATCATTTTCCAACTTCGTGATTTTAGTCTGCTGCTCTTGCAAGCGTAACTCACTGTTCTTATAGAAGTCCTCCATCACCATCGCTCGGATAGAAGAAACATCCGTTGCAGCATTATTCACACCTTGTAGAACAACTAAATTAGTTTCCCCAAGACTATAATCTTTCATCTTATCTTTCGCTATAGCAATCGACTCTTTGGGAACATCCGCTCCAATCAGAACCACACGAATCTCTTTAGGTTTAGAAGAACTATTAATACTTCGATCGACCACCTGAGCATGTTCAAAATGCAACTCTTTATTGATAAACTTATTCGCAGCACTCTCATAGAAACTCTTTTGAATAATGCCAACAGTCAGATAAATAGCCGGACACATCGTACCAACAACAATCAAGATCAGGTATCGTCTGACTTTACGTTCACGCTCTTTATCCAAGAACTGTTTACGTTCAAAATGCATTCCACGCACACCAAGGAAAGTCGCCAAGGAGATAAACACCGAGTTAATAAAATAGAGATAGAAAGCCCCAAGAAAATAGACCAAGTTACCTGTAGCGAGACCATATCCGGCCGTACAGAGCGGAGGCATCAAAGCAGTCGCAATGGCCACCCCGGGAATCACATTCCCCTTTTCCTTGGTAGACAAAGCAATCACTCCGGCCAATCCACCAAGAAGTGCTATAAAGACGTCATATATCGTTGGAGAAGTGCGAGCTAAAAGCTCCGATTGAGCCTCAGCGATCGGAGTAATCAAAAAATAGACTGTTGCTGTTGCCACACTAAATGCCGTTGTAATCAGAAAACTCTTCAGAGAGCGTTTCATCAACTCAAAGTCATTCAATCCAACCGAAAGTCCCACTCCCATGATCGGGCCCATAAGTGGAGAGATCAACATGGCACCAATAATAACAGCAGTCGAATTAACATTCAACCCAAGAGAAGCCATGAAAATAGCTAAAATCAGAATCCATAAATTAGCCCCTTTAAATTCCACTCCTTTGCGAATGGAATCGACAGTTGCCAACTCGTTATCTTTATCTTTACGAAGATCAAGATACTCTCTTATAAACTTTCTGACAATAAACTGTGTTTGACGTTCTGTATTCATAACTATTCTTTTTTAATAAACCGATGAATCAAAGCTTTTTTCACAAATAGAAAATCACTATTTATAAGATAACAAACAAACAGCCCTAAAAGTAAGGTTCGGAAAGCTAAACGCCAAACAATTGACTCAATATGTACACCTTGAGCTATAAAATAAAGTACAACTGTGGTTAATACATAACCACCGATCTTTTTCAAATCATAATGGATAGGGTATTTTTTCTGTCCGATGACATAAGATAATAGCGTAATGACAGCATATCCTGCCACCGAAGCCCATGCCGAAGCGACATAACCATAAGTGGGGACTAACCAAACATTCATCATCACAATAATCGCACAACCCACAAGCGAGAAATACGCACCCCAGCGGGTCTCATCGGTTAGCTTATACCAAAAAGAAAGGTTAAAATAAATACCTTTAAAGATCTCTGCACCCATCACTATAGCCACCACGCTTAAGCCCTCCCAATATTCGCGATTAACCAGATAACGGAGAATATCAAGATAGAACATGATTGCAAGAAAGGCCAAGAGCGAGAAGATCAAGAAATATTTCATTGCATCGGCATACATCGCCCGATGATCACCCTCCTTATTCTTACCAAACACAAAAGGCTCGTAAGCATATCGAAAAGCCTGAGTAAACATCGCCATAACCATTGCGATCTTACTTGTAGCACTATATATTCCCAACTGAACCAAACCTTCTTGTCGATCGGTAAACAAAAACGGATAGATCATCTTATCAACAGATTGGTTCAAAACCCCAACCAAACCCAAAATAAGAATAGGAAAAGAGTAAGTGATCATCTGCTTCATCAGTCGTTTGTCAACACGATAAGCAAATCCCTTGAGTTCCGGAATAAAGAAGAACAGTTGAATGACCGAAGTGACCACATTAATCGCAAAAATATAGCCCACCAAATATTGGGGATCATAGAACCAAGAAACGCTTCCGGGCCAATGTGCTTCTAACCACGGACAAACGAGTAAGAAGAATAAGTTTAGACCAATATTAAGAGAAATAGAGAACAACTTGATTCCCGCAAACTTCATTGGCCGCTTCTTGTAGCGCAAAAAAGCAAACGGAATACTTAAAAAAGAATCTAGAGCGATCACAATCACAATCATCCCAACAAACTCCGGATGAGCATCATAATCGAGCCAACCCGCCAAAGGATGCAAAAAGGCCAGACATAAGACCAGAAACGCCAATGAAAGCCCCCCCACATAGATCAAGGCATTAGCGTACACTTTCATCGGTTCCTCGTCCGACTTATTCGCAAAACGGAAAAAGCCGGTTTCCATTCCAAAAGTTAGGAACACGAGCATGAGTGCGGTAAACGCATACATATTCGAGACCACCCCATATTGGCCTGAAGCTACTGGTAGAACCGCCGTATGCAAGGGCACCAATAAATAATTCAGAAATTTCCCAATGATGCTGCTCAATCCATAAACAGCCGTATCTTTTGCTAGCGATTTTAGTCCAGCCATAACAATCTTCTATTTATATACAATATTAGTCTTCAAACAACATTTTCTGGCTACGGTATAGATTCCGCCCCAGGTGTTTGTAAGCCAATTCAGTTACCTCACGTCCACGAGGAGTACGCTTCAGAAAACCTTCTTTAATTAAGAAGGGTTCATAAACTTCTTCAATGGTTCCAGGATCCTCACCCAAGGCTGTTGCAATAGTCGTCAGTCCCACCGGTCCACCATTAAATTTATCAATAATGGTACATAAGATTTTATTATCGACCTCATCCAATCCGTATTGGTCGATATTCAAAGCCTCCAATCCAAATCTTGCAATCTCCGTATCAATGCGTCCCGAACCTTTGACTTGAGCAAAGTCGCGCACACGACGCAACAAAGCATTCGCAATACGCGGGGTACCACGACTACGCGACGCAATTTCACCTGCCGCATCACTCAAACACGGCACATCCAAAATCGAAGCAGAGCGACGGATAATACCATTAAGCACATCATCGTCATAATATTCAAGATGGAGATTGATACCAAAGCGCGCACGCAACGGAGCTGTTAGCAACCCGCTACGTGTAGTCGCTCCCACCAAAGTAAACGGATTCAGGTCGATTTGAATACTTCTCGCCGAAGGACCTTTATCGATCATAATATCGATCCGATAATCCTCCATGGCCGAATAAAGATATTCCTCTACAATAGGCGATAAACGATGGATCTCATCAATAAACAAGACATCATTAGGTTCCAGGCTGGTCAATACCCCGGCTAAATCACCCGGTTTATCGAGTACCGGACCTGAAGTTATTTTAAAGCCAACTCCTAATTCGTTGGCAATAATATTCGAAAGCGTTGTTTTTCCTAATCCGGGAGGTCCATGCAATAACACATGGTCGAGAGCCTCCCCACGTAACCGCGCAGCTTTAACAAAGATACGCAAATTGTCGACCACTTTGTCTTGCCCACTAAAGTCGTCAAAGCTTAGTGGTCGAAGTGCATTCTCAAAATCACGTTCTTTTGGGGTTGGACGGTAATCTCTTATATTAAAATCTTCTTGTTCCATTGATCATTAGAATAGGTTACAAAGATAACGATTTGACCTAATCTGTCACTAAAATTGGCATAAAATAACAATGAGGGCCGTTCACCTCAAACCGATCTTCCGATAAGTTATGCTATGAACAAAGGGCGGCATAAAAAAAACGTCCCTAATGCATTTGTAAAAACACATCAGAAACGTCTCATATCTGAAATAAAACTTATTATTCTTTTTCGCCGTAAGCTAAATCACCGGCATCACCCAATCCAGGTACAATGTACGAATGTTCATTGATTTCAGGATCAATAGCCGCACACCAAATAGTCGTACGATCTTCAGGGAAAATGCTCATGATATGTTCCACAGCCTGACGACTAGCAATAATAGCAGCCACATGAATCTCTTTAGGATGCCCTTTAGTCAACATTGCTTGGTAACTCAATTCCATACTTCCTCCGGTCGCCAACATCGGATCGGTAATAATCAGAGTTTTATCATCGATACGCGGTGAAGCAATATATTCAATATGTATATCAAATTTAAGCGTATCCTTATATTTACGGTAAGCAGACACAAACGCGTTCTCCGCTTGGTCGAAATAGCTAAGAAATCCTTGATGAAAAGGAAGGCCGGCACGCAAGATTGTACTAATCACCAATTGATCGTCGGGTGTGCTAACCGGCGCAATGCCTAGAGGCGTTTGAATCTCTTTAATTGAATATTGAAGGGTCTTACTCATCTCGTAAGCCATAATTTCTCCGATACGCTCAATATTACGACGAAAACGTAAGCGATCGTTCTGAACATGAACATTTCTTATCTCTGATACGTACTGATTTAAAATAGAGTTTGTTTGACTGAAATCAATTACTTTCATTTTTTAGAATTTTGTTGTTAAGTGTAATGTGCTAAACCTTATTAAAGAGGTATTTGTTTCTTTTTAGTGGTCTGTACGCACACGATTCCAGGCTACAAAGGTAATTGATTATCTTCAAATTGCAATATTCAGTTGGCAGATTTTGTTATCGATTTATAAAAGGATATAGATTAAAGAAAAATTTCTCTAATAACTTCTTTCTTTTCAAAGAAAGTATTACTTTTGTGACAGAATAGATCGATAAAAACAGATCTACTGTCTTTTTTAAGGTAACAAGAGATTATTATTTGACATACCAATTTTTAATTAATTTCAAAAGAAAATGGCAAATTTAGATTTAAGCAAGTACGGTATTACCGATGTGAAGGAAGTTTTCCACAATCCTTCTTACGATGTATTGTTCGCTGAAGAAACAAAAGCTGGTTTAGAAGGCTTTGAAAAAGGTCAGGTGACAGAATTAGGTGCAATGAACGTAATGACAGGTGTTTACACAGGTCGTTCACCTAAGGATAAATTCTTCGTGAAAGATGCTACAAGTGAAAATACAGTTTGGTGGACTTCTGAAGAATACAAAAACGATAACAAACCAGTAGACGAAAAATGCTGGAAAGCTGTTAAAGAATTAGCAACAAAAGAACTTTCTAACAAAAGATTGTATGTTGTTGATGCTTTCTGTGGTGCTAACGAACACACTCGCTTGAAATTACGCTTTATCATGGAAGTAGCTTGGCAAGCACACTTCGTAACTAACATGTTCATCCGTCCTACAGCTGAGGAATTAGCTAGCTTTGGCGAACCTGACTTTGTTATTATGAATGCTTCTAAAGCAAAAGTTGAAAACTACAAAGAATTAGGTTTGAACTCTGAAACAGCAGTTGTATTCAACTTGACTGAAAAGATTCAAGTCATCTTGAACACATGGTACGGTGGTGAAATGAAGAAAGGTATGTTCTCTTACATGAACTACTTACTTCCATTGCGCGGTATCGCTTCTATGCACTGTTCTGCTAACACAGATATGGAAGGTAATAGCTCTGCTATCTTCTTCGGTTTGTCTGGTACAGGAAAAACTACTTTGTCTACAGACCCAAAACGTTTATTGATCGGTGACGACGAGCACGGATGGGATGACGAAGGTGTATTCAACTACGAAGGTGGTTGCTACGCAAAAGTTATCAACTTGGACAAAGAAAGCGAACCAGATATCTTCAACGCAATCAAACGTGACGCTCTTCTTGAGAACGTAACTGTTGATGCAGAAGGTAAGATCGATTTCAGCGATAAGAGCGTAACAGAAAACACTCGTGTTTCTTATCCGATCTACCACATCGAAAACATCGTGAAACCAGTTTCTAAAGGTCCTCACGCTAAACAAGTTATCTTCTTGTCTGCTGACGCATTCGGTGTATTGCCTCCAGTATCTATCTTGAACGCAGAGCAAGCTCAATACTACTTCTTGTCTGGATTTACAGCTAAATTGGCTGGTACAGAACGTGGTATCACAGAGCCAACTCCAACATTCTCTGCTTGTTTCGGTGCTGCTTTCTTGTCATTGCACCCAACTAAATACGCAGAAGAATTGGTTAAGAAGATGCAAAAAGTTGGCGCTAAGGCTTACTTAGTAAACACAGGATGGAATGGTTCTGGCAAACGTATCTCTATCAAAGATACTCGTGGTATCATCGACGCTATCCTTGATGGTTCTATCGACAGCGCTCCTACAAAAACTATCCCTTACTTTGACTTCGTTGTTCCTACAGCTCTTCCAGGTGTACACGCTGAGATCCTTGATCCACGCGACACTTACGCTGATGCTACTCAATGGGAAGAAAAAGCAAAAGATTTGGCTGGACGTTTCGTTAAGAACTTCGCTAAATTTACAGGTAACGAAGCTGGTAAAGCTTTGGTTGCTGCTGGTCCGAAATTGTAATTTCAGAACATCAGATATTCTTCAAAAGGCTGCCGAAATTCGGCAGCCTTTTTTTATTTCCCTCTGCCTATTACCACAAAAGACATTCATTCGGCCTGATTGTTCCGAAAGGAATCAAGAATGAATCTTCTTCAAATTTCTTCTTTCACCGAAAAAGAACTATTTTTGACCGACATATATTGCCAAAAAGCACGGATATTCCTATCCAATAAACCATGACTCACAATTTATAAACAAATTCTTTATTGTTAACTCATAACTCTCAACACATGAAGAAGCACGGTCTATTCATAGGGGCACTATTATTCAGCATCGCCTCTTGGGCTCAAAGTCCCGAACCATCACAGCCGCTGACCATCTGGTCGGATACTCCCAACACCCTACACGGACATTCTGTCTGGAAACTCGCCCCGTCGAATGAATGGGGAACAAACCACAAACCGACGTATGCAGGCTCAAAAAGCACTAAAAACCCCGATCCAGAATGGGAAACCCAATCCTATCCTATCGGCAATGGAAGCATTGGCGCCAACATTATGGGCTCCGTTGCTGCAGAACGCATCACATTCAATGAAAAGACACTCTGGCGAGGCGGCCCAAACACCGCCAAAGGAGCCGATTATTATTGGAATGTCAACAAACAGTCGGCTCATCTCTTGCCAGAGATCCGCCAAGCCTTTGCCGACGGAGATTTGAAAAAAGCCGAGCAGCTCACCCGAAAAAATTTCAACAGTGTAGTGCCCTACGAACCTTATGCCGAAGCCCCTTTCCGTTTTGGCAACTTCTCAACCATGGGCGAATTCTGTATTGAGACCACCCTCAATGAAGTCGGCTTATCGGATTACCAAAGAGCTTTATCCCTTGACTCGGCACTGGTGACGGTCAACTTCATTAAAGATGCCGTACACTATCGCCGGGAGTTCTTCACCTCCTATCCCGATAACGTCATGGTAGTCCGCTTCACAGCCGATAAAGCTCAAAAGCAAAATCTGATCTTCCGTTATTTCCCCAATCCGATTTCTACCGGACAGTTTTCAGCAGATGGGCACCAAGGCCTAGTCTATAAAGCCCACCTCGACAACAACCAGATGGCATGGACCGTACGCATTCAAGCCATCCATCAAGGGGGAGAATTGATCAACACCGGCGATCGATTAGAGATCAAGAATGCTGATGAGGTGGTTTTTCTGGTTACTGCCGATACCGACTATAAGATAAACTTCAATCCCAACTTTGCCGATCCCAAGACTTATGTCGGTGTAGATCCCAATGAAACCACATCCCAATGGATGACCCACGCCAAGCAACTAGGGTACAAGCAACTTTTAGCTCATCACTACAACGATTATTCGACTCTTTTCAATCGCGTGCAACTCCAGCTTGCTTCACCGGAGGAGAACGAGGAACTCTCCACCGCCGAACGCTTGCGAAGATACCGAGCCGGCAAAGCCGATCCTTACTTAGAAACCCTATACTATCAGTTCGGACGTTACCTACTCATCGCCTCTTCACGGCCAGGCAACCTACCGGCCAACTTACAAGGCATTTGGCACAACAACGTCGACGGTCCTTGGCGTGTGGATTATCATAACAACATCAATGTACAGATGAACTATTGGCCCTCTTGTACCACCAACCTACCGGAATGCATGCTTCCACTGATCGACTACATCCGCACCTTAGTAAAACCGGGTGAACGCACGGCAAAAGCTTATTTTGGAGCACGCGGATGGACCGCTTCTATCTCTTCCAATATTTTTGGCTTCACCGCCCCACTCATCAGTGAAGATATGTCGTGGAACCTCAACCCGATGGCAGGCCCGTGGTTGGCCACACACCTCTGGGAATATTATGACTATACCCGCGACCACACCTTTCTCAAAGAAGTAGGCTACGATCTCATTCGAAGCAGCGCCCGCTTTGCAATAGACTACCTCTGGCACAAGCCCGACGGGAGCTATACCGCTGCTCCATCTACCTCACCCGAGCACGGTCCTATCGATGAAGGAGCGACCTTTGTACATGCAGTGATCCGTGAGATCCTACAATGCGCCATCAGTGCCAGCAAAACCTTGAACGTCGACGCCAAAGAACGAAAAGAATGGCATCACGTGCTTGCTCATCTAAAGCCTTATCAGATCGGGCGATACGGACAATTGATGGAATGGTCGACCGACATTGATGATCCGAAAGATCAACATCGTCATGTCAACCACCTTTTCGGACTACATCCCGGATCGAGCATCTCCCCCATCACGACACCCGAACTCTCAGAAGCCTCGCGCGTTGTACTCGAGCATCGTGGCGATGGGGCAACCGGATGGAGCATGGGATGGAAACTCAACCAATGGGCTCGTCTTCAAGACGGCAATCACGCCTATAAGCTCTACGGTAATCTTCTCAAGAATGGCACAGTCGACAATCTTTGGGACACCCATCCCCCTTTCCAGATCGACGGGAATTTCGGAGGAACAGCAGGAGTCACCGAGATGTTATTGCAAAGTCACATGGGCTTCATTCAGCTCTTACCCGCCCTCCCGGAGGCTTGGAGCAAAGGCTCGGTCAGCGGTCTATGTGCCCGTGGCAACTTTGAAGTCAGCATGCAGTGGGAAAACGGCACCCTCGTTCGCGCCACCATCACTTCCCACTCCGGCGGCCCCTGTCAGCTTCACTATGCCGACAAAACCCTCACCCTGAAAACTGTGAAAGGCAAAACCTATACTGTTGATGGCCATTTAAACCGCCTTCCTTAAATGACGCCCCTTACCGGGCAACCGAATCCAATAAAAAAAGGCTATCCACTTGTGGATAGCCTTTTCTATCTATTCAATAGAATACTTTAGTTCTTATTGGCACGTTTACGTTCCGTCTCATCCAAAATCACCTTACGCATACGCATTGATTTCGGTGTAACCTCAACATATTCATCCTCCTTGATATATTCCAATGCTTCTTCCAAAGAGAACTGCACCGGCGGGATCAAACGTACTTTATCATCCGAACCGGAAGCACGCATATTCGTCAATTTCTTCGATTTTGTGACATTAACCACCAAGTCATTATCGTGTGAATGTTCACCAACCACCTGACCGGCATAGACCTCGTCTTGTGGGAAAACAAAGAATCGTCCACGATCCTGAAGCTTGTCAATCGCATAAGCAAACGCTGTACCGCTCTCCATCGCAATGATCGAACCATTTGTACGACGTTCGATATCTCCCTTAAACGGTTGATATTCTTTAAAGCGGTGTGCCATGATAGCCTCACCCGCAGATGCCGTCAACACGTTCGTACGCAAACCGATAATACCACGAGAAGGCATGTTAAATTCAAGATTGATACGCTCACCCGTATTCTCCATCATCACCATCTCCCCTTTACGACGAGTTACCATGTCGATGATCTTACTAGAATACTCTTCAGGTACATTGATCGTCAATTCTTCGATCGGTTCACATTTCACGCCATCGATCTCCTTATAAATAACCTGAGGCTGACCAACCTGAAGTTCGTAACCCTCACGTCTCATCGTCTCGATCAATACCGATAAGTGAAGGACACCACGACCTGAAACGATCCATTTGCCATCCTCTTCACTCTTTCTCACGCGAAGCGCCAAGTTCTTATCCAATTCTTTCTCCAAACGATCGTGAATGTGGCGTGAAGTCACAAACTTACCATCTTTACCAAAGAAAGGCGAGTCATTGATTGCAAAAAGCATACTCATTGTTGGCTCATCGATTGCAATTGGCGGAAGTGCTTCAGGATTTTCAAAGTCACAAACCGTATCTCCAATTTCAAAATTCTCAATACCAACCAACGCACAGATATCACCCGACGAGACTTGAGACGTTTTTGCACGACCCAAACCTTCGAATACGTGAATTTCCTTCACCTTTGTACGACTGATGCTACCATCACGTTTCGACAACGACACATTCATACCTTCTTTCAATGTACCACGATGTACACGACCGATCGCAATACGTCCGGTATAAGAAGAATAATCTAAAGAAGTAATCAACATCTGTGGGGTACCATCCAATTGTACCGGAGCAGGAATGTTCTCAAGGATACAATCCAATAACGGCGTAATGCTATCAGTGGGTTGTTGCCAGTCTGTGCTCATCCAGCCATTCTTAGCCGAACCATAGATGGTTGGGAAATCAAGCTGCTCTTCAGTAGCATCAAGGCTAAACATCAAATCGAAAACCATTTCATGTACCTCATCCGGACGACAATTCGGTTTATCTACCTTATTAACGACCACGATCGGTTTCAATCCAATTTCCAACGCCTTTTGAAGTACAAAACGAGTCTGTGGCATCGGACCTTCAAAAGCGTCCACCAACAAGATACAGCCATCAGCCATATTCAAAACGCGTTCCACTTCACCTCCAAAGTCACTGTGGCCCGGAGTGTCAATAATGTTAATCTTTGTCTCCTTATAGTTAATAGATACATTTTTGGAAAGAATCGTGATTCCACGCTCGCGCTCCAAATCGTTATTATCTAGAATGAGTTCACCACTGTTTTGGTTGCTGCGGAAAAGATTACCCGCTAAAAGCATCTTGTCAACCAATGTTGTTTTCCCATGGTCCACATGGGCAATGATTGCAATGTTTCGAATGTTTTGCATATAATACCTACTTATTTGGCTGCAAAGTTACTAAAATTGAATTAGAAATAACTGGTAATAAGCTTTTTTTTATTCTAAACGATTGCGAGTTAGCGAAATAATACATATCTTTGCAGCCTCATAGAGTATTTATATTAAAAATCTAAGAATTATGTATTTAGATTCAGCTAAAAAAGAAGAAATCTTTGGCAAGTACGGAAAGTCTAACACTGATACTGGCTCACCTGAGGCGCAGATAGCATTGTTTTCATACCGTATTTCTCACCTGACTGAGCACATGAAGCTCAACAGAAAAGATTATAGCACAGAAAGAGCTTTGACAATGTTAGTAGGTAAACGTCGTCGTTTACTTGACTATTTGATGGCAAACGATATCACAAGATACCGTGCTATCATCAAAGAACTTGGTTTACGTAAATAAGCCAATCTCTGCTAAGAAACCCAAAAGAGGATCTCGACCAACGAGACCCTCTTTTTTTATTCCCTAACCCGTCTTCCTCTTTATCGGCTATTAAAAGCAGTAAGCATCCAAACGAGTTTCTCTTGTTCCTTCAGATAGTCGCTCATCAGAGCCACGGTCACCTCATCACCCGCTTCGGAAGCCAGCGACAACACCTCCCGTTCTTTTGCAATCAAGTGAGCTAAAGTCTCCAGCACTTGAGCCAAAGCCTCATCCCCCCGAGTCACCAATCCCGCTTCACGGATCGACGCCAGCTTAAGATACTCACTAAACCGACTCGAAGGCACTCCACCCAAAGTCAAGATGCGCTCAGCCACCTCATCAATCTGATCGGCCACTCCATCATACATTTTCTCGAACTGACTGTGAAGCACAAAGAAGTCCGCCCCTTTTATATTCCAATGGAAACCCCGGAGGTTGGTATAATAAATCTGGAAGTCAGCCAACAACTGTTGCAACGACACCACCACACGTCCCACTTGTGACTCCTCGAGTCGAATAAAATCTAATGTTTTCATATTCATCTGTTTTTAGTTTATTAAATCATTTCTTTCTTGTGATACAAAAGTAGCCGAATGAAAAGACTCGTCCAACAGATAAATTCTATCCCATGATAAGATTTTTCAATCTATCCGCCCCCTCCCGTTCCACGCCCCGCCCCGGTAAAAACCGACAGACAAACAGAGATAAGTATCAAAAAGTCAAATAAATAGTCGGCATCACCTTAAAATATCGACCGATTCCTTTCTTTTGTCTTTAATAAAAAATATATTTGTATCCAAAACCTTTTAAATAAAATCAGATCCATGATAACACAACAGTTATTACGTCCTCAAAGCATTGTGGTTGTCGGAGCATCGAACAACACCCACAAACCGGGCGGAGCCATTCTAAGAAACCTTATCAACGGAGGGTTCTCCGGAAAACTCTATGCCGTCAACCCTAAAGAGACCGAAGTACAAGGTATAAAAGCTTATCCCAACGTGACCGATCTCCCCGAAACCGACTTAGCCATTCTCGCTATACCGGCCGAGATGTGTCCGGATGCCGTTGAAACCCTAGCCGCTCAAAAGCAGACACGAGGATTCATCATCCTCTCGGCAGGATTTGGAGAAGAGACCCATGCCGGCGCTTTACTCGAAGACCGCATCTTAGAGACGGTCAACACCTATCAAGCCTCCCTCATCGGTCCCAACTGCATTGGTTTGATGAACACGTGGCATCATAGCGTATTCACCCAACCCATTCCAAACTTGAACCCTAAGGGTGTTGACCTCATTTCAAGTTCGGGAGCCACCGCCGTATTCATCCTAGAATCGGCCGTCACCAAAGGCCTACAATTCAACTCCGTGTGGTCGGTCGGCAATGCCAAACAGATTGGCGTAGAAGATGTCCTCCAACACATGGATGAAACCTATAACCCCGAAGTCGACTCCTCGATCAAACTCCTCTATATTGAAAGCATCGCCGACCCCGACCGCTTATTGGCGCACGCCTCATCGTTGATCCGAAAAGGATGTCGCATCGCAGCCATTAAAGCCGGCAGTTCAGAAAGTGGCAGCCGTGCCGCCTCTTCGCATACCGGCGCCATAGCCAGCTCAGACTCGGCTGTAGAAGCCCTCTTCCGAAAAGCCGGCATCGTACGTTGCTTCTCCAGAGAAGAACTAACTACCGTTGGCTGCATTTTCACCCTTCCGGCACTCAACGGTAAAAACTTTGCGATTGTCACCCATGCCGGTGGCCCCGGAGTGATGCTCACCGATGCCCTTTCAAAAGGAGGGTTGAGCGTACCTAAACTAGACGGCCCCTTGAGCAACGAGCTCAAAGAGAAACTCTATCCCGGTGCTTCAGTAGCCAATCCGATCGACATCCTAGCCACAGGTACCCCCGAACATCTCGGAATAGCCATCGACTATTGCGAAGAGAAGTTCGATCATATCGACGCCATCATGGTCATCTTCGGCACCCCCGGTCTAGTCACCGTGTTCGATGCTTACGAAGTGCTCCATCAAAAGATGCTAACCTGCAAAAAGCCGATCTTCCCCATCCTCCCCTCCATACACACGGCAGGAGAAGAAGTTGCCGGTTTCTTAAAGAAAGGACACGTCAACTTTGCCGATGAAGTCACCCTAGGAACCGCTCTAACGCATATCCTAAACACACCCAAACCGGCTAGCAATCAGATTGAACTTCAAGGTGTCGACATCCCACGCATTCGTCGCATCATCGACGCCATCCCCGAAGACGGCTACATCGAACCGCACTATGTCAATGCCCTATTAAATGCCGCAGGCATCACCGTTGTGGACGAGTTCGTCTCCAACAATAAAGACGAAGTCCTCGCCTTTGCCCGTCGTTGCGGCTTCCCCGTCGTTGCGAAAGTCGTCGGTCCCGTACACAAGTCGGATGTTGGCGGTGTCGTTCTAAACATCAAAGAAGAGAAGCACCTCGCCCTAGAGTTCGACCGGATGATGAACATTCCCGATGCGACCTCCATCATGGTACAACCCATGTTAAAAGGTACTGAGCTGTTCATCGGCGCCAAATATGAAGAGAAATTCGGTCACATCGTATTTTGCGGATTAGGCGGTATCTTTGTTGAAGTCCTGAAAGACGTCTCTTCCGGATTAGCTCCTCTGACCTATTCCGAATCAGACTCGATGATCCGTTCGCTACGCGCTTATAAGATTATAAAAGGTACGCGCGGACAAAAAGGAATCAACGAAAGCAAGTTTTCCGAGACTATTGTCCGCCTATCCACCCTATTGCGCTTCGCAACAGAGATCAAGGAGATGGACATCAACCCATTGCTCGGGACAGAAAAATCGGTTGTTGCCGTCGATGCACGCATCAGGATTGAGAAGAAGAAAGACTAATTCTTTCTCACGACATATAGGAAGATAAATTCTTGACTATCAAGGGGAGGCATCAGTTGACGCCTCCCCTTACATTTTATAAAATTAAATCAAGAATATTTCACTCTAACAATCGACAAAAGAAGAATGTCTATCATAACAGTGGATAGATGCATTAAGCTAAGTCTTTAGATAAGTTATCCTCACTTTATTCAATAATATAATCACCAAAAATATCTTTCTTAATGGTTTTAGAGTGACCTCTATCGTCCTTAATAACATAGTTGCCAAAAGCATCCTCCTCAACCGTTTGACGATTACCTCTTTCGTCCTCAATAATAGTATTACCGAAAATATCCTTCTTGATGGTTTGGCGGTTACCCCTTTCGTCCTCAATAATAGTATTACCGAAAATATCTTTCTTTACTTTCCGACGATTCCCCCTATTATCCTCAACAACCGTATTACCAAAGATATCTGTCTTGATGGTTTTACGATTACCTCTATCATCCTCAATAACCGTATTACCAAAGATATCTGTCTTGATGGTTTTACGATTACCTCTATCATCCTCAATAACCGTATTGCCGAAAATGTCTTTCTTAATGGTTTTACGATTACCTCTATCATCCTCAACAACCGTATTACCAAAAATATCTGTCTTGATGGTTTGGCGGTTACCTCTTTTGTCCTTAAGAACTATATTACCAAAAATATCCTCCTCAACCGTTTGGCAGTTGCCTTTATCATCTTCAATAACTATATCACCAAAAATGTCTTTCTTGATGGTTTTACGATTGCCATTACTATCGTCAATAATAACCTTGGACAAGACATCCACATTCAAAGAGTCTACGTTCTCATCATTCTTTTGAGGAATAGCTCTTTCGAATGTTCCCTCTTCAATACCCCTCTTCTCCCAGTTGGAATTATAAAAGCAGTTATTATCTCCAACAGTAACCATTCCATAACATTTTACAAACTGAGGAGTTATAAGAAATTGTGACGCTAAAAGAATAAATAAAACATTTTTCATGACTTTCATTTTTTGTTTACCTCAAAAGTAAGTCAGAAAAAACATAACAGATAAGTATATTCTATATCAATCGATAGGGGAATCCCTAAACGGGTCAAATTATCATTTAACTTGTCTATAAAGCATGATCTTTTTATGCATATGAGAAAATAATTACACATCTCAAGTAAATATAACATTCGTGTCTATCTAAATAGCCTTCAATTAAATGTACAGTTTTCAAGAGCACACAAAATCCCTTATTCCGTCTACCTTTTTAGGAATAAGGAGAGAGAAGAGTCTACAAAATCAGGAATAAGAAAAGCAATGCCCACAAAAGGTTTATTTTTTTCATCTATGAAAAAGACAAGAGACACGCCGTCAGAAGAATGACCTAAACTGCAATAGGCTTTTATCAATCAGAGAAAAAAAGTTATCACAAAGCGAAACTCACAGTTGCACCCTACGACAATCTAGTGCCACACTGTAAATCTTTTTGTTTCATGCGGTGAAGCCGACAGTTTCATGCAATGAAACTAGAAGTTCCCTTGGGCGAAACTTTTGTTTCGTCCTAATGAAACTCCGTCGTCGTCCATAGAAACTAAAAGGAGTGCCGTGGATGGCGAAAATCGCCCATAAGCAGATGAAAAAAGCGAAGTGACAGCAACTGGATCTATCACCGATCTGCAACACCCATCTGCAACACCGTATAACCGCTAACAGTCAGACGATTAACAGCGGTTTGGTGGCAGATGGCAGATCGAATGCGAAAAAAAAGTCTAGGGAGAAGTAGAATCAGTGAAAAGAGAACAGAACTGAAAAAAGAGAAGTTTCAACCCGCCCAATTGTCGCGATCTAGATTCCGGTAACTGATGGCCTCGGCCAAGTGGGGCGAGCGCACACGCTCGGAATGATCCAAATCGGCAATGGTACGTGCCACCTTCAAGATGCGATCGTAGGCTCTGGCCGATAGGTTGAGACGGTTCATCGCACTTTTAAGCAAAGTGAGTCCCTCGGCATCGGGACGGGCATAGGTTGCCAGCAGGCGACTGGTCATCTGGGCGTTGCAATACACCCCATCGAAAGCGGCATAACGTGCCTCTTGAATCTTTCGGGCTTCGATGACTCGCTCGCGAATGGCCGTGCTCGACTCCCCTTCGTGCTGGTTGGAGATCTCATCGAAGGAGACGGGAACGATCTCGATCTGGATGTCGATCCGGTCGAGCAACGGACCGGAGATGCGGTTGAGGTATTTCTGTACTTGTCCCGGGCTACAGACGCAAGCTTTGGTGGGGTGGTTATAGTAGCCGCAGGGACAGGGGTTCATGGAGGCCACGAGCATGAAGCCTGCCGGATAGTTGACGGTGCTCTTCACACGGGAGATGGTGATGCAACGGTCTTCGAGGGGTTGTCGGAGGACTTCCAGCACGCTTCTGTTGAACTCAGGCAGTTCGTCGAGGAAGAGAACGCCGTTGTGCGCCAGACTGATCTCACCGGGTTGAGGGAAGCTTCCTCCGCCAACCATGGCCACTTGCGAGATGGTGTGGTGAGGGTCGCGAAAGGGACGTTGGGAGATGAGGGAGGTGTCGCCCTCCAGTTGCCCCGCCACGGAGTGGATCTTGGTGGTTTCGAGGCTTTCGCCGAGCGACAGAGGAGGAAGGATGGAGGGCAGACGTTTGGCCATCATCGACTTGCCACTGCCGGGTGCGCCGATCATGATGAGGTTGTGTCCGCCGGCGGCAGCGACTTCGAGGGCGCGTTTCACGTTCTCCTGACCTTTGACATCGGCAAAGTCGAAGTCGAACGTGGCTTGTTGGCGATAGAACTCGTCGCGGGTGTTGACGATGGTGGGTTGCAGGGTGATCTCGTCGTTAAAGAATTGGATCACCTCTTTGATGGTGGTCACCCCGTAGACGTCGAGTCGGTCGACAATGGCAGCTTCGCGTGCATTCTTCTTAGGAACGATGAAGCCTTTGAATCCGAGTTCGCGAGCTTTGATGGCAATGGGAAGGGCGCCTTTGATGGGGCGGATGGTACCGTCGAGGCTCAACTCGCCCATCAACAGATAATGCGACAGCTTGTCGGCACGGATGGTTTCGTTAGCGCCTAAAAGTCCGATGGCCAAGGGAAGGTCGTAGGCCGATCCTTCTTTGCGGATATCAGCAGGCGCCATATTGACCACTATATTCGTCGTCGGCATTTTATATCCGCTCACTTGTAAGGCGGAGATGATCCGTTGGTGACTTTCCTTGACGGCGGAATCGGGAAGTCCCACGAGATAGAACATGCAGCCTCGTGTGCTGTTGACCTCTATGGTAATAAGAGTTGCTTCAATGCCTTGAACAGCAGCTCCAAACACTTTTATTAACACGGTTTCTTTATTTTTTTTTGATCGCTATGATTCTGTTCGTTCATCTTGATCGGCCAAAGAACCGGTTAGGCAGCGGACTACTTCTTTTTAGTCTTGGAGTCGTCTAGTAGTTGCTTAATCTGTTTCTTCAACGCGTCGCCCCAAAGGTTACGAGCTAAGATCTTGCCCTCGGGTGAAAGGATGACGGTCATCGGCAGACGGTCGACGGCAAAGCGTCGGATCACTTCCGAGTTCAGGCCACCGAAGTCGCACACTTGTTTCCAAGTGAGAGAGTCTCTCTTGATGGCTTGCGTCCATTGGGCTTTATCGGTATCGGCGGAGATGCCCAATAGGGCGATCCCTTTCTGATTCTTATACTGGCGATGAAGGGCTTTCAACTCTTGATTGGCTTTTGCATTGTCGAGGCTATCGCTCCATGACGACCAGAAGTTGATCAGGAGGAGCTTTTGTTTAAAGGCGTCGGACGACCGTGAGAAACGTTCACCTTTCTGGTCAGGGAGACTGAAATAATATGCGTAACGATCGACTGAAGCACTGCTCTGATCGGTTAGCTTGGCATCGATTTGCGACCAATAAGGGGTATCTTGCAGATAACCGGAAAGTTGTTTGAGTAGTGCTCTCAACTGTTCGGGATGATCGTATGGCTGCTGTACGAAATAGCGGTCGATGAGGTAAAGAGAGACTAAAGAGGCGGGATGATCTTTGATGAACGCCTCGGCTTTTTGTTGTCCGATCGAATCGTTGCGATGAGCTGCTTCTAATCCTTGGCAGAAGGCGGTATATTCGTCGTTTAAGGCATTACCGGTAGCCGATAAGCCCGTGGCTAAGTCGCCGGTACCTGTAACGGTAATCTCGTCTCCTTTATTGAAGAACAACGGGTATTCTACTTTTTGGTCGAGCAGCAGAAGACCATAGGTCAACGTGTCGACCTCGATCCGCTGACTGAAGCGTCCATCGGAAGCGATAATGGTATCTACTCGATCGTAAGTGCCATCTCCACTATAGAGCAAAAGAGTGTCGTTGGTCAATCCTTTGATCTCGCCCTGAAGCATAAGCCCTTGAGGCGACTGGTGACAAGAGGTCAGCCCGATAATAACCAACAACCAAAAAGCAAGATTCTTCATTGTTCAATTTCTTTTTTGCGAAATTACATCTTTTAGCTATAAAAAAAAAGAATTGCTTATCATTTTACATGACAAGCAATTCTTGTGCGTTTATTTAGTGAGTCGAATCAAGTCTTACTTGATGATACCCATAAATTCTGCGTTAGTGAAATATTTAGCAAACTCTAGATCAGTAGCTGCTTTCTTAGCCAATGATGCGTCTTTAGCAACAGCGCTCTTCAAGCTGCTGGTTACCATAGAAGAGTTGTTTGTTCTAGCACCTAATACAGCCATCAAATAGTCTGTATAAGCATCTGCTCTTTCAACACCGGCCAAAGTTGTTTTTGCTTTGTTGTAATCTTTAGCCAAAATCTGAGCCAAAGCAGCACTGTTAGTCTTAGCATCGCCAAAAGCAGAAACCGCTTTGTCGTATTGACCTTGAGCCACGTAAAGGTTACCCATTGATTCGTTCAAGTGTTTAGAACCTGCAGCTTTACCAAATGCAGCTTCAGCAGCAGCTTTGTCACCCTTAACCAATGAAACCAAACCTAAGTTCATGTAAACTTCAGGAGTAGCGTTTACGCTAGCAGCTTTCTTCAAATAAGATTCAGCCTTGTTGATCTCACCGGCTTGGTAAGCCAATTTACCTAAGTTATTATAACCACGGTAGTCGTTAGGGAATTGTTTAGTTGCTTGTGCATAGATCGCTTCTTGCTTAGCAGCATCGTTAGTCAATGTTGCAGCGTAAAGCAATTCTTCTACGTTCAATTGAGAAGGATCTGATGCAGCTAACTTAGTGATTTCTTCGTCAGACTTACCGATAACGTTGTAGTTCAAAGTCAAACGTGAACGACGCAATTGTGGTAAAATGTCTTTTGCAAGTGTTCCGTAAACAGAAGAGATGTTTTTGATCTCTTGTTCTCTTTGAGCAGGATCTTGGTACATAGAAAGTACGCGTAAGATCAACTCTTTATCTTGGATGTCTGATTTAGAAACCAATTCTTGGAAACCATCCCAGTCTTGAGCAGTGTATTTAGAATCTACAGCAACGTCAAGTTTAGATTTCTTCAAGTTCTTAGCCAACAATTTAGCAGTGTTACCTTCACGATCTTCTGCCAAACCTGTGTTCAACTTAAGACCACCATCAGGAGATGCGTATGCAGAAACTTCGATGTTAGAGATTTCTTTGTTAGCAGCGTCTTTTACATTTGCAACTTCGTTGTTGAATGCTTTAGCTTTCTTCAATTCGCTTGAACGGATGTTAGCTTGTTGAATCAAGAACATAAGACTTTCGTCATGTTTTTCTTTGATGATACGTTGGAAAGCGTCTTCACCCAATGCAGGGTTAGCGTTACCCAAAGTATTGCCAAGTAATTCAGAAGTAGAGATCACACCATCAGCAACCTTAACGGCTGGGATAGTAACGACTTTCTTACCAACTTTAGCTTTGAATTCTAGATACAATTCAGATTTTGCCATTTCTGGAACATAATCGAAAGAGGTTTTCATCGTGTAGCTACCACCTGCTTTGTAAGAGATGGCTTGATCATTACCTTCAACTTTTTCACCTTGGAATACAGCGCTTTGACCTCTAGATTCACCACCATTCCATTTCAACACCGGAGTCACTTCGACTACAGCTTTCTTGTTGAAATACTTTTCAGGGAACTTACCGTTGATGGTTGCAGGAACTTTACCACCTACTGCCTCCAGAACTTGCGGAGTTACCGTGAAATAATCTGATGATAATTCACCCATTTTTTTGCTGCACGAAGAGAATAGTGCAACGACCATTGCCATGAGTAAAGGCAAATACAACTTCTTAGTCATTTTAGGTATAAATTAAATGTTTGTAATTGAAATATCGTTTGTTTATCAATAAGTTCTAGCCTTAAATTATGTAAAACATAACGCAAAGATATTAAATCTAAATTATCCGCTTTAATTTTTCCCCGATTTTATCATTATTTAATGAAATAACTACCCTCTATGTGGGGTATAATCGATATTTCTGGGGTGATGTTCAATAATTTCACTCCGAAGCATCTCGCGATCGATATGCGTGTAAATCTCAGTGGTGACGATCGACTCGTGCCCCAGCATGCATTGTATAACTCGCAGATTGGCACCGCCTTCAAGGAGATGAGTCGCAAACGAGTGACGAAAGGTGTGGGGACTGATGGTCTTAGTGATGCCGGCCACTTCAGCCAATTCTTTAATCAAATGGAAGATCATGATCCGCGATAAAGCCTTTCCTCGTCGATGGCTCACAAACACAAAATCTTCATAGTCTTTTTTAACTTCAATCTGATTACGGTCGATGAAATAGAGCTTTAGCTCGTTGATGGCGCGACCGGAAATGGGAACGAGCCGTTGCTTGCTCCCCTTACCTTCGACCTTGATGAACCCTTCATCGAAATAAAGGTCGGAGAGTTTCAGGTTAACGAGTTCTGAAACACGTAGTCCACAACTGTATAGGGTTTCGAGAATCGCTCGGTTGCGCTGCCCTTCGACTTTACTCCGATCAACGGCGGCAATCATGGCATCAATTTCTGCCAGACTCAGCACTTCGGGCAACTTAAAACCAATTCGGGGCCCTTCCAGCAGTTCACTCGGATCGGCTTCAATCTTATCGGAGAGAATCAGAAAATAGAAAAACGATTTGATTCCCGAGATGATACGGGCCTGAGAACGGGCCGAAATACCAATATCGTGAAGCCCGGCGACGAAACGCTGAAGGTCGGCATAACACACTTCAAGCACAGAAATACCCTCCAAAAGAAGAAAACTGAGCAATTTATCTAAGTCGGTCAAATAAGCGTCAATTGTGTTTGGTGAAAGGGATTTCTCGAGTTTTAAATAGACCTTGTACCTATTTATTATATCCCCAACCTCTTCCTTCTTTTGTTTTTTTTCATTGATTTCCATTTCTTTTTTCTAACTTTGCAGCTTGAAATAATGTTCTTTTGAAACAAAGGTATTAAAAAAAGCACGAAAAAGGCATGAAAATACAGATTATTAACGGGCCGAACATAAATATGCTGGGGAAACGTGAACCTTCTATTTATGGGAGCGTTTCTTTTGAAGAGTATTTGATTGATTTACGGAAAACTTACCCAAATGTAGAGCTAGCCTATTATCAATCGAACATCGAAGGTGAATTGATTGACTGTATTCAAAACGTAGGATTTGAATACGATGGGATTATCCTCAATGCCGGGGCTTATACGCATACCTCGATTGCGTTGCAAGATGCCATCCGTTCGATCCCCTCACCCGTCATAGAAGTCCATATCTCGAACGTACATAGCAGAGAACCTTTCAGACATCAATCGATGATCGCTTGTGCTTGCAAAGGGGTGATTTGCGGCTTTGGGCTAAATTCTTACAGACTAGCCTTAGAGGCTTTATCGGATATTGTTAACAAGTAAATAAATATATAAATAGGTAAAAGAATATGTTATTGAAACAGACTAAGATTGTCGCTTCCATTTCCGACAGACGTTGTGAGGTGGATTTTATTAAACAGTTGTTTGAGGCCGGAATGAACGTTGTTCGTATGAATACTGCTCATGCGAGTCGTGAAGGCTTTGAAACATTGATAGCCAACGTACGTAGCGTTTCTAACCGTATAGCCATCCTTATGGATACTAAAGGTCCGGAGGTTCGTACTACAGCTTTGGAAGAACCGATCCCTTATAACATCGGAGATCAGGTGAAAATCGTCGGCAATCCCGATGTGACTACAACTCGTGAATGCATCGCTGTTTCATATCCTCTTTTTGTGAATGACCTTAACGTGGGCGGTATCGTCTTGATCGATGATGGCGACTTGGAACTTGAGGTGATCGAGAAACATGAAGATCATCTGCTTTGTGTCGTAAAGAACGAAGCAACTTTAGGCAGTAAGAAAAGTGTCAATGTTCCCGGTGTTCGCATCAACTTGCCTTCATTGACTGAAAAGGATCGTAATAACATTCTTTACGCTATTGAAAAAGATATCGACTTTATCGCTCACTCTTTCGTTCGTAACAGACAAGACGTTTTAGATATTCGCGAGATCTTGGATGCACACCAAAGCGACATCCGAATCATTGCAAAAATTGAGAACCAAGAAGGTGTAGATAATATCGACGAGATTATCGAAGCTGCCGACGGTGTGATGGTTGCACGTGGTGACTTGGGTATCGAAGTGCCTCAAGAACGTATCCCGGGCATCCAACGCATGTTGATTCGCAAATGTATCTTGGCGAAGAAGCCGGTTATCGTAGCGACTCAGATGTTGCATACCATGATCAATAATCCTCGTCCGACTCGTGCTGAGGTGACTGATATTGCTAACGCCATCTATTACCGCACTGACGCGTTGATGTTGAGTGGAGAAACGGCTTATGGTAAATATCCGGTGGAAGCTGTAAAAACAATGGCTAAAATTGCGGCTCAGGCTGAAAAAGATAAATCGGAAGAAAACGATATTCGTATTCCGTTGGACGAAAACAGCAATGACGTGACTGCTTTCTTAGCTAAACAAGCCGTTAAAGCAACGTCTAAATTGAAAATAAGAGCCATCATCACCGATAGCTTCAGCGGACTTACAGCTAGAAACTTAGCGGCTTTCCGTGGAAAATACCCGGTATTGGCCATCTGTTACAAAGAAAAAACCATGCGTCATTTGGCTCTTTCATACGGTGTGGAAGCCATCTATATGCCGGAATTGGCTAACGGACAGGAATATTACTTCGCTGCACTACGCCGCTTAGTTAAGGAGGGTCGTTTACACCCAACAGACATGGTTGGTTATTTGAGTAGTGGTAAGGCGGGTACAAGAACCTCATTCCTCGAAATTAATGTGGTTGACGATGTGTTGAAGCATACCGAAGAAACAGTGCTTCCAAACAACAATCGCTACCTATAAGCATAGAGCAATGAAAGAGGTTGAAACGATAGACGAGTACATTTTAAACCATATCGACCCCGAAAACGACTATCTAAAGGCGCTCTATCGGGATACGCATGTCAAACTACTCCGTCCGAGAATGGCTTCGGGCCATCTGCAAGGCCGGATGTTGAAGATGTTTGTCGAGATGATTCAACCCAAACAGATCCTCGAGATCGGAACCTATAGCGGATATTCCGCCCTTTGTTTGGCCGAAGGCTTAAAAGAGGGGGGAATGCTCCATACGTTCGAGATCAACGACGAGCAGGAAGATTTCACTCGTCCTTGGTTGGAGCAGTCGCCTTATGCCGATAAGATTACGTTTCATATTGGCGACGCCCTCGATCTGGTTCCCTCTTTGGGAGTCGTTTTCGATCTGGCTTTTATCGATGGGGACAAGCGAAAATACATTGAATATTATGAGATGACCTTAGCCCATCTGTCGGATGGGGGGTATATCATCGCCGACAATACCTTATGGGACGGACATGTCATCGAAACGCCCCATGCCAATGATCATCAGACGATCGGCATCCAAGCGTTCAATGACCTCGTGGCGAACGATCAACGTGTAGAAAAAGTCATCCTTCCGTTAAGAGACGGATTAACAATTATCAGAAAGAAATAGTGTGGGAATTGTACTCACACTAGGATTATAAGCATTCATTATGGAAACAACAAGACAGAACAAAATAGCTCGTTTACTACAGAAAGAACTGAGCGAGATTTTTTTGTTACAAACAAAAGGTATGCCGGGTACTCTAGTATCGGTTAGCGCTGCACGTATCAGCCCCGACATGAGTATTGCACGTATCTATTTAAGCGTATTCCCTTCGGAAAAGAGCGAGGAGATCGTGAAGAATATTAACGAAAACATGAAATCGATCCGCTATGAGCTTGGTGGCCGTGTACGTCATCAGTTGCGCATCATCCCTGAACTGAAGTTCTTCGTTGACGACTCTTTGGATTATATCGAAAAGATCGATTCTTTATTAAAGTGAACCTTCCCTTTTACATAGCACGACGTTATCTTTTCTCTAAAAAGAAACACAATGCCATTAATGTGATCTCCGGAATATCGGTCTGCGGGGTGACTTTAGCCACTCTTGCGCTAGTCTGTACGCTATCGGTATTCAACGGTTTTCAGGATATGGTTTCGAACTTCTTTACGGCGTTCGACCCTGAACTGAAGATTACGATTCGTGAAGGTAAGGTGTTCGATGCAAACGCTCCACAGATCAAGCAGATTTGTGGATTACCGGAGATTGCCGTCGCCACACAAACACTCGAAGAGAATGCCATGGTGCAATACAAAGATCGCCAGGCTATGGTCGTGTTAAAAGGAGTGGAAAACAACTTCCAACAACTGACTTCTATCGACAGCATCCTTTATGGTGCCGGAACATTCATCTTACAAGACTCCATTGTACCGTATGGAGTAATGGGAGGCGATTTGGTCTCGACGCTAGGCACAGGTATAGAGTTTGTCGATCCGCTTGAGATCTTTATTCCTAAGCGGAACGCTAAGGTCAACATGGGCAACCCGTCTGCCTCTTTTTCAAAAGATTATCTCTTCTCACCGGGCGTTGTCTTTGTGGTGAACCAGCAGCAGTACGACAGCCATTATATCCTCACCTCGCTTCAGTTCATCCGCAGCTTACTGAATTATGAGTCGGAGGTTTCAGCCTTGGAATTGAAGCTAAAACCAACAGCCAATATCGATAAGGTAAAAGACCATATTAAACAAATCTTGGGAGAGGATTTTCTTGTACAGGATCGCTATGAACAGCAAGCCGACGTCTTTAAAATTATGAAGATCGAGAAGCTCATCTCTTACCTCTTCCTGACGTTTATCCTAATGATTGCCTGCTTCAATGTGATCGGTTCGTTGTCGATGTTGATACTCGACAAGAAAGAGGATGTGATGACCTTACGGAATCTTGGAGCGAACGATCAAATGATCTCGCGCATCTTTCTCTTTGAAGGGTGGCTGATCTCTTTGTTCGGAGCTATATCGGGTATTGTCTTGGGGCTCATTCTCTGTTTCGCCCAACAAAAGTTTGGCTTTATCTCACTCGGCAATGGAAATAACGCCTTTGTGGTGAATGCCTATCCGGTCAGCGTAGAATTCGGTGATGTCGTCTTGATCTTCCTGACGGTTTTGTTGGTGGGGCTATTATCGGTATGGTATCCTGTACGCTATCTAAGCCGCCGCTTACTCCAATAAACACCCTTCTCATACGATTTATGACTGGCAAGACGTCCTAAAAAATTAGGACAGACTGTGATAACCATCGACTGTGCGCCTAAAAACAGATTAATAAAAGGTCCCGTCAAGAGACGGATAAAAAAAAACTGTGCCAGCCTCAATGACTAGCACAGTTCTATATTCAAGTTCAATAATCCGGTTTACTTCACTTCCCAGATATCGTTAGTCATCAGCAATTCTTGGAAATTATGATATTTCTTCTTTCCTTTGACTTCTTCGATCTGTGCCTCAACAGATTCATCGTAAGTTGGTGCTTCAACATCGCGAATAACGCCCAATGCGATAGGATAATCAGGACCTTCCATCAAAGCTAATTTCATCTGTAGGGTATTGTCCATACAGTGTGCATCGTGGATAAGAATATCTTTCTCAGTCACTCCGTTTTCACCAAGTTTCACCACTTTCAAACCGAATCCTTCCTGCATCAAACCGAACTCTTTATTCTCTCCGAACAACATCGGTTGACCATGTTCAAGGTAAATCGCGTTCTTAGCACGACCTTCTTTCGTCGCTACCGTTTCGTGAGTACCATCATTGAAGATGACACAGTTTTGCAGAACTTCGACAACAGAAGCACCTTTATGAGCGGCAGCAGCCTTCAATACTCCGACAGAAGCAGCACCATCGACCGCAACACAACGAGCAAAGAATCGACCACGTGCTCCAAAAGCAAGCTCAGCCGGACGGAACGGATCTTCTACCGTACCATAAGGAGAGGTCTTGCTCACGAACCCTCTAACTGATGTTGGTGAATATTGTCCTTTGGTTAATCCATAAATACGATTGTTCAATAGGATCATATTGAGGTTGATGTTACGACGTACGGCATGAATGAAGTGGTTACCACCAATGGCCAAACCATCGCCATCACCTGAGATTTGCCAGATTGTTAAGTTTGGATTAGCCACCTTAACTCCTGTTGCAATGGCTGCCGCTCTACCATGAATGGTATGGAAGCCGTAGGTGTTAACGTAATAAGGCAAACGAGAAGAACAACCAATACCGGAAATAACAGCCATGTTATGAGGTGCTACTCCTAATTCTCCCATTGCTTTATGAAGTGAGTTAAGAAAGGCGTGATCGCCACATCCCGGACACCAACGTGGTTGTCCGAATTTATAATCTGCTGCAGTATATTTAGTTTCACTCATATCTTATTCCTCCATAAGTTTAGTAAATGCATCTATCAATTCTCTCGTCACAAATGGTTGTCCTTTGACTTGATTGTACTGGCTAATATTCAATCCGGGCACTTTCATACGAAGATAACCGGCAAACTGACCAAGGTTCTGTTCAGCAACCACCACTTTCTTATATTTCTTAAGCAACTCTGCCGTATTTTTAGGAAGAGGATTAATGTATTGGAAATGAGCTAAAGCGACTTTCTTTCCTTGACGACGCATATAGTCCATTGCTAAACGAAGGTGTCCATAAGTACCACCCCAGCCTACGATCAATAAATCTGCATCTTCGTCGCCCAAAATCCCTTGTTCAGGAATAAAGTCGGCGATCTTATCCACTTTCGCTTGACGAAGCAAGGTCATCTTCTCATGGTTATCCGGATCTGTTGAGATCACACCGGTCTCATTACACTTCTCTAGACCTCCGATACGATGCATAAATCCTTCAGTACCCGGAACAGCCCAATAGCGTACACCTGTTGCCGCATTACGCTGGAACGGTGTCCATGTACCGGCCATGCCAGGAGTGACATAAGGAGGTTTAATGGCAGGATATTCTTCTAGGTTAGGCAACTTCCAAGCTGCAGAACCATTCGCAACAAAAGCATCGGTCAGCAGCACCACAGGAGTCATGTGTTCCAAAGCAATCTTAGAAGCCATATAAGCAGCATCGAAACAATCGGTTGGAGAAATTGCAGCGATCACAGGCATCGGACTTTCACCGTTACGACCATACAATGCTTGCAACAAGTCGGTTTGTTCCGATTTGGTTGGAAGACCGGTTGACGGACCACCACGTTGCACATTAACCACCACCAAAGGGAGTTCGGCAATCACAGCCAAGTTCATCGCTTCGCTCTTCAAACAAACACCAGGTCCCGAAGTTGTAGTGACAGCCATCGCCCCTGCGAATGATGCTCCTACAGCCGACGCACAACCAGCGATTTCATCTTCACACTGAACGGTTTTAATGCCAAGCGATTTATGCTTAGCCAACTCATGTAAGATATCTGTTGCCGGAGTAATCGGATAAGAACCTAAGTAAAGTTGTAAGCCAGCTTTCTCTGCTGCAGCAATAAGACCGTAAGCCGTCGCTTTATTACCGTTAATATCGGTATAAAATCCTTTTGATTTTTGATCAATGCTTTCAATCTTATAAGTCGATACACAAGCATGTGTATTGGCACCATAGTTATAACCATCGTTCAAAACCTTAATATTAGCTTCGGCAATGGCAGGCTTCTTTGCAAATTTCTCGCGCAACATTTTTTCTGCTGCACTAAGATTACGATTAAACAACCAGCAAACCAGACCTAGTGCAAACATATTTTTACAACGAAGGATAGATTTATTGTCTAATCCGGAGTCTTTCAAACTCTCTTTACACATCGAAGAGATGGGTACCTCAAGTACTTCTTGACGAATACCTAATTCTTCAAAAGGAGAATCAGTAGAGTATTTGGCTTTCTCCAAATCTTTTGCCCCAAATGAATCAGAATCAGTGATCACCAAACCTTGTGACTTACAATACTTAATCTGAGTCTTAAGAGCAGCAGGGTTCATCGCTACCAACACATGGCAACGGTCACCCGGAGTGTAAATCTGTTTGGCCCCCACATGAATCTGAAAACCGGAAACCCCTGTTAACGTCCCTTGTGGAGCACGAATATCAGCCGGATAATCAGGGAATGTACAAATATCATTTCCTACAATCGCGGACACGTTTGAGAAGATGTTACCAGCCAATTGCATACCATCGCCGGAATCGCCGGAGAAACGTACAACGACTTCCTCCAATTCTTTAACCATCATTTCGTCTGCCATAATTTCAATTCATATATTAAATTATAAAAACAACTTGCTTATGTTAACGCTACAAAGGTGGGAAGGTTAATCGAATTTTCAAAATGAAAAAAGAGTTATTATTATCTATATATTAAGGTTTTGAACCAACATTACAGAATAGTCAAAAATTACTCTTGTGAAATCCATCGAAACCCTTATCTTTGCAACAGAAAAAGGCCTTGTAGTTCAACGGATAGAATAGAAGTTTCCTAAACTTTAGATAGGGGTTCGATTCCCCTCGAGGCTACCATTCGCAACAAGAGATCATTAGCTGCATCATAGACATGCATGACTTCTTTTCACTACTTCTTAGATTTTTAAGGTTAACGCTTCTCAATCACTTTTAAAAAACAGGCTTCAAACTCTATTTGGATCTTTCTCGGATTCCCTTTCAACCATTTTGTTGAGGTAATTTGGAAGATTCAGCCAGACTATGCCTTTAATCTGTGATCTATATAAATGAGTCAATAATAAAAAACCTCCTCCAAAATTGGAAGAGGTTTTTTTATTTGATCAAGAGTCTACTCTTCTATTTTCTTATTTTTCAACATGTTATATGCTATAGGAGAAGCAATAAACAATGAAGACAATGTACCAATAACCACACCAAGGATCATGGCAAAGGCAAAGCTACGGATAGAATCACCACCAAGAATGAAGATACACAACAATACGATAAGTGTACTCATTGAGGTGTTGATGGTACGAGCTAAAGTCGTATTCAACGAATCGTTGAATAAGTCGCGAACACCACGTTTCGGATACAGTCCGAAGAACTCACGCACACGGTCGAAGATTACCACCTTATCATTAATAGAGTAACCAATAGCGGTCAAGATAGCACCGATAAAGGTTTGATCGATTTCCAACGAGAAAGGAACAATACCCCACAATAATGAATAAGCACCAATGATCATGATAGTATCACTCGTCAAAGCCACTACAGAACCAACACTATAAGCAATGTTACGGAAACGAAGCAAGATGTATAGTCCGATAGCAACAAGAGCCAATACAACCGACCAGAATGCTCCGGTCTTAATATCGTCTGCAATACTTGGTCCTACTTTTTGTGAGCTAATGATACTACCACCGGTATGATTATCACGATCGATAAATGTTGCCAAAGTAATGTTTTGAGTCAACAATGGTTTAACCGATTCATATAAGAAGGCTTCGATTTCAGAGTCAACATTCTCAGCGTCTTCCTCTATACGGTAGTTTGTACTGATACGTACGGTTTTCTTATCTGTACCGATTGCGATCACGTTAACATTGGCGTCCTTACCAAATTTATTCGCGATCAAATCACGCACTTGTTCCGGTTCAACAGGTTTCTCAAATTGAACTTTAAAGTTACGTCCACCGGTAAAGTCAATACTTTGGCTAAGGCCGCGGATCGCAAACGAACCCACACACACCAAAATAACAAGACTAACAATCATCAACGACGTCTTGTTGCTTCCCATAAAATCAAAACGACTATTAGCCATCATGTTTTTAGAAACTTTTGATGTGAAAGTTAAGTTCAACCACTTATCCTTGCTCATAAAGTGTTCATAAACCAAGCGAGTAACGAACACTGCAGTAAAGAACGACGCCAAGATACCGATGATTAAAGTAGTCGCAAATCCACGAATAGGACCTGTACCAAAGTAGAACAAGATAATACCGGTAATGATTGAAGTTAAGTTCGAGTCGAAGATAGCAGAGAATGCATTCGAATAACCATCAGCAAGTGCTTGTTTAACACCCTTTCCGGCACGAAGTTCTTCTTTCGTACGTTCGTAGATCAATACGTTAGCATCCACAGCCATACCCAATGAAAGCACCATACCCGCGATTCCCGACATGGTCAATGCAGCCTGGAACGACGACAAGACACCCAATGTAAAGAAGAAGTTCAAGAACAAAGCACTATTAGCCACCATACCCGGTATAAAGCCGTACATGACACACATATAAATCATCAATACCACCAAGGCCACGATGAAAGAGAAAATACCGGCGTTGATAGATTCTTGTCCTAATGACGGACCTACGATATCTTCTTGAACGATGTGAGCAGGAGCCGGCATCTTACCAGACTTTAATACGTTGGCCAAGTCTTTTGCTTGTTCCGGTGTAAAGTGTCCGGTGATTTGTGAACGTCCACCTGTAATTTCAGAATTTACATTCGGTGCAGAATACACATAGTTATCCAAAACGATCGCAATAGAACGACCAATATTTTGTTTAGTCAATTGTGCCCAACGACGAGAGCCGTCAGAATTCATACCCATACTAACAGCAGGTTTACTGAATTGGTCGAACTCATCTTTCGCATCAGTTACCACATCCCCTTCAAGAGGTGCTTTACCGTTGCGTTCAGTCGATTTAATTGCATAAAGTTCGAAGATCTGTCCTTTCTTGTCGAATTCAGCAGGAGAAACACCCCACTTTAATCGCAAGTCTTTAGGAAGTTCAGATTGAACCTCAGCCATAGATAAATAACGATTAATATCCGCTGTATCTTTATAGTTTGCATAACCAACAATCGGACCTTGACCGCTAGAGTTTAATTGAAGTATAGCCAATAACGGATATTGCTTCTTCATATCAGCTGTAGCCGTTTCTTCTTTTTCAGCCTTCTTGTCGCCTTTCAATGCAGCAGCAAGACTGTCAGCAGCATTCATGCTCTTCTCAACTTTGACCTCTTGAGCAACAGCTTCTTTCACAATAGAAGAATCAGTTGTTAAGGAGTCAGTTGTTGTTTCATTAGTTAAAACAGCATGCAATTTACGATCGGCAGCTTGAATATAAGGAAGAGCTTCTTTAGCTGTATAAGTTTCCCAGAACTCCAAGTTAGCAGAACCCTGCAACAACTTTCTTACGCGCTCAGGCTCTTTAATACCCGGAAGTTCCACCATGATACGTCCCATTTTATCCTCTAAGCTTTGGATATTAGGTTGAACCACACCGAAACGGTCGATACGTGTACGAAGGACATTATACGAGTTTTCAACAGCAGCTTTCACTTCTTCTCTCAAGACTTTTTCAACCTCAGCATCAGATGATTTTTGGCTGACTTTATCTTTTAACTGTTGTGTCGCAAATAATTCAGAAAGTTTAGCTCCAGGTGCAACCTTGTGGTATTCTTTAACAAATAAAGAGATCACATCCTCTTGGCTGTTCATTGCTTGTTTGGCAGCAGCCCCCAAAGCTTTGTTAAAGTTCTCGTCGGGTTTGTTATCTGCAAGCGACTTAATAACATCAGGAACAGAAACTTCAAGAATAACGTTCATACCACCTTTTAGGTCAAGACCTAAACTAATCTCCATCTCGCGACATTGTTTCAGCGTATAGTTACCCAGCCAGATCTTCTCATTCGAGAGAGAATCTAAGTAGTCTTGCTCCATCTTCAAATCTCCTTTTGCATACTCTTTTGCCTTATTGGTATAATGGCGAGTTACAAAAGAAAAGGATAGATAAAACAAACAGACTAGTGTGAGTAATACCGCAAAAACTTTAATAAATCCTTTGTTTTGCATTTTACTTAGTTTATTTATGATTATTTTTTAATTTAATTCGGTGTATACAAGGCTGCAAATATAGTTTTTTTTTCACATTTGATGTAATAACCGCCCAAATATTTGATAATTAGAACCCGTTTTGAACCTCTTTTTTGAAGTTTTCATCGGTTCTATTTATAAATATTTCAAAAAAAGAGAAAAGCACCCGTGACAGATCATCGTCCCTTTGGGCGATAAGCCTCCAAAAGCAGGTCGATTATTGCTCTCAGCTCACAGTTATCTAACATTAATCCCCGGAAAGCGATACCGCTTTCCGGGGATTAATTCCACCAAGAGAAGTATAGAGAATGACCGATTAATTAATCAATCATTCCTCTATTCTTAAGCATAGGCTCCAATTGAGGTTCAGATCCACGGAAGTTCTTATAAAGAGTCATCGGATCTTCGCTATCTCCTTTTTGAAGCACATTACTTCTAAACAAATGAGCTGTTTGTTGATCGAAAATGCCCTTTTCTTTAAAAGCTTCAAAAGCATCATTATCGAGAACGTTAGCCCAAAGATAGCTATAGTAGCCGGCAGCATATCCGCCAATGATATGATTAAAGTAAGTTGTCCGATAACGAGGAGCTATTTCCGGAATCAGACTCAACTGATCCATCGCTTGTTTCTCAAACTTAATCGCATCAAATCCTTTGACCTCTTTCAACATATGCAAGTCCATATCAAGAATCGCAGCAGCCAACAATTCAGTCGTCATAAATCCTTGATTGAAAGTCTTTTGTTTTAAGATTTTAGCCACAATTTCATCCGGAATAACTTCACCGGTTTTATAGTGCTTAGCATACATCTTCAACACTTCCGGTTCAGTAGCCCAATGTTCGTTGATTTGCGAAGGTAATTCAACGAAATCACGTACCACACTTGTACCTGAAACCCCACGATATTGGCATTTCGTCAACAAGCCATGTAAAGCATGTCCGAACTCATGGAAAAGCGTCTCCACCTCATCCAAAGTCAGTAATGAAGGTGTATCGCCAACAGGTTTAGTAAAGCTAGCCACGTTACAAACCAAAGGACGGATATCGCCTTGCTGGTCGCGATAGTTGCTCATCCAAGCTCCACCTCTTTTACCCGAACGAGGATAATAGTCGACATAGAAAATACCAATCTGCGAACCATCGGCATCTTTCACATTGAAAACCTCAACATCCTTATGATACGTCGGAACATTATTCAACTTTTCGAGGGTAATGCCATAAAGTTTATGAGCTACCATGAAAGCCCCTTCACGAACATTCTCTAATTTGAAGTAAGGTTTCGTTTCTTCTTCACTCAAATTATATTTTTCTTTACGAAGCTTCTCAGTGTAATACCACCAATCCCAAGCTTGTAACTTTTCACCTTTGCCTTCTTTATCCATCATTTTTTGCAATTCTCCGGCTTCAGCTTGAGCTTTCGGCAAAGCATACTTCCATAGTTTATTCAAAAATGCCATCACCGTTACATCATTCTTAGCCATCGTATTGTCTAAGACAAAGTTAGCATAGCAGTCGAATCCAAGCAACTGAGCTTTTTCTAAGCGTAACGCTAAGATGGTTTTAATCACCTCCTTATTATCGTTCTTGTCATTATTGTTGCCTCTATTGATATAAGCCTTATAAATTTTTTCACGAAGGGCTCTGTTATCGGCATATTGCAAAAATGGAAGTCGACTAGAGTTTTGAAGTGTAAACACCCACTTACCTTCTTTTCCATCCGCCTTAGCCTCTTCAGCCGCACTCTGGCAGAACCATTCCGGCAATCCGGCAAGATCTTCTTTCTTATCGACCACCAACTGGAACGCATTATTCTCATTCAAGATGTTATTGCTGAATGTGATACCCAAAGTCGATAATTCCTTATTAATCTCGCGCAAACGAGCTTGTTTCTGAGCATCCAATCCGGCTCCCGAGCGGACAAAATCTTTATAAACCTTATCCAAAAGACGCTTTTGCTCCGTATTCAGTTGCAAGCTATCCTTTTGTTGATAAACCACATTAATCCGTTTAAACAAATCGGCATTTAATAATATATTATCGCCATGTTCCGATAAAACCGGAGCTAACTTGATAGACAACGCCGTCAACGAATCGGTCGTTTCAGCATCGGTCATATTATAAAAAATCAAACTCACACGATTTAAGATCGGAGAACTATTATCAAACGCCACGATCGTATTTTCGAAAGTCGGAGCTTCCTGATTCTCAACAATCGCTTTGATGTTTTGATTCTGTTCTTCGATACCCTTTAAGAAGGCCGGTTCGTAGTGTTCAAGCTTAATTTGATCAAAAGGAGGCACACCATGCTCCGTTTGAAACTCACTCAAGAAAGGATTACTTTCTGTCTTTGTAGCGCAAGAATATAACATACAACTTACAGCTAAAACGGTTAATGTTTGTTTAATCATAAGGTTTTTTTAAGTTTAAGTATTTAGCGTTTTTTTACATAGCACCAAATGGGATAATGATCGGATTCCTTAATAGAACGATCCACAGTACAATTAAAGGCCTCTAAGTTAGTACTAATTAAAATATTATCAATACGAAAGTAGAATTTGTTTTGATTATAAGAGATTCCCAATCCGCGTCCGGATTCAGTAAACGCATCGTCCAATCCTTTCCTCATAATGCGATGAGTATACGATATGGAGGCATCATTAAAATCGCCGCACACAATCACCGAAGGATAGGTCGACTGCTCAACCACCTCGGCCACTGCCTCGGCTTGTTTAGAACGAATCACAGAAGCCTCAGCCAATTTCCTAACCAGATGCTTCAAGCCACTCTTGACTTTCTTGGCTTCCGGTTTATTCAACATCTCTTCATAAATCACCTTATCTTCCTTCGTGAGCTTATTCGATTCTAAGTGATTATTAATCAACATCAATGTATCGTCTCCGATCTTCAACTTATAAACCATCGACCCGTTGTAATCACTCTCATAATCGACCTTATCGGCACTCAAAATCGGATACTTCGAGAAGCAAGCCATCTGATTACCGCCTCCCTTTCCTCCAACAGATTGAATTCGTCGGTATCGATACGCTTTCAAGGCCGAAAGGATCTCCTTCCGAGTGAGATACTTCCGATCTTTAGTCTCAGCATATTCTTGTAAGCAAATCACATCCGCGCCACTCTGAACCAAATAATTCAAAATCTCATTCTGCCCCTTCACCTTTTTCAGTCCATTAAAGCCCATAACGTTGTACGACAACACCTTTAGACTTCCAGCCGGAACATCAGTCACCGAATGAATAGGCACATACGTTCTGATTTGAGGAAAACAGATGAGAAGAGCAATCAAAGAAACCAAGGCATAACGGTAGTTGACGAACAACCAAAAGATAAAAAAGCAAAGCGTAAGCGCGAGGAAAAAAGGGAAAGTAAGTCCCACACAAGAGACTAGCGGGTGTGCAGCCGGGTGAACATACGAGCTGTATGCGATTAAAATAAAACAAATCGCCAAACCCATATTGATGGCTAAAATCACGCGCCCAACAATCCGACCGACCCTTTTCATACCCCAGAAATTACATTTTTATCGTTTACTCGCATCGAACAAACTCTTCTTCTCTTCGGTCGTCAAGCTATTATAACCCGATTTCTTGAGTTTATCTAAGATACGATCAATCTCATCCGACTGCTCCTTCTTACGCGCATTATAATCGTAATCTTGCTGCCGTCCCCCTTTATGATAGTGCACCTTCATTTTAGGTTTGCGTTTAAACGACCAACCGGTCGTCAGCCATCCGCCTATCGTATCTATCACCTTGTTTACCCAAGCCGTTAGATCGGTGCCCCTCTTTAGAGCCATAGCAAAACACAAGCCTCCCAAAGCTCCACCTAAGTGAGCAATATGTCCCCCGGCATTCGACGAAGTCATCAAGAGCAAATCCGTTCCAAAAACAATCAATGCTAAATATTTCAGTCGAATGGTTCCAAACAAGAACAAACGTATCGGATAATTAGGTTCACGGTAAGCAATAGCAGAAACGATAGCCAACACCGAGGCCGATGCCCCCACAAGAGTCGCCTCCATGAGATGTTCTTCAAAGAAAGGAAAAACGTTATAAGCCAACATATAAAGCAATCCCCCAAAAAGTCCCCCAATCAAATAGAGGCCGCGAAGATGTTTAGAAGAAAAGAAATATAAAAACAGAGTACCAAACCAATAGAGCCACAGCATGTTAAACAAGATGTGGATAAATCCGGCATGCATAAACATATAGGTCAGCAACGACCAAGGCTGCTCAATCCATCGCTCCACAGAAGCCGGAAGCGCTAAGACCTCGAGAAATCCGGCCGCTGTCCGGTTGAATAAATTCAAAAGCACCTCTATCAATGTGGTCACCACAAACAGCCCCACATTAATATAAATCAGTCGTATAGCCACATTGCCTTTACGAAAGGCCTCCCGAAGATCAGTTATAATAGCCCCCATCGTTTTTTTTCTTTTTCCAATACATGATGAAGATAAATCCAAAAATCATACCACCGAGGTGGGCAAAGTGTGCCACGTTATCCCCGGGGTTGTTAGCAATCCCCGAATAGAGTTCAATCAACGCATAACCGATCACAAAGAAACGCGCTTGAATAGGGAAAGGAAGTGGAAACACAAACATCTTCTCGCGAGGGAATAACATACCAAAAGCCAACAGAATGGCATAAATCGCACCGGAAGCCCCAACCGTTGTCATTTCATTCAAGAACGCATCCATCGACATAATGGTTGTTCCCGTATTGACCTGAGTATACTGACTCAATTCTGTGACATATTGGATATATTGTACCAACTCCTGAATCAATCCGGCTCCGATACCACAAGCGATATAAAAAAACAAGAACTTACGAGGTCCCCACACCTTCTCTAGCAATCCGCCAAACATAAAGACGGCAAACATATTAAAAAAGATATGAGAGAATCCGCCGTGCATAAACATATACGTGAATAATTGCGCCGGATTAAAATCGCTTGCTAAGAAAAAATGCAATCCGAGATAGTCAGTCAAATCAATACCATAACGTTCGCCAACGATCGTAGCAAAAAAGAGCAAAGCATTGATTATGATTAGGTTTTTAGTGACTTTAGGCATAGTTGATCTTTTATTTTTTAGACATATAGAGGCAAAAGTAAGAATAATTTCTGTTTTAAAGCATCAAAACAAGTGTCTATTAGTTCTTTTTCAATATTTTACTACCTTTTTTTATGTTTTTATTTGATATATTATTTTGTTCGTTTATATTTGTCAAACAGTAACCCAGAGTTAACCTTTTGGATAACATATATATACATATTATTTAATTAATCATTTTTTGTGTTATGAATAAATCTGAACTTATTAGCGCAATGGCAGCTAAATCTGGCTTAAACAAAGCCGATGCCAAGAAAGCATTAGAAGCTTTCGTTACTTCTGTTACAGAATCTTTGAAAGGTGGCCAAAAAGTTTCACTTGTAGGTTTTGGTACTTTCTCTGTAAATGAAAGAGCAAAAAGAACCGGAGTAAACCCGTCAACTAAAAAAGCAATTGTTATTCCGGCTAAAAAAGTGGCTAAGTTCAAACCGGGAACGGAATTAGCAGAAGCTGTTGAAAAATAAAAAAACAGCGTGATCTGATATTGACTATTTAAATATCCGAAGCCAATCCCTAAGAGAAAAACACGAAATGAGAGAGAGCCGGATACCCGGAAAGATCTTACATCATTTAGGGAAGCCGAAGAATAGATCTAATCGATAAACCTTATTTATAGCTGATAACACCACATTGAGTCGTGGGGTTATCAGCTATTTTTTTATTCTCTTCTCTCCTTAGCGGCAAGAGGTTATGAATATGCGAAAAATATAATTTACTCTTGCATCAACCCGTAAACCTGCATTTTTTTCATCTAATAGACCTAACCTTAGCGAATTATAAGTTATCTTTGCACCAAGAAAATAATAGTAAGACATGAATATAGAAGAAAAGCTGACAGGTTCAGTCATTAACGCCCTGAAGTCTCTTTACGGACAAGAAATTGCGTCAGGACAAATACAATTGCAAAAAACAAAAAAAGAATTCGAAGGACATCTCACCCTCGTTGTCTTTCCTTTTTTAAGACTTTCTAAAAAAGGACCGGAACAAACCGCACAAGAAATAGGAGAATACCTACAAGCGAACGAACCGGCTGTAGCCAACTTTAATGTCATCAAAGGATTCTTAAACCTCAGTATAGCTTCCTCTACATGGATTGAGTTATTGAACACTGTTCACACCAATGAGACCTTCGGGATTACCCCAACCACAGAACAATCTCCGTTGGTGATGATCGAATACTCCTCGCCCAATACAAACAAACCTCTTCACCTCGGCCACGTCAGAAACAATTTGTTAGGTAATGCCCTATCGAACATCATGGCAGCCAATGGCAACAAGGTGGTGAAAACCAATATTGTCAACGACCGTGGTATCCATATTTGTAAGTCGATGTTGGCTTGGAAAAAATACGGTAATGGCGAAACTCCTGAGAACAGCGGAAAGAAAGGCGACCACTTGGTAGGCGACTATTACGTGGCATTCGACAAGCACTATAAAGCTGAACTTGCCGAACTGATGGCCAAAGGAATGAGCAAAGAAGAGGCAGAAGCCGCTTCACCGTTAATGGCAGAGGCTCGCGAGATGCTTGTGAAATGGGAAGCCGGCGATGCTGAAGTGCGTGAACTTTGGAGCATGATGAACACCTGGGTTTACGACGGGTTCGATAAGACTTATCAAAAGATGGGCGTTGGATTCGACAAGATCTATTACGAATCGGACACTTACCTCGAAGGAAAAGATAAAGTCATGGAAGGTCTCCAGAAAGGTTTCTTCTTTAAGAAAGAAGATGGCTCGGTATGGGCTGATCTCACTGCAGAGGGATTAGACCACAAGTTATTGCTCCGTGGTGACGGTACATCGGTCTACATGACTCAAGATATAGGTACAGCAAAATTACGTTTCGCCGATTATCCTATCGATAAGATGATCTACGTTGTAGGAAACGAGCAGAACTATCACTTCCAGGTATTATCGATCTTGTTAGATAAGCTCGGATTCGAATGGGGAAAAGGTCTCGTACACTTCTCTTATGGGATGGTTGAACTTCCGGAAGGAAAGATGAAATCACGTGAGGGTACAGTGGTCGACGCCGATGACTTGATGGAAGAGATGATCACAACCGCTAAAGAAACGTCTCAAGAATTAGGCAAATTAGACGGGCTGACTCAAGCAGAAGCCGACAACATTGCCCGTATTGTTGGTTTAGGAGCCTTGAAATATTTCATCTTAAAGGTGGATGCAAGAAAGAATATGACTTTCAACCCGAAAGAATCGATCGACTTTAATGGTAATACCGGTCCCTTCATCCAGTACACTTATGCCCGTATCCAATCGGTATTGCGCAAAGCGGCTGAATCGGGTATCACTATCCCTGAAGAACTTCAATCGACCATTGAGTTGAACGAGAAAGAAAAGGGACTTGTTCAGATGATCGCAGACTTCCAGACTGTTGTTAAACAAGCTGGGGAAGATTATAGCCCTTCAATCATTGCAAACTACATCTACGACCTCGTTAAAGAATACAACCAATTCTATCACGACTATAGCATCTTACGTGAAGAGAATATGGAGGTTAAGGTTTTCCGACTCGCTCTGTCTGTCAACCTAGCTAAAGTAGTTCGTCTAGGTATGGAATTATTAGGTATCGAAGTTCCGAACAGAATGTAAAAACGATAAACACACATATACAACTAAACAACTCAAAGAGGTTGCTTCACATCTGGTTGAAGCAGCCTCTTTTTTCGTAGTCCACTCTCCAGAAGAATAAAACAGATCGATTTATCCCACACTCCCACACTAAATTCCCCGAAAAGTCTGTATTGCTCGACTTTTCAGTCAAGTGTGGGATAGCTTGTTTGAGCAATTATCCCACACTAAAGGCGGGGTATCTCACACCATCCCTCACTCAGCGCCCCGTTTACCTTCAAAGGCAAACAACTCTTAGTCTCCTTTTAATGGATCCTTCAGCACAATTAAACAGTCTCTCTATGTCTCGAACAACTCTACCTATTTAATTAAGCACCATTGAAGTTCGATTTATTGGCGTTGAAGCTTCATTAGCCGTTGTTGAGGTTAAATTTGTTGAGCCCTCGAACGTGGGCTCTTCAGCCCTCGAAGGAAAACCCATGAGCCCTCGAACGAGGGCCGAAGAGCCTTCGAACGAGGGCTCAACACATGCAACTTGCTCAGCACTTAAAGGCCGTACAAAAACGGTTAGACTCGCTGTGAGATTAGTTAATAGCAATGTGATTCTGATGTGATTCACTTTATGATTCACCTCATGAAGGGCCGGAAAAAGCGTGTGGCATTTATTCGATCTGACACCCATCTGCCACACCTATCTGCAACGCCTCTTTCTGACTGAAAGACAAACACTTAAACCTAAGGAGTGGCAGCGTTGCAGATCTTTCACAAAAAACAACCGCATGTGGAGCGTATCGCTAAGAGGGAAACACAAGAACAGGCCGCCTCAACATCGATTGAGACAGCCTGTATCGCTTATTCTTAGTCGTTGATGAGCTACCAAAGCTCTGAACAACGTTTTATTTCTTCTTAGTCGTGCGACGCTTACGTGCCGGAGCATTAGCCGCCTTCTCTTCCTGAAGTTTGATCAAGTCCATACAACTCTTCAAACTCAAGTCCTGCGGAACAATATCCTTCGGAATCTTATAGTTGTTCCCTTTATAAGCAATATAAGGTCCGTAACGACCATTCAAGATCTCCAATTCCGGTTCTTCTTCGAACGCTTTAATATGGCGTTCCGCTTCTTTCGCCCGCTTCTGCTGAATCAAGACAATAGCCTCATCCAAAGAAACCGTCATCGGATCTAACTCTTTAGGCAAAGAGACATAAACACCACTATGTTGGATATAAGGTCCAAAACGTCCAATACCCACCTTGGCCACCTTACCTTCATATTCTCCCAATTCACGAGGCAACTTGAAGAGTTCTAAAGCATCTTCCAAGGTAATGGTTTCCATCGATTGTCCTTTCATCATTTGGGCAAAACGAGGTTTCTCTTCATCATCGGCTGTACCAATCTGAACAACGGGACCGTAACGACCGATCTTCACCGAGACTTGTTTACCGGTTCCGGGCTCTTCACCAAGTACGCGTTCACCGACCTTATGTTCGGTCTTAGTGGCTAAGGTTCGTTCCACAGAAGGGTGGAAGGCCTCATAGAATTTCTTCATGATCGACGTCCACTCCACACCTCCTTCAGCCACCTCATCAAATTCCTTCTCAACGGTTGCCGTAAAGTTGTAATCCAAGATATCCGGGAAATATTCGGTTAAGAAATCATTCACCACAAAGCCAATATCGGTCGGGAAAAGTTTCGCTTTCTCAGTACCAACCACTTCGCTAAGCGTTTCATCCTTCACGGCGTCATCGCGCAACGTCAAGGTGTTATATAAACGTTCTTCTCCTTCTCTATTTCCTTTTTCAACATACTCACGTTGTTGAATGGTAGAGATGGTCGGTGCATAAGTAGAAGGACGTCCGATGCCTAGTTCTTCCAATTTACGAACTAAGCTGGCTTCCGTATATCGTGGAGGACGTTGTGTAAAACGTTCAACGGCCATCACCGTCTCACATTGCAACGATTGTCCTTTCTTCAATGGCGGCAACAAGTGGCTTTCAACCTCCGGTTCATTATCGTCATCATACGACTCACGATACACGCGAAGGAAACCATCGAACTTGATCACTTCACCAACAGCGACAAAATAATCGGCTCCTGCACTCATATGAATGGTTGCAGTGGTCTTTTCAAGTTCGGCATCCGACATCTGCGAAGCGATCGTACGCTTCCAGATCAGATCATATAATTTTTTCTCCTGAGCACTACCTTCGATGCTTTGATTCTCCATATAAGTTGGACGAATCGCCTCATGGGCCTCTTGTGCTCCCTTAGTACGGGTTTCAAAATGTCGGTTATGAACATAAGAGTCCCCCATCAAATTTAGAATGGTCTCTTTACATCCTTGAGTCGCGTAATCGGATAAGTTCACCGAGTCGGTACGCATATAGGTGATGTATCCCGATTCATACAACCGCTGAGCGATGATCATCGTTTGAGCCACCGTGTATCCAAGCTTGCGAGCCGCTTCTTGTTGCAAAGTAGACGTCGTGAAAGGAGCCGCCGGCGTTTTCTTTACCGGACGTTTGCTGATATCATCAATCACGAAAGTCGATTGTCGGCAATTGGCCAACAGGCTTTCGGCTTCACTCTTCGTTTTTAATCGACGGTTCAGCTCGGCTTTCATCTCTACAAAGCTACCTCCATCTTCAGGTACTAAAAATACCGCGGTTACTTTATAAGAGGCTTCACTCTTAAACGCATGAATATCGCGTTCACGCTCAACAATCAGACGTACAGCAACCGACTGCACGCGACCGGCGGATAAAGCCGGTTTCACTTTCTTCCACAAAACCGGCGACAACTCAAAACCTACGATTCGGTCAAGAATTCGTCGGGCTTGTTGCGCATTCACCAAGTCTATATTAATGTGACGTGGCTGTTCAATGGCTCTAAGTATGGCAGGTTTCGTAATTTCGTGAAAGACAATCCGCTTTGTGTTCTCAGGCTTTAGCTTTAAGACTTCATAAAGGTGCCATGCAATAGCTTCTCCCTCGCGGTCCTCATCGGATGCGAGCCAGACGACTTCTGCCTCTTTAGCTTCCTTCTTTAGTTCGCTAACCAACGCTTGTTTGTCTCCCGGGATCTCATAATGTGGTTGAAAGTTTTTTTCTATATCAATACTGAACTCTTTCTTCTTGAGATCACGTATATGACCGTAACTGGAAAGAACTTTGAAATCCTTTCCAAGAAACTTTTCAATGGTTTTTGCTTTTGCCGGAGACTCGACAATGACAAGGTTTTTCTGCATAATTCTTTTCGTTCTAATGGTATTACCATAACATTCAGCCGCAAAAGTAGAAAAAAAGATTCTCCTTACCTTAATAAAAAACAAGATATTCTCTCTTTTTAATTAAAATAGGAGTTTTAAATTGGCCCTCTAACATTATATAACGCAAAACTCTCCATAAATTAAAAAGATGTTAAGGCTTTATTTTAAAAGGTCTATCGTTAGGGGAATGGGCATTATACGGCGAAATGGGCATTCTAAAAAGGCGTTTTTAAGATCTATTGATCAGAAATAAGGTTCACATCGGCAAATGTTTATATCTTTGCATCAAATTGAACGGTTATTCAACAACGAAGCGGTCTACTCTAACTTAACCGACTGGTCATTGGTTGATTAGACGGATCAATTCTGTAATTCTATCGCATATATTCATGAAAATCAGTTCTCCCGACACCCAGCAATTTATAGAACATCATCTTCAAGATAATATTCGTTCTTTAGCTCTTCAAAAAGGGAAGTATCCCGATGTTGATCTCACAGAGGCCATCACTCAGATTGCCGGCTATCAAGTTGCACAAGAGAAAATACCGACATGGGCAAAGCTCAGAACAATCGTCTACCCACGACACCTCTCGCTCGAACAATGTTCGTCCGAGGCAACGGCATTATATAAAGCCTCACTTGTTGAGGGCAACGAATTGGTCGACCTCACCGGAGGTTTCGGCATTGATTGTAGTTTCATGGCTCAGAAGTTCAAAAAGGCCACTTATGTTGAACAGCAAACCGAACTATGCGATCTGGCCACCCACAATTTTAAAGCACTAAACCTAGGACACATCCGTGTAGTAAACAGCGACAGCGTTGAGTTCTTAAAAGAGATGTCGCCGGTCGACACGCTCTTTATAGATCCGGCAAGACGCAATGAACATGGAGGGAAGACGGTGGCGATCTCCGATTGCGAACCCAACGTGGGCGATCTGGAAGATCTTCTCTTACAAAAAGCGCCACAAGTGATGATTAAGTTGTCTCCCATGCTCGACATGACCTTGGCCACTAGAGCTTTAAAGAGGACAACAGCCATTCACATCCTTTCGGTCAACAATGAGTGTAAAGAGTTGCTTTTCATTCTTCAAGAGACTCCCGAACCAACAGACTTCCGATTATATTGTACCAATATTACTTCTGCAGGAGAACAGCCGTTATTCTCATTCACGCGAAAAGAAGAAGCAGAAAGCGAATGCCTTTATACCGATCAGGTAAAAAACTACCTCTTCGAGCCTAACGCATCGATATTGAAAGCGGGAGCCTACCGGAAAGTCGCCGAAACATTCGAGCTCGAGAAGCTACATCCCAACAGTCATTTATATACCTCGGACGAACCGAGCAGTGCTTTTCCCGGTCGAAAATTTCAAGTTGAGGAGGTGTGCGGATTCAATAAGAAAGAACTTAAGCAATTGTTAGGATATTCAAAAAAAGCGAACCTCACGATCCGTAATTTTCCGTCGACTGTGGCCGAACTTCGCAAAAGATTAAAGATCGGAGAAGGCGGTGACGTCTACCTTTTTGCGACAACTTTAGCCAACGAACAAAAAGTGTTGATACGATGTAAGAAAATCTAGTTGAATGATTATCTTTGCAACAAAACTTACGACTTAATTTTATGGATCTACTACTACTCATTGGAGGATTACTACTTATTCTTTTAGGGGCAAACGGGTTAACAGACGGTGCAGCATCTGTAGCTAAACAGTTACGTATTCCCCCGATTGTGATTGGTCTTACGATTGTAGCTTTCGGAACTTCAGCCCCCGAACTCACGGTCAGTGTATCATCTGCACTCAAAGGCAGTGCCGATATCTCCATCGGTAATGTGGTCGGAAGCAATATCTTTAATACGCTGATGATTGTGGGATGCACGGCTCTTTTTGCCCCCATCGTCATCACACGTAACACGTTACGGAAAGAGATTCCTCTATGCATTCTAGCCTCCATCGTTTTGTTTATTTGCGCCAATGATGTTTGGTTCGATCATCATTCACAGAACGTCATCAGCATCACCGATGGCTTATTACTCCTCTGCTTTTTCATTATTTTCCTAGGATATACCTTTGCCATCGCCTCGCATTCGAATGGAGACAGCCCGGAAGAGATTCGACAAATGCCGTGGTGGAAATCCACGTTATTCATTTTAGGTGGATTAGGAGGACTGATCTTCGGTGGCGATTTATTTGTAACCGGTGCCACAGGTATTGCCCGCGGATTAGGAATAAGCGAGTCAATCATCGGCTTAACGCTCGTAGCCGGTGGCACTTCACTTCCGGAATTGGCCACTTCGATTGTTGCGGCTTTGAAAAAGAATCCGGAGATAGCGATTGGTAACGTGATCGGCAGTAACTTATTTAACATTTTCTTCGTTCTGGGATGCAGTGCAAGCATCACTCCACTTCGAGTGAATGGCATCACCAACTTCGATCTAATCAGCCTCATCGGGGCAGGAGTTCTGCTCTGGCTGTTCGGTTTATTCTTTGCCAAACGAACCATTACCAGGATAGAAGGAAGCCTGATGATTATAGGCTATATCGTCTATACCGTGATACTGATTTATAACGCTTAATGACGACGACAGGACGTTTATTTCAACGAGACAAGTGTGATTTACACCCGTCATCCAATTGATAATTAAAGATTATCAACTATCTTTGCTTGCTCAATCATAAATATAGATATGGCTATTACAATTAAAAAAGTCTCAACTAAAGGAGAACTTAAGAAGTTTATTCGCTTCAATTACCAATTATACAAAGGTAGCCCTTACTCAGTACCCGACTTGTACGACGACATGTTGAATACCTTCAACAAGAAGAAAAATGCAGCATTTGAGTTTTGCGAGGCCGATTACTTCTTAGCTTATAAAGACAATCAAATCGTGGGACGCGTAGCGGCAATTATCAATACTCGCGCCAACGAAACATGGAATAAAAAAGAGGTTCGCTTCGGTTGGATCGATTTCATTGATGACCTCGAGGTTTCTTCTGCCTTGCTTCAAGCCGTTGAGCAATGGGGTAAAGAACGAGGGATGACCGACATCCAAGGGCCTTTGGGCTTCACTGATTTTGATGCCGAAGGAATGCTGATAGAAGGCTACGACCAGCTCAGCACCATGGCAACCATCTACAACCACCCTTACTACCCTCAACACATGGAGCAGTTGGGCTATGCCAAGGATGCCGATTGGGTGGAATATAAGATTTACATTCCTGAGGATATTCCTGAAAAGCATAGACGCATCTCCGAATTGATCCAGAAGAAGTATAATCTGAAGATTAAGAAGTATACCTCTTCTAAGAAATTGGCTAAAGATTACGGACAAGCGATCTTCGAATTGATGAACGAAGCCTATAGCCCACTTTATGGTTATTCGGCACTGACGCAGAGGCAAATCGATCAGTATGTACGGATGTATCTGCCGATTGTGGATCTTCGAATGATCACACTGATCACCGATGCTGAAGACCAGCTCATTTGTGTCGGTCTGTCGATGCCTTCTCTTTCGGAAGCTTTACAAAAGTCGCATGGGCGATTACTCCCCTTCGGTTGGTATCACCTCTTTAAAGCCTTGTTCATGAAACGAAGAGCTAAAGTTCTCGACCTCTTACTTGTGGCTGTAAAACCTGAATATCAGAACAAGGGGGTTAATGCCTTGTTGTTTTACGACTTGATTCCGGTTTACAAAAAATTAGGCTTCATTTATGCTGAGAGTAATCCGGAACTTGAGATCAACGGTAAGGTACAAGCTCAATGGGAATATTTTAAAACCGAACAACATAAGCGTCGCCGCGCATTTACCAAACCAATCGATTAATATTTTAAACGAACATGGAAAAGAACGAATTGATCATTAATCCAGACACTAACCCGATAGAGTATACAGACGATAACATCCGCCACCTCAGCGATATGGAACACGTACGTACCCGTCCCGGTATGTACATTGGAAAGCTTGGTGACGGCTCTCATGCCGAAGATGGAATCTATGTTCTTTTGAAAGAAGTGATTGATAATAGTATCGATGAGTTCAAGATGCAGGCCGGAAGGAAGATTGAAATCTCAATAGAGGACAACCTACGCATCTCTGTTCGTGACTACGGTCGAGGTATACCACAAGGTAAACTCGTTGAAGCCGTAAGTGTATTGAACACCGGTGGTAAATATGACAGTAAGGCTTTTAAGAAGAGTGTCGGGCTAAACGGAGTCGGCGTAAAAGCGGTCAATGCCTTAAGTTCGAATTTTGAAGTTCGTAGTTACCGAAACGGTAAGGTTCGTATAGCAACTTTCTCGAAAGGAGAATTAAAAACAGACCAGACGTTGAGTTCGGAAGAAGAGAATGGTACGTATATCTTCTTTGAACCGGACAATTCCTTGTTTTTAAATTATAGTTTCCGAACAGAGTTTATAGAGACGATGTTACGAAACTACACCTATTTAAATACGGGCCTGGCTATCCTCTTCAACGGACAGCGGATCATCTCTCGCAACGGACTAGTCGATCTGTTGAACGACAACATGACCGCCACGGGGCTTTATCCGATCGTCCATCTTAAAGGAGACGATATTGAGATCGCCTTTACTCATACGGGACAGTATGGCGAAGAGTACTACTCGTTTGTCAACGGACAACATACCACACAGGGTGGTACGCACCAGAGTGCCTTTAAGGAGCACATCGCTCGCACCATTAAAGAGTTCTACAATAAGAATCAAGATTATACCGACATCCGCAACGGACTGGTCGCTGCCATCGCCATCAACGTCGAAGAACCGATGTTTGAGAGCCAAACGAAAATTAAGTTGGGTTCGACCAATATGATCCCCGGTGGGATAACGGTCAACAAACATGTGGGCGATTTCATCAAACAAGAAGTGGACAACTTCTTACACAAGAATGGTGAGACGGCAGACCTCATGCTCCAAAAGATACAAGAGTCTGAGAAAGAACGAAAAGCCATTGCAGGAGTCACCAAGTTAGCCCGCGAAAGAGCTAAAAAAGCCAATCTTCACAACCGGAAACTGCGGGACTGCCGCGTGCATCTGAACGATACAAAAGGCAAAGGATTGGAAGAGGAATCTTGCATTTTTATCACCGAGGGAGATTCAGCGAGTGGTTCAATCACCAAAAGCCGCGACGTGAATACTCAAGCCGTATTCAGCCTTCGCGGTAAGCCGCTAAACTCATTCGGACTCACCAAAAAGGTGGTTTATGAAAATGAAGAGTTTAACCTGCTACAAGCTGCACTAAACATAGAAGACGGTATCGAAGGGCTTAGATATAATAAGGTGATTGTTGCTACCGATGCCGATGTCGACGGCATGCACATTCGTCTATTGTTGATCACCTTCTTTTTACAGTTCTTCCCGGACCTGATCAAAAAAGGACACGTTTATATCTTACAGACCCCTCTATTCAGAGTTCGAAACAAAAAGAAAACGAACTATTGTTACAGTGAAGAAGAACGGGTTAATGCCATTGAGGAACTCGGGCCAAACCCTGAGATCACGCGATTTAAAGGATTGGGAGAAATCTCTCCGGATGAGTTCAAACACTTCATCGGCAAAGACATGCGATTGGAGCAGGTTTCATTAAAGAAGACAGACGCCGTCAAAGAATTGCTTGAGTTTTATATGGGCAAGAACACGATGGAGCGTCAGACCTTTATCATAGAAAATTTGATGATTGAAGAAGATTTAGCATCATGAAAAGAGCTATTTTCCCCGGGACATTCGATCCCTTCACTATTGGGCATGCCTCGATAGTAGAACGTGCATTAACCTTTATGGACGAAATCATTATAGGTATTGGTATCAATGAAAATAAAAATTCTTACTTTCCGACGGAGAAAAGAATCACCATGATCCAAAACCTTTATCAAAATAACCCTCGGATTAAGGTGCTGTCGTACGATAGTCTAACGATCGATTTCGCACGTCAGGTTGAGGCACAGTTTATCCTCAGAGGCATTCGCACGGTGAAGGACTTTGAGTATGAGGAAACCATCGCAGACATCAATCGCAAACTTGCCGGAATTGAGACCATACTGCTCTTCACCGAACCGGAGCTGACTTGTATCAGTTCAACCATTGTACGTGAATTACTTTCTTATAAAAAAGACATTAGTCAGTTCATCCCGAAAGGTATGATCATTGACGACTAACTATTTATACATTATGACGAACATGAAATATCTCAGCCTCTTTTTAATCAGTCTTTGTACACTAAGCTTAAACGCACAAGGTTTCGGATCACCTGCGATGCAAAAGCTACAGATGGCAGAATTCGCGATATCGAACCTTTACGTCGATAAAGTTGACGAGAACAAGCTGGTTGAAGAAGCCATCATCAAAATGCTCGCTCAGCTTGATCCCCATTCAACCTATTCAGATGCCGAAGAGGTGAAAAAGATGAATGAGCCTCTGAAAGGTAACTTCGAAGGTATAGGTGTACAATTCCAAATGATTGAAGATACTTTGTTAGTGGTACAACCGGTCAGCAACGGCCCATCAGAAAAGGTTGGAATTCTTGCCGGTGACCGAATTGTCGCCGTGAACGATTCTGCCATTGCAGGGGTTAAGATGAGCACAGAAGAGATTATGAGCCGGTTGCGCGGACCTAAGAATTCCAAAGTCAACCTAACAATCATTCGCCGCGGTGTCATTGATCCCCTCCTCTTCACCGTTAAACGTGATAAAATTCCAATCTACAGTTTAGATGCCTCATACCTCATTCAGCCAAAGATCGGATATATTCGAATCAGTCGCTTTGCGGCCACCACAGCCGATGAATTTAATGCGGCTATTAAAAAATTGCAGGCCAACGGTATGGTTGACCTCGTTCTTGACCTCCAAGGCAACGGGGGTGGGTATCTCAATGCCGCGATCGACATTGCAAATGAGTTCCTCGGTCAAAAAGAGCTGATCGTCTACACAGAAGGTCGGAAAGCACAACGTGCTGAGTTTTTTGCAAAAGGCAATGGCAAACTACGCAACGGACGCCTCATTGTCCTCATTGACGAGTACAGTGCTTCGGCAAGCGAAATCGTCACCGGAGCGATTCAAGATTGGGATCGCGGTCTTGTTGTTGGACGCCGTTCCTTTGGAAAAGGTCTCGTTCAACGCCCTATCGACCTCCCCGACGGATCAATGATTCGTCTGACCATCGCTCGATATTATACGCCTTCGGGACGTTGCATCCAAAAACCGTACAATAGCACAGCAGATCTAAAATTATCGACCAATAGTGCTGCAAGTGGAGAAGCAAACATCTCTCAATATCATTCCGATCTATTAGAACGCTACAATCGCGGTGAAATGACCAATGCCGATAGCATTCATTTCCCGGACTCTCTGAAGGTCTATACCAAAAAGCTCAAACGAACGGTATATGGTGGGGGTGGTATCATGCCGGACATCTTTATTCCTATTGATACCACATTGTATACGGACTATCATCGTGAATTAATAGGTAAAGGGGTGGTTATTAAATATACGATGAAATATATCGAGAAAAACCGCATAGGATTGAAACAACAGTATAAAAAAATCGATTCATTCATCAAAGACTTTACCATTAGCGAAGAGATGCTAAGTGAACTCCGTCAAATGAGCGAAGAAGAAAAGATAAAATGGGACGAAACTCAATACCAAAAATCACTCCCAATGATTAAAGTACAATTAAAAGCACTGATCGCAAGAGATCTATGGGACATGAATGAGTATTTTCAGATCATCAACTCGACTAATCAAAGCGTACAAAAAGCATTAGAAATCCTTAATTCTAAAGCGTACGAAAAGAAACTCAAATAATTAAAGCCCTCGTTACAATAGCTTGTAACGAGGGCTTTTTATTCCTTATCAATTATCACCCCCTACTCTTGTTCTTGTAGTTTACTATTAAAATACAAATATTCAATCACATGATTTTTCTAGAAATGTGATTGAATATCCATTTTCAAAGCTCTAATCTCAAAAACAGTTCAAAGCTCTCCATGTTGCATTGGAATGCCGTTTCTGGACCTTATTGGATAATATTTAAATCAAAATGCAGGATTAAAGAATAATTTCTTTAATCCTTTGGTTGATCCATTTAATTACCCTATTTTTGCACCTTGTATAGAACACCTAATCAAAGCATTATAGTAATAATTATTAAATAATTTAAATTCAATCATTTATGTGGTTAAGTAATTCATCTGTAGGAAGGAAAGTGGTGATGAGTGTTACCGGACTCGCCCTTGTCCTATTTCTAACCTTTCACATGGCAATGAACCTTGTTGCTATTTTTTCAGCAGAAGGGTACAATTTGGTTTGTGAATTTTTAGGTGCAAACTGGTATGCTTTAGTCGCAACAGCGGGCTTGGCAGCACTTTTTGTAATTCACATTATTTATGCATTTTGGCTAACGATCCAAAATCGCAAAGCGCGTGGTAGCGAACGTTACGCCGTAGCTGAAAAGCCTAAAAACGTAGAGTGGGCTTCACAAAACATGCTGGTATTAGGCATTATTGTGATCCTTGGTTTAGGTTTACACCTTTTCAACTTCTGGGCAAAAATGCAGTTACCGGAGTTGATGCACAAAATGGGTTGTGCAACAGCCGACATCACTTATGCAGCAGATGGTGTATACCACATTCAGAATACTTTCTCTAATCCGATATATGTCGTATTATACCTTGCATGGTTAGGCGCTATCTGGTTCCATTTAACTCACGGTTTCTGGAGTTCAATGCAATCACTTGGTTGGAACAACAAAGTATGGATCAATCGTTGGAAATGTATTTCTAACATCTACTCTACTGTTGTGGTTGCATGTTTCGCCATTGTAGTGATCGTATTCTACATCCAATCACTTGCAGTGTAACAACGCAACTTGCTAATTTATTTTTTATAAATGATTAAATCGGACATAAGATTATGATTAAGATAGATTCAAAAATTCCGGAAGGACCAGTAGCAGAGAAATGGACCAATTATAAAGCTCACCAAAAATTGGTAAACCCTGCAAACAAACGTCGTTTGGATATCATTGTTGTAGGTACAGGATTAGCCGGTGCATCAGCAGCAGCTTCCCTTGGTGAAATGGGATTCAAAGTACTTAACTTCTGTATCCAAGACTCTCCTCGTCGTGCACACTCTATTGCTGCACAAGGTGGTATCAATGCCGCAAAAAACTACCAAAACGACGGTGACTCTGTTTACCGTTTATTCTACGATACAGTAAAAGGTGGCGACTATCGTGCCCGTGAAGCTAACGTTTACCGTTTGGCTGAAGTATCGAACGCTATTATCGACCAATGTGTAGCTCAAGGCGTTCCATTCGCACGTGAATACGGTGGTACACTTGATAACCGTTCATTCGGTGGTGCCCAAGTATCACGTACATTCTACGCAAAAGGTCAAACCGGACAACAGTTATTGCTTGGTGCATATTCAGCATTGAGCCGTCAGGTCAATACCGGAAACGTTAAATTATACACTCGCTACGAAATGCAGGATGTCGTTATCGTTGACGATCGTGCTCGTGGTATTATCGCTAAAAATCTTATCACAGGAGAACTAGAACGTTTCGCTGCTCACGCTGTAGTTATTGCTACAGGTGGATACGGTAATGCTTATTTCTTGTCGACTAACGCTATGGCTTGTAACTGTACAGCAGCTATTGCTTGTTACCGTAAAGGTGCAGTATTCGCTAACCCTGCTTACGTTCAAATTCACCCGACTTGTATCCCGGTTCACGGTGACCAACAGTCGAAATTGACTTTGATGTCTGAGTCATTACGTAACGACGGTCGTATCTGGGTACCCAAAAAACTAGAAGATGCGAAGAAACTTCAAGCAGGAACTTTACAAGGTAGAGACATTCCTGAAGAAGATCGCGACTACTATTTGGAACGTCGTTATCCGGCTTTCGGTAACTTGGTTCCTCGTGACGTTGCGAGCCGTGCAGCTAAAGAACGTTGCGACAAAGGCTTCGGCGTAAACAATACCGGTTTAGCTGTATTCCTTGATTTTAGCGAAGCGATCAACCGCTTAGGCAAGGATGTTGTTGGTCAACGTTATGGTAACTTATTCGATATGTATGAGGAGATTACCGACGTAAGCCCTTACGACAATCCAATGATGATCTATCCGGCTATTCACTACACTATGGGAGGAATCTGGGTAGACTACGAACTTCAAACGACAGTGAAGGGTCTATTCGCTATCGGTGAATGTAACTTCTCTGACCATGGAGCTAACCGTTTAGGTGCATCAGCATTGATGCAAGGTTTGGCTGATGGCTATTTCGTATTGCCTTACACCATTCAAAACTACTTGGCTGATCAGATTACTGTTCCTCGTTTTTCTACCGATCTTCCTGAATTCGTAGAAGCAGAGAAAGCTATCGAAGCTAAGATTGATCACTTCATGAATATCAAGGGTACTGAGTCTGTAGATACAATTCATAAAAAACTTGGTCACGTGATGTGGGAATACATGGGTATGGGACGTACTGAAGAAGGGTTGAAAACCGGTTTGACTAAACTGAAAGAAATCCGTAAAGAGTTTGAAACCAAACTATTTATCCCTGGATCAAAAGAAGGTATGAACGTAGAGCTTGACAAAGCTATCCGTTTGTACGACTTTATCATTATGGGTGAACTTGTAGCTTACGATGCATTGAACCGTAACGAAAGTTGTGGTGGTCACTTCCGTGAAGAGTACCAAACTGAAGAAGGTGAAGCAAAACGTGATGACGAGAACTTCTTCTATGTGGCTTGCTGGGAATATCAAAACAATGATGATACTGCACCAGTGTTGCACAAAGAATCGCTTGTATATGAAGCAATCAAAGTTCAAACTCGTAACTACAAGAGCTAATCGTTGACGTATAACATTAAAAAGACTCAAAAAAATGGATAAAAATATAAGTTTCACGCTCAAGGTATGGCGCCAAAAAGGCCCGAAAGAAAAAGGCGCTTTTGAAACATACCCAATGAAAGATATCCCTGGCGATACTTCATTCTTGGAAATGCTCGATATTCTTAACGAAGAATTGATCAGCAAAGGTCAAGAACCAGTTGTTTTCGATCATGACTGTCGCGAAGGTATTTGCGGTATGTGTTCATTGTACATCAACGGACACCCTCACGGACCAGCAACAGGTGCAACGACTTGCCAGATCTACATGCGTCGTTTCAACGACGGTGACACCATCACAGTAGAGCCATGGCGTTCGGCCGGTTTCCCAGTCATCAAAGACTTAATGGTCGATCGTACAGCGTTCGACAAAATCATGCAAGCCGGTGGTTATGTTGGTGTACGTACAGGTGCTCCTCAAGATGCTAACGCCATCCTTATTGCTAAACCTATTGCTGACGAAGCTATGGATGCAGCGTCTTGTATTGGTTGTGGTGCATGTGTAGCAGCTTGTAAAAATGGTTCAGCAATGCTTTTCGTTTCTGCAAAAGTTAGCCAATTGAACCTATTGCCACAAGGTAAACCAGAAGCCTTACGCCGTGCTAAAGCGATGCTTTCTAAAATGGACGAACTTGGTTTTGGTAACTGTACCAACACTCGTGCTTGTGAAGCGGAATGTCCTAAGAATGTATCTATCAGCAACATCGCACGTTTAAATCGTGACTTTATCATCGCTAAGTTGAAAGACTAAATAGCTTGATTTGATTAATAGCATAAAAAATCCCTTTGAATGAATCAAAGGGATTTTTTTTATCTGCTCACCGTCTAACTAATTCTTTAACCGATCCACTGGTATACCCCACCCGCTAAAACACGCAACATCCCTTTCATCTCAAGTCCCAAAAGTAAGGCATTCATCTTCTGTATAGGGATCTCCGTCTCAACTACCAAAGTATTAATATGTAAATGACCACGGGAACTCAATAAGTCACCTATTTTTTGCTCTTCAGGCGAAAGATCCAAAAATAAACAACGTTGAATCCCTTCGGAGGATTGGACATTCGAGACACACTCCCAACCCATCGCTTGGATAAAATCGGTTGCTGAACCGATTAAAGCGGCTTTATTGTCACGTATTAAAGCATTACAACCTTTTGAGTATTCAGCAAAAACACCCCCCGGAAAAGCGAAACAATCACGTCCATAGCTTTCGGCAATCTCAGCAGTGATCAAAGCCCCACCCTTCGCGGCCGACTCCACTACAATCGTTGCATCAGCCATACCTGCAACAATGCGATTACGACCAACAAAGTTGTGACGATCAGGAGTAGTCCCGCTCATGAACTCTGTCAACAATCCACCACATTCCAGCATCTCAATAGCCGTTCGACGATGTACAGAAGGGTAAATTCGGTCGAGCCCATGAGCTAAAACCCCAACTGTGGACAGTTTGTTGAGAAGAGCATTCCGATGTGCATGAATATCGATTCCATAAGCCAATCCGCTCACTACAAGTAGATCGGGACAATACGTCTTTAAATCTTGCAAGAAAGATGAGCAAATCTGGGTACCATAATCGGTTGCATGGCGAGTCCCTACCAGATTGATGACCCGATGCGTATTCAGGTTGGCAGTTCCTTTAAAGAAAAGTAAAATGGGAGCGTCTTCACATTCCCGAAGACGGGAGGGGTAGTCCTCACTGTTGAAAGTCAAACAAGCAATATGATTCTTTTGAGCAAAAAGATATTCTTGTTCTGCGCGTTTAAAAGCCTCCTTAGAAGTTAAGGCTTCAATAATCTTAGGATTAACACCTGGAATGCGTTCCGGTAATTCATTCCGAAGCCGGAACACATCAGTGGCATTACCTATTTCTTCGACTAACCGTTTTCCCCAAATATGCCCGATACCGGGAATCAAAGTCAGTGCAATGCTAGAAATTATTTCTTCATCATTCATTATTCCAATAAGGAGCGAAAACCTGATCAAACAACTCACTTGTGCTTAAACGGCCTTTCACCAAACAGACAGACTCAACGACGGCCTTCACCACCACTTTATTGTCCGCTTTGCGGAAAATATCTTGGTAGAAGACATATTTGATTCCTTCTTTCTTCATATAGAGCTTGCAGACAAATTCATCTCCACTTTTTAATGGCGTTTTAAAAGCCATATTAATGCGAGCAACGACCGGATCAATACCCTCTTCATGAAGTTTTGCAAAATCTAGTCCAACAGAAACCAAGAATTCATGACGAGCATGCTCTAAGTAGTGTTGATAATTGGCATTGTTCACAATCCCTTGTAAATCACATTCATAGTCTCGCACCTTAAGCGCCAATTCGTAGATATATTCCATAAAAACAATTCAATGATTAATACTATTCCAATCCCTTAAACTTCTTCAGTTCCTGAGTAGAAACTAGTTTATAGAGTTTATCACTCGGACGAATCTTATCCAATTTCATCGAGAAATGTTCACCTTTCTTCACCGAATCCACCGATTTCAAGTCCACTCTAGCTTCATCGAGTGTCGCAAATAAAGCCCCAGTGGTTGGTCCTGTAATCAACAGTTTATCCCCAACATTTAGTTCAGCCGCCTCAACTAAGAATTCTGCTACGCCAATATTACTGAAATACTTCACTCCCTTACCAACATAAATCTTACGTTCTGTAGCCTCCGAACCATAGTTTTTGCTCCACTCTCCTAAACGCTGCCCTAAATAATAACCATCCCAAAAGCCACGATTGAAAACGGTTTTCAAACGTTCATCCCATGCTGCAATCTTTTCATCTGTGAAAGTATCCTCAAGATTCGACTGAATAGCCTCTCGATAACATTCAACCACTGTGCGTACATATTCAGGTCCACGTGCACGTCCTTCTATTTTAAAGACTCTCACTCCGGCATCCATCATTTTATTCATGAAATGAATGGTCTTTAAATCTTTAGGCGACATAATATACTCGTTATCCACCTCAAGTTCAATACCGGTTTCTTTATCCTTTACATCGTAAGCACGACGGCAGACTTGCATACAAGCTCCTCGGTTAGCTGAGCTATTCATCTCATGCAAAGACAGATAGCATTTACCGGAAACCGCCATACATAATGCTCCATGGCAGAACATCTCTATGCGAATCGGTTCACCTTTAGGCCCACAGATATTCTCTTCACGGATGCAACGATAGATCTCGGCCACTTGATCAAGATTCAATTCCCGAGCCAAAACCACCACATCAGCAAATTGAGCGTAAAATTTCAACGCCTCTGTATTCGAAATATTTAATTGAGTCGACAAATGCACTTCTTGCCCAATTTGACGAGCATAGCTCATCACAGCCACGTCAGCAGCAATTACAGCCGAAATCCCAGCTGCTTTAGCTGCGTCAACAATGGTACGCATCAATGCGACATCTTTATCATAAATAATAGTATTCACCGTTAAATAGCTCTTCACACCATGCTCATCACAAGTTTGAGCGATTTCTCGCAAATCGTCAATCGTAAATGTATTGGCCGAACGTGCGCGCATATTTAGATTTTCAATGCCAAAATAGATCGAATTTGCACCAGCTTGCAAGGCAGCCGCTAAAGACTCGCGAGAGCCTACCGGTGCCATGATCTCAAAATCAGTTATCTTTGAATTCATATTCCTTTTTGTATATATTACCTTATCGCTATAAGACTGCCCCCATCGTTATCAAGATCTCTTTCAAACGATTTATAGTACAGTTAACCTTATAAAGCATACAAAGGTAGACTTTTTTTCCGTATTTTTGCGACCAAAATAGGAAGTTACTTCCAATATATAACTGTTAAACATCAAATAATCAATGAAAATAGATCACATAGATTTGGGCGAATACCCTATTCTACTGGCACCCATGGAAGATGTGACCGACCCGGCTTTTCGTTTAATGTGCAAATCATTTGGGGCCGATATGGTATATACTGAATTTGTCTCGAGCGATGCTTTAATACGCGCTGTCAACAAAACCGAACAGAAACTCAATATTAGTCCGAAGGAACGTCCTGTAGCCATCCAGATTTACGGAAAAGATACCGAAACAATGGTGAAGGCGGCACAAATTGTCGAAGAAGCTCAGCCAGACATTCTAGATATCAACTTTGGCTGCCCGGTAAAACGAGTCGCAGGTAAAGGAGCCGGAGCAGGTATGCTGCAAAATATTCCGTTAATGCTCGAAATTACTCGATCAGTCGTCGACGCTGTAAAGATTCCGGTTACCGTAAAAACGCGTTTAGGCTGGGACGCTAATAATAAAATTATCGTCGATCTAGCTGAGCAACTACAAGATTGTGGAATTGCTGCGTTAACGATTCATGGCCGCACACGTGCGCAAATGTATACCGGCGAAGCCGATTGGACACTGATTGGAGAAGTGAAAAATAATCCACGCATGCATATACCAATCATTGGCAATGGCGACGTCACAACCCCAGAACGCTGCAAGGAGTGTTTCGATCGATATGGAGTTGATGCGGTTATGATCGGACGAGCAAGTTTCGGTCGCCCATGGATTTTCAAGGAAATCAAACATTACCTAACCACTGGCGAATTACTTACTCCACTCGATTTTGATTGGAAGATGAACGTACTCCGCCAACAAGTCGTCGACAGCGTGAATCTATTGGATGAACGCCGTGGCATCCTACATGTCCGTCGTCATCTAGCGGCAAGTCCATTATTTAAAGGGATTCCGAATTTTAAGAATACACGGATTGCAATGCTACGTGCCGAAACCAAAGAAGAGTTATTCGAAATCTTCAAAACCATAGAAGAAGATTTAAAAAAATCGTCTATTAGCCTTTAAACCCTTTTAAAAGGCTCTCCAAGAGAAGACTTTGATTTAAAAAGAAATAATAAAAATGCTCTTCCAAAAGGAGATTTTCTCCATAAGAAGAGCACTCTATTTTATCCTAGCTCAAAAATCACTCAGATCAAGCTTTTATGCTTTGAATAAAGGGGTTTTGAACCATCGGTTGAAAACCCTAGAAACAAAGGTATAAATAAGAATGGCTGAGAAAAAACCAGCAATGGCATCGATGACATAATGCGCTTGAATATAAACAGTAGCACCGCAAAGTAGAAAATAAATGGGTGCTAATCCAAAGAATAATCTCTTATCCCCTCTCCAAGCCATAATCATCAAAATAGTGGAAACGCCAACATGCGAACTCGGGAAAGCAGCCGTAGGGCGTTCACCAACTTGTTGTGATCCCTCAACCAAACTATAGAAAAAGCCTTGTTGATCACCAGGACCCGGCAACAATTCATGATGAAAATTGAAATAATCCCCCACTGATGGAAATACCCCCTTAGCCACATTATCCAATCCGATAGCCGGATAATAGAATTGAGGTCCTGCAACCGGCAAAAAGATGTAAATCAGATAATAAATAAAGAAGGAGGTCACCAATACAAAAGAGACCTTCTCGAAATGCTCAAACTTAAAGAAAAAGTAATAAAGCATAACAATTAAAATCATCGGATAATAGAAGAAATACCCCATATTAAAGGCCTCACTCACAATCAAATGAGGAAATGTACGAGAAAACCAAATAGCAGGCTGACCATTAAATATAAACTCTTCAGCAGAAGCGAAGATATGATCTAAATTGGGGAAAAACCGATTAAACTCAAAAGTATCCGGATACCAATAAGAAAGTAAACTCAGCTGAACAGCAATGCGAATAAATGCCGAGAACTTACAAGGCGCCAATCGATATAAGTACATCAAAAGGAAGGTAACTCCTACAATAACGACCCGATCCAAAAGCATCTTCCAAGGATGATCCATCTGTTGGAACAAAAAGAGAACTAAAATGGAAGTCAACAATGTATAGATCAATGTCGCTTTCTCTACAGCAAACAATCCTTTGCGCGTTTCTACCCGTTTAAACAAATCTAAAGCCATCCTTCTTTCTTATACCATGTAATTGTTTCTTCAACGCCTCTCTCTAATTTATATTCTGGAGAATAACCCAATTCATTTATGGTCGGAGTTATATCACATTGCCAATTACGTTGTTTCATTATTTTGTATTTATCAGAATTTAAAGTACTCCCTTTTCCAGAGCGTTTCGCTATAAATTCAGCGAACAAAGATATAGTTTTTAAAATAAATAACGGACATTTCAGATGAATAACAAACGGATGACCAAGTTCTTTCTGTATAAGATCAGAAAATGCACGACTATCATAAACTTGTCCATCAGACAAAGCATACGCGCGACAACTGACATTCTTATCTATAGCCTTGAAAACAGCCTGAACAACATCTCTCACATAAACAAAAGTCAGATCCTGACGGCTATAGCCAACCGAAAAATCCAAGTGCTGTTTAATCGACTTTGCCATCAAGAAATAATCCATCTCACGGGGTCCATATACCCCAGTTGGACGAAAAATCACGTAAGGAAAACGGGGAATGCTTTGAATATAAAGTTCCGCCTTAAGTTTGCTTAATCCATAAGCCGTATTTGGTAGAGGAGAGTCATCTTCACGAATAGGTTCGAATGTTTGTTCGTGAATAGGGCCGAACACACTTAACGTGCTCACATAGATAAATTGTCTCGGTACCATATTCAACTCTCGCAACGTATCTACAAAATATTTAGTTTGTAGATAGTTAACATGATCAAACGTCTTCTCTTCTGCACATTTGGTTACACCAGCACAATGTACGATATAGTCAAACTTATTATAAGTCCCTTTATGACCTGAAAGCTGAGCACGAAGGGTATTCGGATGAGCAAAATCCAATTCTAAAAAATGAATTTTAGGATCTTGAAGATAAGTCCGACTACTCGTGGAACGTATTCCGGCCCAAACTCCAAAGTCTCGTTTTAAAGCTTCTTCAACAATAAAACTTCCAATAAAGCCACTAGCCCCTGTAATTAAAATACTACCCATTATTTCTTAGGTTCTACGTGAATATTAATCAGCGTACGCTGCCCAAACATCTCTCGGAGTCTTTGCTCAATAGCAACAGTCACAGAATGAGCTTCCTCCAAAACAATCTTTCCATCCATGCGAATATGAACTTCAATCGCACAATAACTACCAATCCTTCGAGTACGTAAATGATGCGGTTCAGAGACCTCAGGAAACGAAAGTAAAATACCTTCAATGTCTTTCTCAACCTCTTGAGGTAATGATTTCTCCAACAATTCTTCCATGCATGGAATAAAAAGTTGCAAAGCAACTTTCACGATGAAAAAGCTTACGACAACAGCAGCGATTGGATCCAAAACACTCCAATCGGCTCCAAGCAAGACAGCACCGCCAATACCCAAAGCTGTTCCTATCGACGAAAAAGCATCACTGCGATGGTGCCAAGCGTTAGCAACAACCGGACTCGATTTAAGCCGTTTACCGACTTTTACGGTATATTGATATAATAATTCTTTCGACACAATGGACAATAAAGCGGCAATCAAGGCAATATAGCCTGGCGAGGATAAAGGTTCACCCTTATAAAAAGCATAAATCGCAGAAGCCCCATTCCAGAAAATACCTAAGCCCACACCAATCAATAGCACTCCGATAATTGCTGTCGCCATCGTTTCGTACTTGCCGTGACCATAATCATGCTCCTCATCTTGTGGCTTATTAGAGATGCGCACAAAGAGAATCACAATAACGTCTGTAACAAAGTCGGATAGGGAGTGAACAGCATCGGCAATCATCGCCGCACTATGTCCTAACACTCCTGCCGCAAACTTTAAAACAAGCAATAACAAATTAACAACACTCCCCCAAAGGGTAACTGTATATATTTCTTTCTCTCGAGCCTTCGAAACTAATTCATTCATTTTCTAAATTTTTAGCATGATTATTTCTGCAAAGATAAAATAAAGTTATATAAAACAAGAAGTTGCGTTGCAGCTTTTTACTTCCATCTGCAAAACGACGATCAGTAACAAAACTTTTATCTGAATCCTCTCTATTTAATTCAAAAAATTGTTTACTTTGTATTTTATCAAAAGAATATAGAACGATTATTAAATTCAAAAATATGGCGAAAAAGAAAGAAAAGAAAGAAAAAAAGGCCGGGAAAAGAATGAATAAAAAGCAACTGGCTAAGCTGTTGATAGACTTTTTCCAAGCCAAATCAGGAGAAACCCTTAGCATGAGGTACATTTTCTCTGAGCTACACCTCACGACTCATCCACAAAAGATGTTGTGCGTAGATATTATTCATGAATTATTGTACGATGACTACATTACGGAAATAGAAAAGGGACAATTTCGTGTCACCAGTCATGGAACCGAGTTGATCGGAACTTTTCAACGCAAAAGCAATGGAAAGAATTCATTTATTCCTGAAGGAGGAGGGGATCCGATTTTCATTGCCGAACGCAACTCTGCACATGCCATGAACAATGATAAAGTTAAAATCATGTTTTATGCCAAGCGCAAACAAAGAGATGCCGAAGGAGAGGTTATCGAAATTATCGAGCGAGCCAATGACACCTTTGTCGGTACATTGGAAGTCGCAAAGTCATATGCCTTCTTAGTCACAGAAAATAGAACATTGGCCAACGACATCTTTATCCCGAGAGATAAACTAAAAGGCGGAAAAAATGGGGATAAAGCCATTGTCAAAGTCATCGAATGGCCCGATAAAGCCAAAAATCCGATCGGGCAAGTCATTGATGTTTTAGGAAAAGCTGGTGATAACACAACTGAGATGCATGCTATTTTGGCGGAATTTGGGTTACCCTATATCTATCCTCAAGCTGTGGAAAAGGCTGCAGACCAGATCCCGGCAGAAATAACCGCCGAAGAAATTGCTCAACGAGAAGACTTCCGAAAGGTCACGACCTTTACGATCGACCCTAAAGATGCCAAAGACTTTGATGATGCTTTATCCATTCGTCCACTCTCGACAGGCGTATGGGAAGTTGGAGTTCACATTGCTGACGTAACGCATTATGTCAAAGAAGGCAGCATCATCGATAAAGAAGCAGAAAAGCGCGCTACATCGGTCTACTTGGTCGACCGTACCATTCCGATGTTACCTGAACGTCTTTGTAACTTTATCTGTTCACTTCGTCCAAACGAAGAGAAATTGGCTTATTCAGTCATCTTCAACATCACAGAAAAGGGAGAAGTTAAAGATGCCCGAGTGGTACACACCGTCATCAATTCCGATCGACGCTTCACCTACGAAGAAGCGCAACAGATCATCGAGACTAAAGAAGGGGACTTTAAAGAGGAAGTTCTCATGCTTGACACGATCGCTAAAGCCCTCCGCGAAAAACGATTTGCTTCGGGAGCTATCAACTTCGATCGTTACGAAGTGAAATTCGAGATTGACGAAAAAGGTAAGCCGCTTAGCGTCTATTTTAAGGAATCGAAAGATGCGAACAAACTTGTAGAAGAGTTTATGTTATTGGCCAATAAGACGGTTGCTGAAAAAATCGGTAAGGTGCCTCAAAACAAGAAAGCCAAAGTACTCCCCTATCGTATACATGATCTGCCAGATCCTGAAAGGCTCGATAACTTAGCACAATTTATTGCCCGATTTGGTTATAGAATGCGTACCAGTGGCTCAAAGACAGATATCTCCAAATCCATCAATCATCTGCTAGATGATATCCACGGGAAGAAAGAAGAAAATCTGATTGAAACCGTTTCTATTCGGGCCATGCAGAAAGCCAGATATTCCACTCACAACATTGGGCACTACGGTTTGGCATTCGATTATTACACCCATTTCACCTCTCCGATCCGTCGTTTTCCGGATATGATGGTTCATCGTTTAGTCACTAAATATCTGGATGGCGGACGTACAGTCTCAGAGAGCAAGTATGAATCACTGTGCGATCATAGTTCGAATATGGAGCAAATCGCAGCAAATGCAGAACGAGCTTCGATCAAGTATAAACAAGTTGAATACATGACCGAACGCCTGGGACAAATCTACGATGGTGTTATCTCGGGTGTAACAGAATGGGGACTTTACGTTGAACTTAATGAAAACAAATGTGAAGGAATGATCCCTATTCGTGATTTGGATGACGACTATTATGAATTCGACGAAAAGAACTATTGCCTTCGCGGCCGCCGCAAACATCGCGTTTATAGCTTAGGTGACGGCATCACAGTTAGAGTCGCTCGTGCCAATTTAGAAAAGAAACAATTAGATTTTCAGTTGGTAGAGTAATTAGAGAAAAATTAAACAATGAAAACAGTTACAATTGAAGATCCAATACGCATTAAAGAAATCATAAAAAAAAGCGATATTTGTTTTGTTGGAATAACCGATCTAGAGGGGCATCCGTACGTATTACCGATGAACTTTGGATATCACGATGATGCCATTTATTTACATTCCGGACCGGAAGGCAGTAAGTTAGAAATGCTTCATCGAGACAATCATGTCTGCCTAACTTTTTGCTCCGGCAACGAGCTTGTTTATCAGAACTCCAAAATTGCTTGTAGCTACAGCATGCGATCAGAAAGTGCGATGTGCCGAGGAAAAGTTTCTTTTATTGAGACCTTTGAAGAAAAGCGCCAAGGGCTAGACATTATTATGCGCCATTATACCGACAATGACTTTCGATATTCAGATCCAGCCATAAAGAATGTCAAAGTCTGGAAGGTCGAAATAGAACAATTAAGTGGTAAAATCTTCGGGTTAAGAGGTAACGAGAAGCCATAAACCATCCTAACTTCTTTTACAAAAGCCGATGCAATAAAGGCGGATGAGTCTACTGCGTCGGTTTTTTTACTATCTTTGCCGCACATTAATTGATAATAAACAACATATATATTTTTTATGGCTTTACAATGTGGTATTGTAGGACTTCCAAACGTGGGAAAGTCCACTCTTTTTAACTGTCTGTCGAACGCAAAAGCTCAATCGGCAAACTTTCCTTTTTGTACAATAGAACCTAATGTCGGCGTCATCACTGTACCCGACGAACGCTTAAATAAACTAGCAGAACTCATCAACCCTCAACGCATTGTTCCAACAACTGTCGAAATTGTCGACATTGCCGGATTAGTTAAGGGAGCAAGTAAAGGAGAAGGATTGGGTAATAAGTTCCTAGCCAACATTCGTGAAACTGATGCTATTATCCATGTGCTTCGTTGTTTCGATGACGATAATGTAACACACGTTGATGGCAGTGTGAACCCCATACGAGACAAAGAGATTATTGACTATGAACTTCAACTAAAGGATTTAGAAACAATCGACAACCGCATCCAAAAAGTTCAGAAGCAAGCTCAAACTGGTGGCGATAAAGTAGCCAAACAAACTTACGATGTTCTCGTGCAATATAAAGAAGCATTGGAACAAGGAAAATCGGCACGTACCGTAACATTCGAAACCAAAGACGAGCAAAAAATCGCTCACGAATTATTCCTGCTAACTTCCAAGCCGGTAATGTACGTTTGCAACGTAGATGAAGCTAGTGCCGTAAATGGTAATAAATACGTAGATATGGTTCGGGAAGCCGTAAAAGACGAAGATGCAGAGATTCTAATTCTAGCTGCCAAGACCGAATCGGAGATTGCCGAGCTAGAGACTTACGAAGATCGTCAATTGTTTTTAGGTGAAATCGGATTGGAAGAATCTGGAGTCAATCGCCTCATCAAATCAGCTTATAAACTCTTAAACCTCGAAACTTACTTTACTGCCGGCGTGCAAGAAGTGCGAGCATGGACTTATGAAAAGGGATGGAAAGCCCCACAATGTGCCGGTGTGATCCACACTGATTTTGAAAAAGGTTTTATCCGTGCTGAGGTCATAAAATATGAAGATTTCATTAACTACGGATCGGAAGCCGCAGTAAAAGAAGCCGGCAAGTTAAGTGTAGAAGGAAAAGAATACACTGCACAAGACGGTGATATTATGCACTTCCGATTTAATGTATAAACAATAGGCAACATGAAATACCTTGTTATAGGAATAGGAGGTGTCGGAGGCAGCATAGCGGGTTTTCTATCATTAGGTGGAAAAGATGTGGCTTGCATTGCTCGCGGTGAACATTTAAAAGCCTTACAAACTAACGGATTACATCTGAAGTCCGATTTAAAAGGCGAACACCATCTTCATCTTCCAACTTATGCCACCGAAACCTATAACGAGAAAGCCGATGTCATATTTGTTTGCGTTAAAGCTTACTCATTAAACCCTATCATTCCCTTCATTGAGCGAGTTTCACATTCCAAAACCATTGTTATTCCGATTCTCAATGGTTTTGCCATTGGTTCACACTTGCAACAGATGCTCCCCACAGTAACCATACTGGAAGGCTGCATCTACATCGTCAGTGAACGTATAAGTCTTGGTGAAATTAATCAACAAGGTAACATCTTTCGTTTAGTCTATGGTGTACCTCCGGGAAGCCATTGCCCCATTGAACCTCTAGAAGCCATTAAAGAAGATTTAACCAATTGTGGCATAAAAGTCGATCTTTCGGATCATATCCGCCGCGACACCTTTATCAAGTGGGCGTTCATTTCCGCTGCAGCAGTCACCGGAGCCTATTACGATGTTCCGATGCGTGAGCTACAAAACCAAGGACACCAACGCGACACTTTTATTCGTTTATCCGAAGAGATTCAAGCTCTAGCCGGTCAGATGAACATTATCCTACCTGAGGATCAAGTGAGTTACAATTTAAAAGTTCTGGATAAAATGCTTCCGGAGTCTCGATCATCCATGCAACGAGATCTTATGTGCGGAGGCAACTCCGAACTACAAGCCATTTTATTCGATGTCCTCAGATTCGCTGAAGACTATCAAATAGACCTTCCTACTTACCGTCTGATGGCCAACCATTTTCAAAACGTCGTACAAACTTCAAATCATAATCAGCAATGAACACTTTACTACTCTCCATTCACTGGAATCCAAATCCGGAATTAATCAATCTTTTCGGCATTTCCATCCGTTATTACGGACTCTTATGGGCTGTTGGTATCTTTTTTGCCTACATGATAGTTCACTATCAATATCGTGACAAGAAAATTGATGAAAAGACCTTCGAACCTTTATTTTTCTATTGCTTCTTTGGCATATTAATCGGTGCTCGCTTAGGCCACTGCCTCTTTTATGCACCCGAGTATTACCTGTCTCATTTCTGGGAAATGATTCTTCCCATCAAATTTCTACCCGGTGGTGGATGGAAGTTCACAGGCTATGAAGGTTTGGCTAGCCACGGAGGAACATTAGGATTGATCATTGCCCTTTGGCTCTATTGCAGAAAAACGAAGATGCACTATCTAGATGTTGTCGACATGATTGCAGTTGCCACCCCAGTTACCGCAGGGTTTATCCGATTAGCCAACTTGATGAACTCCGAGATTATCGGTAAACCAACCGATGTACCTTGGGCCTTTGTGTTTGAGCGCGTCGATCTCCAACCTCGTCACCCGGGACAGCTCTATGAAGCAATAGCCTACTTTATCCTTTTCTTTATCATGATCTATCTTTATAAGAAATATAGTTCAAAACTGCACCGTGGATTCTTCTTTGGACTATGCCTGAGTTATATTTTCATCTTCCGATTCTTCATCGAATTTGTAAAAGAGAATCAAGAATCTTTCGAAGATAGTATGATGTTCAATATGGGCCAATGGCTAAGCGTCCCATTCATTATTATCGGAATATACTTCATGTTCTTCTACGGGAAGAAATCTAAAAAGCTCGTTTAAAATAGACTTCATAAAAAACAATAAGAACCGATCATGACGAATACTCAGTCAATATCGGTTCTTATCGTTTTAAAAAACGAGTAAAAGTTCTTTTTACTCGTTTAAATTAATAAAAAGAATTCGGATTCCCCCTAACCAGCGAATCACTTCCTATCAATCTTCTAATTATATCATTCTAATGCTAAGCTGTTTTAGCTCTATTATCTCCTGTCTATCTCGATAGAATAAAAAGGACTAAAAGCAACACACAATAATAAAATTCCATAGGTATAGCTATTACTTTTCATCACAAAAGTAAGGCATTCGTCATTAATAATAGGTTAATAGAATGTTATCATTCAAATAAAGCATTTAGGCTTTACGAAAAACGAACAGAGTGCTCGCTCGACCTTGTCCTATTCCGCCTCATCCAATTGTTCATTCCAAAATCGATAATAAGCTCCACCCGATTTATAAAGTTCTTGATGCGTCCCAGACTCCAAAACTTGCCCTTTTCCCAATACAACAATCTTATCGGCACGCTTTACCGTGCTCAATCGATGAGCGATGACAAGAATTGTTTTACCTTGCTTTAGAAGAGTCTGAAACATTTCCTTAACATACCGTTCAGATAGAGAATCTAACGATGAAGTCGCTTCATCAAAAATCAAGATATCCGGGTCTTTATATAAAGCTCGAGCAATCGCGATACGCTGACGTTCACCTCCAGAAAGAGAAACACCATGTTCCCCAATATACGTCATAAACCCTTGAGGCAAATTTTCAATGAACTCCTTCAAGCCTAACTGTCCAACCAGACTAATAACTCGTTTCATATCAGGTTGAAGATCACCCACAGCTATATTTTCTGTGATACTCCCTGCAAACAACTCTATTTGCTGAGGGACTGCACCGATACGCTGACGAAGACTCCTATGGTCAATCTGTGCAAGATTATACTCCCCAATACGAATATGTCCCTTTTCTATGGGATAGATACCCTGCAAGAGCGAGATTAGCGTAGTCTTGCCCGATCCACTCTCACCAAGTATACCGGTCATTTTCCCTTTCTCCAACCTCAAATTCAACCCCTCGAAGACCTCTTTACGCGAACCGTAACGAAACGAAACTTCTTCGAAACAAAGATCACCAATCATATCTGAATCTAAGCGCACCTTACCTCGATCATCTTGCTCCCGTTCCAAGTCCATGATTTGAAACAATCGATCGGCTGCGATCAAAGCCTCTTGAATCGTTTTATTCGACGATATTAACGATCCAATAGGAGAAACAATATATCCCACTAACGAATAAAACACCATTAACGTACCAGGCGTCAGTTCTTGATCGATCACCATAAGACTTCCCAACCATACCATTGCGATGGTGATACCCGTCGATACAAACTGAATTCCTCCCTGCGCCATTATTGCTCCATAAACACTTCGATAGGTGTTCCTAAGCAAATGCACAAAACGGGTTTCCGTTTTCAGATTAGAAAACTCCTCAAGTCCAAAGCATTTAATGGTTGAAATAGAATGGACCGATTCGACCAATTGAGATTCTAATTCAGCACTACTCTCCATGATTCCACGTTGATATTTACGATTTAACCGATTAAATCCCCAGAAGATCAAGAAAAAGAGCGGTGTCGAAAGCATCGTAACAAAAGCCAGCTTCCAAGAATAAACCAACATTAAACCGGCAGAGAAAACAAGAATCATTGAATTAACGATTAAATCGAGTGACACACCGTTTATAAAGTTTCGTATCTTCACCGCATCATTCACACGAGAGATAATCTCTCCGACCCTCATCGTATCAAAAAACTGCTGTGGCAAAGTCAACAAGTGTTTATAATATCCCAGGATAAGTACCGCATCAATCCGTTGTCCGGTTTTTAAAGCCAGAATACTCTTCATCGCCCCAACGAAGGTACGGAGCAACAAGATAAACAACATCATCACTCCCAACAAATTCAGTAAGTTTACATTCTTATCAACGAGCACATAATCGGTTATTTTCCCAATATAAATAGAAGTCGATAGTCCCAACAAACTATAGACTAACGCTCCGAAAACCGCTTGAACCATATTACTCCTATGAGGCCAGAGCAAAGAGAAAAACCTTTTGGTTAACCCAACCTTCATATCCCCTTTTTTGAACATCTCATTCGGCGTGGCCAGAACCAAAACGCCGGTCCATTCTTCTTGAAAATCATCACATGTTCGTTTGTGCATCTTTCCATCCTCAGGATTCATGTAAAGGATATAGCGATCGGTCACTTTATAGATTACCACAAAGTGCTGACGCTGATCTTCAAGAATGATATGGGCTATAGCCGGCTTAGGAATGATTCTCAAAGCCTCAAACTTGGCTCGAACACCCTTAGCCGAAAATCCAAGTTTCTTAGCCGCTTCTATTAACCCTAAAACATTGGTTCCTTTCTGATCAGTAAATGCATATTGACGAATACGCGCAATGGGAAACAACAGTCCATAATAGGCACAAATCGATGCCAAACAAGTGGCTCCGCAATCGGTAACATCCTGCTGTTTAAGCTTTACTCCCTTTTTATATCTATTCATATTTATTCTTTATCCTCTATTATCATCCACTCTAAGTCCGTTTCACATGACCTTCGCCTCATCATTATATTGTTTTGGGTTCACCCAATTGTCCATGGTCTGATAAAGCAGATCGAACAATGAACGTCGAGTAACCATAAAATGCACATTTGCAGTCATCCCCTTTCTAAGTCGACCAATCCTCCCATTTTTCAATTGTAGAAAATAACGTTTAATCTCACATTTCACTTTAAAGACCATACGTCCACGATGATCGATCTGAAAATCCGAAGAGATTTCTTTTACTCTTCCGGGAATAGTCCCCCACTCCGCATAATTAAATGATTCGATCTGTGCGTTTATAGGCATACCAATGCTTATTAGCCCAATATTTCTAGGCTCAACATAAGTTTCAAGATATAGCGTAGAATCAGGGCTGATAACAGCCAATAGCTGTCCGGTTTGAACATTACTTCCGGAATATATACCCGAAAATTGATCCACAGTCCCGTTCACGGGGCTCCGAACCAGATAGAATGCCCGACTCTTGACTTCTTGTTGTAAAGCCATCTTTATCTCATCATATGAACGGCGATATTCGCTTAAATCAGATTGCCACACATTCAACTGGCTCTCAATCAAAGTTTGCAGCTCATCTTTTCGATCCTGGTAGTCAAAAAGCGAACGATCATATTCCTCCTCTGAAATCACTTGTTTCTCAAATAAGACTTGGTTTCGCTTATAATTCTTTTTCGCTTGTGCCAATGCTATCTCAAGCTTGTGCTTTCTTTGATCATAATAAATAGACTCTTGTTTTCGAAGCATCGAAGAAAAAGTCGAAGGAGATTTACCGATCGACAATAGCTCCAAATCGGCCAATTGTTTCTCACAATCGCTCAAGCGCGACTTCTGATAACCAATTCGATGATCCGATTGTCCCGTACGAAAACGCAAAATCAGCTCCCCCTTATGGATTTGTTGTCCCTCTCGCACATAAACAGAATCAACTTGTTCAGTAAGAACGGCATTAATTTCACTCTTTTCCGCTATTGGTCTTACCATGCCATTACCTTGCACAGAGATATCCACATAAATAAACGGCAAGGCAACCAAGGTCACCATAACAAACAATAGCACAATCCAATAGATGACTTGTGACTTTGTGGTGCGTTGATAGATATACGTTTCAATACTATCTTCTATCCATTCATCCGGTAATAACATCTCTATATACGCTTTCTCTAATCCAATCTGCTACAAAACTAGACCTTCCCCAAAAGAAAGTAGGTTATTTAAAAGTTATCGTTAGGTTAATGGTCACGACACTTTTAAAGCAGAATAAAAATAATCATTTCTCAAAAAGGCTCCTCAAGAAGGAAAAACGATTGCTGACAGTATGATGCACAAAAGGATGCTATGAATAGCATCCTTTTGTCGGTTCACCTGTTTTGTCACAAAAAGAGTAACTGAGAACCTTCCTCTCAAAAGCCCTCTTTGGAGTGTATAAACTACAGTGAAAACCATTATACCTCTTTATAAACAGGAATCCATTCGCCATCAACACAGATATACTCCACGATGATAGCCTCTCCGCCATAAATGTCAATAATCTCGTCAAGAGGTAATTCCTCCACTAATCCATTTTTCAATTCTTCCATATTTCCTTTTTTTGGTTTACACAAACCTACTTTCATGAAAAAGGAAAAAAGGTTATCAAAAGGTTATATAATATTATCACTTTGTTATATCTTTGCTCAAAATTAGAATATGAAAAATGTTCACATAAAAATTATAACGATTGTTGGACTTATAGCCATATTAGGTCTCCAAATCATGTGGCTATACAGCACATATTCTATCATTAATCAAAATCTATCAGACGATTGTTACCGTCTTTTTGAAGAAGCGTCATTTAAAGAAGCCACTTCGCATTTCAGCGAAGTTCCGTCAGGAACCAAAGCCCTCGGAGCCCCAAGAAATAAAAAAGACAAAAAGAAAAAAGTATTAGAATCGACTTATTTATTAGAAAGTTTCTTACAATTCAACATTGATATCAACATAGAGAACCTGGATTCTATTTATACCGGACTCTTAAAAGAAAAAGGAATAGATACGTCTATATACATTGAGCGCATTAAAGCCTCCAACCATTCGATTATAGGAACAACGCAAGAGACCAATAGTCCGATGTTTGGTGCCATAAAGACCCAGATGATCCCCATCCGCTTAGACGAGTCTCAAGCCGTACAAGCCACCATCTTAAGTCCCTATTATACAGTCTTTCAGCGTATGATTTTACTTATGTTGGCGACTGTTATCATGATGATTATCGTTGTGAGTTGCATTATCTATCAGATAAAAATAATCACCAGACAAAACAAAATTGCACGAATTCGAGAAGACTTCTCTTATGCCATGATACACGACATGAAGACGCCACTCAGTTCGATTATGATGTGCACCAACTTTATTCATAGTGGAAAGCTCGATCACAAACCCGAATTAAAAGAGAAATACTTTAATATCATAGAACAAGAAGGAGAACATCTACTTAAGCTGACCGATAAGGTGCTCACGTTATCGAAACTTGAGAATCATAAGCTGGAATTATCATTTCAACTCATTGATCTGCCATCGATGATTGTTGATCTGATCGAGAAGTTTTCTGCAAAAGCCAATAAACCCATTCATTTCGCCACACACCTTGAAGCCCAAGAAGTCTGTGCCGATGAAGATTTCTTAAGAGAAGTATTAAGCAACCTCATTGATAATGCCATAAAATATTCAAAATCAATAGTAAACATCACCATTAGTAGCTCCAACAACAACGATTATACCTTAATCAAGGTTCACGACGATGGACTTGGTATATCCGAGAAAGACCAAAAGACCATTTTTGAGAAGTTTGAAAGAGCCTCTGCCGTGAAGCTTACTCGAAAAGGAGGACCTTCCGGATTCGGGTTAGGACTAAACTATGTTTATCAAGTGATACAAGCCCATCGAGGCAAAGTCTATGTCAATAGCATAGAAGGTGAGTTTACAGAATTTACGCTATATTTACCCTTGATCATGAAAGACTATGATTAGATTACTACTTGTTGAAGACGACCCTACACTAACCTATATTGTTCAAACCGGCTTACAAGACATCATTGGCGGTTATGAAATCATTACCGCATCGAATGGAGTAGAAGGCCTTAAAGCTTGGGAACAACATCAACCCGATATTATCATTGCCGATATCGACATGCCGGTGATGACAGGTTTTGAAATGGTAGAACGCATTCGAGAAACGGATGGCGACACCCCTATCCTATTTGCTTCTGCGCTAACTTCACCTAAAGATGTAAAAGAAGGGTATAAATTAGGAGTCAATAATTATGTGAAAAAACCATTCGTCCCAGACGAACTGGATGCTCACATTCATGCCTTACTAAAAATGAAACAAGGTCTCAAGTCGCGCTGTGAAACCCACGACTGTCGTTTGGGACGTTACACCCTAAACGCTCAACACGCCACTTTAAAAGATCACGTAACCGGCCGAACCGAAACATTAACCGTCAGAGAAGCTCAATTGTTGGAACTCCTCAGTCAAAACCAGAACGAAACCGTGAAACGAGAAATTATCCTAGCCAAGTTCTGGGATACTGAGAAAGATTTCTTTGCCTCACGAAGCCTCGATGTGTTTGTCAGTAAACTGCGCAAACTTCTCTCCGATGAGCCCCATATTGAGATCAAGACCATTAGAGGAGTAGGACTGATGTTGATCAACCGTCCATGAGGTCCTCTATTTCCCTTTCACGATCTTTTTAATATCGTTCAATTTATTCAAGGCCTCTATAGGAGTCAGATTATTCACATCGAGCGTTAAGATCTCATCACGAATCTGACAAAGCACCGGATCCTCCAATTGGAAGAAACTGAGTTGCATGCCCCCTCGATGTGTACCGACTTCGGTCAAAGGTTTACCAGAAATACCTTGCTGACGATTGTCCGACTCCAGTTGCTTCAAGATCTCATCCGACCGCTTCACAATGCTTTTCGGCATACCCGCCATCTTCGCCACATGAATACCGAACGAGTGCTCGCTGCCTCCACGTTCCAATTTCCGAAGGAAAATCACTTTATTATCAATCTCTTTCACCGAGACATTATAATTCTTAATCCGCTTGAACGATTTCTCCATCTCGTTCAACTCATGATAGTGTGTGGCAAACAACGTACGCGCTCTAGCCTTAGGATGTTCATGGATATACTCCACAATAGCCCAAGCAATAGAAATACCGTCGTAAGTCGACGTTCCGCGTCCCAACTCATCAAACAAGACCAGACTACGCGACGATATATTGTTCAAGATATCAGCCGCTTCGTTCATCTCGACCATAAACGTCGATTCCCCGACTGAAATGTTATCGCTCGCTCCTACACGCGTAAAAATCTTATCGACCAAACCGATTCGTGCACTTTCGGCTGGTACAAACGAACCAATTTGAGCCATTAACGTGATCAAAGCCGTCTGTCGAAGCAAAGCCGATTTACCCGCCATATTAGGCCCCGTAATGATCATCACCTGTTGCTCAGTCGTATCGAGCAACACATCATTAGCAATATACTTCTCACCAACCGGTAACTGTTTCTCAATCACCGGATGACGACCCTGACGAATATCGAGCACATCGCTCTCCTCAATTACCGGACGAATATAGTGATTCTCACGAGCAATATTAGCAAATGAGAGTAAACAGTCGAGCCGGGCAATCTGATTCGCATTAATCTGGATCGCCGGAATAAATTCCGTCAAACCCTGTACCAATTCGTTATAGAGTCGTGTTTCGAGAGCTAAGATCTTATCCTCAGCACCCAAGATTTTCTCTTCATACTCTTTGAGTTCCTGAGTGATATAACGTTCGGCATTGACCAACGTTTGCTTACGTACCCACTCTTGGGGCACTTTATCTTTATGGATGTTACGAACCTCGATATAATAACCAAACACATTATTATAAGCCACCTTCAAGCTAGGAATACCCGTTTCCTCACTCTCGCGCTGCTGGATCTTCAACAAATAATCTTTTCCCGAATAAGAAATACGACGCAACTCATCCAACTCCTCATTCAAGCCATTTTGAATCACCCCTCCCTTATTGATCAACAAAGGAGGATCATTAACAACCTCTTTCTCAATCCGTTCGCGAATAGAGAGACACAAATTCAGCTGTTCACCGATCCGGTTTAAGCTCGGATTCTCGGCTTGAAGACAAGCCTCTTTAATGGGTTGAATAGCCTGCAAAGCCACTTTCAACTGCACCACTTCACGCGGTGAGACACGGCCAACAGCGACTTTCGAAATAATACGTTCCAAATCGCCTATGAGATGTAACTGTTCCTCTATGAGCGATTTAAATTCCGGCTCCCGGAAAAAATATTCCACCACATTCAGTCGGTCGTTAATCGGTTGCACCTCTTTCAGCGGAAACACCATCCAACGCTTCAACAAACGCCCTCCCATGGGACTGATGGTTCGATCGATCACATTAATGAGGCTCGTTCCACCATCATTCATGCTACCAATCAGTTCCAAGCTACGCACCGTAAACTTATCCAGACGGACATATTTATCCTCTTCTATGCGCGACAACGCCGTAACATGCCCAATCTGTGTATGCTGTGTCATGATGAGATACTGCAACACCGCTCCCGAAGCCACAATACCGTTCTTAAGCTGTTCCACCCCGAATCCTTTCAAATTCTGAGTTTCAAAATGTTTCAAAAGTCGTTCACGGGCAGTAGTCTCGGTAAACACCCAATCCTCCAATTCGAAAGTAAAAAACTTCGTTCCGAAATTCCCTTCGAACATCAGGCGCTTGCCACGTTCGAAAAGCACCTCTTTCGGCGCAAAGTTATTCAACAACTTATCAATATAATCTAAAGGTCCTTCAGCTGTCAGAAACTCCCCCGTCGAGATATCAAGAAAAGCGACTCCACAAGATAACTTACCAAAATGAACGGCTGCCAAGAAGTTGTTCTCTTTATAATTTAGAATGGTATCATTGATCGAAACCCCCGGAGTAACCAACTCCGTAATTCCCCGTTTTACCAATTTTTTGGTCATCTTTGGATCTTCCAACTGATCACAGATTGCTACCCGTTTACCGGCACGAACCAATTTAGGTAAATACGTATCTAGGGCATGATAAGGGAATCCGGCCATTTCAACGGTTTTCTCCTTACCATTAGCTCGTTTAGTCAGAGTAATACCCAAAATCTCCGAAGCAATCACCGCATCGGTTGAATACGTCTCATAAAAGTCGCCGCAGCGAAAAAGCATCACAGCATCAGGATGCTTAGCCTTTAAGTCGAGAAACTGCTTCATCATTGGGGTCAGTACGATATCTTCTTTACTCACGTTGTAGTCTGCTTTAGGATGATCAATTAAATTTTATCGAAGCAAAGATAATCGATTTTAAAGAGAGTATCAACAGGTTTAGAGAATGAGTGATTTAAAGAAATGTTGGCAGAATTTAAAAAAGCACCCATTTTATTAACATTTTGGACAAATGTATTAAAACGTGTTATAAAACATGGCTTTTTCTTTGGAAAATTTGCAGATGTCCCCAAAGTCCGTACCTTTGTACTGTGTTTTTCATAGTATTAGATTTAAGGTTAACAAAGGTTGGAGTACAGCGGTACTCCTTTTTTTTGCCCTAAACTCTCGTCAGCTTTTCAGCATCCTCTCACATGACCGTTCTTATTTTCCTAACAGCCTCTTTTTCAGCGATTCACAACCCTTACCGTAGCAACAACCAATGATTCCGTTAGCATTGATTTATTGGTTTGCCTATAGGCGAACAAAAGAAACACCATAGGCGGACAAAAGTTTGCCTATAGGCGAACGAAAGAATGTCTATAGGCAAACCAATAAGCCGCTGTAAGAAAAAAGATTAGTCCATGCGGTCCAATCGGTTAGCTTTAGGAAACTCACAGAATGCCATATAGAATTAAAAATGGTTACACATTGCTAATAAACTTACCAATCCCATAACTTTTGTGTAACTTTGCTTTGTTTTCAAGTTGTAACACTTAAAAAGCCAGAGTTATGAAACGTAATATTCTAATCTTTTCCTTATCACTCCTAACCACCGGTTTATTATTCACCGGTTGTGTCACCAAAAAACAGTTTACCGGTCTACAAGACGATTATAGCAAATTGCAAACTGAGAATAACGAACTTAAAAAGAGCTATCAAGATGCTCAAATTCAATTAGCCGAATGCCGTACAAGCGGCAAAAGTCTGGAAGAACGTATTGTTGAAGCTAAAAGAAACAATGAAGAGCTTCGTGCCTCTTATGCGGCATTACAAGGCTCACTCGACAAAAGTTTAAGTCAGAATTCTCAAGGCAACGTCAATATCTCTAAATTGGTCGATGAGATCAATGCCTCCAATCGCTTTATCAAACAGTTGGTACAGACCAAGAGCAAATCAGACTCACTGAATCTCGTCCTATCGAACAACCTCACCCGTTCTTTAAGTCGCGAAGAATTGAAAGAAGTCGACATACAAGTCCTAAAAGGGGTTGTTTATATCTCCTTAGCGGACAATATGCTCTATAAATCGGGAAGCTACGAGATCAATAGCAGAGCCGACGAGACCTTGAGCAAGATTGCTAAAATCATCACGGATTACAACGACTACGAAGTGCTGATCGAAGGAAATACCGACACCGACCCGATCTCACGTCCTAACATTCGCAACAACTGGGATTTAAGTGCACTGCGTGCCTCATCGGTGGTACAAGCCCTACAAAATAAATATGGCGTTGACCCGAAACGATTGACAGCGGCCGGTCGTGGCGAATATAATCCGGTGACCGACAATAACTCGGCTGTGGGTAAACAACGTAATCGTAGAACACAAATCATCATCACTCCAAAATTGGATCAGTTTATGGAATTGATCGATAAAGCGCCAGAATCATCGGAAACTTCGAATAACGAATAAAAAGATCATCTAACACAAGTGCTCTAATCGAAAGTATAGAAAAATGGGCTGAAAATCATTTAAAGGTTTTCAGCCTTTTTTTTTGCCCCCAATAAACCCCACCAATGATACAAGCGGCACCAACCAAAGCCACACCGGTGATCCGTTCATTGAGAATCAGCACCGAAGCAATCATCGTCACTAATGGATTGAGATAGATATAATTGGAGGAAAGTACTGTACCGAGCTGCTTCAATACGACATTCCAAAGGATATAGCAAACCAACGACGCTAAAAGACCTAAAAAAAGAAGGTTACCCCATACGATAGGGGACAGCAAAACCTCCCAATGCAAAGGTGTGGGATGAATTAAGAACATCGGAAGAACGGTGAGTAAACCATAGAAAAAGATCTTACGTGTCATAAACACGGTAGAATATCGCCCAGTCATCTTTCGAATGATCAGACTATAGAACGCCCACGATAAGGCAGCAAGCAACGTGAGCATATCCCCCAGCGGATTGATCTGAAGAATAAAACTCCCATTAAAGATAACGAGTCCGACCCCAAAAAGAGCCAGCAACGAGCCGCCCATCAATCGGCGACTAATCCGTTCATCCCGATAACAAACTCTCGACAGTAAAATGGTCAACAGAGGTGCGGTACAGATCAAAAAGGCAACGTTCGACGTTTGTGTTATCTCCAACGCGGTATTCTCAGTGATAAAGTAGAACGAACCACCAAAAACCCCACCGGCCATCAGCCATAGTTCATCTTTTAGGTTAGAAGCGAGAAGACGTTTAGGCGAAACAAACCAGATTCCGAGATAAGCGATCAGGAAACGAAGTACGAAGATCGTCTGAGGCGATAAACCATTGGTTATTAAAACCTTTGTAGAAATAAAGGTCAACCCCCAAATGGTGACCGTCAGAATAGCAATCAGATGATAATGCAGCAACCGTAGCTTCATGCGATGTAGGTATTGAACGGCAACAAAGATAGATGAAAATAATCAAGAGAAAGCATCTTGAAAGATAAAGTTCGTGCGATGAGCCGATTATTAAGTTAGAAAAGGCATGGCTTATTCAACCGAAAAAAGAGAAAAGAGAATAAATGTATTATCTTTGCGCCCATCCAGATTTTAATTATCCGTTAACGCTATGCAAAACAACTCCTTTTTCCTCATACTTTTTTTTCTAATGACTTTGACAGCCTGTCAAAACGATAAGAATTTTAAAAAGGAGACTAAACGCCAACTAGATGAGCTGGATCAAGTTTTGAGAAATAAAGCGCAGTATGAGAGCACGAAAGAGATTCAGCTAAACACCATTAAACAACTGTTGCCGAATTGTCAATCGCCCGAGGAGCAATACAATGTACTCGATAGGCTGTACGGCGAATATTACTATTACAACAACGATTCCGCATTCCTGTATGCCAATATCAAGCGACAAATCGCCACTGAGAAACAACTCAAAAACGTTTTTGTCGATAGCAATCTCGATTGGGTCGAGATTCACCTCATTGCAGGTATGTATAAAGAGTGCTTCGACATCTTAAACCAAGTGGTCCCCGACCTGTCGGATACCCTACACCTCACTCGATACTATTATTTAAATCGATCGCTTTATCGGGCTATGGCCTCCGTCTCCATCGAAGATTCTCTGAAACAATATTATACTCGAAAAGGGCTTACTTTTTTAGAAAAGAGAAAGGCGGCTTTACGCCCCAACACCATCGATTATTTCTATTCACAGATGGAAAGGCTGCAAAATCAAAAACAGTTTAGAGAAGCCATTGCCCTAGCTAACCAAGAATTACAGTCGCCAACCCTTACTCTAAAAGAAAAAGCCGTGGCGGCCTATTTGCTTGGATCAACCTATGATACTTGGAATAAAACGGAAGAAGCAGTCTATTACTATGCATCGAGTGCTATTTACGATGTCAAGATCGCTACACACAAACACTCTTCTCTGCAGCGTCTGGCCGAATTACTATTCGCCAAAGGGGAAATTGAGCGTGCGTATAGCTATATGAATTATGCCATGAACGACGCCCTATGTGTAAATTCTCGCGTCAACATTCATTACATCAGTCAGCTCTTGCCTCTCATCCAACAAGCGCACGATAAGCTGATGGAGGAAAAACGCATTCAACTCCATCTGTTAATAACCATCATCAGTGTATTATTAGTAACCTTATTGATAGCGGTTTATATTGTTCATAAAAGTAAGAAGAAGGTGACGGAGTCGAAGCTGATTCTAGATAAGATGAACGCCGAATTACTGACTCTAAACGAAAAGTTGACCGCAATTAATCTGAGTTTAACCGAATCGAACAATATCAAAGAAGCGTACATCGGCTATTACATGGATTTATGTTCGGCCTATATGAATAAAGTGGAAGAATATAGGAACGAACTGAACCAAGTCCTCCGAACCGAAGGGATGAATGCGCTAACCAAAGTCATCAGACAACCGTCGCTAGATAAAGATGAGATCGACCATTTTTATCAAAATTTCGATGTGACCTTTCTAAAAATCTACCCCAACTTTGTCAACCAGTTTAACGACTTATTATTAAAGGATAAACAGATTGAGTTGAAAAATGGAGAGTTACTCAATACCGAACTAAGGGTCTTTGCACTCATTCGTCTTGGCATTAACGATTCATTAAAAATCGCTGAATTCCTCCGCCGTTCACCATCTACTATTTATAATTATCGGGTGAAGTACAGAAACGGAGCAGTCAACAACCGGGACGATTTTGAAAATCAGGTTCGTCAAATCGGCTAAAAAACCGCCTAAGTAAAAGAAAAACTTTCAAAACCCACTACTAAAACGAGATTTTACAGACAACACAAATAATTGTAAACCAACTTATTACTATTAAAATCGCACTACTTTTTTCTCAAAACGCTCGTTTTGAGCTCTTTTTTCTCTCTACTTTTGCCGCCATCGATTTAAGACTAAAAGGATCGACTTATTTGTTCCTCAAATTCTAATTTATTATGGGTAAAAAACAGTCTAATGGCGGAAAAACGCGCTTTATGTTATGTTTGCTACTGAGCATTCTACTCTCGGCAAACATGTATGCACAACAACTCCTCGTTAAAGGTCACATTAAAGATGCAACCGGAGAACCGATCATCGGTGCTAACGTGGTAGAGAAAGGAACTACCAACGGAATGATGACCGATATGGACGGAAATTTCGAACTACAAGTTAAACCGAATGCTATGCTCGTTGTGAGTTACATCGGATATACCACTCTCGAGATGAAAGCTCAAAAACAGATGACCATCTTGTTGAAAGAAGATACACAGATGCTCAATGACGTCGTAGTCATAGGCTACGGAGCGGTTAAGAAATCGGATGCAACCGGTTCGGTCATCGCACTTAAGCAAGATAAAATCGGTCAGCAAACTTCTGCTCAAGACGCTTTGGTAGGCAAAGTGGCCGGTGTAAATGTGGTGGCCGGAAGCGGTGCACCCGGATCGGGTGCAACGATTCGTATTCGTAGCGGAGCCTCTCTCTCGGCATCGAACGATCCGTTGATCGTCATCGATGGCATTCCGGTTGACAACTCGGGCATTGTAGGAGCCGGTAATGTGATCGGTTCAATCAACCCGAACGATATTGAGACTTTTACGGTACTAAAAGACGCGTCTGCTACAGCTATCTACGGATCAAGAGCATCGAATGGAGTTATTATCATCACAACTAAAAAAGGAGCAGACGGCGGAGTCAAAATGAATTATACCGGAAACTTCTCGGTAGGTTCAATCACAAAGAAAATGGACGTCTTATCGACCGATGAGTTCAAATCGTTCGTACCAACGGTTACCGGGGTACCAACACAACCACAATTTGGTGGAGCAACAACCGATTGGCAAAACGAAATCTATCGCACAACCATAGGACAAGAACATAACTTCTCGCTCTCAGGAGCAGTTAATAAGCAAACGCCTTATAGAGTTTCTTTAGGCTATACCAATCAAGATGGTATTATCAAGACAAACAATTATCAACGCTTCACAGCTTCAGGAGGCATTGGTTCCACATTCTTCGACAACCATCTCAAGATCGATCTTAATGCTAAATATTCAAAAGAAAATAATCATCAGGTTTCCGATGGTGTAGTCGGTAGCGCTGTTAGCTACGACCCAACACGTCCCGTGAAAACAGGAAGTGCCACCGCAACAACCGATCCGGGACTAGGTTACTTCATTTGGATGAACGGCAATTCACCAATGGCTATCCAAGCTGATAATCCCGTTGCCGTATTAGAACTCACTCAAATGAAAAATGAAGTTAGCCGTTTCATGGGTAACATGACTGCTGATTATAAAGTACATGGTTTCGAAGATTTGCATCTTAATCTGAACATGGGATATGACGGGCTAACCGGCACATTCAACAAAGCGGTTCCAGAATTAGCCGGCATGATGTATACACAAAATCAGAAAAATGGTACCGGACTTCAAGACTATGCGAAGCAAGAGAAACGTAATACTTTGCTCGACCTTTATGCGAACTACACCCACACCTTTGCAGAAAAGCACGATTTAAATATTATGGGAGGATATGGATGGCAACATTTCTGGAAACGCCAAAACTCAATCACCAATGATACCAAAGGAGCTGAGTTAGCTTCTCCTAAACATTATGAATCGGAGTACTACTTACTATCGTTTTATGGACGTGCAAACTACACTTTTGCCGATCGCTATATGATTACCGCTACTTTACGCTCTGATGCTTCTTCTCGTTTCAATCCAAACAACCGCTGGGGAATCTTTCCTTCAGTAGCTTTAGGATGGAGAATTAATCAGGAAAATTGGCTAAAAGACTCAGAAATTGTATCGGACTTAAAACTTCGTTTAAGCTATGGAGTCACCGGACAGCAAGATATTATCAACGATTACCCATACATGAGTACCTTTACCGTATCTTATCCGGAGTCGTGTTATCAGTTTGGTGATCAATGGTATCATACTTACCGTCCGAACGGATATGACTTCGACATCAAATGGGAAACAACCACAACTTACAATGTCGGCATCGATTTTGGTTTTCTTAAAAACCGAATATATGGTTCGATAGATGTCTATAAGCGTTATACTAAAGACCTATTAAATAAGATCAATGTCATAGCGGGGACAAATTATGCTCCGGTACTATTTACCAACATTGGTCGAATGGAAAATAGTGGAGTGGAGATCTCTCTGAATGCCGTACCTGTACATACCAAAGACTGGGAATGGACTGTCGGTATGAATTACACTCGTTCCAATTCAAAAATCACCAAATTAAATGTTGTTGACTCAAATGCCAGCTTCGTGGAAACCGGATTTATTTCGGGAACGGGTAAATATGTTCAGGTTTTCATGGTAGATGAAACTCCTTACACGTTCTATTTGGCTAAACAAGCTTATGATGACAACGGCAAACCATTAGAGGGACAATATACACAACCTGACGGTAGCGTTTCAACCACAGAATCTCGTTATGCCACAAAGAAAAGTGCTTTACCGCACACGTTGTTAGGTCTGAACACAAAGGTTAATTACAAAAATTGGGATTTAGTGATCAACGGGCATGGGGCTTTTGGAAATTATATCTACAACTTTGTAGCAGCCGACCAATATAAAGAACAGGTTTATAGCGACCAAGGCTCTTATTCTAATATTTTGAAGCGAACTATGGATAACGGTTTTAATCAACAGCGTTTGTATACCGATTATTTCCTTGAAAACGGATCGTTCTTCAGAATTGATAACATCTCTTTAGGATATACCTTTAAGAGAGTGTGGAACTCAACTAACACTCTAAGAGCCAACTTTAGTGTACAAAATGTAGCACTGATAACCTCATATAGCGGTATGGATCCTGAAATATACCAGGGAATAGACAAAGAAATTTATCCAAGACCTCGTACGTTTACACTGGGATTGAACTTAACTTTTTAATCGATAGAATCAATGAAAACAATGAAACATACTATACAACGTTCGATTGCTCTACTAGCAATAGGGATGTCACTTCTCGTGACCTCTTGCTTGAACGACTTAGATACTCTTCCTCTAGACAACAATCAATTGGTCGGCGAACAAGTTTACAAAACATCGGAAGGTTATGTCGGTGTTTTAGCTAAATGTTATGCCTCACTCATACAAACCGGTCAGCAAGGTGGTGATGGCGGTAATGGCGATCTTGAAGGAGCTAATGAAGGTTATTCAGGTTATGTCCGCTGTCTGTTCTACCTCGAAGAGCTTTGCACGGATAACTTTTTAATGCCTTCAAGTTCGAATGGCCTTCGTAACTGTCTTAACATGACTTGGACAGCTTCAAACACTAGTGTCATTAAGTGGACTTATCAACGCTTATATATGAGTATCGCTTACTGTAATGAGTTCTTAAGAGAATGCACAGAAGAGAAACTAAAAAGTCGCGGACTATACGATGAAATGAAAGATGAATATAGCTATTACCGCGCTGAAGCTGCATTTATTCGCGCTTATTGCTATGCACAATTATGCGACTTATATGGAGCGGTACCTTATATCGACGAACAAACTAAGGTGAAAGATATTCCTGAACAATGGAGTAGAGAAGCTATCTTCGACTTTACGACCAACGAGTTGATCAGACTTCAAAACGAACTCAAAAAAGCTGGACAGAATGAATATGGACGGGTCGATCAAGCGGCCGCATGGTTTCTTCTTTCTAGAATGTATCTGAATGCTGAAACATGGATTGGCAGAAACGAATATCAGAAAGCCTACGATTATGCCAAGAAAATTATTGATTCTAAGGCTTACCCATTAGATAAAGATTATCGCCACATTTTCTTAGCAGACAATGATCAATGTAGCGAGATTATTTGGCCATTGGTTCAAGATGGACTGAAAGCACAGAGCTCTGCCGGTACAAACTTTTATGTTAAAGCTTTTGTAAACGGCCCAATGAACGAATTGTACCAAACAGGAGTTGGATCGAAAGGATGGGGAAATGTCAGAGCAAAAACCAACTTGGTCAACGCTTTCGACTCCAAAGATGTGGTTTTCGATCGAGCAGATACTTGGGGAAACCAAAAGAATGATAAACGGGCACTATTCATGACTGCACTTAACGGACAGAAAAAAGAAACTTGGGACGATAATGAGAAAATGACTAGTACCTTTACTTGTGGATATGGTTACATCAAATGGAGAAACGTGACGAAAGAAGATCAAATTTGCGCTTCAGGCGATACCTATACTTCAATCGATTTTCCTCTTTTCCGTACCGGTGAAGTTTACCTAAATGCAGCTGAAGCCATCCTCAGAGGAGCAAAAGCCAACGATTCGGAAGCATTGAATCTCATTAATGAAATCAGAACTCGGGCATACATGAGTGATGGTTATGCACAAACCGGAATCAAATCGGATGTATCGGGAAAGATTGCCGCTCAAGAATTGACTCTAGACTTTCTTCTAGCTGAACGTCAAAGAGAAATGGCTTCGGAACTCATTAGACGAACCGATCTGATTCGCTTCAATAAATTTACAGCCAACAATGATTGGGATTGGAAAGGTGGTACTAGACTTGGGAAAAGCATAGACCAGATTTATACACTCTTCCCCATTCCGGATAGTGAAATGACTAATAACCCTAAGCTTAAACAAAATAAAGGATACTAACAATATCCTCTTATTAACAATCCAAATATTAATAATTTCTGATGATTCTCTTCTGAATGTTCGTGTGATACAAATGTTCAGAAGAGATAATCTTAAGTAAACACAACGACATGAGAATTTTAACGACACTTTTTTTTCTATTCCTTTCAATAAACTGTATTGATGCACAAACCACGATTAAAGAACTTTACAGTGACCTTAACAAAACGGGAAGTGTATATTACGCTTATCCAACTGCATCTATTAAGGAGACTCCTGCTCCAGAAGGTTATGAACCGTTCTATATCTCACACTATGGACGACATGGTTCCCGTTATCTGATTAGCGACAAAGATTACAATACTTATGTTCAGTTGTTAGGCAAAGCCGATTCATTAGGAATACTAACGGTAAAAGGAAAAGAAGTGCTCAAAAAGCTCATCATCATAGCTAAAGATGCTGAAGGACAAGGAGGAGAATTGACTCCACTTGGTTTTCAACAACATCAAAACATTGCCAACCGAATGTTTCACCGTTTTCCTGAGGTTTTTAAACATCGCAAACAAATTAATGCTTGTTCAACAGTCGTTATCCGCTGTGCCTTAAGCATGGCTAAATTCTGTGAGACTTTAAAAGGATTGGATCCTCATTTGGATATCCATTTGGGGTCAGGCGAACGCTATATGCAATATTTAAACTTCTGGAATGAAGAAGCATGTGCATTTACTTCCTCTTCTTCAACATGGAGAAAAGATTTCGAAGCCTTTAAGAAAAAACAGATTCAACCAGATCGGCTCATTCATTTGTTAATTTCTGATCAGGCCTTCATAAACAATCACATCGAGAACAAAAATGACTTTATGATGGGAATGTATTGGATCGCCTCTGATCTTCAGAACGTAAAATTAGACCTCTCTCTTTATGATATATTTGAAAAGAAAGAGTTAGTCGATATCTGGCAAGTCATCAATTATGAGCATTACATGCAAAGCGGTGCTCATCCACTAAGTACAAAGCCTATTTTACAAACCTATATTCCACTGATGAACAATATTCTGGAATCGGCCGATAAAGCGATTAAAGGAGGCCATATAGCTGCCAATCTACGTTTTGGACATGACGGAAATGTCATGCCTTTAGTGAGCTTCTTAGCTTTTGAATCGTTCTGCAATAAAGAAACAAATCCAGAGTTATTTTATAAAGCCTGGAGCGATTTCAAAGTGGTACCCATGGCGGCTAATGTACAACTCATCTTTTATCGTCACAAAACGAATAAAGACATAATAGTTAAGTTTCTACTCAATGAAAACGAAGTCAACATCCCAATAAACAGCAACCAAAAACCGTATTATCATTGGGCCGACGTAAAACAGTTTTATAAAAAGAAAATTCAAAGTTTAAGATAATCCTTCCCCCACCCCACGACCTCACCGAATCATTAATATTCAGAGATCGTGGGGTTCTTTTTTAGTACCCTTTCTTTATCTTCTCTATAATCTTTCATTTCAATCATTTAATCTTCCTTTTTTGATCGAAATCGCACGATACTCCCTCACCACAAAGGTTTTTCATACATCCGTGTGGTAATCTGAAAATATTCACGTAAATTTGTTGCCTCAAACAAAAATACGTATAAATCACTATAAATAAAAAGATTATCGCTATGGAGTATAATTTCAGGGAGATCGAAAAAAAGTGGCAAAAGAATTGGGTAGACCATAAGACCTACCAAGTGACGGAAGACGAATCAAAACAAAAATTTTATGTCCTCAATATGTTTCCTTATCCTTCGGGAGCAGGACTTCACGTTGGACACCCATTAGGTTACATCGCTTCTGATATTTATGCTCGTTATAAGCGATTGCAAGGCTTTAATGTTTTGAATCCAATGGGATACGATGCTTATGGCCTTCCGGCCGAACAATATGCGATTCAAACCGGCCAACACCCTGCAATAACTACAGTCAACAATATCAATCGCTATCGTGAACAGTTAGATAAAATAGGATTCTGTTTCGACTGGAATCGCGAGATACGGACTTGTGATCCGGAATATTATCATTGGACGCAATGGGCATTCATGAAGATGTTCAATAGCTACTATTGTAACCAAGCCAAACAAGCTCGCCCTATTGATGAACTCATTGAAGTTTTCAAGACTTCCGGAACAGCCGGATTAGACATCGCATGTAGCGAAGAACTAACCTTTAGCGCTGAAGAATGGAACGCTAAAACAGAGAAAGAACAACAAGAAATATTAATGAACTATCGAGTAGCCTATTTAGGTGAAACAATGGTAAACTGGTGTCCGGAGCTCGGAACAGTGTTGGCCAATGACGAAGTAGTCGACGGCGTTTCAGAACGCGGTGGATATCCGGTGGTTCAGAAAAAGATGCGTCAATGGTGTCTGCGCGTATCAGCTTATGCACAACGCCTGCTCGACGGATTAGATACAGTCGATTGGACCGATTCATTGAAAGAGACTCAACGCAACTGGATTGGTCGTAGTGAAGGAGCGGAAATGAACTTCAAAGTGAAAGATTCTGATCTGGAATTTACCATCTTCACAACTCGTGCCGATACCGTTTTTGGAGTTACATTCATGGTTTTAGCACCGGAAAGCGAATTAGTCGCTCAGCTGACCACCACCGAACAACAAGCGGAGGTAGAAGCTTACCTTGAAAAAACAAAAAAACGCACTGAACGCGAACGTATCGCCGATCGTAGTGTGAGTGGCGTGTTCTCAGGAAGTTATGCCATTAACCCATTGACCAACGAAGCCATTCCGGTCTGGATTAGTGATTATGTTTTGGCTGGATATGGCACAGGAGCTATCATGGCAGTACCGGCACACGACAGTCGCGACTATGCGTTTGCTAAACACTTCAATTTAGAAATCCGTCCCCTAATCGAAGGGGCTGATGTCAGTGAAGAGAGTTTTGACGCTAAAGAAGGCATCATGATGAATTCTCCTCTTCCGGGTGCTCCTGAAGGAGGACTAGTGTTGAACGGTCTAACCATCAAAGAAGCGATTGCTAAAACCAAAGAATATATCCACACCACAGGATTAGGTCGTGTGAAAGTCAACTTCCGTTTACGCGATGCTATTTTCTCGCGTCAACGTTATTGGGGAGAGCCATTCCCTGTATATTACAAAGAGGGTATGCCATACATGATCGATGAAAGCTGTTTACCACTCGAATTACCGGAAGTTGCCAAATTCTTGCCCACAGAAACCGGTGAGCCTCCATTAGGTCATGCAACTCAATGGGCTTGGGATACAGTGAATAAACGCGTCGTGGAGAACACAGCCATTGACCATGAAACTATTTTCCCGATCGAACTCAATACCATGCCTGGATTTGCAGGTTCTTCGGCTTATTATTTGCGTTACATGGATCCACGCAACTCTAAAGCCTTGGTCGATGAAAAAGTGGATCAATATTGGAGAAACGTCGATTTATACGTCGGAGGAACCGAACATGCTACCGGCCACTTGATTTATTCGCGTTTCTGGAATAAATTTTTGCACGACTTGAAGGTCTCTTCTGTTGAGGAACCATTCCAAAAATTAGTCAATCAAGGAATGATACAAGGGCGTAGTAATTTTGTTTATCGCATTAAGGATACCAATACTTTTGTTTCTCTCCACTTGAAAGATCAATATGAAGTCACTCCTATTCACGTGGATGTGAATATCGTATCCAATGATTTCTTAGATCTTGAAGCCTTCAAAGCATGGCGTCCGGAATATACTACAGCCGAATTTATCCTTGAAGATGATAAATATGTTTGCGGATGGGCAGTCGAGAAGATGAGTAAATCCATGTTTAATGTGGTTAACCCGGATATGATTGTCGATAAATATGGCGCTGATACTTTACGTATGTATGAAATGTTCCTCGGCCCCATTGAGCAATCTAAACCTTGGGATACTAATGGCATTGATGGGGTACATCGCTTTATCCGTAAATTCTGGTCACTCTTCTACAATCGCAATAACGAATATACGGTGGTTGACGAAGCAGCCAGCAAAGAGGAATTGAAAGCATTACATAAACTGATCAAGAAAGTGACTTTCGACATCGAACAGTTCTCATACAATACTTCAGTCAGCGCATTCATGATTTGCGTCAATGAATTATTCACGCTGAAATGTAGTAAGAAAGAAGTACTCGACCAATTGATCATCGTTTTAGCTCCATTTGCTCCACACGTTTGTGAAGAGTTATGGCAGACGCTTGGTCACGACACCTCTGTATGTGACGCACAATGGCCCACTTTCAACGAGGATTATCTGAAAGAAGATACCATCAATTATACCATTTCGTTCAATGGTAAAGCTCGATTCAATATGGAATTTTCAGCAGATGCAACCTCAGAAGCTATTCAAGCAGAAGTTTTAGCCGACGAACGTTCACAAAAATGGACTGAGGGTAAAACACCGAAAAAAGTCATTGTCGTTCCTAAGAAGATTGTTAATATCGTTATTTAAAATAAGAAATAATTCATGCAAACATTAGAAAAGGCTAAAGTGATGAGGGAGGTAAAAGACTACTTTTACATTACTCTCGGATTGATCAGTTATTCTTTAGGTTGGGCTGCTTTTTTACTGCCCTACCAGATCACCACCGGAGGAGTTACCGGTATCGGAGCGATCATATACTATGCTACCGGCTTCCCGATCCAATGGTCGTATTTTATCATAAATGCCGTTTTAATGACTTTTGCCATTAGAATATTAGGCCCCAAGTTTAGCATAAAAACGACGTATGCCATCTTTATGATGACTTTTCTGCTTTGGTCTTTGCAACTATTGGTCAATACCTATGCAACAGTACCTGATGTCACTCCCGATGGACGCCCCCTATTGCTAGGAGTTGGTCAAGACTTCATGGCATGTATCATTGGTGCCGCCATGTGTGGTATCGGACTAGGCATTGTTTTTAACTACAATGGAAGTACTGGAGGAACAGATATTATCGCAGCGATAGTCAACAAATATAGAGATGTCTCTCTAGGGCGAATGATCATGATTTGCGACGTATTTATCATCGGATCGTGTTATTTCATTTTCCATGACTTGCGACGGGTCATCTTTGGTTTTGTCACCTTATTTATCATCGGTGTCGTACTTGACTGGATCATAAATAGTGCACGTCAATCGGTTCAATTTCTCGTATTTTCTCAAAAATACGATGAAATAGCTGATAAAATCATTAAAGACACGCATCGAGGAGTAACAGTTCTCGATGGTACAGGATGGTATAGCAAAAATGAAGTAAAAGTATTAATCGTATTAGCAAAAAAGAGACAATCTTTGACTATTTTTCGACTGATCAAAAACATTGATCCCAATGCTTTCATTTCACAAAGTTCGGTTATAGGTGTCTATGGCGAAGGATTCGATCAACTTAAAGTCAAGTAAGAATGGCAAAGCGTAAACTTGTGTTTGCAACCAATAACGCACACAAACTACAGGAAGTGAGCGACATTTTAGGAGATCAAATTGATCTTTTAAGCTTGAAAGATATAAACTGTAATACCGATATAGACGAAACGGGGATAACCCTTGAGGAAAATGCATCCTTAAAATCTTCGTTTGTTTATAAAAACTTTCAGATCGATTGTTTTGCTGATGATACGGGACTAGAAGTAGAAGCTTTAAATGGCGAACCTGGTGTTTATTCTGCGCGCTACGCCGGAGATAACCACGACTCAGAAGCCAATATGCAGAAGCTTTTGGACAACCTCAATAATAAAACCAATCGAAAGGCACGATTCCGAACCGTTATTTCTTTAATTATGGACGGCAAAGAACTCTTTTTTGAAGGAATTATTGAAGGAGAAATTACCAAAGAAAAACAAGGTCATTCTGGATTCGGATATGACCCGATCTTCCAACCCGATGGCTATCACGAAACTTTTGCCGAGCTAGGTGAAGACATCAAAAATAAAATCAGTCATCGCTCTATTGCAGTAAATAAACTCTGTAAATATCTTCGTGAATTATAATTAAACAAAGGGGCTGTTAATGACGGCCCCTTTGTTTAATCTGTATATACACTTAACTCCGTTTATATTCATCCAAATCGATTACTGCATCAAAAAAAGATTGTAGATAGCGATGATGCGTAACAAAAACAATAGTTACCTCTTCTTTTAGATGAGTTAAGCAGTCAACTATGATCTGTTCATTTTCAGCATCAAGAGAGGAAGTCGCTTCATCAAGTAGCAGTAGCTGAGGTTTTCGTAACAAAACCCTTGCCAATGCCAATCGCTGACGTTCACCTCCAGAAAAATGAAATTGATAATTAGAAATAACCGTATCCAAGCCATCCTTCTGCCTCATAATTAAATCATAAGCATTAACTGACCTCAACACCTCTTCTATTTCACGGTCCACAAAAGGATAAACTGTATCCCAAAGTATGTTCTCTCTGATACTTCCATCGATGAAAAAAGAATCTTGAGGCAAATACCCCATCTTCTTTCTCCATGCCGCCCATTTTTTATCAGTCAACAGATAATCGTCTACTGTAATCGTACCCGATTCAGGAGGTTGCAGACCAGCTAAAATATCAATCAAAGTTGTCTTACCACTACCTGAATTTCCTAATATCCCGGTGATTCGATTAGCCGGTATCGCCATATTAAAATCAACAAATAAAGGATGATCATATCCAAAATTTAGATGACTTACAACGATTTCTTTTTCCAAATTCACCTCATCTGTCTCCCACTCCATATCCTTTATAGACTGCATCGAGTCTAAATCAAGATCAAGATCAAAGATTAATTCAACCGAAGCGGCATTGGCACACAACAGATTTAGGTCATTATTCAGACTAACAAACTGAGGGAAGATTCGACTAAACAATAAAATCAATATTAATAACAGTGAAAAAGACAAATGAAAATAAGTATATGCCACATAAATCATCCCAATCAAGGATAAGATTCCTAAGAGCATAAACCACAATGTGGAAATGGCTCTGTTATAAACCAATTTATTTTGAAAGCCAATCATCTTCAAGTTAGATTCATTAAACTTTTTCAAATAATACTCTTCAGAATGATGCACCTTAGCCACTTTAATTGTACCCCAGAAGTCGTCAATACGTTTCAACACATCTTTAAACACGACAATATTAGCACGCCCTAAACGTCCGGACTTTTTAAAATAACTTCGCAACACAAACAAAATCACGGCACTCAACACCAATACAAATAAAGTGAACCAGATGGAAAGAAAACAAGCAATAACCAAATGCGATAAAATAAATAACGTTTTAGTTATCAACCCCAAATAAAAACTATAATAAGTAGCCATTTTAGGAACCTCTGTCGTAAGGATTTGTATATGACTATGTTTACTCCTTTTATTAAAAAAACGCCATTCACTATTTATTATTTTACTAAAAAGCCGTTGCCGTATTTCGTAAGAGAACCCTTGTTGATAGGAAGATTGCAAGACAGATTGCCAATAATTGAGCACCACAACCCAAAGGAGCAAACCTAAAAAGAAAAATAAAACAGTAGAAAGAGTAATGGTTAAGCCACATACCTCTGTCAGTTGACTAAAAAATTTAGCCCACTTATTATCCAAACCTCCATTCATCTTCGGATCTAAAAGAGCCAACAATGGAATTAACAAAACGATGGATACTCCTTGACTTAACGATTGAAGTATAGTTACAATAAATAAAATAATAAGTTTGATCGGATGATAACGAAAAAACAAATTAAAGCTGTATAAAATAAATTTATTATTTAACACGTAGTAATCTCCTCTTAATAAAACTATAGGGTCTATAAAAATAATACATAAACATCGGTAAATTTCGATTTTCCAAATCACCTTGTCGGACCAACAGTCCACTGATACTTTCTATTTTATACGACCATTGTGGGAATAACAGGAGCATATAATATCTCCCTATCAACAAATCTCTAACCGTTAGATTCACAATATCCAGCTTATTTATAAATTTTTGAGGATATGAAATTATAAAATGAGGAGGGGTTATAGATGGAGCAAAGGAAATATTTTTTTTAAAATAAATAATCAACAAGGCATTAGTCTGCGCAACCACTCTTTCTGCTTTAAACAAATGAACCAAATCATTAAATCGCTCTACATCTATATCAGATAAAGGATACTCATTGATATCAACCAACCATTTCAATCTTCCCCAAGCATGTTTGGCCCCATGAAGCATCAAATAAAGTAGTTCAAGTTCTGGGTTCAAAATCATAAAGGTTCTATTAAATACAGTTACAGAACTTAGGTTTTGACGAACAACTTTTAAAAGCTGTTCCTGTTTTATGGGTACTTGTTGTAACAACGTCCAATGTAATTCAACACAGAATTTTATCTCTTTATTATACAAAACCACATGATGCAAATGTTTTTTAACCCATTCTTGTTTATTCTTCTTTTTAGGCCATACCCCACTTTCTAGAAAATGAAATCCATTCTCTTCTAGTTGAACTAAAGCCAAACTAAGATCTTTCAAATCAATAAGTAGATCAATATCATGAGAGAAACGGACAGAAGCATCACCATATAGTTTATAAGACAAAAGCGGACCTTTGATTGAGACGTATGAAACATTGTTTTTTGAAAGCAGATCGGTTACAAAAAGAAATTTTTTAACTCGATCCAATAACTCAACTTTTTCTGCCAAAAAAGAACTACCGCTACTCGAATTAAACCACCGATCTATTTGCTGATGACTCAAACGGTGACGATCATATAAATATTGACGAGTATAATTTATCTCTTTTGAAAGATCTTTATTTTCCATATTGAGCAATTATAATTAATTAACAAACAAATCGTATGTTTTTTTGTTTTAAAAATAAAAAAATAGAGCATTTTAAAGAATTAAATTACTATTTTTAACCAATTATTAACTTTAAAAGAAATATTATGGAAGAAAGAACCAAACAAAAGCTAGAATGGATCACTCCGGAAATCATTGATTTGGATATAGAAAAAACTTCAAAAGTTTATCATGCTGATGAATCTTACACTACTGGCGTAGGACCGAGCTAATGAATTATTCCTTTCCTCTAGATGAAACTGACATTCAAATAGTTAACCAGCCATTTGAATCTATTGAAAAGTCTATATTCAAAACGGAAAGACTTCTCATTAACGAACATGAACTAAGTCTAAGGATTGAGAATGTGGCATCATATAAGGTAAAGAATGGGAGTAATATCCTTATATATCCAGAATACAATGCCGACCATGATTCTATACAACTCTTCCTTAGTGGTTCTATTTTAGGAGCTGTATTACATCAAAAAGAAGACGTTATCCCTTTTCACGGGAGTTCGTTTAGCTATCACGGAAAATCTTTCATGATCTGCGGACATTCGGGAGTAGGGAAATCGTCTGTTGTAGCTGCTTTTTGCAAAAATGAAGGCTTATTAATCAACGACGATATCACTCCAATACAAATAATTAATCGGGATATACATATTCTTCGTTTAAAAACAAGGATAAAATTATGGGATGATGCGATAAATCTATTGCAACTACAAAATGAGAAAACAACAAAAATCAGACCGTTGTTGGAAAAATATTATATTGAGTCGTTTGAAAAAAATAATCAAATATCCGATCAACCTTTACATACGATTATCATCTTAAAGACACACAATGAAGATAAATTTAAAACCGAAATTCCTAGCGGTGTAGATAAATTCGAGCTTCTCAGAAAAAACATTTATCGAAGAATCTACCTAAAAGGCATGCCTCAAACGGAAAAAAAATATTTTCAAGAATTAATTAAAATAGGCAATTCATTAAACGTTATTGTGGTTTATAGACCCAAATTAAGTCATGCATTAACTACAATGGAATATATTCGCCAACACATCCTCAAATGAAAAATATTTTTTGGTTAGTCTCATATCCTAAATCCGGAAATACATGGTTTCGTATGTTTTTGGCAAATTACCTTGCTAATGCATCGGATCCATTACCTTTAAACGAGATTAAAGAAACAGCGATATCGAGCAGTGCTTTAGATTTTGAAGAATTTATCGGGCTCAACCCTTTTGAACTTACACCTGATGAAGTGGATTTATATCGCCCGGAACTATATCGGATGCTATCAAATAATAGTAACGACATCATTTACAAGAAAACACATGATGCCTATACTTATAATGATCAAAAAGTAGCTCTTTTTCCTAAAGATATTAGCATCGGAGCTGTTTACTTTGTACGTAACCCTCTAGACGTATGCATCTCTTACGCTAATTACAACTCTTCAAACGTTGAAAAAACGGTTCAGTTGATAAATGATGAAAATGCAACTATTGCGGGAAAAAAAACAGGCCAACTCAGACAAAAGCTTTTATCTTGGCAAGAGCATTATATGAGCTGGAACAATCAAACCAATATTCCGATACATCTAGTAAGATATGAAGATATGAAGCGTCAACCGATATCGACATTCAAAGGTATTATTCAATTCTTACAACTCGATTATGATGAAGATCGCTTAAAAAAGGCCATTTCGAATAGTGATTTTAATTTATTGAAAGAAATGGAAAATACTCAAGGATTTAGTGAAAGAACACAAAAGTGCAAACATTTTTTCTGGAAAGGAACCATTTGCAATTATCAGAAATACCTATCTGAAGAACAAGTGGAAACGATTATTAAAACGAATCAAATAGCTATGAGAGAACTGAATTACATGGATACAAACGGGAAATTAACCTTATAAAAAAGCATGGAAAAAATATATAAAAAATCAGAATTAGTAGAAGGACAACTGGATGACAACCAAATTATTATGGACATCGAAAGAGGAAAATACTTTGGACTAAATAGTCTTGGAAGAAAAATATGGGAATTATTGGAAACGCCTCTCACTTTAGATGAAATCATAAATAGATTACTCTCTGAATACCAAGTCAGCGAAGAAGTTTGCTATAAAGAAGTCAGTTCTTTTATTAATAAAGCCATCTTATTGGGTATTATAGAAAAGCGTGAAGAAAATATATAAGATCTTTAAAATCAATTCGAGAGAGAGGCAACTCTTTTTTGAAGCCTCTCTTTGGATGTTTTACTACAAAATATTACTTTGTTTCTTTTCGTTCAAATATTGTATAAAGAAAAATAAGAAAAGAGAATTTTCAAATCAGCCTCCCGACGACGCCTTATTAAAAGAAATACGCACAGCCATTTATAGAGCAAATCTATTGGCTGTGTGGAAAAACAAATGCCTTGTGATCTCCTTAGCTGCCAGAAAGATGGTCGAAAAAAGAGGGATAGCTTCCACGATGCATTTTGGAGTTAGATTTGTTCATGCGAAACAACTTGAAGCTCATGCTTGGTTAACTGTTGGCGACTTTTATATTACCCAAAGCTGGACAGATAACCATCAAGAATTTACTTTCCAATAAATTGTTTTTCCTTAAATAGATAATTTAAAATATACTCTGCTGATTCATCAGGGGATAAAATTGTAGTATCTAAATGTAACAAGGGCGTTTGTGGTATCTCATACGGTGCATCTATACCCGTCATCCCAGTGAACGCTCCTAATAAAAATTTCCGATACAAGCCCTTAGGATCCCTCTGTTTACAAACTTCAATGTCAGCGTCAACGTAAACTTCAAGAAAACCATTACCGATAATTTGAGCAGCCATTTGTCGATCCGATTCATAAGGAGATATAAAGGCGGCAATAACCATTAATCCGGCATTATTCATCATTTTGGCCACCTCAGCTGCCCTACGAATATTTTCCGAACGATCTTCAGGAGAAAAACCAAGATCTGAATTTAACCCATTCCTTAATTCATCACCATCTAATACATAATTCTGAATGCCTCTCTCTCGCAATTTTTTTTCAAGTAAACGCGATATGGTCGATTTACCTGCTCCGCTAAGTCCTGTTAACCAAATCGTAGTAAAGCTTTGTTTATTTTCCGAACGATCGGTTGAAGAAACTAAATCCCCACTCCCTATTTTACGGTCAGATGGTTCCAAAACAATGCCGGCACCACTCGTAGAATGACTATTTCTGTCAATTAACACAAACGCCCCCATTGTTCTATTCTTTTCAAAAGAATCATAAACCAGAACCTGTTTCAAGATCAATTCTACCTCTCCAATGTCGTTTAAAGATAAATTATCGGTCGCCAAATGAGTTAACTCATTAAGATCATATTTATATAAAACACGTTTAATCTGTACAGGAATACACTGAGTATTGCTTTTCAACAAATACTCTTTCCCCTCCCGTAAAGGAGAATCATTCATCCAAACAATCTTCGATTTCAAAATATGATTCATTAATGGATTATAACCTTGCTTCACCAATACTGATCCACGCATGATATCCAACTCCTCTTCCATCGTTAATACAATAGGCATAGAAACAAAGGCTTCATCAATAGATTCTTTATATCCTTCTATTGATTTAATTTTAGTCTTTCTCTTTGAAGGAAGAACCATCACCTCATCCCCTCGCCTAACACTTCCGGAAACAACACTCCCCGCATAACCTCTAAAAAATGAATTAGAACGAAGAACATATTGTACGGGGAAACAAAAATCATCTTTATTCAATTTCTTATCCAATGTAATGCTTTCCAAATGGCTTAACAGAGGAAGTCCCCTATACCAAAGCATCTCTTGGGTTGAATGAACCACATTCTCCCCTGTTAAAGCCGAAATTGGTATAAAATAAATGGAAGTGGCATTTATCTTTTTTGAAAAAGAAAGGTACTCCTGACAAATTTTATCGTAAACCCTTTGATTATAGTTCACTTTATCCATCTTATTGATCACCACTATAATCGTTCTAATTCCCATAATTGTTGCAATGAGACTATGTCTTCGAGTTTGTTTTTTTACCCCATTTTCAGCATCAACTAAAATAAGAGCCGCATCACATTGAGAAGCCCCGGTTGCCATGTTACGTGTATATTGTTCATGTCCTGGAGCATCACAAATAATAAAAGCCTTTTTTTCTGTAGAAAAATAGCGATAAGCAACATCAATTGTTATTCCTTGCTCACGTTCAGCTCGTAAGCCATCGGTCAACAATGATAAATCAATTTCATTTTGAGTAGTATTAAACACTTTAGAATCTTCATAAATAGATTCTAAATGATCTTTATAAATTAAATGAGAATCATATAACAAACGACCAATTAAAGTCGATTTACCATCATCAACACTACCCGCAACCAATAATCGCAACATCTCTTTTTCTTCATGTCGCTTCAAATAAGCAGATAAATCTTGAATGATAAAATCCTGCTCTCTAACAATATAATCAATAACAGCTCTCTTCATGAATCAATTCATTTAAAAATACCCTTCGCGTTTTTTTTCCTCCATACTAGCCTTGCAGTCAAAATCAATCACACGCCCTTGACGTTCAGATGTATTAACCAGTAACATTTCTCTTACAATTTCATCGATCGATTCAGCATTCGACTCTATCGCGCCTGTTAATGGATAACACCCTAAAGTACGAAAACGTACTTTTTTAAATTCTATTTTTTCTCCTTCCCTCAATTTCATTCGTTCATCATCAACCATAATCAGCATACCATCCCTCTCAACAACCGGTCGAATTTTAGAAAAATAAAGCGATACAATAGGAATGTTTTCTAATTGAATATATCTCCAAATATCCAATTCCGTCCAATTTGAAAGTGGAAAAACACGAATCGATTCTTTCTTATCAATATATGTATTATAAATGTTCCATAATTCAGGACGTTGATCCTGTGGATTCCATTGATGAAATTCATCTCTAAGACTAAAAATTCTTTCCTTGGCTCTCGATTTTTCTTCATCTCGACGAGCACCACCAAAAGCAGCATCAAATTTATAAGTATCTAATGCCATTTTCAAAGCATCGGTTTTCATGATACGCGTATGCATCTCCGATCCATCATCAAAAGGATTAATAGATTGACTTAAACCAATAGGATTAGTAAAAACAATCAAATTAAATCCAATTTCACTTTTCATCTGTTCACGAAATCGAATCATTTCTCCAAATTTCCAAGTAGTATCAATATGCATTAATGGAAAAGGAATCGGATTAGGATAAAATGCTTTTTGAGCCAATCTTAACATAACAGACGAATCCTTACCTATAGAATAAAGCATAACCGGATGTTCGAAAGTTGCAGCAACTTCACGAATGATATAAATGGCTTCAGCTTCTAATTGTCTTAAATGTGTAAATTTATAATCCATACTTTTTTACAAAAATTTTAAAAGAGTCAAACTTCCTAATAAAAGTGTCGCCCAACCAATAGTTCGTCCGAGTAACTCATCAGATATGAGCCGAATCGTTTTAACAGCAGGAACAACACTAAGTAAAGAACCTAAACAAATTGGAACTAAATAATTTATATTAATAGTTCCACCAAGAGTAAAAAAAACGATAATTCCAATTAAACAAGTAAAAGCCTCACAAAAGGATGTTATTGCAACAGCCTCTTTTTGGGATATACCTGACAAGATCTGTCCACTTGTTAATAAAGGACCATATCCACCACCAGATACTCCTTTATTAAAAGCAGCAACAACACCTAACAATAATAATTTAGAATGATTAAATGAAGTCTTTCTATTATTTTTAAAATAGAAACGATAAATAATATATAAACCAATCATCATTACCATGATGGCAATATATAAATTAACATATTTTTGATCTATTATTTTTAAGTAGTTACTAAATAAAATAGCACTAACAACTCCGATAATAGAAGGTATAATCAGGCAAATTAAAGCAAATTTAATTTGTTTATTTCTTAATAGATCAACATTGCCCTCTTGATGATGCTTTAGTCCGGCAAATAGTCCGGAAAATAATTCAGAAAGTAAAACAATCGGAACTATTTCTACACGAGCAAGACCTAAGGTTAAAACAAACGGAGTAAAGGTTGTTCCATAACCCATTCCTAAAGAACTATCGATATATTCACAAAAAGCTGAAGCAAAAAAAAGAATAATTAATAAAAAAGAATGAGGTACATAGAATGTTTTTATATCAAAAAATAAAAAGAAGATGATAATGCAATTTAGAAGTAAAAGAGCGATCCATATCAACGACGTTTTCTTTGCATTCATAGTATTATCTGGTCAATAAAGTTTATGTTGTGAAATATCTCTAAAATTACAACCTTTTTTATTACTAAAAGTTCATCTACCTAACTTTTTTATTAGTTATTTTTATCTATCCAATAAATATTTAATTTTTAAGCATAATAAATATTTAAAAAAAAGATGTGGAATTATTAGAAAAACAACACAAACTGTCGTTAATCAGCACTAAGCATAGAAATAGATACAAAATAGAATATGAAGGAAATAATTCACTCTATTAAAATAGAATACACTAACAACGATTTCAAAAAAAAGTAATTACATCGAAAATAAATCGGTGAATAAACATCTTTATAAATACGATAGGACTTTGAAAATCAAAATATTAATCAGTTAATAACTATATTAATAATGTAAAAAGGCACTTAGTATAACTCACATTTATACTAAGTGCCTTTTTTAGATTATTGTGGTTAATCAACTTGAAATGATTAGCCTTAAAGTTTAGAAGAGATTTCAAGCATTTTACGGATCGGATTTAATGCCTTTTTACTAATCTCAGGATCAACGGTTATTTCAGGAGATTCATTTTTTAAACACTCATAAAGCTTCTCTATAGTGTTCAAACGCATAAAACTACATTCATTACAAGCACATGTACTATCATTAGGAGGAGCCGGTATAAACAATGTCGTTGGACATTTCTTACGCATCTCATGCAAAATTCCAGACTCTGTAGCTACAATAAATGTTTTCTCAGGATGTTCCACCGCATATTTCAATAATGCAGCCGTAGATCCCACAACATCTGCCAACTTTAACACCACACTCTTACATTCAGGGTGAGCCAAGACAATAGCTTCAGGATATTGCTTCTTTAAATCAACTATTTTTTCCACCGAAAATTGTTCATGCACATGGCAAGCCCCATCCCAAAGCAACATCTTACGACCGGTGATCGAATTAATATAATTTCCCAAATTTCGATCCGGACCAAAAATTATTTTTTCATCCTTCGGAAAAGTTTCCACTATTTGTTTAGCGTTAGTCGACGTCACTACAACATCAGTCACTGCTTTAACTGCTGCAGTTGTGTTAACATACGAAATAACGGTATATCCGGGATGATCTTTAACAAATTGAGTAAACTGGTCAGCCGGACAACTATCAGCCAAGGAACAGCCTGCATTTAAGTCCGGTACCAATACTTTTTTATCAGGACAAATAATTTTAGCTGTTTCACCCATGAAATGAACACCACATACAACAATAATATCAGCTGTTGTTTGAGCTGCCCATTGTGCAAGTGCCAAACTGTCGCCAACGAAATCAGCAATATCTTGTATTTCTCCTACCTGGTAGTAATGAGCCAATATAACTGCATTATTTTCCTTCTTCAGTTTATTGATAGCTTTTATTAATTCACTCATAATATTATTTATATATGTTTTCTTTTTAAAGAAGAACTATGTTAGTAATAATAGTCGGTTAATATGGTTTGAAAATAATTTTAGTATTTTTTGCTTTCTAAGATATTAGTATTTTGTTTAATCTTATTAGCGTTATTATAAACAATGTCAATCTCATTTATTCCATTAGAAATCAATAAATAGATTGAAAATAGATTATTTTATTCACTACTAGTTTATAAAATGCAAAGTTAAAAACTTTATGCTTATTCTATAATAGAAAATAGGTTAAAAGTGCGTTGATGAATAGGTGGTAAATAGGGGTTATTATATTTTTATTCTTCATATCTGAATGCTCTTAATGACATTTTCCAATAAAACAAGTTTTTTTTATAAAATGATATACCTGCTGTATCGACAAGTTTTCAACGGTTATTAACTACTCTTTAAACAGAAATAAACTACCTTTGCCTTTAAATAGAAAAGATATGCGTAAATTAAAAATAACAGAGCTTAATCGTATTAGTACAGAGGACTTTAAAAACGTTGAGAAGACTCCTTTAATTATAGTTTTGGATGATATTAGAAGTTTGCATAATATAGGATCAGTGTTTCGTACAGCAGATGCTTTTAAAGTTGAAAGTATTTATTTATGTGGAATAACGGCAACGCCACCTAATGCAGAAATACATAAGACAGCTTTAGGAGCAGAATATAGTGTGAATTGGAAATGGTTTTCTGATACAATGGCTGCTGTTGAGTCTTTAAAGACAGAAGGTTATACCGTTTATTCTGTGGAACAAGCTGAAGGAAGTGTGATGTTGAATCAATTAGAGCTTGATCGACAAAATAAATATGCTATCATTATGGGAAATGAAGTGAAAGGGGTTAAACAGGAAGTTATTGACCATTCGGATGGATGTATTGAAATACCACAATATGGAACAAAACATTCTTTAAATGTTTCTGTCACTGCCGGTATTGTTATTTGGGATTTATTTAATAAACTAAAATAGGGGGTTGTTAATAACGTTGTTGATAAGGTGTATTTATAGGTGTTAACAGACTGTTTGATAAATGTTTATCGTGTTCAACCAAGAGGTTATAACTGACCATTTTCGACTAATATAACAACACGTTCTGTTAACTTATCTTCGCCTGTTGGATCGTACGTCTTTTTTAATGAAGCACCAAACAGAGAGGCAAAGGCTTGGTAAAAGCCCGCTTTGAAAGGTCCCATAAATGCCTTTACTAATTCGTATGAGCTTTGATTACTTTGTCTATCAATGAGTTTGATTAATAACTTACCTTGTGAGAAAGATAGTTTTTTTAGACGCGAAGTATATTGTTCTTTCAATCCTTTTTCAACCCGTTTAATATGTTTCTTTCGTTCCTTCTCATTAGGTAAGGTTTGCATATATTCATAGGTCTCAATAATAGCAAGATTAACTTCACGTGCTATTGGATAGACCTTTTTCACATTTCTAATCAGCCGATAATATTCTATCCGTTCTTTATCTGATTTGAATGCTAAAGGTTTAAAGATATAAACGGTTGGTAGATCGACATAAGGAATAGTATCTCCATTATACGAACAGACAGGAACCAAATAGCTGGAGCTTGACTGTTTTTCCTGTGCATGACAATATAACGAATTTATAGTTATCAACAGGGTAGTAATAGAGATGTTAATAGTTCTATTCATACTACAAAAGTAATATTATTATTTGTATTCTTTTTCTTTTCTTGCCTCATTAACCAATTTAAATTATATTTGTATATATCCTTACAAAATGGGGATCTAATACAATGAAACATATCTATTCTTTAAAGTTTATAAGTTTTATAAACAGTCTGTTGATAACTTTTATATGTAACGCTCAAGAGCCAAATGAAAGCCTTTTAGAGGAGATTATAGAAAATGAACCTGTTGATAACGTTGTTGATGAATTAGATGAGTTAAATGAATGGAGTACATATATAGATAAGCCACTTAATTTAAACACAGCTTCCCGTGGAGAATTGGAAAAATTTTCGTTTTTAACGAATAAACAAATAGAATGCTTGTTGGCCTACATCTATATTCATCATGGAATGAAAACCATTTATGAGTTGCAACTGGTTGAAGAGATGGATCGAGCGACAATCGATCGGTTAGCACCTTTTGTGTGTGTTGAACTTATTAACAATGATCGGTCGATAAAGTTGAAAAGCTTGTTTAAAAGTGCATTTAAATATGGAAAGAATGATTTATTAATTCGTTGTGATCTACCATTTTATCTATCGAAAGGTTATCAACATTCTTATTATGGTTCACCTGTTTATAACTCATTTAAATATCATTTTAGATATTCTGACCATCTTTACTTAGGATGGACGGCTGAGAAAGATAAAGGTGAACCGTTTGGGAAGATGGTTAATAGGAGTGGATTTGATTATAACTCTTTCCATTTGTTGATCCAAAATGTGGGGCGATTAAAAAGTCTTTGTTTGGGAAATTATAAGTTAGCTTTCGGCCAAGGATTAGTTATAGGAAATTGTTTTTTCAATGAGAAGGGAATGCCGCTGACTTTTTTTGATTTGAAAAAGGAAGGGATCAATAAACACGCTTCAACAGATGAGTATAATTATCATTCGGGAATAGCGACTTCTTATCAGCTAACTTCAAAAATAGATCTGTCAAGTTTTTATTCCAATCGGCTGTTAGATGCTACAATTGATAATTGTAATATAATTTCTATATCAAAGACCGGACTTCATCGTACCTTGAGTGAGATGGATCATAAAGAGAAAGCTCGTTTACAATTATTAGGTTTTCATTGTGGATTTAAGAGGAATAAAGTAGGGGTGGGGCTGACTGGCATTTATTATTGGTTTAACGCTCCTTATGCCCCCGCTATCAGAGATTATTCGCGATATAATCTTCGTGGACGTAACTTTTATAACTTGGGAGCAAATTACAATTATCGTTTTCGCCGTCTTTCTTTACGTGGAGAATTGGCTTGTGGAAAAGAAGGAATAGCAACCCTGAATTTGATGAAGTACTCTGCGATAAGTGGATGGGAATTGATGATTTTACATCGTTATTATGCTTATAATTATTGGGGATGGTTTGCTCATTCTTTCAGTGAAGGAGGAAATATACAGAATGAAAACGGCTGGTATTTGGCTTTAGAATGTGATCCTTTAAGAAATATACACGTTTTTGTTGCTGTTGATTGCTTTGCTTTTCCTTGGAAAAAAGCATACATTAATAAACCCTCAAAAGGAAATGATGCAATAGTAAAATTACATTACTATGTATCAAAGAGAATTGGAATTGATCTGAAATATCGATTTAAGAAAAAAGAGAGAAATTGTACTTTAGAAAAAGAAAAAATAACCTCACCTACATACCATCATCAGTTGAGAGGACAGTTTGATTATTCTTTACTACATGAGTTGGAGTTGCGTACGCTCATTAATTGGAACTGTTTTTCTGATCAGCGAGATTCTTTTAAGCAAGGTTGTATGATCACCCAAAGATTATCGTATCAATTTGCAAGATTACCTTTAAATATGAAAGGACAATTTGCCTATTTTAATACCGATGATTACGACACGAGGATATACGCTTTTGAACCGGGGTTATTATATCAATGGTCTATACCTTCTTCTTCCGGAAGAGGAATAAGATGGACTGCTGTGGTCAGATGGGACTTGAATAAACATTGGATGTTTGCAGCCAAGATTGGTCAAACCATTTATGATGATCGTCGCTCCATTGGCGTTGGTCGCGATTTAATTAACGGAAATAAAAAAGCGGAACTTCAGATGCAGCTTCGTATAAAATTTTGAGTTATCTTTGAATACAATAAAAACAAAAAATTATGTCTGTTACATTTCCTTCGCCCATTTTTGGACCCATTCATTCACGCCGTTTAGGAATATCTTTGGGAATAAACCTATTGCCCGGAGATGGTAAACTCTGTTCGTTCGATTGTATTTATTGCGAATGCGGCTTTAATCACGATCACCGTACTCGTCAGGCTTTGCCAACACGAGAAGAGGTTTACACTGCTTTAGAAAAGAAACTGAAAGAGATGAGAGTTGACGGAACGGCTCCTAATGTTCTGACTTTTGCCGGTAATGGGGAGCCGACTGCACATCCCTCTTTTGATCTGATTATAGAGGATACGATAGAACTTCGAAATAAATATTTTCCGGAAGCTAAGGTTAGTGTGTTGAGTAATTCAACCTTTTTGCATCGTCGAGCGGTGATTGAAGCTTTAAAGAAGGTTGATAATAATATACTCAAGCTGGATACGGTCGACTTAGACTACATTAAAATGGTGGATAGACCTGTCGGGTCGTATGATGTGGATAAAATAATTGATTATATCAAAGAGTTTAATGGTAAGTGCATTATTCAAACCATGTTTATGAAGGGCACATTCGATGGACAGTCTGTCGACAATACGACGGATAAATATGTGTTGCCTTGGATCAGTAGAATAAAAGAGATTGCTCCTCAACAAGTCATGATCTATACGATTGACCGTGAGACTCCGGGGCGTCATCTTGAAAAAGCCACTCACGCGGATCTTGATCGGATTGTCCGATTGTTGGAACAAGAAGGTATCCAAGCTTCAGCTTCATATTAGGAAGGCTACCAAGATAAAAAAAATCCCATTTCAATCCTGCGACTGAAATGGGATTCAAATATATAATAGGTTTGAAAAGATAGTTTAAACTAACTCCTGTGCTCGTTTGAGCGCTTCATTTATATTCGGACAGATATCTTTCTCGTCCAAAATATTGTAAAAGCCCGATTTTTCTAATGTCTCATGCACTTTGCTGTTAACTCCGGATAGGATAACATTTATCTTCTCCTTTTTCGACATCTGGCACAAGGTCGTTAAGTTGTGAATACCGGTCGAGTCAATGAAAGGAACATGCCGCATGCGGATGATGCGCGTCTTAGGGCGATCGTTTAAGATTGCCATGGTTTCTTCAAATTTCGTGGCAATTCCAAAGAAATAAGGGCCGTTTATTTCGTAGACTTCTACATCCTTAGGAATAGAAAGATGCTCCTCGCTAGTTACCATATCTGTTTCTTGATCGAACCGTAATTGATTTTTGATCACTGAAATTTCTGTCGTCTCCATGACACGTCTCATAAAGAGTAAGCAAGCAATCACAAGTCCAACCTCTATGGCTATCGTTAAGTCGAAGATGACGGTTAAGGAAAAAGTGATGAGTAGGACAGCAACATCCGACTTCGGACTTTTAAGTAGAGCATGGAACACTCTCCAGCCACTCATATTATAAGATACAATCACCAATATTCCGGCTAAGCAAGCCATCGGAATGTATTGTGCCAGTGGCATCAAGAATAATAGGATGAGTAAAAGTACGATTGCATGAATAATTCCTGCAACAGGAGTTTTACCACCATTATTAATATTAGTCATTGTACGCGCAATAGCTCCTGTGGCAGGGATACCACCAAATAATGGAGTGGCTATGTTGGCTACTCCTTGAGCAATAAGTTCCGTGTTAGAGTTGTGGCGGTCCCCAATTACACCATCGGCAACGGTAGCGGATAATAACGACTCAATAGCTCCGAGCACGGCGATGGTAACTGCTACCGGGAATAAGTTTCTAATGGCTTCCCAATCCAGGGCCGGAAATGCAGCTTCCGGTATTTGTGATTGAATTGTAAAACGATCACCAATAGTCGGTATGCTGTCGATCCCGCCATATTGTTTCATTAAATAGACAACGATGGTGATGACAATGATTGAAATTAATGATCCCGGAATCTTTTTTAGAAACTTAGGAGTGATGATGATAATCCCAATACTCGCTAAACTGATGATGGTATTCCACCAATTAATCGTATCAAAGTGCTGAAAGTAGATCATCCATTTGCCTATAAAATCTCCCGGAACCTTTTCACCTCCGAAAGATAATCCAAAGATGTCGGCGATTTGGGTTGTAAAAATAGTGACGGCAATACCACTTGTAAATCCCACAACGATAGGATAGGGTATAAATTTGATGACGGCTCCCAACTTGAATATTCCGAGAAGTATCAGTATGACTCCGGCCATTAAGGTGGCTGCTATCAATCCGGATTCGCCATATTGTTGGATGATACCATAAATAATTACAATGAATGCTCCGGTCGGTCCACCAATTTGGATTTTACTTCCTCCGAGTAAAGAGATGATAAATCCTGCAATAATAGCAGTGATAATACCTTTTTCTGGTGATACTCCGGACGCAATTCCAAAGGCGATGGCTAGTGGTAGGGCAACTATACCGACGATTACTCCCGCCATTACATCTGAAATAAACAGATCTCTTGAATAGTTTGTTAAACAAGAAATGAGCTTGGGTTTGAATTCGAAAAGTTTCATGTTGTTATATCAATCTTTTATATGTTATTCTGCAATGTAGAGATTGCAAAATTACAAATAAAAAAGCACAAAGCATGTTTTGTGGCAGGTTATTTGCTTGTTATTGATTTTATCTATTGGGAGATGGATATTCTTAATCGCTTTTTTTCGGTTATTCTCCACGAAAAAAGTATTTTTGTAAATAAAGTTAGATCATTTTTTTAACTATTATATTCTCTTAATTATGACTAAAAGTATTAAAGGAACTCAGACAGAGAAGAATCTGCTGACTTCATTTGCCGGTGAATCACAAGCAAGAATGCGTTACACTTATTTTGCTAGCGCAGCTAAGAAAGAAGGTTACGAACAGATCTCGGCCATTTTTATGGAAACAGCCGAACAAGAGAAAGAACACGCGAAACGAATGTTTAAGTTTCTAGAAGGCGGTATGGTTGAAATAACAGCCACTTATCCTGCCGGAGTGATCGGGTCGACTTTGGAGAATCTTTTGGCAGCAGCTGAAGGTGAGCATGAAGAGTGGTCTTTAGATTATCCTCACTTTGCAGACGTTGCCGATCAAGAGGGTTTCCATTCTATCGCTGCCATGTATAGAAATATTGCGATTGCAGAGAAGGCTCACGAAGAACGGTATCGTGCTTTTGTGAACAACATCGAAAATGCTTCGGTCTTTGCTAAAGAGGGTGAAGTGATCTGGCAGTGTCGTAACTGTGGTTATGTGCATGTTGGCAAGGAAGCTCCTACGGTTTGTCCGGCTTGTCTCCATCCACAAGCTCATTTTGAAGTGATGAAGCAGAATTTCTAAAAGGAGGTTCTAAAGACAACAAATGCCCGAGATCAGTCGATCTCGGGCATTTGTTAGTTATAATCTGATCATGGTCTATTTTTTAGTAGAGTGGGGGTAGTCTATGGTATAGTGTAACCCTCTGCTTTCCTTTCGTTCCATGGCTTGACGCATGATGAGGTATCCCACATTAATCATGTTGCGTAACTCGCAAATCTCTTTTGAGGCCACACTCCGTTTAAATAAACTTTCGGTCTCTTCATACAAGATATCCAGACGATCCCAAGCCCGTTTAAGTCGCAAGTCGCTTCGGACAATGCCGACATAACTACTCATGATCTGATTCACCTCTTTCATGCTTTGGGTCACCAATACCATCTCTTCCGGCGAACGTGTTCCTTCATCGTTCCATTCCGGAATGTTTTCATTATACGTATATTGATCGATGGCTTTCAAGCTATGTTTTGCGGCTGCATCTGCATATACAACGGCTTCAATCAATGAATTTGAAGCCAATCGGTTGCCGCCATGCAAACCGGTACAAGCACATTCTCCTATGGCATAGAGGCGTTCGATGGAAGATTGAGCATCAAGGTCGACTTTAATTCCACCACACAGATAGTGGGCAGCCGGAGCCACCGGAATATACTCCTTCGTAATATCGATCCCCAAGCTCAAGCACTTCTCGTATATATTCGGAAAATGTTTCTTGGTCTCTTCCGCATTTTTATGGGTAACATCGAGATAAACATGCTCATCCCCACGGTTCTTCATCTCATTGTCAATCGCCCTAGCGACAATGTCTCTGGGGGCTAATGAGAGACGTGGATCGTATTTCTGCATGAACTCCTGACCGTCAAGGGTGCGGAGCACCCCACCATAACCGCGCATGGCTTCGGTGATTAGGAATGACGGACGATCGCCCGGATGATAGAGAGCCGTCGGGTGGAACTGAACAAATTCCATATCCTTCACGGTACCTTTAGCGCGATAAACCATTGCTATTCCGTCTCCTGTAGCCACTAATGGGTTGGTGGTCGTCTGATATACCGCACCGACTCCACCGGTTGCCATTAACGTGACTTTGGCCAGATAGGTATCGACTTTGCCATTAGAGGGGTCTAGGATATAGGCACCATAACACTTAATGTCGGGGGTCTGCCGGGTTACGGTAACGCCCAGATGGTGTTGGGTGAGTATTTCCACCGCAAAATGATTTTCAATAACGGTGATATTGGGATGTTTTTGAACCGCTTGGATCAAGCTGTCCTGGATCTCAGCTCCGGTATTATCTTTATGATGTAGAATACGAAACTCGGAATGTCCGCCTTCTCGATGAAGATCAAACTCCCCTTTCTCATTTTTGTCGAAGTTTACTCCCCAGTTAATCAGGGCTTTTATCTGCTCCGGAGCCTCGCGAATCACTTTCTCAACCGCATCTCTGTCGCTGATCCAGTCGCCCGCAATCATGGTATCCTCAATGTGTTTCTCAAAATTATCGACCAGCAGATTGGTCACCGAAGCTACTCCACCTTGAGCGAAATAGGTATTGGCTTCCTCTAATCCACTTTTGCAAATCAGGGCCACTGTCCCTTTGTGTGCAACTTTGAGAGCGAAGCTCATACCGGCTATTCCTGAGCCGATCACAAGAAAATCAAATTTTTTGATCATAACGCTAATTGTTTCTCGTCGCAAAACTACAAAATAAGTGACTTCGTTGTGCATTTGATTGTCATTAATTGATAAAATTATTACCTTGCACACCAAAATAAGTACTGAGAATCGGGCGTTTTCGTTTCTGATGATGAGATAGAGAAATCGTTTCTCAGTCTTCTGTTTTTTGATGAGTATGCATCAGAAAACGTCCCCCTTTAATCTAGAAAACCATTAATGAAAATACTATTAGACCATGAAAAACTATCAACTTATTATTATTGGCGGAGGACCGGCCGGATATACGGCTGCTGAAGCTGCCGGAAAAGCCGGATTGAGCGTATTGCTCATTGAAAAGAAAAACTTAGGCGGAGTTTGTTTAAACGAGGGATGTATCCCGACGAAGACGTTGCTTTACTCTGCCAAAACGTATGATGCGGCTAAGCATGCCTCAAAATATGCAGTGACGGTGACGGAAGTCACCTACGATCTTCCTAAGATCATTGCCCGTAAGAGTAAGGTTGTACGGAAACTGGTTTTGGGTGTAAAGGGGAAGTTGACAGCTCACCAAGTCGATATCCTCAATGGTGAGGCACATATCGTCGACAAGCAGACCGTTCGGTGTGGTGAAGAAGAATATGGTTGTGAGCACCTGTTGATTTGTACCGGGTCGGAAACGTTTATCCCGCCGATTCCCGGAGTCGATCAGGTCAGCTATTGGACGCATCGTGAGGCACTCGACAATAAAGAAGTTCCACAATCTCTAGTTATTGTGGGCGGAGGAGTGATCGGGATGGAGTTTGCTTCATTCTTTAACTCCTTAGGCGTTGAAGTGACCGTTGTTGAAATGCTGGATGAGATCCTTGGAGGGATGGATAAAGAATTATCCGGTTTGTTACGACTGGAATATGCAAAACGTGGAATAAAGTTCTTGTTAAGCACGAAGGTGACTCATCTGTCGGAAGCCGAAGGGCAGTCGACCGTTTCCTTTGAGAATGCCGAAGGACCGGGTTCGGTGGTAGCCGACAAGCTGTTGTTGAGCGTGGGGCGTCGACCGGTCACCAAAGGGTTTGGCTTAGAAACGTTAGGCTTACAAACCACAGAGCGCGGATCGATTGTGGTGGATGAGCATTTGCAAACCTCTGTTCCGGGCGTTTATGTCTGTGGCGATTTAACCGGCTTCTCTTTGTTGGCTCATACGGCTGTTCGTGAAGCGGAAGTTGCTGTCAATCATATTCTTGGCAAGGAAGACGCGATGAGCTATCGGGCGATTCCGGGCGTGGTTTATACGAACCCTGAGATTGCCGGAGTCGGAGAGACCGAGGAATCGGCTTCAAACAAACAGTTGGATTTTACTGTTGTTAAGCTACCCATGGCTTACTCCGGACGTTTTGTTGCTGAGAATGAAGGGGTCAATGGGGTTTGTAAACTGTTGATCGATCATCATGGAGTGATCCTTGGAGCTCATGTGTTAGGTAATCCGGCTTCTGAGATTATTACTCTGGCCGGAATGGCTATTGAAAAGCAGTGGACTGCCGAAGAGTGGAAGAAGATTGTTTTCCCTCATCCGACAGTGAGTGAAATATTTAGAGAAGCGTTGTAAAGGTTCATCTGATGAACTGATCGACCGCTCTCTTTGAACGAAAAAATAAGAGATGAAGAAATTTATTTTAGTGGTGATTTTATCTGCCTGTTTTTCTCAGATCTGGGGACAGGCAGATCATCAAGAGATCGGTTCATTAGTGACTCATATGCTTCCTCAGTCGTCGGAAGTCGGGGTTTATGCATACGATCTGACAGCCGATAAGGTGGTCTGTGCCTATCAGCACCAAAAGCTTTGTCGCCCGGCTTCGACCCTAAAACTGTTGACGGCAGTTACGGCACTTTCGGAATTGGACGATGATAAAAAGCCGTTTCGTACGGAAGTGTGGACCAATGGGGTGATTCGTAACGATACGCTTTACGGCAATTTGCATGTGGTGGGTGGCTTCGACCCGGAGTTCGACGACCAAGCGATGGATCTCTTGGTTCGTGATCTCTCTACCCTTTCTTTCTCGGTGATCACCGGGAAGGTGTATGCGGATATCAGCATGAAGGACTCTTTGTATTGGGGCAGTGGTTGGGCTTGGGACGATAATCCTGAAGCCTTTCAGCCCTATCTTTCACCGTTAATGTTCAATAAGGGAGTGGTTAAGGTGACTGCTATGCCTTCTGCGGTGAGCGGGCGCCCGGCAAAGCTTCGTTGTGTTCCTCAATCGTCTTATTATGTGGTGCGCAATCGTACCTTGACACAATCGCCCGATGCCGGACGGTTTACTGTTTCGCGCGATTGGTTGAAAAACGGCAATACCATTACCGTCTCCGGTAATGTGGATCGACCAACGGTCGGGTGGGTGAATGTGTATTCTTCTTCCGATTTTTTTATGGAGACGCTTCTCGAGCGCTTACGTGCTAAGGGCATTCGGGTACCTTCGTCGTTTGTTTACGCCCCATTGGGGCGACGTGACCATATTCGTTGCCTAGCTTCACACGACACCTCACTGCAAGAGGTGGTCAACCAGTTGATGAAAGAGAGCGATAATTTGAATGGACAGGCTTTGCTTTGTCGTTTAGGTGTAGAGGGAAGTCGCAAGAAAGGGGTGAGTGATAAGGATGGGATTGTGGAACTGCAGAAAATGATTCGTCTTTTAGGGCATGATCCGGCCGATTACCAAGTGGTCGATGGCTGTGGACTGTCGAACTACAACTATATCACTCCGCAGTTATTAGTCGATTTATTGCGATACGCCTATTCTCGTGAAGAGTTGTTTGCCCGATTATCTCTTTCTTTACCCATAGCCGGAGTGGATGGAACGTTGAAGAATCGGATGAAAAACAGTCCCGCTTATAACAATGTACGTGCCAAAACCGGTTCTTTTACGGCGATCAACACGTTAGCCGGTTATCTGAAAAGGGGGGATGGGCATGTGATTGCTTTTGCTATCATGAACCAAAACATCCTTTCGGCGGCTAAAGCGAGAGCTTTTCAAGATCGGGTGTGTATCTCCTTGTGTAAATAAGTCCGAGAGAATTGACTATTTCTTCCTCCTAGATGTTTGATTTTGAAAAAGATCTACCATCTGTCACCAAAAGAGCGTTAGGCGACTGATTATCAGCCTAAAGGTGGGGTTGCAGATCGTGTTGCAGATCGATGGTAGATCGGAACATCTATCACCTGCCGTTGATCGTTTTGGGGAGGATTGTTCTTCTTATTAAGCGTAGATCGGTTTCATATTCAAAAAGGCTTATCTGAGATTTGTTGAAGCACGGTCGCCTTTCTAGTTTCCACGGTGGAGACTTTTGTGCCACTGTACGACACTCTAGTTATTACTGTGCGGCACTTTAGTTGCGACCGTACGCCACTCTAGTTGCGACTGTACGGCACTCTAGTTATTCCTTGCCACTTGAGTTGCGACCGTTTGAAACTCACCTTACGACATTGCATGAGAAAAATGGTAGCTGACTATTGTCATCGGTTATGCCTCATTTCATTAATAAGCCCTTTGTGATCCGCATGCTCTTTAGTGATAAATAAAAAAGGCACTCTTTCAAGAGCGCCTTTTTTATAACGATGTAAGTGGAGTCATCGATTATTTAGTATAATCTGCCCAATTAACGTTCTTCATATCTCCGCTTTTGCCAAGTTCGACATGCATTCCCAAAGCTGCTTGTAGAGCATGAGGCGTTTGAGCTTTATGTCCGGCTAAGTTGAGGTATTCTCTTAAGATCGGTCTGTAGTCCGGATGTGCGCAGTTTTCGATAATAGCTTCTGCGCGTTCTTTTGGACTCTTACCACGTAAATCAGCCACACCTTGTTCGGTGATGACCACATTAACAGAGTGCTCGCTGTGATCTTGGTGAGAAACCATTGGGACGATGGCACTGATCTTACCTTCTTTAGCTACAGAAGGACAAGTGAAGATGGAGATATAAGCGTTACGAGTGAAGTCGCCCGATCCGCCAATACCGTTCATCATTTTTGTTCCACTAATATGTGTAGAGTTCACGTTACCATAAAGATCGACCTCAATAGCTGTGTTGATGGCAACAACACCTAAACGGCGTATCACCTCAGGGTTGTTTGAGATTTCTGATGGACGTAACACTAATTTATCTTGGAAGAAATCCATATCATCATAGATACCTTGTAGACAGTCGTTGGTGACAGTCAACGAACAAGCACTACCAAATTTGATACGACCTTCACGAATAAGATCGATAACCGAATTCTGGATCACTTCAGTATACATTTCAAAGGCAGGGATGGTCTTATCACGGCCAAGTGCACCTAATACTGCATTTGCAATATTACCCACTCCCGATTGTAAGGGTAAGAATGAAGAAGGGATGATGCCGCGTTTCATATCGCTTGCCAAAAAGTCGGCTACGTTTTGTCCAATCTGATCAGTCAACGGATCTGAATCGGCAAATGAACGAGCTTCATCCGGCCAGTTCGTTTCTACGACGCCAATAATCTTTTTCGGATCCACTTGGATATAAGGTAATCCGATGCGGTCACTTGCTTTGTATATTGGTATCTCACGACGGTATGGAGGGTCTTGCAGTTCGTAAACATCGTGCATACCCATCATTCTTTTGCTGTGAGCACTATTGAGTTCGACAATAATTTGGTCGGCAAGGTGACAAACGGTTGGAGAGATTCCTCCGGCAGCAGTTAAATAGATCTTGCCGTCAGGAGTCACTTCGCAAGCTTCGATGATGGCCACATTGACTTTACCCATAAAGCCGTAGCGTACTTCTTGAGCCATTTGTGATAAATGGATATCATTGTAAGCGATCTCACCATTATTTACCGCCTTACGGAAATCGGAGTTTGTGGTGTAAGGAGCACGGTAGCGAATCGCTTTTGCACGTGTGAGTATACCATCACAAGAATCTCCGGTAGAGGCTCCGGTGAAGATTCCGATTTGGAAAGGATTGCCTTTTGCATGTTCTGCTTCTGCAATTTTTGCAAGTTCGGCGGTTACGGCTTTTGCTGTTCCTGCCGGTGTAAATCCACTCACACCGATATTATAGCCGTTTTTGATGAGGCTTGCAGCTTCTGCTGCTGAAATTAAATTGAATGACATAAAATGATTTTCGTGTTAAAAAACAGGTTAATATTTTCGTTGTAGTATTTCTCCTAATATAATCGCTTGACGCGCTTCTTCAATGGATTGAATTTTGAAATCTTGTTCCACTTCTTCCGGATTGGAGAGTGTAGCATTCGTTTTATCGTCTTTTTTTTGTCCTGTTTGTTTTGTTTCTGAAACGACTGTCCTTTCCGGTTCTTTTGAAGCCGGAGTGAATCTATTGAGCAATCGATCTTTCATATCGGTATGATTCATCTTCTGAAGAGGTTCTTTAGACAGGGGGGTGCTTTTGTTTAGATTGGGAGTGGTCTGAGGTATCGGGCGAGGTTGAATATCTCTTGGCTTTAAGTCCTCAAATGCTTTTTTCTTATTCGCCTTTTTGTTTGATTCTCTGACAATTCCAATAATAATAATTCCCACTATAAAAAGAATTCTTAAAAAGTCTTCCATAACTTTTTTTATTAAAATGTTTTCGCCAAAGGTATAAATTAAATCCGAATTCAGGCCAAAATTTTGATATGAAAAAAGGGCAGCTTCACAGCTCCCCTTGTTTTTTAACCTAAACCTTAACTATGAAAAAATCTAATGTTTCTTTCATTTCACAAAAATCTTCATTTAAATCATAAGTAGCAAGTTTTAATCTTTTTTTTATTTTGTCTATTAACATTTATTATGAGTTTTATTTTCTTAAATGGCTTTTTATGTGATTTAAAGGTTTGATTTATGATCATTTGGAATCAATGACGTATCTTTGTGGCCTGAAAACAAGACTAACTCTTTTATTCTTAGGCGCAATATTGGCGGAACAGAGACGATGGAGGGAGTCATCAAATGAATAATAATTTAATTTATGGGAAATGAATTAACAGGAGCGGACTTTAAATCCGTAACTGCAGAAGAAAACAAGAAATTGTTTATCGAGACTTATGGTTGCCAAATGAATGTGGCCGATAGTGAAGTGATTGCATCTGTTATGGGAATTGCCGGTTATGAAATGGCGGATTCTATAGACGAGGCTGATGCTGTCTTTATGAATACCTGTTCTATTCGTGATAATGCCGAACAGAAGATCTTTAATCGTCTGGAGTTTTTTCATTCGTTGAAGAAGAAAAAGAAACACCTCATTATTGGTGTGTTGGGCTGTATGGCTGAGCGTGTTAGAGAAGACTTGATTGAAAATCATCATGTCGATCTTGTGGCCGGTCCGGATGCTTACTTAACCCTCCCGGAACTTATTGCTTCGGTTGAAGCCGGACAGAAAGCGATGAATGTTGAGCTTTCGACGACTGAGACCTATCGGGAAGTGATCCCGGCACGTATTTGCGGTAATCATATCTCTGGATTTGTATCGATTATGCGAGGTTGCAATAATTTTTGCACGTATTGCATTGTGCCTTACACTCGGGGGCGTGAACGAAGCCGTGATGTTGAAAGTATCCTGAATGAGGTTGCCGATCTTGTGAATAAGGGGTATAAGGAGATTACGTTGTTAGGACAGAATGTGAATTCTTACTGTTTCGAGAAGGAATCGGGCGAAAAGATCACTTTCCCGATGTTGCTCCGTATGGTGGCTTTATCGGCTCCTAAGGTTCGTATTCGGTTTACGACTTCTCATCCGAAGGATATGAGTGATGAGACGTTGCAAGTTATTGCAGAGGTACCCAATGTCTGTAAGCATATTCACTTACCGGTTCAGAGCGGTAGCTCACGGATCTTAAAGTTGATGAATCGTAAATATACACGTGAGTGGTATTTAGACCGTGTCGCCGCGATTAAACGTATTGTTCCCGATTGTGGGTTGTCGACCGATATCTTTTCCGGTTTTCACTCTGAGACCGAGGAGGATCATCAGGAGTCGCTTTCTTTGATGGAGGTTTGTGGCTACGATGCGGCTTTCATGTTTAAATATTCCGAACGTCCGGGTACTTATGCGTCGAAGCATTTAGTGGATGACATCTCTGAGGAGATTAAGGTCCGTCGTTTGAACGAGATCATCGCTCTTCAGAATCGATTGTCGTTGGAAGCTAACCAGCGTTGCATTGGCTCAACTTATGAAGTCTTGGTCGAGGGTGTTTCTAAACGGTCGCGTGATCAACTCTTCGGACGAACAGAACAGAATCGTGTGGTGGTGTTTGATAAGGGAAATCATAAGATTGGTGATTTTGTTCCTGTCCGTATCACTGAGGCTAGCTCAGCGACTCTCAAAGGAGAAGAGGTGCTATAAGCGTTATCTCATAATTTACCATAGGCGTTGTTTGCGAGTCTTAGAATGAGCAAACAGCGCTTTTTTTGTGTAAAGAGTATGGTGTGGGCGATAAAAAAAGCAGGAGAGAGTTGATCTCTCTTCCTGCTTGGGGGGTATTCTAAAGTTGTCAACTGACTGTTTCTAGAAAACTATTGTAATCGTGTTTGTGTTATTTGTCAATGCTAATCTTTAATGGCTTACGCAATTGTTCTGAGAAACTGGTTAAGTACTCTTCCCAAGCGTTGAATGTCTTAATTTTAGCCTTATTCCATGCTGAGCCCCAATAATAGGTATAGGTTTTTTTTGGGTGATAAGTCCCGATAGCTAGGACATGTCCGTAGGCTCCGCCGCGTAATTCTTTTCTTTCTTTTTCGCTGAATAAATCGACTTTGGTTTCCTTTAGTTTTTTAGGGAAAACAGCACCGATATAGATCTTCCCATTATCCCCCTTAGGGTTTGTGGTCGGATCTTCGTAAGCAATGAAACGCTTTTGGGTGTTTGTGCTGCTCTTTCCGTCGGCCTCGTGTAACACCAGTCCGGTTGCTATGGGGGTCTTCCGATCTAAATGAGTATAGGTTATCTCTGTCTTATTTAGATAAGAACCGGCATCTAATGTGATGATGCGTGTTTCAATGACATCCGATGAAGGGCCAACGACCAATGGGGTAAAGACGAGCTTCACAGTGAATCGTAATGGGCCATTGTCAAGGATCTCATAGCTCTTATAGCAATACGGATAAACGATGGTGTCGTTATGCATTAAAGCAGAGGTTCCTCCACCTAGTGTCGGACCTACAGCATAGCAGTCCATTCCATTTCCGTGATCCACATGATAAGAAATCTCTTTGGCCAATCGATCGGCTTCTGCCGGATCGGTCTTCTTTAACTCCGCAATTTTTGCCCGTTTTTCTTTGCTGGTTTCATTAGCATACCGAGCTTCGAGTACGGGGTCCGGGGTGTTGTATTTGGTAAAGACATCATAGCCAAAAGCTTTTTCTCCGCGTGTCTGTAAGGTGGGACCGTATGCCCGGAAAGCGACTAAATCATTTTCCCAAGCCATATCGTCCATACGTTCGGGGAATTGTCGTCCATAAGCCCTTGTAGGGAATTGGGCGGGAGTTCCCGTTTTTATGGTATACTTTTGAGTGCTTTTAGCCTTTACAGTTACAGGGAAAATCAATTTCTGATCATAAGTGATTTGATAAGGAACTTGTTGATCCTGATCATTCAAAATCACGAGTTTAGAAGTGTCGGTGAGCCGTAATTCCTTTTTTATTTGGCTTAATTCTATTTCGCCCATTTCCGAATGGCGTTCTATCGAAAGAGAATTGTGGACGTTTACGGTCATAACCGTCTGCCCTCTCATGGGTAATGAGAAAGAGGTGAGGACGACTAATAGCGTGATGAGTAGTTGTTTCATGATCGATAACTTTAATACATCAATGTGCTGAAAACTCTTTATGTCATAAGGTGACCCAAGAGCTGTCAGCACATGGTGATTAATGATTTATTTAGGTTGTTTGCCGATATAAGCTAAGATACCGCCGTCAACGTATAATACGTGACCGTTAACGAAATCTGATGCTTCTGATGCTAAGAATACAGCTGGTCCCATCAAATCTTCTGGCGTTCCCCAACGAGCTGCCGGAGTTTTAGCAATGATGAACTGATCGAATGGATGGCGAGAGCCGTCTTCTTGAAGTTCACGTAAAGGAGCGGTTTGTGGAGTCGCGATATAACCTGGGCCAATACCATTACATTGGATGTTGTGTTCGCCATATTCAGAAGCGATATTGCGAGTTAACATCTTTAAACCACCCTTAGCAGCAGCATAAGCTGATACGGTTTCGCGGCCAAGTTCACTCATCATTGAACAGATGTTGATGATTTTACCGTGGCCTTTTTTAATCATTGCAGGGATCACCGCTTTAGCTACGATGAATGGTGCGTTCAAGTCTACGTCGATCACTTGACGGAATTCTGCTGCGCTCATCTCGTGCATTGGGACACGTTTGATGATTCCGGCATTATTAACTAAGATATCAACGGTTCCGACTTCTTTTTCGATTTGAGCAATCATACCATTTACTTGATCTTCGTTGGTAACATCGCAAACATAACCTTTAGCTTCAATACCATCGGCTTTGTAAGCTTCAATACCTTTGTCCACCAATTCTTGTTTGATATCGTTGAATACAATTCTTGCTCCGGCTTTAGCAAAAGCACTGGCGATTGCATAACCGATTCCGTAAGATGCGCCTGTTACAAGTGCGACTTTACCTTCTAATGAAAAGTTTACCATATGATTAAAATTTTAAGCTTGCTGCCCGACTGATCTTTTTTTTTGAATCTGTTGGACGGCAGATGTTCACTAATTGTTTCATGTCTGTTCGACAAACCCAATAGAGCGATTGTCCTTTGGTTTTGTCTACGTCTCGCAAAGAGCTTTTGGGTCTTAATTGGGGTTTCGTTTTGGACGATTACCTCATTTGAACGACTCTGTTTGCGTACACAATGCAAAAATACGAAAATGTATTGGTGAAGGATTGCAATTTTGTTCTAATTATCCGTCAAAATTGTCCATTATCTTGGTTTGCCTTTCTTTTTAAGGGAGGAATCCGATAAATGGAAGCTGAATAGCTGCTTGTTATTATTACATAAGAAGTGGGTGATTTAAGCGAGGAAACACAACCTGTATTTGAGAGTGTAGGGTGTCTTCTGATGAGAGTCGATTCGAGTTTTGAAATTCCTACTCTAGCAGATTGGATCGAATGATTAAAAATGACTGCTCCTGGTTGCTTATCTTTTAATTGGTTGTAGCAACGAAATAGAAAAAGATAAATGGGCTCCGCTGTTTTTCTTTGGGCACCTAAAATGGCACCTAATAGGTGTCAAAGTATGAGAAGTGTATCCCCTTAGCAAATAAAAAAATCCCGCTAAATAGATCATTTAACGGGATTTCTGTTTCATCTAATTCTTAGATTTGTTGGGCTACCAGGATTCGAACCTGGACAAACAGAACCAAAACCTGTTGTGCTACCATTACACCATAGTCCAAACTTGAATTGCTTTCTCTTAAAAAGCGGTGCAAAGATATGGTTTGTTTTCCATACTTGCAAGTAATTCCTTAGTTTTTTTTAGATTTTCTTGATCTGAAATCTTCCAATCTAAAGAAAACTAAGGAGTATTTTGTTTCAATTATTTGATAATGAGTAAATAATAGTTCTTCTTTCCACGTTGAACTAATAAGTACTTATTATTAAGTAAATCGGCATCAGTGATCACTTGATCGAAAGTGCCAAGTTTTTCTTTGTTTAGAGAAACACCGCCGCCTTGAACAAGTTTACGCATTTCGCCTTTCGATGGGAATACTGCAGCGTGATCAACAAGCAGATCTACGGCTTTAACGCCTTCCTTTAAAAGGTCTTGTGAAACCTCAAACTGAGGTACTCCTTCAAATACAGCCAATAGAGTGTCTTCGTCTAGTTTGTGTAGCATCTCGGAAGTCGCATTACCAAATAGAATGTTTGAAGCATCTACAGCGGCATTATAGTCTTCTTCTGAGTGTACCATGATGGTTACCTCTTTGGCTAAGCGTTTTTGAAGGGTGCGTAAGTGTGGAGCAGCTTGATGTTCGCTGATTAAGGCGTCGATCTCTTCTTTCTCAATAGAAGTAAAGATCTTGATGTAGCGTTCTGCATCGGAATCACTTACGTTCAACCAGAACTGGTAGAACTTGTAAGGAGTGGTGTAGCGGGCATCAAGCCACACGTTTCCTGATTCGGTCTTTCCGAACTTTCCACCGTCGGCTTTAGTGATTAACGGACAAGTTAAAGCAAAGGCTTCTCCTCCGTTGGTACGGCGTATAAGTTCGGTACCGGTGGTGATGTTACCCCATTGGTCGGAACCACCCATTTGTAGTTTACAGCCTTTGGTGTCGTAGAGATGAAGGAAGTCGTATCCTTGCAGCAACTGATAGGTAAACTCGGTAAAAGATAGACCATCGCGTGCTTCGCCGTTCAAACGTCTTTTTACAGAGTCTTTCGCCATCATATAATTCACTGTGATGTGTTTGCCGACTTCGCGTGCGAAATCGAGAAACGTAAATTCTTTCATCCAATCGTAGTTGTTGACCAACTCTGCGCGATTAGGAACTTCTGATTCAAAATCAAGGAATTTAGCCAATTGCTTCTTGATGCATTCTTGGTTATGATGGAGGGTTTCCTCGTCAAGAAGATTACGTTCTGCTGATTTTCCGGATGGGTCTCCAATCATACCTGTAGCGCCTCCGATCAAAGCCAATGGCTTGTGTCCACAACGTTGTAAATGACGCAACATCATTACGCCGCAAAGGTGGCCGATATGAAGCGAATCGGCTGTTGGGTCAATCCCAACATAAGCGGTGACCTGCTCTTTGTTTAATAACTCTTCTGTTCCCGGCATGATGTCATGCAACATACCTCGCCATTTTAATTCTTCTACAAAATTCATCGTATTATGTTGTTTTAGTTTTTATTATCTATTTAGAATGTTAGTCGGTGATTGACCGGTTGCTCTCTTGTGAGAGCCGGCAGAGCCAAAAGGCAAAATTACGACTCTTTATTTGAAGAAGCAACTCTTATCTCTTAAAAAAGACTTTTAAGATGTTATCTTCTAATTTGGATCGTAGTTCGTCAATCTCTATAGCTTTAATTTTTGCAGCCTTTCCTAGTAACTCGTTGATGTTGATATCGGCTTCGTCGGTCTCTAAAAAAAGCCGGTCGATTGGGATTTCTTTCATACAGTCTTCATGGTAGCGGACTCCGAAAGATAGATAGAATCCATGCTTGAGAAGCTGTTCCATTTGAGGTTTTTTACCTCTGAAGCCGTGTATGATCCATGGGGTCTGAGAAAGATTCTCTTTTTTTAGGCTTAAAAGTTCGTCTATGGCTTTAACGCAGTGTATCATTAATGGAAGTTTGAGTCGGTTAGCCAAGTCGACTGTCGCTTTGTAAACGTCTATTTGAAGAGATAGGGGGGAGTTAACTCGTTTGTCCAATCCTGATTCGCCAATGGCTATGATAGAACTGTGGGAAGCAACAATGCTTAGCCGTTCGAGTTGCTTTTGTGAGTCTTTCTCATTAATGTCTTTGGGATGTATGCCAACGGAATAATAATAGTTCCCGTCTAAAAAGGGTTCCTCCGTATAGCTTAGTGCTTCCGGTGGTAGATTTAGGATGGCCTCTTGAGTCGGCTTTCCTTTTTTGGAGTGTGTATGTATGTCTAGTAAAGTCATAATGGAATGACTAAGGTACCGGATCATAACCTGATCCTCCCCATGGATGGCATCTGAGGATTCTTCGGATGGTGAGATAAAGTCCTTTGAAGGGACCATGCTTTTTTAGGGCTTCTACGGCATAAGCCGAACAGGTTGGCGTAAATCGGCAAGAAGGAGGTAAAGCTGGAGATATAGCCATTCTGTAGATGTAAATGGGCACAAGCAGAATATAAGATAGAAGCTGCTTTAATGCTTTCCAGCCCAGAATGATATAGTTCTTCATGCGGTTCATTCCATCTTCTCTTTAATGCGGGTTAATGCCATCTTTACTTTTTCCTCTAGTATATCGCTTTTTGTTAGATCGTTCGATAAGTAGATAAAAGCAATGGCTAAGTGTTCCGATTTTGTTTGGAGTAGGTCGGTTAAATCGTGTTTGTTCTTGCGGTAGGCTTCCCGTATCTGTCGTTTGACTCGATTACGCTTTACCGCTCGTTTGAAGTGTCGTTTTGATACGCTAATGAGAATGGATGCAGGGGCATCGTTTGCGCTAATTGGCATATATACTATGCGTAACGGAAAGATGGAAAACGATTTGGATTGTCCGTTTTCAAACATCTTTCCGATAATAAGTTTTTTATTCAGCCTTTCGGCTTTACACAAAGTGTTATGCACCTTTATTTGTTATTTTCCTTTATAAATAGTTCCAATGCAGCTGTCATTGAAGGCGCTTTTACCGTTGGAGCTTCTAGGTCCAATCGGAATCCGGCATCGCGAACAGCTTGTGCGGTAGTTGAACCAAATGTGCCTATTCTGATGTCTTGTTGATCAAAATTAGGGAAATTCTTTAATAATGATTGCACACCTGAAGGGCTAAAAAACAATAACATATCATAATCAAAAGCTTCATCGGCAGCAAAGTCGTTGCTGACTGTCCGATACATAACCGCTTCAGTGTGTTGAATGTTGTTTTTATCTAATAGATTCTTAATATCATCATTATGTACATCAGACATTGGAATGATATATTTTTCATTCTTATGTTTGGTGATAGATGGCACTAAATCTTCTATTTTTCCTGTTCCACCAAAGAATATTTTCCGTTTACGATATTGCACATATTTCTGTATATAGTGGGCTACAGCCTCTGTGATGCAGAAATATTTCATCGTTTCAGGGATTGTTACACGTAATTCTGTGCACAAATGGAAGAAATGATCAATAGCATGGCGTGAAGTAAATATCACGGCTGTATGATCCAGAATAGATATTTTCTGCTGCCTAAACTCCTTCGCAGAAAGGCTTTCGACCTTTATAAACGGGCGGAAATCTATTTTTACGCCATACTTTGTGGCAATATCGTAATAGGGAGATTTCTCAGAGGCAGGCTTGGGCTGCGATACAAGTACTTTCTTTATTTCCAATGTCCTAAAGTTTTATTAGCAATATTTTGTTGATTTGAAATAAACCTTGATATAGTAATAAACAAGGTACTATTTCAAGGGCACAAAAATACAAAATTAAAAAGAAAAGACCATGAGTTTGTCTGAAAAAAAACCTAAACCATTTGTAAAGCATCAATATTTTTGTCGATAGGATCAAAAACAAAGAAAATATAATGCATTGAAACGTGCTTAAATTTAAATAAATCAAAAGTAAAGAGAGCAAAAATAATAGAAAACCTAAGTAATAAATGAGGGTAAAATAGGATTCTAGGTAACTTCTTACCACTGTTTTGTTGAAAAAAATCCATCCAATAAAATGATACATTAACCACTTTATGAGAATATATCCTAAGCAAACGCCAATATAGGTCAATAGAATGGTTTGCGGTGGGGAATAGTCGATTAATTGTGGTGAGGTTTTTAGAAAGAAGTAGAAAAAGACGACTCCTGCCAATATGGAGGTTTGAACCGTTAAGGCAATGGAAAAACGAATGTCACTTATAGTTGAGGTATTGAAAATGCTACTTCGTTCCCTATGGTAAAAGAAATCTTTGATTCGTTGCGATAAAAACTTTTTCTCCTTTGATAAGATATACGAGGTGATCAAGAAACAAAGTAATAAGATCACTCCTATTGCATTGTCCTTTTCTAACGAATAGGGCCTGGCTACTCCATCCACTTCATGAGAGTTGGCCTGTGAAGTGTGAAGCGCAGAAAAGTCAATTTCTCCTTTAGGAGCGTAATGCTCTTTATAAAATAGGGGTAATATGGTGCTTTTTTCTGTGGTCATATAGCAGCAAACTTGCGAATAGAGGCATCCCAAATTGGAGTAGAGTGAATTAATGAAATCGCTTCTTCAGGGGTTTGGGCAACTTGCCATATTTTAGCATGCTGAGGGCGCATAAAGTTCTCTTCAATGGCTTTTTCAAGCATCTCTAGTAAAGAGTCGAAAAAGTGATTCGTGTTTAGGATGATAATGGGGTTGAAATATAATCCAAGTTGTTTCCAAGTGATGATTTCCAATAACTCTTCTAGGGTGCCACATCCTCCCGGTAGGGCTATGACAGCATCGCTTAAATCGGCCATTAGTTGTTTGCGTTCATGCATCGAATCTACTGTGATCAACTTGGTTAATCCTGAGTGATGCCAATTTTGTTCGATCATGAAGTGTGGGATGACCCCTGTGACTTCACCGCCATTGGCTAGTACTGCATCGGCTATGGATTGCATCAAACCGATTTTCCCTGCTCCATTAATGAGCCGAATGTGATGTTCGGCTAATAAGCCACCTAAAGTTTGTGCGGCTTCAAAATAAATGGGAGCTATTTGGGTGCTTGATGCGCTATAGACGCATACAGAATTGATTTGATTCATTGCTTTTTGACGTTTATCCATTATTGGTGTGCAAAATTACAAAAATAAACCTTTTGCCTATGGATAAATAGGGCTTTTTACTTTTTTAAGACGTGATTTAAATATTCTGCAAATAATCGGTCAGATCTTCTTCTGACGATAAGTTCAATGCTTTACGTAGCCGATATCGGTTCATATTGACTGTTTTAGGGATGGTACCTGTCAACATGGAGATGTCTTTCGTCGATAAATTGGCTCTTAATAGGGTGGCGAGATGCTTTTCTCCTTGTGTCAGATTGGGATGAAGCTCGGATAGCCGTTGTAAGAAGGCTTGATTTTTCTCCTCCACATTGAGCAGAAAGGTGCTGTTGGTCTTATCGTTGCTCTGGCACTGTCCGATAAATGCATTGATCTTTTTAAGATGCAAGACGAGATCTTGTTCTTTCATCTTGTACCCTTGTTTGATCATTTCTCTGATTTTTTCGAGGAGATCATTGCGGCTCTGTAAGAAAATGGCGAAACTTACTGCTTCTTGCCGACTGTCGCTCAGTGCGTTTTGAGTGGCTTTTAGTTCGAGTTCTTGCTGTCGAACTTTTAACTCTACAAGTTTATGCTCCGATTGTTCCAATTGATATTGGGCACTCATCAATTGCATGTTCTTTTTGCGTTTGTACCATTGACTGAAAAGGGCTATAAATACAATGAGCGATAGGAGTATGATAAGAGTTAATATGAAGTTACGTTTAAACAGTTCGGCTCGATAGGCTTGCTCTTTCGATTCCGTTATTCGTTGTTGCTCACGAATTTTCTTGTAAGAGATCTCTTGTTCAATGTTACGTAGTTTACTTCCGTTTTGTAGATCTTTACTCAGAGTGTACAACTGTTGTAAGCAGTGATAAGCCTCTTTATGTCGTCCTAAAGCAGCATAGACCCAGGACGAATATTCATAGTTGTCGCAGATAAGCTCTTTAGCTCCAATTTGAGTTGCGATCTCGTAAGCCGTTTTTAAGGCGTTTAGGGCATTCTGGTAGTGTTTGGCATAATAGGACTGTTTAGCCATATTATTATAATTCTCTGCCAAGGACCAATTTGATTTTAAGTTTTTATTGATGATAATCGCTTCATTGATATAGCCTAGTTTCTCTTCACTGTTTCCTTCATATAGGCATAGATTGTTAAGATTGGCGGCTACTTTTTTTAAATTTTTGAGCGACCGGTTAATTTTAAGTGCTTGTTGGAAGAATTGCTCGGCCGTGTTAAACTCATTCAGATAGCAATGAATGATCCCTCTATCATTGAGACAGATGGCTAATGCAGCGGAATCACCTGAAGCTTTAAAAATGGAAGTGCCTTTCTCGTTTAATTCAATAGCTTTATTATAATCGGTCAGGCTACAATAGAGCATACTCATAAGGCTGTACAGTTCACCTCTGAGCATTTTGTTGTCTGGGGTGATGTATTTTAAAGCATCGAAGGCGATGTTGATGCTTAAGTCGAAGTTGCCAAGCAGTTTTTCGGACTGGCTATAGGCCAACATTGCTCTTGCTTTTAGATCGTTTGGTTGTTCCTCCGGAAAAAGTTCAATGGCTTTTGACGCATAAAACGAGGCTTGTTTGGGATGACTATAAAGTAAGTCGAACGACTTATCGATATACTCTTGTGCTTCTTTTTCTTTGTTTTGGGCGACAACCGTTGAACTTGAAAACAGGCCGTTTAAAATAAAGAATATGAATAGGAGGTTTTTCATAGGTTTACTTCTTTACCTGCAAAAATAGCATTTTTTTTTCATAAGTCTGTTATGATGTTCTCGGGAACCATCATCGGCTTTCTGATTGGTTGCATGAATAAAGGCATTGCAAAACGCAATGCCTTTATTTCCGAACAGATGTTAATTGTTTTTTAGTTGTTTCCCGTAGTCCTGATAAAGCATCAAGAGGTGTGACGAGCTCCAGCTAAAGTGTGGAGCTTTGAGCCGTTCGCCGGTATGAGTACCATAGTTTTCGTGAATGGGGGCACCATTTTTTAGCCCTTGAAGTCGGTCAAAAACTTGTAAGGTGTACTGGTCAGCTAAGTCATGATAGCCATAATTCCTCAATCCTCGGATGGCGAAATAAGTTTGGTCGAGCCAGATTGGTCCTCTCCAATATCCCTTTGGATTATATTTAGGATTATTTGCTGCTATGGTAGGGAACGGAATATAAGTTGAAAAGGTCGTACTGTCGGTCAGCAATGGCAACATCTGTTTCACTTGCTCAGGGCTAGCTATTTGTGTCCATAACGGAGTATAGGCTTCACATCCGGGTTCTTCTATGAAATGACCGTTTGAAAGTTTCCGGTCGAAAAAGAAGCCTTTCTGACGATCAAAGAAATAGTTCGCAACTTGTTCTCTATGATCCGGTCCATCGAATGGAACGTTTAAAAGTTTGGCGAACTTTTTTAATAACGTACATTCTAAAGCGAGATAAGCATTCAAATCTACACTCTCTTGATCCATGCTCCAAGCATCGTTGAATCCTTCGTTCTTTAACATTTTTGTGTCATCAAACCGAATGGCATTGTCCATACCGCTTTCCCATGCTGCCGCTTCCAATGTGCCATCGGTCGAACCATATTCGCAGATTCCATTGCGGTTATGATCGCGCTTAACATACCACCAACGGTAATAAGCCATGAGCTGTGGATACATCTCACTGACGAAAGCGGTATCGTTGGTATGTTCGAATATTTCGTTTACAGCCCATGATACGAGGGGAGGTTTACTGTCTCTGGCATTATTCTCTGCCGGGTCAGTGTAGATGCAATCGATAATCATGCCGTCCGGCTGTTGATAATCGAACATCGCCCGAATATTATCTTTAGCAAGTTCTGGATCAAAAAGTGCAAGGGCTGCTGAGAACCGCCAGCTATCCCAAGCCCAAAAACCAACAAAATAACCTACGGCATGACTGGGAACAACACCGGCATGAAGTAACCCTCCACGATGAGTTCGCCAATTGCTGATAAGCGTCACAATGGCTTTTACGGCAATTCGATCATATTCGGGTTTCATGTCTTGTCGCAACGCTTTGTTGAGATAGGTCTCCCAGCGCTGAGCATTCGCGTCAAGCGCCTCTTGCGGCCGATTGAGTAGGCTCAATGTTCTTTGTTGTCCCGCTAATAACTCTTTCTCCGAAGTGAAAAATGATAGGGCAACGGTGACTTCTTTGTGTTTAGGTGTACAAATGGCCTGATAATTATTTCCTTGTTGGGTGATTGTGGCATCCGGGCTGAAAGTTAGCATGACAATCTCTCCCGAGGGATGACGCGCGATAACCATATTTTGTTCTACAGAAAGGCGGATCGTTTCCACCCATTTTTCTCCGTGAAAACTCAATGGCTCATTATGGTCCGATCTAACAGATAATAGAGTGGTGGAAGCATCTATAAAATGAAGACGTTGAATGAGTTTTCCTTCTTTAGAGTGAGACGATAGAAAAAGTTCTCCGGGGAAATAGGCTGTGGAGTCGGGGGTGAACGTGCTTTGTGGGTGATTAGCGTAACCAACCACTGTAGCCGACTGAGCCATCCACTCCCGACGTTTCATATCGAGACTGAACGGACCACAAAACCCATTTATCCAGTGCTGTGTCTCGGGTAGAGTAAATCCCATCCACGATCCGGCATCTGTAAACCACCCAGAGCATCGATGTGTAGAATCGGGAGTATAGGAGACCTCTAATATGCGGGCAAACTGGTATCTTTTTTGCGAGAGAAAAGGTTCCTCTTTAGGTTTACAAGCACTTAAAGTAATTATAAAAATGCTTAAGAAAGAAAGGATTCCAATAATTTGTTTCATAGTCTATCTGTTTTAGTCAAACCAATGTTGATGTGATTGTTTCGCAGGATCATCTTTGCTACTGAGGGGAAGAATCATGAAGCTGTATTGACTCTTTTGCGGAGTAATTGTGTATTCGGGATGAACCTGAGCTCCCCAAGTGTTATCTCCTCCGACTCCCATAAGTTGATGATCGATGTTGAGCCAGATCATCTCTTTAGGTGCGATACTTCCTCCGTGGCGACGTTCACTGTTGAATGGGATATAATCAATATCTTCTTGTGGAAAATTCCAAGCACTGATATTGAGCGGCTGTTCTCCTTTGACCATTAAGCCATCGCCCGAAGCATCACGTAGGGTGACCCAACGCACATCACATTTATTTCCGCTCTCTTGAGCCCGTACATAAGGATGAAATTGCTCCCATACGGTCGACTGATAGAGTCCGATGAGTGCACTTGATTTTCGATCGGCATAATTCTCATGCGGTCCTCTTCCCAACCAACTCATCTGGTTGTAGGTCTCATTCAGAATCAGACGTAATCCTAAACGTGGCAGTTCGGGTAATGCTTTTTTCCCTGGTGTAAAAGTGAAGTTGACTTTTATTGCTCCGTTTGAGGCCAAGCGATAAACGATCTGAAGATCACAATCTTGTTCTTCTAATCGATAATTGGTGGTGACAATGGCCTGTTGATGATTAGCGGTTTCTTCGACAGTGATCTGTTTTAGTTTAGCCTTCTCTCCGGCCTGCTTCCATGTGGCGCATCGTTTCAGATGTCCGTTGGGAACGTCGTTATCCGTTAGCGGACGCCAAAAGTTTGGTCTTAACCCTTCTTTAATCATCGGTTTACGGTTGTAAACCAATTTGGTCATTTCTCCCGTAGCCATTGAGAAAGAGGTCTCGAAGGTTTCATTGCTAATGGTTACGATTTCCGGAGAACGATCGAGTCTGAGGCTCTTTTCTAGCGCTTCAATGTGCTGTGTGGTTGATTGGGTCGGTAATAACCACTGTTCAACTGCCACAATGTGGCCTTGTGGTACGAGAGGACTCTCTTTTCGGGTTATGGCTTCCAAGGTTAGGAAATACTCCCGACCATCGTTGGGACAAGGCTGAAAAGGAAGATCCATGCATCCTGAGGTACGAGCTTCTATAGTAGGGAAAGGCTGTTGACCTTCTTGCACCACCTGCCCGTCGACTTCTATTCTCCAACGAAGATCATAATCGTTTAAGGCGATAAAGTCGTGTCGGTTGGTCACCTTAATCCGGTTAGTTGTCAGCGGAAGTGCAGTGAATTGTAGAGGTTGATAAACCTTTTTGACTTCCCAGATATGCGGGTGAAGAGAACGATCGGCGGCTACCAATCCATTCGCACAGAAGTTGGAATCGTTTGGAATGCCGACAAATCCCATGTCGCCGCCATACGCCCAAATGTCACGTCCTTTTTTATCTTTTTTTCTAAAAGTTTGGTCGACCCAGTCCCAGATAAATCCTCCTTGGAGTTGGTCGTATTTGTAGATCAGTTCCCAATAGTCGGCGAGATTACCCACACTGTTCCCCATCGCATGCGCATATTCACATAAGATGAGTGGACGAGCTTCACGTTGATTGACATGTCGGCGCAGCATCCATACTCGAGCATACATTGGACAGTAGATGTCGGATAACCCTTCGTAACCACCGCCTTCATACTGTACGGGACGGGTTGGATCCATGGCTTTGGTCCAGTGATACAAGGTCTCAAAATGTTTTCCGTAACCCGATTCATTGCCTAACGACCAAGTGACGATTGCTGTGATGTTGCGGTCGCGCATCACCATGCGACTCATGCGCTGCATAAACGGAATCTCCCAGTCGGGATGATTGGCCAAGGTTCCGTCGGGATGAGCTTGCATACCGTGGCTTTCAATGTTGGCCTCATCAACAAGATACAACCCGTATTCGTTGCATAAGGCATACCATTCATAACGGTTAGGGTAGTGGCAGGTACGTACTGCGTTAATGTTGAACTGCTTCATCAAACGGATATCTTTCACCATGCTTTCTACCGTGATCGTACGACCGTTTTTAGGGTCATGTTCGTGGCGGTTAACTCCCTTGAATAGAACCGGAACGCCGTTGATGAGTTGCATGCCGTTCTTCATTTCTACGGTACGGAAGCCGAAAGGTTGAGTGAATGATTCCAATGGGTTTCCTTTAGCATCGAATGTATTGATGACTAAAGTGTATAGATAAGGCGATTCTGCGCTCCAAGGGTGAACCTTAGGATAGACGTGCTCTTGGGTGAAGATGGAGTCTGTAAGATCTTTAATCACTTTCTCTTGATACTCGATAACGGTCGCCCCATCCATGAGTTTCGTTTCTATCCGATAACCCAATTGGGCATGGTTGGTCTTCACCTGAAGTTGAAACTTCCCGTGTTGATAATTCTCTATCAGATCGGCGGTGAGCTTAAAGTCTTTTACCCGAAAATTTGGGCGTGCATAAAGGTAAACACTACGTTCTATCCCGCTATATTTCCAATAGTCTTGATCTTCCAAATAGGAACCGTCACTATATCTAAAGACTTTGACAGCCAACTTATTATTTCCTTTTTTCAAGAGCGAGTTGATCTTGAAATGAGCCGGTAGACGACTATCCTCGCTGTAACCGGCCAGCTGACCATTTACCCAAACATAAAAAGCCGATTCGACGCCTTCGAAATCGAGAAAGATGTCCATGTCTTTCCACTCGTTGGGAATGGTGAATGTCCGGATATATGCCCCAACAGGATTGTAATCGGTGGGAACATGAGGAGGGTTGGCCGGAAACGGGTAAGCCACATCGGTATAGATGGGGGCATCAAAACCTTGTAATTCCCAGCTACCGGGTACTTGAATTTCTTTCCATCCTTTGGGATGATACTCTTTGAGGTGAAAGGTTGGTGGACACTCCTTCGGAGTCTTCGAATAAAGGAACAACCATTTTCCGTCTAGAGAACGTCGACGCTCGGTTTGGGGGTTTACCTCAAATCGTTGCTCAGGAGATCGGCGTTGTTGGTCTAAAGCTCCTTGTTCGGTCTTGAACGGGATGAAGTGGGCGTGTGCTGCTTCGCGATTGATTTCGTTGACACGTGCATTTTGCCATGGTTCGTTGTCTGCAAAAACCATGGATAGAGGTGCTAAGAGTAATAATATGGAATGAAAAAGCGATTTCATAGATAAACAGTTTAAATAGAACAGAATAGGGTGACTAGGAAGGGGACACTAAAGTCCACAACAAACCCATGGAAGATAGAGACCACCACGTAGTTTTGTCCGCTGTATTGTGTAATAATAGGCAAGGTGGTATCCATTGTAGTTGCTCCCCCTGCCGATATTGGAGCCAGTTTACTGAAATAACGAACTAAAAGAGGAGCCAACAATAAGGTGATGATTTCCCTCATAATGTTCGATAATAGAGCAATGGTTCCGAGTTCAGCTCCTTTATATTCGGTGATAAAGATGCTTGATAAGGAGTAATATCCGAAGCCGGAACCCACAGCCATACAATCGGCCATTGAACGGTGCGATAGCATGAGACTAACGACTGCACATCCGGACAGCGTACCTAAAATGGTCATGACCGGTAGAAAAAGCAATCGGGGATTCAGTGAACGGAAGTTTCGTAAGGTCTGCGGATCATTACCAATGCTTATTCCTACACAAAACATCAGTCCGCAAAGCGCGTAAAAGCTGAGTTTGCTGTCACTCAAATCGTATGGGATCAGTTGGAAGACCCCACAAAGTGTTCCGATGATAAAGAACGATACAATAAGTAGACTTCCTTTCATGCGCCTTGTTTTTTATGGATGATTTGCCACAGGATACGTGCTGCAATGACACTGCCTAATACTGCTGCTACGGTGATGACGAGAGCCTCTAGTCCGATGTTGTATAACCCATTGATAATTTTAGGATTACCTCCGACATCAATGCCTAGTAAGAAAAGAAGCAACCAGATGAGCAGGGTAATGGTTTTGTGTATCCAGGTCAGTTTACGCTGACGCAACAAATAGCCGACGAGAATGCCGCCGAACATTAATCCGATGATGATGAGCATAAGCAATGGTTTTCCGCAAATATACATATTAAATAAAACAAGGCGGAGTTGCGATGAGGCAAAACCGCCTTGTGATCATTTATAAAGAGAGAATCAGCCTATTGAAGCGCTTCGTTTGCATTAATCTCAACGAGTGGAACAGGATAGAATGCGTTTTTCTCATCGCTGTAGTTACCACGACCGGCTGCAGTTAATGCGGTTTTGAGTTTGCCCCAACGGCGCAAATCGTACCATCTCCAGTTTTCGAGCGGGAACTCGATCATGCGCTCGTGCTCAATCTGCAAGCGAACTTGTTCTTGAGTTGTGCCACTCATAGCCGGCATGTCACCGTGCACGCTACGGATCTGGTTGATTAATGGGATGGCCTGATCAGGGTGACCTTGCTCGTTAAGGGCTTCTGCCTTCATCAGTAAGACATTGGCATAACGCATCAATGGAATATTGATGGCACAATAGTTATTACCCAATCCCTCTAAATCGCTTGGCATAAACTTACGGAAAGCCGGGCGGTCGTATGCTCCGTCTTTGTTCTTGAACCAATCATCGTAGTTTTTGCCATAAACCTTTCCAGTGCCATCGTTAAAGTAAGGACATTGGAAGAAGATACTACCATAAAATCGAGAGTCATAACGGCCTTCTGTTGAAGTTTCGCCCTCTTTCTTAAACTCATTGACTAAGAAGGTACTTGGTAAAATTTCATCCCATCCCCATAGTTCGCCGACTCCGATCCAACGATGAAGTTGTGTGCGATAATTAGCGCCGTTGGCCGTATTCATAGACGTCTGAAGTTCGAAAACAGACTCTTTCGAGTTTTTGTTACTGCCATCGAAGAGACTAGCATAGTTTTTAACGAGTTCATATCCGGTGACCTTATTAAGGGCATCTAAAGCTGCAGTCAAGTATTCATTTTTCTTCGTTGGTTCTTCGTAAGCTCTAGTAAGATAAGCAAATCCGAGGTAAGCATTTGCTGCTCCACTAGTAGCACGACCGATATTATCCGCATCGTGTGTAGCCGGTAGGGCAGTTGCCTTTTTCAGATCTTCGATAATGAAATCCCAAGTTTCAGGGCGTGAAGAGAGTGTTTTGCTTAAGTCGGCCTGACTCGTAATATACTTGTCGCGAATGATGATTTCTTTCCAGTTCAACAACAGTTTTAGGTGATAATAAGCCCGTAGGAAGTGAGCTTCGTTCACAATCTGTGTACGAGTGGTCGGGTTGATCTTCTCATCCGGAATGCCTGCTGCCTTTTCAATGACCTGATTGGCAAAGCTGGCTCCTTTATAGTTGTTGGTCCAATAGCTACTGAATTGCGAGTTTCCGTTGGTATAACTATAATTATATAATTCCACCCAATTGGAGTAGTTGCGAGCATCATCACCCATCTCGATGATATCTTCACGATAGGCTTCCACCGGCCATTTTACTTCTGCAAACTCCCAAGTGTCAATGTAGTATTCGAGTTGTGAGTAAGCAGCTGATAGACCGGCTTCCGCGTCCGCTTGGTTGCGCCAGAAACTGTTTGAGGTGAGTTGATCGGGCGATTCCACCGTGAGGAAGTCTTCGCAAGAGCTGGTGCCTAATGCAACGGCACACAAGCTAGCGATATAGAGGTATGTTTTTAATTTCATAATCATTTAATTTTTTAGCTGGTTAGAAAGTTAATTGGGCACCGATGGTGAACGAACGTGTAAATGGATAAATGAGTTTGTCAATACCCGTGTTCAGTACACTTGAACGTGAGAACTCAGGATCTACGCCGTCATATCCGGTCATGGTGAATAAGTTTTCGCCACTCACGTAGAAACGTAGTTTTTCGATGTATACTTTTTCCATGATATTTTTAGGTAAGGTATAGCCGAGTTGTAGTTGACGCATGCGGATAAAATCCCCTTTTTCTAAGAAACGATCCGATTCTTTGAGGTTACCATTCGGGTCATTGTAGATGGCACGAGGCACATTCGTCGCGCGATTTTTTGGTGTCCAAGCTTGAAGAGATGATTTTAAGAAGTTTGAAGCCGAGTTCATGCCTTCGTAGAAATATTTATTTCCATTGTATAGCTTATGTCCCCAAGCGCTACCCAAGACCATCGTGAAATCAATTCCTTTATAACTAGCACTGAAGTTCAAGTTCGCTTCCAAAGTCGGGATACCCGATCCGGCATAAACCTTATCATCGTCTGTGATGCTACCGTCGCCATTGGTGTCGATAAAACGAATGTCACCGGCATCGGCAAACGGTTGTAGTTCTTCGCCGTTAAGATTTCTATAAGCACGGGCTTCTTCATCAAATTGGAAGATACCGGCTGTTGGGTACAGATAGAATGCACCGATAGGTTTGCCCACGCGTGTTTCTGTTGGGAAGTGTTCGGTGTTAAATTTCAAACCTTCTCCTTTTAGGACCTGACCTTCGTTCGCCAATGAAACCACTCTATTCTTAGTGGTAGTCATGTTGACACCGACGTTATATTCGAAATCCCCTTTTTTATCTGCCCAGTTCAGTTCGAGTTCGAATCCTGAGTTACGGATCTTTCCAACATTAAGAATTGGGTTGCTCAACCCTGCTGATGGAGGTAATACCTTCGTGATGAGCAATTCTTCGGTTTGGTTATAATAGTAGTTCAAGGCACCGGTCAGCTTGTTGCTGAGCAACCCAAAATCTAATCCGATGTTTTTAGTATCTGTGGTTTCCCATTTCAGAGAACGGTTCTCTAGTCCGCGTGCAATACTTCCGGCCCAAGGATTGTCGCCATTACCTTTGACATAACCTTGCCACTTGTTATTATAGGTGCTGATTAACGCTTGGAAGTCGTAATATCCTAAAGCATTCTCATTACCCAAGCGTCCCCAGCTGGCGCGTAACTTTAAGTTAGTCAGCACGTCATTTTTAGGGAAGAATTCTTCTTCGCTGATTCTCCAACCTAAGGCTACAGAAGGGAATGATCCCCAACGGCTATCGGCACCAAATTTTGAAGAACCGTCGTAACGTAAAGTGGCTTGAAGTAGATAGCGGTTCGCATAATTATAGTTGACCCGTCCGAAGAATGAAGCTCGGGTATATTTCCATTTCGATCCGTCTCCGTCGAATGTTCCGCCTGTTCCTGCGCCAATCGTAGAGAAGTTTGGATCGAGAAATCCGCCCGGAATCTCATTTGTGACTAGTTTTCCATCTTCCACTTTGTATACTGTCGTTTTGCCTTCTACGCCAACTGAATTCCAAGTATATCGACGATCGGTAATGGAAGTACCCGCAATGGCATTGACGGTATGTTTACCGAACGATTTGTTGAAACTTAAAACATTGTCCCAAACTTGTTCTTGCCAGTAACCCGTCGTCTCACTATGGTAAGTGTAGTCACGTTTGGCTTTAGTGTCGGCCACATACGGAGGGGTGTGGAAGGTTTGGCGTTGATGTTCGCCAAGGTAGTTATAACTTGTTTTGAAACTTAGCCAGTTGGTAAAATTCATCGTTAAAGCAATATTTGCTGTGGTATGATACGCTTTATTGCTGGACTTCTCATAGTGATTGTCCGCCATGATGTTGCGGTTGTTAGGTAGACCGTCGAAGTTAGTTAAACCGTAACCATACTCTTCTTGATCGTTATAGATCGGAACCAGAGGTGAAATCATATACATCTCTTTGAGGGAGTATTGAGGTTGTTTGCTATCGGTAAACTTGAACGCTAAGTTTGCATCAATGTCGAAGATGTACTTTTTTGCATGTAATTTTAAACGGGCATTGTCTTGTCGGAAGTTGTTGCCAAGGAAGATTCCTTCTTCATCAGCATGGTTGTACGATAATGAATATTGTGCGATGTCGCTACCTCCTCTGACACTCACCATATAGTTTTGAGCGAGTCCTTGACGGAGTACAGCATCTTGCCAATCGGTATCTACGCCCGTTGCATTAGTGATATAAGCCGGTAGGCTGACTTGTTTGGAAGCCCATGAGCCATCACCCTTCGGGTCATAAATGTCTTGATGGTTTTCTACATGTTGATTCCAGTTCTCGTACATCTGCTTATGCATGTCCTTATATTCTTGTGCATTTAAGGTTTCCATTTGTTTGGCTACCGTTGTGAAGTTCAGATAAGTGCTGAAATCGATTTGTGTCTTACCACTTTTTCCATTCTTTGTGGTTACGATAACCACACCATTAGCTGCTACCGAACCATAAATGGCTGCTGCAGCACCGTCTTTCAACACTTCCATTGAAGCGATGTCTTGAGGGTTGACCGTATTGATATCTCCGGGGAAGCCATCAATGATGTAGAGTGGTTCGTTATTGCCGAATGTTTTTACACCACGGATTTTGACTTGTATGCCTGCGCCGGCATTACCTCCCGATTTGGTGATGTTCACACCTGCAATTTTGCCTTGCAAAGCTTCTGCCGGATTGGTTGTGGCCAATTTGGTCAACTCTTCGACGTCGACGGAAGAAATGGCACCGGTCATATCGCTTTTCTTCATGGTACCATAACCGATCACAACGACCTCGTCAAGCGTTTTTGTATCTTCTTTGAGAACAACATTAACTGTTCGGCGACCATTTAATGCGATTTCCTGAGTTTCGTACCCAACGTACGAGATCACGATAGTTGCTTTAGAAGAAACGGATAAAGAGAATTTTCCATTGAAATCGGTAATCACCCCGTTCGTGGTTCCTTTTTCAATGACGCTGGCTCCAATGATTGGTTCCTTGCTGTTGTCGACAACAGAACCAGTTAGTTGGATGTTTTGTGCGAAAGCCTTCCAAGGGCCAATGAAGACAAAGAGTAAAAGAAGTAATAGCACTCTTTGCTTACAGAATGTTGTTTTGCTCATCTGTATACTGTTTAAGGTTAATAATGTGTTTTCCTATCGCAAATCAAAGAAGAATGTAGCGCGGGACCTAATATGGTTGATCTATATTTGTTCTACATTTCTGATTTTTAGAGGATTTGATATCTATAATCTGGTTTTTAGATATTTGATATCCAGTGGTTTATCTTTTTATTGTGATCTACAATTGTGCTTATTGTGATTAATTCCCTCTTCTTATTTCTCTGCTCTGTTACTTACGAACGGACAAAAGTGATTTATCCACTTTCTGATGTCTTAAGACGGTAGAGTGGTGTGAGATTAAAATCGAGAGATAATATTTAAAATAGTTTTATTTATGAGGTGTGCAAATGATAGAAGAATGAGTATAACTATAACTATTGTGATTTTGTAAGCGGAATACCATGTATTTTTATTTAACATTGGACTGGATTCTTCTATCCACATTGCCTGTTTGAGTTTCTACGGACGAAACCGGATTTTCATTAGGCCGACACTAAAATGTCCTCCATGGAAACTTTCAGTTGTACCGTATGGCACAATTTTATTGACTGTGCGATAATTTATTTTCTTGCGGTGAAACTTTTACCCTCTATAGGCTATTCATTTTTCTTTAAGAATCAAGCTAAAAAAAGAACCGCCAAGAGGTTAAAGTCTTGACGGTTTCTATAAAATAAATAGCTGTAAAACTATCTGCTGATTTTAATGGTTTTTAGAGATTAAAAGCGGCTTTGATTTGATCCACATAGTCTAATTTTTCCCAAGTGAACAATTCAACTTCTATCTCCTTATCTCCTTCATAACGTGAAGTAAAGTGCTTCTTAACGGTTTGTGGCTCACGTCCCATGTGACCATAAGCGGCTGTTTCCTGATAGATCGGGTTGCGTAGTTTTAAACGCTCTTCAATCGCTTTTGGACGAAGGTCGAACAACTCGTCAATCTTTTTAGCAATCTCGCCATCGGTCATGTTCACGTGTTTGCGTCCATAGGTGTCGACATAGATATTGATTGGACGGGCTACGCCAATAGCGTATGAAACCTGAACTAACATTTCGTCGGCTACACCTGCAGCAACCATGTTTTTTGCAATGTGACGTACCGCATAAGCTGCACTACGGTCTACCTTGCTAGGGTCTTTACCAGAGAAAGCGCCACCACCATGAGCACCTTTACCACCGTAAGTGTCGACAATGATCTTACGACCGGTTAGACCGGTGTCGCCATGAGGACCGCCAATCACAAACTTTCCGGTTGGGTTGACGTGGTAGATGATTTGGTCATTGAATAGCGCCAATACTTTGTCGTGGTGGATCGAAGCGATCACGCGAGGCATCAAGATCTCAATCACATCTTTACGGATGATTGCCAACATCTTCTCATCAGCCTCCAATTGGGCTTGTTGAGAGTCGTTTGCCGGTTGGATGAAATCGTCGTGCTGTGTAGAGACAACGATCGTATCGATGCGTACCGGGCAACCGTTGTCATCGTATTCGATAGTTACCTGACTTTTAGCATCCGGGCGTAAATAAGTCATCACTTTTCCCTCGCGACGAATCTCTGCCAAAGTGATCAGAATGCGATGCGATAGATCGAGTGATAATGGCATGTAGTTTTCTGTTTCGTTAGTAGCGTAACCGAACATCATGCCTTGGTCGCCTGCGCCTTGATTCATAGGGTCTTCACGTTCTACGCCACGATTGATGTCGGGGCTTTGTTCGTGAATAGCCGAAAGTACACCACAAGAGTTACTTTCGAACATATATTCGCCTTTGGTATAGCCAATCTGACGGATCACATCACGAGCAATCAGTTGGAGATCAACGTATGCTCTTGTTTTCACTTCACCCGCAAGAACTACCTGTCCGGTAGTTACCAATGTTTCGCAAGCTACTTTTGAACTGGGATCGTAAGCCAACAGTTTGTCAAGTACAGCGTCCGAGATTTGATCGGCCACTTTGTCGGGGTGTCCTTCAGACACCGATTCGGATGTAAATAAATATCCCATTGTTGTTGAGATTAGATAATGAATACTAATAAGTTCTGAAACTTAGGAATGGGATGACGTTGTTGGCGCCAAGAGATGAGTAATTTGCTAAATGGATAAGCCCATAATGTGGTTTTAGCATTTTTTTCTGTGGTTGCAAGCTACTCAAATCTGTCCACTCTTAGTTTTCGACTGCAAAAATAATAAATATCAATGGATCGTCACGCTCTTTTAGTGGTGTTTAACACTTCTTTTCAATTTTATTAGGGCTTTCTCTTTGGTTCGGCAGAGCGCCGAATGAGATCGTCGGTCAGCTTTTTCAGGGTTTCTTGCCAGACGGGATGCACCACTTGAGGCGCAATTTCAGCCAAGGGTTCCATCACGAAAAGGCGTTCAGTCATCAGGGGATGGGGGAGTTTGAGTTCTTCCTCGTTTAGGATCAGATCATCGTATAGGAGTAAATCGATATCGATGAGGCGATCGCTATACTTGCCGTCGACCGATTTGTGGAGACGCCCCAGTTGTTTCTCAATGAGCTGAGTTTGTCGGAGGACGTCGTGTGGAGATAAAGAGGTTTCGACACATAAGGCCGCATTCAAAAAAGAATGGGTCGACTCGAACCCCCAAGGAGCGGTCACATAAAAAGCAGATTGGGAAAGTACTTTCCCAATCTGCTGCTCAATTTCGTGTATGGCTTGACCAAGGTTGTTTGCTTTATCTCCCAGGTTGGTTCCTAGGCTTAGATATAGTGTTGACATTGGCTTAATTCTACATTTAATTAGTCGATGATTAACATGGCATCGCCATAGGTGCCGAATCGGTAGCCTTCTTTAAGTGCAATGTCGTAGGCATTCATCACTTGATCGTAACCTCCAAACGCTGCAACAATCATCAGTAGGGTAGAGAGTGGCATGTGGAAGTTGGAGATCATCGCGTTGGCTACTGTAAAGTCGTACGGAGGGAAGATAAACTTATTGGTCCATCCTTCAAACTCTTTCAGATGTCCGTCGGTGCTCACGGTGCTTTCGATGGCTTTCATCACCGTGGTTCCTACGGCACAAACCTTACGGCCGCTATCTTTCGCTGTATTGACCATTTTCACCGCTTTCTCTCCGACATGAACTTGTTCGGAATCAGTCTTATGCTTTGTCAAGTCTTCTACATCAATGTCGCGGAAGTTGCCTAATCCGGCGTGTAGGGTGACGTAAGCAAAATCGACGCCTTTAATTTCCATACGTTTCATCAACTCACGGCTGAAGTGTAAGTTGGCTGTTGGAGCAGTCACTGCACCTTCATTGGCTGCGAATATGGACTGGAAGCGTTCAGCGTCTTCCGGCTCTACCGGGCGGTTAATGATGGTATGAGGTAATGGGGTTTCACCCAACGCATATAGCGCTTTCTTAAACTCCTCGTGAGGGCCGTCGTAAAGAAAACGAAGGGTACGTCCTCGTGAGGTCGTGTTATCGATCACTTCGGCAACCATTGAGTCGTCTTCTCCAAAATAAAGTTTGTTTCCGATACGAATCTTACGAGCCGGATCAACCAAAACATCCCATAAACGGAGTTCTTCGTTGAGTTCACGCAACAAAAAGACTTCGATGCGCGCTCCGGTCTTTTCCTTGTTACCATAAAGGCGGGCAGGGAATACCTTTGTATCGTTGAATATGAAGACATCCTTGTCATCAAAATATTCCAAAATATCTTTAAATACTTTGTGTTCAATCTCACCGGTGCGGCGATGCAACACCATCAAACGCGATTCATCCCGATATTTCGTTGGATGTAATGCGATTCTCTCCTCAGGTAACTTAAATTTGAATTGTGACAGTTTCATATCTATATTCTTATTACGTTAATTATTCTCTTTATCTGTATCTACTTCAATCTCTTGCTTATCGAGCCATTCTTTGAACTGCTCCGGGTCAAGACAATCTTCCAAGCGAACGTCACCTACTCGTGTGCGAATAAGCCCTGTAAGATGGGCCCCGCTCTGTAACGCTTCGCCAATGTCGCGAGCTAATGCGCGGATGTAGGTTCCTTTACTGCAAACCACTCGAATTTTAATCTCCGGCAAGTTACACTCTAGTAATTCGATCTCATCGATGACCAGAAGCTTTGGTTTCAAAACAACCTCTTGCCCTTTGCGCGCTAAATCGTAGGCTCTGGCACCATCGACTTTGCAAGCCGAAAAAGCGGGAGGAATCTGCTCTATGGCTCCGATGAACCGCTTTAACGTTTCTTCTACGAGCTCCTTGGTGATGTGCTCCGTTGGGTAGGTGGCGTCGATCTCATGTTCCAAGTCGAACGATGGGGTGGTTGCTCCTAACTGCACGGTTGCAATATATTCTTTGGTCTGGTATTGAAACTCTTCGATGCGTTTAGTGGCTTTTCCTGTGCAAACAATCATCACTCCTGTAGCCAACGGATCGAGCGTGCCGGCATGTCCGACTTTTAGTTTTTTCTCATTAATCTTGCGGCTCATGAGATAACGCACGCTGCCGACAAGTTTGAAAGAGGTCCACCCTAGGGGTTTATTAAAGTAAAGTACTTCTCCTTTTTTAAAATTCATTGATTAAATTTCCAAGTTATGGCCCAACATCAACAGTACTAAAATAACTCCTCCTACAATGATTCGATACCAACCAAATGCTTTAAAGCCGTATTTAGTAACAAATTTGATGAAGAATTTGATCGCTAGCAAGGCCACAATAAATGCAACGACATTACCAATGATCAGTGTGGATAAGTTATTTTGTATGAGATCTGTGCCTCCGTCTAAAATAAGTTTTAATAATTTGTATGCCGTTGCCGCAAACATGGTTGGCACGGCTAGAAAGAAGGAGAACTCCGCTGCTTCTTTACGGGTCATCTTTTGAGCCATACCTCCGACGATGGTGGCCATCGATCGTGATACCCCTGGAATCATCGCAATACACTGGAATAAACCAATGTTGAAGGCCTTTTTCTCGGTTAGCTCTAACCCTTCCTTTCCGGATTTAAAGAGTTGGTCGCAGAAGAGCATAAAGACTCCTCCGACAACAAGCATAATAGCCACCACAAGTACGCTCTCGAGCATTTCGTCTATCTTATCGCTAAATAAGAAGCCAAAGAAGGCAGCCGGAATAAAACCAACAAAGAGTTTCCAGTAGAAATCGTATTTCATCAAGGTGCGTTTGGTTAGAATCGCCAAACGACTGAATCCTTTTTTCCCTGCGATGGCTTCTGAATCGAAGATCTTAACCGGTTTAAGTTGGAAGAATCGCTTCTTGTATAGCCAAACAACGGATAGGATGGCACCGAACTGAATGATCACGGTAAAGGCTTTGACAAATTCGGTACTTTCGACACCAAGAATGGTTTGAGCGATGATCATATGTCCGGTTGATGATACCGGTAAAAATTCGGTCAGCCCTTCAACAATAGCAATGATAATGGTCTCTATTAGGGTCAAGTCGCTCATTCTTTATTCGATTTTGGTTGACGCAAAACGGCGTATATCATGAATAAGAACCCAAATAGACAAACTACCGGAGCCACTTTTATGCGTCGCACACTGAAGATATCGGGCTCAAAAGCCGTGATGGACGAGGAAGGACCGGTCATCAATAGGAAGCCGATAAGAACAATAACCATCCCTATGCCTAGAAGGATGAAGTTCTTTTTATCGAAAGCGAATTTTTGTTTGTTTTCAGACATAATTGACTAATATTTTTTTGTTAATGAGGTATCTGGCTTAGATATAATATAATGAACTTGCTTTCATACGCAAATATTTGTTGAGAGAAAGATAAGCGCAGAGCCAAGTAATCAAGATGCCAAAGGCTAAAACGCTAGAACAAACCACAAACATCACATTGAGAGTGATGACGTTTTGTAGGTCGGTTTCATAAGTTAGTAGCCAATAAGCAACGCCCGAAAGGATGCTGTCGGCTAAGATGCCCGCTAACACGCCGCTCCAGATATGCTTTCTAAGAAACGGTCGGCGAATAAATCCCCAACTGGCTCCAACCAATTTCATCGTGTGTATTAAGAATCGTTTGGAATAGATGGCCAAACGAATGGTGTTGTTGATGAGTGCAAAGGAGATGAAAGCCAGTATACCCGCCAATCCTAGTAATAAGAGGCTGATGTTACGAATATTTTCGTTGACGGCATCAATCAACTCTTTCCGGTAGAGAACGTCTTGAATATTACTGTTTTTACGAATGACTTTCTCTATTTTTGCGATGCTGTCCGAGTTTGCATAATCGGAGTTGAGCTTGATTTCAAGTGAAGCGGTGAACGGATTGTACCCTAAAAATTCCTGGGGATCTGTTCCCATGGCTTCTGTTTGTTCTTTTAAAGCTTGTTTCTTGGAGATGTACTCCGATGATTTCACAAAAGCTTCTTTGTTGAGTTTCTTTTGGAAACTTAAAATTTCCGCCTCTTTCATATCATCGCTGATTAATACGGAGAAGCTAATATTTTCACGCACATAGACGGAAAGATTATGAGCCGTGAGCACAAAAAAGACGACTAACCCCAAGAGTAAGAGTACTAAGGTCGTACTGATGCTTGAGGTGATAAATTGCATATCTAAAAGTTTCTTTTTGCTTTTGCTTCTTGTTTTCATAACGCTTTGCTTCCTATTATAAACGATTGTGCTTATTTTTTGCGAAAAACATAGATCATCGAACTGCTTTGATCTTTCTTGGATAATGATCGTAACCAAGCTAAGGTGCCCACGTACATACCCTTTAAAAAGCTATACGAACATCCGCGTTGCTTTTCACTTAAGATGGAGATGTAAAACGCATCCAATGGCATCGGGTATCTTGCTGTCATGATAAAGCCATGACGGGTAGCCAGCTGTTGCATGGTCGATGGTGTGAAATGCCATAAGTGGCGAGGGACATCGTAAGCGGCCCATTCGTGCTGATAATAGTGGGCATCGAATGAAGCAGCATTAGGTACAGCCACAATTAATCGTCCTTTTTCAGTCAGCAACTCGTTCAATCGGTCCCATACGGTGTGTAGGGGTTCAAGGTGTTCCATGACGTGCCAGAGTGTGATGACATCAAAACTTCCCGGTTCAAACGTACTTAACGCATTTTCTTCTTTAACTTTCAGATCAAAATGCTCCAAAGCAAAGGCCCGCGCTTGGGGGCTCTTTTCTATGGCTTCGACTTCCCATCCTTTGTTGCCCATGGTGTAAGGGAAATATCCGGTGCCGGTGCCGATGTCGAGTAGCCGACCGGTTTTTCTGTGTGCCTCTTTTACGACTAATCGTGCTTTTCGTTGTAGCATATACGAACGCATGATGTGATAAATGGCGTTCATCAGACCCTTTCGGGTGTTGGTATGCGAGATGTAGTCGGGTGTTTCATAATACTTTCCGATTTCAGCTTCTGAAGGAAAGTCTTGTGTAAAGATGAATCCACATTGATGGCAAGAATAGAGATCGAAAGACTCTCCTGAAGCATAGTTGTCTTTGCAGGTCATAACCTGTTTGACTTCTTCATTCCCGCATAACGGACAAGCTTTTATTGTGAGTTTATTCATTAGTTTGCACAAAATTAAATGTTGCTCTCTTGCATGAGGCAACATTATACCCAAATTTGGTGCAAAGAAACAAATAAAATGTGATGTTATAGGCTTTTGTTAAGTACTTTTAATAGATAAACTTTTTTTATGAGGTAAAGTTGCTCTTTATCGTTCTTATTCCTCTGAGAGCTCCTCTGAGGGAAGGGAGGAATGGGGCGATTTTTGCTTTTGAACGATCCTAATATTTCGCATTAATCCGTCGTATTTTGCCCGTTTCACCGCACTGCCCTTGAAGAGCATACGGTATTTTTCTACGCTGAGTTCGTTCCAATCCGGTTGGGTCATCTGGAGAAAGGCATCCGAGGGAGCAAGTTCCGGGGTGCGACAAGGGGTGGAGAAACGATTCCATGGACAAGCTTTTTGGCACTCATCGCAACCATAAATGGAGGTGCTGTCTTGAGGGATAAGTGCTTCTGGAAATGACCCACGATGTTCGATGGTCAGGTATGATAAACAACGGTTGGCATCTAGGGTGTACGGAGCAGTTAAGGCTTGTGTGGGACAAGCGGTTAGGCATCGGGTACAATTTCCGCAACGTTCCGGTTGTGGGGTGTCATACTGATCGGCCGGTTGATCAATGATCAATTCGCCCAAAAAAAAGCAAGAACCGGCATGGGGAATGATTAGTTGGGTGTTCTTACCAATCCAACCTAACCCGGCACGCCAGGCCCAATAACGCTCTAGAACAGGGGCTGTGTCGCAAAACACGCGTCCATTGACGCCGTATCGATCTTGTAGAAACTCCAGAAGACGGATTAGCTTTGCTTTTACAATATCGTGATAATCTTTTCCATAGGCATACCAAGCAAACTGATACTCCTGTGGAGGAAGGTGTTTCTCTGGGTAGTAGTTGAGAGCTACGCTGATCACGGTGTGTGCGTGGTCGACTAATTGCCTTGGGTCGAAACGCTTTTCTTCATAATTCATCATGTAATCCATTCCTGCTTGGCAATGATTGGCGATCCATCGCTTGAAATGATCGATGATTGGTTGTTCGACGCCCTCTGCAGGAGCTAACCCACAGGCAGAAAAGCCGAGGCGTTTGGCTTCGGCTTTTAGTTCTTGTGAGTGAATATAGAGGTTCATAACTTGCTAGTTGACGGTTAGCCGAATTAGAAGACCTTGAAGGTATAACCTTCATTGAGCAGGTATTCTATCGATCGTGGCAACGCATATTGTAGATTGCCGTTATTCCACGATTTTAGCGAGTCGTGGAAGGTGATGATAGAGCCATTTCTGACGTAACGTTTGACGTTGCTGAACACTTGTTGTGGGGTGAGGCACTTACTATAGTCGCGGGTCACGAGATCCCACATGATGATTCGATAATGGTGGCGCAACGTGTAATACTGGCGAAAACCCATGTGACCGTGTGGGGGACGGAAAAGTTCGGAATGAATCATCTCGTCCACCTTACGGGCATTGGCTAAGTAATCCGGGTTAGAGTATTCAAATCCACGGATATGGTTATAGGTGTGGTTGCCGATGCAATGTCCGTGATCGACAACCAACTGATATTCGTCAGGATGTTTATGAATGTTATCACCAACCATAAAGAACGTGGCCTTTATGTCATAGTGGTCTAACTGTTCTATAACCCAAGGGGTGACTTCAGGTATGGGCCCGTCATCGAAAGTCAGGTAAATGGCTTTGTCATTAGGGTCCATGCGAAAAATCGCTTGAGGATATAAAGCGCGAAAGAACCATGGAGGTTGTTCTATAAACATGTTTCTTGCTTATTTTTTCATTCGCGTCACATACTCGTTATACAGCTGATCAAGTTGTTGAGAGTAGTGCGGTGCTAATTGCGATTTGTATTTCTCCATTAATCTGATTTCGGCATCCAAGACACTAGCGTTGTACATGAAGTTTTCACCCGAAACAGATAGTTGGTTATCGCTCATGCTTAAATACCAAATCATGTACTCGACTGATTTATTAGCAAGGTCGTCCATAATCTTGTCGGCTTTTGCTTTTTGGTTGAGTTGATAGTAAGCCTCAGCAAGCTGATAAGCGCCATTTGCCCAATCATAAGGAACGTTGTACGCCGGTACTTTCTTTTCAACATAAGCTAAAGCCTTGAGGGCTTTCTCCTTTTTGTTTTCTTTGATCAGCTGACCAACCAGTTGAGAGAAGATCCGACGGTGGGTATAACACATTCTCATCAAGTTCTCGTCAATATATATCCCGGGTTGGTCTATACCTCCGAATTTGAATTTATGCATCAAGTTGTCGTACATCTTTTCGGAGTCGATTTTACTATTAAGTTTCTCGGTATCAAATGGCGTAAATCGATACGCTAATCCTTCTTGGACGAAATGGTTGTCCATGCCCAAGTGACTCTCTGAGCCGACTGTGATGGCCATATATAATGGACGTTCCCAATTGGAGTTAGCCAGCATTTCCAACATCATCAAATCGCTCTTATAAAGGGCGCGTTTATTCTTTAATGAAATATGCATATAATCGGGAATAGAATCTCCTAAAGCCTCTGGAATTTTCATCCCGGAGCGTCGTACCGCTTCTTTGTCGATTTTAATCACAATGCTGTCCGTCGGGATGACATGAAGTCCTTCCTTGTCGGAGCGTACCCAATATTTGAGTATGTTTTTGAGTTCATAAGGGTTCTCACCAAATTGCGCTTTCAGCTGATTCTTAATCTCAGGATTTCCTCCTTTGAGAGCACTATCGGCTTGAGCATACATCGCATCAATGCTTCCTTTGATCTCCGGACGTATGGGGACATATTCGTTTTGTCCTTCGGCATACTCTAATCGATCCCAAGTGATGGGTAAGGAAGGAGAGTTATAAGCGGGACGTTTCATTTGATCAATATACCAGTCGGTCTGAAGGTAGCTCAGATTACAAGTTCGTGTATCGGTGCGGAATCCTTCTGTCTCTTGATTGTACCACAATGGGAAAGTGTCGTTATCTCCATTGGTAAAGATGACCGGACTACCTTGTTCTTGCAACGTCATCAAGTAGTTTTGACCAAAGTCGCGTGCTACATAGCGCCCGCTTCTGTCGTGATCGTCCCAAGTCTGTCCCGCCATTTGAATGGGCACGAGCAGGCAAAGGACCGAAGCTGAAATCGCTGCGACCTCTTCTTTGACTTTTCGTTGTTTTAAGAACTCTGCCAATCCGGCGACTCCCATACCAATCCATATGGCAAAGGCGTAGAACGATCCGGCATAAGCGTAATCGCGTTCACGAGGTTGAGCCGGAGTCTGGTTGAGGTAGAGCACAATGGCTATACCGGTCATGAAAAACAGGAAGAAGACCACCCAGAATTGCTGGATACCCTTCTGACTATGGTAAGCTTGCCAAAATAGTCCGATGAGCCCTAATAATAAGGGTAAACAGTAAAAGACGTTATGTCCTTTATTGTCTTTAAGATCTTGAGGGACTAAGTCTTGATTGCCTACTAAGACGTTGTCGATGAATTTTATACCGGTGATCCAGTTCCCATGTTCGATCTCTCCACTGCCTTGTAGGTCGTTTTGGCGTCCTGCAAAGTTCCACATGAAGTATCTCCAGTACATGAAATTCAACTGGTAAGAAAAGAAAAACTTAATGTTTTCCCATTGAGTAGGTAGGTTGACCATAACCATTTCTCCACACTTCTCAAAGGGAACATTACTTCCTTTGACATCTATCCATTGTTTGTATAGTTCTGTATGTTGTTTGCTATACATTCGAGGGAAGAACATGTTTTGGGCATATTCGTAATCGATCCGTCCAGGCAATTCGATATAAGCATCTTTTTCGTCTGGAGATTGTTTCTCTTTTCGTACGTATTTGGTCGTCGTCTCGGTTTGTCTCGGAACGCAATAACCATCTTTAACATCCAATGCAATTTCTGACGAATAAGCCGGACCGTAAAATAACGGGCGGGTACCGTATTGTTCACGTCCCAAATACTCTCCTAGAGTAAAGATATCTTCAGGGGAGTTCTGGTCCATTGGAGTGTTGGCTGTAGAGCGGATAACAATCACTGCATAAGAGGAATAACCAATCATAATCATCATGGTACACAGTAAGGCTGTGTTCATGGTGCGTGCAGAAATACGATATTTCTCTTTGATCTTTTCTTGAGTTTTAGGTGAAAGGTAGAGCCCTAATGCTACTAGGACGAGAAGACCTATGATTAGGCTGCTTGCCCCATGTCCATAAAATGGTATGCCGAGTAAGGCGATCGTTAGGATAAAAGAGATTCCCATGCGATTTTTGCTCTTTTCGGTGTAGCTTTCATAGATTCCCCATACGATGGAAAGGACTAAAATGAAGATATAAACCACAACACCTGTATTAAATGGCATGGATAGAGTGTTGACAAACAAGAGTTCAAACCAACCTCCAACTTTGACGACGCCGGGAACAATACCGTAGAGTACTGCTGCAACTAACACCATTGATCCCAAAAGTGCAAGTAGTGATCCCTTGGCGTTAGCGTTCGGGTTCTTCTTGTAGTAATAGACGAGTACAATGGCCGGTAGGCAAAGCAAGTTAAGTAGATGGACACCAATACTTAATCCGGTCAGGTAGGCGATCAGGATGAGCCAACGATCGGAATGTGGAGCATCGGCTACATCTTCCCATTTAAGGATGAGCCAAAAGACCACCGCTGTAAATAAGGAGGAGAAAGCATAAACTTCGCCTTCGACAGCAGAGAACCAGAAGGTGTCGCTAAAGGTGTAGGCTAATGCTCCAACTGCACCACTTCCCATGATGGTGATGAGCTGACCTCTCGTGATTTTATTCTCATCATTTACAATGAGCTTTCTAACGAGGTGGGTAATGCTCCAGAAAAGGAATAGAATACAAGCTCCACTCATTAAAGCACTCATGTAATTAACCATTTTGGCTACTTCGGTTGCATCTGATGCAAATTGAGTAAAGAGGTTAGCCACGAGCATAAAGAAAGGGGCGCCGGGCGGATGGCCGACTTCCAGTTTATAGCCGGTAGTTATAAACTCGGGGCAATCCCAAAAGCTGGCAGTCGGTTCTATTGTTAAACAATAGACGGTTGCTGCAATAATAAATATAATCCAACCCGTGAGGTTGTTGATGAACTTGTACTGTTTCATTAACCTTATCTTATCGTAGTTTATTCGTTAAAAACACATTACGTGGCCGCAAAGATAATGAATTGCAACAACAAAGCGACAGATTGATAAGATTAATTAATAGAATGTCTATTTCTTGTTTGGGTTTGGACTAGGGCCTTTTAGAAGCAACACTTGGTCTGCTTTGGGTATGAATTGAGTGGTCTTATGGAATAGTTGAAGTTCTTTTCTAACCAATCTACCGCATAAGTCATGTCCGGACAGTAACTGATGGATTCATTGATATAAGCTATGGAGTGTGCGTGTTGCAAGATGGAGTTAATGTCGTGGCTGACTAATAGAATGGCACAACTTTGATTAATTTCTTTCAGCAATTCATAAAGTTTACTTTCGAAATGCTTATCAATATAGGTGTTGGGCTCGTCTAAAATGAGGACAGAGGGGTTCGAAATCAACGCCCGTCCTAATAAAGCTCTCTGTAGCTGTCCACCGCTCAATTCTTCTATTGACCGTTTCTCTAATCCATCTAACTCAACTTTGGCTAAGATCTCGTCAGCTTGTAAAATTTGCTCTTGGCTGTACCTCCCGGTTAACGACTTTCTTAGACCAGACAAAATAACCTCTTTTACGGATATTGGAAACTTTTTATCAATACTGTTATACTGAGGGAGGTATCCAAGCGTAAAGGAAGGGTCGCTGGTGTAGATAATTTCCCCTTTCATTGGTTTAAGTAGTTGCAGCATGCACTTGATCAACGTGGTCTTACCTCCTCCATTTGGCCCTATGATGCCTATAAAATCGTTTTGATAGATATTCAGATTGATATCATGAAGGACAACGGAATGACGGTATCCTGCTGAGAGGTTTTTGACTTGAATGAGTGGCTGCATGAGGGGACTTATTTAAAGGTTGGAAGATAGGGCTTTTGCAATATGGATCATCTCTTCCTTCCAATTGTAGCTTAATGGGTTGATCGGACATAAAGTTAATCCACTTTGTTCGGCAATGATCTCGGCGTGACGCTTATCAAATTCCGGCTGTATGAATAAAATGGAGATCTGTTCTTTCCGGCAAGTGGCTATTAATGACTCTAAATGTGAAGGAGAAGGTTCTTTCCCGTCTTTCTCGATGGTTAATTGGTGCAGACCGTAATCACGTGCAAAGTAAGTTAGGGCCGGATGATAAATCATAAAGGCATGCGATGCGCCGTTACGACTCAGTTGTTCCCTGATAAGACGGTCGACCTTATTGATTTCTTCACAGAGCTTATTATATCGCTGCATATAATACGATTCGTTATTTTTATCTAGTGTGCATAATGCTTCTAATGTATTTTTTGCAATGATCAGTGCATTACTTGTTGAGTTCCAGATGTGTGGATCAATCGCATGCTCATGTTCGTGTTCACAATGTGCATGGCCTTCAATGAGGTTGATGTGGTCTGATAGATTATAAACCTGAAGGTGTGGCGCATTATGTATGAGCCGATCCATCCAGTTTTGTTCGAAGCCAATGTATCCGATACGGAAATAGGCTTTACTTTCACTTAGCGCAACTAATTGCTGGGGAGTTGCATCGTAGGTCTCCGGATTTGAACCTTTTGGGACCATACTGATCACTTTAAATTTATCTCCTGCAATCGCTTCAGTAAAATAGCGCTGTGGCTCTATGGTTACAGTAATCAAGGGTAGGCCTTCTTTGTTGCCTTTTTCTTTTCTTCCCTTGCAGCCACTTAGGAGCAAAACTGCAGTTAGAATCAAGAGGTTAAGTGCGATGTGTTTTTTTTGCATATCAATCTGTATGTTACCATTAATGATTTCGTGTGGCTCGTAGAATTTCTCTTTTTCCATTTGGAGGGCCGGGGAGGCGTTCTACTGTAAAGCCGGCACCTTCTAACATTCTTCTCACAACGCCTTTTGCACAATAAGTGGTCATGACGCCTTTGACGTTGAGTCGATGATATAATGCGTTGAAAAGTTCCGGGGTCCATAAGTCCGGTTGCTTTTCAGGCGAGAAGGCATCGAAATAAATAAGATCGAAGATCTCTGACGTTTCATGATTGAGCCATTGATTAAGATCTGCTTTTATTTTCTGAAGGCTAAAAGAGGGAGTGAGGACTATAGGGGTTTCCCAGCACGACTGATGTAAGCCCTCTATCCATTTCTCTATCTGTTTAATCTGTCTTTCCGAATCGGCCTCATTGCTGTTAGAACAAGTAATGAGCGGTAAATGTTGATAATCCAATTGTTGAACAGCTTCAAATGCCAATGGATAAAGCTCAATGCCGGTATATTCTATAGAGCGTTTGCTTTTCTCGGCTTCAATAAGGGTGAGTAGTGCATTTAGCCCGGTGCCAAAGCCGACTTCTAATATCTTTATCGGACTTTTGTGGACGACATTTAGCCCCATATTGATGAAAATATGCTGGGATTCGGCATAAGCACCTTTTGTGGAATGATAATGTTCATCAATCTCAGGGACAAAAATGGTACGACTTCCATCGTCTGTTTGTGTAATGATCTTCTTCATGGATCGTTAGCTTATAATCATATTGATGGTTTCCTGCAAAACCCATACCATAATGATGTATCGGACGAGTTTGCCCGTAAACATTGAGCTGATCGTTATCCATATATTGCTTCTCATGAGCCCTAAAGTGATGGCAATCACTTCTCCAAAGAAAGGAAGGAAGGTAAAGAAAGCCATCATAGATCCTTTTCCATGCAGGAACTGTGCCATTTTGTCTATTTTGTCTTTTTTTACTTTGAAGACTTTTTCTATCCAGTTCATTTTCCCGAGGTGCCCCATGTAATAGCAAGTCATTCCCCCTACGGTATTTCCTAGAGAAGCGGCAATGATGCATGAGATCGGTTCGAATCCTAATTTTATCAGTGCAACAAGGACTAACTCAGAACTGAATGGTAAAACACTACCAGCCAATAATGCGGCCATGAATAATCCCGGTAACCCCCATGCAATGAGGATTTCTGATACTTGTTCTATGATAACGTCCATATATTAAATGCGAATAAAGTCATTGCGTAGATTAATGAGAAAATAAACAGTCCGTTTGATACTTTTGTTTCTGTCAGCGCAAAGAAATGAGCGGTAAGAATACTCGTATTGATAATCAACAGAGATAGTAACTCTAGCTTATACTCCGGCTGCATTAATAGAATGAGAAAGAGAAAAAAAGAAAAAGTAATAAGGACGTTCAGATAGCTTCGTGTCTTTATTTTATCTTGATAGCTGGTGAACAGTGCATGGATGGCACTAATGAGGAATAGAAAGAGTAGAAAGCCAGCCGATAAGTAATCCGCTGTTTGCCAAGTCTGAAAGTCGAAAAATGGCTTGAACTGAGCGAGTTCTTGAAAGGGTTGGTAAAAGAGTGCCATGTTGTGGTGATAAAAGGCGTGTCCCAAAAGAAACCAATAGGGTAAGAGAAAGCCTAACACGGCTGCACATATGCTTTTAAGGTTTAACGACTGTAACTGGTATGCTCCTATTATCCAGAATAAGCTAAGAAGAATCAACGGTGGAAAAATAAGGCTTCCTAACCCGATGAAAATGAAACAATAAAACAAGTCGTTTGGAGCTCTCTTTTGGTAACTTTTAAATAAAAAGTAAAGGGAGATTAAATAGGTGATGGATAGAACGGTCTGGGGCGACAGCACATGAAACTCCGGTAAAATGGTGATTAGAGTGAAATAGATGACCGATTGTATGGAGGCTCTCATACGAATAAGAGCGAATGCACTATTAAACTCTAGTAAAAGATAAATGATGGCTATGTGTAGTAAATAGCTGATAAAGCGGGTTAACCCATTGGGAAGCAAGAGAAGAAAATCTCTTGCTTCAGATGGGATGATAGTACTGGTCTCGACATTTAACTGAGGTAAAAAGAAATAGGTCATGATCCAACAGAGTGTTCCTATAAAAACTGCAACAGGTAACGTCCACTGTCCTGTTATTACTATCCTTTGTAACCTTCGTTTTGCCATTATAAATCAAATCCTATATCATGGCGGAAGTTCTTCTTATCAAAAGAAATCTGTTCTGCCAGTTTGTAACTTTTACTTAATGCCTCTTCTTTGTTCTCTCCGTAAGAGCTGATAGCGATGACACGACCGCCATTTGTTACGGTTTGTCCATCCTTAACCATTGTCCCTGCATGGAAAATGATACTGTCCGGATGAACCTCTACATCTAATCCGCTGATCGGGAATCCTTTCTGATAGGCTTCCGGATAACCTCCGCTAACTAACATGACACAAGCTGCGGTACGTGGGTCAAGTTCCATTTCAACTTGATTCAAGCAACCTTTGTCTGTTCCTTCCAGGAGATCAACCAAATCACTTTTGATACGAAGCATCACACTCTCTGTTTCTGGGTCTCCCATACGAACGTTATATTCGATGACCATTGGTTCGCCTTTAACTTTAATCAATCCGATGAAGATAAAGCCTTTATAGATTATTTTTTCTTCTTTTAAACCATTGATGGTGGGCTGTATGATTCGTTCGTCTACCTTTTTCATGAAGCTCTCATCGGCAAATGGGACGGGTGTTATACTTCCCATACCTCCGGTGTTTAGGCCGGTGTCTCCTTCACCAATACGCTTATAGTCTTTAGCAACAGGAAGAACTTTGTAATTTTCGCCATCACTTAAAACGAAGACCGAGCATTCGATACCGGACAAGAACTCTTCAATGACAACGGTTGCAGAAGCATCTCCAAACATACCATTGAGCATGGTTTGCAGTTCTTTTTTGGCTTCTTCAAGAGTCGGAAGGATGAGTACTCCTTTTCCGGCACACAGACCATCGGCTTTTAAGACATAAGGAGCCTCTAACGTTTCAAGAAAAGCCATTCCTTCTTCTAGATTTGAAGCAGTGATGCTTTTATAACGTGCTGTTGGAATCTGGTGACGTTGCATGAATGCTTTAGCAAACTCCTTGCTTCCTTCCAAACGCGCTCCTTCCTTAGAAGGGCCGATAATGGCAATGTGTTGAGTTTCAGCATCACCTTTAAACCAATCGTATATGCCTTCCACTAATGGATCTTCTGGGCCTACCACAATCATATCAATGCATTCTTTTAATGCAAACTGTTTTAATTGTGGGAAATCTGTAGCTTTGATCGCAACGTTTTCCCCTACGGATAGCGTACCCGCATTACCGGGAGCGATAAATAGTTTCTCAACTTTTGGACTTTGAGCAATTTTCCATGCTAATGCATGTTCTCGACCACCTGATCCTAATAGAAGTATTCTCATGTTTGTAAAAGTTATAGATTGTTTTCGAAATAACGGGTTATCTTTTCATATAAATGTACTCTATCTTTTCCTAAAACATTGTGTTTGTGTCCCGGATAGATGAATAGGTCTGGATAAGTACGTGCATCTACACAAGCCTTGATGAATGAGAGCGTATGTTGAGGGACACAAGTATCGTCGTGATCATCATGAATGAGTAGTAAATGTCCTTTAAGTTGTCCCGCCAGATTCTTTAAATTGCAGGTCTGATATCCCTTGGGATTGGTTTGTGGAGTATCCATATAGCGTTCGCCATACATCACTTCGTAGTATCCCCAGTCGATAACCGGGCCACCGGCAACACCTACCTTGAATAGATCAGGATAACGTAGCATCAGAGCTGTTGTCATATGTCCACCGAAACTCCACCCATGTACTCCAATACGATTGGCATCAACGAACGGTAAGCTTTTTAAGAATTTCACGCCTTTGACTTGGTCTTTTCCTTCCTCGATGCCTAGATGACGGAAGGTCGCGTTCTCAAAGGCTAATCCTCGGTTAGAACTTCCTCTGTTGTCGAGTGTAAACATGATATAGCCTTTATTGGCCATATAGATATCCCACCCGCGTGCTCCATTTAACCAACCGTTATCAACGAGTTGTGCGTGAGGACCACCGTACACATAAATAATAACAGGATATTTCTTGTTCGGGTCAAAATTGGCAGGTTTCACTAAGCGGTAATAAAGATCAGTGGTCTGATCGTCCGCTTTAATTGTACCTGTTTCAATCGATGGCATTTCAAATCCTTTGTAAGGACTTTCTGCCGTTAGAAGATTAAACCCTTTTCCTGTCTTTATGTTGAGAACATCAATGGTGCGAGGGGCGGTAGGAGTGGAGTATCTGTCGATGAGATAAAATCCTGATGTGCTTAATAGACCCGAATGAACCCCATGGCTCTGACCTTTTAAGCTCAATGCTGAGCTGATTTTACCTGTTTGAATGTTAACGCTGGCATGATAGCTCTCAATGCCTGTGTTAATGGTAATTACAGCTTCTTTCTTTTTGGAATTGAACCCTAAAAGTTCGCTAACTAACCACTTCCCATCGGTCAACTGTTTGACTAATTTGCCATTGGTGTCATACAGGTAAAGATGGTTAAATCCATTCCGCTGACTTTGGTAGATAAAGCGAGTCGCATCCCAAGGCAAGAAGGTAATTGCTTGTTGTGGCTCTACATATTTGGGATCAGTTTCTTCTAATAGAACGTTCATCAGTTCTCCCGTTTGAGCATGATATTGACAGAGCTTAGAGTGGTTCTGATCACGATTTAACTCAATAAGGAAAAGCGATTGCTCGTCGGGTGCCCAACTGATATTTGTAAAATAGCGATCTGTTGGGTCGCCTGTATTCAAATAAACGACCTTTTCGCTATGGGGGTTGTAGATGCCGACTTGTACTTTATGACTCGTCTGTCCGGCCATGGGGTAACGGATATTATTAACCGTTCCAATTGGGGCTGTGATATCAACTAGCGGATATTGAGCCACCATGCGCTCGTCCATCCGGTAAAAAGCTAACAGGTTGCCGTTAGGACTCCAAAAGGTTCCTTTGTGAATGCCGAATTCATTGCGATGAACCGATTGTCCACAGACGATTCCTTCCGGCTCGTTGGTTACTGCCTTGCCATTTACCAGCAGATTGTTGCCGATGGTGTAGGCTAAAGATTGATTAGCTAGGCAAAAATCTCTATTGGCCGCTTTCTTGTCAAAGGAGATGGTTTCGACAATCTGCTTGGTTTTAAAGTCGAGGATAACATATTTTCCCGGCAACGTCAGCATCACCTGAGGTTTGTTTGCAAAGCAGAACTCTATGTTATACAAACTCCTAACTTTTGCGAGTTGCTGATCTTCTAGAATCTTATTGATCTCATCGAGCGTGAAAACAAGACGTTCTTTTCCATTCTTAGGATCAATTTGGTATACTTTGTCTAATTCAGGCTTGATACAAGAGTCTCCCCACCATTGTAGCCCATAAATGTTCTGGGCATAACGATAAGTCTCACCTCCAGGAAGTAAGTCTTCTAACGTCGGTTTTTTAAGCTCTTGTGCCATAGTTGTCATTGCTAAAGGAAATATAAGTAAAGCAAGGATGAATGCTTTACCTCTTCTCCTCATCTCTTTTTTTTCCATATGATTAGGTTTTGTCATTCTATTTTGACTCTTCTGTTTCTTTGCGCCTAGTAAATGTTTTAGGTTCTCTTGGCTCTGTCGTTTCTCTGCGCTTTCTGAAAGTCTTAAATTCTCTCATTCCTCCCTCTTCTCTAGGCTTTCTAAACTCTCTAGGTCCTCTTGCTTCTCCCTCTTCTCTAGGCTTTCTGAATTCTCTAGGTCCTCTTGCTTCTCTCTCTTCTCTAGGTTTTCTGAATTCTCTAGGTCCTCTTGCTTCTCCCTCTTCTCTGGGTTTTCTGAACTCTCTAGGTCCTCTTGCTTCTCCCTCTTCTCTAGGTTTTCTGAATTCTCTAGGTCCTCTTGCTTCTCCCTCTTCTCTAGGCTTTCTGAATTCTCTAGGTCCTCTTGCTTCTCTCTCTTCTCTAGGTTTTCTGAATTCTCTAGAGTTTCTTGCATCTCCTTCTTCTCTAGGCTTTCTAAACTCGTTTTGGAATGATTTTCCTTCTGCGTTAGGTTCGCCCTCTTCTCCTTCAGCTTGTTTAAAGGCTTTGTATTTCCCATCGAAAATTTCATATTGACGGAATTGGCACTCTAGAGCTCCATTGAACAATTCGATTTTCTGGCTGGCCTTAAGTCCGATCTGATCAAAACACTCATCGCGATAGGAGAGCACCCAAGCTTCATTATTAACGAAAGCATGTTTCAAACGTTCACCGATCATCTTGTATAATCCGAGCAGGTCGTTTGTTGAGATACGTTCGCCATAGGGTGGATTGGTAATAATAATCGCTTTCTCTTGAGGTTGTTCGAATTGTTGGAAAGGTTGCATCTTTAAGATCACATCTTTCGTTACTCCTGCTGCTTTAACATTGTAAATAGCGATTTCGTTGGCCTGTTTCTGATTATCGTATCCGTAGATCTTATGTTCAAATTCACGCTCTTGGCTGTCGTCGTTGTAAATTTCATCAAATAAATCCGAATCAAAGTCGTTCCATTTTTCGAAAGCAAATTCTTTTCTGAAGATACCTGGGGCAATATTTCTAGCAATTAATGCCGCTTCAATAGGAATGGTTCCTGATCCGCACATCGGGTCTATTAGATCGCATTCACCCTTCCATCCGGTCATTAAGATCATTCCGGCAGCTAAGACTTCATTAAGAGGCGCTTCAACAGCTTCTTGTCTATAGCCACGTCGGTGTAGTGATTCTCCTGAAGAATCGATCGACAAGGTACACGTGGTCTGTGCAATATGAATATTTAAGGATAAGTCGGGCTTGTTGATGCGTACAGAAGGGCGTTTCCCGGTTTTTTCACGGAAGTAGTCCACAATTGCATCTTTAACCTTGTATGACACGAATTTAGAGTGACGAAATTCATCACTGAAGACGGTTGCATCAACGGCAAAGGTCTTGTCAGTATCCAAATAATCTTCCCATTGGATCGATTGGATCTGTTGATACACCTCATCGGCATCTTTTGCTTTAAAGTGTTTAATTGGTTTTAAAATGCGGATGGCTGTACGCAAGCAAAAGTTTGCTTTATACATCATGCGCTTGTCGCCGGTAAAAGACACCATACGACGACCGATTTCAATATCGTTTGCTCCTAGTGTAGTTAACTCCGTTGCAAGAACTTCTTCCAATCCCTGGAAGGTTTTAGCGATCATTTCAAATTGTTCACTCATAAAAATAAGAGAATGTGTCTATATGCTATTTATTCTCGTAAAGATAGCTACACATCGAAAAATGGTTAATATATTATTTTTTTGCTTTTGTTTGTACCACTCTGGCCCCTGCCGGAATGTTTTCTGTTACCCAAATATTACCACCAACAGTTGCCCCACGTCCGATGGTAATACGGCCTAATATCGTGGCGTTAGAGTAGACAATAACTTTATCTTCTAAGATGGGGTGACGAGGGATACCTTTGATCGGTTTCCCGTCAGGATCTAATGGGAAACTCTTGGCTCCAAGCGTAACTCCTTGATAGAGTTTAACATGGTTGCCAATGATGCTGGTGGCCCCGACAACAACTCCGGTTCCATGATCAATAGTGAAGTGCGTACCAATTTCAGCGCCTGGATGGATATCAATCCCGGTCTCGCTATGTGCCATCTCTGTAATCATGCGTGGGATAAGAGGTACCCCAAGTTTTAAGAGTTCGTGAGCTATTCGGTAATTGCTGATTGCTTTTATGGCAGGGTAGCAGAAGATAACTTCTCCGATACTTTTGGCAGCGGGGTCACCGTTATATGCCGCTTCCACGTCTGTGGCCAACAACGTTCTCATGGCAGGTAGTTGACTGATAAATGTCGCTGCTAACGCGGCCGATTTCTCCTGCTTAGATTCAGAAGAACAGGTTGCTGCATTTTCAAAGCATAGTCCGGCTAGGATCTGTTCACTAAGAATCCCAAATAGTTTTTCAATGTTTACCCCAATGTGGTAGTTGATGGTCCGACTGTTGACTGTGGAGTTCCCATAATAACCAGGGAAAAGGATGGAACGTGCCAGCTCGATAATTTGATGTAGCTTTTTTGCAGAGGGCAAAGGCTCACCATCTTTGTGTTGATGAAACAGTCCTTGGTAAGATTCGCTTTCCGATAGCTCATCGACTGCTTGTGTCAGAATGTGGGTGAAGTTTAGTGGACTCATTAAATAGATTCCTTATGATACTAAAATAATTGGGTACAAAGATAACAATAATGGTCTAAAATACAAATGGATATTGGTGACAATATAGGGGTGGAGTTGGAGTTTGTTTCACGTGGCACAAAAAAATGAAAGGCATGCGAATTTCTTCGACACACCTTTCATCTAATGTTATATAGTTAAGTTAAGAGAGCAAAAGAGTATTTTAGAGGTTAGGATTATCCATTGTGATCGTCATCTCCGGAACCAATACATAAGTTTGTTTTCTATTGTTCCATTTATAATAATTTGTAGTGATGGTTTTACCTTCATAAGTATAATTAATACGAAGATCTTTTTCCCACTCACTATCGCTACTGTTCCACTTCATCATTTCACTTTCTGTCATACGTTGGTTCTCATCATACTTGTAGTTGTACTGCATGTAATTTTTGAGCCCTGTTTCGCCCATCTTATACACTGTTTGACCAACCATAACTCCATCTTGTTCAATTGGATTATAAACCAACTGTCCGTTATTATTGATGGCATTTGATGTTAGATTACACATAAATAGAATGGCTAACATCGAAAGAGTCGTAAAAAAGAATTTTGTTTTCATAATTATTGGTTTTAGCTTGGTTTTTGGTTTTTTGCTTACTATTTTCTAGTATGTTTCTTTAATTCGCCGCAAAGATAGGCATTATTTGCATATAAAATCAATTAATATCTAAATTAGATATCAAAATGATATTTTGTGATATTTTAAATCTTCCCAAATGGTTGGTTTTAGAACAAAAAAATATCCGGTAGGGTATTTACCGGATATGTTATACAACATAAAGTCTAAAAAAGCATAAGTTTGCTGACTTTTCGTGTATGTGTTAAATAAAGTTATAGTCTGAAATTAATGTGCCTCAAGCCAATTTTTTCCCCAACCACAGTCAGCTTTTAGTGGAACATGCATACGATAGGCTTTTTCCATTTCTTCAATGACAATATGTTCAACTCGTTCTTTTTCAGTGACTGGAACACTAAAGTTGAGTTCGTCATGAACTTGAAGAATCATTTTGGCATGGATTCGTTCGGCTTTGAACCGTTTGTAAATTCTAGCCATGGCCACTTTTATAATATCAGCAGCACTTCCTTGTATGGGGGCATTGATGGCGTTACGTTCTGCATATCCTCTGACGATGGCGTTGCGTGAGTTGATATCGGGTAAATAGCGTTTACGGTGGAAAATTGTTTCGACATACCCTTGTTCTCGAGCTAAATTGATACTTTTATCCATATATGCTTTTACATTGGGGTAGGTCGTAAAGTAATTTTCAATAAGCTCTTTGGCTTCTTTTCGATCGACATTCATTCGCTCGGCAAGACCGAAAACAGAAATGCCATAAATGATACCGAAGTTGGCTGTTTTGGCTTTACGTCGCATATCGGAACTGATCTCCGAGAGTTCTGTCTTATAGACTTTTGCAGCAGTCGCAGCATGGATATCTTGATTGCTCATAAAGGCATCAATCATGTTGCGGTCTTCACTCAGGTGCGCCATAATGCGCAATTCAATCTGAGAGTAGTCGGCCGAGAAGAAGAGACATCCTTCGTCGGGGATGAAGGCTTTACGAATCTCTTTACCATTGTCATCTCGTATAGGTATGTTTTGTAGATTCGGATTGCTTGAACTTAATCGTCCGGTAGAGGTTACGGTTTGATTAAACGAGGTATGAATACGACCGGTTTTAGGATTAATCAACTGTGGTAAAGCATCAATGTACGTACTAAGCAATTTTTTTAATCCTCTATGTTCAAGTATTTTCTCAACAATGGGATGCTTTGTACGCAAACTCTCGAGCACCTCCTCAGAAGTCACGTATTGTCCCGTTTTCGTTTTCTTGGGTTTCTCGGCAACTTTTAAGCGATCGAATAAAATTTCACCAACTTGCTTGGGTGAGGCAATATTGAAGGTCTCTCCGGCGAGTTGATAGATTTCTTGTTCGATGGTGACGAGTTGCGCCGTGAACTGTTCTGACGACTGCTTAAGAGCTTCGGTGTCGAGTAAGACTCCATTGCGCTCGATATTAACAAGTACCGGTACTAAAGGCATTTCGATATCGTAAAACAATTTTTCGGCTTGATGCTCTTGGAGTTCTTTCTCGAGTATTGTTTTTAACTTTAATGTAATGTCTGCATCTTCACAAGCATAGCGGTAGACCTGTTCGGGAGAGAGGTCGCGCATGTTCTTTTGACTTTTTCCTTTTGGACCGATGAGCTCCTCGATGGTGATGGTTCGATAGTTTAAGTATATCTCCGCCAAGTAATCCATACCATGTCGAAGTTCGGGTTGAAGAACATAATGAGCAATCATGGTATCAAATAGTGGACCGTTCACTTCGACGCCATAATTTCCGAGGACGATCATGTCGTACTTAATGTTTTGTCCGATCTTTAGACTTTTGCAATTTTCTAGTGCCGGACGAAAGGCTTGAACGATTTTTAAGGCTTCTTCTTGATCTGATGGAACCGGCACATAGAAAGCTTCACTTTCTTTCATCGCAAAGCTCATTCCTACGAGTTCGGCACTCATCGGTTCGGTTCCCGTGGTTTCTGTGTCTAGAGCAAAAAAATCAGATGTAAGTAATTTTTGACACAAAACATTTATTTCGATCTCATTATCAACGAGTTGATAGTTTGATTGGACCGTTTCTAAGCTCTCTAGAATCGATTCTTTTGGAGCGATTGCCCCATCGCCTGCAAATTCTGCGAACAAATGGCCTTGAATAGGACCATTATTTTCGGGGAAGAGGGTAGGCGACTGATTTGAGGCCGGGTTACTGAAAGTTCGTTGTTCATCTTTGAAGATTCGAGTCAGTAAAGTTCGAAATTCTAAATCTTCAAAAATAGCTTGCAATCTTTCCTTATCGATTTCTTCTCGGACGAGAGCTTGCATGTCGAGTTCAATTGGAACATCGACTTTGATGGTGGCCAAGAATTTCGAGAAGAGTATTTTTTCGCGGTTTGTCTCTACTTTAGTTTTTAGTGCTCCCTTTAGTTGATCTGTTCTCTCAAGGAGATGATCAATGCTCCCAAACTCAGCGATGAGCTTTTGCGCTGTTTTTTCACCCACACCCGGACATCCCGGAATGTTATCCGATGAGTCGCCCATCAGGCCAAGAAGGTCGATGACCTGTTTTGGGGATGTAATCTTGAATTTTTCTTTGATCTCTTCAATGCCTAAAACTTCGAAACCTTTATCGTGTTTGGGACGATACATAAAGACTTGTTCTGAAACGAGCTGACCGTAATCTTTGTCCGGAGTCATCATGTATGTGGTGATCCCTCTTTCTCCGGCTTGTGTGGCTAGTGTACCAATCACATCGTCGGCTTCATACCCGCTCACTTCTAGGATCGGGATTCGATAAGCTTGTATGATCTCTTTTATAATAGGTACAGAACGCGTGATATCTTCGGGGGTTGCTTCACGCTGGGCTTTATATTGTTCATAAGCTTCATGACGGAATGTTGGCCCTGCAGGGTCGAATGCTATACCAATATGTGAGGGCTTTTCTTTGTTTAGTATTTCTTCTAGTGTATTGACAAAACCGAGTATGGCGGAAGTGTTGACACCTTTCGAATTGATTCTTGGGTTTTTGATGAAGGCATAATATGATCTGTAGATCAGTGCATAAGCATCTAAAAGAAACAATTTCTCTTTGGGGTTCATAATAAATGTTTAAAAGTTTAGGGTAAAAATACAAAAAAATACGGTATTAATGGTTTTATTATTACTTTTGTGAACAATTTGCGTGAACATGAACAGTCTATCACTTATTAAGCACCCTATTACGAATGAGCTGGAAGAGTTTAAGGCACTTTTCGATGACTCTTTGTCTAGTTCGAACCAGTTACTCAATAGTGTAATGTCTCATATCCGTCAGCGAAACGGGAAGATGATGCGACCTATTTTAGTGCTATTGATTGCTCGTCTATATGGTGGCGTTTCTCGTTCTACACTTCATGCAGCCGTGGCCTTGGAACTTCTTCATACGGCTAGTTTGGTTCATGACGATGTGGTCGATGAAAGTGATGAACGTCGCGGACAATTATCGGTGAATGCGATATTTAAGAATAAAGTGGCTGTTCTCTCTGGGGATTATCTTTTGGCTACTAGCTTGGTTCATGCCGAATTGACCAAAAGTCATAAAATCATTAGTGTGGTTGCTTCGTTGGGGCAAGAATTATCGGATGGAGAGCTCTTACAGCTTTCTAATATTGGCAATAAAGAATTCTCGGAATTAGTTTATTTTGATGTCATCCGTAAAAAGACGGCTGCACTTTTTGCTGCTTGTACGAAGGTTGGCGCTTATTCGGCCGATGATTCCGATGAAAAGGTGGAATATGCTCGTTTGTTTGGCGAATATATCGGTATTTGCTTTCAGATTAGAGATGATATTTTCGATTATTCGCAGAGCAAGGAGATTGGTAAGCCAACAGGCAACGATATGCATGAAGGAAAATTGACTCTTCCGGTTTTGTATGCGTTGAATCATATTCATGATAACCGAGCTAAAACGGTTGCTTTGAAGGTAAAAGAAGGGGAGGCTTCGGCTGATGAGATTGCCTTTTTAGTCGATTTCACCGAACGCCATGGGGGAATAGCTTATGCTGAAAAGGTGATGAATGATTATCGGGAGAAGGCGAAAGCCTTGTTGTCTGGGTTCCCGGAATCGGATGTTCGTACTTCTCTTGAAGCTTATCTAGATTACGTAGTCGATCGCGTGAAGTAATTTAATCTTGGTTTTTATTTTTGTCTGGCCAAAATGAGAGGTTTGTCGATTTTTATTTTCCTTTGATATGTAAGGTTACTGCAAAGGGGGTGAGATGATTTTGTCTTTTTCTTGCCTTTAACTCTTTTCGCCCTGACCTCTGTCTTTTTTAAAATAAGGTTGACTCCTAACATGATTGATTATGAAAATTGAAGATTATTTGAAGGCCCCCACTTGGGCCCCAAAGATTCCTGAGATTTATCGCCTTCGTATGGTTGATGGTCTGTTAATTTCTGAGATTATGCAAAAAATGGAGTGCAGTCGTACGTCGATTTATCGAGCTTTAAGTATCTTTGAGTCAGACAACCCTCAAATCGCCGAAATGATGAAAAAAGAAGGCAAATCTGTAATCCCAGAAGATTACAAACGACTCTTATCAGAGATCACCAAACTAAAGAAGGAACTCGCTCAAGAGCGTCTACGTGGTGATTTCTATGCAGAGATGGTTGAATTGGGCAAAGACGTTTATGGTCTTGACTTAAAAAAAGCTGGCACCAAGTAGCCTATAGACTTCACACACGGGATGAAAAGCGTTATCGTATTCTTCCCATGTGTCGCCTACTTGGTGTAACCAAGCAAGCCTATTACAAGCATGAGAATACGCTACTCTCTACTCTTGCTCGAGAAGCCTTTGTCGTTGAGTTTATCAAAGAAATTCGAGTCAAAGATCCTGGAATTGGAGGCAGCAAACTTTGGTTGATGTATCGTACGAGGTTTGGAGAAAAGAACAGCGTGGGCTATAATCGCTTCTATGATATTATAGAACGCTATGGTTTGAAAGTCCGCAAGCGTAAGCGTCGCGTTCTTACCACAGACTCTAGGCATCATTTCCCGATTTATCCCAATCTTATCAAAGACTTCATACCGGATGCTGCTTGCCAGCTCATGGTTAGCGATATAACCTATCTGCCTCTGTGGATAAATGAGCAAGGTGAATATACCTTCTGCTATCTATCTTTGGTTACTGACTATTACAGCAAAGAAATCATCGGATATAGTGTTGGGAAAACTTTAGAGACTAAATATACGTTAGAAGCTTTAAAAATGGCTCTAAAGCATTATAGCAAAAAAGGATTTGATCATCTTGTTCATCATTCGGATCGTGGGGTACAATATGCAAGTTATGTTTATACCAACCTGTTAAAGACACACGGTATAGTTATAAGTATGACTGAAAGTGGTAATCCCAAAGATAACGCTGTGGCCGAACGCATAAATAATACCATAAAGAATGAACTGCTTAAAGGAATGGAGTTTTATACCATAAATGATTTGAAAAAAGCTTTGCATTTGGCCATAGAATTCTATAACAACGAACGCCCACATTGGAGCTTAGAAGGCATGACGCCTAAACAAGCTGCTCAATGCACAGGGGAATTAAAGAAGAAATGGACTAGTTATAGAGAAATTGCCATTAAAAGGAAGTATGCATAAAAAATAGAATAACTTTGCATGACTTCTTAATATTATCTGAGCAGAAAAGCGCAACTGCTAAATAAATGATTTACTTGACTTTTTATTATTTGATATCAGTGTAGTCAACTCATCTTATCAATAAAAAGAAAAGTAGTCAACGTGATTTATTAATAAGTTTAACTAGGGTCAACTCATCTTATCAATAAAAAAAGAAAGAGTCAACCTGAATTAAAAGTAAGTTTAATCAGAGTCAACCGACATGGTGAATAAGGCAAAAAACGGTCAACTAAAATGGTTAACTGACACTCTAACTACTTTTTGATTACTAATATTTATTCGTCCCACAATTGTTGCCTATTCGTTCCACAGCTGTTGACTATTCGTCCCACAATTGTTGACTATTCGTCCCACAATTGTGGAACGAATAATGTTTGCCTTTTCATGGATCAGTTGCTTGCTATTTTAGAGTTTTCGCTTAGCTTTCGGAGGACTAATTTGGTGTGGTTTTCGTTGTGAAGGTGATGGTACACTTTCCTGAATAGGATAAAAGTCTCCTTATTTTGCCTTTTGGATTGGATATCGGGCTTAAATAAGGAGACTATAAAGCTTCTCGTTTCGTGTAACGAGTTTTTGGATTTGAAAATTAGTGGGGATTAAAAGAACTTGATTTCTTCATTCTTAATCTCCGAAAGTAGGAGGTTTGCTAAGCGGCTTGTGCCTAAGCGGAATAAGCCGTTATTAAGCCATTCTTCACCTAGTATTTCTTTTACGATTGTGTAATAAACTAGAGCATCATGCACCGTGTTGATTCCACCGGCTGGCTTGAATCCAATTTTGTTGCCTGTTAATGTGTGGTATTCTTTAATAGCCTCACACATGACATAGGCTGCTTCCGGAGTGGCTGCAGGTTGTTGTTTCCCTGTTGAGGTCTTGATGAAATCTGCTCCTGCATACATCGATAGAATCGATGCTTTTTTGATTTTTTCGGCACTGCTTAAGGCTCCGGTCTCCAAGATGACTTTCAAATGTTTGTCTTTGCAAACCTCTTTGATTTCTTGGATTTCATCGCAAAGATCTTCATAATTGCCCGATAAAAACTTACCTACCGAGAGGACGATGTCAATCTCGTCGGCTCCGTCCGCAATGGCTAAAGCTGTTTCTGCAACTTTGATCTCTGTGAAGGTTTGTGAGGATGGAAAACCCGCTGCGACGCAAGCGATGTTGATGCCTTCTACTTCAAGCGTGTTCTTAACGATCGCTGCGAAGTTGGGATAAACGCATATGGCAGCCACGTTTTTTAGGTCGGGAAATTCATTGTCGAACTGGTTGACCTTTTCTGTGAAATGCATCACACTCTCGTCGGAATCGTTTGTGCTGAGTGTGGTGAGATCAATGCAATTGAATAGGAATTTCTTAACCTCTTCGGTATTGTTCTGTTCTACTTTATTGGTGATGAGATCGTTTACGCGATTTTGAATGTCTGCATCTTTCAGATTGGTTTTGTACTTCGCCAATGCGACTTGGTACTTGTCCGGTTTACCATTATTTGCTTCCATTGTTCTCTTTCAGTTTTGGATTATTGATATGTCTTTGATGATCACGTTTGGTTTTTTTGTCGAGGCTTTTTTGAAAAGCTTCTGTTAGGTTGACTCCTGTTTGGTTAGCTAGACAGATGAGTACCCAAAGCACGTCTGCCATCTCTTCTTCGAGGTTCTCTTTCTCTCCGACTTTGAATGACTGGTCTCCGTACTTTCTGGCCATTACACGGGCTAATTCGCCAACCTCTTCGGTGAGTACAGCCATATTCGTTAGTTCGCTAAAGTATCGCACACCATATTGTTTGATCCAAGCGTCGACCTGTTGTTGAGCTTCTTCTATAGTCACTTTTCGTTTGATTTTATCGTTTATTCGATGAATAGGGACATTCTGTTTTTAGGGTCTGTCTGCTATTCTTTATGTTTAGTGTCCATTAAGATGGTAACAGGGCCATCGTTTAATAGTTCCACTTTCATGTCTGCGCCAAATTCTCCGGTATAGACCGACTTTCCCAAGGCCATATTGAGCTCTGTGCAGAAGGCCTTGTAGAGTGGAATAGATACTTCTGGCCTTGCGGCCTTAATATAAGATGGACGGTTACCTTTCTTGGTCGAGGCCATTAATGTGAATTGACTGACCACTAAAATGTCTCCTGCGGTCTCTAAGATTGAACAATTCATGACCCCGTTTTCATCGTCGAATATCCGAAGATTTACAATCTTCTTACAGAGCCAGGCGATGTCTTCATCTGTATCGTCATCACCGATGCCGAGGAGGATCATTAAGCCGTGGCCTATTTCCGATTTGCACTGAGCTGCTATAGTGACTGAGGCTTGGGTGACCCGCTGAATTACCACTTTCATTCCTTCTGTTTTTCTCTGTTTATGCAGGCAAATTTACAAAAAAACAGACAGATTGTTTCTTTTTTGAGAAATAATATTCTGATGGCTTTTTTACAAATCGGTCTCAACGAATTGGTCTGAATGAATTTTCGTAGAAGAGAACTGCTGTAGGCTTTGATCAGGGAATTTAGGGTTTCCCACTTCTCATCTTTTATTGAAGTTTTTCTTTTAAAAGTTGAGCTTTAGCTTGGCCGACTATCGTTGCTAAGTCTTCTAGTGAAGCTTCTTTAATGCGTTTCACGCTTTTGAATTCTTTAAGAAGGGTTGTTTTGCTCTTTTCTCCAATGCCTTTTATGCGATCTAATTCTGAGGCGGTTTGTCGCTTGCTTCGTTTGTCTCGATGGAAGGTGATAGCAAAGCGGTGAACTTCGTCTTGAATTTGAGTCAGCAAACGAAAGAGTGGGCTTTGTCGTTTGATGCCAATCGTTTGCGGTGGAAATCCAAAAAGTAGTTCCGAAGTACGGTGTTTGCCGTCTTTCGCTAATCCGGCAATAGGAATTTGGAGTCGAAGTTCGTCTTCTATAATGCGCCTAACGGCTTCCATTTGTCCCTTTCCACCGTCGGTAATAATAAGGTCGGGTAGTGGAGTTTGCTCTTCGATGGCTCGCGTATAACGGCGGCGAACCACTTCTTTCATGGATGCGTAATCATCGGGCCCTTCTACCGATTTGATCGTGTATTTACGATATTCTTTCTTTGCGGGTTTGGCTTTTCTAAAGACCACACAGGCTGCCACGGGGTCGGATCCTTGAATATTGGAGTTGTCGAAGCATTCGATCTGCATGGGCATCTTGTTCAAATGGAGTTCGTTTTGAATCTCTTTCATCAAGCGTATGCTCCGTTGCTCGGGATTTAGTTTTTCCGATTGCTTCAAACGGTCGGCCTTGTATTGTTTGACATTCAGTTGTGAGAGATCAAGCAGTTTCTTCTTTTCTCCTTTTTGAGGAATGGTAAAGGAGACGTTGTTAAACTCTATATCTAGCGTAAAAGGAACGATGATTTCGGGTGATTTGCTTTGGTAACGCTCTCTCATTTCAATAATTCCCATTAATAAAAGTTCCTCTTTGGTTTCATTTAGCTTTTTCTTGTATTCAAAAGTGAAGGCTTGTGTGATGGCTCCGCTAGTAATGTGAAGGTAGTTGATGAAAGCGGTGTGTTCATCTTCTTCTATAGAGAAAACATCAATATTGTGTAATATTGAACTGACCACTTCTGATCGTGAACGGTAGTTCTCGATGAGTAGGTATCTTTTCTTTATTTTCTCAGCTTCTTCAAACTTCATTTCGGTAGCGAGTTGCTGCATCTCTTCTAGTAACACGCGGCTTACAGCTTGTGTATTTCCTCTTAGAATAGACTTGATTTCATCGATGTTCTTAAGGTATTCCTCATGGGATTGAAGGCCGATGCAGGGGCCTGCACAGTTTTTGATGTGATATTCAAGACAGACATTGAATTTCCCGCTACGGATATTCTCTGGACTGAGGTTTAGATTGCAGGTTCGTAATGGATATAATTGCTTGATTAAATCTAATACAGCGTTCATTGATGGCGCATGGCTATAAGGCCCAAAGTAGGTGGAACCGTTACGAATGATCTTTCTGGTTTTGAAAACTCGTGGAAAATACTCGTTTTGAACGCAAATAGAAGGGTAGGTCTTGTCGTCTTTTAGTAGAACATTATATCTCGGTTTGTATTTCTTGATGAGGTTGTTTTCGAGTAATAGTGCGTCTTCTTCTGTGTTGACCACGATATAGCGGATGTCGGCGATCTTGCTAACTAGTACCCGCGTTTTCCCTGGTTCGTGTTCTTTGCTAAAATAGGAGTATACTCTTCGTTTGAGGTTTTTTGCCTTTCCAACGTATATGATTTGCTTTTCGGCGTTTAGATATTGGTAGACACCAGGAGTCTCCGGCAGGTTGGAAACGATGCCTTTTAAATAGTCGTTTATTTTCAAATCCTCTTGACTCATGACTGTTACTTTTAATTTGTTGGATGCAAAAAAGGTGTAGTCTAAACTACACCTTACAAATATACTGTTTTTCGTTTACAAAGACAATACTGATTCTATCTCTAAATCATCTTCAAATTGTGATTTTCCATTCAGCTCTTTGAGCTCGATAATGAAGTTAACGTAGATCTTTTTTGGCTTCATCTTCTTAATGAGCTTACAAGCCGCTTTCATTGTTCCTCCTGTTGCCAGAAGATCGTCGTGGATTAAAACAACGTCATGTTCATCAATGGCATCTTTGTGGATTTGAACAGTGTCCTTGCCATATTCTTTATCGTAGCTTTCTTCGATGGTTTCTGCAGGTAACTTGCCTGGTTTTCTTATGGGGATAAATCCTGCGTTTAATCGTGTGGCTAGGATAGGACCCATAATGAATCCGCGAGACTCGATGCCGATAACCTTGGTGATCCCTTTTCCTTTGTACATGTTGTACATGGTGTCCGAAAGTTCTTGAAGACATTTCGGGTCTTTAAATAGGGTCGTGACATCATAAAAGAGAATGCCTGGAATTGGAAAATCCGGCACTTTTCTAATGCTTTCAATAAGCGTTTCTTTGCTCATACTCATTTGTTTATATCAGTCATTTAAATGATTTGTTTCACGTGAAACGTCGACGACTATCGTCCGGATAACACCAGCAGGACGTTGATGTCGCTTGGCGAGACTCCGGGGATTCGACTGGCTTGTGCAATGGTCTCCGGGTCAATCTTAATCAACTTTTGACGAGCTTCGGTTGATAGTGATTGAATGGACGCATAGTCGAATTTTCCTTTAATCTTTATGCTTTCTAACCGTGCTAGTTTGGAAGCAATGAGCCGCTCGCGTTCAATATAACCTTGGTATTTGACGAGGATCTCTGCGGCTTCTATAATCTCTTCTTTACGCTCCGGCTCTTGCGAGGTCGCTTTGTCAATCTTTTGTTGGAAAGCTGTAAGGTGTGGAGCTAGATTTTCGATAGTGATTTGTGGTCGGCTGAGTAACTCTATTAGTTTGCAGCCTTGGCGCAGAGGGGTAGTTCCCAGCGTTTCTAATTTGTCATTAATCAAGGTCGGCTTGATCGAATAGTCGTTCGCGAATGCGATGATTTGATCGATGGCATCTTTCTTTCTTTTAAATAAATCATATCGTTCTTGAGTCGCTAGTCCCAATTGGTAGGCGCGTTCTGTCAGGCGCATGTCGGCATCATCCATACGGAGCAAGATGCGATATTCGGCACGTGAGGTGAACATACGGTAAGGCTCGTCGACACCTTTTGTCACAAGGTCATCGATTAATACGCCAATATAGGCTTCATCTCTAGATAGAGTGAAAGGTTCGCCTCCGTGGCAATTTAGATGCGCATTGATGCCGGCAATTAGTCCTTGTCCTCCAGCTTCTTCATATCCTGTTGTTCCGTTGACCTGTCCGGCAAAGAATAAATTGTTAACGACTTTGGACTCTAACGTGTGTTTGAGTTGTGTCGGGTCGAAATAATCGTATTCAATGGCGTATCCGGGACGATAAATGACTAAGTCCTTGAAGGCCGGAATTTGCTTTAAGGCTCTTAATTGAATATCGAGTGGGAGTGAAGAAGAGAATCCGTTTAAATAGAGTTCTTGGGTCGTTTCGCCTTCAGGTTCTAAAAACAATTGGTGTTGTTCCTTATCCGGAAAGGTAACGATTTTCGTTTCGATGCTTGGGCAGTAGCGTGGCCCGATACTTTGAATTTGTCCGTTGTATAGGGGTGAATCCGCTAATCCATCTCTTAATATCTGGTGTGTTTCGGGCGTAGTATAACACGTCCAACATTGCAATTGTTTGAGATGGCGGACACTTGTATTTAAGAAAGAGAACTTGTGAAAATCGTTTTCACCGTCTTGGGTTTCCATTAGATCAAAATGAACGCTTCGAGCATCGATGCGTACTGGCGTACCAGTTTTCATTCGTCCGTAGTTGATGCCATGACGTGCGATCGATTCAGTCAGTTGATAAGCGGCAGGCTCGGCCATTCGTCCGCCCGGTACTTGCGTTTTTCCAACGTGCATCAGTCCGTTAAGGAACGTCCCGGCCGTGATGACCACACATTTTGCACGGAAGGTGACTCCCCAAATGGTGACTAATCCAATGACTTCTCCATTTTCTATTAATAATTCTTGTACGGTATCTTGCCAGATGTGTAGGTTAGGCGTGTTCTCTAAAACCTCACGCCAAGCGACGATAAACTTTGCACGGTCGCATTGTGCTCGTGGACTCCACATGGCAGGACCTTTCGATCGGTTTAATATTCTAAATTGGATGGCCGTCTGATCGGTGATTAATCCCATATATCCACCTAGCGCATCAATCTCGCGAACGATTTGTCCTTTAGCTATTCCTCCGACAGCCGGGTTACAACTCATTTGTCCGATCTTATTCATGTCCATGGTGATCAGACAAGTCTTTGAACCGAGGTTTGCCGCTGCTGCAGCTGCTTCACATCCTGCATGTCCACCACCAATTACGATAACGTCGTACTTAAAATCCATTGTTTCTTATTTATAGTCAAACGCTGCAAATTTACGGAAAAGTTGTGAGTTTCTTGTGCCTTTGTTCTTTTTAGATGCTTAATCGGGTGAATATTAACCGGAATTAATGGTTACGACTCGAATTCTTATATCGTATTTAAGATGATTATTGTGGGATTAGTCGGCTGATATTATGGGTTTGCCCAGTTGACTATTGTTTCTTAGGCCCTGTTGTAATAGACTGATAAGTAGGTTGTTGGGGTTTTAGTAATGGTGTGGTTGATCTATGTCAATAAAACGACCCTTCTTTTGATTTTTTTCTGATTTTGTTTGCTGTAAATAGAACCATCCTTACCTTTGCACTGTAGTTGTGAAACTACTCAGAATATTTGGTATTAGAAAGGTAAATGATTTAGGTTGTTAATAAAAGAATTAAGGTATTAGTTTAAGAAAAAGATTTGTTTTTTGATAACAAAAAAGGTTTTTTAGTTAGGTTTATTAGTTTAAAAAGGTTTTTTCAGGTAACAAAAAGAAGAAAAAAAAGAATCCCATTTTGGGGGATTCTTTATGTGTGGAGCGGAGTTATTCGCTCTTTTTTTATGTCCAATTATTAAGTCTATTCCTTCTTCTGATTTTCGGTTATGCTTTGGGTAAAGCCTGAAAAACAACTGATTTGGAAATTTGTTGAGCGAAAGAAGCGTTATTGCTCCTTTCGTAAACCCAAGGCTTTATTCTCTGCTGCCTCCATGATTTCTCGTTCACCGGGTCCTTTGTCGTTAATTCCGCAAAGGTGCAGGATGCCATGAATAATCGTGCGATTCAACTCTTCCTCATAGGGGGTGTTGAACTGCTCGGAATTCGTCTTGACCGTGTCTAGACTGATGAATAGATCACCGGCAATACGGTCACCTTGACAATAGTCGAAGGTGATGATATCGGTGTAGTAATCATGCTGCAGGTATTGGCGGTTAACTTCCAATATCTTATCATCCGAACAGAATATATAAGCAATTTCTCCAACACGTTTTTGATAAGTGGCAGCCACTTTCTTGATCCATTCGGAGGTTTCCCGTTTCTTGATCTGAGGCATTTTAATGCCTTCTGTTTGATAAGTTATAGCCATAATTTGATCATATTAAAAGAAAAATAAGTAACTGATTAAGATAGCAGCAATGATCCCTGACAAGTCGGCAATCAATCCGCAAGTCACCGCATTGCGCGTTTTAGAGATTCCGACACTACCAAAATAAACTGCTAAGATATAGAATGTGGTGTCTGAGGCTCCTCTTACCACGCAACTCATGCGTCCTATAAAGGAGTCCGCTCCAAACTCTTTCATGGTGTCGATCATCAATCCGTTCGCACCACTGCCACTGAGTGATTTCATGAGTGCGGTGGGTAGAGCGCCGACAAAACTCGTGTCTAAACCAAATAGTGAAACGACATATTCGATGCCGTCAATGAGGTAATTCATGGCTCCTGATGTGCGAAAAACGGCAATGCCGACTAAGAAAGCGACTAAGTACGGAATGATTCGTACGGCGGTTTTGAACCCTTCGGTGGCTCCTTCTACGAAAGATTCGTAGACGTTGATCTTTTTTCGCATTCCGCTGAGAAGAAAGAGGATAATAATGCCGAACAAAAGGATGTTGGCTGTCAATGTGGAGTAAGTCCCCATATCTTCCTTAGATAGCGTTGTAAAGAGATAAATGAGTCCTGCAAAGAACAAGCTGATTCCCCCAATGAGGCTTAATATGGCTTTGTTGATGAGATTGATTTTTTGAGCAAAGCTAACTGTCATTACGCCGACCAATGTGGATATAAATGTACTCAGTAAAATAGGAATAAAGACATCAGTGGGCTGGGAAGCTCCAAGTTGTGCACGATAAACCATGATGCTGATGGGAATGATGACGAGCCCCGACGTGTTGATGACCAGAAACATGATCATTGGATTAGAGGCTGTGTCTTTGTGCGGGTTGAGCTCTTGTAGCTCGTTCATGGCTTTTAATCCCATCGGAGTTGCAGCGTTGTCGAGCCCGAGCATGTTGGCCGACATATTCATAAATATGGAGCCTAGCACCGGATGCCCTTTGGGGATGTCGGGGAATAGACGGCAAAGCACAGGGCTTAAGAAACGAGCAAGAGCATTGATGAGTCCGCTTTTCTCGCCGATTCGCATAATGCCCAACCAAAGAGCTAAGACCCCGGTTAGACCCAATGAAATTTCAAAGGCTGTTTTCGATGAATCGAATGTCGAATTTATGATTGCGGTGAAGATTTCCGTATCGCCCCAGAAGATCACTCTGAGTAACGCTACAATAAAAGCAATGACGAAAAAAGCAATCCAGATGTAATTGAGCACCATAAGCAAAGAGTCTGTGTATCTCTTGCAAAAGTAGCTAAACTTTCTTGTAAAATGAGCTTTTTGTTCCGTTTTTATACAGATCTGAAAGATCTTAAAACAGATCTCAGAGTCATTATTCTTGCTTTTCTCTACTTTAGCTCCTAAAAACAAACGATCATGAAAATGAAAATTTATTTATCGACTTTACCTTTACTTCTACCCATGGTGAATAGTGAAGCTAAGACGGAAAAGGAACGGCCCAATATCCTTTGGTTGACTTTTGAAGATAGTAGCTATTATGAGTTTGGATGTTATGGAAACAGACAAGTTCATACACCTCATATTGACGGTTTAGCAGCCAATGGTATCCAATTTATGAATGCATGGTCCGTGGCACCACAGAGTTCTGCAGCACGTTCGTCATTAATCACCGGCTGTTATGCCACCACATACGGAATGGATGTACATCCGGTGCCTTATGCGACTCCCGAACACATTTTCTTTCCTGAGTGGCTTAGAGAGGCTGGTTATTATTGCACGAATAATAGTAAAACTCATTATAATACGACGGTCGATCATCAGTCGTGTTGGGATGAGTGTTCAAATAAAGCTTCTTATCACAGTTTAAAACGAAAAGAAGGACAACCCTTTTTCGCCGTTTATAATACGGTGACTTCTCACATGGGGCGGGTACGAACGTTTCATACGGATGGTCGACGAGATTATACGAAGGAAGGCATTTATCCTGATCAACTCATATTGCCCTCGCATGTACCCGATTTACCGGAGGTTCGTTCCGATTATGCCGGTCATCTGGAAGCCGTTCAGGATGTTGATCGTTGGGTGGGATTTTTCCTCGATGATTTGAAGAAAGCCGGTCTGGCCGAGAATACCATCATTTTTGTATTTAGCGACCATGGAGGCTGTTTGCCTCGTGGTAAAGGTTATCTTTATGAAACCGGACTTCGTGTCCCACTAGTCGCTTATTTCCCCGAGAAATGGAAACATCTAGCGCCTGTTCATCCCGGAACGAAAGATGAATCGTTGATTAGCTTTGTTGATTTAGGACCGAGTATGTTAAGTCTGGCCGGAATCAAACCACCAAAACAGATGCAAGGTCAAGCGTTGATGGGAGCCTACAAAGTTAAATCTGCTCCGCAGTATATGTATGCTTTGGCGGCTAACCAACTTCATCATTATATGCCGGTGAGAGCGATGACCGACGGGCGATACAAATATATCCGAAGTTACATTCCTTACCGTCAGTTTGCGTTGCGCAACTATTACCAATGGGGAATGCCTTCGAATAAGGCTTGGGATCAATGGGTGATGGGAGGTCATAATACCCGTTCGGAATGGCAGCAACCGTTCGAACACCATACGGCTGAGTTATTATTTGATCTCCAAGCCGATCCGTTCGAATTGTCTAATCTAGCGGGCGATGGAGCTTATCAACAAACGTTGCTCCAGTTGCGTCAAGCGATGTCGAAACATATTCGTGAGACGGGAGACCTTGGCTTTTTCTTGCCGACATCCCGTGAAAAGGTGACTCTATATACGGAGGTGCGCCGGACGAATTATCCGTTGGACGAGCTCTATCGGTTAGTGGAATTAGCTGGTATGCCTACTCCCGACGACTTACCAATCTTGCTCAAAGCCTTGACCTCGACTTACCCGGAGATGCGTTATTGGGGTGCTGTAGGATGTGCTCAGCTTGGTGTGAAAGGGACGTTGAAGAGTTGTCCTGAGGTTCTGCTCACTTTGCTATCCGACCCAGATCCTTATGTGGCAGCTGAAGCAGCTTATGCTGTGGCTTATGCGGGTTATCCCGATAAGGCCATCGGTCATTTACTGCATCCACAAAGTGAAGCGGTTCGTAAAATTGGCTATTCGGCTCTGGAATGTTTATCGCTTGACCGAAAGATGCTCCCTTATTTTGCGCCTTATATTGATCAGTTGCTTCGTGATGAAGCGGCTTTACCGCATAAAGCAAATGAAGATGCCGGCTTGATGGCACGTGGCCTTCTGGTTAACCTTGGGCGACTACCAATCAAAGATCTTCATGGGAAAGAAGCTTATGAGGAAGGGTTGAAGTTGAATCATGGTCGACGTCCGATGGTTCCTCTGCCTCAATAAGCGATCGAGAGAGAACGAATAGGTTGATCTATCTTTGACTTTGATCTCTTTTGTGCTTTCAGGGCTCTCCCCTTATTAGGCCCGATCTAAGATTAAAGCCGTTCTAAAGTGAGGAGCGAAGAGATTGAATAGATTGAAATAGGAGAACTCTTTTAAACTGAGCTAACATAAAAGCCGCTTCAAAAACAGATTTGAAGCGGCTTTCTTTGGTTTACTCTTTTTTGTGTTATCTAATTAACAAACAGCTATTTATGATTTTTATCTCATTTAGTATCCCGGGTTTTGTATTCCTTCTAATTTCTTATTTAACTGCATCTCATCTAAAGGAATCGGGAAAAGTTCATGTTTGCCTGAGATAAACTGGCTACCGGCAATATAGGCCGGATTGGGCGACTGTACGCCTTCTGGCATATGCTCTTCGGTGAGGACCAAGGCTTCTTTTAAGATTCCCCAACGAATGAGATCATATTTACGTTGTCCTTCGAAGGCGAGTTCAAATCCACGTTCCCAATAAAGCGCTGTGCGGAATTTACCCTCTTCGTTACTGTCATCAATGAATGGAAGATCAAGAACCTTGGGGGCTTTGAGTAAGCTGGCATAATTTTCGGGGGCGATAAGAGTCGCATGCGCGCGTTCTCTAACTTTGTTTAGGAGTTTCCAAGCTTCTTCTGTCTGATGAGTCTCGTTGTAGGCTTCAGCCGCTAGCAAAACTACATCTGAGTAACGAAGGAAGCAGAAGTTGACGTCGACATTGTTGGGATTGACAAAACCTAGAGGCATCCATTCCCGACGCCATTTTCCCGGATACCATTGTTCCTTAGCCACGTCTTTTGAGTTTTCATATTTGACATGCGCATATTTCTTCTTGTCCCACTTATATTGATAGGTACAAACCATGACCTCTCTTCTTTCATCTTGGTCTTCAAAGAATGTTTTCCAAGCGGGAACCACACGGAAGAAAGCGTTGGCACGCCCCATAAAATTACCGGTCTCGGTAGACGAAACGGAGGGGGCAGCCACCATCGGACCATTGTAAGTCCCCCAGTTGCTCGAGTTGTCGGCTACCTTACCGTCCGCCGTATAAAAGGCAATCTCCCAAAGACTTTCTTTCGAGTTGAGGGTGCCGAAAGAGAATCCTTTGAATAGTTCGAGATAGCCTTGAGCGTAAAAATTATGGTAACCGTTTTTTTGAAACTCTTCCCACTCCTTGATGATGCTTGTAAAATAAGCCGTTCGTTTCTCTTCATCCGGCCGTTCTAATTTTCCATTCATATGAAGACTATAACCGGCCCGTTGCGCAAGTACACGCATTAATAGCGCACGAGCAGAGCCTTGTGTTGCTCTCTCGGGAGAACTTCCGGCTTCAGCCCATGGAAGAGCCGATTTCGCTACATCTAAATCGGCTATGATCTGGTCGTAGATGAGTTCGCGGTCAACACGCGGGGCACTAGCGTCGGCATAGCCTGTGGAATAAGTGATTTTGAAAGGCACATCTCCCCAATAGCGCACCAAGTCGAAAGCTAACATGGCTCTTAAAAAATGAGCTTCTCCGACAAGACTTTTTAGTTTGGTGTTACTCTCATAGTCGGGCATGGATTTGATCCCTTCTATGGCATAGTTAGCTCTGTTAATTCCTAAGTATTTAGCCTTCCAGACGTTGCTGATCCATTCGTTATTGGCTGTGAGTGTATAATGTGAGATGTCGCGTCGGGTGTTATCTGTTCCCGTTCCGTTAATAAAGTAGGTGTCGTCGGAGCAAGGCATGGCCATTTCGCATTGTCCGTAGTGAGAGAGAGTGGCTAAGACATCGTATACTCCTGTAATGGCCATTTCTGCATTCGATTCGGAAACGAAAAAGTTGTCTTTCTCATAATAAGAATCGGGTTTTTCTGTCAATGTATCTTCACAAGCTGTAAGAGTGACCGCGAATAGGATACAAAAAAGATATATAAAATGTTTCATTGTTATCATCATACTTTTAGTGATTAGAATCCAAGGTTAATACCAAATACAAACGAACGACTGCGCGGGTAAGCGCCAAAGTCTACTCCCGGTGTCAGACTATTGCCTCTGGTCGACACTTCCGGATCGTATCCGGTGTAGTTGGTTAGGGTTAGCAAGTTGCTACCTGTAGCATAAAGGCGCAAGTTCTGTAGTCCGATTCTCTTAAGCATCTTTTTAGGGAAGGTATATCCTAGAGTCACATTGCTTAAACGGACATAGGATCCGTCTTCTACTGCCCAGGAGTGGATGTATTTATCTCCATCCTCGAGATCATACCAGGCTGCGACACTTTTTCCGCGATTAATCGCTGTTAGTTCGGCAGGATCGGTCACCACATGGCCTTCAGAATTGATCGTGACCCACCGATGGCTGCTATCGGCTTCTTTGAGAACATTGGTGTTTTTTCGTCCGGCTTTTGTGTTGGTTAGTTTCGTTGCGTTAAAAATGTCGTTGCCATAGTTGAACGTGATGAAAACACTTAGGTCGAAGTTCTTATAGTTGAAACTATTATTTAACCCGCCATAGAATAAAGGATTGGCATTCCCTATCACGGTTTTATCTTTCTCGTCGATCACCTCATTCCCGTCGTTGTTGGCAAATTTCCACATGCCCGGTTTGATGTTTGAGGCATTGCCATAGTATGGAATTCCACTTTTCAGCGTATACTCCTTGGTTGCAGCATCATAGTCGAAATCCTCCACTTGATACACGCCGATGGTTTGATAACCATAAAACTGCCCGATGGATTGGCCGACTTGAATGATATGGGTTTTGTCTTCGTATCCAAAATCCGCTTTAGCCAAGAAGAAATCTTCATCTGCTAAGGCTTTAATGGTGTTCTTATTATGTGAAAGGTTGAAACTAGTCGACCAACGGAAATCTTTTCTATCGATGTTAACGGAGGTGATGGTCAGGTCGATTCCTCTATTTTCGGTTTCACCAATGTTTCTGATCATGGATTCAAATCCGGAGGAGTAAGGTAGGCGACTGTCGAGAAGGAGGTTCGAACTGCGATTGACATAGATCTCCGGTGAAATGACTAGGCGTTGATTAAAGAATCCCATATCAAGGCCTAGATTGAAAGTCTTATTTGATTCCCACTTTAAATCTTTATTGGGGATCTGACTCGGAGCATATCCTGGTAGGACGCCATTTCCCGAAGGATAAGTGACCGATGAAAGAATACCTAATGCGGCATAGTTAGCAATGCGATTGTTGCCTGCCAAGCCATAGCCCATACGAAGCTTAAGATCCGAGAATAGATTCAACTTCTTGATGAACTGCTCTTCGCTCAATCGCCAAGCCGCCGATAAAGCGGGGAAAATACCCCATTTATTGTTTGGTCCGAACTTAGAAGATCCGTCTGCGCGGAGTGAGGCTGTGAACAAGTACTTCTCGGCGAAGTTGTAGTTGAAGCGACCAAAGAAAGAGATCAATTTATTATCGTAGTTAACCCCTGATTCGGGAGTTCCCGGAGTGGCTCCGAGGCCTAGATCGGCCAAGCCGATATCGTCGTTTGGAAAGTTACTTGCACTTGCTTTGAAGAAACGGGTCCATGAGGAAACCCATTCCTGTCCGGCCATTATGGTGAAGTGGTGACGCTCTTTGTTGAAATCGTAAGTCAGCACATTCGAGGTTTGGAAACTTCCGTTTTCGGCATTTTTAAGGCTACCGTTAATGCTTGATCGTTTGGCAGTAATCGACTGGTCACCGAAGAATAGGTCTTGTCGCATGGTCTGGTAACGCATGCCTGTACTGTTTCTGAACGTTAGCCCTTTCAGCAGTTTAAACGTCAGTCCCGCATTGATCTGTATTGTTCGGTATTCGCGTGTGTTGGTTTCTTCTGCTGCCGAAACAAGTGGGTTTTGCATCACATTTCCGCTATCATCGGCTAAGAGAGGATCTTCTCCTTCAAGCAGATCACGATCTTCTCCTTGGATACCAACTGTTGGGCGATACTGTAAGATGTGTTGCATCTTGTTGAATCGATCGCCGTTTTCAGAAGTTCCCATGCCATACACCTTCATCTGATCGTAGTTGATTCGGGCCGTTAAGCTTAGACGATCGGATGCTTTGTGGTCGATAGCAAACGAGATATTATGTTTATCGTTTCCACTGTAAGCCATGGCGCCTTGGTCTTTGAAATAGCTATATCCCAAATTATATTGGAGATCCTTACTTTTTCCCGATAGTCCAATGCGGTAGTTTTGAGTGGTTGCTGTACGTCCCAACGTTTCGTCTTGCCAATTAATACCTTTACGTTGTGCATAATTGGCTTCCAAGTCTTTGTAAACGCCATAGATCTTTTCAAACGTACTGAGTCCATCAGCTCCTGAAGCATTTCCCAAGCTACGTTCGTAATCCAAGAGAACGAATTCTTTCGGCGACAGAACAGGTAGGGTTTTAGCTAATGTTTTGAAGCCGATATAACTATCGAATGAAAGGTTGAACTTGGAATCGTTCTTATTTCCTTTTTTAGTGGTGATGACGACCACACCATTCGCCCCGCGTGAACCGTAAATGGCCGTAGACGAGGCATCTTTTAGGATGTCAATGGTTTCAATTTCCGATGGATCTAAGTTCTGCATGCCATCTTCATTGGGGAAGCCATCAATGATGTAAAGAGGCTCGTTGCTTTGGGTAATGGAGATACCACCGCGCACACGAATCGAGATGTTTGCCCCCGGGGCTCCTTCGCTTTGGGTGACTTGTACGCCGGCCACCCGTCCGGCAAGGGCTTGGGTGATATCGGATGTGGGGACTTTCAGTAATTCTTCACTTTTTACCGAGACGACCGATCCGGTCAGTTCTTTGCGTTTTGAGGTACCGTACCCGATGGCTACGACCTCGTCGAGCATCACTGCGTTCGCTTTTAAGGTGACGTTGATTACACTTTGTCCTTTAACCGCAACTTCTGCTTTGTCCATGCCGATGTAGGTAAATACTAAAACGGCTCTTGACGAGTCTTTTACTTTGATGGAAAAATGTCCGTTAAGGTTGGTTATAGCTCCCGTTCCCGACTCTCCTTTTACGATGACATTTGCACCAATAACCTCCAAGCCTTCAGAATCCGTGACCTGACCGGTCACCGTCTTTTCTTGGGCTTGTAGGGATAAACTTGAAAAAATAAAACTAATCAGTAATAGTAATTTTGTTAAGTTTTCCATAACAATAATATTAAGGTTTTTATAAATCATGCAAATGTATTTAACTTTAATCTGATGGTTTAATCCTTTTGTCCCTGTTGGTTTAGTTATTGTTCACGTCATTTTAAATTTGTTCTATAGAATGATCGTTTTGTTGAATTACTTTGTTTATCTCTCAATTTGTACTTGTAGAAGCCTTTCTCTAGCGATGGAATGGTATAATAGGAAGCCATTTCTACCGATTATGTCCTTTTATTTAATCTGTTGTTATTGTATTCTTAATAATTCTTTTCGTTTCATTTCTTGAGCCCTCGAACGAAGGCTCTTCAGTCCTCGATGGGGGGCTCTTCGGCCCTCGAACGAAAACCGATCGGCCCTCGAACGAGGGCTCAAGAAAAGCGCTTTCGGTAGCGACTAACGGAGTACTCTTGGCGGTTAATGAAAGGGCGTGAGTGACTTAAACATCGTGCCGCATCATGATGTTGAAGCGAGAGGGAGAAGACCGATAAAAGTAGAAAAATGGGGTGTGGCTCGTTTTTTATTGTGGTCGGATAGGGTCATCAGATTGTTTGTGAGATGAGGTGTGGGATGGTGTGGGATCCTTTTCAAAAGTGTGGGATAAAACAGACCGAACAACTATCCCACACTCTTTGGAAGGATTATGAATAAGGCGTTTTGCTAAAAAGAGTGTGGGAGGTGTGGGATTAAACGACTTTTTAATCTGATGGAGAGAGTGGCTGCGGGACAAGGGGGGCTGAAGCTCATAGAACAATCCCCCTTCAGGATCGAATTTTATCCTGAAGGGGGATGATCTGTTGTCGATTAGAACGGACCGACGGTTGGATTATTCTTTTCGGTTTGAACAAGCTTTCCGCTTTTTCCAAGCATAGATCATGATGGCCATGATGAGCAGAGCCAAGGCACCATAAGCAATGGCTTCGGTGACGTGTAAGCTTTGCGGATCGAAGCGCATCTCGATGGTGTGCTGACCTGCCGGAACAGTCATGGCACGAAGGATATAGTTGGCACGGGCGAGTTTTGCCGGCTGACCGTCTATGGTGGCTTTCCATCCGGGATAATAAATTTCAGAGAAGACCACAATACCGTCTTTGGCCGAATGAGTTTCGTACACCAACCGGTTAGGTTCGTAAGTGGTTAAGCGAACGGTCGACAAGGAATCTTTATACCCTTGCGTTTGTCCGTTTAGGGCTTCTTTAAAGCGGATGTCGACAACTGCCGTCTCTGTCGGTAAGATGGTGTTTAGAGCGTCAATCTCTTCATTAGCATCTTTAACGTAGTCGATTTGATTCACAAACCAGGCATTACCGTAAGCATAAGGGTTTTGTACCGGTACGGTTTGACCTTGTTGTCCCGCAGGGAAGATGAAATAACGCGTGTTCAGCATGTTTAGTACGCGGAACTGACCACCGTCGACACTATCCATTTTCCCGGCAGCAGTAGCTACAGCCTGATAAGTCTTCTGCATTTCCGGTGTGATGTGATGGTCGATCATCTCTTGATAGCGACGAAGTTTGGCTGCATGATACCCACCCACGCTCTTATGCCAATAGGAGGTGTTGTTTTCGTTGAACGTATTGCTTGCAAAGTTCAAGACTCTATAATCGAGGGTCGGGTCTTGGAGGATGAGTTCATCGGTGGGTGTCTTGCGGAATGCATCGGCTTGCTCTGATTTCGGCACGAAAAGATCGTCGTGTAGGTAGCGCTTATTAACGCCCCACATGTCAACTAAGCAGAGGATGATGATTCCTGCAACCATCCAGGAACTTTTTAGTTTACCTCGTTGGAAGAGCGAGAGAAGTGCACAGCCGATAATGATCACCCAGATGCTTCTCCAGGCGTCGGAAGTGACCAATGCCATACGCATCTCGTTGAGGTTTTCAATGATCGGTGAGAGTTGATTAGCCGGAATGGCTTGTTGTAAAGCAGCCATCTCTTGTGCGGGTACATAGCCCGATAAGAAGAATCCGGGAGCTAAGGCGAGGATGAACGCTACACCTAAAGTGAGTCCTAGAGAAGTGGCTAAGGCTGCTTTATTTTCTTTGAAACTTAAGAGTTTAGGGTTACCGATGATCTCTTTTAATGAGAAAATGGCAAGCAAAGGAATGGTAAATTCTGCAATGACAAGGATAGAAGAGACTGCTCTAAACTTATTGTACATTGGCACATAGTCGATGAAAAAGTCGGTTAGTCCCATAAAGTTCCTTCCCCACGAGAGTAAGATGGAGAATAGGGTGGCGCCAAGGAGCGCCCATTTGATCGGTCCTTTGACTACAAAACAGCCAAGGATGAACAAGAATAGGACAAAGGCGCCGACGTAAACGGGACCGGCGGTCATCGGTTGGTCGCCGAAATATTGCGTCAGCTGGTTATACAAATTACCATAGTTCGGATTGGCTTTTTCCATAGCCGTTTCGTTTTGCATCAACGGAACTGAAGCGCCTCCTTTGACATTGGGAACCAGAAGGGTCAGTGTCTCATCGATGCCATAGCTCCACTGTGTGATATAGTCGCGGTTTAAACCATTCGATGTGGTGTTATCGGCATTCTTTTCAGTGGCTCTGAGTTCACTCTTGCCACGCATGGTCTCTTTGCTATATTGATAGGTATGGTAAAGATTCGATAGATTGGCTGATACGCCAATCAAGGCCGCGATGACCAAAATACCGCTCGCTTTGAAGAAGTGAGGGAGCGTTTTGTTGCGGTACGATTCTTCGAAATAAGCTCCGGCCAAGAAGAGGATGACAAAGAGGAAATAATAGCTCATTTGTACATGGTTCGACTGGATTTGTAGAGCGAGGAAGAGCGCCGTAACGATACCTCCGACCAGGTATTTCTTCCGATAAGTCAGCACGATACCGGCTATCGTTGGTGGGATATAGGCTAGGGTAACAAACTTCCAGATATGACCGGCAGCGACTAGAATGAAGAAATAGGACGAGAAGGCCCAGATCACTCCACCTAAGGTCGAGAGCCATACCGATAGTCCGAAAGCTCTCAGCAGGATGTAGAAGCCCAGCATGAGGATAAAAGTAAGCATGACGTAGGGCGGGAGAAAAAGCTGATAGCCTTTCCCGATCCAGACCAAGGACTCGCTAGAGTCGTAGCTTGGTGACATTTGATAGGTGGGCATTCCTCCAAAAAGGGCATTGGTCCAGCGGGTACGTTCGCCGGTCTGCTCATGATAAATTTTAGCTTCTTGTCCGCCACCGGCACCGGCAACAGAGTCGTGTTGAAACAAAATGCGTCCTTCAATATCGGCAGGAAAGAAATAAACGAACGAGAGTAGGACAAAAGCCAAGATGGCGAGTAAGTCCGGAAGATACTTCTTCATGAGTACACTGCGGTTAAAGTGGTTTGTAAAACTAAAAAGGGAGTAGTCACGGGAAGGCGACTACTCCCGATAGGATGAGGTGATTAATAGCGATAGTGTTCTGCTTTATACGGACCATCAACTGATACGCCGATATAAGCCGCTTGTTCCTCAGAGAGCTTGGTGAGTTTAACCCCAATTTTTTCCAAGTGTAGACGAGCAACCTCTTCATCGAGATGTTTCGGTAAACGGTACACATTGATCTCATAATCTTTGTTGAAAAGTTCGATTTGAGCTAAAGTCTGGTTGGTGAACGAGTTACTCATTACGAATGAAGGGTGACCGGTTGCACAACCGAGGTTAACCAAACGTCCGTCGGCCAAAAGAATGATACTATGGCCTTCAGGGAAGAAGTAACGGTCGACTTGTGGTTTGATGTTGACGCGTTTGATACCCGGGTAGCGTTTCAACGCTTCAACCTGAATCTCATTATCGAAGTGACCGATGTTGCAGACAATGGCTTGATCTTTCATTCGGTTCATGTGATCGATACGGATAATATCGATATTTCCGGTTGTGGTGACGAAGATGTTGCCTTCTGTGCAAGCTTCTTCCATGGTTACCACTTCGAAACCTTCCATAGCGGCTTGTAGCGCACAGATCGGATCGACTTCGGTAACCATTACACGAGCCCCGTAAGAGCGCATAGAGTGTGAGCAACCTTTACCGACATCACCATATCCGCAAACAACGACCACTTTTCCGGCAATCATCACGTCAGTAGCGCGTTTGATGCCATCGGCCAACGATTCGCGACAGCCATAGAGGTTGTCGAATTTTGACTTAGTGACTGAGTCGTTAACGTTAAAGGCAGGGAATAAAAGTTTGCCCTCTTCTTGCATCTGATACAAGCGGTGTACACCGGTTGTGGTCTCTTCCGAGACTCCACGTACCTCTGGGGCAGTGCGGTGCCAACGAGTGGCATCTTCGCCTAAGACCCGTTTCAAGATGGCGAACAACTCGATCTCGTCTTCAGCATGTACTTCTTTGTCGAGCACCGAAGCATCCGATTCGGCTTCATAACCCACGTGGATCATCATGGTAGCATCTCCACCATCGTCGACAATAACGGTTGGCCCTTTGCCGTCCGGGAAACTCAACGCTTGTAGCGTACACCACCAGTAATCGGCTAACGTTTCGCCTTTCCATGCAAAGACCGGAACACCTGATGCGGCAATCGCGGCAGCAGCATGGTCTTGTGTTGAATAGATATTACATGAACACCAACGAACATCTGCTCCAAGAGCCACGAGGGTCTCAATCAAAACAGCGGTTTGAATGGTCATGTGAAGTGATCCCATGATGCGGGCACCTTTCAAGGGTTTTTGATCCCCATATTTTTCGCGAAGAGCCATAAGGCCCGGCATCTCTTTTTCTGCTAAATCGATCTCTTTACGTCCGAAGTCCGCAAGACTGATATCGGCCACTTTATATGGCAATGTAGAGAATAATTCTGTAGACATATATTCTATCATTTAAAGTATAAGTGGTGCAAAGATAGGATATTATCCATAGGAGTTCAAACGCTCTCTCTCTTTTTTTATAAGAATAACTTGACATTTATATTGGGAAATAAAACTTTTAGATAAATTTGTAGTGACGAACGGCAGGAGCTGTTGTTTAGTTTCTTCTATAAAAAAGATATTATGGGACTCTATAAGAATAAGACAAAGCAAGAATTGATTGATATTATTTTTCATTTAGAAGAGCAGATCAAGGGCCTCTCTCTTTCTGTGGATCGTTCGACTCAATCACGATTTCGAGAGTTAAAGAGTCAATCGATCTTTGATACTCTTCCTGAGATGATTACGGTACTCGATCATTCAGGAAACATTATCGAACTCGTCTCTTCTCCATCGACTAATCATTTAGAAGGAATCACCTCGCAGGAGATTGTTGGATCAAACATAAAAGAGATTCTACCGGAATCGGCTTATTATAATATTGCGGAAAATATGAAAAAGGTCATTGAGACTTCCAAAGACTCTATTGCCAATCACCGACTCTTGTTGAATGGGGAGATGCATTATTATGAGAACCAGATCTTTCCGTTAGACGATCAGTATTTACTTTGCATCTGTCGCGACATCTCAAAAAGATACATGGCCGAATGCATTAATCAAGAGCAGCAAAAGGAGATTACCCGATTGAATGCTTTGATGGGAGCGATCTTAGATAACATCCCGGTGTATCTTTTTATCAAAGATTCCGGAAACAATTTTAGATACCTCTATTTTAATAAAGCTTTTGCTGAGAACTCTGGAATACCTATAAACAAAGCCGTTGGAAAGAATGACTACGAGATTTTTACCCGTACTGAAGATATGCAAAAGTTTCGCGAACTTGATTTGAAGGTATTAAAAGAGGGCGAACTTTCGTATGTTGAGGATTATGAAACAGCCAATGGGGATATACGGTTTATTAAAACGTTGAAGAAAACGTTGAGATCGAGCACTGAAAAACCTTATATTATTGGTGTATCGTGGGATATTACTGATAGTAAGCAGGCGGAGCGAACGTTGGTTGAGGCTTTGACTAAGGCGGAGGAGAGCGATCGACTAAAATCGGCTTTTCTCGCTAATATGAGCCATGAGATACGTACGCCGTTAAATGCGATTGTAGGCTTTTCGAAGCTTATCAGTGAAGTTAATGACGAATTGGATAAGCAGCAGTTTGCTCAAATCATCGAAACCAATTCTGAGATGTTGCTTCATCTCATCGATGAGATTCTTGATATTTCCGCTATCGAAACCGGTACGTTGAAATTATCGATGGCATCTGTACGCTTGCTCGATATTTGCATTCAACTCGAACAGCAGTATAACTATACTTCCAATAATGACGTTAAACTTTTTTTCGATACTAAAGATTCCGATCTCTATGTAAAAGGCGATTGGGATAGAATTACTCAGGTCATCACTAACTTACTGAATAATGCCTTTAAGTTTACGTCTTCGGGAGAGATTCATTTTGGCTTTGATCAAAAAGGCGATTTTGTGGAGTTTTATGTGAAAGACACCGGAATCGGTATTCCTGTGGAGAAGGCTTCGAAGATCTTTGAACGTTTCGGTAAGGTCGATACGTTTGTTCAAGGTACCGGATTAGGGCTGACGATTTGTCGTTCTCTAATAGAACGGATGAATGGCCGTATTTGGTTACGCTCTCAAGTCGGCAAAGGAACCACCTTTTACTTTACGATGCCATGTGATAACTAATCGGGGATAATACATCTATTTTCTTAAAACTATCATCTCGCCTTTACAAGGATCCACTTGTAAAGGCGAGATGATAAATAGGTTTCTTATTAGAGGCTACTTCTTCAGCTTAGGAGTTAGCGTCTCTTTATATTTTACTGGATTGTTCAGAATGGTCATGGCTTCTTTCAAACCGGCATCTTCTTTTAACTGCTGGATGATACTTCCTCGTTGGAAATAATAGCGTTTGATAATTTCTAAGGACATCATGTTGCGAATGTCTTTTGAGAAGTGATCCAAATCTCTATCTAAGTTATGTGATAGCTTTTTCTCTAGAGCTTTAAACTCAGTCGAAGCATCGGACATGTACCCTTCAAATTCGGCCGCTTCTTTTAATGTTCTTAATATCTTCTCACTCTGTTGGTCGTATTTGAAATTGGCTTTCTTGACCATCTCCTTAAATTCTTGGTAATCGGCATTCGTTAGATTGAACTTCTCCGGAGTCACAGCCATTGGATGTTGCAAACAATAGTGTGTGGCATAATCAAAGATCAGATTATCACGTACCAGATAGAATAAGATATTGGGTAGCTTCTCTTGTTTAACAACAATGTCGGGTGAAATACCACCGCCATCACGGACCTCACGACCGGCAGCCGTATGGAATACATGAGTCAGACTGTCTGGAATCGTACCGATGCTACCGTCTTCATTACGATGTTTATAATCGATGGCTTGTACGCAACGTCCACTCGGAATATAGTATTTCGAAGTGGTGATCTTCATGGTTCCTCCATATGGTAATGGACGAGGAACTTGGACTAACCCTTTGCCGAATGTACGGTTACCAATGACTACGGCTCGATCTAAATCCTGCAAAGCGCCCGATAAGATTTCGGAAGCAGAAGCCGTACCGCTGTTGACCAATACAACAATCGGGATCTCTAAATCTAAAGGCTCACGCAACGTCTTATATGTATTGTCTGCTTGCTTTATTTTTCCTTTAGTGGTTACAATCACTTTTCCGCGAGGAAGGAACATATTGGCTATTTCAACGGCTTCGTCCAATAATCCTCCTCCGTTATTCCGTAGGTCGATGATTAAAGAAGTTGCTCCTTTTTTCTTAAGATCAAGAAAAGTCTTCTTGAAATCTTTTGAGGGATTACCGGAGAATGTGTTTAAGCTGATATATCCAATGTTGTTGCTAAATAAAGTAGAGTAGGGGATTGCAGGCGTTTGAATAGATTCACGAGTGATCGTAAAATCCATTGGCTTTAGCTTTCCTTTGTCTGTAGGACGCTCTATTTTTAATTTCAACGTTGTTCCAGCCTGGCCACGTAGCATCTGACTGATTTCACCATTGTCCTTTCCGGCTAAGTCTTGCCCGTCAATTTCCATTAGAATATCTCCGGCTTTTAGTCCCGCTTTTGCTGCAGGCGTGCCTTCAAAAGGTTCTGAGATCATGGAACGTTTAATCTTTGGATTATAGGTAATGAACGAACCAATACCTCCAAAGCTACCTTTGATCATCTGTTCCAATTCGCTCTGATCGTCTTCCGGAAAATATTCGGTATAAGGGTCAAGAGAGTATAGCATGCGATCTATCCCTTCCCGAATGGTTTTGTTGGGGTTGATCGTATCCACATAAAATAGATCCAACTCTTTGACTATGGCATTAAAGATATCTAAGTTCTTTGCTAATTGAAAATTACGATCACTACTGTTTTTAAAACTAAAAAGAGTGATGACGAGTAACAATATTATCGAAATAATCCCATTGCGCTTATTTAATATCTTTCTCATATGCCTAAGTTGTTTAAGTTTCAGTACGGTAAAAGTAACTTATTTGTGGATCACTCAGATAGAATAAGGTTAATATTTAACTTAATTTCATCCCAGCGTTCTTTAGGCATGGTCGTACCAATCACTTGAATGACATGACCTGAGAGTAGTGCTCCTATTTTGGCACATCGCTCAAGTGAATAGCCGCAAGTCAGTCCATAGAGGAAGCCCGCAGCGAAGTAATCACCAGCTCCGGTGGTATCTACAACTTGGTGAACCGGAATAACACCGACTTTGAGACTTTCAGTGCCTTTACGTATGAATGAACCGTTGCTGCCCACTTTGACAATCGCGATGCTGCATTGTTTTCCGATGAGGTCTAATGCTTTTTCCGGTGATTCTCCGGTGAAAGCCTTCGCTTCCTCTTCATTGGCAAAAACGATATCCACATATTTTTCAACCAGAAGGGTGAAAAATTCTAAGTCGCCTTCAACAATATTGTAGCTAGCTAAGTCTAGACAGATTTGCAAGCCTTCTTCTTTGGCTAATTCTATGGCCCTAAGAATCATTTCATGATCTTGTACCAGATAACCTTCAATAAATAGGTAAGAGTAACCCTTAAATAAGTTGGAAGTCAGATCTTCTGATTTTAAGGTTGCAGCTGCTCCTAGATAAGTTCCAAATGTGCGCTCGCCGTCGGGTGTGATGAATGTTGAAGCGACCCCCGATGGAAGAGAATCCGATAATAAAAGTTTGTCCTCAATATTGTTTTTTCTGAGGTTGGTGCGGAAAAAATCACCATAAGTATCATTCCCGATTTTTCCAATAAATCCGGTTTTGGCTCCTAAACAAGAGAGTCCTAATATTGCATTTCCGGCAGAACCACCTGTTGCGAGATGGGTTTTCATCTCTGTAAATTTAGAGTTAATCTGCTGTAGCTTAGTGTTATCAATGAGTTGCATGCTTCCCTTTGGTAATTCCATTTCGGTTAAGAGGGTATCGTCTTTTAAGGTTGCAAGTACGTCTACTAGGGCGTTGCCTAATCCTATTATTTTATCCATTTTCAATATTTTTTTTGCAAAGATATTGCATATTTCAAAATATCCTATTACTTTTGCATCGCAATTGAGAAAAACATTCTTCCTTAGCTCAGTCGGTTAGAGCATCTGACTGTTAATCAGAGGGTCCTTGGTTCAAGTCCAAGAGGAAGAGCTGAAAGAGATCAATTGTACATTCTTCCTTAGCTCAGTCGGTTAGAGCATCTGACTGTTAATCAGAGGGTCCTTGGTTCAAGTCCAAGAGGAAGAGCAGAAGTCCACTATAAGTGGACTTTTTTGTTTTATATCCTTTCCATTATTCGGCGATGGCTAGAGTTAAGATGCTAATCTTTATACCTTTTACTTCGTTAAAGGCTGACGCGCAAGCCGTCGTGGTTGCTCCTGTGGTCAGTACATCGTCTACGATTAAGATGTGTTTGTCCTCAAAAGAGGTTGGGTCGATTAGGTCGAAAATACCGTCTACATTTTCCCAACGTTGGTATGCTGATTTATGGGTTTGAGTCTCGGTGTTTTTTAAGCGTCTGACCGAATGTGAGGCGATGGGTAATCCGGTAAGGTCTGCCACTCCTTTGGCTATGTATTCGCTCTGGTTATATCCCCGTTGTCGTTCCTTCTTCTCGTGTAAGGGGATGGGAACGATCCAATCGATGCCTTCGAAAAACCCGGAATCTATTATTTCCGACGCCATTATACGGCCCAGAGATCGTCCGAGTTCTTTTTGTCCATTATATTTAAGCAAATAGAGGAGCTGCTTATAATCACTTCCTTTATGATAAAAGAAGAAGGCGGTTGCTCGGACAATTGGAATCTTTCCCCAGAAGAGTTGTTCCACAGGATTGTCTTGGGCTAAATGAAAATTTGTTCGAGGCAGATTGATGTTGCAATGGATGCAGATATCGTCTTCGCCTTCGGCTAGAGGCAGTCCGCATACCACACAGCATTTTGGAAACAAAAGACGGATTAAAGCATTTAACCATCTTTTAATGATCACAAGGCTTTTCATTGGTATTAGAACAAGAGTGTTTGTTGAAAGCAAAGATACTTTAAGGCGTTTGCATTCGCAAAGAAAGTATGGCTATCTTTCACCTGATTTCTGACTCTTGCTGAAATTCCTTTTTTCTTTGTCGATTGAAGTGTGGTGGAAATGAAATAAAAAACCATTTATGAGACTTATTTAGTCCCACAAATGGTTTGATCGTTACTATTTAGAAAGCTATGACTTTTTTCGTTTTACAAATCTTTCAATTGGTCACTTAAATCTTTTCTCTAAAAGGTATTTAGACTTTTGTGACTTAGATCTTGCCTACAAGATCAATGCTTGGAGTAAGTGTTTGTTCTCCTTTTTTCCACTTAGCGGGACAAACTTCGCCTTGGTGAGAAGCGACAAACTGTGCGGCTTCCACTTTGCGTACGAGTTCATCTGCGTTACGGCCGATGTTGTTATCGTTCAGTTCTACAATTTTTATTTCTCCTTCCGGATTAATAACAAACGTACCTCTGTAGGCCATTCCTGCCGATTCGATATAAACACCAAAGGCACGGCTTAAAGCACCTGTTGGGTCTGCCAATAATGGGTATTTGATTTGGCGAATACTTTCTGAAGCATCATGCCATGCTTTATGTACAAAGTGTGAATCCGTGCTGACTCCATATACTTCTACGCCCATAGCTTGGAACTGTGCATATTTGTCGGCCATGTCAACTAACTCGGTTGGACAGACGAATGTAAAGTCGGCCGGATAAAAGAATAGGATAGCCCACTTTCCTTCAAGATCACGGTTTGTTACGGTCTTGAATGCGTTGTTGTGAAAGGCTTCTACGGAAAATGCGGGAAGTTTTGAATTTAAAATTGGTTCCATAATTCTATATTTTTAGGGTTTAATTCTTTTTTCAGCAAAAGTAGTCGGGGCGGGCGACTTTCTCTAATAAAAGCCTATCGAATAAATCTATGCCCCAATAGATGGGATAAATAACTAATCTTTTATACCTTTGTAAGGTGTAAATACATTGTTAAAAAAGTAAAGAATGATACATCCGTTATCTCTTTTCAACCACTGTCCTAAATGTGGTTCATCACATTTTGTTGTTCATAATGAGAAATCAAAAAAGTGTGAAGATTGTCAGTTCGTCTATTACTTTAATCCTTCTGCTGCAACTGTCGCTTTGATTATAAACGATAAAGGCGAGCTATTGGTTTGCCGCCGTGCTAAAGAACCGGCGAAAGGAACACTCGATTTGCCCGGTGGCTTTGTGGATATGAGCGAAACGGCCGAAGAGGGCTTGACTCGTGAGGTACTCGAAGAAACCGGACTGCAGATTAGCCGTGCAACTTATCTTTTCTCATTACCGAATCTGTACCTCTATTCCGGCTTTACCGTTCACACTTTGGATCTGTTTTATCTTTGTGAGTCCACTCAATATGAGGATATTAAGTGGATGGACGACGTCTCTGATGCCTTTTTTGTGAAACTCTCGGATCTTAAGCCGGAACAATTTGGTTTAGAGTCGATAAGAAAAGGATTGTCGAAGTTTCTGAAAGAAGTTTAATATTCCAACAGTGGTATTTAGATTTAGACTTATAATTGTACATTTGTAAAAAACTGAAAAAATATGAAAAGCCCCATTTTACATTTGATAGGTGTTTTAATGTGTTATATTCCCCTTAATCTTGAGGCGCAAAATAATCGGCAGTTTACTTCGCCCGACGACTTGTTTAGAGAAGGACGGGTTCGTTTCGAAGAGAAGAACTATGCGGTTGCGATGAATGCTTTGAGCACCTTTGTTCGACAGAACCCAAAAGCTTCAACTCTTCAAGAAGCCGAGTATATGTTAGCTTGTTCGGCCTATGAACTGAAAGATCAAAATCGGATCATCAAGTTAAGAACTTACCTGGATCGTTATCCGGATACCCCTTATGCGAATCGCATCTATGCTTTGCTGGCTTCGTGTTACTATTATGATGGAAAGTACGATGAGGCTCTGGCCCTGTTCAACTCCTCAAGACTAGAACAACTTGCCGACGAAGAACGAGACGATCGGACTTATGAGTTGGCCCTTTGCTACATGAAAGTGGGCAAGATTAAAGATGCGGCTATTTGGTTCGAGACCTTGAAAGCAAGCAGTTCGAAATACGATAAAGATTGTCGTTATTACGTGTCGTATATCCGTTATACGCAGAAGCGTTATCAGGAGGCACTTAACGGCTTTGTACCCTTGCAGAACGATCCCAAGTATGGAACGTTAGTTCCTTATTATCTGGCTGAGATTTATTTGGCTCAGCAGAACTATAGTCAAGGCGAGCTTGTAGCTACTCAATTCCTCAAATCTCATCCTCAACATGAATATGCTTCTGAAATGAATCGGGTGTTAGGAGAGATCTATTATCGCAAAGGCGATTATCATGCCGCAAAAGGAGCTTTGGAAACCTATTGGGCTGTTCAAGGTGATCAAGCCCGACGGGATGCGTTATATATGCTTGGGTTAAGCAATTATCAAACACGTGTTTTCTCTAAAGCGGTTGAGGCTTTAGGGCGTGTTGCGATTGAGAAGGATGCTTTAACCCAGAATGCAAATTTACATCTGGGACTTTCTTATTTACAGTTGGCAGAAAAGAGCAAAGCGCGTATGGCTTTCGAGCAAGCGGCGAACTCTGATGCTGACCGCAAAGTCAAGGAACAAGCAGCTTATAACTATGCGTTGTGTTTACACGAGACCTCGTTCTCTGCTTTTGGAGAATCGGTATCTGCCTTTGAGAATTTCCTAAACGAGTTTCCGACTTCGGTTTATGCCGACAAGGTAAGCAGTTACTTGGTTGAAGTCTATATGAATACCCGTAGCTATGAAGCCGCTTTAAAGTCGATCGATCGTATTACTCGTCCTAGCCGTTCGATCTTGGAAGCTAAGCAGAATGTCTTGTTCCAACTAGGAACACAGTCGTTTGCCAACAGCAATTTCGATCAGTCCTTAAACTATCTCAATCGCTCGATCGAACTTGGAGCTTACAATGCACAGACTAAAGCAAATGCCTACTATTGGTGTGGCGAGGCTTATTATCGTCTGCAGCGCACCACTGAATCTATTCGTGATTTTAATAATTTCTTGCAGCTGACCAATCAGAGAGGGAGTGAGATGTATGCTTTGGCACATTATAATTTAGGGTATCTTGCTTTTCAACAGCAGAATTACTCAAGAGCTTTAGACTACTTCCAAAGATATGTGAAACTGGTGGACGGTAATCGTTCGGAACTTTTGGCCGATGCTTATAATCGGTTAGGGGATTGCTATCTGAACAGTCGTAATTTCAGTGAGGCTAAGCGTTACTACTCTCATTCTGAGGCTTTGAATATGGGAGCCGGAGATTATGCTTTTTATCAGATGGGATTGGTTGCCGGTCTGCAACGGGATTATACCGGTAAGATCACCCTGCTGAATCGACTTATTGGCAAATATCCTTCATCTCCTTATGCGGTAGATGCCCTCTATGAAAAAGGCCGGGCCTACGTCTTGCTCGAAAACAACGACCAAGCGATCGGATCGTTTAGGGAATTATTGGATCAATATCCTAAAAGTCCGATCAGTCGTAAAGCTGCGGCAGAGATCGGGTTGCTCTATTATCAAAAAGACGATTATGAGAAAGCCATTAATGCTTATAAGTTTGTTGTAAACACCTATCCGGGAAGCGAAGAAGCTCGTTTGGCTATGCGCGACTTGAAATCGATCTACGTCGATCTGAACCGGGTAGACGAATTTGCAGCCTTAGCATCATCGATGTCCGGAGAAGTCCGGTTTGATGCCGACGAACAAGACTCGCTCACCTATGTTGCTTCCGAACGGATCTATATGCGTGGAAGGATAGAAGAAGCGAAATCGGCCTTTAATCGCTATCTGCAGCAGTTCCCCGAAGGTGCATTTGGTTTAAATGCCCATTACTATCTTTGTGTTATTGCTTCCGAGCAGAAGAACTATGATGGGGTTCTAACTCATTCTGAGAAGATATTGGCCTATCCGAATAGTCGCTACTCCGAGGATGTGTTGGTGATGCGTTCGGAAATCTTATTTAAGATGCAACGGTTCGAAGAAGCTTTGAAGAGTTATAGCCAGTTAAAAGAGATGGCGACCACAAGCGACCACCGATTATTGGCAGAGACCGGGTTGCTGCGTTCGGCAGTTCAAGTGAAAGATGACGTGACGATTATTCAAGCAGCCTCCGATCTGCTTACGCAGACCAAACTGTCGCCTGAACTTAAAAATGAAGCGTTGTACGATCGAGCTAAGGCTTATGCGCATCAGAAAGCGACCAAGAAAGCTGTAGAGGACTGGAAAGTCTTGGCTAAAGATACCCGCAACCTCTTTGGAGCGGAAGCACGATATCTAGTGGCACAAACTCAATATGAAGCTAAAGATTATCGTTCGGCAGAAAAGGAACTGCTTAGCTATATCGAGCAGAGCACCCCGCATACCTATTGGTTGGCGCGTAGTTTTGTGTTATTGGCCGATGTCTATATGGCTACAGGAAAGGATTTGGATGCTCGTCAATACTTGCTCAGTCTTCAACAAAACTATCAAGCCAATGATGATATCGAGAACATGATTGAGACTCGTTTAACTAAACTAAAAAAATAAGATCGTTATGACACGTCATTACCATACATTATTATTAAGTGGAATTGCTCTATTAGGAACCTCTGCTTCGTGGGGGCAAACCGTTCAGAAAGATACGACGATGAATCGTACGGTTGTTGTCGAACAGAACTATAATCCGATTATACCCAATGCTTCAAAGATCAACGTGCTTCCTAAGATCGAGGAGCCACAGATCAGCAAAAAGAGTGTAGAGTATGCGACTGCAATTTACCCTGCAACGGCATTGCCGGATGAGTTTCTAAAGGCTTATGTTCCTTTTGAGAAACAGTCGGACGGTAAATCGGGTTACGCTCGTTTGGGTTACGGGAACTATGGGAATCTCGATATATTGGGCAATTATCTCTTCCGACTATCGAAGAAAGATCGTCTGAATGCTCGTTTGCAGATGGATGGACGGGACGGAACATTCACGCTTCCGCAGAGTGCCGACGAACAGTGGAGTAGTTACTACTATCGTACTCAAGTTGCGCTAGATTATCTCCATCAGTTTCGAACCGTCGATCTGGGAGCCGGTGGACATTGGGGAGTCAGCAACTTTAACCTTCTTCCTCCGAGTGGCGGCAAGCAACACTTCTCGTCCGGCGATCTCTATGTTCAAGTCAAATCGACGGAAGAAAACCTTCCCGTACAGTTTGAAGTTGAAACCGGAATGTTGTGGTACGATCGTCAGAAAAGTCCCGTTCTCGACGAGAATGATCGGGAGATGCAGCTACGCGTACAAGGCTTTATTCGCGGGGCGATCAACGACGAACAATCGGTTACCATTGCGAGCCGTTTGCAGTATTTATCGTATACCAATGCGATGAAAGATCCTGAGGCGTTGTATCAGAACCGTACGCTTCTCGATTTGAATCCTTATTATGGAATGAATACGGACAATTGGCGTCTTCGCCTAGGGGCTAATGTGGACTTCTCTTTCGGATCGGGAAAAACCCTCCGTTTTTCGCCGGATTTGAAGGCTGATTATATTTTGAGCGATGGATACGTCCTTTATGGACAGGCTACGGGTGGACGACAGTTGAACGATTTTCGACGTCTGGAGCAACTCTGTCCTTATGCTTTGCCGATCAATGTGGTGAACGATACTTACGAACAGTTAAACGCGGCTTTAGGCTTTAAGATGAGCCCGTATCCCGGTTTGTGGTTTAATGTCTATGGGGGGTATCAGAATGTGAAAGATGAACTTTATGAAAGTGGCGTCGTGGCTGAAGGACAGCCGGACAACCGGACGATTAATCTTAAAGCGGTTGATGCGACCAATGCGTTTGTCGGATTAAAGACCGCGTATCAATATAAGGATCTCTTTAGCCTTAATATCGATGGCGTTTACCGTCATTGGAAAGCAGATGCAGCCCCATTAGCTACCGATCCGTTGGCGCTAAAACCTCAATTGAAGGCTAGTCTTGAGATTGGTGTGCGTCCCATCGCCGGCTTGTTATTGAATACCGGTTATGTCTACACTTCTTGGAGTGAGAAAGGGATGCCAAAGGTTAACAATCTCTACCTTAATGCGACTTATAAGTTATATAAAGGGGCTTCTTTGTATGCTCGCTTCGATAACATGCTGAATAAGTCTTATCAATATCACCTGTTCTATCCGACTGAAGGATTCAACTTTGTGGGTGGAGTGAGCTTTGAATTTTAATCTTATTCGATAAATATGAAATTGAATCCTGTTATTAAGTTGAGCCTCTTGGTGTTATTCTGCTTGAATACGACGTGGGGCAAGGCACAGAAGCCCGATTGGGCGAATCTTGGGCGTTATGCAAAAGAAAATGTGGCGTTGAAACAGATGGCGGCAAAAGACCGCCCTGTGGTCTTCATGGGTAATTCTATCACGGAGTTTTGGGTGAAGTTGCGTCCCGACTTCTTTACGAAGAATCAGTATGTGGGGCGTGGCATCAGTGGACAAACGTCCTACCAATTCCTGGTGCGTTTTCGTGAAGATGTGATCAACCTATCGCCTAAGGTGGTTGTTATCAATGCCGGAACGAATGATATTGCTGAGAATACCGGTGCTTATAACGAAGAATATACGTTTGGGAATATTGTTTCCATGGTCGAGCTGGCTCAAGCTAACCGGATTAAAGTGGTGCTGACCACCGTCTTACCGGCTAAAGATTTTGGATGGAATCCTTCGGTGACCGATGCGATGGGGAAAATCAGATCGCTTAATCGCCGTGTGGAAGAGTATGCACGGAAGCATCGGATTCCGTTTGTGAATTACTTCACTCCAATGTTGAGTCGTGACGGGAAAGCTTTGGATGCCTCGTATACTAACGATGGTGTGCACCCGACTGCTGAGGGGTATGGTGTTATGGAACCGTTGGTAAAGAAGGCTATTGAACCGTTATTGAAGTAGAATTCAGCGCTCCTACATGAAGTTTTTTAAAAAGATCTGCCACCTGTCACCAATTGTACGTTAAGTTGTTGGTGGTCAGATTGTAGGAGCGTTGCAGATACCGCTTGCAGATGGGTGGCAGATCAAGGATCTGCCACCCATCTGTCGTTTTAGCGTAGGCGTCTAAATAGATGCTGTGGCGTCTTCCACAGCACGAATGAAACAAAAGACAACCATTCCCAGGATAAGACAGTTCCTCAAATCATTTACTTACCAGAATTTATAGTCGCATAATAGAGCCTGTTTGAGTTTCATAGGGCGACACTCTAGTTGCATTAGGGCGACAAAAGATTTTCATTAGGACGCTACTCGATTTTCATCGGACGACACTTTATTTCCATTAAGACGACACTGAAAGTTTTACAATTAAACGTCTAGTTTCTCCTTTTGAAAACAGAATGCGTATGATATCTTGTTGATTTTTCCTAACTTGGAAAATGACTTTTGGACTTATGCCGAAGGCAATGGAGTGTTTTTCTTATGCAGAAGAGGTTGACGTTCTGGCCTTTTGGCCCTTTTGTGAAGATTGAAAGGGGAAAAACAAAAGAGGTTATAAACAATTACGTTTATAACCTCTTTGTGAGGTGGGCCATCTAGGGCTTGAACCTAGGACCTCCAGATTATGAGTCTGTTGCTCTAACCAACTGAGCTAAAAGCCCGTGAATCGTTCTTTTGATCCGGCGACAAAAGTACTTTTTTTTGTTGAAATATCCAAGCATTTTTTCAGAAAAATGCTTGGATACTATGTCTTAAAACTTATATTTCCGTTTTGGATTTTTTGGAAACCATCCCTTTCTTACTCGCTCTTCTTGTTCAAAAATCTCCTTTATCGTCCAAAAGGAAGAAAAGGCGAAGACACCAAGCAGAGATGAGATTAAAACATCGTCCATAACGATCGAACCGATGACGCCGACGACACCAAGCAGGAGAAAGATCCACCAACACTTCGTTCCCCAATAATATTCAGCTTTTACAACGATTGGATGAAAAAGACCGATAATTAAGAACGTGCATATCCCGATGAATAATCCGGCTAAATGGTAGTTTTGAAGAAAAGTCATCATCGAATGTTTTATTTACGAATAGGAATTTCCTTCTTTATACTTTGCTCCAAAGAGATTAGGGTTTCAGTTGCCACTACACCTGGGATTTCTTGCATTCTATTATTCAACAAGTCCATCAAATGTTCGTTATCACAAGCATAAACCTTAGTCAACATGGTGTAAGGACCGGTTGTGAAATGACATTCTACAATCTCTGGTATTTTTTCTAATTCAGAAACAACTGCTTTGTACATAGAACCTTTTTCAAGTTTAATCCCCACATAGGTACAGGTTCTATAACCTAAGGACTTCGGATTTACATGATAACCGGATCCGACGATTACCCCCAGATCGATTAACCTTTGTACACGCTGGTGAATGGCTGCGCGGGAAACGCCACATTCAGCAGCAACGTCTTTAAAAGGGATGCGAGCATTTTGAGAGATGATCTCCAAAATTTGCCTGTCAAGGTTGTCTATTTTTTCCATAATAATAAATTGTAAATTCCAAATTTTATCAAAAAGTAAGCAAATATATAGATTTATTTTAATTATTCTTGATTTTTGAAATTAAAATTAGTCAAAAGCAAAAAAAGAGGTGCAATATGTATTGCACCTCTTGATTTTATCGTGATCGAGATCTTTATTTCTCAATGCTCAAAAGTTCTACTTCGAATACTAAAGTAGAGAATGGTTTGATCTGGCCAGACTCTCTTGCGCCGTAAGCCAAATCTTGAGGAATGTAAAGCATCCATTTTGAACCTACAGGCATCATTGTTAATGCTTCTGTCCAACCTTTGATAACTTGGTTAGCACGGAATGTAGCCGGCTCGTTACGTTTGTATGAGCTATCGAACTCAGTACCGTCGATCAACGTTCCTTTATAGTTTACTTTTACATTGCAAGTATCAGCAGGGATAGCACCCTTACCTTCAGTGATCACTTTATATTGCAAACCGCTTGGAGTTGTTTTTACACCTTCTTTAGTTTTGTTTTCAGCTAAGAATTTTTCGCCTGCAGTTTTGTTATCGGCATATTTATCTTCCATAGATTTAGCCTTGATTCTTTCCATTGCAGTACGAGTGTATTCTTGTGCTGCTTCCATAGTCATGGCACCTTTTTGGTTCAAAGTACCAGTGATGAAACCTGCCATGAAGTTTTCTTTGCTGATGGTTTTAGTTGAATCGCCAGCGAATAATTCTTGGTTGATGCCCTTCATCATTTGATTGCTGATCTGTTGACCGATTTGAAGACCTGCCATGTAAGCAATGTCTTTCTTGCTTGTCTTAGAAGCACCATCGTTCAAACCTTTGATGAACTCGTCCATATAAGCTGTATCTACTTCAAGACGTCCGGTTAAGTATTCTCTTAAACCTTGAGTTTGTGACATACCAATAGAGTACGACAATGAGTCGATATCCGACTTCAAGTTAGCTTTAGGAGCTTGAGCGGTACAAGAAGCAAAGCCTGCAGCAAGTGCGGCAACTCCCATGAAAAGAGTAATTTTCTTCATTTTAGTTTGTTTTTATTTTTTATAATACTTCGATTAGTTCAACTTCAAAGACCAATGCGCTATGAGGAGGAATCATTTCACCTGCACCTTGTGCGCCATAAGCTAATTCAGAAGGGATATAGAGTTTCCATTTTGAACCTTCAGGCATTAACTGCAGAGCTTCGACCCATCCCGGGATCACTTGGTTCACACCAAATACAGCTGGCTCTCCGCGTTTAACGGAGCTATCGAATAAGGTTCCGTCGATTAATGTTCCTTCATAATGACATTTTACACGGTCGGTTGCTTTAGCCATCTTACCGTGTCCTTCAGTAATCACTTCGTATTGTAATCCGCTAGCTAATGTTTTTACGCCTTCTCTGTTTTGGTTTTCGCTAAGAAAAGCCTGACCTTGTTCGATATTGGCTGCACTCATTTTAGCTTCCAAATCTTCAAAGTATTTATTGACGATCTCTCTGGCTTCTTGGTGGCTGATTGCTGTTTGATTGCCTTCTAAGACATCCTTGATGGCTTGTGCAAAGTCCTCTACAGCGATGCCCTTAGCACCCATACTCAATAAATTTTGGCCAATACCAAGGCCGATTGCGTAACTAAATTTGTCCATATAATCTTATTGTCGTTAGGGCATGTCTGTTTTATTGGATAAGCACCAATAATACATGCATTTAATAAACCACAAATGTAAAGGTTTTATTTGAATGATTTAGATTTTGGGGAATTAAAAAATCTTATTATTCATGTTTACCGTTTTTTCTATCTATTTTTGTGAGATGACCCTATAAAATGAATGTGCAATGAAAAGACTTGTTGTTCTATCTGGCGCGGGGATGAGCGCAGAAAGTGGAATTAGTACGTTTAGAGATACCGGCGGATTATGGGAACGTTATCCGGTGGAGCAGGTGGCGACTCCTGAGGGATATGCTGAAAATCCCGAACTTGTGCTTCGGTTCTATAATGAAAGGCGTAAACAGTTGCTCACGGTCGAACCTAATCGCGGACATGAACTGATTGCTGAATTGGAGAAAGAGTATCGGGTGACGGTAATTACGCAGAATGTGGATAATTTACATGAGAGGGGAGGAAGTCATGAGGTTATTCATCTACATGGCGAACTGACTAAGGTCTGTTCGAGCCGTGAGCCTAATAACCCTCATTACATTAAGAAACTTCAACCGGAGGAGTATGAGGTTAAGATGGGAGATCTTGCTGATGATGGTTCGCAGTTACGTCCATTTATTGTTTGGTTCGGGGAGGCCGTACCGCAAATTGAAACCGCCATATCTGTTGTGCGTCAGGCGGATATCCTTGTGATTATCGGTACCTCACTCAATGTGTATCCGGCAGCAGGATTATTAAACTATGCACCGATGCAGGCACCGACTTATCTTATTGATCCTCGGCCGGTGAGCCCTAATACGTCGAGGCCAATCAACGTGATTCGTAAAGGAGCTTCGGAAGGTATGGCTGAACTACTGGAGAAACTGAAGGCTTCTTCTAAGGGAGGGTTCTAGCTTTTGGCTATATTTGATGAGACTTATAACGGATAGAGACATCCATTCACAGATCTTGTTGGGATTGTGATGGATGTCTCTACCTATACGGCCGTCAAACTTTGCCGTTATTTGAAAATCTTTTTTAGTTTTTCGGGAACAGTGGGCTATACAAAATGGTCCGTTTCAAAACTTGTAATTTGCCATCCTTTACATACTCCGGCCCGCGTTCGGAAAGGTGATTGACCATCGCCTGACGAAGTTCTTTGAGTTTGGCTTGATATTTCTTGACATTGGCTACATTCTGAAGTTCGTGCGGATCTTTGCTCAGATCGAACAGTTCTTCTTCTCCGGTATGGAAACGCCAGATGTATTTGATCTTTCCATCGGTGAGGGCACACCAATAATTATCTTCACTGTAACAAGTAGCGTGTTCTAGATCGATATATTTACGCCATTGATTGGCTTGATTGCCCATGAGTTGGATGAGAGACTTTCCATCCATGTCGCTAGGGACATGGCCTCCTGCAAGTTCGAGGAAGGTAGGGAGTAGGTCGCGTAACTCTACCGGTTGGTCGACTTTATTTCCTTTGGTAAAGTGACAGTTCTTAGGCCATTTGACAATGTATGGGATGTGAACCGATCCTTCATAAGGGTATGTTTTACGCCAATGATAGTGATCGCCTAGCATATCGCCATGATCGGAGACATAACAGATCAAAGCATTGTCGTACATTCCTTTTTCTTTTAGAACCTGAATAATCTTACCAATCTCTTCATCGATAAAGGTTACGTTCGCATAGTAGTGGCGACGGGAGTCTTTAGCGTAATCTTCGCCGAAATTACCAAAAGCGGCATCCGAAGAGGCTTTTGAAGGGTCAACCAGTTTAGCGTACGCTTTGTCTTTACACCATTCACCAACCCATGGTGCCGGGATGTCGTGTTGATTGTATTCATCGAGTAAGCGTTGTGGCGGATCGTATGGACTATGTGGGCGTGCAAACGACACCTTGAGGAATAGCGGACGGTTGTTCTGGTAGTTTTCGATGAGTTGGCAAGCGGTTTCACCGGTCCACACCGTAGGGTGCAGTTGTTCGGGAAGCTTGTAAGTGGCCGATCCGTGATCATTCCATCCGATGCCTGTGCTATCTGGGTTTAATCCGGGGGCTTGCAATTGGAACCAACGGCGGTAATCGCTGATAAAATAAGGACTTTCTACGCGACCGCTTTCATCCAAAAGGGTAGTGTTGAACCCATGTAGAGCTCTTTGTGGATGCCAATGCATCTTACCAATACCAAAGGTGTAATAATCTAAATCGCCTAACATACGAGGCATCTCGTATTTATAATGTTCGGCCACCCGTCCGTAACCTAACATACCATGATGCCAAGGGGACATTCCGGTCAGTAGCCCTGCACGTGCCGGGGTGCTACTCGGTGCCGAAGCGTATCCATTCATAAAAAGTGTACCATCATTGGCTAATGCATCTAAGTGCGGGGTGATGACCGAAGGGTTTCCCATACAGTTCATGGCATCACCGCGGTGTTGATCGGACATAATCAGAATAATGTGCGGATGCTGCTGAGCCATTGCTGTTGAGAAGAGACTACATGCTCCTGTGGCGGCTAATGATGTTTTTAAGAAAAAAGAGTTTTTCATGTTGTTCGTTTATATAGCGTTTAATAAGAGTCTTCTGAGGCTGCTTTGAGCTTTTGTATAATACAATTCCTAACGGGCGATTCTTCAATGAACCTCTTGTTTTATATATATATTTAACGTTTTTTTTATTTTATTGTTCTGCAAAAAGAGTTTTAGTCGATACTTTACCTGCCTTTTTAATACCTTTGTTCCACCTTTGTCTTTTCGACTCTTTTGGGATCAAAATTGACGATTGATTTACTTTAAATATACAAACATGAAAAAAAAGACGATTGCACTATGGTGCGTTTTATTAGGAATTACTTTTATGATCAGCCCATGTCAAGCCAAACCAAAGGCTAAACATGTCATTTTAATTGGGCTTGATGGCTGGGGATCGTATAGTGTAGAAAAGGCGGATATGCCAAATGTTAGGCAACTGATGAATCAAGGGGCCTATACGCTGACTAAGCGTTCCGTGCTTCCTTCATCGAGTGCCGTAAATTGGGCTTCTATGTTTATGGGAGCGGGGCCGGAACTTCATGGATATACTCAGTGGGGATCTAAAACGCCTGAATTGCCTTCACGAGAATTGAATCAACATGGCATCTTTCCAACAGTATTCCAACTCTTGCGGGATCATGACTCCAAAGCGGAGATTGGCTGTTTGTACGATTGGGATGGGATTAAATATTTAGTGGATACTTTATCTCTTAATTATCATCAACAATCGCCCGATTATATGAAAGATCCTGAGGGGTTGTGTCGTCTGTCGGAAATTTATATCAAAGAGAAACATCCTAATTTATTAGCGATTTGCTTCGATCAACCGGATCATGTCGGACATCAGATCGGTCACGATACCCCTGAGTATTATGCGCAGTTAAAGGAGCTGGATGGTTATATTGGACGCATTCTAAAAGCAACAGAGGAGGCTGGGATATTGAAAGAGACGATCTTTATTATTACGGCCGATCACGGTGGAATTAATAAAGGGCATGGTGGAAAGACGATGACTGAAATGGAAACTCCTTTTATCATGGCTGGAAAGAAGGTAAAGATGTGTCCACAGTTTACTGAAAGCATGATGCAATTTGACATCGCATCGACGATCGCTTACATTTTCGACCTTAAACAGCCACAAGTCTGGATTGGTCGTCCAATGAAGCAACTTTTTAAATAGGAGGTTCGCGAAACCGGAGGTCCTTCGGTCTTAAGATAAACCAAACACTCCCTATAATCGTCTCTTGTTGACTAATTATAGGGAGTGTTTGGTTTTTTATTTATCGCTTGGTCAGAAGCCGGATGATGAACCAGAAGTGATGCGCAAGAGTGCTTATCAGTCCATAGTGCTTGGCCATAATTCGAAAACGCTCTTTAAGGGAAGCCTTTTGGTTTTGTGTGGTCATGCCTTCATTGAGGTAATCGATCAAAGTGAGATGGGTGTGGTGACACTGTTTGACTTGTTTCAAGACGCGAATGCACCAATCAAAATCGGCCGAAAAACGATAGCTTAAGTCGTACGGCTCAGCTAAGGCGCGTTTGACCCAGAAGGCTTGATGGCACACTAGCATGCCGCGTTTGAAGCTTTTCCAGTTCAATTGTTCGGGCGGGGCGAGTCGTCTCATACGTAGGAAATGGCGTTTCTGGTCGACTAGAGCAGTATTACCATAGATCAAGTCGGGCTCTCCTTCTGCTGGGAGGGTATGGACAACATTCTGCAAGGTATCGTCTTCGTGAAGACAGTCGCCGGCATTGAGAAAACAGAGGTAATCGCCTGTTGCCGCCTCAATACCTTTATTCATCGCGTCATATAATCCTTTGTCGGGTTCACTAATCAGTCGACTGATGTGGGGACGGTAACGCTCTATAATCGATAAGGTACCATCGGTTGATGCACCGTCGATGATGATATACTCAATGTGATGGTAGGTCTGGGCGATAACGCTCTGAATGGTATCTTCCAATACACGTTCAGCGTTATAGGTGACCGTGATGATGGAGAAGGTGGGCTTTACAGTTGTACTATGCATGCTTTCCACTTATTTTATTGTAAATGGTGATGTATTTCTTGGCAACGGCGCTTTCTGAATAACAGGCGGCCACTTTGCGCTGGGCTTGTTCCGAGAGGTTTGCATAATCGGGTTCGTTGAGTACCCAATAGATCCCGTTGGCAAAATCGTTTGCCGATTTATAATCTGCGACGTATCCGTTATGTAGATGATCGATCATTTCCGGAATTCCTCCAATCTGGAAACCGACACAGGGTACTCCACAAGCCATCGCTTCCATGATCATGTTGGGCAAATTCTCTTCGAGGGATGGGGTGACAAACAGATCAACTGCATTATAGACGTTGACTAAGTCGTGCTCATTCTTAACGTACGGTAAAGCATGCACCGGAAAGGGGAGAAGGTCTTGTAATTGCTCCGACTGGTGACCGAAAACCACAACGCCAAGTTGTTGACGCAATTCGGGATATCCTTCTATTAAATGGTTGCAAGCCTCGATCAGATAATCGATCCCTTTACGTTTGTCGGTGATCTTTACTGAACCGAATAAGATCAATTTTTGGTTCGTTGGTAGACCACATTTCTCTCGTGCTGCGGTTTTGTCGCTTGGGCGAAAGAGGGCGGTGTTGATCGGATTGGGAATGCTGGTCACTTGGTTGTGGCCGATGATAGCGCTACTCTGAGCCAGTTGTTCCAGCCAGTGACTGCAGGCTACGAAGGTGAGTCGTCCTTCCGCATAAAGGGCTTTCTTTTTTCGAAAGACCCGGGTGGATAAATCACGTTTTCCACCGCCGCCATAAAGGTACGGACAGTGGTGACATTCGTTTTGATAATGGGTACAAGTGCGGGCATGGTGGCAAATGCCTGTGCAAGGCCACATGTCGTGCATGGTCCAGACCACCGGTTTACCTGAGGCTAGGATCTGACGAATGCTTTGTAAGGAAAGCATCCCTTGATTAATCCAATGGAAGTGAATGATGTCAGCTTCCTTAAATTCGGGTAAGGTGGTGATATCGGTACCGCTATTAGCGATGTCGACGGCAAACAGCTGATGACGTCTGAAACGATTGGCTTTCCAGATCACAAAGCGCTCCCATAGGAAATGCCAGCCTTGGCGCCAATTACGTTCTAATCCTACTACACTGATTTGCTCCGTCTCTTTATCGCGTACCAGCATTTTGGCTTTGATACCGTTGTTGTTGAGTGCGGTCATCAGTCGGTTGGCTGCCACAGCAGCACCGCCCATGCGCTCAGATGTGTTGACTAGTAGTACCCTCATGTGTCGAATGTTTCTACAAAAGTAGTACATTTCAAGAGTTACGACTATAATTTGATTTATTTTTTAGTGTGTGAATGTTAAACTCTTTATCTTTGTATCATAATTTGACCTCTGATAAGTTTATGGGTGAAAAAGGAATGAAATGGATGGAGCAGGCTTGGCAAAGCGGCTTAAGTGTGGTGAAGATCTTGCTTCAATCGAAATGGCGTACGGTGCTGCCTGATACGTTCAAGAATAATAAGGAGTTGCTCATCTTGGCGAATGGCCCGTCGTTGAATAAGACTGTTGAAGAACAGGCGGATTTTGTGCGGTCGAAAACGCTCTTGGCGGTGAACTTTTGCGTAACCTCACCGATGTATGAAACTTTGAAGCCGGAACTCTATCTGATTGCCGATCCGTTGTTTTGGATTGTGCCTGAGAAACGGGTACAGCTTTTTCAAACGATGGCAGAGAAGACCACTTGGCCACTCGCTCTATTTATGCCGGCACGTGCTTTGAAGAACAAAGCGTGGCAACCGTTCTTAGCCGATCATCCTTATATTCGTGTTTATATCTATAACACGACACCGATTGAGGGTTTTCAAGGGTTCTGTGATGTGGTCTTTCGTAAGGGATGGGGAGTCCCTCGTCCACATAATGTGTTGATCCCGTCGATTGCTATGGGACTGCGCTTGCCGTTTAAAACCATTTATCTGGCCGGTGCCGATCATTCTTGGCTACCGGAGATTAGTGTGACGGATGAAAACGTGGTGTTGATGCATCAAAAACATTTCTATGACCAGAACAAATCACAGGCTGCTACGGTTACTCAAGAGAACTTGAAAAGTGCTCGCCTCTATACCATACTCTATCACATGTATGTGGCATTTAAGTCTTACTTCGTCTTGGAGTCGTATGCGAGGAAGTATGGAAAACAGGTGATTAATATAACGCCGGGCTCGTATATCGATGCCTTTAAACGGATGAAATTATGAAAGATGGTATAATTATTCAAGCACGTACGGGATCGACCCGTTTACATCATAAGATCTTATTACCTTTTTATAAGGAACAACGCATTATTGATATTCTAATCAGTCGCATGGTTGCTCTTTATCCCGATAAATGTGTGGTATTGGCTACGACCAATCGTCCACAGGATGATGTTCTCGAAGAGGTGGCGCGTCAGTGGGGAATTGCTTGTTTCAGAGGCGATGAAGATGATGTGTTAAGTCGTTTTATCGGAGCAGCAGAGGCTTTTGGATTCGACCGGTTCATTCGTGTTTGTTCGGATAACCCCTTTTTACAAGTGGAGTCGTTCCAACGGTTTTTCGATGAACATACGGCTTCACCAGCCGATTATATTGCTTATGGCTTTGCCGATGGACGTCCGACCATTAAGTCGCATTTGGGATTATATGCCGAACTTACGACCCTCGATGCCTTAAAACGTGCAGCTGCAGAGACGCATGAGAAACTGTATATTGAGCATGTGACCATCTACTTGTATACACATCCCGAACGTTTTAATGTTCGCTTATTGGCTTTGCCGGAGGAACTTGAAGGGCGCTTGGATCTTCGTTTTACCCTCGATACCTTGGAGGATTTTACTTTGCTTCAGACCCTTTATGCGACTCACTATGAGGAGACTGATCGGAGTGTGGCGGCCTTGTTAGGTCTGGTTGAGGCACATCCCGACTATCGCCATAAGATGCTTGAAAATATTGCCCGTAACGAAAAATAATAACTTGATCGATGAAAAGTACTTATATTATAGGAGAGATCGGACAGAACCATAATGGCTCTGTTGATATTGCGAAACTGATTGTCGACTTGGTGTCTCGTCCGGTTAAGGAGGAGGTGTTTGGTCTCGAACTGAAACCGATGGATGCGGTGAAGCTGACGAAGCGTGATTTAAAAGAGGAGTTGACCGATTCACAAATGAACCGGGTGTACGACTCTCCACATGCGTTTGGGCACACCTACGGTGAGCATCGGGCTTGTCTCGAACTGGATGATGAGGCACATTATGAGATCTATAAGCATGCGAAAGCGTTAGGACTCGATTTTGTGGAGACGCTTTGTTCTAAGGGATGTATGTCACTCTTAAAGCGTTTTACACCTGACCGACTGAAGGTGGCTAGTCGTGATTTGACCAACTTACCTCTGCTTGAGGTGATGGCGGAAACAAAGATTCCGATCATTCTGTCTACAGGTATGGCAGGCAAAAAGGAATTGGACGAAGCCTTGGAGGTGATCACTCGTTATCATTCAGATATTGCAATTTTACATTGCGTCTCACAATATCCAACGTATCCCGATCATTTGAATTTGAATACGATCACTTATTTGAAAAAGCATTATGGACAATATACCATCGGCTTTTCCGATCATACCATTGGTATTGCTGCTCCGGTTGTAGCTGTAGGTATGGGAGCAGAGATCATTGAGAAGCATATCACAATCGATCGCCGGATGAAGGGAACCGATCAACAAGGTTCACTCGGACCTGATGGGGTGAATCGAATGATTCGTGATATTCGAATTGCCGAACGTTGGCTGGGAAGTGAAGAACTCTATATTGATGAGGGTGTAGCCGGTGCTAAGGTTAAGCTTGAGCGTTCTATCGCATCGAACAAGGCACTGCGTCCCGGTGATGTGATCACTGAGAGCGACATTCATTTACTGAGTCCCGGTGATGGCTTCAAATGGGTGGATAAAGCCCAGGTGGTGGGGCATGTCGTGAAGACGGAGATCCCGGCCAATGAGATTATTTATCCCCAAGCGATTGACTAAGCAGACTAGACATTAAATATGATGGGAAATATGACGGATAAACTGAAACTACCGCGTTTGATCTTGACCGATATTGATGGGGTTTGGACCGATGGCGGTATGTATTATGATCAGACGGGAAATGAGTGGAAGCGCTTTCATACGTACGATAGTGCCGGAGTGGTTTTTGCACATGCTTTGGAGATACCGGTGGGTATCGTTACGGGCGAGACCACCGCAATCGTGCAACGAAGAGCGGAAAAGCTAAAGGTCGATTACCTGTTTCAAGGGGTACATGATAAGGTACAGGTCGTGCAGGAATTGATCGATCAATTGGGCCTTTCTTGGGAGGAAGTGGCTTATATCGGCGATGATTTGAACGACCGGAAATTATTGACCAGAGTCGGTCTTTCTGCTACTCCGGCCAATGCACCGCTTTATATTCAGTCGCAAGCCTCATTTGTGACCCGTGCCAAAGGTGGGGAAGGGGCCTTCCGAGAGTTTGTGGAAACGATTTTGGCCCGTTGCAATCAGCTTGAGTCAGTGCTTGAGAAGGTATAAGTTACCCTTCTCATTCAACGGTTTAAATCTTGGGAAGTGGGATCCATCGTGAAACAACTTCCCGTACCTTACTAAGCAGACTAAACACGTGTTGACGAAGTGATCGTGCATGGCAACGTACAGCTTCATCTCGTTCTTGTTGTCGCAGTTCTTCAAGGGTCTGATCGGGATAATATTGCCCGATCCGTTCGAATGTTTCCGTGATTTTCCCTTCATCTGCTCCTACTGAACGGTAGTAACGAATCAAATAGAAAGCAATGTTACGGTAAGCGTGACGCAAATGGTGATAGACGACTTCTTGCGATTTGAAATGATCGAGAAGTAGCGCTCTGACGTGAAGCGCCGCATATTGCCGCTTCTCAACTTGCGCTTCACTCCAAATTCCCTTATTATGTTTCCGATAGACAGCCATCGGAGTCTTGAAGTAATAGATATTGCCATATTGTGCATTGAGCAAGTGCATGGCATAGTCGCAGGAGGTGATTTGGGAAAACCACTCCGGCAGCTCTTTAAAATAGGCTCTTCGGAAGAGAGAAGAGGAGTTGGTGATGTAATTGCTTTGTGCTAGATGAGTGATGTTGGTCACCATGGCTTGATGACCGTTCGACAGGCTTTTACTTTGATCTTCTTCGTAATAGTTGACCACCCGATGGAAACAAGTCGAGAAATCGGGATGAGCATCCATGAAATCAGTCATCCGTTGAAGCTTATGTTTGTTGATCCAATAATCATCGCCATCGCATATGGCAATATACTCACCCGTACAATGTTGGTGGGCATCCATGAAATTTCGTTGTAATCCCACATTTTGTTCATGACGCACCAAGGTGATGCGGTCAGAATAGCGCTCAGCGTAGTGTGTACAGATCTCAAATGTACGATCGGTACTACAATCTTCACTGATGACGAGCTGTATCCGATAGCTCGTTTTTTGGGCAAGTACGCTTTTGATCGCCGTCTCTATATAACGGTCGATGTTGTAAGCCAGCATGATGATACTTACTTTAACAGGCAATTCCATAAGATTATGATTTCTTTTTGGGCTTAAAGATCAGTTCAACTGCTTCGTTGAGGATGGTCGATCCGAGTAAACGATTGGCCGTGTAATAGAAGAGTAAGCCCATAATGATTTCTATTGGGAGTAATAAGGCATTGGCGGTGATGAACCGATCGGGAAGGAGTAAGAGTGCCCACATGACAACCGACAAGATGAGGTATGGACCAATATCTTGGAGTTGCTTGAACCAATGATATCCCACGGCTCTTCCAATACATACAATGCTAACCAGATAGATGGCAGCTTGTGCCACGGCTTGGAACAAAATCATGGTCAGTGCACTTTGGTTCATGGTCGCGACTAGTGCGATGACGATCATGAGGGTGCGGGCTATTTCCAATTTGAAAATCAAATCGGAACGTCCATGTACCTTGGCAAAGTTCTGGTTGATTGAGGTGAGTATGGTGAACATCCCAGCTAGACAGGTGAGTTGAAAGAAAGGGATACAACCCATCCACTCTGGCTTTAGGATTAGAGTAATGAATGGACGAGCCACAGCAACCAAACCAAATAGCAACGGAAAAGTGATGAATGAGGTGAACCGCATCGTCTTTCGATAAGAACGCAAGCTACGCTCTCGGTCATCCTGTATACTCGAGAAGATTGGGTAGGTGGCGGTCTGTAGACTAGAATAAACGGCGCTAATCACCATCAGACTGAATTTATTACCTTGGGTGTAGAAACCGAGTTGTTCTGCCGGATAGATTTTTCCAATTGCTACGGAATAGATATTGGTAAAGATGGCATTCACTAGACTAGCCAGCAGTAATCCGGATGAAAAACGAAAAAGTTCTCTAATACTTTGTGAGCTGAACTGAAGTTGGGGACGCCAATCGTTAAAGAACCAAAGAAGGAGTGAGCGACAAAAGGCAAGGATCACCGGTTGCCAGGCTAGAGTCCAAACCCCACAGCCACTATAGGCCATAGCTAGAGAGGCACCACTTGAAAGGGTTAGCGAGAGTAGGTTGACTTTGGTTAAGATCTTAAACTTGACCTCTTTGTTGAGTAAGGTGCTCTGTATTAAACTGAGTGAGTTCAGCGGTAAAGCTAAAAAGATCACTCGAGTTAGATCAGTCAGCAGGGGTTGATTAAAGTAGGTTGCAATGCCCGGAGCTCCGACAAAGAGTAGGGCATAAAGAGTGAGGCTGATGAATATATTAAAATAGAAGACGGAGTTATAGTCGGTCGTGGTCGCTTTCTGTTTACGGATGAGAGCCGCACTGAAGCCGCTGTCGAGAATGATGTTTCCAATAGCTGTAAAGATGGCCAACATACCCACTAGCGCGTAATCTTTTACGGAAAGAATATTCGCGACGATGATGCCGACAATAAACAATAAAACTTGCTGGCCCATACGGTCCAGCAAGTTCCAGAGCAATGCTCCTATAGTCTTCTGTTTTAGTGAAGTTTCACCCATGGTCGATTATTTCACTTCACTCCCGGGTTTTACCTCTTTTTGAGGCATAATCACGGCCAGCGAACCATCGTTGTTCTCTGCACTGAGAATCATGCCTTGACTTTCGATACCTTTGAGCTTACGCGGAGCTAAGTTAGCAATGAAGCAAACTTGTTTACCCACAAGTTCTTCCGGTTGATAATGTTTGGCAATGCCCGACACAATGGTACGAGTTTCTAATCCGTCGTCAATCTTAAACTGAAGCAGTTTGTCTGCTTTAGGAACTTTTTGACATTCCAAAACCGTACCGACACGGATATCGAGTTTTAAGAAATCGTCGAAGGCCACATTCTCGCGGATCGGATTTGCTTTATAGTTGGCTTCTTCATTTGCTTTTTTGGTATCCAACAACTTTTGTACTTGTTCTTCGATGGCTGAATCTTCGATCTTTTCGAACAACAGTTCCGGCTTGTTGAGTTGATGACCTGCAGGAAGTAGATCATGACGTCCGAGCTCTGCCCAGTCGAAGCTTGCCATGTTCAACATGTGTCGAAGTTTCTCCGAGCTGAAAGGTAAGAACGGTTCGAAAGCAATAGCTAAGTTGGCTACGAGTTGCAAAGAGATATTTAGAATCGTACCGACACGTTCCATGTCTGTTTTTGCCAACTTCCAAGGTTCTGTGTCTGCTAAATATTTGTTGCCGATACGAGCTAAGTTCATTGCTTCTTTCTGAGCATCGCGGAATTTGAAAACATTCAATAACTTTTCAACCTCAGCTTTTACGTCGGCAAACTCTTTTAACGTCTCGTGGTCATAATCAGTCAACGTGCTGCAAGCAGGAACTTTCCCGTCGAAATACTTTTGGGTCAGTACCATGGCACGGTTGACGAAATTACCATAAACGGCTACTAGTTCGTTATTATTACGGGCTTGGAAATCTTTCCAAGTGAAGTCGTTGTCTTTAGTTTCCGGGGCATTAGCTGTTAAAACGTAGCGAAGTACGTCTTGCTTACCAGGGAAATCGATCAAGTACTCGTGTAACCATACCGCCCAGTTGCGTGACGTCGAGATTTTATCTCCTTCGAGGTTTAAAAATTCATTACTTGGCACGTTGTCGGGTAGAATATAGCTTCCTTCAGCTTTCAACATGGCTGGGAACACGATGCAATGGAATACAATATTGTCTTTTCCGATGAAGTGTACCAAGCGAGTTTCAGGATCTTTCCACCAAGTTTCCCAAGTGTCCGGAAGCAACTCTTTAGTGTTTGAGATGTAACCGATGGGGGCGTCAAACCAAACGTATAACACTTTACCTTCGGCACCCTCTACCGGAACAGGGATACCCCAATTCAAGTCGCGGCTGACTGCACGAGGCTGCAAGCCCATGTCCAACCAACTCTTACATTGTCCGTATACATTTGGACGCCATTCTTTGTGATCTTCCAAGATCCATTGGCGCAACCAATTTTCGTGTTTATCGAGAGGTAAATACCAATGTTTAGTTTCTTTCATCACTGGTTGGCTACCGCTGATTGCACTTTTGGGATGAATCAAATCGGTTGGCGAGAGTGAGGTTCCACATTTCTCGCATTGGTCGCCATAAGCACCCTCAGCATGACAGTGTGGGCATTCTCCCGTGATGTAACGGTCGGCTAAAAATTGATGTGCCTCTTCGTCGTAATATTGTTCGGATGTCTTTTCAATAAACTCGCCCTTGTCGTAAAGGTGTTTGAAGAAATCGGATGCCAACTGGTGATGAGTTGGTGAGGAAGTACGACTATAAACGTCGAACGAAATCCCGAAATCCTTGAATGAATCCTTGATAAGGGTGTGATAGCGATCGACCACGTCCTGTGGAGTGATGCCTTCTTTCTTTGCACGAATGGTGATAGGTACACCATGCTCGTCGGAACCACCGATGAACAAGACCTCTTGTTTCTTTAATCTCAGGTAGCGTACATAAATATCTGCCGGTACATATACTCCGGCCAAATGGCCGATATGGACTGGACCATTAGCATACGGTAAAGCCGACGTAACGGTCGTTCTTTTGAATTTCTTTTCCATTCTATCGTGTGTGAAGTTATTTCTGTGGGCAAAGATACCGAAAAAGCTTTGAAAATCATTGGGGTTGGTTTGGAAAAAGAGGAAGACTGAAGTTATTCTTCTCGGTTTGGCACTCCAAAGATTCCTTTTTTAATTCGAAACGATTCAAACCGTTGTTTATTTCTTTTTGGTCGATCTTTATGTCGGTCTTATCTGTTTATATGATAAGGTTTTACAGAATGGCTCATTAATAAAGGATAGAGAGGAGAAGTGAACTCTTGTTTTAACTGCTGTAGAGAATTATGGTTAGAAGTGTGATGAGGCGTGTTTCGTGCTTTTTTACTCTTTTCTTTCGATTTTTCAGATAATAGTTGGAGTCTATGAAGAATTTCTTAAATTTGCGGCAAACAGATGTTAAATTATAACCTTGTGGTTAACAAAATAAATACTCCTATGGATAAAAGTAAAATTGTTGGCGAGAAAATAAAGACCTTACGTGAGAGTAAGTCTATCGCTTTGGAAGATTTGGCCGAACGTTCCGGATTGGCTATAGAGCAAATTGAGCGCATTGAGAATAATGTTGATATTCCTTCATTGGCACCGTTGATTAAGATTGCCCGCGTTCTTGGGGTGCGACTCGGAACGTTTCTCGATGATCAAGACGAGATGGGACCGGTGGTTTGTCGGAAGAAAGAGGCTCAAGATGCCATCAGTTTTTCTAATAATGCTATTCGCTCACGCAAGCATATGGAATACCACTCACTGTCGAAGTCTAAAGCCGACAGGCACATGGAACCGTTTGTAATCGATGTGATGCCTACGGAGGATAGTGACTTCATTCTGTCATCACATGAAGGTGAGGAGTTTATCATGGTGATGGAAGGCGTGATGGAAATCAGTTATGGTAAGCACACTTATTTGTTGGAAGAAGGGGATAGTATCTATTACGATTCGATCGTGCCTCATCATGTTCACGCTTACGAGGGTAAAGCTGCTAAGATCTTGGCGGTGATTTACACTCCTCTTTAATCTTTTGATCACGACAAAACGAAACAACATTTTATGGATAAATTATTTGATCGTACGTTGGGCGATTGGCTGGAGCATTGGGCTTCGGTTACGCCCGACAAGGAATATATCGTGTACGCTGATCGCGACCTTCGCTTTACTTGGAGTCGTTTCAATCGCCGTGTGGATGACATGGCTAAGGGATTGATGGCTATTGGTGTGGAGCGTGGGACACACGTTGGCCTTTGGGCGGCGAATGTGCCGGACTGGCTGACGGTTCTTTACGCTTGTGCTAAGGTTGGCGCGGTAGCGGTGACGGTAAATACCAATTATAAGCAGTCGGAGCTGGAATATCTTTGTCGTCATTCGGACATGCATACGCTTTGTATTGTGGACCGTGAGAAAGATAGTGATTTTGTCGATATGACCTATGAGATGTTGCCCGAACTTAAAACATCGGAACGTGGACATTTGAAAAGCGAGCGCTTTCCGATGATGAAGAATGTGGTCTATATCGGACAGGAAAAACATCGGGGGATGTTTAATACTCCGGAACTTCTACTTCTGGGGAACAACGTGACCGATGATCGTCTGGAAGAAGCTAAGCGCTTAGTCTTGGCTCATGATGTGGTGAATATGCAATATACTTCGGGAACAACCGGCTTTCCTAAGGGAGTCATGCTGACTCATCATAACATCACCAATAATGGTTATCTGACTGGCGAACATATGGCTTTTACAGCAGAAGATAAACTTTGCTGTTGTGTACCTCTCTTTCACTGTTTTGGAGTCGTTCTGGCTACGATGAACTGTTTAACTCACGGATGTACACAAGTCATGGTGGAGCGTTTTGACCCGCTGGTCGTACTTGCTTCTATTCATAAAGAACGATGCACCGCTTTGTATGGGGTGCCCACTATGTTTATTGCGCAATTACATCATCCGATGTTCGACTTATTCGATTTGCGTTCTTTGCGAACCGGCATTATGGCCGGAGCATTATGTCCCGTGGAATTAATGCGCCAAGTGCAGGAGAAAATGTATATGCGGGTGACTAGTGTTTACGGGCTCACAGAGGCTTCTCCTGGCATGACAGCTACACGGATTGATGATCCTTTCGATGTGAGGTGCCATACGGTAGGACGTGATTTTGCTTTCACAGAGGTTAAGGTGATTGATCCGGAGACTGGTGAAGAGTGTGTGGATGGTGTGCAAGGTGAGATGTGCTGTCGCGGTTATAATGTCATGAAGGGGTATTATAAAGATGAAGAGGGTACTGCGAATGCGATCGATCGTAACGGCTTCTTGCATTCGGGCGATTTAGGGGTTAAGGATGCAGAGGGCAACTATCGAATCACGGGAAGAATCAAAGATATGATAATCCGTGGTGGAGAGAATATCTATCCGCGCGAGATTGAAGAGTTTTTGTATCATCTGGATGGGATTAAAGACGTTCAAGTGGTGGGATTGCCTTCGCCTAAATATGGTGAGGTTGTTGCGGCCTTTATTATTTTGAAAGACGGAGCCTCATTAGTCGAATCGGACATACGCGATTTCTGCAAATCAAAGATTGCCCGTTACAAGATACCGAAGCATGTTTTTTTTGTGGATCAGTTCCCGATGACCGGTAGTGGTAAAATTCAAAAATTTAAGTTGAAAGAGGTCGGACTGATGCTTTGTGAGCAACAAGGAATTGAGATCATTTAGTCTTGAGGAGTTTATTTACTCTGAGAAAAAAGGGTTCGGAGAATAATGGATTAAGCACGAAGCTAAAATGATCTAGCTTCGTGCTTAATTATTTTTTTAGGGTTGGTCGTCCCCATTGGCTTTGATGAGTGCAATGAGGTGTTCAACGGCATGTTCCTCAGGAATGTTTTTTTCCACGCAAACTTTACCTTTATAGAGACTAATCTTTCCTCTTCCTGCGCCGACATAGCCATAATCAGCATCGGCCATTTCACCCGGGCCGTTCACAATGCAGCCCATAATGCCGATTTTTAATCCTTTCAAATGGGATGTTGCTGCTTTGATGCGAGCAATCGTGGCTTCTAGATCATAGAGGGTGCGTCCGCAGCCTGGGCAAGAGATATATTCTGTCTTTGAAGTGCGTACTCTTCCGGCCTGCAGGATACCAAAGGCTGTGGCATCGATGGTATCGTGATTTAGTCCTCCCTGATTATAGAGGAAGAGACCATCGCATAGACCGTCGAAAATCAGTGCGCCCATATCGGCTGCAGCTTTGATCTGTAAATCTTCGGCCACTTCTTCGGCATAGTGTTGGAAGAAGATTACCGGTTGTGTGAGGCCTTCCGATGTGAGTTGGTGTACCAATGCCCGGTGTTCACCTAATCGGTTAGGATGGTTGCTCTGAGCAATAATGACGACCTCCGGGTGTGCTTTTAAACAAGCGATAGCTTCGTCATCCAATTCCATATACGACAAGAATAAAAACTTCATAGCGCTTTGGCAATCTCCGATGAAGGGGAGTTGAGCACGATTAAAAGCGGGGTAAGTTTGAGGTTCGCCCGACCAGACATCGGCATCGAGAATATAACCGACACCTTCTTCGATAGAATTAGGCAAGGCTCTTCCGGCGTAAATATAGTCGGGAGTAAACTGACGATTGGTAGGGAATTGCCCGTCTAGGCGATCGGCTACAACAACCGGTAGATGATGGCCACCAATAGATCCTACGGCAACCGTCTGACGGCGCGTAGGAGATAGATAGTCGAATGTCGGTGTTTCCGGGCCGGGGATATAAGGATGATCTTGCCGTTGCAAGATGTAATCGCGTAGCTTCCGGGCAACGGGTATCTCTGCTTCGGGAGCCTCACTCAATGAAACGCGTATGGTATCGCCTAAGCCATCACTTAAAAGGGCTCCGATACCTAAGGCCGATTTGATGCGGCCGTCTTCACCATCACCAGCTTCGGTGACCCCAAGGTGAAGGGGAAAATGCATCCCTTCTTTTTCCATAATCTCAGCCAATAAACGTACGGTTTTGACCATAACAACGGTGTTCGAGGCTTTGATGGAAATCACGACGTCCATGAATTGTTGTTCGATGCAGATGCGTAAGAACTCCATGCACGACTCGACCATTCCCTCCGGGGTATCGCCGTAGCGGGACATAATGCGATCGGAGAGTGATCCGTGATTGACGCCAATACGAATGGCAGTATGATTGGTTTTACAGATATTGAGAAAAGGAATGAAACGTTCGCGGATTTTCTCGATCTCCAGAGCGTACTCTTCATCGGTGTATTCTAGTTGCTTGAAGGTTCGCGCGGCATCGGTATAGTTCCCCGGATTGATGCGTACCTTTTCAGCATATTGAGCGGCGACTTCGGCTACTTTAGGATTGAAATGTACATCAGCTACGAGTGGAACCATGTATTGGCGACTGCGAAGGCCAATATTGATGTTCATGAGGTTTTCTGCTTCCCGAACGCCTTGTGTTGTTAAACGAACATATTCTCCTCCGGCATCTACGATACGCATCGCTTGCTCCACGCAAGCCGTGGTATCCATCGTTGAACGGTTGGTCATTGATTGGATGCGAATAGGATTGGAGCCGCCTAAGGGAACAGCACCGATATGTACTTCGGAAGTCTCTCTACGAGAGTAATTGAATAAATCCACGGTTATTGGTTTTAGTTTCTAATCAGATGTAGTCGGATTTGAACCGACTACGTTTAAGGATTAAACGACCGAGGCAGAGAAACTGTTCCGGTCGTTTATTTTATTTTTCCAATCGTTTGGGTTAATTGGTTTTGTAGTCGTACTTAATCTCTTGCAACTCGTCGTTTGCTTTGACGATTTTCTTTTTGAGTCCCTCTTTGAAAGTGATGAATTTCTCTTCTAAATCCTTGTCTTCAAGTGACAGCATCTGTACGGCAAGAATGGCGGCATTGAGTGCACCGTTGATGGCTACAGTAGCCACAGGGATACCCGGAGGCATTTGAGCTATGGCAAGAAGGGCATCCATACCATCGAGAGATGATTTGATTGGAACACCAATCACTGGTAATGGCGTAGAGGCGGCAATCACACCTGGTAGGTGAGCAGCCATGCCTGCTGCGGCAATGATGACTTTAATCCCCCGTTTATGGGCGTTTTTTGCAAACTCTTCCACAGCTTCTGGCGTGCGGTGAGCCGAAAGAGCGTTCATTTCGAACGGTACGTGCAAATCATTGAGTAGTTGAGCGGCTTTTTCCATGACCGGAAGGTCGGATGTACTACCCATGATGATACTAACGATTGGATTCATGCTAATCACTGTTTTTTAGAGTGTGTTGCTCCTTGGAACAACACACAGGTTTATAATAAAATAGTCTATTAACTATTGATGAGGCTCTTATAAGCTTCTGCGTCTAATAGGCCTGCTATTTCATTAACATCGGTTGGTTTGAGTTTGATCAACCAGCCTTCACCGTATGGATCTTGGTTGACTAGCTCAGGATTTTCCTCCAATGCTTCGTTAATCTCTAATATTTCGCCTCCTACTGGTAAGAACAAGTCGGAGATTGTTTTTACAACTTCAATGGTACCGAATGTTTCGCCGGTTTCAAGGGTTTCGCCTACAGCAGGGATATCAACGAATACAATGTCTCCCAATTGATCTTGGGCATAGTCAGTGATGCCGACATAAGCGATATCGCCTTCCAAACGAATCCATTCGTGTTCGTTGGTGTACTTTAAGTTTTGTGGAAAATTCATAATCATTAGTTTTTAAGATTTATAATACGTTAAAATAAAAATATTCTGAATAAACTGTTCAGCATGGGGTGTAAAACCAATAAGGCACAAATAAACCCTGCTGCAAATCCATATAATACTTCACCTAAGGTGTGATGACCTAAGATGATCCTTGCACTTCCTAATACGCCTGCAATTAGGATAAACAGACATAACCACCAAATGGGGTTATATCCAAATAATGCACTGAAAGCGACCAATCCACCAATAACACCCCCCATGCCGGCCATATGCTCACTCAACTTCCATTTGAGGTTGACCACAATGCAGATGAGTAAAACGATGAGCGAAGATAATATAATTCCGATCATGTACCAAGGAATATTTAATTTGCGCATCATTAGCAAACAAAAGATGTAAGAGATGATGGTGAGTAGGATGGGGACATATCGTTTCTTGCGCTCACTAAGCTCATGAAAGGCAAAACCATTGATCTTCCGAAACAGAAAGATCGTGATCGTGGGCGTTAATATCGTGAAGCAGTACACAATGCCTAATACGACTAATTTATATTGTATCGGCATTATACGTAAATACGAGAATAGGAACAAAACCAGAAACGCCAAAAACGGAATAGAGAAAGGTGTAAAGATCATTGAAGTCACTCGGGCAATGCGTAGGAGTGATCTATCCATTATGATATGTTCTTTATTCATATGCAAATTGAGGTTTGAGTTATTTTCTTAAGCGGGCAACAGGAATACCTAGTTGTTGTCGGTATTTGGCAATGGTTCGTCGAGCAATGGGATAGCCTTTCTCTTTGAGTAGATCGGCTAATTCATCATCGGTAAACGGTTTCTTTTTATTCTCGTTGTTAATAAAGTCTTGAAGAGCTTTTTTAATTTCTCGGACCGACATTTCTTCGCCTTCATCAGTGGTATAACCTTCGTTGAAGAAATACTTTAAAGCGTAGATTCCAAAATTGGTTTGAGCATATTTACTGTTGCTGACGCGTGAAATCGTTGAGATGTCGAAGCCGGTCATTTCGGCTATATCTTTCAGGATCATTGGGCGTAGTAACGATTCATCCCCGTGAACAAAGAATGGACGTTGGAAATCAATAATTGCTTTCATGGTGGTCATCAGGGTGTTTTGGCGTTGCTTAATGGCGTCAATAAAACCCTGTGCCGCGTCAATCTTCTGTTTTAGGAAAAGCATGGCCTCTTTCGATTCTTTCGATTGATTGGCTTTGTTTGCGGTATGTTCCTCCAGCATCTCTGTAAAGTTACGACTCATGCGCAATTCTGGAACGTTCCGATTGTTCAAGCTGATGTTGATACTTTCATCATCATAGGTCTCAATGATAAAGTCCGGTACGATCTGTTGGAGATTACGTCCGATACTTTCACCAAGGGCAGCGCCGGGACGTGGGTTCAAGTGTGTGATTTCGGTGATTGCCTCGTTAAAGCGTTCTTCATCAAGATTTAACTTTTTAATGATTTTATCCCAATGCTTACGGGTAAACTCTTCGTAACAAGTTGCAATGATTTGTTCTTCAATGGCAAGTAGTTGGTTATCTGGCTCTTCCTCCTTTTTTCGAGAGAGCTGTATGAGTAAACACTCTTGTAAGCTTCGTGCCCCAAGCCCTGCCGGATCAAAATCTTGAATAATTTGTAATACCTCTTCCAATTCGTGAGTCGTGGTCTCGATGCCGATGTAGATAGCTAGCTCATCGCTAATATTCTCCAGAGATTTGCGTAATAGGCCATCATCATCGAGTGAACCGATCAGGTACTCAGCAAGTTGGTGCTGATGATCTGTTAGCGGTCTCTCACCTAACTGTGTTTTGAGGGTTTCGTAGAAAGAAATCACGTCCGAAAAAGGTATTTCTTCAGCCTTTTCCTCTTTCGAACGGTTGTTTTCCTGTAGTTTATAATCAGGGATATCGTCTTCACTCAAGTAGTCTTTCAGATCATCATAGTCTCCGTTCTCCTGTTCCATGTTTTGGTCGGACTCTTTATCGAAGCTATCATCAAACGACTCTTCTTCGTGTCCTTCTTCCAAAGCCGGATTTTCCAACAACTCGGCACGAACCCTATCTTCCAGTTCAATAGCCGGAAGTTCCAACAACTTGACCACTAAGACTTGTTGTGGTGATAAGGTTTGTACCTGTTGTTGCGCCTGAGACTGTACTTGATTTGAGCTTTGTGCCATAAAATCTAGCCTTCTTTTATTTCTTGTTGCAAAAATAGCTTTTTAGCGACAGATTACACAGCATCGAGGTCAAATTTTATCGCAAAGCTTCCACTTCTTCAGGGGTAAGTGGTATCTTTTTCCCTAATAAACGTGCTCCGGTTGCTGTAATCAGATAATCTTCCTCATTACGGATACCTCCGAAGTCCTTATAACTCTCCACTTTGTCGTAATTGATAAAGTCTGTAAACTTCTTTTCAGCTTTCCAAAGATCGATCAATTCGGGGATAAAGTAGATGCCTGGTTCTACGGTATGTACAAATCCTGGTTCCAAGGGGATAGCTAAACGTTGCGATTTACGTCCGAATTGTGTGCTTTTCGGTTGTCCGTTATAGCCGACCCATAGCTCTCCAAGATTTTCCATATCGTGTACATCAAGTCCCATCATGTGACCTAACCCATGAGGGTAGAAGAGTGCATGAGCGCCTTCGCGTATAGCGTCATCGGCATTCCCTTTGGTTAATCCCAGCTGTTTCAAACCATCGAACATGACTTTAGCCGATCGTTCATAGACTTCCATATAAGGTATTCCCGGGCGTAGAGCTTCAACCGAAGCGGTATGCATGGCATTCTGTATGCAATAGACTTCGCGTTGGCGCGAGGTGAATGTTTTATCAGCCGGAATGGTCGACGACATATCACCGGCATAACCTGAAGGTACTTCTGCTCCGGCATCAATTAGGAATAAGTCGCCTGGCTTCACTTGATTGCCATGATAGTGGTTGTGTAACGTTTGTCCGTTAATGGTTGCAATGGTCGCAAAAGAGAGTTCACAGTTAGCAGCCATAGCGACCCGGTTCATCTCTGCAACGACCTCATATTCGTACATCCCGGGACGAAGGACTTTCATTGCTGCGATATGCATATCGGCAGTAACGTTGCAAGCTTTTTCAATCTCGACAATCTCTTCGTCGGTTTTATAATTCCGTTGGGCGACGACTGCACGGATAAATGGCACAGAAGCCTCTTGTTGATTGGGCATCAATCCGAGCCAATCCATGAGTTTAAGTTTATGTTCCGGACGATAAGGAGGGAGAAAATGAACGTCTCGTCCTTGTGCACGACATTGTTTCAAATAACCGATCACCTCATTTGCTGGCTGAGTCTGCATGATACCCACTTGCTGGGCTTTCTCTTCCAGCGTTGGTTGGATACCCATCCATACAATATAGTCGATGCTTAATTCATCACCAAAGATGATTTCTTTGTCCTCATCAATATCAATAATAGCAGAGAGTCCCGGTGAAGAGATTCCAAAATAATAGAGGAAAGTTGAGTCTTGACGATAGCGGAACGTATTGTCGGCGTAATTTAAGCCACATTCCTCATTTCCTAAAAACAACAACACGCCGGAACCACATTTTTTCTTTAATGCAGCTCTGCGTTCAATATACGTTTCTTTACTAAACATAGTGTTTGATTTTTTTTAAGTTTATCTACAAAGATAAGATTTTTCAATTAATAGTTGAAGCTACTTCCGCCTAAGAATTCTCTTAATAAAGAAGTCGGTGGTATTTCATTATCACGTATTGGTGTGAAATATTGAATAAACTTCAATAGTCGGTAGGCCTCGCTGTATTCGGGGCAATTGCGTGGTACGCTCATCAAGATGGGTTCAAGGTGTAGACGTAGTGCTGCTAGTTCGAATAATAAGGCTGAATTGAACATGACGTCGGCATTTTCTTGATAAGGGAAGATCCATTTTTCCTCCCCTGTACGCACGCTTGCCCAACGCGAGATGGTTTCACGCGCCGAGTAACCTCTATAGTTGTAATCCCGGATGATCCGGCGCAGTAGACGATTGTCGGTCGTTGGAATCCAGTTATGGTCGTCGAGTGATATGGTGGTCAATGCCGAAACATAAACATTAAACTTGTTGATGGCAGGGATCTGTGGGGTTAGCTCCGGATTCAAGGCATGAATACCTTCCAGAATAAGAATGGTGTGGCTGTCGATTTTCAGCTTATCGCCGTTAAATTCTTTTCTTCCGGTACTGAAGTTGAATCGTGGAATTTCCACTTCCTCACCATCGAGTAAAGCAAGTAGTTGTTTGTTGAACAATTCTAGATCTAGGGCATACAATGATTCATAATCGTAGTTTCCGTTTTCATCTCGAGGAGTCTGTTCCCGATCGACGAAATAATTGTCGAGTGAAATGGGGTACGGACGCAGGCCGTTCGTCATTAACTGAATGGATAGGCGCTTGCTGAAAGTGGTTTTTCCAGAAGAAGAAGGTCCGGAAATTAATACGAGCTTGATGCGGTCACCGTTTTGCTGGCGACAATAGATGGTGTCGGCTATTTGAGCGATCTTCTTCTCTTGCAAGGCCTCAGCTACGTTAATTAGACTAGTAGCATGTCCCTCCTCACAAGCGATGTTGAAATCGCCGACATTGCTCATGTTCATGATGTAACTCCAATTAAAATATTCTTTGAAGACATCGAGCATTTTTTCTTGTTTGATGACTTCATCCGGTTCGCTTGGATCGAACTTGTTGGGGATTCTTAAGAGCAATCCGTCGTAATATTTAATGATATCGAACACGTTGATATAACCGGTTGAGGGTAACAAACTCCCATAATAACAGTCGACTGTGTCCCCCAACATATAATAATAGGTGTAAAGTGAACCGGATGATTCTAAGAGCTTTACTTTGTCGTCCATTCCCCTTTCGCTGAAAATTCTGACTGCTTGAGTGGTGTGACATTCGAATCGACGGAAAGGAATATTCTCGGCAATGATCTCTTTCATGCGTTGTTTGATGCGTGTGACATCTTCGAGTGTGATCGGGCGACCTAATTTCAAATTGCAAAAGTAACCTTTAGAAACAGGGTGTTCCACGAACAGTTTCCCTTCAGGAAAAAGCTCGTTCACAGCTTTATATAATACGAAACATAACGAACGAACGTAGGTTCGCATCCCAGAGGGATCGCGCACATCAAGAAATTCTACATCCTTATTGTTATAGACCTTGAACATTAAACCTTCGGTGCGGTTATTTACCTTTGCGCTAACCACTTGGAAGGGTAAATCCAGATTAAATCCTTTATAAATATCCAAAAGTGAGCTTCCGATAGGGAATTCTTTATAAATATTATTATTTTTGCAGCAAATTTGCACAGTCTCTATCATAACTAAATGAATTTTGAATGAATATGAGATAAATATATCATTAAAAATGTTAGAGAACAAACAACCATTAAACATATTATAAATGGACTATTCTTTTTATGATTTTTTAAAGCTCATTGGTTCTTTAGGGCTTTTCCTCTATGGAATGAAGATTATGAGCGAAGGCTTACAAAAGGTCGCGGGTGACAGGCTACGAGGTATTTTGACTGCAATGACCACCAATCGGGTGACAGGGGTACTGACCGGTGTGTTAATCACAGCACTCATCCAATCTTCGTCCGCAACAACAGTGATGGTCGTCAGTTTTGTCAATGCCGGCTTATTAACATTATCGCAATCCATAAGCGTCATTATGGGAGCCAATATCGGTACAACGGTTACGGCATGGATCATTTCTCTCTTCGGCTTTAAAGTCGACATCTCAATGTTCGCTCTTCCTCTATTAGGCTTAGGCATTCCTCTCATCTTCTCTAGCAAAAGCACGCGCAAATCTTTCGGCGAATTTATCTTTGGTTTTTCTTTCTTATTTATGGGCTTAGCCTTTTTAAAGGAAAATGTTCCTGATTTGGCTCAAAATCCTCAAATGCTTGCTTTCATTCAGAATTATACCGACATGGGGTATCTTTCTATTCTGTTGTTTTTATTGCTTGGTACTGTAGTGACAGTCGTTGTGCAATCTTCTAGTGCAACGATGGCTATTACTCTGATTATGTGTTCAATGAATTGGATACCTTTTGAGTTGGCAGTCGCTTTGGTTATGGGAGAGAATATCGGAACCACCATTACGGCTAACTTAGCTGCTTTAACAGCTAATACTTCAGCTCGTAGAGCGGCTTTGGCGCATTTCATTTTTAATGTGTTTGGCGTTTGTTGGGCACTCATCTTATTCTATCCGTTTACTAATGCGATTTCATGGTTTGTCGATACGTATATGGCAAGTTCGCCGGAAGTGGCAGTATCATTTAAACTGTCGGCTTTCCATACGGCATTTAATATTTGCAACGTCTTAATCATGATTTGGTTTGTGAAATTGATTGAACGGACCGTTTGTACACTTATTCGCAAGAAAAAAGAAGAAGAAGAACCTCGTTTGCGATTTATTGCCGGAGGTATGTTGTCTACAGCTGAATTGTCTATTCTTCAGGCGAGTAAAGAGATTCATTTGTTTGCTGAACGCACCCATCGGATGTATGGTATGGTGCAAGATTTGTTGCATACGGAGAAAGATGATGACTTTAATAAGCTATTTAGCCGAATAGAGAAATATGAGAATATTAGCGATAATATGGAAATCGAAATTGCTAATTATCTCAATCAAGTCTCTGAAGGACGTTTGAGCTCAGAAAGCAAACTGCAGATTAGAGCCATGTTGCGAGAGGTGACTGAGATCGAGAGTATCGGCGATAGTTGCTATAATTTGGCACGTACCATCAATCGTAAGCGTCAAGCTAATTTCCAATTCACGGACAAGCAGTTCGATCATATTCACTTAATGATGAAGCTGACTAACGATGCTTTGGCTCAAATGATTTCAGTGGTAGAAAAAGATGATCATAAGGGCTTGGATATCAATAAATCATATAATATCGAAGCGGAGATTAATAATTACCGTAATCAATTGAAGAATCAGAATATCCTTGATGTGAACAACAAGGAATATGATTATCAAATGGGAGTCTATTATATGGATATTATCGGTGAATGCGAGAAATTAGGTGATTACGTTATTAACGTTGTGGAAGCTGCTACAGACGTGAAAGAACGTAAAGCGTGATAAGCTAAATGAAATAAAAAAGTTGCGGCGAATGTTTTTAACGTTCGCCGCAACTTTTTTTATTAGTCTTCGTAAGGTTCGAAATCTTCTTTTCCAACGCCACATAGCGGGCACACCCAATCATCAGGGATATCTTCAAATGAGGTGCCGGGTTCGATGCCACTATCCGGATCACCTTTGGCCGGATCATAGATGTATTCACAAACGATGCAAATATACTTTTTCATTCTTTTGAGGTTTTATTTGTTAATTGTCTAAACTAATTAACGTCTAATTCGTCGTATTGTTCATCGATTAAGTCCCTTGGATATTCTTAAATAAGCTCTTTTAAAAAGTGATGAGCCGAATTTTGCCGAGCATAAAGGTCAACTTGTTGGCTTTCATTTTTATTTTGCTAGAAAAAACTTTCTATCATAAGATAAAGTTGTATTTTTGCATGGAGAAAACAAAAAAGTAACTTTCTACTAACATGACTGATCCCAAAGACGATTATTCGCATTCCGGATTAACCGATGCTGAAGTTCTGAAGAGCAGAACGATTAATGGTGTAAATCTATTAACTCCCCCTAAACGTCCCTCATTATGGAAACTCTATCTTGAAAAGTTCGAGGATCCTGTCGTTCGAATTCTTCTTATTGCTGCCTTTTTCTCTTTAGTCATTGCCGTGATCGAGAATGAGTATGCAGAAACGATCGGGATTATATTTGCGATCTTTTTGGCCACCGGCATTGGTTTCTATTTTGAATACGATGCCAATAAGAAATTTGAGTTGTTGAACGCGGTGAATGAAGAGACCCCGGTTAAGGTGATTCGTAACGGACAAGTCTGTGAGATCCCACGAAAAGAGGTAGTCGTTGGAGATATCGTTTTATTGGAGACTGGTGAGGAAGTCCCCGCTGATGGAGAATTACTTGAATCGATGGGATTACAAGTCAACGAATCGAACTTGACCGGCGAACCGGTGATTGAAAAAACGGTGAAGGCTGAAGAGTTCGATGAGGAGGCGACTTATCCCTCAAACCGAGTGATGCGTGGAACGACGGTAGTTGATGGACATGCAGTCATGCGGGTGATTTGTGTCGGCGATGCGACGGAAATTGGAAAAGTGGCGACGCAGAGTTCAGAACAGCGTACCGAACCGACGCCATTGAATAAACAACTCACTAAATTGGCCAATCTGATCGGGAAAGTTGGGTTTAGCGTGGCTGGTGCTGCTTTCCTCATCTTCTTGTTTAAAGATGTGATATTGGCTTTTGACTTTTCTTCTTTACACGGATGGAACGATTGGTTGCCTGTCGTTGAACGTACTCTGAAAATTTTTATGATGGCGGTGACGTTGATTGTTGTAGCCGTTCCTGAGGGTCTTCCAATGAGTGTAACACTGAGCTTGGCTTTGAATATGCGCCGCATGTTGGCGACCAATAATTTGGTGCGAAAGATGCATGCTTGTGAGACCATGGGGGCGGTGACGGTGATTTGTACGGATAAGACCGGGACACTGACTCAAAATAAGATGCAGGTGCATGAGGCCTCGTTTTATGCGTTGCCTGAAGAGGCACAGATTGGGAAATCCTCAATTGGGCGGTTGATTGCTGAGGGCATTAGTGCCAATTCGACGGCTTTTCTTGAAACACTCGACGATGGAACGGCAAAAGGTGTGGGAAACCCTACTGAAGCTGCTCTTTTGCTTTGGTTGAACGATCATGAGATTAATTATCTGACGTGGAGAAATGAGGCTAGAGTCGTCAATCAACTGACGTTCTCTACCGAGCGAAAATATATGGCTACCTTGGTGGAGTCGACTGCTGTTGAAGGCAAACGAGTGCTTTATGTCAAAGGGGCCCCGGAGATTGTCTTTGGGCATTGTCGACAAGTCTTGGCGGACCACAACCGGGAGGTCGCTTCAGAATCTTATCGCAATTCGGTTGATGAACTTTTGTTGAGCTATCAGCAAATGGCCATGAGAACGTTGGGTTTTGCTTATCAGATCGTGGATGAAACGGTCGATATAACGGACTGTGCCGAACTGGTGAGCAAAGGTGAGCTCACATTCTTGGGAGTGACAGCGATATCCGACCCGGTGCGTTTGGATGTGCCGGAGGCGGTGAATCAATGTCAATCGGCAGGAATTGGTATTAAGATTGTAACGGGGGACACTCCCGGAACTGCGACGGAGATTGCGCGTCAGATTGGTCTATGGAACGATAACGTGGATGCCGATCGTCATCGCATAACCGGTGTGGAGTTTGCGGCATTGAGTGAAGAGGAAGCTCTGAATCGAGTTCAAGAGCTTAAAATCATGTCGCGTGCACGTCCCACTGATAAGCAGCGATTGGTGCAGCTCTTGCAGAAGCGTGGTGAGGTCGTAGCGGTAACCGGAGACGGTACGAATGATGCTCCGGCTTTGAATCATGCCCATGTGGGCCTTTCGATGGGCACGGGCACATCGGTGGCTAAAGAGGCGAGTGACATCACATTAATGGACGACTCCTTCCATAGCATCGCGACGGCTGTGATGTGGGGACGGTCGCTTTATAAAAATATACAACGGTTTATTATTTTCCAGTTGACCATTAATGTGGTGGCTTTACTGATTGTGCTGATTGGTGCAGTGATTGGTACGGAACTTCCATTGACGGTTACTCAGATGTTGTGGGTCAATCTGATCATGGATACTTTTGCTGCTTTAGCTTTAGCTTCTATTCCACCCGATCCTTCGGTGATGGAAGAAAAACCGCGCAAAGGAACCGATTTTATTATTACTAACTCGATGAAATGGAACATCTTTGGAGTTGGATTTGCCTTTTTGATCATATTATTGGCGATGTTATATCGCTTTACGTATACCGGTGAGGGCATGAGTGCTGAACGCCTCACCGTCTTTTTTACTTTCTTTGTCATGCTGCAATTTTGGAATTTATTTAATGCACGAGTATCGGGTACGACCCATTCAGCCTTTAAAGGTTTGAGTAAATCGTATGGAATGGAATTAGTGGTGCTTGTGATCTTAGGTGGGCAGTTGGCGATTGTGCAGTTCGGTGGAACTGTTTTTCGCACGACTCCTCTCGACGGACAGACATGGCTTACGATTATAGGCGTTTCTTCACTTGTCTTATGGATAGGTGAACTGATTCGTCTGGTTCAGCGTTTAATTTCAAATAATAAGAAATGAGAAGAAAAGGAATTAAAAACCTTCTAATTGATTTTGGTGGTGTATTGATCGATCTTGACCGGGAGCGGTGTATCGAGAATTTTGAGAAGCTTGGCCTTGCGGATATCGATAAGATGCTTGGAGATTTTCATCATCAAGGGTTGTTTTTGCAGCAAGAAAAAGGGCTGATCAGCTCAGCGGAGTTTCGTACCGGACTTCGTGAACAGTTCGGTAAAGTGCCGACCGATCGACAAATTGATGCGGCATGGAATAGCTTTTTAGGGAGTATACCGAGCTACAAACTTGATTTACTCTTGAAACTTCGTGAGAAATACGTAGTTTATCTCTTGAGCAATACGAATGAGATTCATTGGAAATGGGCTTGTAAGCATGCTTTTCCTTATCGCACGTTTCAAGTTGAGGACTTCTTTGAGAAAACTTATCTTTCGTATGAGATGAAAATGGCTAAGCCTGATCCGGAGATTTTTAAGACTGTACTTGAAGATGCCGGAATTGAGGCCGGAGAGACCCTATTTATCGACGACTCCTTGGAGAATTGTGAAGCAGCCGAAAAATTGGGAATTATGACGTATAATGCGTCACCTGATGAAAATTGGGGACATTTGTTTAAACTGTGATTTAAGATTTAAAGAAGGTATGATGCAATTGATAACGAATAGGAGTGAAAAAACGGTTGAATCTTGTGTGGCTACTATTGGCTTCTTCGATGGAGTTCATATGGGACATCAGGCTTTGATTCGTCAGGTGAAAGCGATTGCCGATGCACGGCAATTGAAATCGGCTTTGGTGACGTTTCCTATTCATCCACGTAAGGTGATGCAGAGCTCGTTTTGTCCCGAACTGCTGACTACTCCTAACGAAAAGGTCTACTGGCTTTCACGGAATGAGGTGGACTATTGTTTCATGCTTGATTTTACTCCTGATTTGGCGAGCTTAAGTGCTGAAGAATTTATGCGGGAGGTACTGAAGAAGCAGTATCATGTGGCTTGTTTAGTGATTGGCTATGATCATCGTTTTGGGCATAATCGTTCGGAAACGTTCGAGGATTATGTGCGTTACGGGGCTGCTATTGGTATGGAGGTGGTATTGGCGGAGGCTTATGCTTCACCCTCGGTTACCCAAAATGGCTTAGTGGTGAATGTCAGTTCTTCTTTGATCCGTGAATTACTCCATAGAGGAGAGGTCGAGATGGCGGGTCGCGCTTTGGGCTATGACTATACTTTATCGGGAACAGTGGTTAGCGGCTACCAGATGGGGCGGAAGATCGGATTCCCAACGGCTAATATCGCTTTGGGTGATCCCGATAAGCTTTTGCCTCGTGATGGGGTTTACGCTGTTCGCGTTGAAGTAGATCATGCTTTATATAAGGGAATGCTTAATATTGGCGTTCGTCCAACCATGGACAATGGCTCGCAACGAAGTGTCGAGGTGCATATCCTTGGATTTGATGGCGATATATACGATCATTCCATTCGTCTGAGTTTTGTGAAACGATTGCGTGATGAGAAGAAATTTGACGGAATCGATCAACTTATTGCTCAGCTTCATTTGGATGCGGAGGCTGCCGATCAAGCTTTATAAATCGTTATTCTTTTATTTTTCTTGTCTTAGTGTGACGGGTGAACTTGGTTTGCACGATGGGAGGTAATGCCCTGATGTGACCTTTCTATCCTTTTATATCTGAATGTTTTTGCACCTTCGACTTGTCTTTTGGTATCCTACAACTAATGTCTTTTCCTGTAGCAGTTAGTACCTTTTTATACCACAGCTTATTCGTTAGCCTATAGGCGAACGAAAGAAACACCATAGGCGAACGAAAGTTTGCCTATAGGCAAACAAAACAATGCCTATAGGCAAACGAATAAGTCTTCGCAAGAAAAAAGCTTAGCGTATGCGATTGAGTGAGTTAGCTCTAGCCTATCTCAAAATAGGTGTATGGTAGGGATAAAATAGAGCTAAAAGCGGATTTTTTAATTTGTTTTATTGATAGTCGACTGAATTTTATCGAAAAACGATAAAAAAATAACGTTTTCTTTGGTGGTATGAAAAAAACTCTTTTTATTTGCATATCGAAAAACGATAAATAATCGTCGAAAAACAATTAATTTAAATTCTGAAGATATGAAACAGTCGTTAATGAGTATTTCACTTTTGGTCGTCTCTATCTCTTTGGTTGCGATGTTATTGTGCAGTTATGCCACAGGGGCATAATTCAAAAGTGCGAATCATCTTTTTTGTTGGATGATTCTCTTAATGTTGAAGGAGTCTGAATCTTTTTAGTTATTTTTGTAATCCCTAAAAAATAAGGTATGAAAAAAGCGATAAAGCTATTGTTAATTTCTTGGTTGTTGATGCAAATTGTAACGCCTCTGTTGTTGTTGCCATTTGTCCTTTATCGATTTATTTCATCGGGTACAGCAGACGTTGAACAACTGGTCCCTGAACTTTTAGTGCCGGCTCAACTCATCGCAACCGGTTTAGTCTTTATTTATCTTTGGAGGGGAAAACATATTAATCGTTCTCGTGAAAACTGGTCCGGTGTCTCTTTTTCGTTTAATGCCTGGAGTCTGTTAGCTTTGCTTTCGGCTAGTTGGTTATTGAATGTTTTGTCCGAACATCTCAGTTTTATGCCCAATATCATGGAAGAGTCTGTCAAGCAGTTAACGTCTAATGGGTTGGGTATCTTGTGTATTGCTCTTTTAGGTCCTATCATGGAAGAGCTCCTTTTCCGTGGAGCAATAACGGACTCTTTATTGCGTTCGACCTCACCCAAACGTGCCATCTGGGTTTCGGCAGTGATGTTTGCCGTGTTCCATTTAAATCCGGCTCAAATGATCCCGGCTTTATTTATGGGCATTTTGTTTGCGTGGGTTTATTATAAATCGGGTAGTCTGATTCCACCCATTCTGATGCATGTCGTGAATAACTCGGTTGCAGTAGCTCTTGCTATGGCCATCCCTGATGTGGATTATTTATCTGAAGTGATGTCGCCGCAGCTCTATTGGGGGATCACTGTGGGTGCTGTTCCGTTGCTTGTTTGGGCTATTTGGCGCATTAAAGGAACGAAAACGAAAGAGTGGGTGGTTGGAGAGGCTTCTTCACCATTGGTCGTTTAATTATTATTAGGAGAATCATTCGGATGAAAACAAGGCTAAATATATTGTGTGTACTGATCCTTCTGGCGATAGGATTTTCATTAACCAATTATTTTATGACTCATTGGGGGGAGATTTCCTACTCTTATATGCGGGGAGCGAATGATGCTTGTACGGAATTTTACAATAAAAATGAACCCTCTAAACCCTCTAAATCGTCTAAAAAGTCGACGATCGACTATCTTAATCTTGAACCCAAAGATCGGTCGGTGTTTACCGATTCTGTTTGGAACGAGAAAAGTCAAACGTGGATGCCGATGCAATATCAACATCTTATCGTTGAACGGCCTTACCGACACTCCTATTATCAGACTATTTTTGCTTTTTTAGCTTGTTTCATCGGGGGCTGTTCGTTGGCTCTATTCTTTACCTTTATCAATTTTATCATAGCCATTAACCGGTCGGATGTCTTTTCTTGGCAAAATGTGTCAAAACTTCGTTTCATGGGGAAAGCCATGTTGCTTGTTTTTTTGACTAATTGTGTCTTTGAATATCTGAATTATATCGAAATATCGTCAGTGGTTGAAGTGGCTCAATATGAGTTCTCCAAATCGGATGTTGTAGATTACTACTCTCTATTTACAGGACTTGGATTATTATTAATTGGTGAGGTTTTTGCAATTGGGTTGCGTTTGAAAGAGGAACAAGAATTAACCATCTAAGATAGAATATATGAAAAGGAGATTGAATATTTTTTGTGTGTTGATGTTTATGGTTTTAGGTTATTCCTTATACATGAGCTTTTATCAGTTTGGATCCGGAGTCATCACCGGAGTGGATTTAGCAGAAGGGGAGAAGGCAAAACTCAAAGAGAATAAAAAGAGTCTTTTTCAGAGTGATTTTCGGATGGTGGATGTCATTCCTTTAGCGGCAATGTGGCATCCTGATAGTGTTTTAAATGCTAAAACCGGCGAACAGGTGCCTGCGATGTATTCGCAATTGGTGGTTCGGGTACATAAGGATATGAACTATGCCAATGTAATTGTGAATCTGATTAGTTCACTCACTAATATACTGGTCTTGGTTACTGCCGTTGTTATGTTTATCCTTTTAATTCTTAATATTAATCGATCGCGCATCTTCGAGTGGAAAAATGTACGACTTTTGAGGTGGTTGGGGGTGCTCTTTACCCTCTCGTTTGTTTGTGAACTCCTCCCTCAGATGATGAATTATTCGGGTTTGAAAGAGTTATTTGCATTAAATAATTATATGATTTCACCTTTGGAGGTGAAAGTGACTAATTTGTTATTGGGAATTTCGTGTTTGATTGTAGCTGAAATATTTGCCATCGGGTTGAGACTTAAAGAGGAACAGGATCTCACCATTTGATCACATGACTAACCTAAACATTGAAAAGAAGATATGGCAATTATCGTAAACTTAGATATTATGATGGCTCGAAGAAAAATCTCTTTGAGTGAATTAGCTGAGAAGGTGGATATCACTCCGGCTAATCTTTCTATTCTTAAAACCGGGAAAGCAAAAGCGATCCGTTTTTCAACGTTGGAAGCGATCTGTAAAGAGCTGGATTGTCAGCCTGGTGATATTCTGGAATATAGAGATGAGGAGGGAGGATCCTTGTAGCTATTTGATTTTGTTTCATCAAATTTAACGACAATATAAAGGGGTGTTCTTAGAACACCCCTTATTTGTTTGGATCATTTCGTTTTAAAGGCTCTCTTTGGCTTTGAAGGCTAAAGCGTACATCCGAATCTGTTTGACCATCGATAGTAGTCCATTGCTTCGAGTAGGAGAAAGGTGCTCTTTTAATCCGATTTGATCAATGAAGTAGAGTTCGGTGTTTAATATTTCATCCGGGGTATGTCCTGAAAGTACTTTGATCAATAGGGCGATGATTCCTTTTACAATCAGTGCGTCACTTTCTGCTTGAAAAACAATCTTACCGTCTTCCAGATCGGCTTGTAGCCAAACCCGACTTTGGCATCCTTCGATCAAATTTTGTTCTGTTTTATATTTTTCTTCAAGTGGCGCTTGTTCATTGCCTAAGTCGATGAGAAGCTGATAGCGATCCATCCAATCGGAGAAATCACTGAATTCAGCAACGACTTCTTCTTGTAATTCGTTGATTGACTTCATTGGTTTTCTTATTCTATGGGCTGATATTAAAAGAGGGTAGTTATCTCTTTAATATGAGCGGGTTGTTTTATTTTTCGTTATAAAGGACCTCAAGTACTGTTTGTCCCACTGCTTTTAAGGTGGAACGGTCAATGTGTTCCATGTTGTCGTTAATGGTATGCCAAGTCTCATTAAAACTGTATTTCCCACTTGGGTCGGAAGGGACAATATCAATGGTTTTGATTTGAGCAATCCGGTTGACAAAGAGATGATCGTCGGTTGTAAAGCCACCGTCGCTGTTGACGAAATTCTTTTCGTAGCCTAAACGTTTGGCCGCTTTCCATACTTTCTTATTAACGTCGGCTGCATATCTCTCGGAATAACCTTCTTTGTAGAATGTTGCATTTTTACCTCCGACCATATCTAGTAAAATGCCGAAGCGAGCATTATAATTGGCAACGTGAGGCATGCGTGCCCAATATTGTGAACCTAAACACCAAGATTCTTCTTTATGGTCACCGTCTGAAAATTGTGGTTCTCCATAATCCTCGGCGTCAAAGAAGATAATATCTATGCCGAGTTCCGGTTGTTTTTGTTGTATCTGACGAGCAATCTCAAGTAATACCCCCACACCACTTGCGCCATCATTGGCTCCAAGAATAGGCGTATGGTGATTCTTTTCATCCGGATCGTTGTCGGCCCATGGGCGACTGTCCCAATGTGCAAATAGAGCGATGCGTCGTTTATTGTCCGGCTGGTAACTTCCGATAATGTTGCAGGCTTTGAGCAGTGTACCGTCATAAGCCACTAAATCGGCTTCTTGTTTGATCACTTTTGCACCGAATTTTTCAAGTTGTGTGGCGAGGTGATTGGCGCAGGCCTTATGAGCCTTAGTATTAGGAACGCGTGGACCGAAGTCGACTTGTTTTTGGATATACCGGTAAGCACTATCTGCATCAAAGACCGGAACTTCAACTGTTGGACTTGAAGCAGTACTATTGTCGCTTGTCGACTTGTTGCTACTGCTACCACATGAGCAAAAGCTTAGTAATACGAGTAAACTACAGAGCATTATCGTTGTTTTCATGATGAATGGTTTAGCTTTAGTTTTCAAAATTAATCATTTTAACGGAGAATAGGTTCGATATAAAACGTTTTTCTAGATAAACTTAAGTTCTACTTCTGTTTTATTAACTGATAGGTCGACCATTGCCCCGTTGATTAATGGATAATTGTCGGTAACGTGTCCTACCGGGAAATTATAACAAACCGGGAAATTGTAAGGTTTGACTAGATCGGCTAAGGCCTCATAGAGTGGTTTACCTAAGCTAAGGTCTTCTTCATATTCTGTAAACTGACCGATGATCAGTCCGGATAAGCGTTCGAGTACTCCCCCTAACTTGAGGTTATACATCATACGCTCTATGGCATGTGGTCGTTCACCAACATCTTCTAAAAAAAGGATAGTTCCTTCGGCAGGAATATCGTAAGGTGTTCCTCGGAGCCCGTAGGCAACGGCTAAGTTTCCACCTCTTAAGAGGCCTTGCATTTTCCCCGGACGGTTTAACGGATGGGGGAGACAGTGGTAAGTCGGTCGTTGTCCGAACAAAATTTGCTTAAGGGATTGAATAGAATAATCATCACTAGGCTCTACGGTCAGATGTCTGGCCATAGGAGCATGTAGTGAAGCGTATCCGTGGCTCTGAAAAAGATTGTGTAAGGCGGTGATATCACTAAATCCGATCAACCATTTGGGATGCCGGTGGAATAGGGTAAAGTCCAATTGATCAATAAGGTGTACGGCTCCATATCCACCTCGACTACAGAAAATAGCTTTGACCGATGGATCATCCATGGCTTTCTGTAGATCGTTGTAACGCTGACTGATGGTCCCCGCATATTTGCCAAAAGAGGTACTTGCATGAGGACTCGTGCTGACCTTTAATCCCCATGATTCGAAGCAGGCTTTGGCTCCTTTGATCAATCTTCTATCTATTTTACTAGATGGAGAGAGAATGATGATTTTATCTTTTTCCTCTAAAAATGGAGGGAATACTAATGGTTGCATAGGCTTTTTTCTTATGGATGCAAAAATACATGAAAAAAAAGGAAGTATCAATGTTCTATTAGTGAAACAACACTAATATGACATAATGTTAGCTTAAGACGCTAATTTTCTTGTTAGGTATGATGATTTTTTCAATGATTTTTTAGATATTTGCTGAAAATCTAACGTTATGGAATCTATTAAAAACTTTGATCAACTAACAAATCATCTTAAAACCCTCAATCGCCGGAAGCGTGTTGTTGTGGTTTGTGCTAATGATGCCCACACTGAGTATGCTGTATTGCGTGCTTTGGAAGAGGGGTTTGCAGATTTTATTATGGTAGGTGACTCTGCCGTTTTAGAGAAATACCCTGCATTAAAAGAATTTTCAGAGCATATACAGATTGTTCACATTGTCGATCCTGATGAAGCTGCGCATGAAGCGGTTCGCATGGTACGTGATGGAAAGGCGGATATTTTAATGAAAGGCATCATCAACACGGATAATCTATTGCGTGCTATTTTGGATAAAGAAAATGGGTTATTGCCTAAAGGTAAGGTCTTGACGCATTTGGCGGTTATGGAAATCCCGACTTACGATAAGTTGTTATTCTTTTCTGATGCCGCAGTGATCCCACGCCCAACCTTGCAGCAGCGCATTGAGATGATCGAATATGCGATTAAAGTGTGTCATCAGTTTGGCGTTGAGCAACCTCGTATCTCTTTAATCCATTGTACAGAGAAGGTGAGTCCTAAATTTCCTCACTCTTTAGATTATGTGAATATTGTAGAGTTGGCTGAAGCCGGTGAGTTCGGCGATGTGATTATCGATGGTCCTCTTGATGTAAAAACCTCCTGTGAACAAGAGAGTGGTAATATTAAAGGAATCGTTTCGCGTATAGATGGACAAGCGGATGTACTTATTTTCCCCAATATAGAATCTGGAAATACTTTTTATAAATCGATCTCGTTGTTTGCCAAAGCAGAAATGGCCGGTGTACTTCAAGGTCCGATTTGTCCGGTCGTGCTACCGTCGCGTAGTGATTCGGGATTGTCAAAATACTATAGCCTTGCCATGGCTTGTCTGACAGCTGATCAAACATAAAGAATATAATCCTTAATCTAGATACTTATGAAAATTTTGGTTATTAATCCCGGCTCAACTTCAACCAAGATAGCCGTTTATGAAAATGAGACTCCGGTCTTGGTGCGCAACATTCGTCATAGTATGGATGAGCTCTCTGCTTTTCACCAAATCATGGATCAGTTTCAGTTCAGAAAGGAACTCGTCTTGCAGGAACTTAAGGCTAATGATATTGCTTTGGAGTTTGATGCAGTTATCGGCCGTGGAGGTCTGGTAAAGCCTATTGCTGGTGGAGTGTATGAGGTTAATGAGGCAATGAAACGTGACACCTTGCATGCCATGCGTATGCATGCTTGTAACTTGGGTGGCTTGATTGCTGATGAAATTGCTTCCTCAATTCCGGGTTGCCGTGCCTTTATTGCTGATCCTGGTGTTGTCGATGAGTTGGATGATGTAGCACGCATTAGCGGATCCCCCCTAATGAATCGCATCACGATTTGGCATGCTTTGAATCAACGAGCCATTGCCCGTCGATTTGCAAAAGAAAACCAGACTCGCTACGAGGATCTGAACTTAATCATTTGTCATCTTGGAGGTGGAATTTCTGTTGCAGTACACCATCTGGGGAGAGCTATTGATGCGAACAATGCACTTGATGGAGAAGGGCCTTTCTCACCGGAGCGTGCAGGCACTCTCCCTGCCGGACAACTGATAGACCTTTGTTTCAGTGGCAAACATACGAAAGATGAACTAAAGAAACGCATTTCGGGTCGTGCGGGATTGGCAGCACATCTTGGTACCACAGATATGATCTTGATCGAAGATCTTATAGAGAAAGGAGATAAGCATGCTGAACTGATCTTGAATGCTATGATTTATAATGTGGCGAAAACGATTGGTGGAGCAGCAACTGTTCTTTCCGGTAAAGTTGATGCTATTTTGCTTACCGGCGGTATTGCACGCTCGGAGTATGTTATTCCACGATTGATTGAACGAATTTCTTTTATTGCTCCTGTTCATGTTTATCCTGGTGAGGATGAAATGGAAGCTTTGGCTTTGAATGCACTTGGAGCTTTGAATGGAGAGTTGTCGGTGCAAGTGTATGAATAATGCCGAACGAGACAAGACTATCTGTTAAGTCGTTGATTTTTAAATAAAAAGGGAGTAAGTCCCCCTGGCTTACTCCCTTCAATCTTTTCCTTATTTTATTCGACTGAATACTAATGAAAACAACTTATCAATGAGTTGATTTTAGAAATTGTTTTTTCCTGTATCCCACCAAAGTCTAGTTCCACCATTATCAGCTCCGCCTAACGCCTTCAGCATGGCACTGTATTGAGTGGGGAAATCTTTAATTAAGCTTGCAGGGAAAGGTAAACGGCGAATCATGATCTCTGTATCAATCTTTCCACCACTATTGTTTTGTTGTACTCTAAAGAGCTTTGGATATCCTGTGCGACGTTGTTCGCTCCAGGCTTCATTTCCCTCAGGATAACAAGCGAGCCATTTTTGAGTTGCAATTTTTTCCAATTGCTCCTCTGGTGTTGTGGCATCGTCCCAGTTAGGGGTTGTTGTAATGCGCGCATTCATATTATATTGACTATTGAAAGCATCTATATAATTGGCTGGAGTGTTGTGACTCATAAGATACATGTCTGCTCCACTGACCCCCCATTGTTGGAAGGATGTTTTAATGCCTGCCTCATAGCAAGCTTTTGCATTTTCGGTGGATAGTCCTCTTAGAGCAGCTTCGGAGCGTAGAAACCAAACCTCAGCGGCGGTCATTAAAATAGCATCGGTGGTTGTGGTCACTGTGCTTCTAGAGTGCAAACGATAGCGGTTGTCGGCTGTTGTTAGCCCTGTTCCTTGTGGAATGCCTTTGAATGTACCACTGATAGGGAATAATTCATTGAGACTCTTTTCACCGTTGTCATCTTTCCAAGTGATATTACCTCCGACAGCCTTTTGATAGAACTTGTCTGCACGTGGATCGTTGTAACCATTGAGCAATGATTCCATGGTTGCTCCCATATAAACCTCACTCCATCCCATGTTGATCTCTCCCAAAGGATTGGTATATTTACCATTGCCCGTAGAAACAGCTACGGTTTCATCAGATGACTCAAGAAAGCCTATCGAACTATTGAATGCTTTGGTGATTTCTGCCTGAGCCAACGTCTTGTCGGCGTTGGAAACGCGTATGGCTAAACGGAGACGTAAAGAGTTTGCAAACTTCAGCCATTGTCCCAATGTGCGTTTACCGATCGGCATAAGTAAGTCCGCATCTTTAAAAGGTTCTGTTTGCGGGTTTTCGGTCATGAAATCCTGAATGAGTTCTATCCCCTTGTCTATATCTGAGAAGAATGCCTTGTATGCATCTGCCTGTGTGTCAATGTTATCTCCTTCTTGTCCGAACTTGGTATAGACTATTGGACCGTAGACGTCTGCAATGCGGTGCATCGTTTCTACTTTTAATATTTTGGTTATACCTAATAACCCCGGTTGGTTGGCATTAATCTCTTCACATTTGGTGATTTCAGGCATGATATACTTATAGGTATTCGACCAATGACTAGAGGTCCATCCGTCATTGATGGCATAAGTTGAATTTTTATCATTAAAAGCATTATTCATGTCATGGAAATAGCCTGAGAACATGTCCTGACCTAAGTTTTGCATGATCTGGAAAGGCCAGTTCTTCCCACTTCCCCAATTGTAGTTAAAATAGATCCCGCTTTGGATGATTTCAAATTTGAGGAGGTATTTTTGGAAATCATACTCCTGAAGTTCATCGGTAAAAGCGGTCTTATCTTGATTGTCAGACTCAAAATGGCTGGTGCAACCGCAAAGGGACAATGTGCTGACTAGACAAAGTGCAGCGGTTATTTTAGATATATTTTTGATCATAATAATCAGTATTAGAATTAGAATGTGAGTTTAATGTTAAAACCGATGTTGCGTGTGGTTGGCATACCAAATACATCTACACCCTGTAACGTATTGCCGGTCGATAGGATCGCATCAGGGTCGAATGGTGCTGATTTATAAAAGAAGAATAGATTGCGTCCGATAAGAGATAAATCAATTCCTTTTATAAATTTCGTTTTGTCGAGTATAGAGCGCGGGAATGAATAACTAAGAGAGACTTCGCGTAATCTAATGTTTGTTGCGTCGTACATATAGTATTCGGAAATTCCGTTTCTGTCGCCCACCAAACTGTAGAATTTTTGAACATCTGTGAATTTAGTTCCTTCGTATTCTACAAAGCCCGCTTTTCTTGCATCGGCTGTAGCTTTGGTTACTCCTTTTTTATCCAACATTCCTTGTGTTAGTGACATAACGTCTCCTCCGGCACGCGTGTCAATCAAGAAGTATAAACTGAAATCCTTGTATGTTAGCGTATTACTCCATCCAAGTAAGAAATCCGGATTACAGTTGCCTAACAACGATAGATTTTTGGCTTCTACCACTGGCGATCCATCGCTGTTCGTTTTGATCTTGCCATCTTCTCGAACGAAAGCATTTCCATAAATATCTCCCATTGAACCTCCTTCAACAATACGCATCATGTAAGCCATGGAAATATTAGGGTCGCCATAAGGGAATGATTTGTAAGTCGGATAAAGCTCTACAATCTTATTTTCATTCTTCGAATAATTGAGGATGGTTTTCCAACGGAAAGAGTCATTCATGATAGGAGTGGCATTAAGTGAAATCTCAATACCTCTATTTCTAACCTTTCCTGCGTTAATATGCTCATATGCATATTTATTTCCCGGCTGAGTCGGTATACGTAGTAACTGGTTTCGTGTGTTCGTTTCATAATAAGTGAAGTCTATTCCTAAGCGTTTTTGGAAAAAGCTCCATTCCGTTCCAAACTCATAAGAGGTGCTAATCTCTGGTTTAAGGTTCCCTTTATTATACGTGTCGTTGGCTTGGAATCCGCCACCAGCAGTTATTCTGTCGGCAGGAGGATTAGAGATACCAATAGGTAAGTCACTTCCGACTTGTGCCCAAGAACCTCGGATTTTTCCAAAAGAAATCCATTCCGGCATTTTTATGGTATTACTCATGATCCATGATAATCCAACAGAGGGATAGAAATATCCGCTATTCTTGCTTTTGGTATAGGCCAAAGTTGAAGACCAGTCGTTACGGCTTGTAATGTCAAGATAGAAAGCATCATCGAAACCGACTTGAACGGTTCCGAAGATCGATTGAATCGTGCGTTTCTGATTAATACTCTGATCGATTGTTGCATTGGTATTCATTACAATGTTGGCTACCGTAAACACATTGGGCTTATACAGTGATGCAATTTTTGAATCCATCGAAAGAGAGTTTACTTTTTGGCTATTGGTACTTGTACCAATAGCTCCATTGATCGAAAAACGATTGAAGGTTTTGTTGAACATGGCCATTACATCTCCATAAAGTTGGAACTGTTCTGATTCCGACCAAACATATCGCCCGTTTTCTTTGTCCTCATAACTTCCAGTAATGTTCCGTGCAGTCGAAGCATACATTTTTTGTTCGAACTTATCACTGATATAGTCAACATTTGCTCTCGTCTGAATGGTTAACCAATCATTTATTTTTAAGTTAGCGCTGATGTATGCTAAAGCACGATAACGTTTGTTATTGTTCGTTACTCTGTTCTTAATCCAATAGGGGTTTTGTGTCCATTCGCTGACTCCGGTATACCAATGTTGAACAGGTAATCCATTGCGGGTTGGATCTGGTTTCTCAAACGTCGTTTTATACTCAGAGAGGTCTAATCCTCGTGGGAAACCGTAAACATCAACTAGTGGATTAAGGTATAATCCTCCTGATGCGGTGCTGTTTTTAATGTTTTGCATCATCAAATTGGCATTGGCATCAATTTTCAGTTTATTGTTGAAGAAGTTTCCGGTTTCTCTTAAGGTGAAATTATGCTTAGACAGCTTGTTGGAATCGATAATTCCTTTTGCTGTGGTATTTGCGTAAGAAAAGTAAGTTTGCATTTTCTCGTTACCACTCATTAGCGAGAGAGTATTCATTGCAATGACCCCACTGTTGAAGAAGTGGTCGACGTTGTCATAGTCTTTTAATTCCTTTTGTTCTCCCCAGCTGTCTTCTCCACTTGCTCCAAAACTGTTTTGGAATTTAGGCAAACTGATGGCTTTGTCAATGGTTAGATTAGAAGAGAAGGTTACTTTTTGCATTCCCGACTTTCCTTGTTTCGTAGTGATCAAGATGACTCCATTGGCGGCTTGTGATCCATACAATGCGGCAGCTGAGGCTCCTTTTAAGATGCTCATGCTTTCGATATCATCAGGGTTAAGATTTGAGATTCCATCGCCGGCATCTCTATTTACTCCATCATTTTCTCCTCCCATTACGGTCGCAACGGAAGCTGTAGAAGTATTTAACATTGGTACTCCGTCAATAACGTATAAGGGCTGGTTGTTTCCACTTTCAAAAGCCGATCGGCTACCTCGAATAGAAACTTTAGCCGATCCTCCCAAACCGGAAGAACTTTTGTTGATTTGCACACCTGCTGATTTACCGGCTAGAGCATTGATCATATTAGGATCTTTGGCTCTGGTGAGTTCATTCCCATTGATGTCTTGTGCGGAATAGGTTAGAGAGGCCGCTTTTTTCTTAATACCAAGCGCTGTCACGATTACTTGCTCAAGTGCCGTGGACTCTTCTTGCATTTTAATGGTTATGCTTGTTCGTCCGTTTATGGTAATATCTTGAGATTGATAACCAATATAAGAGACGGACAATATGCCATTGCTTGGCATCTGAAGGCTAAATTCTCCGTTGAGATTAGTGATGATTCCATTGGATGTGCCTTTCTCTACGACGTTGGCTCCAATGATCGGTTCATCCTTTGAATCAACGACAACTCCCTTGATCGTGATCTTTTTTTGTTGGGCAGTAGCACTCGGTTGCTCTTGCGTTTTGGTCAGTATAATATTCTTGCCTTCCATGATGTATCGAATGCCAGTTCCTTCAAAAGCTATCTCTAAGATCTCTGATACAGGCTTACTGCCGATATTGAGGCTGATTTGGCGATTGATGTCTACATTCTTTTTATTATACACAAATAGATAATCGGTTTGCGATTCTATCTGTGAAAGAAGTTCGCCCACATTTTGTTTTGAATGGGTGATGTTTACCTTGTTACTCTGGGAGTAAGTGTTTTCAGAATAAGCTTGAAATGTTATGAATAATAACAGGAATAAGGTGATTTTCATAGTAAGTAAAAATTGCTTAAGTCCTAAACTTTTTGGGCAAAAAGCCCCTTTCAAAGAAATTTTTCTCATATCTTTGCCACGTGTTAAGTTAATAAATTGATTAAGGTCGATTTTTGACTGTTTCGAATCGGAAAGTATGGGGGTACTTTCCGATTCTTTTTTAAAATGCGTTATTCGGAGTGTATCATATTATAAAATTTAAAAGGTTAGTACTAGTTTAAGGTGATTTATTATAGCTTACTGAGCGTAATAGTATTGTTTTCCGAGTCTATTTGGTAGTTGAATGGATGATCTTTTTGGATGACTTTTAAGATATGCTCAATGCCGTCTTGTTCTTTAAACTTTCCGGTACAACGATAATTCAAGAGCACAGAATCGGTCACTTGAATGGTCATGTTGTAGTACTTCTCAAGTTTGTTTAATATACAACTGAAAGGCGCATCATCAAAGCAATACAATCCTTCTTTCCATTTCAAAAAATCATATGATGGTAGTTTCTTCTTTATATATTTACCCTTTTGTAAGAAGAAAAATTCGTCTTTGTTTAATCGAGTGATGGGTGCTGAAAGATCTTTATTGGCATATACGTCTACTATTCCCTCTACTAATGTTGTCTCAAACTCGTTACTGCCGGCATATGCACAAACATTAAATTGTGTTCCAACAACTTTTAATTGATTTTTCTCTGTGTGAACATAGAAGGGTATTCTTGCATTCTTAGTAACCTCAAAATAAGCTTCGCCGTCGAGATTTACATTACGTTCGTCTCGTCCAAAAGTTGATGAGTAGGTTAATGTTGATTTTGAATTTAGCCAAACTTTAGTTCCATCTGCTAATATAATTTGTGCTCTTTGTCCCGATGGAACGGTTACCGTTTGACAATAGGCATGCTTGTTGTATTGGTAATCCTTCAATAGAAGGTGAGAACCGAGAATAATGATGATCGTAGCAGCTATGCGTGCTCCCCACTTCATTATTCTTATTAAGTTTGTTTGAGGAGTAGTTTGGCGTTTTGCCTTAGGAGTGGCGAATAGTGTCATGTCAAAGAAAAGACGCTCTTTTTCAAAAAGAGCTCTATTCTCGGGAGAGGACTCTACCCAGTCTAAAATTTGTGCTTCTTCTTCGACTGTAATTTCGTTTTTAAAATATTTATGTAGTTGTTCTCTTTCCATAGACATTTGATGTTGTTATATTGGTGTTTTTCCCCATGTTGTATATATAACAGAGTCATGCCTAGTATCCCTAACGGTAAAAGCTTATTTTTTTATAATAAAAGAGAAATGAGGTAATCCTTGAGTTCTTTCCGTAGTAATTTTAAGGATTTGGTAATATGAAATTCTACACTTTTTACCGAAAGACCAAGCTGCTCTGCGATGACTTTGTTAGGTAGATTACGGTATCGACTTAAAATGAATATTCTTCTACTCTGTTCGGACATTTGGTTGAGTGTTCTCTGAACGATATGCTGAATTTCTTTATCAAATATTAGGTCAGGGTCACAAGCCTCTAGTGTCGAAATTCGTAAATTGAGTTCACGCTGTTTGTGATTATTGATTTCTTCCTCTGCACGTAATCTGGTCTGTTCTCTGGCAAGGAAGTTTAAGGCCTTATTTTTTATGATTGTGAGTAGTAATCCATGCCAATTGGAATCTTTTGCCCAGCGTTCTTTGTTCTCTAGAAGTGCAATCATCGATTCCATGAGAATATCTTCAGCTTCTTCCTTATCTCTCGTATAGGAATAGGCAAAGGCCAAAAAACTTTCTTTGTTGTCTAGAAAGAATTTTGAAAATTGATGAAGGGAAGAAGAGTATTCTGTGGTTTGCATTTTTTTTACCTTTTTGCTCTTGTCTTATCTTTTGACAAAAGAACATAAACTTTCTTAGAAATGCAAAAAAAATGGTTTGATTCAAACGAATCAAACCATTTTATAGTGTCAGATCTATAAATCTGTTTTTATTTTTTCTCAGGCTTAGGTAACAAAACTTTTCTAGAAAGTTTGAATTTACCTGTCTTAGGATCAACATCCATCAGCTTAACTTCGATCTCATCACCTTCTTTGATGCCAGCTTCTTCTACTGTCTCTAGTCTCTTCCAGTCAATTTCTGAGATGTGAAGTAAACCGTCTTTTCCTGGTAAGAATTCTACGAAAGCACCATAAGGCATAATTGAACGAACTTTTCCTTTATAGACTTCTCCAACCTCAGGAACAGCTACGATACCTTTAATGATACGGGTAGCATCATCAATGCTTTTTTTGTTATTTCCTGAGATCTCAATGCGTCCCATACCATCAATTTCTTCAATGGTAATTGTTGCACCCGTTTCTTCTTGCATGCCTTGGATGATCTTTCCACCAGGGCCAATGATGGCACCGATGAATTCTTTAGGAATCATCATGGTTTCAATGCGCGGAGCGTGAGGTTTTAGATCTTCGCGTGGAGCTTCAATGGTTTCTTCTATTTTACCTAAGATGTGCAAACGGCCTTCTTTAGCTTGGTTCAATGCACGTTCCAAGATTTCATAAGACAATCCGTCCACTTTGATATCCATCTGTGTTGCTGTGATACCATTCTTAGTACCGGTTACTTTGAAGTCCATATCTCCAAGGTGATCTTCATCTCCTAAGATATCCGATAATACAGCATATTTGTCTTCTCCGGCATTTTTGATTAATCCCATTGCAATACCCGATACTGGGTTTTTGATTTGAACGCCGGCATCCATTAAGGCAAGTGTTCCTGCACAAACAGTAGCCATTGATGAAGAACCGTTTGATTCAAGAATATCTGAAACAACACGTACAACATATGGATAATTTGCAGGAATCATTCCTTTAAGAGCACGCCATGCTAAATGGCCGTGGCCAATCTCGCGACGTCCCACTCCACGTTGAGCCTTTGCTTCACCTGTAGAATATGGAGGGAAATTATAGTGTAATAGGAAACGTTCTTTGCCACGAGTAAGCACATCATCAATGATCTTCTCATCTAGTTTTGTTCCTAGAGTGACTGAAGTTAAAGACTGTGTTTCACCGCGAGTAAAGACTGCTGATCCGTGAGGTCCGGGTAGGTAACCGACTTCACTCCAAATTGGACGAATCTCTGTAGTCTTACGACCATCCAAGCGCTTTCCTTCGTCCAAAATGCAACGACGCATAGCTTCTTTCTCAACGTCATGATAGTAACGGTCGATTAAAGCTTCTTTTTCTGCTAATTCCTCTTCCGATAGTTGAGCTTTGAACTCTTCGCAGATGGCGTCAAAAGCATCTTGGCGTTCATGTTTGTTGTTATTGCCCGATTGAGCAACAGCGTATGATTTTTCATAACAAGCTTCATGAACCGCTTTTCTTAACTCTTCGTCATTCTCTTCATGGCAATATTCGCGTTTCACTGTTTTGCCAACAGCTTCGGTTAATTCCATTTGAGCTTTGCAATGTACTTTAATGGCTTCATGTGCAACTTTCATCGCCTCAAGAAGTTCGGCTTCTGAAACTTCGTGCATTTCACCTTCTACCATCATGATGTTGTCGTATGTGGCAGCAACCATGATATCCATGTCGGCTTGTGCAAGTTGTTCGAAAGTTGGGTTAATGACAAATTCACCGTTGATACGAGAAACACGTACTTCGGAAATAGGGCCATTGAAAGGAATATCAGAAACAGCCAAAGCAGCAGATGCGGCTAAACCGGCTAATGCATCAGGCATATCAACACCGTCTGCAGAGAAAAGGACAATGTTTACGTATACTTCGGCGTGGAAATTATCAGGGAATAGAGGGCGTAGAGCGCGGTCAACAAGTCGGCAAGTTAGAATTTCGTAATCGGATGCACGACCTTCTCTTTTGGTGAATCCACCTGGAAAGCGACCAAATGCGGCAAATTTTTCTTTGTACTCTACTTGTAGTGGCATGAAATCAGTTCCGGGAACTGCATCTTTAGCGGCACAAACAGTAGCCAGCAACATGGTGTTTCCCATGCGTAGCATTACAGAACCATCTGCCTGTTTTGCCAACTTTCCCGTCTCGAGCGTGATGGTTCTTCCATCAGGTAACTCGATCGTTTTAACAATTGGGTTAATCATAAAAATTGTTTTATCTATACTTTTTCTTTCAAAATTCTTGCAAAGATACATATTTCTTCCATGTAATTATGTGGAAATGAGGTAAAAAGTTGTCTGTTATTTGTTTTTTTTAGAATTTGAGAGCAAGAACGAACCAAAAAGCTTTGCTGAATCCTTAAAAGACGTATATTTGCAATTAAAAATAACACACATATTTATGAAAAAGATAACTTTTGTTACATTAACAGCTATAGCTTTGGCTTCTTGTACATCTGAACCTCAATTTAATATTCAGGGAACAGTCGCGGAAGCTGATGGAAAAATGCTTTATCTAGAGTCTTCTGGTTTAGAGGGTGTTGTCGCTTTAGATTCTGTGAAATTGAAAGGAGACGGAACCTTTAGTTTTAAACAATCTCGTCCGGAATCTCCGGAATTTTATCGTTTACGTCTAGAGGATAAAATTATTAATTTTTCAGTTGATTCTACGGAGACGATCAAAATAGAGGCTTCTAGCGGAAGTTTCCCAACAAGTTACTCGGTTGAAGGATCGGAAAATAGTAATAAAATTAAAGAGCTTACGCTTAAACAGATACGTTTACAAGATGATGTGAATAAGTTGCAAGCCGCTTTGCGTGCAAATGCAATAGGTTATGATACCTTCCAAGATAGCTTGTCTACTGTTATGAATCGTTATAAAGAGGATGTTAAGCTGAACTATATTTTTGCTGCTCCAAACACTTCTGCAGCCTATTTTGCTTTATTCCAGAAGGTCAATGATTATTTGATTTTCGATCCTTTAAATAGTCGCGATGATATTAAATGCTTTGGAGCTGTAGCTACAAGTTTGAGCAATATGTATCCTCATGCCATTCGCTCAAAGAATCTTTACAATATTGTGATTAAGGGTATGAAGAACACACGTCAACCACAGGTTAAAACATTGGAGATTTCTGAGGATAAAGTGTCTGAGGCCGGTTTGATAGACATTTCCTTGCGCGATTTGAAAGGTAATGTTCGTAAATTGACCGATTTAAAAGGTAAGGTGGTTTTGCTTGACTTCTCAGTGTTTCAATCTGCAGCAGGTGCACCTCACAATCTCTTATTGCGTGATTTATATAACAAATATAGTGCTCAAGGTTTAGAAATCTATCAGATTTCTTTGGATGCTGACGAACATTTCTGGAAAACATCTGCCGATAATTTACCATGGGTTTGTGTGCGTGATGCCGCGGGAGTTTACTCAACTAATGTTTCGGTCTATAATGTTCGAGAAGTACCATCGATTTTTTTAATCAACCGGAATGGAGAATTAAAAGCTCGTGGGGAAGAAATAAAGGATCTTGATGCAACGGTTAAGTCAATGCTTTAAGTTGTTATAAATTGGCATATTTCATTTAAATATGTTACATAGCATTCCTTTTTGCTTGACACGTATAAGTTAAAAGGTTATCTTTGTACAAAAATAAAAACAGGAGGGTTCCAGCATAAGCATGTTGGAATTCTTTTTGTTTTATATAAGGTTTTGATCGCATATTATTAAAATAAAATAAAGGAGGAAAACATCATGGCTTATATGTCAGAAGAAGGTTACAAGAATTTATTGGCGGAACTGAAAGAATTGGAGACAGTGGAGCGTCCAAAGATTTCTGCTGCTATAGCTGAAGCTAGAGACAAAGGGGATTTGTCGGAGAATGCCGAGTATGATGCAGCAAAAGAAGCTCAAGGTCTTCTTGAAATGAAAATCGGTAAGTTGAAGTCGATTATTGCAGATGCAAAAATCATTGATGAGTCTAAACTGAAAACAGACTCAGTTCAGATCCTAAATAAGGTTGAGTTGAAAAATGTCAAAAATGGCATGAAAATGACTTACACCATTGTTTCGGAGGCTGAAGCAAACCTAAAAGAAGGAAAGATCTCAGTAAACACACCTATTGCTCAAGGTTTACTTGGTAAAAAGGTTGGTGATGTTGCAGAGATTACCGTTCCTCAAGGTCAGATTTCTTTAGAGATAATGAATATTTCGTTTTAACAAAAAGGCAAGCTCTGATTTAGAGTTTGCCTTTTTAATCTATAAAAGTAGTATTTATGGCAACAATATTTAGTCGGATCGTCGCAGGTGAGATTCCTTGTTATAAGATCGCCGAAGATGATAAGTTTTTTGCTTTTCTTGATATCAATCCCTTAACAAAGGGACACACTTTAATCATCCCTAAGCAAGAAGTTGATTATATTTTCGATTTGTGTGACGAGGACTTGGCTTTAATGCATGTTTTTGCTAAAAAGGTGGCTTTGGCTATTCAAAAGGCATTTCCTTGTAAAAAAGTGGGGGAGACTGTTATTGGTTTAGAAGTGCCTCATGCTCACATTCATTTGATCCCGATGCAAAAAGAATCGGATATGTTATTCTCCAATCCAAAACTCAAGCTTGAACCTCAGGAATTTCAAGCTATTGCTAAAGCTATTCAATCCTTCCTCTAAGCTTATGATGATAATATATGGGGCATCTTATATAAGATGCCCTTTTTTTATGCTAGATAAAATGTTCGCCTAGTTTGAGTTGGGCATCTGTGATATATTTCCTAATAGCTTGTTCGTTGTCTTTTTTGCAGATGACTAACACATTATTCGATTCGGCAACGAGATAGTCTTCTAGATCGTCAATCACAACAAGTTTGTCTTCCGGCAGGGCGACAATATTATTCCGACTATTGTAAATCAACGATTGTCCTTTCAGCGTTACGTTCTCATTTTGATCTTTGGGTGATAGCTCATAAAGAGATTGCCAAGTTCCGAGATCCGACCATCCAAAGTCTCCTAAGGACACATAGACATTGTCCGCTTTTTCCATCAGTCCAAAGTCGATAGAAACATTGGGGCAGGCTGGGAAGACCTCTTCAATAAAAGCCTTTTCTTGAGGAGTATTATAGAGATTTGGCTTTGAATATAATTTAGCTGAGATCTCGGGTAAATAGGCCTGTATTGCTTTAGTAATGGTCTTTACGTTCCAGATGAACAAGCCTGAATTCCAGTAAAATTCTCCACTTTCCACAAAAACCTTCGCAATTTCAAGCTCTGGCTTTTCGGTAAATGTCTTGACTTTAAAGAAGTTCTCTGATTCTTCTTCCGCTATTTGGATGTAACCATATCCCGTCTCCGGTCTATTAGGTTTAATGCCTAATGTGAGTAGTTTGTCGGATTGAGACACAAATGTAAGTCCTTTATTGACTACCGTTTCAAATTCTGCATTTTTGAGAATTAGATGATCTGATGGTGCGACAATAATGTTGGCATTGGGGTTTAGGGCTAAAATATGATAAGAGGCCCATGCAATGCAAGGCGCCGTATTTCTCCGTGCGGGTTCCGATAATATTTGATAATCATGAAGTTGAGGAAGCTGTTGTTTCACCAAATCTGCATACATGGCATTGGTGATCACAATTATGTTTTCCGAAGGAACAATATTTAGAAACCGATCGTATGTTTGTTGGAGTAGGGAGCGGCCGGTTCCAAAAAAGTCCAAGAATTGTTTCGGGAAAGTCTTTCGACTGAACGGCCAGAATCGGCTACCGATTCCTCCGGCCATAATGACACAGTAATTGTTGCTATTACTCATGATATTAAACTTTTTATAAGGTTCTGCTAAGGTACATCTTATTCTTGTAATAACCGATACAACGTCAATGGATTTGATTTTTTTATTCTTTTTTTTAGTAAATATTTGCTCGGTAAAAAAAAAGCTGTATCTTTGCACCGCAATTGAGAAATCAATGACGCCCAGATGGCGGAATCGGTAGACGCGCTGGTCTCAAACACCAGTGGATTCACTTCCATCCCGGTTCGACCCCGGGTCTGGGTACTAAAATCCCCTGATAATTTATAATTATCAGGGGATTATGCTTTTGTAGCGTACTAATAGTGTACTGAGTGGCGAAAACAGGGTAATGTTCGGTAATGTTCAGAAAAGTGTGTATGTTTTATTTCTTAGGCATAAATATTTCGGTAATGTTCAGAAAAGTGTGTATGTTTTATTTCTTAGGCATAAATATTTCTCAAAAATATAATTATTCTGTTTTGATAAAAAGCTTTGATTCAAGAAAGTTGTAAATTGGATATTTAAATACATCTTTATTCATAGCCACATTGCCAAGCAATAATATCACAGAATCATAGTTTGGCATCGCACCACGCATTTTCAGCACTCTTTTAAAATCCTTATTGAGTCGTTCAATCCAATTGGTTGTATATATCATACCTCTTATTTCTCTCTCATATTTGAAATAAGTGAAATAGAATTTGTACCTTTCATGTTTATACCTTTTAAGCATGGGGTAACTCTTCACCCATTTATCTATAAAATCTAGAAATTGTTTATGTGAGCTTTCAGGGGTGGCCAAATCTTGATCCGGCCTAAATACTATCTGCATTTCAGCCGCAATTATTTTTTTATCTCGAGGTTTAATTTTCCCCAATATATTCCTCTTTAAATGCACCGTGCACAATTGGATATCTGCACCAGGAAATGCATGTGCGATAGAATTTTCAATACTAGATAAGCCATCGCATACAAATAAATTAATCTCACTAACTCCTCTTTCTTTTATATCATCGAATATATCAAGCCAGTTGGAAGCACTTTCGGTTGGGAAATTCACAATTGATAAGACCTCACGAGTTCTATCTTCTTTTACTCCTAATATTACGTAGTATGCTTCATTTGAAACCGAGTCATTGCGCCTGGTGGCAACATACGTAGCATCAATATAAACGATTGGATAACGTGCATCTAATCTACGGTTCAGCCACGCAGAAACATCTCCACGTGCCGTATCAAGGAGCCGGCTTACTTGACTCTTACTATAATGCTTACCGTAAAATTCCTCAGAGATATCACCAACTTGCTTGGTGGTCAAGCCTTGAGCGTATAAACTACAAATTAAGCGCTGAACTTCAGCTTCTTGATCTTTAAGTACCCCTAATAAAACAGGATAAAAGTTGCTCTCACGACTCCGAGGAACGCGAATCTCAAACATTTGACCGCCATGACATACTCGACGATCACGATAGCCATTACTCACATCATCAGTCTGAGAATTATAAATCTTACGCTCTGATTTCATTAATGATTCCATCCCTAAACGGATTAATTCCTGAAATCCTTCTTTACCATTTGTAAGTGAAGAAATAATTTCAGACATTTGTTCTTGTGTAAATTCCATTTCTCTTTCATTTTAGGTTACAATACAAATCTAAGAAATATTGGGATTTACACACTTTTTAAAACGCTATCAAATCTAGGAATTGTTTATGTGAGCTTTCAGGGGTGACCAAATCTTGATCTGGCCTAAATACTATCTGCATTTCAGCCGCAATTATTTTTTTATCTCGAGGTTTAATTTTCCCCAATATATTCCTCTTTAAATGCACCGTGCACAATTGGATATCTGCACCAGGAAATGCATGTGCGATAGAATTTTCAATACTAGATAAGCCATCGCATACAAATAAATTAATCTCACTAACTCCTCTTTCTTTTATATCATCGAATATATCAAGCCAGTTGGAAGCACTTTCGGTTGGGAAATTCACAATTGATAAGACCTCACGAGTTCTATCTTCTTTTACTCCTAATATTACGTAGTATGCTTCATTTGAAACCGAGTCATTGCGCCTGGTGGCAACATACGTAGCATCAATATAAACGATTGGATAACGTGCATCTAATCTACGGTTCAGCCACGCAGAAACATCTCCACGTGCCGTATCAAGGAGCCGGCTTACTTGACTCTTACTATAATGCTTACCGTAAAATTCCTCAGAGATATCACCAACTTGCTTGGTGGTCAAGCCTTGAGCGTATAAACTACAAATTAAGCGCTGAACTTCAGCTTCTTGATCTTTAAGTACCCCTAATAAAACAGGATAAAAGTTGCTCTCACGACTCCGAGGAACGCGAATCTCAAACATTTGACCGCCATGACATACTCGACGATCACGATAGCCATTACTCACATCATCAGTCTGAGAATTATAAATCTTACGCTCTGATTTCATTAATGATTCCATCCCTAAACGGATTAATTCCTGAAATCCTTCTTTACCATTTGTAAGTGAAGAAATAATTTCAGACATTTGTTCTTGTGTAAATTCCATTTCTCTTTCATTTTAGGTTACAATACAAATCTAAGAAATATTGGGATTTACACACTTTTTAAAACGCTATCGCAAGATGTACGTTAAAGGTCCTTGCACCGGGTCTCGGATGCTTACGGTATTTTTTTCTCTAATGTCCTTTCTTTTTTCCTTTCCTTCCTATAGTCACTAGGGCTGATTCCCGTTATCTGCTTAAATATTGTACTGAAATAGCGTTGATAGGTAAAGCCCACAGTATCTGATATTTCTGTAATACTTTTGTCTGTGCTCTCTAATAACTTTTTTGCTTGCTGAATTCTAATGTTATTGATATATTCATTTACACCTATTCCGGTTAAAGCTTTAATTTTATTATAGAGAGGGGTTCTGGATATTCCCAGTTCTCTCATTAATAATTTTACATCGAGATGGATATTACTGATGTTATTTAATATAATCTCATTTAGCTCTTTTAAGAACATCTCATCTAAATTATTGGTTGTAAGAGCATCGATTATCATATTATCCATTGTACCACGGCTGAAGAAGGATCGTATTTGTTCACGCATTTTCAGTTGGTTACGTAATATAGAAACTAATGTTTCCATGTCAAACGGTTTGGGCATATATACATCTGCTCCAGATTTATATCCTAATGTTGTGCTTCTTTCGTCTGTTCTTGCTGTCAAAAGAATAATAGGTATATGGCTAATACTTATATTACTTTTTATCTGATTGCATAACTCATATCCGTCCATATATGGCATCATAACATCGCTTATTATAATATCTGGCGCATCTTTCAATATCATTTGTAAAGCATCTTTTCCATTAGATGCAACATATACTTTTTTGAATATTTTAATTAATTCAGATTTTAAAAAATTCTGTAATTCTATTTTGTCTTCAACTATTGCTACTGTGTATTTTGCCATTTCCAGACCTGTTATTTCTATATTCGTTAAGCTTGTTGGAATAATGAGATCAGATTCTGTTTTTGAATCGCTCGATATTAATTCTCCATTATTGCCGTCATATGGTATCTCATAATAAAAAGTAGCCCCATTCTCGATATTATTCAAAGCCCCGATTTGACCACCTTGTACATCAATAAGTGCTTTTGCATAAGAGAGACCTATCCCATATCCATTTTTATTATGATCGCCTTGATAATAGCGCTCAAATAGACAAGATACATTGGTGTCCTTCAGTCCTATGCCTTGATCTGATACGGAAACTCTGATGAAATCTTTTTCGATTGAGGAACTTACTATGATTGTTGTATGAGGATAGCTGAACTTCAGAGCATTCATAAGGAAATTGGAAAGAACAATTTCACATTTTGACGAATCTAACATGACGTTTTTTATCTTTTCTGATAGATTATACTGAAGATTGATATTCTGATAATCAAATTCCTTTCTGAAGTCTTCACAAATTTCACGTATCCATGTATTCAATGAAATTGATGATTTTATTGCTATAATATCTATATTGCCCATTTTATTAAGGTCAAGGACCATGTTTACTATATCCCGCATTTTTGAAGCCTGTTTATACATTCCTCTTAATACGGCAATCACATCATCATTAATGATATAATCATGTTTTACATCAGTTCCAATGTTCTTAGTCTCAAGCAATCTTTTTAATGGTGCATAAATGAGAGTTAGAGGAGTGCGCAATTCATGATTCACATTCATAAAGAATTTAATTTTTTCTTCATTCATTTGTTGCTCATGATCTTTCATCTCCCACGCTAATCGTTTTTCTTTTTTTCTCAATGTATATCGGATAAAAAGATAAATAATCAGAATTATCAGTCCTAACATAGAAATGATAAATAAAGGATGTTGATACCATGGGGCCTCTACAGTGATGTTTAATAGCAAAATGGGTGTTGTCCAATTTCCCTCTTTTGTATTGCATGAAACATATAATTTGTATTTCCCATGTGGCATATGTGGCAATGAGAGACTATGTTTGTAAGTCTCAATAGGAACCATATCATACCCTTTAAGGGTATATCTGAATAGCATATCTCGGAAAATATCTGTATCAATTGATTTTATTTTTATAGCCAAGGACTTATAATCATGTTTCAATGATATTTTCTCTGTTGTTTGCATCATTCTGCCATCTATAATAAGGTCACTAAGTTTAATAATAGGTGCAATACCTTCGGATATTTTTATATTTTTCTCTACTTTTACAAGTCCTGAGACTCCTCCCATATAATAAACTGAATCTTTTTGTGAGATAATGGGAGGCGATAGTATTTCATTACCGGTATATCCATCGCTACTTCCCCATTGTGTAAACTTGTTTTTTTTATCATCATACAAAAACAACATATTCTGCGAGTTTACCCATAAACGTTTTCTATCGTCATAAAACAACATGGAAACGCCATTAAAAAGCCGTGTTTTAATACGCTTTAATTTCTTGTCGCTCATATTATAATAACTTAAACCGACCTCTGTTCCAAGCCAAATTTTATTTTCCCCATCCCATGCGGCAGTATTTATATATTCGCTTTTAGGCAGATCATATACTTTATGAATTTCCAGCTTTTGCTTCTCCAAAAGTAAAATTCTATTAGCAGATCTAAAGAAGGCCTTATCTTTATTCGCATATATAAAGCGCATTGCACCAATATTATCCTTAAGTTCCTTTATTATTAGCTTTCTGAAATTTTTTAATCTAAGATTATATAAATATGTATCAATTGATTCTATAAGAATCTCATCATCCGACATCCTATCTAGAAAAACAGCATATCCACTAAAACATTCATGGTTGTTAATTGAATTATCGACAATCATAAAAGGTTTAAAAGTCTTGGCTCTTTTATTAAAGATGCAAAGTCCTCGTTCGTAATCAGAAACTAAGAGTTCTGTTTCAGAGTATTTATTGATTGAAACGATTTTTCTTCCAAAAGAATTTTGGTAATGTGTAAAACGATCGGTCTTAGCATCGTAGCTATTTAATCCACCACCATCTGTTCCTATCCATAAAACGCCTGATTCATCTTCATACAGACAGTTAATCACTTTCTCGCTTATCCCATTCGGACTTTTTAAGCAAACGTCTTTATATGTTCGAAACGGTACGGATTGAATACTAAATAGACCATCTCTTACAGTACCGGCCCATAAATTATTCTGATGATCTGCATACAATGTCTTTATAGAATTATTGGGTAATGTACCAATACATCCCGGTTTATGTTGCAGTGAATGTATTTTATAAGGAATCGTTAAATCTATAATACTTATGCCACCTCCATCTGTCCCTATCCATAAACGATTATTATGCAAAGTCATACATAAAACGATGTCGTTTGTCATTTTAGAATTAGTTGTAGACAGATGAAATAAATTATTGTCATTCTTATCATATCCCCAAATACCTTTCTTATAAATAGAATAGTAATAATTCCCTCTACCATCGCAACATATAGCCATTACATTTTGCGATGAAGGGTTCCCCATTTTCTCGATTCTATAATCTGATAATCTAAGTTTATATAAACCTTTCATTCTATTCCTCAAAAGAAGATGCCCATTATCAAGCCTACTTATCTGATCAAAATAAAACGTTTCGTTAGAACTCCCTTTTATAGATATTTTTTTGACTTCTCGAGTCTTATATGAGTATTTATAGAAGCCATTAGCAGAAGAAAATAAAATGCCGTCGGATAATAGAATATAGGAATACATGGTATCAGTTATCAGCTGATTTTTGCTTGAGATTGACTTAAAACTATTTAATGGGGCGTCATACATAACCAAACCTTTATCCGTCGAAACCCAAATATTATTTAATGCATCTTCAAAGACATAATAAATAATATTACTTGGTAGGCTAAAGGTATTCGAATCGTCGTGCTTATATACCACAAATTCATCTTTATAGAATGTATTCAATCCCGAATTCGTTCCAACCCACATTGTTCCGTTGTGGTCCAAGTACAAGCTATTTATTGTGCCTTGAGATAAGCCTTGTTCAAAAGATACTTGCTTATAATGATAATTATTGTATCCATTAGCCCAATCAATATTTAGAAAAGAAAGAGATAACAAAAATGAAAATATATAGTAACGGTTATTCATAGTATTGGTTTTTTGAAACTTTATAGAAACAAAATTAAGAAATATATATAGTATTCGAATTCTTATAAAGGGAAAAAGGACAAGAAAGGATTTATTCAGTACAGATCCGGATGTGCTATTTAACCATTACCAATAGCTTTGCCCCCATTATAAATCTAATTAAATAATACAATGAGAACATAAAAGAGACCATCATTATCTTTAAATCAAACCTAGTTAATTAACCTTTATTTAAGAATACTCGTAGTATGAAAAAAAGAACTATTTACCTTTTTATGACCTTTCTAATATTGTCGTGTAGTTTTTGTTATGGGCAGAATACTATTCATGGCCAAGTTATAGATGAAACAGATAATCAGCCGGTTATTGGTGCCACTGTTGTAATAAAAGATACGAATGTGGGGACTACAACTGATATAGATGGTATGTTTACAATTAAAGTAAACAATGGTCAAGTGCTGACAATATCGTATATCGGATTGCAAAGTCAGAATATAACTATAAAAAATGGCAATGATCTAAACGTAAAACTAGCAAAAAGTGCAATTAATCTTGATGAAATAGTAGTCGTTGGATATGGCACAACACGTAAAAGAGATATAACAGGAGCAATTACATCATTAAAGACAGATGATATAAAAGCGGGAGTTGTAACCAATGCGGCTCAACTCATTAAAGGACGAGCTGCAGGAGTCCTCGTAAGACAAAATTCCAATGAACCTGGTGGTGGAATTTCTATTAGAATTAGAGGGGCTTCTTCTGTAAGTTCAAATAATGAGCCCTTATATGTGATTGATGGTTTTCAGACTTCTATAGGTAATCAGATTAATCCAGAAGATGTAGAATCAATAGAGATACTTAAGGATGCGGCTGCGACATCTATTTATGGTGCAAGAGGGGCAAATGGTGTGGTCATTATTACAACTAAAAAGGGCAAAGAAGGACATTTTAATATCTCTTATTCATATAATATCTCTATAAAGAAGCTAAATAATCCTTGGGACTTAATGGATGCGCAAGAAAGTATTAATTACGCCATGGATTCATGGAGAGAAAATGGTTCTGTAGGTAATGCACCATATACAGAAAAGCAGCTAGAATATAAGGGAGCAGGCACCGATTGGATTAAAGAAGCTACGCAAACGGCACAGACACAGCAGCATCAATTAAGTGTTACAGGAGGAAGCTCAAAACTTTCAATGGCTATTTCGGCTAACTATACCGATGATATGGGCATTTTAAAGAATACGGAATTTAATCGATTCAGTAGCCGTATGAATATGGGGTATAAATTGAATGAAAAGGTGCGTTTTGGTACAAATGTATATTTGTCACGTGCAAGAAAGAATTATCTGAATATGGGGACAAATGTCGCGACAGACAATATTATGTACAATCTGTTTATACAAAGTCCATTGGTAACTCCATCTGGAAAAACAGTGTTTGGCGAAGATGGTAGAAAGCCTGCGATTCTAAACGAATTGAATGATGTTGATTTTGAAAGTGTGACCAATAGTATGTATGCAACATTATTCGGAGAAGTCGATATTCTTAAGAATCTAACAGCTCGTATGCAATATACCTATGGTAATGATAATACTAAGGCACAAAAATATTATCCTAAAACAACCAATGTAGGTAAAGCCAATGAAGGACAGGCTATAATTCAAAGTGCGAAAAGTGATCAACATCAGTTAGATGCTTTATTAACCTATAATCAGCAATTAGGTAAATTGCATCACCTCAAATTCATACTAGGAGGTACATATACAAACTATGTGTCTGAAAGTAGTGGAATGCAGGCTTGCGGATTTTCAACGGACGAATTTAAGTATAATAATATAGGGGCAGGTAAAAGAATTGATTTTGTCAGTTCAGGTAAAGATAAACATACAACGTCTTCTTTCTTTGCAAAGGGTGAATATATTTTGAATGATAAATACATTTTAAATGCGTCAATTCGTGCCGATGGAGCATCTAATTTCGGTCCTAATCAAAAATGGGGATATTTCCCTTCTACTTCTCTTGCATGGCAACTAAGTGAAGAGCCTTTTATGAGTTTTGCTAAATCAATATTCTCGAATATTAAGCTTCGTAGCAGCTTTGGTATAACGGGTAATGATGGTATAGGAAACTATTTATCGCAAGTGAAATTTGCGATGGGTGATGTGTATTTGGGCGGTAATCAAATTGTAAAAGGTATGTTCCCATCTAATCCTGGCAATAAGGATTTAAAGTGGGAAACAACAAGGCAATTAGACTTTGGTATAGACTTTACTCTTTTTAATAACCGAATTGAGGTCAATTTTGATCATTATATTAAAATAACAGAAGATTTGCTTAATCCTATTTCAGTATCAACTTCAACAGGAGGATTTGAGACATTCATGGGTAATAATGGTAAAATAGAGAATAAGGGTTTTGAATTGTTTATTAAGTCTAACAATATTTCAACTAAGAATTTCAGCTGGGTAACGAGCTTTAATGCTTCATGCAATAAAAATAAAGTTGTGTCATTAAATAAGGGTGAAGCCAGATATGAGAAAGTTTCTCCACATGGTTGGTATGAATATGAAGAATATGCTTTGTTGCAAGAAGGAAAAGCTTTAAGTTCTTTATATGGCTATGTATTTGATGGAATTATTCAGAATGGTGAAACATATGCTGCTCAACCAAACTCCATTCCTGGAGATCCTAAATTTGTCGATATAGATAAGGATGGAACCGTTACAAGTAAAGATAGAACAGTTATCGGTGATGGTAATCCGGATATTATATGGGGATTAAATAACCAGTTCAAATATAAAGATTTTGACTTTTCTTTCTTCTTTGACTCTGCATTAGGAGGACAAATGTTGAATTTATCGCGTATTGTATTGGAAGACGAGAACCGTTTGTCTGATTCAAGAGATAGATGGACTCAGAATCACCCTTCAAACTCTATCCCTCGTAATGGATATAAAAAGAATGCGGGTGTAAAATATGGTTCTTATATTAACTCTCGTTTTGTTGAAAGTGCAAGTTATGTACGACTACAAAACATTGAACTCGGATATAATTTGCCTGTCAACAAGATCAAAAACTTAAAGAAACATCTAAAGAGTCTACGTCTATTCATTGGAGGACAAAACTTATTCACAATAACTAAATATTCAGGATTTGACCCCGAAGCAAGTGCTAATGGAGGCAGTGCTGTATCACAAGGCTTAGATTTCAGCTCTTATCCTGCGTATCGTACTTTTAATGCCGGTGTTAAAATAATATTCTAATACTTTTATCCTATGAAACATTTATATAAAAAAATTATTATAATATCTGTCTGCATCTTAACAACTTTTCCTATTCTTACGTCCTGTAATGACGAACTAGAGGAAGTCGTATATTCAGAACTGACTGATGAAAATGCATTTACAACAGCTTCAGACGCTTTAGCCGCTGTTAATGGAATCTATGAACCACTTAAAATGATAGGACAATCGGCTATCTTTTCTATCAATGATTTACCTACGGACGTCTGCTATAAAAAAGAATTAGATCTTGAGATACTTAATGAGGGACGTCTGAGTGGAAATGATCAAATCGCTGCTTGGTGGAATGGCAATTATAGAATTATTGGGCGTGCTAACTCAGCTATCAAACAAATATCCGAGATGTCGGACGATATGTTTGGCGATACTGAGGAAGCGGCATTATCATACAAAAGACGTTTGCTTGCAGAAGCTTATTTCATGCGTGGCTTTGCATATTATAATTTGTCCGATGTATTCTATAAAGTACCATTGATTACTGATAGTCAAATAAAAATAGATGCAATATTGCCACCAAGCCCTATTGAAGATATAGAGAAACAGATACATCATGATCTTACAGCTTCGATTGAGGATAATGGATTACCTGAATTTTTTAGTGAAAAAGTTGATGCAGGAAGAGCAACCAAAGGGGCTGCTTTAGGCTACTTATGTCGTTTGCATATGAGAACAGCCGGTCGATTACGTCTAGCAGGACAAGACGCAACACCAGAATGGAATGCAGCACTGACTTATGCAGATGATTTATTAGAAATGCGTGGAAGAGTGTACAGTTTGCAAGAACATGTTTGGGATATTTTCAATCCTTATACCGATGAAGGTTTATATAATAATGAACTTATATTTACTATTCGTTCAAATTCGGAGAGTCCATCCGGAACATCTATTATAGGCATGGAATTTACACCTTGGTCTTATGATTGTGGATGGTGCAATTTTGCATTGCCTTTAGAGATGATTTGGAAATTTGACAAGGACGATGAGCGATTAACCAAGTTAATTCTCAGAGAATTTAAGAATATATATAATAATTCCATCATCCATCGTATACCATCAAAGCCTGAAGATAAAGGAACTCTTTATCAAGAAGTGCCATATATCGTTTATGAATTAGAAGAAGGCTATACTCAAAAATATAAATATACTAAGCCACAAAGTTATAATTATAATACAGGTAATAATATGCCCTTACTGCGTTTGGCTGATATTATTCTTTGCAAGGCTGAAATATTGAATGAAATTAATGGGCCAACACAAACTGCAATAGATCTTATAAATGAAATAAGAGAAAGAGCATTCCAAAATCAAGCTCATAATTTGAAGCTAGATGATTATGCCACTAAAGAGAATTTACGTAGTGCTATTTGTGATGAACGCTTGTTTGAATTAAATACGGAAGGGGTTAGACGGACTGATTTAATAAGAATGGGACTATGGAAGGATCGTATGGATAAACATATCGCTGATATAAAGTACACGACACTATGCTCTGAAGAAAGTGCATTAAAATTGACTGGGAAAAGACCCGACAATAGCGCTATCTGGAAAGTCTACCCTCAAGACTTGAAGGAAAATGATATAAGGCGCTATTTCCCTGCTCCAAAGAGAGAGCAAGATTTGAATCCAAGCCTTAGCGAATGTAGAAATTTTTAATAGGTATATCCTATAACAAACTTAAAAGCTTCCGATATTAACTTAACACACTTTTATCTTAATCAATCGGAAGCTTTTAAAATTATAAATGATTATGAAACTACGTTTTTTAATATTATGGGTATTTGCTTTCTGTATGCTTTCTTCATGTGATGACGATGCATCAGAAAACAATTTTGCAGAATTTATGGATTCTGTAACCTCGTCAATCGATACGGAAAATGCACTAAGGGCAAACGTTCTTATGAATTTTAAGAGTTCTTCATCTTTTTACATTGAGTATTGGGAAGAAGGTGATGTTGAATCGATTCTAAGAACAAAAGAGCGTGAGGCCTCTGGAGAGACCAAACAAACTCTTATCTTCCTTAAAGAAGAAACTACATATAAGTTTTGCGTCAATATAAAGCAAGGGGAGAAATATGTCAAATCGGATGTTTATAGTTTTACAACAAAGTCTCTTCCAGATGAGGTTTCATCATTTATCATGATAGAAGATGAAACGACTGAGAAAATTCCAGGATATTTGCTTTGTGTATGTAAAAGAACTGATACACTGTCTTTGCTTGATACGGAGGGAAATGTTGTGTGGTATCAGATCTTCAATGACACAGACCTGAGAGTTTCATCATTTGATCCAATACATCAAACTTTTCAATGTATTGTAGGTACAAATGCCAATCGCAATGTTGGCAATGGCATTGCTGTTATGGATCTTTATGGTAATATCTTATTTCATAAAGATTTTCCGGATTTATATCCACACCATGATGTTAAACGCATGCCTGATGGAAATATAATATTTGTGGGTAATGTTCCGCAGACGTTTGACTTGACTAGTCAAGGAGGAGGCAGCGAAGATGTCGTATGGGGAGATGGAGTTAATATAATAAATATGAAAGGTGAAATTGTATGGCAATGGAATTGCTTTGAGGTTATGGATCCCACAAAAGAACTTAACCTGGAAGAAAATCCCAATAATAATCCATGCAAGGACTGGCTTCACGCTAATAGCTCTAGTTTTGATAGCAATGGAGATATTTATGTAACATTCAACTGGTTAAGCCAATTATGGAAGATTGATAGAAAGACAAAGAAGTTGATTTATAGGTTAGGGAAAAATGGAGATATTAATATCCCAGAATCATCGTATATGAGTGGTATACATGATTCACATCCAGTAAATCCTGATAATGTTATGGTTTTTGATAATGGCTTGCGCAAGACAATATCGAGAGTACTTACTTTTAATATAGATGCTATCAATAAAACAGCCGAAGTTACAACAAACGTAGATATACCTGAATCTTATAAAACACCATATCAAGGAGGCGCATCGATTATCAGTGACGATTTGTTAGTAACAAGTTTAACTCAAAGTTTTGCTATCATATTTAGTGATAAGAAAGGAACAATACGTCGTATTCTGAAAACTAGCTATCAAGCATACAGAGCTGATTACATCAAACCTTTTGATTATTAAAACCAAACATTCTAATTTATATTGAAATGAAAATTTTATTCACTCTTATTATTTTATCTTTTTATCTCGGTTCTTCAAACTTATATGCTCATTCATTTAAAGGAAACGATGAAAATATAAAATATGTGGGACGAACGATCTCAAATTCAAACGGTGATGTATCATTTAATTGGATAGGGACTTATTTGGAAACATATTTTACAGGAGGAGACTTCTCTTTAAGAATTTCGGAAACCGGAACTAGTTATTATAATATTTCCATTGATGATAAATTACAAAGAAAAATAAAACTATCGGGATTGGATACAATTGTGAATGTTGTGTCGGATTATAATAAGAGAAAACACAAAATAAGAATTCAAAAATGTACCGAAGGGGTTTATAGTAAAACAACAATCCACGAAGTAATACTATCTAAGTCAGGATTGTTGAGTAGGCAGCCTCCTAAGGTAAAAAGGCATATTGAGTTTATAGGCGATTCTTACACATGCGGTTATGGTGTGGAAAGTAATAATTATAAAGATCCATTCAGTTTAGAAACCGAAAATTGTGGCCTTACGTATGCTGCTGTTGTAGCAAAATATTTTGATGCAGATTATACATTAATTGCACATTCAGGCAAAGGTGCAGCAAGAAATTATGGTGATTCGGTGCGGATTTCCAAAGAAACAATGAAAGATCTTATGATGAATGTTTTTGATACAATTGATACCTGTAAATGGGATGGGAAAGGCTATAAGCCGGACTTAGTAGTCATAAATTTGGGTTCCAATGATTTTTCGCTAGAACCTCATCCTTATAAAGAAGAATTTAAACATTCTTATATTCAAATTATAAATCAGGTAAAAACGCTATATGGTAATGTAAAGATATTATGCATTTTTCCTCCTACAATTCAGGCTCCAGTATATAACTATTTTGAAGAAATCGTATCAGAAAAGAACGATGGTACAATATATCTTTTAAAACTCAAACAAGATCTTTTCAATATGGAAACAGATTTAGGTGCTAACTGGCACCCTGGGCGATATGGACAAAGGAAAACGGCCATGTGTATTATTCCATATATCTCCACTATAGTAGGGTGGGAAATCCAAAACGAGTAAAAATGAAATACGTAAAACATGAACCATACATTTTCGTAACTCTATAAAGGTACCCTTTAATGGGATTGTTTCAATTCATATAAATGAACTAAAAACAATCCCATTTTTCAATAAAAAGACCAATGGAAAAACAAAAAAGATTAATAGCAATAGATATATTGCGAGGAATAACCATTGCAGGTATGATACTTGTCAATACACCTGGCTCATGGCAGTACATTTATGCTCCTCTTGAACATTCTATCTGGAACGGTCTGACTCCAACAGATCTTATATTCCCGTTTTTTATGTTTATAATGGGAATATCAACTTATATATCTTTAAAAAAGACACAGTTTGAATTTTCTACACCATTAATGTGGAAAATACTTAAACGAGTTGGCATTATGTGGGGGATAGGCTTATTTATTTCATGGTTTGCTATCTCTTTATATGAAAAAAGAGTGGCCGAGTGGGAAAGTGTAAGGATTTTAGGCGTTTTTCAGCGATTAGCTATATGCTATGGATTTACGGCAATAGCAGTTCTCCTAATTAGACACAAACACATTCCATATATAATAGCATCTATTCTTATTGGATATTCCATGATGCTTATTTTAGGGAATGGCTATGAATATAATTCAACAAATTTGCTTTCTATTGTAGATTGTACGATTCTAGGAGAAAATCATATGTATAGAGATAATGGCATTGATCCGGAAGGAATCTTAAGTACTATACCATCTATAGCACACGTCCTTATAGGATTCTGCTGTGGTGCAGTCATCCTTAAACCTATTGACATAAGATATAAAATAGAAAAGTTATTTATAATCGGTGCCGTTCTTACATTTAGTGGTTTTCTATTAGATTATGGTCTACCTTTAAATAAGAAGATATGGTCGCCTAGTTTTGTCTTGGTTACTACAGGAATGGCTTCAAGCCTACTGTCGTTGCTAATATGGATCGTTGACGTAAGATTATATAAAAAATGGTCGACTTTCTTTGTCGTATTCGGGGTAAATCCTTTATTTATATATGTTTTAGCTACAATCGTATCTGTTTTGTTTTCAGCACCTTTCACCATAATATCTCAATATGCAAGCTACAATTCAATTGCAGATGCCGTGTTTAATTATTTAAGTCCTATATTAGGTCATTATGAGGCCTCTTTAGTCTATGCATTGCTTTTTATTTGTTTAATTTGGGGTATAGGGCATATACTTTATAGAAAGAATATTTATATAAAAATATAAGTTTGGTGATGAACCTACACAACAATATGCACGACAGCATATTGAGAAGTTAAAGAAAAACTGATCCTTTATTGTGTTTGAAGATCTTTAAATGTTTGTAGTTGGATTGGTTTTGCTATTAATGGCCTTTGGGACTTAAGCCGTTTTTCCCTGCTATAAAAAGAGAATCAGCCGATAGCTTATGTAAGCTGTCGGCTGATAATAGTTCCTAAAGTCGTTTATCATGCTTCATTTAGGACCCTCCCCAGTTAATCTTTATATCTTCGAAATTCTTTCTAAGACGATGCAAAACCGTTAGAAGAAATAACGTTCTAAGCTAGTGTGTCTACACAAAGTTAGGAACTATTTGATAACAAAAAAGCAGAATTTTACTGAACCAGATAAAAATGCGTCTGAAACCGCTTTTTTACGATCTGAACCAGTGTTATGCCTTGAGCTATCTATCCATCCACTTTTTTAGCAAAGAGGCTCTCTCTTTACTCACAATGAGTTTTGTATCGGGATAGTTCCTGAGATGAAGCAATAGTTTCCCATTAAAATGGTTGCTGATATGCCGTATGCTGTCGATATGAATAATAGTCTGCCGACTTGCTCGAAAGAATAAATCGGGATTGAGTTCCATTTCCAGATCGTCCAAAGACATACTGATGACCATTGAGGCATTATTGGTTAGATGGAGGTGAGTGACCTTATTTTCGGTGTCTATGTGACTGATATTTTCTACGCGAACAATCTTGTACCCATCTTGGTAGGAGAGTAGAAAGCGTTCCCGGAAACGGAAGTTATGGCGTTGCAATATATCGAGAAGTTCGGGCATGTGAGTATTGCTCTCTTCCGGGATGAACTTTTTTGCTTTCTCTATAGCTGTTTTGAGTTCTTCCGCATCGATGGGCTTCATTAGATAATCGATGCTGTTATATTTGAATGCGCGCAAAGCATATTCGTCGTATGCCGTTGTGAAAATGATAGGTGCTGAGAGATACTCTGTTTTTAAGGCATTGAAACAAAGTCCATCATTTAGGCAGATGTCTGCTAAAATGAGATCAGGTTGTTGGTCTTTTAAATATTCTGTGACTTCGTGATTACTCATTAAGGGACCTTCGATTTGAAAAGACGGATCGAGGTCATTTAACAACCGCTTTAGGCGGGTGAAGTTGTAGATTTCATTTTCGATGATTAAGATTTTCATAGGTTTCGATGTTTAATAGCGGTAGAATAACAGAGTAATGAGTATTCGATTTTCTGATAATAGGCATCTTGTCGCAGAGCAATCGATAGCGGCCAACAAGATTGCTTAATCCGACCCCAAGCGATTCTATGGGCGTATTAATAGGGCGAAGCGGGTTGCTGACCATTAAATTGTTTTCAGAATGAGTGATATGAATGGTTAGCGGTTGTTCGATGGAGATTTGGTTATGTTTGATGGCATTTTCTATAAGCAGTTGTAGGCTTGAAGGTGGAATATAGGCTTCGTCTACTTCTGAGATCGTTGGATCAATGATAATCTCCAAGGCTTTGCCATAACGTACGTTCATGAGATAAGCATAATGAGTGGTAGAGGCTATCTCTTCATGAACAGTGATCAGGTGTTTGTTTAGATTCTGAATCATATGCCTATAGACTCTAGCCGTATTCGACAGAAAACGGTCGGCTTGTTGAGTGTCTTCTTCTATTAACCCTTGTAAGATGTTAAGGCTGTTGAATACGAAATGAGGATTAATCTGTTGTTTGAGGAAATCGAGTTGGAGCTGTTGGTTCATGCTTTTCTGTTGCAAGGCTTGGAACTGTATTTTTTCTTTTTCAAGAACAACCCGGTAATAGGCGCGATTGGCATGAATGGCCGAAATAGCTGATGCGATAAGACCTAAAACGTATATATCAATGACTTGAAGTTCTTTCTCTTCAATATAGAATAGAGAGTATACCCGTGAAATAGAGTATGCCAAAAGTAAATTGATCAATACGATGCCGACTGTATAAAAGAGTTGCCATAAATAATGCTTTTCCCCTGTGATCTTAATCCTGAATATGAGGTTACTTATTAGAAAAGCAAGAGCCGTGAAAAGTGAAGTCACTCCGAGGTCTATCGTGATTTCGGTTCTCCAATCCTCGAAGTAGAAGAAATCTCTTTGTGCTGTAGTGTCGAGCACAAACCACAGAGCATAATAGATGCCCAAAATAAGAATGGACAGTAATACCCAATGCAACAGAAGTTTGAAAATCCGTTTCATTTTATTTGATTTGTTCGGTTATTTGTACAAAGATAGATTATATATTTGATATATTTACGGCATATACGTTGATTCCTTGTGTTTTTATGTGTTTAATTTATTCTTTTACCGTATTGGATATAAACAACTGTTCCTCTAGATTAAATTCTCGGAATGATCCGTTAGCGGTTTGACTTCGATAAAACGATGATTGGTGATGCGATAGCATTACGGCTTTCCACTAGCATAAGGATGATGATCTCTTCGGTTAAGGATAGCTTGGGGCTATTCATCAGTTTATTTTAGGCTAAGTTAATCTTTTATCTGTAAAATAAATAAGTCTAGAGGTGATTTTTTTTGCTTAGCGTGCAAGAATAGACGCCTAGACAGAAGGAGACCCAATAAGGTCGATTGCGGGAAATAAGATGGTTGTTTAACAAGGCCGTGCTGCTTGTTATAGCGCCGTATGGTATGCCAAGCTTCTTAACCTTTTTGATAAATTCGTTCAAGGGCCTCAATGTTGAGCACATGGATCTCCTTACCATGAATACGTACTAAACCTTCAGCCTCAAAATTCTTGAGTACGCGGATGGCATTTTCGGTATTTACGGCTGCAAACTCTGCTAGATCTTTACGCGACATATAATCGAAAACATTGAAGTGCTCGGTATTGAAAGTGTGAAGATAGAGTAGGGCACGAGCTACTTTCCCATGCATCTGTTTGTAGAGATGACTATGGAGCAAGTCGAAGAAGCTATTTTCGAGTTCACTATAACGGTGAATCAATTGGAAACTCATTTCCGGATTTTCTTGGATCACACTCAATAGGTAGTCGCGCTCAAAGAGGCAAAGCGTCACATCAGTCAGGGCCACTACAGAGTAGTTGCTCACTTTATTGTTAAATAATCCGGAGAGAGCGATAAATTCACCTTGGCCAACCAGCCGCAGATTCGTGTTACGCGAAGCGTTACCTTCAATATATTCTTTCACGATGCCGTCTAACACAAACATTACCGACGGGGCAAAGCTGCCTTGTTTACTGATAATATCTCCTTTTTGGAAAGTCAGCTGTCGCTTGTGTTCCTGAAGTTCATTGAGCTTCTCTTCCGATAATTTTGAAAAGCAAGATGCACCCAATTGGATAACGGGAAACTTAGATATTAATTCTTCTGTACTCATGATCAAATTGAAAAGGTTTAACGGCCTGTTCGTTATGTGATATCAGTGCAAAAGTATAAAAAATGCAGAGAGATCCAACCGATAACAGAATAAAATGAGAAGGTCGGCTACTCCAGGGCAGTCGACCTTCTTGATTTTATAGATGGGCATTGGGTGATTAATGCGGAAGAAGATGGTCTTTGATCTGAACAAAGTCCTCTACATTAATCACGAAAGCACGGACAGGAAAGCGAGATTGGTTACATTCGTTACATTGCTCAATGGTGGTGAGTGCTTTTTGAGCCGTCTCTTCATCCGTAAAGCTGAACAGCAGGATGGAGTTCGTCTTGCCATTTTCACTACCGAACCAACCGGGCATTGAATCACGCTTCTTGTAACCTGTGATATCGGTGACGCTGAAAATGCCAATGCCGGCTTGTTGTAAGAGTTTGCCGACTTTATGTTGTAACTCTTTGATACTTAAAACGATTAATAATTTCATGGTTATCAGATTATTTGTTCTTATTCTTCAACATTTTGAAATAGAGCAAGGGGACTACAATCAAGGTGAGGATGGTTGAGGTGAGTGTACCTCCCATGAGTGAAATGGCTAAACCTTGGAATAAAGGGTCAAACAAAATCACTATCGCACCAAGAACCACCGTGCCCGCTGTTAAGGTAATCGGCAATGTACGTACTGCGCCAGCCTCTATGATGGCTTGTTTCAAAGGAATATTTTCTTTTAAACGAATGTCGACAAAGTCGATGAGCAATAGAGAGTTTCGTACCATAACTCCTGCCAGAGCGATAAACCCGATCATAGAAGTGGCACTGAAGTAGGCTCCCATGATCCAGTGGCCGACCACTATACCGATCAGTGACAATGGGATGGCAACGAGCATGACGACGGGAGCCATGAAGTTTTGAAACCAACCAACGATGAGTAGGTAGATCATGAGCAGGGCAATGGCAAAAGCAATACCAAGATCACGAAAGACATCGTAGGTGATTTGCCATTCTCCATCCCATTTCATCGTGTAATTGTCCTCTGTTTCCGGGGCAGAGTTGTGCAGCACCGAAAGGTCATACCCTTGAGGGAGTTGAATCTCTTTCATGCGTTTGTTGAGGTCGAGCATGGCATAAGCCGGACTTTCGAGGGCTCCTGCTAGATCGGCGGTTACCATTACGACGCGCTTTTGATCTTTACGCCAGATGCTCTTGTCTTTAATTTGCTCAACGGGTTGAGCGATATCGCCAAGAAGAACGGTTTGTCCATAACTGTTAACTATCGGTAGGCTCTTTAGCGATTCAATCGACGATTTATCTTCCGCACTGACTTTGAGATGAATGGGAATAGGCGATAAACTGTTGGACTGATGGAGCATGCCGACCTCTTTTCCGGAAATGGCTGCGCGTAAGTTCTCGGTGACTTTAGCCGGAGGAACGCCACGTTGCATCGCTTTTTCTTTATCGATGGCAAAGGTGATCTCTTTTTGATCGTCTTCTATTAAGACATCCGTATCGACTACACCTGCAGTGGAGTTGAAAAGTTGCTGTACCTGACGGGCCACATCAATTTGTCCGTTGTAGTCGGGACCGTAAATCTCGGCAACGATGGTTGAAAGTACCGGAGGGCCGGGAGGGACCTCTACCACTTTCACATTAGCTCCCCAACGTTTGGCGATGCTCTGAATCGGTTCGCGCATCTGCTTGGCAATATCATGACTTTGAATTGAGCGGTCGTTCTTGTCGGTTAGGTTGACTTGAATATCGGCCATATTTTCTCCTTTTCTTAGGTCGTAATGACGCATCAGCCCGTTAAAACTAATCGGTGCGGAGGTGCCGACATAAGTTTGATAGTTCAAGACCTCGGGTTGTGTGGCAACAAAAGCGGCTATTTCTTTAGTTACTGCAGCTGTTTGTTCCAATGTGGCTGTTTCGGGCATATCAATCACTACCTGAAACTCGTTCTTATTGTCGAATGGTAGCATTTTCATCGGTACCACTTTGAAGTAAAAGAGCGAAACGGAGCCCAATAGCAAAGCAAGGGTGATTAACATGAACGTCCAACGTTTACGGCGCGATTCGAGCATTGGGGTAATGGCCCAAGCATAGAAGCGGTAAAGGCGAGTCTTGCTGAGATCATACTCTTCACTCTCTGAAGCAGAACCTTTCTTCTTATCGTCCTTGTGGCGTAAGAAGATATAACCGAGATAAGGGGTCAGAGTCAGTGCCACAATCAATGAGAAGGTCATAGCAATAGAGGCACCGATCGGCATCGGACTCATGTATGGTCCCATCAAACCGGACACAAAGGCCATCGGAAGCACGGCAGCGATAACCGTCAGCGTTGCCAAAATGGTAGGGTTACCCACTTCGTTAATGGCATACAAGGCCGCTTGTCTGAACGATAAGTACTTCATCTTGAAGTGTCGGTGCATGTTCTCGGCGATGATGATTGAGTCGTCGACCACAATACCGGTTACAAAGACTAACGCAAAAAGGGTGATTCGGTTGAGCGTATAGTCCATGAAATAATAGGCAAACAGGGTCAGTGCAAAGGTGATGGGGACGGATAGGAAAACGACCAGTCCTCCGCGCCAGCCCATGGCTAACATCACAAAGAGGGTCACGGCAATAATGGCACCCATGAGGTGAACCAAGAGTTCGGACACTTTCTCGGAAGCTGAGGCTCCGTAGTTACGAGTCACCGTGATTTCTATATCGGGCGATAAAGATTCTGTTTTCAGATGGTCAACTTTAGCGAGAATCTTTTCCGATAGTTTCATGGCATCGGTACCTTCCTGTTTGGAGATCGCAATGGTTACCGCTTGGTAATCAGAAGGACTCTGGGTACGTAAAGCTTCGTCCGCACTAGCTCCATAGCCAAACGAACTAAAGGTCTTTGGCTCGACTGTGGGACCATCGGTGATGGTTGCAATCGATGAAAGGTAAACGGGGTGTCCTTGGTTTTGTCCGACGATGAGTTGCTCCACCTCTTCACGCGTATGAAGGAAATTGCCCGAAGCAATGGCATACGTTTGATTACCTTGGTAGAGGTTCCCGGCTTGCATTTGGAAGTTAGCCGCTTGCATGTACTGACTGACAGTGGCTAAATCAAGATGAACACCCGAGAGTTTGTCTTTGTCTATCACCACTTGAATCTCACGAGGACGTCCGCCGATGATATCGATATTGGTGACGTGCCCGATCTTTTTGATCTCGTTGCGTATCAGTTCGGCTTGTTGACGTAAGAGGTAGTCGCCGGTTTGTTTGCTCCAAAGCGTGAGTGCTAAGACCGGTACATCGTTGATGGAACGTGTTTTGATCAAGGGCATGGTGGCGCCTTGTGGCATCTTGTCCATGTTCTTCATCAATTCGGTGTAGAGCTGCACGAGTGACCGTTCGTAATCTTCACCGACATAGAATTGTACCGTGAGCATGGCTTGGTCGCTCATAGACGACGACATGATATGCTCTACCCCTTTGATGTTTGAGAGCGTTTTCTCTAACGGAGCAACGACCTTGGTTTCCATTTCTTCAGGGGTAGCTCCGGGCATACCGATAAAGATGTCGGCTACCGGTAGGTTGATCTGTGGCTCCTCTTCTCTTGGAATGAGATAGATACTATATAACCCGAGTAAGACGAAAGCAATCATCAGCAACAGTGATAATTTGCTTTGCAAAAAGCCCTTGGCTATCTTTCCTGCAAATCCTTCTTTCATATCTGTTTTAATTCTTTAGTTCTACTTTAAGTCCATTCTCTAAGCGTTTGCTTTCAGGCAGGATAATTTGATCGGTCGGCTGTAGCCCGGAGGTGACTTCCACTCGATCATTCATGCGTTGTCCCACTCTAATCCACCGAAGGGTCGCTGTTTGTGTGGGCGATACCACGAATACCCCGGTCAGTCCGTCTTTCTCTATTAAGGTCGAGATTGGAATGACTAAATTACTCGTTGGGCGTTCTTGAACCATCGATCCCAAAGGAATCATGACATTGGCATACATCCCTGAGTAGAGCTTCTTGCGCATCTCGGTTGGTACGCTGATGCTGACCCGATATTGTCCGCCGGTCTCCACTGATGAGAGACTTTTTTCAGTGATGGGAGCTTCAAAGCGAAGGTTGGCCGACTTGATGCTGACTATCGCTTTCATCCCTTTTTCTATGCGGCTGATATCCGATTCGGTTACCGAACTTTCAACGACCCATTCGTTACCCTTCTCTACGACGATAAGTGGCATACCCGGATTGGCTAGTCCCCCTAAATCGATATTGATTTGTGAGACCATTCCACTAAATGGAGCGGTGATACGAGTGTAGGCTTGGTGAGCTACGACCTCTTTACGCATTTGTCTGGCTGCATCTAATTTCGATTTCATCGAAAGGTAGTTGAGGTGAACATTCTCATATTCTTTTGTGGAAACTGTTTGTTTGGCCAGCATGGCTGCAAAGCGTTCTTCGTCTTTTTGAGCCACGTTAAAGGCTGCTTCTGCTTCGCGAATCATAGCCTCTGTCTGTGCTTTTTTAGCTTGAAGTTCCTCGTCGGAGATCGTCAGCAACAATTGTCCCTGACCGACAAGATCACCTTTCTTCACACGAATCGAGGTGACGGTTCCCATGGACCGGGTACCGAGTCGAGCGATCTCTTTCGATTGGACACGTCCATTGCCGATGACGGCTTGGGTCTGTTCTGCTGTGGGCTGAATCGTTTTTACTTGGATAACGGACGCTGTTGACGACTTTTCCGATGACGAGTTTGAGCAGGCTGAGAAAGTCAGTCCAATGGTTAGGATCAATCCTGATAAGTTTACAATTCTTGTTTTCATATGTTGTTCTTTTATTGTTCGTTGGTTGAAGTCATGAGTTGAAGATAAGCGATGGTCAGGTTCTTTTTAAAGGTGACCACTTCGTTGTTGAGTCTAGCCTTCGATAGCTGAGTTTGGATACGCAGATAATCGGCGGTAGTGGTCAGCCCTTGTTGATAGCGGTCGCTTTGTATGACTAAAGCTTCTTCGGCTTGCTGTACCATCGACTCCGATAATTGACGTTCATAATTCAGATCGGTCCATTGTCTGAGTGTTTTTTGATAGTCGACTTCAGCTTCAGACTGGACTTCGTTGATCTTGCTGATGAGCTGTTGTTGCTCAAACTTAGAAGCTTTGATCTTCTGCCAGTCCTTTGTGCCTGAGAAGATGCGCCAAGAGAGGCGGATGCCGGCAAAGTAACTATCGGCGGTAAATCGGAAAGGCTTCGAATCATTGAACTGGTAATTGCCAAAGGCGTTGATGCGCGGAATGAGCGACATCTTATCGGCTTTGAGCTTATTCGTGGCTGCCGATAATCCCGATCTGTAGGCTAAAAGATCGGTGCGCGTATAAAGGTTCAAGGAGGGAATGACTCCTTCGGTCGGGATGAGGTTGTCGACACGGTAGACAACTCCCGGCGTCGTTCCCATGAGAAAGCTCAGTTGATCGGAACTATTAGCCACCTGACTGGTTGCATGTTTAAGTTCCGTTCTGATCTGATTCTGGTAAACTTGTGCTTCCAGCCAATCGGCCTTTTGAATTAACCCTTGGTTGAACATGGATTCAGCGCGTTCAACAAACGCATTGGCGGTGGTTAAGGCTTTTTCCATGACGTCAACGGTACGGTAGGCTAGTCCGATTTCTAAGTAGGCTTTTTTCACCTGAAAGCGGAGATATTCTTCGCGTCGTTTCTGACTCCACTCTTGCATCTTTGCGTAATGTTGTGCACTGCTACGTTGAAAAATAGCATCTAGGTTAAATATCGGTTGAACGACCTCTATTTGTGCTGAGAAATCTTTGTTGAATCCCGGTTGATTGAGCTTTTGAGGATCGAAATCGGCCGGGGTAACGCTCTGCTCTTGCAACTTAAATCCAAAAGCATTCAGCGGATTATTCGTAAAATAGGCGTTATACGATAACTCGACTTGTGGTAAGAACACCGCATTGGCTTCTCGACTATGAGCTTTAGCTGCTAGAGCTGTAAACTTGGCTTGCTTTAAAGATTCATTATGAAGAATGGCCGAATCAATAGCTTGTTCTAATGAGAGAGGTTTGACCTCATCTTGCGCATGGCTTTGAGTTGAAAGGAAAAGCAATGCGAACGTAGTGACGTAAAATAGACGGTTGATTTTCATATCATTCTGTTTTTTTTTTGCAAAGGTATAGGATGCCCGATTTCTTTTCTAAGATTCGGGACTGATGTCTGTCAAGGGGACTACTGTTATACAACAGCCCAGGGGTACGATTAGTTTGAGCGTTGCTTGGTGTCTGGTTTGGAACCGGACTTTAGAACTGATCTTTTCTGAAATCGTTTTTTATTGTTAACTTTCGTCTTGTGCTAAAGAATTGTGGCCTCAGAATCTGTATATTTGTAGTCTTAAATAATTTGAGTTGATGATAAGTTGTTCCCTTTTATTGAAGCGTCCTTTTATTTGGATGACCCGTTTTCGTCGTCGATGTGGATATGGTGTTCACTCTCCATTTGCATTTAACTTAATTACCAATGTGATTTATGAACATCGGCCTTATTATGCTTATGATAAGTTGCAACAATTGTCGGCAGAAAGTGGCTTGAAATCTCGATTGGGATGGCGGGAGAGGAAGGTGAACCGACTGCTCTTCCGATTGGTGAATTGGGCACAACCCCATGTCGTGCTGCGGATTGGAGAGGCATCGTTGTCGGATCTGTATCTTCAAGAACCAATAAAATCAATGGCTTATTGTTCCGGCGAGGCTTTAAAAGATTGCAAATTGGATGAACAAAGCTTGATTGATTTCCTTTATATAAACAACCTTGATGCAGAAGAGGTGGAACGAACGTTTGAGGAAGGTGCGGAACGTGTGCATCCTGATAGTTTATTTGTGGTGCGAGGCATTCATTACTCTTCCGATTTAAGGGCGTGTTGGAATAGAATGAAAGAAGACGAACGTGTTGGAATCACATTCGACCTCTATGATGTTGGTCTACTCTTCTTTAATAGAAAGAGAATAAAGCAACACTATGTGGTCAACTTCTAATTGGGGTCTGACGTTTATATTCTCAGTGATTAATTTTAAAACTATAGCGATATGAAAAAGAGCTTGGTCTATACAAAAACAGGAGATAAGGGTACTACTAGCTTAGTCGGCGGGACACGGGTTCCTAAAACTCATGAACGACTTGAAGCCTATGGAACGATTGACGAACTTAACTCTAATTTGGGCGTTTTAATCTCATTACTTCCCGATGGAGCCGATCGGACGTTTGTTCTCCGTATTCAGCATAAGTTGTTTGCTGTAGGGTCTTATTTGGCTACTGATCAAGAGAATACGACGTTGAAGGAAGCAAGTATCATTACACCGGAACACGTCGAGGAGGTGGAAAAAGAGATCGACCGTTTGGATGCACAACTACCGCCGTTGGCTGCTTTCATTATTCCGGGAGGCTGCCACTCGGCTGCTGTCTGTCATGTTTGTCGAACGGTTTGTAGACGTGCAGAACGCCGAATCTTGGTTTTATCTGAGAAATATACCATATCCCTAGAATTGTTGGCTTATGTCAACCGAATTTCTGATTATTTGTTCGTTTTATCGCGAGAACTAAACTTTCTTGAACAAAAGACTGAAATATTTTGGGATAAAACTTGTAAGTGAGATAAAATATTATACTTTTGCCGAAAATTAGAGATTAAGTATTAAATATCAACACTTTTAAATACTGAAGCTTATGTATTGGACTTTGGAATTAGCATCAAAGCTAGAAGATGCTCCCTGGCCGGCTACCAAGGATGAACTTATTGATTATGCCATGAGATCGGGTGCACCTCTTGAAGTCATAGAAAACCTCCAAGAGATGGAAGATGAAGGTGAAATCTATGAGAGTATAGAAGATATTTGGCCGGATTATCCGAGTAAAGAAGACTTCTTTTTTAATGAAGATGAGTATTGATCGGCAAAATTGATTGAATAAAGCAAAAGTGTCTAAGCTTTCGATAAGCTTAGACACTTTTGTTTTATGGTAAAGCCGATGTGCCTTTTTGTCTCTTATTTAATGTTTTTTTGAACAGTCTGTACTTTTTTTACGTTTTTAGAGTGTTATATTTGTCGCAAATTTAATATTTGACCTTATGAAAAAAATTATTAGTTTTCTATTCATAGTTGTATGCATTGGTATGACTATGCCTTCCCAAGCCCAAATCCGTTTTGGAGTTAAAGGTGGCTTGAATTTGTCGAAAGCAAGTCTTTCTACGGATGCTTTTAAGAAAGATAACTTCACCGGATTCTTTATTGGCCCAATGGCAGAAGTCACTATTCCCGTTGTGGGTTTGGGTGTTGATGGAGCTGTCTTGTTTTCTCAACGTGGAGTGAAGTTGAATGACCAAACGATAAAGCAGAACGGTATTGATATTCCAATTAATTTAAAGTATAATATCGGATTGGGAAGCATGCTTGGCATTTATCTCTCTGCAGGTCCTGACTTCTATTTTGATTTTAAGAAAGATGAATCGATCACTTGGGACTCTTTCGATCGGAAGAAAGCTCAGGTTGGTTTGAATCTTGGAGCGGGAGTGAAACTTGTGAAACATCTACAGGTGGGTGTCAATTGGAATATGCCTTTAACCGATACAGCCAAATTTACGCTCAATAATGCTGAGGAGTCGTATAAGACAAAGACTTGGCAAGTGCTTGTTGCTTATATGTTTTAATGTGATTCTATAAGAGTAAACAACGATTGTTTATTTCACATCTCCCACATCTCATTAGAAAGGCCCTATTCATTGGCTTTTTAATGAGGGGTGGGAGATTCTTTTTTCCGTCTCCCGGTCTTTTAAGCGCAAATTCACCGTGATTAAAATTCTAGCAAAGTGTGCCTGTAAATCGTAGCTTACGTCGCCTTCTGAGTTTCATACGTTGATAATCTCATTTTTGTCCTAACGGAACAAAAGTTTCCTCCTTTGAAAATAAATTTCGAAGGGAGGAAACTCGATTATCAAAGGAGGAAACTGAAACGACAGGAAAATGCACCTCCACGAGGTGGTAGATCATTGATCTGCCACCCATCTGTCACACCGATCTGCCACCCCTTTTCTGATCTGTCAATCAGTAGCTTAGTTGCCTTTTTGTGACAGATGGCAGATAAAACTCAAAAAATAACTCTAAGAGAGGGAATATTTCAGACTATGGTTATATCATGGCATACGATAGGTTTAATAAACTAGGACTTCGCTCTACTCTTTGGGGTGGTGAATAGGGGCATCCGAAGCGATGTGCAACAGATCGGAAGAGATGAGCGATGGTACTTCTGTGTTTAATCGGATGTGAAAAATGAAAGGTGAAAGTTGTGATGAAGATTTGCATTCTAGGTAGTACTTTGAGTCAGAATGTTTTTTGTATCTTTGTCTCGGTATGAATAAATATGTTGATGTCGTATTGCCGTTGCCGTTATCTCAATGTTTCACTTACAGTCTTCCTCTAGAATTAGAGAAGGTTGAGGTGGGATGCCGGGTTGTTGTCCCTTTCGGCTCTAAGAAATTCTATACGGGAATTGTGCTTCGTGTACATCATTCTGCCCCTGTAGGATACGCGTTGAAGTCCATTGTTAGCGTGTTAGATCAAACCCCAATCTTATTGGATCAACAACTTCAGTTTTGGAATTGGATTTCTTCTTACTATTTATGTCCTTTGGGAGATGTTTATAAAGCAGCTTTGCCTTCCGGGTTGAAACTTGAGAGTGAGACGATCGTGGAAGGTAATCCGGATTTTGTGGCTGATGGTGTGCTTCCTGTTAATGAACAGAAAATACTGGATGTTCTTTCAAGGGTGAAAGAACTGTCGGTCACCAAACTCGAGAAAGAGGTGGGACTGAAATCTGCTTTGCATGTGATTAAGTCGCTCTTGGAAAAAGAAGCAATTTTTATTAAAGAAGAACTTCGGCGAACATACAAGCCTAAGGTTGAATACTTTGTTCGACTGGCCGGCTCTGCCGAGGAGCGACATTTGAATTTAGTGTTCGATCGCTTATCTCGCGCGAAAAAACAATTAGAACTTTTGATGAGGCTCGTCGAGCTGACCGGGATATTGGGGGGAGAACGTCGGGAAGTCTCAAAACAAGAACTTCTGACTAAAGCTTCTGTTTCTTCTTCGGTTCTCAATGAGCTGATCAGCAAAAATATAGTAGAAGTTTATACGCATGAGAAAAGCCGATTAAGTCATGAGATCGGTGAGATTGCTCACCTTAACTCCCTTAATCCTGCTCAAGAAAAAGCGTTCGAAGAGATTCAAGCTTGTTTTTTAGATAAAAGTGTCTGCCTGTTGCATGGAGTGACCTCTAGTGGTAAGACCGAGGTGTATATTCATCTGATTCATGAAGCCATTCAAAAAGGAAAGCAAGTGCTTTATTTGCTGCCTGAGATTGCTTTAACCACACAGATCACAGAACGTTTGCGTCGGGTCTTTGGCGACCGATTGGGCATTTATCATTCTAAATTTGCTGATGCAGAACGGGTGGAGATCTGGAAAAAGCAATTACAAGACGGTGATTATGATATTATATTAGGAGTACGCTCATCTGTTTTTCTTCCTTTTAAACGGTTGGGCTTGATCATTGTGGATGAAGAACATGAAGCGACTTATAAGCAGCAAGATCCGGCCCCACGTTATCATGCCCGAAATGCGGCTATTGTTTTGGGGGCAATGTCTGGAGCTAAAACATTGCTTGGAACCGCAACTCCGTCTATTGAGACTTGGCAGAATGCCGTTCAAGGGAAATATGGGCTCGTGGGACTTAAAGAACGATATAAGGATATCATGTTGCCCGAGATTATTCCTGTCGATATTAAGGAACTTTATCGTAAGAAGCGTATGGTGGGGCAGTTCTCTCCGATGTTGATCGAGTCGATAAAGCGGGCGTTGGAGAAGAAGGAACAGGTTATTTTGTTCCAGAATCGACGAGGGTTTGCTCCAATGATGGAATGCCATACGTGTGGATGGGTGCCTAAATGTCAAAATTGTGATGTTAGCCTAACTTATCATAAGGGGTTGAATCAGCTGACTTGCCATTATTGTGGCTATACGTATCAACTACCTAAGAAGTGCCCGGCTTGTGAAGGAACGGAACTATTGTATCGGGGATTTGGTACCGAAAAGATAGAGGATGATATTAAAACGTTATTTCCGGAGGTTCATGTGGCACGTATGGATTTAGATACCACACGGACGCGTACCTCTTATGAGAAGATTATAGCCGATTTTGAACAGCAAAAGACGGATATTCTTATTGGGACACAAATGGTGTCGAAAGGATTGGACTTTGAACATGTCAGTCTGGTGGGTATTTTGAATGCTGATACGATGCTGAATTATCCCGATTTTAGAGCTTATGAACGAGCCTTTCAGTTGATGGCTCAGGTGGCCGGACGTGCCGGGCGCAAACATAATCGGGGAAAGGTTATTCTGCAAACCAAAAGTATCGATCATCCGATTATTCAGCAAGTGATGACGAACAACTTTGAAGGGATGGTGGGCTGTCAGCTCTCTGAACGTCAGATGTTTCATTATCCTCCTTTTTATCGCCTCATTTATGTTTATCTGAAACATAAAGATGAGCGAACGTTAGATGAAATGGCGAATGTGATGGGCGGAAAGCTGCGCGCTGTTTTTGGAAATCGGGTGCTTGGTCCGGACAAACCTCCGGTTGCTCGCATCCAATCGCTTTTTATTAAAAAGATGATTATCAAGGTAGAGTGCCAGGCGGCTATTGGTCACGTCAGAGATTTGCTGATAGGCGTTCAGGCGGAAATGAACACAAACGAACGAGCTAAGGGATTGATGATCTATTATGATGTAGATCCGGTTTAATTTTATAAACTTTAATTTTTTAATGCAATGATGTCACGACTTCTTTTCACAGGCTTATTGATTGTGATTAATGTTTTTTTCACACAAGCACAAACACAACAAGGGATCACGCAATGTGGTACACCGACCCATCAAGTGAAATTCCCTCTATCAGATTATCAAGAGTTACCTGACCATGCTTCTCCTAATAAGACAGATTGGGCGACGACGGGAAAGATCAATGTTTCTTGGGGGACTACAAACAGACGTTATGCGAAACATGCACTTCCGTTGAAAAGTAAACAAGAGGTTACGACCATCACCGGATGGCGTGGCGAGTGCTTAAATGCGCAAGCTGTGGTCTGGACGCGAGAGGGCATTGAGGCCTTGACGGCTGAGTTAACGACTTTTTCTAACGCTAAAGGGGAGGTGATTCCTGCAGAAGCGTTTGAGATTGGTTTTGTACGGTATGTCATGACCGACGAATTAAATAAAGGTGGTAAAGGTGGGTGCGGCTATCGACCGGATCACTCAAAATTTGATTCTCTTTTAGTTGCTGATCCAATTGATTTCTCTTTAAAAAGCATGGCTCTAGAGCCTTATTCTACGCGGCCTATTTGGGTGAAATGCCGGATACCGATGGAGACTCTTGCTGGTTTGTACAAAGGGAAAGTGATTATCAAAGAGGGGCATCGTGTGGTTCGTAGTCTTGATTTGAAGATAAAGGTGCTTCCTAGAGTATTACCACAACCTAAGGATTGGGCTTTTCACTTGGACTTATGGCAGAATCCTTTTGCCGTTGCTCGTTATCATCAGGTGCCTTTGTGGAGCGATGCGCATTTTGAAGCGATGCGTCCTTTGATGAAGATGCTTGCGGAAGCGGGACAGAAAGTGATCACAGCGAGTATTATGCATAAGCCTTGGAATGCTCAAACGGAGGACTATTATGAAACGATGGTGACTTGGATGAAGAGAGCGGATGGGACTTGGGCGTTTGATTATACCATTTTTGATCGTTGGGTGGAGTTTATGATGGAACAGGGGATCGACCGGCAGATCAATTGTTATTCTATGGTTCCATGGAAATTATCGTTCAGATATTATGATCAAGCCTCAGATCAGATGCAAGTGATTAAGGCTGCTCCCGGAGAAAAATCTTATGAAGAGCTTTGGATACCAATGTTGAAATCGTTTGCTGCTCATTTGAAGGAGAAGGGATGGTTTGATCGATGCACAATTGCGATGGACGAACGGCCGATGGACGTGATGCAGAAAACTCTGGCGGTTATTCGTAAAGCTGATCCGGAATTTAAGATATCTTTAGCCGGTAACTATCATCAAGAAATAGAAAAAGAGATTTATGATTATTGTATTACTATTGGTCAGGATTTTCCATTGGATGTCCGTCAGCGTAGGTTAGAAGAAGGAAAACCGACCACCTTTTATACGTGTTGTACGGAGTCTTTCCCCAACACCTTTACTTTCTCTGATCCTGCTGAAGCAGCGTGGATTGGCTACTATTGTGCGAAGAAAGAATTAGATGGTTATTTGCGTTGGGCTTATAATAGTTGGCCTCTTGAACCGTTGCTCGACTCTCGTTTTAGCGCTTGGGCTGGTGGTGATACTTATTTGGTATACCCGGGTGCTCGTACCTCTATTCGCTTTGAGAAATTATTGGAGGGAATTCAGGCTCATGAGAAGATCAGTCTTTTAAGAAAGGAGTTTGAGAAGAAGGGAGATGCCTCTCGGCAGAAGCGCCTAGAGCGATTGCTTTCACCATTTGACTTGTTCGATTATGACATTAAAGCGCCTTCAAAGACAATCGATGAGGCCTTGAAAAAATTAAATCAATTTTAGGACCGTGAAGAAGATCTTATTTGTTTGTTTGGGAAATATTTGCCGTAGTCCTTCGGCAGAGGGAGTGATGCTTCATTTGTTGGAGGAGAAAGGCTTGAAGGACCTTTTTGTGATTGATTCTGCCGGAATCTTGTCTTATCATCAAGGTGAGTTGCCTGATTCGCGTATGAGAGCGCATGCGGCTAGACGTGGTTATTTGCTGACTCATCGATCACGTCCGGTGACTGTGGATGATTTCTATGAATTCGATTATATCATAGGTATGGATGATCGTAACATAGACGATCTTAAAGAGAAATCTCCGTCAACAGAAGAGTGGAGTAAAATCGTGAGAATGACCGATTTCTGTCAAAGAATGGTCGCCGATCATGTGCCCGATCCTTATTATGGAGGATCGGAAGGCTTCGAGTATGTACTTGATATTCTTGAGGACGCTTGTGAAGGACTTATCCTTTCTTTAACTCAGGATAACTAATCCTGGTGTGATAGGTCGTTTTTAGCTTTTCTTTAAAGACGGATTTTATCGTCTCAATGTCTTTAAAGGTGATGGGGCAGTTCTTGAAATACCCTTCGGCAACTTGAGAATCAACAATCCGTTCTACTAGCGAGCCGATGCTTTCTTCTGTATATTCAGGAAGGCTACGTGACGACGCTTCAACAGCATCAGCCATCATTAAGATGGCTGTTTCTTTTGAAAATGGATTGGGACCGGGATAGTGGAACAGCTCTTCTTTAGGTTCTTCATTGGGGTGCTCGTTCTTCCAAGAGATATAGAAGTATTTAGTTGTTCCTTTACCATGATGGGTGACGATGAAATCTTTGACAGCTTGTGGGAGATTGTGCTTTTCAGCCAATTTTAGGCCGTCAATGACATGATTAATAACGACTTCTGCACTCTGTTCGTAGCTGAGTCGTTTATGAGGGTTTAGAGTCCCTAATTGGTTTTCAGTGAAGAAAGCCGGATTCTCCATTTTTCCGATATCATGGTATAAAGCTCCTGTGCGGACCAGCTGACTTTTGGCTTTAACTCTGATGGCTGCTTCTGCGGCCAGGTTAGCCACTTGCATGGAGTGTTGGAAGGTTCCGGGAGCTGTTTCTGATAATCTCCTGAGCAGGTTATTGTTGATGTTTGAGAGCTCAACAAGAGTTACATTCGATGTAAATCCAAATGTTTTCTCTAGTAAAAAGAGCAGAGGATAAGTAAACAGTAACAAGATTCCATTGATAACAAAATAGGTGTACATTCTGCCATTTATCTTTGAGAAATCGTTTTCTGTAATCAGCTCAAAGGCAAAATAAACGATGGCATAAGTGATGATAACCAATAGGGCTGTTCTGAAAAGTTGTGAACGTTGCGAGAGCTCTCGTAAACTAAATATTGAGGCTAGTCCGGCTGTGAGTTGTACCAGAATGAACTCATAAGGATAACGTAAGACGATAGAGCAAAGCAATATTGTTAACACATGGGTGATAAAAGCCGTTCTGGAATCAAAGAATATTCTGACAATAACCGGTAGCATAGCATAAGGAATAATATATATGCTGAAAAAGTTATGTGTGATCATTAACGCTGTGACGATGGAGTAGAAGATGATCAAGGTGAATAGGAGTGAGACACTTCCTTTATGCGAATAGTAGTCTTTCCTAAACAAGTCTAGGTATAACATAAATCCCAAGACAAGTATCCCCACGAAAAGAGTTTGTCCTCCCAATATTAAACGCTTTTGTATAGAGGATTCACTCCGTTTTATCGATTCTTTGCGTAAAGATTCCAGGATGTTATAAGTCTCTTTATCTATAATGTCTCCTCGGTCAATAATCTTCTGTCCGCTAATGATCATTCCCGTTGCCCATGAGTATGTCTTTAATAATTCCTCTTTGGCTGTTTCTGTTCGAGGACGATCATATTTAAGATTGGCCGTAATGTAGTTGTGTAGCGAACTTTGTTTTATGATGTTGAGATTAAAATGTGTGGTATCTGAATACAGTAGGGCTTCGTACGCTTGTTTAGTGGTGAATATGTCTTTAATCGGTTTGCTGTTTGCCAGTTTCTCATTGACAATCATGACTGATAATGTACTATCGCCAATCTCATTCCTGCTCTCGGAGGATATAATTCCTGCGTTATAGATCCGTTTTAGATTATCTTCAATGTAGCGATAGTAATGTTCGGATGGGAAATGTATCTTCTTTAACTGATAATCCTTCTTGAATGCGGCTAGCATCTGTTTTGTCATTGAGGTATCAATCTCAAAATAAGGCTGGAAACTCGCGATTAGACTATCGCGTTCTTTTTTGATGACATGGTCTTCTTTATATATAGGGAAGTCGAAGGTTGCCATTAGCTGCCCATATTTCCAAGGCTTGTTGATCGCAAACTGATAGTTGAACTTTCCTTCACGTGGTAGAAAATAGACAATTGCAGTAACTGTTATGACGAATAAGAGGATTCTGTATAACGCTTCATTGGATATAATCCCTCTTTTGTTTTTAGAAAGTTTCATTAACTTTGATTTTTTTTCGAAAAGTACAAAAAAAAACAATAGTGTGAAAAAAAAGGCTTAATTTTGCTGCGATTTACCTATAGTAAAAGCAATTATGGCAGAAAGAAAAGTAAGAGTACGTTTTGCTCCAAGTCCAACAGGAGCATTACATATTGGTGGTGTACGCACTGCTTTATATAATTATTTGTTTGCACGTCAGCATAACGGAGAGTTAATATTTCGTATTGAAGATACGGATTCTAATCGCTTTGTGGAAGGAGCCGAAGACTATATTTTAGAATCTTTTAAATGGCTAGGCATTCATTTCGATGAAGGAGTTAGTTTCGGTGGTGATTTTGGACCATACCGTCAATCGGAACGGCGTGATATTTATAAGAAATATGTTCAACAATTGTTGGAAAACGATAAGGCTTATATTGCTTTTGATACTCCTGAGGAGTTAAATGCTAAGCGTGAAGAAATCTCTAATTTCCAATATGATGCGTCCACTCGTGGCTTTATGAGTAATTCTTTAACCTTGTCGAAAGGTGAAGTTGAAGCTTGGATTGCGGAAGGTAAACAATATGTGGTTCGTTTTAAAATAGAACCGAATGAAGATATTTGCGTCGAAGATATTATTCGTGGCGAGGTCAAAATAAATTCTTCCATCTTAGATGATAAAGTTCTTTACAAATCGGCTGATGAATTGCCGACTTATCATTTAGCCAACATTGTGGATGACCATTTAATGGAAATATCTCATGTCATTCGTGGTGAAGAGTGGTTGCCGTCGGCGCCATTACATGTCTTATTATATCGTGCGTTTGGATGGGAAGAGACGATGCCTAAGTTTGCTCATTTACCTTTGTTGTTGAAACCGGAAGGTAATGGAAAGTTGAGTAAACGTGATGGTGACCGTCTTGGTTTTCCTGTTTTTCCTTTAGAATGGCATGATCCCAAAACGAATGAAGTCTCTTCCGGTTACCGTGAATCGGGCTATTTGCCTGAGGCTGTCATTAATTTCTTGGCTTTATTGGGATGGAACCCTGGAAATGATCAAGAAATCATGTCGATGGAAGAGATGATTCAACTCTTCGACTTGCAACGTTGCAGTAAATCGGGAGCTAAGTTTGATTATAAGAAAGGAATGTGGTTTAATCATCAATACATTCAGAAAAAATCAAACGAAGAAATAGCAACACTGTTTTTGCCTGTTTTGACCGAACACGGGGTTGAGGCTGATTTTGATAAAGTCGTGACTGTTGTAGGCATGATGAAAGATCGTGTTAGTTTTGTTTCTGAATTGTGGGATGCTGCCGGCTTCTTCTTTGTCGCACCGACTTCTTATGACGAAAAAACAACGAAGAAACGTTGGAAAGAGGACTCTGCGCGATGCATGACTGAATTGTCGGAAGTGATTGAAGCTATTGACGATTTTAGCATTGAGAATCAGGAAAAAGTTGTAATGGACTGGATCGCTGCAAAGGAATATCATACTGGAAATATCATGAATGCTTTCCGACTAACGTTGGTTGGTGAAGGAAAGGGGCCTCATATGTTTGATATTAGTTGGGTGCTAGGTAAGGAAGAAACATTATCTCGCATGAAACGTGCAATAGAAGTTTTGAAGTAATCGTGTGTATGCTTTATAATATAGCAATAGGACTTTATGATCTATTGGTGCATCTTGTTGCGCCATTTAGCCGGAAGCCGCGTAAGATGATGAAAGGGCATTGGGTGGTTTATGAACTGCTTCGCCAACAGGTAGAGCCCGGTTCTGAATACATCTGGTTTCATGCGGCTTCATTAGGAGAATTTGAACAAGGGCGTCCATTAATAGAGAAAATTCGAGCTAAGTATCCACAATATAAGATCTTGTTGACATTCTTCTCTCCGTCGGGTTACGAAGTGCGTAAACATTATCGTGGGGCTGATATCGTATGTTATTTGCCTTTTGACAAGATACGGAATGTGAAGAAGTTTCTGAATATCGTGAATCCTCGCATGGCCTTCTTTATTAAATATGAGTTCTGGAAGAATTATTTAGATGAGCTTCATAAACGTCGTATACCGGTTTATAGTGTCTCTTCAATTTTTCGACGCGATCAGATATTTTTTAAATGGTACGGTGGGACTTATCGGAATGTGCTTAAGAATTTTGATCATTTATTTGTTCAAAATGAGGCCTCTAAGCGTTATCTTTCTAAAATAGGTATTTCTCGTGCTACAATGGTTGGTGATACTCGTTTTGACAGAGTCTTGCAAATTCGTGAAGATGCGAAAGAGTTACCTCTGGTTGAAAAGTTCAAAAATGGGACTTTTACTTTAGTGGCAGGTAGCTCTTGGGGACCCGATGAGGATCTGTTCTTAGAATATTTTAACAATCATCCCGAGATGAAACTCATCATTGCTCCTCACGTGATTGATGAGAATCACTTGGTTGAAATCATAGCTAAGCTTCGTCGCCCTTATGTGCGTTATACGAAAGCAGATGATCAGAATGTCTGTAAGGCTGATTGCTTAATCATTGACTGCTTTGGTTTGCTCTCATCTATTTATAGATATGGCGATGTCGCTTACATCGGTGGCGGCTTTGGTGTAGGTATACATAATACATTGGAAGCTGCTGTTTATGGAATCCCTGTGTTGTTTGGCCCTAAATATCAGAAGTTTTTGGAGGCGATTCAATTGTTGGAATCTCAGGGTGCTTTTTCGGTAAAGGACTTTGAGGATCTTCAACTATTGTTGGATCGTTTTTATCATGAGAAGGACTTCTTGCATGAGATTGGAACAAATGCCGGAAATTATGTCCTGGGAAATTCAGGTGCTACCGATCGAATAATGAATATGATCAATTTCTAGAGGGTGGGCTAAAGTAAAGATGACCATTCTAAAGAATGTAAGTTCTAAATAAAATTGTAAAAGCCATATCAGACTCTGTTTTGAGGAATGATATGGCTTTTTTTATTGCGGGTAAAGGTCGTCACGCTTTTAATCAAGAATTCATCGAGCCAAGCTCTTGATCCTTTTTTTTATGATTCTGATGCTTTTACTCTTGATACCATTGTGCATACATTGAATAGTTGTGCGCAATTTTTTGGTTTAATTCTTTTGCTTGATCAGGGTCTACCTTTTTTATAAATTTTGCAGGAACTCCTCCCCATATGGTGCCTGCTTCAATAACGGTATTGCTTAAGACTAAAGATCCGGCAGCAATAATCGAACCTTCACCGATAACGGCATGGTCTAGGATAGTCGATCCCATGCCGATAAGTGCATAATCCTTGACCTCTGCTCCATGGATCGTAACATTATGCCCAACAGAGACGTAATTTCCAATTTTAATCGTCGATTTTTGATAAAGTGTGTGTAATACGCTTCCATCTTGTATGTTAACATTGTTGCCAATGTAAATCGAGTTGACATCTCCGCGTAATACGGTATTAAACCATATGCTGCAATTGTCTCCAATAACAGTATCGCCAATGACTGTTGCATTATCTGCTAAAAAACAATTCTTGCCAATTTGAGGTGTAAATCCTCTGACTGATTTTATTAATGCCATTTTTTCTTTTCTTTAAAGTGTTGAAGTAGCCTCTTTTAACCATTCTCTCTCATTATCATTTAATGATGGAGATAGAGACGAGTAAACTTTTTGATGGTAATTATTTATCCATTCTATTTCTTCGCTAGAGAGCATTGCTTTTACAATGCCTTTTTTGCAAATAGGACATAGGGTTAGTGTCTCAAATCTTAAGAAGTCACCAAATGGGGTTGTTTCGTCCTTGGTTACTAATACTAGGTTTTCAATACGTATACCATGGCTACCTGCTTTATAAACTCCAGGCTCATTTGAGATCACCATTCCAGGTTTTAAAATGACAGGATTTTCATTCATTCTTATACTTTGTGGTCCTTCATGCACATTTAAGAAATGGCCAACGCCATGCCCTGTACCATGAAGATAGTTTAATCCTTTTTTCCAGAGGGGTAAGTGAGCTAAGATGTCGAGTTGGGTGCCTCTAGTTCCGTATGGAAATTTAGCGGAAGCAAGTGCGATGTGTCCTTTTAGAACTGAAGTATAATCTTCTTTTTCTTCCTGAGTCAGCGGACCTAAGGCTATGGTACGCGTTATGTCTGTTGTACCATTTAGGTATTGTCCTCCAGAGTCTAGAAGAAGAAATCCTTTTGGCATTAATGTCGAATTCGTTGTTTGGGTTGCTGAGTAGTGAACAATTGCAGCATGTTCACCATACCCTGCAATGGTGTCAAAGCTGTCCCCCTTGTATAATTCTTGTTCTGAACGGAATTTCTGTAGTTGATCACTAATGCTTAACTCAGACTCAGATCCATTGTGGATTGCTTTCTCAAGCCAGATTAGAAATCTTGTGAGTGCAATGCCATCTTTTTGCATGGCAATGTGTAAGTTTTGTATTTCTGTATCGTTTCTTTGGGCTTTTAATAAAGCAATAGGAGAGGATTCAAATAATATATTTTTATCAATTCCAATAGCCGAATAAATCGCATAATTTGTTTTTTGAGGATCTAGGATGATGCGGCTGAACGACAATGATTTTAGATACGTCAGCGTTTTCTCGTAATCAATGACCTCAATATTTTCTCGTTTAAGATATCCTTTTAGTTCATTTGTGATTTTATCAGGGGAAACGAACCAAATGGTGTGCGATGTTGTGATGAGTAAGTAGCTTACTATGACTGGGCTGCAATGAATATCGTTCCCTCTTATATTTAGAGTCCATGCTATTTCGTCTAGAGCTGATATTAAAATGGCTTCTGCCTTTTTCCCTTCTAGAGTCGATTTCATTGACTCTATTTTGTCTTGGCATCTCTCTCCGGCATAAACGTCGTCATAACTATAGGCCTTGCTTTGGGGTTTTGGGGGACGGTTTTCCCAGATGCTTGATATTGGGTCGTTTATAACGATAGTTTCTAATGAAAAATCGGCAAGACTCTCTTTTAATTGATTGACTTGGTTTATGGAGAATAAAGCTCCATCTATTCCCACCTTTCCACCTATTGGAAGTTGTTGTCCTAAATAATCCGAAATGCTTGGCGTTTCCGGGAGCGCTTCCTTGAAGAGTTTAATCCCCGTGTTCTTCAATTGTTCTGCTGCCTGAAGGAAATATCTAGAGTCAGTCCATAGTCCAGCTTCTTCTAGTGTGATAACCACAGTTCCTGCTGATCCATTAAATCCTGATATAAATTCTCGTGCTTTCCAATGCGGGGCAATATATTCACTTAAATGCGGGTCGGTGCTCGGTATTATTAGAGCATTGAGATCTGCTGCTTTTAATGTAAGTCTTAGACTGTTTATTCTTTCTTTGATGATCTTTTCCATGGTTTTAGTTGTTTTTACTCCAAATACCAAAGATAGTGTTTTTGACTGAATTCCAACTGCTGAATCGTGTGTTTTTTTTGTTCAGAGATGCTCTCTTTCGATATAAATTGGCATTTTTATAAATGGCTGTAGTATCTAGAGTATTTGCTCTTTTATTATAGGGCGACTGAAAGAATTGCTTATTTCTTTGTTGTTTTTCGGAGTTGCAAAATCATTCTAAGTGGTTTTTTTATAAATAGTTGCTGAAAGTTTTGTGAATATAGAAAGTATGTGTAATTTTGCGGCGCAATTTTAGGCGAATATTTTTTAATTATAACATATAATAGTAATAAAATGATTGTAGTACCTGTAAAAGAAGGCGAAAACATTGAAAAAGCGCTGAAAAAATTTAAAAGAAAATTTGAAAAAACTGGCATCGTTAAGGAACTAAGAGGCAGACAGCAATTTGATAAGCCATCTGTAACTAAGAGACTTAAGAAAGAACGTGCAGTTTACGTTCAAAAACTTCAGCAAATAGAAGAATAATAATTCGTAATTTTTTTGAATTCTAGAATTCTTTTTTTATATTCGTTGCATGATTTTAGTGTGCAACGTATATGCTGATACTTTCTTTTCTTGATTATCTACGATACGAACGGAACTCTTCTGATAAGACAGTTTCTGCTTATGAGGTAGACTTGACTCAGTTTCGTGAGTTTCTTGATGACTTGGGGTTTGAGGCTGATTTTTTTGAGCTTTCTTCCGATGTTGTTAGGATGTGGATGGTTGAGCTGATGGATAAAGGGTATACTGCTACTTCTGTTAATCGCAAATTGAGCGCATTGCGTTCTTTTTATAAGTATCTGATTAAACAAGGTCGTGTGGAGGTTGATCCTCTTCGTCGAATTGTTGGTCCGAAAATGAAAAGACCGCTTCCTGCTTTTCTGAAGGAGAAGGAGATGAATAATTTGCTTAATGAAGTGGAGTTTGGGTCCGATTTTGGAGGATGCCGTGACCATTTAATTATAGAAATGTTTTATGCTACGGGTATGAGGCTTTCTGAATTGATAGGTCTTGATGATTGTGATGTTGACTTTTGCTTGAATTTGATAAAAGTAACTGGCAAGCGCGATAAAGAACGGCTAATTCCCTTTGGTGAAAGATTACGCGATGAGATGTTGAAGTATGTTGAACTTAGAGACTCTATGGTGTCGAGATGTTCGGGTGCTTTTTTTGTAATTGAAAGAAATGGCGAGAGGCTTTATGCGAATCTTGTATATGGTTTAGTTAAACGCAATCTTTCAAAAGTGTCGACGTTAAAAAAGAAAAGTCCTCATGTTTTGAGGCATACTTTTGCGACAGTGATGCTTAATCATCAAGCGGAATTGGAAGCTGTTAAGGATTTGCTGGGGCATGAAAGTCTCGCAACGACTCAAATCTATACGCATACGACTTTTGAGGAGCTTAAAAAGGAATATAAACGAGCTCATCCAAGAGCTTAATTTAACAAAGGAGGTAATTATGGATGTTAGAATTCAATCGATTCATTTTGACGCTTCTGAGCAATTGCAGGCATTTACTCAGAGAAAGGTTTCAAAATTGGAAAAATATTACGAGGAAATACAGAAAGTAGAGGTGTCGTTTAAAGTTATTAAGCCAGAAACTGCTGAAAATAAAGAAGCTTCTATAAAGGTCTTGGTGCCTAATGGTGAGCTTTTTGCAAGTAAAGTGTGTGATACATTCGAAGAAGCTATTGATTTGAATGTCGAAGCGCTCGAGAAACAGTTGGCTAAATACAAGGAAAAACAACGTAATAAATAAAAAAAACGCATTTTTTTTGCGGAAAAGAAATAAATGACTAAATTTGCAGCCGTTTCGCTCGCGTTAGAACGTAGCGGTTGCATTTTGACAAAAAAGCCTCTTTAGCTCAGTTGGCCAGAGCACGTGATTTGTAATCTCGGGGTCGTTGGTTCGAATCCGACAAGAGGCTCAGTTCGTTCGCATTTATTTTTTGAAAGAGCTGTTTAGCGTTGAAAATTATGGGCAAATACCAGAGTGGCCAAATGGGGCAGACTGTAAATCTGCTGGCTTACGCCTTCGGTGGTTCGAATCCATCTTTGCCCACAAATCTTGCGCTTTAGTAAGAATGCGGAAGTAGCTCAGTTGATAGAGCATTAGCCTTCCAAGCTGAGGGTCGCGGGTTTGAGTCCCGTCTTCCGCTCTTTTTTTTCTTGCTGTTATAGCTCAGCGGTAGAGCACTTCCTTGGTAAGGAAGAGGTCCCGGGTTCAAGTCCCGGTAACAGCTCAAAAGAATGTAAATGCTGATTATTAATCAAATAAATAACAAGTAAAGCTATGGCTAAAGAGAAATTTGAACGTACCAAACCGCATGTGAACATTGGTACAATTGGTCACGTAGACCACGGTAAGACTACGTTGACTGCTGCTATCACAACAGTGTTGGCTAAGAGAGGTCTTTCGGAATTGCGTTCATTCGATTCTATCGATAATGCTCCTGAAGAAAAAGAAAGAGGTATTACAATTAATACTTCTCACGTAGAGTATCAAACAGCTAATCGTCACTATGCTCATGTTGACTGTCCGGGTCACGCTGACTACGTAAAAAACATGGTTACTGGTGCTGCTCAGATGGATGGTGCTATCATCGTTGTTGCTGCAACTGATGGTCCTATGCCTCAAACTCGTGAGCACATTCTTTTAGCTCGTCAGGTAAACGTTCCTCGTTTGGTTGTATTCATGAACAAATGTGATATGGTTGATGATGAGGAAATGTTGGAGCTTGTTGAAATGGAAATGAGAGAATTGCTTTCTTTCTATGATTTTGATGGTGATAACACTCCTTTCATTCGTGGATCTGCCCTTGGTGGTTTGAACGGCGTTGAAAAATGGGAAGACAAAATTATGGAATTGATGGATGCTGTTGATACCTGGATTCCACTTCCTCCACGTGATGTTGATAAACCATTCTTGATGCCAGTTGAAGACGTGTTCTCTATTACAGGTCGTGGTACTGTTGCTACAGGTCGTATCGAAACAGGTATTATCCATGTTGGTGACGAAATCGAAATCTTAGGTTTAGGTGAAGATAAGAAATCTGTTGTAACAGGTGTTGAAATGTTCCGTAAACTTTTGGATCAAGGTGAAGCTGGTGACAACGTAGGATTGTTGCTTCGTGGTGTTGACAAGAACGAAATCAAACGTGGTATGGTTCTTTGTAAACCAGGTCAGATTAAACCTCACTCTAGATTTAAAGCAGAGGTTTATATCTTGAAGAAAGAAGAAGGTGGTCGTCACACTCCATTCCACAACAAATACCGTCCTCAGTTCTATTTACGTACTATGGACTGTACTGGTGAGATCTCTCTTCCAGAAGGAACAGAAATGGTAATGCCAGGTGATAACGTAACTATCAATGTAGAGTTGATCTACCCAGTTGCTTTGAACCCAGGTCTTCGTTTCGCAATCCGTGAAGGTGGACGTACAGTAGGTGCTGGTCAGATTACAGAAATCACAGACTAATAAATATAAGTAATCAGTTCTCGGCTTTTGTTGAGAACTGGTTCTTTATACGGGAGTAGCTCAGTTGGTAGAGCACCGGTCTCCAAAACCGGGTGTCGGGAGTTCGAGCCTCTCCTCCCGTGCAAATATTGTTGAGATGAAGAAGATTATAAATTATATCAAAGAATCTTACGACGAACTTGTTAATAAAGTATCGTGGCCTACGTATTCTGAACTAGCTAACAGTGCAGTAGTTGTTTTATATGCTTCCCTACTTATTGCACTAGTAGTATTTGCTATGGATTCTGGATTCCAGTTTTTCATGGGAAAAGTTTATCCACATTAATTTTAGGATTTGTAATGGCTGAGATTGAAAAGAAATGGTACGTTTTGCGTGCTATTAGCGGAAAAGAAGCTAAGGCTAAAGAGTATCTTGAAGCTGATATGAAAAACAGCGACCTTGGTGAATATGTGTCTCAGGTGTTGATTCCTACTGAAAAGGTGTATCAAGTTCGCAATGGTAAAAAAATTGTGAAAGAAAGAAGTTATCTTCCAGGCTATGTTTTGGTTGAAGCTGCTCTTGTTGGTGAGGTCGCTCATCGCTTGAGAAATACGCCTAATGTGATAGGTTTTCTTGGAGGATCGGATAATCCTATTCCTTTAAGGCAATCAGAAGTGAATCGAATACTTGGAACAGTTGATGAGCTACAAGAAACAGGGGAAGATTTAAACATTCCTTATATTGTAGGTGAAACTGTGAAGGTTACTTTTGGACCATTTAGCGGATTCAGTGGTATCATTGAAGAAGTTAATAGTGAAAAGAAGAAACTTAAGGTTATGGTTAAAATATTCGGACGGAAAACTCCGTTAGAATTGGGCTTTATGCAAGTTGAGAAAGAATAATGCAGGTGTTACGCTGTGCTATTCTTTAATTAATGTTTATATATAAAATAATAAGAAAATGGCTAAAGAAGTTGCTGGACTAATCAAATTACAGATTAAAGGAGGCGCTGCAAATCCATCACCTCCCGTTGGACCTGCTTTGGGTTCTAAGGGAATCAATATCATGGAGTTTTGCAAGCAATTCAATGCCAGAACCCAAGACAAGGCTGGTAAAATTTTACCTGTCATCATTACTTACTATGCAGATAAGTCTTTCGATTTTGTTATCAAGACTCCTCCTGTGGCTATTCAGTTGCTTGAAGTAACTAAGCTTAAGAGTGGTTCTGCTGAGCCTAATCGTAAAAAAGTTGCCGAGTTAACTTGGGAACAAGTACGTACTATTGCTCAGGATAAAATGGTCGACTTAAACTGTTTTACTGTAGAAGCTGCTATGAAAATGGTTGCTGGTACAGCTAGAAGTATGGGTATCACTGTAAAAGGGGAATTCCCGGTTAATAACTAATAAACTTCAATTGTAATGGGTAAACTGACAAAAAATCAAAAGTTAGCTGCAGAAAAAATTGAAGCAGGGAAAGCATACTCACTGAAAGAGGCTGCATCTTTAGTAAAAGAGATTTCTTTTACTAAGTTTGATGCTTCATTAGATATTGATGTACGTTTAGGAGTTGATCCACGTAAAGCAAATCAGATGGTGAGAGGTGTTGTTTCACTTCCTCATGGTACTGGTAAAGAAATACGTGTGTTGGTACTTTGTACACCAGATGCTGAAGCTGCTGCAAAAGAAGCTGGTGCTGACTATGTTGGTCTTGACGAATATATCGAAAAGATCAAAGGTGGATGGACTGATATTGATGTAATCATCACTATGCCATCTATCATGGGTAAAATTGGTGCACTCGGTCGTGTTCTCGGTCCTCGTGGATTGATGCCGAACCCAAAGAGTGGTACCGTAACTATGGACGTTGCTAAGGCTGTTAAAGAGGTTAAGCAAGGAAAGATCGATTTTAAAGTAGATAAGAGTGGTATTGTACATACTTCTATCGGTAAAGTATCATTTACTGCTGATCAGATTCGTGACAATGCTAAGGAATTTATTTCGACTTTGCTTAAATTGAAACCAACTGCAGCAAAAGGCACTTATATTAAGAGTATTTATCTTTCTAGTACAATGAGTGCGGGTATTAAAATTGACCCGAAATCAGTGGAAGAAATCTAATAAAACAGAGAAAAAATGAGAAAGGAAGATAAAAGTACGATTATCGAGCAAATTGCGGCTACAGTTAAGGAATATGGTCACTTTTACTTGGTAGATGTTACAGCGATGAACGCTGCTGCTACCAGTGCGTTGAGAAGAGATTGTTTCAAAGCTGATATCAAGTTGATGTTAGTAAAGAACACGTTACTTCATAAAGCACTTGAAAGTTTAGAAGAAGACTTTTCTCCTCTTTATGGTTCTTTGAAAGGTACTACAGCTGTTATGTTTAGTAACATTGCAAATGTACCTGCAAAGTTAATCAAAGATAAATCTAAAGATGGCATTCCAGGCTTGAAAGCTGCTTATGCAGAAGAAAGCTTCTATGTAGGTGCAGATCAATTAGATGCTCTTGTTGCAATTAAGAGTAAGAATGAAGTTATTGCTGATATTGTTGCCTTGTTGCAATCACCAGCTAAGAATGTTATTTCTGCTCTTCAATCAGGTGGAAACACCCTTCACGGAGTCCTTAAGACTCTAGGTGAAAGACCCGAATAAATATCAAAATCAATAAAGTATTAAATAATTAAAATCATACAAAAAATGGCAGATTTGAAAGCTTTTGCAGAACAACTAGTTAACTTGACAGTAAAAGAAGTTAATGAACTTGCAACTATCCTTAAAGAAGAATACGGTATTGAACCTGCTGCTGCTGCTGTTGCAGTTGCTGCTGGCCCTGCAGCTGGTGCTGCTGCTGCTGAAGAAAAAACATCTTTCGATGTAGTATTAAAAGGCGCTGGATCAGCTAAACTTCAAGTAGTTAAGGCTGTTAAAGAAGCTTGTGGACTTGGCTTGAAAGAAGCTAAAGACATGGTTGACGGTGCTCCTAGCGTAGTAAAAGAGGGTTTGGCTAAAGATGAAGCAGAATCATTGAAGAAAACATTGGAAGAAGCTGGAGCTGAAGTTGAACTTAAATAACATTAGCCTGGTAATCAGGTGTTTCGGTTAAGAATCCTTCAAAAGAGGGTTCTTAACCTTTTTGTGCATATATTTAAAATTAAGTTCTTCAAATTCATTGACAGATGTCTTCAAATACTGTAAATCAAAGAGTTAATTTCGCTTCAACTAAGAATCCACTTGAATATCCGGACTTCTTAGAAGTGCAATTGAAGTCATTTAAAGACTTTTTACAATTAGATACTCCGCCTGAGAAGCGTAAGAATGAAGGGTTATATAAGGTTTTTGCCGAAAATTTCCCAATCGCTGACACAAGGAACAATTTTGTTCTAGAGTTTCTAGACTATTATATTGATCCGCCGCGCTATACCATTGATGATTGTATAGAGCGTGGGCTTACATATAGCGTTCCATTAAAGGCAAAGCTTAAGCTTTATTGTACTGATCCCGATCATGAGGATTTCGATACAGTAATTCAGGATGTGTTTCTTGGACCTATTCCGTACATGACGGATAAAGCTACATTTGTTATAAATGGAGCTGAGCGTGTAGTCGTTTCACAACTTCATCGTTCTCCTGGCGTATTTTTCGGACAGAGTGTTCACGCTAATGGAACAAAGTTGTATTCTGCGCGTATTATTCCGTTCAAGGGTTCATGGATTGAGTTTGCTACAGACATTAACAATGTCATGTATGCTTACATTGACCGTAAGAAAAAACTGCCAGTGACCACATTGTTAAGAGCAATTGGTTTTGAGAATGATAAAGACATTCTTGAGATTTTTAACTTAGCAGAAGATGTAAAAGTTAATAAAACAAATCTTAAGAAAGTACTTGGGCGTAAACTGGCCGCTCGTGTTTTGAAAACATGGATTGAAGATTTCGTTGATGAAGATACAGGTGAAGTCGTTTCTATTGAACGTAACGAGGTTATCATTGACCGTGAAACTGTATTGGAGGAAGAACATGTAAATGAAATACTTGAATCGGGGGTTCAAAATATACTTCTTCATAAAGAAGAGTCGAATCAATCCGATTTCTCTATCATATATAATACACTACAAAAGGATCCTAGTAACTCTGAGAAAGAGGCTGTTTTATATATTTATAGACAATTACGTAATGCTGACCCTGCTGATGATGCAAGTGCTCGTGAAGTTATCAATAATTTATTCTTTTCAGAAAAAAGATATGATTTAGGTAATGTCGGTCGGTATAGAATCAATCGCAAGTTGAATCTAACGACTGACATGGACGTTCGCGTTCTTACTAAAGAGGATATTATTGAGATCATCAAGTATCTTATTGAATTGATCAATTCTAAGGCTGATGTTGATGATATCGACCACTTGAGTAATCGTCGCGTTCGTACAGTTGGAGAGCAGCTTTCCAACCAGTTTGCGGTAGGCTTGGCTCGTATGTCACGTACGATTCGTGAGCGTATGAATGTTAGAGACAATGAAGTCTTTACTCCTATTGACTTGATTAATGCAAAGACTATTTCTTCTGTTATTAATTCATTCTTTGGAACAAACGCTCTATCTCAGTTTATGGACCAAACCAATCCATTAGCCGAGATTACGCATAAGCGTCGTATGTCTGCACTTGGTCCTGGTGGTCTTTCTCGTGAGCGTGCCGGATTTGAGGTTCGTGACGTTCACTACACTCACTATGGACGTTTATGTCCAATTGAGACTCCTGAGGGTCCGAATATTGGTTTGATTTCTTCTTTATGTGTATTCGCAAAGATAAATGACTTAGGTTTTATTGAGACTCCATACCGTAAGGTTGAAAATGGTAAAGTTGATTTAGCCGAAGATGGTTTAATCTATCTGACTGCCGAAGAAGAAGAAGAAAAGATTATTGCTCAAGGAAATGCTCCATTGAATGATGATGGAACATTTATACGAAATAAAGTTAAGTCTCGTCAGGATGCAGACTTCCCAGTTGTGGAACCTGCTGAAGTTGAGCTAATGGACGTTTCTCCTCAGCAAATTGCATCTATTGCTGCATCTCTAATTCCTTTCCTTGAACATGATGACGCCAACCGTGCGTTGATGGGATCGAACATGATGCGCCAGGCTGTACCATTGTTGAGAAGTGAAGCTCCTATTGTTGGAACAGGCATCGAGCGTCAGCTTGTCCGCGATTCTCGTACTCAGATTACAGCTGAAGGTGCTGGTGTAATTGATTATGTTGATGCTACGACGATTCGTGTTTTATACGATCGTACTGAGGATGAGGAATTTGTAAGTTTTGAGCCGGCTTTGAAGGAATATAGAATACCTAAGTTCCGCAAAACGAATCAAAACATGACTATTGACCTTCGCCCAATTTGTGATAAAGGTCAACGTGTCGATAAGGGAGATATCTTAACCGAAGGATATTCTACAGAGAATGGAGAATTGGCTTTAGGTAAAAACTTACTTGTTGCCTACATGCCTTGGAAGGGATATAACTATGAGGATGCTATTGTTCTTAATGAACGTGTTGTTCGTGAAGACTTGCTAACTTCTGTTCATGTTGAAGAATATTCTTTGGAAGTACGCGAAACTAAGCGCGGAATGGAAGAATTAACCTCAGACATTCCAAACGTTAGTGAAGAAGCAACAAAAGATCTTGATGATAATGGTATCGTTAGAATTGGAGCTCGTATCCAACCTGGAGATATCATGATCGGTAAGATTACTCCGAAAGGGGAATCTGATCCTTCACCAGAAGAGAAACTTTTACGTGCAATCTTTGGAGATAAAGCCGGTGATGTAAAAGATGCTTCATTAAAAGCCTCTCCTTCTTTGAAAGGTGTGGTTATTGATAAGAAGTTGTTTGCTCGTGTCGTTAAGAGCCGTAGTTCTAAATTGGCAGACAAAGCTTTATTACCTAAAATTGATGATGAGTTCGAATCTAAGATTGCAGACTTGAAGCATGTTTTAGTTAGAAAGTTATTAAACTTAACGGATGGTAAAGTTTCTCAAGGCGTAAAAGACTATCTAGGAGCGGAGGTTATTGCTAAGGGTTCTAGATTTAATGCGTCTGACTTTGATTCATTAGATTTCACTTCTATCCAATTAAGTAATTGGACTAGCGATGATCATACTAACGAATTGATTCGTGATTTGGTAATGAACTTCATTAAGAAGTATAAAGAACTAGATGCTGAATTGAAACGTAAGAAGTTTGCTATCACTATTGGTGATGAACTTCCTGCTGGTATTATTCAGATGGCTAAAGTCTATATTGCTAAGAAACGTAAAATCGGTGTTGGTGATAAAATGGCCGGTCGTCACGGTAATAAAGGTATTGTTTCGCGTGTCGTTCGTCAAGAAGATATGCCATTCTTGGCTGATGGAACGCCTGTTGATATTGTGTTAAATCCGCTAGGTGTACCTTCTCGTATGAATATTGGTCAGATTTTTGAAGCAGTATTAGGACGTGCGGGAAAAACTCTAGGTGTGAAGTTTGCAACACCGATTTTCGATGGTGCAAAGATGGAAGATTTGAACGAATGGACAGACAAAGCTGAATTACCTCGTTACTGTAAAACTTATCTTTATGATGGTGGTACAGGTGATCAGTTTGACCAACCTGCAACAGTCGGCGTGACTTACATGTTGAAACTTGGCCACATGGTTGAAGACAAGATGCATGCTCGTTCTATTGGTCCATATTCTTTAATTACTCAGCAACCTCTTGGTGGTAAAGCACAATTTGGTGGTCAGCGTTTTGGAGAAATGGAGGTTTGGGCGCTTGAAGGCTTTGGCGCTGCACATATCTTGCAGGAAATATTGACAATCAAGTCTGATGACGTTGTTGGTCGTTCGAAGGCTTACGAAGCAATTGTTAAAGGTGAACCGATGCCACAACCTGGTATACCGGAATCTTTAAATGTATTACTTCATGAGTTAAGAGGACTCGGATTGAGTATCAACTTCGAATAATCTATAGAATATCTGACGGGAAATCAATAGATAATACTGTTGATTTCCCTTTGTCAGCTTTCGTTTTTAATGATTCAATTATCAAATCTCAAAAAATAGAGTATGGCTTTTAGAAAAGAAAATAAGACGAAAAGTAATTTCTCGAAAATTTCGATAGGTTTAGCTTCTCCGGAAGAAATCCTAGAGAATTCGAGTGGTGAAGTATTGAAGCCTGAAACCATCAACTACCGTACTTACAAACCTGAACGTGATGGTTTGTTTTGCGAACGTATTTTTGGTCCTATAAAAGACTATGAATGTCATTGCGGTAAATACAAACGCATTCGTTATAAAGGCATCGTTTGTGACCGTTGTGGGGTTGAAGTTACTGAAAAGAAAGTTCGTCGTGAGCGTATGGGGCACATACAATTGGTCGTTCCTGTTGCTCATATTTGGTATTTCCGTTCATTGCCTAACAAAATAGGTTATTTATTAGGTTTACCTACAAAGAAATTAGATTCAATTATATATTATGAGCGCTATGTTGTTATTCAGCCAGGTATTAAAGCCGAAGATGGTGTGGCTGAATATGACTTGCTTTCAGAAGAAGAATACTTAGATATTCTTGACGCACTTCCAAGAGAAAATCAATATCTAGAGGATTCTGACCCCAACAAGTTTATTGCTAAAATGGGAGCAGAGGCTATCTACGATTTATTGGCACGTCTTGACTTAGATTCTTTATCTTACGAATTAAGACACCGTGCAGGAAATGATGCTTCTCAACAACGTAAGAATGAGGCGTTGAAACGTCTTCAGGTTGTGGAATCATTCCGTGCGTCTCGTGGTCGTAATAAACCGGAATGGATGATCGTTCGTATCGTTCCTGTTATTCCGCCTGAATTACGTCCGTTGGTGCCATTGGATGGTGGTCGATTTGCAACATCAGACTTGAATGACTTATATCGTCGTGTTATTATTCGTAATAACCGTTTGAAGAGATTGATTGAAATCAAAGCTCCTGAAGTAATCTTGCGTAATGAAAAACGTATGCTTCAAGAAGCGGTCGATTCTCTTTTCGATAACTCACGTAAGTCGAGTGCCGTAAAAACTGATGCTAACCGTCCGTTGAAGTCTTTATCTGACAGTTTGAAAGGTAAACAAGGACGTTTCCGTCAGAACTTGCTTGGTAAACGTGTTGACTACTCAGCTCGTTCGGTTATCGTCGTTGGTCCTGAATTAAGAATGGGTGAATGTGGTATCCCTAAATTGATGGCTGCGGAACTTTACAAACCATTTATCATCCGTAAGTTGATAGAACGTGGTATTGTAAAAACTGTGAAGTCGGCGAAGAAAATTGTCGATCGCAAAGAACCGGTTATTTGGGATATTCTTGAGCATGTCATGAAAGGACATCCAGTGTTACTTAACCGTGCTCCGACTCTTCACCGTTTAGGTATTCAAGCTTTCCAACCTAAAATGATTGAAGGTAAAGCTATTCAGTTGCATCCACTAGCTTGTACAGCATTTAATGCTGACTTTGATGGTGACCAGATGGCTGTTCACTTACCTTTAAGTAATGAAGCTGTACTTGAAGCTCAAATGTTGATGCTTCAATCACATAATATCTTAAATCCAGCAAATGGTGCCCCTATTACCGTACCTGCACAGGATATGGTCCTTGGTTTGTATTACATTACCAAGTTGCGTAGAGGAGCTAAAGGCGAAGGATTGACATTCTACGGTCCGGAAGAAGCAATGATTGCTTATAATGAAGGACGCGTTGATATCCATGCTCCGGTTAAGGTGATCGTTAAGGATGTTGATGAAAATGGCAACATTGTTGACGTGATGACTGAAACGTCTGTCGGACGTGTGATTGTCAATGAGATTGTTCCGCCTGAAGCTGGATATATCAATGAAATCGTTTCTAAGAAATCTTTGCGTGACATCATTAGCAATGTTATCAAAGTGTGTGGTGTGGCACAAGCTGCGGATTTCTTGGATGGAATCAAGAATCTTGGTTACAAGATGGCCTTTAAGGGTGGATTGTCATTCAACTTGGGTGATATTATCATTCCTGCAGAAAAAGAAGCTTTGGTTCAGAGAGGATATGACGAAGTTGAACAAGTGGTTAATAACTATAACATGGGATTCATTACTAATAATGAACGTTATAATCAGGTTATTGACATTTGGACGCATGTTAACTCTGAGTTATCGAATATCTTGATGAAGACCATTTCTTCTGACGATCAAGGGTTCAACTCAGTATATATGATGCTTGACTCTGGTGCCCGTGGTTCTAAAGAACAGATCCGTCAGTTGTCTGGTATGCGTGGTTTGATGGCTAAACCTCAGAAAGCCGGAGCAGAAGGTGGACAGATTATTGAAAACCCAATTTTGTCTAACTTTAAAGAAGGTCTTTCGGTACTTGAGTACTTTATCTCTACCCACGGTGCTCGTAAAGGTTTGGCCGATACGGCATTGAAAACAGCCGATGCGGGTTACTTGACTCGTCGTCTTGTGGATGTATCGCATGATGTGATCATTACTGAAGAAGACTGTGGAACACTTCGTGGATTGGTTTGTACAGACTTAAAGAACAATGATGAAGTCATTGCTACTCTTTATGAACGAATTTTAGGACGTGTATCTGTACATGACATTATCCATCCGACAACAGGTGAATTGCTTGTTTCTGGTGGTGATGAGATCACCGAAGAAATCGCTAGAAAGATTCAAAATTCTCCGATCGAAAGTGTTGAGATCCGTTCTGTATTGACTTGTGAATCGAAGAAGGGGGTTTGTGCGAAATGTTACGGACGTAACTTGGCTACAGCTCGTATGGTTCAGAGGGGTGAAGCTGTCGGTGTAATTGCTGCACAATCTATCGGTGAGCCTGGTACTCAGTTGACTCTACGTACATTCCACGCCGGAGGTACTGCTGCCAACATTGCAGCTAATGCAAGTATTGTGGCTAAGAATAAAGCTCGTCTTGAATTTGAGGAACTACGTACAGTAGATATTGTTGATGAAATGGGTGCAAAGGCAAAAGTTGTCGTTGGACGTTTGGCCGAAGTTCGTTTCGTTGATGTAAATACAGAGATCGTTCTTTCTACACATAGTGTTCCTTATGGTTCTACATTATATGTTTCGGATGGTGAATTAGTTGAAAAGGATACGCTTATTGCAAAATGGGATCCATTTAATGCAGTAATTATCACTGAAGCTACAGGTAAGATTGAATTTGAAAGTGTGATTGAAAATGTCACCTATAAAGTTGAATCGGATGAAGCGACAGGATTACGCGAAATCATCATCATCGAATCTAAAGATAAAACTAAAGTTCCTTCTGCCCATATCATGGATGAAGATGGAAACTTGATTCGTACTTATAACTTCCCAGTGGGTGGTCACGTTATTATTGAGAACAATCAGAAAGTTAAGGCCGGTGAGGTCTTGGTTAAGATTCCACGTGCGGTAGGTAAGGCTGGTGATATCACCGGTGGTCTTCCTCGTGTGACTGAGTTGTTCGAAGCACGTAATCCATCTAATCCGGCTGTTGTTTCTGAAATTGACGGTGAGGTGACGATGGGTAAGATCAAACGTGGTAATCGTGAGATCATCGTGACTTCTAAGACAGGTGAAGTTAAGAAGTATCTTGTGGCGTTGTCTAAACAAATCCTTGTTCAAGAGAATGACTATGTACGTGCCGGTACTCCATTGTCTGATGGTGCGACTACACCTGCTGATATCCTTGCGATTAAGGGTCCAACGGCTGTACAAGAATACATCGTTAATGAGGTACAAGACGTTTACCGTTTACAGGGTGTGAAGATTAATGATAAACACTTTGAGATTATCGTTCGTCAGATGATGCGCAAGGTTCAAATTAACGAACCTGGTGACACTCGCTTCCTTGAACAACAGATTGTTGACAAACTCGATTTCATGGAGGAAAATGATCGTATCTGGGGTAAGAAGGTTGTTGTCGACGGAGGTGATTCTCAAACGATGCAAGCTGGTCAGATCGTTACTTCTAGAAAGCTACGTGATGAAAACAGTATGTTGAAACGTCGTGACTTACGTCTAGTTGAGGTACGTGACGCTGTTCCTGCAACGTCTACTCAGATCCTTCAAGGTATCACACGTGCAGCATTGCAAACATCAAGCTTTATGTCTGCAGCTTCGTTCCAGGAAACAACAAAAGTCTTGAATGAAGCAGCAATCAATGGTAAAGTTGATAAGCTGGAAGGTATGAAGGAAAATGTTATTTGTGGACATTTGATTCCTGCCGGTACTGGTCAACGCGAATTTGAGAAGATTATCGTAGGTTCTAAGGAAGAATATGATAGAATTCTTGCTAACAAGAAGACCGTTCTAGATTATAATGAAGTAGAGTAATACAATGCAATTATAATTAAATAGCTAAGAGGCTGTCTCAAACTTTTTTTGAGACAGCCTCTTTTTTTGTCTTCATTAGCGAAGCAAACCTTCAAACTGACCTCTATGCTCTTCCATATCTAGATGTTTTTTTGGTAATGTTCAGAAAAGTGTGTATGTTTTATTTCTTAGGCATAAATATTTCTCAAAAATATAATTATTCTGTTTTGATAAAAAGCTTTGATTCAAGAAAGTTGTAAATTGGATATTTAAATACATCTTTATTCATAGCCACATTGCCAAGCAATAATATCACAGAATCATAGTTTGGCATCGCGCCACGCATTTTCAGCACTCTTTTAAAATCCTTATTGAGTCGTTCAATCCAATTGGTTGTATATATCATACCTCTTATTTCTCTCTCATATTTGAAATAAGTGAAATAGAATTTGTACCTTTCATGTTTATACCTTTTAAGCATGGGGTAACTCTTCACCCATTTATCTATAAAATCTAGGAATTGTTTATGTGAGCTTTCAGGGGTGACCAAATCTTGATCTGGCCTAAATACTATCTGCATTTCAGCCGCAATTATTTTTTTATCTCGAGGTTTAATTTTCCCCAATATATTCCTCTTTAAATGCACCGTGCACAATTGGATATCTGCACCAGGAAATGCATGTGCGATAGAATTTTCAATACTAGATAAGCCATCGCATACAAATAAATTAATCTCACTAACTCCTCTTTCTTTTATATCATCGAATATATCAAGCCAGTTGGAAGCACTTTCGGTTGGGAAATTCACAATTGATAAGACCTCACGAGTTCTATCTTCTTTTACTCCTAATATTACGTAGTATGCTTCATTTGAAACCGAGTCATTGCGCCTGGTGGCAACATACGTAGCATCAATATAAACGATTGGATAACGTGCATCTAATCTACGGTTCAGCCACGCAGAAACATCTCCACGTGCCGTATCAAGGAGCCGGCTTACTTGACTCTTACTATAATGCTTACCGTAAAATTCCTCAGAGATATCACCAACTTGCTTGGTGGTCAAGCCTTGAGCGTATAAACTACAAATTAAGCGCTGAACTTCAGCTTCTTGATCTTTAAGTACCCCTAATAAAACAGGATAAAAGTTGCTCTCACGACTCCGAGGAACGCGAATCTCAAACATTTGACCGCCATGACATACTCGACGATCACGATAGCCATTACTCACATCATCAGTCTGAGAATTATAAATCTTACGCTCTGATTTCATTAAGGATTCCATCCCTAAACGGATTAATTCCTGAAATCCTTCTTTACCATTTGTAAGTGAAGAAATAATTTCAGACATTTGTTCTTGTGTAAATTCCATTTCTCTTTCATTTTAGGTTACAATACAAATCTAAGAAATATTGGGATTTACACACTTTTTAAAACGCTATCGTTTTTTTAGAAATATCTGCAACACTTCCACAGTTGAATCTAACAGTCAGATAATCTGAAGAAAAGAAGGTGGCAGATCGTTGTTGCAGATTGGTGACAGATGTTTGATCTGCCACCCGCGTTCCGGCTCCTATTAAAAGAGACCACATCTAAATGATATACGTGCATAAACGATTTTCAAGCCTTGGCACTACAAGGTTCTGCTTGGAATCTTCCAGTGCCATACGATGAAGCTGATGGTGCTAAAGTGTAAACTGAAAGTTTCTCCTTTTGAAACTCATTTGATGTCCGTAGTCACTCTATTTTGGGCTGTAAGCTGTTGTGATTTTCTCTTATCCTGGAAATGGTAGACGGTTTATATTTTCTAGACGGTATTTAGTTGCCAATATTATTTATTATCCCTAAATCAGGTGGTTCTTCTTCAATTTAGTTGAAAAAGATATGCTCCATAACCATTTTTCTCTTTAATAACTCAAGTCCTGACTTTCCATACATTATGCGCTTTATGGCTTTTAGTTTGTTGACAAATCCTTCAGTTATACCATTAGTGATATTGTATCTAATTGTATTCTTAACAGCTTTATAATCCCTTTTTATACCTATTAGAAAGGTTTTTAGCATAGGATTCCCAGTCTTCCAATACCTCTTCATCCATTTTATTAATCTGTCAGATTCGGAACCAGTAATGATTGTATAGAAAGATTTGGCTGCATCATATATCTGGGTAAACCAGTCAAATTGTAGCAAAGTATCTATCAGTTGCTGTTCAGACGAATTGATAACCTTGTTGTATATAGAGCGGTCTATTACTGATGATATTACTTTTAGTGGTACTAGTTTGGATCTTTCATCCACAGGTTTTGCCGCCTTTTCCGTTTTATTCTTGGAGGATTTACGTCCTCTATGTCCATCACTTAAATATGCATAATGAGTATAAAATGGAGTTCGTGCACCTTTAAATCCACTATTAGATATTTCTTCATAGGCACTCTTAAGCGTATTACCATAAGCAATATGCTCTTCTACATATTTGTCGTAAATGTGATATTCATTTCTTTCTTTACTATTGCGTTTGGGCAGTTCAGTAATATTATAATATTTTGTTGCTGTCTGGCGCGCTATACCTAATTTTTTTGAGATTGTAGTAGGCTTAAATCCTTTTGTTTGAAGTTCTTTTACCTCTCTAAACATGATTATTCTAAAATCCACCTTTTGCTTTTTATGAGATGGAATAAATGTAATAACTTTTTCTTCTGGGACATTCTCAATTGTAGGCTCATTCTTTCTAATAACCTCACGATAATCAGCATAGTGTGCACTAATCGTTTTCAGAAGACGGTCTGACATATTCTTGATTAGATGAAATTTATCAGCTATTTCAGTGATAGGTCGCCCAATAGCTTTTACAGCAGAGCTATAATCGGTTGATCTATCCCGACTTACCATGTTTACCTGCTTATGGTTTTCAATCCAACTTTTAAAGCTCTCTTCGGCTCTATTTCCCAATAGATCTACTGGGTATTTGCTATGCATATCAATAATAATAGTACCATAATTAACCCCCTTGCGCCATGCCCAATCATCTACTCCAACTGTTTTAATATCGTCAAATTGAGAGGGAGTTAGACGATGTATATTGCGAAGAACAGTGGAGTAACTTAAATTAATGCCTAAATGGAATAGCAAATTGCTAGCAGATATAGAAGAAGTCTTTAACCCATGTCGTGTTATAGTTAATTCAAGTCTACGTGTATTACGTCTATAGCGAAAAATCTCATTACCTGGTTGCTCTGCAAATGTTCGCTTGATACACTCTTCGGTGTTACAGAAAAATTTACGTATTTCAAAAACTAGGATGACTCCCCTCCCCAATATAGATAAATCTTTAATTGTTCTTGTGTATTTACTATGAACACGTTTGCTTTCATGGTTACAATAGGGACAAGTACCACTATTTTTAGAAGAACGAGCATATAGAAACATCATATTGTCTTTATGCTCTATATTTTCAATAATAATTTCTGAGGATAAGTATATAGAGGATATCTCGTTGATTTTACTAGTATTGGTTGTAGAATTTTGAAGGCGCAATATATTTTTTGTAACTTTGTTACGGTTAGGCTTATTTGTCATTAGTATTTCTTTGTGTTTGGCGATATAAAGATACTAAATATTTGACAAAAAGCCTAGCCTTTTTACATATAAAATACTGTATATTAATTGATTATATGTATATGAAAGTGTGTCAATTCTCCAATCAGTAAGTAATCTATCAAACCTTACTACAGCTTACGCATAAGAAATCAATTCAACTAAATTGAAGAAGAACCAATCAGGTTGCCTCATTCGTTTCTTAAATCCGAATCAGGTTGACCTTTTTTAGCATACGTACTAAATCGGGTTGACTAAATCACGTTAAAAAGAAGATAGAAGAAAGAATATTTCCTTTTCCTTTTATTGATAAGATCGGTTGAACCCACTGATCTTAAATAATAAAAAGTCATCAAGTTGACTCATTAGCTCGTTAACTCTGAATCGAGTTGATCCGTTTAGCGTTAACACTAACCCCGGTTGACTCAATTATATTAAGGAAAAAAGCTTATCTCTTTTCCTTGATGACCTTGAGTGGAATCGATAAGGGCAGATGGGCTATGAAGTATCGATGGGAGAAGTGTATTTAACCGTCGTTGGGAGATGAAGATCTACCACCTAATTATTCGAATTTATAGGAAATCTGTGTGCCGTTTGTCGGCTGTTGGGAGGCGTGTTGAAAAGAACGTTTATACAGAGGGCTAATCGACGATAGCCATGTCTTAACCTAAAGGAGGTTGCCCGCAAGTTCTATTTGCGGGCAACCTCCTTTAGGTTTGGTTTATATTGCGGATGAGATTAAGGCCTGTTTTCGTCATGCCTCTAATCAGCTTAAACGCTTATACTTGCTTATGCATCTCCCTTCATCGGAGTGAGAGTAGGAGGGACTTCTAGTTCTGATACCCTTACTTGGCCAAACATGCTCTCGTATTTCCGAATATTGTCTTCTAAAGCAAATAAAAGACGTTTGGCATGTTCGGGAGCCATAATCACCCGAGACTTGACCCCGGCTTGTGGAATTCCTGGCAAGATTCGTGCAAAATCGAGTACGAACTCCGAGCTAGAGTGGGTAATAATTGCCAAATTAGCATATGTTCCTTGAGCGACATCTTCTTTCAGCTCAATTTGAAACTGCTCTCCATTATTTTTTTGTTCTTCCATAATGATGTATAATAAATTTGAACGGCAAATTAAGGTTTAATTCTTTAAAATAGCAAATCAAGAGTCTAAGATTCTTCTGTGATTGTGAGAAAGAGTTTTCCTAACCTTATTCTATGTCGCTACTTTGTTGCTTTAAGTAAGATAGAGATCTGCGAGAACTTGCATTGAGTGATAGTTACTCTTATGCCTAGCTAAAGTTCAATCATCTTGTCTCTAAGAAGCTTTCTGTCGGTTAATGTAGCTTGATCCGCTACGGATAACCTAAAATATAAAGGCAAAAACAAGTTTCGAAACCTAACTGCAGTATGATCGATTGCCCAATAACAGATTGAATAGCCAAATGATAATAAGGGCTTATTCTCTTAATATTGGGATTTTATAAGATAAAGTCTCAACTAATGACTAGCATAAAGTGTTTAATCGAGAGATGAGGGTTGTCGATTTAACCCAATGACTCCTGTTTTATGTCGATTTTCCTCTTTGGAGAGAGGCATGAAACAGAATTTGTTGTTAATAAAACATAAATAATCATGGATCGATCTGTCAACTTGAAGTTTGTGGAAATCTAAAATGATCGTTCAAGGACGAAAATAAATCTCATTTTTATAACATATTTCGCTGGCTAAGGTATTAATATTAAAAAATAAAAAAAGGATGTAGTGCATTGATTATTCAAATATTATTCGTATTTTTGCAGCCCAAAATGTATTGTCGCGAAATTAATATAACAAAATAATATAAATTAAAAAAAACAATTAAAATGCCTACAATTCAGCAATTAGTAAGAAAAGGACGTGAAGTTCTGGCAGAGAAAAGCAAGTCTCCGGCTTTGGATTCATGTCCTCAAAGACGTGGCGTTTGCGTGAGAGTATACACAACTACTCCGAAAAAACCGAACTCTGCAATGCGTAAAGTCGCTCGTGTACGTTTGACTAACCAAAAGGAAGTTAACTCGTATATCCCAGGAGAAGGACACAACTTGCAAGAGCACTCAATCGTGTTGGTTCGTGGTGGTCGTGTAAAAGACCTTCCAGGTGTACGTTACCACATCGTTCGTGGAACTCTTGATACAGCAGGTGTTGCCGGTCGTACTCAAAGACGTTCTAAATATGGTGCTAAGCGTCCTAAACCAGGTCAAGCAGCTGCTGCTACAACTAAGAAGAAGAAATAATCTTTGAAGCAGATTTTTAATATAGAATAAAATTATAACTTACGTTTTAGTTTGTTGGAGATGCTGAAGGTTGAGTAAATTTCCCGGTGGGGAAGTTGAAGAATTCAAAAAGTAACAACCAAAAACAAAACATTATTTTTCAAACAAATGAGAAAAGCAAAACCAAAAAAACGGGTTGTCCTTCCGGATCCCGTATTTAGCGATCAAAAAGTTTCTAAATTTGTAAACCACTTGATGTATGACGGAAAGAAGAATACCTCTTATGAGATCTTCTACGCTGCATTAGAAACTGTAAAAGCAAAGCTTGCTAACGAAGAAAAGACAGCTTTGGAGATTTGGAAAAAGGCTTTGGATAATGTGACTCCTCAAGTAGAGGTGAAGTCTCGCCGTGTAGGTGGGGCAACTTTCCAAGTTCCTACTGAAATTCGTGGTGAACGCAAAGAATCAATCTCAATGAAAAACCTAATCTTGTATGCTCGTAAAAGAGGTGGTAAGACAATGGCTGATAAATTGGCTGCTGAGATTGTTGATGCTTTCAACGAACAAGGTGGCGCTTACAAACGTAAAGAAGATATGCACAGAATGGCTGAAGCTAACCGTGCATTTGCTCATTTTAGATTCTAATTTTAAAGGAAGGAAGATAAAATGGCAAAACATGATTTACATTTGACTCGTAACATCGGTATCATGGCGCACATTGATGCTGGTAAGACTACTACTTCTGAACGTATCTTGTTTTATACTGGTTTGACTCACAAAATTGGTGAGGTGCACGATGGTGCTGCTACAATGGACTGGATGGCGCAAGAACAAGAACGTGGTATTACTATTACATCTGCTGCGACAACAACTCGTTGGAAATATGCTGATGAAACTTATAAAATTAACTTGATTGATACTCCGGGACACGTTGACTTTACTGCTGAGGTAGAACGTTCTTTGCGTGTTTTGGACGGAGCTGTCGCTACATACTGTGCTGTAGGTGGTGTTGAACCACAGTCGGAAACTGTATGGCGTCAAGCTGATAAGTACAATGTACCTCGTATTGGATACGTAAATAAAATGGACCGTTCTGGTGCTGACTTCTTTGAAGTAGTACGTCAGATGAAAGCTATTTTAGGTGCTAATCCATGTCCGATCGTTGTGCCTATCGGTGCAGAAGAAACATTCAAGGGGTTGGTTGACTTGGTAAAAATGAAAGCTATTTACTGGCATGATGAGGCTATGGGTGCAGACTACTCTGTTGAAGAGATCCCTGCAAACTTAGTGGATGAATGTAATGAATGGCGTGACAAAATGCTTGAAAAAGTAGCTGAGTTCGATGACGCTTTGATGGAGAAATTCTTCGATGATCCTTCAACAATTACAGAAGAAGAAGTTTTAAGAGCACTTCGTAACGCTACTATTCAGATGGCTATCGTTCCGATGCTTTGTGGTTCTTCATTCAAGAATAAAGGTGTTCAGACATTACTAGACTATGTTTGTGCATTCTTGCCTTCTCCAATTGATACTGGTGATGTTATTGGTACAAATCCTGATACAGGAGAAGAAGAAGCTCGTAAACCATCTGATGATGCAAAAACTTCAGCTTTGGCATTTAAGATCGCAACTGACCCTTATGTAGGTCGTTTGACTTTCTTCCGTGTTTACTCTGGTAAAGTTGATGCAGGTTCTTACATCTACAACACTCGTTCTGGTAAGAAAGAGCGTGTATCTCGTTTATTCCAGATGCACTCTAACAAGCAGAACCCCGTAGAGGTAATTGGTGCTGGTGATATCGGTGCTGGTGTTGGTTTCAAAGATATCCGTACTGGTGATACACTTTGTGACGAATCAGCTCCTATCGTACTTGAGTCAATGGACTTCCCAGAACCGGTAATCGGTATCGCAGTTGAGCCTAAGACTCAAAAGGATATGGATAAATTGTCTACTGGTTTGGCTAAGTTGGCTGAAGAAGATCCAACATTTACAGTTAAATCTGACGAGCAAACAGGACAAACAGTTATTTCTGGTATGGGTGAGCTTCACTTGGATATCATTATCGACCGTTTGAAACGTGAGTTCAAGGTAGAATGTAACCAAGGTCGTCCTCAAGTAAACTATAAAGAAGCTATTACTAAAACAGTAGAGTTGCGTGAGGTTTACAAGAAGCAGTCTGGTGGTCGTGGTAAGTTTGCTGATATCATTATCAAATTTGGTCCGATCGATGAAGAATTCGTTCAAGGTGGATTGCAATTTGTTGATGAGGTTAAAGGTGGTAACATTCCTAAAGAATTTATCCCTTCAGTACAAAAAGGTTTCCAAGCAGCTATGAAGAATGGTGTATTAGCTGGATACCCAATGGACTCTTTGAAGGTTGTTCTTGTTGATGGTTCATTCCACCCGGTTGACTCTGACCAGTTGTCGTTCGAGATCTGTGCGATCCAAGCTTATAGAAGTGCTTGTGCTAAGGCGGGTCCTGTTTTGATGGAGCCTATGATGAAATTGGAGGTTGTTACTCCAGAAGAAAACATGGGTGATGTTATCGGTGACTTGAACAAGCGTCGTGGCCAAGTTGAAGGTATGGAATCAAGCCGTTCTGGTGCTCGTATCGTAAAAGCAACTGTGCCTTTGGCTGAAATGTTTGGTTACGTAACAGCTTTACGTACTATCACTTCAGGTCGTGCAACGTCTTCAATGACATACTCTCATCACGCTCAAGTTTCTTCTTCTATTGCTAAAGCAGTATTGGAAGAGGTAAAAGGACGTGCTGATCTTCTTTAATAAGAAAGAATAAGCAGCAGGCTAGCGAATGACTCTTAGCCTGCCGCTTTACTATTTATAAAAACAAATTAATTTAAATTACTAATGAGTCAGAAAATTAGAATCAAATTAAAATCTTATGACCACAACTTGGTTGATAAGTCAGCTGAGAAGATTGTAAGAACTGTAAAAGCTACAGGTGCTATTGTTAGTGGCCCGATTCCTCTCCCTACTCACAAACGCATCTTTACGGTGAATCGCTCAACTTTCGTAAACAAAAAGTCTCGTGAGCAGTTTGAACTTTCTTCATACAAGAGATTAATTGACATCTATAGCTCTACTGCTAAGACTGTTGACGCTCTTATGAAGTTAGAATTACCAAGTGGGGTAGAAGTAGAAATTAAAGTTTGATAATTAAAATTTAGTGAAATGCCAGGATTATTAGGAAAAAAAATCGGAATGACATCCGTTTTCAGTGCCGATGGTAAGAATGTACCATGCACTGTTATCGAAGCAGGTCCTTGTGTTGTTACTCAAGTTAAGACTGTTGAGAAAGATGGCTATGCTGCAGTGCAGTTGGGTTTCCAAGACAAGAAAGAGAAACATACAACTAAACCGTTGATGGGCCACTTCAAAAGAGCAGGAGTAACACCAAAGAGACACTTGGCTGAGTTCAAGGAATTTGAAACTGAGTTGAATCTCGGTGATACGGTTAACGTAGAATTATTTAACGATGTTGAATTTGTTGACGTTGTTGGTACTTCTAAAGGTAAAGGCTTCCAAGGTGTAGTTAAAAGACATGGTTTTGGTGGTGTTGGTCAAGCAACTCACGGTCAGCACAATCGTGCTCGTAAGCCGGGTTCTATTGGTGCTTGTTCTTACCCTGCTAAAGTATTCAAAGGAATGCGCATGGGTGGACAACTTGGTGGTGACAGAGTGACTATTCAAAACTTAAAAGTGTTAAAAGTAATCGCGGAGCATAACCTTCTTTTGATTAAAGGTTCTATCCCGGGTTGCAAAGGTTCAATCGTTTTAATTGAGAAATAATGGAAGTTAACGTATATAACATTAAAGGTGAAGACACTGGGAGAAAGGTTACGTTAAACGAATCTATCTTCGGAATTGAGCCCAACGACCATGCTATCTATTTGGACGTAAAACAATTTATGGCCAATCAGCGTCAGGGTACTCATAAGTCAAAAGAAAGAAGTGAAATCAGTGGTTCTACACGCAAGATCGGTCGCCAAAAAGGTGGTGGCGGTGCTCGTCGTGGTGATATGAACTCTCCAGTATTGGTTGGTGGTGCACGTGTATTCGGCCCTAAACCAAGAGATTATTACTTCAAATTGAACAAAAAGGTTAAAGCATTGGCTCGTAAGTCTGCTTTATCTTACAAAGCTAAAGAGAATGGAATCGTAGTTCTTGAAGACTTCGCTTTTGAAGCTCCTAAAACTAAGGATTTCGTTGCTATGACAAAAAATCTTAAAGTTTCTGATAAAAAGCTACTTATGATTTTACCAGAAGCAAATAAAAACGTATATTTGTCAGCTCGTAACATTCAGGGAGTTAATGTACAGACTATCTCAGGCTTAAATACTTACAGAGTATTAAACGCCGGAGTTCTTGTGTTTACAGAAAACTCGTTGAAGGCTATTGACAATATCTTATCTTAATTAAAAAGGAGGCTTAAGTAATGGGAATTATCATTAAACCGTTGGTGACAGAGAAAATGACTGCAATCACTGATAAGCTAAACCGTTTTGGCTTTATTGTACGTCCTGACGCTAATAAACTGGAAATTAAGAGAGAAATTGAAACCCTATACAATGTTACAATTGTTGATGTAAATACGCTTAAGTATGCTGGTAAGAACAAAAGCCGATATACTAAAGCTGGTATTATCAATGGGCGTACAAACGCTTATAAGAAAGCGATTGTGACTTTGAAAGAAGGAGATACTATTGATTTTTATAGCAATATTTAATTAAAATGGCAGTACGTAAATTTAAGCCCACAACACCGGGGCAAAGACACAAAATTATTGGTACTTTCGAAGAGATTACTGCACAGGTACCAGAAAAATCTCTTGTGTTTGGTAAGAAATCATCTGGTGGTCGTAACAACGAAGGTAAGATGACTATGCGCTATATTGGCGGTGGTCATAGAAAGATGATTAGAATTGTTGATTTCAAGAGAAATAAAGACGGTGTTCCAGCAGTCGTAAAAACAATTGAATACGATCCAAATCGTTCGGCTCGTATCGCTTTGTTGTTTTATGCTGATGGAGAAAAAAGGTATATTATTGCTCCCAATGGATTGCAAGTTGGTACGACTTTGATGTCGGGTGAAAATGCAGCGCCAGAGATTGGTAATGCTCTTCCTCTACAAAACATTCCGGTGGGTACTGTAATTCACAATATTGAGTTGCGTCCTGGTCAGGGTGCTGCTTTAGTTAGATCGGCTGGTAACTTTGCTCAGTTGACTTCTAGAGAAGGAAAATATTGTGTAATTAAGTTGCCTTCAGGTGAAGTTAGACAGATTCTTAGTACTTGTAAAGCTACAATTGGTAGCGTAGGTAACTCGGATCATGGATTGGAAAGTTCAGGTAAAGCTGGACGTTCTCGTTGGCAGGGACGTCGTCCTCGTAACCGTGGTGTTGTTATGAACCCAGTTGATCACCCAATGGGTGGTGGTGAAGGGCGTTCTTCTGGAGGACACCCAAGATCTCGTAAGGGTCTTTACGCTAAGGGTCTTAAGACAAGAGCTCCTAAGAAGCATTCGTCTAAGTACATTATTGAGAGAAGAAAAAAGTAATCTGATTAATTGAGTAAATTATGAGTCGTTCATTAAAAAAAGGTCCATACATTAACGTTAAACTTGAAAATAAAGTTCTTGCCATGAACGAAAATGGCAAGAAAGTTGTAGTTAAGACTTGGGCCAGAGCTTCAATGATTTCGCCTGACTTCGTAGGGCATACTATTGCAGTTCACAATGGAAATAAATTTATTCCTGTATACGTTACCGAAAACATGGTCGGACACAAGTTGGGTGAATTCTCTCCAACTCGTACATTCAGAGGACACGGTGGTAATAAGAAGAGATAACAGGATTTATTTGAAATAATAAAGTAATAATATAATGGGAGCTAGAAAAAAAATATCGGCTGAAAAAAGAAAAGAAGCCCTAAAGACCATGTATTTTGCTAAATTGCAAAATGTTCCTACCTCTCCACGTAAAATGCGCCTTGTTGCTGACATGATTCGTGGTATGGAGGTGAACAGAGCACTTGGTGTTTTGAAGTTTTCTTCTAAAGAAGCTGCTGCAAGAGTGGAAAAATTGCTTCGCTCTGCAATTGCCAATTGGGAGCAGAAAAACGAGCGTAAAGCAGAAAGCGGAGAGCTATTTGTTACTAAGATTTTTGTTGATGGTGGTGCTACATTGAAAAGAATGCGTCCGGCCCCACAAGGAAGAGGTTATAGAATCCGCAAGCGTTCGAATCACGTAACATTGTTCGTTGATTCTAAGAGTAATAACGAAGATCAAAATTAAGGTAGATGGGACAAAAAGTTAATCCAATAAGCAACCGTTTAGGAATTATCAGAGGATGGGATTCTAACTGGTACGGTGGAAATGATTACGGTGATTCATTGCTCGAAGATAGCAAGATCCGTAAATATCTTAATGCTAGACTTGCTAAAGCAAGTGTTTCACGAATCGTGATTGAACGTACATTGAAACTTGTTACTATTACGGTTTGTACTGCTCGTCCGGGAATCATTATTGGTAAAGGTGGTCAAGAAGTTGACAAGTTGAAAGAGGAGTTGAAGAAAATTACCGATAAAGATATTCAAATTAATATTTTTGAAGTTAAAAGACCTGAACTTGATGCTGTGATTGTTGCTAACAATATCGCTCGCCAGGTTGAAGGTAAGATCGCTTATCGTCGTGCTATCAAAATGGCTATCGCCAACACTATGCGCATGGGAGCTGAAGGTATCAAAATTCAGATCTCTGGTCGTTTGAATGGCGCTGAAATGGCTCGTTCTGAAATGTATAAAGAAGGAAGAACTCCTCTTCATACTTTTAGAGCTGACATTGACTATTGCCATGCAGAAGCATTGACTAAAGTTGGTTTGCTTGGTATCAAAGTTTGGATTTGTAGAGGTGAAGTGTTTGGGAAAAAAGAGTTAGCTCCAAACTTTACACAAAGCAAAGAAAGTGGTCGTGGAAATCATAATGGAAACGGCGGCGGCAAGAACTTCAAAAGAAAGAAAAATAATCGCTAACGAATTTGAATTTTAGGAACTATGTTACAACCGAAAAAGACAAAATTCAGAAGACAACAAAAAGGCCGTTCTAAAGGTAATGCCCAAAGAGGCAATCAGTTGGCTTTCGGTTCTTTTGGAATAAAGGCTTTGGAAACAAAATGGATTACAGGCCGTCAGATTGAAGCTGCTCGTATTGCAGTAACAAGATATATGCAACGTCAGGGACAGATATGGATTCGCATATTCCCGGATAAACCTATTACTAGAAAACCAGCCGATGTACGTATGGGTAAAGGTAAGGGTAGTCCAGAGGGATTTGTGGCGCCTGTAACTCCTGGTAGAATTATTATTGAAGCGGAAGGCGTTTCTTATGAAATCGCAAAAGAAGCTTTGCGTTTGGCTGCTCAAAAACTTCCTATCACTACGAAGTTTGTTGTGAGACGTGATTATGATATTCAAAATCAAAATGCGTAATATCTATGAAAATAGCAGAAATTAAAGAGATGACTACTACTGATTTAGTAGAAAGAGTGGAAGCAGAGGTTATGGCTTACAACCAAATGGTTTTAAATCATTCTATCTCTCCTATGGAAAATCCTGCTCAGATTAAGCATTTACGCAGGACTATTGCGCGTATGAAAACTGAGTTACGCCAAAGAGAACTTAATAATAAATGATCAGCTTGATGGAAGCAAGAAATTTAAGAAAAGAAAGAACAGGGGTTGTGTTAAGCAACAAAATGGATAAAACCATTACAGTTGCTGCAAAATTTAAAGAAAAACACCCTATCTATGGTAAGTTCGTTAGTAAAACGAAAAAATACCATGCTCATGATGAGAAAAACGAGTGCAACATTGGTGACACTGTGTGTATCATGGAGACTCGTCCTTTGAGCAAGACTAAAAGATGGAGATTAGTTGAAATAATCGAAAGAGCTAAGTAATTATGATACAAGCAGAATCCAGACTTACAGTATGTGATAACAGCGGGGCTAGAGAGGCTCTCTGTATTCGTGTATTAGGCGGTACAGGTCGTCGTTATGCTTCAGTTGGGGATGTAATTGTCGTTTCTGTAAAGAACGTCATCCCTTCTAGTGATATTAAAAAAGGTGCAGTGTCAAAAGCTTTGATCGTGCGTACTAAGAAAGAAATTCGTCGTGCAGACGGTTCTTATATACGTTTTGATGATAATGCTTGCGTATTGTTAAATAATGCGGGTGAAATTAGAGGTAGTCGTATTTTCGGTCCTGTAGCAAGAGAACTTCGTGCTACAAACATGAAAGTTGTGTCACTTGCGCCTGAAGTACTTTAATTTTGTAAAAGATTTAAGTAATGAGTAAATTACATATAAAGAAAGGCGATACAGTTTATGTGAATGCTGGTGAAGACAAAGGTAAAACTGGTCGTGTATTGAAAGTTCTTGTTGAAAAAGGACGTGCTTTTGTTGAAGGTATCAATATGGTATCTAAAAGTACAAAACCTAATGCAAAGAATCCTCAAGGAGGTATTGTGAAGCAAGAAGCTTCTATTCACATTTCTAACTTGAACCCAGTTGATCCGAAAACCGGTAAACCAACTCGTATTGGAAGAAGAAAAAGTTCGGAAGGAACTTTAGTGCGTTATTCTAAAAAATCAGGAGAGGAGATTAAATAATGAGTAATACTGCTAGCCTTAAGAAAGAATATGCAGAGCGCATTGCGCCTGCATTGAAATCACAGTTCCAGTATTCTTCTTCTATGCAAATTCCTGTACTTAAAAAGATTGTAATCAATCAAGGTTTAGGTATGGCGGTTGCTGATAAGAAGATTATTGAAGTGGCAATGAATGAAATTACAGCTATTACCGGTCAAAAGGCGGTAGCTACAATTTCTCGTAAAGATATCGCTAATTTTAAATTGCGTAAAAAAATGCCTATCGGAGTTATGGTAACTCTACGTCGTGAAAGAATGTACGAATTCCTTGAGAAATTAGTTCGTGTTGCTCTTCCACGTATCCGTGACTTTAAAGGTATTGAAAGTAAATTCGATGGCAAGGGTAATTATACTCTAGGTATTCAGGAACAAATCATTTTCCCTGAAATTAATATCGATAGTATAACTAGAATTTTAGGAATGAACATTACCTTTGTAACTTCTGCAAAAACAGATGAAGAAGGTTATGCTTTATTGAAGGAATTTGGTTTACCTTTTAAAAACGCTAAAAAAGATTAAGAGATATGGCAAAAGAATCAATGAAGGCTCGCGAAGTAAAGCGTGCTAAATTAGTAGCCAAATATGCTGAAAGAAGAGCTCAACTGAAGAAAGACGGAGACTATGAAGGATTACAGGCTTTGCCTAAAAATGCTTCTCCTGTTCGTTTGCACAATCGTTGTAAACTAACTGGTCGTCCTAAAGGATATATTCGTCAGTTCGGCATTTCGAGAATTCAGTTTCGTGAAATGGCATCTAGCGGTTTGATTCCAGGTGTTAAAAAAGCAAGCTGGTAATTTTTTAAATATTGTCAGGGAAGTCCTGATTAATTTAACTTATATAATATGACAGATCCAATAGCAGATTATTTGACAAGGTTGCGGAACGCAATTGGTGCAAAGCACAGAGTTGTAGAAGTTCCCGCATCTAACTTGAAAAAAGAAATCACTAAGATTCTTTTTGAAAAAGGCTACATTCTTAATTATAAGTTTGTAGAAGATGGTCCTCAAGGAACAATTAAAGTTGCCTTGAAGTATGATTCAGTTAACAAAGTTAACGCGATCAAAAAGTTAATCAGAATATCTACTCCAGGTATGCGTAAGTATACTGGTTATAAAGATATGCCGCGTGTAATTAATGGGTTGGGTATTGCTATAATATCTACTTCCAAAGGTGTAATGACAGACAAAGAAGCTGCTGATTTGAAAATCGGCGGTGAAGTTTTGTGTTATGTATATTAATTTTAGGAGGAAAAAGCAATGTCAAGAATAGGAAAATTACCCATTAGTATTCCTGCAGGAGTAACAGTTACTCTTAAGGATGATGTGGTTACCGTTAAGGGGCCAAAAGGCGAATTAAGCCAATATGTGAATCCTGCTATCAATGTTGCCATTGAAGACGCACAGGTAACTTTATCTGAGAATGAAAGCGCAATGTTGGATAATCCAAAACAAAAACATGCTTTTCATGGCTTGTACCGTTCTTTGCTTCACAACATGGTTGTAGGAGTATCTGAAGGTTATAAGAAAGAAATGGAACTTGTTGGTGTAGGTTATCGTGCTTCTAATCAAGGAAATATTATTGAACTATCTTTAGGATATACTCATAATATTTTCATTCAGTTGCCACCAGAAGTAAAGGTTGAAACAAAATCTGAAAGAAATAAGAATCCTCTTATTTTGTTGGAATCGTGTGACAAACAGTTGCTTGGTCAAGTTTGCTCAAAAATACGTTCTTTCCGTAAACCTGAACCATATAAAGGTAAAGGTATTAAGTTTGTTGGTGAAGTTATTCGCAGAAAGTCTGGTAAATCAGCTGGTGCTAAGTAAATGACGTAAATTTATATTATTATGACAACAAAAATAGAAAGACGAGTAAAAATTAAATATAGAGTACGCAATAAAATTTCAGGTACTTCTGAATGTCCGCGTATGAGTGTATTTAGAAGTAACAAGCAAATATACGTTCAGATTGTCGATGATCTTTCTGGAAAAACATTAGCTGCTGCTTCTTCTTTGGGGATGACTGAAAAGGTCGCAAAAAAAGAACAAGCGGTTAAAGTTGGTGAGTTAATTGCGAAAAAGGCTCAGGAAGCAGGTATTACTACTGTAGTTTTCGACCGTAATGGTTACTTGTATCATGGGAGAGTTAAAGAAGTGGCTGATGCAGCTCGTAACGGTGGACTTAAATTTTAATCATTATGGCAGGAGTTAATAATAGAGTTAAGATAACTAACGATATAGAACTTAAGGATAGACTAGTTGCTATCAATCGTGTAACCAAAGTGACTAAAGGTGGTAGAACTTTCAGTTTTTCTGCAATTGTCGTTGTTGGTAACGAAGATGGTATTATCGGTTGGGGTCTTGGTAAAGCAGGTGAAGTTACAGCTGCTATTGCAAAGGGCGTAGAATCAGCTAAGAAGAACCTTGTTAGAGTACCTATTTTGAAAGGTACTGTTCCTCATGAACAATCTGCAAGATTTGGTGGAGCTGAGGTATTTATTAAACCAGCTTCACACGGTACCGGAGTAGTAGCCGGTGGTGCGATGCGTGCCGTATTGGAAAGTGTTGGTATCACAGACGTTTTGGCTAAGTCAAAAGGTTCTTCTAACCCACACAATCTTGTTAAGGCTACGATTGAAGCTTTAGGTGAAATGCGTGATGCTAGAATGGTTGCTCAGAATAGAGGAATCAGTGTTGAAAAAGTATTTAGAGGATAAGGAGGAAGTATGTCAACTATTAAGATCAAACAAACTAAAAGTAGAATTGGTGCTCCGGCAGATCAGAAAAGAACTCTTGATGCACTGGGACTTCGTAAGATGAATCGTGTGGTTGAGCACGAGAGTACTCCTTCAATTCTTGGAATGGTAGATAAAGTAAAACACTTGGTTACCATTATTAAGTAATTATTTGTTGAATAAAAAAATTAATTACATATGAATTTAAGTAATTTAAAACCTGCTGCAGGATCTACTAAATCAAGAAAGAGAATTGGACGTGGTGCCGGTTCTGGTTTGGGTGGTACATCTACAAGAGGTCATAAAGGAGCTAAGTCAAGATCAGGATACTCTAAAAAAATCGGATTCGAAGGTGGACAGATGCCTCTTCAACGTCGAGTTCCTAAATTTGGCTTTAAGAATATCAATCGTGTTGAATATAAAGCAATCAACTTAGATACTATTCAAAAATTGGCTGATTTGAAGAAAGTGGATACAATCTCTTTAACTGATTTTGTAGAAGCTGGATTCGTTTCATCAAACCAATTAGTGAAGGTTTTAGGAAACGGTGCTTTAACTTCAAAGGTTAGTGTAGAAGCTCATGCATTCTCAAAAACAGCTGCTGCTGCAATTGAGGCTGTTGGTGGAAATGTAGTAAAACTCTAATTCAATGAGAAAAGCTATTGAAACATTAAAGAATATATGGAAAATTGAGGATCTGAGACAACGGATCCTCATCACCATATTGTTCGTGGCAATTTACCGTTTCGGTTCATATGTTGTATTGCCGGGTATTAACCCTGCAATGCTTACAAAGTTGCACGAACAAACCAGTGAGGGCTTATTAGCCTTGTTGAATATGTTCTCTGGAGGAGCATTTTCTAATGCATCTATTTTTGCATTAGGAATAATGCCTTATATCTCTGCATCTATTGTTATTCAGTTATTAGGAATTGCTGTTCCTTATTTTCAGAAATTGCAACGTGAGGGTGAGAGTGGTAGAAGAAAGATGAATGAATATACTCGCTATTTAACGATAGCTATATTGTTGGTTCAGGCTCCTTCTTATTTACTTAATCTTAAGATGCAAGCTGGACCTTCCTTAAATGCTTCATTAGATTGGACTCTGTTTCTAATTACCTCTACTATTATTTTAGCAGCTGGTAGTATGTTTATTTTGTGGCTTGGTGAAAGAATTACCGATAAGGGTATTGGAAATGGTATTTCATTTATCATTTTGATTGGTATTATTGCTCGTTTCCCTAATTCTTTAGCACAAGAATTTATCTCTAGAACAGATAAGAATGGTGGATTGATCATGTTCTTATTTGAGATTGTATTCTTGTTGGCTGTTATTGCAGCAGCTATTCTATTGGTACAAGGAACACGAAAAGTGCCTGTACAATATGCTAAAAGAATTGTTGGAAATAAACAATTTGGTGGCGCAAGGCAGTATATTCCTTTAAAGGTTAATGCTGCAGGTGTTATGCCTATCATTTTTGCTCAGGCAATAATGTTTATTCCAATTACCTTAATAGGTTTTTCTAATGTAAATACAGCGGGTGGTTTTTTACACGCGTTTACTGATCATACAAGTTTTTGGTATAATTTTGTTTTTGCAGTAATGATTATATTATTCACTTATTTTTATACTGCGATTACAATTAACCCAACTCAGATGGCCGAAGATATGAAGCGTAATAATGGTTTTATACCAGGTATTAAGCCGGGAAAAGCAACAGCAGATTATATCGATGACATCATGTCTCGTATAACTTTGCCAGGTTCGTTCTTCTTAGCGATTATAGCTATTCTTCCAGCTTTTGCTAGCATCTTTAATGTGCAAGCAGGGTTTGCCCAATTTTTTGGTGGAACATCTTTGTTGATTCTTGTGGGTGTTGTTCTTGATACTCTGCAACAAGTTGAAAGTCATTTGTTGATGAGACATTATGACGGTTTGTTGAAATCAGGTCGTATTAAAGGACGCACAGGGGTCGCTGCTTATTAATCTTTTGAAAGAATGATATTTCTTAAAACTGAAGATGAAATAGAATTGCTCCGCCAAAGTAATTTGCTTGTTGGAAAAACACTTGCAGAAATTGCTAAGGTAATAAAACCGGGTGTCACGACTCGTGAATTGGATAAAGTAGCAGAAGAATATATTAGGGATAATGGGGCTATTCCCACATTTAAGGGATTTCCCAATCAATATGGAGCCCCATTTCCTGCTTCTATCTGCACTTCAATAAATGAGCAAGTCGTTCACGGAATACCAAATGATACCATCCTCAAAGATGGTGATATTGTGTCGGTAGACTGTGGAACATACATGAATGGGTTTTGCGGTGATTCAGCATATACCTTTTGTGTTGGTGAGGTTGATACAGAAATTCTCAAGCTATTGAAGACAACAAAAGAAGCATTATACATCGGCATCGAGAATGCTGTTCAAGGCAAAAGAATTGGAGATATTGGATATGCTATACAGCAATATTGCGAATCTCGTTCTTTGGGTGTTGTGCGTGAATTTGTTGGACACGGTATCGGTAAAGAAATGCATGAGGATCCGCAAGTACCTAATTATGGAAAGCGGGGATATGGAACAATGTTGAAAAAAGGCTTGTGCATTGCTATTGAACCAATGATAACGTTAGGTGATCGTCAAATAGTGATGGAGAATGATGGATGGAGCGTGAGAACAAGAGATCGGAAATGTGCTGCTCATTTTGAGCATACTATTGCGATCAATTCAGGTAAGGCTGATATTTTATCATCATTTGAATTTATAGAAGAGGTTTTAGGAGATAAAGCAATATAATTAATATGGCAAAGCAATCTGCAATAGAACAAGATGGAGTTATAGTTGAAGCATTGTCTAATGCAATGTTTCGTGTTGAATTAGAAAACGGGCATGAGATTACAGCTCATATCTCAGGTAAGATGAGAATGCACTACATTAAAATCTTACCAGGTGATAAAGTTAGAGTCGAAATGTCTCCTTACGACTTATCGAAAGGAAGAATTGTATTTAGATATAAATAAAATTAGATATGAAAGTAAGAGCATCTTTAAAAAAACGTACGCCAGAATGTAAAATCGTTAGACGTAATGGCCGTTTGTATGTTATTAACAAGAAAAATCCTAAGTATAAACAACGTCAAGGATAATTTATTATTTTTGCAAAAAAAATAATTTAGTATATGGCTATAAGAATAGTTGGTGTAGATTTACCTCAAAATAAGAGAGGTGAAATTGCGTTGACCTATGTATACGGAATAGGTCGCAGTAGTTCAGCTAAGATTTTAGATAAGGCTGGTGTAGATAAAGATATTAAAGTAAAAGATTGGACTGATGACCAAGCTGCTAAGATTCGTGAGATTATTGGCGCGGAATTTAAAGTAGAAGGTGATCTACGTTCTGAGGTCCAATTGAACATTAAGCGATTAATGGACATTGGTTGCTACCGTGGAGTTCGTCATCGTATTGGCTTGCCTGTAAGAGGTCAAAGTACAAAAAACAATGCACGTACTCGTAAGGGTAGAAAGAAAACCGTTGCAAATAAGAAAAAAGCTACTAAATAATAATTGTTGATATGGCAAAAAAAACAGTCGCAGCTAAGAAGAGAAATGTGAAAGTAGAAGCTAATGGACAGTTACATGTTCATTCATCTTTCAACAATATTATTGTTTCTCTTGCAAATAGTGAAGGGCAGATTATATCTTGGTCATCTGCTGGTAAGATGGGATTTAGAGGTTCTAAAAAGAACACTCCTTATGCAGCACAGATGGCTGCTCAAGATTGTGCTAAAGTGGCATTTGATCTTGGTTTAAGAAAGGTTAAGGCCTATGTTAAGGGTCCAGGTAACGGACGTGAGTCTGCTATTAGAACTATCCACGGGGCAGGTATTGAAGTTACAGAAATTGTTGATGTAACTCCACTTCCACATAATGGTTGTCGTCCTCCAAAAAGACGTAGAGTTTAATCATTATCTTTAATTTAAATGAGACTTGATTTTGTTTAGGATTGCATTAATTTCTTCTCTGTAATCGCGGCTGCAACAAATTAAGTTCATGAATAAACAATTAAATATTTAAAAAAAATGGCTAGATATACTGGACCAAAATCAAGAATCGCTCGTAAATTCGGTGAAGGAATTTTTGGAGCTGATAAAGTTTTATCTAAGAAAAACTACCCTCCTGGACAGCACGGAAACTCTAGAAAGAGAAAAACATCTGAATATGGTATTCAGCTTCGTGAAAAACAGAAAGCTAAATACACTTATGGCGTTTTAGAAAAACAGTTCCGTAACTTGTTTGAAAAAGCTGCTACAGCTAAAGGTATTACAGGTGAAGTGTTGCTTCAATTGTTGGAAGGTCGTCTTGATAACGTTGTTTATCGTTTAGGAATTGCTCCTACTCGCGCAGCTGCTCGTCAATTAGTTGGTCACAAGCACATTACCGTAGATGGTAAGGTGGTAAATATCCCTTCATTTGCTGTAAAACCAGGTCAATTGATTGGTGTTCGTGAAAGATCAAAATCTTTGGAAGTGATTGCTAATTCTCTTGCTGGTTTTAATCACAGCAAATATGCTTGGTTGGAATGGGATGAAGCTACTAAGATTGGTAAATTATTATATGTACCTGAAAGAGCAGACATTCCAGAAAACATTAAAGAGCATTTGATCGTTGAATTGTATTCTAAATAATAATTAATTTCATGGCGATATTAGCATTTCAAAAACCTGATAAAGTATTAATGTTGGAAGCGGACGCTAAATTCGGTAAATTCGAATTTCGTCCGTTGGAGCCGGGTTTTGGTATTACTGTAGGTAATGCATTACGCCGTATTCTTCTTTCTTCATTAGAAGGTTTTGCGATCACAACTATCAAAATTGATGGTGTGGAGCATGAATTTTCAAGTGTACCGGGAGTTAAGGAAGATGTTACCAACATTATCTTGAATCTGAAACAAGTTAGATTCAAGCAAGTAGTTGAAGAATTCGAGAGCGAAAAAGTGAGTATCACTATTGAGAATTCAAGTGAATTTAAAGCAGGTGACATAGGTAAGTATTTGACTGGATTTGAAGTGTTAAATCCGGAATTAGTTATTTGTCATTTAGATTCTGAGGCAACTATGCAAATTGATATTACAATTAACAAAGGCCGTGGTTATGTTCCTGCTGATGAGAATCGCGAATATTGCACAGATGTTAATGTAATTCCAATTGATTCCATTTATACTCCGATACGTAATGTTAAGTATGCTGTAGAAAACTTCCGTGTTGAACAGAAGACTGACTATGAAAAGCTTGTACTTGAAATTAGTACGGATGGTTCCATTCATCCGAAGGAAGCATTGAAGGAAGCTGCTAAAATTTTGATTTATCATTTCATGTTATTCTCTGATGAGAAAATTACTCTTGAGACTAATGATGCAGATGGTAATGAAGAGTTTGATGAAGAAGTTCTTCATATGCGTCAATTATTGAAGACTAAGTTAGTTGATATGGACTTGTCTGTTCGTGCTCTTAACTGTTTGAAAGCGGCTGATGTAGATACATTAGGTGACTTAGTTCAATTTAATAAAACGGACTTATTGAAGTTTAGAAACTTTGGAAAGAAATCGCTTACCGAGCTTGATGATTTGCTGGAAGGTCTGAATCTTTCGTTTGGAACTGATATTTCTAAATATAAATTAGATAAAGAATAAAAAATGAGACATAATAAAAAATTCAATCACTTAGGTCGTACTGCTTCTCATAGAAATGCGATGCTATCTAACATGGCTTGTTCTTTGATTAAGCACAAAAGAATCACTACGACTGTTGCTAAGGCTAAAGCGTTGAAAAAGTTTGTTGAGCCTTTACTTACTAAGTCGAAACAAGACACAACTAACTCTCGTCGTGTTGTGTTTAGCAACTTGCAAGATAAATTTGCTGTAACAGAATTGTTCAGAGAAATCTCTGTGAAGATTGCTGACCGTCCGGGAGGTTATACTCGTATCATCAAGACAGGTAATCGTTTAGGTGATAATGCTGAGATGTGTTTTATTGAACTTGTTGATTTCAACGAGAACATGGCTAAGGAAAAAGTGGCTAAGAAAGCAACTCGTACTCGCCGTTCTAAGAAAACTGTAGCAAATGCAGAAGCTGTTGAAGCTGAAGCTCCAGTTGCAGAAGAACCTAAAGCTGAATCAGCAGAATAATTTAAGGTTATTCTTATAGATACAAGTATAAAGGGAGTCCATATGGACTCCCTTTTTATATGTCTCCAATCTAGCTCCTCTTATCTTTTGACGCTCGTGTGACATATCTATCTTCTGAGATCATTAATGATTCAATGTTTTGCACGCTCTGTCGAGATTTACAGACTCTAAAGTACAGGTGCTACCAAAAGCAACCGCCCAGGTCAACTTCGGCTGGAGTAATTTGGCTCTCTCAATTTGAAGAATTTTCCATTCCAGGCGTTCCTCCTGAAGGAGCTGTACACGACTTCCAGTTAGCATTTAGTGAAGGAAGTTCAGGCGACCGTTTTTCAAGAGAAAGGCCTCTAAAACCCGATTGGGTATTTGATGTATGCATCCAGTTTCTAAACCGACATTTATCAATTAATTGCCCCGTGGCAGTGATGAGTACGAGTATTCCATCTGAGTTATTTAAAGGAGGGAAATTGCTGATTTCAACGAGAGATTCATCAGTCACGTTATGAGTTCTCTCTAGCTTTTCGATTGATTTGGTAAAACACAAGTAGTGATATGGAGGAATGGTACGTTTGGCATTGCCCGTATAAAGCCATGTTTTGCTCATGTATGTACCATTTTCACGAAGTTTACCCAAATAAAGTTCATCTATGGGAAGGGCTGCATTAGTCGGATTATAAATCTCTACATATTCTGCACCGTCACTTTTTGCATCGTACATGACTTCATTGAACAACAATAGCCCTCTAACTTGATCCGGTAAATCGGGCGTTTCGTCTGGCTGATCCGGTTTCGTTCCAGAAGTATCCGAGAAAGTGGGAACTCCTTTGGTTAAACAAATATGATGAAAGCGAAACCCTTTAGAGCGTGAGGAAGTATAGACACATAGTAATCCGCAACAAGAGGTTGTTGTGATTTGAGTATCTTTCATCCTTCCTTCAATAAAATAATCTTTTTCTTCCGCTTTGTGAGTCCACAAGGACCAAACCCCATTGACATCACATTCCACCTTAATGGCAATATTAGGTGAGTTATCTCCCTGCATAATCATCCGTCCACTGATTAGCAACGTACAGTCATCACTTTCTTGTCGATAGAGCGAGACGTTATCACTCACTCCTCCGATTTCTAGAAAATAGCCATTCAGCTCTTCGTTTAAGATGGGAGAGGAGGACGTTAAATAGAAACGCGCAAAATTCCTTGAAGAGGGATTAAACTTAAGTGTGACCTCTAATTCCCATCGTCGGTCACAGATTTCATCTAATGGGGTGGATAGATAAGCGACTCCTTCTGTTTGTTCTTGAGCATTAAGTTGAATACCCTTTTGTGAATCAATGATAAACTCTTCCTTATTGCCCGACCACTGAAGATCTGCTGTATGATCAGTAGAAGATTCTTCACTCTCTTCGTCTAGAGGTAAACTACAACTGAGAAGTAGGGACGAGAGTGAGGTCAGTACACATAGAATAGCGTGATTAACTTTCTTATAGTACAACACTTCTGTATTAGAATTTGGTTTTCTTTCCTACAAAATTAGAACTAAAACGTGAGAACGGTCTATTTACTTGTTTATATTTTGTTAAAAGTAAACCTTCTAAGGAAACTAAAGTGGTAATGACCTATTGAAATCTGTAGCAAGTAGATGGGCCTATTGTAGTGTGATGACGCCCTACGCTTATGGTTTATTCTTGATGAGTCTTGAGTCATGATCTATGGTTCACGGCCCACGGTTCACGACTCACGGCTCACGGCTTTTGCTTGATGCTTGACAATTTTTGTCTCATGAATTACCTGAACAGTCCGGTAGACAGAAAAAGAATAATTGGAAGCCTCCTTTAATCGTATTTCTTACTTCCTTACCCAATAGTGATTATCGTAATGGTGATTATCATAATAGTGATAATGATAGTTTAATACTAATACAAATGCAAATACGAATTAATGCTAATGATGCTAATAACGTTAATAACTCTAATACTAATAAGCGGTGCTAAAGTTCCTTTCTATTGCTAGTCCAAAGAGGTTGTCTCAACAACGGTGAGTCCCTCAAAAGGTTGCGGAAACTTTAGCAGCGCCTATCGCTAAGATTTATGATACTAAGACTTATTGACTATTTAAAGAATCAGTCCGTTGAGCGCCTCAAGATAGAGTCCGATTGCCTCTTCAATCTCTTTTAGCATGATGTATTCATCCGCGGTATGCGATCGTGAAGATCGTCCCGGTCCCATCTTTATAGACGGGAAATTCATTAATGCTTGATCAGATAATGTTGATGAGCCAAAAGGAATTCGTCCCATGCCAACCACTTTCTTAACAAATGGATGATTAGGATCAATCCTAGAAGAGTTGAGTCGGAATGAGCGTGCTTTAGCTTCACAACCAATCTGTTTTCTGATGTCATCGTATAGCATCTCATTACTATAAAGCTCATTACTTCTGATATCCACCACAAAAGAACATTTATCCGGTACGACATTATGTTGAGTGCCGGCGTTGATCATCGTTACGCTCATGGTTACCGGACCCAATAATGGAGATTCCTTTTCAAATTGATGATCACGGAACCAAGCGATATCATTCAGCGTTTTATAAATAGCATTGACCCCTTCTTGGCGTGCGGCATGTCCTGCTTTTCCTGTAGCGGTGACGTCCAGAACCATTAGTCCCTTTTCCGCAATGGCGGGTTGCATCTCTGTTGGTTCACCCACAATGGCGAATGAGATAGGAGGAAGGCCCGATAGAACAGACTCTATTCCTCCTTTTCCGGAGATCTCCTCTTCGCAAGAAGCCAAGAAGATCAAGTTATAATGTTGGGTGGTCCGACAAAGTTGTAAGAAGACCTGTAGTAATGAGACTACACTAGCGCCGGCATCGTTACTCCCTAGTCCGTAGAGCTTTCCATTCTCTTCGTGCGGCATGAAAGGAGATTTCCGCCAACCGTTGACCGGTTTTACGGTATCGATATGAGAATTAAGTAAGATGGTCGGTTTATTTAAATCGAACATTGGACTTAAGCACCATACATTATTCCCTTTTCGTCCGGTTTGCATACCTTCGGCTTCAATATAGTTCTGCAAGAAATCGGCCGCTTGTTCTTCTTCCCGGCTAATAGAGGGAATAGCTATTAACGACTTTAAGAGGCTAACAGCTTCATTGGTCATATAAGGAATGTCATATTTCATACGACAAAATTACTGATAATTATCTAAAAAGACGATAGTTTCAAATAAAACCAATAACTTTGCACTGATTTAATAAAAAGAACAATATGGTTTATCATCATTTATCTGTCTTGGTTCATCGCCAAGCCCAAAAGTATGGCGACAGAATTGCTTTGAAATATCGCGATTACGAGTTGGGGCAGTGGATTCCGGTGACCTGGAATCAATTTTCGAAAACGGTTTCTCAAACGGCTAATGCTTTCGTCGCTTTAGGAATTGAGGAAGAAGAAAATATTGGAATTTTCTCTCAAAACAAACCCGAGTGGTTCTATACTGATTTTGGGGCTTTTGCCAACAGAGTGGTCACCATTCCCTTTTATGCGACAAGTTCACCTGCACAAGCACAATACATCATCAATGATGCTCAGATCCGTTTCTTGTTTGTGGGCGAACAATATCAATATAATGCAGCTTTCAGCGTTTTTAGCGTTTGTCCTTCATTGCAGCAGATCATCATCTTCGACTCTTCCGTAGTCAAAGACCCGCGTGATGTTTCTTCGATCTATTTTGAAGATTTTCTCAAAACGGGTGAAGGCTTACCCTTTAATGCTATTGTTGAGGAACGTACAGCTAAAGCTTCTGAAGATGATTTAGCCAATATCCTTTATACATCGGGTACAACCGGTGAACCTAAGGGCGTGATGTTGCATCACTCTTGTTATTTGGAACAATTCCGTTCACATGACGAGCGACTGACAACAATGTCTGATAAAGATGTATCGATGAACTTCCTACCGCTAACTCACGTCTTTGAGAAGGCTTGGTGTTACTTATGTATCCACCGAGGTGTGCAGATCTGCATCAATCTTCGTCCGGCAGATATCCAAACGACCATTAAAGAGGTCCGCCCTTCGTTGATGTGTAGTGTCCCTCGTTTCTGGGAGAAGATTTATACCGGTGTTAAAGAAAAAATTAATGAGACGACCGGATTGAAGAAGACCCTAATGCTCGATGCGATTAAGGTGGGTAAGGTGCATAATATTGACCATTTGCGTTTAGGAAAGACGCCGCCATTATTGAATCAGTTGAAGTATAAGTTTTATGAGAAGACCATTTATTCTTTACTGAAGAAGACGATTGGTATTGAAAATGGTAATTTCTTCCCAACGGCAGGTGCGGCAGTACCTGATGAGATTAATGAATTTGTGCATTCGGTAGGGATCAATATGATTGTTGGCTATGGATTGACAGAATCTACGGCGACGGTTTCTTGTGCTTTGCCGACCAATTACCAGATCGGATCAGTCGGCGTGCCACTCCCTAATGTGGAAGTTAAGATTGGTGCTGATAATGAGATTCTTCTTCGTGGAAAAACGATCACTAGAGGTTATTATAAGAAGGCAGAGGCTACAGCAGCCGCGATTGATGCCGATGGATGGTTCCATACCGGAGATGCCGGGTATATTAAAAATGGAGAGCTGTTCTTAACCGATCGCATCAAGGACCTGTTTAAGACGTCGAATGGAAAGTACATTGCGCCACAAGCCCTAGAGACAAAACTTGTGATTGACCGTTACATTGACCAAATTGCAGTTATTGCCGATCAACGTAAGTTTGTTTCCGCCCTGATTGTGCCGGTTTTTGAGTTCGTCGAGGAATTTGCAAAGAGCAAAGGCTTGCCATATGCCGATCGCAAAGAATTGATCAGTCATCCTGAGGTGATTCAATTGTTCCGTACGCGGATTGATACGTTGCAGCAGCAATTTGCCCATTATGAACAGATCAAACGTTTCACTTTACTCCCCAAACCATTTAGCATGGAGCAAGGAGAGGTAACCAACACCTTGAAACTTAAACGTTCGGTGGTGGCTGAAAACTATAAAGAAGTGATTAATAAGATGTATGAGGAATAAAATCTAACGGGTTTTAATCCATTTGAAAATAGAATCTTATCATATTGCCCTGGCTTGTCGAGAATGCAAGCTAGGGCAATTTTCTTTTCTGCATTGTTGAACCCCAATTCCGAGACGTTGATGAGTTGGCGTGACCCTGTTATTAGCTGCTGGCGCAATTGAAATAAAGCCCTATTGCCGTTGCTTTTCTTGAGCCCTCGAACGAAGGCCGATCAGCCCTCGAACGAGAGCCGAAGAGCCTTCGAAGGAAAACCGTTGAGCCCTCGAACGAGGGCTCAAGAAAGGAAGTGACGAAAACGATTAATGATTATAGGAAAACCGTTAAATGCATTAAGATGGCCGCTCATGCCCTGCTGCTTTGGTTTTATTTCATAGGCGAATGAGAGTTATACGTTAAGGTCGGCCGGGTTTAAATCAATAAAAGAGCACCATCGACAACCAATCGTTCATTATTGGTTTGTCAATGGTGCTCTTTCTATGTTCTAAACTCCACGTTTTCAACCGGAGGAGAAGGGAGCTTAACGCTTTCCTTCAATGCCCCCGTTTATGAACGTTCTTTTTCTGATGAACAATCAAGAGATGTACGGCTTAGTAACCAAAGATCTGTTCTTGTGTCAGTTCTTCGATAGGGCCAACTTGTTTGAGTTTCTCTAAATCCAAGTCTTTCTTATCTCCAAGGATACAGTAAGTATAGGTGCGTCCCTTTACCCATTTCTGTTGGAAGTTGATGATATCTTTCAGCGTTAAATTCTGTACCTCTTTATATAGAGTGCTTCTTGAATCGACATCCAATCCTAAATCTTGAGCTTCAATGTAAGCCCAGATGACATCTTCTTTAGTGGTGCGATCAGTGCGTAAACGATTAATGATTCCATCTTTGGCTAACTTAAATGCGGCTTCTGATTCCGGCATCTGATTGATGATTTCATTGAACGTGTTGATCGCATCAATCATCTTGTCGTTCTGAGTAGCAATGTATGTTTGAACAATATAAGGATACTTCAAGAATCTAGGCTTAACCATGCCGGCCCAAGCTGAGTAGGCGAGCCCGCGGCTTTCACGCATTTCTTGGAAAACGATTGAGTTCATGCCACCTCCGAAATATTCATCGTATAATTCACGAGTCGGCTCTATTGCTGGATTGAACTTTTCATCATTGTTGGAGACTTGAGCCATATAGATTTGCTTAGCTTCGTATGGGGCAATCAGTACCTTGTTCTGACGAGTCGTGAAATAAGGAAATACTTTCCCTGCCGGAATCTCTTTCAGTTGTTTTGGAGTGCGATGATTTTCCTTAATGATAGCTAGTACTTCTTGCTCAGCCTTTGGTCCGTAATATAAGATACGGTGGTTGTAAGAGGTTTGTGCATGAATACGGTCGACCAATTCTTGCGGATTCATCTGCTTGAGTTCGCTTTCCGAGACTAAGTTTGTAGTCGGCGAGTTTTGGCCATACATGCCGTAGCTCATTAATCTTCTGAAGTTTTGAGCCTGATTGAGTTTGCTGTCTTTACGGGCTTTTAGGATATCTGCCACCATATTGGTGTAGGCCTCTTGGTTCACTTGGGCATCAGCCAATAGCTTTTCGAAAAGGCGCATGGCCGGTAGCATGTTTTCACTTAAACCTGATAGGGTTACATACGTGCGTTCATTGCTTGGGCTAACAGAAAAGTTACAAGCCAATCGGTAGAATTCGCTTTTTACTTCTTCAGGCGTCATGTCTGAGGTTCCTAAATATTCAAGATAGTCGAATGCTGTACCAAGTACTTTATCGTTGTTATTACCCATCTCGAAGACATAAACCAATCGGAAAAGATCGTTAGTGGTGTTCTTCTTGTAGAGTACAGGGAGGCCTAATTGAGCTTGTAACTGGCTTAGATCTGTTTTGAAATCTAAGAATTTAGGCTCGATAGGACTAACTGCGCTGTGCTGAATCTCTTTTAAGAAAGGACTGACAGCATCTCTATTCATGGCTATCGGAGTGATGGCCGGTTTAGACATCTTCTTCTCATTAAGGTCTTTGCCTTGCTTTTTGTAGATAATCGCCAGGTTATTTTCTTTTAGATATTTCTGAGCGAAGTTGACAATGTCATTCTTGTTTAACTTGCTCATTCGTTCGATAGAGTTGACTTCGTCAGCCCACTTGCTTCCGTTGATGAAAGAGTTGACAAACATATCAGCACGACCTTCGTTGTTTTCAAGTTGCTTCATTAGGTACATCTTGAAATTGTTGATGTTGGCTTGGAGCATTTTCTCATCAAAATCGCCTGCACGTAATTTCTTAAGTTCGCCAAATAGTAATTGCTTGAGTTCATCTAAAGTTTGTCCCTGTTTTGGACGAGCTTGCATGAATAATACTGAATAATCGGACATTCCCATCGGATAACAATAAGCCGATAAAGCTTTCTGTTGTTGATTGATGTCTAGGTCGATTAACCCGGCTTTGCCATTGTATAGAATTTGAGAAACAACTTGTAGGATTTCATAATCTTTGCTAGCTGCTCCCGGGAAACGCCAAGCTAAGGTTAGGCTTTCGGCATCAGGCCCAAGGATCTCGCGGACAACCGGTTGCTTGATTTCGCTTTCTTGTTGACGTTTCAACTTTGGAAGTTGTTGGTTTGGATGCATCTTTCCAAAGTAGTGGTCAATGGTCTTGATGGTTTGATCAGGATCGAAATCACCCGACATACAGATGGCCATGTTATTGGGCACATACCATGTTCTATGGTAATTCTTGATATTCGTGATGGATGGATTCTTCAAATGCTCTTGTGTTCCCAAAACGGTTTGTTGTCCATATGGATGGTGTGGGAACAATGAGGAGAGTGTGGCTTCATAGACCTTACGAGGATCTTTGGTTAACGACATGTTTTTCTCTTCGTATACCGTTTCCAACTCAGTGTGGAATCCGCGGATCACATTGTTCTCAAATCGGTCGGCTTGGATCTTGGCCCAATTATCGATCTGATTGGATGGGATGTCCTCTACATAAACAGTTTGATCGAAGCTGGTGTAGGCGTTAGTTCCTTTAGCTCCGATGGCTGCCATAAGCTTGTCATACTCGTTAGGTATGGAATATTTTGAAGCTTCGTAAGATAAACTGTCAATGATGTGATAAATCGCTTTCCGTTTGGCTTCATCTTTCGTTTGGCGGTAGATCTCGAAATTCTTTTCTATTTGGTCGAGTAAAGGTTTCTCTGCCGCATAATTTTGAGTTCCGAATTGTTGACTTCCTTTAAACATAAGATGTTCAAAATAGTGAGCTAGTCCGGTGGTCTCTGCCGGATCATTCTTTCCGCCTACGCGTACGGCGATGAATGTTTGAATTCTTGGAAGCTCCTTGTTTACAGTTAGATAGACTTTTAATCCATTATCCAACGTATAAATACGTGCCTTCAAAGGATCGTTTGGAACGGTCTCGTAGTGATAGGCTTTTTGAGCACTACACAGGCTTGAAGCTAACATAAAGAGAACTGTCAAGCTGTAAAAAATAAGACGTTTATTCATAATGAAACTACATTTTGGTTATAAAAACAAAGGTAAAAGATTTTTGTGTATATTTGCATTTTTAATTATAATAAACCATAACGTCATAAAAAAACGTGGTGTTTATTGATAAATTCTAGACAAACAAGATGATTACAATTGAACAATTAAAAGACATGAAAGAGCGCACTGATGCGCTGAGGAGGTATCTTTGACATCGACGGGAAGAAAATACAAGTCGAGGAAGAACAACTGAGAACTCAAGCTCCGGGCTTCTGGGATGATCAGAAGAGAGCTGAAGCTCAGATGAAATTGGTGAAAGATCTTCAGAAATGGATCGAGGGGTATACGAGTGTCAAAACGTTGTGTGATGAATTGGCCTTGGCTTTCGATTTTTACAAAGAGGAGCTGGTCACTGAGGAAGAGGTGGATGCGAATTATGCCAAGGTTTGTGAGGCGGTTGAAGCTTTAGAACTTAAGAATATGCTTCGTGAAGAGGCCGATCAGATGGATTGCGTCTTGAAGATTAACTCCGGAGCGGGGGGAACTGAGAGTCAGGATTGGGCCTCAATGTTGATGCGTATGTATTTGCGTTATGCTGAAATGAATGGCTATAAAGCTTCGGTTGCTAACTTGCAAGAGGGTGATGAGGCCGGAATAAAGACCTGTACCCTTAATATTGAAGGTGATTTTGCTTACGGTTATTTGAAAGGAGAGAACGGGGTTCATCGTTTGGTGCGTGTGTCGCCTTATAATGCCCAAGGAAAACGAATGACCTCTTTTGCTTCAGTATTCGTAACGCCATTGGTCGACGATTCTATTGAAGTGAACATCGAACCGGCTCGTATTTCATGGGATACTTTCCGATCGGGTGGTGCCGGTGGACAGAATGTCAATAAGGTGGAGTCGGGTGTGCGTTTGCGTTATCAGTATAAAGATCCTTATTCGGATGCGGAAGAGGAGATCTTGATTGAGAATACCGAGACTCGTGACCAACCGAAGAATAGAGAGAATGCAATGCGTCAGTTACGTTCGATCTTATACGATAAAGAACTTCAACACCGTATGGCCGAACAAGCTAAGGTGGAAGCCGGAAAGAAAAAAATCGAGTGGGGGTCGCAAATCAGAAGTTATGTCTTTGACGACCGTCGTGTAAAGGATCACCGTACGAATTATCAGAGTTCTGATGTGAACGGGGTGATGGATGGAAAACTCGATGGCTTTATAAAGGCTTATTTGATGGAATTCTCTTCAGAAGAGATTTGATTCGAGTTTTATATATTATTCTTCTTGGATTCTTTGAAAAAAAGTTCTTACTTTGTTTATGTTGAACCTAAAAAACTAAAGTATGAATAGTAACAAGAAGAAGGCAAAGAGCAAGAAGGAAGAGCAGAAGGCTAAGCGTTTGATTACAACGGTTTTTATATCGTTAGTTGTACTAGCTTTTCTCATGATGGTTGTTTTTTCTGTCTTTGCTTAATGGAATTCGCTACAGACCCTAATGTCTTACATTGTCCTTATTGAATAGGGGCAAAGGCGTAGGATCTGGAGCGATTTTTTTGTTATTCTGTTTTGGAAGGCTTTTCTACCAATGTGTGTTGCCTGGTTTTAAGTCGGTTTAAATAGAATTTAATAGCGCGGTATTAACATTGTCATATGAATCGTGTTTTTTTGTATCAACAGTGGAAGTCATCATCGGCATTGCTTCTCTATACTTTTTTAATGTCTTTAAGTAATAATCTATGGCTATAGAAATAGAACGTAAGTTTCTGGTACAAGGTGATTTTAAATCACAGGCTTTTTCAAAAAGCCGAATTATTCAAGGTTATATTAGCTCGTCTCACGGGCGTACTGTTCGGGTTCGAATCAGAGATGATAAAGGATACTTAACGATTAAAGGGCCTACGGACTTGTCGGGGATGAGCCGATATGAGTGGGAAAAGGAGATTTCGGTGACAGAGGCGCAGGAATTAATGAAGTTGTCCGAACATGGCGTTATTGATAAAGTACGCTATTTGGTGCGAAGTGGAAAGCATATCTTTGAGGTGGATGAGTTCTTGGGTGATAATTGGGGACTCATTATTGCGGAGGTGGAGCTTGACGATGAGAATGAAGAGTTTCTTAAACCTTCTTTTGTTGGAGCAGAGGTGACCGGTGACAAACGTTATTACAATTCCTCACTAATGAAGAAGCCTTTTAAAAACTGGAGCTTAGATAAAGATATTTAAGGAATTAGGATGCTGTTGTTTTCTTGTTGTTTATTTCTACTTTATCAAAAAAAGTCCTATATTTGTTTCTGTTGTTGTTTGGAAAGGAGACAGTATGGAACAATTATATCATTATCTTCCTCAAGAGTTGGTGACCTTTATTTTGGTCACTCTGTTCTCTTTACTTATTGGCCTTTCGCAGCGGCGTATCAGTCTAAAGCGTGAGGGAGAAGCAACCCTTTTTGGGACAGATCGCACGTTTACTTTTATTGGCATATTAGGCTATTTGCTCTATATTCTTGATCCTCAAGAAATGCGCTTATTTATGTTAGGTGGTGCCATTCTTGGGGTTTTATTAGGGATAAACTACTATGTTAAGCAATCTCAATTCCACGTATTTGGGGTGACTACCATTGTTATTGCACTCATTACCTATTGCATTGCGCCTATCGTTTGTACGCAGCCTTCATGGTTTTATATTATGGTGGTGGTGACCGTTCTGTTGCTCACCGAACTTAAACATACATTTACCGAATTGGTGCAGCGCATGAAGGGAGATGAGATGATTACTTTAGCTAAGTTTTTAGCCATAAGTGGCATTATTCTGCCAATTTTGCCAAACAAACCGATCGTTCCGGGAATTAATCTAACTCCTTATTCTATTTGGTTGGCCACTGTGGTGGTTTCTGGTATTTCTTATTTATCTTACTTACTGAGAAGATATGTGTTTAAGGAATCCGGCATTTTAGTGTCGGGCATTCTGGGAGGATTGTATAGTAGTACTGCTACCATATCTGTTCTCGCTCGAAAGAGTTGTAATGCTACGGAGCAGAATGCTACTGAGTATGTTGCAGCGATGTTGATGGCCGTGAGTATGATGTTTCTCCGTTTCCTCGTTTTGATTCTGATCTTTAGTCGGGAGGTTTTTGGAGCTATTTATATTTACTTGCTGATCATGTCTTTAGTGGCTGCTCTCGCATCGTGGTATTTGCATTCAAAGCATAATGTCATTAAAGGTGAACTCGAAGAGGAAGATTCGAGTAATCCTTTAGAGTTTAAAGTCGCCCTAATTTTCTCTTTATTGTTTGTCGTCTTTACACTTTTGACTCATTATACGCTTATTTATGCGGGAACTGAGGGGTTGCGTGTTTTATCGTTTGTCTCTGGATTGAGCGACATCACTCCATTTATTCTCAACTTGTTACAGGGCACGGGAAATATTACTGTGACTATTATTACGGCCTGTACACTGCAAGCTATTATTAGTAATGTCATTGTAAATATGGGTTATGCGATTTTCTTCTCTGGACTTAAAAGCCCTTTAAAGCGTTGGATCTTGAGAGGTTTTGGCTTTGTTATCGGAGTAAATCTGTGCTTACTCATCTTGATTTATATTCTTTAATTCTTTTTTTAAGACTTATTTTATTACTTTAAATGTCGTGTGTGTAATGAAATAGGCGATTTTGCGTCTATTAATGTAATTATGGACTAAAAATATAGATATGAGAAACTACTTGCTTTTTTTACTGTTCTTGCTAACGTCTGGAACAGCTCTTGCCCAATCTCCAAGTATCTTCACCGTGAAAGGAGTCCTTGTTGATTCGTTGACAAACGAGGGAGAACCTTTTGCCACTATTCGTATTGTCAATAAGAATACACCTAATAAGGCGGTTAAGATGGGGGTTACTCGTAATGACGGGCGATTCCAAGAGACATTATCGACTATAGAAGGTCGATATGTCCTGACGATTACTTCTATTGGTAAAACGACTGTGGTTAAAGAATTTGCAGTATCTTCCAAGCAAAAAAAGATCGATTTAGGAACTTTGTATACAACAGAGGCAACGAACCAGCTGAAAGGAGTTGAGATCGTAGCTCAAAAATCTTTAGTTAAGGTGGATGTTGATAAGATCGAATATAATATAGAGGATGATCCGGATGCAAAAACCAATAGCGTATTGGAGATGTTGCGTAAGGTGCCTTTGGTGACTGTTGATGGAGAAGATAACATTCAGGTTAATGGCAGCAGCAGTTTTAAAGTGCATGTTAATGGGAAACCGAATACGATGATGAGTAATAATCCAAAGGATATTCTTAAAAGTATGCCGGCTAGTTCGATTAAACATATTGAAGTGATTACCTCTCCTGGGGCAAAATATGATGCAGAGGGCGTAGGAGGTATCTTGAATATTGTGACTGTCGGAGGTGGCTTTGAAGGCTATACGGCTAATGTACGTTCGGATGTGAGAAATGATGGATTTGGACTTGGGGGATATGCCACAGTGAAAAAAGGAAAGCTGACGGTATCTGGTAATTATAACTATTATCACCGGAATTCTCCGACGATTTATTCAAGTAGTTATCGTGAAAATTATAATTCAGACTCGGAAAAGTATTTAGAATCGGATCGCAGTTTTAAGAGTAATGGTGAGTTTCAACATGGCAATTTGGAAGCTAGTTACGAAATAGACTCATTGAGATTATTAAGCATGTCTTTTGGAATTTATGGTGGGGCTAATAATAGCAAACCTTATGGAACAACGACGATGTATAACTCCGGACGTACTCCGGTTTATGGATATAATTCTGCAGGTGTTGATAATGGTTCTTGGTATTCGGTTTCTGGAAATATCGACTATCAGAGAGTCTCAAAAAAGAATAAGCAGAGAATGATTACCTTGTCGTATCGTATAAATTCGAATCCGCAAACTGGTAAATCATCTAGCGTCTATACAGATATCACACCGGAAGCTGAGAAGACTGAAATTGTTGATCGTTTGAATTTGTATAATTATCGATCTAATAATAAGCAAAATACGATAGAACATACTTTTCAAACGGACTATACAACCCCTATAGGAAAATATCAAACAGCGGAGGTTGGGGTTAAGTACATCTTTAGAAACAATACGAGTGATGATAAGTATTATGATGCTAAAGCAAGTGAGGATGTTTACAAGTATAATGAGGATCGGAGTAGTAAGTATGAACATCTTAATCAGATCCTTTCGGCTTATGCGGGATATACGTTACGTTACAAAGTTTTGTCGTTTAAACCCGGCTTACGTTATGAACATACCAAACAGAACGTGAAGTTTCATGTTGGATCAGGCGAAGACTTTAACTCAAGTTTTAATGACTTGATTCCTTCTGTATCGCTAGGCGCGAAAATCGGCAAGACTCAAAACCTGCGTTTGTTGTATGATATGCGAATTTCTCGTCCGGGAATATGGTTCTTAAATCCTTATCTAAATTTTAATAATCAGAATCGAATGATTATCTCACAGGGTAATCCTGATTTGAAGAGTGAAAAAATGCATTCATTCGATTTGAGCTATAGCAGCTTTAGTGCAAAGTTCAACTTGAATTTGGCCTTGAGACACTCTTTTGGAAATAATGGCATCGAACGAATCAGTCGATTGATCACAGCGGATGGTGGTGAGACAATCGGTGAGCACGTGCTGCCTCAAGGAGCGATTTATTCGACTTATGAAAATACTGCAAAGAATAATGAAACAGGATTAAATGTGTATATGAATTGGAATTTGTCTCCTAAAACTCGCTTTTATATGAATGGTCGAGGTAGTTATAAAGACATTAAGAGTGATGGTCAGAATTTGCATAATTATGGTTGGATGGGTTCTGCTTTTTGTGGAATTCAACATACCTTACCGTTGAAATTGAGGCTGAGCTTGAATGGAGGGGGAAGCACGCCAATGGTTAGCTTGCAAGGGAAGAACTCCGGATATTATTTTTATAGTTTGAGTGTGAATCGTTCTTTCTTAAAAGAGGATCGTTTGACTGTTAGTGCGTTCTGCGGAAATGTCTTTGAGAAGTATCGGTCATTTAATAATACGACGATTGGGGATAATTTTATCTCAAAGGATGTAACTAAGTATCCGGCTCGTCGATTTGGATTTTCTGTTAGCTATCGTTTAGGTGAACTTAAAGCGAGTGTTAAGAAGGCTGTGCGTAGTATTAGCAATGATGATGTGAAATCGGGTGGAGATTCCTCTCAAGGTAAAGAAAGTTCTTTATAAGACAACTATTTTTTATAATGTAAGTGAGCCGCCTTCTAGAAAATAGAAGGCGGCTCATTTTGTATGAATTAAACATTTGAAATCTTTATGAGGTCGTTTATGGTTAACGTTGAAAGTTTTTTTGGTAATGTTCAGAAAAGTGTGTATGTTTTATTTCTTAGGCATAAATATTTCTCAAAAATATAATTATTCTGTTTTGATAAAAAGCTTTGATTCAAGAAAGTTGTAAATTGGATATTTAAATACATCTTTATTCATAGCCACATTGCCAAGCAATAATATCACAGAATCATAGTTTGGCATCGCACCACGCATTTTCAGCACTCTTTTAAAATCCTTATTGAGTCGTTCAATCCAATTGGTTGTATATATCATACCTCTTATTTCTCTCTCATATTTGAAATAAGTGAAATAGAATTTGTACCTTTCATGTTTATACCTTTTAAGCATGGGGTAACTCTTCACCCATTTATCTATAAAATCTAGAAATTGTTTATGTGAGCTTTCAGGGGTGGCCAAATCTTGATCCGGCCTAAATACTATCTGCATTTCAGCCGCAATTATTTTTTTATCTCGAGGTTTAATTTTCCCCAATATATTCCTCTTTAAATGCACCGTGCACAATTGGATATCTGCACCAGGAAATGCATGTGCGATAGAATTTTCAATACTAGATAAGCCATCGCATACAAATAAATTAATCTCACTAACTCCTCTTTCTTTTATATCATCGAATATATCAAGCCAGTTGGAAGCACTTTCGGTTGGGAAATTCACAATTGATAAGACCTCACGAGTTCTATCTTCTTTTACTCCTAATATTACGTAGTATGCTTCATTTGAAACCGAGTCATTGCGCCTGGTGGCAACATACGTAGCATCAATATAAACGATTGGATAACGTGCATCTAATCTACGGTTCAGCCACGCAGAAACATCTCCACGTGCCGTATCAAGGAGCCGGCTTACTTGACTCTTACTATAATGCTTACCGTAAAATTCCTCAGAGATATCACCAACTTGCTTGGTGGTCAAGCCTTGAGCGTATAAACTACAAATTAAGCGCTGAACTTCAGCTTCTTGATCTTTAAGTACCCCTAATAAAACAGGATAAAAGTTGCTCTCACGACTCCGAGGAACGCGAATCTCAAACATTTGACCGCCATGACATACTCGACGATCACGATAGCCATTACTCACATCATCAGTCTGAGAATTATAAATCTTACGCTCTGATTTCATTAATGATTCCATCCCTAAACGGATTAATTCCTGAAATCCTTCTTTACCATTTGTAAGTGAAGAAATAATTTCAGACATTTGTTCTTGTGTAAATTCCATTTCTCTTTCATTTTAGGTTACAATACAAATCTAAGAAATATTGGGATTTACACACTTTTTAAAACGCTATCCTTTTTTTGGATCGGGATTCATTATGATTCGTGAAGAATCTTTTTTTGAATAAAGAAACAGCGCAAATACTTTGTTAAAGAGTACTTGCGCTGTTTGTTGTGCGGGTGATAGGACTCGAACCTACACGTCTCTCGACACCAGATCCTAAGTCTGGCGCGGCTACCAATTACGCCACACCCGCATTTTTTGTTGTAGCTTTTCTTGTTTGCGGTGCAAAGATAGAAAGAATATTTGAACTGGCAAACTTTTCCAGTCTATTTTTGTTGATTAATTAATTTTCTTGCTGTTTCTATCAGTGTATCTTTATTCCTTTTTTCATCCTCAACGGATAAGTTAACCTTATAATCCGGATCTATTCCGAACTCTATTTGTTCTTTGTTTCTATCTAGCATAGGGCTGGCAGAGAAGCGTATACTCCAACCATTCGGGAGTTCAGAACTAAAAGGAAGTCCAGAACCTCCACCCGTTTTATCGCCTACTAGGATCGTGTTTGGTAATGCATTCATGGCATTAACAAAATCGTTGGTTGCACTGTAACAACGTCTGTTGGTTAATACAACAACTTTTTTCTGCCAACGTATTCTTTTGGATGGTTCTAGATAGATGGCGTTTGGCTCAGAAAAATTATCATGCTGTGTCCCCGTTTTATGATAAATATATCCTGTAAGCACCGATTTATTGGTAAATCTGGCTGCTATCCTTGTGGAGTTTGATAATTTCCCACCACCATTATCTCTCACATCGATAATTAAACCATTGCATACTGCTAAATAAGAGAGTACTTCGTCTAGATTTCCTTCTCCTATGTCATTGCTGAAACTCTCATATCGGATATATCCTACATTATCATTTAAGATTTTGTATTTCATACCGGCCGATGTGCGAAAGTCGCTGCTAGCTTTCCCTAAGTAGTAAGTTGACACAATATCTTCTCTAAAGTTCCATGGATAATCTTGATACCATGCATCATAAAAAGAGACTTGACCTGCTGAAGCTAAATTGACGTGTCCGTCTTTTAGTTCATATAACATGCGACTAAGGACTTCAAATAATTCACTATCGGTCATGGACGGAGTGATGAATTGTTTGTATTCGTCGTGAACAGCCTTCCAGTCAATATCTTTATAACTAAAGAAACAATATTTCTCGTCGATAATTTTCCATAACTCCTCAAAATTACCCAGAGGATCGTTTGTGTAATTCTCTTCTCTAATACATCCAACTAAAGATAATAATAGGATATAAATAGCAAGGTGATAGTTTAGGATTTTGTATCTCATTGTTATACCTTCTTTGTTTTAGAAATTTAATAGGCTTTTATGGATGCCGGAAATTTATCCATAGTCTTGTGACTGATTTTATAGAGGTTCTTCACCCATCCCAGCATAAAGACGTGAGAGTATGTATGCGATTTGACCCCATTGATATGAGCTTGTTGTATGTCGGCGATATAACTTACTCTCATTTTAATGTTTTTGATTGGGAAGTCTATAGATAACATTTGACGTAGAGCTGGCTGGTTGAATGGAGTCGTGAATTTTACGACTCCATCGGAGTTCTTAAGACTAAATATTTCATAGTAAGACTGTCCGTAGTGTGGGGAAAACATAAGTCCTACAACTGGAAGATTGGCTTGATAACGTAAAACTAAGGGGTATTTCTTTATTCTAATTTTCCAAATAGCCATTCCTGAGAGATCGAGGTTTACGTATGCTCGAGCAGATGCGGGATTGTTGGTATTCCGTAGGTTGTACACAAAGCCGGCATTTACATCGGTCAGTCCTCCGGCTAAAAGCTTGAAGTTATCAGTTAGTCGGAATTGGTAATGAAGACCGTAATTCCAGTTAACTAATCCGGAGAATGTATTGTTATTGTCAGCGATATTGTGGGTATAGCCGACGTGAGCCTGAAAAAGGTTTTGAACAGAGATATTCCCATCGAAAAGATTAGTCATCCGGATACTTTCGCGTAGAAAGCGAAATTCGGTACCTTGATATTCCTGCGGAGATAGATACGTGTCGAAAACATTGGTGTATCCCGCTCCATACATGATGGCGCGGGTGATGCATTTGGGGGCTTGTATGGTGTCTACAACCTGAGCATTCAAGTGAGTACCTAAAAAGATGAGCAATCCGGCAATGATGGTTGATCTAACCGTAATTTTCTTTCTCATTGGCTAATGTGTTTATTGCCAGATGTCTTTGCTTTCTAAAAAAGTTTCATCTGACCGGTTATCTCGTCAATAATATCTTTTTCACTTTTCCCTTGGTCTGGGTCTAAATTCTCCGGTTCGTCTTGCTCCTCTGATTCCGATTTTGGAGGTTCCGGAAAACGAATAGGTTCTAATTCATTAATGGTGTCAATGGTGTAGGTGGTTATACGCTTTCCTTTGGCTTTAACTCCTTTCACGGCGATAAAATCTTCGGCATCAATGATTAATGATTCTCTAAAATCATCGTGACCGCCAAAAAGGACTTCCAATCTAGGGAAGTGCTCATCAGTTAACAATATTAATCGACTGTTGTCATTTTCACCTAAATAGTTCATCTTCTTAGATGAGGCCTCAAAACAGAATCGCTTGATATATGGATAGTTCTGTTGGTCTGCATCGTATAGAGCAGCTGTCCAAATTTTATTAGGATCGAATTTTTCAATAACCCGAATATCGTCATCGTAGTGATTGCTTAAATCAAAGCCAGAGGTGTAAAACTCCCCGTTGTTTTGTATTACGAGGATGCTATCATTACTTTGGAACTCGCCTAGATACTCTCCGCGACCATCATAGTTGAGGCGGAGTACATCTCGGTCAAACCAAACTTTACGTCCGCCAAGAGTTGAACCTCCTTTTTGCTTCAATGTGATTTTATGAACCGGTAGACGGGTTAAGATAATTCCCATGGCTTGTCTTGATCGGATACTGAGCTCACTAAAGTCGCGTTCGAATATGATGCGTCGGACTCTAGGGTTTGGTTTTAAAGTAACCTTAATAACCTCTGCTTCACCATTCGGGTTAGCACTGAAATAGGTAATCTTAGAATCTGGAGTACCTTGAGTTAAATCGTATTCCTTATCACGAATAACTGAGGTTACTGCAAATCTCTTGATGTAGGTGGTTCCTTCTTTTCCGTCCCTATAGGCTACATTATAAATGGTTCGTTTATCATTTTTCTTGAAAACAGCAATGTAAAGGATATTTTTGCCGACAAACTTTTTGTCCGCTACAGGGGTAATCATGTATTTCCCGTCTCTGAAGAAAATAATGACATCGTCAATGTCTGAACAACAAGCAATAAATTCATCTTTCTTCAATGAAGTGCCAATAAACCCTTCTTCGCGATTGATGTAAAGCTTTTCATTGGCTTCAACGACCTTTGTTGCTTCTATCGTATCGAAATTTCGGAGCTCTGTTCGCCGAGGGAAATCTTTTCCGTATTTATCTTTAAGCATCTTATACCATTGGATGGTATACTCTACGATCTGGCTAAGGTGTTTGTTGATGACTGTGATTTCGTCTTTCATACGAGCAATCACCTCGTCGGCTTTATCCGAGTTAAATTTAAGAATACGTCCCATTTTGATTTCCATCAATCTGAGGATATCATCTTTGGTAACCTCTCTGATGAATTGTGGATAGAAGGGCGTTAATCTAAGATCAATGTGCTCGCAAGCCATATCAATGCTTTTAGCTTGCTCAAACTCTTTGTCTTTGTAGATTCGTTCTTCTATGAAGATTTTCTCAAGTGAAGCAAAGTGAAGACTTTCTTGTAGTTCTTGTTTTTTGATCTCTAGTTCTTGACGGAGGAGATCTTTTGTATTATCCGTTGATTTTTTTAAGACATCACTGACGCGTAGAAAATGAGGCTTATTATCATCAATGACACAACAATTCGGAGATATGCTGACTTCGCAATCCGTGAAAGCATAGAGAGCATCTATTGTTTTATCGGAAGATGTACCACTAGCCAAATGGACTAAAATTTCCACATTGGCAGAAGTGTTGTCGTCCACCTTCTTAATCTTTATTTTACCCTTGTCGACAGCTTTTAATATAGAATCAATGATGCTGGTCGTTGTTTTCCCATATGGAATTTCCGAAATACATAAAGTCTTATTATCTACTTTAGTGATTTTAGCTCGCACTTTAACCACACCGCCTCGTTCGCCGTCATTGTACCTTGAAACATCTATAGAACCTCCGGTTTGAAAGTCGGGATAAAGTTTGAATGTCTCTTCTTTCAAGTAGTGTATAGAAGCATCACATAACTCATTGAAGTTATGTGGTAAGATCTTCGATGACAAGCCGACTGCAATACCTTCTACGCCTTGTGCTAAAAGAAGGGGATATTTTACAGGAAGGGTAATTGGCTCTTTATTTCTGCCGTCATAGGATTGTTTCCAAGTTGTCGTTTTTGGATTAAAGACCACATCTAATGCAAACTTAGAAAGTCTGGCTTCGATGTAACGTGGGGCCGCAGCTCCGTCTCCGGTTAGGATGTTACCCCAGTTTCCTTGACAGTCGATTAATAAATCTTTTTGTCCGAGTTGCACGAGTGCGTCTCCAATTGATGCATCACCGTGAGGGTGAAATTGCATGGTATGCCCTACAATGTTAGCGACTTTATTGTATCGACCGTCATCCAAACGCTTCATCGAATGTAAGATGCGGCGTTGTACGGGTTTTAAGCCGTCGTTGATGTGTGGTACTGCACGCTCCAGAATAACGTACGACGCATAATCTAGAAACCAACTTTGGTACATCCCTGTCAGTTGGTGTTTGATATTTTCGTCTCGTGTTTCCGATGGTTTATAATCTGAATGTTGCTCTGTGATTTCGTTGCTTTCGTCGCTCATAAGTCAGTTCTTACTGTTTTTTTACATACGAAGGCAAAAATACAAAAAAAGAAGAGACTTTTATTATAATGAAGCGAAAGTTTCTAGCAGATAAAAGTTTATAAACCTGAAAAATGAACATCGTCTATTTTATTATAAGATAAATTAATAAGCAGCATGGCCTATTTTGGATATAAATCTCTATCTTTGTGACGTTTTTACTGAATTTTGAGAAATTAAAATAAACATTAGTTATAAGATGGCACAAGAAGATGTTTTTAAGAAACTAGTATCGCATTGCAAGGAATATGGTTTTGTTTTTCCGTCTAGTGATATTTATGATGGATTAGGTGCAGTGTATGATTATGGTCAAATGGGCGTTGAGCTTAAAAATAATATAAAAAAATATTGGTGGGACAGTATGGTCTTGTTGCACGAGAATATCGTGGGTATTGATTCTGCTATCTTTATGCATCCGACCATTTGGAAGGCTTCCGGACATGTTGATGCATTTAATGATCCGTTGATTGATAATAAGGATTCTAAAAAACGTTATCGTGCTGATGTGCTCATTGAAGATCAGCTGGCTAAGTATGACGATAAAATAAATAAAGAAGTCGCAAAGGCGGCTAAACGTTTTGGAGAGACATTCGACGAAGCTCAATTCCGTTCGACTAATGGTCGTGTTTTGGAACATCAAGCTAAACGTGAGGCGTTACATGAGCGTTTTGCGAAGGCTCTAAATGATAATGATTTGGAAGAACTTCGTCAGATTATTATTGATGAAGAAATAGCTTGTCCGATTTCTGGAACTAAGAACTGGACTGAAGTTCGTCAATTCAATTTGATGTTCTCTACTGAAATGGGATCTACTGCCGATGGTGCAATGAAAGTTTATTTGCGTCCGGAAACTGCTCAAGGTATTTTTGTGAACTATTTGAATGTTCAGAAGACTGGTCGCATGAAGATTCCTTTTGGTATTGCGCAGATTGGAAAAGCTTTCCGTAATGAGATTGTCGCTCGTCAGTTTATCTTCCGCATGCGTGAGTTTGAACAGATGGAGATGCAGTTTTTTGTTAAACCGGGTACCGAACTAGATTGGTTTAAAACTTGGAAGGAACTTCGTTTGAAGTGGCATAAGGCTTTAGGCTTTGGCGACAGCCAATATCGTTATCACGATCATGATAAATTGGCTCATTATGCAAATGCGGCTACTGATATTGAGTTTTTGATGCCTTTTGGCTTTAAAGAAGTTGAAGGTATTCACTCACGTACGAACTTTGACTTATCTCAACACGAAAAGTATAGTGGTAAGAATATTAAGTATTTCGATCCGGAACTTAATGAATCGTATACGCCCTATGTTATCGAGACTTCTATTGGTGTTGACCGTATGTTCTTAAGTATTATGAGTGCGGCTTATACTGAGGAAACACTTGAAAGTGGTGAGAGCCGTGTGGTACTAAAACTCCCTGCTGCACTGGCTCCTGTTAAACTTGCGGTGATGCCGTTAGTTAAGAAAGATGGCTTGCCAGAGAAAGCTCGTGAGATTATTGATGGTTTAAAGTTCCATTTCAATTGTCAATACGATGAGAAAGATAGTATCGGTAAACGTTATCGTCGTCAAGATGCTATTGGTACCCCATATTGTGTGACTGTCGATCATCAGACATTGCAAGATAATTGTGTAACCTTGCGTAATCGCGATACGATGCAACAAGAACGTGTGGCTATTGCTGATTTGAATAATATTATTGCAGACCGAGTAAACATAACTTCTTTATTGAAGTCAATCCAATAATACCTTAAATAGATGAATACAAAAAGCTGCTTTTTAACACTGATGTTACTTGTGTCTATGCTAGTAACTTCTTGTGACGAAACCAAGGAAGTTGGTCTGTATGATAATTGGCGTGAACGTAATGAGGCTTTTATCGATTCTTTGCAGAATGTATATGATACAAAAACAGATCATGGAGGTTTAGATACAATACATTTGGTTTCGGATCCTTATGGGTATCTTTTCTTTAAAAAGAAAACTGCTGTTGCGCCAGTGGGGCAAGAACCTGTTATAAAGGATGTCTCGCCTTTGTTCACTGATGACGTTTTAGTATTCTATAAAGGATCAAAGATTATTGGCTCTGTTGATGCTAAAGGGAATTTTGTAGGAGAAATTTTTGGTGGCAATTTTACGGAGTCTGATCCGAGTTTTGAGTTCTCAAAGCAGGCCCAGCTTAAAGTAAATGAGATGATCACTGGCTGGACTGAAATGTTACAACGAATGAAAGTGGGTGAGCGCCGTGAGATTTATATTCCTTGGAAATATGGCTATGGCGCTTCTGGAAATAGAGACATTTTGGGTTATTCTACTTTAATTTTCGATATGCAATTAATTGATATTGTTGAGAAATAATTTTCAATAAATAAAATATTGAACTTCCCCTTCGATTAGATTTTTTTATAATCTATCGGAGGGGATTTTTATTGAAAAGAATGTTAGCCTTAAGTTTTTAGCAAATGATCTCACGCTTTATTCTCCAATATTCTAATCTTTGTGCGATAATCCTTTTCTTTTCCTCCTCTTTTTTTGATCATTTCTTATTTAACCTTTTTCATTGTATAAGTGTTTTTATATTGTAATTTATAGGTGTACTCTAGTGGTTTCTATTTGACTTTTATAGAGGAGTTGACATGCATTTTCGTTTGTCTTACCGATGATTCATCGTTCTTAATCCTTTATTGGTCGATTTTGTCCCTATAATGGTCGTTTATTGTTGGGCCCTATGCTGTAATTGATCTATTTTTGTGAGGTTGATTAACAGTCTTTTAGGATTTGGTTGTTTTCTATAAATTAGTTAAATCTATGATAAAAAGTAGAAAACTATTTATGATGATAAAGTTTTCTGCGTATATTTGCCTCGGTTTTTAACGAAGTGTCTTCTCTTTGATTTTTTAAGACACTTATTAATGAGTAAAAGAAAAAACGATTTATGGTAAATCAGTCAAAGGAAGATTCTTCTAAGGAGTTATTAAAAGATAGAATAATAAAAACAGCAACAAAAGCTTTTGCGGAAAATGGTATAAAGGGTGTTACAATGGATGAGATAGCAGCTTTGTTAGGAATCTCCAAACGTACGCTTTATGAAGTTTTTGCCGATAAAGAAGCTTTATTAAGAGAGTGTTTGTTGTATTTAAAAGATGAGAGGGACCGCTATTCGCAACAGGCTTTTGAGAATTCGAATGATGTTCTAGAGGTTATTTTGATGGTTTTTAAGAAAAGCCTTCAGACTATTCATAGTACAAATAGACGTTTCTTTCTAGATCTGAAACGTTATCCCAGAGTTTATGAGATCATGAAGAACAATCGGCAGATCGATTCCGAGCAGGCTATTTCGTTCTTTAAATTAGGTGTTGAACAAGGGTTATTTCGATCGGATATTAACTTTAAGATAGCAACGTTATTGGTACGTGAACAATTCGAGCTTTTACTGAATACAGATATTTGTAAAGATTATCCGTTTGTAGAGGTTTATGAATCGATAATGTTTACTTATTTGAGAGGAATCGCTACTGAATTTGGTGCGAAGAGATTAGAAGCATTTTTAGTTGATTATCGCGAAGGTAAACTCGATGATATAAAAGAATAATAGGAGATATATACATAATACTTAAACTAGAGAGTAAATTTTATGGATAAGATGAAAATGTTTTTTGGTAAAAGATTTTTTTTGACTATTCTGTGTTTTGGCCTGATTGGTCTTTTGCAAGCTCAGGAACAGAAAGAGGTATTGACTTTGACTTTGGAGAAGGCGATACAGGTTGCTTTGGATGAGAATCCCACAATAAAAGCTGCCGATAAGGAAATCACTTTAAAAAAGATTGCGGATAAGCAGGCTTGGCAGACCCTATTGCCACAAGTTGATATCACCGGACGGTTAGATCATACTATTACGGCGGCTCAGATGAATCTTGGAGGACAATCATTTAAAATGGGGAAAGACAATTCAAACACAGCTAATGCAATATTTGCAATTAGTCTTCCTGTTTTTGCACCTGGAGTTTACAAAACCATGTCAATGACAAAAGCGGATATTGAGCTGGCTGTGGAACGATCACGTGCTTCAAAACTTGATTTAATGAACCAAGTAACTAAGGCTTACTATCAACTGATATTAGCACAAGATAGTTACCGTGTACTTAAAGCGAGCTATAAATTGGCTGAAGATAACTTTAAAGTCGTATCTGAGAAATTTTCTCAAGGAACAGTGAGCGAATTTGATAAGATCAGTGCTGAGGTTCAGATGCGTAGTATTAAACCGAATGTGATTTCTGCTGATAATGCAGTTAAATTAGCTAAACTTCAGTTGAAAGTTTTGATGGGTGTTACTGCTGATGTTGACTTAGACATTAAAGATCAGTTGGATAATTATGAGACAAGTTTATTTGGAGAACAATTGGAGGCTTCTGAGCATGGTTTAGTAAACAATACGACTATGAAACAGTTTGACTTGAATAAGAAATTGCTTCAGAAAAACTTAAGTTTGCTTAAAACAAACTTTATGCCAACATTGTCTTTGAGTTATTCATACCAATATCAATCACTCTATAATCCGAACTTTAATGTCTTTAACTATAATTGGGGAAATAGTTCGTCTATTATGTTGAATGTCAGTATCCCGTTGTTTAAAGCAAGTAATTTCACAAAGGTGAAATCGGTGCGTGTTCAGCTTGACCAGTTGGAGTACAATAGGGTAGATACTGAGCGCAAATTGAATATGCAGGTCACAACCTATAGGGATAACATGAAGAAGAGTTCAGAACAGGTTGTAAGTAATAGAGAAAATGTGATACAAGCCAAAAAGGCTGTTGAAATAGCTGGAAAACGTTATGAAGTAGGTAAGGGGACAGTCCTTGAGTTGAATACGTCTCAGGTTTCTTTAACCCAAGCTCAGCTTGCTTATAATCAGTCTATTTATGACTATTTAGTCGCTAAATCTGACTTGGACAAATTGATGGGAAAAGAATAAATGTAATTTTGAAAAACTAAAAAGATAAAAATATGAATAAGAATTTTCAATGGACTCTTCTGCTATTAATAATGATTTTAGGTTCATGTAGCGGGGGTAAAGAAAAGCGTGTCGCAGATAATGGAGCTGAAAAACCTAGAGTAAAATTGGCTACGGTGCAAGCTCGTCCTGTAGAACAGATTCAAGAATATACAGCTACAGTTGAGGCTGAGATTAAGAATAATATAGCACCTGTTTCTCCTGTTCGTATCGATAAAATTTTGGTGGAAGTTGGTGACCATGTTGGTAAAGGGCAGAAGTTGGTACAAATGGATGCCGCTGCTTTGAAACAAGCTAAATTGCAGTTGGAAAATCAACAAATGGAGTTTAAGCGTGTAGATGAACTTTATAAAGTCGGAGGAGTCTCTAAATCTGATTGGGATGCAATGAAAACAGCATTGGACGTGAAAAAGACAGCTTATAAGAATTTGCTTGAAAATACGGCTTTGCTTAGTCCGATTAATGGAGTTGTAACAGCACGTAACTATGATAATGGCGATTTATACAGCTCTGGTAAACCTGTTTTAACGATCGAGCAGATTACTCCGGTAAAACTTCTTATCAACATCTCGGAGAGCTATTTCACAAAGGTAAAAAAAGGAACTCCTGTAGAGATTAAGTTAGATGTTTATGGAGATGAAATCTTTAATGGACGCATCAGTCTGGTATATCCAACTATTGATCCGGTGACACGCACATTCCCTGTGGAAATCAAACTAGATAATAGAAAAGAACGTGTGCGCCCAGGTATGTTTGCCCGCGTTACTTTAAACTTTGGAACAGTTGATAATGTGGTTGTGCCTGATCGTGCTGTGGTAAAGCAAGCTGGTTCTGGCGATCGTTATGTTTATGTTTATGATAATGGAAAAGTATCTTATAACAAGGTTGAACTTGGACGTCGTATGGGAAATGAATATGAGTTGAAATCAGGTGTGCCCAATCATTCGCAAGTGGTTATTGCTGGTCAAGCACGTTTGATTAACGGTCTTGAAGTGGAGGTAGAAAAATAAATTATTAATGTTGAATAGATCGAGCCAGATTAGTTGGTGGCTTTGGTCATTCATTAGCTAGATTCATATTATGAGTTTATACGAAGGAGCGGTTAAAAAACCGATTATGACCTCCCTCTGCTTTTTGGCAGTGGTAATATTTGGTCTTTTTTCTTTATCTAAACTACCAATTGATTTGTATCCGGATATTGATACAAATACAATTATGGTATTGACTGCTTATCCAGGAGCAAGTGCTTCGGATATCGAAAATAATGTTACTCGTCCGCTGGAAAACTCTTTAAATGCGGTGAGTAATCTAAAGCATATCACGTCACGTTCATCAGAGAACATGTCACTCATTACTTTGGAGTTTGAGTATGGTAATGATATTGATGTTCTAACTAATGATGTCCGTGATAAACTAGACATGGTGAGCTCTCATTTGCCAGACGCTGTTGAAACACCTGTCATCTTTAAGTTTAGTACGGATATGATTCCTATCGTGTTATTATCTGTGCAAGCTGATGAGAGCCAGGCGGCACTTTATAAGATACTAGATGATAGGGTCGTGAATCCTTTGGCGCGTATACCTGGTGTCGGAACAGTTTCTATCGCAGGTGCTCCTCAGCGTGAAATTCAGGTTTATTGTGATCCGAATAAATTGGAAGCATATCATTTGAGTGTTGAAACAATCAGCTCAATTATTGGAGCTGAGAATAAGAATATTCCTGGTGGTAATTTCGATATTGGTACAGAGACTTATTCTTTGCGGGTTGAAGGTGAGTTTAGAGATACTAAGGCATTAGAGGATATCGTTGTAGGAACGTCTAACGGGGCTAATGTTTATCTTCGTGATGTAGCGAAAGTGGTCGATACGATTGAAGAACGCTCGCAAGATACTTACAATAATGGTGTGCAAGGGGCAATGATCATTGTTCAAAAGCAATCTGGAGCCAATTCTGTGGATATTTCTAAGAAAGTTGCTGAGGTCTTGCCTGAATTACAGAAGAACTTGCCGAGTGATGTTAAGCTTGGAGTCATTGTCGATACGTCTGACAATATTTTGAATACCATTGATAGTTTGACTGAAACGGTAATGTACGCTCTATTGTTTGTGGTCATTGTAGTATTCCTCTTCTTAGGGCGTTGGAGGGCGACTTTGATTATTTGTATTACCATCCCATTGTCACTGATTGCCTCGTTTATTTATTTGGCAGTAACAGGTAATACCATTAATATTATATCACTCTCATCGTTATCTATTGCTATTGGTATGGTGGTCGATGATGCGATCGTGGTGTTAGAGAACGTGACGACTCATATCGAGAGAGGTGCCGATCCTAAACAAGCTGCTGTTCATGGTACTAATGAAGTTGCAATTTCGGTAATTGCTTCAACTTTAACTATGATTGCTGTGTTCTTTCCATTAACAATGGTGGGAGGTATGTCTGGTGTGATGTTTAAACAGTTGGGTTGGATGATGTGTGCGATTATGTTTATTTCTACTGTGGCTGCTTTATCACTAACACCTATGCTTTGTTCTCAGTTGTTGCGTTTGGAGAAGAAACAATCCGGCGGGTTGAAAAAGATATTCAAGCCGATTGAAAAGGGTTTGGATAAACTTGATAATGGATATGCCAAAACCTTGAATTGGGCAGTTCGTCATCGTTGGATCGTTGTGATCGGTTGTATCTTGTTTTTTGTCGTTAGTTTGCTCTGTGCTAAAAGAATCGGTACCGAATTTTTCCCGGCACAAGATAATGCTCGTATTGCGGTAAAACTAGAATTGCCTATTGGAACTCGCAAAGAGATGGCGCAACAAGTTTCCGAACGTTTAGCTAGTCAGTGGATGACTGAATATAAATCGGTAATTCGAGTATGTAACTATACTGTTGGACAAGCTGACTCGGACAATAGCTGGGCTTCTATGCAAGATAACGGATCGCACATTATTTCCTTCAATATTAGTTTAGTCGATCCTGGGGATCGTGACATGACACTTGCTGAAGTTTGTGATGCAATGCGTGAAGATTTGAAGAAATATCCGGAATTTACAAAGGCTCAGGTTATTTTTGGAGGTAGTAATAGTGGAATGTCTGCTCAATCAAGTGCTGACTTTGAAGTGTATGGTTATGATATGCAAGCGACTGATAGCGTTGCCCTGCAATTAAAGCGCGAACTGCTCAAGGTAAAAGGGGTATCTGAGGTTAATATTAGCCGAAAAGATTACCAACCGGAGTATCAAGTTGAGTTTGATCGTGAGAAATTAGCTTTACATGGTCTGAATTTATCGGTTGCAGGTAATTATTTACGTAACCGAGTTAATGGCGCTGTGGCTTCTAAATTCCGTGAAGATGGTGATGAGTATGATATTAAAGTACGTTATGCTCCGGAGTTCCGTACAAGCATTGAGAGTCTTGAAAATATTTTGATTTACAATGCCAAAGGCGAATCTGTACGAGTGAAGGATGTTGGAAAGGTTGTTGAAAAATTTGCTCCGCCAACTATTGAACGTAAGGATAGAGAGCGTATTGTTACCGTTTCTGCAGTAATTTCCGGCGCTCCTCTTGGTAATGTTGTAGCCGCTGGTAAGGAGATAATTTCAAAGATGGATATTCCATCTGAACTTAGTGTACAAGTTGCCGGATCGTATGAGGATCAGCAGGACTCTTTTAGAGATTTAGGAACTTTGGCTTTGTTGATCATTATATTAGTCTTTATTGTAATGGCTGCCCAGTTTGAGTCTTTGACTTACCCATTTATCATCATGTTCTCTCTTCCGTTTGCATTTAGTGGGGTACTGATGGGGTTGTTTATCACTCAGAAGACCTTGAGTGTGATGAGTTTGCTTGGAGCAATCATGTTGATTGGTATTGTGGTGAAGAATGGTATTGTGCTTATTGACTATATTACATTATGTCGTGAACGCGGATTAGCTGTGATTAACTCTGTAATTACTGCAGGAAGAAGCCGTTTACGTCCGGTGTTGATGACAACTGCTACAACTGTGCTTGGTATGATTCCTATGGCAGTTAGTACCGGCCAAGGTGCTGAGATGTGGAGCCCGATGGCTGTTGCTGTTATCGGAGGATTGTCGGTGTCTACCGTGTTGACTTTGATTTTGATCCCAACGCTGTATTGTTCATTTGCCGGCACTGGAATTAAGAGAAAACGTAAAGCTTTAAGAAAGAAAAAGCACAGTGAACTATTAGAAAATTAAATAAAGAAAGATATGAAATCTATATTAATAGCTTTTGATCAGGCTCATTATGATAACATTATATCATTACTCGATCGATTGAACTGTAGAGGGTTTACTTATTTAGATAAAGTACAAGGGCGTGGCTCAAAAACCGGAGATCCGCATTATGGAAGTCATGCTTGGCCGGCAATGTGTTCTACGATTATCACCATTGTGGAGGATAATAAGGTGGAACCGCTGATGGCAGCCCTTGAAAAGATGGACAAGGCTAAGGAACAATTAGGGCTTCGTGCATTTGTTTGGAATATAGAACGAATGATTTAGGCAATTATTCTGTTAAAATTAAAAAAGGAGGGAGAGTGCATTAAAATATGTCATTCTCCCTCCTTTTTAGTGCTTTTATCTATCTTTGCAACCTAAAATGGATAATCTATGAGAAATCAGTTAAAATATTCGTTAGGACTAATATTAGGTTTACTTATCGCTTTATTGGCTCTTTATTTTCTTCCTACATTGACTCTGGAAGGGCATGTCTTGCGAAAAGTTGATTTGCTTGGTGACTTACGTCTACCTACGATAGAGGTTGATTCTGTTCAAAATGATAGTCTAAATCTGCTGCCGGTTGTTAAACCTATATTTGTTGACACTTGTCTGACGGGGATGACCTGTATTGAAGACTATGGCGATTCAACAAAGCGTGGTATGACCCCTTTCTATAATGCTTTAGATCGAATCCATCAAGAAAATGGTTTGGTGCGCGTTGCATTTTTTGGCGATTCATTTATTGAGGCGGATATTTTTACGGCCGATTTACGAGAAATGCTGCAGAAAAAATTTGGGGGACGGGGGGTTGGTTTTGTTCCGATGACTTCGGTGACTAATGGATATCGCCCAACGGTTCGACATTCTTTTTCCGGATGGAAGAGTCATGCTGTAACTGATACCGTATTCTTTGATCGGAGCAAACAAGGGATATCAGGGCATTATTTTGTTCCTCGCTCTGGAGCTTATGCTGAGCTTCGCGGACAAAATAAATATGCGTCATTATTGGATACTTGCTATAAAGCTTCCGTCTTTTTTATGAATAAGGATTCGCTTTCTCTTGCTGTACGGGTGAATAAAGGAGAGAATAAGAAACTTAATTTTGCACCATCTGGAACAGTTCAAATGGCTCAAATCGAGGGACGGATAGGTGCTGTTCGTTGGTCGATTGATCAGGCCGATTCAGTCTTGTTCTATGGCATGGCAATGGATGGTAATAAAGGACTTGTATTAGATAATTTCTCCTTGAGGGGAAGCTCTGGTTTGACTTTAAGGAATATTTCCTCAGCAATATTAAAAGGGTTTAATGATTGTCGCCCATATGACTTAATCGTATTGGAATATGGTTTGAATGTTGCGACAGAACGTGGACGTAATTATGATAATTATATGAAGGGTGTTCTCAAATCAATTGCTCATCTGAAAGAGTGCTTTCCTCAAGCTGGGTTTTTATTGATCGGTGTTGGCGATCGAGAGTATCGAACAGAAAATGGGGATTTGCGTACGATGCCTGGCATAAAGAATTTGATTCGTTATCAACAGCACATTGCGGCCAAAAGTGGCATCGCTTTTTGGAACATGTTTGAAGCGATGGGAGGGGAGGGCAGCATTGTAAAAATGGTGCAAGCAAAACCTGCAATGGCTAATTATGATTATACTCATATCAATTTTCGTGGAGGGAAACATTTAGCTAAGTTGCTTTATGAAACATTACTATATGGCAAATCGCAACATGATAAACGACGGGCGTATGAAGGAGAATAGGGCGTTGCTTATTTTTAAGATGGGATGTTTGTTGTTGCTATGGTTGTTTCCGGGAGTGTTAGGGGCTCAGGATCGTTTACCTGTACGTGCTCCAAAATCTCACCGTATGAAGCGGCTGAAGCCTTATCGTGCTGTTTATTCACTAGCCGATACGATTGCAGTGACCGATAGTTTTCCCTTGCGATTCCGTGGTATGGGTGATAATCTGATTGAGAACCAGTCTACTGTGTTGGATTCTATATTTTCCCGTTTACGTGAGATGCTTTCTGGCAATAAAGGAGATACGTTGCATATTGTGCATATTGGAGATAGTCATGTGAGGGGACATATCTTCCCTCAAAGAATTGGAGAATTACTGACTCGCACGTTTCAGGGCATCGACTATGTTGATATGGGAGTAAATGGGGCGACTTGCTTAACATTTACTCATCCGAACAGAATCATGGAAGTCGCTAAGAAGAAACCGGACCTTTTGATTTTATCATTTGGCACCAATGAAAGTCATAATCGGTCTTATCAGGAAAATCCACATTATCACCAAATGAATGAATTGATTTCTCTTTTGAGAGATAGCTTGCCTAAAATACCTATTATTTTAACCACCCCTCCGGGATCTTTCGAACGTATACGCTATCGTCGGCGTCGAAGCCGCTATGTCGTGAATCCTCGTACCGAAAAGGCGGTTACGACGATCAAACGATATGCCAACGCTCATCAACTGGCCGTGTGGGATTTGTATGCAGTCGTTGGTGGGCGCCAAAGAGCTTGTGAGAACTGGATCGATAGTGGGTTGATGAGGCCTGATCATGTGCATTTCTTTGCTGATGGTTATTTGTTCCAAGGTGATTTGTTTTATCGAGCATTTATTAAAGCTTATAATAAGTATGTTGTTTCCCATTGATCTTGATCTTACACGTTTAAAAGAGGTGTTGAGTTATAATGCTCAGTCGCCTATGATATTTAGTAGTGGCGTCTTTTTGTGGTTGTTTGCTGCATTTATGCTGATTTATGTGCTGTTGCAACGTAAACAGACTGCGCGTTTATTGTTTGTTACGGCTTTCTCTTATTATTTTTATTATAAAAGTAGTGGGACTTATTTCTTTCTATTGGCTATTGTGACAGTGTCCGATTTCCTTATCGCTCGTGGAATGTCTGCCCTTTCTGTCTCTTGGAAACGTAAAGGTTTAGTGGTATTAAGCTTGTCGATCAATCTAGGGTTGTTGTGTTATTTTAAATACACTAATTTCTTTGGTGAGTGTTTTGCTAATTTGCTTAATAGACCGTTTGAGGCTCTTGATATTTTCTTACCGGTGGGGATTTCCTTCTTTACCTTTCAGTCGCTGAGTTATACCATTGATGTGTATCGCAAGGAAATTCAGCCTTTGAATCAGATTCTTGATTACGCCTTTTATGTCTCGTTTTTCCCTCAGTTGGTTGCAGGCCCGATCGTGCGTGCGCGTGATTTTATTCCTCAGATCAGAAAACCGCTTTGGGTTTCGCAGGAGATGTTGGGACATGGTGTTTTCTTGATAGTGGCAGGGCTCTTTAAGAAGGCGGTGATCTCTGATTATATTAGTGTGAATTTTGTAGAGCGGATCTTCGATAACCCGATGCTTTATTCGGGTGTTGAGAATTTGATAGGTGTTTATGGGTATGCGCTACAGATCTATTGTGATTTTTCGGGTTACAGTGATATGGCTATTGGTATCGCATTGCTGCTTGGGTTCCACTTTAATATCAACTTTAATTCTCCTTACAAGTCGGCTTCTATTACTGAATTTTGGCGTCGTTGGCACATCTCGTTATCTAGTTGGCTACGGGATTATCTTTATATCTCCTTAGGAGGTAATAGAAAGGGTAAATTACGTCAGTACTTGAATTTGATCATCACAATGTTCTTAGGCGGATTATGGCATGGAGCGTCATGGAACTTTGTTTTCTGGGGGCTATTCCATGGTGTAGCTTTGGCTGTACATAAGCTGTGGTTGTCGTTGACGGGTCAATCAGAGAAGAAGTCTCTTTGGAAACGAATGATAGGTGTTGTGATTACGTTTCATTTTGTTTGTTTTTGCTGGATATTCTTTCGAAATTCTGATTTTAATAATTCACTGGATATGCTTTCCCAGATTTTCACGAGCTTCCATCCTGAAGTCTTTAGTCAATTAGTTGAGGGCTATTGGCATGTTTTTGCTTTGATGCTTCTCGGTTTTTTATTGCATTTTGCTCCGGAGAGCTGGGAGAAGATTTGTTCCAAAGGAGTCACTCGTCTTCCTATTTTAGGTAAAGTGCTCCTGTTGACGGCTCTGGTTTATCTTGTTATACAGGTCAAAAGTAGCGATATTCAACCTTTTATCTATTTCCAATTTTAGAGGAATCGTTTGAAAACAGGGTATTAACGACCAATAGGGTATTTTGTCTTACACAGATTAACGAGGGTTAAATTATAAGATTTACAAACAGTCAATTCTATTTAAAAGTAAGTTTAATCAAAGTCAACCGACATGGTGAATAAGACAAAAAACGGTCAACCAAAATAGTTAACTAACAAGATGCGGTCGTTGTAACGCTGAGATACGGTGCTTGTGCCGATGAAGTACGGTCGTTGTGATCGTGAGGTGCGGTCGTTATGAGGCCAAAATACGGTCGTTATGGCACTGAACTACGGTTCTTATATTCGAGAGCTACGGTTCTCTTTTTCATGTTTACGATCAGGGGATCTAAGACTAATACGTCTTATTCTCTCCTGGAAATTCTTATTTTGTTGTTTATCTTACACCTTCTCACTCTTAGACTTTCATCATCCTTGTACTCCAAATGCTTATGAATAGGGCATTTTGTTCCAGTGCCAGATAAATTAATTCTCTTTTTTATCTTACGACTTTGTTATTTATCTATTGTCGTTTTCATCATCTCTCAGTTATTCAACAAATAGTTTTTTTTTGATCGGTTTTTCATCTTTCTATTGATCATTAATGATTTCTGTTATCGATAAATCGTTGAAAATAGCGCGATGTGGTAAATAAATGGTGCAATGTCTTAAATAAATAGCACGATGTCGTGGTGGAATAGCGCAATGCGCTATGGAAACTATACGGTGTGTTATAGGAGTGCTTTTATTGTTTTTTGTGTTTAGATTTATTAATAAATCTCGCTGTTTGCCTTCCTTCTTAATTGATAAGATGAATTGGTTGTATTGATCTCAAAAAATAAATTCAAGTGTGTCTTTTATTTATTAGTAACGATTCTCATCCTAGGTTGCATTTAAATAATGTGTATATTTATTTTATTATTTGTGTGGTTAAGTAAACACATGTTCGTGGTGTTGCAGATCGTTGATCTTACACCCATCTGCAACATCTATCTGCAACGCACTCAAACGATTCAAATTCAGTCATTTAAAACTTGTTTTGTGGCAGATGGCAGAGTGTGCTGTGAAAACATTGTTTGGCTGCAATGTTTGTAACTATGTAAAAGATGAGGGTTGGCCCCTCGTAACCGACTTACAGGAGTTGGTTGCACCAGTGTTGTATGCTGCTTTGTTAAAGAGACAAGGTGGTGAACGATACATTAAAAGTCGGCACAAGCCGGCAGGTACCTGTATAAGAGATGACCGCAAGGGAACTATTGATGAAGCATCGAAAACTGTTAGATGATGTCAGAACCGAATCCTTCTGCTTGATTCGGGATAAATTCAGAAGAAACCTGCTTACTGTCTGAGTGGTATCCGGTGTTAAGATAGCATGACTTGTATGGAGGCTTTTACCTGGAACGCAGGAACCTGTCTTAGTATGTCAAGGGAGAAATTCAGGCAGTAGGCCTGCAAGCATGAGCGTACCAATGACTAAGTGCAGGGGCGGAGTGTTTTGTAGTAGTGATGAAGTTTCTGTAATGGAAATGGAGCGAAGGGAACAGCTTATTCAGCAAATTACAATTGTACAACGATTAAATGTAGGAGGATTCAAATGCAAAATGCAAAACCTTATGAGATTTCAAAGTATTTAATTATGGAAGCTTTCCAAAGAGTGAAAGCAAACCATGGGAGTGCAGGAATAGATGGTGTGTCGATTAGTGATTTTGAGAAGAATCTCAAAGACAATCTTTATAAAATCAGGAACCGCATGAGTTCGGGCTGTTACTTCCCTCCGTCGGTAAAATTGGTAGAAATACCAAAGTCGAATGGAGGCAAGCGTCCGTTAGGTATACCAACCGTTGGAGACAGAGTAGCTCAGATGGCAGCCGTTATGATTATCGAGCCGCAAATAGAGCCTTGTTTTCATGTGGATTCGTATGCCTATCGGCCAAAACGTTCCGCACACGATGCAATTGCCAAAGCTCGTGAGCGTTGTTGGAAGTATGACTGGGTATTGGACATGGATGTTAGCAAGTTCTTTGATACGATTGATCATGAGTTATTGATGAAGTCTGTTAGATTACACACTGATTGTCAGTGGGTATTGCTTTACATTGAACGATGGTTGAAAGTATTTTATGAACTTAAAGATGGTATTGTGATAGACAGAGATAAAGGTGTTCCGCAAGGTTCCGTTATCGGTCCTGTTCTAGCCAACTTATTTCTGCATTATGTCTTCGATATGTGGATGATCAGATATCATTCGGATGTTCCTTTTGAACGCTATGCGGATGATACTATCTGTCATTGTTCTACAAGAGCCCGGGCCGAAGCACTGAAAGTCTCCGTTCAACAAAGATTTGCTGATTGCAAATTGGCCTTGAATGAAGATAAAACAAGGATTGTTTACTGTAAGGATAACCGTAGGAAAGGCAATTATGGAAATATCTCGTTTGACTTTCTTGGTTATACTTTTAGTCCCCGTAAAGCGGTGGATAAGAACGGTATATTATTTACAGGCTATCTGCCTGCAATCAGCAACAAATCAATGAATCGTATTCGTGAGAAGATACGTGGCTGGCAGCTTAAGAGACGTACGTTTCATCAGTTAGAAACTATTGCAGAAAAGATTAATCCTGTGCTTTGTTGATGGATAACCTACTATGGGAAGTTCTATCCAACCCGACTCAAAATCCTTCTAGAAGAAGTGAATCGACTCTTAGCCAGATGGGTAACGGCCAAATATAAGCGCTATCGTGGAAAACCATATCGTGCTTATTACTGGTTGGGGAATATCTCCGAAAAGGAGAAAAGCCTATTCTATCATTGGGTATGGGGTGTTACACCGACATCGAATATACGGAAATCTCATATAGTTTGAATAAGAAGAGCCGTGTGGCGGGAGACTGTCACGCACGGTTCTGTGAGAGGCTTGAGCTGAAATGCTCAAGCCTACTCGACTCATTTTAAAAAAACAACCTCAAGGGAGAGCCTCTATAAAGTTATTGGTGCTTGAAGATAAGCGATAAGTATGATAGATTATAGACTGGCTACTGTTTCTTTAAGTTGACCGAAAGTAAAATCTGCAAAGTTATGATCAAGAAATGGGAAGTAGTTCTCCTCTGCACTCGTCCCTTCCCAAGCTGCACATCGTGTAACTTGTAATACATGCATGCACGCGCGTGCGCATGCGAACACCCGCGCCCGTAATCGCGGGTATCCGCGCGCTCGCACATTCACGCACGCACGTGTGAATATTATATGGTGTTTGTTTTTCCGCCCCTTGACTCACCCCTCTAAAACTATGTTTTGTAACCTGTCTATTTTTCAACCCTTTATCTATTATCTTTAAAAAAACTCAGAAAAAACCTTCTGATGGATTTGTGTATTGCCGCTTAATGCTCTACTTTTGCATCCGCTTTGCAAGAGAGACAAAGCCTTTTGATTGACATTTTGTTTTGGTTCGATGGCCGAATGGGTTCTCCGGATACTTTTTTCAGTAGTTTCCCTTTGAGGTGACTTTGATTCGCTTTAAAAATTAAATTAAAAATAACTTCGAAAAGAGTTGTTGTTTTAATATTAAAGTTTGTATCTTTGCAGTCCGATTCGCTTAGGTTTTCAGCCTTTCGATTTTGAATGGTTCTTTCGCAAGAGAGTTTACTGATTTGAAGTTGAAAAAACCTGAAAGATTAACTTTAAAAAAAACTTTCCAAAACGTTTGGTGGTTTGCTTAAAGAGTTTTACCTTTGCACCCGCTTTTGAATCGAAGATTTGATCAGAAGCCACGTTCTTTGAAATATTGATAAACAATACAAGTAGTACAAGTAAAAAACAAGAACCGTCAATACTTATTATTAGGTATTATTAGATCGTCAATAAATTTTTACGGTATCCTGAACAGAGCTAAAAAGGTATTGGCTTTTATTTATATAAGAGTTAATATTCAAACAATATTATTACAATGAAGAGTTTGATCCTGGCTCAGGATGAACGCTAGCTACAGGCTTAACACATGCAAGTCGAGGGGCATCAGGGATTAGCAATAATCTGCTGGCGACCGGCGCACGGGTGAGTAACACGTATTCAACCTTCCGATAACTCGGGGATAGCCTTTCGAAAGAAAGATTAATACTCGATAGTATATTTTCTTCGCATGTTGAAAATATTAAAGAATTTCGGTTATCGATGGGAATGCGTTCCATTAGGCAGTTGGCGGGGTAACGGCCCACCAAACCTACGATGGATAGGGGTTCTGAGAGGAAGGTCCCCCACATTGGAACTGAGACACGGTCCAAACTCCTACGGGAGGCAGCAGTGAGGAATATTGGTCAATGGACGGAAGTCTGAACCAGCCAAGTAGCGTGAAGGATGACTGCCCTATGGGTTGTAAACTTCTTTTATATGGGAATAAAGTGCGCCACGTGTGGTGTTTTGTATGTACCATTATGAATAAGCATCGGCTAACTCCGTGCCAGCAGCCGCGGTAATACGGAGGATGCGAGCGTTATCCGGATTTATTGGGTTTAAAGGGAGCGTAGGTGGGCTGGTAAGTCAGCTGTGAAAGTTTGCGGCTCAACCGTAAAATTGCAGTTGATACTGTCAGTCTTGAGTACAGTAGAGGTTAGCGGAATTCGTGGTGTAGCGGTGAAATGCTTAGATATCACGAAGAACTCCAATTGCGAAGGCAGCTGACTAGACTGTTACTGACACTGATGCTCGAAAGTGTGGGTATCAAACAGGATTAGATACCCTGGTAGTCCACACAGTAAACGATGAATACTCGCTGTTTGCGATATACAGTAAGCGGCCAAGCGAAAGCGTTAAGTATTCCACCTGGGGAGTACGCCGGCAACGGTGAAACTCAAAGGAATTGACGGGGGCCCGCACAAGCGGAGGAACATGTGGTTTAATTCGATGATACGCGAGGAACCTTACCCGGGCTTAAATTGCAAATGAATATAGTTGAAAGATTATAGCCGCAAGGCATTTGTGAAGGTGCTGCATGGTTGTCGTCAGCTCGTGCCGTGAGGTGTCGGCTTAAGTGCCATAACGAGCGCAACCCTTATCTTTAGTTACTAACAGGTCATGCTGAGGACTCTAGAGAGACTGCCGTCGTAAGATGTGAGGAAGGTGGGGATGACGTCAAATCAGCACGGCCCTTACGTCCGGGGCTACACACGTGTTACAATGGGAGGTACAACAGGCAGCTACACGGCGACGTGATGCTAATCCCCAAAACCTCTCTCAGTTCGGATTGGAGTCTGCAACCCGACTCCATGAAGCTGGATTCGCTAGTAATCGCGCATCAGCCACGGCGCGGTGAATACGTTCCCGGGCCTTGTACACACCGCCCGTCAAGCCATGAAAGCCGGGGGTACCTGAAGTACGTAACCGTAAGGAGCGTCCTAGGGTAAAACTGGTAATTGGGGCTAAGTCGTAACAAGGTAGCCGTACCGGAAGGTGCGGCTGGAACACCTCCTTTCTGGAGCGATACCGTTCAAATGACGATTAATGGTTCTTGGTTTTTGTACTACTGGTACTTGTTTATTTAAGATATAGATCTTTAATAAGGATAAACAAGAGATAAAAAGAAGCCGGGCCTATTTTAGGCACGAGTGTACTGACAGTCCTATAGCTCAGTTGGTTAGAGCGCTACACTGATAATGTAGAGGTCGGCAGTTCAACTCTGCCTGGGACTACCGATGTACGAGATTTGGATGACCATCTCTTTTTTTGTTACTTCGGGGGATTAGCTCAGCTGGCTAGAGCACCTGCCTTGCACGCAGGGGGTCAACGGTTCGAATCCGTTATTCTCCACCTTTTCTTTGAGACATAAGAAAAACGATCTTTGACATGTTGTACAAAAAGTAAAAATTTAGTAAGAGCTAAAAGTATATATCAAACTTTACGCATGTTACTTTTATAGTAACAGTGAACGTTTGTAAGAAAGTAAATAAGGGCGCATGGCGGATGCCTTGGCTCTCGGAGGCGATGAAGGACGTGATAAGCTGCGATAAGCTGCGGGTAGGTGCAAATAACCTTTGATCCGCGGATTTCCGAATGGGACAACCTGATATTTTGAAGAAATATCATCCTGATTATGTCAGGAGGCTAACGCAGGGAACTGAAACATCTTAGTACCTGTAGGAAAAGAAAATAATAATGATTCCCCTAGTAGTGGCGAGCGAACGGGGAACAGCCCAAACCATCCATGTTACGGCATGTGATGGGGTTGTAGGACCACGTTGTGGAATCTGTTTAAATGAGAAGAATGATCTGGAAAGTTCAACCATAGCGCATGATAGTTGCGTATTCGAAGTTTAAAAGATCCTAGTGGTATCCTGAGTAGGGCGGGACACGTGAAATCCTGTCTGAATCTGCCGGGACCATCCGGTAAGGCTAAATACTCCCGAGAGACCGATAGCGAACCAGTACTGTGAAGGAAAGGTGAAAAGCACTTCGAATAGAAGAGTGAAATAGTCCCTGAAACCGTGCGCCTACAAGCGGTCGGAGCAGCTTTATGCTGTGACGGCGTGCCTTTTGCATAATGAACCTACGAGTTACTTTTACCGGCCAGGTTAAGGATCTTGAGATCTGCAGCCGAAGCGAAAGCGAGTCTGAATAGGGCGTATAGTCGGTAGGAGTAGACGCGAAACCAAGTGATCTACCCTTGACCAGGTTGAAGGCTAGGTAACACTAGCTGGAGGACCGAACCAATAAGCGTTGAAAAGCTTCTGGATGAGTTGAGGGTGGGGGTGAAAGGCTAATCAAACTTGGAGATAGCTCGTACTCCCCGAAATGCATTTAGGTGCAGCCTCGTGAGTTACTAATGTGAGGTAGAGCGACTGATAAGATGCGAGGGCTTCGCCGCCTATCAAGTCTTGATAAACTCCGAATGCGCATTAGTTTAATCACGGGAGTGAGGGCATGGGTGCTAAGGTCCATGTCCTAAAGGAGAAGAATCCGGACCACCAGCTAAGGTCCCCAAATATACACTAAGTTGAACTAACGAAGTCAGATTGCTAAGACAGCTAGGATGTTGGCTTGGAAGCAGCCATTCATTTAAAGAGTGCGTAACAGCTCACTAGTCGAGGAGTTTGGCGTGGATAATAATCGGGCATTAAGTGTATTACCGAAGCTGTGGGATATGTAAATATCGGTAGGGGAGCATTCCACTACGCGTTGAAGGCCAAGCGTAAGCTTGTCTGGAGCTTGTGGAAAAGCAAATGTAGGTATAAGTAACGATAAAGGGGGTGAGAAACCCCCTCGCCGAAAGACTAAGGTTTCCTGATCAACGCTAATCGGATCAGGGTTAGTCGGGTCCTAAGGCTCAGCCGACAGGTGATGCCGATGGCAGAACAGGTTAATATTCCTGTACTACCTTTAAGAGTGACGTGGGGACGGAGGAGTGACAATGCCGCGAACAGACGGATGTTCGTTAAAGGGTGTAGATGTTGATCGATACAGGCAAATCCGTATCGAGAGTCGAACCTGATAGTATGGAGCGTTCTTCGGAACAATTCAATAGCGCATGTAACCATACTCCCAAGAAAATCCGCTAAACATAATCTTTGAGGTACCCGTACCGTAAACGGACACACGTAGTTGGGTTGAATATACTCAGGCGCTTGAGTGAATCACGGTTAAGGAACTAGGCAAATTGACCCTGTAACTTCGGGATAAAGGGTCCCACAGCGATGTGGGCGCAGAGAATAGGTCCAGGCAACTGTTTAACAAAAACACAGGGCTGTGCAAAATCGAAAGATGAAGTATACAGCCTGACACCTGCCCGGTGCTGGAAGGTTAAGAGGAGATGTCATCGCAAGAGAAGCATTGAATTGAAGCCCCAGTAAACGGCGGCCGTAACTATAACGGTCCTAAGGTAGCGAAATTCCTTGTCGGGTAAGTTCCGACCTGCACGAATGGTGTAATGATCTGGACACTGTCTCAACCGTGAGCTCAGTGAAATTGTAGTATCGGTGAAGATGCCGATTACCCGCGATGGGACGAAAAGACCCCGTGAACCTTTACTATAGCTTAACATTGAATTTGGGCCATTGATGTGTAGGATAGGTCGGAGACTTTGAAGCAGGTACGCTAGTATTTGTGGAGTCGCTGTTGAAATACGACCCTTTGATTGTTTGAGTTCTAACTCGCTTTTGCGAGGACATTGTTTGGTGGGTAGTTTGACTGGGGTGGTCGCCTCCAAAAGTGTAACGGAGGCTTCTAAAGGTACCCTCAGGACGATTGGTAACCGTCCGTAGAGTGTAATGGCATAAGGGTGCTTGACTGGGAGACAGACAAGTCGATCAGGTAGGAAACTAGAGCATAGTGATCCGGTGTTTCCGCATGGAAGGGACATCGCTCAAAGGATAAAAGGTACTCCGGGGATAACAGGCTGATCCCTCCCAAGAGCTCATATCGACGGAGGGGTTTGGCACCTCGATGTCGGCTCGTCACATCCTGGGGCTGGAGAAGGTCCCAAGGGTTGGGCTGTTCGCCCATTAAAGTGGCACGCGAGCTGGGTTCAGAACGTCGTGAGACAGTTCGGTCTCTATCTATCGTGGGCGTATGAAATTTGCGTGGCTCTGACACTAGTACGAGAGGACCGTGTTGGACTGACCTCTGGTTTACCAGTTGTGCCGCCAGGTGCATCGCTGGGTATCTAAGTCGGGATCGGATAAGTGCTGAAAGCATCTAAGTACGAAGCCGGCCACAAGATTAGATTTCTTAGGGTCGTTATAGACGATGACGTTGATAGGACGCAGGTGTAAAGGTGGCAACATCAAAGCCGAGCGTTACTAATTGCCCGTGCACTTTCTTACAAACGCGCGTTGTTTGTTATATCCATTTAGCTATCCTTTTTAGGAGTCTAAATTTTTACTGTACACATGTCATAACCTTTTTTAGGTGGTTATAGCACGAGGGTTCCACCTCTTCCCATTCCGAACAGAGAAGTTAAGCCTCGTCACGCCGATGGTACTGCGTAACAGTGGGAGAGTAGGTAGCCGCCATTTTGATTGACCCTTCGATTCAGTAATGTTTCGAAGGGTCTTTTTTTTGTGCCCTGCCGTGCCGTTGTCTTGGGTATCGGTCTGGGCTGTCTGGTGCAACTAGTAGATAGTGTTTTAAAAAGTGTGTAAATCCCAATATTTCTTAGATTTGTATTGTAACCTAAAATGAAAGAGAAATGGAATTTACACAAGAACAAATGTCTGAAATTATTTCTTCACTTACAAATGGTAAAGAAGGATTTCAGGAATTAATCCGTTTAGGGATGGAATCCTTAATGAAATCAGAGCGTAAGATTTATAATTCTCAGACTGATGATGTGAGTAATGGCTATCGTGATCGTCGAGTATGTCATGGCGGTCAAATGTTTGAGATTCGCGTTCCTCGGAGTCGTGAGAGCAACTTTTATCCTGTTTTATTAGGGGTACTTAAAGATCAAGAAGCTGAAGTTCAGCGCTTAATTTGTAGTTTATACGCTCAAGGCTTGACCACCAAGCAAGTTGGTGATATCTCTGAGGAATTTTACGGTAAGCATTATAGTAAGAGTCAAGTAAGCCGGCTCCTTGATACGGCACGTGGAGATGTTTCTGCGTGGCTGAACCGTAGATTAGATGCACGTTATCCAATCGTTTATATTGATGCTACGTATGTTGCCACCAGGCGCAATGACTCGGTTTCAAATGAAGCATACTACGTAATATTAGGAGTAAAAGAAGATAGAACTCGTGAGGTCTTATCAATTGTGAATTTCCCAACCGAAAGTGCTTCCAACTGGCTTGATATATTCGATGATATAAAAGAAAGAGGAGTTAGTGAGATTAATTTATTTGTATGCGATGGCTTATCTAGTATTGAAAATTCTATCGCACATGCATTTCCTGGTGCAGATATCCAATTGTGCACGGTGCATTTAAAGAGGAATATATTGGGGAAAATTAAACCTCGAGATAAAAAAATAATTGCGGCTGAAATGCAGATAGTATTTAGGCCGGATCAAGATTTGGCCACCCCTGAAAGCTCACATAAACAATTTCTAGATTTTATAGATAAATGGGTGAAGAGTTACCCCATGCTTAAAAGGTATAAACATGAAAGGTACAAATTCTATTTCACTTATTTCAAATATGAGAGAGAAATAAGAGGTATGATATATACAACCAATTGGATTGAACGACTCAATAAGGATTTTAAAAGAGTGCTGAAAATGCGTGGTGCGATGCCAAACTATGATTCTGTGATATTATTGCTTGGCAATGTGGCTATGAATAAAGATGTATTTAAATATCCAATTTACAACTTTCTTGAATCAAAGCTTTTTATCAAAACAGAATAATTATATTTTTGAGAAATATTTATGCCTAAGAAATAAAACATACACACTTTTCTGAACATTACCAACTAGTACCCTTAATCGTCAGTTTGCTTCAACCAAATTGAACTCCAAAATGGAGAAGCAAGGTAGCGGATATATTAAAGATAATTCTGCTGAGATGAATACATTCTTTGATCCTTCCGGTAAAGAGACGACTGATATGTTCCTCTATTTCAGTCCTGTCTTGTGCTGCCCGCGCTGTTTTGTACCATGCAATAGTGTTTGAACTTGTCTTACCTTGCCTTCTTATCTAATCCAATCCAATGTTGTGCTACATTATCTCATACCATCCCATCCCATCTTATTTCATTCCATCCCATTCCTTCGATGCTATGTTATCTCCTATCGTGCCATGTCTTTTGACCCCGTCCATGAATCTGATGCAGCTTTTCTTCTTCAAACCTCCATTGATAGGCCCCGATTGAATATACAGATGAAGAGACATTGACTGATGTTAGGTACACCTACATCTACATCTTACCGCGCATGATTGCCACGCTGTACATTATCACTGTACATAACTACACGTAATAACCCACATTACACAAACGTGCATAGTTATGTGCGATTGCATATAACGTATATCGTTACATCTGACAGATCTATTGATCCAGCCAGTTTAATCAATATACTCTTATATTCACATAATCACCATAAATGCCTTTGGACTACTTTGAATAGCCCTGAATTATTCAGAATCCTTATCCATCTCTTATTCTTTATGGGTAATTACCGTTGTAAGCCATGATTAGAGTCGTACTATAACTCCAATATTTTGTCGATTGATTATTTACGGATTTGTTTCCTTTTGAAGGTGATATTGTTGTTGTGTGTTTCCTTTTCGATATAATAATTTAGTCTCACTTGTTGCATGACTATCTAATTTGATGATTCAATATCGTTTTATGCGTTCTAAAAGATTTTTAGCTAAATATTGATTTATAGATAGTTATATTTCATTGATTCTTTTTTTTACAAATAAAGTTCAATAAAATTTGAATATGTACAATTAATGCTCTACTTTTGCATCCGCTTTGCAAGAGAGACAAAGCCTTTTGATTGACATTTTGCTTTGGTTCGATGGCCGAATGGGTTCTCCGGATACTTTTTTCAGTAGTTTCCTTTTGAGGTGACTTTGATTCGCTTTAAAAATTAAATTAAAAATAACTTCGAAAAGAGTTGTTGTTTTAATATTAAAGTTTGTATCTTTGCAGTCCGATTCGCTTAGGTTTTCAGCCTTTCGATTTTGAATGGTTCTTTCGCAAGAGAGTTTACTGATTTGAAGTTGAAAAAACCTGAAAGATTAACTTTAAAAAAAACTTTCCAAAACGTTTGGTGGTTTGCTTAAAGAGTTTTACCTTTGCACCCGCTTTTGAATCGAAGATTTGATCAGAAGCCACGTTCTTTGAAATATTGATAAACAATACAAGTAGTACAAGTAAAAAACAAGAACCGTCAATACTTATTATTAGGTATTATTAGATCGTCAATAAATTTTTACGGTATCCTGAACAGAGCTAAAAAGGTATTGGCTTTTATTTATATAAGAGTTAATATTCAAACAATATTATTACAATGAAGAGTTTGATCCTGGCTCAGGATGAACGCTAGCTACAGGCTTAACACATGCAAGTCGAGGGGCATCAGGGATTAGCAATAATCTGCTGGCGACCGGCGCACGGGTGAGTAACACGTATTCAACCTTCCGATAACTCGGGGATAGCCTTTCGAAAGAAAGATTAATACTCGATAGTATATTTTCTTCGCATGTTGAAAATATTAAAGAATTTCGGTTATCGATGGGAATGCGTTCCATTAGGCAGTTGGCGGGGTAACGGCCCACCAAACCTACGATGGATAGGGGTTCTGAGAGGAAGGTCCCCCACATTGGAACTGAGACACGGTCCAAACTCCTACGGGAGGCAGCAGTGAGGAATATTGGTCAATGGACGGAAGTCTGAACCAGCCAAGTAGCGTGAAGGATGACTGCCCTATGGGTTGTAAACTTCTTTTATATGGGAATAAAGTGCGCCACGTGTGGTGTTTTGTATGTACCATTATGAATAAGCATCGGCTAACTCCGTGCCAGCAGCCGCGGTAATACGGAGGATGCGAGCGTTATCCGGATTTATTGGGTTTAAAGGGAGCGTAGGTGGGCTGGTAAGTCAGCTGTGAAAGTTTGCGGCTCAACCGTAAAATTGCAGTTGATACTGTCAGTCTTGAGTACAGTAGAGGTTAGCGGAATTCGTGGTGTAGCGGTGAAATGCTTAGATATCACGAAGAACTCCAATTGCGAAGGCAGCTGACTAGACTGTTACTGACACTGATGCTCGAAAGTGTGGGTATCAAACAGGATTAGATACCCTGGTAGTCCACACAGTAAACGATGAATACTCGCTGTTTGCGATATACAGTAAGCGGCCAAGCGAAAGCGTTAAGTATTCCACCTGGGGAGTACGCCGGCAACGGTGAAACTCAAAGGAATTGACGGGGGCCCGCACAAGCGGAGGAACATGTGGTTTAATTCGATGATACGCGAGGAACCTTACCCGGGCTTAAATTGCAAATGAATATAGTTGAAAGATTATAGCCGCAAGGCATTTGTGAAGGTGCTGCATGGTTGTCGTCAGCTCGTGCCGTGAGGTGTCGGCTTAAGTGCCATAACGAGCGCAACCCTTATCTTTAGTTACTAACAGGTCATGCTGAGGACTCTAGAGAGACTGCCGTCGTAAGATGTGAGGAAGGTGGGGATGACGTCAAATCAGCACGGCCCTTACGTCCGGGGCTACACACGTGTTACAATGGGAGGTACAACAGGCAGCTACACGGCGACGTGATGCTAATCCCCAAAACCTCTCTCAGTTCGGATTGGAGTCTGCAACCCGACTCCATGAAGCTGGATTCGCTAGTAATCGCGCATCAGCCACGGCGCGGTGAATACGTTCCCGGGCCTTGTACACACCGCCCGTCAAGCCATGAAAGCCGGGGGTACCTGAAGTACGTAACCGTAAGGAGCGTCCTAGGGTAAAACTGGTAATTGGGGCTAAGTCGTAACAAGGTAGCCGTACCGGAAGGTGCGGCTGGAACACCTCCTTTCTGGAGCGATACCGTTCAAATGACGATTAATGGTTCTTGGTTTTTGTACTACTGGTACTTGTTTATTTAAGATATAGATCTTTAATAAGGATAAACAAGAGATAAAAAGAAGCCGGGCCTATTTTAGGCACGAGTGTACTGACAGTCCTATAGCTCAGTTGGTTAGAGCGCTACACTGATAATGTAGAGGTCGGCAGTTCAACTCTGCCTGGGACTACCGATGTACGAGATTTGGATGACCATCTCTTTTTTTGTTACTTCGGGGGATTAGCTCAGCTGGCTAGAGCACCTGCCTTGCACGCAGGGGGTCAACGGTTCGAATCCGTTATTCTCCACCTTTTCTTTGAGACATAAGAAAAACGATCTTTGACATGTTGTACAAAAAGTAAAAATTTAGTAAGAGCTAAAAGTATATATCAAACTTTACGCATGTTACTTTTATAGTAACAGTGAACGTTTGTAAGAAAGTAAATAAGGGCGCATGGCGGATGCCTTGGCTCTCGGAGGCGATGAAGGACGTGATAAGCTGCGATAAGCTGCGGGTAGGTGCAAATAACCTTTGATCCGCGGATTTCCGAATGGGACAACCTGATATTTTGAAGAAATATCATCCTGATTATGTCAGGAGGCTAACGCAGGGAACTGAAACATCTTAGTACCTGTAGGAAAAGAAAATAATAATGATTCCCCTAGTAGTGGCGAGCGAACGGGGAACAGCCCAAACCATCCATGTTACGGCATGTGATGGGGTTGTAGGACCACGTTGTGGAATCTGTTTAAATGAGAAGAATGATCTGGAAAGTTCAACCATAGCGCATGATAGTTGCGTATTCGAAGTTTAAAAGATCCTAGTGGTATCCTGAGTAGGGCGGGACACGTGAAATCCTGTCTGAATCTGCCGGGACCATCCGGTAAGGCTAAATACTCCCGAGAGACCGATAGCGAACCAGTACTGTGAAGGAAAGGTGAAAAGCACTTCGAATAGAAGAGTGAAATAGTCCCTGAAACCGTGCGCCTACAAGCGGTCGGAGCAGCTTTATGCTGTGACGGCGTGCCTTTTGCATAATGAACCTACGAGTTACTTTTACCGGCCAGGTTAAGGATCTTGAGATCTGCAGCCGAAGCGAAAGCGAGTCTGAATAGGGCGTATAGTCGGTAGGAGTAGACGCGAAACCAAGTGATCTACCCTTGACCAGGTTGAAGGCTAGGTAACACTAGCTGGAGGACCGAACCAATAAGCGTTGAAAAGCTTCTGGATGAGTTGAGGGTGGGGGTGAAAGGCTAATCAAACTTGGAGATAGCTCGTACTCCCCGAAATGCATTTAGGTGCAGCCTCGTGAGTTACTAATGTGAGGTAGAGCGACTGATAAGATGCGAGGGCTTCGCCGCCTATCAAGTCTTGATAAACTCCGAATGCGCATTAGTTTAATCACGGGAGTGAGGGCATGGGTGCTAAGGTCCATGTCCTAAAGGAGAAGAATCCGGACCACCAGCTAAGGTCCCCAAATATACACTAAGTTGAACTAACGAAGTCAGATTGCTAAGACAGCTAGGATGTTGGCTTGGAAGCAGCCATTCATTTAAAGAGTGCGTAACAGCTCACTAGTCGAGGAGTTTGGCGTGGATAATAATCGGGCATTAAGTGTATTACCGAAGCTGTGGGATATGTAAATATCGGTAGGGGAGCATTCCACTACGCGTTGAAGGCCAAGCGTAAGCTTGTCTGGAGCTTGTGGAAAAGCAAATGTAGGTATAAGTAACGATAAAGGGGGTGAGAAACCCCCTCGCCGAAAGACTAAGGTTTCCTGATCAACGCTAATCGGATCAGGGTTAGTCGGGTCCTAAGGCTCAGCCGACAGGTGATGCCGATGGCAGAACAGGTTAATATTCCTGTACTACCTTTAAGAGTGACGTGGGGACGGAGGAGTGACAATGCCGCGAACAGACGGATGTTCGTTAAAGGGTGTAGATGTTGATCGATACAGGCAAATCCGTATCGAGAGTCGAACCTGATAGTATGGAGCGTTCTTCGGAACAATTCAATAGCGCATGTAACCATACTCCCAAGAAAATCCGCTAAACATAATCTTTGAGGTACCCGTACCGTAAACGGACACACGTAGTTGGGTTGAATATACTCAGGCGCTTGAGTGAATCACGGTTAAGGAACTAGGCAAATTGACCCTGTAACTTCGGGATAAAGGGTCCCACAGCGATGTGGGCGCAGAGAATAGGTCCAGGCAACTGTTTAACAAAAACACAGGGCTGTGCAAAATCGAAAGATGAAGTATACAGCCTGACACCTGCCCGGTGCTGGAAGGTTAAGAGGAGATGTCATCGCAAGAGAAGCATTGAATTGAAGCCCCAGTAAACGGCGGCCGTAACTATAACGGTCCTAAGGTAGCGAAATTCCTTGTCGGGTAAGTTCCGACCTGCACGAATGGTGTAATGATCTGGACACTGTCTCAACCGTGAGCTCAGTGAAATTGTAGTATCGGTGAAGATGCCGATTACCCGCGATGGGACGAAAAGACCCCGTGAACCTTTACTATAGCTTAACATTGAATTTGGGCCATTGATGTGTAGGATAGGTCGGAGACTTTGAAGCAGGTACGCTAGTATTTGTGGAGTCGCTGTTGAAATACGACCCTTTGATTGTTTGAGTTCTAACTCGCTTTTGCGAGGACATTGTTTGGTGGGTAGTTTGACTGGGGTGGTCGCCTCCAAAAGTGTAACGGAGGCTTCTAAAGGTACCCTCAGGACGATTGGTAACCGTCCGTAGAGTGTAATGGCATAAGGGTGCTTGACTGGGAGACAGACAAGTCGATCAGGTAGGAAACTAGAGCATAGTGATCCGGTGTTTCCGCATGGAAGGGACATCGCTCAAAGGATAAAAGGTACTCCGGGGATAACAGGCTGATCCCTCCCAAGAGCTCATATCGACGGAGGGGTTTGGCACCTCGATGTCGGCTCGTCACATCCTGGGGCTGGAGAAGGTCCCAAGGGTTGGGCTGTTCGCCCATTAAAGTGGCACGCGAGCTGGGTTCAGAACGTCGTGAGACAGTTCGGTCTCTATCTATCGTGGGCGTATGAAATTTGCGTGGCTCTGACACTAGTACGAGAGGACCGTGTTGGACTGACCTCTGGTTTACCAGTTGTGCCGCCAGGTGCATCGCTGGGTATCTAAGTCGGGATCGGATAAGTGCTGAAAGCATCTAAGTACGAAGCCGGCCACAAGATTAGATTTCTTAGGGTCGTTATAGACGATGACGTTGATAGGACGCAGGTGTAAAGGTGGCAACATCAAAGCCGAGCGTTACTAATTGCCCGTGCACTTTCTTACAAACGCGCGTTGTTTGTTATATCCATTTAGCTATCCTTTTTAGGAGTCTAAATTTTTACTGTACACATGTCATAACCTTTTTTAGGTGGTTATAGCACGAGGGTTCCACCTCTTCCCATTCCGAACAGAGAAGTTAAGCCTCGTCACGCCGATGGTACTGCGTAACAGTGGGAGAGTAGGTAGCCGCCATTTTGATTGACCCTTCGATTCAGTAATGTTTCGAAGGGTCTTTTTTTTGTGCCCTGCCGTGTCTTGCCGTTGTCTTGGGTATCGGTCTGGGTCGTTTGTTGCCACGAGTACCCTTTGATACCGTTTGTCTGGTAATGTTCAGAAAAGTGTGTATGTTTTATTTCTTAGGCATAAATATTTCTCAAAAATATAATTATTCTGTTTTGATAAAAAGCTTTGATTCAAGAAAGTTGTAAATTGGATATTTAAATACATCTTTATTCATAGCCACATTGCCAAGCAATAATATCACAGAATCATAGTTTGGCATCGCGCCACGCATTTTCAGCACTCTTTTAAAATCCTTATTGAGTCGTTCAATCCAATTGGTTGTATATATCATACCTCTTATTTCTCTCTCATATTTGAAATAAGTGAAATAGAATTTGTACCTTTCATGTTTATACCTTTTAAGCATGGGGTAACTCTTCACCCATTTATCTATAAAATCTAGGAATTGTTTATGTGAGCTTTCAGGGGTGACCAAATCTTGATCTGGCCTAAATACTATCTGCATTTCAGCCGCAATTATTTTTTTATCTCGAGGTTTAATTTTCCCCAATATATTCCTCTTTAAATGCACCGTGCACAATTGGATATCTGCACCAGGAAATGCATGTGCGATAGAATTTTCAATACTAGATAAGCCATCGCATACAAATAAATTAATCTCACTAACTCCTCTTTCTTTTATATCATCGAATATATCAAGCCAGTTGGAAGCACTTTCGGTTGGGAAATTCACAATTGATAAGACCTCACGAGTTCTATCTTCTTTTACTCCTAATATTACGTAGTATGCTTCATTTGAAACCGAGTCATTGCGCCTGGTGGCAACATACGTAGCATCAATATAAACGATTGGATAACGTGCATCTAATCTACGGTTCAGCCACGCAGAAACATCTCCACGTGCCGTATCAAGGAGCCGGCTTACTTGACTCTTACTATAATGCTTACCGTAAAATTCCTCAGAGATATCACCAACTTGCTTGGTGGTCAAGCCTTGAGCGTATAAACTACAAATTAAGCGCTGAACTTCAGCTTCTTGATCTTTAAGTACCCCTAATAAAACAGGATAAAAGTTGCTCTCACGACTCCGAGGAACGCGAATCTCAAACATTTGACCGCCATGACATACTCGACGATCACGATAGCCATTACTCACATCATCAGTCTGAGAATTATAAATCTTACGCTCTGATTTCATTAAGGATTCCATCCCTAAACGGATTAATTCCTGAAATCCTTCTTTACCATTTGTAAGTGAAGAAATAATTTCAGACATTTGTTCTTGTGTAAATTCCATTTCTCTTTCATTTTAGGTTACAATACAAATCTAAGAAATATTGGGATTTACACACTTTTTAAAACGCTATCTTATACTCCTCTTGTATCTCCATCTCTTATCAACCATCATCATTGAAAAATCATGGTCGTACTGTAACTGCAGCATTTTATGGATTTATTATTGATGGGTCTGCTCTCTCTTGCGGTTAATCTTATTTTTGTATGTTGTTTTTTCAGTGTAATGGGTGAGTGTGGGTAGCACTTGTTGGATGACTCACTAATTTGATGATCTGCTGTCGGTTAATTTGTTCCAAGATGCCTTTAGCTGAATATTGATTTCTAGAGGTGGTTGATTTCGCTTTTGGAATTGCCTTGTTTAGATTTGGTGAGTGAATGCCGCTTATAGGACTGCTTGATCAGTTTTAATAGTATAAATGATACTTTTTGTCGTATTTATGGGGATTTAGGGTAAATAAATTTGTTTAGTCGTTTATAAATCCGTATCTTTGCACCCGTTAAACATCGCGGAGTGGAGCAGTTGGTAGCTCGTTGGGCTCATAACCCAAAGGTCGTCTGTTCGAGTCAGGCCTCCGCAACCATAAAAAAACGGGGAGATTCTATAAAGAGTCTCCCCGTTTTTTTATTAAGGTCTTTCACCGCCTTTTTTATCTTTATTCTGCATTCTCTGTTCCAAAGTATTCTCCTTTTCTAGTAAAAGGTATGCCGGTGTTCATCCAAGCAGGCATGGGCTGATATAAGAAGATAAGCGTGCTATTCTTATATGTTTATAAGAACGAACTGATAATATTTTCCCACTCTTGATATAGGCTGATCATTGATGGAAGAAGTAAATCAGCTCCAGCGTTAAGTAAGACTTGATCGTCCAATGGTCCTGTATTTACCGCAATAGTGAATATTCCAGCATTATGAGCCGATTCGACTCCTAATGGGGCATTCTCTATAACTATGGTTTCATTAGGTTTTAGGTTTCCTTTTTTAAGTGCCATTAAATAAGGCTCAGGATTGGGCTTCCCGTACTTTACATCAAATGCTGTGACCATTAATTCTTGGCAAAACATGCCGGGAAAATGATGCTCTAAACGATCCAAAAGTGAGTGCTGTCCAGATCCTGTTACAATTGTAGGAGTGATTCCGCTATTTCTTATCTTTTGGAGTAGTTCCCAAGCGCCAGGCATAGGTTCTGGAGACGGATAGGTATTAAATTCGATACTTTTCTTATAATAAAGATCTTCTATCTCTTTTGAAGTTGCATCACGTCCTAATTCTCTATTAAACAAAATGTTTATGGTTGATGCTCCTGTTCGACCTTCATGCATATATGCTTCTTCCCGACTAAGATTTAAGCCAACAGAAGCCATCGTCTTGTGCCAAGCTTCTGAATGATATGGCATAGAGTTGTAAAGGACGCCATCCATATCAAATAAAACCGATTTTAGTGTTATGTTTTTTTTGTTCATTATTATAATGTTAGGGTCTATAAACTATGAGGGAGTGAATCAGTTTTGACAGAATTCGGAATGGGTTAAAAAGAAAAGGCACCCAAGAGTGGAAGCCTCTCAAATGCCTTAATCTTTACTTTGTAGCGCGACCCAGGATTGAACTGGGGACCTCATGATTATGAATCATGCGCTCTAACCAGCTGAGCTATCGCGCCATTGTTTCTTGATTGCGGGTGCAAAGATAGATCTTTTTTGCTTTGTACCAAAGAATTCATCTACTTTTTTTTATTTTATTTGTTGATAGACTTTGGTACGATAACTTAAAACTAAGCTATCTTTTTCTTGTATAGGTTGTTATATAATATTTTTAAAACGAGGTTTAATTTGAAAAAAATACTTATATTGCGACACACATTAAGTTAATTGGACTATGAAAAAGGAAAAAATACATTTAGAGTATCCCTTAAACGCGACATCAAAAAATATTCTTTGGTCTGCGATTAGTACACCAACAGGTTTAGCGGACTGGTTTGCTGATCGAATAACATCTAATGATAAAATTGTAGACTTCTATTGGGGAAAAAATGAACAGCGAAGAGCTGAGATTATTGCTATTCGGGCGTTCTCTTTTATTCGATTTAGATGGTTGGATGATTCTAACGAAAGGGACTACTTTGAGATCAAAATGAATTATAATGAGTTGACTAACGATCATGTTCTTGAAATAACTGATTTTGCCGAACCTCATGAACTTGAGGATCTGAAGGAATTATGGGATTCTCAAGTTATTAAATTAAGAAGAACTTGTGGATTTTAGTTAAGTTTCAATTAAAAAGTTTCGATGCTTCCTTTTTTGTGCTACTTTTGCATTTTAAATGATGAGGTTTTTTAAAATGCTGCGCATAAAAAAATTAGATATATTCATAATAAAGAGTTTCTCGTTCCTTTTTCTTGGAACTTTTTTAATTTGCCTCTTTATTTTTATGATGCAATTCTTATGGCGATATGTCGATGAATTGGTGGGTAAGGGTCTAGAAATGGATGTTCTTGCTCAATTTTTCTTCTATTCAGGTTTAACATTAGTGCCTTTAGCTTTGCCACTAGCTATTTTATTAGCTTCGTTGATAACGTTTGGAAACTTTGGAGAGCGCTATGAATTGCTTGCAATGAAAGCGGCAGGAATCCCTCTGTTTCAGATTATGCGGCCATTGATGTTTTTTGCGTTTGGACTAGTCTTTGTTTCTTTTTATTTTCAGAATGTAATTTCACCCAAAGCTTGGAATAAATTAGGTACTTTAATTATTTCAATGAAGCAAAAATCGCCTGAGTTGGATATTCCTGAAGGTGTTTTTTATTCTGAAATACCCGATTATAATTTGAAAATAGGTAAAAAAGATCGTAAGACGGGCATGCTTTACGATGTTTTGATCTATAATTTTAAAGATGGATTTGAAAATGCTCATGTGATTTATGCAGATTCCGGGCGTATAGAGATGACGGCAGATAAGCAGCATTTATGGCTACATCTATATGATGGTGACTTATTTGAAAATTTGAAAACTCAAAATATGAATTCGGAAAATGTACCTTATAGACGGGAATCTTTCCGAGAGAAACATTCTATCATAGAGTTTGATTCTGAGTTTAATATGGCAGATGCCAGCATTATGAGCAATCAATCTGCTGTCAAGAATATGATTGCCTTGCAACTTTCTATTGATTCGATGAAGGTCCTCGGTGATAGTATTGGACGCTCGTACTATACGGAGATGTCTAAAGGTGCTTATAGTTTGCCTTATGGATTAAATCATCAGGACTCGTTGAAAGTGGAACAAGCTAATCTTAATGATTATTCAGTTGATAGCCTATTTAATTCTTCTACTTTAATCGATAAACAGCGGATTATGTCTTCTGCTGTAAGTCGGGTTGAAAGTACGACAAGTGATTTAAGTTTTAAGAATTATACCACAGAGCGCAATGATTATAGCATTCGCAAGCATGAAACTGAGTGGCATAAAAAGATTACCATATCGTTATCTTGCCTTTTGTTTTTCTTTATTGGGGCCCCTCTAGGAGGGATTATTCGTAAAGGAGGTCTCGGAATGCCAGTGATTGTATCAGTTTTGGTCTTTATTATCTACTATATCATAGATAACACTGGTTATAAGATGGCACGTGATGGCAAATGGATTGTGTGGATGGGAGTATGGATGAGTAGTGCTGTTTTGGCTCCACTCGGTGCTTTCTTAAGTTATAAATCGAATAATGATTCCGTGGTTTTAAATGCCGATGTTTACGTTAATTGGATAAAGAAGATTTTCGGAGTACGTGACGTTAGGCATTTGATTAAAAAGGAGGTAATTATTAATGATCCTAATTATGGTCAATTGAGTGAAGACTTAGCGATCTTAACTGAACAATGTAAAAGATATTTGGAGATAAATAAGAGACACGAGATGCCTAATTATTTTAAATTATGGATGTCTGGAGAGAAGGATGATGATGCTATTCAGATTAATAATAGGATGGAAGGACTTGTTGAAGAATTGTCTAATTCTAAATCGCCTGCTTTGATTAATCTATTGAATAATTATCCTATTATACCTACTGCGGCTCATCTGCGTCCATTTCATATTCATTGGCTCAATATATTAGCAGGATTGGTATTGCCGTTGGGGTTATTTTTCTATTTTCGCATTTGGGCTTTCCGTATCCGTCTTGCAAAGGATTTTGAGAGAATTATACAAAATAACCAAGAAGTTTTGACTGTTATTCGAAATATATAAGATAAAAATTATGGAGAAAATAAAGTTAGATAAGATAGAAGAAGCTATTGAAGACTTTAAAGAAGGTAAGTTTGTGATAGTGGTTGACGATGAAGATCGTGAGAATGAAGGGGACTTGATTATTGCTGCTGAGAAGATTACTCCTGAAAAAGTGAATTTCATGCTTAAGCATGCTCGTGGACTATTGTGCGCTCCTATTACAGAAAGTCGCTGCAAAGAACTCGACTTGCCTCATCAGGTCTCGGATAATACGTCAATGTTGGGTACTCCTTTTACTGTTACAATTGATAAATTGGAAGGATGTACTACAGGAGTTTCTGCTGCCGATAGAGCAGCTACAATCCTAGCTTTAGCCGATCCTTCTTCTACGCCGGCAACTTTTGGGCGTCCTGGTCATATTAATCCGTTGTACGCTCAAGAGAAGGGTGTTCTTCGTCGTGCTGGCCATACAGAGGCTACAATTGATCTTGCACGTTTGTCAGGATTCTATCCAGCAGGTGCTTTGATGGAAATCATGAGTGAAGATGGAACGATGGCTCGTTTGCCGGAACTGAGAGAGATGGCAGATAAGTATGAATTGAAATTAATTTCAATTCATGATTTAATTGCTTATCGTTTGAAACAAGAATCAATCGTTGAAAAGGGGGTAGAAGTTAAAATGCCTACTGAATATGGAAATTTTCATTTAATTCCGTTTAGACAAATATCTAATGGACTTGAGCATGTTGCTGTGTTCAAAGGAAACTGGGAAGAAGATGAGCCTATATTGGTTCGTGTTCATTCTTCATGTATGACAGGAGATATTTTTGGTTCTTCTCGTTGCGATTGTGGTGAACAGCTTCATAAAGCGATGAAAATGATTGAACAGGCAGGTAAGGGGGTCATTGTCTATATGAATCAAGAAGGTCGTGGAATCGGATTGATGAGTAAGATGGAGGCCTATAAACTGCAAGAGGAAGGATATGATACGGTGGATGCTAATATTCATTTAGGTTTCGATCCGGATGAACGGGATTACGGCGTTGGTGCTCAGATTTTACGTGAATTGGGAGTGCATAAGATGAAATTGATGACCAATAATCCTGTGAAGCGTGTCGGTTTGGAAGCATATGGGCTTGAGATTGTGGAGAATGTTCCTATCGAGACTGTACCTAATCCGTTTAATGAGAGATACTTGAAGACAAAGAAAGAAAGAATGGGACATACTCTCCATTTTAATAAATAGTCGAATTTGTAGCATTATTTTGTTTTTGAATTTATCTAATTACAATAAAAGAAACATAAGATGAACCAATTATCAGATCGTTTGAATAGTTTGTCGCCATCTGCGACATTGGCTATGTCGCAGAAAAGTAGTGAACTTAAAGCGCAGGGCGTTGACGTTATTAACTTGAGTGTTGGAGAACCTGATTTTAATACTCCCGATCATATTAAGGAAGCTGCCAAAAAAGCAATCGATGAAAATTATTCTCGTTATTCTCCAGTGCCTGGGTATCCGGATTTGCGTAAAGCTATTGTAGCAAAATTGAAGAAAGAAAACGATCTGGATTATTCATTGACTCAGATTTCTTGTGCTAATGGCGCAAAACAAGCCGTTTGTAATGCGGTATTAGTTTTGGTTAATCCTGGAGATGAAGTGATTGTCCCAGCTCCTTATTGGGTTAGTTATCCAGAAATGGTGAAATTAGCCGAGGGAGTTCCTGTTATTGTTTCAGCAGGTATCGAACAAGATTTCAAAATTACCCCTGCACAATTAGAAGCTGCTATTACACCTAAAACAAAAGCTATAATTTTATGTTCTCCATCTAATCCAACCGGATCGGTTTATAGTCAGGAAGAATTGTCAGCTTTAGTTGCCGTGTTGGCTAAACACCCTCAGATCGTTGTTATTGCCGATGAAATCTATGAGCATATTACTTATGTTGGCAAACACCATAGCATTGCTCAGTTCCCAGAAATGAAGGAACGTTCGGTGATCATTAATGGTGTTTCCAAAGCCTATGCGATGACTGGATGGAGAATTGGGTTCATTGCTGGTCCGGAATGGATTGTTAAGGCTTGTAATAAGTTACAAGGACAATATACCTCTGGTCCATGTTCTGTCTCTCAGAAAGCTGCAGAAGCCGCTTATACCGGTACGCAAGAACCTGTTGAAGAAATGCGTAAGGCATTTCAACGTCGCAGAGATCTCATTGTAAAGTTAGCCAAAGAAGTTCCAGGTTTTGAAGTGAATGTACCAGAAGGAGCATTTTATCTTTTGCCAAAATGTAGTTCATTCTTTGGAAAGACAGATGGAACTCATGTGATTAACAACTCAGATGAATTAGCTTTGTATTTATTGGAAGTAGCTCATGTGGCTTGTGTTGGGGGAGATTCCTTTGGATCGCCTGAATGTATTCGTATGAGTTATGCAACTAGTGATGAAAATATAGTAGAAGCTATTAAGCGTATAAAAGAGGCTTTAGCTCGATTGAAATAATCTCTATATAGACCAATAAAGAATGCCCGGTAATGTTTATTTACCGGGCATTCTTATTTATAAAATAGAAGCTGTCTCAATTAAGAAACAGCTTCTATACCTTTTTAGATTGTATTATTCTGCTGGGTGAATTGCTTCAGAAGGACAAACATCTGCGCAAGTACCACATTCTGTACATAAATCTGGATTAATAGAATAGATATCACCTTCAGAGATAGCTTCTACTGGGCACTCGTCAATACAAGTTCCGCAAGCAATACAATCGTCACTAATTACGTAAGCCATGTTGTTTAATTTTAAAATATTAGTACTAATTCGTGAAGCAAAAATAACAGTTTTATTCTATTTATGTAGAGAAATATTCTTAAAATGATTTAATTTAGAAAATTTCTAAATAAACGCTATAACCTATTTATTCTTTATTTTTAGTATTTTTGTGGACAAATTCTAATCCAAAGCTATTATGCCTTTAAATTTGCCAGATAAACTGCCTGCTATCGAGTTGTTGAAAGAGGAGAATATCTTTGTTATCGACTCTTCTAGGGCGATTCAGCAAGACATCCGTCCTCTGCGCATTGTTATTTTAAACTTGATGCCTTTAAAGATCACAACAGAGACGGATTTAGTACGCTTGTTGTCTAATACCCCTTTGCAGATTGAGGTCTCTTTTATGAAACTAAAAAGTCATACGTCTAAGAATACCCCAGTTCAGCATATGCAGGCTTTTTATACGGATTTTGAGGAGATGAAAGATCAGAAGTTTGATGGGATGATCATTACAGGAGCGCCGGTAGAACAGATGGATTTTGAAGAAGTTTATTATTGGGCGGAAATGCAGGAAATATTTGATTGGACACGTACGCATGTGACGTCCACTTTCTATATTTGTTGGGCTGCTCAAGCTGGTCTGTATCATCATTATGGAGTCAGTAAACGAGCATTGGATCAGAAAAAGTTTGGGGTGTTTGAACATCGTATACTTGATCCATTACATCCGATCTTTCGTGGATTTGATGATCGGTTTTATGTTCCCCATAGTCGGCACACGGAAATCTGTAGAGAGGAAGTGCTGAAGGTCAAGGAACTCACTTTGCTTTCTGAGTCCGATGAAGCCGGAGTTTATTTAGTTGCCGGACGTAATGGAAGAGAATTTTTCGTTACCGGTCATTCAGAATATTCTCCAATGACTTTAGACGGTGAGTATCGCAGAGATTTACAGAAAGGATTAGATATTGCAGTTCCTTGCCATTATTATGTGGATGATGATCCGGATAAGGGGCCTTTAGTACGCTGGCGTTCGCATGCAAATCTATTGTTTTCTAATTGGTTGAACTACTTCGTTTACCAAGAAACGCCTTATGACATCGAACGTATTGAGTAATTTATATAGTAACAATTTAGTGGGTATTAATCGTTTTATGAAGCAACGTAAGATAGAGCTTTTGGCTCCAGCAAAGAACTTGGAATGTGGTCTTGAAGCTATTAACCATGGTGCAGATGCCGTCTATATCGGTGCGCCAAAATTTGGAGCTCGTTCCGCCGCTGGAAACTCGTTAGAGGATATTGCTTCATTAGTCAAACATGCTCATTTATATCGTGCAAGAGTCTATGTCGCTCTTAATACGATATTATGGGACGAAGAACTGGAAGAGACTGAAAAGTTAATTTGGGAGATTTATCGTATAGGAGTTGATGCTTTAATCATTCAAGATATGGGCATCTTGCAACTCAACTTACCTCCAATTGCTCTTCATGCTAGTACGCAGATGGATAACCGGACGCCTCAAAAAGTTCAATTTCTAAAAGAGGCTGGGTTTAGTCAGGCTGTCTTGGCACGCGAGTTATCTTTGCCTGAGATCAGCGCCATTCATCAGGCCTCTCCGGATATGCCTTTAGAGGTCTTTGTGCACGGGGCACTTTGTGTGAGCTATAGTGGTCAGTGTTATGTGAGCGAGGCTTGTTTTGGTAGAAGTGCCAATCGTGGAGAGTGCGCACAATTTTGTCGTTTAGCTTTTTCTTTGGTAGATGCCGACAATCAGGAAATTGTACGGAACAAACACTTGTTGTCTCTAAAAGATCTTAATCAAAGCAAGCGATTAGAGCAACTTTTAGACGCCGGAGCCTCTTCGTTAAAAATAGAAGGACGTTTGAAGGATGTTAATTACGTGAAGAATGTTACAGCGGCCTATCGGTTAGAGTTAGATCGTATTATGGCTCGACGTACTGATTTTAAACGTTCGTCTTCCGGTGATTCTGAATACACTTTTAAACCTCAGCTGGATAAAAGCTTTAGTCGTGGTTTTACCTCTTTCTTCTTACAAGGTCGAAATAAAGATGTGACCTCATTTGATACGCCTAAGTCATTAGGTGAAGAGATGGGTACTTTGAAAGATATACGTGGAAATTATTTGATTGTTGCCGGCGTTAAACCCTTTAGCAATGGAGATGGATTATGTTATATTGATGAAGCGGGACGCTTGCAAGGTTTCCGAATAAATCGTGTTGATGGGAATAAATTATATCCCCAAGAGATGCCTCAGATCAAACGCCATACCGTCTTATATCGCAATTTTGATCAGGAGTTTGAACGGGTTTTATCTCGAAAATCGGCAGATCGGAAACTGAACGTTCGTGTAGAGTTAGCCGACCACGATTGGGGGTATCATCTAACGATGACCGATGAAGATGGATGTCGGGCTTCATTATCTTTACCTTATGAAAAAGAGTTGGCTCGCAGCGATCAAAAAGAGAATCTGAAGATGCAACTGTCAAAACTAGGAAATACTCCATTTACCGCTCAAGAGGTAGAAGTCTCCTTTTCTCAGAACTGGTTTATTCCGTCTTCTGTCTTATCGAATTTAAGAAGAGAAGTGGTGGAAGAGTTGATTAAAGTCAGAATGATCTCTTATAAACCCGAGATTGCTGTCCATCAACCCACAACACATCCTTTTTTGGAGAAGAAATTAACCTATTTGGGCAACGTTTTAAATGCTAAGGCTGTTTCGTTTTATACCCAGCACGGCGTGGAATCTATTCAGATGGCTTACGAGAAAAAAGCTGTGGATCATGCAGCCTTGATGTTCTGTAAGCATTGCTTGCGTTATAGTATGGGGTGGTGTCCGGTACATCATCGCGTGCGTTCGCCCTTTAAAGAACCTTATTATTTAGTATCTGCTGATGGTAAGCGTTTTCGTTTGGAGTTTGATTGTAAACATTGCCAAATGAAAGTTATGAGATATGAAGGAGATTGATTATAGGCTTTGGTTCAAAGTCATGACTCGTTTGTGGACGTCTGGTGCTCGAGACCTACTGTTGTGGTGTGTCGTGAGCACCTTATTCTCTTCTTGTTATTACGTGCAGCCCGATCTTAGTGACAGTTCTCTGTCGCAAAGATCGAAAGACTCTATAAGCTACTTATATCAGCAGCATTACACCTATAATTCAAATTTTGAGGTCTGTGTCGATTCTGTAGAGTTGGAATGTTTGCCGATAAAGAATAAATTCATCAAACTTGCTAAAGGAGATCGGGTGGTTGTTGCCGAGTTTAATGACCATATGGACGACTCCTTAAGCCAGACTTGGATTAAATTGGCTCATACTCAGAAAGAACAGGGTTGGATTAGCGAGAGTGAGTTTTATCGTACCTTTATGCCAACCGATAGCATCTCACAGGCTATTCATCTGTTTAGTGATACTCATGTTCCTTATTTTATCGTGATCTTTGCTTTGTTCGTAGGGCTTTATCTTTTCAGAGCCTTTAGACGAAAACAATTGCAATTGGTTTACTTTAATGATATTGGTAGTTCATATCCATTATTCCTCTGTTTTTTAATGGCATTCAGTGCTACGGTGTACGAATCGATACAGATTTTTGCTCCGGAAACCTGGTTGCATTTTTATTATAATCCAACCTTATCGCCTTTTAATGTGCCGTTGGTTTTGGTGCTATTTCTCATTAGCCTTTGGCTCTTTGTTATTGTATTATTGGCAACATTGGATGATCTCTTCCGGCAATTAGCACCGGATGCTGCAATCTTCTATTTATTAGGGTTGTTCTCTTGTTGTATCTTTTGTTATTTCTTCTTTATTTTGATGACTCACTTTTATATCGGTTATCTGTTTCTTATTGCTTTTGGAATCTTATTAACGAAAAAAGTGCGACACAGCAACCAGTATAAGTATCGTTGTGGGCATTGTGGGAGTCGATTGAAAGTTAAAGGAGTTTGCCCGTATTGTGGTGTGATTAATAAATGATGGTATACTAATTGAATATAATATGATCGAAATTCGTTGTACGGAAATATCCGATTTAGGAGAAGTTATGAGTATTTATGGATATGCTCGTGAGTTTATGCGTAGTGTTGGTAATGAGACGCAGTGGATTGACGGCTATCCTTCGGAAGAACTGATTCGTCGGGAAATCGAAGAAAATCATAGTTGGGTTTGTATCAACGATTGTGGTGAGATAGTCGGCACTTTTTGTTTTATCCTAGGGGAAGACCCTACTTATGCTAAGATTTATGACGGGGAATGGTTGAATAACGAACCTTATGGGGTGATTCATCGCATGGGGACGAATGGAAAGCAAAAGGGGATTGCAGAAGCTTGTTTAAACTGGTGCTTCTCGCGCTGTAAGAATATCCGTGTTGATACGCATCGTGATAATCTTGTGATGCAAAACATCTTAAAAAAACATGGTTTCGTCACCTGCGGAACGATCTTTGTGGCTAACGGGACAGAACGTATTGCCTTTCAAAGAAGCTCTCTTTAACGGTGTTGACTTGTGGAAGCCTAAGAAACCCCACTGACTTTTTTTGAGAACTTACCAGATTCTCAGTCAATGGGGTGGTTAAGTATGCTGAAGGTGATTTAGAATTTCCAACGAAACTCGATTCCTGCTTGTAAAGGCTTCCCTTGTTGGCGGAATCCTTTATTCATGCTTTCGAAGTAGAAAGTCGTATACGCCCGATCTAACGGATTCTGTATCCAAAGTGTGAGACTTTTATCTCTTCTCGTGAAAGTGACGCTGCTACTAAGTAGGTTGTAAAACGGCTGACTAACGTCATTCTTCTCAGTCCAATAGATCCGTCCTATACCGGTGTAATTTGCATTAAACCGGATCTGACTTAGCCATTGTTTGGGGGCCATGTGGAAAATATATTGCGCTCCGGCGTTTAAGGTGTGCTTGGGTACAAAAGGAACGTATTTCCCATTGTAAGACACTTCTTTCAAGACCATGGTTCGTGGATCTTTCTCATTGGTCACATAATCGGTAAAAGACGCTTGGGTATATCCGTAACTCGCGTTTATCGATAAGCTACTGTTGAACTCTAATCGTGTATTGGCTTCAAATCCTAAACTTCTGCTCTTTCCCGCATTAACGGTTACTCTTCCCATTCCATTTTCGGCAAACCGGGCGATCTGCTGATTGCGGGTGTTCATATAAAACGCGGCTAGATCAGCTTGTAGCTTCTGGTTGAATAACGTTAAATGTGTTCCTACTTCATAACTCCAGGTGTACTCCGGTTGGTAGCGGACATAATCTTCGACCGATTCTGTTTGCTCCTTGGATGTTAGATACTGTTCGATCATCGCTTTGGCAGGAGCAGGTACTTGCGGATTGTTGATCAACGCCTCTTTCAGATCACTTTTCATCTCGTTCGATAAGTTGTTTTGTAGTAGATCGGAGAACATCTGTATGTTATATCCTCCCGATCGATATCCTTTGCTAACCGATAGATAGATATTGTTCCGGGCATTGATATCGTATTGTAAGGCTGCCTTTGGGATGAATTGCCAATAATCATTGTTGAGGCATCCAATAAAGGTTGACTGTGTCGTTACCTCTTGTGGGATGTTTATGGTCGTTGGCCCCATTTGAGCCGAGAAGTTAAAAACAAAGGGTAGTGTGGTTCCGGAGTGATAGTCGATATTGCTCTTTTCGTAGTCCAAACGACAGCCGACAGTGGCAGAAAGTCTTTTCAGCAGAAAATCTTTAAACGTACTTTGGTGGTATATTCCCAAGTTCAACAGTGGCGTTTTAAACGTGCCGTCGAAGAGCATGGTTTGAGGGAGTGCAATCCCCATGGTCATTCCTTTATCTGATAAATCCGGGAAGATGCGATTGATTCCATTTTCCATTGTCTGCATACCCTCTTTTTCAAAGTTCATGGGCGCTTCGGTAGTCAGCCATTGGTACAGCCCCATGACTCCGGTGGTCGATAGCCAATGGCCGGATTCCGATTTTAAGATGAGTTCTTGCGACAAATGGTCGGATTTTTGTTTTTGCTGTAATCTGAAGATTTCTCTATCGGTGAAGTCTTGGTCCATGTGCATATTGTCATTCAAACGTTGGTATCCGGTGATCGCACTTAATGTCAGTGCTCCGATTTTATACTCCAGATTCAATCCGGCATTGAGTAAACTCCGATAGTAATTGCTCTGATCGTTATAAGCAATCTTTCCGATGAAGGTCGGACGTGACTCGGGACTTCCATTGAGTGCTCCCGTATATTGATAGGGGTAACCTCTCTGATCATTATATTCATAACTGAGATTCAGATCGATGGTTAATGCTTTCCGGGGTTTGTAGATGCTCCTAATGCGTCCTCCAAAACTTTTGGTCCGACAGATCGACTCCTCTTGTCGCGCTTCATTATTAAAGAAGCCGTTTTCATACTCATAGAACCCGCCGACGGATAAGGCATAGGTCTCAGAGGGACGTCTGTAGTGAGTGAAGGAGGCTCGATAATCGTTGTGAGTTGCTCCTGCCATCCGGATCTCAGTACCTTGATAGGAGAAAGGGGATTTGGTGTGAACTCGGATCAGTCCTCCCATGGCATTCCGTCCATAAAGAGTGCTTTGTGGACCTCGAAGGATGTCGATGCGTTCTACATCGGCATAGTTAAAATCGAAGGATGACTTTTCAACAAAGGGGATGTTATCGACATACAATCCGATGGAGGGGGTATTTATGCGTGATCCTATTCCTCGAATGTAAACTGCAGAGGTCATCTTTGATCCATAATCCGGTAAAAAGAGGTTGGGCACCACTCCGGTCAGATCTTTTATCGATTGGACACGATTGGTGAGTAAGGACTCGTGAGATAGGAGAGAACTGGATAGAGGAAGGTTGCGCAATTTAAGACTCTCTTTAGGCGTTGCGATCACCATGATCTCTTCCATGCTAACCTCCTTTAGTGAGTCTTTCGGTTGCTCATCGGCCCATGCCGTTGAATAAATCAGAAATAAACTACCGATTAATAAATAGATTGCTTTCATGTGTTGTTATTTTTATAGATGCAAAATAACAGCAAATAAAGTCTTTTGACAATCCTCATTTCTGAGGATATTTCGTCGTTATATTCTGTCGGCTTCGACGTAGCCGTTCATCACGGCATAAATGGTCAGGGCCGAGACCGATTTGATACCGAGTTTTTCGGTGATATTCTTACGATGGGTAATGACCGTTGTTAAACTAATGTTGAGTTTGTCGGCTATTTCTTTATTGATCAGACCCTTGGTGACGAGTACCAAAACTTCTATTTCTCTGTTGGAGAGTAGCTCTTGATGGGACATTCCTCGCTCCATCGACAGATGGCCCGGATGCCCTTTGGAATGTCCGTGTTGGTGTCCGTGTTGATGTAACATTAAAATCTGTTTGATCAGATCTTTCTCTTTTTCGTACGCATTCAGAATCGGTATTCCCGATAAGTTAAACTGTGGACTGTCGCTTCCCAACACAATTGTTTTGCGTTTTCGCTCCGAGAAGAAGGTGTTGTGCTCAACATAGATTTGTGCCGAAACGAAATAATGGGCATACATATCCGGTGTATCGTCGATCAGTCCACTGAAGCTCTGAAACGTTCGGATCGTTGCCATGGGGATGATCTTCTCCAGAATGGTCTGGAGACCGATCGCGGTAAGGGTGTTGGCTTCAATAATGGCAATCTCAGGTTTATTCATGCTAACGAAAATTTGTGGTTAAGAATTCAAATAACGAGATACGGCTTCTGCACACCGTTCTCCATCGACTCCGGCTGAGACAATGCCACCGGCATATCCGGCTCCTTCACCGCAAGGAAATAATCCACTGACCTGGATGTGCTCTAAGGTCTCTTTGTCTCGTACGATTCTGATTGGAGAGGAGGTTCGTGTTTCTACGCCGATCATAACTGCTTCATTGGTCAAGAAGCCATGGCTGCTCTTACCAAACTGTTGAAGTCCCAAGCTGAGTCGCTGACTCACGAAATCGGGCATCCAGAAGTGTAGGGGTGAAGAAATCAGTCCGGGACTATATGACGATTCGGGAAGATCGTAACTGAGCTTTTTCTTTGTAAAATCGCTCATACGCTGCGCAGGAGCAGTTTGCTTCATTCCACCTTGCAACCAGCATTGACGTTCTAGCTCTTCTTGAAAATGGAGCATGTTGAGCATCGGATACTGAGCTTGTTCAGCTTTTCGTTCGTCAGAGTAGACCATCCCTGTGGCTAGATCTTCCGGTTGTAGCTCGACCACCATCCCCGAATTGCTCCAACGCGACCCACGGTTTGAAGGCGACATGCCATTCACGACGATTTGCTCCGGACCACTTGCGGCGGGGACGATAAAGCCACCCGGACACATACAAAAACTATAAACGCCTCGTCCTTCCACTTGGGTGACAAAGCTATATTCGGCTGCCGGAAGATATTTCCCGCGTCCTTCTTTTCTGTGATATTGTAGTTGATCGATCAATTCCGCCGGATGTTCCAGACGAACACCAACTGCAAGACCTTTAGATTCGATTTCGATTTGGTGAGCGGCTAGCCAGCGGTAGACATCCCGCGCCGAATGTCCGGTGGCTAAGATGACCGGTCCCAAGAAGACTTTTCCGGTATTCGTCTCTACACCTTTCACCTGGTTTTGCTCCACGATCAAAGCATCCATTCGAGTTTCGAAATGAACTTCTCCTCCACACTCGATAATGGTATTGCGCATATTTTCGATGACCCGTGGCAGCTTGTCCGTGCCAATATGTGGATGAGCATCTGTCAGGATTGAGGTTGAGGCTCCATGCTGACAGAACACATTTAAGATCTTGGTAATGTTGCCTCGTTTCTTACTTCGGGTATAAAGTTTTCCGTCAGAGTAAGCTCCGGCACCTCCTTCTCCGAAGCTATAATTCGATTCCGGGTTTACTTGATGGTCGCGGCTGATCTGTGCCAAATCTTTTTTTCGATCTCGTACATTCTTACCGCGTTCTACAATCACCGGCTTCAATCCGAGTTCTATCAGCCGCAAGGCCGCAAACAACCCACCGGGGCCGGCACCGACAACGATGACTTGAGGTCGACCCTCCACGTTTTTATAGGTCGTGGTTTCATACTCGTCGTCTTGCGGCATCTCGTTGAGATAGACTCTGACCTTCAGATTGATGAAGATGGTTCGTTGCCGAGCGTCGACGCTCCGTTTCAAAACTCGAATCGAGGTGATTTCTTTCGTGTTCACTCCTTTTTCTGTCTTGAGAAACTCTTTTAATTGCCACTCGTCGGCTGCTATTTCAGGTAATACTCTGAGTTGATATTCTTGTGTCATATACTGATCTATCCAAATAAGATTCTGAAAGCCTCTTCAACCTTTCGCACAGGGAGAAGCTCAATATTGATTTTACTGCGGTTGATACCTTGTAGGTTATACCGTGGAATAAGAAAACGTTTAAAGCCTAGCTTTTCTGCTTCACTGATGCGTTGCTCAATACGGCTGACGGGACGGATCTCGCCCGAAAGTCCGATCTCTCCGGTCACGCACACTTGAGGTTCGATAGCGGCATCCATGTTCGATGATAGGATAGCGCTGATGACCGCCAAGTCGATTGCGGGATCGTTCACCTTGAGTCCTCCGGCAATGTTGAGGAAGACATCTTTCTGAGCCAGTTTGAAGCCGACACGTTTCTCGAGCACAGCCAATAGCATGTTCATTCGTCGGATGTCGAACCCGGTGGCCGAGCGTTGCGGATTACCATATACGGCACTGCTGACTAAAGCTTGCGTCTCGATGAGAAAAGGACGTGCCCCTTCTATGGCTGAAGCGATGGCTACACCACTCATGCCTTCATGTTCTTGGCTGAGCAGGAGTTCGGAAGGGTTGCTAACTTGTCGTAACCCGTCTTGTCGCATTTCGTAGATCCCCAATTCGGCTGTGCTGCCAAAACGATTTTTGATGCTTCTGAGAATACGATACATATAATGTTGATCGCCTTCGAACTGTAATACGGTGTCGACAATGTGTTCGAGTATTTTCGGTCCCGCGATGCTTCCTTCTTTATTGATATGCCCGATGAGTAATACCGGGGTATGCGTCTCTTTGGCAAAACGCAAGATGAGAGCTGCGCACTCGCGCACCTGTGCCACGCTTCCCGGTGAAGATTCAATGTTCTCGGTATAGATGGTCTGTATGGAGTCGATGATCACCAGATCGGGCGTTGTATTTTTGATGTGGACAAAAATCTGTTCGAGTGACGTCTCACAAACGATGAGGCAGTCGCTCGACAACGGACTGAGACGATCGGCACGCAACTTAAGTTGTCGCGCGCTCTCCTCACCGGAGATATAGAGCACCCGCTTCTCATTCATACGAAGTACCGTTTGCATCACTAAAGTCGATTTGCCGATACCCGGTTCACCGCCGATCAGCACGAGCGATCCCGGTACCAATCCGCCACCCAATACCCGGTTCAACTCTTCATCGTGCATGTCGATGCGAGTCTCTTCATCGGCCTTGATCTCATTCAGAGGCTGAGGCTTGGGTTTGCTGTGATCCAATCCGGTGATGGTTCGGTGGGCGGGCGACTCTTTCCGTACGATCTCTTCGACATACGTGTTCCACTCACCGCACGACGGACATTTACCCACCCATTTCGGTGAATCTTGTCCGCAGTTACTACAGATATATACGGTTTTTTCTTTAGCCATTATCCCTTCTTTAGTGATTGCAGGCTACAAAAATAGGGATAATTTATCAGAATCTGATACTCCCTGCTCTATAATAATGTATTGAGCGTTATACGGTTATTTCTCCGGCTATCGGACGATTCATGCGTTCCCGCACCTCATAAGGGGTGTACCCGTGTCCAAAAAGGAACATGAGTTTGGTGACGGCCGATTCGGTGGTGCTGTCGTAACCACTCACGACCCCCGCTTGTAAGAGTTGGTATCCCGTCTCGTACCGTTCCATCTCTACAGTGCCGGCATTGCATTGAGTCACGTTGACAATGACGATGCCTCGCGCACTTGCTTCGCATAATCGGCGGATAAACCATTCCTTGCGTGGGGCGTTACCCGATCCGTAAGTTTCGAAAACGAGTCCTTTGAGTCCTTCAATATTTAAGATAGACGTAACGACGTTCTCTTGGATACCCGGAAAGAGCTTAAGAATAGCCACATTCGTATCCAATAGATAATGAGGTTTCAACGACCGTTTGATTCCGTTGGGTTGAATCTGTACATTGTTGAACTTGATGTGTATGCCCGCCTCTGCCAAAACAGGATAGTTGAACGATTGGAAGGCATTGAAATTCTCGGCATTCATTTTAGTCGTCCGGTTTCCTCTCATCAGATGATTTTCGAAAAAGATACAAACTTCAGGAACGATCGGACGATTATGATGGTCTCTTGAGGCTGCAATTTCAATGCTGGTCATCAGATTTTCTTTTCCATCGGTGCGTAATACACCAATAGGAAGTTGCGATCCGGTTAAGATGACCGGCTTGTTCAGCCCTTCGAGCATGAAGCTTAAAGCCGAGGCGGTATAGGCCATCGTATCTGTGCCATGTAAGATCACAAACCCGAAATGTTTATCGTAATTCTCATAAATAATACGGGTGAGTTTTCCCCAAATCTCAGGCTCCATATCTGATGAATCCATCGGTGGATCAAACTGATAAGTCTCTATGGGGAACTTAAATTTCTGAAGTTCGGGCATGTGTTTTTGCAACTGTTCGAAGTTGAAGTTCTCTAATGCCCCGGTTTCAGAGTTTTCAATCATACCGATTGTTCCGCCGGTGTAGATTAACAATATGGAAGTATTATTGGGATTCATTTCTTGATTTTAACGGTTTGTTTGTCGCAAATATAGTGATAGTTTGCATTTTTTAATAACAAAATGTCAGAAAAATGAAGTGCATTTTTTTGAGGGATGAAAAATAAAAATACTTTTTATCAGAAAAAAGAATGAAAAAGTGATAGATTGAATGAATTTATTCTTATTTTTGCAACACTTATCAAAACAAAAAGACGAAACAGTATACATGATGAAGTTTTATCCTCATACAGTCACATCCATGTGCACCATGACCCTTAGGGGTTGAGGAGAATAACTATTGTGTTTCTACGTGAATCACGCCTATAGAAATAGGCATTAATTTTTCAGTTTTAATTTATTGCAAGTTTAACCTTTAGTCCTATTTAGCATTCTAATAGGGCTCAGGAAAAAATATATTTACATGAAGGTTTTAAAATTCGGCGGAACATCTGTTGGTTCTGCGAAAAGCATTTTAAGTGTAAAGAGAATTGTAGAGTCTGTAGTAGAACCTGTCATTGTGGTGGTATCCGCTTTGGGAGGAATAACTGATCGATTATTGAACACGTCGAAGATGGCTGCCATGGGTGATGCCGCTTACGAGAGTGAATTTCGTGATATTGTGAGCCGTCATATGGAGATGATTGCCGCGGTGATTCCTGCCGGGGAAAGCCAACGTCAGTTGAAGTGTGAAGTCCATGAACTCTTAAGTGAGTTGAAAGATATTTTTCAAGGGATCTATCTGATCAAGGATCTGTCGCCGAAGACGTCCGACACTATTGTGAGCTATGGTGAGCGTTTATCTTCCATTATCGTGACCGAACTGATCGATGGCGCAGCTTGGTACGATTCCCGTTCATTTATAAAGACTGAGAAGAAACATTCCAAACATATCCTCGATGCCGACCTGACCGATCGTCTGGTGAAGTCGACCTTTGCCGTACTGCCTCAAGTGGCTGTTGTTCCGGGCTTTATTGCCTCTGACAAGACTACGGGCGATGTGACTAACCTTGGTCGCGGAGGATCGGACTATACCGCGGCGATTTTGGCTGCGGCACTAGATGCCGAACGGTTAGAGATCTGGACCGATGTGGATGGTTTCATGACAGCCGATCCACGTGTGATCTCGACGGCTTATACCATTAAGGAGTTGAGCTATGTTGAGGCTACGGAGCTTTGTAACTTTGGAGCTAAGGTGGTTTATCCACCAACCATCTATCCGGTTTGTCACAAGAATATTCCGATTTGTGTGAAGAACACGTTCAATCCGGAGGCTCCGGGAACGATCATCCAGCAGCAAGTCACCAATCCCGAAGGTAAAGCCATCAAGGGAATCTCGTCGATCAACGACACGAGCTTGATCACCGTTCAGGGCTTAGGCATGGTTGGCGTCATCGGCGTGAATTACCGCATCTTTAAAGCGTTGGCTAAAGGAGGCATTAGTGTCTTCCTCGTTTCCCAAGCTTCATCAGAAAACAGTACGTCTATTGGTGTACGTAATGCCGATGCCGATCTGGCTTCTGAGGTGCTTAACGAAGAGTTTGCGAAAGAGATTAAGATGGGAGAGATCTCACCCATCCATGCCGAGAGAGATTTGGCAACGATCGCTGTAGTGGGCGAGAATATGAAACATACGCCGGGCATTGCCGGTAAACTGTTTGGAACCTTGGGACGTAACGGCATCAATGTGATTGCTTGTGCACAAGGTGCTTCGGAAACGAACATCTCGTTTGTGGTCGATGCGAAGTTGCTTCGTAAATCTCTGAACGTCATTCATGACTCTTTTTTCCTTTCCGAGTATCAGGTCGTTAACCTCTTTATTTGTGGTGTGGGTACTGTGGGAGGTAGCCTCATCGAACAGATCCGTTGTCAACAAGAAAAGTTGATGAACGAGAACGGGTTGAAACTTCGAGTGGTGGGTATTATTGCCACCAAGAAAGCTCTTTTCGACCGCCATGGCATCGACCTGTCCGACTTCCGTCGTTTGTTGAACGAAGAGGGGATGGAGAGCAATCTACAGATTGCCCGTGACGAGATTGTCGGTATGAACATCTTCAACTCCGTGTTTGTCGACTGTACCGCAAGTGCCGATATTGCATCGCTCTATAAAGATTTCCTCGAACATAATATTGCTGTGGTAGCCGCCAATAAGATTGCTGCCTCTTCACCTTATGAAAACTATCGTGAGCTGAAGACCATTGCCCGCTATCGTGGCGTGAAGTTCTTGTTCGAGACCAATGTTGGAGCAGGACTTCCCATCATTAATACCATGAACGACCTCAATCATAGTGGGGATAAGATCTTAAAGATCGAGGCCGTCTTATCGGGTACGCTGAACTATATCTTCAATACGATCAGTGCCGATATTCCTTTAAGCCGTGCCATCAGGATGGCGCAAGAAGAAGGATATTCAGAACCGGATCCTCGGATCGACTTGAGCGGCAAGGATGTGATTCGTAAGCTGGTGATCTTGGCTCGTGAGGCCGGTTATCCGCTGAATCAAGAAGATGTAAAACGTCAGCTGTTTGTGCCGGAGCACTATTTCACCGGTTCGCTGGACGATTTCTGGCAGAAATTGCCGGAGTTGGATGCGTCGTTTGAGGCGTGTCGTCAAGTCCTAGAGTCGGAACACAAACGGTGGCGCTTTGTGGCTAAGCTGGAGCAAGGCCGTGCCTCCGTGGGGTTACAAGAAGTGGAGGACAATCATCCGTTCTACGGCTTGGAAGGAAGCAATAACATCATTCTGTTGACTACAGAACGCTATAAAGAATATCCCATGATGATTCAAGGCTATGGTGCCGGTGCCAGTGTGACAGCGGCCGGTGTGTTTGCCGACATCATGCGGGTGGCAAACGTATAAGCTTATGAAACATCTGATTATCTTGGGTGATGGTATGGCCGATTGGCCAATGGAAGAGCTGGGCAACCGCACGCTTCTGCAAGACACCCCAACCCCTTATCTGGATTTGTTAGCTCGTGAAGGGCGTAACGGACAGTTGAAAACAGTGGCTCCCGGATTTCATCCCGGGAGTGAAGTGGCCAATATGTCGGTGTTAGGCTATGATCTGCCGACGGTCTACGAAGGGCGCGGGCCGCTTGAGGCGGCGAGTATCGGTGTCGAGCTTCTCCCGGGGGAGATGGCGATGCGTTGTAACCTCGTTTGTATCGAGGGCGATCTGCTCAAGAACCATTCTGCCGGACACATCTCTACTGAGGAGGCCGACGAACTGATTCGGTTCTTGCAGGCAGAGTTAGGCGACGATCGCGTGCGTTTTCATACGGGCGTGCAATACCGTCACCTGTTGGTGATCAAGGGTGGAGATAAGCGGTTGGACTGTACACCGCCGCACGATGTGCCGTTGCATCCTTTTGCACCGCTACTCGTGAAACCTCAGGTTGAGGAGGCACAGGCTACAGCCGATGAGATCAACCGTCTCATTCTCCAATCGCAGGTTTTGCTGAATACTCATCCCATCAATGAGAAACGGCGTGCAGAAGGGAAAGACCCGGCGAACAGCATCTGGCCGTGGAGTCCGGGTTACCGTCCACAGATGCCGCGTCTCTCGGAACGTTTTCCACAGATCCGTCGCGGAGCAGTGATCTCGGCAGTCGACCTGATCAACGGGATTGGAACTTATGCGGGACTCCGTCGCATCACGGTCGACGGGGCTACCGGGTTATACGATACGAATTATGAAAACAAGGTGGAGGCAGCCTTAGAAGCACTGAGCACCGACGACTTTGTTTATCTGCATATTGAGGCTAGCGATGAGGCCGGCCATGAAGGAGATGTCGATTTGAAACGACTGACCATTGAGAACCTCGACCGGAGAGTGGTGGGACCGATCTACAACACGGTGAAAACATGGGACGAGCCCGTGGCGATTGCCGTTCTTCCCGATCACCCCACACCGTGCCGCTTGCGCACGCATACCGACGAGCCGGTGCCGTTTGTGATCTGGTATCCCGGCATTGAAGCCGATACGGTGCAGACGTTCGACGAGGCTGCGGCGGTCGACGGAGCCTACGGACTCCTCAAAGAGGATCAGTTTATTGAAGCATTTATGAAGGTTTAGAACGATTTAAAGGTTAAGATGATGAAATATTACAGCACGAACCGACAGGTTCCCACGGTTTCTCTTCGTGAGGCCGTTGTTAAAGGATTGGCCGCTGATAGAGGGTTGTTTATGCCTGAAGAGATCCCGGCTTTACCGAAAGAGTTTTTTGAGACGATCGATCAGTTGTCTTTCCCGGAGATCGCTTATCGCGTGGCGGATGCGTTCTTTGGCAAAGATGTGCCGGCTCCGACGCTGCAACGCATTGTTGAAGAGACGTTGAACTTCGACGTACCGCTTCAAGAAGTTTCCGATGGGATCTATGCTTTAGAATTGTTTCACGGGCCGACTCTAGCCTTTAAAGATGTGGGAGGACGGTTCATGGCTCGCCTGCTCGGTCACTTTATTCAAGCTGAGGGACAGAAAGAGGTACAAGTCTTGGTGGCGACTTCGGGCGATACCGGTAGTGCCGTAGCCAATGGATTTTTAGGGGTCGACGGCATACAAGTGCATGTGCTTTACCCTAAAGGTAAGGTGAGTGAGATTCAGGAGAAACAGTTCACCACACTTGGACAGAACATCACGGCTCTGGAGGTGGATGGTACGTTCGACGACTGCCAGGCGTTGGTTAAAGCCGCGTTTATGGATCGTGAGTTGAACGAGAAACTCTTCCTGACTTCGGCCAATTCGATCAATGTGGCTCGTTTCTTGCCTCAGTCGTTTTACTATTTTGCCGCTTATGCCGCATTGAAACGGTTGGGTAAAGAACAACAGATGGTGGTTTGTGTGCCGAGTGGTAACTTTGGTAACCTGACGGCGGGACTCTTCGCGAAGCGGATGGGCTTGCCGATTAAGCGTTTTGTGGCGGCGAACAACCGTAACGACGTCTTCTACCATTATCTACAGACAGGCGATTATCAACCTCGTCCTTCGGTAGCGACCATTGCCAATGCTATGGATGTGGGCGATCCGAGTAACTTTGCACGTATCCTCGATCTGTACGATCAGTCGCACGACGCGATTGCGGCTGAGATCACCGGGGCGACCTATACCGACCAACAGATTGGTGAGACGGTACGCCACACGTGGGAAGAGTCGCATTACCTGCTCGATCCGCATGGGGCTTGTGGCTATCGTGCGCTTCAAGAGAGGTTGCAAGATGGAGAGACCGGTGTCTTCTTAGAGACCGCTCATCCGGCTAAGTTCCTCGAGACCGTGGAACAGTTGATCGGTTCGTCGGTCGAGATTCCGGAGAAATTGCAAGAATTTATGAAAGGAGAAAAGAAAAGTTGCCCGATGAGTGTGACATTCGACGACTTTAAACGTTATTTAAATAGATTATAGCCCGAACACTTTTCGGGAAAGAAACATAGTGTGATGTGACGGCGGGACGGCTTGTCGACCTCTGCTTCCATGGTGTATTAAGCAAACAATTTGGAGCAGAACGATGAGTTCTCCCGCTTGTTTTTTTGAGTAAGGTTACCCTTGTTTCGGGTGACAGATAAAGACGAGGTAATAACCCGATGCGTGAATGGTCACCTCCGTACCACTCGCCTCATTGAGCGTTCCTTGCCACCAGTTGGTGAAGTCGCTTAGCGGATAAACCAACCCTTCTCCTCTGAGACCGGTTGCCCCGAAATTGATGATCGAGAACTGCTGTCCCGGTTGCGTCACAAACGTGTGAGTATCTTTAATCGGTAAGAACACCCCATAGTCGGTCACCATACACACCTCAATGCCCTCTTTCAAATAATCCATCAGCAGACTGATGTTGCCTAGCGTATGATCCTCCCGTTTGCCCGTTGCCCCAAGGATGGCAATGCGACGATAGCCCCGCTCCGCCAGATAACGGATCGCTTTGGTCTGATCGTTCGTCTCCTGATCGGAAACCGGATAGACCAGATGAGCATACGCTTCCTTGTTCGCGGGAGAAAGAGAGTCCCCGTCGCCGATAATCAGATGAGGCGTTCCCCCATGAAGGAGATAGTCGTTCGCTGCTCCGTCGCAACAAACCACAGGACTAGCCTCCCGAAGCAAACGCAAGGGGAGGGGGTGAACAGGGTATTCACCATTGGCAAGTACCACAGCATCAGGCGTATCGTTTGGTGTCATCATCAATCTTCATCAATTGTTTCCATTTCCAGTAGCCAAAGATAGCGATAACGGCGTAAAGTCCGTAAAGAACCGCCGTAAAATAGAGCTCTTTATACACGTAAAGTCCGCAACTCACGGCATCGACCAAGATCCAGGCGATCCACTGCTCGACATACTTACGCGCCAACATCCACATGCCGACAATGCTCAGAGCCGTCGTGAAACTATCCCACCACGGTACATTGCTGTCGGTGAAGCGCACCAAGAGATAGCCGATGGCGATAAAAGCCACCATGAATACGATGGTCAGCGGAAGGTAACGTTTCATCGGTGTCGACGTGATGGGTAACTCCTTCTTCTGTGCAGAGGTACCGTTGCGAGCTCCTCTCATCCAGACCGCCCAACCATAGACTGCAGCCAACAAGTAATAGATATTAATGCCAAAGTCGGCATAGAGTCCTGCCTTATAGTAGACAAAGATATAGATAGCAGGCATAATGATACCTGCTATCCAAAGATAGATATGGGCCCGATATTCGAGCCAGAAATAAACCAGCCCGACGATCGTCCCGATAATTTCCAAATAATTCATACGAAGACTAAAGTTAGAAACGTACAGTGAGGTGAGCTAACACGTTCGTTCCCGCCATTGGGTAGAAACGAGGATCTTGTGCCAAGACCGGTTTATTGTTCTTGTCCCCGTTGGTATAAAGAGCCCCCGTCTGTGAGTATCCGTTGGTCTCGTATTTCTCGTTGAACAGATTGTAGATCGAGATTCCGGCAGTGATGCCCTTCGTGTAAGGCGCCTTAAACGTATAAGCGATATTCAGGTGATTCACAAAATAAGCATCAAGCGAGCTCTCCTTCATCTCAAAGTTGTCGAGATATTGGCGGCCGACATACTGCGATTGGAACGTTGCTTCCAATCCCCGATGTTTAAACGTCATGATGCTGTTTCCGGTGAACGACGGAGAGAACGCAATGGTTGTATTCCCCTTGTCGATTGCCGTCTGCGACCACAGTTCTGCATCTTCATCTTTGTTGGCATCATAATCATTTAGGTACCCCACATAATCTTTGATTCGGTTTTCGCTCCAAGTGGCATTCACGTCCCAACGTAACCAGTCCGTCAGCTGAACTCCCATCATCATCTCGATACCCTTGCGGTAGCTCTTCGCCACATTCTCGGCCATGGGTTCGCCGATATCGTTCAACTTTCCGTTAAGCACCAACTGATCTTTATAATTCATATAATAGACGTTCACGCCGGCAGTGAAACGCGAGCTGCGGAAGGTATAACCCAACTCATAGTCGTACAACTTCTCCGACTTCGGATATTTCGTAAAAAGTCCGTCGGTATAATTGTTGCGTGTCGGTTCCTTTTGTGCCACCGCAAACGAACCATAAACACTATGGTGCGGATCAATGGTCCAGAACAATCCTGCTTTAGGATTGAAGAAGTTGAATGTCTGGTGAATATCCAACTTTTGCATCTGTCCCGGTGTTGCCGTCCAGTCCCAATTATCATTTCGTCCGTCGATCGTATAATGAATGTGTCGGTATTGCAGATCGGCATACGCATTCAACCCCTTCGTCAACTCATAGTTTGCTTTAAGGTAAAGGTTACCATCGGTCTTTTCTCCCTCATTGCGGTAATACTCGTGCTTCGGATCTAACATCTCCGTATAGTTCTTCACCCAGATCACCCGACCATAATGATCGCTGGTATAACGGTTGAGGGCTCCTCCGAAAGCAGCATCCCAACGCTCGGTCTTATAATTCAACGCAAACACCCCACCATAGAAGTCGCTACCCACATTCTTGCGGCGTACCAAGTTCGTCTTTTCTTGCGGAGTGTCATTACCCGGCAAGTAGAACGGCTTTAAGCCATATTCCTTCAATGTCCGTTCGTTCTTATACTCCTCGTAGAATCCAAATCCATTCGTGTAGTGAATTCCCGCATTCATCGACCAAGCCTTCGAAAAGAGATAGTTGAAGAGTAACTGATAGTGCGTCTGACGGTAATTGTCGAGCTGATCATCGTAGAACCCAATCTTATTCTTACCCTCTTTGATCACCCCATTTGGGTTATAGGTTCGGTTCTCCTTCAGATCGGTCTTGCTGATCCCGTCCCAAGCGTGATAAGTCTTCTCCTTACCGCCAAAGGTGATCAACTTCACCGTTGCCTTCTCACCGAAGAAGCCACCCTGAACGAAGTACGACTTCAAGTCCGATGAGGCCCGGTCGCGGTAACCATCGCTCTCGATGTTCGACAAGCGCGCATCGAACGCCCAAAACTTATTGATCAATCCTGTGCCGACCTTCACAGTCTCCTTATGCGTGTTGAACGATCCGTACGATCCCGATACTTCCGAATATGCCCGTGCCGGAATGCCCTGCGTGCGCATATTGATACTTCCTCCGAAGGCACCCGAACCATTGGTCGATGTTCCCGCTCCCCGTTGGATCTGTAAATCCTCGAGCGACGAAGCAAAGTCGGGTGTGTTCACCCAATAGATGGCGTGACTCTCAGCGTCATTCATCGGAATGCCGTTGGTCGTCACATTGATGCGTGACGGATCAGTACCCCGCACGCGGATACTAGTATAACCGACTCCGGCTCCGGCATCAGATGTTGTGATCACCGAAGGAGTGAGCGACAGCAAGAACGGTAAGTCCTGTCCGAAATTCTGTTTGCCGATTTGTTCTTTTTTGACATTGGTAAAAGCCACCGGTGTCTTAGCCGTGGCACGAGTCGAGACCACCTCGACCTCTTGAAGATGAATCACTTTCAAACTGTCTGAGCTCACGTTTTGTGCACAGACAACCATGTTTGCTGTCAGCAGAGCTGCAACAAGAACTAAATTTTTTTTCATATGGCTTAATTTTAGTCTCTACGCCGGCATTACCCGGTTCAGATTTTAAGGGTATGTTCTCAGCCCGTCATGTTAAGGCACCCCATCAAATGATTTTCGTGGCAAATGTATGACATTCGCCGTGATTAAACAAAAAACTAATCACTTACTAAACAAAAAAGAACCTATTAATTGTTCTAACAGATTAGAACTTTTTATATTTGCTTATTCATTTAAACCGATTGAACTATGATTTTTTTAAATTTTGTCGAACTCTTATTTTCCGGCCAGGTGTTGGGTAAAACCGAAGCGATTGCCGATAAGTTATTAACAGGTAAGGTGGCCGCTCCCGATGCTATAGATAAGTTATCACAGTTGACCGATCAGTTTATCAACTGGGGTATTGCCGCCGGAGGACGGATCATTGCGGCCGCTCTGATCTTCATCGTAGGACGCTTTGCCGTATCGATGCTCAACCGGTTAGTTGGCCGTCTGCTCGATAAGCGGAATGTCGATGTCAGCATTAAAACCTTCGTCAGAAGTCTGGTCAACATCCTACTTACTGTCCTTCTGATTGTGGCGGTTGTCGGTCAGCTCGGTATCGATACCACCTCGTTTGCCGCTCTTTTAGCCTCTGCCGGTTTGGCTGTTGGTATGGCCTTGTCGGGCAACCTTCAGAACTTTGCCGGAGGATTGATCATCTTGTTGTTCAAACCGTTTAAGGTGGGCGACTGGGTTGAGAACCAAGGCGTATCGGGCACCGTAAAAGAAATTCAGATCTTTCATACCATTCTGACGACAGCCGATAACAAACTCATCTATATCCCTAATGGATCATTGAGTAGCAGCGTGATCACCAACTACAGTCACCAACAGAACAGACGCGTGGAATGGATCATCGGAGTCGATTACGGTGAAGACTATGAGAAAGTAGAGCGCGTGATTAAATCCATTCTCGATCAAGACAAGCGATTTTTGACCGATCCGGAACCTTTCATCGCCCTTCATGCCTTAGATGCCAGCAGTGTAAATGTGGTGGTTAGAGCTTGGGTGAAGACCGAAGACTATTGGGGTGTTTATTTTGAGATCAACAAACAGATCTATGAGACTTTCAATAAGCAAGGCATCAACTTCCCATTCCCGCAAATGACGATCCATAAAGGTAACTGATCGTTGCCTTCATACGGGTTACTAACGAAACGGATTTGTATAACATAAAAGCGTGAGGTTATTGTCTTGGAACAATAGTCTCACGCTTCTCCTGTTGAAAACCCACAATTTCAATCTTTAATTCTCAGCAATTCGTTTATCTCTTCCCGTTTCGATAAATCGGTGAAATAAGTTTCAACAACCCGGTAAATGTCAAAGTCTTCCGTCGATCCTGCTGCAAGACCAAGCGATTCAACTAATTGACCTACTGCTTGATGAATCTTTTTGCTGTTGATGAGATGCAGCTCGTTGCTGTGAATTAAATGCCTTTCCATAGTCGTATCGTTTTTAAATGTTACACTAATGTAACATCTGGTGCGATTATAAAGTTTATCCCTAAAGGGGGTTTTTACTATTTTTAATTTATCTACAGATTTTTAATTAGAACGTGTTCAAACTTTACGTTAGAGCTGTTTATAGACTCCCAATTGGACTGGCCGATAAACTTTTCATGGAGTGAATTATCGGTTCTTCATCGGAAGCGAACCGCGAGTTATTAACAGGGTTGTTTCTGTTGTTAACAAGTGTGTGTCTGTTATTGACAAGGTTGTTTCTATTATTAACAGATGGAATAGAGGTTATTAACCATAGATTCGAGTTATCGACAAAGTTATGAACAGGATAATTGTTTGTTTCCCAGTAGAATGATCTGTTTTTGTGATGGTTTATTAACTGACAGTCTCTCTTCTTGTCCGGTCTTTCTTGTAGAGTCCTTCTTTTATAGCTTTTTTTTTATAGTTTTTCTGATCTGATCTTTTTTATCTCCTCTCTTTTTTATCGCTTGACATTCTTCTTTTTCGTTGTTTGTCGCTTGTTGATTGTTGATTGTTGATTGTTGATTGTCGTGGTCTCATCATCTCAATTGCCTTTGAAATTATAAACTCCTTCTCCTAGAGTTATTTTTTGAATTTTATCTGCCATCTGTCACCAAATGGTTGTTAAATATCTGATTGATAGGTCGGAATGAGCGTTGCAGATGGAGTTGCAGATGGGTGGTAGATCAATGATCTGTCACCTAGCGAGAGGCGTTTGGTCTATCCTTGTAAGGGGGGACTTTACCTATTCAAGGATTCGTTTTTTATTCTTAAGGCCATGCTTTAAGTTTAAAAGGTCGCCATCCTAGTTCCAACGGTCGCCATTTTAGTTTCCTCCTTTGGAAATCTATTTTCATACGTTGAAACTTTTGTTTCGTTAGTATGAAACTCGGCGTTCCACCGTATGAAACTTTCTTGTTTACTGTATGAAACTCAGAATGCGACGTAAGACTGCGATTTATAGGCGCTTTGCGGACCTTTTTGATCGCTGTGGATTTACACTTAAATACTGAAAAAGTTGACTCTTCTTTTCCTTAACTCCTAAAATGGTAGACAACTTTAGAGGTTAAGCCTTAAAACAGTTGACTATTTACGTGCTCTTGATTGATAACTAAGGCTAATTTTTGATGCAATTAAAACAGTGTAATGGCTTATCGTGATGAGGCTGGTCTCTGATGAAATCGATCGACTACCGTTTCTTCTTATTGTTGTCTTTTTTATTCTTCCAATCTCCGATAAGTCCTAAGAATAATGCAAAAGGTATGCCTTGAAACGTGTAAATCTCGCATAACGAGTGGGTGCTCCCAAAGGGAAGGTAGTAGGTTGAGAGGGTGTATATCCAGCTTGCGATTAAGATGAACAATACTTCTTGTATGCCGATGTGGAGTTCTTTTTTCTGACGCATGGTGTGTGTTTATTATTATTTTTTTATGGATTGAATGATTATTTTTTCTGTACTAGTTTTTAAATATAGTTGAATTCAAGCGAATAATGCAAATCGTGTTTGCTCCTAAAGACAATCCAGTGATAAAACAGGACGTTTTTATATATCCTCGCCCAAAACTGCCGATTTAACATTTCCGATTTTAGACGATTCAAAGTTACTTATTACAATTGTAAATAATATTTTTTTTGAAATAAATAAAATATTATTTACATAAACTTTGTTTTTAAAATTAAGATGTATATAGGCTATTATTTTTTTATTATTTGTAATCTGATTTTTTATGATAAAACTTCAGAGTGTAAGTTCTTTTTGTAAATTTGCTAAAAAGAATAAACTATATGGATAAGTTAAAGAAAATATTAAAATCGAATAGAACAACATACATTTTATTAATTATAATAGTGTTTCTTTTGTGTATATTGATGTACCTAAATTTTAATGATTTGGCAATTAATCTATATGGTAAAAATAATGCTAAAGCAAAAGGGGAATTATTAACTACTTTACTGAGCTTTTTGGGCGGTCTAGCTGTACTATACGGCTTACATCTCAATAATAAACGTATAAAAGAACAAACTAAACAGAATAATATTGCTATAAGTACTAGTAACGATAAAAGGTTTGGGGATGCTATAGGTTATCTTGGCAGTGAAAATACGAGTATTGTATTGGGTGGTATTTATACCCTATTTCAGTTGGCAAAAGAAGATAGTAAATATATACCATTAGTTAATAATTTGTATTCGGGTTATTTGAAAGATAACTCTAGAAAATTATGTGATATTGAAGAACAAAGAGATATTAATAAGCAAAAACCACCAGTAATAATACAGGCTATTATTGATATTTACTTTAATGATAATTCTATTTTTAAAGATGAACAGGTCGATTTATCCGATACTACTCTAATAGAAGTATATTTTAAAAATGTAAATCATTGTATATTTACCAATTCTGTTCTAAAGAATTGTACCTTCACTTCAAAAGTCGAGAACAGTGATTTCTCACGTGTGAAAATGGTTGGATGTATATTTGAAAGGGGATTATTTAATGTACACATTTATTTTTCTAATTTGGACAATTGTAGAATAGAAAATATTAATAAGAATGATTTGGTTATACAAAAATGTCGTATTAATATTTCTACTGCTAAAAATATTGAGTTTGTCGGGAATAGTATTGCTGAATTAAATATATATAATTCTCATTTTGTACAATGTAAATTTAATGTTAGACATATAGATAGCTCACAAATATGCTTTTCTAGTCCAGTGTTAGTAGAGTTTTTGGAAGTTACATTTTGGGACACTAAAATGAGGCATCCCAATATTCATAATTCTGCTGATGCTGAAAATATTATATTTGATCATAATTGTAAAAACATACCTTCTTTGTCTATTGAGTAAAATTGTTTTTTATTTAAGAATGTAATTTAGCGTGACATTCCTTACATATCGACATTAGATTATTAAAATCATAGGCTTTACTAAGCCTATGAGTACCTGTATAATTCATAAAACTATCTAATGTAATCGGTAACTTTGAATCGTCTAAAATCGGAAAAGTAAAATTGGCATGATTAGAAAAAAATATTATTGTCCGTTCTCGAGGTTAGATTTGTTTTTTACATAATTCCTACATATCCTAAAAATCCTCCGTTTCCGAATGTTCTAGTTGCATTTTTAAAATCTTTTTCTGCAATTGGCTTAATACTTCTTATGTCTGTTATCCTTATTGATCCTAATATCTGTTTTATGACTACTGTACCTTTTTTAATATAAGTGCAATATGGCATTTTTAATGCAAAGAAAATGCAAAGTCCTATAACTAGCATTGTAGGAATAGCAGAATAGTATTTGTGATCACTAATAGCACTAATAACATAAGTGATCATAAAATAGAGGCCAATGAGGCATAATGCTGATGTCACTATTATCGCTTTATCTGGAGTAAAAAAGTATTCTTTGGTCGATAAACACTGCATTCAGGCTTTCCATATTGGATAAACAAATAAGTTTATTAATGGATGCATAATCACGTATGTTGCCTTTCAGATCGGGATTATGCTCACGCCACATCTTGGCTGTCATTCCAAACATAGCCACATTCAGTACATCAGCTTCATCTGCATAGATGATACTTGACTGTTTGGGCGTAACTTCTGTAGGTATCAAATTGTTCTTGATAGCATCTGTGTGAATGCGGTAATTGATTTTGGACAATTCACGTTTGGCAGTCCAACCTAATTTGGCTTGTTCTTGTTCTTTCAAACGTTGAAATTCCTTGACTATATATAATTCAAATTCTACAGATATCCAACTTGCAAATTTAAAGGCTATATCTTTATGCGTATATGTGCCCCCATGTTTGCCGGATTTTGAAATGATACCGATGGCGCCTGTTGAATTTATCCACTTTTTGGGAGAGAGTGTGAATGTATTGAGGCCAGCCTCTTTCCTAAACCCCTCGAATTCGAGGGGTTTAAAATTAAGATTATACAAACTTCCCCAAACGCCTAGATACTCAATTGTATTTCGATTTCTCATCCAATTACCTATAACTAGGGTTGGGTCATCACTTTTATATTTAGCAATATCTGTTAATGATAGATAGTCGGCATCAAAACTCTTATAATTCATCAATTTGCGTTGTCTGCGTCTAATGATCACCTCTCTATAATCTCGCTTCGCTTACCTCGTTTAAGAATTAATTGTAATGGTCTGCTGACAGTACACTGGGCCTCTTCGGATAGATGGCTGAAAAAATCGGGTTCTCTTTACTCTTTTAAATATATTCTTGATCGTCTCTGCTGATAGCTGATTAGTGACGGACTGTTTCATCGAGATATACGAATAAATCATCCGACCTTTTATGTCAACAAAAAAAGTAAAGTTTAGCAGGTTACCTTTTACTAATACGCTTTTTCTCTCCTTTTCTGTTAATGAATTGATAATTGTGTTTCTGAGGGAGGGCGCTATTCTTATAAATTTGGGATAGTCTTTTTTATACATTCTTTTTGCATGTACCGGTTGCCTTTTGGAGTGTGATTTGTCGAGATTGTCCTTTTCTGCCGACAGATAACATTTGTAAAAAGATCCTTGCTCGTCCTTGTAAAGCTCTTGTTTTATACCATCTTTTGTAGCGACTTTTGGGACTGAGGTTTTAGTCTCTTTCTTTATAACTTTTTTCTTTACGACCTCTTGCTTTGCCTTTGCTTTCTGGATGGTGTCTTTTTTTACACTTTCTGCAAATGCATCGGTTAAGAAAAGGCAGGCTATGGCCATCATTAATACTCTTAGAGGCTGACAGTGGTCTTGTTGTCTTTCATTGATAATTCCGGTAAATCGGAACGTTCTGTTTTTAAGTGCTTGAATACTCATACTTCTGTGTTTTTTTGTTCGTATTTATAGGTTCTTATAATGTAAATATCCTTTCTGCGATGAAGAGTGCCGGGATCGGTCGTTATCTTTATGATATTCAGATTGTTCTAGCGAGTGCAAATATAAATAATTAATCAAGATCTTCTCCTTTTTTGTTTTTATTTTTGATAGTTAGAACGAAAAGTTATATGGTTTCACTTAGAGCTGTGCGATGTCTATTTATATTAACTCCTTGCGGCAGGGGTAAATAGGGTGTGACCAGAGCATAAGATGCTAAAGTTCAAATTGAAATGATTGAAATGAATGGGATGATTTAGATGTATTCGGTGAACTCTAGCTCGGCTTGATTTGTTTGTTAATAATTAGGATATCTTTCAAACGATTAGAATATGGCTGAGTACGCAGAACGGACAGATCATCATAACACGATTGTTGACGGCAAAATTCTTTACTATTCATTTCTTGCCGGGGCAAATCAGTTACTTCAACATCAAGTGGAAATCAATAGGATCAATGTTTTTCCGGTCAATGATAAGGATACGGGGACCAATTTGGCAGCTACTGTTCGATCGGTATTAGATCGTATCAAACCGCATAGGTCGTATAAAACGACGGTCAATAATATTGCGGAAGCCGCATTGATCGGGGCTAGGGGGAATTCGGGTGTTATTTTCGCTCAGTTTTTATATGGGCTGAGTTGTGAAACGAAGAACAAGGTCGGAATAAATATCACTGATTTTGCAGAAAGCGTTTGTCGCTCCATTCCTTATGTTTATGGGGCGATCTCAAACCCTGTGGAGGGGACGATGCTGACGGTGATCAAGGATTGGGCGGACTTTTTGAATTCTAAGAAGGAGAATATTTATGAGTTTAAAAAGGTGATGATCGACTCTTTTGGTGTGTTGGAAAAGTCCTTATCTGAAACGACATCCAAACTTAAGGTGTTAAATAAATCGGGTTTTGTTGATGCGGGGGCAAAGGGCTTTGTCTTGTTTATGAAGGGGATCATTGATTTTATTCGACTGGGAGGTGTCCCACAGTTAAGGGCCGGTGTTCAAGAGGATTTTGCGTTGATTCATCCGGAGCATGTTGTCGATCAGGAGATCACTTATCGTTATTGCACGGAGGCTATGATTAAAAATTTGGGGGTTAGCCGTGCTGAGATCCAAAGGGTGCTGAGCCGGAATGGCGATTCCGTAGTGGTGGCGGGGTCTGAAAAGACTTGTCGGATTCATGTGCATACGAATCGACCTGCAGAATTGTTTCAGGAACTGAAGGGGTGTGGAACGATTACGTTTCAAAAAGTCGATGATATGGTGCGGCAACAAGAAATGGTTACTAAGCGTAAATGGAATATTGCATTGGTGACGGATTCTTCTTGTGACTTGTCGCAGGAATGGTTGGACGATTATCAGATCAATGTGGTTCCGCTCAATTTGAATTTCGGTGAGAATCATTTTCTGGATAAGGTGACGATTCAACCGGATCAGTTTTATGATAGGCTTGAATCGGAGGGGGAGTTCCCTAAGACGTCTCAAGTCAACGAACAGGCTTTTACTCATCTTTACTCTCGTCTGGCTTCGTTTTATGATGCGATTATTTCCATACATCTCACGAGTGAGTTTAGCGGAACTTTTGGCAATAGTGTAAAAGCGGGAAGGCGCATCTCGAAGGAGTTTAATAAGCCGATTTATGTGATTGATTCTAAGAATCTATCGGGAGGATTGGGTTTGCTTGTGCTGAAAGCGGCAAAAGGTATTGAGGCGGGCAGAACGGCTGATTCGGTGGTGGAGATGATTATGGAGGATATTTCGCGAACGAAGATTTTTGTGAGTGTGCGCGACTTGAAATTTATGATTAGAGGGGGACGGGTGTCGAAGCCTAAGGGATTTATTGCGGAGCTGTTGGGGTATAACCCGGTTGTCTCCATGGATGAACAGGGTAAATCGATGTTGTTCGGGAATACTTTTAGTCAGCATTCGAGTTTGAGGAAGATTATGAGGCATATCGAAAAGATGGGGCGGGAGAGAAGGGTGTGGAACTATATGGTGTTGCACGCTCATCATCGTGAAGGGGCTGAAGAGGTTGCGGAGAAGATGGTGCGGCTGACCGGTAAGAAAGCGGTCTCGATAGTCGATATTTCGCCTGTCATTGGGATGCATGCGGGCAATGGGGCTATAGCGGTTTCTTTGTTGTGGGAGAATGAAATGAAGGGATTAACGACTAAATAGATGGATCGGATGGGAACACTGTTTTTACAAGCATCGCTTATGGTTCTGATGTTCTTTACGCTGCTATGGCTAGTGAGTATTAAGCTCAAGAATGTCAGTATTGTGGATCTTTTTTGGGGAGTCGCCTTTGTGGGGGTAAACACGTTTTATGTTTGGATGTCGGGCGAACTGATCCTTCGAAAGTTGATCTTATTGGTTTTGGTTGGTGTGTGGGGAATGCGGTTGTCTATCTATCTGGCTCTGAGGAATGTCGGAAAAGGGGAGGACTTTCGGTATCAGAACTTTAGAAAGGAATATGGGCCTGAACGTTATTGGTGGATTAGTTTCTTCCAGACTTTCTTATTGCAAGGGGGATTGGTTATGATCATTTCTCTGCCTTTGTTGGGAGCGAGTATGGGGCATCAGGGGGATGTGCTTAATGGGTTCGACTACGCGGGCATTCTGATTTGGTTGGTGGGGTTTGCTTTTGAAGCGGGAGGCGATTATCAATTGTCGCGTTTTAAAAGTCATCCTGAAAATAAGGGAAAGGTCTTGGCTTCGGGGTTCTGGAGATATACGCGGCATCCGAATTATTTTGGTGACGCGGCGGTGTGGTGGGCTTATGCTTTGTTTAGCTTGGCTGCGGGAAGTTATTGGCAGGTGATAGGGTCTGTGATTATGACGTTGCTGATTATCAAGGTGTCGGGGGTGGCTTTGCTCGAAAAAATGTTGAAGGGTTCTAAGCCGGAGTATAAGGATTATGTGAGGAGGACGAGTGCTTTTCTCCCTTGGTTTCCTAAAAAATAAAGATTTATGGAGGGGTATAAGAGTCTTTGGCTCATTCTTTTTGTGGCTTGGGGATTGCCGTTGGGGTATTACAGAAGTCGCTTCCGTAAAATGGTCTATCAAACCGATCGTTGGACGATTAATCTCAAACCGGTGTTCTGGCGCGAGATCAAGGGGTTGTTTGGAAATCTTTATCCGGAGAATAAGAAGTATATTAAGTTTCGAAACTTTTATCTGTTTTATCTTATGATGTATATTGCTCTTTTTGTGATTTATTTTAATCTGAATTCTAATGTGAATATTAATGTGAATGCCATGGAAAAGGTTGTTGTAGGAAGTAAGGTGCCATCATTTGAGTTGAAGAATCAATATGGCGAGTCGTTTTCATTGGATTCTGTGATCGGGAAGAAGAATGTCGTGCTCTTTTTTTATCCGAAGGATGATAGTCCGGGGTGTACAAAGGAGGCTTGCTCCTTTCGCGATCAGTTTGCTGTGTTTGCCGATGCCGATGCGATGATTATTGGCATCAGTGCTCAATCTGTGGAAAGTCATTTGGCTTTCGCTGAGAAGCATCGGCTGAATTATCTTTTGCTGAGTGATACGGGCAACAAGGTACGGAAGCTCTTCGGGGTGCCAACGAATTTGTTGGGGCTGATTCCGGGACGGGTGACTTACATTATAAACAAGAAGGGTGAGGTGGTGTATATCTTTAACTCGCAAATGAAGGCTGAGAAGCATGTCGATGAGGCTTTGCGTATTTTGAAGGAGATGAAATGAGTTTATGGATTGAAGTTAGCATTGTTTTGGCCGCTTATTTGATCGGCTCAATTCCTGTGGGATATCTTCTGGTACGGCACTTTACGGGACAAAACATTCTGGAGATGGGGAGTGGGAATATGGGGTCGACCAATGTGAGGAGAGTGGCGAGCCGAAAGATTGCTGTTCTGACTCAGTTATTGGATATGGCGAAGGGGCTCTTACCGGTGGGGGTGTATCTCTGTTTAAGGTCTAATGTCTTGGGGACTGCTGATGTATTCGGAGGTGATCGTCTCTTTGGAACTGCTGATGGGAATATGGCGTCCGATTGGCTGGTCTATGGGGTTGCGCTGGCTTCTATTTTGGGGCATGACTTTAGCCTCTTTCTGAAGTTTAAGGGCGGAAAAGGGGTGAATACCACATTGGGGGCTTCGGTTTTATTGGCTCCTCTTCCGGTTTTTATCTCGGTGGCGGTTTATTTTATCGTAAAATGGTGTTTTAAATATGTGTCGTTGGGCTCTATCGCTTTGGCCATTGTGATAGTGATAAGCGAGTTTCTTCTTCATGGAGTAAACGGCACTTTTCATTATTTGTTGGTTTGTATGGTGCTTATTCTTGTTTTGCACTATAAGAATATCGGGCGTTTATTGCGTCATCAGGAGCTTCTGCCTCGATAGATGGTTGCATCTCTCTATCTTCAGCTTTCCATACCGAAATCTGTATCGGCAAAAGTGCATACTTCTTAGCTAAACGCTCTAATATTACGCGTCCCTTTGAAGATTTTAAAACGACTTCCGCTTTGGATTCTTTACTGAATTCTCTTCTTGTTGTGGATATCTGCTTTTTTGTTAAATATAATATTCTTTTCTTTCATTGTATATCTTAACTTATTGTCCATTTTTGGTGGAATATTATCATAAGGCGGAACACCCGGAGTGGCTTAATAAAACTATTACTGTATATTGCAATGCGGAATATTATTCACTTAAGTTATGGATGCGTAAATAGTTTATAATTGTTTTGTTTGGCATTTTTATTACCTGTAATAAGGTGATATTATTGTCTGAGTCACGGGATATACTTTTTTAAAAACGATTTGTGTACATAGTGTAAACAATAATGGCATATGTCATTAAGGTTTTTTCTTTACTTTTGTAAAGTACTAATTAAGAAAGATGAATTAGAATATATATCACTTTCTAAAAATGATATTATGATAGAACACTCTATATCTATTCTCTTTATTTTTATTTCTGTCTGACTGGCCTTACTAATACTCGGTAGTGAAATTTTAAGGCAGATGCTCTATTTTCTGTAGAAGTTGCTTTGAGCTTAGCTGGTGGAAATAGAAAAGAATTAGAAAACGTATTATTCCAGTATAAAGAGAATCTCATCACAATACTAGATTGTGTTCTTTATCTTGAAAGGGCGGGATGTTGTCTGACTTGCATCGATGAGGTTGAGCTTTTCGGAACTTAGAGTAAGAGTAATTGTATATATACTGGGAATATGAATCAGGCTTGTGAATGCTATTGCGGCGCGAAAAATTAATTAACATTTGGAGCTAGTGGAAGTTATGCTTTGTCAGCTCCTTCAAACACATAGAATATATGAAACACACGAAAGGAATAGGATGGTTTTTGGTACTTCTTTTATCATTTATGGTCTCTTGTAAGAAAAGTGGCACATTGCATAACGTTGTTTTAAATGACTCTTTATTTCAATTAATAACAGTGGACCCTGATGATATCGATCAAGAGAAAAGAAGCTGTATCTCAGAAATATCGGATGAAGTGAAATATATTCCCTTGCAGTCAGGAGATAGCATTTTAATCGGAGAAATAAAAAAAATAATAGTTAGAGACGGCGTATATTATATTTGGGATAATCTATCAGAAACCATTTTCTGTTTTAATTCGGAAGGTAAGTTTATTTCCAAAATAGGTAAGCAGGGGGAAGCACCAGATGAATATCCCCGTATTTCTCATTTTACAATAAATATGGAAAATGGAAATATAATTATTTACTCGGATATGAGCCGATGTTTATATGAATACACAAAAAGTGGTAAACTTGTGAAACAGGAGATAGTGCCATTTATTTTATCGTCTTTGGCCGTCAGGGGAGATCAAACCTATTGTTATTTAGGAAAACTACCCAATGTCGATTTCTTTAAAGAAACTTTTCCTAAATCTTATAGGTTTTTAATGTTGAAAGATGGAAATCCTTCGTGCCAGCAATTACCATATGAGTTTAATGAATGCTTTTTTAAAATCCCGCTTTCTGTGAACAATTTTTCTTTTTATAATGATACTTTGCTTTTGACCGAATATTTAAATCCGGAAATTTATTCTATTGATTTTGCCGGAACTTTAAAACTTCGTTATCGTATCAAGTTTTTAACAAATAGGTATACTCCTACTTTTAGTGAGAATGTTGACTTGGAAAGAATGACAAGAGAAACGAAACAAGGAAACTTAACGATGTTATTTGATGGCTTTTATGAAACAAGTAAATATCTATTCTTTAACTATTCTAGAGGGTTAGTAGGAATGGCATATGTCGATAAAAGAAAATCTACTATTCATAATATGGGGTATTTTCTTTTGGATGATTTTAATCAGAATACTCTACCGGCGAGTATGAATTTTGTTGATGATAAGTATATGTATAAAATAGTTGATGCTGGTCAATTGTTGATGAAAAAAGAAAAAGGAAAAGTGGAATTTTCATCATATCTGAATAGTATTTGCAATGGTATCGAGGAATTCGATAATCCGGTGATTATAAGAATTAAATTAAAATGAAAGAGGCTATTATAGAATTTGTTAGCATTATGATTTATTGCTGTTATAACAGGCTGCTTCGGTAAGAGAGAAGAAACTTTTGCGATTTTTACACCGTTTTTAGAGTTAAAGAACGGTGTATCCTCTTTCAAAGCAGTGTTATATAAGACGATAGCGTTTTAAAAAGTGTGTAAATCCCAATATTTCTTAGATTTGTATTGTAACCTAAAATGAAAGAGAAATGGAATTTACACAAGAACAAATGTCTGAAATTATTTCTTCACTTACAAATGGTAAAGAAGGATTTCAGGAATTAATCCGTTTAGGGATGGAATCATTAATGAAATCAGAGCGTAAGATTTATAATTCTCAGACTGATGATGTGAGTAATGGCTATCGTGATCGTCGAGTATGTCATGGCGGTCAAATGTTTGAGATTCGCGTTCCTCGGAGTCGTGAGAGCAACTTTTATCCTGTTTTATTAGGGGTACTTAAAGATCAAGAAGCTGAAGTTCAGCGCTTAATTTGTAGTTTATACGCTCAAGGCTTGACCACCAAGCAAGTTGGTGATATCTCTGAGGAATTTTACGGTAAGCATTATAGTAAGAGTCAAGTAAGCCGGCTCCTTGATACGGCACGTGGAGATGTTTCTGCGTGGCTGAACCGTAGATTAGATGCACGTTATCCAATCGTTTATATTGATGCTACGTATGTTGCCACCAGGCGCAATGACTCGGTTTCAAATGAAGCATACTACGTAATATTAGGAGTAAAAGAAGATAGAACTCGTGAGGTCTTATCAATTGTGAATTTCCCAACCGAAAGTGCTTCCAACTGGCTTGATATATTCGATGATATAAAAGAAAGAGGAGTTAGTGAGATTAATTTATTTGTATGCGATGGCTTATCTAGTATTGAAAATTCTATCGCACATGCATTTCCTGGTGCAGATATCCAATTGTGCACGGTGCATTTAAAGAGGAATATATTGGGGAAAATTAAACCTCGAGATAAAAAAATAATTGCGGCTGAAATGCAGATAGTATTTAGGCCGGATCAAGATTTGGCCACCCCTGAAAGCTCACATAAACAATTTCTAGATTTTATAGATAAATGGGTGAAGAGTTACCCCATGCTTAAAAGGTATAAACATGAAAGGTACAAATTCTATTTCACTTATTTCAAATATGAGAGAGAAATAAGAGGTATGATATATACAACCAATTGGATTGAACGACTCAATAAGGATTTTAAAAGAGTGCTGAAAATGCGTGGTGCGATGCCAAACTATGATTCTGTGATATTATTGCTTGGCAATGTGGCTATGAATAAAGATGTATTTAAATATCCAATTTACAACTTTCTTGAATCAAAGCTTTTTATCAAAACAGAATAATTATATTTTTGAGAAATATTTATGCCTAAGAAATAAAACATACACACTTTTCTGAACATTACCTATAAGACTCGATGAATTGGTGGTAAAGATGTAAACTCGTGGGGCAATTCGTTTTTAGTCCTATGATTTATCTGCCAGAAAAAAGAAATCCCTGATAATATTTTATTATCAGGGATTTTCTTTTGTTTTAAGTGATCCGCCTGGGGCTCGAACCCAGGACCCCAACATTAAAAGTGTTGTGCTCTACCTGCTGAGCTAGCGAATCGGTCCTTATTTGCTGATCAGTTATTTCCTGATTGCGGGTGCAAAGGTAGCTACTTTTATTTAATATGCAAGTGTTTTGGGTAAAAAAGTTCCTACTTTTTTTTCGTCAAACCCGCTTCTCGTTGATTATCAGAGGTTTCTTCTGTGTCATATTTTATCCGTTCTTTATTAATAATGAAACGTTGGTAATAGGACAGCATTAATGTGGTTAAAGGTAGAGCAATGATCATACCAATCATTCCCATGAGTGATCCCCAAATAGAGAGGGATAGGAGGATAATGGCGGGATTTAAGCCGGTTATCCGTCCCATGATTTTTGGAACGAGTATAGTGTCTTGTATGATTTGCGCAATGGCAAAGACGGCTAATGCTCCGGCGATGATGACCCAGAAGCTTTCGCCGGTGTTGGCGGCTTTTAGGATGGCAAGCATCAGTGTGGGGAGGAATCCGATGATTTGCAGGTAGGGCACCATGTTGAGTGCTCCTATGAATAAGCCTAAGCCAATGGCCATTGGGAAATCGATAATCAGAAATCCAATGCTAAATAGGATGCCGACGCAGAATGCGACTAGCGCTTGACCACGGAAGTATTTATTCATGGCAATCTGAATGTCCTCTACAAGATTCGACGCAAAAGATCGATATTTGTTGGGGAGTAAATGAAGCCACCCTCCGGAGATCGATTCGTAGTCCATTAATATAAAGATGACATAAAGGAGGATGACAAAGAAGGTGAAGACGCTAAATAAAAGGTTGATCGACTCGGAGATGAGGTTCCAAGCTTGTGGTATGGTGCCTTGGATAGCTTTTAGCAGACTTTCTTCTTTTAATAGGTTGTTTAACGCTGAGAGGTCGATATTCTTACGAATAAAATCGGAAAGGATCTGAGGGATGTTGTTACCGGGGTTGCTGTTGAGGTAGTTGATGACAAGGTCGTTCATCCGGCTGACTTCTGCTATAATCGGTGGAATTAATAGGTAGAACACGCCTACTCCGATGATGGTAAGGGTCAGTAAGGCGCAGAAGATGGAAAGGATTCTACTTTTTAGGCGTAGTCGGTATTGGAAGAGCTTGACAAGCGGATAAATCATATAAGCCGCCAGCCAAGCGATGAAGAAGGGTAATAACACTCCACTTAATCTGTTGATGAGCATGAGTATGCCGGCAATAATTAAACAGCTTATGATTCCTCGAATAAAGCTGTCAAAGGTTATCTTCTTCTTTTCCATGGTGAGTATTATTCTTTGGGTTTATCGTTTTCTATGGCTTCTTGATAACAAGTTCGGCATAGGGGTTCGTATTCGCTGGTTTCGCCTAGCATGACTTGTTTGTCGTTTTTCACCTTTCGGTGTGAGAAAGCGGCGAGTTGTCCGCATTTGACGCAGATGGCGTGTACTTTGGTTACTTCATCGGCAATCGCGCATAACTGAGGCATGGGGCCAAAGGGGTTTCCTCTAAAGTCCATGTCGAGTCCGGCAATGATAACTCTGACGCCGTTGTTGGCGAGTTCGTTGCAGATGTCGATCAATCCGTTATCGAAGAACTGGGCTTCGTCTATTCCGACGACGTCGATTTCGGACGTGAATAGCAGGATGCTGCCTGAGGAATCGACGGGGGTGGAAGAGATGGAGTTACTGTCGTGCGAGACGACGTCGCCTTCGGAATAACGGACATCAATGGCTGGTTTGAAAATTTCTACACGTTGACGGGCGATCTTCGCGCGTTTGAGGCGTCGGATTAATTCTTCGGTTTTTCCTGAAAACATTGAACCGCAAATGACTTCTATTCTTCCTCTTCTGCGGGTCTCAAGATTATGATCTTCTGAAAATAATATCATGTTTTTTTATGTTATATTTAGTTGCAAAAATAACACTTTTGTTGGCTTTTGGAAGGTTTTTAATTATTTATTTCTACATTTGCGATATTGTTTGGAAAAGAGAATGAGGGTAATGAATAGATTGCTGACTGACATTGAATTGGATATTCAAGAACTGAAATGTGTGTTGAATGCCATGGCACAAGATGCTAATCCTGTTTTGCGGAATGTGGCTAAAAGAAATGTCTTTCAAATGCGTGATCATTTGGATGAGTTATTGTCCGAACTTGATCGGTCGTCTGTTCGACCGTTGGCTCAAGAAGTGGTGGCTCCTGCTCCTAAGCAAGAGGTTGAGAAGGAACCGGTTATTAAGGGGAATGATGAACCGTTGAAACTACTGGTTGAGGAACAAACGGCTGAACCTTTGCTTGATCATCAGGTGGCGTTTGAACCCGTGAAAGAGGATTGCCCAACGAAAGAGGGAGTCGCTCCACTACCCGGAAAGATAGTCTTGGGAGATAAAATTAAGACAGGGGCCGACTTGAAAGGGGCATTGAGTTTGAACGACTCGTTTCGATTTTCGCGTGAGTTGTTTGATCATGATAACTCGCGTATGAACAGGGTCTTGCAACAAACGGGTGAGATGAGTTCTTTTGATGCAGCGATGGCCTTTTTGGATGAAGAGTTAAAAGTGGCGGATGATAATTCTGCTTTCTTGGATTTGAAAGAGTATGTCCGTAAATTCTTTTAGCATATAATAAGGTATAGAGAAATATGGGAAAACTATATGTAGTGCCTACGCCGGTTGGAAATTTAGAGGATATGACCTTTCGGGCGATTAAGGTTCTGAAAGAGGCTGATTTAATATTGGCAGAGGATACACGTACTTCCGGTATTCTGTTGAAGCATTTTGAAATTAAAAATGCAATGCAGTCGCACCATAAGTTTAACGAACACAAAAGTGTGGAAAGTGTGGTCAACCGATTGTTGGGAGGGGAAACGGTAGCTCTGATTTCGGATGCCGGTACCCCTGGGATCTCTGATCCGGGATTTTTGGTCGTTCGTGAGTGTGTGCGGAATGGTATTGAGGTGCAGTGTTTGCCTGGAGCAACGGCTTTTGTTCCTGCTTTGGTGGCTTCGGGATTGCCAAACGATCGTTTTTGCTTCGAGGGTTTTCTGCCTCAGAAGAAAGGACGAATGACGCGGTTGAAGGCTTTGGCTGAGGAGTCCCGCACCATCGTGTTTTATGAGTCTCCGCATCGTTTAGTGAAATGCTTGACTCAGTTTGTGGAGCATTTTGGGGGTGATCGGCAAGCGTCGGTTTCTCGTGAGATCTCGAAGTTGCATGAGGAAACGGTTCGTGGAACATTGAATGAATTGATTGCTCATTTTACGGCAACACCTCCCCGTGGGGAAATTGTGATTGTGGTTGCTGGAAGTGAGGATTAAAATAACTTTAGTTTTAAAACGTAAGCGTATGAAAAAGTTAGCTATTTTATTAGTGTGCGGAGCTATTTTTGCTTCGTGTGATGGTTTTAAGAGCGGTAATAAAGATCTTAAAGCAGAAAATGATTCGTTGTTGATGGAGTTGGCGCAGCGTAATGCTGAATTGGACGATATGATGGGAACTTTTAATGAAGTACAGGATGGGTTCCGTAAGATTAATGCTGCTGAGAGTCGTGTGGACTTGCAACGGGGCACGATCACTGAAAATGCGGCAAGCGCTAAACAACAAATTGCTTCTGACATCGAGTTTATTACTAAACAAATGGAAGAGAATAGAGCTCAGATCGCTAAATTGCAATCTCAGTTGAAGAGTAGCAAATATAACTCTTCTCAATTGAAGAAGGCGGTTGAGGCTTTGACAGCTGAATTGAACTCTAAGCAACAACGTATTGAGGAACTTCAAGCTGAGTTGGCTTCGAAGAATATCCGTATTCAGGAGTTGGATGCTGCTGTTAGTGATTTGACGGCAGATAAGGAGTCGTTGACTGCAGAAAATGAAGCTAAGGCTAAAACGGTTGCTGAACAAGACAAGAATTTGAATTCGGCTTGGTTTGTGTTTGGTACTAAGTCTGAGTTGAAATCTCAAAAGATTCTTAAGAGTGGAGATGTCCTTAAAGGTAGTGATTTTAATAAGGATTACTTTACTCAGATCGATATTCGTACAACTAAGGAGATCAGATTGTATTCTAAACGTGCGGAACTCCTAACCTCTCATCCTGCTAGTTCGTACGAGTTGGCGAAGGATGACAAAGGACAGCTGACGTTGAAGATCAATAGTCCGAAAGAATTCTGGAGTGTTTCTAAATATTTGGTTATTCAGGTCAAGTAATAGACGCTTTGAAATGAATTTGCCAATGTACTAATTTGTAGGAAACTCCTCTTTAGTACATTGGCTTTTTTGTAAATTAAATAAATGGGATGAAGTATAAAAACCTTTTTTTTGATTTAGATGATACGATTTGGGCCTTTTCTGCCAATGCGCGTGATACGTTTGAGGAGGTTTACGATAAGTATGCATTCTTTCGTTATTTTGAATCGTTCGATCATTATTATACGCTTTATCAAGAAAAGAATACGCAGTTGTGGGTGGAGTATGGTGATGGTAAAATTTCTAAGGAGGAGTTGAACCGTCTGCGCTTTGCTTATCCGTTGAGGTCGGTTGGTGTTCATGATGATGATCTGGCAGTAAGGTACGCTGATGATTTCTTTCGGATTATTCCGACTAAACAGCAATTGATGCCGCATGCTAAGGAAGTCCTGGAATATCTTGTCCCTAAATATAATTTATATATTTTGTCTAATGGCTTTAGAGAACTGCAATCTCTGAAGATGTGCTCTTCCGGGGTGGATTCGTTCTTTAGAAAGGTGATCTTGTCGGAGGATATTGGTGTGATGAAGCCTTGGCCTCAGATTTTCCATTTTGCGTTGTCTGCTACCCAGTCTGAACTGAAAGATTCATTGATGATAGGGGATAGCTGGGAAGCTGATATTACCGGTGCTAAAGGAGTTGGTATGCACCAAGTCTTTTATAACGTAAATAACCGTACGGAATTTCCTTTTACTCCGACTTATAGTATTAATGATTTGCAACAACTAATTTCAATATTACATCTTTAATTATTGACGGATGATGAATACGACTTTATTTTCTTTTGCTTTACTGTGTTTTACCTCGTTCTTTACGTTGACTAACCCTTTGGGAACGATGCCTGTCTTTCTGACCATGACCCAAGGAATGAGTGATAAGGAGAGAAAAGCTATTGTAAGGCGTGCTACCATTGTTTCTTTTTTAACTTTGATGGTTTTTGTTTTTGCTGGTCAGTTCCTCTTTAAATTCTTTGGTATCTCTACTAACGGCTTTCGTATTGCCGGTGGAGTGATTATTTTTAAAATCGGATTCGATATGCTTCAAGCACGTTATACGCCCATGAAGTTGAATAATGAGGAAATTAAAACGTATGCGGATGATATCTCTATTACCCCGTTGGGTATTCCGATGTTGTGTGGCCCCGGAGCAATAGCAAATGCGATTGTTTTAATGCAGGATGCCTATACGATTGAACTTAAAGGGGTGCTCATCGGAGTGATTGCGCTCATCTACTTGATCACCTTTTTTATATTGAGAGCTTCTACTCGTTTGGTTAAACTGTTGGGAGAAACCGGGAATAATGTGATGATGCGTCTTATGGGGCTTATCTTGATGGTTATTGCCGTTGAATGTTTTGTTAGCGGACTGAAACCGATTATGATTGATGTTATAAAACAAGGGATATTGTAAGTATAATACTCCTTTTTCTGACTGTAATGGTTATAATAGAGAATTGTCTTTATTATAACCATTCTTGTTTTTGTACTATTCAAAGTTGTTGATCTTTAGATGATTGTTGTACAGATTGTCTGTTTTTTGTTTTTTATTCTTGTCTTTATGTTTTTTTTTATAAAAAAGATTGTGAAATAAATATGTTTATAATTTGTTTGTTTTTGTATCACAATTTCTGATTGTTGTTGTTGCGTGTGTGATTATGATTTGTATCTTTATACTTTTTTGTTTGTTTTTGTTCAACTATAAACCTCTTTTTTATTGTGTTTTATAACATAAAAGTGTGTTATATTTAACATATTGTTGTTTTTTATCTGCTTTTTTATAAAAAAAATTGGTTGTTTTATATTTATTAATATATTTGCAATCTGTTAGAGAAAATAAATAATGTTAAGTTAAACTTTAAGAGAGAATTTATGAAAAGAAAATTGATGCTTTTATTAGCATGCCTTTTTGTAGGTATTGGCTTAGCTACTGCTCAAGTTCAGAAAGTGTCCGGTTTGGTAATTTCTGAAGAAGACGGTCAGCCAGTGGTCGGGGCTTCTGTATTAGTAAAAGGTACGAGCCTAGGTACAATTACTGATTTGAATGGTGGTTTCACGCTACCAAGTGTTCCTGTTGGTTCTAAGTTTCTACAAGTTTCATACATTGGAATGAAAACGCAGGATGTTGCTATTAAATCTTATGTGAAGATTGTACTGAAATCAGATGCTGCGGAATTAGATGAGGTCGTTGTTACTGCTTATGGTGGGTCAATGAAAAAATCATCACTATCAGGTTCAAGTGCACAATTGAAAGGGGACAAAATTAGTAATCTTCCAGTACAGAGTTTTGATCAAGCAATGTCTGGAAAAATGGCTGGTGTGCAAATTACACAGTCTTCTGGATTGTTAGCTGACGGGGTTAGCATTCGTGTACGTGGTACTAATTCAATCTCTCTATCATCTCAGCCACTTGTGGTAATTGATGGGGTACCTGTTTCTGAAAAATCAAACGTTAACGTTTTTAATGGAGGTAATGGAACTCGATTTAATCCAATGGCTTCTATTAATCCTAACGATATTGAAAGTATGGAGGTTTTAAAAGATGCAGCAGCAGCGGCTTTATTTGGTTCTAGAGCAGCAAATGGTGTTTTGATGATAACAACCAAAAGAGGTAAAGAAGGTAAAGCCAATGTTTCATATAATGGATATGTTGGAGTATCTACAGCTGCTAATTTGCCGGACTTATTAAATGGGCAAGAGTTCATTGATATAACAAATGAAAAAGCTGCTAATAGATGGGGAGCTGGAACTACAATTGCTGCTTGGGATAGTAATAAGAGTGAAACAGATTGGCTTGATGAATGTTTTAGAACAGGATTTACACAAAATCATTCACTCTCTGTTTCTGGAGGAACTGGCAAAATGAGCCTATATGGATCTGCTGATTGGACGCAACAAGATGGTATTGCCATTGGTAACTCTCTTGAAAGATATTCTATACGTTTAAATAGTGATGTTCAAGCAAATAAATGGTTGAAAGTTGGACTCTCTGCCAATTATTCTAAGACAGAAAATAATGGTGTTTTATCTGATGGATATTTAGCTGGTGTAACTGTCGCAGCATATAATGCAATGCCTAATGTACCTTCTATGCTAAATGGGGATTATAGTTTAGATGGTAACGGATTATTAGGGCGTGGAGCTAATCTTTACTCTTATAATGGAGTTAAAACTTATTTGAATTCTTTTAATCATCCTGTGGCAACTTTGGATTTGCAACGCAATGCAAATACCGTTGAACGACTTTTAGGTAATATCTATATTGAATTGACACCTATTAAGAATTTGAAAATTACAACGAAATATAGCATTGATAACTTAACTAACTTTGAAGATCAATATAGTAGTCCAAGGGTTGCTGGTCTAGGTAAAGCTTATAATGGTTTGGTTCAAGACAATACAGCTTGGTTAAGACAATGGAACTGGCAAAACTTTGCGAATTACAGTTTTAACATAAAAGAGCATTCGGTTGGTGTTATGGCAGGGTTGGAATATGAAAAACGTACATATAAGGATATTTATTCAGGTGCAGGTAACTTTGTTTTTGATACCTACCAAAATATCCTAGATGGATTGTATGTTGATAATTATTCTGGTGGAACGATGAACTCTAGGGGTTTGAGTAGTTATTTTGCTCGCGTTACATATAATTGGAATAACCGTTATTTCTTTGAAGGATCTTTCCGTACAGATGCTTATTCCGGATTCTATAGAGATTCTCGTTGGGGGTATTTCCCTGGAGCTTCTGCAGCTTGGAGAATGAAAGAAGAAAGCTTCTTGAAAGATGTTGATTTCTTAACAGACCTTAAGGTTAGAGCTAGCTGGGGATTGGTCGGAAATAGCAATGTAGATCCATATGCATATAGAACTCTCTTTGCAGGTGGCCAATATGCAGATATTAATGGTGTGTCAATGAGCCAAGTAGGAAATACTGGATTGCAATGGGAGAAAGTTGAAAAAATAGACTTTGGTGCAGATGCCTCTTTCTTTGATGGTCGTATTAATGTTGTTTTTGACTATTGGAGAACAAATGTACGTGATATGATTTTGGATGCCCCGGTAATTCATATCGCAGGACTACCTGATTCTAAAATAACGACAAATATCGGTAGTATGTACAACGAGGGTATTGAACTCCAGTTGAATACAACTAATATTAATACTGATGATTGGAAGTGGAACTCTTCTTTGAACTTTACTACAGTAAAGAACAAAGTAACAAAGTTAGCTGGAGATGATATTCTTGCAACTGCTTGTGCTAAAGTTGGAGAACCTTTAGGTGTTTGGCGTTTATATCGCTATGCTGGCGTTGATTCAGAAACAGGACGTGCTGGCTATTATGATGCAACCAATAAGGTTAAATATTACAATGCTGATTACTCTATTGCTGAGGCAGATAGATGGACTTATGCTGATGGTACTAAAGCAACTCCTCTTGGTACTGACGATCTAGAAATTCAACATGGTAAGACTGGAACACCAAAATGGTATGGTAACTTAGATAATACTGTTCGTTATAAAGATTTTGATTTAACAGTGGGCTTGCAGTTTGCTGGTGGTAACTATTTGATGAATTATACAAGATCAGGACTTTTGACGACTCTTATGAATAATAACATCACTGAAATACTAGATCGTTGGACTGCTCCAGGACAAAAAACTAATATTCCTAAGTTATATCATGGGGATCGTACTTCTTTGCAGGCAAATTCTACATTGTTTATGGAGAAAGCGGATTTCCTTCGTTTAAGAGATATTACCCTCGGCTATAATGTCCCAACTAGATGGACATCAAAAATCGGAATATCTATGATCCGTTTTTATTTACGTGGTTCTAACTTGGCTGTTTTGACTGGTTACTCTGGAACTGACCCTGAAATTAGCACTAACAGAAATTCCAATATTTCTGTCGGTTTTGATAATCGTTCTGTTCCTTATCCAAGATCATTTACCTTTGGTTTAAATATTAATTTCTAAATTCTTAGTTATTATGAAACATTTGAATAAATATATATTATCAGCTTTTATTAGCACTGCTCTTTTATCTTCTTGTACATTTGAGGTACTTGATGATAACCCTTATTATATGGGAGATTCTGCTGATCAGATTTTTTCTAGTAAGGAAAAAATAGAAGCTGCGTCTGTAGGGATGTATGATGCCTTGCAAAATGCTGAATTTTTAGGTGGACGTGCGCAAATATATGTTGATGCACGCGGTATTGATGTAAATCCTCCGACATACTTTGGCGGGTTATCAAATTTTAATGCAACATCTAGTAATGCAACTGTTGAGGACGCATGGCAAGGAGCCTATAGAACAATTGCAGAGTGTAATTTATTTCTAGAAGGGATTCAAGGCGCTGTGGATAATAAAATTATTGATGATACAGAATTTAAGAAATTTGCGGCTGAAGCACGTTTTATACGTGCGGTAGCATACTTTTATACCTTGAATTTCTGGGGACAAATGTATGTCAAGGACTCTGAAAATTTAGGTATTCCTTTGATTATTAACTCTTATGACGGTAAAACAGGGTTTACTGAAGCTATTAAAGTTTCTAGATCTTCAATTAATGATTGTTATCAGTTAATTATTGATGATCTCACTTATGCAAAAGATAATGCAAATGAAAATTGGGGAGCTGATTATTCTAATAGAGCAAGAACAACAGTAAATGCTGCTAAAGCGATGTTAAGTCGGGTTTATCTTTATCGTGGTGATAATGCTAACGCTATAGTGTATGCAGATCAGTTATTGGGGAAATACTCTTTAGACTCAGACGTGGTGAATGTGTTTACTACTCCAGAAACGTCTCCTGAAATAATCTTTTTTGTAGCGATGAATCAAACAGATAATCCTAATACAAATAATTCATTAGGACAACATTATGGGGCTAGTGCAAGAGCTGACATAACTGTAAGTACACAGTATTTAAATCTATTGAGCGCAACAGATACTAGAAAAACTGAGGGCTTAATAGAAAATGGTGGTGCTTTCTATTGTAATAAGTACAGAAAGAAATCTGCTGACTGGGCTCCTATTATTCGTTATGCAGAAATTTTATTGAATAAAGCAGAAGCTTTAGTAAAGAAGAATAATACTGTTGATCCTGTTGCTGTCACCCTTTTATCTGAAGTGCATTCACGTTCTGAGGCTGGAAAAACATTTGCTGTTGCAGATTTTGCTAATGCAAAGGCGCTGTTAGACGAAATTTTACTTGAAAGAAGAAGAGAACTTGCTTTTGAAGGGCATGCTAGTTTTGATTTATTCCGTAATGAGATAGGTATTCCTGCGGGACGAGGAAGTGCTTCAGCACCTGCAATAACTTATCCTAATAATTTGTTTGCTCTTCCAATACCAAGTTCTGACGTGGAGAAATCAAAAGGAGCCTTAGTGCAAAATAAGGGGTATTGATAATATATATCTAATAAAAATAATATTTTTTTTAAAAAGGCCATAATAGAAATTATCTATTATGGCCTTTTTGCATTATTTTAAGAGTGGTATATAGTATATTGTTATTTATACTATTGTTGATCGGTAAATAAACTGAATGTGAGTATTGACTATTGTCTGATCCATTTGTATCTCAAGCAAGCCGCTTGATGAATAAGACGGTTTCTAGTGATTAAGAATTGGAGTGATATATAAGTCTGTTTTATTAATAAATATATTTCTACAGCTAGCATGCTATGGAATTATATTCTATAAATTTAAATAAGATTACTTATATAACTTCGGGACAACTATCAATGAAAGTTGTTTAGAGGTGATAAATCATTATAGAAAAGGTCTTAAAACTATTGAGTTAAAACTTTTGTAAGCTTGCCTCATATAATCTTAAAACCTTTTCCTTATAGTCAAGGGCCTATTTCTTTTTCTAAAACAGGTTAGTTTATGTTTTCGTTGTAATCGCTTTCGCGCTTAGGAATACTCCATTTCCAGAATGATTCTTTAGAACCGTAACTTCCGGCAACACTTGAGTAATAATTACCTCCGTTAGCAAAACCTTCTCTTACAACCATGTCGTTCCAACGTTTGCAGTCGAACCAGCTGAAGCCTTCTCCAAATAGTTCAAGGCGACGATAAAGTTTAATCTCTTTTAAAAGCTCGTCATTGGTTTTTGAGCAAGAATAATTCGGCTGACGACCAGATGTGGCATTTAGTTCTACTAGATTGGCTTGTGCATCTGTTGCTTTGTTTAGATGATAATTAGCTTCTGCTTCGATAAGAACCATTTCTGACGAACGAATGATTGGTTGGCAACCAACCCCAGGTTGTGCTGTTGCCTGGAATTTTAAGTTTGCATATGAAAAGGCTTGTTCAGGAGTTCCAGCTGGGAGCTGTTTACTCTTAATTAGACTTTTTACATAATCATTGGCTTTATCATAAGCTTCTTGATCGGTGAATTCGCCATTATGTGATCCTGCTTCATCTCCTGCTACGACATCCAAATAAGTTTTTCCAGTTGGCAAGAAACGGCTTTCTGTCAAGAATAAACCTTTGCGAATATCTGTTTCCGGAAATTGCTCGATCAAAGCTTTGTTAATACATACATTAAGATTACTGTTAGCTCCATTACCATTGCATGCCATATAAACTTGCCATCCAAAAAAGTAAATCGTTTCATTCTCATCATTATAGATGCTCCAGATCCATTCTGATGTTGGTGCGGCAAAACCTTTGCGATAATCGTTGACTGACATTAAAGGATATCCTGCTTTAGCAAGTTTAGCATATTTAAGAGCATTTGAATAATCCTCTTTATCTAAAGCTGCACGTGCATAAATAGCATAAGCAACGCTTTCGTTAGGAAAGCAGTTGGTGTCTGCTGCTTTATTGTAAACCTCTTCACGGGTTAATCCTGATTTCTGATATAGATCGATTGCTGCATCTAAATCTTTGTAAATCTGATCATAAGATTCCGCTAATGTGGAAAGTGGAATGTCACCTATTGATTCATCTATGCGAAGGACGATTCCGTTTGATGTGCCTTTGTTGCTTTTTGACCAGTTGTCACAATAAACAGTGATAAGGCGACTGAATGCATAAGCACGGAAAGTCAAGGCTTCGGCTTTGATGAACTGACGTTCAGATTCACGTCCCTCAGCATTATCGATTTTGGCGATTATGGCATTGGCATTTCCAATGATCAGATAATAATAATACCATGGATAGTCATTGTACTTGGATGTTGTATTTGTGGTTATTGTACCATTCATAATAGGTGACCATCCTGGATTCATGTATGGGAAGTTCAGATCTTGCCCAGGGTATTCTCCGTATAGAAGTTTCATGCTACCTTCTCCATTAAACGATTGCCCATATCTTCCATGCTGTGAAATCATTATTTTACATAATCCGTTGATGGCTTGTTTGGCATTTTCTGTCGATGAGAAAATTTCATCGCCAGATGCGGAGTCTGTAGGACTTGTTTTTAACCAGTCACTTGAACATGAACTGATGATGAATGAGCAGCTGAATAAAAAAGCTGCTAGTTTTATTATTGATTTCATAAGTCTTTTAATTTAGAATCTTAAATTTAAACCGAATGAATATACACGTGCTGCAACAAATGTGTTATCCTGTGAACCGTTGAAACTGTATTGTGGGTTTAATCCTTTTCTTGAAGTGAAGGTTGCTGCATTTTCAACAGCGCCAAAGATGTTTAAGCCTCCAAGTCCCAACTGTTTTGTGATTTTCTCAGGGAAATTATAACTTAAATTGATGTTTTTAACAACAAAATATGAAGCACTTGTCAACCAACGTGATGAGGCCCCTTGAGAGTATGAATCGTATGATGAAAGGTCGAATGCCGGTAGAGCGTGTGGGGCGATTCTATCTGGTGAATCAGCAGCAATGTTTTCTTCTGGTTTTTGTTTCCAAGCATTCAATACATCTGGGTGCAAGGCTCTTGGTCCTGCCATCGAAGTCGTCATGATATTTTGATAATTGAAATCGTAAACTTTACCTCCAAGTGAATAAGTACAAAGTACTGATAAAGTTAAATCTTTCCAAGTTAATGAAGAATTGATGCTACCAAAAACGTCTGGTAATGCACTACCTTGCCAATCTTTTTGTGCATAGGCGTTGTTGTATACATAGTACTTCTCTGTTCCGTTATCATTAATCGTGATCACATCGCCTGATGCTTTGAGCTTGTCTGTAACCTTGCTTGGATCAGCGTTGTATAATGAACGACCAGTAAGCTTGTCTACCCCTGCAAAAGTGTAAGTGTAGAATTCATATATGCTATGTCCTTCGCTATAATTGTTTATTCCACTTAAGATGTCTTTTCCGTCAGGTAGTTTTGTGATTTCATTGTTAATTGTAGTTAGATTTAATCCAACATTCCATCTCAAATCTTTTTGATTGATAACATCAACATCCATGGCAACCTCTAATCCCAGATTGCGAACAGAACCGATGTTTTTGAAGACTGTAGGCATGCCGCTTGCTGAACTTCCTAACCAATCGGTAGCTCCTGCTGATAATGGATTGTAGACTTTAAATAATAGATCTTTCGACTGCTTGTTGAAAAAGTCAAGCGAAAAATTGAATCGATTGAATAGACGTCCCTCAAGAGCGATATCTAGAGTTGCCGATTTTTCCCATTTTAGCTTCTCGTTTGGATTCTGCAATTTGTAGTAGGCTCCTAATCCAGAGTTGGTATCAGCGTAGTAAAGTGATTTGTAAGCATAATATTCTACTCCAGCATCATTTCCGACTTCGCCGTATGCTGCACGTAGTTTTAAGCTATTAACCCAATCATACTTTTTCATAAACTGTTCTTCACTGACAGCCCAGCTACCACCAATCGACCAGAAACGTCCCCAGGGGCTATAGAAGCGAGAAGAACCATCATAACGGAAAGAAGCATCAACGTAATATTTTTGGTTGTAGTTATAGCGAGCACGCGATAAATAACTTTCTGTTGTGTACATATCCTTCGCACCTGTGGCACTCGTTAGCTTAGAGAAGTTAGATGCTTCAATGTTATCGCCTAGAATTTGTTGCTTCTCTTTCATGAAATAATCATAGCTATCTGTATGCTTAAAAGCTTCGTGTGCTCCTAGAATATCGATATGATGGTTTTGAAATTCACGTGCCCAATATAACTCTTGTGCAAAACGATAATCGAATACATGTGAGTTGGTTTTGGATAAGCGTCCGGCATTTGGTTCACCGTCACCACAAATTGGGTTGTTGTATTTCTTTTGGATTTGGTTAACGTTGTATACATCACTCTTTATTGTGAAAGAAAAATCCTTTAAGAAATTTACAGTACCATAAATCTGTCCATTGATTGCATTACGATTACTGTTGTTTACGTCATTACGTAACTCATAGATAATGTTACGCTTGTCTAAATAATCTGTATTGTTTAGGTTATAAATTGGCTGACCATTTTCGTCAACTGCAATTTTCCCATTGCCGTCATGTTTATAATAAGGATAAATCGGTCCCATATTACCTGCTGTGTTGAAAGGATTGATGAATGAGGTTCCTTTCGCACTATTGGCAAAGTTCGAATCTGACATTGTAGTAGATAGGTTAATACCTGCTTTAAACCATTTAGTTGGCTTGAAGTTTGCGTTCAAACGTCCGGTAAAGCGGTTGAAATCTGAAGTGATAATATAACCTTTCTCATCGAGATAAGAGAATGAAGCAAATAAGTCATACTTTTCTCCACCAGTATCTGCACTAAGGCTATACTCTTGTCGGTGACCGTTCCTTTCAAGTTCGCCCATCCAGTCTAGGTCTGTATATCCCGGATTTACTTTAGCCACAAGTTTGCCATTAGCATCAAATAATTCAGAATCGCTTTTGTCGAAAATGTTACTTTTCAAGATGCTCATTAGGTTTGAACTAGCTAGTCGAGAAGCTGTGGCATCATCGTATTTTTGTCCGTTAGTGTCTTTGCCATCTACCATTAAATAACGTTTGTATCCAATTCGCATAGTTTCCATCCAGTCTTTTACTCCTAAATGGTCATATTGAGGAATGGCACGATTATAAATACCTTGTTGAATGCTAGCTCGTATATTTAGCTTATCACTTTTCCCTTTTTTGGTAGTAACGAGAATAACTCCGTTAGCCGCTTTATTACCATAAAGAGCAGCTGAAGCAGCATCTTTCAATACAGAAATGGACTCAATATCGTTACTGTTTATATCCGTCATGTTACCATTATAAGGTACCCCATCAACAACAATCAAAGGAGCATTTGTCCCGTTAATAGAACCGAATCCTCTAATGCGAATATTTTCTTTATTACTTCCTGGTTCTCCGTATGAGTTGTTTACCTGAATACCAGGTGCTGTTCCTTCGATTGCACTTGTTGCACTTGTTACAGGGCGAGTCTCAAGTGCCTTCGAGTTGATAGAAGTTACCGAACCGGTTATCGATTGCTTGCTTGCAGTACCGTAAGCTACTACGACTACCTCCTCAAGGCTTTGTGCATCTGATTTCAGTTTCACACTTAGATTAGGCGTAACGCCAACTTCTAGTGTTTGCATTCCGATGTAGGAAATCTGAAGTAATTTGGCCGATTTGGGAACATTGGGAAGGGTAAATTTACCGTCGATGTCAGTAATTGTTCCTACCGTAGTTCCTTTTACTAGGATGGAAGCTCCGATGATGGGTTGTCCGTCTTCTTCGGAAACAACCAAGCCGGAAATCTTCTGGACTTGTGCGGTTGCTAAGCCAATGCCTATGAATAGACATGATAATAGCAACATTAATTTTCTTTTCATAATGCTCTCAAAAAATTAACTTAATAAAAATGAATAATTATTCTCTCTATAATTAAAAGAATACAAAAATATCAATAAATATATGTTTCACAACAGAATTGTGGAAAAAGCTTTGTTTTTTATTAAAATTGGTAGAATGGTTATTTTGTTGGATATCTTTAACTCTTTCTTCGGTGTTCTCCCATTTTGTATTTCTTAAAACATCTTGTTTATAGTGCGTTCGGACCAATTAGCCTGATTATTAATGGTTTTTGTCAATATTCTGTTTGTTTTTATTATTTCTTATAGAAAATGCGTATTTGAAAAAGGCGAATTAGAATGGCAGAGTCTTGATGATAATAAGCTATAAATATGATTGTTAAATTGTTAACTCCGAGAAACTTGTGACTTGAGATTTCTTTATCATCTCGTTAGAAGATCATCTTGAAAGCTTCTTGCTCTTGAGGATAGAACTTGCGTGATGCTCACATTTTTAGTCTTCTATGTGTGTTTTTGAGATTTATCGCGTACATTTGCCCAAAGAAAAACAATTAGATTTTTTAGAGATGAAAGAATTTGTGATATCAGAGGCCAAGGTGGAGACTGCTGTACTTGTTGGAATCATTACTCAGACTCAAGACGAGCGTAAAACAAATGAGTACCTTGATGAATTGGCCTTCCTTGCCGAGACGGCTGGGGCAGAGGTAGTGAAGCGTTTTACTCAGAAATTGCCTATTGCCAATTCTGTGACTTATGTAGGAAAAGGTAAATTGGAGGAGATTAAGCAGTATCTGCTTGCAGAAGAGGAGGCTGAACGTGAGGTTGGTATGGTGATTTTTGATGATGAACTGTCCGCTAAACAGATTCGTAATATTGAAGCAGAACTGAAGATTAAGATTCTTGATCGGACGTCTCTTATCTTAGATATTTTCGCAATGCGTGCTCAAACCGCTAATGCTAAAACGCAGGTCGAATTGGCACAATACAAATATATGCTTCCACGCTTACAACGCTTATGGACTCACTTGGAACGACAAGGTGGCGGCTCCGGTAGCGGTAGTGGGAAAGGTGGCTCAGTAGGACTTCGTGGTCCTGGTGAAACGCAGTTGGAAATGGACCGACGGATCATTTTGAATCGTATGTCTTTGCTTAAAGAGCGCTTGGCGGAGATTGATAAGCAAAAGGTCACTCAACGTAAGAACCGTGGGCGAATGATTCGTGTAGCATTAGTTGGGTATACCAATGTTGGTAAATCGACGATTATGAATATGCTTTCTAAAAGTGAGGTTTTTGCTGAGAATAAACTATTTGCTACATTGGATACTACGGTGCGTAAGGTGATTATTGAGAACTTACCATTCTTGCTTTCCGATACTGTAGGGTTCATCCGCAAATTGCCAACTGATTTGGTGGACTCTTTTAAGTCAACTCTTGATGAGGTGCGTGAGGCTGATTTGTTGGTGCATGTGGTTGATATTTCTCATCCTGGATTTGAAGAGCAAATAGAAGTGGTCAACAAGACTTTGGCTGATATTGGTGGGGCCGGTAAGCCTATGGTTCTAATTTTTAATAAGATAGATGCTTATAGCTATATCGAAAAAGCCCCCGACGATCTTACCCCCAGAACAAAAGAAAACTTAACACTTGAAGAACTGATGAAGACGTGGATGGCTAAAATGGAGGACAGTTGCCTCTTTATTTCAGCCCGCGAACGAATCAATTTAGAGGATTTTAAAGACACAGTATATCAAAAAGTTAAAGAATTGCATGTGCAGAAATATCCTTATAATGATTTTCTTTATCAGACCTACGACGTTGAAGAATAACTTTAAGTGATAAAGATTTATGATAAAAACTTTTCGTGCTTTAACTGAAGATGAAATTCTTCAGTTGAAAAGCCAATCGTGTTTAGCTGATAATTGGGCTGATATTACCGTTGCTGATCATTTTGATGCTGATTTTGTGCATCATACTCGATTTTCCGGGAAAGTTCAATTAGGTGTGTTTGAAAAAGAATTTGTTTTACCGGGTCGTATTCGCAAACATAGTGGTTTGCGTCATGTTACATTACATAATGTGGTCGTTGGTGATAATTGTTGTATAGAAAATATTCAAAATTATATCGCTAATTACGAGATCGGACATGATGCTTTTATTGAAAATGTGGATATCATTTTGGTGGACAGACGAACAACCTTTGGAAATGGGGTAGAGGTTGCGGTTCTGAATGAAACCGGAGGACGAGAGGTTTTAATCAATGATAAATTGTCGGCTCATCAAGCTTATATTATGGCTCTGTATCGCCATCGTCCGGAATTGATCAATAGGATGAAAACGATTGCCGATTTCTACTCGAATAAGCATGCTTCTGATGTTGGAAATATTGGGCATCATGTGATGATTGTCAATACCGGATCGATCAAGAATGTGAGAATAGGCGATCACTGCCATATTTGTGGGGCTTGTCGCTTATTTAATGGAAGCATTAACAGTAATCAGTTGGCTCCTGTTCATATCGGGCATGGGGTTATTTGTGACGATTTTATAATCTCTTCCGGGTCGGATGTCGATGATGGAACGATGCTGACGCGTTGCTTCGTGGGACAGGCTTGTAAGTTGGGGCATAACTATTCTGCTTCAGACTCTTTGTTTTTTAGCAATTGTCAAGGTGAAAATGGAGAAGCGTGTGCTATTTTTGCAGGCCCATATACGGTGACTCATCATAAGTCGACCTTGCTGATTGCAGGTATGTTTTCTTTTATGAATGCGGGATCGGGCTCTAATCAGAGCAATCATATGTATAAACTTGGCCCTATTCATCAAGGGACTCTTGAACGAGGGGCTAAAACAACATCCGATTCTTATATCCTTTGGCCGGCGCGTGTTGGAGCTTTTTCTCTGGTGATGGGTCGACATGTCAATCATTCGGATACTTCTGATTTGCCTTTCTCTTATTTGATTGAACAACAGAATACGACTTACCTTGTTCCCGGAGTTAATCTGAGAAGTGTTGGAACCATTCGTGATGCTCAGAAATGGCCGAAGCGTGATAAGCGTAAAGACACTCATCGATTGGATTTTATCAACTATAATTTGTTAAGTCCTTATACGATTCAGAAAATGATTAAAGGGCTTTCTATTTTGAGAAACCTCAAAAAAGTATCCGGGGAGACTTCGGAGATTTACTCTTATCAAAGTGCCAAAATAAAGAATTCGTCTTTGAACAACGGAATGAAGTTTTATGAGACGGCTATACATAAATTCCTAGGTAACTCAATAATCAAACGTTTGGAGGGCCTTGATTTTCCTAATGAGCAGGAAGTGAGAGCACGTTTACGTCCAGAAACTCTTATTGGACTTGGTGAATGGGTGGATATTTCGGGCTTGATTGCTCCTAAGACAGAGGTTGATGAACTTTTGGATGGCATTGAGGCTGGGCGGATTAATAAGCTTAAAGAGATCAATGCTTGTTTTGAACAGATGCATGCTAACTACTATGTCTATGAGTGGGCATGGGCTTATGAAAAGATTCAAGAATTTTATGGCTTGGATTTAGAACTAGTGACCGCCAGCGATATTATAAGCTTGGTAAACCGGTGGAAAGAGGCGGTTGTGGGATTAGATCGTTTGGTCTATGAGGATGCTCGTAAGGAATTCTCGCTGTCGTCGATGACTGGCTTTGGAGCAGACGGCAGTCGTGATGAGATGAAACAAGACTTTGAACAAGTACGCGGTGATTTCGAGAGTAATCCGTTTGTAACTGCTGTACTTAAGCATATTGAAGATAAAAGTGCTTTAGGTGATGAGCTGGTTGGACGTCTAAGCAAATTGCTATGATTTTTCGATCATTCGATTTTTAAACTTCCAATTTATATTGTTACCTTTGCCTTAATAACAACTATTTCGTAATAAAAAGATATAACTTATGGCAACACCTCCGTTTAAGTATCAACCCATGTTTGAGAAAGGGAAAGATACAACTGAGTACTATTTGCTTACAAAAGACTATGTCTCTGTAAGTGAGTTTGAAGGAAAACCGATCTTGAAGATTGAAAAAGAAGGTTTAACAGCAATGGCTAATGCGGCCTTCCGTGATGTGTCATTTATGCTTCGTCGTTCGCATAACGAGCAGGTTGCTAAAATTCTAAGCGATCCGGAAGCTAGTGATAACGATAAATATGTGGCGTTGACGTTCTTGCGTAACGCTGAGGTTGCATCGAAGGGAGTATTACCTTTCTGTCAGGATACTGGAACGGCTATCATTCACGGTGAAAAGGGGCAACAAGTTTGGACTGGCTATTGTGACGAGGAGGCTCTTTCGTATGGGGTGTATAAAACGTATACTGAAGAAAATCTGCGTTATTCACAAAATGCTCCTCTAAATATGTACGACGAGGTGAATACAAAATGCAACCTTCCAGCTCAAATTGATATTGAGGCTACAGAGGGCATGGAGTATGAATTCCTTTGTGTAACTAAAGGTGGTGGATCGGCTAATAAGACTTATTTATATCAAGAGACTAAAGCGATCCTTAATCCGACAACACTAGTGCCATTTTTGCTAGAAAAGATTAAATCATTAGGTACTGCTGCTTGTCCGCCTTATCATATTGCGATTGTTATTGGTGGTACATCTGCTGAAAAGAATTTGCTGACTGTGAAATTGGCTTCAACTAAATTTTATGATAATTTGCCGACAACTGGAAATGAATTTGGACGAGCATTCCGCGATGTTGAGTTAGAAAAGCAAGTGCTTGAGGCTGCCCATAATATTGGCTTAGGAGCGCAGTTTGGTGGTAAATATTTAGCTCATGACGTGCGAATTATTCGTTTGCCGCGTCACGGTGCTTCTTGTCCTGTTGGACTTGGTGTATCTTGTTCGGCTGATCGTAATGTTAAATGTAAGATTGATGAAAAGGGTATCTGGATTGAAAAACTAGATGATAATCCAGGTCGTTTAATCCCTGAAGAGTTACGTCATGCTGGCGAAGGGGATGCGGTGAAGATTGATCTGAATCGTCCGATGCCTGAGATTTTGAAAGAATTGTCTAAATATCCGGTGGCTACGCGTTTGTCTTTGAACGGAACGATTATTGTTGGCCGTGATATCGCTCATGCTAAACTGAAAGAACGTTTGGATCGTGGGGAAGATTTACCTCAATATATTAAGGATCATCCAATCTATTATGCTGGTCCGGCTAAGACTCCAGAAGGAATGGCTTGTGGCTCTATGGGGCCGACAACTGCTGGACGTATGGACTCTTATGTTGATTTGTTCCAAAGTCATGGCGGTAGTATGGTGATGTTGGCTAAAGGAAATCGTAGTCAGCAGGTGACTGATGCTTGTCATAAGTTTGGTGGTTTTTATCTTGGATCTATTGGAGGTCCGGCTGCTATCCTTGCTCAAAATAATATTAAGAGCATTGAGTGCGTTGAATATCCAGAACTCGGAATGGAAGCTATCTGGAAAATTGAAGTTGAAAATTTCCCTGCATTTATCTTGGTAGATGATAAGGGTAATGATTTCTTTAAGCAAATAAAACCTCGTTGTTAAATTGAATTTGTGAACTTATTTATTTTAAATACAACAAAAAAAAGAGCTTGTTTAAAGCTCTTTTTTTGTTGTATTTGTGCTTCTTTTTTACTCGCAATTTGTGCTATTTTAAATTTGACGCGATTTTGACATAATCTTAAAATGATTATTATGTGAATATGAGGAGGGCGACGTTGCCTTTGTTGCTTTCCTTGTATCTCTTATGCAAAAGTGTAATTCGTTAATTTTGAATCGACCTCTTATAAATGAGATTGCTTATTTATAATATTGATTATATGTTGGTCTGATTGATCTACTTTAATAATAAATTTTCCATTTCATCCGAGCGCTTTTGTTCATCATTTATCTGGCTCAACGATTTTAGTTTTCTGAGGATGTTAATTTGACTTTAATTGAGTGATAATAGGTCTGTGGTGTAATTGGTAGCTTTGAGAAATGGTAGGTCTAAACTTGCTGATCGCATTTTCCTTTCCGAGACTTTCTTTGTTTGTCTGTTTTTTATGTATTTTCTTATTTGTTCTTATGCCTTTTGGCGTTTTATTGTTTGCTGTCAATTGTTCGTCCCACAATTGTTGAACGAATAGTTTCTGGCCTCTTAATCATTAGTTTCTTGCAAGCTAAAGTTTTATTCCTTGTTATTTATCCTTAGTTGCAAGTTTGTGAGGTTTTTGGTTCTTTGTTGACTCTGTCTCTTTTTGTTTTTTTTCTTTTCGCTGGTTAAATTACTTTTGAGCTCTATATTGTTTGTATAAAATGTGTGTTTTCGATGTAATGCATATACGTACGTGCACCCGCACTTACGTATCCGCGCGCTCGCACATTCACGCACGCACGTGTGAATATTATATGGTGTCTGTTTTTCCGCCCCTTGACTCACCTCTCTAAAACCATGCTTTGTAACGTATCTATTTTTCAACCCTTTATCTATTATCTTTAAAAAAACTCAGAAAAAACCTTCTGATGGATTTGTGTATTGCCGCTTAATGCTCTACTTTTGCATCCGCTTTGCAAGAGAGACAAAGCCTTTTGATTGACATTTTGCTTTGGTTCGATGGCCGAATGGGTTCTCCGGATACTTTTTTCAGTAGTTTCCTTTTGAGGTGACTTTGATTCGCTTTAAAAATTAAATTAAAAATAACTTCGAAAAGAGTTGTTGTTTTAATATTAAAGTTTGTATCTTTGCAGTCCGATTCGCTTAGGTTTTCAGCCTTTCGATTTTGAATGGTTCTTTCGCAAGAGAGTTTACTGATTTGAAGTTGAAAAAACCTGAAAGATTAACTTTAAAAAAAACTTTCCAAAACGTTTGGTGGTTTGCTTAAAGAGTTTTACCTTTGCACCCGCTTTTGAATCGAAGATTTGATCAGAAGCCACGTTCTTTGAAATATTGATAAACAATACAAGTAGTACAAGTAAAAAACAAGAACCGTCAATACTTATTATTAGGTATTATTAGATCGTCAATAAATTTTTACGGTATCCTGAACAGAGCTAAAAAGGTATTGGCTTTTATTTATATAAGAGTTAATATTCAAACAATATTATTACAATGAAGAGTTTGATCCTGGCTCAGGATGAACGCTAGCTACAGGCTTAACACATGCAAGTCGAGGGGCATCAGGGATTAGCAATAATCTGCTGGCGACCGGCGCACGGGTGAGTAACACGTATTCAACCTTCCGATAACTCGGGGATAGCCTTTCGAAAGAAAGATTAATACTCGATAGTATATTTTCTTCGCATGTTGAAAATATTAAAGAATTTCGGTTATCGATGGGAATGCGTTCCATTAGGCAGTTGGCGGGGTAACGGCCCACCAAACCTACGATGGATAGGGGTTCTGAGAGGAAGGTCCCCCACATTGGAACTGAGACACGGTCCAAACTCCTACGGGAGGCAGCAGTGAGGAATATTGGTCAATGGACGGAAGTCTGAACCAGCCAAGTAGCGTGAAGGATGACTGCCCTATGGGTTGTAAACTTCTTTTATATGGGAATAAAGTGCGCCACGTGTGGTGTTTTGTATGTACCATTATGAATAAGCATCGGCTAACTCCGTGCCAGCAGCCGCGGTAATACGGAGGATGCGAGCGTTATCCGGATTTATTGGGTTTAAAGGGAGCGTAGGTGGGCTGGTAAGTCAGCTGTGAAAGTTTGCGGCTCAACCGTAAAATTGCAGTTGATACTGTCAGTCTTGAGTACAGTAGAGGTTAGCGGAATTCGTGGTGTAGCGGTGAAATGCTTAGATATCACGAAGAACTCCAATTGCGAAGGCAGCTGACTAGACTGTTACTGACACTGATGCTCGAAAGTGTGGGTATCAAACAGGATTAGATACCCTGGTAGTCCACACAGTAAACGATGAATACTCGCTGTTTGCGATATACAGTAAGCGGCCAAGCGAAAGCGTTAAGTATTCCACCTGGGGAGTACGCCGGCAACGGTGAAACTCAAAGGAATTGACGGGGGCCCGCACAAGCGGAGGAACATGTGGTTTAATTCGATGATACGCGAGGAACCTTACCCGGGCTTAAATTGCAAATGAATATAGTTGAAAGATTATAGCCGCAAGGCATTTGTGAAGGTGCTGCATGGTTGTCGTCAGCTCGTGCCGTGAGGTGTCGGCTTAAGTGCCATAACGAGCGCAACCCTTATCTTTAGTTACTAACAGGTCATGCTGAGGACTCTAGAGAGACTGCCGTCGTAAGATGTGAGGAAGGTGGGGATGACGTCAAATCAGCACGGCCCTTACGTCCGGGGCTACACACGTGTTACAATGGGAGGTACAACAGGCAGCTACACGGCGACGTGATGCTAATCCCCAAAACCTCTCTCAGTTCGGATTGGAGTCTGCAACCCGACTCCATGAAGCTGGATTCGCTAGTAATCGCGCATCAGCCACGGCGCGGTGAATACGTTCCCGGGCCTTGTACACACCGCCCGTCAAGCCATGAAAGCCGGGGGTACCTGAAGTACGTAACCGTAAGGAGCGTCCTAGGGTAAAACTGGTAATTGGGGCTAAGTCGTAACAAGGTAGCCGTACCGGAAGGTGCGGCTGGAACACCTCCTTTCTGGAGCGATACCGTTCAAATGACGATTAATGGTTCTTGGTTTTTGTACTACTGGTACTTGTTTATTTAAGATATAGATCTTTAATAAGGATAAACAAGAGATAAAAAGAAGCCGGGCCTATTTTAGGCACGAGTGTACTGACAGTCCTATAGCTCAGTTGGTTAGAGCGCTACACTGATAATGTAGAGGTCGGCAGTTCAACTCTGCCTGGGACTACCGATGTACGAGATTTGGATGACCATCTCTTTTTTTGTTACTTCGGGGGATTAGCTCAGCTGGCTAGAGCACCTGCCTTGCACGCAGGGGGTCAACGGTTCGAATCCGTTATTCTCCACCTTTTCTTTGAGACATAAGAAAAACGATCTTTGACATGTTGTACAAAAAGTAAAAATTTAGTAAGAGCTAAAAGTATATATCAAACTTTACGCATGTTACTTTTATAGTAACAGTGAACGTTTGTAAGAAAGTAAATAAGGGCGCATGGCGGATGCCTTGGCTCTCGGAGGCGATGAAGGACGTGATAAGCTGCGATAAGCTGCGGGTAGGTGCAAATAACCTTTGATCCGCGGATTTCCGAATGGGACAACCTGATATTTTGAAGAAATATCATCCTGATTATGTCAGGAGGCTAACGCAGGGAACTGAAACATCTTAGTACCTGTAGGAAAAGAAAATAATAATGATTCCCCTAGTAGTGGCGAGCGAACGGGGAACAGCCCAAACCATCCATGTTACGGCATGTGATGGGGTTGTAGGACCACGTTGTGGAATCTGTTTAAATGAGAAGAATGATCTGGAAAGTTCAACCATAGCGCATGATAGTTGCGTATTCGAAGTTTAAAAGATCCTAGTGGTATCCTGAGTAGGGCGGGACACGTGAAATCCTGTCTGAATCTGCCGGGACCATCCGGTAAGGCTAAATACTCCCGAGAGACCGATAGCGAACCAGTACTGTGAAGGAAAGGTGAAAAGCACTTCGAATAGAAGAGTGAAATAGTCCCTGAAACCGTGCGCCTACAAGCGGTCGGAGCAGCTTTATGCTGTGACGGCGTGCCTTTTGCATAATGAACCTACGAGTTACTTTTACCGGCCAGGTTAAGGATCTTGAGATCTGCAGCCGAAGCGAAAGCGAGTCTGAATAGGGCGTATAGTCGGTAGGAGTAGACGCGAAACCAAGTGATCTACCCTTGACCAGGTTGAAGGCTAGGTAACACTAGCTGGAGGACCGAACCAATAAGCGTTGAAAAGCTTCTGGATGAGTTGAGGGTGGGGGTGAAAGGCTAATCAAACTTGGAGATAGCTCGTACTCCCCGAAATGCATTTAGGTGCAGCCTCGTGAGTTACTAATGTGAGGTAGAGCGACTGATAAGATGCGAGGGCTTCGCCGCCTATCAAGTCTTGATAAACTCCGAATGCGCATTAGTTTAATCACGGGAGTGAGGGCATGGGTGCTAAGGTCCATGTCCTAAAGGAGAAGAATCCGGACCACCAGCTAAGGTCCCCAAATATACACTAAGTTGAACTAACGAAGTCAGATTGCTAAGACAGCTAGGATGTTGGCTTGGAAGCAGCCATTCATTTAAAGAGTGCGTAACAGCTCACTAGTCGAGGAGTTTGGCGTGGATAATAATCGGGCATTAAGTGTATTACCGAAGCTGTGGGATATGTAAATATCGGTAGGGGAGCATTCCACTACGCGTTGAAGGCCAAGCGTAAGCTTGTCTGGAGCTTGTGGAAAAGCAAATGTAGGTATAAGTAACGATAAAGGGGGTGAGAAACCCCCTCGCCGAAAGACTAAGGTTTCCTGATCAACGCTAATCGGATCAGGGTTAGTCGGGTCCTAAGGCTCAGCCGACAGGTGATGCCGATGGCAGAACAGGTTAATATTCCTGTACTACCTTTAAGAGTGACGTGGGGACGGAGGAGTGACAATGCCGCGAACAGACGGATGTTCGTTAAAGGGTGTAGATGTTGATCGATACAGGCAAATCCGTATCGAGAGTCGAACCTGATAGTATGGAGCGTTCTTCGGAACAATTCAATAGCGCATGTAACCATACTCCCAAGAAAATCCGCTAAACATAATCTTTGAGGTACCCGTACCGTAAACGGACACACGTAGTTGGGTTGAATATACTCAGGCGCTTGAGTGAATCACGGTTAAGGAACTAGGCAAATTGACCCTGTAACTTCGGGATAAAGGGTCCCACAGCGATGTGGGCGCAGAGAATAGGTCCAGGCAACTGTTTAACAAAAACACAGGGCTGTGCAAAATCGAAAGATGAAGTATACAGCCTGACACCTGCCCGGTGCTGGAAGGTTAAGAGGAGATGTCATCGCAAGAGAAGCATTGAATTGAAGCCCCAGTAAACGGCGGCCGTAACTATAACGGTCCTAAGGTAGCGAAATTCCTTGTCGGGTAAGTTCCGACCTGCACGAATGGTGTAATGATCTGGACACTGTCTCAACCGTGAGCTCAGTGAAATTGTAGTATCGGTGAAGATGCCGATTACCCGCGATGGGACGAAAAGACCCCGTGAACCTTTACTATAGCTTAACATTGAATTTGGGCCATTGATGTGTAGGATAGGTCGGAGACTTTGAAGCAGGTACGCTAGTATTTGTGGAGTCGCTGTTGAAATACGACCCTTTGATTGTTTGAGTTCTAACTCGCTTTTGCGAGGACATTGTTTGGTGGGTAGTTTGACTGGGGTGGTCGCCTCCAAAAGTGTAACGGAGGCTTCTAAAGGTACCCTCAGGACGATTGGTAACCGTCCGTAGAGTGTAATGGCATAAGGGTGCTTGACTGGGAGACAGACAAGTCGATCAGGTAGGAAACTAGAGCATAGTGATCCGGTGTTTCCGCATGGAAGGGACATCGCTCAAAGGATAAAAGGTACTCCGGGGATAACAGGCTGATCCCTCCCAAGAGCTCATATCGACGGAGGGGTTTGGCACCTCGATGTCGGCTCGTCACATCCTGGGGCTGGAGAAGGTCCCAAGGGTTGGGCTGTTCGCCCATTAAAGTGGCACGCGAGCTGGGTTCAGAACGTCGTGAGACAGTTCGGTCTCTATCTATCGTGGGCGTATGAAATTTGCGTGGCTCTGACACTAGTACGAGAGGACCGTGTTGGACTGACCTCTGGTTTACCAGTTGTGCCGCCAGGTGCATCGCTGGGTATCTAAGTCGGGATCGGATAAGTGCTGAAAGCATCTAAGTACGAAGCCGGCCACAAGATTAGATTTCTTAGGGTCGTTATAGACGATGACGTTGATAGGACGCAGGTGTAAAGGTGGCAACATCAAAGCCGAGCGTTACTAATTGCCCGTGCACTTTCTTACAAACGCGCGTTGTTTGTTATATCCATTTAGCTATCCTTTTTAGGAGTCTAAATTTTTACTGTACACATGTCATAACCTTTTTTAGGTGGTTATAGCACGAGGGTTCCACCTCTTCCCATTCCGAACAGAGAAGTTAAGCCTCGTCACGCCGATGGTACTGCGTAACAGTGGGAGAGTAGGTAGCCGCCATTTTGATTGACCCTTCGATTCAGTAATGTTTCGAAGGGTCTTTTTTTTGTGCCGCTCGTACTGTTTTGTACCATGCAATACTATTTGACCTTGTCTTGTTTTACCTTGCCTTCTTATCGATAGCGTTTTAAAAAGTGTGTAAATCCCAATATTTCTTAGATTTGTATTGTAACCTAAAATGAAAGAGAAATGGAATTTACACAAGAACAAATGTCTGAAATTATTTCTTCACTTACAAATGGTAAAGAAGGATTTCAGGAATTAATCCGTTTAGGGATGGAATCCTTAATGAAATCAGAGCGTAAGATTTATAATTCTCAGACTGATGATGTGAGTAATGGCTATCGTGATCGTCGAGTATGTCATGGCGGTCAAATGTTTGAGATTCGCGTTCCTCGGAGTCGTGAGAGCAACTTTTATCCTGTTTTATTAGGGGTACTTAAAGATCAAGAAGCTGAAGTTCAGCGCTTAATTTGTAGTTTATACGCTCAAGGCTTGACCACCAAGCAAGTTGGTGATATCTCTGAGGAATTTTACGGTAAGCATTATAGTAAGAGTCAAGTAAGCCGGCTCCTTGATACGGCACGTGGAGATGTTTCTGCGTGGCTGAACCGTAGATTAGATGCACGTTATCCAATCGTTTATATTGATGCTACGTATGTTGCCACCAGGCGCAATGACTCGGTTTCAAATGAAGCATACTACGTAATATTAGGAGTAAAAGAAGATAGAACTCGTGAGGTCTTATCAATTGTGAATTTCCCAACCGAAAGTGCTTCCAACTGGCTTGATATATTCGATGATATAAAAGAAAGAGGAGTTAGTGAGATTAATTTATTTGTATGCGATGGCTTATCTAGTATTGAAAATTCTATCGCACATGCATTTCCTGGTGCAGATATCCAATTGTGCACGGTGCATTTAAAGAGGAATATATTGGGGAAAATTAAACCTCGAGATAAAAAAATAATTGCGGCTGAAATGCAGATAGTATTTAGGCCAGATCAAGATTTGGCCACCCCTGAAAGCTCACATAAACAATTTCTAGATTTTATAGATAAATGGGTGAAGAGTTACCCCATGCTTAAAAGGTATAAACATGAAAGGTACAAATTCTATTTCACTTATTTCAAATATGAGAGAGAAATAAGAGGTATGATATATACAACCAATTGGATTGAACGACTCAATAAGGATTTTAAAAGAGTGTTGAAAATGCGTGGTGCGATGCCAAACTATGATTCTGTGATATTATTGCTTGGCAATGTGGCTATGAATAAAGATGTATTTAAATATCCAATTTACAACTTTCTTGAGTCAAAGCTTTTTATCAAAACAGAATAATTATATTTTTGAGAAATATTTATGCCTAAGAAATAAAACATACACACTTTTCTGAACATTACCCTTTGACCCTTTGATACCGTCTTGTCTTGTGTTATGGGCATGAATTTTTTATACTCCTCTTGTATCTCCATCTCTTATCAACCATCATCATTGAAAAATCATGGTCGTACTGTAACTGCAGCATTTTATGGATTTATTATTGATGGGTCTGCTCTCTCTTGCGGTTAATCTTATTTTTGTATGTTGTTTTTCCAGTGTACTGGGTGAGTGTGGGTAGCACTTGTTGGATGACTCACTAATTTGATGATCTGCTGTCGGTTAATTTGTTCCAAGATGCCTTTAGCTGAATATTGATCTCTAGAGGTGGTTGATTTCGCTTTTGGAATTGCCTTGTTTAGATTTGGTGAGTGAATGCCGCTTATAGGACTGCTTGATCAGTTTTAATAGTATAAATGATACTTTTTGTCGTATTTATGCGGATTTAGGGTAGATAAATTTGTTTAGTAGTTTATAAATCCGTATCTTTGCACCCGTTAAACATCGCGGAGTGGAGCAGTTGGTAGCTCGTTGGGCTCATAACCCAAAGGTCGTCTGTTCGAGTCAGGCCTCCGCAACCATAAAAAACGGGGAGATTCTATAAAGAGTCTCCCCGTTTTTTTATTAAGGTCTTTCACCACCTTTTTTATCTTTATTCTGCATTCTCTGTTCCAAAGTATTCTCCTTTTCTAGTAGAAGGTATGCCGGTGTTCATCCAAGCAGGCATGGGGGCTGCTTTCAAATAGTAATCGAAGAACTGCTGTAAACGTATGGATAAATCTTTCATATTACGTCGTTCTTTCAAGTTATGATCTTCATTGTTGTACTGTAACATCCAAACCTTTTTCCCTAGTCTTCGTAAAGCCATGAAGTATTCTATACCTTGATACCATGGAACTGCGCCATCTTTGTCATTATGCATGATTAATAAAGGTGTTTCTACATGGTCTGCTTTGAATAATGGAGAGTTGGCAATATAGAGTTCCGGACTTGCCCATAAAGTTTGACCTATACGACTTTGGGTATGTTCATATTGAAATTGGCGACTGATTCCTGTTCCCCAGCGAATTCCACCATAAGCACTAGTCATATTTGATACTGGCGCACCGGCTCCGGCTGCTTTAAACAAGTTAGTGCGAGTGATTAAGTAGGCAACTTGATAACCTCCCCAACTCTGTCCTTGGATAGCCATATTTCCTTTATCTACCCATGAATTTTTGGCTAGAGCTTCACTACCTGATACAATGCAGTTATAAGCACATTCTCCAGGAATGCCTGTGTTGTATACAATATCTGGGACAAAGACCAGATATCCACGACTACAGAAGAATGGGATATTTATAGTTGAGCGACTTGGCGATGGTGCATAATAGCTATATAAGTTATCCGATCTTCTTTCATAAAAATAGATAATGACTGGATATTTTTTTGTCGGATCGAAATCTTCGGGTTTGTATAACAACCCCTCTAATGGTGTACCATCATATGCATTCCATTTATATAATTCAGCTGTTCCCCAATTATAATCCTTCATTTGTGGGTTAATGTCAGATAACTGCTTTGATGTTTCCCATAAAGTTGAGGTTGTATATATATTGGGAGAAGTCTGAAAATTCGATTTCTGATAAATATATATATCTGCTTCTTCCGCTTTTCTTAAAGAGCTAAATGTAAAATGATCTAATAATGGAATCTGAAGGCGACGCTTTTTACGCATATTTAGGCTTGCGATACCATGCTTCTTAGTGGTATGATCGAATATGTCTAATAATAGAGGTTTCTCTAGTGAGATGTAATCATACTCCGGATTAATTTTGTTAATATAGGATTTAGGATTTAGATACCGGAACGTGCGATTGGTTTGTCTGCCCTCGCCTTGTGTTAAATTAACAGCTGTAGCGTTGCCAGTAGAAAATTTCCAAATATCGAATTGATCATAGATCAAAACGTCTTTGTCATTGTTAGTCCATCCTGCAATACCATAAGGTTCTGGATAGCTTGGGATGTCAGATTTTTCGTCCCAAAAAGCTACTTTACACGATGCTGTTAGGCACAATGTTTTGTTTTTCGCAATATCAAATAAATGCCATTGCTTGTTCGGTAAATCATACCAAATAATATATTTTCCTGATGGCGAGCTAGAGATCTGAGTATATTTTCCACTAGAGATGATGGTGCGGCTTCCATCCTTTAGATTAATAATAGAAAGTTTTACCGTATTTTGCACATCCCATTGCTTTTCTATGACATGTCCAGTTTCATCCACTGAGAGAGCTATAGAGGCATTCCCTTTATTGATTAATTCTATATGATCAAAGAAGCTTGTAGTTAATGGTATTAGTCCTTTTGGGTCTTCTTTGTATATGGCTAGATAGGTTTTCTTTAAATCTTTCTGCAAGTTGACGAGTTGGGTAGGAGGAATGCGATCGTCAATATAGTTCCAAAGGTCTAATGATGCCGTTTCAAAGGGAACAATAGTGGTATCTTTAGGTGCTCTTATAGGGGCAATTCCCAGATAAATGTGGTTGGAGTTCTGGCTGAAAAATGGATTACTATTCTGATTTATACCCCAGTTTTCTGGTAAATTGGTTTGATAATTCTTATGGATAAGGCATTTAGATTCTTTTTTGAGCAGATCATATTGGAAAAGTTCACAACGTTTATCTCCGGTCTTTGTACTATCTTCTGAAGCCAAGTAGAGTAATTTATTGCTTTCTTCATTGAATGTTGGCAAAGAATGATAGGCTTTGTTTTCTGTTAGCGTATCAGTCTGTCTTGTGGTGTTATCATATAATAAGATTTTTGTTTTGTCTTTCTGATCTGAAACTAGAGCCGTAATAAATTTCCCTTTCTTATCAAAAGCATATTTATCTACGTGTCGCAGAGTGTCGCAGTGATTCTGAGCTAAGTGAAGGACTAGTAATGTTGTTTTTGTTATAGACTTTTTCTTTCGTTTCTCTTTGGGGATAAAAGTTGTATCACTACTCAGAAGGGCAATTGACTGAAAGTCTATTTCTCCAGTGCTATATGAACTGATCTCTTTAAACTTCTTGATTGTTCGATCCGTTAAATCTATTACAGCCAAAGAATCCTTAGGCATTTTGTCTGATTTAACCTTCTTTATTTTGGCATTTCTAGTATCCGAATATAAGGGTTTTATGAGACATACTGCATACTTTTCATTAGGAGTTATTTTGATGTTGTAGCCTCGTGGTATAATTAGTTTTGAATCCTTTTTTAAGAAATGGATTGCTAATACCCCATCTCCTTCTTGGGGACGTGTTTCATAGGCTGCGATATTCCCTTTTTTAGAAATTATGGAAGAACTAATGTATTTCCATTGATCATATACGCTATGATCAAGAACTTTTTTCTGTGCAAAAACAGGAGTTGCAAGAGATAAGATGATATAAAATAAAAATAGCTTTTTCATTGTATTAGTAGTTCTGGGATTATAGCTATTAGCCTATATTCTCAATCTAAGACTGTTTTGATATGCTTTAAGGCAGATCGATAGGGCTTATTATCAATACCCGGCACGGTATTTTCCTTCTTCTTTATCTTTGAGCATGCTTAAATAAGAGGTGTAGCGCGATTCGCTGATTAAGTGCTGTTCTACAGCTTCACGTACAGCACATCCCGGCTCATTTTGATGAGTACAGTTGCCGTAGCGACAGTTTTCTGATGTTTTAAAGATCTCAGGAAAATAATGTCCAATTTCTTCATCTTCCATGTCGAATGTTCCAAAACCTTTAATTCCCGGAGTATCAATTAAGTAACCTCTGTTATCTACCGGGAACATTTCAGAGAAAGTTGTGGTGTGCATTCCTTTATTGTGGTATGATGATATTTCTCCTGTTTTCAATTGGCATTCTGGTAAGATGGCATTAATTAGAGTGGATTTTCCAACTCCTGAATGACCGGAAAATAGAGTAATTTTTCCTTCAAGGTCTTTCTTGATGGTTTCAAGACCTTCTCCTTTTTGAGCTGAGACCTTAAAGCAAGGATAACCAATGTGAGTATATAGTGTAATGAGACTTTCTAAATAATGCAGCTCATCTTCATCGTATGCGTCAATTTTGTTGAAAATCAGTTTTACAGGTACGCGATAAGCCTCGGCTGATGCTAGAAAACGATCAATGAATGTTGTGGAAGTTTCTGGATAGTTGATGGTTACAACAAGCATTGATTGATCGAGGTTGGCGGCAAGAATATGAGATTGCTTAGACAAATTTGAGGATCGACGGACGATGTAATTCTTTCGATCCTCTATTTCACTGATGAAAGCAGTTCCTTCTTGATTAAGAATGATTTGGACTCTATCGCCAACAGCTATCGGGTTAGTACTGCGAATGCCTTTTAGACGAAAGTTCCCTTTTATCTTACATTCGATCGATTGACCGTTATCGGTTTTTACAAGATACCAACTTCCGGTGTTTTTTATAACGAGTCCACGCATAGGGTGTTAAAATGAGTAGAGGATTGATAAAGATGTGCTTTGTCAATCCTCTAATGTATGAATAGATTAAACAGTCATGATCTCTTTGTCTTTCTCAGCTAATAGGTCATCGATTTGTTTGATATATTTATCGTGGATCTTTTGTAACTTAGCCTCTGCATTTTTTTGCTCATCTTCAGCTAATCCATCTTTTACAGCTTTCTTCAAGGTATCATTACCGTCTCTTCGAGCATTTCTTACGCTAACTTTGGCGGTTTCACCTTCTCCTTTACATTGTTTGCTTAGTTGTTTACGACGTTCTTCTGTCAACGGAGGAATTCCCAAACGAATCAGTTCACCATTGTTTTCAGGAGTTATGCCAAGGTCGGAATCCATAATGGCTTTTTCGATAATGCGGAACATCGCTTTGTCCCAAGGCTTGATGGTTATGCTGCGAGCATCCGGAGTGCTTAGAGCGGCTACATTGCTTAAAGGAACCATGCTTCCGTATGAATCAACACGTATTCCGTCCAATAGTCTGGTGCTTGCTTTACCGGCACGAATATGAGCCAATGACTCTTCAAGGTGCATGATGGCCATTTCCATTTTTTCTTCTGCGCTACTGATACAAGTCTTTACGTCTACCATATTTTTGATGATTTTAAGTTGCTCAAATGATTATTAACGAACAAAAGTATACTATTTTTTAGTTATCTGCAACACCATACTCATCTTTTTTAAGGTCTTCTGACCGATGATGATAAGGCTTACAGCTGCTATAATCATTGATATGCCGATGATTAAGCGTATAGTCAGCTGCTCTCCAAAAAGCAAAACGCCAAAAAAGAGAGCAGTCACCGGTTCGAGTGCTCCTAGTATGGCCGTTGCGGTTGAACCAATATGATGTGCTGAGAGCGTTGTGAAAAGCAATGAGATAACAGTTGGAATGACGGCTAAAGCGATGATGTAGGTCCATGAGATCGGAGAGGTCACGAGACCCAGATGCGTACAGAAGTGTAATCGTACAATGTATATCGATAATCCAAAAACTAAAGCGTAAAAAGTTAGCTTTAATCCCGATAGTTCCTTTAGGGACGATCGATTAACTCCAACGATATAAAGAGCGTAAGCTAATGAAGAGAGCAATACCAAGATAATTCCAATGGTGGATAACGGTTTACCATTGTCTCCTCCTTTGTATAATAAAGCAATACCCAATAGAGCGAGCATAATAGAGAGAATGGTGATAAGAGATAGCTTTTCTTTAAAGAAAAGAGCCATTATGATGGCCACCATTACGGGATAAACAAATAAGATGGTTGATGCTATTCCTGCATCCATGTAATGGTAGCTTTGAAATAAACACAATGAAGACATTGAAAATAACAAGCCTAAAATCATCAGTGGAAAGATCTCTTTTGTTCGCAAAGCGAATGACTCTTTTTTGATCTTCATTACAATTGCAATAACGATTATGGCTAATGCATAACGGTAAAATAATACGGAATCTACGCTCATGCTTTCGGCATAGAGTGGAAGAGTGAATAGGGGGTTCATGCCGTAGCTAATAGCAGCAACTGTTCCGTAAATAGCCCCTTTGACTTTTGAGTTCATTTCGTTCTTCTAAATAAACGTCTATAATTTGTGCGAAGTTATAGACTTTTACAATGATAAGCAAGAATGTCGGAGGATTCGTTGAATGATTTTTCCTATTTAAAGAATTTTGACGGAAGAAGCGAAAAAGGTCGCATTGTAAGTGAAACATTCAAACAAAATCTCAGAGGTGTAAGCGAGACTTTTGCTTGAATGTTTGTATGGTTTCGGGGAAATTTTGTTTGATTTAGTTATGTACTAAAGTGCCAATAGATTCGCCATCTATCACTTTTTCCAAATTGCCGACTGTATCCATATCAAAGACGATTATTGGCAGATTATTCTCTTTGCACATGCAAGTCGCTGTAAGATCCATGACCTTAAGTCCGCGCTTTAAGACTTCGTCGTAAGTGATATCTGCAAACTTCGTGGCTGTAGGGTCTTTCTCCGGGTCGGCTGTGTAGATGCCATCCACGCGTGTGCCTTTTAGCATGACATCAGCCTCAATCTCAATGCCTCTTAACGAAGAGCCTGTATCTGTTGTAAAGAATGGATTACCGGTTCCCCCAGACATGATGACTACTTCGCCGGCGTTCATGTGCTCTATCGCTTTCCATTTACTGTAATATTCGCCAATTGGCTCCATGCGAATAGCGGTTAAGACACGAGCTTTTACGCCAATTGCAACCAAAGCGGAACTAAGAGCAAGGCTGTTAATGACAGTGGCCAGCATACCCATTTGATCGCCTTTCACGCGGTCAAATCCTTTATTGGCGCCACTTAAACCACGAAAAATATTTCCTCCACCAATAACGATGCCTATTTGTACTCCTTTTTCATGGATGTTTTTTATCTGCGTGGCATACTCGGCTAAACGTTTCTCGTCGATACCGTATTGTTTTTCACCCATTAAACTTTCACCACTCAGTTTTAATAAGATTCTTTTATAGTTTGCCATATTCAATGCAATTAATTTCCGCAAAGATACACCATTCTCCTTATACCTTCTTCGTTTTAGATAATATTTTTCTACCCATCTGAGTCTGTATGATACCACGTGCCGCTAAATAGATGATAAATGCTAACCACAAGGCATGGTTACCATATTCATTTTGGAATGCGTAGTAAATGATGAAAAAGAGGGCTGAAGCGATAAACATAGCATGCAACATTGGTCGTGTAGCTGTTGCACCAATGAAGATGCCGTCCCATAGAAAGGCTGAGAAACCGGCAATGGGTATGACAATAGCCCAATAGTAATAGGTTTTTGTTGCTTCAATTATGGTTTGTTCGTTAGTAAGTAGGTTTAAGAAATGTTGTCCGCCAATCGCATATAATAGACTAAATAATAATGACAGCCCAATTCCCCAGTAAAAAAGCTGACGGATTGTATGATGGAGAGAGACTTGGTTTCGGGCTCCAATGTAACGTCCGGCAAGAGCCTCACCTGCATAGGCAAATCCATCCATAATAAATGAAAATAGAGTGAAGAGTTGCATCAATAGCGTGTTGACAGCTAGTATTGTTTCGCCTTGCGAAGCTCCGGCTGATGTGAAAAATAGGGTGACTGAAACCAGACAGAGGGTACGAAAGAAGATATCTCTGTTGACTTTAAAAAAACGAGCCATTGCCGTTCTCTTAAAGATCGAGAGATGGATTGAAGGATTTTGCCGTTTATTATAGTAGAACCACCATAACCATCCGGCTAGTATAAATCCGGCATATTGGGCGACTAAAGTTCCTAGAGCGACTCCATCTATTTTCATTTTAAGCAAGGCCACTAGACAGATGCTGACTGTGATGTTTACGATATTTTGTGTGATAGCAATAAGCATCGGAAAACGGGTATTTTGCATGCCGATAAACCAGCCAATGAAACTATAAAGCCCAAGAGTCGCAGGGGCTCCCCAAATACAAATATTAAAATACAAGGTCGCGGATTGTCTTATTTCGGGAGTCGTGTGAATGATATAATTAAAAACAAATTCTTTTAAGGGGTAATGAAATAGCAATAGGATTAAACTAATGAGTAGTCCTATACCGAGCGATTGATAAAGCAATTGCTGAGCTTCTTTCAAATCTCGTTTTCCGTAAGCTTGTGAGGTCATTCCACTAGTACCCATACGTAGAAATCCGAAAAGCCAATAGATGATATTAAATAACATCCCGCCAACTGCTATGGCTCCAATATAAATTGGAGAACCAAGATGTCCTACAATGGCAACATCAATCAGACTCAATAAAGGGACGGTTATATTAGAGATGATTGAGGGGAGAGCTATTTTAAAAATTTGACGATTGATATAAGAGTTCATAGCCATAGGTCGATAAGTTCAACTACAAATGTAGGTATTTTAAGCTGATTTTGATGGTTTGTCATTATAATAACATTTTTTATGTGTGGTGGTTTGTGAAAAAAGATACCTTTGCAAATACATGGATTTGAGATATTGTTTGCTTATGAGAATATTTGGCTGTTTAATGGTTTTGTGTTTTTATTTACTTCCTCTTTTCCCTCAAGATAGACCTATTGATGACCTTTTTCGAAGGGTGACAGAAGCAATTGAAATGAATAATTCTAATCAGGCGATTGTTCTTTTTAAGAAAGCGATTGACCAAAATAGAGTTCAAGCAGAAGTCTATTATTGGACGAATAAAAAAGCAAATGTTGTTCTGTTTTCAAAACTGGCTTTGGAACTTGCTCTTGAATCAAAAAAGGAAGGAAATTATGATAAAGCCAATACTTTCTGTCGAGAATTGATTTCATATGCTTCTGACCATGTAGAGTATTTGTTGTTATCTGCAGAAATTAATTTCTCTTTAGGTTATGAGAAGCAGGCTGTTGCTTTCTATGAGAAAATCTTAACGATTGATGAAGGACATGTTAAGGCTAACATTTTCTTAGGTAACTATTATTATTTGCTTGGTGAGAAATATAAAAAGGAGTTACAAGCCGAGTATAAAAAGAATCTCACGCCGACGAGAATGCAATATGCGAGGTATCGTGATCGCTTATTTACTATTTTCTCCGAGAATTATCTGAAATCACGACTCTTATTATCGCGTGTTATGACCAAATTCCCTTCTTCTGAGATCAAAAAGACGTTAGAACGAATAGCTTTGGTAGAGGCAGAAGTTAACCGTTAGGTAGATCGGCTGTGGTAGATATACTATTTAAACGCCCCGCTTTAAACAGTAACTGTTTAGAACGGGGCGTTTAAAATAAAGGTTTATTGCTCTATTTAAGCATTTGCATGGGGAACTCCTGAGGTCCGTCAACTGAACGGGTACGGGTTCTAGTCACTTTAGGTCCCGGAATAAATGGACTGTGGTTAAGTACATAACGTATTCTCTCTTTTTGTTCCGGTGTGAAACGATTAACATAAGAGATTGAATAATCCATAATATTATTAGGAGTCGATTCGAGATGAGTAATGCAGTCTCTTCTTTTCATTAAATAAGGTAGATCGGCAAAAGTAAGCTTGGTGCCATTTATTGGGGTGTAATTATCGAGGAAGGTCTCGTACTCGGATCTGTTATAGGCAGGGGTGTCGTCGCAATAATCGGTATTCTCGCAAACATCGGTGCTAAGCTCGCCATTGATTTTTTTTTCATTGAAAGCATGGTGAAGCCCCAAGTAATGCCCAAGTTCGTGGGTTAAAGTGGCCACGACGTCTACTGTGTTATAAGATCGTCCTTCTTGGCTTTGCGCTTCGTTGATGTAAGCGTTGTTGATTGAAACGCAGTGCGGGTACGGAAGATTAGAAAATTGGGGCGTAAATGGTAAATTACTCAAGCCATCTAAATAATTGGGTGACACGGTATAAGGCAAGTGGGATATTCCTAATGTTTTTTTATCGGTAAATGTATATAACATAATGTTAATATAGTTGTTGGGGTCCCAAAGCATGTTAATAACATTCTTATCGTTGCTGGACATAAACGTCTCGCAGTCCATAGTTGGGGTATCCCATAAAGTGCGTTTTACACCTGCTTCTTCAAGTGCTTTTCCATTAGGATCTTCAGTCGCTAATACAAATTCTAAATTAATATCTGTACTATTTCCCGATCGGTTGCTATATAATGCATTGCAAGCTGTGATAATTTCTGCTGCTCTACCTCTTTTCATATACTGCTTACTATCCGTCTGATCTTTGTACAAGACATGGAAGATGACAGGTATACGATAGTGGTGGGTTGCAAGTTCGTCCTTTTGGGGCATTTCTGGATCTGGAGTAATAGGATCTCCCTTACAGCTGCTTATAATGACAAGGATCAGTAATGCCCAGTAATTTAATAATTTTGTTTTCATCATTTGATAGTTTGTATTTAATGCTTTTAACCGTTTTGTGCTACTAGTCTTTGGGGGTATTGCTTTTATTCGACCATTTGGAGTTAGAAAACAAATGTATTAGAAAATATAGAATAAAGGGTTGAAACTTTCTTTTTTTTATCTTAAATCCTGATAAAACCTTATTCCTAAGCTTCAATTTTATCTTCATAAACTGTCATTTGTTATTTAGACGTTTGCTTTAACTGCCTTTGAAGTTGCTTTAATCGTTTAGCAAGTTTTTTTTCTTGAGCCCTTGTTCGAAGGCTCTTCGGCCCTCGAACGAAAACCCATGAGCCTTCGAACGAGGGCTGAAGAGCCCCCACTCGAGGGCTCAAGAAAAAGAGCTTTTAAAATGACTAATCAAGTGTAACCAACGATTAGTTACTATTGATTATAAGGTTATGTGCTGTGTTATTTTATCACATTCTAGTGTATAACTCTGCTGATAGGCTTGAAATTAGTGTGAGATAGTGTGGGATCCCGCCCATTTAGTGTGGGATAGTGGCCTTTTGATAACATCCCACACTTTACTCAAGGCCTCATGAATAGGGCTTTTCGAGGATTTTTAGTGTGGGTGGTGTGAGATAAATCACATTTGTTTATTGTTGGTAAAGTCATGTCATGCCATCTATTTTAATCGGGGATTAATTGGCAAAGACTGCTATTGCTAAAAGACTGTTATTGAGCAAAGATTTCTCTCCATCCTACCGCATTATACCACGATAATGTTTTGTAGAAATTGTCATATTGAAGATTTATTCCTTTGGGAACATATGAGGAGATGCCACAAGCGCCTGTCATAGGAAACATTTTTAGAGGTAGCGTATATTCGTATGCTGCATAAACCTTTGGAGTAGTTTCGAATTGAATAGATGCATTAAGAAATGCCGATTTCCAAGTATCGTAGTTTGAGTTGTTATGAACGGTCAGTTCTTTTATCACTCCATCGAAATCGTAGTATTGATAATATTTTGTTCCTCGTCCGTAAAAAAGGATTTGTTCGGTATTTATGTATTGAGGGTCGGAAACGAAAGTCGTAATGATGTTTTTAGTTTCTTGAGCTAAGTTGTCTAAGGCGCTACTTTTGATGACTCCAATGGCCACACCACCGGTCCAATCATTATCGCTTGTCCAGACGCTACCGTCATAAATTTCACTATACGGGGCATAGTATTGATGGGCGATGCCTTTTGCTAAATCAGCCCCTTGTTTTGAAGAGCATAATGCAGGAACAACGTTTTGGTAGGGAGCACCAGGTCCCGGAATTTCTGTTGGAGAACCAATGAAGTAATCCGCATGCGAACGGAGTTCGTAGGCTACTTCGATCGACTGCATGAAACAAGCATCAAATAAGATGAAGTCAAAATGAGGTGCAGCGGTTAATGCTTCATTCAAGTCCTGAATGTCCATGAAATGTGTGATTTGATCTTGTCCCCACCAACGGGTGGTTGCCGATAGGCGGGATGCGGCGGCGGCAGGTAGCCAAGCATCGCCATGCGACCAAAAAACAATGCCATACGATTCCGCAGGAAATTTCGTATAAGCCTCTGATAAGATGGATTTCATCTCCTTAACTCCGACTGAATTTTGATTGTCGTAATTCTTGATGGTTTTTTCTATAACTGTTCCATTCGAAGATTTTGTTAGATGTATAAGTTGAGTTCTATCATAATTATCAATATAAATTAGGAGATTATATTGCCTAATATCAACACTTTTTAAACCTTGCTTCATTTCGTTGATATCACCGTTGACAAAGTCGGATAGGGAGTTTTGGCCTGCAATATAGATTAATACGGTACGTTTTTTTGTGGTCGGTAGATCAGGTTCGTTGTTACAACTCATGAGTAGAGTTGTGAGAATCATGACGATAAATAAATATTTTTTTTTCATGCTTTTTCTTCTGCCCTTTATAATGGTCGTTTTTTCTGTTTAAGCAAAGATATAAAAAAGAATGACAGTTATGCTTTGGTGGTGTTTTTTAATACCGAAATAGGTTTTGGTTTGGATTTATAATCTGTTGAACTTCCTTGAATTGGTAGGCCTTGATTTCACCAGTTTTTTTCTCTATGATTAATTCTCCGCTTGGTTTCACTTCGACTACTTTACCTTCAAAACGCCCTTCTTTATCTGCATAGGGATGCCAACCTTCTTTCCTAAATAAAGATTGATGGTAGGATTGGGCGATAAAACCGATGTTTCCTTCTCTCAAACTATCATAGTAAACTCTTAGTTGCTCAATGATTTGATCTAAAATCTCAGATAGGGAATGTTTGGTTTGAGTGATTTGATAGAGGGATATCGGATTGGGTGCCGAACTGTGGAACTTTTCTTGATTAATGTTTAGTCCAATTCCAATGATGGACCGATCAATATGCGTTCCGGTCAGTGTGTGTTCGATGAGTATCCCACCAATTTTTTTGTCTTTCCAATAAATGTCGTTTGGCCATTTGATTGTGATCTCATTCGTGTATTGATCTAACGTGTTTTTGACGGCTAACGATACGATTTGGGAAATATAAAATTGATGGCGTGCTTCGACAAAATCAGGAAAAAGGAGGATGCTAAATAATAAGTTTTTATAAGGTGACGATTCCCACGTGTTTCCTCTTTGGCCTCGACCTATGGTTTGAAAATCTGCAATTACCGTTGTAAATTCTGCTAATTTGCTGACTTCACAGAGGTCTGCTAGATAACTATTTGTGGAAGTAGTCTCTTGAAGATGAATAATAGGGTATAAACCTTCATTATTTAATGTTTTCATACTCAGTTCGTAGCTGTTTTGTGAATTTTTTGATGACCTCATCGTAAGAATGGTCAATGAGAGCTTTGATGAGTTTATCATTGACATCTTGATCAAAATAAATGCAATTCCAATATTTTTTATTGAAATGATAGGCACCCTCTATTCCTTTATATTGTTCACGGAGTTCGATAGCTCTATTGGCGTCGCATTTCAACGCTATGCGATCGGCCGTTTCCAGATCAATCAGTGCAAACATCTTACCCATCACTTTCATTACAAGCGATGTCTCATCAAAAGGGAAACACTCGGTAACTCCTTTTTTATTTAAACAATAAGTTCTGATATCTTCTACATTCATCTTTTAATGAAATTTAAAATAGGGGTGGGTAGAAAGCTTCCTTAATATGTTCTATAGAATAGTGGCTTTCATTGCCAACTATTGTTATAATGTCAAAACGAACTGGTGCATCAATCTGAAATAACTTGATATAAGTATTAGCTGCTAGTACCATATGTCTGATTTTTTTCTGATCAACGGCCTCTTCAGGTTTCTTAAAGAGAGTGTTTCGACGAGTTTTGACTTCAACAATGATTAACTCACCCTCTTTAGCTGCAATAATGTCTAGTTCTAAATGGCCTTTATGCCAATTCCTATGCCGGATGGAATAGCCATTATTCTCTAAATATTGGGCAGCAGCATTCTCGCCTAGTTGCCCTAAATCGTTATGCTCAGCCATTCTGTTTAGTCCTTATGACAATCAGATTAGTGTCTTGCACGCTATTATTCTGATTGTATCTATTTCTCTTTCTGCAAATTTACTGTTTTTTTTCTTTGTTTTTACAGAAGGAAAACTAAATTTGCATGAGATATGAAGAAACGGAATAAATATAATTTGAAAGTGCACGTTGATACCGTAAAAAGAGAACGGCGAATGAGCATTTTATTGAGTGAGGAGGAGCAGCTGATTATTGATCGCTATTTGGATAGATATAGGATCACGAATAAATCACGTTGGTTGCGCGAAACCGTTCTTATGTTTATTCATAAAAATATGGAAAAAGATTATCCAACATTGTTTGGAGAACATGACATGCGTCGTTGATTTTATGGTATTAGATGATAATTATTTTATGAGGCAAGCCTTACTTGAGGCTAAAAAAGCTTTTGAACGAGGAGAAATTCCTGTTGGAGCTGTTGTGGTGTGCAAAGAACGCATTATTGCAAGAGCACATAACTTGACTGAGTTACTTAATGATGTGACTGCTCATGCAGAGATGCAGGCCATTACTGCTGCTGCTAATGTTTTAGGAGGGAAATATTTAAAAGAATGTACACTCTATGTGACGTTGGAGCCTTGCGTGATGTGCGCTGGGGCAATTGCCTGGTCGCAGCTTGGCAAACTAGTTATTGGTGCCGAAGATGTGAAGCGGGGTTATCAGAAATATGCTCCAAGCTGTTTGCATCCTAAAACGGTTTTGGTTAAAGGGGTTTTGTCAGAGGAGTGTGCAGAATTAATGAAGTCTTTTTTTGTGGCTAAGCGATAATAGACTTAGCTTTTTAATTCATCAGAATCATTTTATTTGATTTCTTCAAAGTCGATATATTCACCATCTTCTTTGGTGAATATTTTTTTGTGTTTTCGTTCTTGTTGTGTTTCTTCGTTTGTCTTTTCTTCCGAATGAGAGGTCTGGCTTTCTGTTCTCTCTTGCCAGTTTCTTTTAGCTCTTCCTATACCTAGTCCTTGTGTGATTCTAGTGATTACTCTGAATATCGTGCTAATCACTAATCCGCCTACAACAAGTAGAAAAAATATGATGATAAAAATAAAGGCAATAATATGCATATCTTTTTGTTTTACGATGTTATTGTATTCTTACGTACAATAAGCATGCCAAAGTTTTATCTTTTTCTCCAAACGATAAAAGAGAGGACTGTATACCATATAATAATAGCAGCAAATGCACTAATTCCTAGAAATAGAAGTGGAATACTGATCAACAAGAAAGTAAAGCTTATTTTATTATCTTTCCAAGACAGGTTTTTGAACTTTAAAGAGAACATTGGAAGTTCCGACACCAATAGGAATGAGAAGATAAAGATTAAAAGTAGTATAATTAAAACATTACTATTTGCGAATAAGAAGTCTTTTCCTCCTGCGATGAGTGATCCCCAGAAAAAAGCGTTTGCCGGAGTTGGCATCCCTATGAAAGAAGAGGTCTGTCGAGTGTCAATATTAAATTTAGCCAATCGAAGGGCTGAAAAAATGGCAATAATAAATGCTAAATAGGGGATATAGTCTCTATACTCATTTAAAAAAGAAGGATAGGATAGTGCAGGCTCTTTTAGAAAAGAGAAGACGATTAATGCTGGTGCTATTCCAAAGCTGATGTCATCTGCAAGTGAATCTAATTCTTTTCCAATCGGAGAAGGCGCATTTAATAAACGAGCCGACATGCCATCGAAAAAGTCAAATATTCCACTTAATATAATAAAAAGTAAAGCCATTTCATAGCGTGCTTCAAAAGCCATGACGCAAGCTATACAACCTGAGAACAGATTTAAACAAGTAATGGTATTGGGTATATGTTTAATCATGTCTGCTTTCTCTTATTTAAGTTTTGCGATTATGGTTTGGTTTCCGGTCGTCAACTGTCCCATCTTCACGCAAACTTCCGTACCTAAAGGAAGGTATACGTCGACGCGAGATCCGAATTTAATGAAACCCATATGTTCATCAATGAAACAATCTTCGCCAACTTCTGAATAAGTCACAATGCGGCGAGCTACTGCACCAGCTATTTGCCGAGTTAGGATTTCAACTCCTTCCGGAGTTTCAATCACGATGGTCGAACGCTCGTTTTCCGTACTTGCTTTAGGTAACCATGCTTTCATGAAATTCCCATTGTGATGAGCCACTTTTTTGATCTTTCCGTCAACAGGATACCAATTGGCATGCACATTAACAATGCTCATAAAAATAGAGACCATTAATCGGCGATCATGAAAATATTCATTTTCTTCGACTTCTTCAATAACGACAATTTTTCCGTCTGCCGGAGCTACAACAACCTTTGTGGTGTCTTGACCAAATAGTCGGATGGGGCAACGAAAGAAATTCACCATTAAACAATAGACAATGGTACTAGCAAATGCTATGACATAAAATGGGATTTTGCAATCAAAACCTAAGTAAAAGACAGCGTTTAAAAGTAATAGAAATGCTGCGCTAGCTATTAAAATATGTGTTCCTTCGTGGTGAAGACGTATTTTCTTTATTTTTTTTAGATGACTCATGAATAATGTTTAATGATAAATTATCTGCAAAAATAAACTTATTTTAAAAAATCAGCAAGTTATTTGAAGTAGATTTATTGTTGTTGATAACTTTTTGATGAATCTTTTTGTTTATAGCCATTAAGACCGTACTTTTATCCTATCAATTATAACTTATCATTATGCAAGATTTCGTTCATTTACATGTTCATACACAATATTCTTTGCTTGACGGTCAAGCAAGCGTTAGTGCTCTAGTCGATAAAGCCATGAGTAATGGCATGAAGGGTATTGCTGTCACCGATCATGGTAATATGTTTGGGATTAAGGAATTCATTAACTATGTCAATAAGAAGAATGGAGGAACAAAAGGTCTTGTCAAGGATCTTAAGAAACGTTTGAGTCTTCTTCAAAATGGGCAGGTGGAATGTGAAGATGTGCAAAGTGAGATTGATTCGTGCAAAAAACAAATCGGTGATGCTGAAGCTAAATTATTTAAACCTATCATTGGCTGCGAGATGTATGTTGCTCGCCGATCTATGGATAAAAAAGAGGGTAAGCCGGATCAAAGCGGATATCATTTGATTGTGCTAGCTAAAAACTTGAAAGGTTACCATAATTTAATTAAGCTTGTTTCTCATGCTTGGACAGATGGATTTTACATGCGTCCGCGTACGGATCGGAATGAACTTGAGAAGTATCACGAGGGACTAATCGTTTGTACGGCTTGCTTGGGTGGAGAAATTCCCAAAAAGATCACTCAAGGGCTTTTTGCAGAAGCCGAGGAAGCTATTCAGTGGTATAAGAATCTGTTCGGTGACGATTTCTATTTAGAAATGCAAAGACATAAGGCTGTGGTCCAAAATGCGAATCATGAAGCTTATCCTTTACAAGTGAACGTCAATAATCATCTGATAGACTATGCTAATAAATATGGAGTCAAGTTGATTTGCACGAATGATGTCCATTTTGTCAATGAAGAGCATGCCGAGGCACATGACCGTTTGATTTGTTTGAGCACCGGGAGAGACTTGGATGATCCTAAAAGAATGTATTATACGAAGCAAGAGTGGATGAAGACTAAAGAAGAGATGAATGTTCTTTTTTCAGATGTTCCACAAGCACTGAGTAATACGTTGGAAATCCTTGATAAAATAGAGTTTTATTCTATTGATCATTCTCCTATTATGCCAACTTTCGCTATTCCTGAGGAGTTTGGGACAGAAAAACTGTATCGTGAGAAATATTCTGAGAAGGACTTATTTGATGAATTCACTTGCGATGAAAATGGGAAGGTGGTACTGAGCGAAAAGGATGCTTTAGCTAAAATTGATCGTTTAGGAGGATATGATAAACTTTACCGTATAAAGTTGGAAGCTGATTACTTGAAGAAATTGGCTTTTGATGGAGCAAAAAAAATCTATGGTGATCCTTTGTCTGATGAGGTTGTAGAACGGTTGGTCTTTGAATTGTATATCATGAAGACGATGGGTTTTCCCGGTTACTTCTTGATTGTGCAGGATTTTATTAATGCCGCACGTAATGAGTTGGGCGTATCGGTTGGTCCAGGACGTGGTTCAGCAGCCGGATCGGCTGTGGCCTATTGTTTGGGAATAACTAAGATCGACCCTATCCAATATGATTTACTATTTGAACGTTTCCTTAATCCGGATCGTATCTCATTGCCTGATATAGATGTGGACTTTGATGATGATGGTCGTGGTGAAGTCCTTCGCTGGGTGACTAATAAGTATGGACAAGAAAAAGTAGCTCATATTATCACTTACGGCACGATGGCCACAAAATTGGCGATTAAGGATGTGGCTCGTGTCCAGAAACTGCCTCTACCGGAATCGGATCGATTGACTAAATTGGTTCCCGATAAGATTCCTGATAAAAAGCTAAATCTTAAAAACGCCATAGAATATGTACCTGAGCTTAGAGCTGCTGAGGCATCTCCTGATCCTTTGGTAAGAGATACTTTGAAGTATGCTAAAATGCTTGAGGGTAATGTGCGAGGTACTGGAGTACATGCTTGCGGAACCATTATTTGCCGAGATGATATTACAGACTGGGTTCCAGTGAGCACCGCTGATGATAAAGAAACTGGTGAAAAGATGCTTGTGACCCAATATGAGGGTTCGGTTATTGAAGAAACCGGGTTGATAAAAATGGACTTTTTGGGATTGAAAACATTGTCCATTATTAAAGAAGCTGTTGAGAATGTGCGTTTGAGCCGTGGCATTACTATTGATATTGACAACATTGATATATCAGATCCGGTTACTTATAAATTATATAGTGACGGGAGAACGGTTGGTACATTCCAATTTGAGTCTGCCGGAATGCAGAAGTATTTGCGAGAGCTTCAACCGTCGACCTTTGAGGATCTTATTGCGATGAATGCTTTGTACCGTCCGGGACCTATGGACTATATTCCGGACTTTATTGATCGCAAACATGGCCGTAAACCGATCGAATATGACATCCCGGTTATGGAAAAGTATCTTAAGGATACTTATGGGATTACGGTTTATCAGGAACAAGTTATGCTTCTTTCGCGTTTGCTGGCTAATTTTACTCGCGGTGAGTCCGATGCTCTACGTAAAGCGATGGGTAAAAAGTTACGTGATAAGCTGGATCATATGAAGCCTCAGTTTATTGAAGGGGGAAGAAAAAATGGGCATGATCCGAAGGTCCTTGAAAAAATCTGGGCGGACTGGGAGAAGTTTGCTTCTTATGCTTTCAATAAATCGCATGCGACTTGCTATTCTTGGGTTGCTTACCAGACGGCATATCTAAAAGCAAACTATCCGTCTGAATATATGGCGGCGGTGATGAGTCGAAGCTTGTCGAACATTACGGATATTACGAAGTTGATGGATGAATGTAAGGCTATGGGAATACAAACCTTGGGGCCGGATGTCAATGAGAGTAATTTGAAGTTCACAGTGAATACCGAAGGAAATATCCGGTTCGGACTTGGAGCGGTTAAGGGAGTCGGTGAAGGCGCTGTAATGGGCATTATTGAAGAACGACAAAAAAATGGTCCGTTTAAAGATATATTCGATTTTGTTCAGAGAGTTAATCTTAATGCCTGTAATAAGAAGAATATGGAAAATCTTGTTCTTGCCGGTGGATTTGATAGTTTTATCGGATTAAAGCGCGAACAGTATTTTGCGATAAATGCCAAAGGGGAAGTCTTTCTTGAGACGTTGATGCGATATGGAAATCGTTATCAGACGGATCTGGCCACAGCGGTGAATTCTCTGTTTGGTGGTGAAAATGTAGTTGAGATTGCGACACCGGAAGTTCCACAAGGGGTTGAAAATTGGAGTGATCTCGAGAAATTGAATCGTGAACGCGAACTGGTTGGTATCTATTTATCGGCTCATCCGTTAGATGAATATTCTATCGTTTTAGAGCATGTTTGTAACACTCATATGTCTGAAATAGAAAATAAATCGGAACTTGTGGGTCGGGAGATTACTATGGGAGGAATTGTAACTGCCGTTCGTCAGGGAATGAGTAAGAATGGTAATCCATATGGCATCGTTAAAATTGAAGATTATTCCGGTTCGGCTGAATTCCCGTTTTTTGGTACAGATTGGGTGACTTACAAAAGTTATTTAGATATTGGAATGTTTCTATTTATACGAGCTCGTTGTCAGCCTAAGCAATGGAAAGCAGATGAATTGGAGGTGAAAATCACCTCAATAGAGCTATTAGCTAATGTTAAAGAAGAATTGGTGAAGAAAATAACGATTATAGTGCCATTATCAGTGCTTAATTCTGAATTTATTAATGAACTTTCAGTTCTGATAAAAGGAAGTCCCGGAAATGCAGAACTATATTTTAAGATTTCCGATGATGCCGATTCTTCGATGTCGGTTGAGATGCTTTCTCGACCAATTAAACTATCTGTGGGGAAAGATTTAATTAATTATTTAAAAGAACAAACCGAAGTTGGTTTTCATATAAATTGATTATATTTGTGCACCTTTAATTTTAAATTAAATATTAATCAGTATTTATAAAACTAGAAAAAATGGCTTTAGCGATTACAGACAGCAATTACAAAGAAATTCTTGCAGAAGGCAAGCCGGTTGTAATAGACTTTTGGGCTCCATGGTGTGGCCCTTGTAAAATGGTAGCTCCAATAATAGATGAATTAGCCAATGAATTTGGTGAAGAAGTGACTATTGGTAAATGTGATGTCGATGAGAATAGCGACGTAGCTGCTGAATATGGCATTCGTAATATTCCTACTGTTTTGTTTTTTAAGAATGGAGAAGTAGTCGATAAGCAAGTTGGTGCAGTTGCTAAATCTGTATTTGCTGAAAAAATTAAGAATTTACTTTAGACTCATTTCTAAAAATAATAATTATGGGACTGGAAGACGATTTTCTATTGGCAGACGCTGATGACGAGAAGACCATCGCGTTTATTAAAAACTATCTTCCTCAAGAATTGAAAGATAGGTTCTCTGATGATCAGTTGTATTATTTCCTTGACTTGATCGATGAGTATTATGTTGAGAGTGGCATTTTGGAAGCAGAACCTGATGAAGACGGGTATGTCAATATTGACTTGGATAAAGTGGTTGACTATATTGTCGTTGAATCTAAAAAGGATGAAATCGGAGAATTTGATCCTGAGGAAATCTTATTTGTTGTTCAGGGTGAAATGGAATTTGGAAACTCTCTTGGACAAGTAGACTAGATCTCTTCTGATAAAATAAAAAGAAGCGTTCGTGATGATTCACGGGCGCTTTTTTTATCTATCTATAAGTGAGAGGTTGCTGAGGAAAGAATGTTTACAACTCTTCTAAAGCATAATATTGATAATCTCTTAATATCGTTTGAAGAAATTCTTCTGGTGTTCTTTCTTTGGATGTTATCCCTAAAAATGCTGTGATCTTTTTTGCGAGATGTTCTATCCGATTGTGACGATCTTCTTTACTAGAGTGTAATGTGCGTGTGATGACATTGATCTGATCTAGCGACAAATCTCCTGCTTGAGGATAGGCTGGGCGATAATTGGGATCTAGATAATTAAATTCGTCAAGACTAACTGCTATTTTACGATAGCTTTGCTCTTTAATGACTATTGTTCCGGCTGCTAGATCGCCAAGCCTTTGATTCTTTTTAGTCAGTAGTATTGCTAATAATCCTAATCCACCGGTTAATGGTCCGTCTACAATAAATAGCAACCAACGCAATAAGTAGGAGCTGATAGAGGGTGTGCTTCCATCGGCTTTAACCACACGAATTCGCATAACTTTTTTTCCAATACTTTGCCCTTCATTAAAGACTTCCCATAATAGGTGGTAAGTCAATAGTGGTAGAAAAACAATCAAGTATAAAGAAGCATAATGTAAATTAAAGGGGATGTGTGTGATCGATAATAATGTACTTGTAGCGTAAATGTAAATCACAATAACAATGAAATCGATAAGCAAGGCTATCATTCTTTCGCCAATACTTGCAGGGGTCTGATCAATGCGAACAAATTGGCCTGTTATAATTGTTGAATCTGACATCTATTTTTATTTTTTTTCATCGTTGATTGCAAATATATCATAATTATCTTACATTTGTTCGTTGCAAATAAATTTTATTTATAATTAATCATCATGAGATGAAAGAAGTTACATTTATTCGTCGCAATATAGACAAATGGAAGGATATAGAACGTTTGATTGACAACGTTTCTGTACAGAATCCGGACTCCATCGCTGATGCCTATTCGAATGTGACCTCTGATTTAGCTTTTGCTCAAACTCATTTCTCGAATTCTCGCATTACGATCTATCTCAATAATCTGGCCTCGACTTTACATCATGAGCTTTACAAAAATAAACGTGAAAAGTGGAGCCGTATCTTGACTTTCTGGAAAGATGAGATACCTCAGGTCATGGCTTTGTCTAGGAAGGAACTTAAACTGTCTTTCTTGATTTTTATCATTAGTGTTGGAATTGGAATCTTATCTGCGGCAAATGATCCGGATTTTGTTCGCTCGACCTTGGGCAATAGCTATGTTGATATGACGATGCATAACATAGCCGCCGGTAACCCAATGGCAATTTACGGTTCCTCTTCGGAGTTACCTATGTTTTTAGGAATAACATTCAATAATGTCATTGTCTCTTTTAATTGCTTTGTAATGGGCTTGCTGACCGTCTTTGGTACAGGATATATGTTGTTGAAGAATGGGATTATGATTGGAGCTTTTCAAACTTTTTTCTATCAACAAGGCTTTTTAGGAGAATCTATGTTGGCCATTTGGTTGCATGGTACCTTGGAGATTTGGGCTATTATTGTGGCTGGCTCTGCAGGAATCGTTCTTGGCAACAGTTGGCTTTTTCCAGGAACTTACTCTCGTTTAGAATCTTTTAAACGGGGGGCGAAACGTGGACTAAAAATCTTAATAGGGACTGTTCCCATTTTCATTTTGGCGGGTTTCATCGAAGGTTTCTTCACTCGCCATACTGATTGGTCGGACATATTGAGATTGATGATGATTCTGTTGTCGTTAGGATTTATCTTTTTTTACTATATTTATTTACCCAATAAAAGAACTCATGGAACCGCAAAAACCTAGAATTACGTTGTATGAAAGACGTTCGTTTGGAAATAAACTGAATGCTTCTTTCGATTTTATTAAAGAAAATTGGAAGCCTTTATTCAAATTTAGTACATATCTTCTCTTGCCATTGTCTCTTATACAAGGTCTAAGTTTAAACGGCTTAATAGGAGGAATGACCAATTTGGGAGCACTTGAAAATTCTGATGCAATAGCTGGGTTGGGATCGCTTGGGGTTACTTTCCTTTTGCATTATAGTTTGTATATTTTATTATTCATCATTGGAAATATAGGCTTGTCCGCTTTGGTTCTTGCATTGGTGAAGAGCTATAATGAGAGAGAGGATCGCCTTCTGAATATCACTCTTAAGGAGTTGAAGCCTTTATTGTTGTACAATGCTAAGCGTGTCTTTTTAGCAGGATTGGCCGCCTTTATCGTTTTATCTGTTGTCTTATTTGTGGTGGCCCTTTTCGCAGCTATTTCGGCTTATACGATGATTTTGACGTTGCCTTGTTTCATCGCTTGCCTTGTTCCCTTGTTGCTGTTAACCCCCATTTATGTTTTAGAGAAAATTAGTTTAGGAGATGCGGTCTTTAAAGCCTACCGATTGGGATTTCCGACGTGGGGGGGAATCTTTTTGATTGCTTTGGTTATGGGTATTATCGCCAATGTTTTGCAAGGTGTGTTTACTGCTCCTTGGTATATTGCTTTCTTGGTGAAATATTTCTTTATGATGAGTGATGCGGCTAATGTTGCAACCGTTTCTCCATGGTATGCATTTATGTTATATGTTTTTGCGGTGATTCAAGTGTTTGGAACTTATCTTTCAATGATCTTTTGCCCTATAGGTGTTGTCTATCAATATGGGCATGCTTCTGAAGTGGTCGATTCTGTGAAAGTTGAAGAAGACATTGACAATTTTGAAAATCTTTGATAAATGGGAATAACATCCCCTGTTGATACATTAGCCTGTGATACTGTGCGGATTGCTGCATTTCAAAGCAATCCGGCATATAACTATGAACGTGACTTGTTGAATCCTGATATCAACTTTTTGGAATGGATTGTCAAATGGGTGATGAGCTGGTTAGATAAATTATTAAATCACCCGTTTGTGCAAGAATATTCTTGGCTTTTCTGGTCTCTAGTTATTCTTGTTATTGTCGGTTTACTGACTTGGTTTATTTATAAAAGACGTCCCGAGCTCTTTTCCCATTCTCGTAAAGGAACGTTAGCTTATAAGGTTGAAGAAGATACGATCTATGGCGTCGACTTTGAATTACGGATTACCGAAGCTTTCGCATGCTCTGACTATAAAGAATGTGTACGCTTGATCTATTTACAAACTTTAAAAGAATTAAATGATGAGCATCGTTTAGAATGGCAACTTTACAAAACGCCTTCTCAATATGTTTACGAAGTCAATATGCCACTATTTAAGCAACTGACTCAACTTTTCCTACGTGTACGATATGGTAATTATGATGTTGTTTCAGAGGATGTTGATTGGGCTAAAAAGAGCCAGCAAAAAGTGATGAAAGGAGAGGGTGATGAAAAATAGTCGGCGTTTTTTTATCGGCATATTTCTATTTATGCTACTTGTCTTTGCTATAGAATGGCAAATGCCTAAGAAATTTGTTTGGAGTCCCACCTATCATCATACCGACCATCAACCGTTTGGGTGTGCTGTGTTCGATAGTCTCTTGTCGACAACCCTTCATAAGGGCTATTTTTTGTCTGATCAAACCTTCTATCAGCTCTGGGAACGTGATTCTCTATTGAGAAGTGATTCACTCTCGAAAACGGATTCGCTCTTGAAGCGTGCATTCTTAGTGGTTGCCGATCAACTGCTTTTATCAGATTTGGATGTTGAGAGCGTATTGAAAATCGCCGACCGTGGTCATACGGTGGTCCTTGTTGGCAGTTCTTTTGGGAAAAATATTGAGGATACTTTGGCTTTTAAATGTTGGAGTACCCGTTCGAATATTCAAGCTTTTAAACAGACGTTTGCTTCTCATGTCACGCGTGATAGCATAACTTGGAGTGACTATTCTAGGGGGTATTCAAAACAGAGGTATAGATTCAATGGCTATTTATGCGGTTCGTTCTTTAAAGGATTTGATTCTATTCCGTCACGTGTCTTGGCAACTAAGGATTTGACCGAAGATGTTCAATTCTTTAATCCTTCTGATACCTTAAAAACCTCATCGGTGTACCGAAACTACCATCCGGCTATGGCGTTTGTTCGGCAATATGGTGAGGGGCGCTTGATTTTTGTTTCCACTCCACTTCTATTTACTAATTATGGCATACTTGATCGTGAGGGACGTTATTACATTTCCCGCATTCTTTCGGAATTAAAAGACTTGCCCGTGTCTCGTCTTGAAACTTATAATCCTCAGTTGGCAGAAGGGCAATCTCCATTCAGCTTCTTATTATCAAAGCCACCACTTCGCACAGCTCTTTATCTGACGATGTTGGGGATCATCTTATTTATGTTTTTTACAGCCAAACGTAAACAACGCATTATTCCTGTGATTTCTCCTCCGGTAAATCGCAGTGTGGAATTTGTAGAACTGATTGGTTCGCTTTATTTTCGTAAGCAAGATCATGCCGATCTCGTGAAAAAGAAATACACGTATCTCGCTGAGGAACTTAGACGGACGATAAGGGTGGATATCGATAATGCCGATCAGGATTTACAGAATATAAAAACGATTTCTCAAAAGACTGGGATCGGAGAAGAGCAGATTCGTTCGTTCTTTCGTCAAGTTCGCCCGGTTATTTACGGTGCCCGGTCGGTTCATTCGACTCAAATGAAGCATTTTATAGATCAAATGAATGAAATTATCAAACAGATATAATCAAACAGATATAAACTCATAATTATGGAAGAGCAAATTCAGCAGCGCATTGATTTGTCGGCTTTCTCTACTCAAATAGAGGAGCTAAAGAAACATATCTCTTCTGTCATCGTTGGACAGGAACAAACGGTCGATCTAATTTTGACTGGTATTTTTGCTAATGGGCATGTTTTACTTGAAGGAGTGCCCGGAGTCGCAAAAACCCTATTGGCCAGATTATTGTCCCGTTTGATCGAAGCCGATTATAGTCGCATTCAATTTACTCCCGACTTGATGCCGAGTGATGTACTAGGAACCATGGTTTTTAATATGCAGACCAATACGTTTGAGTTTCATCGTGGTCCGGTGTTTGGAAATCTAATTCTTGTGGATGAGATTAATCGTGCACCGGCTAAAACTCAGTCGGCCTTGTTTGAAGTTATGGAAGAACGGCAAGTGACGGTTGATGGAACCACTTATCCGATGGGAGAGTTGTATACCATTCTGGCAACTCAGAATCCGATCGAACAAGAAGGGACGTATAAGCTTCCTGAAGCACAGCTTGACCGTTTCTTGATGAAGGTGACGATCGATTATCCTTCGCTTGAAGAAGAAGTCAACATCTTAGAGCGACACCACACTAAATCATCTTTCTTAAAGCTAGAGGACATAAAGCCGGTTATGACCCTTGAGGAGTTACTTACGCTTCGTCGGTTGATGGATCAAGTGTTTGTTGATCGTACGCTGTTACATTACATGGCGCTCATCGTACAACAAACGCGAACCAGCAAAGCGGTTTATCTTGGGGCTTCTCCTCGAGCTTCGGTATCTATGCTTCAAGCTTCAAAAGCTTATGCTTTATTGCAAGGACGCGATTTTGTTACTCCTGAGGATATTAAGTTTGTAGCACCTTATGTCCTTCAACACCGACTGATCCTAACTGCTGAGGCTGAGATGGAAGGTTATTCTCCGATTAAGGTTACTCAACGGTTGATTGACAAGGTGGAGGTTCCTCAGTAATCCGTTTTTCTAAATAAGAGTATTCATTATAAAATAGTATTGCACCTTGTATTTAACCCGTCGGTTTTATTATCTATTTATAGTGGCCGTTGTCTGGTTCGTCATCGGATACTTCTGGCCTACTGGGGTGACAGTTGCTCAAATTGTTCTGGGACTGCTATGCTTATCTGTTGGAGTAGATAGTCTATTACTCTATCATCGGCGAGGCATTACGGCTTATAGAAGTTGCTCCGATCGTTTCTCGAATGGAGACGAAAATCGTGTTAACATTCGCGTCGATAATAGCTACCCGCTAACCTCTTTTCTCGAAATCATTGATGAAATCCCGTTTGTGTTTCAACGGCGAGATGTCTGTTTCCGCTTGAAGCTCCATCGCGGGGAAGGGAAGCAAGTGGTGTATCATCTGACTCCTAAGGAACGTGGGGTTTACGGTTTTGGACAGGTCCGAATTTTGGCAACTAGTCTCATTGGTTTAGTGGCTCGCCGTTATACGTGTGGAACGCCTCAAGAGGTTAAAGTCTATCCTTCATTCTTGATGCTTCACCAATACGAATTGTTGGCTGCGACTCAAAACTTGACGGAATTTGGTATAAAGAAGATTCGGCGGGTTGGGCATCAAACTGAATTTGAACAGATCAAGGATTATGTGAAAGGAGACGATTACCGCCGTATCAATTGGAAGGCCAGTGCCCGTCGGCATGAGCTGATGGTGAATGTTTATCAAGACGAACGTTCACAGCCTATCTATTGTGTGATCGACAAAGGACGTGTGATGCAACAGGCTTTTGGGGGAATGACTTTATTGGATTATGCCATTAATGCGTCTTTGATGTTGTCGTATGTGGCCATGCGAAAGGAAGATAAAGCCGGACTGGTGACTTTCAACGAGCATTTTGAGACGTTTTTACCGGCCTCCAAGGAGAGTGGGCATCTGCAAACCTTACTTGAAACGCTTTATAAACAACAGACGACTTTTGGAGAGACCGACTTTTCACGACTTTGCATTCATCTAGGTAAGCAGCTTAATAAAAGGGGATTATTGGTCTTGTTTACTAATTTCGCTGACATGAATGCCCTTAATCGACAACTCTCTTACTTTCAACAACTTTCTCGTCGCCATCGGTTGCTTGTTGTTTTCTTTGAAGACGATGAACTGAATGCGTATGCCGAGCGACGGGCTATCGATACCGAGGGGTATTATCGGCGTGTCATTGCCGAAAAGTTTGTTTATGAGAAACGTCTGATGGTTTCCACATTAAGACAAAACGGTATTCACGCCCTATTAACGTCTCCTAATGACCTTTCGGTGAATGTTGTCAACAAATATCTGGAGATTAAAGCGCGTCAGTTGATCTAAGATCAGGCTAGTCTTAGTTGAGGTGTTCCATGGCTATGGCTTGGCGGGTGGCGATAAAGAAGAACAGAGCCATGCCAAGAATGATGATACCGAGAATGCCATAGAAGAGTCGAGCCTTTTTACGTCCTACGTTTGCAATGATTGACTTTGCATTGCGAGTAGAGAAGAACCAATTCCAATTGAGTAGTGCAGCTAGCAGAGCGGTGATCCCTGCTAGTGCGAATAAGCTTTGTACGATATATTGTCCTCTCATAATGTGATCACTCTACTGCCGTCTTCACGCTCCTCGATGGTTACTTTTACCGCATCACCCGGTAGAAGTTCTTCCACTAGTTCCGGCCATTCGATAAAACATAAAGCGCCACTGTAAAAATAGTCTTCATATCCCATGTCGTAGACTTCACTCAGCTTTTTGATGCGATAGAAGTCGAAATGGTAGATCAGCTCTCCGGATTTGTCGGAGCGATATTCATTGATAATCGCAAAAGTTGGTGAGGTAATCACGTCAGTAACCCCCAACTCTTCGCATAACGCTTTTACAAAAGTGGTTTTTCCGGCTCCCATTTTACCATAAAGGGCAAATACGGTATTGTCGCCCATTGCTTTGATAAACTCATGGGCAGCTTCACGAAGCTGATCGATTGATTGAACTTTGATTTCCATATAATTTTTAGTCATTTATTTCTTTAAAAGTAGTTTCACTATTTTGCAAATCGCATAGATCATAATGGAGAAAAAGATGATCGATGCTCCCGATGGCACTTGCCAATAATAAGAAAAGATCAGTCCTCCCAGGCAACCTAAAAGGCTGATTCCGATAGAGAGCCAAATCATGCGCTTAAAATTATAAGTAAACAAGTTGGCGGTCATTTGAGGAATGGTCAATAGCGAGATAGCCAGTACGATACCCACGATGCGCAAACACCCCACGATGGTTAGCGCAATAAAGGCCATGAGCAAATATTCAATTCGTGTCACCGGAATGCCTTGCGAACGTGCAAAGTCGCGGTCGAATGCAATGCTTATGATTGGGTGAAGGTAAAGGCTGAAAAACAGAATCAATAACACATTCAGCCCCCCTAGTAGCCATAGGTCGGAACGTGTAATGGTCAGTATGTTTCCAAAAAGATAAGATGATAAGTCCGTCGCAAAGCCTGGCGATAAGAAGCTGAACATAATACCAATAGCCATTCCAAACGTCCAGAACACGGCAATAGCCGAATCTTCACGCATGTCGTGTCGTTTGCTTAACCATTCTACTCCAAAAGCTGAAAGTATGGAGAAAAGAGCGGCCGATAAAATGGGAGATAAACCGGTATACAGTCCCAGTCCGACGCCGCCGAATGAGGCATGAGTGATTCCGCCACTGATGAAGACCAAACGTCTGGTTACGATATAAGTTCCGATAATGCCACAAGCAATGCTTGCTAGCAAACCTCCGATCAGGGCATGTTGGAAAAACGTATATTGTAGTAGATCCACGTATGAATGGGTTTTATGATCATCAATGTGTAATTCGTCTTTCACCGACGATGAGATAAACTTCGTCTTTTAACCCGTCAGGAAGTTCAATTCCACGGAGTTGGAGACTACGAATCCATCCTGCGACATCAATCTCGGCCATGGTGTAAAGAACGTCTCGAAACTGTTCCGTTTCTTGTTCGGTATACGTTTCGCCATCTTTTCCAATAAACCGGTCGAGATCTTCATCGTCATAATATTCAATTTTCTGACTCACGGCTGCAAGTAGACTGTCGTGCTCGCAGGTTTCATGTTGTCCACAACATTCGGAGTCCACTTCTTCAATTTCGGGCATGCGATCTAACTCTCCACGCTCAATCTTTTTCTGAAGTCCTTTGTTACGAACGTATCCGGCAATTAATGCTATAACAGCCAATATCAAAAGACTACCAACTAATATCCACATAACAAATTAGAAACTGATTTTTCGCAAAGTTACTCATTAATTTGTATTAATTGGTCATTTTGGAGTTTCAATACTTATAAACTTTTCTGTTTTTTCGATCGGTTTCGTGTTCGAATCTGATCAAAAAGGGGAGACGGATCGGGCCGTTGTGCTTTTAGTTTTCCGAATTTTCTCTATCTTTGCCGAACGATATAAACACTATTCACATGAAAAACAAATCTTTAATCGTATGGGCACTCAGTTGCTTTTCTTTGTTTTGCTCGGCGCAAGCTCCTGTGCAAAAAGGATTAATGAGTATCGACCGTTCGACGGCTGAGGCTCATATCGACTTCTTGGCAAGTGATGCTTTGCAAGGTCGTGAAGCCGGTTGCAACGGCTCTCGTATCGCGGCTCGTTATCTAGCCTCACAACTTCAGTTGATGGGTATCTCACCTCTGCATACCACCTATTTTCAGCCTTTTTCTGCTTATCATCAAGAACGGCAGAAGCGTGGTCGTTGGCAAGTCCACCCCGATTCCATTGCTCGACTAGAGAAAGAGGTTCATCAGAAAATTGATCTGACCAATGTGTTGGGTGTTATTCGTGGCCGCCAGACCGATGAATATGTCATTGTCGGTGCTCATTTCGATCACCTAGGCATTGATCCGATGCTTACTGGCGACCAGATTTATAATGGCGCCGATGATAATGCGTCCGGTGTTTCCGCAGTTCTTCAGATTGCAAAAGCCTTTGTAAAGAGTGGCCGCCAGCCCGAACGTACGGTGATTTTTGCCTTTTGGGATGGAGAGGAAAAAGGACTATTGGGTTCACAATATTTTGTTCAGTCGTCTTCGTTTATAAAAGAGGTGAAGGGGTATCTAAATTTCGATATGATTGGTCGCGATAGTGATCCGAAGAACCCTCGTACCGTGATGTACTTCTATACACAAGCCCATCCGGCTTTTGAACAGTGGCTCAAAGAAGACATCAAAACGTATCATCTCGATTTGGATCCGAACTACCGTCCATGGGATAACCCGGTGGGAGGGAGCGATAATGGTCCATTTGCCAAAGTTGGTATTCCGATCATTTGGTATCATACGGGAGGACATCCCGACTACCATCAGCCATCCGATCATGCCGATCGGTTGAATTGGGCCAAGGTGGTGGATATTACGAAAGCTTCTTTTCTGAATGTTTGGAACTTGGCTAACGAGAAGAACTATTAAGTCTAAGCCTTCTCAATGACCGTGAAGCCTGCCGAACGTAAGTCGTTCCAATAGTTCGGATACGATTTAGAGACGACTTGCGGCTCGGCGATCTGTAGATCCGGAAAACGGAGAGCAGCCGGTGCAAAAGCCATAGCCATGCGATGATCTTCATACGTGGCAATACAAGGAGAGGCTTCGGGTTTGCAACGCTCCCCTTCCCAAGATAAGAGGCGTCCATCCTCTTCTTTAATGACGTATCCTAGTTTATGAAGCTCGTTGATGAGTGCCGTGATGCGATCGGTTTCTTTGATTTTCAGACTTTGTAATCCCGTAAACCGAAACGGAATATTCAGCAACGCACAAGTCACCACAAAGGTCTGTGCTAAGTCGGGAATATCAATCAGATCCTCCTCCAGACGGTCGACTGTGTCAGCTGTCTTTACTAATCGTACGCCGTTCGACGTATATTCGGTCTGCACACCCAAACGAGCAAAGATCTCAGCGCCACGGCTATCCCCCTGATAACTTTTGGCAAACAATCCCGTTAACTCAATGTCCGCCTCAGGACTAAGAGCGGCGATTTGATACCAATAAGAAGCTGCACTCCAATCACTCTCTACGATAAAAGGACAACTCCGATAAGGGGTAGGGGCGACAGTGATCGACTGTTCCGAAGTCCATTGTACTTGTGCCCCGAAATCAGTCATGAGTTGTAATGTCAGGTTGATGTAGGGGCGTGAGATGATCTCACCACTTAAATGCAGAGTTAGTCCGTTAGTCAGATTCGGTCCAATCATCAATAAGGCTGAAATGTATTGCGAGCTCACATCCCCTTTTAAAGTGATGGAGTTTCCCTTCAACGATTCTCCTTTGATGCTTAATGGAGGAAATCCTTCTTGAGCGACATAAGTGATCTCTGCCCCAAGTTCCCGAAGGGCGTCGACCAAGATACGAATCGGGCGTTGTTGCATTCTGCTTGTACCGGTAATGGTTCGCTGTCCGGGAGTGACACTCAAGTAAGCCGTTAGAAATCGCATAGCCGTCCCTGCTGCCATAATGTCAATCACTTCATTTCCGTCTTTTAAGGCTTTGATCATCACTCGCGTATCGTCGCAATCGGATAAGTTTTGTGGAGCAATCTTTCCTTGAGCGAGTGCATTAATGATCAAAGCACGATTACTGATGCTTTTTGATGCCGGTAAATTAATGGCTGTTTTGATCGATAACGGAGATAGAAATGTATAGCGCATAAGAGACGTTTTGGTGATCTATTCAAAGTAATATGTAGCAAAAATAGATAAATTATTCGACAAAACGTCTTTTTGTCTGTTCAAAGCCGAAATTTCATTTTTTTGCTCAATCGTTTGGTGAAATAAATTGTTGTTCGTAGATTTGCGAACAAATAAAATAGACATGTCGGATATAAAAAAGGAATACACGCTTGAGCAGGAACAGATTGCTCGCTTTGCCAAAGCATTAGGCCATCCGGCCCGAATTGCTATTTTGCATTTCTTGGCAGAGCAAACCACTTGCTATTTTGGTGATATTCACGAAGAACTTCCCATTGCCAAAGCAACCGTCTCACAACACCTTAAAGAGTTGAAAGAAGCCGGATTGATTCAAGGTGAGATTGAAACCCCTAAAGTGAAATACTGTATTAACCGTGCTAACTGGGAATTGGCACAACGGTTGTTTGGCAGACTCTTTCAGCAGTGTGCGGAGAAAAAACAGTCTTGCTGCTAGCAGAGACTTTTTTTAAAGGTTGATTGTTCGTAGTTTGGCGAATAACGATTGGAGGAATAGGTGGCGATTGATCACCTTGAACAGAACAAAGATTAGCATAAATCAAAAGGGTTGCATAGACCAAAAGATTTAAATCGAATAATAACTTAAATAAAATAATGATATGGAAATAAAAGTATTAGGAACCGGTTGTGCCGGTTGTAAAGCGTTGTTTGCAACAGTAGAGAAAGTCGTTAAAGAATCGAATCTTGAAGCGACCGTGGTTAAAGAAGAAGATCTGATGAAAATCATGACTTACAATGTGATGACTCTTCCGGCATTGGTAGTCGATGGTAAAGTAGTTGCCAAAGGAAAGATCTCTGAGATTGCCGTTAAAGAGTTACTGACCCGTTAATCGAGAGACGATGAAAAGAGGAACTCTTCTTTTACTGGGTTGGCTATTGCTGATCCCGTTTATCACTGTTCAGAGTCAGACTAAAGCATCGCAAAAAGTGGTTGAGGTGCTTTACTTCCATGGCAAACAACGGTGCGTGACTTGTCGCAGTATTGAGAAGCTGACTCAAGAGGTGTTGGCTGCCGATTTTGCCAAAGAGGTGAAAAGTGGCCGGATTAAGTTTAAAACGATCGATATCAGCACCAGTGAAGGGGAAGCCCTTGCGGATACTTATCAGGTGTCGTGGTCGTCGTTATATCTCAACTTGTGGAAAGGTCAGAAAGAGACTCGAAACGACATGACTGCTTTTGCCTTTAAACACGCCAAAAGTAACCCTGCTACCTTTAAGAAAGGAATAAAAGAGAAACTTACGACCCTTTTACGTTAAGACGATGAATGATTATCTTCAAACCGTGATGGAGCAAACCACGCTTCCGGTGCTGACTGCTTTTATCTTGGGACTGTTGACAGCAATCAGCCCCTGTCCATTGGCGACCAACATCACGGCTATCGGTTATATCAGCAAAGATATCGAGAGCCGTCGGCGTATCTTCTTCAATGGGGTGCTTTATGCCTTGGGGCGTGTGATCGCTTACTCCCTGCTAGGCGTGATCCTGATCTCTTTATTACGCCAAGGATCCAACTTCTTCTTGATTCAAAAAACCATTAGTCAATGGGGGGAACGTCTCATCTCTCCCATCTTGATCGTTGTTGGACTGTTTATGCTGTTTGGACATAAGTTGCCGCTTCGTTCGTTCGGCTTTTCGGCTTCCACACGTACCGAGAAACTGCGGGGAAGTTGGGGGAGTCTTCTACTTGGCATCTTGTTCGCCTTAGCCTTCTGTCCCACAAGTGGCGTATTCTATTTTGGCATGCTCATCCCGATGTCGGCTGTCGAAAGTGGAGGCTATGGTTATCCGATGGTCTTTGCTTTAGCTACAGGCTTGCCCGTTCTTCTGGTGGCTTGGGTGCTCGCTTTCAGCGTCGGTCGTCTGGGGCGATTCTATAATCGTCTGCAAATCTTTCAAAAATGGTTCAACAGAGTGGTTGCCCTTCTGTTTATTGCCGTTGGAGTCTACTATGGCGCAGTCTATTTATTTTAAATTAATTCTCATTCCATGATTCATTGATTAGTTAATTATTAATCAATCGACTAAACGTTAACTAAACATCAACTAATCAATGAATCAAGTAATTAAATGACTATAAACTTATTAAATGACCGTTATTTCATGAAAATATTAATTTTATGCACCGGCAACAGCTGCCGTAGTCAGATGGCTCATGGTTTTTTACAATCGTTCGACGAACGTCTTACCGTTTGTTCTGCGGGAACGAAACCTGCCAAACAAGTGAACCCTACTGCAGCCTTGATGATGAAAGAGGTGGGCATTGATCTTTCCGATCATCATCCGATGTCGGTCGATCACTACCTGAATGACTCTTGGGATTATGTGATTACCGTTTGTGGCGGAGCGAATGAGAGTTGTCCGGCTTTTATCGGAAAAGTCACCCATCGTCTTCACCTCGGTTTTGAAGATCCCTCTGAAGCTGTCGGTACGCCGGACTATATCCTTTCGGAGTTCCGTCGCATCAGAGACGACATCAAGACGATTTTCTATTCATTTTATGAGACAGAACTGAAGTCTAACTTAGGTTAATCACTTCAGTCACCTTATGGGTCTTACGACCTTCACTTTACGTTAAAAGAACAGGAACATGATACAGCAATTGGCCGATTGGCTTGTTTTCTCCGTTTTTGGATTAGATGCTCAAAGCCATCTTGGAGCCGCTTTAAACTTTTTCTTTTATGATTCTATCAAGATCTTGATACTATTATTCTTGATCAGTACGTTGATGGGCATCGTAAATGCTTATTTTCCGATAGATCGTTTACGCCATTATCTGGCAACTCACCAACTCTATGGGGCTCAATATTTTTTAGCCGCATTGTTTGGGGCAATCACTCCCTTTTGTTCTTGCTCTTCCATTCCGCTCTTCATCGGATTTGTCAAGGGCGGAATTCCTTTGGGGGTTACCTTTGCTTATCTCATCACTTCCCCTTTGGTTAACGAAGTGGCAGTGGCCATGTTTGCCGCAACCTTTGGTCTGCGTATCACCGTGATTTATGTGGCGAGCGGTCTTGTCCTGGGGATGGTCGGCGGTTATCTGCTGGGCAAGCTGAAACTCGAACGTTATCTGAGCGATTGGGTGCGACAAATTCAAGCTCAAGCCGATCGGGAGTCGGCCTCTTGGGAAGCCGAAAGTACCCCGTTTCGCGAACGTTTACCCATCATTGTTCGGGATGCTTGGGGCATTGTTCGGGGGGTATTGCTTTATATCCTTATTGGTATAGGTATTGGAGCTTTCATGCACGGTTACGTTCCGGAAGGCTTTTTCGAACAATACCTTTCTTCGAATAATCTTTTATCCGTGCCACTTGCCGTTGTTTTGGCCGTTCCGATGTATGCCAATGCTGCGGGTATTGTGCCGGTCATCGAAGTTTTTGTGGCTAAAGGGGTGCCCATTGGTACTGCTATTGCCTTCATGATGGCAGTCGTTGGTTTGTCTCTTCCCGAAGCAACGCTTCTGAAGAAGGTGATGACTTGGCGTCTGATTGGTGTTTTCTTTGGGGTGATTACGCTCTTTATTATCTTATTGGGCTATCTGTTCAACGTGATTCTTTGAGCTTATTTGCTTGGATGCATTCCTATTTCACTCCACACAGAAGTTGTTTTTTGAATTTGATCTGCCATCTGCCACCTGATTGAATGTAAGTATTTGATGGTCTGATTCTTAATAGGGTTGCAGATCCCGTTGCAGATGGGTGGCAGAGACTTGATCTGCCACCTTGGTCAGAAAAAGAAAGCAGCCTATTTAGTCTAAAAGTAGTTTAAACAGAGTTAACCGACATTGTAAGTAAGACAAAAAGCAATCACCCCAAATCGTTAACTTACATAACTAAAGGAATTAATTTAGGAAGCATTTTCAGTGCCACAGCAAGACAATTTTTTCTCAATAGGTGGCACTCAGAGTTTCCCATATCGCCACTTGATTTTCGAAATAGGAAACTTTCTTTTCGACCGTAAGAAAATTAATCGGGAACCTTTTGTAGATTATTTTCTCATTGGTGGATCTTTCTATGCCGTCACTTAACTTGGATTTGACGCTTAAATAGGTCCTGTCTTGTCTTTTAGGCGCGAGATTGTAAATGTGTGAGGTTATCGGTCGAGGCTTACGGCAAAAGGGCGCGACATCTCCATTTGATATAAAAAAAAGATGCAGGATATCACTTACCCTGCATCTTCTTCATATTCAGCTCCAGGCCGTGGCCTGAAACCCTAACCATTCGATTAATAGCCTTCGTTCTGAGTTAATTTCGGATTACTGTCTTTAGCCGATTGAGGTATTGGCCAATATCTGTTATGCGCCTTGAATGTCCGATCCTCTACCTTTTTATCTTTAGCATCTGCATTAGGGTTGATGGTTGCCCGAAGTTCAGGATCAATGGTTGCATCGGTGCTAACCGTACCTACGGCACGTTCCAACACACCGTTAAGCACTTTTTCTGCCACCATTTTACCATCGTCACCTTTCCAGCGTACAAGATCGGCACGACGAAGCCCTTCGCCGGCAAATTCTACTCCTCGCTCACGACGGATCAGTTCGCGAAGCTTTTCCTTAGTATTATACTTGGTCTCGTCAACTTTAGGCATTCCTGAACGTAACCGTACGTCGTTGATGGCGGTGTAAACGCTCGTCGAAGGACCATTAAGTTCATTCTCGGCTTCAGCAAAAGTCAGCAAAACTTCGGCATAACGGAACACGATCGGACAAGCTTCGGTGTCCCAGATGCCTGTGGCATTGTATTGTGTGATCGGATCTAGGTACTTCGCCCAAGTTAGCCCTGTTTTAGAAGCATTATCGGCAGCTAAAGCATAGTTTGGGTTGGCTTTCCCATCTGGGAAGTTCTTATCGAGCGTATTGAAAATAACGACACTACCATCATCTTTTGTAAAGTTACATCCCGGATAGTAGATACTCATCGCCATACGTGGATCTCGGTTGGAAAAAGGGTGGGTCGGATCGTAAGTCGAACCGGTTTCGTCCTTTGTAAGTCCGTTGCTCATTTCGTAAGTATCGACGAGGTTCTGGGTGGGTACGATAGACGACCAACCTCCGTCACCATTATTGTACATTTGACCGATAACTCCCAAAACTCTATTGACCGGCATGTATTGAACCGCAGCGATGATTTCTTTAGAGCTTCTTCCGGTGAGTCGAAACAGATTAGCATAATTCGGTTCTAATTCGTATAAGCCTAGAGCCGTGATGGCTTGTGCTTTGGCTTTGGCTGTGGTGTAATCACCGTAGTAAAGCGCTTCACGCATACGGAACGCCAATGCTGCACCACGTCCTAAACGTCCACGGACACTCGGTTCCTTATTTAAGTCGGGTGTACATTCGTCGAGCTCTTTTTCGATAAAGGTGCGGACCTCAGCTTCGGTGTTGCGAGGTACTTTAGCTTCTTCTGCCGACATATAGTTGTTGATGATGGGCACCCCACCATACCACCAGTTCATGGTGAAATATTGATAGGCTCTAATGACGCGTATTTGAGCAATTAGATCTTTTTTGGCCACTTCGTCTACAAAAGGGATGTCGTTTATTTTCTCAAGAAATGTGTTGCAACGGCGAATCGTTGTAAAGTCGTAAGCGTTATGATCCCCACTTGAAGCGGTGAAAGTGCCATTACCTAAGTTCTTGTAGCCTTCCCATGGGAAGTTGTTATAGGCAAAATCGGACGTACAATCCATGTAGAGGATGTTACCACCATCTTCCCAACCGTCATAGCAGCCGACTGCAAATTTTTGAGCATCTTCTTCTGTTTTCCAAGTGGTGCTTGGCGATAAAGCATCGTAAGGAGTGGTATTCAGAAAGTCTGAGCACGATGCCGTAAATAATCCGATGGTACCGATGAGAATATATTTATTAAATCGTATCATAATTGTTTTTCATTCATTAGTTATTAAAAAGAGACGTTTAAACCGAATGCATGTGTACGAAGCAACGGATAAGAAGACAAACGTTGACTAGTTGCTTCCGGGTCAATGTTGATTTTCATATTATCGATCGTCAACAGATTTTCCACGGAATAATAAATGCGTAAATTAGATACTCCCAATGCGTTTAACACGGTTTTAGGGAAAGTATATCCTAATTGCAAGTTCTTCAAACGCAAATAGCTCGTGTCTTGTAACCAGAACGTCGATTGCGAGTTGGCTGAGCTACTTGGAGAGTTTGTGTTGGTAAATAGTCGTGGCATGTCGGCATTGTGATTGGTCTCGCTCCAAGCGTTCTTCCAGATAGTCGCCGGGTGACCGGCATCGCCGGAGAAGGCTCCGTAGACTTCGCGGGAATCGAATAGACGTGCAACTTTAGCTGCTCCGTTGAACATCATCGATAGGTCGAGTCCTTTCCAAGCGGCATTTAAATTTAATCCGAAGGTATAAGCCGGTTCGGGACTGTTGCAGATGATGCGGTCCTCGGCTGTCAGTTTGCCGTCGTGGTTGGTGTCGACATATTTGATGTCACCCGCTTTAAACTTGCCACCTCCAAAAGGATTACCATACTTGGTTGTGAAGGCATCAGCCTCTTCTTGTGAATTAAAGAACCCATCGGCCTTATAGATGAAGTAAGAGTTGATGGCCTGACCTACCACATTGCGTTGTTTGTATCCGTTGCTTACGTCCATGTGAGTGACAGCCCCTAAGTTTAAGATTTGGTTTTGGTTGTATGCAAAATTAAGGGCTGCACCGAACGTGAATTCGCCGATCTTATCATTGTAAGCGACGTTCACTTCAAGACCTCTGTTTCTCATAGAACCCACATTGTCTTTATAGGCTTCGAGTGCAAACTCATTAGGTACATCTACATCCATGATGATACCCGTGGCCTTTCTGCTGTATAGGTCGATCGTTCCCGATAATTTGTTGTTGAAGAAGCCAAAGTCGACTCCGATTCCCCAAGTTGAGGCTTTTTCCCAAGAAATAGTCGACAGGCGATATTTCTTCTGATAATAACCCGAGTTTAATGAGCCGTCGAAAACATATTTTGAATCGAGGTTATAGGTGTTCAGAGCCGGATAGTAGTCATCTAAAGCATCTTGATTACCTAACTGTCCCCATGAAGCTCGTATTTTTAAGTTGTTCAACCAATCTTTAGTACCTTCCATAAAGGCTTCTTCGCTAATGCGCCATGCACCGGAGAATGAGGGGAAATAACCCCAACGATGTCCTTCTGTAAAGCGTGAAGAAGCATCGGCACGAACATTGGCTTCTAAAATGTATTTTCCGGCATAATCATAGTTCACACGGGCAAACCAAGAGATCATGGCTAGTTCGCGGGTGTTACCTTCGTTGAGTTGGGTTGAAGGATCACCGGCGTTCATGTCGGTCAACTCGTTATTTGGGAAGTTCTTGCGGTACGACTTTTGGTATTTATAGTTGTATTTTTCTGTATGCCAACCAAGTAGTCCTTTTAGATTATGATTTCCAAAACTCTTATCGTAGTTCAATAAGGCGTCGTAATTGGTTCTGTTCCACATATAGAAACGCTCGTCCAAAGAGTTCGGATCGGATTTCTTGTTAGCGTTGTATTGGATGAACTTTTGGAAGTAGCTATAGTTTTGTAGGTTGTTTATATAGGCACCCGACAAGGTGAGCTTTAGTTCCGAGGTAATGTCATAATCAATGGCAGCTGTACCCGTGAAATTATAGTTGTCGCGAGTCACCTTCATGCCTGAATCTAACCAAGCGATGGGGCTACCATCGGAGATTGTTCCCCAAGTACCGTCGTCATGTCTTGCCACAATCCATGGAGCAATCAAGTTAAGCTGACGAAGAATTTGATCGGAACCTCCTCCGGCATACGCCGAACTCGGATCATCGTATTTATTCTTGATGAAGGCCAAATTCATGCGAGCAGACAAACGTCGGTTGATTTTCATGTCTAGGTTAGTACGAGCATTGAACTGTTCACGTGCAGCGTTAGGTAAGATACCGGTCTGATTCAGATACCCGATAGAGGCCATGTATTTCATATTTTCCGCACCGCCGTTAACATTGACATTATGTCGGTGTTGGATTCCTGTTTTGTAGGCCAGGTCGTACCAATCGGTGTTAGGATATAGTGGATCGTTACCGTCTTTAAACTTTTGTATCTCTTCGTCTGTGAAACGGGCCGCTTTTCCCTCTGACAACAAAGCTTGGTTATAAAGCGATGCGTAATCGGCTGAGTTTAGGCGATCGATGACTTCAGTGGCATTCTGGAAGCTTACGTATCCACTGTAAGAGACTTGAGTTTTTCCGGTTTTTCCCCGCTTGGTGGTGACTAGAATGACTCCGTTCGAAGCTTTTGATCCGTAAATTGCTGCTGATGCAGCATCTTTCAAGACAGAGATGCTTTCAATATCGTTCGGGTCTACAGAATTTAAGGTTCCCGACTCCACACCATCGATCAAGATGTATGGACTTGCGGTATTTAATGTTCCTGTACCACGTACACGGATTGAACCGCTATCCATACCCGGAGCTCCGTTAGTCCCAGTGATCGTAACTCCTGGCATCAAACCTTGAAGTCCGCTGGATAAATTCTGAATAGGACGATTCTGAAGTTCTTTATTGCTTACTGTGGCTACGGCACCCGATAGGTTGACTTTCTTCTGTACGCCATATCCTACGACCACCACTTCATCGAGAACTTTTGTGTCTTCTTCTAATTGGATATTATAAACGCGATCGCTTCCTAAAGTAACGGTTTTAGGCTTATATCCGATATAAGAAATTTCAAGTACCGCTTTTTCTGGAACGGATAAGGTGAAATTTCCATCAATATCGGTAATGGTTCCTACGACACTCCCTTTGATCTTAACGGAACCTCCGATAACCGGTTCTCCACTCTTGTCGGTAATCGTTCCTGTGATGGTGCGTTGTTGTTGCACCGAAGAGATGGAATTGGCTTGTGAGGTTTCGTGCTTGCTCAAGACGATGTGGCTGCCTTCTAATTGATAGCTCACATTTTGTTGGTCGAACAAATGGTTGAGGACTTCTGAAACGGCTTTGTGGTTGACGTTAATCGAAACCGGACGGTTGACATTAACATCGTTAGAATAGATAAATAGGTAATTGGTTTGATGTTCTATCTCATTGAGTACATCGAGTAAGGTTACATTACTCTTTTTAATTGTCACTTTGGCATTCTGTGAATTAATATTGCCTGCAAACATGCAAAATGAACAGAACATTAGTAGAAATGTAGTTATACGCATGGTTCTATAAAATAGGTTAACGGATGGAGGATTAGATTGTTTATCTCCTCCATATGATTTTTTTTTCATACTTTTACGATTAGATTTATTAAAAACTTTTTTCACTCTCGGGTGAGAAAGTAAATCTCACGATCGGCAGGTATGGCAGTACTTGCCGATTTTTTTGGGGGGCTTAAGGTGTCTTTGGCATGTTTTTCTTAATTTATGGGTTTAACATGGTTATTTGATATAGATAATATTCGACTCTTCATCTCGTTTATAAGTGAAATGCACCTCTTTTTGCAAGATCTTTAATGCATAATCTATACCGTCGACGAGCCTGAACTTTCCATTCATCTTTGGATTATTCAGACGTGGATTCTGATAGACAAACTTGACATCGTAGTAGACTTCAAATTGTTTTAGAACGTTGTCGAAAGATTCGTCCTTGAAACAGTATAACCCGTCACGCCAGCGATAGAGATCAATGTCGTGTATCTTGCTACGTATCAGATGACCGTTCTTCCAGATTGCTCTATCGTTAGGTGATAAGACTAATTGTGCTGATGGAGTGGAGACTTTGACTCGTCCCTCAACCAATGAGGTTTCGAACTTGTCGGTCTGACCGTATGCGGAGACGTAAAACTTGGTTCCTAAAACTTCAATATTTCCACGTTGGGTCTTCACGATAAACGGATGCTTTTTATCTTTGCTGACTTCAAAATAGGCTTCACCATCAATGGAAACCACTCGTTTATCGGCCGACTTAAAGCTTTGGGGATAGTTCATTCGGGTTTTGGCATTGAGGCAAACTTTAGTGCCATCGCTTAGTGTCAAGTTAACGCGTTGTCCTTGAGGAACGACAATGACATTATCCGGCATTTCATTTAAGGTTTGCTCCATATGCCTTACTGTTGCGGTGATGGTGAGCAATATGACTGCAGCTGTAGAGGCTATACCTATCGCAATCTTACGAAGTAACCTACGATTGTTCTTCTGCGTTTTGATTGTAGATGTGTTGGCGTGTAGTAATAAGGCATCAAACATCTTTCGCTCTCTGAAAAGTTCTTGACGATTTTCATCAGACTCTTCAAGCCACCGACGAATCTGTTTTTCTTCTTCGTAGGTGGTTTCCTTATTAAAGAAACGATATAGTAATTCTTTGTTCATTGGGCTATTTGTCGTTTATACATCTGTCATCTTTTAGATGCATCTATTTAAAATAGCACGAGCGAAGTTTAAATCCCTAGTTAATAAATGCTAATTAACTAAGGATGCAATAAGAAGAGCAGGGCAGGTAGGAAATCTTTCAATGATTTCTTTAATAGTGTGGTTGCTTTTGAAAGATGGTATTCGACTCCTTTGACCGAAATATTGAGCTCGGCTGCAATTTCGCGATATGATTTTTCTTCAAAGCGGCGCATGATAAATATTTGTCTGGTTGTTGCGGGTAGTTTATCTAAGGCCTTATTTACAATTTCATGCATCTCCTTGGTTAACAACTCTTCCGGGTTACAAGTTTCTAACGTTGCAATTTGCAATGAGCGTTTCCATTCTAAATGTTCTTGAAGTTCTTTTGATGCAGTCTGATGATATTGACAGTCTCGAATATGGTTGAGGCATTTATTCTTGATGGCTCTAAAAATGTAGGAGGGTAAGCCGCCTTCAAAGTCCAACCGCTCTCTGTTCTCCCAACAGTACATCATGGCTTCCATGACAATGTCTTCGGCCACCATATGGTCGTCGACATAGGTAGAAGCAAACCAAATGAACCGTTTTTGATAGTCCGAAAACAGTTTATTAAATAGAATTAGTTCGTGGTTGCTCCTGGTTTGTTCCATACAAATACATCTTTATGGGAGGCAAAAATAGAGTTTAAATGTGAAATAGATTGTTTTTTGATAGAAAAATAATTTGATTTGTATCAAAGTCTAAGATGCCTAATTAATAGATATTAATGATTTTTTATGGCATGTTTGTCTTTTAAGATCTTTATTAATCGTTAAGGAGGATTTATCTGGTGTTAGGATTTGGTAAGTGTAATAGAGTATGGCAATTAATATTATTATAGACTTTTGGTTGACGTTGTGATTGACTTTCCGTGTAATTATAGCGTTGACCAACTTCTTTAGCGGAAGAGCTCTTAAAATAAAAAAGCATTAATAATCATCAGATCATTAATGCTTTGTGGTTAGTCGGGGTGAGAAGATTCGAACTTCCGACCACACGCCCCCCAGACTTTGAATCTTACAGCATGATAATTGTTGATTATCAGTATGTTATTCTATGGTAGTTTGCTTTGGTTTAAATAATGGTTTAAACAGTCTTAAACGTTGGTTAGCATTTGAAATGAGTTCTTTATGTTCTATCCATATATAGTAATTCTATAAAAAGGATAGTGTCATCTAAGTTTCCTTAAATGCTGTTCTTTTATTGCTTATGAGCAGATTATCTTTTCTTCATCTCATAATTTTCTTCTGAATCTTCATCTGTAGCAGTAATGTGTAATTCTGTACTTGTAAGTTTAGTTATGGTGACAGATTTACCACTTAACCAATCAGAGCTTTTAAAGACTAACTTGTTTCCGTCAATTAGACTAGAGAAATATCTGGTTACATGTCCATCATAATAACCACCATTACCATCTACATCTTCAAAGAAGATATATTCTCCTTTTACGTCCTCTTCCCAATTCTCTTTAGTGTTATCACTGTTGTATTCCCAACCATAGCATTTAACCATATCCCATGTACCTTTAAGATTGGCTAAGGATAATTCTACAGATTTTGTTTCATCATCGTCTTTGCTACAAGACGAAAAGCTAACACACACTACAGCCATCATTAGGGCTGCTAAAATTCTAAACGTTTTCATTTTTCTAAGTTTTAATGATTGATATTTTTCTAAGTATTTAATGTATCTACAAGTTGCCTAAACACATCACCTGCCATTAATCCACCACTTGCAGGCAGTCCTATCTTGTTTATAGAAACTATTATAGTGTATTGCGGATTGTCAGCAGGGAAGTAACCACAGAACTCTACAATATAACCCCCATTCTCAAGTTGAATAGTTCCCTGCATCCCTGCAATTTTCACTTTATTAGAGTATGCAGGTTTACCTAATCCCTCAGTTATATTGTAATCTAAAGCCCGTTTCAAACTGTCTATGTTTGATTTTATTGCTATTTGTGAGTTGATTATTACAGTACTATCTTTAAAGAGTAAAGGTTGTAACATTTTTCCATTATTAGCTATGGCATTATAAAAGGTAAGAGTTTGGATAGGTGTTATGAGCTGATTATATCCAATGCTAAACCATGCAAATGCCCCATTATTCCAATCATTATCCTTAGGAGTAACGAAGTATGCAGATTTCAGATTGTTTATTCCTATAATGCTATCTGGTTTGGCGTAACTCATTTTAGCCAGTAAATCAAAATAAGATTGTGGATTATTGCCAAATGTTTTTTCCATTGCTTTGTAAGTCGCAATGTTTGAATTACAAGCTAGTCCTTGTTCTAATGTAATTTCACCATATCCACCTTCTTGCCAATTATGGTCTTTCAATTCTTTCCCATGAACAGAATATATTCCATTACCAACATTGATTTTACTAGATAGATTTATCTTTTTAGTTTCCAATGCTGCTAATAATGATATGGGGTGCATCAGACTTGTAGGGCTTTGATCAGAGAATTTATCAGAAGATTGGTAGTTTGCACTATCTTTTCTGGTAAGTCCAACCAGAGCCTTGATTTGCCCTGTTTGAACTTCCATAATAATAACTTGCCCAGATTGAGCACTGATCTCAGATAGCTTGCTTTTTAAAATAGAGGTAGCTTTAACTTGTAAAGTGCTGTCTATGGTAGAAACCTGTTTGTCTTTCTGCTCTTTGGGTTGGCAGGATAGCATAATAAAAACAAGTAATGTAAATGGTAAGAGTAACTTCATCATATTTATTCTATTACTTCAAAATTAGCAAATTGATTATCTACAATGCAATCTAATATGTCTTGTGTAAAATAGGCGAATGGAACTTTTATTGCCTTCTCTTCACCATTAGTTGCTACAACAAACGTTTTAAAACCTATTGCTTTTGCGATAGTTTTTTTTATGCTATCCATATCATAAACTACGATGTAAGCGATTTGATCTTTGTAAGATATTTTAATATCTTTAATCCATCCCCATTCTATAAATCCAATATCCCCAACTTGTTCGTTTCGTAGCCAAATTCCTTCTGGGTGTATCCCAATATATGCGTGGTGAGGTATAAGCATATCTATAACGAAAAAGATGAGGATGATTATCCCCAAAAATGCAAGACCAATTAATTCATTTTGTATCAAATCAAAAGAAATATAGCCATAATCCCAGTATTTCTTTCCTATTATCAATGCAATAATAGCCATAGCCCAACCAGGAGCTTTCTTTATAAATAATTTTAAAGCACTTAATTTGTCATCTATAATAGAGAAAATAAATTGTTTGCTTACTTCTGAATATTTTCTTCTTCTTAATTCCATAATATTATTATTTAATGATTAAAAATAGAACTCATTATTCCTATTATTACAATAATTGCAATTCCCCACATTATAACTTTATATTCTATCGAGTCATTGTATTGGTTCGGTGGATATTTCAAACGAAGCAATCTGTTGGAAACAACTTCTGATATATTGTTTTTTGCAGTAATAGTTAACCCAATATTCATATCTTGGCTATATGGAGTTATTACCATTTCGCCTTTTGGAAAGAGCTTATCATAAGTTTCAATGCCGTTAGTCGTTTTAATGGATATGCAGATATCAGAAGCAAAGCGTGTTTCCCAAGAAATTGTAACTTTACTTTTAATGATAACTTCATTTGACGAAAGATTGAAACTTATAATTTGGGGGGCATCATTATAAAAACAGCTATCACCTTTTATAAGATGTTCATAAGCCTCTTGTATTTCTTGAAATCTTTCTTTAAAGAAACTATCTCCATTGTGTTTGTCTGGATGAAACTTTACAACGTACCTTTTATATGCACTTTTGATTTCATCTTGGGTAGCATATTGATTTAACCCTAAGACTTGATAATAATTCTTCATTTCTAATATATTGGTTTAACAATGTATTTTTCTAATTCTGGAACTACAATTACTACGGCTTTCACCTCACCATATTTATTGGTTCCAAAATGAGTAAATATTCCGCTAAACTTAAATTCGTTGGCTACAATCTCATCAGAGTGTTCTAACGCATATGCTTTTATGTCACCGACCTTTCTTGTGATTTTAAATGAAGTTCGTCCAAACCGAATGTAATCCTTATGATTATCTTCTTCCATTATTTGATTGCATTCATTTATTAATTCTTTTCCTGTTAAAGATCGAATATGTTCTTTATAATTGATCTCTGGAGCTTTGTAGTAATCTATTCCTTTAGACAATGCCTCTCTTTCATCCATGTAAGACAGTTCTTTGATAAATTGAGTTTCTCCTAAATCCATTTGCTTTCTTATAGACATTGTACAAGAACTAAATCCAGTACTTGATGCAACCAATAATATGGCTGTAAATAATCTAATTGTTTTCATTGTTATATTAAGTTTGGTTTTTTGAATTATTCATTATTAGGAATATAAGATCCACCTATAAAGATTTTTACTAGAATATATCCAAATTGATTCATCCTAAAGTGATGATATAAAAATAGCCTGCGATAAAAACGATTATCACTGCCAGTGATGATGTAAGGTAAAAGTTTGATGAGTATAAAGCCCGTTGTGCATATAATAAATTTATTATGCTTACCTGTTCCCTCTGGGAAGCGGTTATAAAATAAAAGAAGCGTGGGAACTATTGCTACTATTTGTCCAGAGGTATCGCCAAACACCCACAATCCAAATAATAAACAATAGCCCACGCCATAAGGTATATAGTTCACCTCAATGAGGTAAATATATAGCAATGACGTGAGCGCTCTTGTCTACTACCCTTGGATTGTTCATTAATTTGGCGATTTTCTGAACAAGGATAATAACTTAAACGCTCTTTGTTTCCAATATGTGTTCCTCTAAGGAGGATGCACAAAGGTATAAAAAGCATTTAATCTGACAAGAATATTGTTCAATTAAATAAATGCAGGTGTGAGAAGGAATAGTAAATTTTGTGATTGCAGAAATGGTTAATAGTATAAAATAAGGTGTACGTGCCTTTTTACTCAATAAATCCATGTAGGTATGAAAACTGCTATTCCCCTATAAAAAGTAAAATATTTCATTTTTACACCTAACAGGGATTATGCACTTTATGTAAGCATATCGTTGGTGATTTAGGAATTGCTACTTGTAACCCCAGTTTTAAGACTTTAGAAATATATAGAATCTTAGAATGGGTAAAATTGGTCATATTATATAAGGGAGAAAAACCAAACTTTTGAAGAATGGACTATAGATGTATATGAGCGCTATTTTCTTAGTTATATATAAAAAAGGCCAATTTCTTGTAAAAATCAAATTATAGGGATTATTATCTATTAGAGACTAAAGGTACAAGGAGGTCCATTAATGGTATATCACAACACATTATATTTAAATGATATATTAGTACTATGTGTGTACTATTTTTTTATCAACGAAAATGCTGTTTGAGAAGAAGTCATGATATAACGGATTACCTACATTTATAATGAAAAGATAATTCTGACAACGAGTAAGACCTGTATAAACTAGCTCATCTGAAAATTCATTCGGTTTTGATTGGTTCAGTCTATTATTTGTTTTCAAATTATTCTCAATTACTAAAAACAACGCAGGGCTTTCCCATCCTTTATATGAATGTATTGTGCTTAATTTAATAGTTCCTCTATTCATCCAAAAGTTAGCTTTCCTGTTTTTGCGGATCTTCTTAATTTGTGAGTTACATTCTAATCCAGTCTGAGCATTAGGGCATAATTGCAGGAATTCTTCACGCGTTTCAAACATTATATTTGTACGCTCTTTACTTTTTAGTCTCAATGTATAATCTAACTTTCTCAACATCCTAATGCGTGATGATAATATGGTAACATCATTGGAATTAAACTCATGTTTTAATATCTGATTGTAAATATATTCCGCTAAATTATTATCTTCTTGTTCATTCTCTTCAGTAGAATAATAGTGGTATTCGATATATGGTTCATGAAATATTGACAGCATAGCATTTGTTTCTATTTGGTTTTCGATAGAATATTTGTCTGAGAAATATTTGTGTTGAAAATCAGAGGCCAACAAAGCTATTTTACTAGCTAGACGATAGCTTTTATTTAGTTTTTTATCCCATTGCCCTGTTTGAATTGGAATTATAGGCATTTTATAAGCATCTAGTTCCCTTGAATATATATTCTGCTTTTCATCTGCAAAAACTACAATTTCGGCATTTTTAGTTGCAAAATTATCCCTTATAATTTTTATCCAGTTCTCTTTATAATCTTGCGTTTCATCGATAAGAATTACATCATATTTTGGTAGATAATCTCTATAATTATCAAATAAATGTAAGTTTGAATAAATATATTTTTCTGCCAATCGTGAAAATTCCGCTTCATTTTCCACAAAAGATTCCTTTTTTTCATCGTTTTTATAAAAGTTAAAACCTATGCCAACATTATTTGCATTAGAATTTATAAAATCATGATAATTACAAATGTGAAAAAATTCCCAAGAGAAATCTTTTCTAACAGAACTAATTTTATCATGGATGTAATTCTTCAAAGTAATATTGTATGTCAATATTAAAATAATTCCGTGAGTCCTTTTATGTGCATTAACAGCTCGTTGTGCTAAAACTAATGATTTCCCAGAACCTGCAACACCTTTTATTCGTTTTCTTGAACCTTCTTCACTTATAGACAAAAACTCTTGTTCCTTAGATAATTTATATTCTAACCCTTCTTCTATAGTATGAAATGATGGTTTAAGTATTCTAGCAAAACTAGCATATAAATCATCCGTAAAATATTTACTCTTACGACTGATCCAATTTTTATCAAATATATTATCAAAATATTTTTTGTTCAAAGAATCGTTTCCAATGATTGTGAGATTCTTTTCTAGAAATTTTGTATATCTAGGAGTAGGATTAGTTCCTTTACAAAATTTATTAGCATCTTCAGTGGTGTGACAATGAAAATAAACGGCACATTTTACAACATACCAATATCTATAATCTTTCAGCTTCAACTCTAGTAAAGAATCTATATGTAAATCATATAGATTCTTTTTATATTTTAGAACTTGATCAAATGGGGTATTCATAACCCTTGATTTATTTGCATGAACAATCCATTTGCCATCGCTAGTTATATCATAATTTGATAAACTCCAATCTTTAACCTCAAAAATCATAACGCCACCATTTTTGTGAACGACAATTACGTCAGGTAAGTCTCCATTTAGAAAAGGCTGAAAAAAGATTTCATAATCTAAATCGTAATTTTTTAGAAGGAATGACAATAACGCTTTTTCGCCAAGAGTTGCTTTTGGTTTACGCTTTTTTATGATTTCCAATGAGGGATATAACTTTGCCATATTATTAGAGAAAACTAAATTTCATTTAAGGAAAATATATTGTAAAATTACAATAAAATAAATAAACGTACAAATAAAAAATGTAAATCTAATTTACTCATAATGTTAATATTTCCTGATAATAAAACTAGAAGCTCAAACAATCATAGGTTTCTAATATTTCTTCCTGCCTCAATCCTAAGTATCGTTTAGTGATAGCAACAGAACTATGGTTGAATAATTCCATCAGTTTAACTAAAGCAAATTCAGCATTGTCACCGTTCAAATTATAAACTTGTCTGCCAAAAGTCTTTCTAAGAGAATGGCAAGAGAAATTCTTAATTTTAAGTCTGTACTTCTTTTTCACTTCTTTAAGAATAACGTTTATTCGCTGAACAGTGAAGACTGTACCCTTTTGACTAATAAGGATAGGTGCATTTATCCCAATAGGATTTATATGTTCATAACACTCTTTGATATGCTGCTGTAATTGAGGGTTGAAGCGGATTGTTCTTTGTTTACCTGTCTTTTTCTCAATGATCGTAAGTTCTTCTACATCTAATATTTGCTTCCATCTTAAAGCTAGAATATCAGATATTCTTAATCCTGTAAAACACCCTAATGCTATAAGAAGAGATATTTTATAATTTTCATCTTTAATCAATTTTCTGATAAGATTCATTGCATCAGACCAAACAAGATAGTCTGCTGTTGTACTGGAATATTTTAGTGACATAATGTTTTGTTTTATGGGTAAATGAATAAAAGTGAATATTTATTTTGAGTTGGAGTAATTAACTCATTGATTATTAGAGAAACGTTCATTTCTATAGGAAGTGAATATTATAAAGAGCAGAGCACCCAATTTTAAGACTGAATGCTCTTTTACACTTTATGCTCTATGGTAGCTATAACTGTCCCTCATCCATAAAGCTGTAATATCCTTCACTCGTTAAAATGATATGATCCAAAACTGCAATTCTCATAAGAGTGGCAGCATCTTTTACTAATCGTGTTATTTTTATATCCTCTTGACTTGGTTTAAAGTTGCCACTTGGATGGTTATGCGCTAATATAAGAGAGACAGAGTTCGTAAGTAATGCAGCTTGTAAGATAACTCTTACATCAACACAAGTTTCAGTTATTCCTCCTTCTGATATTACAGTATATCCAAGAACTTGGTTGGCTTGGTTTAGGAATAAGACTTTAAAATATTCCTTATAATCCATTGTACCCTCTTTAAAGGTAGGAAGTAAAACATGGTAAGCATCAGCAGAACTCTGGACTTTAATTCTATTTTTAGTTGTGAATTTATAGGAGACCTCTACTTCCCCAACCTTATAATCTATATTCATAATATATTATTTTGTAGTTAGTAAAAACAAAGAAAGGACACCTAACTAAATAGATGCCCTTTCCTCTCTCAATCAATAATCCACTTAGCCCAAGAACCAAGCGTATTCTGTATCTCCTTGTTTGGCTCTCTGGATTCCCTGTACAAATTCTGTACAATTAAGGTTCTTTTCCAAGAAGTTATCTATATAGCTAGACTTTACAGCCCCATTAAGCAGATTTAAGAGTTGCCAACCTGTAATGCTGTCACCCTTACTTTTAAAGTTCTCATCAGAAATAAATGCTCTACAAGCCGCATTAATCTGACTATCTCCCAAAAGTAAACGAGGTAGTTCTTTCTGCTGATTTGGAGTAAGTGCTTGATATAGCCTCATTCTACCAATTATCTGGCAAAATTCAGATTCTGTGATATTCAGATTTCCAAGTGCGTGTAACAAATGTAAATCCTTAGATGGATTATAAGCATGGAATAGATTTAAGGCTGCTGCATATAATTCTTGTGTACTTAAAACTTCCACTTTATCTTGTAAGCCGTCAGTCGTAAGCATAAGATTACTGCACACACGATTCCTAAAGCCAATAAAGATTTTAAACTTCTCCACAGATTTCTTGCTGTACAAGTTGATCTCATTATATGCCCTTACTCCACCAATAGATAATGCAAGTCTGTTTCCATGTTCATCATGTATAATGGATGGAATTTCAAAGCAAAAACACATTCTTTGGTAAAACAGCGTTTTTTCTTCTTCTTTTAATTCAGATGCTTTCTTCCCTAATGCACTTGGGATTCTCCCATTAATAGGATGTGAGATTCTGATCTCTGGAACATCAAACTGTTCTCCTTGAAAGTAATCCTTAGCTGCATCTACTATTGTGCTTATAAAGGATTGGTGACTGATCGTTTCTTCCATTGATGCAAAACTGGGAATGATGCAATCTTGTTGTAAATGTTGGAAAGCGACTTCTTGTGTGTTTGCTTCTATGAAATGATTTGCTCTTTTAGGGATTGTAAATTCTTCCACGATTGTAGCTTCTTCTGCATATTCTCCCATGTTTAAACGCTCTTTGCGTTGGATTGTACTTGATGCAATTGCTAAATTTCTCATAACGCTAAATATTTAAGTGATTATTGATTGAATGGATTTAACAAGAACGAACCTAAGCCATAAGTAAGTTTATTCTCTTATGTTTTAGGTTGTTCTGTGTTTTTCCCTAAATATCCTCTAAATTGTGTGTATGAGCACTAGTATAATTGATCTAAATAGTGGGTAATGGATGTGAGCACTTGTACAAGGCATAGGAACATTATTTCAAAAGAATGTGTAAGGTACTACTTTATTCATGTAGGTATCCCCCCTTACCCCCTTCTAAAGATATCATTTTTCTTTTAAGGTTGAGAGGGGGAGTTTATATGAGGTCTAGTAGTGAGTTTATCTCTCTTTCAATTCTTCTAATGCAGCATTAATAGCTTTAATCGTGCGTAATCGTTTTAATGCTTTAGCACCAAGCTTATTATATCCCTCTACCAGTATGGGGTAATGTGCATAAATAGTTTTTAACTCCTGTTTCTCATCTTCTGACAATCCAGTCCTTTTGTCTTTTAGGTCACAGAATCGTTTATGATAGTCTCTAAACTGTGGGGATTTAAGAATATTCTTCATCATATTCTCGTCTGCGATATTCCATTCATAACCTTTAACAGCTGATAACCCCAATGTTTCATAAGCCTCTTGTAATGCATCTGTTGACCTATATATAATATGCGTAGTCCAGTATAGATAAAGCTTTAACTTGGCAGCCATATCGTTAACCTCATATTTACCATCTTTCTTAATGATATAGGTGTCAGCACCTAACCTTTCACGTTCAGTATTTTCCTGGGCTCTTATGTCATCTACTGGTTCACTATTATATTTAAGTGCTCTCTTTCGTGCAGTAGCTAATTCTTTATCTAAATCCTGTATCTTAATATCCAACGGAACATAGTAACTAACTTTCTTAGGATTAAAAATATGAACTATTTTATTCCTGAATGGATTGGACTTAGTTCTTATGCGCCCCGCAATCTGTGGGATGTCCATATCCACACTAATAAGGGTGTGCTCATTATATCCGTTACTGACAATGAAGCATAATGCTGTATCTGAATAGAAATCCACTCCCTCAAATGCTTTACAGGTTACAAATGTAAAGCGTTTTGGCTTAGAGGCAGAGTTAGAGATTTTAAAGCCTTCTAATTTAGTGCTGTTCTTCTCATTATCTGCACAGATAATCCTACAATCATCATTTGTTAGGTTAGTCTTCTCCAGAATCTTCTTCATCTCACGTACACTATTAACAAAGAAGTAAGCTTCTTCGCTCTTCATCGCATCTAAGACAAAGTAACCTATCTCTTGATATTGCTTGATAATCTTAGCTGCGGTCTCATAAGCCTTCTCACTTTTACATGGATAGATAGTAATCTTATCTATTGACTTCCAATTCGCCACATATTCTGTCATATCCTTAAATGTATTGGGCTTTACAAATTCTGGGATAGGAGTTGCTGATAGGAAACAATAAGAGTTGAACTTATTATAGTGGTCTAAAACTCCGTTTATAGCCTTAAATCTAAATAGATACTGTTTAAACAGGTCGTGATATTCATCTACAAGGATTTTATATTCATCTGGATTGATGAATGGCATTATCTTCTCCACTTTATCGTAAGTGCAGATAATCTTCTTCACTCCCTCTTTGTTAAGGAACTTCTTTAACTTGGTCTTGGTGGAGACGGTGAATCTACCATATAAGCCAAATAATTGGGAATTTACAGGACTAACATCTGGAACTATTTCAGATTTCTTCCAAACTAAATCATTGCCATCCTTGTCTTTACTTGGATAGCATTTATTTATTACTAAGTCTGTGGTGGGTACGACTATTATATAGTTTTGGCTATTAGTAAGTGCTATGGTGGTAGCACCGCAACCAGTTTTGACCTTGTTAAATATGCAATTCTCTGGGAAGTCATCCATGATAAGAAAGCCATTCTCTTCTTTAATATCCAATGGTATCATCATATATCTTTGGTGATTTTAAATTAGTTAACTGCAACCCTAATTATTGGACTTTATATAGGTCTCAATTCCAAATATTAGGATTATCTACTATATTATATAGTGGAGAAACACCACTTCTTGAAAATTCAGAGTAGAGAAGCCAACCTGTCACATTGGCTTTATAGTTGGTGTCTTATGCTTCCAGAGCTTCTTTCAATATCTTAATGAAATCATTCTCTGATTTAACCCCTTTCCACTTATCTTCTTTGTAGTTCTTGTATTTTAGATTGTCAAGAGCTTTAAATGCCTGTTCTTCACTTATAGATATGGCATGACTGTTGAAGCCTTTGATAAAGTAACGCTTAGTGATGAAAGAAACATCCATCTTAGCTGCTTTGCATAAGTTGATGAACTTGTTTCCTCTTTCAATGTCAACCTTTGCATCTTTGGGAAGTATAAATTCTTCTCCTTGTAACACATTGTTTACCTGCTTGTTAGATAGACTTTTACCTGTGTAAATCAACATAGCTGTGGTTGGATTGAACCCTTCGTTTAGTAATTTTGCTACATTTTGGAACAGCTCATCATTAGAAGTCAAAGAAGCTACAACCAATCTGTCCTTTTTATCCCAACTGCTTCCTACATTGTTAATGTCAACCAAGTATTCACCAAAATTCTCAATATCCCTTATGTGAACATTGGGAATCATATTCTGATATTTCCCTGTTGCAATCAGTTTGGCGAATGCCGTACTTCTGTGTTGCCCATCAAGGGTAACGAAGTAGTCTTTGGCTTCTTCCTTAGTCAGTTCCTTTCCATTGATGTCCGTTACAGTATAACCTGCTTCAATCAGTTTGGACGCTTCCATTACGATAATGGGGAAAGCCTTGTCATATTTATTGGCGGCTATCAAGGCTATAAAACCATCCACTTTCTTAGAGTTTACAGGTCTGTTGTTCTTTACAAATGCTATCTTCTTCTGTTGTTCCGTTCTTGCACCTGTTTCTTCATCCACTACAGAGAATGTGAAAGAACTGTTGACAGCTTTCTCCTTAGAGATTCTTTCAAACTCCTTTGCCTGTTCCATTTGGGCTTTGGCTTCATCAACGACTTTCTGTTGTGCTGCTATTACAGCTTCGTTTCTGTTGCCTTTTACAAGGCGGTTCAGTTCTTTCTCTTCTTTCTCAAAGACCTTGGTCAGTTCTTCTATGTTACCCATAGTTGCGTTGTTTGATTCTACACTATTATTTACCATCTCTACTGAATTAACATTTGAAGTTGTCATAATTATTTCTTTTAAATTGTGATTAATAATGTTCTGTGCAACCGTCAAACCTATGTACACTTAGTTATCTGATTACGCTGCAAAACTACTTGCTTCTGGGCTGATTAAAAGAGAGAAATTAATGAGTGGTTTTACTTCCCCTCTTAATTGGTTGCTCGTCCGCTATCGTTTTGACGATGCAAAGATGGGATATAATGGCAGGATTAAAAGAGAGAAAAAAAGTCCTGCTTTCATGTACCCTCTTAATGGTATGAAGCAGGACTGTGCTAATTATCAGATATTTATTAGAAATATATGCTGTTCGCAGTATCAATTCTTTTGTCTTTATATTGCTTGATGTAACCTTTTAGAACATCTTCATCATCTGAGAATTTACTATGTTTGGATAACTTGGTGAAGTTGATAAGTCTTGATATTAGTAATGTCTTACTGAGTGATATGGTGCTTCCTTTCTTCTGTCTGACATTAAACAGCTTATTATATGGAGATAGATTGAAGAAGCCATTGAACATCTTATAGAACAGCCATATCTGAACGGATTCCTTTTCTTCTGCATGGGTGCTTATGCTGACTTGTTGGCTCTGCATCCAAGGGTGTTCCTCTATCTCTTTTAGGTTGTTGGCAATGGTAGTAGCCAAGTAACCTATTGCATTGGCATTGTCAATTACTATCTGATGCTTGCCCTCAACCTTTACAGAGATTGTGATAGGCTTCTTAAAACTTACTCCAAATTGGTTAATCTCCTTATGGTTGTCAGCTATGGCTTTGGCGAATTTGGTGAGCTGTTCTATTCCAATGCCTGTAGCTTTCATTCCGTCCAAGCACGTTCCACAAGTATAATCAAAGATGAACAGAAGTAGGAACCAGAACTTATCTATATCAACTCCTAAACCTTTCAGTGTATTCTGTATGTCCTCATTGGCTATATAATTTTCGTATGTGAAGTTACCATATAGTTTATTCTGATTGTATCTTCTTACAAATATGGGTAAGGCGGTAGTGCCACATATATATCTTTCTCCTGTTTCAGGGTCTATATCTACGTCTGGAACATATTCAACGGCTATGGCTTCCATGTACTCCAACCGCTCGTCTATGTCAATGTAATCTTCTACTAGTTTGTCCATTATCATAAGTTTAAAGCAAAATTAAAAAATAATCCCCACCTACATTGCAGCAAGTAGGAGATTATTTGTTTAGAGTAGATTTTTCATAGCTTCATCTATCTGATCATTGTCAAACTTACTTAGATATATTTGAGTTGTCTTAATATCTTGGTGACCTAGCGCTTGTGATATAATGCCTATATTTACACCTGATTTTTTTAAAATTGTGGCGAATGAATGTCTGGCAACATAGGTGGTTACTTCCGTTCTTATTCCTAATTCTTTTGCAAAGACTTTTAACTCTTGATTTACTTGGTGACAAATCTTATGTATTCGATTGTTCTTTTGCATTGGAGAAATATGCCTTTCAGAGTGAAGGATTGGGAATAAATATTTTGCTTCTTGTGTGTAGCTTGCATATTTATCAATAAGGTGTTGCGCTTCTACAGACAATTGTAGATTTATGCAACCATGCGTTTTTTGGCGTTGATATATTAACCTGCCATCTACGATATTCGCAGGCGTAAGGTTGGCAATGTCTACAAATGAAATTCCACCGCATAGATAGGAGAATGAGAATAAATCGTGTGTGAGCTGGCGGAGTTCATTATTGCCGCTACAATCAGCATTGATGATCTTTAATATGTCACTTTTAGGCAATGCACGCTTCATGGTCTTAGTGTTGAAGCGACTAAGTTTGTATTCAATGAACGGATTCTTATCTCTGCTGACAATTTTAGCACCAATAGCGCGATTGTATGCTGCCCGTAGAGTTCGGAACTGATAACTAAGGGTAGTGTCCTTATTTCCTTTACTTCGCATCCAATCTTCCAACTTCTTACAGAAATCAACATCTATATAACTGAACGTATAGTTTAGCTTCTTTCCTTTATTGAAGTTCTTTAAGGTATTATAAGAGTTAAGGTAAGCGTAACAATTACCAATATTACCTTTCTGCTTCAGTTCTTCGATTAATGATAAATAGAACTCTTCTACTGTTCTTGCCTTGATTTCATCTTTGACTTCATGTATTAATGATGAAGCTGTGAATTCTTCTTTATTTGATTTCTTCTCTAGTATCTTTTGTTGATATTCTAACTTTGTCTTAAGGATAATTTTCATTATGAGTTCCTTGTTAGGACAATTAGGTTTAGGAAGATTCTTTTTGAAATCCCAATGTTTAGCAAGTATGGATATATTTAAACTCTTGTACTTTGTTTTTCTGTCTTGGGTGATTCGTAGCATTAAAGGATGCTCTCCATTTGCTAAAGTTTTACTCTTGTAGCATGTGACCGTAATTGAGGTATTCATAACTGATTGTTGGTTTAAACCTCAGTTTAAACATTTTGTTTAAACCAGCATTTAAACCGCACAATTCTACGCACTACTCTAAAATAAAAAAGCATTAATAATCATCAGATCATCAATGCTTTGTGGTTAGTCGGGGTGAGAAGATTCGAACTTCCGACCACACGCCCCCCAGACGCGTACTCTAACCGGGCTGAGCTACACCCCGAATTGCGGATGCAAAATTACGCCTTTATTTTGAAATTGCAAATCTTTTTTTAGGCTTTTTGATTTATACTCCCATAAACTCCCGATAAAAATCAAAGATTTCGAAGATCAGTTCTTTATCGGCGGTTTGGTTGATCTTTATTTCACCAATATCAGAGAGTAGTGTAAAATTAATGACGCCAGCTGTATTCTTTTTGTCATGCTGCATGAAAGCATAAAGTTGTTCATAATTCTTGCAGTTAAAAGCGAATACGCCATAATTATCTTTAATAAATTGCATGGTTTGTCGCATTTTGTCTTTAGGGAAACCAACGATCAAGTGAGAAAGATAAAGTTCGCAGATTATTCCCCAAGCCACTGCATAGCCATGAAGAACGGGGTGCCCCTCGGATAGAGCAAAGCTCTCGAAAGCGTGACCAACTGTATGTCCTAGGTTGAGAGCTTTACGAATACCGTGCTCGAAAGGATCCTGATCTACAATTTCTTCTTTGATCTGTACCGATTTACCGACAAGATCTTGCAACACTTGGTAATTGATTTGATCGGTGTTGAAAGTGAGTAACTCTATCCAATGTTCTTGGTTTCTGATAAGCCCATGTTTAAGCATTTCTGCGTATCCAGACAGAAGGTTTGTTCGATCTAGACTTTCCAAGAAAGCAGTATCGATAAGTACACTTTCAGCCGGAGCAAATGAACCAATCTCATTCTTTAATCCATTGAAATTGATGCCTGTTTTTCCGCCGACTGAGGCATCGACCATGGCAAGTAAAGTCGTTGGAATATTGATAAATCGTATTCCTCGCTTGAAGGTGGCAGCTGCAAATCCGCCAATATCTGTGACCATACCTCCACCTAGATTGATTAATAAAGAATGACGGGTGGCACCTTCCTGACTGAGCTTCATCCAGATGGTAGAGAGCGCATTTAGGTTCTTATGAGTATCGTCTGGTTCAATACAGATTTCTATGGCTTGACTGATACAAGCATATGCCTTTAATAAAGGCAGGCAAGAGGCATAAGTATTGGCATCAGTGAGAATGAACAGTTTGTCGTGCGGACATTTTTCAATGGCAGCCATAAGATCGTTTTCTAGGTGCTGACAAAGGATAACTTCTTGTTTACTCATAATTATTGGGCTTTTTGTGGTACAAATGTATGGAAAATATTTTTTTTAATTACTTTTGTAAGAACTAAAAACATGAATCTTATGAAACCATTATTTCCCGTTTTTTGTCGTCCATTGGGATATACCATTCTTATTGTGGCCTTATTCATTCCTTTTGTTTTAATGATGCAAGGGGTCATGAATGATACGAATCTGTCCTTTTACAAAGAATGTACTAAACTCTTGATGATGATTGGTGCACTGATGATTCTTTTTGCTTTTTCTAAGAATGAGAATAAAGAGACGGAGAAAATACGTAATAAAGCGACTCGTAATGCTATTTTCTTTACGTTCCTATTTGTGTTTGGAGGAATGCTTTGGCGCGTTTTTCAGGGGGATGTGATTAATGTGGATACTTCTTCTTTTCTGACTTTCTTGATTTTTAATGTACTTTGTTTGGAATATGGCATGAAAAAGGCAACAGTCGATGCTATTTTTAAAAGATAATGTCATCTTGGCATTAAACTTTTTGTGAAGTTTTTCGTCAAACCTAATATAATTATAACAAACACGAAAAAGGTTCATGAAAAAGAATATTGTTTTGATGGCACTTTGCTTTTGTTCGGTGCTTTATGGTTTTGCTCAGAATAAGATCGTAACAGTTGCAGGGCGTGTGATTGAGAGTGATTCGAAGGTTGGCGCCGAACAAGCGACCATACAGCTGTTGTTATTACCGGATAGCTCTTATGTTACAGGTATGGCCACCAATAAACAAGGTTGGTTTTCACTGCCTAAAGTAAAGCCTGGCCGTTATGTTTTGAAAATATCTTCTATTGGTTTTAAATCTAAAACCATTCCGTTTGTGCTCATAGCAAATACACCTGATAAAAATGTCGGTACCATTGCTATTGATCCGGATGCGGTCATGTTAAGTGAAGCTGTTGTTACGGCCGAAGCACCTCCGGTTACTATAAAAGCGGATACAACCGAATATTCTGCTGCAGCTTATCCGGTTCCTGAGGGATCGATGTTAGAGGATTTGGTTAAAAAGATCCCGGGTGTGAAAGTCGACGATAACGGCAAGATTACACTGAATGGTAAGGAAATTAAGAAAATCATGGTCGATGGTAAGGAGTTCTTTTCTGATGATCCTAAACTGTCGATGAAGAACTTACCGGCCAATATGGTTGAAAAGGTGAAGGCGTATGATAAGAAGAGTGACCAAGCACGTATTACGGGTATTGATGATGGAGAAGAGGAAGCGGTACTTGACTTAAGTGTAAAGAAGGGGATGAAACAAGGATGGTTTGGTAACTTGATAACGGGGTATGGCAGTCAAGAACGTTACGAAGGTCAGTTGATGGTTAACCGTTTTAAAGATAATTCAAACTTGTCTATTATTGCTTCTACAAATAATACAAACAATAAAGGGTTCTCGGAGTTTGGTGATGCAGGTCAAGGACTTGGAAATAATAGTGGATCCGGAGTAACTTCTTCTCAAGCTTTAGGAGTAAATTTTGCAAAAGAAACAAAGAAAATTGAGATTGGTGGGAGTGTACAGTATGGACACTCTGATAATGATGCTTATCGTAGGACGAACACTGAAACATTGCTAGGCTCCAATTCTTCCTTTGAACAAAGTAACAGCCAATCGAATCGTAATCGACATGATTTGAGAGCTGATTTTCGTCTCGAGTGGCGTCCCGATACCTTGACAACTATTATTTTTCGACCGAGTGCTAGCTATTCTAAAACGAGTTCTACTAGTGGATCGTCTTCAACGACCGATGATTATTTACATCAACCGATTAATGCTAAAACGGCATCTTCTTCTTTTAAAAGTAATAACTGGTCGTTTGATGGCCGTCTAATGGCTTTTCGCAGATTGAACAATAGTGGACGAAATGTATCTATTGGGGCAAAATTTGGGTATAGTGACAGCGAATCGGATACTTATTCTTTCTCAGAAACCAAATTTTTCAAACTAGATAGTATTGCAGAACTTGCACGTTATACTGATAGAAATAGTGATAGCCGTAATTGGAGTTTATCCGCATCGTATACGGAACCTGTTTTTAAAAAGCATTTTTTGCAATTGAGATATGAATATGCCCATCGTAAACAGCTTTCTCAAGCGCTGACTTACGATAGCATAAAGACTTATCCTTACCCGCAGTATATGGAACGTGGGTATGTAGAGGACTTGAGTTCTAGAGTAGAGAATTTTTATAACACTCACTCTGTCGATCTTTCTTTAAGAGGTATTTATACCAAAATGATGTACAGTGTTGGTGTTGGAGTCACTCCGCAATCTTCTTTAAGTAAAACGACTATTGGACCAAACTATAAGAAAAATCTACCAGAACAGAATGTGTTGAATTGGGCCCCTTCTGTCATGTTCCGCTACCTCTTTAGCAAACAGCATATTTTGATGTTCCGCTATCGTGGACGAAGTAGTGCACCTAATGTAGAAGATTTACAGGAGGTTATCGACATCTCGGATCCAATGAAGCAACGTTTTGGTAACCCTAACTTGAAGCCTTCGTTTAATAATTCGTTTATGATGTTTTATAATCGTTTTATTCCTGAATCCATGCGCAGCTTCTCAGCGAACTTGTTTTATAACAATACATTGAATGCTGTCGTTAATCGGATGGTTTATAACTCTGAAACTGGTGGACGTAACTATTATAAAGAGAATGTGAATGGTAATTGGAATATACGAGGTTTTTTTGGCTTTAATACACCCTTAAAGAATAAGAAGTTTACCATCTCTTCAAATTCAAATGTTGCATATGGCGATGATGTTAGTTACGTGAGTTTAAAGGATCAAACGTCCGATCAAGTGCTTAGCACAACCCACAACCTGACCTTGGCGCAGCGTTTGACCGGAGCTTACCGAAGCGAAGTGTTTGATGTTTCTCTGAATGGGTCTGTAAACTATGGCTTGATTCGTAATGCGAAACAGGCTAGTAGCAATCGTGAAGTCTTCGATTATTATTTGGGGGGGAATACCAATGTTAACTTGCCCTGGAGTGTGAGTTTGTCGACTGATGTGAATTGTCGTTTTAAGAGTGGTTATAGTGGCGATTTGAATAAAAACGAGGTGATTTGGAACGCACAGATCTCGAAGAACTTTTTGAAAAACAATGTGGCGACATTACGTTTTAAAATCTATGATATCTTGAAGCAACAAACTAACTTAACACGTTCTATCTCTGAATCGATGATCAGTGATACGGAATACAATACTTTGGGTAGTTACTTCATGGTTCATTTTGTGTACCGTTTTAATACTTTGGGCGGTAAGCAGTCTGCTCCTCGTATGGATCGCGGTGGACGTCGTGGAGGAGGTTATGACCATGGACATTCTTTCCGTTATTAGTAAATTCATTTAAATGGGTATAACCCAAAAGTTTAGAATGTATTTATAAGTACTCTGAACTTTTGGGTTTCTTTTTTTTTGTTTATATTTGCTGTAAGATGTTTATATTTAGATGATTTATGCCTATGTTGGATTGGAATTTTTGGCTCAATCAGATTGCATCGGTTGCTTTTGATCTCTTATATTTTGGTATCATATTCGGTACAATTATTGTAATCGTGCTTGATAACCGTAACCCTGTAAAAACTATTGCTTGGGTGCTCGTTCTAACTTTTCTCCCAATTGTTGGCTTAATTTTTTATGTCTTCTTTGGTCGAAGTCAAAGGCGTGAACGGATCATTAACAAGAAAAGCTATGGGCGCCTCCTTAAGAAACCGATGGGGGAGTACTTGTCGCAAAATTCACTCTCACTTCCTGACGCTTATACTCGACTGATTCAACTTTTTCAGCAGACCAATCAAGCATTTCCTTTTGAGGGTAATAGGGTGGAGGTATATGCTGATGGTTATGCCAAGATACAAGCACTGGTCCATGAGCTTTATCGTGCGAAACATCACATTCATCTAGAATATTATATTTTTGAAAATGACTCTATTGGAAGATTCCTTCGCGACGTTCTGATCGATAAGGCTCGTGAAGGGGTTGAAGTACGCGTCATATACGATGATGTCGGGTGTTGGCATGTCCCGAATAGTTTTTATGAAGAAATGCGTGATGTGGGAATAGAAGTTCGGAGCTTCTTAAAGGTTCGTTTCCCTTTATTTACAAGTAAGGTAAATTATAGAAACCATCGTAAAATAGCGGTGATTGATGGACGTGTGGGTTTTATTGGTGGAATGAACTTGGCCGAACGTTATGTGAAAGGGGTTTCTTGGGGTGTTTGGCGAGATACTCATGTCTTGATTGAAGGCAAAGCTGTGCACGGATTGCAAACGGCATTTTTGTTGGATTGGTATTTTGTTGATCGTACCTTGATGACTTCATCCGCTTATTTCCCTAAAATAGAAAATGTAGGTGGCTCTTTGATTCAAGTCGTTACGAGTGAACCTGTAGGACCTTGGAAGGAAATTATGCAAGGTCTTGCAAAGGCTGTAAGTAGTGCACAGAAATACTTCTATATTCAAACGCCTTACTTCTTACCTACTGAACAGATTCTTGCTGCGATGCAAGTTGCTGCTTTATCTGGAGTAGACGTTCGCTTGATGTTGCCCTTAAAGGCGGATAATCATCTCACTCATCTAGGTTCTTTCTCTTATTTATCGGACATCTTGAGAGCTGGTGTAAAAGTCTATTTTTATAAGAAAGGGTTCTTGCATTCGAAGCTAATGGTTTCTGATGATTCTTTATCGACCGTTGGGTCGACAAACCTCGATTTCCGAAGTTTTGAGCATAATTTTGAAATCAATGCTTTCATCTATGATGAGCAAACAGCTTTGAGGATGAAGGAGATTTTTCTTGAAGATCAAAAAGAGTGTATGGCCGTATTCCTTAAGAATTGGGAAAAGCGCTCATGGAAACAAAAAGCAGCAGAGTCTGTTGTACGTTTGTTGGCTCCGCTGCTGTAATTTTATCTAAAGAAAGAGAAGTTAACGCTTCCGTAAGAACGATGTTCTATGAAATGAGGATGCTCTTCAAATTGATACTCTTTCCCATGTTCTAGAACGAATAATCCATCTTCTTTAAGTAGGTTGTTCTCAAAAATGAGATTGGGGATTTCTTTTAATTCTTTTAGAGCATAAGGAGGATCGGCAAAGATGAAGTCGAATGACTCATGGGTGCTTTTGATGTATTTGAAAACGTCTCCTCGTATAGGGAAACAACGCTCTGTACGTACTTCTTGCATGATTTTGCAAATAAAAGCGTAATGAGCCGGTTCTTTTTCGATGCTTATGACGCGACTGCAACCGCGAGAGACTAATTCGATGCTAATGCTGCCTGTCCCGGCAAAGAGATCGAGTGCGGTGAGATCTTCAAAATCGATAGAATTATTTAGTACATTAAACAGATTTTCTTTTGCAAAATCGGTTGTTGGACGCGCCTTAAAGCTTTTGGGCACGTCAAATCGTCTTCTTTTATAAATTCCACTAATTACTCGCATAAAATAAGGGCTTGTATATCAATATTGGATTCCGGATTCATTATAAATACTTGTAGGATGTATTTGCGTAATTCTTTTGTTAGAATGGTCTTATCGGCTAGTTCTCCTGTTAAGTGAAGTTCATCGCGTTCTTGATCGTAGTTCAATTGTTTCCAAGCATATAAGATATGATATAAACGATCTTCTGTATGAGAACAATCAAATGAGTTTGCTAATATAAGATGCCCTTTTTCAAAACAATATAAACAGATGGATTGATTTTGAAGCAACGCGTACATTTTCTTACTATTGCCTAGTTTACTTTTTGAAGAGAAGTATTCAATAAGAGGGCTGGCTTGTGAGCAGAAAATGGGATCCGGATAATACTGGTTAATAAAGCTAATAATGCTTTTGTCTATTCCAAAAAGAACGACGGTATTACTGCCTTTGAGAATATTATATCGAACGGTTTCGTAATCTTTGTGTGAATGATTGTGATAGAATAGGATCTCAGCTTGTTCGTCTTCGAAAAAATCTAGCGGTACAATTGTGAATCGCTTATTGGCTATCATAACATTGACCTTCTTATAGGGGTGCTGTAGAAAATCGCATTCGCGAAAAGCTTGCTTGAGGTTAGCAGTTATAGATAATGAACGATCCACTTCTCTCTCTATGATTGATAATGAAGTTTCATGGAGAGGGTTGTAGATAGAAAAAGAAAATCCATCCGAACTTAGCCGGATGGATAACGTATATTGTTGAGATGTTGTAAAATCAATCATTATTCCCAGTTACCGGCACCGTTGTTTGGAGTCTCGATAGAACCGATCATTAAACCACAATACTTGCCTAACTTAGTTTGAACATCTTTTAGATTGATGATCTCTTGTTGATCAAGTCCATTCAAGTAAGTTTCGTAAGGTGCTTTAACTTCGTACAAGAATACTGGTGCACCAGATTTTGCTTTATCGTTTTTAGTTGCCATTGTAAACTTAGATCCGTTTCCGAATGGGATGTACTGTAGAGAATCTGCATTGAATCCTTTTGGATATAATGTATCCATAACAGCTACCCACATAGTATCACGTTGGAAGTTTTCAAGACCCATCTTTTTAACTTCATCAAAGTTGCCGGTCTTTTTTGCTTTTCTGATAATAGCGATAGCTTTCTTTTCAGTTAATCCATCTTCCAATTGCTTATCTGACAAACGACCAACTTTCATGACGAAAGGAAGTTTTTGATTTTTCACGAAAGCGATCAAGGTGTCGAAACTGCTTGTATATTGTCCTTGGTGCAACATACGGTATTCTTGTTGAGCCTTGCGGATGTCTATTAAACGTGCAATAACGGCTTTTTCTCTGATTTTTTTGTCTTTTTCAAAATTAATAGGCCCCATGATACTGTTGTAGCAGATATAAACCAATGCCACTGCACAGAGTCCCAATACAATATTAAATACAGCTTTCATGATAATTTATGTTTTTTAGTTGTTATATTCGCATCGCAAAAATAGAACAAATAAATTTAAATTTAGGTGTTCTACAAACTTTTTTCTCATACAAAAATGATAAATAACTATTTAGAAAGGCAAATTAAAGAATTTTTTCCTTTTCAACCAACTTTTCAGCAAGAAATAGCCATAAAACGCTTGACGAACTTTCTAATCTCAAGCGATAAAGAATCGGTTTTTATATTGAGAGGGTATGCTGGAACCGGAAAAACGTCCTTAGTTGGTGCTTTGGTTAAAGCGTTGACTGCCTTAAAACAAGGTGTTGTCTTGTTGGCTCCAACCGGACGTGCTGCCAAAGTGTTTGCGGGATATGCTAAACACAGTGCTTACACCATTCATAAGAAGATTTATCGTCAGCAGCAATTCTCCAATGATACTGATGCTTTTTCAATTAATGATAATCTTTTAACTCATACCTTGTTTATTGTTGATGAGGCTTCCATGATTAGCAATGACGGACTTTCTGGTGCCACATTTGGTACGGGAAGGCTGTTAGATGATTTAGTACAGTTTGTCTATTCGGGGATGGGGTGCCGACTTTTATTGATGGGAGATACAGCTCAGTTACCTCCGGTCGGCGAGGAGGAAAGCCCGGCTTTATCGAATGAACGTTTTAAGGGATATGGGTTTACAGTTAGTGATATGGATTTAACGGAAGTCCTGAGACAAGAACAATCTTCTGGTGTTTTATGGAATGCAACAAAAATTCGTCAGCAGATCACTTCTAACCATTGTTATGTCTGGCCAAAATTTAAGATATTGGGTTTTGCTGATATCAAACTACTCTCTGGGGGAGATTTTATTGATGCACTGACGACTTGCTATGAAAAAGATGAGATAGAAGAGTCCATTGTGATCTGCCGTTCCAATAAACGGGCTAATCTATATAATAAAGGTATACGTGCTCAGATCTTATGGAGGGAAGACGAATTAAATACCGGAGATCTGTTGATGATTGCTAAGAATAATTATTATTGGTCCGAACAATATAAAGAGATTGATTTCATCGCCAATGGCGAGACTGCGGTGGTCCGTCGTGTTCGCCGAAATCGAGAAATGTATGGCTTTCGTTTTGCTGATGTGACGTTGTACTTGCCCGATTGTGATTTAGAATTAGAAGCGAATGTCTTGTTAGACACCTTGCATGCTGATGCGCCTGCATTAGCTAAATCAGACTCTGATCGATTGTACTATGATGTTTTGGAGGATTATAGCGATGTTTTAAATAAACGCGACCGGATCAAAAAAATGAAAGCCGATCCATACTATAATGCTCTTCAAGTAAAATATGCTTATGCTATAACTTGTCATAAGGCACAAGGAGGGCAATGGAAGAATGTCTTCCTTGATCAAGGTTATCTCTCTCAAGACTACTTGAGCCCAGATTATTTTCGATGGTTATATACTGCTTTTACTCGTGCAACTCAAACACTCTATTTAGTAAACTGTCCTCGTGAGCAAATAGAGTGATGACCATTTATTGGGTTTTTATTTAGTTAGGAAGATCTTTTATAAATCTGAGCCAATTGATTCCATTTCTTTGAATAGTAGTGTTGATACCGGTGAAGAAGTCAATCGTATAAATATGTCCTTGTCCTTCATCACTATTAATGGAATTATAAGTCCGATCTATAAATGTGGTGTTTGAACTATCGTGAGATAAGCGTACAAAGCCGGGGATATTTAGTGAGTTCATAATTCCATTAATGGCAAACATTAACTCATATTCTCTTAATGTTGGAGTTCTAAATCCGTTTGTACCAGTATTATAACGTCCATAGGTATCGGTTAGTGCGATTAGGAAATGAGCCGATAAGGGGACGTTCCCAACAACAACGCCTTGTGGTCCACTTCCCGGCCCCCCATTGGGATAATAAGCAATGTCAGTAAATCCTCCGGCGGCTAAGTCGACTTCGACGTAATGTTGTCCACCAATGATCACATGTTTAATCCAATCTATATGATTTAAAGTGGTCTCAGGGTCAATGGTGATCTGATAACCTGTCTTTTCACCCCTATTCCAATTTAATGTTGGAAAAGTTATGGTGAAGTTACGTTGGAATTCGATATCGTAAATTCCTCCTATTGCCATGTCATAATGAGTCTTTTCATTAAGAACAACATCTATCCTGAAGGCGCCTGGTGCTACAGTTTGAGGAATCATATATAACGCCGACGAGTCGGTATTGAGTTGTTGAAAGATAGAACCGTTGGTTTTATTCATCTCGATGAAACTTGGATTTTGTTGAACGACCTGTTTAAGGCTTTCTGTACTACCATTTGCGTCGAAATAAACGCTTTGTGGTGTGAATGTATTATCCTCCCAATTGTAAATGGCTTGTTTACTTACATTGCCTGGATAATAAGATTTAGCTGTTATTAGATTGAAACTTTTTTGAATGTTAGACGGAAGCGTATTTAGAAAACTGATATACGGTGGATTCAATCTGAAGTAGAAGTTGAGCTGAGCCAATAGGTGTTGCATTGAAATACTTACTTTCGTTTTAGCATATTCGGGTTCTGCATTAAGAACGCCACCTACTAGTAGATCCTTCTGCAAAGCGACCTCCTCATTTTGTGTGAATCTTAGGGTTGGGAAACCATAAGCAGGGAGTGTAACTACACTGTTTTGTGCTCCTGCCAAAGTTGGAGTGGTTTCGTATGGAGCATAGGCAAAGAAAGATGTTTTTTTATTTTTTTGCCATTGTAATGTCGGAGCATAAACCCAACGACTAGAACCTTGTCCAGGCATTATTAAACGTCTAACCCATAAATTGTAACCATCAAACGAACTTTGAGTGGTATTTGTAATATCACCTGTAGTGAAGTCTGCAAAAAGACCAAAAGAATCGAAGTTTGTATTATCAAATGAGACTCCCCTTGTCTTATCAATAGAGATCGAGAAATCAATATTGTTACTAGGTGCTTGTTCCTTTTCAACTTCAATAAATTCATTTTGATTGCATGATATCAATAAAATGAATAGGACCGTATGTTTTATAAATTTAAACATTCAATTTCTTTTTAAAGTTGAAATCTATGAGAGAGAAAATCCTCTCTCATAGATTTTTTAATTATTAATATGAACTATTTGTGGAAGCAGAGTGTACCTGGAGCTGTTAACTCAAACGTACCTGCAGTAGGAGTGAATTGAGTAAAGCCTGTTGGTGCATTTGCCCAAGTGATCTTATTGGTTGCCGACATATTGGTTACTCGACGAGCATCTAGCATTACATAACTTCCTGTTGTATATTTTAATGCCTGGAATAGTAAAGTTAAATCTCCAAAAGCTATCGTGCCTGTTCCTACAGCACCTTTCACAATCAAGGTTTGTTTGGTTGGGCCAACTTCAATTAGATTGTTCATGGCATCAGCATATTTGAGCATGTTAGATGCATCAGTTGAAGCAACACCTGTTAACGTATATTCGTACCAAGGTAAAGCTTTAAACGATACAGAAGCCACAGAATTAGGAATTGTGAATGTAGCATGTGGGTCTGCATAAGTTGTGGCATAATAGACATCATATTTTACAGGGGTTCTTGTAATAGTAATGTCATTCGTTCTAGGCATCGTTCCACTTAGATCAAGAGTCAAAAGACTATTGGCTTTTAATTTTAGACTCATTAATTTATTAGATAGATCACCTAAAGCATAAGTCTGGCTCAATGTCCCTTTCACTTTAATTGCAAATGGATAGATAATACCTACAGGTAACGCTTCAGCCAGATCATTATAATAATCAAAGAGTGTTGTCATGGCTGTTACATCGGCTGCACCTCCACCTGCTGTTAAAGTAAATGTTCTTTGGGGGAGTAGGGTGAGTTCTATTTTTCCACTAGCGCTTAATGCATTCAAAGTTCCGGGATTGGTGTTTGGAGCTCCTCCATTAATAGATACGCTCCAGTCATTTGGGGTTTGTAGTGTAATTGAACCACCGGAAGTCCATAATACATTCGAAAAGTCTAAAGAAATCTTGGAACCAGGTTTAGCTTTATATCCTATTGAGTTCAAAGTTGGATTTAAATCGCCTAATGCTATTGTTCCTGAAGCTTTAATCCCTTTCCCAATCATGCGAGTATATCCTTCAGTCATTTCTGTTAAAGCATTATATCGAGTCATTGTGTTGGTCAAGAATGCATTTATAGAGGCTGCATCTGTAACATCATTATTGATCATATTCTGTTCTAGAGAGTTCCAGATTACATTCTCCCATTCTTGTACATCAGCTTCGATTTCGATTTCTGTTTGGTCGAATGGCAATAACATACGGTACATTATTTTCTCATTCGTATCCCATTCTGAAGCATCAATGATGACTTGCCGATTAAGCTCACCGGTAATAGAAACACCCGAAGAGTTGAACCCTTCATAAACGATGTCTAACTGGACATTGTTTGCGTTATTAGGAATTAACATTAGGGTTGCACTTGGCGCGGCAAAAGTGCTGTAATAAGTTCCTGGAGCCGTAGCATCACCCGGTATTAACGTATGATTTAAGACACAAGGGATTGAATAACTTTGGGTACCACTGGTACTCGTATTCCATTCTCCATGTCCGTGACTATTAAGATCATCGCTGTTTGCATAGGTGAATGTTCCAGAATAGCGAACTCCGGATAAGGTAATGCTCTTAACGCGTAGTTGAGTATTATCTTCTGAAGAACGAACTGAAAAATTGAGCTGTGTCAATGCATGGTAGAATGGCAACTGAATAACACCTCCAATGGTTGGTTTGATTTGGTCAGTTTGATTTACGACCAATAAGTCCGTTTGGTCTTGAGCGGCGACATTCTGTAATGAATAATTGAATGAGGGGTTTCTTGTGACTGCAGAAGTCGTTGTTGGTGCTACAAATTGGGTGGATAGATCTTGACTACTTACAGCGTTTGCCCAGCCGTAGAATTGGATTTTTTCGTCACTTGTTGGCCAATAATATTTGACTAATCCTGTCCCAATTACCCATTTCATACTCGTATTATTCCATACGACTTGATCCGAAATCATACTATTAAAGTAGGATGTTCCGGCTTGTCCATTAACATCTGTGCGATAAGCTCTGATGTCGAATCCAATATTCTTTAAGCCTGGTAATGCAATCTCTGTTGCACGGGTTTTAATTCCGATAGACGGATCACCAAAACTTATTTCATTGTCCTGACTTTGTGAAATGTCAGATACAATTTCTTTCTCAGCACAACTTACTAATAATGCTGCGAAGATTAGGGTCATAAACTTCTTGTTCATAAGTAACTGATTTAAAATTAATAATTGATATTTATTGCTTTTCTTGTAGAGACAAGCGGTATGTCTATAATATCTTCATCCCCCCAATCTCCTACGTCTGGAGTTAGTCCCTGTTCATCTTCAGGAGTGACCTCTGGTATTATTATTTTGTTGTCTGGATTTGTTGTTAGGTTTATTTCAATAATGATTTCCCCAAAAAGGTCTCTCTTGATCGTTGTGTAGGAGGATACGTCGAATTGACGCTTTACAACTGTTCTTTCTACATCTCTTAGTGTCAGTTCAACATCGAGCATTAGACTACCTGGGGGTAATGATAGCTCTGATTCCGGAATATAAATTCTGTTTTGTAAAGATTTAGTGTCTGATATCTTTTGGTAAATAATAGATGGATCGTCGGTTGTCTCAGAATAAAAGGCTTCTCCTGGGAGACCAAAAACAAAGCTTTTACCGAAGATGTACCCATTTACATTAGTGTTGTTAAGTACTCTTTTGGAATCAAATGCTGTTGCTCCTTTGTCTACCGGGTTAATACGGCTATTTAATACCACCCCCTTAGCAATGCCGGATAATTGGATAGACATTCCATCTGGCCTAACTAAATATAATCGATCGACTTCCATGTAGAGGTGACAAGATACATTGGTTGGGCGTGGTTGGATAATCAATTCGTAAATGGCTGGGGGATCCTCGGAACAATCTTTGCTATCTGAAGCCAAGAAAGCCTCTTCTATCATTTTTTCGGTGATTTCTAAATGTGCCATTGAAGCCACGACCAATGAATCCGGATTCATTAATAGGGGAAGCCCTAAATATGAGTTGTTCCCGGTCTGATTGGCCACTCCATTAATCTCGAGGTATGAATTTAAATCTTTGATCGTTAGTCGGCTAAATTCATTTATTCTACCGTTGAATGCTATGACAGAGTATGTGCCAGGTTCTAATTTTACACTAGAATGATCTCCCATGACATATTCTATGATAGGAGTAGTGGATTGGTCTTTATAGAATAGCACAGTACTCACTGTTGGAACAAATCCATTACATTTTTGCCAATCAAAGGTTAAACTTAGTTCAGCATAGTTTGTATCCCTGTAAGCAAGGTGCAAACGCTCGCAACTTACTACGGAAAAACACCATATTGTGACAATAATCACTATGGAAAGGCTTTTTATGTTTTTTAGGACTAGCATATGATGATTTTATCCATTAATTCAATAACTGATTTTATATTTCTTCTTGAAGCCCAACTTCCAAATGAGTGAAATTTTTGCCCGGGTAAGTCCAAACCATTTAAGTGTTTCGTCACTTTGCCAAACGAGGCAATGCCCTTTGGGTACAAATCTCTCATAGTCAGTTTGTAAATAACCAACTCCCAAACTGAATTCTAAGGCCATTTTCCGATTAAGAGGCAACACATATCCTGCGGTTAATCCGGTAGACAGATAAACGTTTCCTTTGGCGCCTTCTTCTTTCCACAGTAGATCGTAAATTCCGCCACCGGCATATACTCCCATAAACCATCCTTGCATTGAATTTCGTTGTTTACGTCTTAGAGTATAATAGTAATCTGATTCTAGATTATTTCTAAAGTAGTAGCGAGCCTCTAGATTCCCATACATAATGTGCATTGCCCATTTATCTTTTTTTAAGTACCACCATGGGAAAATCCATTCAGCTGCCACAGACCATTGTTTTGCGATTGGAACTTCCAGCTCTACGTTTAGAGCGGTAGCCAAATCAAATAATAGGTTTGTTTTGATGGCAAATGGATAAGCCCATTCTGCTTCTCTACGACCTGTAATAGGAGATTGTAGGTAAAGGCCTTTTTGGAAATCACTTTTATCGAAAGGTGGTTCTACTATTGCAGCCTGATTGAGGCGATCTGGTTTTTTCTTGTAGAAGGTAATGCTTGTTGCGTTTCTTAGAAATCTCAAATATTTTTTTGATAAGTAGTTGAAACATCTGCCTTCATCAACTTGTTTGAGTAAACTCATCGTTCTATCGGGATCCTTTGTGCGATTTAGTATGGCTAAAATCTCATTCCGGTAGGAAACAGAATTATCCGATTCCAACTGAGATCTTAGATCTTCCCAACGATAATTTTTCTCAGAGATGGATAGTTTGCTAAAATCGATTTCCGGATATTTCCATTTTAAATAATTAATAATGGATGTGGAGCGTCTTTTAGCGAGCCGTTCGTTATAACTAACATTTCCATCGGGGGAGGTTGATGAGACAATCTGTATACTATCAATAAATCCTTGATTGATTTCTTTGATAATATAATCTAGCCGTTGTAACTCTGCATTATTGCTTTGATAATCTTTCTCTATTAAAGCTTTTGAAAAGCGGAAATAGATGATCACTTCATTCGCTTCATTAGAAGCTGATTGACCATTTTGTGCAACTAAAGATACTGAAGCACAAAATATTAGGTATGTCATAATAATAGATCGAAGCATACACGGTTTTTCTATAAACAACATTACGTGTATTAAAAAGTTCGTTTTTTATAATCTTTTTTTTATTCTTGTTTGATAGAACTTATAAGATTATATAAAATTGGGTGGACTAGCCAAGCAAAATCGGACATAAAGTTAAGCTACATTTAATAAATTAACATTTTTACTATTTATCAACTCCCAGAACTCTATAATATTGAGATTATTGAGTGCCGAATGCCTCCTTTTTCGGTTATACCAAATCTCAATGAATTCAAATAGTTCCGTTCTCATTTGTTGTTTTGAAATCAATTTATTGCCATATATCATCTCAACTTTTAAGGTTTTAAAGAAGCTTTCCGCTACGGCATTATCCCAGCAATTCCCTTTTCGGCTCATGCTTTGGCGTATCTTGTAAGAAGCCAACACATTTGCCATCTTCCCACTTGCATATTGGACTCCTCTATCCGAATGAAAAATCATTCCGGGTTTTGGTGAGCGGTTTTTAACCGCCATGTTAAATGCCGCCAGCACTGTTTCCTGTGTTGCCATGCCATCGCTGGCACTCCATTCGATGATTTTTGTATCAAATAAATCCAGCACTGTGGTCAAATAAGTAAAGCCCCCACCTAAAACAGGAATATAGGTTATATCGGAAACCCAAGCTACTGAAGGAGCATCCACCTTAAACTTTCTGTTCAACAAATTTTCAGCTATTGGATCTTTGTGGCAGGAATCTGTCGTTACTTTAAACTTCTTTGATAGCTTACTGCGCAATTCCATCTTTTTCATATGGATAGCAACTGTCGTTCTTGAAACTTTGATTTCTCGCTTGGTGAGCTCTTTGGTTATGCGAACACTTCCATATCGAACTTTTGCTGAAAAATACTCTCTCCGAATCTCCTGCTGGAGGTTTATAGAAGCCTTCAACCTCTTTCCTTCAGGATATTGCAGCCAGGAATAATATCCGCTTTTTGATACTCTTAGAATTCTACACATCACTTAGATCCTCCAGATTTTACAATGCTGCTTGATAAATTCATAAATCAACGATCGCTTTTGGAAATGATGCCTAGCGCTTTTTTTAAGATTTCATTCTCCATCTCAATATCACGTATGCGTTTTCTCATCGCAGAGAGTTCCTTTTCTTCAGGAATCTGTTTGATGATGCCATTGGTTGGAAAACTGCCTTTGCCATATTGTACATATTCTTTGCGCCAACGATAAATCAAAGCCGCACTCACACCAAGTTCACGAGCCAAACCACTTACATTCTTTCTCTCATAACTCAATTTAACCGCATTCTCTTTAAAGAGAGAGTCATAATGCGTTCTTTCTTTTTTCATGGGGTAAAGTTAAACTTTTTAGGCTTAACTCAATGTCCGGATAAAGTTAGCTATTCCACATTATGGGATTTTATCGGACAGCAATGGTATAAAAAGAAACTCGACTACTAGAAAACAGTAGCCGAGTTCTGATTTATTATACCTATTTAAGTTTTATTGATCAATCGTAGTTAATGATGAATTATTTACTTCTCTATTTTTTGAACAAAATTACCATAATATAGTTTCTCTTTATAGATGTATGAAAATACGACCCAAATGTAATTACCATCGTTTTTAATGACTTCTAAGTTTACATCTTTGCTAATTTCATGTGTTTCCCATTTCAAATTGATTACTTTTGCTTTCGCAGATGTTTTTTTGCCTACAGCTTTATCTCCTTTAAACCAAAGTACTAATCCCATTCCATATTGTTCCCAACCATATTTGTTAAATTCATTCTCTACAATATTATAATTTGTTCCGTAGAAATATTCGGTGTCTTTTTTAAAGGTACCATAAACGCCGGTCCAAGTATATTGTGGTGTTTTTTTGTTCTTCAATGATTCTAGTTCTTCATCTGAATAAGGGTCAGTAGTAATAATAATATTTATAGGTATTACAATAGATACTCCCATACCGTCAGTTATAGTGATGTTGGCACTACCTTCGGCTTTCGCATAAATAATGATTATGTTATTATTTACCGAAGCTGTTGCCACACTATCATTATCCGTTTCGGCTTTATAATCACCATTACCTTGAAGTATGTTAATAGACTGACTGCTGCTTGAAGATCCATATTTTAGTTTGAGTGACAAAGTGTCTTTATCAAGCTGAATTGTTGAGTATTTGGATACAACCGGCAATTTTTTGTAAGTACCGTTGTTGTCTGAAATGACAATACTTGATTTTCCTTTAGATATACCTAATACTTTAACTACATTATTTTCAATAGAAACTTCAATAATTTGTGGGTTGAGAGAAAAGACTTTATAGTTGTCACCTCCTGTCAAAATATTGAAGCTAGTTGAATCTTTTATTCCGACCTCTATTAACTCACGATCGAAAGTTAGATCTATGAATGGTTCTGGAGTATCAACTTTAGATACAATACCTTCATCTTTACTACAAGCTGAAAAGCCCATAGCAATCAATGATACAAACAATAATTTATATAATGTTTTCATTTTGTATAATTATAATGTTACCAGTCTTTTTTATAGGGTTTTTCGTCATACACTAATTCTTCATCGAAGAGAGTAGAGGCTATTTGTTTCATTGAGGAAAGTTGCGCGTCGAAATTTTTATGATAGGGATCCATCGCAAATATCATATGCGCATAGCCGTTATCTCGTATCGATTGCAAAGCATAGTTGTGGAATTTACCTAAGTTATATTCTTGAGAATACATGGCCCACCTTGATTTAGGAAGTCCTTCATAATTGGATGACAGTGAATAAGAATTTCCATAATCATGGATGGCGTAATCAATGTATTCACCAGGTATGCATCCATCTACTGTATTTAAACTTGAGGTATGCGTATATACATATACTGACACTAATTTATCAGGCATTGCTTTTTTCGCTTCATAAACAAATCTAGAGGCAGCTGTATAAGAAGGTAATACAAAACCAGGAGTAGGATAGTCGCTTACACTTTCGTTAAAATAATTAGAGTATTCGTCGTCGAAGAATACACCATCTAAATGATATGCCTCGACCACTGATTTTAAATCTTGTGCAAAGAGGCGTGAGTTGTTGTCGGATAATCCTGCAATGCCTGCTCTATCATGATTTCCTAAAATGCCAAGTAATACTTTGATTCCACGATCTTGTAAAGGTTTGATGTATTTATCTCTATTTGACAATAGGTGTTGTACGTTGCTATTGCAATATACTTCAACGCGGCCTTTTTCTTCGTTGTATGTGATATTGGCCGAGAAAAGTATCACTATGTCAACAAGTGGCTTACCGCTGTTTTCTAGTGTGAAACAAAGGTTGTTGAGAGGATTAGTGTCGTTTACTTCCATACAACTAATTAGTTTGATGCCTGTAGATTTATTGCAATCAGGTATGTTTGAATAATCTTTTGCTAAAATAAAGAATGTTTGGTTTGATTCAGGAAACTTGATGTCGCCTGACTTTACTTTAGCAGTCACAGGTATCACGTAAGTTTTTATTTCTCTTGCAGTAGCTTTATCTGTAGTTGATTTTGTGCTTTTGAAGGAGATTTCAACTTTTGTCGATTGGCTGGATTCAGCTGTAATAACAACTTCCTTGGGTATGTCAACTTGTGCTTCAGGCATTAGTTCGTAGGAGGTACCATGCTTCTTATTGTATTGCTCAAGTGCGGCGGCATTATATTCAAAACCAACAATTGCACCGGTCGACCTTTTTGTGAAATTGACATAGAGGTTGCAAGTTCCTTGGTCTCTAAATTCTATAATACCTGATTGACGTTTACCCTCGCCATCTAATATATACACTATGGCCTTCTCTGAGGAGGGGACACTGTAGTTGCCCTCATCAATAGGAGCGATGTTTATCTTTTCAGTACACGATGTAAAAGCACTACATGTTAGTGCTAATATAATGATATTTCTAAATTTCATAGTTTTCATATTTAGTGGTTATATTATTTTTGGAGAGTAGGAAGTTCTACTTGAATCCATTTTAAAGGTTTTGATGCTCTTGCATGATTACCATTTATGCTATGGTCTTTTACAATATAAGGATCTTCATCATCAAACTTCCAGTATGCTACTAAACCTTCTGAATTAGGGTTTACATAATAAGGATTTAGAGCTATTTCTTCTTGTGTACGAACTAGATTCCAAATGCGACATTCTGCAATTTCTCCATCTAAATAACGACTATCAGAGAATGAGCGTCCAATATAGAATGTATTATCACTGTCTGTGGGTGCTAAGGCTACATAGCCCATCGGAGTAGGTTCGCTTGCTATTTTTCCTCCATTTACATAAAGAGTCGTTATATATCCATTGTAAGTTACTGCTACGTGAATCCATTCATCTGTTGGTAATGCGTTTTGTTTGTCGGATTTAGGGAATTTTTTACCATTCGATGGTACGAATTGAAATTGGTTTGAGGGAAAGCCTGCATCACCTATACGAATTAGAAATTTTTCTTCAATTCCCATTACAGTACTGATCATGTGATCGAATTTGTTTACGCGAATTAAAGCTTCCATAGTAACCTTTGATAGGACATTAAGTGGAGAGCGGTTTACCCAATCAATAGAAAGATGGTTTTGATTGATATTAGCCACCACATTAATTAAAGCGGCACCTTTCAATACGTAATAACTTGTTTGACTACTACGTAAAATATTCACATCTGCAGTAGAAAATGAGATGGGAAGCACATACATTTTTTCATGGTCTAACAAATCGAGATTCTTAAACTTTATCTTATTCTCGGTTGACTCTGTACCACCTGCATATATAGTAGCAGTAGCTGATTCTAGTTCGTAGTTCTCAGAAGGTAGTATTAATGCCTGCTCAGAGTATATCTGGTTGTATTCAAGAACTTTATTCTCTTCTATAACGTACTTTATTGCTATATTCATTGACACAGGTTGAGCCGTGGACACTTTAATGATGCGTTCAGCGGTGTTGACACCCATTTTCATCAGAACTGTGTTGGATTTTTTGTCAGCATTGATGAAAGCTTTATTCTTGAATTTTTCGGTTTCTTCGTTACACGAGAAAAGCATTAGTCCTAATAAAAGTATGGAGAAAATATTATACTTTTTCATCTTCTATATTATTTAAATGATGGATTGAGTGTATCAATAGCTTTACGAGTGTATTGATAGATATAATTTGAAGTATAGTAATCATTGTTGATTTGCATGATGGCAAGACTATTTACTTTGCAGTTACTATGATTAGCTGTAATCCAATTGGCTGCGTAAGGCAGAACTCGCTTGCCGTTACTGAAGTAACCAGTCTCGGTATCTTTTTCATTGAGTGATGGAGTACTAATTTTTACTCCAAAGCGATCGGTAGGTACTCCATCTGATTGAGCAATAGATAGTTGGTAATCAAGTTGCGATTCATCTAAGGCATTGATAAGTGGAAGAATTATTGTGGTGTACTTTGACAAAAACGTTTTGTCAAGGATGTTTTGAGGCAATCCTTCAAAGACTAAAACTTTATCTGTATTGTGTTCGTACCAGCTATTTATCATTCCCATAAAGAGATTTTGGTTTTCTAACTCCTCTATACGTTCAGCCTCTGTACAGTTTGAAAGACCTTTTCCATAGTAGGTTATTGAAATACCATCGTAATCATATTGATCTGCTAGTTTCAAAATTTTGCTCACAGAGTCAATCATAAAAGTCATATAGTCGGGAATGTCTACTGTTGGAGCTTCTTCTTCTCCTTTTTTAGAGGCTTCCTTTTTGTTAGTGTCACTTATGATTTCATAGTTCTCCTTGATGCCTTCATAGTCGATGGTATAGATAAATTTGGTACCTTTCAACTCTTTAGTTTCGGTCATCTCTTTACGTTCAAAATCCGTTAGATTTTCGGGAAACATCAACACTACAATATCAAGGCTATCGGGTAGTTCGTTGATATGTTGCGCGCCACTAAAAGGTTTTTTTATACTATTGTCGAACCATCCCAAAACTAGTCGATGATCATTGTTTTTGTATCCTTTTAGATTCTCAAGATATTGAGCATATAGTTCGGCATTTTGATCAGCAATATTGGGTTCATTAATTGTAATGCTCTCCACTTCATTCCAATCAGAACAAGCCGTAAAGGTAAGCATAGAGAGAACTATTGCAATCATGCTTTTTAATAATATATTATTCAATGTTTTCATATTTGTATAGTCTGTTTAGGGGTTCACATTTTTATTTTTACATGCCCACCACACATCGGTACCCATATTGTCGGCACCCTTCAAATAGTTGGCTACGGCATATTGTATGTTTTCAGTGTTGTTTGTGTATTCTTCTGAGGGATAAGGCATGCGGCGCGCACCCTTTGTGTTGTCTACTATACCTCCACTTCTATTGCCATCAGTAGCAGAAGGTATGAGATGAGGGTAGCTTGTACGTCGATAGTCTGCCCATGCTTCATTACCTAAAGGCCAATTGGCAATCCATTTTTGTGTGATGATGCGTTCCTGCATTTCTTCGATAGTCGCAGATTCGTCCCATTTAATCGTGATGGTAGAGATCGCATCTGAATAAGTGTATTCAGTAGATGGATCCAAATAAGTAGTCGGTTGACTAATTTCATCAGCTAGATATTTGTTTACGCCAGCTGCTCCCCATTGTTCAAACGAGAGACGTATTCCTTGTTCATATAAATTTTTGGCTTCATCTCCCATATCGAAACCGAATACAGCTCTACCTTCTGCACGTAGGAAGGCCACTTCTGCAGCATTCATCCAAAGGACTGCATCATTTGCTGTCATTTTTACTTTAGAATATTTATTGAAATGTTCGGACATGCGAGCCATGTTGATGCTACGGCGTAAGCCGCAATACTCTACGCCTTCCCATCCAGATTCTTCGAAGTAACTAGCACGGCGGGGATCTTTATATCCGTTCATGTAACAGATAATGTCAGCTGCTGCATGTGTGTCACCACCAGTTTGTTCTTCGTTATACCGTACAGCAGTAAAAATGGGATTAGGCATGGTTCCGAAGTAATTCCAAGTGGCATTATCAGCGTTGGTGGTAATTAGTCCCATTTCGTGATTAACTGCTGCTTCTGCCATCTTTTTAGCTTTTGTTGGATTGGCATAAGCTATGCGCATCGCTAGGCGAAGTTTTAAAGAATTAGCAAATTTTGCCCATTGAGGAATATTACCATCATATACGAAATCGGCTGTAGCCACAAGTGCTGCAGTTCGATGTTCGGTAAGCGTGGCAATTGCTTCGTCAAGTTCTTCAAAAAAAATATCATATACTTCTTTCTGAGAATCGTAAGGAATCGTAATTTTACCGTCTTGTCCGATCTTTGAATAAGGAATAGCTCCATATGCATCGGTCACGCGACTCATGGCAGCTACTTTGATAACTGTAGCTATAGCGTAAGGAACGGGATTGTTAGTCTTCTCACTCACCATTTTTACAGTATTTAAATTGCTATAAAGAGTTGCTACTATGCGATCACTAATTAGGAATACGCGCGTCCAGTCATTCTTGGCGTCAAAATTAGATATCGTATTGCTCCAACCACTATTTGAGTCTGCAAAATATCCACCTAAGGGACCACCTAACAAGCAGTCGGTAAACTGTGCTGTATTTACGTCAGAAGAGATCACGGTACTAGCCAAATTACTCATGGCCGATCCTAAGGCATAGTCGTCTGCCGATAGATCGCCTGGTTGATAAGGGTTAGAATTGATTTCTATATAATTGTCTGTGCACGACCCCAAGCTTATGCCTAAAACTGCAGTTGCAATGGCAAGTTTATTGAATATATTCTGTTTCATATCTATTAGTTAGAATTTAAAAGTTAAAGGTTATATTAAAACCTACGTTACGCAGTGAAGGCATCATGAAGTAGTCTATACCTTGGTAAAAGTTATTGGTAGAGGCCACACTTTCAGGATCAAAGGGGGCTTTGTTGTAAATCATCAATAAGTTTCGACCTACGAGTGATAATTTGATGTTACATGCATTGCCTAACCATTTGCGAGGAATTGTATAACCTAATGATACTTCTTGTAAGCGTACATTAGTCGCAGAGTAAGTATAATATTGAGGCACTGAAGTACCGCTACCCACTGTCGTGTACCAAGATTGAGGGTTTATGTAATTATTACCGTTTACCAGTACGTATCCTTTGTCGCGTGCATTGGCTGTTACTTCAGATACACCATAATAATCTAGCATAGCTTGTGTACGTGAGAATACGACACCACCTAAACGAACTGCTATCATGAAACCAAGGTTGACATTTTTATAATTAAGATTATTACGCCAAGCTAAATTTGCTTTTGGAAGCGCACTACCCAATTTGATATATTTATCAGGATTCTGTATTGTTTCTGTTGAGGGTAGCCCATTTGCATCAATCATGATATTTCCTCTGTCATCGCGTTTCATATCGATAAGGGAGTATAAATCACCCATACTACCACCTTCGTGAAGCAAAAAGCGAGTTTCACCTAACCCTCCCATGTTAAGAGTGTTGATGGAAAAACGCTCTCCAGTGATTGGGTTAATAGCATTGTCTGCTAAAGTTAGAATTTTATTTTCGTTAGTTGAGAAAGTAAATCCTGATTCCCAAGCAAACTTGTTCCATTTATGGTTAAAGTTGAGTGAGAATTCTATACCATGATTACGTACTGCACCTGTTTGGATATACATAGCTGACCATCCACTAACGGGGAGGTTAGGGTTGAATGTTTGGTTTTTTGTCTTAGCATTATAGTAAGTAATGTCTAGTTCGAAATCTTTAAGGAAACGCATATTCAAACCAAGTTCCCATGAATCAGTGCGTTCTGGTTTTAAGTTATAAAGTGGGTATTGAGTCATAATACTCCATTGTCCCGAACTAGCATTCCATTCATAACGTGGGTTAGCCAAATAGCGAGAAAAAGGACTACCTACTGATGCCCATGAACCGCGAATTTTCATAAAAGAAAGTAAGTCTTTGTTTAAGTTGGGTATTAATTCTGACAAGACTATTGCCCCCCCTATCGAAGGGTAGAAGAATGATTTACTGTCGGAATTTGGACCTGCTAATTGAGATGGCCAATCGTTACGGCCTGTTAGTGTCAAGAAGTAAGTATTTTTATAACCTAACTCTACTGATGCAAAGATTGACTGCGTTTGTTCTCGCCATCCTTCTTGCAAACGCTGCGTTTTAGTAGCACTCAAGTTTTGGATAGCAAAATAATTAGTTAACCCCACTGGTTCACCCACAAATGAATCGCTACCGTCGGCAATAGGTCCACGTACTTTCATTTCATCGGTGCGGATATCCGAATATGAAGCACCGATATTAGCGGCAAGTGACCAATTTTCGCCAAAGTATTTATTAATATTTAGTAAAAAATCGGTATAAAGTTGTTTCTCTTGGGTTTTGCTTATACCAAAGAGGCCACGGCTGGATTTTTCAGTAAGTTGGCGATTGGTTGAGGCATAGAATTTCTCTGTATAATCATTGTTTGAATTATCTAAACGTATACGTCCAGTCACGTTAAGCCAATCTAATATCTCATAGTTAAGTCCTGCATTAAGCATATATCGATCTTTTTTATTTTCGCGTAGGTTACGGTTATTAATCCAATAAGGATTCTGCATAGCCATCGCTTCATCGCCAATAGGCCAATATTGAGTGTGAATTTTACGAGCAGCATCATAGCGTTCGTACATCTCAATTTCTTGCCAATCATTGCCACGTGGGAAAAGGTATGCCCCTACCAAAGGATTGTTATAAGTACCTTGGTTAGTCATATTGCGATCATTTTGAAGAATATAGCTTGCACCAACATCTAGTTTCATTTTGTCATCCAGAAATGAGGTGGTGTTGCGTACGGTGAAGTTGTAACGATTATATTTATTATTAGGAATCAAGCCTTTTGAATTGACAGCTGCAGCTGAAGCATAGGTTTGATTCTTTTCTGTACCAGTACTTATTGATACGGTTTCTGTAGCAATAATACCTGTTTGAAAATAATCGTTAGCTGGATTGTAATTCCAATTATTATAGGGAGTGAGACGGGATCCCCAACTCATGGCTCCTGTTTGGCTAATTATTCCATTTAATCCTGTCCCATAACGGTTTTGAAAACGAGGCATTATGAAGGGAGCTGAGAACTCTGTGTTGCTACTTACAGTCAACTTTACACGTCCTTCTTTTCCTTTCTTTGTGGTAATGATAATGGCACCATTAGCAGCTTCCGACCCATAAAGTGCAGCAGCTGCAGCGCCAGTCAATACGGACATAGATTCAATATCTTCAGGGTTGATATCTGCAATTGGTTCTGTAGAACCTTGAGAATCAAATTCCGTACCTCCTCCTTTATTGCTGCGACCAGAAAAAACAGGAACACCATCAATTACATAAAGTGCATTTGACGATTGCATGATTGATTTTGTTCCACGCATCACTACTTTAGATACACCACCCACTCCTGATGATGAAGCATTGATATTGACGCCAGCAACTTTACCACTCAGTGAATTGACAAAATTGACGTCTTTGTTAGACGTAACAGCATCTGTCTTTATTTGTTGTACGTTGTAACTCAAAGCTTTTTCTGAACGTTTGATACCGAGAGCGGTGACTACTACTTCAGAAATCATCTGAGAATCATCGTGCATTGTTACATTGATAGTTGTCTGATTTCTCAAGGCAATTTCTTGCGTTTTGAAACCAATGTAAGAGTAAACTAGGATAGGGCTTATGTTGTTCGTTACGATGGAATAATTTCCATCAACATTAGTAATAGCACCCGTTGAAGTTCCTTTTATTAAAATACTTACGCCAATTAGAGGATCTCCATTGGCATCAATTACCCGACCTATTACAGAGCGTTCTTTCCCTTTTTGTAATGTTTTGTCATCTTTCTCTTTGTTTTGCAGATATACAATATTGTCTTCTATCTTATAAGAAATCGGCTTGTTGTTAAGTAACATATTAAGTACTTGTTGAACTGAAGCGTTATTTACTTTGATGGCTTCTACAGCGAGACTGGACAGTTTGTCGTTATAAAAGAATTGATAGTCTGTTTGCTCTTGTATTTGCTTAATAACGGCTCTAAGGGTGGTGCGTGGTGTAGATAAAGTAATCTGTGCCATTGCCCATTGCAAAGGAGCTGTTAAAAATAAAAGAGCCAGTAATGTTCGGAATAGCTTAGACTTTCTAGACGAATGTTTGCTTTTCATACTTTTATTTTATGGTTATTATAATGTTAATTATGAAAGAAAGAGTGTCGACTTTCTCTGTCTTTCGATTATGTAACAATCCGATTGAAAGAAACACTTAGTAGGATGGTACATATTTTACATAAATCTTTTTTTTTGTTGTTCTTATTCTCATTTATCTTAAAGTATTTTATGTTTCTACCCAAGAAAGACAGCAAAGAACTTGCTGTCTTTCTTGGGTAGAAACATAAAATACACATCTTTTTAAGTCTAGATGAATAAATCTTCTTGATCGCTGATTTTAGGGCTTCTCTTTAGAAAACGAATAAGGAAGATCAGTCTTTTGTATACCTCGTTCCGTATTTGGAGAATGGCTCATATCGAATGTAATAATTCCGCCTTTTAATAAATCATCATGGCGTACAAAATTTTTGGTATAGGTATTCCCATTAAATTCCATACGATGGATGTAGCGGCATTCATTATCATTTTTAGGCGCATTAATCACTAAGGAATTTCCATTTTCGAAATGTAATGTAGCCTTTTTGAATAATGGTGCTCCTAAAATGTATTCGGTTGTCCCGGGACACACCGGATAGAATCCCATGGCAGAGAAGACGTACCATGCTGAAGTCTGACCGTTATCTTCATCTCCGCAATAGCCATCCGGTCCGGGAGTATACATCCGATTCATGACTTCACGTAAACGATATTGGGCTTTCCATGGTTCTCCGGCATAGTTATAGAGGTAAATCATATGCTGTATCGGTTGGTTACCATGAGCATAGTTCCCCATGTTCATGACGGTCATCTCGCGGATTTCATGAATCACCTGACCGTAGTAACTTTCATCGTAAATAGGCGGAACAGCGAAAACAGAATCTAGCATTTGTACAAACTCTTTCTTTCCACCCATCAAATCGATCAAGCCTTGCGGATCATGGAAGACCGACCACGTGTAATGCCAACTGTTGCCTTCGGTAAAGGCATCTCCCCATTTCAGTGGTGAGAAAGGAGATTGGAAACTGCCATCGGCATTGCGTCCACGCATCAGTTTCGATGAAGGGTCGAATAGATTTTTGTAGTTCATGGCCCGTTGAGCAAACAAGTTCAACTCTTTTTTCGGACGTTTAAGGGCTTTGGCCATTTGGTATATACACCAATCGTCGTAAGCATATTCTAAGGTACGAGCAGCATTCTCATTGATTTTTACATCATAAGGCACATAACCCAATTTGTTGTAATATTCGTGCCCTAGTCGCCCGGTAGAAGAGACTGTGGGGTGAACACTTTGAGTGCCGTGAAGTAATCCTTCGTAAAGTGTTTTGAGATCATCGACTTGGACTCCTTTCATATAAGCATCGACTAAGATGGATGCGGAATTATTACCAACCATGCATCCACGATGTCCGGGACTAGCCCATTCCGGGAAGAAACCGCTTTCTTTGTAGGTGTTGATCAATCCTTCTTGCATCTCTTTATTAGCCGACGGATACATCAAGTTGAGCAACGGGAATAAGCATCGAAAAGTATCCCAAAAGCCAGTGTCGGTATATAGATATCCCGGAAGAACCTTCCCATTGTATGGGCTATAGTGTACCGGTTGGCCGTTGGCATCTATCTCATAAAATTTACGAGGAAAGAGCAACGAACGATAAAGGCAAGAGTAGAATGTACGATACTGATCGATGGTTCCGCCGTCGACTTCTATCTTGCCTAAAACGTTGTTCCAAGCTTCTTTGCCTTTTGCTGCCAATTGCTCCATGGAATCTGTTCCAAGCTCTTTGAGATTAAGTTCTGCTTGCTCGAAGCTAATAAACGATGAGGCGATGCGAGCTTGTACTTGTTCTCCTTTGTGGGTGCGAAACCCGATGATGGCACCGGCATGATTGGTGGTTTGTTCATTATTATCGGTGGTGAGTTGTCCGTTGTTGACGGTTGCTTTATAAGTAAAAGGCTTGTCGAACTCAATGATGAAGTAGTTTTTGAAATTATCGGGAACTCCTCCGCTGTTGCGTGTTGAATAACCGATAATCCGATTGGATTCTGGAAGGATCTTAATGTATGATGCTTTATCGAAGGCATCGATCACAACGTACGAATGATCGTTCTCGGGAAACGTAAAACGGAAGAGAGCAGCCCGTTCGGTTGGAGCCATCTCGGTTAGGATGTCGTGATCGGCAAGATAGACCTTGTAGGAGTAAGGGGTGGCTTCTTCACTCTTATGTGAGAACCAACTTGCTCGCTTTTCTTCGTCAAACTCAGGCTTTCCAACAATTGGCATGATGGAAAACTGACCGTAGTCGTTGATCCATGGACTAGGTTGGTGGGTCTGTTTGAATCCACGGATTTTGTAGGCGGTGTAAACATATTGCCAACCATCGCCCATTTTCCCGGTTTGAGGGGTCCAGAAATTCATTCCCCAGGGGCGGGCTATAGCCGGATAAGTATTTCCGGTAGATAACTCGAAAGTCGATTGGGTTCCCATCAGTGGATTGACATACTGGGTCCAATCTTTGGCTTGGGTGAGTAAGGTGCAGCTGAGCACACAAACGATGAGCAGTACTCTTTTCATGTTAGTTGATTTTACGGTTTTACACCCCATTGTGTAGGGCGATTGGTCATCTTGATTTCTAATGTGCCTCCTTTGACAATATCGTTGTGCGTGAAGAAGGGTTTGTTTAGAAGGATCCCATTGAGGGTCACACTCTCAATATATTTATTGGTTTTTGAATTGTTCTTTGCTATCACTGTAAAGGTGTTGCCATTTGTGAGGTTGACTGATACTTTATCGAAGCGCGGGCGACCGATTGAATAGGTGGGCTGTCCCGGACAGACTTGATAGAATCCCATGGCATTAAGGATATACCAAGCCGACATCTGACCGCAATCTTCATTGCCTGCAAGTCCGTCTACTGCATTAGTGTATTGGCTGTTGAAGACACTGTCGACCAACTCTTGTGTACGCCACGGGCGGTTGACATAGTTGTAAAGGTGGATAATATGGTGACTTGGTTCATTGCCATGAGCATATTGACCGATTAATCCACTAATGTCGGCAGAAGTGACATGGCCTTCCAAAGAAGAATCGGCGGTGAACAAGGAGTCTAACTTATTAGCAAAAGCATCATTTCCCCCCATGAGGTGTGCTAATCCCGGAATATCATGCGGTACAAACCAGGTCCACTGCCAAGCTGTTCCTTCGCAATAATCGTCGTTACGGTGATTGGATGCGCGTGGGTTGAATGGTGTGCGCCATTCGCCTTTTGAATCGAGACCACGCATAAAGCGAGTCGATGGATCGAAATAAGATTCATAGGCTTTAGCAAAACGAGCATATTTTTCTTTGTTATCCAAATCACTCATGGCATCGGCAAAAATCGAGATGCACCAATCATTGTAGGCATATTCTAATGCTTTGGCTACGGATTCGTTTTCTCGGTCACAAGGGACGTATCCAATGGTATTTTTGTAATATTTTGCTTTGGGCATTAAGTGGGGGAGAACCAAAGCCGGACATTTAATTCCGGTAGTGTCGTATTCAGCAGTGCGCAGACAAGCTCTATAGGCCTCGCGTACATCGAAATTACGATAGCCTTTCATATAGGCGTCAACAATAACCGGAACGGCATGATAACCAATCATCGTACCGGTGTAGTTTGAGGCTAAATCCCACATGGGGAAGATTCCTCCTTCTTGGTGTTTTTTAATCAGCGAGTTGATAAATTGAGTATTTAGCTCAGGGTCAATGATGGTCATCAATGGGTGTAAAGCACGGAAGGTATCCCATAATGAGAAGGTCGTATATATGGGGTTGATGGTATCTCCTTGGTGAGGTTTCAAGTCCATGCCAAGATAGCGACCGTCGATGTCGGTAAACAGGTTGGGACTGATCCCGGTGTGATAAAGAGCCGTGTAAAAAATAGTTTTATCGTTGGTGTCGGAGGTCGAAATATCTATTTTTGATAAATATTCATTCCAAGCCTTTCGAGCATTGGCACGTACGTTATCAAATTCCCAATCGGGTATCTCTGTCTCCACATTACGTTTAGCTCCCTCGATATCAACGGCCGAGACTCCAACTTTGACGAATACTTGTTCGTCTTTATTGGTCTTAAACTGGATTAAGGCTTTGCACCGTGGTAGCCGTTTCCCATTGTCCTGTGTGAGGGTATCGTTGATTAACGTATAGGTAAACGGTTTAGAAAATTTGGCATAGAAATTTATGTATTGATCGAAAGCCCAGTAGACGGTCTTTTTTCGTCCACAGATTTCTGTGTCACTGATCACTTTAATCTCCATCTCTTGATTGGTCTGCCGTTGCAGGGAGTAATCTAAATCGATGATAAATCCGGCTTGATCACTCTTTGGGAAAGTATATCGATGAATGGCACCGCGGTTAGTGGCTGTCAGTTCGGCTTTGACGTGATAACGATCGAGTAATACCGAATAGTAACCGGGTTCTGCTATTTCGTTTTGGTGTGAGAAAGCGGAAGCAAAAGCGAGTTGCTGGCTATTCGCTCCAAGCGACTGATACTGTTGTCGACCAACGGTAGGCATAATTAAGACATCTCCATAATCACAACATCCTGTACCGCTTAAATGGGTATGTGAGAATCCATTGATGGTGCTGTCGGAATAGTGGTATCCGGAGCAGGCATCCCAACCGTCGATTCGAGTGTCAGGGCTTGGTTGAATCATACCGTGTGGCATTGTTGCTCCCGGGAAAGTGTGTCCATGTCCACCCGTGCCGATAAATGGATTAACATAGGAACTATAATCGTTTATACTTTTGTTTAGAGAACAGGAAGAGAACATGAGGCACCCTCCCAAGCATCCTAATACGATGGTCTTAAATGTCATGGCTATGTCTATCGTTGGTTTGAGTTATTCTTTATGGGTTTTGTGAAGAGATAAAAATATTATTTCCGGATTTTTTATAGATAATAGGTATCGAATTCTGTAAAGAATGAAGTACAGAATCGATGGTTTCTTTACGTTTTAAAACCCCAGAGTAAGTTTTGTCTGAGCGGATATCTGGTGATAAGATAATCTTAACGCCATAGAAGCGCTCTAATGCTTTAGTGATCGTGAAAATATCTGCTTTTTCAAATGGAATGAGGTTGTCATGCCATACAGCGTCAAACTTTGCATCGACTTGTTTCACAATCATTCGTCTGGTTGTTTTATTAATCTCTGCGCGTTGTCCCGGATTCAGAATGATCATCCCCTCATTATTATTTCCTTTGACTTCGATCTCGCCCTCGATCAATGTAGCCTCGGCCGTTTGGAGACGTTTCGATGTTTTGAGATTAAAGTGTGTGCCTAGTACTCGAATTCGCATGGCATCACTTTCGGCAATAAACGGTTTCTCTCTATTCTTACTCACCTCAAAGTAAGCTTCTCCATCAAGATAAACTTTTCTTTCGGTTTCTGAGAAGTCTTTGGGGTATTTTAGCGTTGAACCATTATTCAACCAAACCTTACTGCCATCCGGAAGAGTGATCTCTTTGATGATGCCATCTGTTGCGGCGGCTAAGAGCATTTCACTGCTGCTGTTTGAACCTCTGAGGAAATAGATGCCACCGGCAGTTATCGCCACAAGTGTGATGATCGCTGCATATTGCATCCACCGGCGTAGATAAAGGCGTTTTTGCGATTTACTTTTCTCAAGATCGATCGCTTTGAACAGTCGTCGCTCGGCCTTGTCGATTTCTTCAGCTTGGAGGTTTTCATTTAGTTGTCCTAAATGGTAAAGTTCTTCCATCCGGAAAAGTGTCTTTGCGTTCTCATCCGACGCTTTGATCCACGCGTTAATTTGAACGAGTTCCTCTTCAGAGCTCTGCCCGGTTAGAAAGTTTTTGAGTATATTATCGTTTAGGGATGTCATTTTTTTCCTTTTTATATATAAAATACAACTCAATGAATAAAATCACTTATTTCGTTAAACAAAAAATGAGATAGAATAGCCAAAGATGTCCTAAACGTTGGCGAAGAAATTTTAAGGCTTTGTACATGTGGGCTTCGACCGTGCGTAAGGAAACCTCCATGATATCGGCTATCTCTTTGTTCTTTAGGTGATGTAAATAGCTGAGTTTGAATACCTCTTTGCACTTCTCGGGCAATTCATTGATAGCTTGGTGTATTTCCTGACGTAATTCTTGATTTTCTATGCGTTGAAAGACTTCATTGTTGTCAGGTTGATAGAACTCTGCACGCTTTTGATTGATCTCTACCATCGCTGTATGGTAGTTCTCTGTTATGGTTCGGTGCTTGAGTACGTTTAGCGAACGGGTATAGACTGCACGGTATAGGAAAGCCTGAATTTGTTCTCCTATTTCCATGCTATCTTTACGTTTCCAAAGCTCAACGAAAACATCTTGTACAATATCTTCTGCTTCTTCGCTGCCAACCAAGCGAGTGGCATAGAAGAGCAGGTTGGGATAATATCTCCGAAAGAGCGTTTTATAAGTGATGTCGAAATCGTTGTTCATTCTTCTTTTATCAATTAACAGTCGCTTCATTATACCAGACAGGACCTGGGTGATTTCCCATTTCGAACTCAATAGTCGAACCGTTCATGATCTGTTCGTGGGTGATATAGCTTTGGTTGTAAGGTTTTCCATTCAGAGTAACCGATTGGATATAGATATTGGTTGGACTCACTTCTTTAGCAATGACGGTGAAGGTCTTACCATTGGAGAGATGAAGTTTCATCTTCGGGAATAAAGGAGTACCAATCTCGTATTGGCCACTGACCGGATTGACCGGATAGAATCCCATGGCACTAAAGACATACCAAGCCGACATTTGTCCACAGTCTTCGTTACCACATAATCCCGCAGGGGTATTGTGGTAAAGCTCGTGCAGCACCTTTGCCACATATTGTTGTGTTTTCCAAGGCTGTCCGACTTTATTGTAGAGATAGATCACATGATGACTTGGCTCATTGCCGTGTGCGTATTGTCCGATCATACCGGTACTGAAAATTGGTAATTCGTCTTTGTCCGCAGGATGATAGGTAAACATGCTGTCGAGTTTTTGAGTAAATCGTTCTTTCCCCCCAACAAGGGTGATCAGACGATCAATATGGTGCTGTACCGACCAGAAATATTGCCATCCGTTGCTCTCTGTGATATGTGGAGTATATTCATCTGCTTTGAAGTTCGGAATAAACTGGCCTTTGTCATCTCGTGGTTGCATAAAGCTGGTTGCCGGATTATAAAGATTCTTATAATTCTCCGAACGTTTGTAGAACTCTTCGGCAATCTTGTTCTCTCCAAGCTTATTGGCCATCTCTGCAATGCAGTAATCATCGAAAGCGTATTCTAAGGTTTTAGAAAGTGACCAGTTCTCGTTGTTATACTCATCTTTTACGTTGTATGGAATATACCCTAATTGCTTATAGAGTCCGATGCCGCGATAATGATCGAGGTTGGCTGTCGCTACACAAGCCTCTAATGCTTTTTTAGCGTCGAAGTCGCCTATTCCTTTGAGGTAAGCGTCGACAATAACCGGTACGGCATGATAACCGATCATCATGTCGGTTTCGCTTGCATAGAAGTTCCATACCGGCAGACGCCCATTTTGTTCATAAAATGCAATGAACGATTTAACCATATCATTGACCCGTTCTGGTTCTGTGTAAGTGAACAGTGGATGAGAAGCCCGATAGGTATCCCATAATGAGAAGGTACTGTAATTGGTCCATCCTTCTGCTTGATGTATTTTCTTATCCGGTCCGTAATAAGTTCCGTCTACGTCACTATAAATGGTTGGGGCGAGCATAGAGTGATAAAGAGCGGTGTAGAATACCTTTTTAGTATCGCTGTCGTTGCTCTCAATCTCTATCTTGCCTAATTGTTGGTTCCACTTTTGTTGGGTCTGACTGAGATATTTATCGAAATCATTTTCCGGAACTTCCGCTTTTATATTTTTTATGGCACCCTCCATACTGACTCCTGAGAGAGCTGTGGTCACCAAGATCTGTTCTCCGGCTTTTACGTTAAAGTCGAATCGCGCAATAGTCGAATTCCCGATGACCTTACCTTCTTTAGTTACAGCCGTAGTGTCTAGGGTCATCTTCTGGAATGGTTTTGAGAATCGGGTGCAGAAATAGAGGCGTTGATCGCGAGCCCATCCATCCGACATCCGGTAGCCTTTGATCGTTACAGAGTCAATCTGCTCAATATATGAGTCGTTTGTAAAATCCCAATTCATCGCTTTTCGTAGATTCAAGAATATGGCAGCTTGAGCTTCAGGGAATGTATAGCGTTGGATGCCACATCGGTCGGTAGCTGTGAGTTCCACTTTGATCTGATAATCTTTCAGTAGCACGCTGTAGTAGCCTGCTTCTGCTTTTTCGTCTTGATGAGAAAATTTAGAATGTATACCGAGGGGCTGCTCAGCTTCTTTATAGGGTAGGGTGACCGGCATGAAAGAGATGTCGTATAAGTCTCCTGCTCCGGTACCTGATAGGTGAGTATGGCTAAATCCGGCAATGGTACTATCGGGGTAGAAATATCCAGAGATACGGTCCCAACCGGGCAGACCGTTGTCCGGGCTAAGTTGCACCATGCCAAAAGGGGCTTGGGCACCGGGATAGGTGTTTCCGGTAAAATCGGTTCCGATAAAGGGGTTGACTTGAGTGACGTAGTTAGCGCTCGTCTGGTTTTGTAAAGAACTACACGATATTAAAAATCCAATTAAAAGAAAAGAGTAGGTTAGTGCTCTCATTAGGGTCTGATTAAAATATTGATATTAGGTTGTTTCGGTTACAAATGTAGTGAAAATAAAGTAAAAAGAGATTGGCTTCATCTTTTTAACAAGAAGCCAATCTCTTCATCAGTGATCTAAATGCCAGCTTATCAGAGATTAGCTAGCTCGATTACTTTTTCTATTGCTGCATTTAATTGATCAGCGTTTTTACCTCCGGCCGTTGCGAAATGAGGTTGACCACCTCCACCACCTTGAATCAATTTAGCGGCTTCTTTGACTAATAGTCCGGCTTTTAAACCGCCGGCAACAAGGTTGTCACTCAACATTACTGTGAGCATCGGTTTGTTGTGATCGACTGTTCCGGCTACGAAGAATAAGTTCTCTGTGATTTCACCTCTGAGTTGGAAGGCAATGTTTTTTACGACTTCCGCAGGGAGAGGGGCTGAGAATTTGATGACTTTAACACCGTTGATTTCTTGAATGTTTTTCAAAAGCTTCTCTTTCAATAAGGCTTCCTTTTCTTTCATGAACTCATCAACTTGTTTTTTCAGTCCGGCATGCTCTTCTAGATATTTCTCGATGGCAATCTTTAAATCCGGTGTGTTGTTGAATAAACTCTTTAGATCATTCAAGGTATCCTGAACGGTGTCTAACATCTCTTCAACACGTGCTCCACTGAAAGCCTCAATACGACGTACACCTGCTGCAACCGAACTCTCGGAAATGATCTTAACCATGCCGATATGGCCAGTGGCCGAGGCGTGCGTACCTCCACAGAATTCAATGGATGAACCAAATTGGATCACACGAACATGATCTCCGTATTTTTCACCAAATAGGGCAATTGCTCCAAGTTCTTTAGCTTCTTCCAAAGGAATGTTGCGGTATTCCGTTAAAGGAACATTGGCACGTATTTTGGCATTCACTAAGTGCTCTACCTTACGGATCTCTTCATCGGTCACTTTTTGGAAGTGTGAGAAGTCGAAGCGTAAAGAATCCGGTGTGACTAATGAACCTTTCTGTTCGACATGCTCACCTAAAACTTCACGAAGTGCTTCATCTAAAAGATGGGTCGCAGAGTGGTTGGCTGCACAGGCTGAACGTTTGTCGGTATCTACACAAGCCATCATCGGTGCATCTAGATGAGCCGGTAAAGTCTTCACTATATGGATCGGAAGATTGTTCTCTTTTTTAGTATCGATAATTTCGATGGTCTCGAATTCGTTAACCAAAACTCCGGTATCACCGACTTGACCACCACTTTCTGCATAGAATGGAGTGTAGTCTAACACCAACTGATAGAGGGTTTGATTCTTTTGTTTAATTTGACGGTAACGTAACACTGATGTTTCGTATTCCGTATAGTCATATCCAACAAATTCGGTTGTTCCTTCTTTAAGTACGATCCAGTCGCCTGTTTCAACAGCTGCTGCGTTACGGGCACGCTCTTTTTGTTGTTGCATCTGAGCGCTGAATTCGTCGATATTCACACTCATCTCATTCTCACGAAGGATCAACTCTGTGAGATCGAGTGGAAACCCAAAAGTGTCGTAAAGTGTAAAGGCCTCTTTACCGCTAATCTCAGTTTTTCCTGCTGTTTTAGTATCTGCCATTGTTTTTTCGAGCAGACGGATACCTGTTTCCAAGGTCCGTAAGAAAGATTCTTCTTCTTCTTTGATGACTTTGGTGATGAGTCCTTTTTGAGCAACGAGTTCCGGGTAGGCTTCTCCCATATTGTCAATCAAGACTGGGAGCAACTTATACATAAAGGCTTGCTTTTGGTCGAGGAAGGTGTATCCATAACGAACAGCACGGCGTAAGATACGACGAATAACGTATCCTGCTTTTGCATTCGATGGGAGCTGACCGTCGGTGATTGAGAATGCAATGGTACGAATATGGTCGGCAATCACGCGCATAGCAATATCGTTTTGCTTGTTCTGTCCGTAAGTGGTGCCCGCCAATTGAGCGATCGCTTTAATCATCGGTTGGAAAACATCCGTATCATAATTAGATGTTTTTCCTTGTAAGGCCATACATAGACGCTCGAAGCCCATTCCGGTATCGATCACTTTTGCAGGTAGCCCTTCTAAGCTTCCATCTGCTTTTCTGTTATATTGCATAAACACGAGGTTCCAAATCTCGACAACTTGTGGATGGTCGTGGTTGACTAAGTCACGTCCGGAGATTTTTTCGCGTTCTTCAGCAGGACGAAGGTCAATGTGGATTTCAGAACAAGGACCGCAAGGACCTGTATCTCCCATTTCCCAGAAATTATCGTGCTTGTTACCATTGATAATGTGGTCTTTAGGTAAGAATTGTTCCCAATAAGACGCTGCTTCATCGTCACGGCTTAATCCTTCTTCAGGACTACCTTCAAAGACTGTTGCATATAAAATGGATGGATCTAGCTTTAAGACTTCAACTAAATATTCCCAGGCCCAGTTAATGGCTTCTTTTTTAAAATAATCACCAAATGACCAGTTCCCTAGCATTTCAAACATCGTGTGGTGATAGGTGTCGTGTCCAACTTCTTCCAAGTCGTTGTGCTTACCGCTCACACGAAGACATTTCTGTGAATCCGCTACTCGATGAAATTTTGCAGGATGATTCCCTAAAATAATATCTTTGAATTGATTCATCCCCGCATTAGTAAACATGAGGGTTGGGTCATCTTTGATCACCATCGGAGCCGAGGGAACAATCTGGTGTCCTTTCGACTCGAAGAAATTCTTAAACGAATCTCTAATCTCTTTTGCAGTCAACATACTTTTTATATCTCTATCGATGAGGTTAATATTCTAAAAAAAACAGTGCAAAGATAGCTTGTTTTTATTATTTTTGCCGTATTAATCTCTGAAATATTTCCAAAAGATGCGCAAAGTATACTACATTTATAACCCACGAACACAAACTTACGATCGAATTTATCCGACTGTACGACAACGGGCATTGAGTATTTTGCGTCGTTTATTTATTGGTATGGGACTTGGAGCGGGGAGTTTTATTCTTCTGCTCTTGTTGTTCGGTTCACCCTTCGAAAAAGAGTTGCGTAAAGAAAACAGCCAGTTGCAGGCACAATATAATGTTCTTTCTCGTCGATTCGATGAGGCTATGGAGGTCTTGCAGGATATTCAGCAGCGTGATGATAATTTGTATCGAGTGATATTGCAAGCTGATCCAATTTCTCCGGCTATTCGCCAGGCAGGTTATGGCGGTACGAATCGTTATAAAGAACTGATGGACTTGTCGAATGCCAAGCTTGTCATTAATACCACGCAGAAATTGGACGTGCTGACTAAACAGCTGTATATTCAGTCAAAATCGTTCGATGATGTGGTCGATTTATGCAAAAACCATGATGAGATGTTGAAGTGTATCCCGGCGATTCAGCCGATCTCAAATAAAGATTTACGGCAGACGGCTTCTGGTTATGGAGTACGTGTCGACCCAATATATGGAACGACAAAGTTTCATGAAGGGATGGACTTTTCGGCTCATCCGGGCACTGAAGTATATGCTACTGGTGATGGGAAAGTGGTGAAAATGGGATGGGAGACCGGCTATGGAAACACGATTGAAATTAATCATGGATTCGGATACATCACTCGTTATGCCCATCTTAAGGCCTTCTCCACTAAATTGGGGAAGAAGGTGGTTCGTGGGGAAGTGATTGGACAAGTTGGAAATACAGGTAAAAGCACGGGGCCTCATTTGCATTATGAAGTACATGTGAAGGGAAAGATCGTGAATCCTGTCAATTATTATTTTATGGATTTGAGTGCTGAGGATTATGATAAGATGATTCGATTGGCAGAAAATCACGGTAAGGTGTTTGATTAATATAAGAAACCATTTATGGAAGAAAAAGAGGACAAGTTGAAGATCTATTACTCGATAAACGAGGTGGCAGCAAAATTTGATGTCAACCCTTCTTTGTTGCGTTTTTGGGAGAAGGAATTTCCACAGATATCTCCTCGAACGAATGGGAGAGGGGTCCGGCAATACCGGAAAGAAGACATGGAAACCATTGGTCTGATTTATCATCTGGTTAAAGAAAAGGGAATGACACTTCCCGGAGCTCGGCAACAATTAAAACTAAATAAAGAGACAACTTTGCGTAATTATGAAGTTGTGATGCGGCTAAAAGGGATAAAAGACGATCTGCTAGCCATGAAGAAGGAACTCGATGATCTTTAATTCGTTAATCTAAAATGAAATAGAGATGGTCGATTGGATGGTTATAGTAGTCCAATCGACCATCTCTATTTTAACTTGTGGACTAACTCTTAGAGCCTAGTCACTTGTTTGATATTATTAATCTTTCTCAGTTTCGAACAGATACTCTTAATATCATCTGCGTCGTGAACAAAGAGTTGTAGTTTCCCTTCAAAGATCCCGTCGTTAGTATCAATGGCCAGATTTCGGATATTGACATTGAGTTGACGAGAAATAACTTGCGTCACTTCGTTGAGCAACCCGATGCTATCGATACCTTTGATATAAATATAAACCGGGAAAGAGAGCTCTTTATGTGTGTCCCATTCGACTGCCAGAATCCGATTGCCATAACTGCTTTTTAGCTTGGCTGCGACAGAACATTGTCGTTTGTGGATAATGATCTGATTATTCTCATTGATATATCCTAAAACGTCATCTCCGGGTATCGGATGACAACAATCGGCTAAGAAATAGAGCTTTTCTATGTTGTCTTTGGTGAGTTTTATAATATCTTTAGGATTGATAGCCAACGATTCTTTAGAGCCAACCTTCTTCTTATATTCCTCCTCTTTATTCCCGCTGTTGCCAAACGAGAAGGTCAGATATTTTTTCCAATTGCTTGGCTGTTTATTCTTTAATTCGTTACGGTCGGCATCTCCCAATACGATCGTCTTGTTTCCTATAGCAACAAAAAAATCATCCTCATTTTCTATATTATGAATTTTTTGTAATTTCTTAATGGTTGCCGGTGTGGAGTGCATTTCTTCACTTTCGAAGAACTCAGAAAGCCATTTCTCTCCTTGTTTCTGATTGGCTTTGCGCTCTTTGCGTAAGATGGTCGTTATCTTTGAACGAGCTCTTGCTGTAGTTGCGAAGGCTTCCCACTCAGGCTGAACCCGTTGAGATTTTGAGGTTAAGATTTCGACTTGGTCTCCACTCTGAAGTTTGTGACTGAGCGGAACCAGCTTGTGATTCACTTTGGCCCCAATGCAATGGCTTCCGATATCTGTATGCAAAGAGAAGGCAAAGTCTAACGCCGTACAATTCTGAGGCATCGTTTTTAGTTCACCTTTGGGGGTGAACACGAAAATTTCCGAAGCGAAAAGATTTAGCTTTATGGTATCTAAAAAGTCAATGGCGTCCGGTTGCGGGTCATCGAGTATCTCTTTAATGGTCTTTAGCCACTTCTCTAATTCACCTTCATCTTCACTGCCTCCTCCTTCTTTGTATTTCCAATGAGCGGCAAATCCTTGTTCGGCGACATCGTTCATCCGTTCACTACGAATCTGCACCTCGATCCATTGTCCGTTGGTGCCCATCAGTGTGACGTGAAGAGCTTGATAACCATTTGCTTTGGGATGGCTGACCCAATCACGTAAACGATCGGGGTGAGGCTTATATATTTTAGAAATAGAGACGTAGATGTCAAAGCAGTCGTTTAACTCTTCTTCTAAATTATGTGGTTCGAAAATGATTCTAACTGCAAGTAAATCGTAAATCTCTTCAAATGGGACATGTTTGGTCTGCATCTTATTCCAGATGGAATAGTGAGATTTTATGCGAGCCAGAATCTTGTATTTAAGTCCCATTCTGTCCAGTTGACTACGAATAGGGGTGGTAAAATCTTTAAAGACTTTGTCTCGTTCCGAAGCCGTAGCACTGAGCTTCTCCTCAATCTCGACATATTCTTCAGGATGTTCGTATTTGAAGCTAAGGTTCTCTAACTCCGTTTTGATTTTGTAAAGCCCTAAACGATTGGCCAATGGAGCATAGATGTAAAGTGTTTCACCCGCAATCTTATATTGTTTGTTAGGCAACATAGAACCTAGCGTACGCATGTTGTGCAGGCGGTCGGCCATCTTGATTAGAATGACACGGATATCATTCGACATGGTGAGGAGTAACTTCTTGAAGTTTTCAGCTTGCGCAGACGCTCTGTCTCCAAAAATTCCTCCTGAGATCTTGGTTAGCCCATCAACAATCTGTGCAATTTTGGGGCCAAATAGATTTTCAATATCTTCTACCGTATAATCTGTATCCTCAACAACATCGTGTAGCAATGCCGCGCAAATAGAAGTCGAACCTAGTCCAATCTCATTGCAAACAATTTTAGCAACCGCAATCGGGTGTAAGATGTAAGGTTCGCCAGAGCGTCGCTTGATACCTTTATGCGCTTGATTGGCAAAATTAAATGCCTTGGTTATGATTTCTACTCTTTTACGATGTTTGGTGGCCAAATAATCATTCATCAGTTCTTCGAACATCTGATTGATCATTTCATTTTCGGCTATATCTTTTTGATTAAGGTTATCCATATTTATGTTCCTTACTTGCTAATTCTTGCAAAAATAATCAAATTAATGAATCGTACAAGTAAAGGGTCCTATTTGTGTATCTTCAAACGTTTCCCGGCAGCGATTTGCGTATTATGCAAGCCATTCCACTTTTGTAGATCTTTCACTCTTACACCATATTTCCTTGCAATGGTCGATAGCGTCTCGCCATTTCTAATTTTATGATAAGTTGTGCCACTACTTGATCTAGAACTTGATTTTCGACTGTAGCTATTATTTGAAACAGCCACAACCCGTCGTTTCGATAGAAGTTCATCGGAGCGGTGATCGTATATGGTATCTTTCAAATCGATAAAGGTACTGATCGCATTTTGTGGAAGACGTAAGGTGTAAGGCTTAATATGCCCGGGGATGACCTGTTGCTTGTATTGTGGATTTAAGCTCTTAATCTCTTCTAGGGGAACTTTGCACAAGTCGGCTATTTGTTCGAAGTGTAAGTCTTTAGTGATCTGTATGGTGTCGGTACTGATTGGAATATTAGTTTCCATCGGACAGATGTTATGATCACAGTAATAAGTCATTAGATAGTTGGCTGCAATGAAGCCCGGAACATATCCGCGAGTTTCCTTTGGTAAGTAGTTGTAGATTTTCCAATAATCTTTCTCACCTCCAGCCCGTCTGATCGCTTTATTGATGGTGCCCGGTCCGCAGTTATAAGCTGCAATTACCAAGTTCCAATCGCCGTAGATGTTATACATCTCTTTCAAATAACGTGCGGCAGCCCAAGTGGCTTTAATTGGATCGCGGCGTTCGTCAACCAAGCTATTCGATTCCAAACCATAGATTTTTCCTGTGCCAATCATAAACTGCCATAATCCTGAGGCGCCTGCTCTTGATACGGCCGATGGATTTAATGCGGATTCGATGATCGGAAGATATTTTAACTCAAGAGGTAACCCATAAGCATCTAATGCTTCTTCAAAGATGGGCATGTAGAAGTTACATGCACTGAGCATGAAAGCCACTTGGTTGCGTAGGCGACAAGCATAGAGGTCGATAAACTTACGTACCACCTCATTGTAAGGCATTTCCATAATGGAAGGTATGCGACTTAGGCGGCTGATGTAGATCGAATCGCTAAATGTCGGATTGATCTCTGCGGTACTGCAATCTTTGCCTAAATCAATATAATTTTTGGCCTTCCAATCGTTTAGTAAACTGTCGATCGGATAGGTCATACTTTTGGGTAAGTCGATACTTTCTTTGCGTTCTTTGCCGTTTTCGTGTATGATCACGTCGACACTCTGTGCCTTTAGTTGCGTGTTTGCGGTTAAGACTAGTAAAAACAATAAGCCTTTATTGATAAATTTTCTCATGTATACTTAGTTCTATCTTTTTAGTGGTTAAAATTTTAAAACACATTGCACCCCAACAGCTTTCTGATTGGAGTGAAATTGGTTATTGATTACAGTTGGCTCTACGCGCATACTTAAATCGGGAGAAATGTCGAAATCCGATAATTCAGCATCGACATACGCATCGATAATCGAGATGACATAAACCCCTATGAATGCAAAGATACTCAAGTCGCGATAACGGCGAAAGGAATCTTTGCGATTCTTAATGAGCTGAGTCATCTGTTCTTTGTTATAGGTTGTATTGGGAGGGAAAATATCCTCAAAACTATTGGTGTTGTCATTCTTATCTGTGATATCCCGATAAGCTTGAGAATAATCCTTGTACATCTTGTTATTCCAACTTAAAGCATAAGCACACCCGGCAAAACCACCATAGATAATCGGCAACTTCCAATATTTTCTGTTGTAGATTTGTCCTCCTCCCGGAAAAGCAATAGCCAACCAAGTCGCTTTTGTTGAGTTGGGGATAAAGATCTTTTTGGAGATTTTAGGTTCTGCGGAAAGGCTGTCGACCTTGTTCGTTAGATCTATCGGTCGGCTAATGATCTCTATATTTTCACGATTCACTTTTTCTAAACTATCGGTAAGTATGTCTTTGCCAATAGTTAAGGTGTCGTTCTGAGACGCAGGCTTGATGATTGGCACAGAGTCCTTGGGAAGCTTTGTGGTTGGTACCGTTTCCCGATGTCTTCTAGCTCTCGCTTTTGGAGCTTCTCGTTTGGTGATAATGCTATCTTTTGAAAGAGAGGTCGTGATGTTCTGTGCAGATGCACCGAAATTAGCGAACTGGAAGCAGCACGTTATAAAAGCTACCACAAGTAGCCTATATCTATAGTTTTGTTTCGTCATTTACTTCTTTAGAGTATCGAATATTTCCATAATGCGTTCCAAATCCTCTTCATTATTGAAAGGAATACTGATCTTTCCTTTTCCCTTTTCTGAACAGGTGAACTGTATTTTGGTATTAAAGAACGTTGATAGATGTTGCTTTAGTATGTTGAACTCTTCGGGAAGTTTCCCATTCTTAGGCGTGATTTTATGGTTTCCACTCTTTATGGATTCGCCTTCGCCGAGTGATTTAGCAATTTCTTCGACTTTGCGTACCGAATAGTTGTGTTTGAGCGTCTCTTCTAGCACTTTGACTTGCAATTTAGGATCGCCTAAAGTGATGAGTGCGCGAGCATGTCCCATATCGATCAGTTTGTTGCGAAGCGCCATTTGGATGGGAGCCGGCAATTTTAGCAGACGGAGATAGTTGGCAATTGTCGTTCGGTTCTTACCGATGCGTTCGCTCAATCGTTCTTGCGTCAGTTCATATTGATCGAGTAAGTGTTGATAAGCTAGAGCTATTTCTACAGCATTAAGGTCTTCTCGTTGGATATTCTCAATTAAAGCCATTTCCATCACATTCTCATCACTTGCTGTGCGGATATAAGCGGGAATGGTCTCTAATCCGGCTTTTAGAGAAGCCCGATAACGACGCTCGCCTGCAATAATCTGATAAGCCTCTTCGGAGAGTTGACGGAGGGTTATTGGTTGGATGATTCCTATTTCTGCGATAGAGTCTGATAACTCTTGAAGCGCCGTTTCATCAAATTCACGGCGTGGCTGATTAGGATTAACCGAAATTTTAGAGAGTTCTATTTCGTTAATAGAAGAAGAACCTTCGGTTTTCACTTCATCCATCGAAAGCAAAGCATCTAGGCCACGACCTAAAGCATTTCTTCTTTGTGTTGCCATATCTTCTTCGTTTTTTATTTATTGTTTTTATTAATCACTTCTTGTGCCAAAGCGAGGTAGTTTTTCGCTCCGGTTGAATCGGCATCGTATAAGATGGTTGGAATACCATAACTTGGTGCTTCGCTCAATTTAACGTTACGTTGAATAACCGTTTTAAATACGAGCTCTTGAAAATGGCGCTTGACCTCATCATAGATTTGGTTGGCTTGACGAAGCCGAGAATCGTACATGGTGAGTAAGAAACCTTCTATTTCTAACTTCGGATTCAGTTTAGATTTGATAATCTTAATGGTGTTGAGCAATTTGCTGATTCCTTCTAGTGCAAAATATTCCGCCTGTACGGGGATGATCACAGAATCTGCCGCAGTGAGGGCATTGATCGTAATTAATCCGAGTGAAGGGGAGCAGTCGACCAAGATATAATCGTACTCTTCTTTGAGAGGGGTTAATACGCTTTTTAGAATCTTTTCACGATTAGGCAAGTTGAGCATTTCTATCTCTGCACCAACGAGATTGATATGTGAGGAAATCACTTTAAGCGAATCAATTTCGGTATCGTGAATGGCATTTTGAACGTTAGCGCGATCGATGATGCACTCATAGATCGTACACTCGGACTGCTTAATATCTACTCCCAAACCGGAAGAAGCATTCGCTTGTGGGTCGGCATCAACAACAAGTACCTTTTTCTCAAGCGTGGCAAGAGAGGCTGCAAGGTTGATCGTTGTGGTGGTTTTACCTACACCGCCCTTTTGATTGGCTAAAGCAATAATTTTTCCCATATCATCTAATTTAACTGATGCGAAATAAGTGATAAATCCTTAGAGCACCTACAAAAAAAGATAAACTTTGGCTTTTCTGTTGATAAGTCATCTGTTTTGTTAATAACTGTATGTCCTCTAAAGGAATACTTATATGACATCAGCTTTGGGTCTTCTTTTTGAGAGGCAAATATACGGATTTATATCGTTTTTTCTTCTCATTGGCAGAACATTAAGATTTATAAACGCACAAGCCTGATGTTTTTTGTTTTGTTTGTAATCGATTGATGGTTTGCTATCTTATTGATTTTTATCAGACGCCAATAACTTTATATCTTCCTTCTCCTAGAGTTTTTTTTTGAGTTTTATCTGCCATCTGTCACAATCTAGAGGTTAAGGTGTTGATTATTAGAATCGATTTTGGGTTGCAGATAGGTGTTGCAGATGGGTGGCAGATGAATGATCTGTCACCTTGTGGACGTGCCTTTTTCGACGATCGACAGACTCTTTTGTGGACCGTTTTAGGGGTGGATTTTTATTTTTAAAGCAGAACTCTAAGTTTCGAAGCTTGCCATTTTAGTTCCCTCTTTTGGAAATTTTTTTTCATACGTTAAAACTTTTGTTTCGCTAGTTTGGAAATAAGTTTCCAACGTACGAAACGTAAAAAGCGATGTCGACTGACGGACTTTTATGCAGGGGCTGTTTGCGGAGTGCATTTGTACTGTTTCCCTGTTATCAGAGGGTTCCGACGTTTAGAATATCGATTCTATCGAAATCTATCCTTTTTAAAAGATATCCTGAGTTGGAATGCTGCTTTTCTGCTTTCTTTTTGCTATTTTTGTGGTAACGAATAAAAAAGGAAAGGATTTTTTTATGGAAAAGAACAAACCGTTGATCTTAATTTCGAACGATGACGGCTTCATGTCAAAAGGTATTAGTGAGTTGATTAAGTTTCTTCGTCCTTTGGGCGAATTGGTGGTTATGGCCCCTGACTCTCCGAGGTCGGGTAGTGGTTGTGCCTTAACAGTCACTCAGCCGGTACATTATCAGTTAGTGAGAAGAGATGTGGGATTGACCATTTATAAATGTTCGGGAACGCCTTCCGATTGCATTAAGTTGGCAAAATCGGTGGTCTTGGAACGAACTCCTGATTTGATTGTTGGAGGAATTAACCATGGTGATAATTCATCGGTTAATGTGCACTATTCCGGTACCATGGGTATTGTGATTGAGGGGTGCTTAAATGGAATACCATCAATTGGCTTTTCGCTGTGCGATCATGCTGCTGATGCTGACTTTACACCATCGGGAGCTTGGATTACAAAGATTGCAGCGATGGTTTTGGAGAAAGGGTTACCACCGTTGACTTGTTTGAACGTGAATTTCCCGAATGTTCCTGTGGTAAAAGGTGTCAAAGTTTGTACGCAAGCTAAAGGACGATGGGTGAAAGAGTGGGAGGCTTGTCCCCGTTTAACCAATCCGAACTATTTCTGGCTGACCGGAGAATTTCAAGAAGCGGACGCGACAGATGAAAAGAGTGATCATTGGGCTTTGGCCAATGGTTATGCCGCTATCACTCCAACAACGGTTGATGTGACGGCTTATGATTTTATTGAGGAATTGAGTGAGTCTTGTCGTCAGCTTGAAGGGTGAACTTTAGAATAGAAGACGGCTTTTTGTATTATAGAATAGAACAGGTATGAAATACTATTTAGTCGCCGGTGAGGCATCGGGTGATTTGCACGCTTCTCATTTGATGGCGGCCTTGAAGGTGGAAGATCCTTCTGCTGAATTTCGTTTTTTCGGAGGTGATTTGATGAAAGCGGTAGGAGGCACGTTGGTGAAACATTATAAGGAGATGGCTTATATGGGCTTTATCCCGGTATTGCTTCATCTGCGTACCGTATTTGCCAATATGAAAGCTTGTCGCAAGGATATCTTGTCTTGGCAGCCGGATGTGCTGATTCTGATTGATTATCCGGGGTTTAATTTAAAAATAGCCCAATTTATCCATGCTCAGACGACTATTCCGGTACATTACTATATCGCTCCGAAGATTTGGGCGTGGAAGGAATATCGCATTAAGAACATTAAGCGAGATGTCGATGTCCTACTCTCTATTCTTCCATTCGAAGTGGACTTCTTTGAAGGTAAGCACGCTTATCCGATTCATTATGTGGGAAACCCGACAGTGGATGAGATTGATCTGTTTCAGTCGACTCACGCTCCTCAGCCGGAGGAGTTTCGTGCGGATTGCGCTTTGGATGGTCGCCCGATTATCGCTTTGCTCGCTGGGAGCCGTAAGCAGGAAATCAAGGATAATTTGCCGATTATGATTGCGGCGGCGAGCACGTTTAATGATCATCAGTTGGTGTTGGCCGGTGCACCGGGTATTTCGGCGGAGTACTATCGGAAATACCTTGGAGGAGCTGAGGTGAAAGTGGTTTTTGGTGAGACTTATCGTTTGTTGCAGCATGCACATGCAGCATTGGTGACTTCTGGTACGGCAACACTCGAGACAGCTTTGTTTCGTGTGCCTCAGGTGGTGTGTTACTATACACCGATGGGGAAACTTTTTGCCTTTTTAAAGAAACAATTCTTAAAAGTAAACTATGTCTCGTTGGTCAACTTAGTGGCCGGACGTGAGGTAGTGAAGGAGTTAGTTGCTGATAAAATGACGACATCGAATGTGCGTCGCGAATTAGGGGTGTTGTTAGAGAACGGTACTAATCGTAAAGCACAATTGGATGGGTATGAAGAGGTTCTTGATCGTTTAGGTCGCCCGGGAGCTCCGAAGCGTGCAGCGAAAGTGATGATCTCTGCTTTGAAAAAATAACTTCTTTTTCTAAATAAATGTAAAGCCGGTGCAGTAGATGCCCGGCTTTGTTATTTTGTAGATAGAAACTAAAAAGAAAAAGAATATGAAAAAGATGAATTGGTTTTTATGGACTCTCCTTTTGTTGATAGCGCCTACGTTACAATCGTGTGATGATGATGAGGGCTATTCTATAGGTGATTTTAGTTGGGATTGGGCAACGGTACGCACGGTTGGTAGTGGAAGTTATTTCTTAGAAGGTGATCGATGGGGAACGATATGGCCTGCTGCAACGGCGATTCCAAATTTCAAGCCGGTCGATGGTGAGCGGATCGTGGCTTATTTTAATCCTTTGTATGATGATTTTCAAGGGTATGACGTGGCTGTGAAGATGGAACATGTTCGTCCGGTGCTAACAAAAACTGTGGAGACCTTGACAGCAGAGAATGAGGCTGAATATGGAAATGACCCGATTGTGATCTACCAAGGAGATATGTGGCTAGGAGGTCATTATTTGAATTTGGTGTTCCAACAACAGATTCCCATGGAGAAGAAGCATCGTATTAGCTTAGTGGAGAACAGTACCGATACTTATGAGGAAGACGGTTATGTGCATTTAGAGTTACGTTATAATACGTATGATGATAAAACATCCTATTGGCAGTTGTCTCCGGTTTCCTTCAATTTATTACCTTTTTATCCTAGTGAGTCTGAAAACGCTGTGTTGAAAGGGTTTAAGATTAAGATAAATTCGAAAACGAATGGCGAACGGGTGTTGGTACTTGACTTGAATCAGCCGGTAGCCAGACCTGAGAATGCTAATAATATATCTGCAGAGAGTCATCTGAAGTAAAATATTACAGATTTATTTAGGGTCAAAACAATTGATAGATTGTCTGAAGAAGTAAAGCCATTTATGAGCACATGCTACATAAATGGCTTTATTGGTATACTTTAGATCGATGAATAGAATGTATCTATTTTCGAGTCTGTGTTGACTAATAGTCTGTCTTAATGATAGGTTTGCTCGACTTCCTATAGGTAAGTGAGCAAATAGAGGTAAACAACTGATGCCGGGATAGCCATTAAAGCACTATCAAAGCGGTCAAGCAGTCCTCCGTGTCCCGGTAGAATGGTTCCGGAATCTTTGATGTTTAATTGGCGTTTCAACAAAGATTCAGTTAAATCACCCCATGTTCCAAAGATAACGACTGTTAGCGCTAGTCCTCCCCATTCGAGCATAGACATGAATGGGAAATAGTACGCAAAAACGACTGATGCAGCTATCGCGAATACCCCGCCACCGATTGAACCTTCCCATGATTTCTTTGGAGAGATGCGTTCGAAGAGGCGATGCTTTCCGAAAAGTGTTCCCACACAATACGCACCACTGTCGCTCAGCCAAAGGAATACGAATACGGATAATGGTAAGATCGGGTTATAGCTGATTGTGGTATCAGATGCCGTATGAAAAGCTAAGACGTTTAGCATAGCGAAGGGAAGAGCAATGTATAGCTGACTGAACATGGAGAAGGCCCAGTTCAGAATTGGCTTTTCTTTTTTTAGATAGAGTTCACTAATGAATAGATAGAGGATGAGAAGGACGTAAGGAATGAAAACTTGCGTACCGGCAATATCTATGCAAAAACTCATGATGGCTAGAAAAAGATAAGCTCCTCCTAACATCGGAATCGTTCTGTTGAGGCTGACTCCTTCAATGCGATTGACTAATTGTCCGAACTCATAAATTGTCAATGCGCTAATGATCGTAAAAAGTGTACCGAAGCTTATCGGATCATATAAGATCGATCCGATAAGTATAGCTACGAAGAGTAGCCCAGTTATGGTGCGTAATAAAAAATTGCTTTTCAAAATAGTCGTTTTTATGTTGTTAATTGCTAGTTTGCTCTTCTGCAGCTTGCTCTTCTGTAGCTGCTACCTCAGGAAGATCTTTGTTTTCCTCAGGTGTTGAGCTCGCTTTACTTCCTTTTCCCGCCATAATTTCTTCTGAACGAGAAGTCCAAGGACGTTTGCCGAAGATGCGTTCTACGTCTTCTGCAAAGATCACTTCCTTGTCGATCAATAGTTGTGCGAGTTCGTTGTGTCCTTCTTTATGTTCTTGAAGAATTTTCTTAGCTCGTTCATATTGTTCGTTGACCAGAGTTTTAACTTCTTCGTCAATTAGTTCTGCTGTTTTTTCACTATATGGCTTATTGAAGGCGTATTCCTCATTGCTGTAATAACATAGATTAGGCAATTTCTTGCTCATACCTAAATAGGCTGTCATGCCGTAAGCTTGTTTGGTTACGCGTTCTAAGTCGTTCATGGCTCCGGTAGAGATGCGATCAATAAAGACGTCTTCTGCTGCTCGTCCACCTAAAGTTGCACACATCTCGTCCAACATTTGTTCTTTGGTCGTGATCTGACGTTCTTCGGGTAGGTACCATGCAGCACCTAAGGCGCGACCTCTTGGAACAATGGTGACTTTGATCAATGGATTAGCATGCTCTAATAGCCAAGAGATGGTGGCATGTCCTGCTTCATGATAGGCAATTGCTCTACGTTCTGCTTCGGTTGTGATTTTGGTCTTCTTTTCTAGTCCACCAATGATACGATCGACAGCATCAAGGAAGTCTTGTTTATCAACGAACTTCTTGCCGTGACGTGCTGCAATTAAAGCGGCTTCGTTACAAACATTTGCAATATCGGCTCCCGAGAAACCCGGAGTTTGTCTAGAGAGTAAGTCTACATCGACATCTTTACTGATCTTGATTGGGCGCAAGTGTACGCCGAATACTTCTTTACGTTCGTTTAAGTCGGGCAGATCGACATGGATCTGGCGATCGAAACGTCCTGCACGTAGAAGCGCTTTGTCGAGGACATCCACACGATTGGTTGCGGCCAAAATGATTACCCCGCTGTTCGAACCAAAACCATCCATCTCTGTGAGAAGTTGGTTGAGGGTGTTTTCGCGCTCATCATTTCCACCCATTGCCGGATTTTTTCCACGGGCACGGCCCACAGCATCAATCTCGTCAATGAATACGATACATGGTGCTTTTTCTTTGGCTTGTTTAAACAAGTCGCGTACACGTGATGCACCAACGCCGACAAACATTTCAACAAAGTCGGATCCTGATAAAGAGAAGAAAGGAACATTGGCTTCTCCGGCTACTGCTTTGGCAAGTAGGGTTTTACCGGTTCCCGGAGGGCCTACTAAAAGAGCACCCTTTGGAATCTTTCCTCCCAGTTCGGTGTATTTTTGTGGTTGCTTTAAGAACTCGACGATTTCTTCAACCTCTTGTTTAGCTTCAGCTTGTCCGGCTACATCTTTGAAGGTGATTTTTACACCATTGCCTTTCTCAAAGAGTTGGGCTTTAGACTTACCGACATTAAAGACGTTACCGGCTCCACCTCCGGAACCTCCGCTCATCTTTCGCATGAAGAAGATCCATAGAAAGATAAGGAGTAAGAAAGGGATGGCTTGTATCAGTATAGAAGGGAACAGATCGGATTTTGCGGGATAGTCCACATTTCCATCAAAGTGCCCTAAGGTCTTTTCTGTTTGCAAAAATTCTTCAAGCTTATCGGTCGACGGTGCACGGCTAGTGACCATCGGATTGCGTCCAATACGACTTGCATCGGCTCCAAAAATAACGCTAAGTGCTGTTGGCTTTACATAAGCTTCTATCGATTTATCTTCATACCCTAGCACTTTGCTGATATAGCCGTTGCTAACATAACGTTGAAATTCGCTATAAGTAACTTCTTTGCTACCAACAGAGTTTGAAGTACTACTCCAATAGAGTCCGAAAAGCATTAAGAAGATAATCATATACAACCAATTCAAATTGAATTTTGGCATATTTATCTTATTATTGTTTCTATTATTTCTGTCATTCATGTTCATCTTAATCTAAATCAGGTATTATAGTTAGTTTGGCATCTGCCCATAGGTGCTCCAAATTATAAAACTCTCTTACTCCCGGAAGAAAAACGTGTACGAATACATCCGAATAATCCATTGCTACCCATTCTGCGTTGCGAAGACCATCAATGTTTACGGCTTTCTGATTAGCCCCTCGACGTGTGAATTCTTTAACTGAATCAACGATTGCAGCGACTTGGCTTGGACTATTTCCTTGACAAATAATTAAGTAGTTGCAAATGGTGTCGTCTATTTGTGTTAAATCGGCTATAACGATATTCTTTCCTTTTTTTTCTTGTATTCCTTCTGTGATCTGTTGAATTAAGTTTTTTGTATCGTTCATCTATCTTCTTTAATTAAATTACTCGTGTTGATTACTAACAAAAAAGTCTTTTCTTTTGTTTTTTGTAAAGACTTGAACGCAAATATACAGTGATTTATTGGATACAAGAAAGTTATGCGTTTATTTTTGTGTTTTTTAGTGTTGTTGCGGGTCTCTCATATTCCTTCTTATCTTCTGTTTGTAGAAAAAATAATTCGGTTTTTTGTTTTTTGTTTTTGTTTTTTTTTTATCTTTGCACTCGCAAAAACAAGGTAATTGGGCTATGGTGTAACGGTAACACTACAGATTCTGGTCCTGTCATTTCTGGTTCGAATCCAGATAGCCCAACAGATAGAAAAGATGCAAATATCATTTGCATCTTTTTTTTATAAGTACGGTTTATATACAAAAAAGGGCTTACAATATCATTGCAAGCCCTTTTTGTATATAAACTGAGGTTTATTGTTCTGATTTGATGGATTCATCAATGGCCTTAATCTTTTGTTGAATAAGGTCTAGATCTGCTTTAAGCTTTTCAACTTTTCTGTTTAATTCATTCATCAAACTACTACCTTTCTTAGATGTTGAGGTCAAGAATCCTAGATTGTTATCGTAGGTTTGTAACTCATTTTTAATATTGTCATGAATGCGCATCAACTTTTCACGCTCTCTATAGATCGATTGTGCGCCGTTTGCTTGCATGTTGTTTAAGCTTTGACGAAAATCTGTTAGCTTCTTATTAGAGAGGCTAATATTGAAACGTTCGAAAAGTTGGTCGATTAATGAATGGTACTGTTTGTATAGTTTGTCTTTTTCCTTGAAAGGAACATGGCCTACGCTATTCCATTCTTTCATTAATTGGCGTACGAGTTGATCGGCTAGATTGGTGTCTGTCGATTCTTCTATTGCACTCAGTTGGGCAATAATTGCCTTTTTCTTTTCTAGGTTCTCAGTCTCAACGACACGTTGTGAAGACGTTGCTTTATTCTTCTGTTCGAAAAAATGGTCACAAGCAGAGATAAATCTTTTCCATACTGCATCAGAATGCTTTTTGGCAACAGGACCAACTTCTTTCCATTCTTTCTGCAAAGTAATTAGGAGTTCTGCAGTTGCTTTCCAATCCGTACTATCCTTTAAACTCTCGGCTTTCTCACACAACGCTTTCTTCTTGTCAAGATTAGCACTCATCTCTTCTTTAATAACCTTAAAGAATTCGGTTTTCTTTTTGAAGAATTCATCGCATGCTTTGCGGAAACGTTCGAATATTTTCACATTCATCTTTTTGGGTGCAAAACCAATCGATTTCCATTTGTTCTGTAAAGCGATCACTTCTTCTGTTTTGTTTTCCCAAGCCGAGAATGATTTTAAAGTCTCAAATTCAATAGATTCTACGATTTCACAGATGACCGTTTTCTGATCTAAATTGAACTGCTCAGATTTCTTTAGATTTTCAAAATGCTCTTGATGGCGACGGTTGACAATGGTTGAGGCTGCTTTGAATCGATTCCAAATGTCATCTCGTAGCTCTTTCGCTACAGGGCCTGTTTCGCGAAATTCTTGGTGTAGTTTTTGAAGCTGATGAAAAGCCGAAACAATATCTTCTTCTTCTTCCGAGAGTTTTTCGGCAGCTTCACACAAATGTGTTTTTAATTCCAGATTCTTTTTGAAATCGTATTCGCGGAACTCATTATTTAATTTTAGAATGTCGTAGAACTTTTCTACATATAATTGGTAGCTTTTCCAAAGCTCATTCATCTTAGCTTGTGGGATGAGTTTAATCTCGCTCCATTGCATTTGTAGTTTTTTGAACTCTGTATACAATTTATTTGGATCTTCATTAGACTCAACAAGTTCTTTGAGCTCTTCAATAATTGATAATTTTATTTGAAGATTCTCTTCTTTTTGGTGCTCAAGTTCTGCGGCAATGTTGCCTCTCTTTTCCTTAATGGCTCCCATTACTTGTTTAAATTCTTCTTCCAGAGCGTCTGCACTAGGGTGAAAATCTTTGGACTCTCCACCATCTTCTATAAACTGCTTTTTTAAAGCGTCTAATTCGCTATTGTGTAGTTTGTAAAATTGTTGTTTCAAGCTTTCAAGCTCTTGCTTGTTAGCTAGATCAGTATTTTTAGCTAGCTCTTTTAACCGATTTAGAAGTTCTGATTTTGTCGTTATTTTTGACGATAAGTCTGTGTTTTCCACAGTCGATTGATTTTCAACAGGGGTTTCTGTTGTTACTTCAGAAGCATCTGTTGTTTCCTTTCTGTCTTCTAACTCTTCAGGGTTCTGAAGAACATTAGTGTCATGAGCGTCCATCATTGTATATTAGTTTTGGGTCACAAATTAATGAAATAAAACGATTACTTCATACTTTTTTGCTTGTTTTTTTTTATTTACTTACTTTTATGATAATAGGACAGTGATTCCCATATAGAGCATCATTCCTATAATATCGTTAGTGATTGAGATGAAGGGGCCCGTTGCAATAGCCGGATCTATCTTTAGTTTTTCGAGTGTCATCGGAACTAAAGTACCAAAAATAGAAGCGAACATGACCACAGCGAATAAACTGATCGATACGGAGTAGGTAACAGTTGCGGTTGCTCCAAATCGAATAAAATTATACGTATAAACGAGTAGAGAAATGATTGTGGCGTTGATCAGAGCTACAATAGACTCTTTAGTGATTTGCTTAAACGTGTTCTTGGTGTCAAGCGAACTATTAGCTAATCCTTGTACGATAATTGCCGAAGATTGTGTTCCTACATTTCCTCCGGTACCTCCAATCAATGGAATATAAAGTGCCATCTCCGGATGCATGGCGAAAGTTGTGTCAAAGTTACCCAAGATCATCGAGTTACCAATGCCACCGATCATTCCTATCAACAACCATGGTAATCGTGCTGTCGTTTGACGGAAGACGTTGTCGTCAGTCTCTACGTCTTGCGAAAGACCTGAAGCTAACTGGTAATCGCGTTCCGATTGTTCACGAACTTCATCCATCACATCATCAACTGTGATCTGGCCAACTAACCGTCCGATGCTGTCGACGACCGGAACAGCAACTAAGTCGTATTTTTCAATGATTTGCACCACCTCTTCAGTTGGTGTATCTACGTGTACAGCTATTGGGTCTTTTTGCATGACATGCTTGACTTTCGAAACCGAAGGGGATGTAATCATCTTTTTTAGTGGGAAAACACCCCGAAGTCGCTCATCGTCGTCAATGACGTAAACATAATAAATCTCATCAAGTTCTTCGGCTTGTTGGCGCATCTCTTTGAGACATTCCGGCATACTCCAATTCTCATTAACCAGTACCATTTCAGTACCCATTAATCCACCGGCAGTATTTTCGTCATATTTTAGGAGGTCGACAATGTCTCCGGCTTGTTCGATGTCCTCAATGTGCGAAAGGATTTCTTCCTGCTTTTCCTCGTCTAGCTCACGCATCAATTCAACCGCATCGTCGGTATCCATGTAATCGACGAAACGTTTGGCGATTGTTTCAGATGGGAGAAGTTCTAGAAATTCTTTACGAACGTCCTCATCCATCTCGACAAGAACGTCTGCGGCCGTCTCATTATCGAGCAAGCGATAGATGAATCGAGCGTCTTCTGTGCTGAGCTCATTGCACAGCTCGGCTATATCTGCCGGATGGAGATCTGCTATTTGCTCCTTTACTTGGTCGGCATCTTTCTGCTCAATCAGAAGTCTTACGTTTTCAATATATTCCTCTTCCATCTTAATCCTTGTTTTGAGCGTTCCACATCTACAGTCTGAAATTATGCGATAGGCGGCGTTGACATTTCTTTTAACGCCTTCTGAACATCATTTGTTAGCTTGATAAAATCTTCAACCGACAATTGTTCGGGACGTTTATTAAATAATTCGTCGTTTGTCAGCGGACATTCTTTACCTAAAATGGGTTTTATCGAGTTGCGTAACGTTTTTCGACGTTGATTGAATGTTGTTTTGACGACTTGCTTGAATAGTTTCTCGTCACATCCTAATTCTTGTTTTTCATTGCGTGTCATTCGGATGACTGCACTTTTAACTTTAGGGGGCGGGTTGAATACATGTTCGCTAACTGTAAGCAAGTATTCCACATTATACCAAGCTTGAATGAGAATACTAAGAATGCCATACGATTTATTTCCGGGTTTGGACGCAATGCGCTCTGCTACTTCCTTTTGTATCATCCCGGTACAGCAAGGTATAAGGTCTTTATATTCAAGCATCTTGAAGAAGATTTGGCTTGAAATATTATAAGGATAATTTCCGGTTAGAACAAATGCTCCTCCATCGAACAACTTATCTAAATGCATTTTGAGGAAATCGTCTTCAATGATGTCATTTTCCAGTTGGGGATAGTTGGTTCGTAGATAGGCCACAGATTCAAAGTCGACTTCTACAACTTTCAATGGTCGCTCTTTGGTAATGAGGAACTGGGTTAGTACACCCATTCCGGGGCCAACCTCTAAAACAGGCAAATTGGGGACAAGATCAACGGTGTCGGCAATAGCTTTGGCGACTTTTAAATCTTTAAGAAAATGTTGCCCTAGAAACTTTTTGGGTTTTACTAATTTCATTTATCAACTAAATAACTACTTTTGCAAGTGACAAAGGTAATTCTTTTATATGAAGAATTAGGGATTAAGAATGAAGAAACTACTAAAAAAGACTCTCAAACTGGTTTTACCTATTATTTTGGGAGCATTTGTTTTGTATTGGGTCTATCGAGATTTTGATTTCTCGAGAGCACTTTCTGTGTTACAACACGAGACTCAATGGGGGTGGATGCTTTTTTCGCTCATTTTTGGCGTGTCGGCTCAACTTTTTCGAGGTTGGCGTTGGAGGCAAACATTAGAACCTTTGGATGCTTATCCCCCTAAAAAAGATTGTGTCAATGCTATTTTTTTGTCGTATGCTGCTAGTTTAGTTATTCCTAGACTTGGGGAGGTCAGCCGCTGTGGAGCGTTGGCTAAACATGATGGGGTCTCTTTTTCTCAATCGCTGGGCACGGTGGTAACAGAACGTATTATTGATACTTTAACCATATTGTTGATTGCAGGGATTACTATCCTTTTGCAAATGCCTGTTTTCCTTTCTTTTATTAATCAGACCGGTACGAAAATTCCATCTTTTGTTTATTTGTTGACTTCTGTATGGTTTTATGTTATTCTTTTTTGTCTGATTGGGGTTGCTGTCTTGTTCTATTTTTTATCGAAAACGCTTTCCTTTTATGAAAGAGTTAAAGGTGTGGTTTTAAATGTCTGGGCAGGAGTAATTTCTCTGAAACGGGTTCGTAATGTTCCTTTGTTTATAGTGTATACTTTATTAATTTGGCTTTCTTATTTTTTGCACTTTTATTTTACATTTTATTGTTTTGAATTTACTTCTGATCTTGGTTTAATGGCTGCTTTAGTGATGTTCGTTGGTGGAACATTTGCAGTCATCGTTCCTACACCTAATGGGGCAGGACCATGGCATTTTGCTGTAATTTCAATGATGATGCTTTACGGTGTAAATGCAACTGATGCCGGAATATTTGCTTTAATTGTACATGGAATTCAAACCTTTTTAGTAGCTTTGTTGGGTATATATGGGTTAATATCTTTTTCGTTAAGCCATAAAAAACAATTCTAATCATTTATAAATCTATTTTGTTATGAGTACAATTCTTTCTTTGGCACCACAGAATGTGTGGAAGCATTTTCATTCACTAACTCAAATTCCACGTCCGTCTGGACACATGGAAAAGATTACTGATTTTTTGATTAATTTTGGTAAGGGGCTTGGATTGGAGTCTTTCGTTGATAATGCAGGGAATGTTATTATTCGTAAGCCGGCTACTCCCGGTATGGAAAATCGTAAAGGTGTGATTCTTCAAGCTCACATGGATATGGTGCCTCAAAAGAATAATGATACGGTTCACGACTTTGTAAATGATCCGATTGAAACTTATATTGATGGCGATTGGGTGAAGGCTAAAGGTACAACACTTGGAGCTGACAATGGTATAGGTGTGGCTGCTATGATGGCTGTACTCGAAGCAACTGATTTAAAACACGGTCCTCTTGAAGCGTTGATCACCAAAGATGAAGAAACCGGTATGTTTGGTGCTTTTGGTTTAAAGGCAGATACGTTGAAAGGTGAAATTTTGTTGAATCTTGACTCTGAAGATGAAGGAGAACTTTATATCGGTTGCGCCGGTGGTATGGATGTTACAGCCACTCTTGAATATAAGGAGGTTGCTCCGGAGAAAGATGACATTGCTTTGCAGGTGACATTGAAAGGTTTACGTGGTGGACATTCCGGTATGGAAATTAACACCGGACGTGCGAATGCAAATAAGTTGATTGTCCGTTTCTTGCGTGAAGTGGTTGCTTCTTATGAGGCAAGATTAGCGAGCTGGGTCGGTGGTAACATGCGTAATGCTATTCCACGTGAAGCTCATGCTGTGATCACCATTCCGGCAGAAAATGAAGCTGAGGTCTTGGAACTCGTACAATATTGTGAGAACTTGTTTAATGAGGAATTCTCTGCTATTGAAACTCCGATTGCTTTTAAAGCTGAGCGCGTTGAACTTCCTAAGGGACAAGTGCCGGAAGAAATCCAAGATAACTTTATTGATGCGGTCTTTGCTTGTCAGAATGGAGTGATGCGTATGATACCAACTATTCCTGATACTGTAGAGACTTCGTCTAATTTAGCTATTGTAGAGATTGGTGAGGGAAAAGCTAGTGTTAAGATTTTAGCTCGTAGCTCTAGTGATAGCATGAAAGAGTGCTTGACAACTAGTTTGGAATCTTGTTTCTCAATGGCTGGAATGAAAGTTGAAATGACCGGAGGCTATTCGGGTTGGCAACCAAATATTAATTCACCAATTCTACACGCTATGAAAGCTTCCTATAAAGCGCAGTTCGGTACTGAACCTGCTGTAAAGGTTATCCATGCCGGTTTGGAATGTGGTATTATTGGAGCTATTGTTCCTGGGCTTGATATGATTTCGTTTGGTCCAACTTTGCGTTCACCTCATTCTCCTGATGAAAGAGCATATATTCCAACTATTCAGAAGTTCTATGATTTCTTGGTGGCTACATTGGAACAAACCCCTGTTAAAGAATGATATAAATAGATTTTTTGAGAATAAACCATAATAAAATCACCTTTGTTACTACTCTTGTTGTAACGAAGGTGATTTTTTCTTTTGTATAAAAGGGTTATTATACGTTCTTTAAAAAAAACACGCTTGCTATATGTGTTATAACAAGCGTGAATGAGTTAGCTTGAGACGATTAAACAGTCTTTTTGTTTATAGACTATTGTCTAACTACACCGGAAACTATTTCTCCATCAGCCGCCAGATTTTTGTCTTTCTCAAATAGAGGAGCATATTTGCCTTCAGGTAAATCTTTGAGCACATAATTGTTGCACATTCTTGCAGCAATAACTTTATCAGTAAGAGCGGTGTTAATTGCGGATGCAACTAAACTAACTAAACTTCCAAGTCCTCCTGAACTGCTCTGTACACTGAGATCGAGCGTTAGGCTTCCTTTCTTGTGGAAAAGAGTCTCATTGGTAGTTGTTGATTTCAGATCATACTCTATCTTAACGGTAATTTGATTGGCTAAGGTTGATTTGCTCCATTCTTCTATGGTTGTGAATAAAACAGCATCAGCTCCAAAGACTTCCTTGAAAGCAGATAAATTACCTTCGACAAACATTTCGCTGTCGTAAGCACTTTCGTTTTTAAGAAACTCCATGGCTATAAATGGAGAAATAACATAATAGCCTTTTTCGGCCAAAGGCATAGCCATTGAGGTATAAAAGTATTCTTTGGCTTCAACATTAACTGTCTTGTTGATCGGTGGCATGATGAGAATGCTTGTCGGATGGTTTTCGTATAACTTGGCATAACTCGTACCTCTAGTCTGTTTAGACGTTTGAGTTGTACCGCACGAACTAATAAGTATTACTAATGAGAATAAAGTAAAAACGATCTTTTTCATTCTGAGAATTGTTTAATAAGGCGGTCTATAAATGGGGTCGATTCGGGATATAGTTCTTTTTCTTTTGTAATGTAGGTTAAACCTTCATCGCGTTTGCCATTTTTCATCAAGAAAAACCCATACTCAGCATAAATCCCCGGAGCAATTCTTGAATTTTGATTTTCCGCTTTGGTTATGATTCGTTGATACGTTTTCATTAAAGCCTCTTCCGACTCAGGTGTTTGCTTCTTATAATAATTATAAGAAGTTGTTGTATACTTGTCCCATGAATAGAGATTCTTTTGTGTGGAACAAGAACTTAGCAAAAGAATAAAACCACTTAACAAAAAGATTTTTTTCATGGTAAAGCAATCTTTTTAGTTTCTTGTGTGGATAAAAATAATTCTCGTTCGTAAAGCGTCTGACCTCTATAGGTTATTTTAATATGATGCTTTCCTGTAGAAATGGCATAAGTGTTTCCTTTAATGGTATATTTCTTTTCTTTAACCACCTTAGCATTGAAAACCAGGCCACGGTCGACTGTTACCTCTATTTGATCAGAGTACTTTTGATTAGAAACAAAGTATAAATAGGCTTGATCGGACAATCCTTGAGTGCTTGCTACATTTCCGACTTTACATCCTGATAATAAGAATGAGAATAGTGCAAAGCATGAATATATTAATAGTTTGTTTTTCATTTTTTGATCTCCTCTATATAATAATTTTGTATATTCTTAGAATCTATAGACCCTTCTTTAAACGTAACAATAGAATATTCGGCTTCGGGTATATCGCCTCCGGTCGTTACAACTTCTACTTGGCCAACTGTTTTTCCAGGTAGTTCGATATTGATGCCGGTTTGTGGGTTCTTTACCGTTTTTCCTCTCATTTTTACTGTAAAAACATCACCAACCTCAATGCCTTGACTCGGTCCACCTGATATAATGGTGGCATCTGCGTCAGAACTTAAGAAATAGGCTTTCCAAGGTTTATCGGTACATTTATTGATTATGTTTTCGACAAGTTTAGAGATTGCCGCTGAGATGGCTTTATCGCTAAGTGTCGCATCGAAATCAGCTCTTCCTCCAAATCCTAAAGTTGTTTTTGTTTTAAGTTCCGAAGTACCTTTGGCTTCATCAGAATAAATAATTAGTCCGGTGGAAACGTCCACCAATCGGATGCTAACAGCTGCTTCTACGATTTGTGTTTTCGCACTAGAGAAGAGTTTGACATCTCCAACATTTTTACGACCGTATTCGGTGATTGATCCGATGATTAAATAGTCGGCTCCGACTTTTTGAAGGGTTGAATTGTTTTCTCTCATCTCTTTAGCTAACTGATCCATATCATTTCTTTCAAGTAATAAGAATTTACCTGATGCAGCTAGGCGGGTTGAAAGGATGTCTAAAGCTTGTTTCCCCATAGGATCATTTTCCTTGTCATAGAATAATCCTTTAGCATATTTGGTCTCGTTAGAGAAACGGCCGATAGCGACTTTCCGTTTGAGGATCTTACCGGTTTCGGTAGAGGCGGATTTTTCTTGTTCGATATCAACGACTTTGCGCTGAGCGGATAAGTCGATTGATAAACATAGAATTGAGATTAAAATAATAAATTTTTTCATATTTACATCATAAAGGTTTGTTGAAATAAATACAAATTTAGCTTTTAATTTTTATGAAAGAATGATTTTAGTGTTAAAAAAACCTTGATTTTCGTCTGTAGGAAATGGTTTTGACAGAATTGTTTAGATCATATCGTTTGGATAGACTTAACTATATGCAAATGACGTGCGTATTAAAAGTATTTTTAATATGCTGAATTTATATTTCCATGGCTAATGTTTTTCCTTTTTGGAGTTTTGGGCTAAGAGATTATATTTGAAGAATGAGAAATCCATTGAAATGGAATGCAATTCTTTGATTTATCTTAATAAACCTTTCAAGACACTCCATCTTTAATTGAAAAGAGCTACATTTGTACATCAAACTTAATATTCTCTTTTTATGAAACGATTTTTCTCATTCATCTATATATGCTGTTTTTTTGCTTTAACTTTATTGGCTCAGCCGCGTTTGTCTTCTAATAAAGAAACTCATAAGTTCGGACAAATCGAATGGAAACACCCTGTAAAGGTTGAGTATGTGATTACTAATACAGGTAATCAGCCTTTAGTGTTAAGCAATGTGACCACCTCTTGTGCCTGTACGGTAGCCGATTGGACTAAAACGCCTATTGCGCCAGGAGAAAAAGGAACAGTTAGTGCTATATTCGATGCTGAGGCTTTAGGACATTTTGAAAAAAGCATAGGGATTTATAGCAATGCCGCTCCTTATTTGGCCTATTTAAAGTTCACTGGAGAAGTGGTTCGCGAAGTTAAGGATTTTAGTAAAACCCATCCATATCAGATTGGTAAGATTAAGATGGATCTTAATGAACTTGCTTTTCCTGATGTCTATAGAGGAGATAAACCTCAACTAAAACTGAGCTTAGTCAATTTATCGGATAAACCTTATGAGCCGGTGTTGATGCACTTGCCTTATTATCTAAAGATAGAGAAAGATCCTGCGGTTATTTTGAAGGGTAAAAAGGGAACAGTAACTCTGACACTTGATACTGAACAGTTACCGGATTTGGGACTTACCCATGCTTCTGTTTATCTTTCTCGTTTCTCAGGGGATAAGGTTGGCGAAGAAAATGAGATTCCGCTCTCTGTTGTGCTTTTGCCACGATCGTCTAGTTTGACAGAGAGTGAGCGAGCTAAAGCTCCGGTGATTCAATTGTCGGAAACCGATCTTGATTTTAGTGAAGAATTAACTAAAAATAAAAAAGTCTCGCATAAAATTGAGATTGTTAATACCGGAAAATCAGCATTAAAGATAACCAAACTACAAGTCTTTAATTCATCTGTTGGAGTGCGTTTGAAGAAAACGTTGCTCTTGCCTGGACAGTCGACTAAACTACAAATTACGATCAGTCCACAACAGACGATCAATAAAAAACGTCGGCTTCGGATCTTGATGATTACTAACGATCCGGTGCGACCGAAAGTTGAAATTAATATTAAACGTTAACAGTACATATAAAGCTATGGAACATCCTGAAAATAATGAGAAATATAAGGGATTGGTAGTGAATAAAGGCATTGATCAACCTTCATCGGTTAATCCTTATTTGAAGCGTAAACCCAGAAAACGCCTACTATCTGTGGACGAGTACGTTGATGGCATTGTAAAAGGGAATGTCACCATATTGAGTCAAGCCGTTACTTTAGTTGAAAGTGTAAATCCTGATCATCAAAAGATTGCTCAGGAAGTCATCGAAAAATGTTTGCCACATTCCGGCCAATCGGTTCGCATCGGAATTAGTGGCGTTCCGGGAGCCGGAAAAAGTACCTCCATTGATGTCTTTGGTTTGCATGTCCTTGAAAAAGGAGGAAAGCTGGCTGTATTGGCTATTGACCCGAGTAGTGAACGGAGCAAAGGTAGCATTCTTGGTGATAAAACACGTATGGAACAGTTGTCTGTCCATCCGAAATCATTCATTCGTCCTAGTCCTTCGGCTGGTTCTCTAGGCGGAGTCGCGCGGAAAACGCGTGAAACAATTATTCTTTGTGAAGCTGCCGGATTTGATAAGATTTTCGTAGAGACCGTTGGAGTGGGACAGAGCGAAACAGCTGTTCATTCTATGGTCGATTTCTTCCTACTCATCCAATTGGCAGGAACAGGCGATGAATTACAAGGAATTAAGAGAGGAATTATGGAGATGGCAGATGGCATTATCATCAATAAAGCCGACGGAAATAATATCGATAAGGCCAAATTGGCAGCAACGCAGTTTCGTAACGCTCTGCATTTATTCCCTGCGCCTGATTCAGGATGGACGCCCAAAGTTTTGACGTATTCTGGTTTCTATAACATTGGGGTTAAGGAAGTTTGGGATATGGTTTACGAGTATATTGACTTTGTAAGAGGCAACGGTTATTTTGATTTCCGACGTAACGAACAAAGTAAATATTGGATGTACGAGAGTATTAATGAGCAATTACGTGATAGTTTCTATCATAATTCGGCTGTTGCAACAATGCTTGAAGAAAAAGAGCAGCAAGTCCTTAATGGTAGTTTGACTTCGTTCGTTGCCGCTAAAAAAATGTTGGATGTTTATTTTGCTGAACTACAGAGAAAATAACTTTCCTTTAAAGTCTATAAAAGCACCCTTTTAATTTCTGTCATGAAATTGAAAGGGTGCTTTGGTTAAGATACGAGACAAGTTACTTATGACTTCAATGTTTGATTTTCAACTTTGCATCTTTAGAACTAACTTGTTCTTATCATTAGGCTGGGTAGGGTTTGTTTTAATTGAATGTTATTTACTCTCTTTCAGAGTACGCCAAACAATAGCGGATAGCGCAGCTCCAACAAATGGGGCAACAATAAATAGCCAAAGTTGTGCGAGTGCCTGGCCACCTTCAAATAGAGCGGGAGCAATACTGCGAGCAGGATTAACGGAAGTGCCGGTTATTGGTATGCAGACAATATGGATGAGAACGAGTGTCAGACCAATTGCTAATCCGGCAAATTGTTTTGCACCTTTTTCTTTATCGGTTGTTCCTAAAACGACTAAAACAAAAATAAAAGTAAATACCGTTTCTGCAATAAAGGCTTGTAGAACATTACTTTCTGCGAACCCATTCGCTCCAGTCATGGTTGGTCCTGCATGGCTACCTGTAGTTACAAGCTCGTAAATAATTGCAGAGCCAATGATGGCTCCAACGGTTTGATAAAACATATACATCATGGCTTCCTTAGTTTTCATCCCTCCGGAAAGGTAAACTCCCAGTGTGATAGCTGGATTGATGTGGCAACCAGAGATATTTCCAATAGTATAAGCCATAGCAATAACGGCTAAACCAAATGCGAGCGCTACACCTAGGGTTCCGACTCCACTACCGACGGTGCCGGCTATGCTTCCTGCAAAAACAGCACTTCCACATCCCATAAGGACGAGCACCATTGTTCCTATAGCTTCTGCTAAGTACTTTTTCATAGATTAAAATTTTTAATTTATAATTAATGTATAGATTTGCCTTACAGTATTTGTATTGGCATCTATTCGTACAAAGGTATTCTAATAGAAAACAAAGATTAATGCAAAATTGTTGAATATCAAATTGATAAATCAACTTGACTTGTTTAGTTTTTCTTGAATAATATCGGCTCGAGATTTACTTTTGGTAACCATATATACGCCTCCAAATACAAATGAAATTGCTATTCCTTTTGACCATCCAAAAGTCCCTATCCCCATTATTAATGCTGCTATGGTCGCCATAATGGGTTGCATGTAATTATACATGCTCACAACAGTAGGTCTAAGAATGCGTTGTGCAGTCATGAGAAGCAAATAAGCAAGAAAACTACCCCCAAGAACAACATAGGCTACTTGCCAGAAAGCGATAGGAGGGATACTTACCCAAGGGGTGGCGATTAATTCTTGAAAGGAGAAGGGCAAATAACAACATGCCGCGTAGAGGAACATCCACTTATTAATAGTGATGGCAGAGTAGTGTTGAGTCAGATTTTTAAAGACGGTAAGGTAAATGGCAAAACTAAACTGTCCGCTTAAGCAAAGTAAATTTCCCAATAGATTGCTTTCGCTTGTGCTGCCTTGATGACTGCTGATGATCAGTGTGATGGCTCCCAACGCTCCCATTATAATGCCTATAATCTTCTTGTTGGTTACGGGCTCTTTCAGATAAAAAGCAGCTACAATCATGGTGATGATGGGGAGCATGGTGGTAACTATGGAGGCATCAATAGGGGAGGTCAATGATAATCCATAAATAAAAACACCTTGGTTAAAGATGAGAGCAAAGAAGGAGGCAAAGAGAATTCTAAGACGATCGGTACGGTTGATGGGTTCGCTTTTGAAGAAGGCTGAAAGTATCCAAAAAGCGATTGCTGCACCAACCATGCGAAAAGTTGTGAGCGAAAGCGGATGAAAGACTTGAAGTGCCGATTTCCCAATAGGGGCCATTAATCCCCACATCACATTGGCTAGAAGGGCAAAGGTATGGCCTTGTATTTTGTTTGGATGGTTCATTGCAATGGGTGTTTTTTGAATAAAAAACTAAAAAAGAATTATTTGGCAAAGTTAGATATTTCTTCATATAAAATCATCTTTCCTGTTTTTTTGCTTTTTATTAATTCAGTTTTTTTTGTAAGTTTGTCTATCTAATCATTTTAATTCAATCTATATGGAAAAGCAAGCCAAATATATTCGTCGTATTGAGATCAGCGGACTTTGGGGAAAGTATGATATTAATTGGGATTTGCGAGCAGATGTAAATATCCTATCCGGAATCAACGGGGTTGGAAAAACAACCATTCTCAATCGATCTGTGGGGTATCTGGAAAAGCTTTCCGGCGAAATGAAGAGCGATGAGAAAAATGGAGTGATTCTTTTTTTTGATGATCCGGAAGCGACTTATATTCCGTATGATGTGATTCGTAGTTATGATCGACCTCTGATGATGGGCGATTTTACGGCTAAGATGGTGGATAAGGAAATTAAATCGGAGTTGGATTGGCAATTGTATCTTTTACAACGACGATATCTCGATTATCAAGTTAATATGGGTAATCAAATGATTGACTGCTTATCGGAAGGTGGTGACTCCGGTCGAGAAGCTGCTGAAAAGCTGTCTTCGGGTAAACGACGGTTCCAGAATATGATTGATGATTTATTTAGTTATACTCGAAAGAAAATTGACCGCAAAAGGAATGATATCGCTTTCTATCAAGATGAAGAACTGCTGCTGCCCTATAAACTTTCTTCCGGAGAGAAACAAATGCTTATTATTTTGCTAACAGCTTTGGTACAAGATAATCAACATGCTGTTTTATTTATGGACGAACCCGAGGCATCTTTGCATATTGAATGGCAACAAAAGCTAATTAAGCTGATTCGGGAATTAAATCCAAACGTACAAATTGTACTGAGTACCCATTCGCCGGCAGTCATCATGGAAGGGTGGTTGGATGCGGTGACTGAAGTGAGTGATATTGCAACTGTTCTCTAAATTGAAAAGCAAAAGGAGTGTCGTATGGCAACAACTTTAATTCATAACTTAACTTCTTCTTACTTTACTGCTGCACACAAACTTTATCCGAAGAATGTGCGTAAACGGATTGTCGCTTATGTCGAAAGCTATGATGATGTAGCATTTTGGCGTGCACTTTTAGAACCCTTTGAGACGGATCACTATTATTTTCAAGTCATGTTACCTTCGTCCGTGTCGTTAACGAAAGGCAAGAAAATGGTCTTAATGAATACGCTTGATACCGAAGCGTTGGGGACGAGCATGATCGCTTGTGTGGATAGTGATTACGACTTCCTATTGCAGGAGACGACCTTTACTTCGCGAAAGTTAAACCATAACCACTATATTTATCAGACGTATGCCTATGCGATAGAGAACTATCAGTGCTTTGCTGAAAGTTTACATGAAGTCTGTGTGCAGGCGACGTTGAATGATCGTACTCTGTTTGACTTCGAAGTTTTTATGAAACAATATTCGGAGGTCGTCTACCCATTGTTCTTATGGAATATTTATTTTTATCGTCAACGTGATACGCATACCTTTCCGATGTATGAACTTAATAATTGCACCTTATTGCGTGATTTCTCAGTCTCTCGTCCGGAGAAAAGTCTTGAACGGGTCAAGAGAAAGGTGAACGTTAAATTACACCAATTGTCACAATTATACGTGGATAAGACAGATGATGTGAAGCGACTTGCAGAAGAGTTAAGCAAATTAGGGCTGACTTCAGAGACGACCTACCTCTACATGCAAGGGCATCATATTATGAATAATGTGGTGTTGAAGATCCTCAATCCTGTTTGTACGATTCTTAGGCGTGAACGTGAAGAGGAGATTAAGCGTTTATCCGAACATGACGAACAGTTTCGCAACGAGCTGACTTGTTATCAGAATAGTGTGGCTAGTGTGGAAGTCATGTTAAGGAAAAACATTGCCTATAAAGGTCTGTTTTTATACCAATGGCTTTGTGAAGATCTAAAAAAAATGTTGAATAAATAAGTAGTACTAAAGATGATGTTATTAACTGGTTTTGTGAATATTTTATGTCAAGTTACTGTTTCTCCTACGTTTGGTGATCTGTTGATGAAACAAATCAATGATGGCTTGCGGTCTATAGGAATAGAGCAATCGTTAGCTGATAAATTAGATAATTTCATCATTTTGATTTTGATTGGGGGAATTGCTTTGTTGGCTAATTTGATTTCGCAACATGTCATTTTACGAAGTGTCGCTAAGATCGTTAAACGTACCAAAGCAACATGGGATGATATTGTATTCGATCATAAAGTCATGGTGCACGTCAGTCGGTTGGTAGGGCCTATTATATTTTATGTTGTTGTTCCTATGGCTTTTCCCGAACATGATAATGGTGAATTGCTGGAATTTATGAGACGTCTTTGTCTCATCTATATCATTGCGGTTTTCTTACGTTTTATCGGCGTCTTTTTGTCCGCCATCTATCATGTCTATAGCGAGAAAGAACAATTTCGCGATAAACCTTTGAAGGGGTTGCTTCAAACGGCACATGTGTTCCTTTTTTTCATTGGTGGAATTATCATTATCAGTATTCTGATGGATAAAAGTCCGATGGTGTTACTCACGGGATTAGGAGCATCGGCTGCTATCTTGATGTTGGTTTTTAAAGATACGATCATGGGATTTGTCTCTGGTATTCAATTGTCTGCCAATAACATGTTGAAGGTGGGCGATTGGATCAGCATGCCTAAGTATGGTGCCGACGGAACGGTGATTGAAGTCACCCTCAATACCGTGAAAGTCCGCAATTGGGACAATACCATCACGACGATTCCACCTTACCTATTGGTGAGTGACTCTTTTCAGAACTGGCAAGGTATGTTGCAATCGGGAGGGCGTCGGATTAAACGTTCTATTAATATCGATATGCAAAGTGTGCGCTTTTGTACACCGGAGATGTTGGAAAAGTACCGCAAGATCCAATTACTAAAGAGTTATGTCGAGGAGACCGAAGAGGTGCTCAAGAACTATAACGATACCAATCAGATTGATAATTCGGTATTGGTCAATGGGCGTCGCCAAACCAACTTGGGCGTCTTTCGCGCTTATCTGACGAGTTATTTGGAGAGTTTGCCCGTGGTTAATCATGAGCTGACTTGTATGGTACGTCAATTGCAACCGACTGAAAAAGGAATTCCATTGGAGCTTTATTTCTTTTCTTCGATAAAAGATTGGGTGGCGTATGAAGAGATTCAAGCCGATGTCTTTGATCATGTCTTAGCGATTATTCCGGAATTTGGATTGAGGGTATTCCAAAATCCGACAGGGCATGACTGGCAAAAAATGGCAGATAGAACGGCTTAGCACCGTTTTTGAGTTGTAGAAGGATCCTTGGGCCTGAATGAGACAACGGAGGAGATTTATACAGCATTCGCTTCCAAATTAGACGAATAATTTGGAAGCGAATTTGTTTTGTCTCTTTGAAGATAGACTGAACGTTGATTTTTAATAATCTGTGTTTTGAGGATCAAAGTTAGCCCATCCTGTTAGCCAGTTATCGTTGGTCGTGAAAGCACCGATATAATTTACTTGATCGAAACCGTTTAGTAAGTTGTCGTTGAATGCCGCAGCAGTTAATAACGGACTGCTTGCTGAAGGTATACACGATATGCTTAGGTTAGCCCCTGATGTGAGTTTCATCTCAGCCGTTGTGACTTCTTTGTTTCCGGTTTGTGCTTTGAAGAAGGCTGATGAGAATGATTCTGCACCATTGCCATCTAGTGGGACGTTGGTCCACGTTTTGTTTTTATCACTTCCGGTGATGTCCATATTTGCAAACCAGATGTTTTGAAGTTTGAGTTCTTCTGCACGAGCAGAGCCTTGGGCATCGCCCTTGTCATTCTCTATGATCAATCCTACCGGATAACCGATAGCGATGGAGTTAAAGCAGCTTAGATTGCTATAACGACGAATCTGCATGGCGGCTTGGTATTTACCTAAGGCCGATCCATTGTTCGGGTTATAATCACCTCCGTTAATATAAGTGTCGTTATTCACAAAGTCATTTGCCATAGCTTTAGGCCCGACAAAGGTCATGTTACTAAATATGGCTTTAGTCATCGGATTAATATTGGTTCCGTCTTTCCAGTTGTCCGATTCAAATCCGTTAGATAAAGAAGTGTCGGCCAACTTTGGGTCGCGGATTGATAGTCCGAATTGCACTTTTCCGGAGTAACCGTTGTCGGTATCAAAGTCGTCATCCCAACCTTTATACGCAATAAGGTATTTACAATTCACTTTTCCACCGAACCACTCATAAGAGTCATCATTGGAGTACGACACTTGTACGTGATCGATTTGCGTACCACTTCCGACAGATCCGAGTGTTAGTCCGTTGATCTCCTGATTGGCTGCGAAGGGATAACCGGCAAACTCGATGCGGACATAGCTCAAAATGCCAGAGTTGTCGGCATCATCATTTCCGCCATGCTTTGTACGTGGGCCACCTTCTATCTGCATCTCATTTTGATTATTAACAGCTTTACCACAGATAATCAAACCACCCCAATCGCCAGGTTTACGATTTCCCTTAGATTGGGCTGAAGTGAATACGATGGGCTCATTGGCCGTTCCTTTGGCCATGAGCTTACCACCACGCTCAACGATCAGCGCAGCTTTACTCGTTTTGTCTCCTTTGATGATTGTTCCGGGTTCGATGGTCAATACAGAACCTTCAGCAATGTATACCCAACCTCTTAGCGTATATGTACCTTTTTTTAGGGTTTGTGTTCCTTTGAATACAAATTCATCGTCACCGTTGCCAAGTTCATTGTTCTTGAATAGAATTTTGTTGGCAGCAGTCAATCCGCCGTCGGTTGAGAAGATAATTTCTTCGTCCGGAGAAGTTGGATTAACGTTGTCATTGCTTTGACTACAAGCTGTTTGAAGTGTGGTTACTAACAAACCTGCTACAGCTAACTTTAAAAAACCGAATGTTTTCATTTGTTTTTGTTTTTGTTCGACAATCTTTTTCTCTGTTGAGAGATTTATGTTAGAAAGTATAATTAATGCTTAAATTGAAATTTCTTCCGGGTTGGTAAGATTTGGTAATCTCTTCAATATTCTCAGTCGTTCCGTTTTTATGTGTAACTTCTGTGAACTGTTTGTAATAAACTCTTTCGGCTAGTAGATCGCGAACACCCATTTTAATCAACCAATGTTTGTTGAGCTTAAGCGATGCGCTTAAGTCGATCACGTTGCGCGGCATTTCATAAGAATTAGGAATGTTTACGGTATTCTCTCCACCGGTCAGTCCCACGGTACGTCCTACGCCAATGATGCGTTTCCCTATTCGGTTATAGAGTAAACCGACGTTTAATGCCTCTCCTTGGTAGAATAATCCGGTATTGACCAAATAGGGAGACTGTCCTTGCATGGGGCGATCGCGTTCTCTCGATCCTTTTTCGAAGTTCACTTTGCTCTTGATTAAGGCCCCATTGAAAGACCAAGTGAAGTTGCTTAGTCCGATGAATGCAAGATCTTTGCGGATATCAACTTCTACCCCCAAACTATAAGCACTTTGGGCATTATTGAACGAATAGACTAAGTCGGTACCTCCCGTTACGGTATAGACCCATTCGATCGGATCATTGAACTGCTTGTAAAAGACTGCGGCGGAAATCACTTCTCCACTGCTTGGGTAATATTCATATCTGAAATCAATATTGTTGATATAGCTATTCCGCAATTCCGTATTACCTTGTACGGCACTGCCCAAGTCAAAGTCGTAGAATACGGAGGAAGAGACTTCGCGAAACTCCGGACGGTTGACCGATCGCCCATACGATAGGCGTAACTGCTGCTGCTCGGTTAGCTTGTACGACATATTCAATGAAGGGAAGAGATCATTATAGGTATAGAATGTGCTTTTAGGACTCTTTTCCGCATCCCGGGTATTGCCGATTAACTCCATGTTATTATGCTCGAAACGGAGTCCGGTGTAAATATTAAAATCACCGAGTGGGAGATTCATTCCTAGATAGCCCGCCAACAATAGGTTATTACCTTCGTAGTTATTACGCCATTTCACTTCTTCCAAGAGATATAGTTTGTCTGCACCGTAATGCTTGTCGGTTAGCAATTCGTTGGCGATATCCATATGGCGGAAGTCCGATGGTAAAGTGTTTTGACTCTGGTTCCAATAATAGTCGAACTGACGAGTGGTATAATCTCGAGTGCGGTATTCCCCGTACGCGCCTGTTTTAAGCGTTGGTTTAATCTCATTGCCCCAGTCAAAGTCATATTTGTAGTTAAGGCTTCCGGAGACGATGTGCTCGTTTAGTTCGGTGTATTCACGATTGATATCGTTTCCTTTTGATAGGGACATGACGCCTTCTTCCAGAGCATCGTTGATCGTATAGCGTCGTCTATCGGGTAAGTTGCGATTAGAATAGGCATATCCGGTACTCCAGTCCAATACACTATTGCGGTACGTATGTTTGCCCGTGAACTGACCATTATAGGTGGTGCGACTGCTATAATAATATTCCGCACTCTCCATTTGATTGTCTTGGGAATCGAATCCTTTACGATTGGTGTACCGATCTTTGCCGAGCTGATTGAAGATATTCTTAAACTCAAATCGGCTAATATTGTTTTTTGGAGCAAAAGTCAGATTGAGCATGGCACCTAAACGTACATCGTGATTGTATTGATTATCGGTACTCTTTCTTAAGTAGTTGCTGCGGTCGTTTGCCGTATCGTAAGCTCCGAAGAGCGAATTCTCCATGTCCTCATAGCTCTTGTAAGCAGTACTGTAGTTCATGGCACCGGAGAGGGCCAACTGACTTCCGTTTGCAAACTCATGATGGCGACTGAAGTCCATATTTAGCCCCATGTCGGCGATGGGAGTTCGACGCTTGATCATCCAATTGTTGTTGAACCCGTTGTTTTGGAGATCAACCCCACGATCGGCAATCGATTGTAGTTTCGCATTAATCCCCCCTTGAAGCGTTCTCAATCCGTTGTCGAATCCTAGAAAATCGGTCGAGCTACCCGGATTGTAAAGAAATGGAGTAAAATGCGTTTGATCGTTTATGCTTCCACTCATTCCGATGGTAAACGAATTCTTAGTCGGAATATCTTTGGTGTGGATCTGAATGAAACCGCCACTAAAATCGGCCGGATATTCAGGCGCGGGACTTTTCACCACAATCATATTGTCGAGCTGAGAGGAAGGAATAAGATCGAAAGAGAATGCCCGTGAATCGGCTTCTGAACTCGGAACCGCACTGCCGTTGATCCAGACATTGTTATACCGTTGTGATAGCCCACGCACCATGACGAACTTATTGTCGATGATACTGATGCCCGGTACACGTTTGATGACTTCCGAAGCATCTTTATCTTGAGTGCGAGTGATCTGTTGTGCCGATACCCCCGATTGTACGACCAAACTTCGTCGTTGATCGGTCATGAGAGCCATTTCGGTATTTCTCTTCATTTGAGCCACAACCGTGACGTCATTTAAGAGGTGGGCATCCGATTCCATTTCAATGTTCAACACCGTTTCATGACTGATTTTTAGGGCTTTTAGAACGATCGCTTTGTAACCCACATATTTGAATTCCAGGGTATAGGTTCCTTTTCTTAAGTTGATGACATAGTTTCCATCCATGTCGGCTACCGCACCTTGTGTCGTCCCTAATACTTGTACGGTGGCTCCTATAAGGGGCTCTTTGGTTTGTTTGTCAATAATGACCCCTTTAATCGTTTCATAAGTTTCTTGAATCACTGCATTGGCGTTACCCGCAAGACCAACAGCCCAAAAGAAAAAGAGAATGAATAATTTTTTCATAAGTTTATGTCCTTGTCTTTAATCGTTGCAAAGATCTTCCTTTATCATTACATTTTAGAAACATTCAGGTTACATCATAGCGCAATAGTCGTTACAATTGTATGAATGAGGAGGACGCTAAGAGGAAGGGAGGAGGGGACTAAAAACAGTTCGGGCTAGTTGGAACAAATCAGTTGTCCCAACTAGCCCGAAAGATGGTGTGTTATTGGTCTGTTATAAACCGAATGAGAATTGATCGATCGATTGGTAAACCACGCTGGCTATTCCTAAACCGATGATGCCTAAGGTGCAAATGGCTAAACCGATGCGAGTGAACGTATCACTCTTGAATGACGGTATGGGAGTCTCCGACGGTGTAATGTACATGGCTTTCACCACTAATAAATAATAGTAGAGCGAAATGACGGTGTTGACCAAAGCGATGAAAACAAGTAAATGGAACCCGGCATTAAACGCTGCCATGAAGATAAAGAACTTCGAGAAAAAGCCTGCAAAGGGAGGAATACCCGCCAATGAGAATAGACACAACGTCATCAGAAAGGCCAGTTTAGGATTGGTCTTATACAGTCCGGCATAGTCGTCCAAGCTGAACTTATGGGCCCGTAGAGCCACGATGGTGATCACCGAGAACACGCCGAGGTTGGCTACGGCATAGATCAAGACGTAGTAGACCAAGGCCGTTAAGCTCTGAGAGGTACCACCGATCACTCCCAATAGGATGTAACCCGCTTGAGAGATACTCGAGAAAGCCATTAATCGTTTGAGGTTTTTCTGTCTGATGGCAAAAAGGTTGGCGATGGTGATTGAAGCGATAATCACCCAATAGAGCACCTCTTGCCACTGATCGACCATGGGAGCAAAAACCTTTGTGAGTACGGTGAAGAGTACAAAAGCAGCCGATCCCTTTGAGACCACGCTCAGATAAGCGGTGACCGTACTTGGAGCGCCTTCGTAAACATCGGCTGTCCAGAGGTGAAAGGGAACTAAAGAGAGTTTAAAGGCCATGCCGCTGAAGAAGAAGACAAATGCCATAATCTGTAACGGATTGCCAACAAGTTTAGAAGGGAGATCTTCGAAATAAAGAGTGCCGGTTGTGCCGTAAATCATCGAGAGTCCAAAAAGCAACAGCGAACTGGAGAATAGGGCGGTGAGGATATACTTGGCACCGGCTTCTGCCGAGTGATGGCGATATTTATCGAAGGCGATGAGAGCTGCCATCGGTACAGAGGCCGTTTCGAGTCCAATGAAAAACATAAGGAAATGGCCGGCAGAGATCATGAAGTACATCCCTAGTAGAGTCGATAAGGTTAAAATGTAAAACTCACCTTGCTTGAAGGAAGTATCTTCACGCTTTAGCCATTCATGCCCCATTAAGAAAACGATCAGTGTTCCGATGTTAAGAGTCGATTTGACGATCGAATGCATCGGAAGATAGTGATACATCCCCCCGAAGAGATCGACCGCTGTTCCCGGAATCAGATTAATGCCCGTATGGATGAACATTAATACGACGGGGAGTGCCGTGTTCAATCTGGCCTTTCCTTTCGTTTGATGAGCATCAGGACTCATAAACAAGTCGGCTATGAATAAGATGAGGAGGACGAGGATCAATGAGATCTCCTCACGCATATATAGAAATTGTGAATAATTCATATGTCTGAATGTTATAAGTTACTTTAAACGGGTTATGGTAGGAGTGATGAGAGGAGAGGAGCAACGCTGTCACCAATCATCTGACTGATCCAGAATGGCGCTAATCCTAATCCGGCTACACAAACGATCAATCCGATAACGGCCACACGTTCGTCCCAAGTCGCATCGCTCAATTTGAGATGAGCTTCGTTGGTACAAGTGCCGTAGAGAATCTTTCCGATCAACCGTAGGATATAAACCGCCGTAATCACGATAGAGGTACAAGCAATGATGGTCAGTGTACGGTGGAAGATATCGTAGTTCTGGAACGATCCGACAAAAATGGTCATCTCAGCCACGAACCCACTGAGTCCCGGTAAACCTAGATTCGCCAAACCGGCGATGACATAGCAGACACTCAAGAAAGGCATCACTTTCATTAAGCCCGATAACTCCTTAATGTTACGGGTATGAGTGCGGCCGTAGATCATGCCGATGAGCGCAAAGAAGAGCGCGGTCATCAACCCATGTGAGAGCATCTGCAAGACCGCTCCCGTGGCCGCCGTACGATTCAACATCAAGATGGCGAAAAGAACCAATCCGCAATGCGATACTGACGAATACGCATTGATATATTTCAGATCGGTCTGTACACACGCCGAAAGTGCACCATAGACCACCGAGATACCTGTGAGGATGAGAAAGATCCATGAGAGCTCGCTAGCCGCTTCCGGCATCAAGAAGATGGCAATACGGAAGCAACCATACCCTCCAAGTTTCATTAAGACGCCGGCGTGCAACATCGAGACGGCTGTTGGCGCTGAGGCGTGACCGTCGGGACTCCACGTATGGAAAGGAAAGAGCGCACCTAAGACCCCAAAGCCGAGAAAGGTTAGCGGAAACCAGATACATTGTTGGTCGAATGGGATATTGTGTAGTCGTGCAATCTCCAAGATATTCATCGTGCCGGCTCCCGATCCGTAATAAATGCCAAGGATCCCAATTAATAAGAAGGCCGATCCGCCCATTAACATCAAAGTCAGCTTCATGGCCGCGTATTCCTTACGTCCCGATCCCCAAACACCGATCAACAGATACATCGGGATGAGCGCAATCTCGTAGAACATGAACATGGTGAACAGGTCGATTGAGATAAAGAACCCGAAAACCCCCATTGAGAGTAGCGTAAACCAGAGGAAATACTCTTTCGTGAGCGGTTGCAGTCGCCATGAAGCGAAGGTGCCTGTGAAGACGATGATAGACGACAAGAGAAGCATGGCTATTGAGATGCCATCGACCCCCACAGAATAAGCAATGTTCAGCGGGGCATACCAGGTGAGATCGGCACGAAACAACATCTCGTCGGTGATGCCGGCATGACGGGCGTTAAGATAGAGGATGGTCAGGATGGTCGACAGAACCAACAGAGCCGAAGCTCCCGCCACCATCACTCCTCGTATGGCTTTTATTCCTCGAGCCATCCATAAACTCGCGAGCATGAGGAGAGGAATAAGGATATATAAAGATAAGACATTCATATCGTTTAATTTTTGATTAAGAATAAGACGTTCAGATTAAAGCAACAGTAATAAGACCAGTGCCAAGACGCCGCAGAAGAAGACATAAGCATACTGTTGCACCTGTCCGCTTTGTAACGTTCTGATTTCATCACTCGTGGCTTCGCTGGCCCAAGCCAGGAAGTTGAAAAACCCGTCGATGACGTGGCGATCGAACCAAGCGATAGGCGTCGAGATACAGCGGAAGATGATTCGATGGGTGATGTATTGATACACCTCGTCGATATAGAAACGGTGATAAGCCGCGGTATGCAAGCGATTGAACCGTCTTTTTAACTGTTCGGCCAATGGTTGTTCGGCGTGCAGGTAAAGGTGAGTAGCCGTTATGATCGATAGGATCGCAATCACGATACTGACGATAGCGACTTGCAGATCGATCTCAATGGTATATGCCGTCCCGTTCGCACTGATGAAGTGACCGAAAGGCAAAAATCCGGCGATACAGGTCACTGCAGCCAAGAACATCAAGGGAAAAGTCATCGATAGGGGACTTTCGTGTGGACGATGAGCCTCATGAAGGGCTTTATTCTCCTGACCCCAGAAGATGCCATAATAGAGTCTGAACATATAGAAGGCTGTCATTGCTGCGATGACCGTCATGATGATTCCCATCGGGAGACTGTATTGGTAACAAGCGGTTAGAATCTCATCTTTTGAGAAGAATCCCGAGAACGGATAAAGGCCGGCAATCGCCAAACAAGCAATCAGAAAGGTATAGTGGGTGATTGGCATGTATTTGCGAAGTCCCCCCATGGCCGAAAGTTCGTTGGAATGAACGGCATGGATAATACTTCCTGCTCCCAAAAACAATAACGCCTTGAACATGGCATGAGTAAAGAGGTGGAACATGGCCGCCATATATCCTAGTCCCCCATGATGAGGCTCTGTCGACGTACAGACGCCTAAAGCCACCATCATAAAGCCGATTTGTGAGATGGTTGAAAAGGCCAATACTCGTTTAATATCGGTTTGTACGCAGGCTACCGAAGCCGCATAGAACGCCGTGAAAGCGGCTATCCAAGCAATGAGGTGCAGCACCCCCGGGGCATAAGCGATGAAGAGTGGAAACATCCGGGCAACGAGATAAACCCCTGCGACAACCATGGTTGCTGCGTGAATCAGGGCAGAAACCGGAGTCGGTCCTTCCATGGCATCCGGAAGCCAGATGTGTAGAGGAAATAGGGCACTTTTTCCCGCTCCACCGATAAACATGAGTCCCAAGGCCAGAGGAAACATCGAAGCTCCTCCGGTGAGTAGCGATAACTCGTCGGGAGTGAAACTAAAGGTATTGGCATAATAACCGTAAATCAAGATCCCGATCAGAAAGCCTAGGTCGGCGAAACGAGTCACGATAAACGCTTTCTTTGAAGCGGCTATGGCAGCCGGTTTGGTGTAATAGAAGCCGATGAGCAGATAAGAACTGACGCCGACTAATTCCCAGAACAGATACATTTGGAAGATGTTCGTAGCGACGACTAGGCCGAGCATCGACATCGTGAATAGGGATAAGAACGCATAGTAACGTTGAAAACCTTTCTCCCCTTTCATATACCCCAAGGAGTAAATATGAACCATGAGTGAGACGGTCGAGATGACGATGAGCATCATCACCGAAATCGGATCGAGAAGAATACCCAGATCGAAATGCAGGGTGGAAGTGAAAGGTAGCCAAACTTGATGGTAAGGCATCAAGGTGGCATAGGTACCATCAGCTAGACGGGGACTCGTGAAGTAAAGTATGGCGGTGACCACCGACAGTATAGCCACGAAGGAGGCTACAACAGTGCCGATCGTTCCTGCTGTACGGTGCGACATCCATTTTCCTCCGATTCCCAATAAGAGGAAGGAGAGTAATGGAAGAAGCAGTATGAGGATAGTAAATTCCATATGATTATCTATTTTAATAAATCGTTTATTGAGCGATGGAGGCGGTCCGGCGGACTACCATTTCATCTGATCTAAGTTTTTGACTTGAATGCTACGGAGGTTACGATAGATGTTGATCATGATCGCAATGGCAATGGCCGTTTCTGCGGCAGAGATGGCGATGGAGAACAGAGCAAAGAAATAACCTTCGAGGGCTTCCGGAAAGAGAAACCGGTTGAACACGGCAAAGTTGATGTCGGTTGCATTGAGCATCAACTCGATGGAGATCAAGATCGCCAAGGTGTTGCGACGGGTTAGGAAGCCGTATATTCCGGCAAACATCATGATGGTCGATACCACCAGATAATATTCCATATGAATCATAATGACTGATGTTTTAAAGGTGATAAATCTTGTTGAACGATTTTCGGATTAACGTTTACGGGCAATCATGACCCCTCCGATGATACAAGCCAATAGGAGGATGCTGACCGCTTCAAATGGGAGGACGTAACCCTGTTTGTCTCCCGAGAGTAAAGCGTGACCGATGGTTTTAATGTTAATCTCCAATGGAGCCAAGTCCGCCGTTTGCAGAAACTTATGTTTCAACGTGATGAAGAGGACAATTCCGGCTCCAACCAGCATGGTGAGTAGTCCCGCTGTGAATCGACTGCGTTTCAACGTCTCGGCACGGTCGCCCTCTCCACTAGTGAGTAAGATCGAGAAAACGTACAAGACCACAATACCTCCGGCATAGACCATGATTTGAACGGAACCGAGGAACGTATATCCCAAAAAAAAATAGATGCCTGCTGTTCCGAAGAGGGTAAAGAGTAAATAGGTGGCCGACCGGACAATGCGTCGCGTGGTAACGGTCATCACCGACATGACAGTGATAAAGACTGCCAAGAAATAAAAGACGATGGTTTCAAGTGTTGCTCCCATATTTTTAGGCTTTATTTTTTTCTATAACATGACTGCCTTCCCGATTGAGTTGCATCACTAACTTTTGGCGGTCGAACACGGCATGTTCGAAAGCCTGATCGAAGGTGATGGCTTGATGGGGGCAGGCGTTGACACAGAGTTGGCAGAAGATGCAAGAGCCGAGATCGTACTCGTATTTCACCAAGACTTTCTGCTTCTTACCCTCAGCATTCTCTCTCATCTCCGAGGTGACCGTGATGGTACCGTTCGGACAAGCATTCTGACATAATCCGCAGGCCACGCAACGGTGCTCGTTATCGGTGTTGTGCGGCATGGTGAGGGTCCCTCTGAAACGGTCGAATAGGCGTAGCTCTTCCCGGTTCTCAGGATATTGTTCGGTCACTTTCTTCCGAAAGAAGACCGTTATGGTCGTTCTCATTCCTATGAGCAGACTCCGAATAGCTCGGAAGAGGCCGCCTAGATAGGAAGAGGAATTGGATTGAACTTTCATAATTGATGACGATATTAAAAATAACGATAAGTTAGAAATGCCAGTTGAATACTACACATAAGGCCATGATAAAGAGGTTGACCATGGAGATGGGAACTAAATATTTCCATTCCAGACTCAGAATCTGGTCGATACGCAACCGTGGAAAGGTCCATTTGATCCACATCAGCAAGAAAACCACAAAGAAGGCCTTACCGAAGAACCAGACAAATCCCGGAATGTAATCCATGACCTGATTAAACGCGTCGAGTCCCGAGAGATGAAACGGCATCCATCCGCCTAGGAAGATGGTGGTCGCAATACCCGCCACGATAAACATATTTAAGTATTCAGCCAGATAAAAGAAGCCAAAGTGCATGCCCGAATATTCGGTATGGTAACCGGCCGTCAGCTCGCTCTCTGCTTCAGGAAGGTCGAACGGTCCACGGTTACATTCGGCATTACCGGCGATGAGATAAATCACAAAAGCGATCAGTGCCGGTAGATGGCCTTTAAAGATGAACCAGCCATCGGCTTGTAAGCTGACGATCTCCGAGAACTGCATCGTTCCGGTGAGCATCACCATAGTGAGAATACTTAAGCCGACCGACAGTTCGTAACTGATGATCTGAGCGCCACTACGCATGGCCCCGATGAGTGAAAACTTGTTGTTACTTCCCCAGCCGGCCAGTAGAATGCCGACGACGCCGATGCCGGAAGCTGCCAACATGAAGAAGACTCCCACGTTGAAGTCGAGAATCTCCGCTCCCTTGTTAAACGGTAAGCAGGCAAAGGTGAGGAACGACGCAATGATCACCATGAACGGAGCCAAAGCATACAAGAAACGGTCGGCCGATTGAGGGGTAAAGATCTCCTTAGTCAGCATTTTCAGAACGTCGCAAAGCACTTGGACCGATCCCCACTTGCCGACGCGGTTCGGACCGAGACGACACTGAAAGAACCCACAAATCTTACGTTCCATATAGATCAACGCAATGGCTAGTAAGGCATAGAGTAGGATGATACCGATGCCGATAGCCACACATTCTATAAAGATGGCGACCGATTCGGGAACGATGGTCAGCAACAGCTGATGTATCCAATTGGTAATAAGACTAAAATCGAACATATCTATTAAAGTGAACTTTAGAATTTATAAAATAGAGTCAAAAAAACACGACTCATCGAACTATCGGTCGATGTCCGGCACCACATAATCGAGTGTACCTCCGATCGCGATCAAGTCCGCGATTTTTGCTCCGCGACAAATCGTATCGACAGCGGCTACCAACGGCACGCCGGTGGCCCGATAATGCAGACGATAAGGCATCTTGTCGCCATGACTCTCCAAGAACACGCCAAACTCGCCTCGGCTTCCTTCCACGGCCGTATAATAGCGTCCTTCCGGTACCCGAATAATCGGTTTAGTCTTTTCCTGATAGTTTCCTTCCGGAATGTTATCGATGAGTTGCTCAATGATGTTGAGGCTTTCCATGATCTCGTCCATGCGTACCATGTAGCGAGCAAAAGAATCTCCTTCGGTATAGATCACCTCTTTAAAATCGACCTGATCGTACATTGCATAAGGATGGCGTTTGCGCACATCACAAGCCCAGCCCGAAGCTCGTCCCGTTCCTCCGGTACATCCAAAAGAGATCGCTTCCTCTCTCGATAATACGCCCACTCCCTTCAAACGCTCTTGGGCGATGATGTTTCCGGTAAAGACGTCGTGATACTCCCGAATGATGTGACGCAGGTAAGGAATAAACTCCTTCACCCGTTTTACAAAATTCGGATGAATATCGGCTTGTACCCCACCTATCGTATTATAATTCATGATCAGTCGCCCGCCGCAAGTCTCCTCAAAGATGTCGAGAATCTTCTCGCGATCACGGAACCCGTAGAAGAAGGCCGTCAGTGCACCAAGATCCATCGCCAGACAAGAATAAAACAACAAGTGCGAATCGATGCGTTGCAACTCGTCCATGATGGTACGGATATACTGTACCCGTTGACTCACCTCAATACCCATGGCTTGTTCGATACAGCGACAAAGCGCATGGCGATTCTGGTGGGCGCCTAGATAATCCAGACGATCGGTCAGCGCCAAAGTTTGCGGATAGGTCAGACTCTCGTTCATCTTCTCGATGCCGCGATGGATGTACCCACAGTTGGCGTCGATCTTGCGGATCGTTTCCCCCTCGAGCGATACGCGAAAACGCATCACCCCGTGAGTGGCCGGGTGTTGTGGACCGATGTTGACCACATACTCCTCATCGCCAAACAGCAAGACTTCTTTGTTCTTGATCGTCCCGTCGGCTTTCAACTCAATCTCCTTAGTGGTGTCTTCCGTCTCTTCATTATCCATTCGGAGCGGATTATCCTTTTCCGGATCATTATCTTTCCGCATCGGGAAACCGACCCAGTCGTTGCGCAAATAGAGGCGGCGCATATCAGGATGTCCCACAAACACGATACCGAAGAAGTCGTATGCTTCCCGTTCGTAAAAGTCGGCGATCTTCCAAAGATCGGATACCGAAGGAATCTCCGGAGTCTGTCGGTCGTCGGTCGAGGTGTGTATGGCCAACTGTTCGCCGGTTTGGGTCGATTCGAGGTGATAGACCACTCCCAATCCATGGCTGGCGTCGGGCGAGTCTTGCGACTCCTCTCCCCAGTCCATTCCCGTGAGGCTTCTCAGAAAATCCATCTGTTTGTCGTCGCGCAATCGTTCCATCTCTTGATGAAGCACAGCGGGATCTATATAAATCATATCTTGTGTCATAGCGTCATTTCTCAATTAGTTTTTCTGGTTTCTCTTCTTTGCGGTTGACTCCTCCAAAGAATTTCTCGATCTTCACCTTGCGTTGAAGTTGCATCATGCCGTAGTAGAAAGCTTCCGGACGAGGCGGGCAACCGGGGATATAGACATCGACCGGTAAGATCTTATCGACCCCGTTGACCACATGGTACGACTTTTTAAATGGTCCTCCGCTAACGGCACATCCGCCGACGGCAATGACATATTTCGGATCGGGCATCTGGTCGTACAACCGTTTCAATACCGGTGCCATCTTGTTGGTAATCGTACCGCAGACCATGATCATATCGGCCTGACGGGGACTGGCACGGGCAACTTCAAACCCGAAGCGGGCCATGTCGTACCGTGCTGCACCGAGTGCCATGAACTCAATGCCACAACAACTTGTAGCAAAGGTGAGCGGCCAAAGCGAATTGCTTCGTCCCCAGTTGACAAAGTCGTCCAGAACGCCGAGAGCCACATTCGATCCACCGGCATTAAGTTCCTTGACCAACTGCTCCAACGACTCATTGTCTTTAAACTCCTCATAAGGAATTGATTTTATCTTAGGTTTTTTTGTTACTTCCATTCCAACGCTCCTTTCCGCCAAGCATAGGCTAAGCCTAATACGAGGATGATAAAAAAGAATAAAACACTCACGATGCCTTGCGGACCGGCTTCGCGTAAGGTCACTGCCCACGGAAACAGAAAGAGGGTCTCTACATCGAACATTAAAAATAAGATGGCAAAGAGGTAATACCCCACGCGGAATTGCATCCACGATTTGCCGCGGGTCGGAATACCACACTCATAGGCTTCGAACTTTTGTGGGTTATACGATCGAGGGGATATGGCACGTGAGAGTGCGATCACCACACCAACAAAAGCTATTGCCGTAAGTAGGACAACAACTAATAATGTAAAGCTCATAATTTGAAAAATTAAATGAGGTAAAACGTAAACGTATAGATAGTCAACCGTTAACTCTTCTCTCCAGAAGGGTAAACGATGGATATATGGAAAAGTCGTGCGGGCGACTTCTTCTTATCGGCTAAATAATGATTCTTCTAAAGGCGTAGATGTAGTGCGATATAGGGTCGAACAAACGGTTAGAAAGGTGAAATGGAATGGCATGTTCTAAACGTTGTTCATCATTGTGTGCCCTAAAGTAAGGTGTTAGTAGTTGTATACTCTTTTCGGAAGGTACTTGGAAAATATCGCTAGAGGCAATGTCGACACTCAGAAAAGAGTAAAAATGAGACAAGCGACTGAATGAATCGTGACTAGGACGGGCTTGCGCAACTCGGCAGGTCGACTCTTGTCGTCGTTCCCGTCGGTTTACGTTACACTCTTCTTCTGTGTTTTGCATGGTCATGCCGTGGATAAGCAAAATCAGGAAAAAGAATAAGCCATATTTTAGGAATAGTCTCATCATTTGTTTTAAAAGCAGCGCAAAGGTATAATTAAATTTTGTAAATTGCTATCTCTGCTTTGCAAAATACGGCTATTTGTGTTAAAGTTTGTATATTAATGTCCCGTAATGACTGGGCTTCTTTTTTTTATAAAGAGGAACTTGAACGAAGGAGAGGCCCAAACTTTTTAATCCATCAGGGAGTATTTCATCTTCTCTATAAGTTATCTTTTATTCGTTTTATCTGCAACACTGCCACCTGAATGATATAACTTATTGATAGACAGTGGTCAACGGTGGTGGTAGATACCGTTGCAGATGGGTGACGGCTATTTTATCTGCAACAGGCTTTTTGTATAAAATTCGAAAAGTGAATTTTTGCTTTTAACGCTTTCTTGCTTAAGGTCTGTATGAGCTAACTTTATTTTTATTAAGTTGAAAATATGATGTCATTAAATGGCACTCTGAGTTTCTAAGTAGTAGAATTTTTTATCGTACGGTGAGACTTTTAGTGCCATTCTTTGAAACTATAGTTTTCTACGGGCGAAAATGAAGTTTCGATTAGATGAAACTTTGCTTTCTATGGTTTGAAACTATTATTTGCTTATAAACAGAGTTTTTAGTGTGTTGTCTGGCTTGGATTGAAGACTGTTATCCTAAAAATATTGACTATTCTTTAATTTAATTCCTAAAAGGGTTGACTCTTTTTCTGTTTTGACTGTTGTTTTAATGTTTTGTTTTTTTTAATTGTTTCCAATAAAAAAATAATGAAATAGATATATACATATGAAAGATATATTATATTTGCACGCAATGCTTGTTGACCTTTTTTGAATGTGTGTTTTGTTATAAAAGTTGTTTGTAGAAAAAGGCGTTTTAGAGGATTTGAAAAGTAGGACGTGTTTTTGCTCCCGATAAATCGATCGTAATGGTATTTGACGATGTGCTGTTAGGCTCTGTTTTATGATCGCGTATATATGCTAGGGAATGGTCTCTTTTCAGACTAAATGGTTAAAGGCTTATTGGTCCATATAGCCAGCAATATTTGATGCAGGAGAAGATATTCACCTTTCAGCTATATGTAAAAATACACTAGGTATTTCTACATATGTATTTGACCAGCGTAGTATATAGAAAAGTGGTGTTTTTTTTAAATATGGACATGATGATATAACTACTTGGCGGCAGATTAATTTTGTTTTCCTTCGTAAAAGAATATTAGAGTATCGTATTTTACAAAACAAATGAGAACTATTGTTGTGGGTGAAAAAGAAATGATTTTTTATTTCTGTAGATTCCAAATCAGTATCTGTTATTTAGTGTTTCATCGCTGAAAATGAGCATAAATACATTAACCGTAGTATTTAATATAGAGATAAAAGTAAAATAAATGATAAGTTTAGTAATATGAAAAATGAACAATTTAAATATGTAGTAAGGAATATTACACGTAAGAAAAAGCAATCCTTTTTCACTTTGTTATGTATAGGCATTTCCTCTTGTATCATTTTAGGTAACATAGCTTTAAATAATGGATTGCAATATAAACTGAAAGAAGGAATTAATCAGGCCGTTTCAGGGCAATTAACCATCTATAAGGCTGATGATTCTAAAATAAACATTTTAGAATCACAACTTAAAGACCAAAAGATTTTTGTATTCCCATTCGAGGCTTTTGATTCGCTAACAAAAAGCACAAAAGATTTGGTCATAAATAAACGAATTAGGTTTGGTTCTTTAATTTCTTATGAAGAAGAAACTTCCTATGTGAGTATTCATGCACTCGAAGAAGATCATATGAAGCGAATGGCTAAACTTTTGACCCTAAAATCTGGGGTAATGCCTGAGAGCGAAAATAGCATTTTGATTAGTGAAACAACGCAAGAAGAGCTCAATTGTCAGCTAGGTGATACGATTTTGCTATTGGCCACTAATGTTCATGACTATATGAGTGATCAGATTGCTATAGTCAGTGGAGTGTTTGAAGAAAATGGAATTGCCTTGTTTCTAAATTATAATGCATTTGTTCCTTATTCTTTTGGAGAAGAAACAGTGCAGTTAGAATCGGGGAATTGCTTAGAATTAATCATTAACTCTTCAGATAATAAAGATATTCCAGCGAAGAGTGTTGAGGCCATTCAGGCTTGCTTTTCAACTTTATCTTCCGAGATGAGAGTGGCTACATGGAAAGAAACTGTTCCGCTTTTAGATCGGATTGTTAAAGTTTGGCAGAGTGGGGGGTATATGACGCAGATTATTTTTGTAGTGTTCAGTTTGTTGATTCTAGTAAATTTGACTACGCTCATTATTCATTCTCGTAAAAGAGAATTTGGTACCTTATTAGTTTTCGGATTTTCGTGGTGGAAAATAAGTTGTATGCTTGTAACGGAATATCTCATAGTCGCTGTTGCAGCGGTATTGTTCGGTGGTGGGATTATCTTATTGGCTATTTCAGGGATACCCGATCCAGGTATTTACATTACATCTAAAGATATGCAGGCTGCTTTAATGACTGAATATCTTAGACCAATATTATATCTGAAAGATTTAATCTATATCCTTTGTCTTTTCGGGGCGACTACAATTCTGGCAGTAGCAATCAGCATAGCTCGTATTAAAGGCTGGAATCCGATTTGCTTAATCAATAGAAGATAAAAATAATTGCATATGAAAATTTTTGCAAAATTAGCTATCCGGAACGTACACCGGAATATGAAATCAACTTTATTAAATGGTGTAGGAATAACACTAGCTGTTTTTGTACTGTTACTAGTGTTTTCTTTATCAAAAGGGATCGAAACCCAAATCATCAATCGGAACATTCGTTTTGAAACAGGCGCTTTCTCAGTTGCACTTGATAAGAAGATGATAAGTTTTAATAATGAGGAGAGGGGAGACGCTTTGTTCGAAAAAATGGTTGCGTTTTTAACAAATCATTCTCAAGTAACTGGTTATTCTTTCAGAGTTGACTTGCCTTCCAATAATTTATATTTTAATGACAATTCTCAATCCGTATATGTAACAGGTATGTCTAAGCAGGAGATTCCCTTGATTGAAGAGATGTTGAAAATACAGAAAGGGGATACTCGTATTACAGATACAAAAGGAATTGTTATAAGTAATGCTGTAGCAGAATCGCTTAATCTCGAAGTCGGTAATTATTGCAATCTGATGTCTCAGACCGTTGACGGATCGATGAACTTGGACGAATTTGTTGTAAAAGGTATCTTTCGATATACTTCTCAGATGAATAAATGGGGGATATTTATGGATTATGACGAAGCCAAAAAATTGTATTATACAAACTTGCCTAGCCGTATTATTGTAAATGTAAAAGATTTAAACGGTGTGAAAAATTTGAAACATGATTTCTTAAAATCTATAAATTATATCGATCCTCATAAAGAGGGTGTAATTGAATACAAAGGATTAAAAGTGGCCTCCTATCTTGATACTCTAGGAATGGCTAAAACTCTTTCTCGGATTAACCGATATACCATGTTGTCGATTGCTTCTTTTCTAGTTTTAATTTCTTTTATTGGAATTTGGTCCATGCAAACTGAGAATGTTAATGAAAGGTATAGGGAAATAGGGTCTTTACTCTCTTTTGGTTTTAAAACGGCTTCTGTAAAAAAAATATTTGTTTATGAAACTTTTTATATTAGCTGTATTTTTTACGGAGTAGGGCTTTTTGCCGTTTTTCTCTTTGTCTCTTATATTAATTCTCAAAACGGAATTTATTTAGGCGATTCGGCTTCTTTTGCTTTTGGATCTACTATTATCAATCCGATACTGTCATGGAAGCACATAATAAGTGTTTTTATTATAACAGTTATGTATCCTTTAATTGCTACGTTTTTATCTCTTATGACACTAAATAAGAAGAAAATTGTTATTTTGTTAAATAATTAAAAATTAGTATTATGAAACTATTTATTTTAACTTCTATTCTAATATCATCTTTATTTTTTTCTGAAGATGCAATATCGCAATCGTCTTCCGATTATTTAGAGGATTTGGATCAGTCTATGTATATGGAATATGCAACTATGAAAATGGAAATGTACAAAAACGATAATGTTGTCACATATTATGAAATGGAGTTTTACCGTTCCGGAAACAAGATGCGTATGGAGTTTACGGCGCCTGCTGTAGAAAAAGGAAGGAGGATGCTGAATGATAATTCTAGTCTATGGATGTATCTTCCCCGTACCAGTAAGGTTATGAAATTGCCTTTTAAGCAATCTTTTATGGGGAGTGATGCTTCTAATGCAGATTTAATGCGTATGTGTTTCAAAAACGATTATGAAGTACTTGATGTTCGGGTAAAAGACAATGAGACTTTGGAACTTGAATTGAAAGCGAAGAATTTGGATGTGGCTTATAATAAAGTTGTAGTACAATATGACAGTAAAAGGAAGATACCTGTAAAACAAGAAATGTTTAGTTTGTCGGATAAATTGATTAAAACGATTCTGTATAAAGACGTGGTTCGAGTGCAAGGAAAATATGTTCCTTCTACGATGATTATAAAAGAAGAATTAAAGAAAAATACTATGACAAAATTATTTTATAAGAATATTAAGAAGCAAAATAGACAGCCTGTTGAATACTTTACCCTCGGCTCATTAAAAAGGTAATATATGAAGATTATACGAAAGCTTATCATAATTGTTGTTTTATTGAATGCTGTAATTATGCCAGTGTCATTAGCCCAAGAATCTAAGTTTGATTACCAGATGATTCTTGAAACTAAAGGAGAATACAATGATTTGGATAAAATGTCAAAAGTAAATCCGGATAATTGGATGAACGCTAATGAATTCGACCAATTATCTCAATTCTATCCGATTTTGGGATTTAAAAACACTTGGAACGACCTAGTTACTAAATTGCAAGTGGAAGCTAATATCAGAAACTATAACTTTGATAAAAATCTTACCGATTTTTCTTTTCAGGAGCTATATACGCAATTTGAACTGAATGGAAAACATTTCTTTGTATTCGGAAAGAAGAGATTGGATTGGGGGACTGGTATGATATGGAATCCAACGAATTTTTTTATCCAAAAAGATCCTATACGTACGCAAAACCGCTTGGAGGGAGTCTTTATGCTTAATTATTCTTATTTATTCGGGAAAAACACGTTGAGTTTTTATCTTTTCCCAAATAAAAAAGGGAAAGATTTTAAAGCTGCTGTAAAATACGATTATTCGTTTGACCGGATGGACGCTAGTTTATCATTTTTGGAGTTCGGAAAGTATCAGCAGTTTGGTTACGATATATCTTACGGAGGCGACCTATTTACTGCTTATTCTGAAGGGGTTTTGAAAAATTATTCAAAGAGCTTTAGACTTAAAGATGATGGTACAATTATTATGCCAGAAATGATTCCTAAAAAATTCAGAAGTGAGTTTGTATTGGGAACTACTATTATTTTTAATAATCATGTTTCATTTAGTGGAGAATATCGCTTTCGTGAAGATTACTTAGGACGAAAAGACGTTGAACTATATAAAAAATATTTACCTTCTAATTCGGAAATATTTGACCCTTTAAGTATTGGAAAGCATACCTTGTTCGGAAATATAGGATATAAGGATACTTATGGAAAATTGTCTTTCAATTTGAGGTCGTATTATGATGTTTTTTCCAAGCAATTGACCGTGTCTCCGATGGGAATGCTCTCCTTAAATAATTTCCAAATTGAATTGACAGGGCTGTTCTATAATAATTCTGTCTCAATATATAATTTTCAAACCTCTTTATTAGTAAGCTGTTTTTTCTAAATTAAATAGTATGGATACAATCATTAAATTAAGCAATATCAACAAGAGTTATACCAATGGTAAAATTCAATATCAAGTTTTAACAGATTTCTCCTGGGAATTTGGCAATCATTGTTTTTCCATATTGGCTGGCCCTTCTGGCTCGGGGAAATCGTCACTATTAAATATTCTTGCGACTTTAGATGAACCTGACAGTGGGGTTTATCTACTCAATGGACAGCCAGTGGATTTTGGACGTAAGGGAGATTTGACTGAGTTACGGAAACAGAACTTTGGTTTTGTATTCCAGTCGTTTAACCTTATTCCTGTATTGAGTGCCTTAGAAAATGTGGAATTGCCTCTTACGCTTTTTAACTATTCTGAGAAAGAACGAGGTGATATGGCTGAGAGAGCTTTAAAATTGGTCGGACTAGCGCAAAAAATGAATAAACGCCCATATGAGATGTCAGGAGGTGAACAACAGCGAGTAGCAATTGCTAGGGCCATCGCACGTTGTCCACATATTATATTTGCAGATGAACCGACAGCAAACTTGGATCGGCAGAATGCGATCAATATTATAAATTTGATGCAGGAATTGAATGATAAGGAAGGATTGAGCTTTATAATTGCTAGCCATGACGATAAAGTGATCCGTGCTGGCAAGGAAGTCATAAAGTTAGGCGATTAATATATTACAATTAATTTTGTTGCTAATTATTTTGATTTCGATCGCTTGAAGAATAGTGGCCCATGTTTTGCTCTTCTTTTTTGTAATCTTTTTAGTACCAGATTTGTCTGTTAGTTAGCCATCCTCTAAAGAACCTATTATCTGTTGATGACTAGTAATATGGCATTACAACTATTTATGTCTAAAGCCTCTGGTTTTAATCACCATCTAGGAAACTTATATTGGGATCTTTCAGCATAGGTGTATTGGGATAAATGAACCTTTTCGGCTTATTATGTAAAGCCCAAGAAGAGCCTTAATAATCAAAGACTCGATTTGGGAGACAATAATTCGCAGGTGTCACTGGGTTATAAGTACAAAAACTTAGAACTATTTGCGGCAGTAAAGTTCCCCTTTGAGAGAAATGGATGGCATTGGAGTGAGAAAAACCTTTCGGGAATCAATCCAGGTAGAACAGAGGTGTATATTAAGGATAATCGCCAGATGCTTTTATTGGGGCTCACTTATTCTTTTAATTTAGGTAAGGGTTTACAGAAGAGTAATAAGAAATTATCGAACACGAGTAGTTCGACCAGTACTAGTATTTTAAAGGTGCAGGAATAATAATAAACTTGAACGTTTTTTCTTTGACAAAGGGGGAAATTGTATGATTAAATGAGGAGAGTCGTTTTAATTAACAAACGGAGGTGTGGTAGATCGGTCATCTATCACACCTCTTGTTACTATCTATCTCTTTAATTGAATAATTTCTCAATCTTCTTAATCATCATGTTGAGGCAGAATACCACAACGTGGTCGCCAGGCATTACCATGGTATCACCGGTTACCAGTACACCTTCACCGTTACGAATCAGTCCACCGATTGTTGTTCCTTTAGGAAGTCCGACGTCCTTAATGAGGTGTTTGGTGATTTTTGCACCTTCGGCCACCGTGAACTCTGCCACATCAGCATTGGCAAAGGTTAGGCATTTGACATTCGATACGTCGGCATCAAGCATCATTTGATAGATGTGACTGGCTGCAATCATCTTTTTATTGATGACCGTACCGATATCTAAACTTTCGGCCATACCGATATAATCGATATTCTCAACCTCGGCAACTGTCTTCTTAACGCCCATACGTTTAGCAGCTAAGCAGGCTAGAATGTTGGTTTCGGAGTTTCCGGTTAGTGCAACGAAAGCTTCGGTATTCTTGAGGCCTTCTTCAATGAGTAGTTCCATATCGCGACCATCGCCGTTGATGATCATGGTTTTATCGTCTAGGAGTTCAGTCAGTCGGTTGCAACGATTGAGGTTGTTTTCTACAATTTTTAATTGCATGTAATCCGGTACGTACTGTGCTGTACGTACTGCGATGCGGCTACCCCCCATGACCATGACGTTACGTACGTCGACATAATCTTCTTTGCCGGCAATCTTACGGATGTAAGGAAGATATTTCTTGGTGGTGGTGAAATAGACGATATCGTTCACCTTTACGGTGTCCTCACCACGTGGAATGATGGTTTCACTTTTACGTTTGATGGCTACGATGTGATAGGGAAGGTTTTGACTACCCAACTCTCGTAATGGTATGTCGAGAATCTCGGCGTTCTCGCGTACTTTGGTTCCGATAAGGATCAAAGCACCTCCGCAAAATTCCCACCATTGACGCACCCAACTCATACGCATGGATGAGACGATCTCTTTGGCGGCAAGCATTTCGGGGTAGATTAAAGAATCGACACCGAGCTTCTGGAAAAATTCCTTGTTTTTAGGGAGTAAATATTCATAGTTGTCGATGCGAGCCACTGTTTTCTTTGCACCTAAGCTACTGGCAATCATACAGGCAGTCATGTTCCGACTTTCATCGGGGGTGACGGCTATGAATAGATCGGCCTCTTTAACGCCGACTTCTTTTAATCCGGAGATCGATGACGGAGAGGCAATGGCGGTCATCAAATCGAAGTTCGCGCTTAACGTACTGAGTTTTTCTTCGTCGTCGTCGATCAAGATGATATCTTGTTTCTCACGCGATAACAATTTGGCTAAATGGGTACCCACGTTTCCGGCACCGGCAATAATAATTTTCATATTCCTATGGCTTTAAAAAGCGGCTAAAAAGGATCTTATAATTTATTTTGATAATAGAGCGATAAAAACCTCCTGGAGGTGTGTAGCGTCCATGTGGCAAACCTCGTGTAACTGATCGACCCTGCCGTGTTCGATGAATTGGTCGGGTACTCCCACACGTTCGATGGTTGGGTGATAACCATGGGCGTTCATAAATTCAAGCACGGCACTTCCCATTCCACCGGTGATCACTCCGTCTTCGATGGTGATGATCCGACTAAATTGCTGTCCCACTTCGTGGAGCAATGTTTCGTCTAGAGGTTTGAGGAAGCGTAAGTCGTAATGCCCGATGGAGCAGTGATGGCTCGCTTCGACTTGCTCGATGACTTGAGCGGCCGTGTTTCCTATCGGTCCGATAGTCAAAACGGCTAGGTCGGTACCGCTTTTGAGTCGACGGCCTTTTCCTATCGGTAGCTCTTCGAAGGGGCATTTCCATTCGGGTAACACGCCTCTTCCGCGTGGGTAGCGGATCACGAAGGGTCCTTGGTCGGGAAGTTGGGCGGTGTACATTAAACGCCGCAATTCTTTCTCGTCCATTGGTGAGGCAATGGTCAGATTCGGAATGGGGCGCAGATAAGCCATGTCGAATACGCCGTGATGCGTCGGTCCGTCTTCACCGACTAAGCCGGAACGATCGAGACAGAATACCACATTGAGTTTTTGAATGGCTACATCATGAATGATATTATCGTAGGCTCGTTGCATGAACGAGGAGTAGATGTTGCAAAAGGGAAGGAGGCCGTCTTTAGCCATACCGCCCGAGAAGGTGACGGCATGTCCTTCGGCTATTCCGACATCGAACGCCCGTTTGGGCATCGTCTTCATGAGCATATTCATCGAACAGCCGGTTGGCATGGCCGGAGTAACACCAACAATCGTCGGGTTTTGATCCGCAAGTTCGACTAAAGTCTCTCCGAATACATCTTGAAAAAGGGGTGGCAATCCTTCGGTGTTGGCCACAAAACGTTCACCGGTCACCGGATTGAACTTACCCGGAGCATGCCATTCGGTGGCATGTTGCTCGGCCGGAGCAAAGCCTTTACCTTTTATAGTATGGAGGTGAAGGATTTTCGGTCCTTGTAGATCTTTGATGTCCCGCAAGATGCGTGCTATATTTTTAACGTCATGACCGTCGACCGGACCGAAATAACGAATGTTCATTCCTTCGAAGATGTTCTGTTGTTGTGCAGCCATCGATTTCAGACTATTGCCAAACCGAATGAGGGCTTTACGACGTTCTTCGTTGAGAACCCCTAATTTAAAAAGGGTTTGTGACGCTTTAAATCGAAGTTGGTTATAACGGTTCGAAGTCGTCAAGTTGAAGAGGTATTGTTTCATTCCACCGACACTACGGTCGATCGACATATCGTTGTCGTTTAGAATGATGAGTAGATTGTTGGGAGTGGTCGAAGCGTTGTTTAAGCCTTCGAAAGCCAGGCCTCCACTCATTGAACCGTCGCCCAAGATAGCCACTACATGGCGATCTTTTTCGCCTTTAAACTCTGCTGCTACAGCCATTCCTAAGGCGGCTGAGATGGAGTTTGAAGCGTGACCGCAAGTAAAGGTGTCGTATTCGCTTTCTTCAGGTGATGGGAATGGACGTATACCACCGAACTTACGGTTGGTGGAGAATTGTTCCCGACGTCCGGTTAAAATTTTATGTCCGTATGCTTGATGCCCTACATCCCAAACAATTCGGTCGTAAGGGGTGTTGTAAACGTAATGTAGGGCTACAGTGAGTTCTACTGTTCCTAAACTTGCTGCAAAATGGCCGGGATTGCAAGAAAGTTCTTTAATGATATCCTGACGGAGTTCGTTGCAAACCTCAGGTAGTTGTTCTACCTGTAGACGACGCAAGTCTTTCGGGTCGTCAATGGTATTTAACAAGTTATATTTCGGCTCATCCTTCATGATTCAGATAATTTAGGGCAAAAATAGCAAAAGAAAATGTATGAAACTTACTTTTTGAATAAATTCTTCGGTCAACCGATTGGTGAGTCCCGATTGGATAGGAAAGGAAGGGATGGAATCGCCCCCAAAGATGGTCACTTTTTTTAAACTCCTTTATCTTTTCTTTTCCGCTTTATTTCGTAATTTTGTCTTTAAAATATGAATGAATAATCATCGAACAATATGAATTTTCGGACTTCAGTTGATTTACCGGTTGACTTTCCGGGAGTTACTCATGCTGAGCATCTGTTGGCTTTAGGCTCGTGCTTTGCCGAGAATATCGGCGGGCGGTTGGCGGATGCTAAGTTTAGCATCGATCTGAACCCGTTTGGCATTGTGTATAATCCCCTTTCGGTCGCTCAAGTTTTGCGCGAGGTGATCGCGAAACGGAGTTATGGCCCGGATGATTTATTCTTTTATAACGATTGCTGGCATAGTCGCATGCATCATGGAGTTTTCTCTTCATCTTCTCAGGAAGAGGCGTTGCGACAGATCAATGGTCGCATAGAAACCGCTCATCTGAACTTTCCGAAAACCGATTGGCTGATGATCACTTTGGGGACGTCGTATGTCTATGAGGAACGTGAGAGTGGCTGGATCGTTTCGAACTGTCATAAACGTCCCGAAAAGGCTTTTATCCGTCGTCGCTTATCGGTCGACGAGGTGGTGGAGACGTATCGGGAAGTACTGGGTGATTGTTTTTCACGTTCTTCTCATTTAAAAGTACTGTTTACGGTAAGCCCGATACGACACCTTCGCGACGGACTGACGGCCAATCAGCTGAGTAAGAGTGTGCTGTTGTTGGCGGTCGACCAGCTGAAGACGGACTTCCCGGATCGTGTTTTTTATTTCCCTTCTTATGAGATTGTTAATGATGAACTGCGTGATTATCGGTTTTATGCTGATGATATGGTACATCCTTCATCGTTGGCCGTGCACTATCTTTGGGAACAATTCTCGACTATGGCTTTCTCTGTCGAGACCTGTCGGGTCATAGAGAGCATCGAAGAGATTAGACGGGCATTGGCTCACAAACCGTTTCATCCCGAATCTGAGACTTACCAACGGTTTTTACATCAAACCGATCAGAAAATAGAACAACTTATACATAAATATCCCAACTTGGATTTTCAAAAAGAAAAAGAATTATGTCGTATACGATTGAATCGATAACCGAACATATTCATGCACGTCTTATAGGCGATCGCGAGGCTGTGATCGACTGGCTGCTTACGGATAGTCGTTCGTTGTGTTTCCCTGAGGAAACGCTATTTTTTGCACTGAATACGAAACGCAATAACGGCGCTCGTTATATTCCCGATCTATATGACCGCGGGGTTCGTAATTTTGTTGTTGATGAAGAGGATTGGGGCACATTCGACGGAAAAGGGTATAGTGATGCCAATTTCCTTATTGTTCCTTATTCGCTTAAGGCTTTACAGAAGTTGGCTGAACTTCATCGGCTGAACTTTCAGATTCCGATCATTGGGGTGACCGGCAGTAATGGCAAAACCATTGTTAAAGAATGGCTCCATCAGTTGTTGAGTCCAACACGTCGCATTGTGCGTTCGCCGCGCAGTTATAATTCTCAGATCGGTGTTCCGCTCTCTGTGTGGCAACTGAATGAAGAGGCTGAACTTGGAATTTTCGAGGCCGGCATTTCTGAGATGGGCGAGATGAGGGCTTTGCAACATATGATTAAACCGACGATTGGCATTTTAACCAATATTGGTGGGGCACATCAAGAGAATTTTTTCTCGCTGCAGGAAAAATGTATGGAGAAATTGACGTTGTTTAAACATTGTGATGTGGTGATTTATAATGGCGATAATGAGTTAATCAGCAATTGTGTGTCACGCTCTTTATTTAGCGCTCGTGAGATTGCATGGAGTCGTACCGACCGCGAACGTCCGCTTTATATCAGTGAGGTGACTAAGAAAGATGATCAGACGATAATCTCTTATCACTATCTGGAGATGGAGAATTCGTTTGTCATACCGTTTGTTGATGATGCTTCTATAGAGAATGCGCTAAATTGTTTGGCGGCTTGTCTCTATCTGATGATGCCGGCGGAAGAGATCACTTCCCGAATGGCACATCTTGAGCCGGTGGCCATGCGTCTGGAGGTGAAAGAGGGTAAGAATGGTTGCATCTTGATTAATGATAGCTATAATTCAGATCTGGCTTCGCTCGATATTGCGCTTGATTTTTTAGTTCGTCGTTCGGAGAGTAAGGGACTGAAACGGACGTTGATCTTATCGGATATCTTGGAGACGGGACAAAGTGCAACGACCCTTTATCGGAGGGTAGCACAGTTGGTCGAGAGTCGCGGGATCGATAAAATGATTGGCGTGGGCAACGAGATTACCTCTTGTGCTTCTCGCTTTGATGCGGTTGGCGAACGTTCGTTCTTTGTGAACTCGGAAGAGTTTTTGTCGTCCGATGCGTTTAAATCGTTAAAGAACGAGGTGATCTTAATCAAAGGATCGCGTAACTTTAATTTTGATTTGATCTCTGAGGCTTTAGAACTAAAGGTACATGAAACCATTTTAGAGGTTAACTTGAAAGCGATGGTGGATAATTTGAATCATTATCGTTCGATGTTGCAACGCCCGGAAACAAAGGTGGTCTGTATGGTTAAGGCATCGGCTTATGGAGCGGGTTCGTATGAGATTGCTAAAACGCTGCAAGAACATCATGCCGATTATTTGGCTGTAGCTGTTGCGGATGAAGGGTCGGAATTGCGTAAGGCGGGCATCACCTCTTCGATCATTATTATGGATCCGGAGCTGACTGCCTTTAAAACGATGTTCGACTATAAGCTAGAAGCTGAGGTCTATAACTTCCATCTGTTGGAGGCTCTGATTAAAGCAGCCGAGAAAGAAGGGATTACAAACTATCCGATTCATGTGAAACTAGATACCGGAATGCACCGTTTGGGCTTCAGCCCCGATGAGGTACCGGCGTTGATCCAACGATTGAAGAATCAGAATGCCGTGATTCCGCGTTCGGTCTTTTCGCACTTCGTAGGAAGCGACTCTGAACAGTTTGATGCATTCACGCATCGTCAGATTGAACGATTTGATCGGGGATCGAAGTTGTTGCAAGAAGCTTTTAATCATAAGATCTTACGACATATTTGTAATACGGCCGGCATCGAACGGTTCCCGGAGGCTCAATACGACATGGTCCGTTTAGGAATTGGATTGTATGGGATTAGTCCGATTGATAATTCGATAATTCACAACGTGAGTACGCTACGAACCACGATTCTGCAAATTCGTGAGGTTGCCGAAGAAGATACGGTTGGGTATAGCCGCAAAGGAGTGCTGACTCGTGCTTCACGTATTGCAGCGATTCCGATTGGGTATGCCGATGGTTTGAATCGTCATCTGGGACGTGGTAACGCTTATTGTCTTGTAAATGGGCAGAAGGCAGCCTATGTGGGGAATATTTGTATGGATGTTTGCATGATCGACGTAACCGACATTGACTGTCAAGAAGGTGATCAAGCCATTATCTTTGGCGATCAGTTGCCTATTACTGTGCTCTCTGATACCTTAGATACGATACCTTATGAGGTGTTGACCGGAATCTCTGCTCGGGTGAAACGGATTTATTATCAAGAATAAAATGAACAAAAGGTCTGTACTCTCGTTCGACTGTTGAAAAAAATCTGAACGAGAGTTGAAGAAAATGGACTGGGATGCATCGGGTTTCTATTTTATATTTATCTTTGTGGAAATTATTAACCCCCAATTTATATCGATATGGCAAACCTGTTTTTAGGATTTTTACCAAGTGGTTCGGAATGGATTATTATCGGACTTGTGATTCTTTTACTTTTTGGTGGCAAGAAAATCCCTGAGTTGATGCGTGGATTAGGTAAAGGCGTGAAGAGCTTTAAAGATGGTGTCAACGAGGCGAAAGAAGAAATTAATAAAGTTAAAGAGGAGGTCGACAAGCCTGCTGATTCTGATAAGAAAGCATAACGATCATGGCGGAAATGACCTTTTGGGATCATTTGGAAGAATTACGCCGGGTTTTATTTCGTGTCATAGCCATCTGGCTGGTTTTGGCAGTAGGGTATTTTATAGCAATGCCCTATCTGTTCGATAACGTGATATTGGCGCCTTGTCATAATGATTTTCTATTTTACGATTTATTGCGTTACATTGGTAAGGAGTTTCAGCTGACTGATGACTTCTTTACGCAGGAATTTAAGGTTAAATTGGTAAATATCAATTTAGCTGCTCCTTTCTTTATCCATATGTCGACGGCCTTTTGGATGTCGGTCGTTACGGCTATGCCTTATTTGTTTTTTGAGGCGTGGCGTTTCATTAGTCCGGCACTTTACCCTAATGAACGTCGTGGAGTCAGAAAAGCCTTGTTTGTAGGCACTGTCATGTTTTTTATTGGTGTGCTGCTGGGCTATTTTATGGTTTATCCGTTAACTCTCCGTTTCCTTTCTACTTATCAGTTAAGTGCTGAAGTTGAGAATATCTTGTCGCTTAATTCTTATATTGATAACTTTATGATGCTGATTCTTTGTATGGGATTAGCGTTTGAACTTCCATTGGTGACTTGGCTGCTTTCTCTTTTGGGGTTGGTCAATAAATCACTTTTGCGGGAGTATCGACGTCATGCATTTGTGATCATTGTAATTGCTGCGGCAATTATCACACCGACAGGTGACCCCTTCACACTAAGTGTCGTGGCTATTCCACTCTACTTGCTTTACGAAATGAGTATTATAATGATTCGAGATAAGAAAAGGGAAGAACAGGAGTAACGGGAGTCTCTGAATTTCTCTATCTTTGTGGGTATGATAAGTGAAGGAAAAGAAGCCTACGATCTATTGACGGCGGTAGCTCAAATGCCCGCCGAACAATGGAGTGTAGGTTATAAATTAATGCGCGACTTGCTCGAACGACTTTGTCGCTCGCAAATGCAAAATGACCGTCTGCAGATGACCGATTTGTCGGCTCGGATCAGTTTTGTCTCTTCAAAATTGAAACTGACTGTTGTTGAACAGAATCGGTTGCATACGTTTCGGCTGACCTCTAATGCAGTATTGAACTTCCGGGAAGAACCTGTGGGTGATAAATTACTGAGGGATGTAAAAACGCTCACATTTTTTGTACAACGTCTTTTTAAAGAACAGATACCTGCAGCATTACGTCGGTTCTTACCCCAGTCGGATGCCACTTATCTGGTTCCACTTCCGCGTGGAAAGAAAATGAAGCGTTTGCGGGCTTGCTTTTTACACGCAGATGAAACTTATCTCTATGTCCGTTCGTTGGATTTCATGGCCGACGAACTACTGAAAGTTCGGTATAACTTGCCGGATATTAATCAAGAGTTTACTGAGTCTTGTCGAGTACTTTGGCCTCATGCTCAGATTAATCTACTCGATGTGATCGTTGGAGAGGACTTGATCTTGACGCCGGGGATGATCGTCCTCGAGCCGGATTATTTGATCGATATCAGTACCTTGTCGGAATGTTATAAGGATTACGGTCATTCTTCCGGTAATTATTTTATATCCAGATTACTACCGATTGAGAATGCACGTCCTTTGCTTTTAGGAAATATGGTCAACTTGTTCTTGGATGAATGGATCTATGCCGAACAGGAACCCGATTATATGACTTGTATGCAAAAGGCATTCAAAAGATATCCCATTGAACTTGCGGCTTGTTCTGATTTGAAGGATCGTGAGAAGGAACGGCAGTTTTTTGACGATTGTAAACTGCATTTCGAACATTTGAGGGAAGTGGTTATGGATACGTTTACGACTGCCGGATATGATCTGAATAAGACAGATGCGGTTCTCGAACCGTCGTATGTGTGCGAGGCTTTAGGGCTTCAAGGGCGTTTGGATTATATGCAGCGCGATATGACAGCCTTCATTGAAATGAAATCGGGGAGAGCCGATGAATATTTGATTCGAGGAAAGGTTGAGCCTAAGGAGAATAATCGGGTACAGATGTTACTTTACCAAGCGGTGCTGGAATATTCTATGGGGATGGATCATCATAAAGTCAAACCTTTCTTATTGTATACGCGTTATCCGCTTTTATATCCGGCTAGAGCGTCGTGGGCAATGCTGCGTCGTGTGATCAACTTACGTAATACGATTGTTGCCGAGGAGTATCGGTTGCAGAGTGAGAATAATGTCGATTATACGACAAACTTCTTTAAGCGTCTGAATGCAGATGTCTTGAATCAGAAAGGATTGAAAGGACGATTTTGGGAGGTTTACTTGCGACCGTCTATCGATGCTTTTCAAGAGAAGATGACTGGTTTATCGGATATTGAGAGGCGATACGTCTCTGCTTTATATAATTTTATTTCTAAAGAATTGTATGTTTCCAAGACAGGAGATAGTGATTATGAGGGAAGAGTGGGGGCGGCCGGGCTTTGGTTGTCTTCTTTAACCGATAAGCTAGAGAGTGGCGAGATCATCTGTAATCTTCGGATGATAGAAAATAGAGCATCCGATCTTCATAAAGCGTCTTTGACTTTTGAACGGGAGTTGCCGGATGGAGGGGCGACAGCGGGAACGTTACCGAATTTTCGAGAAGGGGATGCTGTGGTGCTTTACCAGTGGGAGCAGCCGACGGATAATGTGACCAATCGTTTGATCTTTAAGGGAAATATCGAGTCGCTTGATGAAGAGAAGATCGTGGTACGTCTGCGTGCTTCACAGCGAAACAAGGCGGTATTGCCTCAAGATAAATGTTATGCGATTGAACACGATATAATGGATACGACTTTTCGTATGATGTATCAGGGGATTCATGCTTTTATGTCTGCTTCTCCGGCACGTCGTGCGTTGTGGCTTGGATTAAGGGAAGCCACCTTCGATCGGACGTTTGATGAATGGATCGAAAAAGAAAAGGATGGGTTCACGAAGATTGCTTTAAAAGCGCGCGCAGCTAAAGATTATTTTTTATTGATCGGTCCTCCGGGAACGGGGAAAACGTCTTGTGCTCTAAAACGGATGGTCGAACTCTTTTATGCAGAAAAACAGACGCAGATTTTAGTGTTGTCGTATACCAATAGGGCGGTCGATGAGATTTGTAAGATGTTGGTTAGGATAGAACCGAAGATTGACTTTATTCGTATCGGAAGTGAACTTTCATGTGAGGTGGCTTATCGGGACTATTTGATCGAGAATGTATTAGGCGATTGTCGGCGGAGAAGGGAAGTTGCTGGACAAATAGAACGATGCCGGGTCATCGTGGGAACCGTCGCTTCTATTGCCGCGAAGCCGGAACTGTTTCGTTTGAAGCATTTTGATGTGGCTATTATTGATGAAGCCACACAGATCTTAGAGCCTCAGTTATTGCCTATATTTTGTGCCAAAGATGAGGAGGGGCGGGAAGCAATCGATCAGTTTATCCTAATCGGTGATCATAAGCAGTTACCGGCTGTGGTGCTTCAACGTGAAGAGGATTCGACGGTGAATGATCCTTTGTTGCGGGAAGTGGGATTGATAAACTTGAACAATTCCTTGTTTGAGCGACTTTATCACGCTATTCGCAGTGAAAAAGAGTCTTCATCGGCGCTTGTCATGAATGACGGAACGAGTCGGGGATATGAAATGCTGTGTAACCAGGGGAGGATGCATCCCGAAGTGGCCCAATTCCCTAATCAAATGTTTTATGGCGGTCAGTTAAAACCGGTGGGGTTACCTCATCAGATGGAAAAGCGAACCTCTATTCGGCGATTGGCCTTTTTCCCCTCAACGGCTGAATCGATAGAAGCCTCTGCTAAAACCAATCATTCAGAGGCTAAGATTGTAGCTCAACTTGCTCTTGATATTTTTCAAACGAGTGGAGATTCGTTTAATGCTATGCAAACATTGGGAGTCATTACGCCATATCGGAGCCAGATTGCCCTGATAAAGAAAGAGATAGAAAGTCTTAATGTCTCTGGCTTGAAGAATATATTGGTCGATACGGTAGAACGTTTTCAAGGGAGCGAACGAGATGTAATCATCTATTCGTTTTGTTTGAATCATCCGTATCAGTTACGACTATTGTCGAATTTAACTGAAGAGGATGGAGTCTCGATTGATCGTAAATTGAATGTCGCTTTGACTAGAGCGAGAAAGCAATTGCTTCTTACCGGGGTTCCGGAACTGTTAAATCTTAATCCGATCTATCGAAAATTGATTGAATTCGTGGCAGAATATCAACACAAATAGCTGTTTTTTGCAAACATTAGGGATTCATACTCTCTTTATGTTATTCGTTAACATCATTATATTAAACTAATTCCTATCTTTGCAACACGTTTTTTTCATAGAGATTTAGATTTAAGGTTAGAAGAATTGCGGAAGTCGTGAGACTTCCCTTTTTGAAATTAAAAAGAAATCCGATAAGTTCCTATTCATTAGGTTTACTTATCGGATTTTATCTTATCTATTGATGGTGCTTATTGCATCTCAGTATACTTTATTTTATCCATATCTGTATAGTCAAGATTTTCACCGGCCATACCCCAGATAAACATGTAGTTGCTTGTACCTGCTGCAGCGTGGATAGACCATTCCGGCGACATAATCGCTTGTTCGTTGGCCATCCAAACTAAACGTTGTTCTTTAGGTTCGCCCATGAGGTGACAAACCATGTTGCCTTGTGGTACATTAAAATAGAAATAAGCTTCTACACGACGGCTATGAGTGTGTGCCGGCATGGTGTTCCATACACTACCTGGCTTTAATTCTGTTAATCCCATCTGAAGTTGGCATGGACCTTCTTTCAATACATTTTTGACAATGAGCTGATTGATGACGCGATCATTGCTTTCTTCCATTTTACCGGCCACGAATGAGTTTGCTTTTAGTGATCCCTTTCTACCGTCAATAGTCACAAGCTGTGTTTTATAAGCCTTGTGTGCCGGAGCTGAGTTAATATAGAACTTAGCCGGAGCATTTGAATCTTTGCTCTTGAAGGTTACTTTCTCATTACCTCTTCCTACATATAAAGCTTCGCGGAAGTTTAGCTCATATTCTTTTCCATCTACCGTTACTACGCCTGCACCTCCGACGTTGATCACTCCTAGCTCACGTGAGAAAAGGAAATATGGAGCTTTCAAAGGGTCGATGGTCTCTAAAACTAATTCTTTAGAAGTGGGCATTGCACCACCAAAAATAAGACGATCGTACATGGAATAAGTTAAGTTGATCTCATTAGGTGCCATGACTTTCTCCATGAGGAAGTTGCTGCGAAGGCGGTTGGTATCATAAGTCTTAACATCCATTGGGTTGCACGCAGTCTGCATGCTGTAGTTAACTTGCGCTGAAGCTGACAAGGCTGATAATCCCAAAGCTACTGCGAAAATAATTTTCTTCATATTTATCTGTTTTTATAATTATGCATTTTCTTTCATGATACGTCGGCGGTTATACCACATCATTCCTAAAGTAATAAGGATTAAGATGGCTGGGCCGATTATTTTTACATTATGGGTTAATTGGAAAATTCCCCAGCAAAATAAGCTTGAAGCAAAGTCGAGTGCTCCACCTTTAAATCCGGCTGGGATGTTAACGGTTGGATCTCCTGTTGCTGCATAAACATCTTTAGCTGCAGAAGTAAAGAACTCGGCTAGATTGGTTACGAAATACAATCCAACGATGAGGGCAATTAATCCGATGATGAATGATTTTAAGACATTACCTTTGGTAATTGGCAAAATCATCGGGAAAATGTAGAACATTCCGGCTAGTGAGGCCAATGGTAAGAATTGATTTCCTGGCAAAATAACCGCCAAGAATAGAGTGACCGGGATTAATAATAGGGAAACCACTAAGGTTGTTGGGTGTCCAATAACCAAAGCCGGACTCATACCGATATTTAGTCCCTTACCATTTTTATATTTTTTTGCAATGAGTTCACGAGTGGCATCTGAGATGGGACGTAGCCCCTCAATAAATAAACTTGTGATGCGAGGGATAAGTTCCATTACGGCTCCCATCTTGATTCCTAATCCTAGAATAGATGGAATGTTGCTCGCAACTTCCGATAACGTATTGCAAGCTAATGCTCCAATACCACAGCCGATCACAATACCTAAGAAGAGAGGCTCGCCTAACAAACCAAATTTGTTTTTCATGCCTTCTGCATCAATATATAGCTTGTTGAATCCTGGAATTTTATCCAGAGCTTTGTTGATGACTACAGCAAAGGGTACAAAACTTTGGCAAAATGGTTGTGGAATAGAGATTCCATCCATTTTATCATAAAACTTTTGAAAAGATGGTGCGGTAAGATCGGCCATAATCATGGTAATGATATAACAAATAATGGCACTAAAGAACCCCCAAAGAATACTACCAGAGGCGAAATAAACGATAGCCCCGATAAAGGCGAAATGCCAATAATTCCATAAGTCAATATTAACCGTACGGGTTGTTTTAGTCAAGAGCATTAATAAATTAACACCTAAACAGACTGGGATAATAAATGCACCAACTGAAGTGTTGTAGGCTACTGCTGCTGCCGAAGGCCAGCCCATGTCAAAAATTCCTAATTCAAGACCATATATGTCGACCATCTTACTTAATGCTGGTCCGAGGCTGCTGGTCAATAGAGCTGTAATAACCGATAAACCAACGAAGCCGACTCCGACTAATAATCCACTTTTTAGAGCTTTGCTGAATTTAATGCCAATAGAAACACCCAATATGGTGAAGATTACTGGCATCATAACTGCTGCTCCTAATCCGATAATGTACTTAAAGACTTGTTCCATTCTTGTTCCTTTGTTTTAATGATAAATGATTATGCTTTAGTTGTATAGTTTGGTTCGCTTTTTTATGCGTATCAAAAATACGATCTTTAAGGCGATGGTGCAATACAATTCTTTTGATTTGCACATAAGTGAAACTATTTTGGACGTTTTTGTACATTTTAAATAGGCAGAAAGCTGATAATGAGGTTTCGTCTATTTTAAATGTTTGTTTGTGAATGACAAATGTACGCTTATAACAGTTCGTTAACTGACCCAATTCTTCCGTTTAAGCAGTAATATCGTTCAGTCGTGTCTTTAATCTTTCTTTTAATCTATTTTGTGTCATTATAGTGAGATCTTCTGAATGGATTAGTCGACTTAAAATTGTTGTTCATCGATCCATTTTATGCAAATCATCGAAAAAGGTTATCTTTATAACTATTAATAATTGTATATTTGAAGAGTGAATTAAAATATAAAATAAAATTAAAAAATAATGAGATGATACAAAAAAGAAAATGTTCGCATCGGACGAGCTCTCCTAATAGATGTTTGGTTTCCGGTCTTTTTATCGTTACCGGAGGATTGCTCCTTGCCCGTAATTTTGGTTGGATCACTTCCGACTTGTTCAGTATTTTTGTCTCATGGCAGATGCTGTTGATTGTGCTAGGAACTTATGCGGTGCTAACGAGGCATTTCTTTTCAGGGTTAATCTTATTAATTATAGGTGTAGGGTTTATGTTGCCTAAGTTGGGGCTGGCATGGATGCCTCATAATCCGGGATCAACCATTATTTGGCCTTCTATCTTGATTATTATTGGTCTGCTGATCGTTTTACGACCGCGCAAAAAAACAATAAATAGATCTGATGTTGGTCAGTATGCCGATATTAAACAACAATGTCATTCTTCAAATGGAGTTCTGCGTTCAGATAATGTGTTCGGTGGTGTACACCATCTTATATTGGATGAGATCTTTAAAGGTGGCGTGATTCACAATACGTTTGGCGGCACTACTATCGATTTAAGACGCACTAAACTTGAAGCTGGTGAAACTTATATTGATGTGGATAATAATTGGGGAGGGATTGAACTTTATGTTCCTTCCGAATGGAATGTGGTGATTCGTTGCAATGCTTTTATGGGAGCATGTGAGGATAAACGTTGGAGAAAGGGCGCAGTGGATACGAATTGTTCATTAGTCATTCGTGGAAGTGTTTCTTTTGGTGGTATAGAAATAAAAGATTAAATAAAATAAGAAATAAGAAAACAAAATGGAACATCCTATTTGGGATTCTCTTTGGCGTAAAGTGATTACAATAGCTGGTGTCTTCATTGTAGCTTTTGTTCAAGCTCTTTTCCTCTGGGAATATACAGATGCTACATTTTCAGCTGCATTATTGGATGGCTTTTTGTCTATTTTATTATTTGCAACTCTGGCCTATTGGGCTTGGTATATTGTCAGCTTTATGGATACCTTTCAGGCACAAGTTATCGTTATGATCTTAGCTTTGTCTTTATGGAGTTTAGGTGGATTTGCTGTTCAGGATATGATCGTTCTGATTACGGATGAAGAATACATCTCGTTTGTTGATACCTTGCCTTTTCGATTGATCTTTGCTACACCAACTTGGTGTGGTGTCATGTTATGGTATCGAATACAATCAATGCAGTTATTGCTTGGTGTTGAAGGAGGAAGTACAAAAGAGGAAATTGATCATGAAGAGTCTCTAGTTGATTCACCTCATTTGGAAGAGCCTCTTGATCGGATCACGATAAAGAATGGGGCTAAGATCCATTTAGTTGCCATAAATGATGTGCGTTATATACAAGCATGTGGCGATTATGTTAACTTGGTGACAGCTGAAGGACAGTATCTAAAAGAGCAAACAATGAAATATTTTGAAGCACATTTGCCTCAAGCACTTTTTGTTCGTATTCATCGATCAACGATTGTAAATGTGACTCAAATATCAAGAGTCGAGCTATTTGGAAAAGATAATTATTGCTTGTTGTTGAAATCCGGAGATAAATTGAAAGTCAGTTTGTCTGGTTATAAACTGCTTCGTGAACGGTTAAATTTATAATAAAATAGAACTAGAAGGAATAAGTTAAAACGATTGATTTGTTTTAGCTTATTTCCTCTATTGATTAATAGTATAGTAAAGTTATAAAGCTTAAATATGAGTAAAACTTTTTTGTATAATGAGTTCTCATCCTTTTTGCACCAGTATTTTCCACATAAGGTACAAAAAATATCACTAAACGTGGGATTTACTTGTCCTAATCGTGACGGGACAAAAGGGCTTGGAGGCTGCACGTATTGTAATAATCAAACCTTTAATCCGGATTATTGTAAAACGGATAAAACGGTGCGCATGCAACTTGAGGAGGGAAAACAGTTCTTCTCCAGTAAGTATCCTGAAATGAAATATTTGGCTTATTTTCAAGCTTATACAAATACTTACGGCGAGTTAGATGAACTTAAACGAAAATATGAAGAAGCATTGTCAGTGGATGGGGTCGTTGGTTTGGTTATTGGAACGCGTCCGGATTGTATGTCGGACGAGCTGCTGAACTACCTCTCCGAACTCAATAAACGGACCTTTTTAATTGTTGAGTATGGAATTGAAAGTGCCAATGATGAAACTTTAAGACGGATTAACCGTGGGCATACCTTTGCAGAAACGGTTGATGCTGTTCGGAGAACATCGGCATGTGGTATTCTGACTGGCGGACATGTTATTTTGGGACTGCCCGGTGAGGAACGAGAGATGATTATTGAACAAGCTGGGTTGATTTCGGAATTACCTTTAACGACCCTTAAAATGCATCAATTGCAGCTCATAAAAGGAACCCGCATGGCTCATGAGTATGAGCAAAACCCTGGCGATTTTCATTTGTATACGGATGTCAATGAATATATTGATTTGGTGATTGATTATTTAGAACATTTAAGGCCTGATATCGTTATTGAACGGTTTGTTTCACAGTCCCCTAAGGATTTACTCATTGCACCGGACTGGGGATTGAAAAATCATGAAATAACAGCTCGCGTTCAAAAAAGAATGAAAGAAAGAGGCGCTTATCAAGGTAAGAACTATAAGGATTCGGAAAAAAACGTTATTTTTGCATCAAATAAATAGTTGATACAGTTTTTGTTGCTATGCCATAGCCTATAATGGTGTTTAATGAAAACGATATTATTATAGCGAACTTTATAAATGTTTTGAAGAATGAAACAGAAAACAATAATCAAGGGAAATGTCCACTATGTAGGGGTGAATGATCGTAATAAGCATCGTTTTGAAGGAATGTGGCCATTACCTTATGGAGTATCTTATAATTCATATTTGATAGACGATGAAATGGTAGCGTTGGTGGATACCGTTGATATTTGCTATTTTGAGATCTATCTTCAAAAAATTAAGCGTATTATAGGTGATCGCCCCGTTAATTATTTGATTATTAATCATATGGAGCCTGATCATTCCGGTTCTATTCGGTTGATTAAACAACATTATCCTGATATCGTGATCGTCGGAAATAAACAGACTTTTGGAATGATTGAAGGATATTATGGGGTAACAGGTGAACAATATTTGGTGAAAGATGGTGATTTCTTAGCCTTAGGACATCATAAGTTACGCTTTTATTTAACTCCGATGGTACATTGGCCGGAAACCATGATGACTTTTGATGAAACGGATGGTATCCTATTCTCGGGTGATGCTTTTGGCTGTTTTGGTACGTTAGAGGGAGGATTTGTGGATACACGCATCAATCTCGATAAATACTGGGATGAAATGGTACGCTATTATTCTAATATTGTGGGTAAATATGGCAGTCCTGTTCAGAAAGCATTACAAAAACTAGGAGCTTTATCGATCAAGGCTATTTGTACGACTCACGGTCCTGTATGGACAGAAAATATAGCTAAAGTGGTCTCGATTTATGATCGCTTGAGCCGCTATGAAGCAGAAGATGGAGTGGTTTTGGTTTATGGTAGTATGTATGGAAATACCGAACAAATGGCTGAAGCTATTGCTGCGGAACTTTCTGCCGAAGGGGTCAAAAATATTGTGATGCACAATGTAACAAAGAGTCACCCTTCGTATATTATTGCCGACATCTTTAAATATAAAGGATTGATTGTTGGAAGTCCAACTTATAGTAATCAGATTTATCCGGAAGTTGAATCGTTGTTGTCTAAGATCCTTCTTCGTGAAGTGAAAGGACGTTATTTGGGATACTTTGGTTCATATACTTGGTCGGGCGCTGCAGTGAAACGCATGGCTGAATTTGCTGAAAAAAGCAAGTTTGAGATTGTCGGCGATCCTGTAGAGATGAAACAAGCCATGACTGAGATCACGTATCAGCAATGTGAAAACTTGGCAAGAGCGATGGCTGAACGTTTGAATAAAAAATAGACAGACAAAACACAATTTATTAACAACATAAAAAAACTGAGTTATGAGACTTATAATTCAACCGGACTATCAGTCCGTATCTTTGTGGGCTGCACATTATGTAGCTGCTAAGATTAAAGCTGCAAACCCAACCCCCGAAAAACCTTTCGTATTAGGCTGTCCAACAGGATCTTCTCCTCTGGGTATGTATAAAGGTCTAATCGACTTAAATAAAAAAGGGATTGTTTCTTTTCAAAATGTAGTAACATTCAATATGGATGAATATGTAGGATTACCTAAAGAACATCCTGAAAGTTATTATTCATTTATGTGGAATAATTTCTTCGGCCATATTGATATTAAAGAAGAAAATACCAATCTATTGAACGGAAATGCTGCTGACTTAGATGCAGAGTGTGCACGTTATGAAGAGAAAATTAAATCTTATGGTGGTATCGATTTGTTCATGGGAGGAATTGGCCCGGATGGTCACATTGCTTTTAATGAACCGGGATCTTCTTTAAATTCTCGTACTCGTCAGAAAACATTAACAACCGATACTATCATTGCTAATTCTCGCTTTTTTGACAATGATATCAACAAAGTTCCTAAGACTGCTTTAACCGTTGGTGTAGGTACTGTCCTTTCTGCGAAAGAAGTGATGATTATTGTGAATGGCCATAATAAGGCTCGTGCTTTATACCATGCTGTAGAAGGTGCTATCACTCAGATGTGGACGATTAGCGCTTTGCAGACTCATGAAAAAGGTATTATTGTTTGTGATGACGCAGCAACGGCAGAGCTTAAAGTCGGAACTTATCGTTACTTTAAAGATATTGAAGCGGTCAATTTAGATCCGGCCTCTTTAATTAAATAAGATAGATGATCTGATCTTGATCATTTATTGATAAACATCGGTCAAATTCCATTTTTAGAATTATGGAGTTTGACCGATTTTTGTATTCGGCTGTTGGAACTTTGATCAATTTAGGCTTTATATCAGAGATGAATGATATAGTTTATTGGAATTTATAAAAAAAAATGTAATTTTGAACCCTTGACAAATACACTATTGTGCAATTCAAAATAGACTACACTTATGAACATGAAAAAAACAATTCTTGTTTTTCTAGGGATCATGTGCTTTTGTTTCAGTGGTAAAGCTCAACGGGTGGCGTTGAAAACTAATGCTTTAGGTTGGCTTACTGCTAGTCCTAATCTTGAGTCGGAATTTATTCTTAGTGATCACTTTTCTTTTAATATGGGGGTGATGGGGAATTATCTACATACTTCTAAACTCAAAACCTCTTTTATCCATTTCCAACCGGAAGTGCGGTATTGGTTCAGTCGCCCACAAGTTCGTCACTTTATTGGAGCATCGACCTTTATAACTGATTATAACTTCTTGATTAATGGTAAATACCACAAAGGGGACGCTTTTGCTGCAGGCTTAACTTATGGTTATTCCTGGATTTTAAATTCACATTGGAATATTGAAGCAACTGCCGGACTAGGGTTTTTGCGATATCGTCAGTTTAAATATGGTGTTGATGAGGCTAGACCTACTGAATTAAACGATAAGAAGTCTCTTTTTGCCCCGATAAAGTTGGGGGTTTCTGTGGTATACATCATTAAATAAAATGATGCTTTCTTCTTATAATTAAAAACAAAGAACAAAACGATCCATCATGATAAGGACTAAATTTTTTGTATTCTTATTGATGTTATGTTGTTCACTTCAGATGAGTGGGCAATCACGCATTCGAGTACAAGGTAAAATTACGAATTCAAAAGGTAGGGGCATCCCTGATGTGAATGTGTTTAAGGTATCGAACGATGAACGCTTAGATATGACCGATGGGGGTGGGAACTTTAGTATTTTGGTTGGTCGCTCGGAAACCCTAAAGTTTACTTGCATTGGCTATAAAGAGAAGAGTGTTAAGATAGAAGGGCAGCAGATTGTGAATACGTCTTTAGAGGAAGATGTGGTCCAATTGGATGAAGTGACCGTGGTCTCTGAAATTAAGAATAAGGTTATTCCTGAACCGACGGATATTGAAATTAAGGGTAACTATTTTCACTTAAAAACTCGTGTTCCTATTCCTAAAGAGATGTTTAATCCTCATCGTCGGCTCATCATACAACCGTCTATTTATGATGTGACATTGAAGAAAAGGTTGTTATTACGCCCCGTGGTCTATGATGGGGAATCTTATCACATTACTCAAAAGCGCATGTATGATTATGATTTAGATAAAGACCCCTTACATCCATACATCCAAGTGAAGGAAACAAGTCATCGGGAAAAGGATATTATCTCTTATCATGATTCGCTTTATATTGAGAATGTGAAGAACGATTATCGGGCCGATGTGAATGTTTCTCTTGAAAACTATCATAAGGTGGTTTATTGCGATTCTTTTGCAATAGCTCAAGGGACGGTGAATCCTCTTCGTATGCTAGAGTATAAATTTGACGCACTGCCGTTAGTTAATGAGCGGTACCTTCCAAAACCGATGATGCAGCTGATGGATACCAAAGGTGAAGTTAATCTAACCTTTTTAATTGGACGCGCCGAGCTGGATAAGAATAATCCCATGAATCAAGTTGAGATTGACCGATTGCAGCGTGAATTAAAGGCGGTTGAGACCAATACTGAGGCTAAGTTACAACAGTTTCGCATTACCGGTGTGGCCTCACCTGATGGTTCTAATGAATCGAACCAAAAGTTGGCTCAAAAACGTACGGATGCTGCCCTTGACCGGATCTTGTCTCAATTGAGTGCGGACACAAGAACTCACCTGAAAGTGAAGTCGGAGGCAGAGGTTGCACCTTGGAAGGCTGTTTCTGCATTGTTGCGTGCAGACGGATTGTTGGCTGAGGCTAATGAAATTGATGATGCGATTAAGCAGTACTCTAATAAGCCAATGAGGCTTTTCAATGTGATTCGCTCGAAAAAGTTTTATAAGTTAGTGGCTGAATCCTATTTGCCTAAATTGAGAAAGGTGCATTATGCTTATGAGTATTCTATCTTTCGACATCTGAATGATGAAGAGATTCAAGCTTTATATGCACAGAAGACAAAGGAGTTAACACGATTTGAATATTATCGGATGATTGCAATGACCACCGATGAAGGAGATAAGGAGAAACTCTGTCATGAAGCTCTGGCAAAATATGATAATTTTGTATATGCAGCCAACGAATTAGCGTTATTGAATATTCGTCAGAACAAACCCAACTCGAAGATCTTGAAACCCTATATCAACAAGAAAGCGCCTATTGAGGTTTTGGTCAATCAGACCATTACGCTTTTGAATGAAGGTAAATATCAAAAAGCCGATTCAGTACTCAGTCTGGCACCATGGGCAGTTGTTCCTGAAGAGATCTTTGCTTATACTCAAGCTTTTGCAGGTCACTATGAGGCCGCTTATCCGATCATTGCAAAAACGAATCCGATGAACGAGGTGATTATGCTTTTGGCCATGAAGAGAAACCAAGAGGCTTTTGAAAAAGCAAAGAGATTAAATACCGGATCGGCCAAGGAATATTACATTCGTGCCATAGCAGCTAATCGTTTAGAACTTCTTAATGAGGCTTTAATGAATATTGAGACGGCCTTAAAACTTGATCCGTCATTGTTGGAAACGGCCAAGATTGATGGTGATATTATTGATTTGCTTCCTGAAGATCAAAGAATTAAAAAATAAAAGCAGAGACTATGAAAAAGTTGATGACCTATATAAAACCAGCCGTTTGGGCATTGGTATTGTTAAGTTCTTTACCTTTGAGTGCCCAGCAATATGGTGCTTTGAAATATACTTTACAGAAACGTCCACAGAGTGAGAAGTTTGACTCATCCAAATGGTCCGACCACTTATTTGTCTCCGGAGGATTAGGTGGACACACCTTGTTGACCTCCGCGGGGGATGGATTGGGACTTTCGGCTCATGCTTTTGTCGGAACGTGGTTAACCCCTCTTCATGGTCTCCGTTTGGGCGGACAAGGGATGTTTTTACCCAATACGCTCTATGAAGGCTATCAGGTTAGAACGATGGGGGGGACTTTTGATTATCTATTGGATATCTCTTCGCTCACTTATAACTATAATTTTCAGCGTCGATTCAAGCTTTTGGGAGTGTTAGGTGCAGATGCCGGCTATTCGCGCGTGAAAGGTGATGAAGGTATGTACTGGGGCGGTCATATCGGTTTGCAGGCTGCTCTTAAAGTCTCCAATGCGGTGGATTTGTTTATCGAACCCCGTATGAGTTGGACTAATAAAGAGTTGGTTCAGAATGGGAATTGGCGTGGATACAATATGCTAGGATCGGTATTAGCGGGTGTGACCTATAATATGGTTCCTGATAAGGACCGTCAGTCAACCACTCCTTTTAAATCCGAATCGTTTACCGATCATTTGTTCTTGTCTTATTTTGGTGGAATCAATATACAAAAGTATGGTCGCCTTGAGCATGCTCTCGAACAGAGTGCCTTTCAGCTGGGATTAGGTGTGGGTAAATGGTTCACTCCTTCCTCTGCCGTGCGTCTGAGTGCTTTGGCCGGATATGGACAATCGCCTGTTCGTTCTCGTGAAGGTCATTTCAAGACGTTGCAATTTAGAGGGGATTATATCTTAAGTTTGGATCAAGCTTTTGCGGGTTATCGTGACGACCGGATCTTTACGTTGAATGCCATAGCCGGGTTTAATATGGCTATGACGCGTCAAGGACATCAAGCTATGCGTTATGCACCCGGTGTTGGTGTGGGACTGCAAAGCAACTTCCGTCTGGCTTCCGATTTGGCTTTATTCATTGAGCCTCGGATGAATGTCTTCTCGGATCATTATGCAGGTGGCCTCTCTTATCTGAATAAAGATGTGGTGCTTGAGTTGAATGCCGGTTTGACTTATCAAACTAGAGGACGTCAAGCTCGTCATACGGGAAAATCATTTTCTCAAAATCATCTATTCGATCAGTTGTTCATGACGACTGGTGCCGGAGCTCAATGGTTATTGAACCGGACGGCTCTTCAACATACCGGAACAATCGGTCCGTTATTGGGAGCTTCTATTGGTAAATGGCTGACTCCAACGTCGGGTGTTCGCTTGACGGGACAAGCCGGATATTTTGGAACGTATGGTGAGTATCGTACTCGTCATGCTTCAGTAACCGGTGGAGTGGATTATTTGTGGAATATGCGAAATAGTTTTGAAGGATATGATCCTGATCGTACCTTCGACTTGCTCTCAACAGTGGGAGTACAATTGTCGTACACCGGTAAAATGGAACATCATTGGCAACCGGGTGTTCGCTTCGGTATGCAAGGCGTTTGGAATATTGGGAAGCAAATCGGTTTATATCTTGAACCGCAAGTGAGCTTTTATGGCGACGGTTTTGCCCCAGGCAACTTAGGCTGGTTTAAAAAAGATGCCATGTTGTCGCTTCAGGCAGGGGTACATTACCGATTCTTACCTTACCAGAAAGGAGCTAACCGCCAACGGTTCGAACAAGACGACCGACGGATGTTTGTGTCGGCTGCTTATGGATTGGGCGGTCCGTTGGTCATCAATCGCGACTTCTTTAAAGCCCTTGGTCATGGCGCACAGATTAGTGTGGGACAGTGGTTCTCTCCTCTATCGGCTTGGCGCTTAAGTGGACGAGTGATGCGTGCCGAATACATAAACGACCGTTATATGCATTATGCCGGCTTGGAAGCCGATTATATGATGAGCCTGATGACTTTGGCGAATGGCTACCGACCGAAATTCGATATTGTGCCTTTTGTTGGGGTGAATGCCGGAGCATCGTACCGTAAGCAAGCGTTTGCTTTTGTTCCGGGAGTAAACGCCGGCGTGCAGTTGAAATATGGATTTAAATCAGTGGATCTATTTATTGAACCGCAAGTGGGACTTTATTCCGATCATTTGGATGGCATAACCAGCCATCGTACCGATCGGGTCTTTAACCTTTTGGCCGGGGTTTCTTATAAACCTCTTGGAAATTATACTTCTAGTCGCAAACGGGTAGATGGATTTAAGAAAACATGGACCGTCGCTTTGGGTGGAGGAGTCGGCTTGCAGAATGATGCATCGAGTCGTAACCAATTCTCATCACGCTATATGTTGACCGCTGAACGCCGTTTCTCTGCGTTGTCGGGCTTACGATTAGGCTACTCAAATACCAATTATCGCCGGGCGGATGGTGCCAACGGACGTTTGACGTTGAACGGGGTTCATGCCGATTACTTATTAGATCTGACGACTTTGTTGAATGGGTATTCGCCCGATCGTCGATTTACATTCTCTGGAATTGTGGGTAGTGGCGTCTTTTTCTCTTCCGATCAAAAGGCTAAAGCTGCGCTTGGACTCGATTTAGGAGTACAAGCCAAATGGCAATTCGCTAAACAGTTTGATCTGTTTGCTGAACCGATGGTGAATATTTACAACAGTAAAGCAGGGGGGATAGAACGTGCAAATTCCTCAGTTGCCGGTAATTTGACGTTTGGAATCGGTTATCGGTTTTGAGTCTTTACTCGATTAGAGTCCGGTTCTTTAGATAAAATCTTTTAGATGATATTCTTTGGGGCAGATTCTTTAGACGAGACTTTTATCGGACTTCAACAGGAAATGAAGTCTAAGCTCTATAGGAGGCCTAAGCAAAGTACCGGCGATTTCGCGGGCTTTGTTTAGGCCTCTTCTAAGTTTCCTTTTCCTTGGCGCACAATTTCAATCTCATCATTGAGGCATGAGACGATGGTTGACGGGGTGATTCCACCGATCCCGCCATCGATCACCAGAGAAACCAGTTCTCCGAACTTCTCGTCGATCAATTCCGGATCGGTGAGGTATTCCAAGTCTTCATGATCGGCGTGCGGAAGGGTAGAGGTCATGATAGGGGCATTGAGCAGACGCGCTATTTCTCGTATGATCGAGTGGTCCGGCATACGAATACCGACTTCCTTGCGGTTGCGGAAGATCTTAGGCAATTTAGTCGTTCCATTAAGAATGAAGGTGAACGGTCCCGGGAAGTTTCGCTTCATCAGTTTAAAGACTCCGTTGCTCACTTTAGCATAATCACTGATCGTGCTTAAGTCGTAACAAATGATCGAAAGGTTGTTCTTCTTCGGATCGATCGCTTTAATCTTACAGATTTTCTCGACGGCACGCTCTTTTAGAGCATGGCAACCGATGGCATACATCGTGTCGGTGGGATAGATGATCAATCCTCCTTCATTGAGGATATGGACGATTCTTTCCAAATCATCCCGACTGTTGTTCTGTTCGTATAGTTTTAGAAGCATATGGAATATGATTAAGAATGATTACTTTGTCTATAGAGTTGTTCTGTTTATATAAACAACTTGGTATGAGTTATGATTTTTATTTACTCGCTTTTTTTATTTACTCATTTTTATCCTGTCGTTTTTTACGCAGTTCTTCTGCGATGCGCCATTGAAGAGCGGCTTCGCCTTCTTTACCGGCTTTCAGCAACGCATCACCAAACAGCTCATGCGCCCCGGCATGTTCCGGTTTTAAAGTGGTTGCCTTATCGAAATCGGCTAAAGCGCCCTCGACTTCCCCCTGCTTTAAACGGAGTTTACCACGGTTGTAGACAGCTTTGAAACTCATGGGGCTGAGCTTGACGGCGCGACTGAAGCACTCTTCTGCTTCTGTTAGCCGCTGTTCGTTAAACAAAGTCACCCCTTTGCGTATCCAAGCTTCTAAGAAGTCGGGTGAGAGCTGAAGAGCTTTGTCGTAATTGGCCAAGGCTGCTCGGACATCATGGGCTTGAGTGATACAAGTATTGCCCATCAGTAGATATTCGTGAGCCAGCGTCTTGAGTTGATCCATCTGACGTCTCATCTCTTCCTTCAACCGTTTATTCTCATCCTGCAGAAGATTGATCCGTCCGAGTTTTCGTCGGATGAGTCGTTTGGCCACGGGCTTCTCAATATCGTATCTGGAGTGGATGGCTAGGAAAAACTGTTCCAAGCAGCTCTCCATATCTCCTTTGTCGAATGCTTTTGAAGCCGCAATATATTGCACGTCGGCTTGTGCTTGCTTGAGCGCTTTGTCGATCGCTATGCGATCGTTAAACCGCGTGGCGAAGTTGACAATCTCTTGCTTGATAAAGATGTCCGACCGGTTGATGGCTTTTTTCAATTGGATGCCTTCGAGCGAGGTGCAGCGGCTTAAAGCCACATAAGCTTGTCCCCCAGCAAAGACTCCCCCCGTAAAGTCGATCACTACGCGATTAAAGGTTAGCCCCTGACTTTTGTGGACTGTAATAGCCCAAGCGAGTCGTATGGGATATTGGGTAAAGGTACCCAAGACCTCCTCCTCAATCTCTTTTGTTTTTTCATTGTAACGGTAGCGGAGGTTACGCCAAGTCTCCGGTTTTACGTCGCACTCTTTTCCATCGTCGGTGATGACATAGAGGGTACCTTCTTCTTGGTCGATGCCGGCAATAACTCCGATGGTACCGTTTACCCAGCGACGTTCGAAGTCGTTCTTGATAAAAATAATTTGTGCCCCGATTTTGAGCACGAGTTCTTGAAGCGTCGGAAGACTGCTTTCAGGAAAATCACCGTCGACTGTTCCTTCAAAGTGAACCGGATCTCCGGGTAGTTCGGAGAGTTTCTTATCGTTGATAAAGTCGACCGTATCTCGACGAGTCGCCAACGTGATATAGAGTTCCTCTTCCGAAGCTTCGATCGACGTGCCATAGCGCGTGTTAAGCAATTGTAAGTCGGCCATCCCTGCCGTATTGGTGCGGATATGATCGAGCACGCTGACAAAGACCGGATCGTTTTGGCGGTAGACTTTCTGCAGTTCGATGGCTACAAGCTCGATCTGATGAAAGACTCTGGCTGAGAAGAAGAACGGCGTGGGGTACACCCGGTTTAGAATCTCTCTCTCATCGCTTTTGACGACGGGTTCCAACTGGAACACATCACCCACTAAAAGAATTTGTTTCCCACCGAACGGGTCGCGAAGGTTGTGCGAATAAACCCGTAGGATGCGGTCGATGGCATCAATCAAGTCGGCCCTAACCATCGAAATCTCGTCGATGATGATCAGCTCGACCTGTTCAAGGAGTTTACGGTGGGCCTTGGTGTATTTGAAGAAGTCGTGTATGCGCCCCTTTTGTAGGCTCAGATTCGGATCGTCGGGCAAGAGTGGATAGAACGGTAATTTGAAAAAGCTGTGCATGGTGCTTCCACCCGCATTGATGGCGGCGATCCCCGTAGGAGCAAGGACCACATGCTTCTTTTTGGTGTGCTGACAGATATATTTTAGGAAAGTGGACTTTCCCGTGCCGGCCTTACCGGTTAGGAACACCGACTGCCGGGTATACTCCACCAGATTCAAAGCATCTTGAAACGGCTTATTATCAATATCGATCTCTTTAATCTCCACTTCCTTAATATTTACCTCTTTAATATTTATCTTTTTAATCTCCAACTTTTTAATCTCGATCTCATGTAATCTCTACGCTAAACGTTTCGTTTAGATTAATCCTAAATGCAACATAGCTTTTTGAATGCCATCGTCATCGACGCTCGTTGTGATGTAATCGGCTGCTTCTTTGACTTCTGTTTGAGCCTGACCCATGGCTACGCCAATGCCGACATGACGGAGCATGCTGATGTCGTTTCCGCCATCACCAAAAGCGATGGTGTCTTCCAATGGGATATTCAGGTGACGAATCATTTCATCGATCCCTTTCTGTTTGTTATTTCCTTTCCCCGTCACATCGGTGAAAGCCGGATGCCAACGTCCGTATTCACAATAGGGCGTCTGAAGTTTGACTTCCTCTTCCTCTTCGTGTGTCACAAAGGGAGTGATCTGGAAGATTTCTTCCTTGAGGACTTCGTCGAATGTGGCCACCGGTGCCTCTTGTACGTGCAGAAAATCGTAAAAGATCTCTTTGACGAGTGCATTGGGCTGACAGATGGAGATATGATGTTCGGCCACAAAAAAGCTTGCGATCGATCTTTCCTGACAGAATTGTGCCATGGCCTTCACTTCGTGAGGCTTAATGGAACTTCTATAGACGACTTCATCGCCCACAAAGCAATAAGCCCCATTCATCGTGATATAACCGTCAATCAGTTGACGTTCCTGCAAGGCTGATATATTGTTGATGATGGCCTTAGGGCGTCCGGTAGCAATAAAGATTCGATGTCCGTTTTCTCTGGCCTTCTCTATGGCTGCAATGGTCGACTGCGGGATGGTATGGGTGTTAAAACTTACTAATGTTCCGTCAATATCGAAAAACAAGGCTTTGGTCATGTTTCTATTTCTTTGGTTTTGAATACAAAAGTACTATTTTTGCCGTAGATAACATAAAAAAAAGACCGGCTATGAAGTATAATTTCGACGAGATCATCGACCGACATCACACGGATTCTGTGAAATGGGATGCGCTAGAGGGACATTTCGGTGATAAGAACTTAATCTCAATGTGGGTGGCAGATATGGATTTTCGTACGCCTCCTTTTATCATAGAAGCGTTAAAGAAACGTTTGGTTCACGAGGTGTTGGGATACACCTTTGCTTGTGAGGACTGGAGCCCGTCGATTATCGATTGGTTGAGGAAACGACACGGTTGGACGATTGCGAAAGAACAGCTCACGTTTGTTCCGGGCATTGTTCGCGGGTTGGCTTTGGCGCTCCATACGTTTACACAAAAGAACGATAAGGTGATGGTGATGTCGCCGGTGTATCATCCATTCTTCTTAGTTTCTCAACGAACCGGGCGACAGGTGGTCTATCACTCTCTTCAATTAGTCGACGGTCAGTATCACATCGACTTCGACCAGTTTGAGAAAGATGTGGAGGGGTGTAAGGCCTTGATCTTAAGTAATCCTCATAATCCCGGTGGAAGAGTGTGGAGTGTTGAGGAGTTGCAACAGATGGCTGAGATCTGTCACCGGAGTGGGACTCTCGTGATCTCTGATGAGATTCATGCCGATCTGACATTACCGCCTTACGAGCATCATCCGTTTAGTACGGTCTCCGATTTGGCACGGAACAACTGCTTGATCTTTATGTCGCCTAGTAAGGCGTTTAATATGGCAGGGTTGGCCAGTTCGTATGCCGTGATCGAAAATGAGGAGCTTAATCGTCAGTTTAAGACCTTCATGGAGTCCGGGGAGTTCTCCGAAGGACATTTGTTTGCTTACCTGAGTGTCGCTGCAGCTTATAGACAAGGTGAGGAGTGGCTCGACCAACTGGTGACTTACATTCAAGAGAATATTGATTTTACAGAAGCTTTTCTTCAAAAGTATCTTCCGCAGATTTGCATGATTCGTCCTCAGGCTTCATTTTTAATTTTCTTGGATTGCCGACAGTTGGGCTTGAGCCAAGATGAATTGAAGACTTTGTTTGTCGAAAAAGCCCGATTGGCACTCAATAGCGGAACGACTTTCGGTCGCGAAGGGGAAGGCTTTATGCGATTGAATATCGGTTGTCCACGCTCGCTACTCGAGAAGTCGCTGAATCAGCTGCGTGAGGCTTTATTGGACTAACGCATTCGAGATAAAACTCTTTCTCTTTTTCTTTTTAGAACGGATTTAAGCAGGTCGGACTATCTTATTAACCGTTGGCTTGACCCAATTTGTTGCTCTCAAAGTTCGATTAATTGCTACATTCATATCTCTTGTTGAGCCCTCGAACGAGGGCCGAAGAGCCCACGTTCGAGGGCTGATGGGTTTTCGTTCGAAGGCTGAAGAGCCCACGTTCGAGGGCTCAACTGCTGAGTGTGGGCTGACAACTAATGAACGTAAGCTGACGATTGACGAACGTAGGCTGACGACTAACCGGACGTTAAAAATAATCCCCCACTGTTTCTAAATAATTCAAGAAACGGTGGGGGTCAGTTTACAAACGATCTGTTTTAGATGAGGCCTAGGATCTCATCGGCAGAGTCGATGATGTGGTCGGCCTTTTTCTCTTCCAATTCAGCTCTCGGTCGGAAGCCCCAAGTGACCCCGCACGATTCAACCCCTGCGTTTGAGGCGGTTTCCATATCTACACCGGAGTCGCCGACATATAAGACTTCGCTCTTGTCGACCAGCGCGACTTTGAGGATGTCGTTTACAATGGCGGGATCGGGCTTAACCGGTATGCCGTCGCGCTGACCGAGAACGGCAATGAAACGGATGCCCGGAAAGTAAGCCGATACGAGTTTTTCGGTGGCTGCTTGATACTTGTTTGAGGCTACTGCCAGCTTGATGTCTTGGCTTTGCAACTCTTTCAACACTTCTAGCGTATGGGCATATGGTGAACTCTCGTCGGCATTATGGAGATCGTAGTACGCGATAAAACGTTCTCTCATTCGTGCGATGTTTTCGGGCGTCTTCTGACCTTCGGGTAGGGCGCGTTCGAAAAGTTTGTTGATGCCATTGCCCACCATGAATTTATACGCATGACTGTCGTGAGTGGGATATCCTAGTTCTTTAAGAGCGTGATTGGTACTTTGAGCCAGGTCGGCTATGGTGTTCAATAGGGTGCCGTCTAAATCGAAAATAACAAGTTTCTTCATTGTTTGTTGCTATACATTATGTTATTAAAAGGGGGGGAGTTTGTAAGAGTAAACTCCCCGGAATGATGCAGAATGTTCATTCTGTAAATCGTCTGCAAATTTACGAAAACAAAGTGTTTTGTGCTTTTCTTTGCACACTTTTCGCGATTTTATGCAAAAAGTTCCTATATTTGCACAAATTTTAACGATTAAATAATATGAGTTACAACTTGTTGAAAGGAAAAAGAGGTATCATCTTCGGTGCATTAAATGATCAGTCTATTGCTTGGAAAGTAGCTGAACGTGCAGTTGAAGAGGGCGCAACAATTACATTGTCGAACACTGCAATGGCGATTCGTATGGGCGAAGTTAATGCTTTGGCCGAAAAGCTGAATTGTGAAGTGATTCCTGCCGATGCCACTAATATTGAAGAGTTGTCGAATGTATTCAAAAGCTCGATGGAGATACTAGGTGGACAGATTGATTTCGTGTTGCATTCAATCGGTATGTCGCCTAACGTACGTAAGAAACGTACCTATGATGATTTGGATTATGGAATGTTGGATAAGACGTTAGACATCTCAGCCGTTTCGTTCCATAAAATGATTCAAGCCGCAAAGAAGCAGAATGCTATTGCAGAGAATGGTTCGATTGTGGCCTTAAGTTATGTGGCTGCACAGCGTACATTCTACGGTTATAACGATATGGCAGATGCTAAAGCATTGTTGGAATCTATTGCACGCAGCTTTGGTTATATCTATGGTCGCGAGCATGGCGTTCGTGTGAATACAATCTCTCAATCACCAACCTTTACAACAGCCGGATCGGGTGTGAAAGGTATGGATAAGTTGTTTGACTTTTCTAATCGCATGTCACCTCTAGGTAATGCTAGTGCGGACGAATGTGCCGATTATTGTATTGTCATGTTCTCTGATTTGACTCGTAAGGTAACCATGCAGAACTTGTTCCACGATGGTGGATTCTCAAGTGTGGGAATGAGTTTGCGTGCAATGGCAACTTACGAAAAGGGACTTGATGAGTATAAGGACGAAGAAGGACACATCATTTACGGTTAAGTCGATGAAAAAAAAGCAGATCTCTTTTTTCCTTTTATTCCTATGGTTGGTGCTAGGGGCGTGCCAGATGAGTACGAACCGATCGACCGGGAAGGAAGAAAAACAGATTTCTGTTTTTCGATATGATAAGCTGTTGAGCGAATATGTTCGCTCCAACAGCTTTTCTGCTATGCAGAAGCTTAATATGGACCACCGCCGGGCAACAAAGCTTCTGATTGAAGATGTCTTGGCCATAGGAACCGTGGAGGAGGATACGATCTCTCAGAAACTGAAACAGTTCTACTCTGATACAACGCTATTGCGGCTTATTGACGATGTCGAATTAAAGTTTGCCGACTTGTCAGATGTGGAGGACGGACTGAATAAAGGGTTTAAGAGATTACGTAAAGAATTGCCTTCGATCGAGATTCCTTATATCTATACTCAAATCTCGGCATTTAATGAGTCGATTGTAGTGGTCGATACGTTGCTTGGGATTAGTTTGGATAAGTATATGGGCGAAGACTATCCGCTTTATAAACGATTTTATTACGACTACCAATGTCAGTCGATGCGTCCCGATCGGATTGTCCCCGATTGTTTTGTGTATTACCTCTTGAACTTATATGCTTTTGACTATCAGGAAGGAACGAGTCTGATTGATTTGATGTTGCATTATGGTAAGATTCATTATGTGGTTCAGAAGATTCTTGGCTATAAGGATATCGGACAAGCTATGGGGTATTCTGTAGCCGAAAATAAATGGTGTCAGGGTAATGAAAAGAAGATCTGGGACTATATTTGTGATCATGGACATTTGTATGCGCGCGATCCGATGATTCTTCGGCAGTACATGAAACTGTCTCCCTCTTCCGAGTTGTTTGGACAGTCGGCTCCGGTTTTGGTCGGCACGTGGATTGGTGCGCAAATCGTGACCTCTTATATGAAAAAACATAAAGAAATTAAATTAAAAGATTTACTCGAGACGACCGATTATCATCGATTGTTTGAGGAATCAGGCTATATATGGAATGAAGGGTAACGTCTATTTACCCTTTTTTTGAATAACAGATATGATGGAAACTGCTCTATATTTACTTCCGGTGACTTTGGGTGATACGCCGATTGAAAAGGTGTTACCTCTGTATAATACAGATATTATTCGTGGAATTCGCCATTTTATTGTGGAAGATGTGCGCTCTGCACGACGATTCTTAAAGAAAGTCGACCGTGAGATTGATATTGACGGGTTGACGTTTTATGCTTTAAATAAACATACTTCTCCGAATGATATTGCTGGTTTTCTTGAACCTTTAATGGCGGGGCACTCTATGGGAGTAATTTCCGAAGCCGGTTGTCCGGCAGTGGCCGACCCGGGAGCTGATGTTGTTGCGATCGCTCAACGCAAGAATCTGAAGGTGATCCCTCTTGTCGGTCCTTCTTCTATCATTCTTTCTGTTATGGGATCCGGCTTTAATGGTCAGAGCTTTGCCTTTCATGGCTATCTACCTATTGAGTCGGGTGAACGTGCTAAGAAATTGAAGGCTTTAGAGCAGCGGGTGTACAATGAAGATCAAACTCAGCTTTTTATTGAAACCCCTTATCGCAACCATAAGATGATTGAAGAGATCTTGCAAGCTTGTCGCCCTCAGACTAAACTTTGTATTGCTGCTAATATCACTTGTGAAGGGGAGTTTATCAAAACACGTACCATCAAAGAATGGAAAGGCCATATTCCCGACTTATCTAAAGTGCCTTGTATTTTCCTTTTGTATAAATAACGGTCTTGATGTGCTCGTATTCTTCTTCGAAGAAACGGCTGAAATAATTTTTCCCGATGTTTTCTTCTATTTGATGAAAACACCATAGTTTGCAGTTCTTGAAAAAGGGGTGACTCGTGGTGATCTCGTTTTCTATGTGAACGAAGAAAAGATAGACCAATCGGTTGACTTCTTCATCTTTGAGATGGTAGAGGATATTAAACTCCGGTTGTACTTCTGAGGATGTGTTGGGGAAAGCTTCATGCAACAAGCGAGCCACTCCATCGGAAAGTGACTCTCCATAATGCAGATTGTATTCCATAGGAATGTCTGTCTTCCCAAAATCACATGGATGTTCTGACGACCGTTCACACAGATAGATCATCTCATCGGTATAGGGGATGATTCTTATGATCGGATGAATATAGTCGTTCGATGTTGAAGGGACTTCTGTAGCCAAGCGTTTTCCAATCACACTACCATGCGTATCGACAATCGGAACATATTCCCTTGGAACCATAATTTTATTAAACCACCAGATGAGGCTCTGGTTGAGTAAGATAATTAGGGTAAATATAACACTTGGTATGATTTGATACAAGATGGTTTGAATAGTGGAGGGAATCTCCGTCAGAAAGAGTAATAAGCCAATTGTCGACAACAGATGAAAGCCTCCTAATAGTAAGGTGATCTTGACCGATACAAGCGTCGCTTCAAAACTCCTAGAAAGTAGGGCTTTGTCTTTCGTGCAGAACTTCTTCAGTAAATTCTTTATTAATCGTTTTTGTGGGATATAAACGATGAATAAGAGGGATAGAATGCTAATCTCTAGGGTGATTGGCAATATCTCCGGAGGAATATGTCCATCCGGGATCAGAGTCGACAAACTGCATAAGAGGAGTATACCTGTTGATAAATAGAGTATAAAACTAAGGACACGGCTTGAAGCACTCTTTAATGAGAATAAACTCCATATCACACCTATACTTGTACCGATATAAATCGCAGTTTCTTGCGTCAAGATGGAGCACAAGAATAGTGAAATAACAATAGGAATAAATCCTAATGAGATATTGAATGTCGAGGGGAGCGGCTTTTTATCTTTCATTCTTTTCTGATCAATGTTGCTTAAAGTCTCTTTTTTCGTTGGGAGTTTTCTCTTAATGCCTATTTTGGCCTGCTTTTTAACAGATAACGTTTCTTATTATCGGGTAAAAGAGCAGACCAATTTTATAAAGGGTGTCGAGTGAAAACTCAATAGACTTTAATAAAGAACAAAAGAAATCTTCTTTTTGTTTTTCCAATTACAAATGCTTTTCGGCGTGATAAGAAGAGCGGACTAACGGTGCGCTTTCTACCACTGCAAATCCTTTAGATAATCCAATCTCTTGATAGGCTTTGAATTGATCGGGATGGATGTATTCTGCCACGGGATAGTGCCGATGACTTGGTTGTAAATACTGTCCGATGGTTAAGATCTGACATCCGTTGGCTTTTAGATCGTCCATTAGGATCTCGACCTCTTCCGGGGTTTCACCTAACCCAACCATGATTCCGCTTTTAGTTCGGACACCATGTTCCGAAAGGTGAGCGATCACCTGCAAACTCGTGTCATAATTGGCGGCACTGCGTACTAACGGACTGATTCGGCGAACGGTTTCCATGTTGTGTGAAATGATATTCGGAGCAGCTTCGATGACTAGGTCTAGGCATTCTTTGCGACCTTGAAAGTCCGGTATGAGGACTTCAATCGTGGTGTCTGGGTTTTGGCGTTTAATTTCAGAAATTGTATTGGCCCAGTGTGAGGCTCCGAGATCGGGAAGATCATCACGGTCGACAGAGGTGATGACGGCGTGACTGAGCTTCATCAAAGCAATCGATTGAGCCACATGTTCCGGTTCGGCAAGGTCAAGAGCTTGCGGACGCCCGCTTTTGGTGTTGCAGAACTTACAACTTCGGGTACAGATATCTCCGCCGATCATAAAGGTTGCTGTTCCTTTTCCCCAACATTCGCCCATATTCGGGCAGCGTCCGCTGCTACAGATGGTATGAAGACAGTGTGAGTCGACAATGCGTTTGGTGTCGGTGTATCTTTCGTTGGCTCCAATACTGATTTTGAGCCATTCGGGTTTGCGTACTCTCATAATAATAGATGATTAAGGTGTGTAAATAGGGAGGAACAGTTGTTCCTCCCTAAGTATATTAGTGTTTTAATTCTTTGTCAAAAAAGTTGGTCAGTCGGGTGTATAAATGGAATCGGGTATTTCCCCCATAAATCCCATGATCCCGATTGGTGTAGATTTGCATGTCGAATGGCTTATTGAGTTGAACCAGACATTCTGAATATTCTGCGCAGTTTTGGAAATGTACATTATCATCTGCCATGCCATGTACCAATAAGAGGCTACCATGAAGTTGCTCTGCTCGTGTAAAAGCTGAAGCTGCTTTATAACCTTCGGCGTTCTCTTTAGGCGTCCGCATGAATCGTTCAGTATATACGGTATCATAGAAACGGAAGTCGGTGGGAGCAGCAACGGCTACGCCGGCTTTAAATACAGGAGTGCCTTCACTCATACTCATGATCGTGGTATATCCTCCGTAACTCCATCCCCATATGCCGATACGATTTTTATCTACGTAAGGAAGGGTGGATAAGTATAAAGCCGTTTCAACTTGGTCTCTTGCTTCTTTAACGCCTATTTTAAGGTAAGTGCATTTTTCAAAAGCTTCTCCACGTCCACCGGTTCCTCTACCGTCAACGCAGACCACAACGTAGCCAATGCTAGCCATGTAAGTCTCCCAGCTCATCCCCCAGTTATCGAGTACTTGCTGAGAACCCGGGCCGCTATATTGGTACATTAATACCGGATATGGTGTGGAAGCATTAAAATGAGTGGGTTTCATCATCCAACCATTGAGTTGTACGCCGTCGGTTGTCTTAAAGGTGAAAAACTCCTTTTGAGGGATTTCATAGTTGGCTAGAGTCGCTTTCAGCTTCGCATTGTCAACAAGAGTCTTTAAGGTTTTTCCTGTGTTATCTTTTAAGGTGATCTCCATTGGAGTGGTTAGACTCGAATATTTGTTCATGAAATACTTCATCGTTGTACTGAAGATCGGTGAATTGGTGCCTAGTTGTTGAGTCAGGTTGGTCTTCCGTCCTTTACGATCTATTTTATAGACGCTTTTTCTTAAAGGACTTCCTTCGTTACTGGTGTAATAGAAGGTGCCATTAGCTTCATCGTATCCCACAAAATCTTTAACCTCAAATTGTCCACTAGTGACTTTCTTAACCAAATTACCTCCCATAGTGTACCAATAAAGGTGATTGTATCCATCGCGTTCGCTTAGTAGACTAAAGTGGTTGGGGTAGAACTGGATATTGTCTAATACATTTTCTTTGATATAATAAGATGACTCGTCGCGTAAGATCAGCTTGCAAGTGGTCGAACGTGGATTGGCGAAATAGAGGTCAAAACGATTTTGATGACGGTTTAAAGTCATCACCGCTAATTTGTCGGCATCTTTAGTAAACCGGATGCGTGGAATATAGGTATCGGCGTCGATTGGTAACTTCATCGTGCGGGTAACGTGCGACTTGATATCGTAGGTACGTACCTCCACTTTTGAATTTTCATAACCGGCTTTAGGATATTTATAGGTATAGTAACCCGGATAATCGGTAAAATCGTCTATTTTTGGGTGTGAACCGGCAAAGAGTGGGAAACTATAAGAAAGAACTTCCGATTCATCAAATCGAACAAAGGCTAGCATGGTATTGTCGGCACTAAATTCTAAAGCACGATCAAAAGCGAATTCTTCTTCGTAAACCCAATCCGGAATACCATTGATGATCGAATTAGATTTACCGTCGTCCGTGACTTGGCTTTCACTATTTCCGTAAAGCAGTTTGACGAGGAAAATATTGTTGCTGCGAACAAAAGCAATCATAGTTCCGTCGGGTGAAAAGACTGGGACTTGTTGTGGCCCGCCATCCGATAAACGTTCTATGATATTATTTGTTGTCACCCCTTTGTCATTGCGCTTAAGAGGGTAGATATAATGCACAGCGGTGTACGAATGTCGATAAATCGGTGTCGTTTCTGTGGCGATTAATAGTTTCTGTCCATCCGGAGAGAATTGATAACTGTCGAAATGTTTAAAAGTACACTCTCTGGCTTTATTTACATCGAAGAGTACTTCTACCACTTCACCTGTGCGAAAAGAGTATTTGATGATTTGCGTTCTATCTTGGTTGATTTGAGTATAGTGTTCACCATCTGGCATCGGTATGATGCCATAGATGTTTTCCGGTCGGAAACGTCCATCGATAATTTCTTTTAAATCAAGCGGCTGATTACTTTTTGCTAGACTGAACCCGGTGTTTAATAGGCAAAGTAGTAAAAATAGTGCAATTTTTTTCATTATTATGTTTGTTTGGTTTGACAAGTGTTTCTTAAACTCAAATACAACTCTAATAATGCAAAAATAAGAATAAACTTAAATACCTCAAAGATATCCTCTCGTTATTGCTTGTTAAGTTTACTGAAATATAGCTTTTCCTAGAAGACTGAATGGAGCTTACAGTAAATCTGTGGTGAGTTGTTCTGTAATATAGGTATAGATGGATTCCTTTTCTGTGGGGTGAAACCATTTGATTTCATGATCCCGTTTAAACCAGGTCATTTGTTTACGAGAATAGATGCGAGAGTTTTGCTTGATTTTTTCTATCGCAAATTCAAGGCTCCACTCGTGATCGAAATAGTTGAATAGTTCTTTATATCCGACGGTGTTTAAAGCATTGAGGTGTCGATGAGAATAGACAGAAAGAGCTTCCTCTAATAAGCCCTCCTTTATCATTTCGTCAACTCTTTCGTTAATGCGGGCGTAAAGTTCTTCTCGTTCCCGTTTTAAACCGATTTTGATGATGTTAAAGGGACGTTGCTTCTTTTGCTGTGTCCGAAATGACGTATAGGTTTTGTCGGTCATGTAACAAATCTCGAGTGCATGTACTACTCTTTTGTGATTTTTTAGATCGACAATCTTATAATATTCAGGATCGAGTAATCGTAATTCTGCGCATAGGTGGTCTAACCCTTCAGTCTCAAGTTTGTGGAGTAAAAGTTCACGGGTCTCTGAATCGACCGTTGGGATATCGTCTATTCCTTTGCAGATGGCATCAATATACATCATTGATCCTCCGGTTAGGATAACGACGGGATGGGTTTTAAAGAGTTCTTCAAGCGCCTGCATAACCTCTTCTTCATATTGAGCCGCACTATAATAGTCGTCTAAATTTAAAATTCCGACAAAGTGGTGAGGGACTCTTTTTAATTGTTCTGGAGTAGGAGCAGCCGTTCCGATTTTTAGTTCATGGAATAGTTGCCTTGAATCGGCAGATATAATATCTGTATGAAAATGTTCAGCTAAGCTTAAGCTGAGCTCTGTTTTGCCTACACCAGTAGGACCGATTAGAACAATAAGGGTTGGCATGAGAAATAGGTAAATAGGAACAGATCAACCTACGGAGTTGAATAAACCATTCAACTCCGTAAGTTGATCTGAGTCTTAAAATATTAAATTTTTTCTTCTTCAAAAGACTCACCACCGGCATTTCCATCCAGATCGAAACCTTCTTTATCGAAGTCTTCCATGTCGAAATCTTGATCGCCATAGAAATTCTCATCAAGGTCGAGTGAAGTGTTGGTTGTGATCATTTCTTCGAAATCGATCGTTTGCTTCGGGGCGTTGCCGGCTTGTTTGGTACATTTGGCCTGGCTGATCTCCTTACCGGTGATAATTTCCGAAAGCTCAATGAAGAAACATCTTTCTGTCATGTAATCGAATACGTACAACAATTTTTGCTTCTCGTCTTCGATAAGTTCGTTTAGAGGGGTCTCTTTCATCACCCAGCTATCCATTTCCGGATTGTCGTCCATCTCTTCAAGAGTGACCTCTTTTTCTTTTTCCCAATCGTCATCGCAGATAAAGAAAGAAGTCATCTGATCATCTGTATAGTTTACAGACGCTAGAATAGCTTTATGGAAGTCATAAAAAGTGGCTTCCGGATCAATTTGTATTTCTCTTACGAAAGAATCTTCTTCGTCAGAAATTAAAATAAATTTGTATATCATAGCTAAAAATAATATCTAAGGTCATTATTTAATGATACCACGTTCTGAACTGCGAATGAAGTCGAGTATATACTCTATTTCCGGTGCTTTTTCGAACTCTGCTTCGATCTTCTTTAATGCGTCGGTGGTGTTTAATCCACTTTGGTAGATGATGCGGTAAACGTTATGAATGCGTTCAATAGCTTCGTTAGAAAATCCACGGCGGCGAAGTCCAATAATGTTAATACCACAGAAACTGATCGGTTCGCGTCCGGCAATAATATAGGGAGGAATATCCTTACTGAAACGAGATCCTCCTTGTACCATGACATATCCACCAACATGACAGAATTGGTGCATCAAGACACTTGCACTGATTATGGCATTGTCGTCAATGATGATTTCACCTGCCATCTTAGTTGCATTGCCGATAATACAGCCATTTCCTATGATCGCATCATGAGCTACATGAACGCCTTCCATCAATAAGTTGTTACTACCAACAACCGTACGTCCTTTGGCTGCTGTACCACGATTGATCGTTACATTTTCACGTATGGTATTGTTATCACCGATTTCGGCAGTTGTTTCTTCGCCATGAAATTTCAAATCCTGTGGGACAGCTCCAATAACAGCATTTGGGAAAATCGTATTTCCATTGCCAATGCGTGAACCGTAAAGAATTGTGGCATTAGGCATGATTTTATTATTATCGCCAATGACTACATTTTGATCAATGTAGACAAATGGACCAATTTCAACATTTTCCCCAATCTTTGCATCGGGATGTATATAGGCAAGTTGACTTATCATACGTCAGTTATTTATTTGTTTTTAATGATTTGTGCCATAAATTCTGCTTCGCAGACCACTTTCTCGCCAACGAAAACGTAACCTTTCATTGTGGATATTCCACGACGAATAGGGGCTAGTAATTCAACGCGGAAGACAAGTGTATCGCCTGGAACAACTTTTTGGCGGAATTTGACGCCATCTATTTTCATAAAATAGGTAGAGTAACTTTTGGGATCATCAACAGAGTTGGTGACGAGTAAACCTCCAACTTGTGCCATTGCTTCAATTTGTAAAACGCCAGGCATAACGGGTTCTTCTGGGAAGTGACCTTGAAAGAAAGGTTCGTTTGACGTCACATTCTTAACTCCGACAATGTAATTTGCGCCGATTTCGATGACTTTATCTACCAATTGGAAAGGATAGCGGTGAGGTAATAACTCTCTAATGCGATTAACATCCATGATGGGAGGAGCACTGCAGGCATACACTGGAGCTTGTATCTCGTGTAGGCGAATTTCTTTACGCATCTGGCGAGCAAACTTATTGTTGATCGTATGTCCAGGGCGTGTAGCAATAATACGACCTTTAATCGGTTTTCCAATTAAGGCTAAATCACCAATAACGTCTAGAAGTTTATGACGGGCGCATTCATTAGCCCAAACTAAAGGTTTGTGATTGATGTAGCCTAATTTGTCTGCACTCATGTGAGGCACTCCCATAACATCGGCCAATTTGTTAAAGCTGTCTTGCGACATCTCTTTTTCGTAAATCACAATCGCATTGTTAAGGTCGCCTCCTTTTATTAATCCGGCTGATAAAAGAGGTTCTATTTCGCGTACAAAGACGAATGTGCGGCTAGCTGCAATTTCGTCTTTAAACTTGCCCATGTCTTCCAATGTTGCAAACTGATTGGGGATGATGGTGGAGTCATACGAAACAAGAACATTTAAGCTGAAGTTATCATCTGGTAATACAATAATTGATGAGCCAGTCGATTCATCACGAAATTCTATTTTAGATTTGATGATATAATAGTCTTTAACCGCACTTTGTTCTTCTGTGCCAACTCGCTCTATTCCTTCGACATAATATTGAGAACTGCCATCAAGGATCGGGAATTCAGGACCGTTAACTTGAATTAAACAGTTGTCGATTCCCAATGCATAAAGTGCAGCCATACCGTGTTCTATCGTGCTTACTTTTGCACCATTTTTACACAAGACGGTACCACGAGTTGTTTCAGTTACATTGTCGGCTACAGCATCAATGATAGGTTGTCCTTCCAAATCGATACGTTGAATTTTATAGCCATGGTTGTCTGGAGCCGGGTTGAAAGTAACGGTCAGATCAAGCCCGGTATGAAGACCTTTTCCGTTTAACGAAAAGCTATCTTTCAGCGTTTTTTGTTTTAACATTGATTACTTGTTATTTAAAAGTTGTTTTAATTCATTCAATTCTTTGCGGAGTGCATGAAGCTCAGTGTACATCTCTGGCAGTTTACGTGTAACAGCAGCCGACTTAAAATAAGCTTTAGGGTCAGACGGAGGAGTTCCGATGAGCTGACTGTTAGATTTGATGTTACCGGGAACACCCGATTGAGCACCTAGATTCACGTGATCACCAATTTTGATGTGTCCCGCAAGTCCAACTTGTCCACCAAACATACACCATTCACCGACTTTAGTAGAACCTGCAATTCCTGTTTGAGCAGCCATAACCGTGTGAGATCCGATCTCATCATTATGAGCGATTTGTACCAAGTTGTCTATTTTGGCTCCGCTATGAATAATTGTGGCTCCCATAGTGGCACGATCGACACAAGTATTAGCTCCTAGATCGACTTTGTCTTCCAGGATTACAATGCCTATTTGTGGAATCTTATCATATCCGGTAGGAGTCGGCGCAAAACCAAAACCATCTGCTCCAACGACTGCTCCCGAATGAATGATACATTCATGACCAATGCGGCAGTCATGGTAAATATTGACGTTGGAGTAAAGCAAACAGCCTTCCCCAATTTTAACGCCATCACCAATATAAGTGTGTGGGTAGATTTGAGTGTTATCTCCAATGACAGCATGTTCACCAATATAGGCAAATGCTCCAATATAGACATTCTGACCTATTTTTGCTGTGGGAGCAACAAAAGCCAGAGAATCAATTCCTTGCTTTTTCGGCTTACTCATTTCGTACATATTGAGTAGCTTTGCAAGGCTTTCATAAGCATTGTCCACCTTAATTAAGGTTGCCGATATTTCGTGCTCAGGTACAAAATCTTTGTTGACCAGAACAATACTTGATTGAGTTTCGTATATATAAGGTGTATATTTAGGGTTTGAAAGAAAAGAAATAGCTCCAGGCATTCCCTCTTCTATTTTGGCAAAAGTGTGTACAGTTGCATTTTCGTCGCCAATGATTTCTCCTTGGATAAATGTTGCAATTTGTTTAGCCGAGAACTCCATGTTTTTTATTTATAATTAAATTAGTTCACAAATAACGGACTTTTTTTTTATATATCCGTACTCTTTTATTGAATATTTGCTGTTTGAGTATGCAAACGTTGGTAGCAAATGTAATCTTTCTTTACCTTGTGAGAGAGAAGAGATAAATCTAGCATATCCGACGCTTCTGCAATATTTTTAACGCTTCCGTCTTTGTACAAAATGTCTATGCTATCATCAGCGGGATCATACATATTTTTTTCAGTACTTGGGGTCGAGACCAGATATTCTGATTCTGCTCGCGATAGATTTAATTCCCGACTGATTTGTTGAATCAATTCTTCTTTCCGAGAGGGTTTAGTCGCTTCTGTAGAAGTTTCTACTTTGAAAATATGTCGGTTGACCATTCCCGAACTTAATATCGATAAGATAGGGTCTGGGTGCTTGCTCCAAACTTTTAGGGCGGTCCAGATATCGTTATCGTCGAGTTCAATGAAATGCTTTAAGCACTCCGGGTCTTTATAAAAAGCATTTCGATCGATGTTTTGGTATAAGAAGTATTTTAAGCATGGTGAAGCAAATAGTTCGACTCCATTCAATGCCAATTCTTTCGCTCTAAGTAGCGTGTTGATAAGCATTTGCTCATATGCGATGGAGGTCTTATGTAAATAAACCTGCCAATACATTAAGCGTCTAGCCATTAAGAAGTTCTCTATCGAATAGATTCCTTTGGACTCCACCACTAAATGGTCGTCTTTGATGTCCAACATTTTAATGATACGGGCTGAGCCGATATTTCCTTCGGTTACTCCGGTATAAAAGCTGTCGCGACGTAAATAGTCCAATCGGTCCATATCTAGCTGACCGCTCACTAATTGGTGAAGGAAATGTTTGGGATAGTCGTCTTTAAAGATTTGAATGGCCAGATTAAGCTTTCCATTCATTTCTTGGTTGATTTGCTGCATGAGCAATAAGGAAATCTCTTCGTGTGAGATGCCTTTTACAAGGGTGTCTTCTAAGACATGTGAAAAGGGGCCATGCCCAATGTCGTGTAGTAAGATGGCTGCTTGTACGGCTTCTGCCTCACTATCAAAGATGAAATGTCCCTTAGCCGTCAGATGTTTAATGGCTTCACTCATCAGGTGGAATGCCCCTAAAGAATGTTGAAAACGGGTATGCTGTGCGCCAGGGTAAACAACGGACGAAACGCCGACTTGTTTAATCCGGGTTAAACGTTGCAAAAGGGGATGTTGTACCAAATCGAACAACAACCCCTTAGGTATATTGATAAACCCGAAAACCGGGTCATTAATAATCTTTCTTTCGTAAGGCATTATAAAATAGCATTCAATTGCTCAGCCATTTCCGCTTGAACTTCTTGAGCGGCTTGACGAGCAGCTTGTGCGAAATTTTCTGTTTGATCAGCATAAATAATGCCACGTGAAGAGTTGACAATAAGTCCGCAGGTCTTGTTCATTCCATATTGGCAAACTTCTTGAAGAGATCCTCCTTGTGCGCCAACACCCGGTACCAATAAGAAGTGGTCAGGGGCAATCTGACGAATATCTTCGAAAGCCTTTCCTTGAGTCGCTCCAACGACATACATCATCTGTTCGTCGTTTGCCCAAGTTTGTGATTGTCGAAGTACCTTCTCAAATAAACGCTCTCCATTAGCATCTTCCATGAGTTGAAAATCGTGTGATCCTTTATTGGAAGTCAGTGCTAATAAAATCACCCATTTATCTGGGTAAGTTAAGAAAGGAGTCACACTATCTTCTCCCATGTAAGGAGCTACGGTTACAGAATCGATGTTAAGTTCTTCGAAGAAGGTACGAGCATACATGGCCGAGGTATTCCCAATGTCTCCGCGTTTAGCATCAGCAATGATAAACTGATCCGGATAGTTTTCTTTGATGTAAGTCACTGTCTTTTCAAAAGCAATCCATCCTTTGACTCCCATGCTTTCGTAAAAAGCCAAGTTTGGTTTATAAGCGATACATAGATCGGCTGTTGCATCGATAATCGCTTTGTTAAAAGCAAACAAAGGATCTTCTTCTTTGAGCAAGTGTTCCGGTATCTTTTTAATATCTGTATCTAGTCCTACACACAAAAATGATTTTTTGCGTTTAATGTTTTCGAAGAGTTGTTGTTTATTCATTGCTATCTTTCAAAATATTATAATTCACTTTCTTTTAAACGTTCTGCATTCTCAGCGATGATGAGGTGGTCGATACAATCTTGTACGTCGCCATCCATGAAAGCCGAAAGGTTATAAATCGTATAATTAATACGGTGATCGGTGATTCGTCCTTGCGGATAATTATAGGTACGGATTTTAGCCGAACGGTCGCCCGTTGAAACCATCGTTTTACGTTTAGAAGCAATATCGTCGAGATATTTCTGATGTTCCTTGTCGTATATAAAGGTACGTAAACGAGCTAATGCACGTTCTTTGTTTTTAGGCTGATCGCGAGTCTCGGTACATTCAATCAAGATTTCTTCGGCTATTCCTGTATTCGGATTCTTCCAGATGTATCGTAGACGAACACCCGACTCTACCTTATTGACATTCTGTCCACCGGCACCTCCCGATCGGAACGTATCCCACTTAATCTCTCCTTCATTGATCACCACATCAAACTCTTCGGCTTCCGGGAGGACAGCCACTGAGGCAGCCGATGTATGTACACGGCCTTGGGTCTCAGTTGCCGGTACACGTTGTACACGGTGTACGCCCGATTCATATTTGAGGGTTCCGTAGACATTGTCGCCGGTAATACTGCAAACAATTTCCTTGAAACCGCCTGAAGTTCCTTCATTGGCATTCGAAACCTCCATTTTCCACCCTTTCGTTTCGCAGAACTTCGCATACATTCGGAATAAATCACCGGCAAAAATAGCCGCTTCATCTCCTCCGGTACCACCGCGAATTTCGAGTATGGCATTCTTTTCGTCTTGAGGGTCGGCAGGAACTAACAGAAGTTTGATCTCTTCTTCGAGCCCCGGAAGTCGGTTTTGACAAGTATCTAGTTCTTCACGAGCCATTTCACGCATTTCTTGATCGGACTCTGTGGATAAGATTTCTTTGGCTTCTTCAATGCCCCGCAAGAGTTGAATATATTCTTGACGAGCTTTCATCAAGTCGTCTAGTTCTTTATATTCTTTGGTTAGTTTCACATATCGTTTTTGGTCGGCAATCACTGCCGGGTCGGTAATCAGTGTCGACACTTCTTCGAAACGAGCCACCAAACCATCGAGTTTATCTAATATTGTACTTTTATCAGCCATTTATTTACAAATCTTTTGTATCCATTTATATTTTTTCGTGACAATCATATAGGTGATTATCGTCCAACCAATGAGCACGAGGACGCGTGCCAGTTGTATGAATGTGATCGGAAGAGTTATCAAATCCTGAATGATGTGATAACCCATATATCCTGTTGCGCCAATACTAATCAAGCAACATAAAATATAAAATAGAGTTTTCAACAGTTGTTAGTATTTGAATGTTCCGAATTCGCTGTTGATTACCAATTCTTTTTCCTCGCTTTCTTCCACATGTCCCACGATTTGTGCATCAATGCCGAAGCTCTTTGAGATGGCAATCACCTCTTCAGCTTGTTCCTTAGGAAGATAAACTTCTAAGCGATGTCCCATGTTGAACACTTTATACATTTCGGCCCAATCGGTACCACTTTGTTCTTGTATGGTATGGAACAATGGAGGAACAGGGAATAAATGATCTTTAACCACACGCAGGCGATCGCCTAAGAAGTGGAGAATCTTGGTCTGGCCGCCACCTGAGCAATGTACCATACCGTGGATTTGCGGGCGAAGGGCATCTAATAATTTCTTAACCACCGGCGCATAAGTACGTGTCGGAGAAAGAACAAGTTTACCGGCATTTAAAGGTGAGCCTTCAACCTCATCGGTCAGTTTCAATTGTCCCGAGTAACACAACTCTTCAGGTACAGCAGCATCATAACTTTCCGGATATTTCTCTGTTAAGTATTTAGAGAAGACATCATGGCGTGCACTGGTAAGCCCATTGCTACCCATACCCCCATTATATTCTTTCTCGTAAGTCGCTTGTCCAAAAGAAGCCAATCCTACAATCACATCGCCGGCTGCAATATTTGCATTGTCAATAATTTCCGAGCGCTTCATACGACAAGTCACCGTACTGTCTACAATAATTGTACGTACTAAGTCGCCTACATCTGCCGTTTCGCCTCCGGTGGCATAAACGCCAACGCCCATATCGCGTAACTCTGCCAGTAACTCGTCGGTTCCATTGATAATGGCCGATATCACTTCTCCCGGGATCAATAGTTTGTTTCGTCCGATGGTTGAAGAAACGAGGATGTTATCTACGGCACCTACGCAAAGTAGATCGTCGATATTCATAATTAAGGCATCTTGCGCGATTCCTTTCCATACCGAAAGATCTCCCGTTTCTTTCCAATACATATAGGCTAGAGACGATTTTGTCCCGGCTCCGTCGGCATGCATAATGTTGCAGTATTCCGGATCACCGCCTAAGATGTCAGGGATTATTTTACAGAAAGCTTTTGGATAAAGTCCTTTGTCGATGTTCTTAATGGCATTGTGCACATCTTCTTTTGAGGCACTTACGCCACGCATCATGTATCGTTGGTTACTCATGAGTTATAGGTTATTTTGTATACGGCACAAAAATACTGCTTTTTTTTCTTCCCACCAACAAAAAGCAGATCAAGTAGAAAGAGGGAGGATGAAGTGAGTTACAGTTTGACTATCTGAGGGGAACCAGAGTGATCTATCCGTTGTGAAATTTAAAGTGTGTGCCGTTCAATACCTGCTGTGGCGTTGAGGGTGGGGGCTGACGTCGGGGCATAAAAAATCCCTGAAGAGTTTTAGGCTTCAGGGATGATCTTATTAGAATTCTACTTTTGGTGCTTTATCGGCGCCTTCTTCGGCATCGAAGTAAGGACGCTTGTCGAAGCCAAACATCGAAGCAAAGATCGATTTCGGGAATCGGCGAATTGAGGTGTTATACGCTTGAGCTGCATCGTTGAAGTTCTTGCGGGCAACGGTAATACGGTTTTCTGTACCTTCCAATTGCGCTTGAAGTTCTAAGAAGTTCTGATTGGCTTTCAAGTCCGGATAGTTTTCGGTAATGGCTAACAGTTTGCCTAAGGCCGAGGTCACTGCTCCTTGAGCTTTTTGGTATTCCGCCAATTTCTCAGGGGTTAGATCTTTGCTATCTACTTTGATCTGGGTGGCTTGGCTTCGAGCGGCGATGACGCCTTCAAGGGTCTCCTTTTCATGTTTTGCATACCCTTTGACCGTATTCACTAGATTAGGGATCAAGTCGGCCCGTCGTTGATATTGAGTTTCGACATTTGCCCATTGACTATTGACATTTTCTTCCGAAGTTACTAAACCATTGTACATGCTAATGCCAAAAAAGACTACTATAGCAATAACAGCTAGAACGATAATAGTTGATTTTTTCATTGTGGTTAATCGTTTATGTTTAATTGATCTGATTGATGTAATTGATTTAATTGATCTGACTTAATTTAGTTTAATCGGTTTGGTTTGATTAAAATCTTGAGCCGGCTCCACCGCCGCCTCCCATACCGCCACCAAAACTTCCGCCTCCGAAGCCACCGCTTCCACTTCCGAAGCTGCCTCCTCCAAAACCTCCGATAAACGGACCGCCTCCGCGTCCGCGGTAGTTCTCATCGTAGGATTGGCGTTCGCGAACGACAGAATGTCCGCAGTTGCGGCACGTGTAGACGACTTTTTCGGTCTTTACCCCATGAACGGATGAGATCAAGTTGGTACTTGTGCGTTGAAGCTCATGTTTGCCACATTTTGGGCAACGGCTTTGATTACGCATGGTCATATAACTGATGATGACCGATATAATGACGAAACCTAGAATGGCCAAAACGAGCAGTCCCATTCCTCCGGATCCTTCCGAATCGGTATCGTTGACCATGGACCCGTCGAGCCTTGCGCAGGTTTTCTCTATTCCGATGACCATACCTTCATTCCATTGACCTCGTTTGAAGTATGGAAGCATGTATTTAGTTTGTATGCGTTTGCAGATCGCATCGGGCAAATCACCCTCCAAGCCATAGCCCGTATAGAACTGAACGCAACGTTGGTCGAGTACTAATAGTATGACCAACCCGTTGTCTTTTCCTTTTTTACCGACTCCCCATTGGTTGAGCAGTTGATGACAGAAATCAAAGCATTCGACGTTGCCGATAGAAGGGAGTACAGCCACGACCGTCTCAATACCGGTTTGTGTTTCGAGGGCATAAAGCATGGAGTCCATACGAGCACAACTTTCTGTAGATAAGATGTTCTCCGGGTTACAAACATAGCGGGTCTTATCCGCTAGATGAACTTTCGGTAAGTTGTCTACGGTATATATTTTATCCTGTGCATTAACGGCTAAACAAAAGAGTGCAGTTAGTGTAAAAAGGAGTATTTTCTTCATTTTTATCGAGCAATTGGTTGTTACAAAGATATGTTTTTTTTTGAAAGATGCGCTTTATTCGTTAACAAATAAGGCTCTTTTTGATTTTAAGCGGAGCAGACGGTCTCATCTTGGAATAGGTTTTATACAAACATCGGTCTCATAAAGATTGGGATATCTAAGGACGAAAATCAATTGCCATACGGTTGAAAGAGTATTGTCGTACGGTCGGGAATAAATTGTCGTACGGTTGATAATAAACTGCCGTACCGTTGATAATCAAGTATCATACGGTCGAAAACCAATTGTCATGCGGTCGAATGTCTTGTTGCATACAGTAGACCTTTTTCAAGGATTCGGATTCTTATCTTTACCCAATTTGCCTCCTCTTAAAACGAACTTTTGTATAGGGCTTGCTGATCATTAGAGTGGTGTCTGCTCACCTACCGGAGATAGTTCTCAACGAATTGTTTCACTCGTTGGGTATACTCTTGTTGGTGGTCTTTATACGATAGGGCATGCTCAGATCCGGGCACAATCCACAAGGCTTTAGGTTCCGATTTGGCTTTATAGAGTGGATAAACCATCCAGGTTGGGACATAAGTATCTTGATCGCCATGAATGAAAAACATCGGAAGGGTCGATTTAGCCACTTGTTTTAAAGGGGAAGCTTCTTCAAAATCCCATCCGTATTTTAGTTGACAGAGCCAACTCGTGGTGTACAAGAGTGGGAAAGGAGGAAGGTGATAGCTGCTTTTTAATTCATTTGCAAACTCATCCCAGACACTCGTATAGCCGCAATCTTCGACAAAGCATTTTACATAATCGGGTTGCTGTTCTCCGGCGACCATCATCGTGGTGGCTGCTCCCATCGAAATACCGTGAACCACCATCAACGTGCTGTCACCGTAAATATGGTGGGCGACATTCATCCATTGCATCACATCCAAACGATCTTTCCAGCCCATTTGTATCGCTTTCCCCTCACTTTGTCCATGATGCTGCAGGTCGGGTAAAAGGACATTATATTTTAAGTCTCGATTATAGAGATAGCCAATCATCAACATGCGCAGGGCATTGTCGGTGTAGCCATGCACGATGACTGCTGTTTTTCGGGTGGGACGTGGAGCATGGATGTAATAGGCATGTAAACGAACACCTTGTGGATTGAGGATGAACGTGTCTTTTAAAGCCTTGTTCTGTTGAAGGCTATCGACCCAAGATTCTAAAAATGGATAATCGTTGTACATGAAAGAGAAAGTCTCTGCATTTTTCTTTTCTATCTTCTCATTTGGAGCGAGTGAAAGATCGATCATGTAGAAACTACCTCCAATGATTATCGCACCAATGAATAAAGCGATACCAATTACGCTGTAAGCTATTTTTTTCATGTTTTGAGCCTTTTTAGAATCGTGAATGAGAGTATTTCTTTATTTACGCCAGATATTCCAAGCCGCAAAAGCTTGTAAAAGCAACATCTCCAAGCCATTCTTTGTTGCTGCACCTTGTCGTTCGCCTTTTTTCATAAATAAGGTGACGTTGGGGTTGTACAACAAGTCGTACAGTAGATGGTTCGGAGTGAGATATTCGTATGGAATATTCGGACAATGGTCGACTTTGGGGTACATGCCTACGGGCGTACAGTTGACGATGACGGTATATTCACTCATGATCTCGGGTGTTAGATCTTCGTAAGCCAAATCATCCGACGATTGTGGCTGGCGCGACACGAAACGGCTCTCGATATTTAAGTTCTTTAGACCTTGATAAACGGCTTTTGATGATCCTCCTGTCCCTAAGATCAAGGCTTTTTGATGATGTGGAAGAAGTAATGGTTCGATCGATTCGGTGAATCCGATAATGTCGGAGTTATATCCAACGAGTCGCGTTTTATCTTTATCACGTACAATCTTGATCACATTGACGGCCCCTATTTGTGCTGCGCTCGGATCAAGTTCATCGAGAAAAGGAATGACTTTCTCTTTATATGGAATCGTTACGTTCAGTCCACGTAGGTTATCATTCTCTTCAATAATCTCTTTGAAATCGTCGATGCTTGGGATTTCAAAGTTGACATATTCAGCTTGAATGCCTTCTGATTTAAACTTCTCATTAAAATATCCAATTGAAAAAGAGTGTTTCAACGGATAACCTATTAAACCGTACTTATCCATAATTGGGGGTGTTTATCTCTGTTCTTATTATTTAATAGCTGTGTATAGGGTGCAGATCCCAAAAGTTAGCCGCTTGAAATGGACGGTGCTAAAGCCGGCTTTCTTGATCACGTTTTGCATCACTTCACCTTGTGGAAAGGCTTTGATTGTGGCCGGAAGGTAACGGTATGCGCTTTTATCTTTCGATAAGATCTTGCCAAGCATCGGGATCACGAGCTTAGAGTAAAGAGCATAAAGTTGCTTCATAGGGAAACGCTCAGGAGTGGTTAACTCTAAGATCACTAAGCACCCACCGGGAGTAAGTACTCTTTGCATCTCTGAGAGGCCTTTGTCGAGATTATCGAAGTTGCGAATGCCGAAAGCCACTGTTATAGCATCAAACGACTCATCCGAGAATGTCAGTGCCGTACAGTCCTCTCTGGCAAAAGAGATCTGATCGTCTAAATCGAGCTGTTTTACTTTTTCCCGCCCGACATTCATCATGCCTTCTGAGATATCGGTACCAATGAGGCTTTGAGGCTTCAGTGAACGATAGGCTAGAATGGCAAAATCACCGGTGCCTGTTGCTACATCCATGATTCGTTGAGGATGAAACGGACGTAGCCAATTGATGGCTCTACGACGCCAATAACGGTCTATACCCATGGATAACGTGTGATTTAACTTATCATAGGTGTGTGCAATATTGTCGAACATTTGTTCGACTTGTTTGCTTTTTTCCCCTTTGTTGTCGTAGGGTTTGATTTCTTCTTGCGGGTAATTCATTTTAAACTAAAAAAGTGTCAATAGAACAGTGGTATCCTATTGACACTATGATGAGGTTAATTTATTGTTTTAAGAACGCATTGACATTTTCTTCAATACGTGTGGCAATATTGGCTGTGTTTTCTCTGACAAACGATTCACCGGTGATGTTTTCGTATAACTCGATGTAACGTTCACTGATGCTGTTTACTATTTCAGGAGTCATCTCAGGTACGGTTTGTCCCTCTTTGCCTTGGAAACCATTCTCCATCAACCATTCGCGTACAAATTCTTTTGAAAGTTGTTTTTGAGCTTCACCTTTCTCAAAACGGTCTTGATAACCTTCTGCGTAAAAATAGCGGCTAGAATCCGGAGTGTGGATTTCATCCATGAGGTAGATAATGCCATCATGAATTCCAAACTCATACTTGGTGTCGACCAAGATCAAGCCTCTCTCTGCTGCAATCTCTGATCCGCGTTTGAAAAGCGCTAAAGTATAGTTTTCAAGTGTGGCATACTCTTCAGGGGTAGCCAATCCTTGAGCTAAGATTTCTTCTTTTGAGATATCCTCATCGTGCAAACCCATTTCGGCTTTAGTGGTTGGGGTAATAATTGGCTCTGGGAAACGTTCGTTTTCTCGCATTCCTTCAGGCAATTTTACGCCACAAATCTCGCGTACGCCATTTTTATAGGCTCTCCATGCGCTACCGCAGAGATAACCACGTACAATCATTTCTACGGGGAAACCTTTGCATAAAACGCCAACAGTGACCATTGGGTCTGGCGAGGCCAATTTCCAGTTTGGACAAATGTCGGTGGTTGCATCTAAGAACTTAGCCGCGATTTGGTTAAGCATTTGCCCTTTGTAAGGGATTCCTTCTGGCAAAACCACGTCAAAAGCTGAGATACGATCGGTCGCTACCATGACTAACTTTTCGTCATTAATGTTGTATACATCGCGTACCTTACCATGATATACGTTCTTTTGTCCCGGAAAGTTGAAATCAGTTTGAGTTAATGCTTTCATCTTGTTTTATATTATCTATTAAAGTGGTGTGCAAATTATAGGAGTACCGCTAAGATTGCGTTTTCTCTTTTTCACGTTCTGCTTTCATGTCCTTATCAAACTTGTCGTAAGCATCGACAATGCGTTCCACCAATTTGTGGCGAACAATATCCTTTTTGTTGAGTTCGACAAAACTGATGCCTTTTACTCCTTTCAAAATACGCATAGCTTGCACCAATCCAGACATCTGTGACTTGGGTAAATCGATTTGAGTCATGTCACCGGTCACAATCATTTTGGTATTGATGCCCATACGAGTGAGGAACATCTTGATTTGTTGAGTCGTCGTATTTTGTGCTTCATCAAGGATTACCACAGCGTCGTTCAATGTTCGTCCTCGCATGAAAGCTAGAGGAGCAATCTGAATGACGTTGAGTTCCATATATTCTTTCAATTTAGCTGCCGGTATCATATCTTGCAACGCATCGTATAGAGGCTGTAAGTAGGGATCGATCTTTTCTTTCATGTCACCGGGTAAGAAACCTAGTTTTTCACCGGCTTCAACAGCGGGGCGACTCAGAATGATTTTTTTTATTTCTTTATTCTTTAAAGCTCTTACGGCTAAAGCGATGGCGGTATAGGTCTTACCGGAACCGGCTGGTCCGATGGCAAATACCATATCATTCTTCTTGAATCCCTCCACGAGCTTGAGCTGATTCTCGCTTCGTGGTATGATTGGTCTTCCGTTTACACTAAAAACAATGACGTTACCAGTTTGTTCGGTTTGTGGAGCATTCCCTTTGATAATATCAATGATGACTTCTTCTTTTAAGGAGTTGAATTCCGAACAATGCTTTTCTAGCTTCACGATATTTTCTTCGAAAGCGCACATTTCTTCCTCATCGCCTAAAACTTTAATGACGTTACCTCGCGCTACAATGCGCAATTTGGGATATAAAGCTTTAATTAGTTGTATGTTGGCATTGTTTATACCGTAGAAAATGACAGGATCAACATCCTCAAGAACAATAATCTTTTCTATCATTGAATTGTATTAAAGAAATATTTCTGCAAAAATAGTGAATCGTTTGGATTTTAGATGGATAATTAGTGATTTTTATTTCACCTTGCTGTGATATGGAAACACCCTTGTTTCAATTCGTATTTGACGTAACATTTATCGCGTTTCTGTAAATCGCGTAAGACTTCCGATAAAACCAACTTCAAGGTGTCGGCGCTAACGCTCTGCATGGGACGCTCATCGACCTCTTCTATCTTTTGGAATCGTTTCCAACTCACATCGAAGGTCGTTCCATAAAAGTGGGCAGAGTTTTCTGAAGCATTTCCGTTTCGGCGACGTAGCCGCTTGACATCATCTTTGGTTCGTAAAACGGAGGTGACTGTGATGAGATTGGGATTTAAACCTTTTGAATCGAGCGAGTCTAGGAAATAAGTCCCTATGCTATCTAAAAGCTCGCTGGCTTGTGGCACTAAAAAAGGTAGTGAATGGGTTAATGAGTCGATACTATAGGTTTCGTTTGAGGTGATGTGAACGAGCTCTTCTTCCAACTGTTCGGCTTCTTCGCGATTTCTTAGAGGTTTTATTCCAATCACCGTAGCTACAGAAAGATGTTTATCGTTTAAATCGCCAAAGATGCGTTTAAAGCTAAGCACTCCACGGATGTTACGGGGTTGATTGAGTTTTAGGGTCGTATCTTTCTTCTTTAAACAACCGAAAGCTAGTCCGATGAGTAAAGCGATGAGCACGACAGAAGCGAAAATGGAGAGGCGTTTATTCATATTTTTTTTAGTTTACAAAGATAAAGTTTTTAAGCTTCTATCCAAAATTGGTGAAACGCTTCTTTCGAAAATAGAGGGATTGAAGATGAGGTTTGCTTGGAGTAGATAACCTTGAACCCAATTTTATTTATTATTTTTGCAGTTCTAAACTTCAAAACCAAATAGTGTGCAAAGGTATTTTATCTATTTAGCTTATGATGGTACGAACTATCATGGATGGCAAATACAACCAAACGGAATCAGTGTTCAAGAGGCTTTGATGAAAGCTCTATCCACCTTTTTACGAAAAGAAATCGATGTGGTTGGAGCGGGTCGTACGGATGCCGGGGTGCATGCTTCGTTGATGGTGGCTCACTTTGATTATGAGAAGTGGTTGCCGGATGGGACGGAAGAAATTTTAGACGGGGAGGTGATTTCCGATAAGTTGAACCGTTTATTGCCTCCGGATATTTCTGTATTTAAAGTGCGACGGGTGAAACCGGAAGCGCATGCTCGGTTCGATGCTTTATCTCGTACGTATAACTATTATGTCACTACCGTTAAATACCCTTTTAACCGTCAGTTCCGATGTCGTGTATTTGGGGCGTTGGATTATGAACGGATGAATGAGGCGGCAGCGGCTCTTTTCAGATATACTGATTTTACAAGCTTCAGTAAACTACATACGGATGTAAAAACCAATATTTGTCACATCTCGTGGGCGGAGTGGACGAAGGTCGACGACCAGACTTGGGTTTTTACGATTCGGGCCGATCGCTTCTTGAGAAATATGGTTCGTGCGATTGTGGGAACATTATTTGAAGTGGGTCGTGGTAAGTTGACCGTTGAGGGCTTTTGTCAGGTGATTGAACAAATGGATCGGTGCCAAGCAGGCACATCCGCTCCCGGTCATGCTCTTTTCTTAGTAGATGTGGCTTATCCGGAAGATTTATTTCTTGATGGTGAGTAGGCTTTTTCGACTCAGATTTCTCTTTTCTTAATATCGTTTCATTAAACAGATTGATTATGTGGTTATTGTTGGCTTTTCTTTCGGCCACTCTCTTGGGATTTTATGACGTTTTTAAAAAGCAGTCTTTAAAAGGAAATGCAGTCCTTCCGGTTTTGTTTTTTAACACCCTGTTTTCGAGTTTAATTTTCTTGCCTTTCATCTTATGTTCAGCTTTTGCACCTTCTTCTCTTGAAGGGACTTTGTTCTTTGTTCCAACAGCCGGTTGGGAAGTGCATCGGTTTATTTTGGTGAAATCGTTTATTGTTCTATCTTCTTGGGTGTTTGGTTATTTTGGAATGAAACATTTACCGTTGACTATTGTTGGTCCCATTAATGCTACGCGCCCTGTGATGGTTTTGTTGGGGGCTCTCTTTTTATTTGGCGAGCGATTAAACGTCTATCAATGGTTGGGAGTCTCTTTAGCCATTCTTTCGTTTTTCTTATTAAGTCGCTCCGGAAAGAAAGAGGGGATCGATTTTAGGCGTAATAAATGGATCCTGTTTATTATACTTGCCGCGATTATGGGAGCATTGAGTGGGCTGTACGATAAATATTTGATGAAACAACTCCATCCGATGTTGGTGCAATCGTGGTATAATATGTATCAAGTCCTGATCATGTGCCCTATATTGGCCTTGTTGTGGTGGCCTAAGCGTAAAGAGACGACTCCTTTTCGTTGGCGGTGGACGATTCTTCTCATCTCAATCTTTCTTTCTGCAGCCGATTTTGCTTATTTCTATGCCTTGAGTGATCAAGATTCAATGATTTCGATTGTTTCCATGGTTCGTCGTGGCAGTGTGATTGTCTCTTTCCTGTTTGGAGCACTTTTCTTCCGTGAAAAGAATTTAAAAAGTAAAGCAATCGACTTGTTGTTGGTATTAATCGGAATGATATGTTTATATTTGGGCTCTAAATCGTAAAATCAGATCATTATGCAACGAAATACATTCAAAGGCCATAGCTGCCTCTACACGCTCCTTTTCAGTCTATTCCTGCTTTGTGGAAGTTATTCCGCCAATGCCCAGCAACTTAAAGATCTTTTTGTGCATATGCCCGATTCTCTCTCGCCGTTGCTGACTGAAGTGAATCGTGCCGACTGTATCGATTTTCTGGAGAGTAAGATGAAAGCGGTGGTCGATAATCGTTTGGGCGGCAAAAGTGAGATGACCGATTTGAGTTCGGATTATCTTCGCTTACAGTTGACTGCTCAAACGAGTTGGCAAATGAAGTTGCTCCCCGTGAATGATTCCATAAAGGTGATTTGCACGATTGCCACAGCGTGTGCTCCGGCTTGTGATAGCTTTGTGAGATTCTACGATTTGCAATGGAAGGAGATTTCTTCGTCTTCTTTCTTGTTAATGCCTACAACAAAAGATTTCTTTGTAAAGAACGATACGTTGACAGTCGATGAATATGATACTGCTCTGAATAAAGCGGATATTTGTTTAATTAAGGCTGAGTTGAATAAAAAAGATAACGGGCTACAGTTCACTTTAACGACACCCGATTATTTAGATAAAGAAACGGCGGAAAAACTGAAACCGTTTCTCCGCCGTGAGCTTTCCTTCTTTTGGAAAGAAGGTCGTTTTAATCTGAAATAAACCGAGCTTATTTTTTAAGGCACTCTGCAATAAATGCAACCATCTCAGGTGAGTGTGCTTCTACGCTTTCCAGTAATTTGAACTGCGCTTTCGTGCGCACTAGATTATGTTCTGGGTACTTTGTCTTATAATAAGTATCGCCATTGATATAATCGGCTAAGAAGCGTACACACTGCATGTATGGGAAGAGTGCTGCAGCATAAGGCAGGTTCTCAATTTCTAATGGAGTCAAGAAGGTTTGAGCACTTTCAAGATAACCTTTGGTGAAGGCTTTGAAAATCTCCATGTTGAAATTCACCCGATTCAAGTCTTTATCATCCTCATCGCCAGTGTTTGCACCTGTTCTTAAGAAATCACCGTAGTCCGAGAAAATGAAGCTTGGCATGACGGTATCAAGGTCGATGACACACAACACCTTACCTTCTTCGTCGAACATCATATTGTTTACTTTAGTATCGCAGTGACACACGCGTTTAGGAAGTTGTCCTTCACGGTGTAACTGCTCAGCTTTACACATCTCTTTGGCGCGTTTCTCTATCTCGTCTAAGTAGTAACGAACTTCTTCTATTCTTCCGGCTGCATTCGCTTTTACGGCATCGCGTAATTGTTGTAAGCGGAATTCCATGTTATGAAAGTCAGGGATAGTCTCACCTAATGTTTCTGGAAGATCAGCGAGCATGGCCTGGAAATTACCAAAGGCTACGCCGGCATAATAAGAATACTCCGGATTAACCGTTTCGTAGGTTTTAGCTTTAGGAATGAAAACCATCATTCTCCAATAACTTTCGCCATCAAACCAATAGGTTTTCCCGTTTTCTGATGCAACAAAAGATAAGACTTTACGATCAATATCTGTTTCGCCTGCTTCTACTAGCTTTTGACGAATATGGGTAGTGACAGCCTCGATGTTAGCTTGTAGCATTTCGACGTTCTGGAAGATGGCGTGATTAATGCGTTGCAAAACGTAGTCGGGGGCTTCTACTTCCGTTGTCATCACTTTATAGGTGTCGTTGATCAGCCCTGCTCCAAGAGGTTTTATTTCTCCCACAGTACCTGCAATGTTAAAGTGTGCAACGATACTTGCAAAATCTTTCATGAATTTTTTTCTTTAAATTTATACTAAGGTTGTTTTTATTTATAATCGAATTGTGTGGCTTTTACAACTTGTTGTGCCGATTTAATCGGAACAAGGGTAAAGCCCCAATGATATTCACGGTTGGCCGGTATCTGGTAAATCGCTTCCGGTCTTGATCCCCAGCTGTCGTATCCGCCTACACCTTGTTGCTTCATATCGACGCAAACTTCCACAAAGTCTTGTGGGGTGATATCATTGACATGGTGCATTCTTCTCAACACATTTTTAGCGGATGCTTCGTCGTGATTAGCGACTTGTTCAGGGGTGAAATTTTGCCATTGGTAAGGATGTTGTTTAGCTTCCTCTGAGTCGAAGTCTTCAACCGAATTGCGTAACGCATTAAATCCGATTAGGCTATCGGCCAATACAGCTAATCCTTTTCCGTTGGGTTGTTGCAAAGCCATCCATCTGGTTTCGGTATGGTGGCCATTTTCTTGTGGACGAACATAATTGAAATACATCTTGTCGGCTGTAGTCTTGTAGACTCCAACGAGTGTTCCTTTATTACGGTCGATATAATTCTCTTCCGGTCCACGACCAAAATACTCTACATTATTCATGTTTGCCGGTAAGCGGAAACGAACGCCAATACGTGGAACTTCCAATTTAGAGGCCGCTTTACGGGCAGCATCTCCACCAGGAGTAAAGGTCGCTGTGCGTGTGGCTTCGGATACTTCCGTTTCGGCAGCTTGCATATCGGTTGAGGTGAAGGTCGCATTGACTTTAACCACGCCTGTAGGGAAGATTTTGTAAGTGACAATATATAAGTTCCCGGTACTTAAGAGGTAAGTCGCTTTAATCACAGCTGCTTGTCCTTCTTTGCGGATTGAAGCATCAGTTACATTGAAGTTTTTGCTCGACTCTTTCCAAACTTGTAAGCGTCTAGGAGTTCCGTTACCATAGTCATTGTCGGTTGGGCCTCTCCAGAAGTTGGGTTGGATACCAAATCCATCTTTGAAATATTCGGAACCGTCGACTTTATAAGAGGTAACAAGGCCTTTCTTCTGATCGAATACAAACTGTACTTTTGATGAAGATGCGCTTAATAAATGTCCTTCTTTTGCCGTCTTAAGTGTTGGACCGCTAGCTTGATAAGGTTTGGTTGGAGCAACAATCGGGAGTTTAAATTGATCGTAAGCAATCTCGTATCCGGCAGGGATGAGTGGCTCAGGTTTTTGAGTCATCACGCTGAAGTTTACAAAATATTCTACTCCAGCTTTAGCCTTCAGGTTACTCAACGGTAGAGTCACCTCTTTGGATTGTTGAGGCGCAAGGTCAAGGTTTAGTTTTCCTGATTGAATCACTTTGCCATTAGCTAAGATCTTATAACCGACCTGATACTCCTTTAAGTTTGTAAAATAGAAGCGATTCTTAATTGTAAACTTGCCGGCTGCTGCATCCATCATCTGAAAATCGACATTTTGATGCACATATTTAATTTCAGCCATGGCCGGGTGAGGGGCACGATCCGGGTTAACCAAACCATTACATAGGAAGTTACCATCGCTTGGAGCATTCACACCAAAATCGCCTCCATAAGCCCAATATGACCGACCGTTTTTATCTTTTTGTAGAAGTCCTTGATCGACCCAGTCCCAGATGTAGCCACCTTGGAGATTTGGATACTTATAAATAGCTTGCCATTGTCCCCAGATATTTCCGGTGGAGTTACCCATAGCATGAGCATATTCAGAAGGAGCTACCGGACGGTCGCTGCCGTTTTTACCAACCGATTCAAGCCATTTCTCTCCAGGGTATTGAGGAACATACATATCCGAATTCCATTCCCATTGTGCTCGCTCATAGTTGACCGGGCGCATCATCAAGGTTTGATCGGCTTGCTTTAACCATAAGTAAGTTTGGTAGAAGTTGTATCCATTTCCGGCTTCGTTACCTAACGACCAGAAAGTGACACTTGGATAGTTCTTGTTACGTTCGAACATATTTATCGTGCGTTCCATATGGGGCTTCAACCATTCCGGGTTGTTTCCTAATGAACCGCCTTTACGCAAATCGTAGTACATGCCGTGGCTTTCAATGTTGGCTTCGTCGTAGACATAAAGTCCATATTCATCGCACAATTCATAGAAACGACGATCTTGTGGGTAGTGACAAAGACGAACACTGTTTAGATTGTGACGTTTCATCAATTCAAAGTCACGACGCATCAACTCTTCTGTAACATAATGTCCGGTTTCCGGATTGTGCTCGTGAATATTTACGCCTTTAAGCTTTATGGGTTGTCCGTTGACAAATAAGCAAACATACGGTTTACCGTTAGCGGCTAATTGTTCGATCGGCTTGATCTCTATGCGACGGAAGCCAACGTTAAATGGGATAATTTCGTTGACTTTACCATTTTCCTTAATGGTCATCAATAATTTATATAAGTTCGGATGTTCCGAAGTCCAAGTCCGTACGTTAGCTAGCGTTTGGTTGAAAGCGACGGTGCGCGTTTCTCCGGCAGGGATCTCTACCGATTTTTGTTCTGTGCTGATCACTTTTCCTTGAGGGTCGATCAACTCATAAGTTAGGCTTAAGGTGGTTCCTGCTTTGTGATGATTTCTCAGATCAGTGTTTAAAGCAAAGAGACCATTCTTATAGCTATCATCGAGCGTCGACTTCACGCGGAAATCTTTCAATGCAGCTTTGGGTTGTGCATAAAGATAGACATCGCGTTCAATGCCGCTAATGCGCCAGAAGTCCTGACATTCTAAGAATGAACCGGTGCTCCATCTGAAAATTTTCAATGTAAGCACATTGTTGCCGTCTTTTAAGTAGTTGTTGATTAAGAATTCAGCGGGGTTTTTAGAGTCTTCATTGTAACCCACTTCTTTTCCGTTGATGTAGACATAAACTCCCGATTTGGCACCGGATAGGTGTAAGTAGATGTCTCTATCTTTCCAGTTGGTCGGGATCGTGAGATCACGACGGTATACTCCGACCGGATTATTCTCAGGTAAGATTGGAGGTTCCGGATTACGGGGTTTAAATTCATAACCATGATTGGTGTAGATGGCTACGCCGTAACCTTGTACTTCCCAGTTACCGGGAACTTTGATATCTTTCCAATTTGAAGTATCAGTCTGTGGATCGGTGATGTTGGCCGGTAGATTTTTATAAGAATCTACAAAATAGAACTTCCACGTTCCGTTTAACAGTTTGTAGTATTTACTCTTTTCGTATTTTCCGGTTAACGCATGATCCCGAACATCGTACGTCATAAACGAACTGCGTGGGTATTCTTTGTTGACCGATACGGTTTGTATATCCTGCCAATATGGCTTTTTAGGCTCGTTTTGCGCCTGAGATCCTATTACGGGCGATAGTCCTGCGAGAAAGAGTATTGATTTCCAATACCAAATTTTAGTTTTGTGTTTCATGGGTCTTTATAAATAAGCAATAATGTCGTTCTATACCAAAAAGTCCGTAAAATTAAATAGAATTATTTGGAAAACGAAGCATTGGTTTGGTATATTGCTTGTTGGTTAACGATAATTGGGATATAAGTAGAAATCAGCGAACTATAAAAATCAATTTTACGGTTCGCTGATTTTATCAGAGTTAAAAGATCTTTTTATTTAGTAAAAGCATATTTAAAGCCTTTTACCTTATTCCAGTTACCACGTGTGAAATCAGGGATCTCAACCGGTGCAGAGTTGTTTTCGATAGACAAACGGGTCAATTCTGCCATGCAGCACCATTCTGCCAAGTCGTATACATCCATATCAAGAGGCAATCCGTTGCGTAAGCAATAAACTAGACGATAATCCATGATATAGTCCATACCGCCGTGTCCGCCAACTTTCTTAGCAGTCTCTTCTAGTTCTTGATCTAGGATCGGGCTTTTATATTTAGCCATGAGTGATTTCTTTGCTTCTTCCGGGATAGAACCGTGTGCATTCAGTTTCTCATGATTAGGTACATCTTTAGAATCGATTTGTGAAGGACGTAAACAATACTCTTCAATTGGATATTTGCTGGCATAACCATCTGTTCCAACCAATTGGTACATTCTGCTGTATGGACGCGGAGTCATCACATTGTGTTGGATCAACATCGTTTTACCATTTTCTGTACGAATCAAGGTTGAAGTTTGATCGCCATTTTGGAAATCATTAGCTACTTCTCCGGTTTTCTTCTTAATATATGCCGGTCCGTTTGCCGGTTTAGTATCCATAGCAACCAATGTTTTCATGCGGTCGCCACGGTGAATGTCTAGGAGCTGACAAGCCGGGCCCATACCATGAGTCGCATAGACGTCACCGCGGAACTGACGATTGTAATCCATACGCCAGTTATTCCAATAATATGGCCAGAAGTCTTCCAAGTTATGAATGTACGAACCTTCCACGTGAAGCACTTCGCCGAATACACCTTGGCGAGCCATGTTTAATGTCGTTAGTTCGAAGAAGTCGTATACACAGTTTTCAAGTTGCATACAGTGTTTACGAGTGCGTTCCGATGTATCGATCAGCTTCCATATTTCTTTAAGTGTCATGGCTGCAGGTACTTCAATAGCAACGTGCTTACCATGTTCCATGGCGTAAACTCCCATCTCTGCATGGTGTTTCCAGTCGGTAGCAATATAGACTAAATCGATGTCATTACGCTCACAAAGTTTTTTCCAAGCATCAGCAGTACCAGAATAACCGGTTGCTTCAGGAAGTCCTGCTTTTTTAAGGATCTCTTGCGATTTTTCAACACGTTCAGGGTCAAGATCACACAAGGCCACAATCTGTGTGCCGGGAATGTGAGTGAAACGTGCTACTGCACCCGGTCCACGCATTCCTAAACCAATAAAGCCAACGCGAACAGTTTCCAGCTTTGGAGTAGTGAGTTCGATAACGTCTTTTTGTCCTTTAGGACGATTAGGAACTTCTACTTTGATGGTGTAGCTCTTTTGAGCCTTCTTTTTTTGAGCATAACTTGTCGGACAAGTTAACACCAGAAGTCCAATGGTTAAAATCGTAAACAGTTTACGCATAATTCTTTTTGTTTTTTTAGTAGGTTATGTATTTAGTATTATCTTTTTTGCTTATAGGGCAAAGTTAACATTTAAAGTTTAATCATAGAATGGTTTTTCGGTTGTTGGAAGTCCTTCTTTTAAACATTTAGGAACGACCTCTTATTTTTTAATAGCATGCTTAATCTTAATTCTAATTTCGTCGTTTTAATCTTGTCGTTTTTGTTTGGTCTTGCTTTGTCTGTTTTTGTCTTGTTTATTTTGTCTGCTCGGTTGGTTTAGGTCTGTTTATCGTGTGATTTAAAGTTAGGTCTTGAAATAAATGTTTAGTGTTGTTTGTTGTTGTGTGTGTGATGTGACGGCAGTGACGTTCTGAAGTTGGGTTTCCCATTTCCGGGTGGAGCATTGGTCGACCTTCCTTGTCGATGAACGTTTGGATGGTTTGGCTTGAACCATTCTTCTGAAATGGTCAAGCTCAGTTGAGGTTGTAAATCATGTCGTTTCATTTGTTGATTCGCTAAAGTTAAGTTATGCTATAAATACACTTGCAAAGCGCTTTCACCCGAAATGATCATCTCCTTTTTAGAGAAGTTTAACATGATTCCCTTCACACAACAACTCTTCTTCTGTAAAAGAAGTCTCTAAAACGTCTTTTGTTATGTTGTTGATTACTAGATTATTTTTTATGACTGATGGTGTAATAACTGTCATCTATGAGCTGGTAGGCGAGTGATGAACTTTGTGACATATTACTTAAAATTTGTTCTAATGACTCGTTTCTGATGGAGAACGTGAATCGGTAATGCTTGGCAATTTCCGAAGGGCAGATGATTTTCTGTCCATACCATTTTTCCAATCGTGGAATAATCATCAAGAGTTGCTCATTGGTAAACTTCAACTTGCCTCCGCTACGCCAGGCTGAGTAGGAATCCGCATTAATCTGCTCGATATTGGCCTCCTTCTTCTCATGGTAGCTTAACTTATCGTTAGGGTTTAGGATGTACTTGTTTTGAATGATTCCTTGTTGGTTTTTGGTCTCTACCAAGGTCTTCCCATTAAGTAAAATGGTTTCCGATCCTCCGTCATCGTCGAAGCTGAAGACTTCAAAAGCTGTACCTAAAGCCGTAACATTCATGTTTTTCGTCTTGACCGTAAATGGGCGATTAGCGTCCGATTTGACATAGAAGAAAGCTTGTCCCGATAGCGTGACTTCCCGTTTGTCTCCATTGAAATCTTCCGGATAGATTAATTTGCTGCCTGCATTGAGAATGACCTTCGATCCATCGGGTAATAAGAGGGAGTCCATGCATTGATACCCCAAGGAACGTACGTACCATATTTCTTGCTTCGGAGGTTTATTTAGCAAGAAGAGGAGACTTCCGATGAGTGCGATGCCTATTAAAGCGACGGCGATCTGCATCGGTTGTTGTAAGACTGATTTTCGTTTGGGCCTTTGATGAATCTGGTATGTGATTTTATCCAGGATTCGTTGTTCTTTAACGTAATCGGCCATCTGTTCCGGCGTTTCTTCCCATTGATTTTTGAGCATACGATCGATGAACGGCTGTTTATTCAGGGCCTCTCTTTCGCTAGAAGATAACTTCCCGGACAGTAATTTTTGAATCAGATTTTTACCATTATTTATTCTGTTTTTCATGCCTTATGAGTTAGTTGCGACTCGTTATTCATAATAAATACGTTCAAGAACAGTTTTGCCCTCAGAATAAAACCTGTATTTTATTCCAAAAAAAACGTTTAAGCTCCGAGGAACCAAATAATCAATGGGATGTTTTTGCGTAAAAAGCGTAAAGCATCATTGATGTGTCTCTCGACTGTCTTTTCCGTGATCTCCAGCTGACTGGCTATCTCCTTATAGGTGAGATGGTTTTCGCGACTTAAACGAAAGACTTCTTGTTGGCGTGGCGTTAACTGACCAACCAAACTGTTGATGTATGTTTGTAAATCATCGGTCTCAAGTTGTTCTTCTATATCGTATTGGTCGAAGCAACTATTTAAGACACTGAGTTTATAATGATCTTCTCTGAAGCTTTTGCGGAAGTTATTGAATATGGCGTTTCGTGTGATGATGAATAAGAATCCTTTGAAGTTTTCTTTTTCTTTAATGAAATGGCGGATCTCCCACACTTTGACAAAAACTTCTTGCACCACTTCTTCTCTCTCGGCTTCGCATGAGAGGTAAAGGCGAGTGAAATGATAGACTTTTCCCCAATATTGCTTATATAATAGGGTAAAAGCCTGTTCATCTCCCGATTTGAGTTGTGCAACAAGTTTTTCTTCGTCCATTCATTCTTTGGTTTGATTTACAAAGATAATCCACTTTCTTGAATAAATCCAATAACTTATGGCTTGAAACGGCGGAATACGTTTTCTTTCTTTCGTTTAACGTTCGATGCTCTGGTTTCTTTCAGTAGGATGGTACGTCCTAGAATATCGCCTTGTGAGCGGTTTTCACCGATAGTGACCTTTTTGCAATATTCTAACGTAATACCTGCTTTTTGGGAGTGATACGGTTGATAAGTCGTATCGCGAATCAAGGTATTCCGTTGAAAAGACAACCCTTCGACCGATCGGGCAAAAAGTACCGGATAGTCGAAAAGGTGGAACGTATTGTCGGTAATGCGAATATTCCGGTGATAGGGATATCGTTGGTCGGGTGTCGGGATCTCCGGGAAAATGCTGATGACTGCCTCGCAGAACTGATAGGGCGAAGAGTTACAAGGATAGCGGAACGTGTTACGACGGATAGTCACATCGGTCACTGCGCCCGATTCGTACCATGCATTGGCATCGCCCGCAATCAGAATGGCCGATCCGCTCGATTCGAACACATTGTCTTCAACGGTCACTTTACCCGGGGTTGAGATCAGTAAGCCTCGTGCTCGGCAACTCCCGAAGTGACAATAACGAATCTCTGCGTCGGGGGTGCAAGTCAAGTTCTCGATGGCATCTCCGGGAACGATCTCTTGGGGTAAAGGCTTCGATAGGTCGATGATAAATTCGGCTTTATTGAGTGCTGTGAACCGAGTCATCCGAAGGGTATCTACCGTACGCATCGTCTGGTGTTCGATACAGCCGATCAAGTCGTTGGGACGTCCCCATTCCATACCTTCACTCATGTCGTGCATGAATCGACATTTAATTCGTGTGGGAGAAAGTACTTCGACGATCTTCGAACATGTTCCGTGAATATTGATTGGGTCGTCCATTAATCCGGCCCAACTGCAATGCTCCACTTGGATCAATCCGCTGCATCCCATGAAGTGGAACCCATCATCGTGTCCGCTAAAGACTCGCCCTTTTTCTTTGTTTGGAATCATGTGGACATCGTTAAATGTGAGGTTACGACTGTATTGTGATAAAACCCCTAATCCACAAGTGTGGTGAATGGTGACTTTTTCTAATCGCGTGTCTGTGCTGTGGTAAATGAAGATGCCGGCATGATCGCGGTTGCTATGACGCAAAACCAGGAGGGTACCCGGTTTGGGATAGTGGCGACTGAATTGTGGGTTGTCGTCTTGGAGTCGCACGATGCCGGGGCTGACTTCCTCAGCTTTAAAGCGTCGCCATCCTAGATTATCTCCGGTGTTTGGCAAAACGAAATGGGTCTTAGGGTCGAACTGCATGATCGACCAGATGGCACTTTTCCAACCCTCGCCTACAAATGTGAGTTGATTGTTTTCAATGATGTAGGGATATTGTAGACGATCAATGGCGATATCCATGGTCTTTTCAGTGCGGGCCACAACACATCCTTGTGCGGTGAGTGGGATATCCCAATCGATGGAGAAATTCTTTAAGGTAATCTGTTCGCAACGATCGAGTGTGAAAGGTTGCATGCGTCCGTGCATGATGAACTCAGCTCCGTTGCCGTCGAGGGTTAGATGACGGATCGAGTCGAGAACGACGGCCAATATTTTAGGGTTGATGTCGTACGTATTCGTTTCGTGATAGTCGCGTTCGATCGCTTTTTGAGGCCAGAAGTCGTATCGTCCTTTTTCGAAGAGGATGACTGCACCGGGATGTTGACGAGCTTCGGTCAATGCTTTTTGAATATAAGGTACGGCATTGACACGGCTATTGGCTTGTAGTCCGTAGTTGGCAATGCGAATGGTATCGTTGGCCGATAAGCAGGAGGCCGAGATGAGAAGTAGGAGCGATAAGAACGTTTTCATAGGTTTGTTTTAAAGTGATGTTTGTTTTTGTTGAGCAAATAGTCTACTCTTGTGATATGCAAAAATATATTTTCTGACTGAATATTACAACTTTCTGACTTTATCTATTTTTTTGTTTGATTCTGATGCTCCCTCTAGAGTTGTTTATTTGAACTTTATCTGCCATCTGCCACTAAATGAGGTTTATTCGTTTGATTATCAGTCGTTAGGTACGTTGCAGATCCCTGTTGCAGATTGGTGGTAGATCAAATCTCTGCAACCGATTTTATTTTGGCTTTGTTTACAGCGATTAGGTTAAAAGTAATTTGCCCCAGAATTATTCATTGACAAGGTACGGTCGTTGTGGTGCTGAGGTACGGTGCTCGTTGCGCTGGGGTGCGGTCGTTGTTGCGCTGGGATGCGGTCGTTGTTGCGCTGGAGTGCGGTCGTTGTTACGCTGGATTGCGGTCGTTGTTACGCTGAGCTACGGTACTCGTTGCGCAGATCTATGGTGCTTTTAGATACAACGAATAGCGTTGAAATTTGAATGAATTACTTTTCGACTTCATTGAAGAAAAACCATTAAAGAAGAACCATTAAAGAAGGGTCATTGCACAAGAACTCTACAAGTTGATCCTACGGCTTGATTGCTATGGAATGGATTCTTGGGTTTCTTTTTGCCAAGCTCCTCGTGTGAAATCGGGAATTTCGACCGGGGCACTACCATTAAGAACCGACAGTTCGCTCAACTCGGTGATACACGACCATTCGGCAGCATCGTATACATCCATATCGAGTGGCAGTCCGTGTTGCAAACAGTAGATGAGACGATAATCCATAACGTAGTTCATTTCGTTGGTCACCCCACGTCGGTGAGCTTCCTCGCCAATCGTTGCACTGAAAGGGTGTTTGTAACGTTCGATAAGAGCTTTCATGGCTTCTTCGTCTAATGGCGTTCCGGCATTCGGATCGAGTGAGATGGTGGGGACAGGATATTTTTGTGCAAACCCTAAAGTGCCGCAAACGGTATGTAGTCGACTGTATGGGCGCGGCGTAGCGACGCTGTATTGCAACATGATGGTTTTGCCTTTGAGCGTTTGAATCAAGCTGGTGTTGACATCTCCCAATAGATAACGTTGTGAGGCTTCCGGTGTCCCTCGTCCGTAACGGCGTTCGGCGTAGGCCGTGAGACCGAGTTGTGCCGTCGACATGGAGACGAGGTGGGTCATTCGGTCACTTCGATGAATCTTTAAGATTTGACAGACAGGACCGAGTCCATGGGTGGGGTAGGGATTGCCGGTATGTTGTATGCTGTGGCGTTTTCCCCAATGGTTATGATATCCTCCTTCGCTTTCATCGGCGAAGTAAAGGTGACGTAGGTCGTGGATATAAGCTCCTTCGACGTGCATAATCTCCCCTAGAACGCCTTTTTCGGCCATGTTGAGGGTCATTAAGGCAAAAGGGTCGTAACAGCAGTTCTCGAGCATGATACAGTGACGGCGAGTGCGTTCGGCGGTATCGACCAAAAGCCAGCATTCTTCGACGCTCATGGCAGCGGGTACTTCTATGGCAACGTGCTTGCCACAATTCATGGCATAGGCAGCCATGGTTGCATGTGTGGTCCAGTCGGTACATACAAAAATCAGATCGATATCGTTGCGTTCGCAGAGGGTGCGCCAATCTTCTTCTTTTGAATAGCCTATGGCTTCCGGACGTCCTGCTTGTCTCAGGCTCTCTTGACCTTTTTGAAGATTGCCTTCGCGGATTTCGCATAGACCGATGACTTCGACACTGTCGAAGAGTAGATAGCGTTGTAAAGTGAGAAGTCCCCGATTACCTAAACCGATGAATCCGATACGGACTTTGGCAAGAGGGGTATGCGACAAACCGATGACGTGTCGTTGTGTTGTGAAGTAGTCTTTCATATCCGCTTCAGAATATGGGTTACGGTTATACAAAAAAAAAGAGAATCTAATTTAACTCAGATTCTCTTTCTAGAGCGGAAGACGGGGCTCAAACCCGCGACCCTCAGCTTGGAAGGCTAATGCTCTATCAACTGAGCTACTTCCGCAATTTTTGTGGGCAAAGATGGATTCGAACCACCGAAGGCGTAAGCCAGCAGATTTACAGTCTGCCCCATTTGGCCACTCTGGTATTTGCCCCCTTTTTGCTTTTGAGAAGGTTTGTTTCTCAATTGCGATGCAAAGATACGACTATTTTTTTAAACTCCAAATAAAATCTATCATTTTTATTGCTGTAATTGCGCATTCATCGCCTTTATTGCCTAATTTTCCTCCGCAGCGATCTTCGGCTTGTTCCATGGTATTGGTGGTAAGTAGACCGTAAATAACTGGTACATCGCTAGTTGCATTTAAATGAGTGATGCCTTGAGTCACTCCCATGCAAACATAATCAAAATGTGGAGTATCGCCTTTAATTACGCAACCTAAAATAATAATTCCGTCAACATTGCTATTTTCCATCATTTGACTTGCGCCAAAAGTGAGTTCGAAACTTCCCGGAACTGTTTTCACTAAAATATTTTCGGGTCTTGCGCCATGCTTTTTTAAAGTATTCACTGCTCCTTCGAGTAGTGCGCCGGTGATCGCAGTGTTCCATTCGGAAACAACGATACCAAATTTCATCTCTTCGGCATTAGGTACCGATTGAAGATCGTAGTCTGATAAGTTATGAAATGCTGTTGCCATAATGTTTGTTTTTTGTTTAAACAGATACGGCTTGCATGTGTGCTTGATAACGGAAGAATCCGTTTCGCCAACATGTAAGCCGTGTCTTATTGAGTGGTTTTATTCTATTATTTTTTCATCAATTTAGCTTGTTCGATGTATTTGTCGATGTCCATAGCTTGATAAGATTGGAAATACTTATCTTTAATAGTCGTGTATGCATCGATTGCTGCATCGATCTTACCTTGTTTAACCAAGATTTCTCCGGCTTGCATCAAGAAGATTGGGCTTAAGGTATTGTTGTCAGCTTTTGAAGCAGCATCTAATAATAGAGAAGCAGCTTTGTCTAACTGACCGATCTCAGCATAGCAGTTTCCGGTAGCACCTAGGATCGCCGGAGCAACCATTTGATCGTCGGCATCGAAATCAGAAAGAGCTTTGATCGCTTCGTCATATTTATCTAGTTTTGCATAGCAGATGCCGGCATAAGCACTGGCTAAGTTACCTGCTTTCGTTCCGCTGTATTCATTAGCGATTTTAGCAAAACCTGCATAACCTATGCTGTCACCGTTCAAGGCTTGTTCGTAAGCATCGGCTTCAAAATATTGCTGACCTTTGAAAAGGGCTGCTTGCGCTTTGTTCTCACGTGGAGCCGCATAAAGATTCTTATACATAATGAATCCGCCGATAATAAGGACGATAGCAATAATTCCGCCTAAGATAGACTTTTTGTTTTTGATTAAGAACGCTTCCGACTTGCTCAAAGCTTCTTCCACGTTCATGTGTTCGTTCTGATTCTTTTGCTCTGTCATTGTGATGTATTTTTTTTGTTATTATTTCAAGTGAATATTTCGAATCGCAAAAGTAGTTTTTTTATATCTACAAATGAAATTTAGAGGGATATTTTTTTGTGTTAGGGTGTAAAAGGCTAAAAAACTTATTACTTTTGTAGACTAATTATTGTTATGGTATGATACTGAAGCGTATTTCGATCTTGAATTATAAGAACATAGAGCAGGCTGAACTGATTTTTTCGTCAAAATTGAATTGTGTTTTCGGACGCAATGGGATGGGGAAGACGAATTTACTCGATGCTGTTTATTTCTTGTCGTTCTGTAAAAGTTCCGGAAATCCTATTGATTCTCAAAATATCAGACACGACCAGGACTTTTTTGTGATTCAGGGTTTTTATGAAACGGAGGAAGGAGCGCCGGAGGAGATTTATTGTGGGATGAAGAGACGCTCGAAGAAACAATTCAAACGAAACAAAAAAGAGTATGAACGTTTCTCTGATCATATCGGCTTTCTACCTTTGGTGATGGTTTCGCCTGCCGATTCCGACTTGATAGCCGGTGGAAGTGATGAACGTCGCCGATTTATGGATATTGTGATCTCACAATATGATAAGGAGTATCTGAATGCGTTGATTCGATATAATAAGGCTTTGGCGCAGCGGAATGCTTTGTTGAAGGCAGAACGTTTGCCGGAAGAGGAGTTGTTTGCGGTTTGGGAAGAGATGATGGCTCAGGCCGGTGAGGTGGTCTATCGTAAGCGCTTAGGTTTTATACAAGAGTTTATTCCGATTTTTCAATCGTTCTATTCGTTTATCTCTCAAGATAGTGAGGCGGTCAGCTTGTCGTATGAATCGCATGCTGATGGAGATGAATTACTTGATGTGATTAGAGGCAGTCGTGATCGTGATCGTATCATGGGCTACTCCTTGAAGGGGATTCATAAAGATGAACTCAGTATGCTATTGGGCGGATATCCAATCAAGAAGGAAGGGTCGCAGGGACAGAATAAGACGTATCTGATTGCTTTAAAATTGGCTCAATTCGATTTCTTGAAGCGTACAGCCAATACCGTACCATTGCTTTTGCTGGATGATATCTTCGATAAGCTGGATGCGTCACGTGTGGAACAGATCATTAAGTTGGTGTCGCGCGATGATTTCGGACAGATTTTTATTACGGATACGAATCGTGAACATTTAGATCGCATTTTGATGAATGTGGGTAGCGAATATAAGATGTTTCATGTTGATGGTGGTGTATTAAGCGAGATGGAGGGACAAGATCATGAAGCGTAAAGAAGCCTCACCTATCGGTAAGTTGATCCGTGAATATCTGCGACAGGAGTCTTTGGAATCGCCGTTGAATGAGCGACGACTGATTGCGGCATGGCCTAAGATTGTGGGACCGGCGGCGGTGTATACCGACGGGTTGTTTATCAAGAATCAGGTGTTGTATGTGCATCTGACGTCGTCTGTGCTTCGACAAGAATTAATGATGGGGCGTGAATTGTTAGTCCGCCATTTGAATCAAGCGGCTGGTGCTACGGTGATTACCAATATCGTGTTTCAGTAGATTTACGAATCACAAGTTAGCACCTTGTCCATATTAATATCGGTCTCTTCTGTTGGAATCCGATCCAACAGTTGAAAAGGGAAACAGATGCCAATCTTAGGGGCAGCGACATGAGGTAAAAGTTTGTCGTAATACCCTTTTCCACGTCCTAATCGATGTCCTTCCGCATCAAATGCCACGCCCGGCACAATGACCAAATCAATTTTGTTGTAATCAGTTAGCAGTTGACCTTCGGGTTCTATGATGCCGAAAGCGCCTTCATGGGTGGCTGTGGAGGTGGTATAGTAGCGCAGGTCGAGTAGATCACCATGAACTACCGGCAGGATAATCGTTTTGGAAGCACTCCACTTTTGAATAAAGTCGTGGGTGTTCACTTCATCGTTCAATGAGTGGTAGAGCAAGATGGTTTTTGAATGCTGAAAAGCCGGAAGTTGTTCCAGCTTATTCAGTATGTCAAAAGAGAGATGTAGCAACTCTTCGGGTGAACGAGTGGCTTTCTCTTGTTTAATGTATCGACGTAATTCACTTTTTGTGGCCATTCTCTTTCTTTTTCAAGGTCTTGGGGTCGATTGGTGCCGGAGCTACCGGGAAGGCCTTATGACTTTTAAGTATTTCGAGTCCTTTCTTCACTGTCTCATCAGCCTCGTTGAAGTATTTGATGTATTCCTCCATACCGAGCATGTTGTAGATGATGTTGCCGTAAATGTTCTTTTCGAGCAATTTGCGTGAACGGTGAATGAGGATATTTCTTCTCTTAACTCCTTTACTGTCGGCATAACGAATGAACTGTTCGAGTAGGTTTTGACGATGCAGATAGTTCACTAATTCCTTAGACGATTGGTATTCGCTCAATTTTGAACGGTTGCGATCGGTGTATTGGAAAGTGTATTGAATGGTCAGCCCTCTTGATAGAACAGTCGATAGATAGGAGGTGAATCCAATGGTATCTTGTGGTACAAAAAGATCTGGCATGATGCCGCCTCCACCATAAACTGTGCGACCTAAGCTTGTCTGATAACGTTCATTCTCATTTTGCTTGATGCTATCTCTTGAGAAGAATTCTCCATGTTCGTAACGTTTGTAGATATCCAATTCGTATTCGCGATCGTTACCGTTTTGGTAGGGGCGTTGGATACAACGTCCGGATGGGGTGTAATAACGTGCGATAGTTAGACGAATAGCCGATCCATCGCTGAAATCGATCGGCTGTTGAACCAATCCTTTTCCGAAAGAACGTCGTCCAATAACGATACCGCGGTCGTTGTCTTGAATCGCTCCGGTGAAGATTTCACTGGCAGAAGCCGAACCTTCATCGATCAAGACGACAAGTGGCATTTTCTGACAGCTACCTGTGCCGTTGGCAAATTCTTCGGCGCGAGGATATTTGCGTCCTTGGGTATAAACAATGAGTTTACCTTCGGGTAGGAATTCATTGACCATGCGGATGGCTGCTTCCATGTATCCTCCGGTATTCCCTCTAAGGTCGATGATTAATCCTTCGCAATTCTTATGATTGAACTGAGCTAAGGCGTTGAGAAGTTCCAGGTGACTGGTACGTCCAAACTTGCTGACTTTGATGTATCCGAATTGGTCATCAATCATGTAAGCTGCATCGACTGTGTTTTGTGGAATATTGCCACGAGTGATATTGAACTGTAAAAGATCTTTTTCGCCTAAACGTTGAATGCCGAGTTTGACTTGGCTCCCCTTCGGACCTTTTAATTTGCGCATGGCTTGTTCGTTGGTCACTTTCTTACCTACAAACAAGGTGTCATTGACGGTAACAATGCGGTCGCCGGCCAATAGTCCCACTTTTTCAGAAGGACCTCCTTGGATCACAGAGTTCACGTGAATGGTGTCGTCTTGTATGGTGAATTGAATACCTATGCCGCTGAAGCTACCTTCAAGTTCCGAGTTGACCTCCTCAAGATTTTGAGCCGGTATGTACACGGAGTGCGGATCGAGTTCTGCCAAGATTTGAGGCATGGCCTCTTCGACCAAGTTGTTCATGTTGACCGTATCGACATATTGATCATCGATAATGCGGAGTAGCGCGTTCAACTTGTTTGACGATCCGTTGATGATGCCTAACCGATTACCAGCAAAATGTTTGGCGTAGAACGTTCCGATGAGGATGCCGAAGACCAAACTGATGGCAATGATGATGGGAATGAAACGGAAAGAATTTTTGGTACGCATATCTGTTTTTATTTTAATCTGAATTAATCGGTTTACTGCTCATGAGGATCGACGAAGAGAACTTCTATACCGGCTCTTTTTAAGAGGTCGATGCCGTCTTCCAAACGGTAGTGTTCGGAGTAAACCACTCTTTTGATACCGGCTTGGATGATTAGTTTGGCGCATTCGATACATGGAGAGGCGGTGACATACATCGTTGCCCCATCGCTATTGTTATTGGTGCGAGCGATCTTAGTGATGGCATTTGCTTCCGCATGTAGCACGTAGGGTTTGGTTAAATTGTTTTCATCTTCGCAGATATTCTCAAATCCTGAAGGCGTACCGTTGTAACCGTCGGAGATAATCATTTTATCTTTAACGATAAGTGCGCCCACTTTTCGGCGTTGGCAATATGAGTTTTCGGCCCAGATCGTTGCCATACGTATATAACGTTTGTCTAATTCGTCTTGTTTCGATGGAGTATGGTCCATGATGGTTATTGGATTTTTTTTGCCGGTGCAAAGACTAGGCAAAGGGTTTCGTTCGTTTCGTCAAGTTTGTAATAGAGGTATAGGTTTTGGGCGTTTCCACCATACGAGGTGACTTTCCTTAAACCTTCTACGATTCTATTGCCTAAATGATCGTTTGTCGGATCAACAACCGAAGCTCCACCCACATTCATGAGGAGACGGTTGCTTTTGCCATCAGCTTCCCACTTTCCATTAATATTTACCGAACCTGTTCCTGCAAACGTCCCATTGATGACATCATTGGACGTGCTTCCGCTAAAGTCGATGTAGAAAGCCCGTGTGCCTTTGATCGGATCGTATGATTCGTAATTGGCTGTCGTGACATCCGGGAATTTGTACCAAGCATGTCCATTCGCTTTCGTGATATAGGTCAGTCTCCAGGTTTTTCCTGTGAATATTTGCTGTACATCATCGGCATTGTTGCAACTGCAAAACAATGAAAGGCCGGTAATGGTTAGAAGCAGGGTGAGAAGTTGGGCTTTTTTTATCATAACGTTATCCCGTTTCTGGTGAGTAATGCGTTGATTGAAGGTTCTTGTCCGCGGAAGCGTTTGTATAACGTCATCGGGTGTTCAGTTCCTCCTTTTGAGAGAATCTCGTTTCTGAAACGAGTGGCCACTTCCGGATTGAAGATTCCTTTTTCTTTAAACAAAGAGAAAGCATCGGCATCGAGTACCTCTGCCCATTTGTAGCTATAATAACCGGCTGAATAACCTCCGGCAAAGATATGCGAGAATTGAGCACTCATACAAGCGTCTTTGATGACCGGAAGAATCTGCGCTTTTTTCCAAGCCTCTTGTTCGTAGCTTTTTACATCACCATCGAATGGAGTGGTGCGGGTGTACCAAGCCATGTCGAGTAGTCCGAAGCTGACTTGACGAAGACAAGCGTATGCCACATTGAAGTTAGCTGCATTGACAATGCGTTGGATCCATTCGTCCGGCAAAGTTTCACCGGTTTGATAGTGCTTAGCAAAGGTGTTCAAGAAGTCTTTTTCAATAGCGAAATTTTCCATGATCTGTGAAGGAAGCTCCACGAAATCACGATATACGCTTGTTCCACTTAAACTCAAATATTTAGAGTTGGCAAGCATACCGTGTAGGCTGTGTCCAAATTCGTGCAAGAAGGTTTCTACTTCATCAAAGGTGAGAAGTGCCGGCTTATTGGCTGTCGGTTTGGTGAAGTTCATCACGATCGAAACGTGTGGACGACTGTTCTCGCCGGTCTTAGAGTCGATCCATTGACCTTTATATGAGGTCATCCAAGCACCCGACTGTTTGCCGGCACGTGGGTGAAAATCGGTATATAGAACAGCCAAGAATGAACCGTCTTTATCGAACACATCATAAGCATCTACGTCAGAATGGTACACCGGAATATCGGTATTCTTCTTAAAGGTCAGTCCGTATAGTTTTTCTGCTAGACCGAAAACGCCTTTTTTAACTTGACTCAGTTCGAAGTAAGGGCGAAGTAGTTCGGTGTTGATATTGAACTTTTTATCTTTCAGCTTATTAGAGTAATAGCTCCAATCCCATGGCATGACGGTGAATGTGCTGCCTTGTTCTTCACGTGCCAAATCTTGAATTTCAGCATATTCTTTTTGTGCTGTAGGAGTATAGGCCTCGATGAGTTGGTTTAAAAGCTTGTAAACGGATTCGCTAGTTTGCGCCATACGGTTTCTCAAAGCGTACGAAGCGTAGTCTTTGTAACCTAACAATTGGGCAATGCGCATACGGGTATTGGCAATCTCTTTGACAATGTTTAGATTGTTATACTCGTTGTCGTTGCTGCATTGGGTGTTGTAGGCCATATAGAGTTTTTGACGAAGTGCGCGCTTTTTGGCATAAGTCATAAACGGACCATAGCTTGGAGCATCGAGTGTGAATACCCAGCCTTCTACCTGATCGCGTTTCGCTGTTTCAGCAGCAGCTTCAATAGCTGTTTCGGGAAGTCCTTCTAAGTCGGCCTTGTCGGTCAATACCATCTTATACGCATTGGTTGCTTTAAGATTGTTTTCATCAAAGTCGAGAGTTAGCTTGCTCAGTTTGGTGGATAGTTGACGGTATTCATCTTTATCGGCACCTTGCAGGTTTGCTCCATGACTTACAAAACTATCGTAGATATCGTCTAGGAGTTTGTTTTGTTCGATGCTTAGATGAAGTTTATCTTTTTCTTGATAAACAGCTTTGACGCGTGCAAATAGGTTTTCGTTAAGAGTGAGGTTGTTGTAATGTTCACTCAGCATTGGCATAATTTCTTGTGCCAGTTGTTGTAAATCATCATTAGTCTCTGCACCTAGAATATTACTGAACACAGTCGATACATGATCGAGCAACTGTCCTGATTGTTCGTAAGCTTCGATGGTATTCGAGAACGTTGGTGCAACTGTCTGATTAATGATTGCTTCTATATTTTGGTTTTGTTGGCGGATGCCTTCAAGGATAGCCGGTTTGTAATGTTCGGTTTTTATGAGATTGAAAGGAACCGTGCCATGAGGCGTTTTATACTTCTCAAGAAAAGGGTTTTGTGCATTTAGCATATTCATAGAATAAAAAATAATCAATAAAAATAGTGTCTTTTTCATATCCACCGCTTTAATAGGTTAGTAGTGACATTTATACTAAATACAAAGCTAGTAAATTTGTAGATTATTTTGTAGTTACCTCATACCTTTTTAACAATATATAAACAGAAACCATAAAAAAAGAGCTGCTCCGAAGTCGGAGCAGCTCTATATCATTAGGTTTGATCTAATTAAGCGTTAACTGAAGCCATGTGAGCAACTAAGTCAAGAACTTTGTTAGAGTAACCGATTTCGTTATCGTACCAAGATACAACTTTAACGAATGTGTCAGTTAAAGCGATACCAGCTTTAGCGTCGAAGATAGAAGTGCGAGCATCTCCTAAGAAGTCAGAAGAAACAACTGCATCTTCAGTATAACCAAGAACGCCGTTCAATTCGCCTTCTGCAGCTTCTTTCATAGCAGCACAGATTTCAGCGTAAGTTGCAGGTTTTGCCAAGTTAACTGTCAAGTCAACTACTGATACGTCCAAAGTAGGAACACGCATTGACATACCTGTCAATTTGCCGTTTAATGCAGGGATTACTTTACCTACAGCTTTAGCAGCACCTGTAGAAGAAGGGATAATGTTACCAGCAGCAGCACGACCACCTCTCCAGTCTTTCATAGAAGGACCGTCAACTGTCTTTTGAGTTGCAGTTGTAGAGTGAACTGTAGTCATCAAACCGTCTGTGATACCCCATTTGTCGTTCAATACTTTAGCGATAGGAGCTAAGCAGTTTGTAGTACAAGATGCGTTAGATACGAATTGAGTACCTTTAACGTATGTTTTTTCGTTTACACCGCAAACGAACATTGGAGTGTCATCTTTAGAAGGAGCTGACATAACAACATATTTCGCACCAGCTTCGATGTGAGCTTGAGCTTTATCTTTGCTTAAGAATAAACCTGTAGATTCTACAACGTATTCAGCACCAACTTCGTCCCATTTCAAGTCAGCTGGGTTTCTTTCTGCAGTGATGCGGATAGCTTGACCGTTAACGATAAGTTTGCTGTTTTCAACGTCTGCTTCGATTGTTCCTTCGAATTGACCGTGCATTGTGTCGTATTTCAACATGTATGCCAAATAGTCAACTGGGCAAAGGTCATTGATACCTACGATTTGAATATCGTTTCTTGTTTGAGCAGCGCGGAATACGAAACGGCCGATACGTCCGAATCCATTAATACCTACTTTAATCATTTTGTTTAAACTTTTAAGGGTTTTATAAATAGTTGTTCTATGTTATTAAACATCAGCACTTAGACTCTAAATGCGGTGCAAAAATACTAAAATGTTTTTATATTAGCACATTAATTTATTATTAAATAAAAAAAAAAGATGGGAAAGAATACTTTTTTGCAAGAGTTTAAAACCTTTGCCATGAAAGGTAATGTAATGGATATGGCAGTCGGTATTATCATCGGGGCTGCTTTTGGGAAAATAGTCTCTTCTATAGTTAATGATCTGATCATGCCGCTTGTGGGGCTTTTGGTTGGAGGTGTAAACTTTGCCGATTTGAAATGGGTCTTGAAAGCAGCAGAATATGGAGCAGATGGGAAAGAACTTTCTGCCGCTGTAGTCTTAAATTATGGGACGTTTATTCAGACCACTTTCGATTTTTTAGTGATTGCTTTTTCTATCTTTTTGTTTATTCGTTTGATTAATCGAACCTTAATAAAAAAAGAGGAGTCGAAGTCCGAAGAACAGAAGCCTGAGCCTCCTATACCTACAAAGGAAGAATCGTTATTAGCAGAAATTCGTGATTTACTGAAAGAAAAGAGGTAATATCTTCCAGATTTTGCCTATTTTTGCATGCAAATCATAACATATATATATGCAAGAAAAAATAATTATCCTTGATTTCGGTTCACAAACGACACAACTTATCGGTCGTAGAGTGCGTGAATTGGATATTTATTGTGAGATCCTTCCTTATAATAAATTTCCAAAAGATGATGAGAATATTAAAGGGGTGATTCTCTCCGGAAGTCCATTCTCGGTATACGACAAAAGTGCTTTCAAAATTGATTTGAGTGAGATACGCGGTAAATATCCGATCTTGGGTATTTGTTATGGTGCGCAATTCATGTCTTATTCTAATGGCGGACGAGTAGAACCTGCCGGTACACGTGAATACGGGCGTGCTCATTTGGCAACGTTCTGCAAAGAGAATCCTTTATTTAAAGGAGTACGCGAAAATTCTCAAGTGTGGATGAGCCATGGGGATACAATCACTGCCATTCCTGATAATTTCAAAAAGATAGCTTCTACGGATAAAGTGGAAATCGCTGCTTATCAGATTGAAGGTGAAAAGGTTTGGGGTGTACAATTCCATCCGGAAGTATTCCATAGCGAAGACGGTACACAAATGTTGAAGAACTTTGCAGTTGATGTTTGTGGCTGTAAGCAAGATTGGTCACCTAGCTCGTTTATTGAAAGTACAGTGGCTGAATTGAAGAAACAGTTGGGCAATGATAAAGTGGTGCTTGGCTTGAGTGGCGGAGTAGATTCTTCGGTTGCTGCTGTTTTGTTACATCGGGCCATCGGCAAGAACTTGACTTGTATTTTTGTGGATCATGGTATGCTTCGCAAAAACGAATTCAAGAACGTGATGCACGACTATGAGTGTCTCGGTTTGAATGTGATAGGTGTTGATGCGAGTGAGAAGTTCTTCTCTGAATTGTCGGGTGTTGTAGAACCTGAACAGAAACGTAAGATTATTGGTAAAGGCTTTATTGAAGTATTCGATCAAGAGGCTCATAAAATACAAGATGTGAAATGGTTGGCTCAAGGTACGATCTATCCGGATTGCATTGAATCATTATCTATCACAGGAACAGTGATTAAGAGTCACCACAATGTGGGGGGATTACCAGAGAAGATGCATCTTAAACTTTGTGAGCCATTGCGCTTATTGTTTAAAGATGAAGTACGTCGTGTCGGTCGCGAGTTGGGTATGCCTGAGCATCTGATTACTCGTCATCCTTTCCCGGGACCTGGATTGGCGGTTCGTATTCTTGGTGATATCACTCCTGAAAAAGTACAGATCTTGCAAGAAGCTGACGATATCTTTATCCAAGGCTTGCGCGATTGGGACTTGTATGATCACGTTTGGCAGGCTGGAGTGATCCTATTGCCGGTACAGTCGGTAGGTGTTATGGGTGATGAACGGACGTATGAAAGAGCGGTAGCTTTGCGTGCGGTGACTTCAACCGATGCTATGACAGCCGATTGGGCACGTTTGCCTTACGACTTTATGGCTAAAGTCTCTAACGACATTATTAATAAGGTTAAGGGGGTGAATCGAGTAACTTATGATATTAGTTCTAAGCCACCTGCTACTATTGAGTGGGAATAATTAATCTTTAAGATATAAAAAGAAAGACAGCCGTTCGTTGTGATGGCTGTCTTTTTTTTATTTGTTTTTGGTTAGTGGTAGGCGGTTGAGTTGATAGTCGTTCCTAGCCGGTATATTCAATCAGTTTTTGTATATCGGAAATAACAATCTCTTTCCGTTTTAATTCTATCAGTTGTTTCTTTTGCATTGTATTCAATATTTTAGAGATGCTTAAGCGGGTGCAATCTAGATATTGTGCAAAATCCTCCATTTTGATTTTTAGAATCTTTTCACCTTGGAACCGTTCGGTATGACTGAGTATGAAACTAATGATGCGTTTCTCTAGATCGACTTCCGGAACTTCCCAAAGTTTAGCGTATAAGTTTTGAGCACGATTAGTCAAGATGTTCATATAGTTTAATCGAAAGATTTCATATTCTAGTAAATGGTGCAATACAAACCATTTATCAATGCTGACGGTATGCGTCTCGGTATAGGCTACGTAGTCGGAAACGTATGATGTATTCATTCCGAACAAAGATTGCGGTTCGATGACATAAGGCCCTTCCAATCGCTCAATGAAACTAAAACGATCTTCCTTTGAAAAGGTTTTGAGAAGGACTTTCCCTTTGAGGATGAAACAGAGCTTGTCACAAGGCTTACCGCTTCGAATGATGACTTCTCCCGGTTTGTGCTTTGTGAAGTGTAATTTTACCTTTTCAAGGATCGTTGTAAAATCTTCGTGGCAAAGTCCTTGAAAAAGAGGTAGTTGAAGTAGAGTGTCGAACATTGTTTCCATATCATCCTATTCTACAGTTGATATACAAAAATAGATATAATCTTGTGTTATGGTAAAAAAACAGCAATTCTTTTTGTTTTTTTATTGTTTTGGTGCATAAAAATAGGTTATATTTGCATTAAAAAAGGAGGAAATATGTTTCAGGATTTTGATGTACAACAGCTTGTTGCGGCATTCTTTGCTTTGTTTGCAGTTATTGATATTTTAGGAGCAATACCAATAATTATTGACTTAAAGTCTAAAGGGCGAGGGGTGAATGCTGTTAAGGCGACTCTTATTTCTTTTTCTATTCTTCTGGCCTTTTTTTATGTGGGTGATGCCATGCTTAATATTTTCAACGTCGATATTAAATCGTTTGCTGTCGCGGGAGCATTTGTCATCTTTTTAATGTCGTTGGAAATGATTCTGGATATTGAAATCTTTAAAAATCAAGGTCCGATAAAAGAGGCTACACTTGTACCTTTGGTTTTCCCTTTACTTGCGGGATCTGCTACTTTTACCACACTATTATCTCTTCGTGCATTGCATGCTAGTGTCAATATTATTATCGCTTTAATTTTAAATATGGTCTGGGTTTATTTTGTGGTTAGCATGACCGAGCGTGTGGAGCACTTCTTGGGAAAGAGTGGTATTTACATCCTTCGCAAATTCTTTGGTATTATCCTTCTAGCGATCTCTGTGAAGATGTTTACCGAGAATATCACCTCTTTGATTGATACGTTGCAAGGACATTAATTGATTAAAATCATTCGTTCTTCGAAATATTTTCATAAAAAGGCATGTCATTGACGACATGCCTTTTTTTATGATATCAGTGGCCAATATGACATAATTATAAAATGAATATTCTCTTTCCTGCAATTGATCAAGGTTTCTAAAGGTCCGATTGATAAATAATGTTGCATTTAATTTTTATATTTACCTATAATTCGTACTTTTGGGATTACAGACGTCATAATATTTTAAGAATAACAATTAACCTTTAAATAACACACAACTATGAGTTATTTACGATTCGACAAGACTCTAATGACTAATCTCGAGGAATCGCTTCAAAGAGAGATTCTTCGTTCGAATAAGTCCGGAGCTTATCATTGTACGACCATTGTCGATTGCAATACCCGTAAGTATCATGGCTTATTGGTCATTCCTGTGCCCAATTTGGATGATGAGAATCACGTATTGCTATCCTCTTTAGATGAGACAGTCGTGCAGCATGGTGCTGAGTTTAATTTGGGTTTACATAAATATCAGGGGAACCATTTTAGTCCTAATGGGCATAAATATATCCGTGAATTTGATTGTGAGCGCATCCCAGCGACAATCTATCGAGTGGGGGGAGTTATCTTGCGTAAAGAGAAAATCTTCGTTCACCATGAAAATAGACTTTTGATTCGTTACACTTTATTGGATGCTCATTCTGCAACGACCTTACGCTTGCGTCCTTTTCTTGCTTTTCGTAGTGTGCGAGAGTATACCCATGAGAATGACCAATACCAACGGGAGTATCAAGAGGTCGAAAATGGGATAAAGACCTGTATGTATCCCGGATACCCTGAGCTCTATATGCAATTGAATAAGAAAAATGAATTTCATTTCTGTCCCGATTGGTATAGAGGCATTGAATACCCTAAAGAACAAGAGCGCGGATATGATTTTAATGAAGATCTATATGCACTGGGTTATTTTGAAATTGATATTAAAAAAGGAGAGAGCGTTGTCTTCTCGGCCGGAATTTCTGATATCTCATCTCGGTCGTTAAAGCAACTGTTCGATAGGGAAGTTAACGACCGTACTCCTCGCGATAGCTTCTATAACTGTTTGAAAAATTCCGCTCATCAGTTTCATAACAAACAAGACAACGAGTATTACATCATTGCGGGTTATCCGTGGTTTAAATGTCGTGCTCGGGATTTATTTGTTGCTTTACCGGGGTTGACTCTTGGTATTGATGAAGTGGGACAGTTCGAAAAGGTCATGAATACGGCGGAGAAGGCGATTCGGCAATACATTAACGGTGAACCTCAAAGTTATAAGATTTATGAAATGGATCATCCTGATGTTCTGCTTTGGGCCATCTGGGCGATTCAACAATATGCCAAAGAGACCTCTAGGGAGCAGTGCAGAAATCGATATGGCGATTTATTGGTCGACATGATTGAATTTATCAGAGGCGGAAAGCATCCGAACTTGTTCTTGCACAGCAATGGTTTGCTTTATGCTAACGGCAGTGAAAAGGCGATTACTTGGATGAATGCTACAGTCGATAATAGGCCGGTGACTCCTCGTACGGGGTATATCGTGGAATTTAATGCATTGTGGTATAATGCCCTCCGATTTATCGCAGAGATGATTAGAGAAGGAGGACGTGAATCGTTGGCTGATGTACTTGATGAACAAGCGCTGCAGACCGGAAAGGCGTTTGTAGATGTCTTTTTGAATGAATATGGCTATCTGCTGGATTATGTCGACGGAAACTTCATGGATTGGAGTGTGCGTCCGAACATGATTTTTGCTGTGGCATTCGATTATTCACCTTTAGATCGGACACAGAAGAAGAAGGTCTTGGATACGGTGACTAAAGAGTTGTTGACTCCTAAGGGATTGCGTACCTTAAGTCCTAAAAGCGTCGGCTATAACCCGAATTATGTCGGTCCACAGAGCCAGCGCGACTATGCTTATCATCAAGGTACAGCTTGGCCTTGGCTGATGGGATTTTATATGGAAGCTTATCTACGTATTTATAAGATGAGTGGACTGTCGTTTATCGAACGACATCTTATTGGTCTGGAAGATGAGCTGACTATTCACTGTGTAGGCTCGTTACCGGAACTTTTCGACGGTAATCCTCCTTTTAAAGGGCGTGGTGCAGTCTCGTTTGCGATGAATGTTGCCGAGATCTTACGTCTATTGAAATTATTATCACGGTTTTATTAATGAGAGGAGGAACAAAGATGAAAGTTTTAATGTTTGGGTGGGAGTTCCCTCCGCATATTCTAGGTGGATTAGGTACGGCAAGTTATGGACTCACTAAGGGAATGTCGATGCAGGATGACCTTGAAATTACATTCTGTATTCCTAAACCTTGGGGAGATGAAGATCAGAGCTTCTTAAAAATTATCGGAATGAATAGTACTCCGGTCGTTTGGAAGGATGTCAACTGGGAGTCGGTCGATCATCGAATGGGAGGGTATATGGATCCTCAGCTTTATTATGATTTGCGCGATCACATCTATGCTGATTTTAGATACCTGCATACGAACGATCTGGGCTGTTTGGAGTTTTCCGGACGATATCCCGATAATCTTCATGAAGAGATTAACAACTATTCGATTGTGGCCGGAGTGGTGGCCAGACAGCAACAATATGATATTATTCACTCACACGATTGGCTGACTTATCCGGCTGGTATACATGCTAAGCAGGTTTCCGGTAAACCGTTGGTGATCCATGTTCATGCAACCGACTTTGATCGTAGTCGCGGGAATGTGAACCCGACGGTGTATGCCATTGAGAAGAATGGAATGGATTATGCCGATCATATCATGTGTGTCAGTGAACTGACCCGTCAGACGGTGATTCATAAGTATTTCCAAGATCCTAGAAAAGTCTCTACGATGCATAATGCGGTCGAACCGTTGTCGCAGGAGATCAATGAGATCGTTCCTAAAAAGATACCTGGTGAGAAGGTGGTGACGTTCTTAGGGCGAATCACAATGCAGAAAGGACCGGAATATTTTGTTGAGGCGGCTGCGATGGTGCTCCGTCGGACACAGAATGTGCGTTTTGTGATGGCCGGAAGTGGGGATATGATGAATCAAATGATTCGTTTGGCTGCCGAAAGGGGGATTGCCGATCATTTCCATTTTCCTGGTTTCATGAAGGGTAATCAGGTGTATGAGATGTTGAAAGCTAGTGATGTGTATATCATGCCTTCTGTTTCAGAACCTTTTGGCATTTCTCCTTTGGAGGCAATGCAATGTAGTGTACCGACTATCATCTCAAAACAGTCGGGCTGTGCCGAGATCTTGAATAATTGTATTAAAACCGATTACTGGGATATTCAAGCGATGGCTGATGCTATTTATTCGATTTGTACTTATCCGGCGATGTATGATTATTTGCGTGAAGAGGGAAAGAGAGAAGTCGATGAGATCAAATGGGAAAATGTCGGGTACAAGGTTCGCGGCATTTATGATGAGATACTAACAAATTACGGACTATAATAAATAGAATAGACTATGAGAACAATATGTCTTTATTTCGAAATACATCAGATTATTCACCTAAAGCGCTATCGTTTCTTTGATATTGGTACGGATCATTATTATTACGATGACTTTGCCAATGAAACGGGGATGAACGAAGTGGCTGAACGTTCGTATATTCCAGCTTTACAAACGTTGCTCGAGATGATTGAAACGTCGGGGCGATCGTTTAAGGTGGCTTTTTCTATCTCCGGAGTGGCTCTCGAACAATTGGAAATTCATGCTCCAACGGTGATTGATCTACTTCATCAAATCAATGACACCGGTTGTTGTGAGTTCCTCTGCGAACCTTATTCTCATGGATTGTCTTCATTGGCCAATGAGGATTGTTTCCGAGAAGAGGTGATGCGTCAAAGTCAGAAGATGAAACAGATGTTTGGTAAAGAACCGAAAGTGTTTCGTAACTCCGGTTTGGTCTATTCGGATGAGATTGGTGAGCTTGTGGCTTCGATGGGCTTCAAAGGGATGCTTGCTGAAGGGGCAAAAAACATCTTGGGTTGGAAGAGTCCTCATTATGTTTACCATTGCAATAGTGCTTCAGGACTCAAGCTGCTTTTGAGAGACTACAAACTATCGGACGATATTAGTTTGCGTTTCTCTAATTCGGAATGGTCTGAGTACCCTCTGTTTGCAGATAAGTATATCGGATGGATTGATGCTTTGCCTCAAGAAGAACAGGTCATCAACTTGTTTATGGAATTAAGTGCATTAGGCGGCTCTCAACCACTATCTTCCAATATTCTAGAATTTATTAAAGCGTTGCCTTCGTGTGCTTCTGCCAAGGGGATTACGTTCTCTACACCGACCGAGATCGTATCACGGTTGAAATCAATTTCTCCGTTGGATGTTCCTTATCCAATGTCTTGGATGGATGAAGAGCGCGATACGAGTTGTTGGCTTGGTAATGTTTTGCAGCGTGAGGCGTTTAATAAGCTTTATAGCATTGCAGAGCGTGTTCACTTATGTGGTGATCGTCGAATAAAACAGGATTGGGATTATCTGCAAGCTACGAATAATTTCCGTTTTATGACGACAAAGAATACCGGAATTGTGCTCGATCGTGGTATTTATGATTCTCCTTACGATGCTTTTACGAACTATATGAACATCCTGAGTGACTTCATCAAACGGGTGAATGCTTTGTATCCGGTTGACGTGGATAATGAGGAGTTGAATTCTTTGCTGACGACCATTAATAATCAAGGTCGAGAGATCGCAGAGTTGCAAAAGCGTTTGAGTAAATGTAATGAGACACTCGAGAAGAAAACGTCGAAACGGACCGCTCCTAAAAAGAAGGCGGAATCTAAAACAACACGATCGAAATAACGTTTTGATCGGTGCTATAAAAAAGCTGTCTCAGAATAGGATGAGACAGCTTTTTTTATAGTGTTTGGGGGAGGAAGTTGTGTGCAGTAAAAATCAAAAGGAAAAATAAAGGTAAAATAAGAAGAGGCTGTTCTAATCTAAGTTAGAACAGCCCCTTCTTATTTTTATGATGTTATTAGGATTCGACTTTATGGCCGATTTGTAGAAATAACTTCTAATTTTAATCGATAGTTTTCATCATCCAATCCTTTTCTTCCACCCTTTAAGCGAACATAACCAGGCCTTAAATCGTGTTGCACCTTAGTGATTTGCACACTGTTTTGATAATAATTATTCGACGTTTCTTTAGTCACAAGTACAGGAATTAACAATAGCTTATCCCAGTCGGTTGCTGATTTCCATGCTTCAATGGTGGTCACCGTTTTTTCTTCGATAGTTCCCTTGTCATTTCTCACTTTAACCACAATGCTCTTCTTTTCGTCCAGCTCTTTTTGAGCAGCATCTTTTTCGTCGATTAATGTGGTAATCATTCTCATTATATTGTTGAAAATGTATTGGTTAGGCTTGTCTGTGGCTACCGATCCAATGTAAGATGTAATATTATCATTGATCTTGTTCTGTTCAAAGAAAGAATCTTTCTCCTTCTTCGGCAATAACAAAACATCCGAAGGAGCAGTCATGCCAAATAATTGATCAACTTCTTGATTGTAATTAGTAAATGATAATTTTACTGAATTCAATACATCATTTTTGATTTTATCAAAGTCTTCTAATGGAAGCTTAACTTCAGTGAAAATGCCTGCAGGAGTTTTTAGATACGTCCAAGTCGGAATATTAATCAGTTCATTGATCTTATTATCATCATTGATCAGTTGATTCGCTTGGATCATCTCTCTAGTTGAAGAAAATGGTCGGTAAGCATAATAGGTTGAGTCTATTGCATTTCCATTCTCGTCTTTAGCATATTTCTTTTTAAGCTTCAGTCCGGTTTCTTTATCAGTCGCATAGCACTCAAAAACCGTATTTAACTGTACCTGATCGATATATAAGATTGTACCATCGCCATAATCACTTTTAACGTATAATCCAGGCATTATTTTGCTGTTGAACTCTTCGCTAAGTTTTCCTAATCTAGACGATTTTAGGAGTTCATATCCCAAGGTGTTATCTTTTAGTGTTAAATGAACACTAGGGGTGTAAGTACTTTCATTACGTTTAGCTTCGCTCACTGAATAATCGACAGCAGTGTATGCTTTTTGACCTAGCAAATCTTCTTTATAGTAAAGGCTCGTAGGATCAATATCGGTATAATAAGCTTTATCCGGATTTATTTTTTCATGTAACTTATATACGCTGAGTCGACAAGGAGCCGCATCGTCACCAAAGTATTTCGAATACCAAAGATAGATTTCTGTGGCATAGATGTTACCAACTTTCTTCCCATCAACGACTGTTCCACCGTCAATCATACTTCCGGTTGCTCTAACAGCCTCCGAACTGTTTGGGTCAACAGGTTCGTTTTTAGCATTATAAGCTTGGTAGACTTCAGGATAAGTCATCCCCTCCGGACAATTTAACTCTGTTAAGAAGCCGGAGTTATAAGTCCCGAATGTTGGATCCGTAAATTTCCCGACATATCCGATTTTCGATTTAGCATAGATGCGACCGGAAGAAACAGATTCTGTTGTGACATCAAAAGTTGAAAATCGCCCATTGATGTTTTTGTCGCTATCCGGGAACATACCTAGGCCTAAGGCACCAGTGTTATCGTCACATCCCCAGAATGTCATTGCTAATAGGGCTACCAAGGCATATTTAGCTTTCATAATAGTTGGTATCTTGATTTTTAGTTATTTTTTATTTACTCGTCGTTTCCCATACTTTATCGTAAAAATCATTGCAAGCGTCTGTATATGCTTCAAAATCGCTTTGATAATCTAATACTAGTTTCCCGTTTTGTGCTGCATACGACATGAGTTCATCATTGATGTTTGGACTGTTTTGAATCACACCATCAGAATGATCTATAGCCAATTTACATAAGGTTGCATGATTAATCGGTTCTTGTAGTGTTTTGATATCATCTTCATTAATACCTTTCAACATGAGTTTAGATGCAAAATCAGGACTAAATGTCGATTTGAAGTCATCTTCATAAGCCGAAAAAACAACTTTGGCATCACGGAACGAAGGCTCGTCTTTGTAAGCCTTCTTGATGTACAAAGGAGCAAGTGCAGTCATCCAGCCGTGGCAATGGATCACATCAGGGCACCAACGCAATTTCTTAACTGTTTCCAGAACGCCTCTAGCATAGAATATAGCCCGACTGTCATTGTCTTCATATTCCAAGCCTTCTTCATCGGCAGTTTGTAATCTGTTTTGGAAATAATCGTCGTTGTCAATAAAGTAAACCTGCATGCGTGCAGACTGAATGGAAGCAACTTTTATAATTAATGGGTGGTCAGTGTCATCAATGATTAGGTTCATACCCGATAGACGAATGACTTCATGCAATTGATTCCTGCGCTCATTAATATTGCCCCACTTAGGCATGAAGGTTCTGATCTCTCTTCCCTTTTCTTGAATGGATTGTGGCAAGTTTCTACCAACGTTAGCCATTTCAGACCCTGGGACGTAAGGTGTAATTTCTTGTGTAATAAATAAAACTTTAGTCGCCTTTGTCATAATAACAATAGTTCTCTATGAATATTCTGCAAAGATAACAAAAAAAATGAGGTTTAAGTAGCATATTCTTTCTTTATATGGCAAATATTAGTTTATTTTGCAGAGTTTTTGCAAACGATAAAATATTAATTCAATTAGCAATAATGAAGATTATACACACTATCAGTGATTTGCAGTCGGAGTTGACTGCCTTAAAATCACTAGGTAAGAGAATAGGATTAGTTCCTACAATGGGAGCTTTACATGAGGGACATGCCTCTTTAGTAAAGCGTTGTGTAGCAGAAAATGGGGTAACGGTTGTTAGTGTTTTTGTTAATCCGACGCAGTTTAACGATAAAAAGGATTTAGAAAAATATCCACGTACATTAGACGCGGATTGTCGTTTATTGGAGTCTTGTGGAGCGAATTTTGTGTTTGCTCCATCTGTTGAGGAAATGTACCCTCAGCCTGATACTCGTTCTTTTAGTTATCCACCGCTGGATGTTGTTATGGAGGGGCTTTTTCGCCCAGGACATTTCAATGGCGTCTGTCAGATTGTGAGTAAACTTTTTGACGCAGTGACTCCTGATACCGCTTATTTTGGAGAGAAAGACTTCCAGCAGTTGGCCATTATTCGAGAGATGGTTCGTCAGATGAATTATGACATTCGAGTGGTTGGATGTCCAATTGTTCGAGAAGAAGATGGCTTGGCTTTGAGTAGCCGAAATAAACGATTATCTGAAAAAGATCGTAAAAATGCCTTAAATATTTCAAGAACCTTGTTTGAAAGTCGTAACTTTGCAGCGAATCATTCGGTCGCAGAAACACAATCAATGGTTGAATGTTCAATCGGTGATAGTGAGGGACTTGAGCTTGAATATTTCGAGATCGTTGATGGTTATACGTTGCAAAAAGTGAACCATTGGGATGATGCTCCTTATATTGTAGGCTGTATTACAGTGTTCTGTGGCGATGTACGTTTGATCGATAATATGAAGTATAAAGAAGTTGAAAACTAAAGGATAATCGTTATATGATGATTGAAGTATTAAAGTCTAAAATTCATTGTGCACGGGTCACTGAGGCTAATTTGAATTATATTGGTAGTATTACTATTGACGAAGATTTGATGGATGCCGCTAATATGATAGCCGGAGAGAAAGTCTGCATCACAGATAATAATAATGGTGAACGTTTTGAGACTTATATCATTAAAGGTGAACGCGGATCTGGTAAGATTTGCTTGAATGGAGCTGCTGCTCGTAAAGTTCAACCTGGCGATATTGTCATTATTATGTCTTATGCATTGATGGACTTTGAAGAAGCTAAGGCGTTTAAGCCAACCATCGTTTTCCCGAATCCGGAGAACAATAGTGTGGTTAAATAATACACTCGTTTTTGTCTAAAGGGAGCAATTCTTTGATTGATGAATGAGGCGATAAAAAAAGTGATCGCAGGTTTGAATTTATGTTCAATCTGCGATCACTTTTTGATTTGTATGTATCTACTTTACTTCTTGAGTTGTAAATGCATTGAAGCTGCAGCTTTGCGTCCGTCGCCCATGGCTAAGATGACTGTTGCACCGCCGCGTACAATATCACCACCTGCGTAGATGGTTGGTATAGACGATTGCATATTATCGTTAACGACAATTGTGCCTCTTCTGCCGACCTCTAGTCCCTTGATCGAACTTGGTACGATTGGGTTAGGGGAAACACCGACGCTGACAATGGCAAGATCGATATCGATGGTTTCTGTTTCACCTGGGATGGCGATCGGGCTACGTCTGCCTGAAGCATCCGGTTCGCCTAGAGCCATCTTCTGGAGGATCACTTGTTTCACACAGCCTTGTTCGTCAGCGATGTATTCTAGTGGGTTGTGTAACGTGAGGAATTCAACGCCTTCTTCTTTGGCATGCTTCACTTCCTCAAGTCGCGCAGGCATCTCTTCTTCCGAACGGCGATAAATAATCATTGCTCGTTCTGCCCCTAATCGTCTAGCTGTACGTACCGAGTCCATAGCGGTATTACCTCCACCGATAACGGCTACTCGTTTGCCGAGTGTGACCGGTGTATCAGAGTCCGGACTAGCAGCATCCATCAGATTGACACGCGTTAGGTATTCATTAGAAGACATGATGTTGATCGAGTTCTCGCCAGGGATATTCATGAAGTTTGGAAGTCCCGCACCAGAAGCTACGAATATGCCTTTGAAACCGTCGTTCTCTAATTCTTCAACACTGACTGTTTTTCCAATGATGCAGTCTTTGATGAACTTAACGCCCATTTTAGCTAAGTTATTAATCTCAACATCGACAATCTCATTAGGTAGACGAAATTCCGGAATACCATATTTTAATACCCCGCCAATTTCGTGTAAAGCCTCAAATACGGTTACGTCATATCCTAGCTTGATCATATCTCCGGCAAATGATAACCCTGCAGGACCAGAGCCGATCACGGCAACTTTAATGCCATTCTTCTCATTGATCTCAGGGATTGATATTTGTCCGCTTTCTCTTTCATAATCTGCTGCGAAGCGTTCGAGGTGGCCGATGGCTACAGCCGGCTTACCCATTTTGAGGTGAATACATTTTGATTCACATTGTTTCTCCTGTGGGCATACGCGACCACATACGGCTGGCAATGCGCTGGTTTCTTTTAGTGTTTTGGCTGCATCTAGGAACTCTCCACGTTCGATATGTTTAATAAAGCGAGGAATGTCAATACCTACAGGACAACCTTCCATACATCCCGGGTTGGCACAGTCTAAACAACGTTTTGCTTCTGTGAGTGCTTGATCGGCAGTGAGGCCTTGATTGACTTCCTCTTTCCGACTGTGTGAACGGTATTCCGGGTCGAGCTCGTTCATTTCTACTCGTGGAATGGCTGTACGTTCTTTAGGAGACATCGACTTGCGAATTTCCTGACGCCAAGCGGCATTGCGACTTTTCTCGTCGGTCTCGTTTGAGGGTTCGCTAGCTGTTGTTGGGTGGAGTAGGTTCATTTTCTCGTTTTCAATCTTCTTGAAAGCTCCCATACGTTTGAGCATCTCGTCGAAGTTAACTTGGTGGCCATCGAATTCCGGGCCATCCACGCAAACGAATTTGGTTTTTCCACCTACGGTGATACGACACGCACCGCACATACCGGTACCGTCGACCATAATGGTGTTTAATGATACGGTTGTCGGGATCTCATATTTTTTAGTCAGCAGGCAGACAAACTTCATCATGATAGCCGGTCCGATGGCGAAGCAGTGGTTCACCTTCTCGCGTTTAATGACCTCTTCTACTCCTTCAGTGACTAGTCCTTTTCTTCCATAAGAGCCGTCGTCGGTCATGATAATGACTTCGTCCGAACTCTCGCGCATCTCTTTTTCGAGAATGATTAAATCTTTACTTCTTCCAGCCAGTACGGTGATCACACGATTGCCTGCTGCTTTTAAGGCTTGAACGATTGGTAGCATAGGGGCTACTCCAACACCTCCTCCGGCACAGACTACTGTTCCAAAGTTTTCGATATGAGTTGCCTGACCGAGTGGCCCTACGATATCTGTGACTTCATCACCCTCGTTTAGATCGCAAAGACGAGTCGATGAAAGTCCTACTTTTTGAACAACAAGGGTTATGGTGCCCTTTTTGATATCAGCACCTGCAATAGTTAAAGGCATACGTTCACCTTTTTCACCGACACGCACGATAACGAAGTGACCCGCTTTGCGTGATTTGGCAATTAACGGCGCTTCTATTTCAAATTTAAACACTTTCTCAGAGAAGCGTTCTTTACAAACAATTTTGTTCATTATTTTATTTAGTTAGCTGGATTTTATTAACTGCTAGTTATTGAACTTATTATGAAGACAAAGATACTGTTTATTTATGAAATCAAAAAGAAAATAAAAACAAAGCCACCCTTATAAAAGAGTGGCTTTGTGATTTGTTTTATGGTTTTTTTTCTGTTAGTCTATGAGGTCAAAACCGCAATAAGGAACCAAAGCTTTAGGGATTCTAATACCTTCAGGTGTTTGGTTGTTTTCAAGTAAAGCAGCGACAATTCGTGGTAAGGCTAGAGCTGAACCATTGAGGGTGTGACAAAGTTCTGTCTTCTTGTCTCCTGTGCGATAACGGCATTTCAAACGGTTGGCCTGGTAAGTGTCGAAGTTCGAAACCGAGCTAACCTCCAACCAGCGTTTTTGTGCTTCCGAGTAAACCTCAAAGTCGAAGCAAAGCGCAGCGGTAAAACTCATGTCACCTCCGCAAAGGCGTAAGATGCGATAAGGAAGCTCTAGCTTTTGCAAGAGTCCTTCAACATGAGCTAACATTTCTTTGTGTGATTGTTCTGAATGCTCAGGTTTGTCGATACGTACGAGTTCGACTTTTGAGAATTCATGTAAACGATTCAGACCACGTACATCTTTTCCATACGAACCGGCTTCACGACGGAAACATTGCGTGTAGGCACAATTCATGATCGGAAGTTGTTTTTCATCTAAAATCACATCACGGTAGATATTCGTTACCGGAACTTCAGCCGTTGGGATGAGGTATAAATCGTCTAGCTGACAGTGATACATCTGGCCTTCTTTGTCAGGCAACTGTCCTGTACCATAACCCGATGCTGCATTGACTACAGTTGGCGGCATGATTTCTGTATATCCCGATTTGCGGGCTTCATCCAGGAAGAAGTTGATCAATGCACGTTGTAATTGTGCTCCCTTACCTTTGTAAACCGGGAAACCGGCTCCTGTGATTTTTACGCCGAGGTCGAAATCGATTAAATCGTATTTTTTAGTGAGCTCCCAATGAGGTAGAGCATCTACAGGAAGTGGGTTTTCCATTCCTCCTGTGCGTTCTACAACATTTTCTTCGGCTCCTTTGCCTTCCGGAACACTTTCATAAGGAAGGTTAGGTATGGTGTATAATATGTTTTGTAATTCTGTGGCAGCCTCTGTCATCTCTGCGTCTAAACCTTTGTTTTCTTCTTTTAGTGCAGATACTTTGGCGCGTGCAGCTTCTGCTTCTTCTTTAGCGCCCTCTTTCATGAGTTTACCGATAGTTTTTGAGAGTGTATTTACTTCAGCGAGGTTGTTATCTAAGAGAGTTTGTGTGTTTCGTCTTTTGTCGTTGAAAGCAATAACTTGTTCAATCGTTTCTTTTGCATTTTTAAAATGCTTTTTTTCCAGACCGCGTATAACTGCTTCTGTATTTTCTGTAATCTGTTTTATAGTAAGCATATTTAGACTTTTATATGAACATTCTTTATAAGGTTACAAAGATATATAAAAAACAGATATGAGGTTACGTATAATTTTAAATATCTAGTTCTTGAGGGATAAAAAGAAAAAAGATGCATCCTTTTGGAATGCATCTTTTTTTAAGCTTTATCTGTTTCCTTTGATTATGCTTCTGCAGGAAGTACAGATACGTATCTTCTGTTTTCTTTTGTAACTTTGAAGTTAACAGTACCATCTACTAAAGCGAAAAGAGTGTGGTCTTTACCCATACCGATGTTTTCACCCGGATGGAATTCAGTACCTCTTTGACGAATGATGATGTTACCTGCTTTGCAAGCTTCGCCACCAAATATCTTTACGCCTAATCTTTTACTTGCTGATTCGCGGCCGTTCTTAGAACTACCGACACCTTTTTTATGTGCCATTTCTTCTTACTTTTTTAAATTGATTAAGCTATTACTTCTGTGATTGTTAATTCAGTAAACTGTTGACGATGACCGTTTAGTTTTCTGTGTCCTTTTCTTCTTTTCTTGTGGAAAACAAGAACTTTTTCGCCTTTTACTAAGTTTGAAGCCACTTGGCAAACTACTTTAGCACCTTCAACTGTAGGTAAACCTACTGTGATTGCACCTTCTTTTTCTACTAAAAGAACTTTGTCGAACTCAACTGTTGCACCGTTTTCTGCTTCTTGCATGTGGTGAACGAACAATCTCTTACCAGCTTCTGCTTTAAACTGCTGGCCATTAATTTCTACAATTGCGTACATCTTATATGTATTCTATAAGTTAGCTCCGGCGGGTGGTTTCTAATGACTTAGAGAACTCTTAATCAAACCCGTTGCGGAATAATCGGGCACAAAAATACATCTTTTATTTGGGCCGAACAAATTTTTGGAAGTTATTTTATGTATAAATAAACCGCTAACTTGCCAATAGATGATCAATAAAACTGATTACTATAAATGAAAAGAGCAAAAGCATGGCTAATAGAATGACCGCTCCTATGCTATATATGAACATTTCCAAGGTTTTTCGACAACTTTTCCAAATGGTGATGGAATAAAGTTGTTTATGAACATACATGAATATGAGAAAAATAGCCCAATAGGGGACCTCATACATACTGCTGAGATCGGCTTTTCCTTTAAACGGCAAGTAGAGTATAGAGATTAATAAGATTAGACAAGCGATGTAAGCTTGGATGAATAGTTGTTCGGTCATATTGAAATGGACCTTGCTCGATCGTTTTCTAAAACTTATTCTTGTAGCTATTGCAAATACCGGGATCATCATGAGTATCGTTACTGCTTTGTTCCCATGGGCCCATTTGGTCAGCAATTCTTCCAACGATTTAAAGAAGGGTGATTCAAATAAGTGAGACTTCGAAACCTTATCCTTATCTTTGTCTTTATCCTTTTCTTTTTTTGAGAGTTGTTTTTGTAACTCTTTGATGCTACTGTCGTTCGGCGTTATTTTTTGTCCCTTCATCACTTTATTCACAATCGAGCTGACGCTATCTCTTATGACTTTATTGGGAGTGGCTTTTAGACTGTCTTGAGTTGATGCTTGGGGATGGGCTTGAGTCGATGTTGCGACTTGGTCCTTGAAAGAAGCTTCGCTGATTTCTTTCTTAGCTTCTGATATCCCTTCTATGATTTCTTCTACAGAACTTTGCTCTTTTTCTTTTTGTAAGGCTTTCGGATCGATGATCTGTACTAATAAGATATAGACCGCAGCCAAAATAAAGAGTAACTGGAAAGGGCGGAAATAACGAACTCGTTTACCCGAGATATAATCCTTTATCATATATCCGGGACGAACGAGTAGTTCGAGTAAGGTATATCCAAACCCATGATCAATATTGGTTATTCCACCTAGAATATTTTGGAAGATCGATCGAAAGTTATAACGTACAGTTTTCCTACTCTGTCCACAGTGATTGCAGTAATTGCCGATAAAGGTATTCTTGCAGTTTAAACAGGTGGTCGGTGTGGTATTGACTTTAGCGAGTTTGTGCCCTGCCTTTCGTTTGACTCGCAAAAAACGATTGGCGGTTTTGAGATCGCGGAATCGCGCTATTCCCTGCCGCCATTCACCGACTCTTTCGGAAAAAGTTTTCCGATCGGTGAGCTCAGATAAACTCTTGATGATCTTTTTGACGTGGTGTTTTTTAAAGGTGCGACGGGTGGTCACGCCAGTCGTGACACCAATGAAATGCGTTTTTGCCGCAAAAGCGGTTTGGGCATCTATGAGGCTATCACCAATGTAAACGGTTTCTTCGGGTGAGATCTCTAATCGCTGCATCGCTAAGATCAAACCTTCGGGGCTAGGCTTTGCTTGCTCAACATCTTCACCGCCGATGATGAGGTCAAAGAAATCCTCCAGAGCCTGCTCTTTTAAAAAGCTCTCAATCCGATACCGATATTTGGTCGAGATGATACCAATGCGTTTACCACGTCTTTTGAGTTCTGTGAGGGTCGTAATGGTTTCCGGAAATAGATGGGTGTTGGGATTCATATAGATATTGGCTTCTTTGCCATATTCTATGCGGTATTGACTCAAAACATCCTTATCGGTGACTCCCGTCAGGTGACTAAATGCGTTTTCCAACGTATCACCGATCGTCTTTTTGATGGTCGCATCCGACACATCCACATATCCATGTCTGTTTAAAACGTTCTGAAAGCAAGTTACGATTCCTCGAGAAGAATCGGCTAAGGTATAATCAAAATCAAATAAATAGGTCGTATAAGGCATTAAAAGGGCGTTTTATTTTTTTTATAAATTAATATCTTGTTCCTCTACATTGAAGTAGCTCTCTAATTCTTTTTCGGCTGCATGATTGATGTTGATAATGTCTCGTATGATCACTCCTTTTTCGAGTAAGGCGATTCGTGGACAGATATCAACGGTGTGATTCAAATTGTGACTTGAAATAATAATGGTACTATGGTGAGTCTCATTGTACTTTTTAAGGATGTTTTTGATAATCGACTGCGAACTTGGGTCTAGGAAGTTGAACGGTTCATCTAAGATGAGCAATTCCGGATAGTGTAGCATAGCCGAGATGATACCGATTTTTTGTTTATTACCGGCCGAGAAGTTACGAATGTATTTCTTCTGGCTTAATACCTCACCATTCATGAAGCGTTCGAAAGGTTGAAGCCGTTGGTCGACCTCTTCTTTCTTTAATCCATAAATCTTCCCGATGAAATAGAAATATTCCTCCGGCGTTAAATAGTCGATTAAGAAACTCTCATCGATAAATGCACCGGTTGTCTTTTTCCAATTCTCGTCCTCAGCGACATTGCTGTCATTGATGTATACCGAACCGGTATCGGCTTTAAGTAGATCTAAGATTAGTCTGAATAACGTTGTTTTACCGGCGCCGTTATTACCAACCAAACCGATCATTTCGCCTTTATTAATCACGTAATGATCGATGTTGACGGCTGTTTTTTGTCCAAATATTTTTTGAAGATGATTTATTGTTAACATATTCTGCTGTTTTGGGGTGAATCAATTATTGTCGACTATCTCTAAAGCCTTCCATGTTGATGTAGCGGCGTCTCATGAAACGTTGGTAGACGTTTTTAATCCACAGTTGTGAAGTGAGTGTAAACGCAATACCGATGCTTAGAAAGATGAACTGTGTGGTTGTCGCTCCTAATACTCCTGATATTAAGTTGTAACTGATAAATGGGAGTAAGAATGCACTAAAGTTAATGACAATCTGTAGTCCGCTACCTGTCGACTGTCGGCCGGTTAGTTTCTCATTTAGTGGAACTGTTCTGGTGTTATAGACGGCGAGTTGGAAGAAGGTGCAATAGATTGGACCTGTGGTGAAGAACATCCAAGAGATGGCACATAAGAGCGTCAATTTTCCCATAAAGATGACCGGTAGCAATAAGATGAAGGGGATAACCACTCCAATGCTGTAAAAGTAATATTTGGCTTTGAGCAAACTCATAATCGATTCCCTTTTTGAGATCAGTCCGTCGAGATAGTTCCCTTCGAATCCCATGATTTGAGATAAGATGACCATGCCAAATGAAGAAAAAGAGTAGACAATGATGAAGGTGTTCATGTTTCTCCCGTCGTAGACCTCTGTGAAGCTAAGTACGGCAGAGAAAATAACAACCATGATACCTACCATGCGCAAAGAGCCTTTGCTTCGCTTGTTTCTTAACAGCATCTTTAGCTCGAGTCGCATATATTCGCCAACTTCTCCATATTTCTCGAAGAAGTGAAACTCAGACACCGTTTTGACTTTGGTATCTTTGGTCTTGCTAAGTTCTGCATAGATCAACTTCGACATCATGCGTCGATTGGCCAGCCAAAGCAATGCAATAACCGCGATGGTTAGCAGGTAGCTGAGTAAGTTACCGGTGATATAATAGCCGCCTAGGTTCATAAAGAAGTCGGTCAGCGGACTCTTCTCCGGAATGAATAGAGCCAAGATAATGCCGGTATAAGTGACAATCGGGAGAATGATCCAAGCTAAATGCTCGTCGATTAACGTTCGACAAAACAGATACCAATAGTTATTGACCAGTAGGAGTAACCAAATGCCAAAGCAATAGCTCACGACTCCCATCACTCCATAAAATTTAGTGACGGTTATGATGGCAAATGGCACAAACATAAATAGCCACAACAAGTTAAAACTGCTGAGTCCCGAACGGATCAATAGAAAATCGATCATTCGGTTTCGTTTAACCGGCAACAGGAGGTAAGGCTTTACCTCCTGTGTCGGTGTATTTTGAAACGGAAAACGTAGCATGAAATCGAGCATGAGCACAAAGATGAGCACCACAGCGTTCATGGTGTCATAAGGCTCTCTGTTGGGTGCTGCTTCTGCAAACATAAAGGCAAATGATGTACCAAAGAAAATAAGGTAGCCACCCCAAAAGATGGCTCCTATATACATCATTATTTTCCCAAATTTATTTTTGTCGTACATGGGATGCCTCTTCATGGCCAACTTCCCATGCTTACGTAATTCGTTGAAAATAATCATAATCAAAAAACTTATTTAGATTGATTTTCAGGTACAGTCATGATCACCTTAATTTCATTCTTTTGTTTTAATAATTCGGCAGCAAAAGTCTGAAGGTCTTTAGTTGAGATGCTGTTGACAAGTGCTTCATAACCATTGTTGGTGTCCACTCCGGTGTAGAAGTATTCATTCAAAACATTCATCCAGTAACCATTTTCTTTTTCATTTTCTTTATATTTCTTCAACATGTACTCTTTAACTTTTTGCAAATGCTCTGTTGAAGGACCTTCTGTCGATATTTTCTGAAGTTCGTTAGTGACGATCTGGCAAAGTTTATCTTTCTTGGCAGGATCTGTTTGGAACACTACTTGCAAAGTGAACTGTTCTCTAGGGTATTTGTTTATATTACCAAAACAGTTAACGCCATAAGTACCTCCTTCTTTTTCGCGAATCTCTTCCGTATAAACCATGTCGAGTGCTTGAGTCAAGAAAGACATCATGATATCATTCTTTAGATCATATTTACAAGTTCCGTTATAAAGGAATAAGATTGTTGCAATTGGTGTTTCTTGCTTTTTAGCGAAGATGTTGTCGATCTTTCCTTTACGGATATCCATCTTGTTGTCCTTAAAGGTTTCTTTAGCTTTTGTAGCCGGTAGTGAACCTAAATAAGTCGCAATAAGTGGTTTTGCTTTTTCAAGATCAATATTTCCAACGAAGTAGAACGTAAAGTCACCTGCATTTTTGAAACGATCCTTATACATCTCCATGATACGATCATAGTTAATGTCGTTGACCATATTCGCTTTAACTAAGATGGCACGTGGATGATGACCATACAGCGTGCGAGTGATAGAGTCGCGGAATGCACTGATTGGATTGGCTTCAGCACCTTCAAGTTCTGCTTTTAAGCGATTCTTAAACGATTCGAAAGCTTCGGCATCTTTGCGTGGGGCTGTAAATCTCAAGTAAGTCAACTGAAGCATGGTTTCCAAATCTTTTGGAGAACAGTTACCCATCACGTTTTCTGTATTATTACCGATTTCTGTTCCAACATTTGCTTTCTTTCCGGCCAAGGCTTTAGATAAATTGACTCTGCTGAAATTACCTACACCACCAATTGCAGAAACTTCATTCAGCTGTGAGATGTTCAATGCTTCATTGTTTCCAAATAGGCTGCTTCCTCCAAGGCTAGTACCTTGCATCTTGATCTCGTCTGCTTTAAAATCAGTTTGTTTGATGTAAACCGTAACGCCGTTAGACAATACAAGTTTAGTGGTACCAAAGACGTCATTCGCTTTTTCAGAAACAATCTTTCCACCTTTAGGTGTTTCAGCTAAAAGAGGTTCGTTAGACACTTTGTCTTCGTATGCTTTCAATTCGAGAGTATTCATCCCGGCTAATAAGCTTGTCACTTTTTCTTTAGTTGGATAAACTGCTTCGTCTTTATCGGGACCGGCTATCACAACCACTTGATTCTTATCGGTTACAAGTTGTTGGATGATTTGATTAATGACTTGAACCGGTACATTTGGAGCAATTTTATTCATTGTTGCATATTCAACGTCAATTCCCGGAATCGGTTCTTTATTGAGAAAATGCTCAACGTATTCGTTAACATATGAAGCACTTTTTGTTTTTTCTCTCTCGTTATAAGCCGATTCTAAGCGTTGAAGATAGTTTGCCCGAGCTCTTTCATATTCTGTTTCTGTGAAACCGAAACGTTTAGCCCGTTCAAGTTCTTGAAGAAGTGTTGTCAATCCTAATTCGAGTCCGTCGATCTTAGTATCCGCGCTAATATTAAATGCTTCTTTCGTTTTTGCCACAAAGAAATTTCCATAACTACAACCTGCACCAATAAAAGGAGGCGTTGCTGTTTGAGAGATTTCGCTTAAACGACTGTTCAGCATGCTTGTAGCCATGTGAACCATGTAGTTTGTAGCTAAATATCCAATGTTGTTTTTCATGGAATCCGGAGTCGCATCTTGTTTGAAGAAGATACTGATTGATGGAGTTTCCACTTCTTTGTCTTTTCCAATGAAAACAATTGGTTTTTCATTATCTTTTACCGGGTAATAGACGCGTTCGGCAGCATTGATTGGTGCTTTAACATCGGCAAATGTCATTTTAAGTTTAGCTTCCATCTCATCTACATTGATGTCTCCAACAATGATGATGCCTTGCAAGTCCGGTCTATACCATTTTGCGTAATAATCTTTGATGACTTGATAAGGGAAGTTGTTGATGACATCGAGACTTCCGATCGGCATACAGTCTGCGTATTTAGAATCCGGATACATCACAGGAAGAGCATTCGTGAATACACGTAGCATTCCACTATTTCTGCTTCTCCATTCTTCACGAATCACACCACGTTCTTTGTCGATTTCTTTATCGGCTAATAAAATGGCATTCGACCAATCGTGTAAAATCAAAAGGCAAGAGTCTACCACGTTTTTATTAACAGTTGGAACATTCATGATCTCATAAACCGTTTGATCCACTCCTGTACCTGCATTAAGGTTTGTTCCAAATTTAATTCCCTTTGTTTCGCACCATGCAATGACTCCTAGTCCTCTTTCGTCACCAGGGAAATTTTTAGTTCCGTTAAAAGCCATGTGCTCCAAGAAGTGAGCTAGACCACGTTGTTGTGGCTCTTCAAGAATGGCTCCTACTTTTTGTGCGATGCGCATTTCCACTCGTTTTTCCGGCAAAGCATTATGACGGATATAGTAGGTCAATCCATTCTCTAATTGACCAATGCGAACATTTTTATCAATAGGGAGTGGAGGGTACTGCATAGGTTGTGCAGTAACGTGTTGTAGATTGAAGCTAAACAAGGCTACAACAACAAATAAACTACGTAGTAAATTTCTCATTTTTCTCGATTATTATAAATTTATACGTTATTAGTCGATTCTATTGAAAATAAATCACAAAAACCTAATATTTTTATTTGATGGCTTCGCGTATTCTGACAAGCTTGGTCAATAAGCCTTCTAACAGGTCGAGTTGAAGCATATTTGCCCCGTCACTTTTTGCAACCGACGGATTCTGATGCGTTTCAATAAACAGACCGTCCACTCCGACTGCGACTCCCGCTTTGGCAATCGTTTCGATAAGCTGTGGCATTCCTCCGGTCACCCCTGATGTTTGGTTAGGCTGTTGCAAAGAATGAGTCACATCCAGAACCACCGGGTGCCCAAATTTCTGCATTTCCGGAATGCCTCGGTAGTCCACAATCAGATCCTGATAGCCGAAGGTGGTTCCCCGTTCGGTGAGCATCACGTTTTTATTTCCGGCTTCTATCACTTTGTCTGCGGCAAATTGCATGGCAGCCGGCGACAAGAACTGTCCCTTTTTGATGTTAACGATTTTTCCCGTTTTTGCAGCAGCGACGAGTAAGTCGGTTTGCCGGCAGAGAAAAGCCGGTATTTGAAGAATGTCGGCATATTCGGCCGCCATCTCAGCCTCCTCAGCAGCATGTATATCGGTTACGGTCGGAATTCCGAAAGTCTCATGTACCTTTCTTAAGATCTTTAAGGCTTTTTCATCACCGATTCCGGTAAAAGAGTCCAATCTTGAGCGATTCGCTTTCCGGTATGATCCTTTAAAAACATAAGGAATCTCTAGCTTGTCGGTCAGTTTAACAATATGTTCGGCAATCTGCATGGCCATCTCTTCACCTTCGATGACACATGGGCCTGCGAGTAAAAAGAAGTTATTGGCAGGTTGGTTAATTAATGTTGTGATCATATACTGTTGTTATTTTATTTTTGGGATGATAAATGTTAGCTTTTCAGGTAAGATCCCGATTTCTATAGGGAAAAACTTAGGGAATAAACGGCCGTCCAGATCGACAGCGGCATTCTGAGCACGAAGCACTTTGATCTGTTTCGTACGGAAACTTTTGACGACCTTATGATTTAAGATTCGTCCTTGAATCAGCATCCACAGTCCGGAGATGATCTGTAAAAACTCAGGTTGATAGATGACTGAGACATCCAGCCAACCATTGTAGGGAACAGCGTTAGGCGTTAGTCCCCATCCGGTAGCATTGCCCACACAAATCGACATGACCCTTCCCCGGATATGCTCATCGTTGATGCGCAAATGCGTCCGATACAGCTTCCGTTCCCAAAGCAATAAGAACAGAGCCGTGATGTACGACAGCGGTCGTACGCCCCAGAAGCGTTTGGTCTGATCGGTGATTTTTACAATTCGCGCGGTCAACCCGATATTAACAGCATTGATAAAATACCGTCTTTGATGATGAGCACCATCGTAATAGCTGCAATAGCCCACATCAATCTTTTTAAGTCGTTTGGCGATGATCTGATCGATCGCTATTTTATAGTCGGTGGTTAGTCCCCAATATCTTGCAAAGTCGTTTCCAATTCCATTGGGAATGAGACCGATGGCGATATTCTCCTTATCCTCTGCGTCGGACAACATAATTCCATTGACGGCATCGTTAAAGGCACCATCCCCTCCAACAACGACAATCGTCCGATACCCGTTGTTGGCTAATATTTTTGCTAGACGCTCTACCGAACCAAATCCTTCCGATTGGACGTAATCGTATGAAACCCCTTTGGCATCCATGTAGGCTTTAATCTCTCTCCAGCGTTTTTTTACTTTTCGCAGGCCTGCTTTTGGATTATAAATAATTCCCCATTTCCCCGGTTCTAAGCTCATAATCGTAAGAATTTTAAATTAACTTTTTGCTTGAAAATCTCTGTCTAGACTCTTAAAAGTCCTGTCTATACTCTTAAAGTGCTACTCTCTTAAAGTCTTATTCTCTTAAACTTCTTCCTCCAGATTCCCCTAAACCTCTTCCTCCAGAAGACGCTTAACGAACGCTATCTTTTCGGAGGTGCTTTCCTCGGCATTTAGCCAATGAATCGTAAATCCTCGTCGTTCCATTCCTCTAAACCACGTCATCTGACGTTTGGCAAACTGATGTATGGCGGTTTCTAGTTGGTCGTGCATCTCTTCGAAACTTAGTTTGCCGATGAGATGCAAGGTCAGGTATTTATATTCGAGTCCGTAATAAATCAAATCGTCCGGTGCAATGCCTTGGTTGAGCAACGCACGCACTTCCTCTATCATGCCTTGATCTAGGCGATCGTTTAATCGATCGGAAATCTTTTTTCTTCGCAAATCCCGATCAATATCCACGCCGATAATCAGGCTGTTGATCGCCGGGAAATCCCTCTCTTGAACGGGGCAGTTAGCGTAGTAAGTCTCGATTTCAATCGCTCTGATGGCACGCTTCACCGTATCCACATCCGTTGAGTTGTGTAGCGTTTTATACTGCTCGAGAATGTCGGTTAGCTCTTTCAGCGAACGATCGGCCAGTTGTGCCCGCAGTGTCGGGTTTTCGGGTACCGGTATGAGTTTGTATCCTTTGAGGATCGACTCGATATACATGCCCGTTCCTCCACATAATATCGGCTCTTTCTTTTTCGCTTTAATCGACTCGTAGGCTTTCAAAAAATCCCTCTGAAACTCAAAGACATTGTATTTGTAACCGGGGGGGACAATATCGATGAGGTGATAGGGTATGGGCCGACCGTTGACGACATAATCTTGTAAATCTTTTCCGGTGCCGAGGTTCATGTCGCGGTAGACCTGTCTGGAATCTCCGCTAATAATTTCTGTGTCAAGTTCTGCTGCCAAAGCGGTTGCAAAAGAGGTCTTTCCTGAGGCTGTTGGTCCTAAGATGGTTATTAAATCGTACTTCGGCATGTTAATCTATTTATGTTTTGACAAATGTACAATTTTATTTTGAGCATAGAAAAAGTCTTCCGCTTTTTACGTCTGTTTTTACGCGTTGTTTACTCTTTTAATGGACTTGAAATCTTTGGAAGCGCACACGTGATCCGTCATGATATTTGGTGTACTCTTTTTTACATGATCCTTGCGTTAACCGACCCAACGACCTGAGGTCGGACTGAAAACCGAGTGCTTCGACGGCCGTGGGGTCGCATACATTGGGATCTCTTCGCCCGTCGGATAGAACCGTCGTCCATCGCGATGCACCTCATACCGATACGGGTTGCGTGCATCACGCGCCTCCTGCTCATCCTGCAACCGCTTCTTCAGCAGCTTCAACGTGTTCGAGTCCTCACGCATAAAGTTGGAAAAGTAATACTTCACATCGCACCGCGTGACCAGTCCGCCCGACGTGCCATACAGCTCCACATGCTCCTTAAACAGTTCCAAGATTCGATCGACCGACTTCATAAAATCGCGCCCCATCTTGGAATGCATCGCCACCTGACGCAAGTACATCTCGTCGTCCAGCAGATCGTCGACCCAGTCGCGCCAAGGCTTTTCGGAAGCAGAAAAAGGAACAGAAGGTTTGGAAGATGCAGCAGTCGGTCGGACAGCAGGTCTGGAAGGAGCAGGTCTGGCGGCAGTCGGTCGGACAGCAGTAGCCAGTCGAACAGCAGGAGCCGGCCGAACAGCAGGAGAAGGAGCAGTAGCCGGCCGGACAGCAGCAAGTCTGACAGCAGTCGGTCTGGAAGAAGCAGTCGGTCTGACAGCAGCAGGTCTGACAACAGCGGAAGGCGCAACCTCAAAAATAGAATCGGGACAAGGATCGATTGTCGACCGTGAGAACCCTTCTCCCCAAGCCGCATACCGTGAAACTCTTTGTTGAGAATTCGGAATTGCGGCCATTGGTCTTTGAGGCATTTGGCCGTTGTTTTTTTCTTTTTCTCTCTCTCTAATCTTATATAGAGATATATTATTAATCTTTGCGCCCGCGTATGCGGAAATCTGCCTACTGTCAGTCAGTGAGTTACACGTTTCTTTAATCTCTTTTTTTACATTCTTTAACTCAGAACGCTCACTGAGCGACTTTTTCTTCGCATCTCCGGACTGTAATTTATTTTCCTTAGTTGTGAGCTTTTTAATCTTCAACCGAAGCATAAAATCGGTCACCGACGGCGAGAAAAACTCCTCCCCATCGATCACAAACACCCCATAATTTTTAATAATCTTCATCAGAAAGTTAGCGCGAACATGCACCTTGCGTGCCAACGTCGAAAGCAACACCAACGGAAAACGATAGTCCTCCTGGTGGCGAAGCAAATGATTCAACATCAAATAGGCCCCATAACCAACCATACCCTCACACTCCATCAGGTTCAACAGCCGTTCATCCGTCAAACCCAGATCTTCTTCAAGCATTACATCCAGTTTTTTCATTCCAGTATTTATTTAAAATGGTTTCAGTCTCTGTTGGGTACTGTTTCAATCTCTACCAAGATGATTCAGCTCCTACTGAGACCGTTTTAGTTCCGGTTGTAATCGCAGTGGTTTGCGGTTGCAATCATCCCATAAAGATAAGGATAATTTCATTACGTTATCCACCAATTTTTTGCGCATTTTTCGCCATGTATAATAGAGCTTAAATGATGAAATGGCTTTAGAAAGAAAGAGAATTGAAGGGCTTTTGAAAAAAGATAACGTCGTTTTGATGACATGGTTTTATGTGATTGGTATAGAGTGGTTTGTTGATATTGTTGATTCGATATATCTGTACAGATTGGCGACCTATAATACTTTTTTGAGAGGCTTTAGGGGGTGAAATCCATCCAAATAAAGGTGAAAATAAACATTATATAACCTTATATTTAACAAACTTTATACCTGAAAAAAGAGTGTCTTTTTTTAAATAAGGTTGACTCCTAACATGATTGATTATGAAAATTGAAGATTATTTGAAGGCCCCCACTTGGGCCCCAAAGATTCCTGAGATTTATCGCCTTCGTATGGTTGATGGTCTGTTAATTTCTGAGATTATGCAAAAAATGGAGTGCAGTCGTACGTCGATTTATCGAGCTTTAAGTATCTTTGAGTCAGACAACCCTCAAATCGCCGAAATGATGAAAAAAGAAGGCAAATCTGTAATCCCAGAAGATTACAAACGACTCTTATCAGAGATCACCAAACTAAAGAAGGAACTCGCTCAAGAGCGTCTACGTGGTGATTTCTATGCAGAGATGGTTGAATTGGGCAAAGACGTTTATGGTCTTGACTTAAAAAAAGCTGGCACCAAGTAGCCTATAGACTTCACACACGGGATGAAAAGCGTTATCGTATTCTTCCCATGTGTCGCCTACTTGGTGTAACCAAGCAAGCCTATTACAAGCATGAGAATACGCTACTCTCTACTCTTGCTCGAGAAGCCTTTGTCGTTGAGTTTATCAAAGAAATTCGAGTCAAAGATCCTGGAATTGGAGGCAGCAAACTTTGGTTGATGTATCGTACGAGGTTTGGAGAAAAGAACAGCGTGGGCTATAATCGCTTCTATGATATTATAGAACGCTATGGTTTGAAAGTCCGCAAGCGTAAGCGTCGCGTTCTTACCACAGACTCTAGGCATCATTTCCCGATTTATCCCAATCTTATCAAAGACTTCATACCGGATGCTGCTTGCCAGCTCATGGTTAGCGATATAACCTATCTGCCTCTGTGGATAAATGAGCAAGGTGAATATACCTTCTGCTATCTATCTTTGGTTACTGACTATTACAGCAAAGAAATCATCGGATATAGTGTTGGGAAAACTTTAGAGACTAAATATACGTTAGAAGCTTTAAAAATGGCTCTAAAGCATTATAGCAAAAAAGGATTTGATCATCTTGTTCATCATTCGGATCGTGGGGTACAATATGCAAGTTATGTTTATACCAACCTGTTAAAGACACACGGTATAGTTATAAGTATGACTGAAAGTGGTAATCCCAAAGATAACGCTGTGGCCGAACGCATAAATAATACCATAAAGAATGAACTGCTTAAAGGAATGGAGTTTTATACCATAAATGATTTGAAAAAAGCTTTGCATTTGGCCATAGAATTCTATAACAACGAACGCCCACATTGGAGCTTAGAAGGCATGACGCCTAAACAAGCTGCTCAATGCACAGGGGAATTAAAGAAGAAATGGACTAGTTATAGAGAAATTGCCATTAAAAGGAAGTATGCATAAAAAATAGAATAACTTTGCATGACTTCTTAATATTATCTGAGCAGAAAAGCGCAACTGCTAAATAAATGATTTACTTGACTTTTTATTATTTGATATCAGTGTAGTCAACTCATCTTATCAATAAAAAGAAAAGTAGTCAACGTGATTTATTAATAAGTTTAACTAGGGTCAACTCATCTTATCAATAAAAAAAGAAAGAGTCAACCTGAATTAAAAGTAAGTTTAATCAGAGTCAACCGACATGGTGAATAAGGCAAAAAACGGTCAACTAAAATGGTTAACTGACAGAGATAAGTTTCTTGTAAAAAAGAGATACGGTCGTTGCGCTCGTGAGGTACGGTCGTTGCGACGCTGGAGTACGGTGGTTGTGACGTTGGAGTGCGGTTGTTGTGGCGCTGGAGTACGGTCGTTATGACGCTGAGATGCGGTGCTGTTTTTAACTCTGTTAGTTCCTTTTCCTAAACAGTCTTTAGTCTTTCTGTTTCTGAATAAGTTATCTACTAGTAGATGACTTATTCTATTGCTTGGTTTCTATAATTATTGTATCTTTGAATTTCACTAAAAGATCGATCCTATGAAAGTAGGACAAAAAGGGTTGAATAATTGGAATGTGTTTTTTCTTTTAATCGTTGTCTTAATATAATAAGGTAAATCCTTTAAAAGAAGAGGGCAACGGACTGTCGATCGACTGGTGGATTAAAATAGACCGAAGTAACCACGTAATACTGTAAAAAAACTATTATGAACCAGGAAGTGTTTAATGAAAAATCGCCTTTGAAAGAGAAAAGTAGTATCGCCATATTTGAGCGTAATAAGCAATCTTTTACTTTTCCAATTCATTTCCACGATGTCTATGAACTTAATTTTGTGGAGAATGCAGATCAAGCTACACGTATTGTAGGCGACTCTGTTGAGGCGATTGCTGATAAAGATTTGGTTCTGATTTGTAATTCAACACTTCCTCATGCTTGGAAAGATGGCAATTGCCAATCGCAAAAAATTCATGAAATTACAATCCAGTTTTCTCCTTCCGGCTTTTCCTCACTCTTTGAACGTCCCCATTTTGCTTCTATCGAACGGATGTTTCATACTGCTGCTTTAGGAGTGGTTTTTTCTAATGAAACCATTAAGCGGGTGTTGCCATTCTTGCGCACGTTGACTGTCGAGGTGGATGACTTTTATTTAGAGACTAAATTTCTGATGTTGCTGTACGAGCTCTCTTTAGACGAGAATTATCGTCGGTTGGCGAGTGATGTACTGAATCCGGCAGATGATGGGGCGATGAGGAAGATGCATAAATTTTTAAAAGAGAATATTGATCGTTCTATCAGTGTGAATGACATTGCTTCGTATATGGGGATGAGTTCTGCAACGTTCTTTAGATATGTGAAGAATCATACCGGCATGAATTTTTCCGGTTACTTACTCGAGTTTCGTTGGAATGCGGTGCTGCGTGAACTACATGAAACCGATAGGAGGGTGACTATTGAGTATTTATCCGAACAGTATGGCTTTAGTGCACCTTATCTTTATAAAATTTTCAAGAAACGTACCGGCATGACGCTGGTGGAATATCAAAAAAACAGGAAGAAGAAACTGATCCGTTACATCTAGATACTGTTCGGAAGTCTTCTTAAATGAGGATGTTGTATCTGTAAAATATGTGACGGATGTAAAAAACGGCCGTGAAGTGTATGATGAGTGATTGAATTGAATAGTCTTTCCCAATATTTATCTTTGAAAGATTGATTATCAGGCTGTTTGTGACTTATTTGATCAGACGGACGCTGTATATAGCTCTATCGTAATCTCCTTTTTGTTCTTTTGTATGTAATCTGTTGGTCTTTTGTTCTTTATTTGTTTATTTAGAATTTTATTTTTAATGGTGAACTGGTCTGATTATTCGTTTATATTTGATTGAATTGGATAGTATATTGATTGAATTGGAGATAATATGGAGAAGGATATCTCTTAACTTTGCAACCAGTAAAAACACCTTTAAATGATTTGAAACTATGACTACACGCCGTTCTTTTTTTCTATTCATGACGGTTTTGACTGTTTTTTTCTTTTCATGCACTAATGAAGAAAGTCAGTCTGTACTAGACGATTCTAATTCTAATTCTGTTTTAATGACTCGTTCCGGCGCTTCAAATGCTGTTGTTTTGCATTGGGCTATGGAGGAACAAAAGATCGATGGGTTTGGCATTGCACAAGCAGGATGGGCCGACTATCTATATGCGCATCGTAAGCGTAATGAGATAACGGATCTGTTTTTCGGTCAGGATGGTCTTCGTTTGAGTATCTTGCGTGGGGAGGTTTTTCCACATTATGATGCGACGACATTTAATTTGAACGAGAATGTCGATTTATCTCTGGATGATCCGTTCTTCGATATTGACTTTTCTACTGATGGTAATGAAGTTGCTGAGGCTAAGGCTGAACGCAACGGGCAGTTGTGGCTGACTCGAAAAGCTAAGCAGGAGTATGGAGTGGATAAGTTGATGTTTTCTACATGGACACCGCCGGCTTCGATGAAAAGTAACGGAAGTACCTCTAAAGGATATTTGAAACGCTCTTCTTATCAAGAGTATGCCAATTATCTAGCCAATTTTTGTACGGCATTTAATCGAGTGGGGTTACCGGTATATGCCATTTCTCCGGCTAATGAACCGGAATATGCTGCCGATTGGAATTCTTGTTTGTGGTTGCCTGGGGCAACAACTCTTGGGCCGTTTATCGTAAATAACTTGGGACCGAAACTTCAACAGACAAACCCTGATACGCGAATTATATTTGGCGAAAATGCACAGTGGACGGGGATTCTCGGTTTTGTTATGGGGAGTGAAAACTATGTGCGTGATATCATTAATTTGAATCCGAGGATTACGGACTATCCGGTGATAGCGGCCGGTCACGGCTATATCGATCCGGTGACACAAAAGGACCCGGGCATTAAACCGTTCGATAAAGCTGAATCAAAGGGTATTCCGGTATGGCTGACCGAAATTAGTGATCCTAGTACAAGTTACAATCCTACGATGACGGATGGTTTGCGTTGGGCGAAACTTTTTCACCGTTATTTGTGTGAGGCCAATACGAGTGCTATTGTCTGGTGGGCTGGTGCTTTACCCGACAATTACACTACAGAGGGATTGGTGCATATTGATAAAAATCGGACGACTTATGAGGTGAGCAAGCGATGTGAAGTATTTGGGAATTTCTCTCGTTATATTCCGTTGGATAGTAAACGTATCTCTGCTGAGTATAATCCGGATAATGGGTATATGGTATCGGCGTATAAGAAAGGAGTCGATTATACGGTTGTTGCCATTAATCCTGCTGATGTGGAGGTAACTATTACGTTGCGGCTTGATGCAGCTCAAGTCAATGGATCACTTCAAGGATATCTGACTGATAGTACGCATCGGTGGTTTGCTGTTGATCCGGTTCAAGCAGTGGATAACGGCTATGTGGTGGTGCTACCTGCTCGAAGTGTAACCACTTATATCGGTACTGTCTTATAATTTAATATTTCTTTTAGCCTAATAACAAGAGGTTTAGGCTCTTTGGGAGTGTGCCAATCGGATTGGTACAGCTTATCGTATGTCCTGACCAAACTGTTGTAGGAGGTGATTATAGACTATTTTGTTGATCTAATATATTTAATTAATTCTTTGTATGAAAAAAAGCATGCTTATTTTCATGTTGTGTTGGTTCACTCTGCTGACGTATGCACAACATGGTATGACGATTAAAGGTGTGGTAACGGATATGGATGATAATCCGTTGGTCGGCGCAACAGTGTCTGTTGCCCATTCTACAGTCGGAACAATAACCGATTTGGAAGGTAACTATACGATTACTGTGAAAGAGGGACAAACACTGGAGTTTTCTTATATTGGCTTTCAGAAGCAAGCGGTGAAAGTGGCCGGACAGACGGTGATTAATATCAAGATGGCTGAAGGAGAACAACTTGATGAGGTGGTTGTCATCGGTTATGGTACAGTGAAAAAGAGTAATCTAACCGGAGCGGTAGCTTCTTTGTCTGGAAAGGATATGCCGGTTAATGTAGCACGCAATGCTTCGGCTGCTCTGCAAGGGCGTATAGCAGGTGTTACAGTGAGTGCACCGAGTGGACAACCCGGTGAGGGGATGAATATTAATATTCGAGGAATCAGTTCATTGAGTTCTACAACACCGCTTTATGTGATTGATGGGGTGTATGGGGATATTAATATGGTCGATCCTTCCGATATTCAGTCAATCGAAGTGTTGAAAGATGCTTCATCGGCTGCTATTTACGGTTCTCGTGCAGCTAATGGGGTCGTGTTGATTACCACTAAAGGGGGAAAGAAAGAGACGCCTACTCGAGTAGAGGTGAATGCTTATACTGGTATTCAGAGTGTGGCTAAGTATATTGATGTGATGGACGGTAACCAGTTGCGCGATTTTTCAAAAGCAACCGGTTATAGTGATAACACCGAATTGTTGAGTTGGAACGGTGGTGCCGGTACCGATTGGCAGAAGGAGTTGTACCGTACGGCTATGGTATCGAAAGTGGGATTAAATGTGTCGGGAGGCAATAAGACTTCGACTTATAATATCTCAGGTAGTTATTTGAATCAAGAGGGTATTGTAAAAACGACTGGTTATGAGGCTTGGAATATTCGGGCGAAGAATACGTTCTCGTTGTTCGATAATCATCTACGTATGGGGTCTACTATTTTAATTAGACTTTGGAATAAGAAGTATGAGGATGCTTCATATACGGCTGCATTGACTGCAGTACCTCAGTGGAAGGCTTACGATGAAAATGGAGATTGGGGAAAGGCACCGACATGGACCAGAGGAGATAACCCGGTGGGTTGGGCTGAGGCTTATGACCTTCAGAAACATGGGGTCGATTTGACGATTAATGGTTATGCTGAAGTGGATCTTTTCTTAAAAGGATTGAAGTATAAACTGAATGTCGGTGTGAATAAGTATACACATCGTAATTATGATTATCATGTGCCTTATGAATTTAGTACCACGTCGCAGAGTCCGGATTACAGATTGAGTGAGGGGACTTCTTGGCAAGATGAGTGGATGATTGAAAATACCGTGAATTATGATAATACGTTCGGACGGCATACGGTATCGGCCTTGGCCGGGTATTCTGCTCAGCGTAATAATGCTCGTGGGTTTGGTGCAGCTCGTTTGGGCTTGCCGGGTGGACTTGATGTGATTGATGCCGGTTCAGTTTCGACTTCAACGAATAGTGGTGATGCGTGGGCCAACACATTAGTATCTATGTTTGGACGTGTGATGTATAGCTATGATAATCGGTATATGTTGTCGGCTTCTATCCGCCGCGATGGATCGTCTAAGTTTGCCGAAGGTCATCGTTGGGGTAACTTCTCATCGGTTTCTATCGGTTGGAATGTGATGAATGAAAAATTCTTCGAGCCTTTAAGAAAAACCGTGAATGAGCTAAAGGTAAGAGCTAGTTATGGTGTTCTGGGTAACTTGAATGGCATTGGTAATTATGCGACTCAGTCCACGGTGACTACCGGATTGAATAATGTGCAGGGAGGTTTATTATGGGAAGGTGCTACTACCGGTAGTGCTTGGGTATCGCCTGCTAATGTGACTTGGGAAAAAACAAAGACGACTAACTTTGGTTTGGATTTGGGTTTCTTGAATAATAAGTTCACATGGAGTGTTGATTATTTTATTCAGAAGACGGAAGATATGCTACTCTCTATGCCACAACCGGGTAGTTTCGGATTGGGTGGATCGCCTACTATGAATGCCGGTACAGTGGAAAATAAGGGACTTGAGCTCGCCTTGAATCACCGTAACATGATTGGTGATTTAATTTATCGTGTGGGCGTGAATGCGACTTTTATCAAGAACGAGTTGACTAAGGTGAATGGTTCCCGGAAAGAGTGGACCGGGTTTAATCCGCATAATAAAGGGGCCATTACGTATGCTATGGTCGGAAAACCGATCGGATTCTTTAATTTGATTAAGTCGGATGGGGTTTTTCAAAGTAAGGAAGAGGTGCAAGCGTATGTGAATAAGGAGGGTAAGATGATTCAACCTAATGCAGAGGCTGGCGACTTGAAGTATGTAGACTATAATGGGGACGGCAAAATTGACAATTTGGACCGTCAGGATTGTGGCAGTGCATTCCCTAAAATGACTTTGGGCTTGATTCTGGGAATAGAATGGAAGAACTTGGATATGAATGTGTTCTTCGATGGTAACTTTGGCAATAAGATTTACAATGCGATGTATTATAGTACGGTGTATAATGAATCGACCGGTAATCAATATACCGAACGCTTGAATAGTTGGACTGAAAATAATAAGAATACTAGTATCCCACGTTATGTGGCTGGAAATGATAAGAATGGTACGAACTGGGGATATACAGATCGTTGGTTGGAGAATGGTTCTTTCTTCCGCTTGAAAACATTCGAATTAGGGTATACACTACCAAAGTCTTGGACGATGAAGGCGTGCATGAATCATGTACGTTTCTATACTGCTATGGAGAATCTGTTTACGATAACAAGTTATAAAGGATATACACCGGATTTGGGGATAAACAATAGTGACGGCGCCGGTACTTCCGGTGGCGAGGGCGTGATGACACGTGGTTGTGATGATGGCCGTTATCCGATGGCGCGTACCATTTCTTTTGGGGTGCAAGTTAATTTCTAATGACTAAAATGATTTAAGATATGAAGAGCGATTTTAAAAAATATATGATGGCATTGGCCACGGCTCCGTTGTTTTTCACGTCATGCAGTGAAAGTTTCTTGAATGAGGTGAACCCGAATAAAGAGACGCCAAGTACCTATTGGGTGAATGAGAAGAATGTTAGTAAGGGCTTGTCGGCTGTTTATAACCCCATCCGTCGTATGAGTTGGGGCTATTATGGGGGCTACGAAGGAATTTTGCATTATCAGATGCGTGCAGATGATATGTACCCTACGCGTGGTGAAGAACCGAGTATCTGGGAAACTCTATCGTTTACCAATACGCCAAACTCGAGCAACGGGTGTTGGGGATATTTATATAGTGGTATTCAATTGGCCAACGAGTTTCTTTATAATGCACCAAACGTGACAAGCATGGATCAGACTACGCTGTCACAGATGCTTGGAGAGGCTTATTTCTTACGTGGATTTGAATATTTTCGGGTGCGTACTGATTTTAACGAAGGGGTGATTCGTACATTACCGCAGAGTGCGGATCCGGTTGCTCATGAATTATCGACTCCCGAGGCTGTTTTGGATCAGGCTATTGCAGATTTGAAAGAGGCTAAGGCGCGTTTGCCTAAAACTCGTCCTGCTGATGAGGCTGGTCGGGTCACTCAAGGGGTAGCGATTGCGATGTTAGGGAAGGCGTATCTTTGGAAAGGCGATTATGAGGCTGCAGAAAAAGAATTGAAATCAATCATGACAGGATATGGGTATGACTTGATGCCTAATTATGAAGACAACTTCCGTGACAACAAGGAGTTTAATCAAGAGTCTATCTGGGAGATTAATTTCGAGGCTTTGGGGAACTCTGGTGATGCTTGGGGAAGCAGTACTGGTAATAATGCATTTATGGGGAGTGTGATCGGACATTATTTCGGTCCGTCATTGAAGGGTCCTGGTGCTCACGGACTGAATGCCGGTGGCGGTTGGTATAAGATGCAACCTTCGCCTTACTTAATTAAACAATTTGTGGCCGAACCTCGTCCGAATGGAGCCGATAGCAAATGGGATAAACGGTTGTATGCCACGGCTTTCTTTAAATATTCGGATTACAATGATGTGAAACCTGATGACACGTTCTTTGATGGGTTTACGTTCGATGAAATTTTTGGTTGGACGGTCGATAATGATAAGAAGTGGAGCAAGGGTGAGCCGAGTTATCCTACCATTGAAGGAAAAGCGGGACGTTTCTTGATGAAGAAACTCACACCTTGGTATAACGCAACCGGTTGTACCATGTATTCTAATAATTCGGGACGTATCAATAACTATCGCATCATGCGCTTTGCCGAGGTGCTTTTCTTACATGCTGAAGCAGCCCTACAAATGGGAGATATGAAATCGGCGATGGCTGATATCAATCGTGTTCGTGTTCGTGCAGGTTTACCTGAAAAACAGTTGACGGACAAGGCGGCAATTATGGATGAGCTTCGTAACCAGAAATTATTAGAATTTGCGGGTGAAAATGTGCGTTGGGATGATTTAGTACGCTGGTATAGTGCCGATGAATTGAAAACGATGATGCATACGCGCAAGACAGACACAAATATATATAAAGTAGATGGTACCGGGAATAAGACATTTGTGGGTGTGGAGGATACTCAGAATTTCCAAAACTTCCAGAAGAAATATCTCTACTTCCCCATACCACAAAGTGAGGTCGATGCCAATTTAAATTTGGATCAGAAGGCTGATTGGAGATAAAAGAGGTTTGATTCTCCTTTCTAGGATGGTTCTTGATCATCTGAAAAAAAGGAAAATGTGCATCACAGATTACTGTTGATCGGTGAATAGATTTGCACCCAACGATGGTAGTCTGTGATGTTTATAATTCTAAGCATTAAGAGCACTGAATATGAAGAAATATAGTTATTGGATTTTAGGCTTAATCCTTTTTTTGACAGCCTGTAGTGGCGATCAAGAGGGGTGGACAGATAGCGGAGAAGTGATCTCTATCAAAAGTTTGATTGATAATCATGTGTTACTGAAACATGTTGATTTAAATGCAGATACTTGGAAATTCTATTTTGAAAGTCAGACGGTGGATATACCGGAATCGGTTATCGAAAAGGTGAGCCAGGATGTCGAAAACTGGAGAACAACGGTTTTATTTAAGAATCAGCAATCGCTTATTATTCCTACACTTGGTACTCGTTTCGAGAAATTTATCGGAAACATAGAGGTCAATCCTTCTAGATTAAACCCTTTGGCTGCTACTATTCAGGTGGCTTTGCCTACCCAAGGACGTATGAAGGTGGTGGTTCATAGCAAGAAAGAGGCCCGTGAACCTAATGTGGAGCATCTGTTTAATGGGTACACCGAACGGCAATCGTTGGCTGTATTAGGTCTTTATCCGAACTATAATAATCAAGTGGATTTGATTTATTATGATAAAAATGGCGAACATGAACGGGGACGGGCTACTGTAACCATTCAGACAGAGGGGTTTGAAACCCGGGCTTTTCAGAGTTTACGTGTGGTGACTTGTCAACCTAACTTGATGGAACCTGGAATGAATTTGATTAACTCTCCGGGAGTGGGTGATGACGATACGTCGGTGCCTTATATCGTCGATGCGGATGGAGAGGTACGTTGGATACTTATCTTGGAACAATCGGACTTGGCTCATTCGGCTATGCAAGGTGGGGTGACTCGTCTGCAAAATGGGCATTATCTAGCAGGTAATGCGAATCGTAATGATCTTTTAGAACTTGATGTGTTTGGCAATACGGTTAAGAAATGGAACTTAACGGCATTGGGGTATCAGTATCATCATGAGGTGATGCAGGCAAAGAATGGCAATTTTCTGGCAACGGTTATTAAAACAGATGCCAAGTGCATGGATGGAATCACGCCGCGTATTAATGACCATATTATTGAGTTTAATCCTGAAACCAACAGTTTAGTGCATGAGTGGGATTTAGTGAATACACTCGATTCTGCACGTAATGATAACGTGGGAACATTACCCGGCATGTATTTCGGCCAATCGAATGCAAATTGGGCGCACAATAATGCTATTGTGGATTGGGGGGATGATTACCTAGCTACTGCACGGTATCAAGGTATCTTTAAGTTTAATAAGAAAGGTGGTTTGGCTTGGATTATTGCTCCGCACAAGATGTGGCGTGAACAGTATAAACCGTACTTATTGAAACCATTGGATAAAAATGGAAATCCAATAACCGATGAAGATGTGATCAATGGCGATAAGAGTACAGATGATTTTGATTGGCCTTGGGGGGTACATGCACCCGCTTTTTTACCCAATGGGCATATTATAGCATTTGACAATGGCTTTTTTAGAAACTTTATATCGCGTCCACTTTCGGATAATAACCAATATAGCCGTGCAGTGGAGTATGAGGTCGATGAAAAGAACCGAACCGTTCGTCAGGTTTGGCAGTATGGCAAGGATCGTCCCGATTGTTACGGACCAGCTCGTTCGTCGGTACAGTATCTTCCGTTAACCAAGAACGTCTTGTTTAGTTCGGCGATGCAGAATAAGCTGAGTAACGGCAGTTATGGAGCACATGTCATTGAAATTAATCCATCGACTAATAAAGTGGTGTATGAGTTGGAATTGAGTTCGGCCGTTTTCCATCGGGCTATTCGTCTTAAATTATACCCTGAAACATTATAATGACAGAGTGGGGTATGTTTAATTATCAACAAACAGAGTAAATCAACAAATTGGTATAAAAGAATAATTTTTAAGTGTATGAAGAAGAGTTTTCAATATAGGCTCGAGACGTTACGTTGTCAGCATGAAGCCTTATTGGCCGAGGTTAATGAAGCATTGACCGAAAATCAAAACGGTATTGTAACGAGGTATCAAAATCCTATATTGACCGCACAGCATGTACCGTTGGAATGGCGGTATGATTTGAATTTCCAAACGAATCCTTTTTTATTGGAACGTATCGGCATGAATGCCGTGATGAATAGTGCCGCCTTAAAATGGCAAGGTAAGTATTTATTAATGGCGCGTGTCGAAGGAGTCGATCGGAAATCGTTTTTTGCGATTGCCGAGAGTTCGAACGGGGTCGATAATTTTCGATTCTGGGAACGTCCGGTTGTTTTGCCAGACATTGATTTGGCAGAGACTAATGTGTATGATATGCGGTTGACTGAGCATGAGGACGGATGGATTTACGGCGTTTTTTGTAGTGAACGGCATGACGATACGGCTTTACCCGGTGATTTGTCGTCGGCTGTAGCCGAAGCTGGGCTTGTGCGCACAAAAGATTTGTTGAATTGGGAGCGTTTGCCCGATTTGATTTCCGAAAGTCAGCAGCGTAATGTGGTGCTTCATCCGGAATTTGTAGAGGGTAAATATGCGTTTTACACTCGTCCACAAGATGGATTTATTAATGCCGGAACCGGAGGAGGTATTGGTTGGGCATTCGTCGATGACATCACTTGTGCAGTGATTAAACAGGAAAAAATCATCAATCAACGGTATTATCATACGATTAAGGAACAGAAGAACGGTGAAGGCCCTCATCCTATTAAAACCTCTCAAGGGTGGTTGCATTTGGCACATGGAGTGCGTGGCTGTGCAGCCGGATTGCGCTATGTGCTTTACCTTTACATGACTTCACTTGATGAACCTTGGCGGTTGATAGCCGAACCTGCCGGATATTTCTTGGCTCCTCAAAATGAGGAGCGGGTAGGTGATGTATCGAATGTGCTGTTCTCAAACGGTTGGATAGCCGATGAGGATGGAACCGTTTATATCTATTATGCTTCGAGCGATACACGTTTGCATGTGGCTACGTCGACTGTCGATAAATTGGTTGACTACTGTTTACATTCTCCTGCCGATGGGTTACGTTCGTTCGAATCGGTCGCTCGGATTAATGAGTTGATCGATCGTAATAACCAGTTAAAAGGCGATGAATAGATTATTAAGATATAGTGTTTTAAGTTTGTTTGCCCTAATTGCTTTAACTAGTTGGGGGCAAAGTCAGTCGATAAAAGTGATTTCATATAATATATGGAACGGTTTTGAAAAAGATTCGTTAAGACGCCAACGTTTTGTGGATTGGATACAAGATCAACAAGCAGATGTTGTGGTGTTGACGGAATTGGTTGGTTTTAAGGCAGACGACTTGAGACATTTGGGAGAATCTTGTCAATATTCATTTAGTGCTATAGCCAAAGAGGAGGGTTACCCCGTAGGAGTGCTCTCAAAAAAACCTATTAAGGTTGTGTCGCGTTTGCTCGATGGCTTTTGGCATGGTATGATGCACGTACATACTTATGGTATTGATGTTATTGCAGCTCATTTTAGTCCGTTTGAATGGAACTATCGTTTGAAAGAGGCCCATCGGGTTATGGATTATATTCGGGAGAAAAAGCTGACAACCTACCTGATAGCCGGTGATCTAAATGCTCATTCGCCTTTTGATGCTGATGAATTAGCCACTCATGATTCTTTGTTGATACAGATGCGGCATTGGGATGCCAATCAGCCCGTTTATCGGAATCTACGAGACGGTTATTATGATTTCTCGGTTCTTTCCGCTTTTCTATCGGTTGGCTTGGATGATACAATCGGTCGATTGGTTCATCCGGCATCTGCCCGAATGAGTTTTCCGTCAGCTTTTCTTTATGGTTGGAGAACTGATGATAAACGCTTACCTTTACGTCGTGAACGTTTGGATTATATTTTATTATCTCCTAGGCTTATGCCGCATTGCACCCATGCAGCGGTGTATCCTGTAGAAGGGGTATCCGATCACTACCCGGTAAGTGTTACATTAACTGAAAAATAAATACATCATGAAATTACACATTATTGATATAATGATTATCTGTGCCTACTTGATGGTGATTGTGATCATTGGGTTAGTACTGAAAAAACGAGCGGCTAAGAACATGGATTCTTATTTTCTTGGCGGCAAATCTTTACCTTTTTATATGCTTGGGCTGAGCAATGCATCGGGCATGTTCGATATAACCGGTACCATGCTGATGGTTTATTGGGCTTTTGCTTATGGATTTAAAAGTCTATGGATTCCTTGGATGTGGCCGGTCTTCAATCAAATTTTCTTGATGATTTATCTTTCCATCTGGCTACGTCGGAGCAACGTTTTGACTGGCGCTGAATGGATAAAGACGCGTTTCGGTCGAGGTCGTGGGGCAACTTTAAGTCACACCATTGTGGTGGTGTTTGCTTTATTGAGCGTACTTGGCTTCTTGAGTTATGGCTTTATCGGCATCGGTAAGTTTATGGAAATATTCTTTCCTTGGGATGTTGTTTCTGCTTATGTACCTTTTGATATTCCAGCACAGTATGTGCCTCATTTTTATGGTATATTTTTTACCGCCATCGCTACATTCTATGTGATGTTGGGAGGCATGTTAAGCATTGTATGGACCGATGTGGTTCAGTTTTGCATCATGACAGTGGCCGGGGTGGTCATTGCCATAATTGGCATGCAACTCGTCGCTCCGGATATGATTCAGCAGTTTGTACCTGCCGGATGGGATTCTCCTTTCTTTGGTTGGACACTCGATGTCGATTGGAGTTCACGGTTGAGTTTGCTAACCGAGCGAATGGCTAATGAACCCTACAGTTTGATTGGCCTTTTTGTCATGATGGCTCTATTCAAAGGGATATTTATGAGTATGGCTGGTCCGGCACCTAACTATGATATGCAAAAGATCTTGTCATGCAAGACACCTAAAGAAGCAGCTTTGATGAGTGGGTCGGTTTCTGTCATCTTGTTGATTCCCAGATATCTGATGATTATGGGTTTTGCGTTATTGGCTATCTACTTTTTTAAAGAAGAGCAAGGATTAAACCTAATGGCAGCTTCAAACTCCGATTTTGAGACAATTCTTCCCTATTTAATCACCCGTTATGTCCCTGTTGGCTTAGCCGGATTGCTACTAGCTGGCTTGTTGTCTGCCTTCATGTCGACTTTTGCTTCGACGGTCAATGCGGCACCAGCTTATGTGGTGAACGATATCTATTTGAAATACATCAACCCGAAAGCGCCGGTTAAACGTCAGATCAGAGCCAGTTACTTTATCTCTGTTTTAGTCGTACTCATCAGCACCGTAATGGGGTTCTTTCTCAAAGATATTAATGAGATCTTTCAGTGGATTGTCGGTGCACTCTTTGGTGGTTATATAGCAGCGAATGTTTTGAAATGGCATTGGTGGCGTTTCAATGGCGAAGGATATTTTTGGGGCATGACTGTAGGTGTCGTGGCCGCTATTATTATGAAATTTACTGTGCCTGATGCTTGGATGCTTTATTTCTTCCCCGTGCTGTTTCTAGTCTCTTTGGTGGGATGTATTATAGGAACTTATTCCGCACCTCCTACCGATGATGAAACATTGATGAACTTCTACATTCGAGTACGTCCGTGGGGATTTTGGAAGCCAATAGCCGATAAAGTTATCGAACGTCACCCGCAATTGGAACAGAACGGACATTTCAAACGCGATATGGTGAATGTAATGGTGGGGATACTTTGGCAATGCTCTTTAACGATTATCCCGATGTACTTGGTGACCCGTGGCTATTTGGGATTGGCTATTTCTATTGTTTTGCTTACATTAACGTCGGCTTTCCTTTACTACAATTGGTATAAACCCATGTGCCGGGAAGAGAAGCAATACGATGCTCAGATGAAAGAGCTGGGCTTAGGGGATAAAGAATAAGTAGATTATGAATAGAAATAGATCGGAGTTACGTTTAAGAAAGAGAGTTTTAGCTTTTAGCATAGCGATGATGAGTACTCTATGCATTATCGGCTGTGCAGATCAGCGACAGGTGATTAACTTTCGCGGTTTGGCAGTCGATGATGATGGAGGAACCGAAGGACTCTTTAACCCTGAACGAGGATTTCGGTTGGAAGCTGCTGTCGATGTTGCTGACCATATTGAGTCTCCCACGGCAGTGCTAGACTCGTTGGCTATTAAATATGCAACAGATAGTGTATCGTTGGCTCAGAGTTATATGTATCTGACTTATCTGGTTGACAAGCCACTCACTTCGGTTGATTTTCAAATCATGCAGAGCTACTTCGATAGGCTGCGCCAATTGGGTTTAAAAGCGATCCTTCGGTTTGCTTACGAGAAAGACTTCATGGGGCGTTCGCCTATGGGGCCGACATTGGGCCAGGCATTGACCCATATCGATCAGCTAAAGCCGTTTTTAGAGAAGAATAAACCACTCATCTTAGTGGTACAAGCGGGTGTGATTGGTGCTTGGGGAGAGTGGCATAGTTCTATTCATGGGCTGGAAAACTCTGATGAGGCGAAACGAGCTATTTTGGAGAAGTTACTTGCTGTTGTCCCTATCGAGAAGCAGGTTCAAGTGCGGTTGCCAGAATTTAAAAAATTGTTGAAAGATCAGCCGGAAGGGTATCGGCGTTTGTCTTTTCATGATGATTTTATTGTTATTAAACCGGATCGTTGGGATGGCGAAATGCATGAAGGGACGGACAATTTCCGGCAAATCGTGACAGAATCACCCTCTCTAATAGTCGACGGTGAGTTGCCGTGGGGGTTCTGGAGTGTGGGAGCTGATCCTGATAGTCCGTCGGCCGGTTGGATTATTGATGGTATGGCTACTGCTCGCCGACTCTTTTTGCAACACTATACTTCATTGAGTGTGATCCACAATTATAAAGAGCAGCACCCTAATCGTAAGTTCGATAATGCTCATGCACCAAATTACTCCATGATGGTCTGGAAAAAGAGCCTAATTACAACCGATTCATTATGTGCATACCACATGCCGGTATCCGATCACTATTTTAAGACGAAAGAGGGTAAAGTGGTTGAACGTAGTGTGTTCGATTATATCCGCGATCACTTAGGTTATCGTCTTGAATTGCAACAACTCAAGATGCCTGCTAAGTGGACCATCGGGCGGAGCTCTCATCTAGAGCTGACTTTGATTAATCGTGGTTTTGCAACAGTGATGGGTAATCACCCAGTTTGCTTCGTCCTTATCGATAAAGGTGGGAAGGTTACGGAGTATCCCACTACAACGGAATCGATTGATTGGCAGCCCCATCGGCCGGGTGATGAAACATACATTCCATTGCTACATACTGTTTTTGCTAATATTGCACTTCCTCTTGATTTCAAATCCGGTACTTATCGTTTAGGCTTTTGGCTTCCAGATGCTTCGGAACTTTTACGGTACGATGCTCGTTACGCCATTCGGTGTGGCAATGGAGATACCACTTGGTGGGTATCGGAAGATAGAGCTTACGGGGTGAATGTCCTGACAGAAGTCGATTTATAATAGTTCATTCCCTCTTATCGTACGATGATTTTCTTTCTAATGATAAAGCTGTTGACTGCAATCATGGCGATCGAGAGGAATGAACCGATCACGATGGTCCAGATCATCGAACTTTGATTGAGCTGAGGGAAGATGCCTTTCAGCGGGGCTAAATAATACCCTCTGATCAACGTCACTAGTCCCAACGATAATCCCAAGATCAGCACGTTTAGCCCTGAGGCTAAAAGTTGATAGGGTAGGGAGATCTTAAACGGACTATATCCTAGGAGTAATAGGTTCTCTAGCTTGGTGGTATTCTTCTGGAGCAACAAGAAGATGCTCAGAATCAAAATGTAGAAGGAGAGTAAGCTGATGAGCACGCCTACCCCTAATACGATACCGATCACAAAACGGAGGAAATAGGTGGTCTTACCGGCATCTAGCTTTCCATCTTCGGTGTTATAGCCTTTTTGTTTGAAGTAGTCGACAATAGCTGCATCACTGGGGTTCTTCACTTCAACGATGAGTCTGGCCGGTGTGGGAGTTTTGTCGGGTGAAAAGGCTTGGTTGGCCCATTCCATAAACGATTGGGGAACGAGAATGGTGTTGAGACGGTTGGAGAAACCGACGATCTGGCCTTTGTAGCGTTCTGATTTTTGGTTGCCGCTGAGCATGACATCCATTTGGATGAGGCTCATCAGTCCTTCTGATAGTTTGGGTAATCCTCTGCTTTGGGCAAAACCGAAGTTGTATAGGTTGAGGTAGTTGCGCGGGATGATAATAGGTATGGTGTGGGTGTCGGGGTTGAAATGCCATTGATCGAGCTTAATGTCGATGAAGGCATCGGGTACGGACTCGAAAAACATTTCGGTCGAGAGATGCATGCCTTGTCCTTGCATGCCGAGTCCTGCCGAGACGTTGAATTGTGACGGGGTGAACGATCCGACGGATTTGGTGAACTTCTGCGATTGGAGGTTGTCGATCTCGTCTTGATCGAAGAGGTTGCTCTGTCCGGTTAGACTACTCAATGCACTCACTTTTTTGGTGACGATGAGGTAGTCTTTTTTCATGAAGCTGTCGCCTTGGGTGAATACCGGTATGATGTCTTGGTAAAATTGTATGCTGAGTAGGACGATCAACATCCCGACAAGATTGGCAAAAAAGAAGCCGACGATCTGGGAGATGCTAATGTGTTGACGGAGAAGTTTCCAAACTAAAAGATCCATGATGCTTTGATTGATTAGTGCTACAATTTGAGGGTTTCGTGATAGGGCAGTTCGAGTGGCTTACCGATGGAGGTGACGATGACGCCACATCCTTGGGCTTGGGCTTCGTCTAAGAGTAGCTGACTCATGCGCTTGTTGTTGGTGTCGTCCAGATGGCTGACCGGCTCATCAAGAAGAATGAAGTCGAGGGGCTGACAGAGGGCCCGTATGAAGGCTACACGCTGCTGTTGGCCAAACGAGAGCTTTCCTACCTTCTCGTGAAGCTTTTCTTCAATGTCGAGTTGCTGAAAGAGCTGACGGATCTCTGAGTTTTTCTTATAGTGGGTGAGCTTGTTTTTGAGCAGTACATTCTCTAGGGCAGTGAGCTCGGGGAAAAGTCTGAGTTCTTGAAAGAGCAGACTAATGGAGGTCTTGCGTAGATGGATCCACTCTTTGATGGTGTTCTGCTTGATGTTTTGTCCATCGAAGGTGATGAGGCCTTGATAGTCGTTCCTGTAGCCGTAGATGTAACTGCATAGCGACGATTTTCCACCACCAGATTCGGCTTCTATGAGATAGTATTTCTCTTTGTGAAAGGTGAGGTCTTGATGCCAAACATCAGACTGTATCGTGTTGCGATCAGCAAACACTCCGGGGAGTGTTTGCTGTAGATTGATCTGTTTCATGAATCTGTTTTTACATTCCAACGAATGTTTTGCTGAAATCAACAATTTGTTTCAGTGCATTAGTCTTTTGATCTTCGAAAGCAAGAATGGTTTCTGACTCTGTTTTATTGCTCGTTATGGTGATATAATTCATCTTTGAGCATAAATTGTAGTACATTTGATATTCTTCGCCTCCAAATCCAACAAGCATTTTAACCATCGGTAAGTTTAAAACCGATTTGATATTGAGGCTCATGGAGAAGATGGAGTTTTTCATTTGTGAGAAATAAGGAGCATCTTCTATCGATTGATCTTTTTTCTTAAAGATTTCTTGGTAGGCCGATTCGCTGTTGGTGATATACATCTTATGATCTTCTACGCCTGCAAAGATGCTCATCTTACCTGATTTGTAAAGGTATTTATCTTCACCGATTTTTGTGAAAGATTCGTATTTGTTCGCTTTCTTCTGGTTTAGCTTGGTGTAAAGATCTGCTAATAGTTGTCCATCTTTAACTTCTGCATAGCCTAAGAACACTGGCATTTGATCTAACCCTACAGTGGTCAAGGCTACTGAGAAATCACCGGAGAATGTTTTGAAGGCTTTCTCTAATTCAGGATTTTCCTTGAGAGGGATGTTTTTCTGGATCTCTTTGTTTTCTTTTAAATAGGTGCAAAGTTTGCTACCGTCAATGTTTGTGTTGATAAACATGAGTGTAGAGTCTGGGAAATATTTGGTAAAAATGTTCTTTGTCGTTTTGATCATTTCCAGTTGCTTCTGCATCTCTTTTAGAGCTTCTTTGTCTTCGGTATAATATTCTGAGTTGATCACAATTTTACCGTTTTCAAAAGAGATTGATCCCAATTGACTGGCATCTTTAATTGAATTCGAAGCCATTAATCCGGGCATATAGCGGCTCAAAGATTGGAAAAGTTCTTTGTTGATGTTGACTAGGAAATGAATGTCACCTTCTTTTTTGGCCATCTTTTGGTAAGCAACTTGGCGTTTAATGCTCTTCTGATCATCAAACTTAAGCATTTCAGCGACTTGAGCCTTGACTTCTTCGGTGTTCCCTCCTTTGATGTTGAGTACAAAAAGAGCTGTAGTTTCGTTATAAGCGAAGAGGTTCTCTGATAGTTTAATGTAGTTGAAGTTTGATTCTTTGTTAATGGTCAAACTTGGATCTTCTTTGATGAAGGTTTCCAGTGTGTTTTGAAGTTTATCTTGATCGCCTGTCTTGGCAAGTAGAACAGGAATATCGTATTTAGGCAAGCTGAAAATATAGATTTCAGAACTTAAATCAAGACCTGCTGCTTTAGGATCTTTAAAGATCTTTTCTAATTGTAAGTAGGTCGCTTCGCTCATTTCGCTTTTTAGAGCAGATAATACTTTTTCTTTAGAGGCTTCGTTGTCTTTGTTGTTTAAACCGGATTTGCTAAACAAGGTCTTTAAATTGAATGAGATTAAGCCTTGGGTATCACTAGGAATGGCATTAACATAGTCTGCTTTCTTTGAACAGCTTGTTATACTTGTTATTAATAAAGTGATTACTAATAACTTAAAACTAATTTTCTTTAACATAGGATTATTATTTAAGTTAGGTAATTATTGGTTCTTTAGATTGAACGTGTGACAAGCCACCAAAGCGGCTGTCTCTGTGCGTAATCTAGATTGCCCTAAACTGATTGGAATGAAACCATGATCTAATGCTGTTTTTACTTCCTCTTCGCTAAAATCACCTTCCGGGCCAATGAGTATTAGGGTTTCTTCTCCTGGTTCTAAGATATCTTTGAGTTGTACTTTCTCACCATCGTGGCAGTGCGCTATGAACTTCTGACCTTTAAATTCACGTGTCACAAATGAATTGAAATCGGTCATCTCGTTTAATTGTGGCAAACGGGCTTTTAGGGATTGCTTGATCGCCGAGACCAGAATTTTCTCAATGCGTTCTGTTTTAATAACCTTTCGTTCGGAATACCGACTGTTTAAGAACGTCAATTCATCCAGGCCTATTTCTGTCGCTTTCTCGGCAAACCATTCGTTGCGATCCATGTTTTTAGTTGGAGCCATAGCAATATGAAGGCGTCCACTCCATAGGGGATCCTGAGAAATGCGCTCTTTGATTGAAACGATACAACGTTTATTGGTGCATGTCGTTATCTCGGCTTTATAAAAAGATCCTTTCCCATCGGTTAAGGTGATGAGATCACCAATAGACAATCTGAGTACCCGGATGCAGTGTTGAGCTTCTTCTTCGGGTAATTCATTGGTCGATAAAATATCTGGGGTATAAAAAACATGCATTTTATTTCTGGTTTAATTTGATTTGATCACGGAGCTGTGCCGCTAATTCGTAATTTTCGTCTTTAATGGCTTTCTCCAAGGCATTCTCTAAGGAGTCTTTATCTCTTAAGTCTTCATCCTTAGAATGTTCCTCTCCTTCTTTTTCAAGGTTCGTTTTTTCGCTTTCTTCCGTTAAGCTTTCAGTGAAATGAATGAGTTCGCTTTCTAATATCGATTCGTAGATATATATTGGACAGTTGAAACGAAGAGCTAAAGCGATAGCGTCTGAAGTGCGTGAATCGATGTGAATGATTTCATCCTCTTTTTTTAGATAGAGGTATGAATAGAAAATTCCGTCTTTTGCTTTGTAAATGAGTACTTTGTCTACAGATGATTGTAACGACTCAAGACAGGTGACAAACAGATCGTGGGTTAATGGACGAGGAGATCGTATGCCATGAAGTTCTAATAATGTAGCTTGAGCCTCTGCCGGTCCAATGATGATAGGCATTTGTCTTTCACCGTTTTTTTCACCTAACAGCATAGCAAAAGCGCCTGCTTCTGCCATACTATCGGTTATGTTTAGAATTTCTAATTCAATTTCCTTGTCCATTTTATTAATTTACTTTTTGAGCGCTATGTTTGTATTTGAAGATAAATGCAAACAACACTCCGATAACTAAAGCATATACGGCAAAAATGAGCCAAATGTCACTCCATTCACGACTGATGAGTTGACCATCTGAATAGACTGAGAAGAGGTCGACTACTGTACCGCTGGCATATCCTCCGATAATAGCTCCCAAGCCATTAGTCATCATGAAGAATAAACCTTGAGCACTTGCACGTATAGAGGAGTTGGTTTCTTGTTCAACAAATAACGAACCCGAAATGTTGAAGAAGTCAAAGGCCATACCATAGACGATCATGGATAGAATGAGCATCCAAATGCCACTTCCCGGATCTCCAAAGGCAAATAATCCAAAGCGGAAAACCCATGCAAACATACTGATGAGCATGACTTGCTTGATTCCAAAATGTCTGAGGAAGAATGGAATGGCAAGGATGAACAAGGTTTCCGACATTTGTGAGATGGAGAGGAGAATTACCGAATGTTTTACTCCAAAAGAGTCGGCAAACTCCGGTATATTTGCAAAGCTACTTAAGAACAAATCGCCATAGGTATTGGTGATCTGTAGGGCTGCTCCTAAAAGCATGGAGAAGAAGAAGAAAATCACCATTTTCTTTTGTTTGAATAAGACTAAAGCATCTAATCCAAAAGCTGAAAGTAAGGATTTCTTTTCGCTTTTTGAGGGACGGCATGCCGGTAAGCTAAATGAATATAGCCCAAGTAAAATGGCAGAAATACTTCCGACATATAGTTGTGCGCTAGAATTCTTAAATCCGGTGAGGTCGACTGCCCACATGGCGCAGATAAACCCGATGGTTCCCCATACACGGATGGGAGGGAAATCTTTAATTAAATCACATTTATATTGTTCGAGTGAATCGTAAGATACGGTATTGGAGAGCGATAGGGTAGGCATGTAGACTAATAAATTTAATAACATGGCCCAATACATTTGTTGGTAGCTTGTTGCGGTGGAGGCATAGAATAAACAAACTGCTCCAATGAGATGGCAGACTCCGTAAAGGCGTTCGGCATTAAACCATTTATCTGCAATAATCCCGGTTATCCCCGGCATGATTAAAGATGCAATACCCATTGTTGCGAAAATGGCGCCAATCTGTCCTCCTTCAAAGTGGAGTTCTCTACCCATGTAGCCGCCAAGAGAAATTAGCCACGAACCCCATACGAAAAATTGAAGGAAGTTCATGATGATCAAACGAATTTTTATACTCATGATGTTGTTGTTATGTGTTTTTCTTTATTTGTTATTACATAAATGAATGCAAATATAATATTTTCAACGATGAGTATAACACTAATGGTGTAAAAAAAAAGAAGGGTATCTATCCCAGACACCCAATCTTTATTAACCTTAAATCTAATACCATGAAAAACACAGTGCAAAGATATGTATATTATGTTATAAAGCATTGTTTTCAATAAAAAAACAATGCTTTATTAACTTTTATTAGTGTTTGATTTGTGAGTTTATTCTACATAAAGAACGAGTCCTTTTAAGTATTCTCCTTCCGGATGATAAATATTCACAGGGTGGTCTGCCGGTTGTGTGAGTTGGTGAAGAATACGTACGCTTCTTCCCGACATCGCTGCGGCTGTAAATACGGCCGTCCGGAAGTTGTCTTTGGTGACTACTTGTGAACAAGAGAAGGTAAATAGAATACCTCCCGGTTTGATTTTTTCAAAAGCTTTGGCATTCAGTTTACGATAGCCTTGTAGGGCATTGCGTAAAGCATCTTTGTGTTTCGCAAATGCAGGAGGATCGAGTATAATCAAATCGTATTGGTCGCCCATACGATCTAGATATTTGAATGCATCTTCGGCAAACGCTTCATGTCTAGCATCGCCGGGGAAGTTTAACTCAACATTTTTATTGGTTAAATCAATGGCTTTGGCTGAACTGTCGACAGAGTGAACAAGCTTAGCGTTTCCACGCATGGCATAGAAAGAGAATCCGCCGGTATAACAAAACATGTTGAGCACGGAACGTCCATTGGAATACCGCTCTAATAGTGAACGGTTTTCTCGTTGATCGACGAAAAATCCTGTTTTTTGACCTTTTAGCCAATCGACATGGAACTTCAGTCCGTATTCTTGTGCAATATTATCGTGACTACCTCCTTTCAAAAAGCCGTTTTCCGGGAATAAATCTGCTTTAAAAGGTAAGGTGGTTTCCGATTTATAATAAATGTTTTCTATTTGACTGCCCATCACTTCAGATAAAGCCTCTGAAATAGCCATTCGGTCAACGTGCATTCCTGCTGAATGGGCTTGCATAACCGCTGTTTTGGCATAGATGTCGATAATGAGTCCGGGGAGGTTGTCGCCTTCACCGTGAACTAATCGATAAGTATCATTAGTTGGATGATTGGCAATCCCAATGGCACAACGCATGTCGTATGCTGTTTGTAATTTGCGTACCCAAAAATCTTTATTGATCGGCTCTTGCCGGAAGGATAGCACACGGATGGCAATACTTCCGATCTGAAAATGACCTTCAGCGATGAACTCCTTTTTTGAAGTAAAAACTTCTACGGCTTCCCCTTCTTCCGGTTCACCATCTATACGCGAAATTGCGCCTGAAAAGATCCAAGGATGAAATCTTTTTAAAGATTCTTCTTTTCCGGGTTTAAGAAATACTTTATGCATGCTTTTTATTTACTTGTTCTATTGGTTCTTCCTCAATTTGATAATTCCCTGTTTGTTTTAATTCTTCTAAGAGTTGATAAATTCTTAAGCAGGCCCAAGCATCGGTGGCAGCGTATAACTTTTGACCGTCGCTTAATACATCTGCTTCCCAGTTTGATAACCGTTGAGATTTTGAAATCTTCTCTTTAAATAAGATGGCATATATTTTCTGCAAACTTTTATCTTGTATCCCAAATTGTTTGACATATTCTTGCAACTCAACGCATCCGGTCTGGTTGAACGAACCACGCTTACGAAGCATCATAAAATCGTCTTTTAACGAGAGCCCGATTTTGGTGACAGATGAGTCTTCCATGAGTTCTATTAGAGACGGAGCCAATCCAAACATATTAATTCGAAACAAAAAACAACATTCGTCCGAAGAGATTTGGAGTAAGGCAACTTTATGTGATTGCCCCTTGGTGAAAGATGGTCTGGTCTCACTGTCTATGCCTACTATTTTTTGTGATTTTAAATAATCTACGGCTTTGTTGGCTTCATTTTCTGTTTGAATGACATAAATTCGTCCTGGAAATAGGGCCTTAGGTAATTCTTTTATTTCTTCTTTGTTTATGGTTTGTTTTAAAATCATTTGCATGGTTATTCGTACTCTTGATCGTACTCCTGATCATATTCCTGATCAAAGTCTTGATCAAAGTCTTCGGTATATAAATCGTTGTTTTTTTCTTTTTCTTCCTCTTCGGAATTTTGATTGTATTTCACATCGTGTAAAGCTCTCATGGTGTTGACTAATTTTTGTCCCCAATAACTTTTAAAGTTTTCCTGACAAATAAATAGTGCGTCATTCATGGTCGAGTTTAATCCAAGTTGAAATACAAAGATGAAGTCTTTGATATCTTGGTAGATGTCGGCTAGATCTTCAGATATACAACGCTTAATCGGTTGGTCACTGTAAGCCATGTCCGGTAAAAAAACCTCTAGATAATCATCTTTTTCACCCAATATGTGGGCCAGGTTTATGCGTATCGCTTCGTAAATCTCTTCGGTAACGCAGATCTCAAGATCTTCTTCTTCAATTCTCTCACATTGAGGTAGCATTGCTGCTTTAAGGTAGAGTAGGGGAAGTAGTTTTAAGCTTGTATCAACAAAGTGATGACGTCCTGTATTGGCAGCTTGCTCTAAGAAGGCGCAGTATTCAGCTGATACTGTTACAAATTCAATAACACCCTTTTCGAAAATGACTTGGCTTTCTTTTTTCATTGCTCGCTTGATTTTGAAATGCAAAGGTAAGAAAAAGGATTGAATGAGCGTGCCAGCTGTCTTTTTTTTATTATTTTTGCATCATAGATTACTTTTATAAGATTGACATATGGCAAAGAAAAAAAAAGATATGGAGTCGGCTATAGACTCTTCAATGAAGACTAGTTCTTTCCTTAAAAATGAGACTTTTCATTTTATTATAGGATTGATGTTCGTCATTTTTTCTGTTTATCTCTTGTTGGCATTTTCTTCTTTCTTCTTTACAGGAGCCGCCGATCAGAGTATTATTGATAGTGGAAATTCGGGAGACCTTTCCGCTGTAAACAACCATGTTAAGAACTATGCAGGGTCTCGCGGAGCACAACTGGCTAGCTATCTGATCAACGATTGTTTTGGATTAGGTTCGTTTTTCTTATTGATTTTTATTGCTGTCGCCGGATTGAAACTGATGCGTGTTCGTGTCATCCACTTATGGAAGTGGTTTATTGGCTGTATGCTTTTGTTGATTTGGTCCTCTGTTTTCTTAGGCTTTGCTTTTATGGGTTATTACGAGGACTCTTTCATCTATTTTGGAGGAATGCACGGGTATAATATTGGTAGATGGCTAACTTCTCAGATCGGGGTGCCCGGTGTTTGGATGTTATTGTTTGGAACAGGAATCTGTTTCTTGATTTACGTTAGTCGCAAAACAATTGTATGGTTGCGCAAATTATTCGGATTAAGCTTCTTGAAACGTTCTGACAAGGAACCGACTTCCGAAAAAGAAGGACAAGAGGTGGCTGAGCATGAGTTTACAGTGTCTAAGCCTCAAGAAGTGGAGTTTGAGTTGGGGCATAAAAATCAGACTGTTGTCGATCATTCGGAACAATCATCTCCTATAGAACTTGAAATTCCTAAACCTGCTCCGGTGACTCCAAATAAGGATTTGTTGTTAAATATAGAACCTGAGTCGGAAGAGGAGCCCCCTTTTCAAAGTGAGGTGGCTGAGGTTCAACCGAACTTTCAAATAGAAGCAGCTGCCGAAGACGAAAATTATCAAGGTCTTGAAAAGGAACCTTATAATCCACGATTGGATCTGGAGAACTATCATTATCCGACGATTGATCTAATGAAACATTATGAGAATAATGAGCCAACGATCAATATGGAGGAACAGAATGCCAATAAGGATCGAATCATCAACACTTTGCGAAGTTTTGGTATTGAGATTAGTACGATTAAGGCAACTGTTGGTCCTACAGTCACGTTATATGAAATTACACCTGAACAAGGCGTGCGTATCTCTAAAATTAGAGGATTGGAAGATGATATCGCTTTAAGTCTATCGGCTTTGGGCATTCGTATCATTGCCCCAATACCGGGTAAAGGGACTATTGGTATTGAAGTGCCTAACTCTAATCCTAAGATTGTATCCGGGCAATCTATCATTGGAAGTCGTAAATTCCAAGAATCGACTTACGATTTACCTATTGCCTTTGGTAAGACCATCACCAATGAGGTGTTTATGGTCGATTTGTGCAAGATGCCACATGTCCTGGTTGCCGGGGCGACCGGTCAAGGTAAATCGGTTGGATTGAATGCAATTATTACTTCCTTGCTGTATAAGAAACATCCGGCAGAATTGAAGTTCGTATTGGTCGATCCTAAAAAGGTTGAGTTTAGTATTTATTCGGTGATCGAACATCATTTCTTGGCCAAACTACCGGATGGACAAGATGCGATTATAACGGACGTAACCAAGGTGGTTCAGACCTTAAACTCGCTTTGTGTAGAGATGGATTCTCGTTACGATTTGCTGAAAATGGCGCATGTACGTAATATTAAAGAGTATAATGAGAAATTTATCAATAGACGTTTAAATCCGGAAAAGGGGCATAAGTTTATGCCTTATATCGTGGTGGTCATTGACGAGTTCGGTGATTTGATCATGACTGCGGGTAAAGAGATTGAGTTACCGATTGCGCGTATTGCTCAGTTAGCTCGTGCCGTGGGCATTCATATGATTATAGCAACTCAACGTCCAACGACCAATATTATTACAGGTACAATTAAAGCTAACTTCCCGGCTCGTGTGGCTTTCCGTGTTTCGGCAATGATGGATTCACGTACTATTCTCGACCGTCCGGGAGCTAATCAGTTGATCGGACGAGGCGATATGCTATTTTTGCAAGGGGCTGATCCGGTTCGTGTGCAATGTGCTTTTATTGATACGCCGGAAGTGGAGGAGATTACGAAGTATATCGCTAAGCAACAAGGTTATCCTACGGCTTATTATCTGCCGGAATATGTGAATGAAGAGGCGTCGGCCGAAATTGGGGATGTTGATATGGGAAGGCTTGATCCTTTATTTGAGGATGCTGCTCGTCTGCTGGTAATCCATCAACAAGGATCGACTTCGCTGATACAACGGAAATTTTCTATTGGATATAATCGTGCCGGACGAATAATGGATCAACTCGAGAAGGCTGCAATTGTTGGACCTGCACAGGGTAGTAAGGCACGTGATGTGCTTTGTGTGGATGAAAATGATTTAGAGATGCGTTTGAACAATTTACAATAATCAACCGTTTTGGGAATATGAAAAAAATAGCCGTTCTTTGTTTTATACTTCTTTCTTCATTGAGTTCTTTTGCTTTGCAACATGACGAAAAGGCTGAAGCAATATTAGATAAGGTCGCAGAAAATTTTAAAAAATCGGGTGCCATAAAGATGAACTTTAAGGTTCTTTCGTTTACGAATAACCGTTTGGAGGGAGAAGCATCTGGTGACATCAGATTGAAGGGGGATAAGTTTAATGTGCAAACGGATGATATGGAGATCTGGTTTGATGGAAAAACTCAGTGGAGTTATGCGCACGGAAGTGGAGAGGTTAATGTGAGTTCACCTTCTCCTGATGAACTTCAATCGGTTAATCCATATACCTTTTTATATTTATATAAGCATGGGTATACCTGTAAATTGGGAAAGCTAACGACCTTTAGAGGGAAGCCGATTTATCAGGTGATCTTGACTTCGACAGATAGAAAACAAGATCTGGCTTGTATCGTCTTGCATTTATCGAAAGAGAATTATCAACCGATATATGTTTTATTGCAGCAACGGGGAAACAAGCAAAGAAGTGAAATAACAATAACGAACTATCAACAAGGGTTGTCTTTTGCAGACACATTGTTTGTGTATGATCAGAAAAAATATCCTGATGTTGATATCATTGATTTGAGATAAGCGTAAATGATTTGAATGAAATAAAATATTATGGAAATAGAAAAAGTAAACTGTTTGATTATTGGCTCCGGACCAGCTGGCTATACTGCAGCGATATATGCTGGAAGAGCAAACTTATCTCCTGTTCTTTATGAAGGTCTTCAGCCTGGAGGGCAATTGACGACGACTACTGATGTTGAAAATTTCCCTGGCTACCCGGAGGGAATTAGTGGTCCGCAAATGATGGAGGATTTGAGAGCACAGGCTTTGCGCTTTGGAGCTGATTTGCGTTTTGGAATTGCGACTGCCTCTGATTTGAGTCAGGCTCCGTATAAAATAACGATTGACGGTGAGAAGGTTATAGAGGCTCAAACGTTGATTATTGCTACTGGGGCAACTGCAAAATATCTCGGTCTCGATGATGAGAAGAAATACGCCGGCATGGGAGTGAGTGCTTGTGCAACTTGTGATGGCTTCTTTTATCGTAAAAAGACAGTTGCTGTTGTTGGTGGTGGTGATACGGCTTGTGAAGAAGCCATTTATTTAGCCGGACTAGCAGCTAAGGTTTATCTGATTGTGCGCAAATCTTATCTTCGTGCATCGAAGATTATGCAAGAGCGCGTGATGAATCATGAGAAGATTGAAGTCTTGTTCGAACATAATACGATCGGATTATACGGTGATAATGGGGTGGAAGGTGCTCATTTGGTGAAGCGTCTTGGTCAATCTGACGAGGAACGTTATGACTTACCTATTGATGGCTTTTTCTTAGCTATCGGACATCAGCCTAATTCTGATATCTTTAAACCGTATATTCAAACAGATGAGGTTGGATATATCATCACAGAAGGAAATAGTCCACGGACAAATGTTTCTGGAGTATTTGCTGCCGGTGATGTTGCCGATCCTCATTATAGACAAGCGATTACTGCGGCCGGAAGTGGCTGTAAAGCAGCGATTGAGGCTGAACGTTATTTGTCAGAAAGAGGATTGATTGGATAATTGATCACGTTGATCTTTAGATAAAAACAATTAAAGGTGCTTTCTAAAAGCACCTTTAATTGTTTTATAGCGGTCATTTCTAATAGACTTCTATTTCATCTAGCCATAAGTCGGCTTGGATCTTTTCAGGTCCTTCTTCTTTTCTGAAATCAATACCATTGCGTAGCATACCGCCGTTTTTGATTCTTAATTTGATGAAGGTGGTTTCGATAGGTTCAAATGAAACGCTGTCCGTATAAGCTTTTCTTCCTTGTTGAGGATATTCGTGGGTTAACTGTTGTTCTGCAATCAGATGATATTGCTTACCATCTGCTGATGTTTCTACGCTGATCGCACTTGCCGGTAGCATCTTCATTGCTGGGTTAAATAGCGACCCAAACATGATTTTGCGGATCAGAGTAGGATGCTCTAAATGAACTATAAATACAACTTCTTGTTGCTCCGACATATTAAAACTGCTCCAAGGATTGTAGGAGGCATTATTCCCTCGTTTGCCGTTTGTTAATCCGAAAGTTGTTTTGTCTCCCCCTAGCAAATCGAATTCATCGAAGGTGTCGCCGGTCCAAACCATGGATGGAGTGACTTCGAAAGGTTTTCCGCAAATAAGGTTACCGTAAAGTTCCTTTTGGGTAATTGCCCCTAATCTTTTTCCATCTTTGAATGCTGCAGCTTGTAAGTGAATCTTTCCACTTAGTGGAAAGGCTTCTGTATAGAGGGATGATGATGTGGTAGGTTCACTTCCGTCTAAGGTATAACGAATTTCAACATCGGGGTGATAACATTCTAGAACGACTTTGATCGGTTGATCTTTCTCGGCATGGGTGTTAATGTTTACCTCAAAGAAATTACGACAAGCTTTTGTTTCTAAGTAATCTAAACGATCAAAAGTGGTAACCATGCGTTCACAAAAGTGTTTCCAATTTTTATTTGAAGCATTGGTCCATCCTGTCTCTGCTATAGCTATCGCTCTAGGAAAAGCTTGGTAATCAATTCGCTCTGAGTTGACCATGTATTCTCTCCAGATATTTCCTTGAATGCCAATAATGTGTTTTTTGACTAAACTATCGGCGTCTTCGGGAACGGGATTATAGCTGTACGTTCTTTTTAGAGTGTTGTAACCTCCAATGGTGGTGGGGGCATTGGCCGGATCTTCTTGATAGTGGTCTAAATAGGCGAATGCTCCTGGAGTCATAATGGCGTTGTGACCTGCTTTAGCTGCATTTATACCACCTTCAATGCCTCTCCATGACATCACTGTAGCATTGGGTGCTAGTCCGCCTTCTAAAATTTCATCCCATCCAATGATGTTGCGTCCTTTACTATTTAAGTATTTTTCCATTCGGGTGATGAAATAACTTTGAAGCTTTTCTTCTTTTGTATGTTTCTTGCCATCAACCTGACTTGGGGTCGTATCGTCTTTTAATCCTAATTGTTTGATTAGTTGTTGGCAATAGGAGCTATTCTTCCAAGCTGTTTTGGGACATTCGTCTCCTCCGATATGGATATAAGGACTTGGGAAAAGGGCCATGACCTCATCTAATACATTTTCTAAAAAGGTGAACGTTGTTTCGCTTGGACAAAAAACATCGTCAAACACTCCCCATGTTGTGGCTACTTCATATTGTTTTGTGGAGTCGCACGATAACTCTGGATAAGCTGCCAAAGCGGCTAATGCGTGTCCTGGCATCTCTATTTCGGGAATGATCGTGATTTGCTTGCTAGCAGCATAAGCAACAATGTCTTTTATTTGTTCTTGAGTATAGTATCCACCATGCTCTTTTCCATCAAAAATTTGAGGATAATTGGTGAAATAATAGTCGATTAGTGTTTCTTTTCGTTTTGAGCCAATCTCTGTTAGCTTAGGGTATTTTTTTATTTCGATGCGCCATCCTTGATCTTCGGTAAGATGCCAATGAAAAGTATTCATTTTATTCATCGCCAATAAATCGATAAATTTATAGATGTAATCGGTTGGTGCAAAATGGCGGCATACATCAAGCATTAGCCCTCTGTAAGCAAATCGCGGCTCATCTTTGATTTCAACTGCAGGGATAGACCATTCTGCATCTTTAACTTTAGCTTGGCCATAAACTGCTGGTGGAAGAAGTTGATAGAGCGTTTGTACGGCGTAGAAAAAGCCATTAGGCTGAGAGGCTTTAACAATGATTGAGTCAGGATTTACCGATAGTGTATATCCTTCTTTAGGCAAAGCATCCTCTATCATAAAATGGATGGAAGGAGTTGTCTCTTTTTGTGTGGAAAGTCTCATCGATAGACCGGATGTTTGTTTCACACGAGTGATAAAACTGTCGGCTATTGCTTTGATCTCAGGTTGATCTGTTGGGACAACAACTTTTACTTTTTTGCTTAGTTTGAATCGTCCGGATTGTGGAACAATGTGATTCGGATAAGGAACGATGTTGTACTCGTTCGTTACTTCTTTAGTCGGTTTGCATCCTGGGGCGATGAATAGCATGGACAAAAGAAGCATAGAAATGCTTTTTTTCATGATAAAAAAGGTGTGTTAAGTTAATAATATTGATTTAAGCCTAAAAGGTTTTACCCTATTTTGCTTATTTTTTTAAGCTTTTCTTCGTCTATAATCTTTATTTTTCGACCGTCTATGGCGATGAGGCGTTCGGTCGCAAAATTTGATAATGTACGAATGGCATTCGATGTCGTCATGTTCGACAAGTTAGCCAGATCTTCTCTTGAGAGATAAATACTGAGGGTAAACCCGTCTTCTTCCAAACCATAGCTATCTCTTAGGAATAATAAAGATTCGGCCAATCGTCCACGAATATGTTTTTGAGTTAGGCTTACGGTACGTTCGTCCGAGATGCCTAGGTCTTTCGATAACTGACAAATGAAAAACATTGCCAATTTGTTGTTTTGGGTCACTAGATTAGTGATCACATCCATGGGTATTAGACAGATAACTGAAGGTTCGAATGCCGCTGCAGCGGTTATAAAATCTTCTTTAGCGAAGTAAGCGCGGTAAGCAAAATATTCAGTAGGTTTAATCATACGAATAATTTGGCTTCTACCACCTACGCCGTCTTTGTAGATTTTTACTTTTCCACTGATGAGGCACATAAGATGAATAGGGGTTTCGCCTTCACAATAAATGGTCTCATTCTTTTTGTACGTCTGAATGACGTAATTGTTCATCAGGTACTCCCGCTGTTCTGAATTTAGGGGAGCCAACATGTCGGAAAGTTGTTCCGAGATATCAATATCCGATAAGTTTAATTTTACCATAAGTGCTGCAAAACTGTGTTATATAGCACAAAAGTAATAAGAAAAAATAAAAAAAAGAATAAATGGAATAAAAAGTTACAGGAAGGGGTGAAAAGGTTGGAATTAAAAGTTTGTAACATTCTTTCACTTACAGAGTAAGGAAAAGAATGCTCAAACTTTCAACTTGACAAGAATGAATTTTTATTTACTATTTCGAAAACAACAATTCTCTATATTTAGGGAGTGGCCATATCTCGTCGTCAACCTCCATCTCTAGATGATCAATATGATCACGGATTTTATCCAGATAAGGGCGAACGCTTTCTTCATAAGCAAAAGCTTTCTCTTTATGGCTACTGATATGATTGGCTACTTTACGTGCTTCAATCATTTCTTTGACTAGAACTTTTATACTTGTTACTCGTTTTGAGATTTCGCGAACAAGATCTTTTCGATCGGCACTCAGTTCTTCATATTCTTCTGCAGAGAAGACTTCTTTTAAAGCTTTTAAATTCTCTAATAAACGGTTCTGATAGATTACAGCCGTTGGAACGATATGATTGATTGCCAAGTCACCGAGAACACGACTTTCTATTTGAACTTTCATGGTATATTTTTCAAGTTCAACTTCTAGTCGGCAAGCTAGTTCTGTTTCATTGAATATTTTTTCGTTGATCAGAACCTTCTTTGATTGCTCGTCTATGTAATGTGTTAAAGCTTCAGGTACGTGACAGATATTGGTTAGCCCACGGCGAGCAGCTTCTTGTTTCCATTCTTCGGAATAGCCATCTCCCTCAAAACGAATTGGTTCAGAGGCAATAATCGTTTCCTTTAAGATTCTGAAAATAGCTTCATCTTTTCCAATGCCTTCTTCAATCAGTTTCTCTACAGCTACTCTAAACTCATTGAGTTGGTCAGCCATTGCTGCATTGATTGCAATCATTGAAGCGGCACAATTGGATGAAGAACCGGCTGCTCTAAATTCAAAGCGGTTTCCTGTAAATGCAAATGGAGAAGTACGATTGCGATCGGTGGTGTCGAGTAGGATTTCTGGGATTCGTCCGATACCTAACTTGAGGGTTGTCTTTTCTTCCGGAGTCATTTTCTCATCACCAACTTGGCGAACAATATCGTCTAGTGTAGCTGACAATTGCTTGCCTAAGAAGCATGAAAGGATAGCGGGAGGAGCTTCGTTAGCACCAAGTCGATAGCTATTACTTGCACTCATGATAGAAGCTCTTAGTAAATTTTGATTCTTATAAACCATCATCAAAGCGTTGACTAAGAACGTTAAGAAGAGCATATTTCCTTTAGGATTTCTTCCAGGGGCGAATAAATTAATGCCTGTATCCGTGCAAAGCGACCAGTTGTTATGTTTGCCCGATCCGTTAACTCCGCTATAAGGTTTTTCATGCAGTAGGACGCTAAAATTATGTTTACGTGCTATGCGTTTCATTAAATCCATGACCAATTGATTGTGGTCGTTGGCCAAGTTGCAATTTTCGAAAATAGGAGCGAACTCAAATTGATTCGGTGCCACTTCGTTGTGTCGTGTTTTGACCGGAATACCTAATTTGTGACATTCAATTTCTAAATCCTTCATGAAAGCAGTAACGCGCGGAGGAATAGAACCAAAATAGTGATCTTCAAGTTGTTGGTCCTTGGCAGAGGAGTGTCCCATTAGTGTCCGACCGGTTAAGCAAAGGTCCGGACGCGCATTATATAATGCTGAATCAACCAAAAAGTATTCTTGTTCCCAACCTAAATTGGTATATACACGTGTGATGTTCTTATCGAATAGTTGGCAAACATCTGTTGCCGCCTTATCTACGGCAGCCAATGCTTTAAGTAGAGGAGTCTTGTAATCAAGTGCTTCTCCCGTGTAAGAGATAAAAATAGTCGGAATACAAAGCGTGGTGTCAACGACGAACGCCGGTGAGGTGACATCCCATGCGGTATACCCTCTAGCTTCGAAAGTGTTTCTAATTCCACCGTTAGGAAATGATGACGCATCAGGTTCTTGTTGAATAAGTAATTTTCCAGAGAAACGTTCGATGATCTCACCGCCTTCTCCAAATTCGATAAACCCATCATGCTTTTCAGCAGTAGCATCGGTTAGCGGTTGAAACCAGTGGGTGTAATGGGTTACATTGAGTGATTTTGCCCAACTTTTCATTCCATTAGCGATTAAGTCAGCGACTTCGCGGTTTATGGGCGTGCCCTTTTCAATCGCATCCATAACTGCACGATAAGCTTCTTTAGGAAGATATTCCTGCATTTTCTTGCGATCGAAGACGTGGCTTCCGTAATAGTCTGATAATTTGTTTGATGGGGCAGTGACTTCTAATGGCTGTCTGTTGGTTAGCTCTTGTAGGGCAAAGAATCTCATTTTTGACATACGAATTGATTTTTATTGTATTTTCCTTGATTTGGCTGCAAAAGTATAAAAAAACAGATTATGCCTATAAAAATATGGGGTATATTTGGGTAAATATATGATTTTTTATTCTTGTACCCCTATTTTATTGGGGTGTGTTCTTAATTTATTGTATTTTTTTGTATTCCTTCGACGGCGTTCGTTATATCGTTTTTGAGATAAAATCAACTTTATAGAGGTTTGTTTGATCTTGGAGTATTAAAAGTTGTGTTTTGATTACTTAAGGTTAGATATTATTTTTATATTTGTTTAATAGCAGGAATATAGCACTACTCATGTTTAAAAGAATAGCGAGAAAAAATCTATTAATATTAGTTATGCTTTGCTTCTTTGGAGGAAGAGGGGAGGCTAATGTTATACTGAATCCCTATACAGGTAAACCCATATCGACCGATTCTATTCTTGGACATGTGATGACGTATGCTCCTCTTTATGAAACCATCGTCGATGAGTTTAGGGCAGATCTATATATAAAAGGTAAAGTTAATGTTCGAAAGAAGAACTTTATCATTCGTTATGTTCCTTCTATGTTTCGCTTACAAAAAGGGGTGCGTGAGTATTTATTGGAGACGAATAGTGATTTGCACTTTACTGCTCCGAATATTTATGATCAGAAAGTCAAAGCATCGATGGGAACAATAAAGGGAGTTAATAGAGGTGTTCCTGGATTATTGGAATATTTTAGTGTGAATATCTATTCTTCCTCTTTGTTGAATGATGAGCGTTTGATGTCTCCACTGTCTAAATACGCAGAGAAATATTATACCTTCTTATTAGATACAGTGATGGGGACTCCTGATAATCTAGATTATAAGATTCGTTTTATTCCTAAATCTAAAAGCGATCAGCTAGTCGGTGGGTATCTCATTGTCAGTAGTAACGTTTGGAGTGTTCGTGAAATTCGCTTTTCCGGTCGTTCCGGTTTGATGACTTTCATGTGTCTGATTGAAATGGGAAAGGTTGGGGAGATGAACGAGTTTTTGCCTGTACGTTATGATATGGAAGCGCAATTTAATTTCTTGGGGAATAAAATGGACGGATCCTATACTGTACTGCTCAATTATCGTTCGATAAATTTCAAAGAAGGGCGTGCTCGGAAGAAAGATAAGAAATTCAATTTGTCGGATTCCTTTTCGTTGAAATGCGATACGAACGCTTGCCATACGGACCCTGAAACGTTTGCTGTGTTGCGTCCTATTCCTCTAACAGAAAAGGATAAACTAGTTTATCATAATTACAATCTACGAAAAGATACCTTAAAGAAGTCCAAAGAGTCTAAGAGTGTTGCCTTTTGGGGGGCTGTTGGCGATCTCTTTTTAGAAGATTATAAATTCAATTTATCGAAGTTCGGTAGCGTGCGCTGTTCTCCGTTTATCAACCCTTTATTGTTAAGTTATGGATCTTCGGGGCTATCTTATCGACAAGATTTTCGCTATCAGCGTTTATTTATTGATGATCGTTTGTTGCGCATGACCCCTAAAATTGGTTATAATTTTACGCATAAAGAATTCTATTGGTCGATTAATGGAGATTTTGAATATTGGCCTCAAAAACGCGGAGGGATTCACTTGAGCGTAGGTAACGGTAACCGTATTTATAGTAGTGATGTTTTGGAAAATATTCAGTCGACGCCCGATTCTATTTTTAATATGAATTCGATGCGATTGGATTATTTTAGAGATTTATTTTTTAACCTTCGTCACAGCTTTGAACCGATTAATGGTTTAGATATTAGCTTAGGCGTTGCTATGCACTGTCGTACACTCGTGAATCCAATTCGATTTGAATATTTGGGGAGTTTACCCTCTGTACCTCCACCAAATTTTCTGAGTAAAATTAAAAACTCCTATACTTCTTTTGCTCCCCGTGTTCGTATAGAATGGACACCTTGTCTTTATTATTATATGAATGGGAAGCGTAAGATAAACTATGGTTCTAAGTATCCGACGATCTCAGTCGATTATGAACGAGGGATCGAGGGGGTATTTAAAAGTACCGGCCAATATGAGCGAATAGAAGTGGATGCCCAGCATAGAATCCGTTTGGGAGCGATGCGTAGTTTGTATTACCGTATAGGAGGTGGAATGTTTACTAACCAAAAAGAACTCTTCTTTGTTGATTTTGCAAATTTTTCAAAAAGACATTTACCTGTGGGATGGAATGATGAAATCGGAGGGGTCTTCCAATTACTCGATGGGCGTTGGTACAACTCTTCTAAGCGTTATTTGCGAGCTCATTTAACTTATGAAGCTCCATTCTTATTAATGCCTCACTTAGTTAAATATACCCGCTATGTTGAGAATGAACGGTTGTATTTAAACGTGCTCTCTATGCCTCATTTACGACCCTATGTTGAGTTGGGGTATGGCATTGGTACTCACGTTTTTGACTTTGGATTTTTTATCGGTAGCGAAGAATGGAAATCCCCTCAAATCGGTTGCAAGTTTACTTTCGAACTTTTCAATCGTTAGAATGCGTTTTTTTTCACTATGGTTTTGTCAGTCAAGAAAATAATGCTAAATTTGCGCCCGATTTATAGTTAATATAATGTCTTATTTAATTAAAGTATTAAACAATTTTATTTATTAATGGAAAATTTAAAGAACGTTGCTCCTATTGAAGATTTCAACTGGGATGCATATGAAAAAGGGGAAGCTGTCGGAAATGTAAGCCAAGAACAACTTGAACAAGCTTATGACAGTACACTTAACAAAGTAAATGACCGTGAGGTTGTTGACGGTACTGTGATCGCTATGAACAAACGTGAAGTTGTTGTTAATATCGGTTACAAATCAGACGGTATCATTCCTTTGAATGAATTCCGTTACAATCCTGATTTGAAGATTGGAGACTCTGTAGAAGTTTACATCGAAAGCCAGGAAGACAAAAAAGGACAACTTGTTCTTTCTCACAGAAAAGCTCGCGCGACTCGTTCTTGGGATCGTGTTAATGCTGCTCTTGAAAACGAAGAAATTATTAAGGGTTACATCAAGTGCCGCACTAAGGGTGGTATGATCGTTGATGTATTCGGTATTGAAGCCTTCTTACCGGGTTCTCAGATTGATGTTAAGCCTATCCGCGATTACGATGTATTCGTTGGTAAGACAATGGAATTCAAAGTGGTTAAGATCAACCAAGAATTCAAAAACGTTGTTGTTTCTCACAAAGCTCTTATCGAAGCTGAATTGGAACAACAGAAGAAAGAAATTATCGGCAAACTTGAAAAAGGACAAGTTCTTGAAGGAACTGTTAAAAATATCACATCTTACGGTGTATTCATCGACTTGGGTGGCGTAGACGGTTTGATTCACATTACAGATCTTTCTTGGGGACGTGTTAGCGATCCTAAAGAAGTGGTTGAGTTGGATCAAAAACTTAACGTGGTTATCCTTGACTTCGATGACGAAAAGAAACGTATCGCTCTTGGCTTGAAACAATTGACTCCTCATCCATGGGATGCATTGAGCTCAGAATTGAAAGTTGGTGATAAAGTAACTGGTAAGGTTGTTGTTATGGCTGACTATGGTGCATTCATCGAAATCGCACCAGGCGTTGAAGGCTTGATCCACGTATCTGAAATGTCTTGGTCACAACACTTACGTTCTGCACAAGACTTCATGAAGGTTGGTGACGAAGTAGAAGCTGTTGTTTTAACTTTGGATCGTGACGAACGTAAGATGTCTTTGGGTATCAAACAATTGAAACAAGATCCATGGGAAGCTATCGAAGAGAAATATGCGGTAGGTTCTAAGCACACTGCTAAAGTACGTAACTTCACTAACTTCGGTGTATTTGTTGAAATCGAAGAAGGCGTTGATGGTTTGATCCACATCTCTGACTTATCATGGACTAAGAAAGTTAAACACCCATCAGAATTTACTCAGATTGGTGCTGATATCGAAGTTCAAGTATTGGAAATCGACAAAGAAAACCGTCGCTTGAGCCTTGGTCACAAACAACTTGAAGAGAATCCTTGGGATGTATTCGAAACAGTATTTACTGTAGGTTCAGTACACGAAGGTACAATCATCGAAATGTTAGACAAGGGTGCTGTTGTTGCTCTTCCTTACGGTGTTGAAGGTTTCGCTACTCCTAAGCACCTTGTAAAAGAAGATGGCTCACAAGCTCAGTTGGACGAGAAACTAGAATTCAAAGTAATCGAGTTCAACAAAGATGCTAAACGTATCATCTTGTCTCACAGCCGCATTTTTGAAGATGTTGCTAAAGCTGAAGAAAAAGTAGAAAAGAAAGCTTCTGCTAAGAAATCTACTAAGAAAGAAGACGCTCCTATGATCCAAAATCAAGCTGCATCTACTACATTGGGTGATATCGACGCATTAGCTGCTTTGAAAGAGCAACTTGAAGGAAATAAATAATAAAAATTATTTCTTTATCATAAATATAGGGTGTTCCAGTTATGGAACACCCTTTTTTATTGATTTTATTCCATGTTATACCATGAAATGGCATATATTTGCAGATGAAGAGAAAATCTTTAAAGGATGAATCTTGATTATGGAAAAATTTGAATTATATATTCTAGGGTGTGGGTCTGCATTACCAACAACGCGCCATTTCGCGACTTCACAAGTCGTCAACCTGCGTGATAAGCTTTTTATGATCGACTGTGGTGAAGGTGCACAAATGCAGCTTAGACGCTCTAGGCTTAAATTTTCTCGCTTAAATCATATTTTTATTTCTCATTTGCATGGCGACCATTGTTTTGGCTTACCGGGATTAATCTCAACTTTTGGAATGCTTGGACGGACCGCTGATTTACATATCTATTCTCCTGAAGGATTAGAAGAACTAATGCTTCCTACGCTTAACTTCTTTTGTAAAGGTTTGCCTTATCAAGTTTTTTTTCACGCTTTTGATTCTAAACATTCCGAACAAATTTATGAGGATCGGTCACTAACGGTAACAACGATCCCGTTAAAGCACCGTATACCTTGTTGCGGATTTTTGTTTGAAGAGAAGAAAACACCAAACCATATTAATCGGGAGATGATCGATTTCTTCAAGATTCCTATTTGTGAGTTAAACCGTATCAAGAACGGAGAGGATTATGTGACTGCCGATGGTGAGGTTATTGCCAACGAACGGTTGACCTTCCCTTCTGATCCTCCCCGCAAATATGCTTATTGTTCCGATACTATTTATCGCCCTTCTATTGTGGAACAGATACATGGAGTCAACCTGTTATTTCATGAAGCGACATTTGCTCAAACAGAACTGAAACGGGCTAAAGAAACGTTCCACACTACCGCTCAGCAAGCAGCGACTATTGCTTTAAAAGCGGAAGCAAAGCAACTTGTTATCGGTCATTTTTCGGCACGCTATGATGACGAAGATTCTTTATTGGAAGAGGCCTCTTCAGTATTTCCCAATACGGTATTGGCTCGTGAGAATCTTTGTATAATGATTAATTGATACTATAAAAATAAACGATAAATGATGAATCCCTATAATGAACGTGATGTGCTAAAGTTGCTTCAAGAAGAGGAGACTCGTAGAGAGGCTTTTGGACAGATCGTGTCAGCATATAGTGAGCAACTTTATTGGCAAATTCGGCGTATGGTACTTTCGCATGAGGATGCTAATGATTTGTTGCAAAATACGTTTACTAAGGCATGGATGAATCTAGAGTATTTCCGTGCGGAGGCTAAACTTTCGACATGGTTGTATCGAATAGCCATGAATGAAAGTTTGACTTTCCTAAATAAGCAACGCGCAATAACAACGATGTCTGTCGATGATTTGGAATCTGATAGTTGGAAGAAGTTGGAAAGTGATCCTTACTTCTCTGGAGATCGGATTCAGTTGATGTTGCAGAAAGCCTTGCTTACGTTACCTGAAAAACAACGGATGGTGTTTAATATGAAATATTATCAAGAGATGAAATATGAAGAGATGTCTGAGATTTTTGGGACATCTGTTGGAGCTTTAAAAGCCTCATATCATCATGCCGTAAAGAAAATAGAGAAGTATTTAACCGAACAAGATTAAACCTTTTATAAGATAGCTGGTCTAAATGAAAAGAGGAGGAATTAGTGATGAAAGAAGAAAATAATATTTATAATAAAGTAGGTAAGGATAATGCATTTAAAGTTCCGGAAGGTTATTTTGAGCAATTTAATGCAGAACTTTTAAGCAAACTTCCTGAAAGAGAGAAGGGAACCTTTGAAGAAGAAAAGATTGGGCGTTGGACAAAACTAAAGCCATTCTTATATATGGCTGCGATGTTTATTGGAGCCGCCTTAATTATCAGAGTCGCTAGTTTTACTCAGAAAGATGTGAAAACTTCAGCAGAGTCGGAAGTTGTATCTGATCAAATGATTGATACGGCTGTTGACGGAGCTATGATGGACGATTATTCGCTTTATGTCTATCTTACAGACGCGAATGTAGAATAAAAATGAATCAAATAAACTCATATAAGATGAAAAAGTTTGTAGCTTTATTAGCCATATTTTGCTTCTCTGTTTTTAATGTTTGGGCAACAAGAGGATGTGATCAACGTCTTTCTCCGGAGCAGTTTAGAGCAAAGCAAAAAGCTTTTATTATTGAAAAAGCAGGTTTAAGCCAAGAGGAGGCTTTGAAATTCTTCCCTGTTTATTTCGAACTTCAAGATCGGAAGAAACAGCTGAATGATGAATCGTGGGAACTGATCCGAAAAGGGAAAGATGAGGGAACGACAGATGCGCAATATGAAGAGATTATTGAGAGGGTGATGGATAACCGCATTGCTGCCGATCGTTTAGATAAATCCTATTTGGATAAATTTAAGAATATATTATCTTATAAGAAGATTTATTTGGTTCAAAAAGCTGAGATGCGTTTTCATCGAGAATTGCTGAAAACGGTGCATCGTAAAACTAAAGTGAGTCCTGCTAAAAAATAATGGGACATCGTTTTAATGTGCTATCGATGATTTGATGTAATATAACAAATGGGATAAAGAACTGCGAGAGAACTCGTGGTTCTTTTTGTCTATTGGATCGGTAAACAAAAAATGCAGAACAGAATAATATTCTGTTTTAGAAATTTTAGTGTTTTGGTAAGGTAACCTTCTATTGATTTTACACTTAAATTCATTTGTTCTGCAATCTCTTTGTTTGTTAAATGTTTTTTTCGACTTAATAGGAAAATCTGTTTTTGCTTCTCTGGAAGCCCATCTATTAGTAGATTAATGTATTGTCCCAATTCGGTAGCATATAACTCTTCTTCAACTTCATAATAATCTTTGAGGTTGTTTTGACTAAATGCATCTAGTACAGATAATTTATAATATTCTTTGTTTAGATTATCTCTTTTTATATTAAAGATAAGATTTCTGGTAATGATGAAGAGAAAACCTCTAAAGTTGTTTTTTTCATCGACTTGTTGCCGTGACTCCCATATTTTAATAAAAACTTCTTGTACTATTTCTTTACTTTCATCGGTGGTCGTGATATATAGTCGTGTGAAGTTATAAACTTGACTCCAATATTTGTTGTAGAGCCATTCAAAAGCATTGTGGTCACCTGCTTTAAATCGTAATATCTGCTCGACCTCGTTCATTATTTATTCCCTTCAATGAGTTTCTATGTTTGGTAAGTTCCCTACTCTTTTTTTTAATAATGATGGATATAATTATAATTATATCCTTTTTTCGCGAAAAATATTTTTTTTGAATCAATATGCTGCAAATATATAACAAAAGCTTTTGAAAAATTAGTTTTTTTTAAATAAAACATAAAATGCATGGATGCATATTGAAGATCTGTCAATTAATATTTTGATCTTTTGAATAAAGTTAGTCAAATCTTAAGGGTCTCAAACAGGTTGCGTGTATTTATTATAAAACGAATACTATATGCGCATTAACGAAGTAAAAAGATTGATTCTAAAAATGCTTAGAGAGGAACTGAATTCGAATGAAATTCAAAAGCTTTCTAACGAAAAACCTTTAGAACGTGTGATGATTGATCAATGGCAGCATGCTCCACAATATCATCAACTAGACCATGTCGAGTCATCAGAGATGTGGCATGTTGTAAAGCAGAGGAGTCTTAATCTTAAAGATCGATATAACAGAAAACGTTTACTCTCTTATTCAATTGCTGCTACGGTGGCGATATTGTTGGCAGGCGCATGGCTTGTTAATAGTTTGTTTATTGACCGGTCAGTGACAATCATAGGACAATCTGATCATAGTATGGCTTATGTTTTGCCAGATAGTTCTAGAGTGTGGGTAAAAGAAGGTAGTACTGTGACTTATTCTAGTAATTATTTAGAAAATAGAAAGATTAAATTAAAAGGGGAAGCTCTATTTTCTGTGCGGAAAAGACAAAACGCTCCTTTTTCGGTCTATACCGAACAAACGTCTGTCACGGTTAAAGGAACGGAATTTAATATTAGAGAATCGAAGGAGAATACCGAGGTGACTTTATTTAACGGAAAAGTCGTATTTAATACGTTGGCTCACAAAGGGCGCGACTTCGAAATGAAGCCCAATGATCAGATCGTTTATAATTCGATAACTGGTCAGGTTTTGAAAAAACGAGTTGATGCATTCGAATACGATTGGCGATTAGATGAGTATGTCTTTACTCGTAAGACTTTAAAAGAATTAACGACTTTTCTATATCATCTACATGGCGTGAAAATTGTTTTTGCTGATGAATCAGAGGCTGTGTCAGAGTTTACTGGCGTTATAAGGAAACAAGAATCCTTATCTGAGATCTTGAATAAAATATGTATCAGCTTCAATTTACATTATAAAAAAGAAGGAGATACAATTTTAATATATTGATATTTTGAGGGCCCTATATCTAAATATAAAAACACTATTTGATTAATACTTATGAAAAATGACCTGATTATTTATGTGTAGAATATATGTCTGATGTACATATGATTAGTTAGTCTTCTCTGTTCTAACTTGAGAATCAAACGCAAAACCGTTTGATTAAATGTTAACCTTTAAATAAATTAAGAATAAACATGAATACAACTTGTTTAAGACATTGGTACTTTATAAGTGCCGTGCTGGTTTTTTGCTTTTATCCTATGTTGAGCAATGCTGCGCAGAGCAAGGTTGTGCTTAAGGAAAAGTCTATTTCTATAAAGCAGGCAATAAAACTGATTGAGAAAAAAAGTGAATATACTTTCTTTTTTAAGGAAAGTGATATTGATGATGTCCATAAAAGGGATATTGACTGTAGGGGGACAATAAATGAAGTCCTTAACGAGGTCTTTAAAGGGAGCAATGTGACTTATGTCATTAGAAATAAAGATGTAATCTTGAAAGCTGGGGAAGTCTCACCAATGAAACAACAGCAAAATAAGAAACGAAGGATTACCGGGCTTATTATTGATAATGAACATAAAGAACCGATTATTGGAGCTAATGTCTGGTTGAAAAACAGTTCGACAGGTGCGGTAACCGATTTGAATGGAAGATATTCAATCTTAGTTGATGGCGTCGGTGGAGTACTCGAGTTTTCATATATTGGTATGAAAAAACAAGAGATCGTTATTGGAGATCAGAATGTGATAAATGTGACTCTATCTCTTGATACAGAAGTGATTGATGAAGTTGTGGTTGTTGGTTATGGACATCAAAAAAAGGAAAGCGTTGTTGGAGCAATCTCTACTATTGATATCGCTAAGCTAAATGTACCATCAGCTTCTATATCGTCTGTATTAGCGGGACAATTGGCGGGAATTGTGGCTATGACGCGTTCTGGTGAACCGGGAAAAAATAGTGCAGCTGATTTTTATATTCGTGGAGTCTCTTCTTTTAAGGGAAATACTAAACCTTTAGTCTTGGTCGATGGTATTGAACGTGAACTCGATTTGGTCGATACAGACGACATCGCTTCTTTTTCAATCTTGAAAGATGCTTCCGCATCGGCAGTATATGGCGTTCGTGGAGCTAATGGTGTTATTTTGATCACGACTAAGAAAGGAGTTGAGGGTAAACCGAAATTGAATTTGCGAACCGAGTTTGGTATGACTTCGCCAACCAAAATGCCGAAATTTGCAAATGCTCTAGAATGGGCTGAACTCTATAATGAGGCTAGTGGTACAGAGTATTATAAACCAGAGGATTTTGAGAAATATAGAACAGGGGCTGACTCTGATTTATATCCCAATGTGAACTGGATTAATGAGTTGTACCGCGATTTTGCTTATAACCAACGTGTTAATCTGAGCGTCACTGGTGGTGGAGAGATTGCAAAGTACTATATCTCAGGGGCTTTTTATAATGAAAGTTCGATTTTCAAGACAGCAGGCGATCGTTATGATTACAACTCTTCTGTTCATTATAATAAGTTCAACTTCCGTGCTAATATGGATTTTGCGTTGACTAAAAGCACGACGTTGAATATTAATATGGCCAATATTTATGAAAAGTCATTTGCTCCCGGAGCAACTAAAGATGATATTTGGGGGTACACGTTTAACACTTCTCCTAATGCTTTTCCGGTAGAATATTCTGATGGTACCATTTCTGCTCCTTCCAGTGCTTCTGGTTTTAACCCTTGGAATCTTCTTGTTCATTCTGGTTACTCTCAACAGTTTTGGAATTCTTCACAAGCTTTAGCCGGATTGACTCAGGATTTAGGCAAAATATGGGAACCCCTAAAGGGCTTGACCGCTAATATGAAATTCTCATGGGATGCTTGGAATACCTCTTCACAAATAAGGAAAAAGGAGCCGACTCAGTATCATGCCACCGGAAGAGATGAAAATGGAAACTTGGTTTTTGGTAATGCGATCTATACCGGGAGCAATGAACTTTCGTATGAGCGTAAAACTGATGGTACGATGACCACCTATATGGAGGCTTCTTTAAACTATAACCGTCTCTTTATGGAGAAACATCGTGTGGGGGCTTTGTTTTTGTATAATCATAAAATCCATAACAGAACACAAGATGATGATAAGTTCAAATCATTACCTTATAAAAACCAAGGTATTGCTGCTAGGGTAACTTATGCCTTCAAAGACACTTATTTCGCTGAGGTCAATATGGGGTATAACGGCTCTGAGAATTTTGCTCGTGGTCATCGTTTTGGCTTTTTCCCCGCTTTTGCTGCTGGTTGGATGGTATCTAATGAGAAATGGTTCGAACCTCTCATTAAGACTATCGACTTATTGAAACTAAAAGCTTCTTATGGTATTGTAGGGAATGATGATATTGGTGGAAGTCGTCGTTGGGTTTATCAACCGACCATCATTGGAGTTAACACACAAGATCCTAAAAGTTGGAACTATGGTGTAGCCGGAGGTGAAGGTGGATATGGTATTCGTGTAGGAGATGTGGAAAATCTCAATGTATCTTGGGAAGAAGCTCAAAAGACCAACATCGGTATAGAGGTTTCCTTCTTTAATAAAGTAAAAATACAAGCAGACTATTTCCACGAGAAGCGTAAGGGTATCTTCTTGCAACGTGCCGGACTGCCAGCTATTGTGGGTTTGAGTGTGGTACCTTATACTAATATTGGAGAAACTTTGAATCAAGGTTTTGATGGAACCGTAGAATATAGCCAAAGAGTAGGAGAGGTTTCTCTGACCGCTCGTGGTAATTTTACTTATAACCGTAATAAGCTATTGAATAATGATGAACCTGATTGGCAGTATAAATATCAAAATAAAATAGGAAAGCCTTTTGGTAGCAATGGAACGATGCAACCATTCGGACTCATTGCACTGGGTTTGTTTAAGGATCAAGAAGATATTGACAATAGTCCGACACAAGAGTTTGGAGAATATAGAGTTGGAGATATCAAGTATCAAGATATTAATGGAGATGGAAAGATCAACTCTTATGATAAAGTGGCCATTGGATACACCAACTTACCGGAAATTATGTATGGTTTTGGAGCCACTGCACAGTGGAAAGGTTGGGATATTAATGTATTCTTCCAAGGGGTTGCACATACGAGCTTCTTCTTAGGTGGTATAGCCATGCAACCATTCTCAAGTGGTAATATGGAGCGCTCTGCGATCAACGAAGATATTTATAGCCACGTTTGGAAAACGACCAATACACCAGAACAAAATGCTGCCGTTACTTATCCTCGATTGAGCCTAAGTGGTAAAGCCGGAGCATCGAATAATACTCAACAGTCGACCTGGAATATGCGTGATGGTAGTTTTATGAGGTTGAAGAACTTTGAGATTGGATATACCTTGCCTAAGTCGCTAATGAGTAAAACTTTTGTCAAAACATTCCGCTTATATCTTTCGGGAAACAACTTGCTGACCTTTAGCAACTTTAAGCTATGGGATCCGGAAAGAGGAAATGCAGACGGAAGTGGTTATCCACCTTCAAGAATCGTAATTCTTGGTTTTAATGCTAACTTTTAATTTAAGGAGTGATTATGAAAAAACATGGAATGAAATATATTTTATTTCTTACTTATGCTTTAAGTATGATGGTATGTACTTCTTGTGATAGCTTTTTAGATCGACAAGAAGATGAAGCTCTGACGTTCGATGCCATATGGAAAACAAGAACGACGACCAGACAATATTGGTTAAATACCATGAGCTTTTTACCTAATGATACCGAGGATTTTAACTATTCACCTTGGATGGGGGCATCCGATGAAGCTAGTGTGACTTATTCAAGAGATACCCGATGGATCAACTTCGGATCATGGAATCCGTCAAGCGTCCCTTATGAAAAGATGAGTTTATATTACAGGGGAATTAGAGAATGTAATATTTTCTTGCAAAATGCAGATAAGTGCTTGGATAATGATGCTGCAATGACTAAAGAAGAGATGGAGGTTTGGAAAGCACAAACTCATTTTGCTCGTGCTTACTACTATTTTTTAATGATGAGAGTTTATGGACCGGTATTTCTGGTTGGAGATGAATTGTTGCCTTTCGATGTCTCGACTGAAGAGTTGTACCGCCAACGTAATAGTTGGGATGAATGTGTGAACTATGTGGTTGCGGAATTGAATGAATGTATAAAGAATCCTGCAATAAAAGACTCTTGGGAGAGTGATTCTGAGAAGGGACTAGCAACTAAAGGAGCGTGTCGCGCTATTATTTCTCGATTATCTCTCTATTCGGCTCGTGATTTGTTTAACGGAAATAAGCTTTATGCTAGTTTGGTTAATCCGGACGGAACACATTTGTTTCCTCAAACGTATGATGCTAATAAATGGTTGGTTGCAGCTGAAGCTGCTAAGGTGTTGATTGATGACTCTCAGTATCAGTTGTATCGATCTAAAGATGACAATCCTTATGAGAACTATTATGGAATAACTAACACACTTTGGAACTCCGAGTTGATTTGGACTACAGGATATAAGGGACGATATACTCTAGGAGTACATACTGTACCAACGGGCTTGGCCGGTACAGCTTATGGAGGAATAGGACCAACTCAGCAGCAAGTCGATGCCTATGCGATGAAGAATGGTAAATATCCGATTACAGGATATCGTAAAGATGGTAGCCCGATATTGGATGAAGAGTCTGGTTATGTTGAGAATGAAATGGAGAAGACAACATGGACTTATCCGGCCTGGTCTGGAGCATCAGCATATTCCATAGAAGCGCCTAACATGTATAAAGATCGCGAACCTAGATTTTATGTTACCGTATTTTTTAGTGGAAGTAAGTGGCATCATGGAGGCAGTAACATGACTATGATTTCCTTTGCTAAAGGAGCTAATTCGAATAAGTCGCATGACTATCCGAAACCAGGTTATCTGCTGAATAGATTCTATGATCATACAGTCAATTCCGCTAATGGACAGTGGGGTAATGTCACATTCCCGACTTTTAGACTTGGCGAAATGTATCTTAACTTTATTGAGTCAGTTTTGGAATGTAAGAAACGTAATGTGACTCTTCCAAGTGGCTATGAGGCAAAAGCCATGGAGATTTGGAGCGATTTACGTCAACGCTCCGGTGTGCCTTCGATCACGGATGTTTACCCCAGCGCTACTGTTGAACAACTGATAGAACTTTGTAGACATGAACGTCGCATTGAACTAGCTTTTGAAAATCACCGATATTTCGACACTCGTACATGGATGATTGCCGAACAAGTTGATGGCGGTCCAATGTATGGAATGAACACCATGGCACCGGGAAGTGGCGACAAAACACCTGATGAGTTTTGGCAACGTACGGTGTTTGAGACCAGAGTCTTTAAGAAGAATCATTATCTCTATCCTTTTTCTCAACGAGAGTTAGACCGAAATAAGTTGTTAGTTCAAAATTATGGTTGGTAAGAATCTTAAATGAAGATAAAATATGAAAAATAAACGATGGTTTTTAGTCGTTCTTTGTACGACTTTATTCATTAGCATGGCTTGCAATGATAATAAAGATGAATTTTTAGAGGATTATAGAACGATCTTATCTATAAAAGAGAGTGGTGAGGTACCTTTAACGTTGTATAAAATTGCCGGTGAAGACGGTGAATACCGTGTCGTAGTGAATAAGGGGGGGGCTGTCTTGAATGCAGTGACTTCCATTCAGGCGGAGGTGATGGATAAATCGGCTTTGGATATTTATAACGTGGAGAATAACACCGAATATGTGATTTTACCTGCTAACACTTATGAATTGGGACAAACAGATTTAGCATTTGCATCATCGGACTTATATCAACAGATTAAGGTTCGATTTAAAACGGAGCAGATTTATGCGCTACCTAAAATTGAAGGAGAATATGTGTTACCTATTCGATTGGCTCAATCAACCGATTCTATCAATAATGAGAAGAAGTTGGTTATAGTTAAACCTACGATTGTGGTCCCATCCATCTATTTAGCTAAAAACGGGTATGTTTATAATGCCTTTACCGATCAACAAGATCAGATGACATTTAAATTGCCGATTAAGATGCCTTTTACCAATAAATGGGATTTTGACTGTTCAATTGGTATTGATGAGTCGTTATTGAACGATTATAATGCGGCTTCCGGTATTGATTATGCCTTATTGCCGTCTAGCTCTTACACCCTCTCTTCTAAGGTTTCTTTCACGGCTATGGATGACGAGAAAGATATTAGTTTTGAAGTTAAGCGCGAGGGGTTATCTTATGGTAATTATATCTTGCCGATCTATCTGAGTGGTTGCTCTAAATCTGATTTTGTGATTGATGAAGCTAAGAAGTCTTGTTTATACGGGATCTCTTATGTGCCTGATATGAGTAAGTTGAGCAAAGTCGCTTTAACAGAAAGTATGCTTTCTTCTAATTCTCATGCTGCCGAAGGCTCTATCGCTGCAATGTTGGATGGGGATGTGAACACTTACTTCCATTCAGATTATAGCGGTTCCGTAGCACCTCCTCACTATTTACAAGTCGCTTTAGGAACACAAGCCACAGCTTTAAGTTTCTCATTCACTGCACGCTCTTCACAAGGAAATGGAACGCCGGCAGAGATTGATGTATTAGGAAGTATGGATGGTGTTACTTTCCATAAAATGGCTATAATAACAGAAGAATTACCTCCTGCAGGTGCTGCTGGTGCTGGGAAGTCATATGCTTCACCGGTGGTTGTCGGCAAGGCATTTAAGTATCTGAGATTGGTATTCCCTAAAAATCAGTCGGGTGGTGTTTATTTTGTATTTAGTGAGTTTAGTTTAAAAACGTTATAAGTTACTACCGTTTTTAAGGAGGAAGATTTAATTTTGTTTTCTCTTCCTCCTTTTAAAGAAATTTGATTATGAAAGCACAAAACCGTTTGTTTTACCTCCTTTTTACTCTATTATCTAGTCTCTGTCTGTCTGCTTGTGCAGAACGAGTTGAGACGGAGGATTACTTTTTTGAGATAAAAGATGAAGCTCTAAAAGCTGATTTTAAAGAGACGCAAAGTTCACAAATCATACCTGTTCGAACCAATTTAGATAATGGGGAGTGGAGAGTGTCTTCCGATCAGTCTTGGTGTCTTGCGACCAAAGAGTCGTCTGGTATTAAAATTTTAGTTCTTCCGAGTGAAGAAGCCGATGTACGTACGGCTACTGTTCTGGTTAAATCGTCAATGAATGAATATACCATTTCGGTACGTCAATTGGGATACGGACCTGCTATTCTAATAAAAGAACCTAGTGTAACAGTGGAAGCGCTAGGTGGAGATTTCTCTATTGAGGTGACGTCGAACATCGAATATACCGTCACACGTTCGGCACAATCCGATTGGATCGTAGATAAACCAACTTCAAGAGGGTTCACAACTCAAACCAATACTTATTCGGTTAGTGCTAACCTTTCTTTCGAATCGCGTACAGCTGTGTTTAACTATGCCGGTAAAGATAATCCGGATGTTTCCGCAAATTGTAAGGTTACCCAAATCGGTAAAAAGACAGGGTTATCTGATGTGGTCATAGAGGGAGATCTTCAGATTGTACCCATCGGTGGAAAAGACAATCAACATCATGCAGGTAATGATATCACTAAAAGCTTTGATGGTAAAAAAGGGGCGGGAACCGAACCTTATCATTCACCTTGGCAAAAGCCATATGATGATCCGACAACCGAGTTTCCGGTTGTTTTAGAATATTTTTTCGATGGAACCAAAGACTTGGATTATCTGGTCTATCATACTCGGAGTGGTAACGGGAACTTTGGACAATTAGATCTTTATCTTTCTACTCAATCTACCCCAGAGTACACTTTTTATAAGAGTTATGATTTTATGGAACAAAATTCATCTAGCCGTATTGACTTTGATCAGAAGATCGAGAAAGTCAAGCAGGTGAAGTTCGTTGTAAAAAGTGGTTTGAATGGTTTTGTGAGTTGCGATGAGATGGAGTTCTTTCAGGCCAATCTATCCAAAGTTTTGGAAAATAAATTATTAACTGTTTTTCAAGACGTGACTTGTACGGCTTTGAAAGCTGGGGTCACTTCCGAACAGATTAACGCTTTACCAGGATATTTTGCTCATATTGCGATACAACTAAAGGATGGAACGTACGACTCTTGGGAGAAAGAGTTTAGAGTTCGTTCGTATGCACCGTATAGCATTGAAACGGAATGGGCCGATAAGTTGATGACTAAAAAATATTCCAATCTGGATAATCCTACGGGAATCTATGTTGAATCAGGTGATTCTATCGTCGTATTGGTGGGTGAAACTCATGGACAGAAAATAAAGATTAATTGCATCGGTGAGGAAACAACAGGGTTTGGAGAGACAAAGACCTATGTACAGACAGAAGCTAATGGTGAACAATATTATTTAAAAGAGGGGGTCAATAAGATTGGATTCCATAAAAAGGGAATGCTGTTTATAATGTATAATGCTGATCTCTCTTTACCCACCGCTCAGCCGATAAAGATTCATATCCCACTTGGAAGTGGAAATGTTTCCGGGTTTTTTGACTTGAAAGAGCATAAAACGAACGACAAATATCAAGAATTGATAGATAAGTCAACTTATAAGTATTTTTGTGTCCGTGGGGATAAGATTATATTTTATTTCCATAAAGATAAAATGAAAGAAGCGGTACCTTATGATATCCTTTCGGCTATAAATTTATGGGACGATATTGTAGGATGGGAGCAAGAATTGATGGGTATAGAGAATGTCCGACCTCAGTTTGTCAACAACCATTTGTTTGCAATGTCTCCTGAAGGAAGTTATATGTGGGCTTCTGACTATCGTATCGCTTTTGTATACACCTATCTAAAGAATATCTTATTGAAAGAGAATGTTATGGCAGCTAAGGATAATGCTTGGGGACCGGCACATGAGATCGGGCATATCCATCAGAAAGCCATAAATTGGCCGGGTTCATCGGAATCTTCCAATAACCTATTCTCAAATTATATCTTATATAAATTAGGTAAATACTGTTCTCGTGGATCAGAGCTGAAATCGCTTGCCGAAGCTCGCTTCGTAAATGGACAGGCTTGGTGTAACATGGGGAGCGCTACTCATCAAAATGAGGACACTGAAGTTCATATGCGTATGAATTGGCAGCTCTGGAATTATTATCACCGTTGTGGCTATAAGGCCAATTTCTGGCAGACATTATTTAAGTTAATGCGTGAGAATAGAATCGATGAGTCTAACCCCGGTGCCGGACAGCTATTGTTCGCTAAGATGGCCTCTAAGGCAGCGAACGAGGACTTAACGGATTTCTTTGAAATGTGGGGCTTCTTTGTTCCGGTCGATATGACTATCGAACAGTATGGTACATTCCGATATCTGGTGACTGATCAGATGATTAATGAAGCCAAAAACTATATGGCTCAGTTCCCTAAAGCCAAACATGCCTTCTATTATTTAGAGGATCGCAAAAGAGGGGATGTCGGACTAGATATAACACCGCCTGATGTTGGGTATTATTCACAGTTTAAGAATAATCAGAAAATAACAAAAACGGTGACTTGTACACAAAGCGGTCAACGTGTCACCATTCAGAATGGGGATGAAGCTGTCGCTTTCGAGATTAAGAGAGGGGACCGACTGGTTTACTTTGCCAATATGTACTCTTTCGATGTTCCGATGTCTATTGATCTGACCACAACACAGATCTACGCCGTTCAGGCAGATGGAACGAGAGTGTTGGTGCAAAAAAAATAGAACATAAGAAATAAAAGATCAAAAGAGCCTGTCAAGATAAATCTTCAGATAGGCTCTTTTGATCTTTTTATCCCAATTCTTTAGGCTCTGTTCCTACTTCCTGTGGGTTGTTCTTTCCTCAAGTTGTGAGTTCCTTTCTATCCTTTACTTCCAGCAGATCAATACCTCCTCTGGGAAGATGTAGAGGTTGTGGTGATTACTTTTTGGGAATAAACAGACTGATACCAATCGGATAGTGATCGGATAGATAATCAGTGTCCGGACCATTGTAGATCTCTGCATCTACACACTTGGAGTTTAGATCGTTGGTGACAAAGATGAAGTCAATCCGTTCTTGTTGGCGGCGTAAGGCTTCTCCTTTAGGTGAACTAGCCAATATACGGGTCGGAAAAGAGTAACGTTGATTGTCAGGGGTGAACTTGTAGCAGATGTCATGCAAGGAAGCAGCCATAAAGGTCGAGATCACAGCATAATCCTCCGAGTGTTCACTTTCCCAAGATGCATCAAAAGGAGAATGAGCATTCATGTCTCCCATCAATAAACAGTTCATGAGCTGATTCTCGTGTATGTAGTTCACGATATTATCGGCTTCTTGCTTACGCTTCAAACGATCGGAAGGATTCAGGTGCGTCACCAGAAAATCCATATCTAGCACTTTACAATGTAATAGCCCGTGACCGTAGCCTTCCAGTTTCCTATCGATGACTTTGAGCGGAGTTTTTGAGGTTAGGCCAACCGGATAGCCTTTCTCTTTCACAATAGCGACATAAGGATGACCATAACTAGCGGCTAATGCTTTCAACTTGGCTTCGGTAAAACCACAAAGCTCGTTCAAGGCTAAGACATCAGGAGATTGTTCTTTTACCCAAGCCGTAAAGCGGGCCATGCGATCTTTATCTTCACCACGACCGAACCCCTCCATAATGTTGTAAGAGATAATCTTGACTTTCACTCGATCTGTACGCCAATCGCGCTCGTAGGTCTTTGTGTTTTGCGCATTTACGCCTAAACTCGAACTGCCCATTAATAACAGTAGTAATAAACTGCACCAACTGTTGAGTAAGTTTCTCATTTTATAATGTTTTATCTGTTTTTGATTGTTGCTCTCTCGATTTGCTTAGCCTCTTCCCAGATTTTATCCATGTCTTGAAGCGACATCTCTTTAAGACTATGTCCTTGTTTGATGGTACGTTCTTCAAGATAGTTAAAGCGATGAATAAATTTCTGATTGGTACGCTCTAATGCATTCTCCGGGTTGATGCCGTATAGACGGGCCGCATTGATGATGCTGAAGAATAGATCACCAAACTCAGCTTCGGCTTTATCTTGATCTAAATGAGCAATCTCGGCTTGAAGTTCGCCAAACTCCTCTTTAACCTTGTCCCAGACGTCTTCCTTCTCTTCCCAATCGAATCCCACATTGCGCGCTTTATCTTGAATGCGATAAGCCTTGATCAGTGCCGGCAAGGCCGCCGGAACGCCACTCAGCACACTCGTGTTTCCGCCTTTCTCTTTTAGCTTCAACTGTTCCCAGTTCTCCGAAACCTGTCCCGCCGTTTCGACCTTCACCTCTCCAAAGACATGCGGATGGCGAAAGATGAGCTTATCGCACAAACGGTCGCATACATCTTTCATATCGAAGTCGCCCGTTTCGGAAGCGATCTTCGCATAGAAGGCCACATGAAGCAAGACATCGCCCAACTCTTTACAAATCTCTTTCTTATCGTCACGCATTAAAGCGTCGCATAGTTCATAAGTTTCTTCTATCGTGTTGGGGCGTAAGCTTGTATTAGTCTGTTTCTTGTCCCACGGACATTTCTCGCGTAGTTCATCGAGGATATCTAAAAAACGGCCAAAGGCTTTCATCTGTTCTTCTCTGGTATGTTGCATCATATTTGAATATAAGTTAGTTAGTAATCAATGAATCAATAAATGAATGAATAAATGAATGAATTTGTTAATCGTTTTATCGTTTTTATGGGTTATTATGAGGCTGGCTGTCAGGGTTGGTTTAACTGTTGTTATCAGTCGCCTAATCTGATCTGTTGCCTAATCTGATCTACTGCTAGTCTGATCTATCGTTGGCTTGACCGATTGTTGGCCTGTTCGGTTTGTCGTTATCGACTATCTCGTTCAGATGCTGTTGATAAGCGATGAGAAGGCTGACCACTTCTGAATAGTTCTTCCTTCCGCTTTCTATTTGGTTCTTTTTGAGGTAAAGGTCATAGATCCACCCTTGGAGTCGTCCGATGGTGGGACTGTATTTGCTCATCCAATAACGGTGGCTCTCTTCAGCTAGAGTGATGATCTCCGGACGGATGCGGTTCACGGCTCGTTCATAATCACTTTCCGGGAGTAAGCGTGCTGCATTGCCTAGCACATGATGCAGGATGGAGTAATAACCGCTGAATCGGATGCCGCCGACGGTCGACCGGGTGCAAACCTGATAGGCATAGAAGTTTGCTTCTGCCTCAATCGTGATACCCAGTAAATGAGAGAGTTCGTGGGCATAAGTGGCCGGATATTCCGAAGGTAAAAGATCGCCGTTGACGGTAAACTCGCAGAAGAATGGAGCCATGCTGCCGGTAACCCCTACTTTTGAGATGAATGGAGTAAACAACATCGTTTTAACGTTGAGGCTTTGATGAGGCGGACGATGCACGCCTAGCGAGTCGCTCAACTGATCATATAATCGGATACATTCCGCTTCGATGAGCGGTTGATCGATAGACGTCACCTTGGTGTAGCTTCGATTCAGACGAATGATATAATCGTCGAGGAAAGCTCGGAAGATCGTTTCGTCGTACGCAATGTAGGCGATCCGGTTTCGGTGGTAGAAATCTTTCTGCCAATAGTTCAGTCCCCATGCGATGTAAAACCAGACATAGATCCACAGCAATCCCTCGACTTCGCGGCGAACGATCGTTTTCCAAGATCTCTTTTTGAAGGCGGCGTAGATGGGGTAAGCAATCACCAAAACGATGGCTATAAAGACAAACAGCTCGCCGATAGAGAAGGGGATAGGTCCTGAAAGTCCCGATAGGACGAACGACAGAACCGGATAAAAGTGACGGGCATAGCCTTCACCTAAGGTCGGAACGGTCTGAACCATCCACACGGTGAATAATAAGATTACGAGGCTCAGATATCGGATGAGTCGTCTTTTTTTTCTGCGATCGCGAGAGCTCTTCTCCCAAAAATGGATGATTTGTTTCTTCAGGTTCATACTTCTAGCTTTCTTTCGAACAACAAAAGTACATAATCTTATGACTATATTCTACTTAATTTATTAATTTTGCAGCTGAATTTCTTAAATGATTTTCTCAAATTTAGAAATAATAATTAATTATCATACATATTACAAGTAAAATGGAATTAGCTAGTAAGTACAATCCCGTTGACGTGGAGGGAAAGTGGTATCAGTATTGGCTGCACCACAAATTATTCAGTTCGAAACCCGATGGCCGTGAACCTTACACTGTCGTCATCCCGCCTCCTAACGTCACTGGTGTGCTACACATGGGACACATGCTTAACAATACCATTCAGGATATTCTTGTTCGCCGTGCTCGCATGGAGGGCAAAAATGCGTGTTGGGTTCCGGGTACCGACCATGCTTCTATTGCTACGGAAGCGAAGGTGGTGAACCGCTTGGCTTCTCAAGGCATTAAGAAAACTGATTTGTCGCGTGATGAGTTCTTGAAGCATGCCTGGGAATGGACTGATGAGCATGGTGGCATTATCTTAAAGCAGCTTCGCCGCTTGGGCGCTTCTTGCGATTGGGAACGTACGGCGTTTACCATGGACGAGACGCGTAGCGAAAGTGTGTTGAAAGTGTTTGTCGATCTATATAACAAAGGACTGATCTATCGTGGTGTTCGTATGGTCAACTGGGACCCGAAAGCGTTAACTGCTTTATCGGATGAAGAGGTGATCTACAAAGAAGAGCACGGTAAGCTCTATTACTTGAGATACCGGATTGAAGGCGAAGAAGGGTATGCGATTGTAGCTACCACTCGTCCTGAAACCATCATGGGTGATACGGCCATGTGTATCAATCCGAACGACCCGAAGAACCAACACTTGAAGGGTAAGAAGGTGATCGTGCCTTTGGTGAACCGTGTGATTCCGGTGATTGAAGATGATTATGTGGACATCGAGTTTGGTACCGGCTGTTTGAAAGTGACTCCGGCTCACGACGTGAACGACTATATGTTGGGTGAGAAGTATAACTTGCCAAGTATCGATATTTTCAACGACAATGGTACGTTGAGCGATGCCGCAGGCATGTATGTCGGTATGGATCGTTTCGATGTGCGTAAACAGATTGAAAAAGATTTAGAAGCTGCCGGTCTGCTCGAAAAGACAGAGGCTTATACCAATAAAGTGGGATATTCGGAACGTACCAACGTGGTGATCGAACCGAAGTTGTCGATGCAGTGGTTCTTGAAGATGGAACATCTGGCAGAGATCGCTTTAGGTCCGGTGATGAACGATGATATCAAGTTCTATCCTCCTAAATATAAAAACACTTACCGTCACTGGATGGAGAACATCAAAGACTGGTGTATCAGTCGCCAGTTGTGGTGGGGACATCGTATCCCGGCTTATTTCTTGCCGGAAGGTGGCTATGTGGTGGCGTTGACTCCCGAAGAAGCTTTGACCAAAGCGATCGAGAAGACCGGAAATGCGGCCTTGAAGATTGAAGACTTGCGTCAAGACGAAGATTGTTTGGACACTTGGTTCTCTTCTTGGTTGTGGCCGATCTCGTTGTTCGACGGTATTAACGATCCGAACAATGAAGAATTGAATTACTATTACCCAACTAGCGACTTGGTGACCGGACCGGATATTATCTTCTTCTGGGTGGCTCGTATGATCATGGCGGGTTACGAATACAAAGGTCAGATGCCGTTTAAGAATGTCTATTTCACCGGTATCGTTCGCGATAGCTTAGGACGTAAGATGTCTAAATCGTTGGGTAACTCTCCTGATCCTCTCGACTTGATCGATAAATATGGGGCCGACGGGGTACGTATGGGAATGATGTTGGCGGCTCCGGCCGGTAACGACATCCTGTTCGATGAGTCACTTTGCGAACAAGGACGTAACTTTAATAATAAGATTTGGAATGCCTTCAGACTGATCAAGGGCTGGAGAGTAGACGATACGATCCAACCATCGGCAGCGGCCTCTTTGGCCACACAATGGTTCGAATCGAAACAAAACGCAGTGGCCAATGAAGTAGCCGACTTGTTTAGCAAGTATCGTTTGAGCGAAGCGTTGATGGCGGTTTACAAACTATTCTGGGATGAGTTCTCGTCTTGGTACTTGGAAATGATTAAGCCGGCTTATGGAGAAGCGATCGACTCGATGACCTACAATGCAACACGTTGTTTCTTGGATAATCTCTTGCATCTGTTACATCCGTTTATGCCGTTCATCACGGAAGAGATCTGGCAGAACATGTTCGAACGCGAAGAGGGTGAGAGCTTGATGATTCACCCGTTGACGATGGACAGTCAGGTTGATCAAGAACTTGTTGCTCAGTTCGAAGTGGTTAAGGAGGTGATTAGTGCGATCCGTACCATCCGTCTTCAGAAGAATATCGCTCAGAAAGAGGCTTTGGAATTGCAAGTTTTAAATGCTAATCCTGTGGCTGAGTTTGTGGCTGTGATCGAGAAGTTGTGTCATCTTTCTTCGGTAACCGTTGTGGACTCGAAGCCGGAAGGTGCAGCGACGTTCATGGTTGGAACAACTGAATATGCCGTACCATTGGGTAACATGATCGACGTTGAGGCTGAGATCACTCGTATGGAAGCTGAGCTGAAACATAAGCAAGGGTTCTTGATGGGGGTGATGAAGAAGTTGAGCAACGAGAAGTTCGTGAACAATGCTCCTGCTACTGTCTTGGACTTGGAACGCAAGAAACAAGCGGATGCTGAAAGTATCATTAAGTCGCTCGAAGAAAGTATCGCTGCTTTAAAGAAAAGCAAATAAGAGTGTATCAACAACGAATGATCGGTTAGCCGATTGATGTTGTCGAGATAGAATGTTTTAGAATGTCCTCTATGGATCGATGTGAAGTCGAGCCCTAGAGGACTTCTTTTTTTGAGGAGGATGAGCTTGCAGAATCTCAAGAAAACGTTCTATCTTCTGTATAGTGAATTAGGAAGTCTAATGAATAAAGTGTAGCCTTTTCGACCCAAAATTTAGATGCGGTCGTTGTGGCCCTGAGATGCGGTGCTTGTGCTGACGAGGTACGGTCGTTGTGAGGCTGGAATACGGTCGTTGTGGCGCTGGAGTACGGTCGTTGTAGTACTGGTGTGCGGTCGTTATGGCACTATGTCAGTTAACTATTTGGGTTGATCGTTTTTCGTCTTATTCACCATGTCGGTTGCCTCTGATTAAATTTACTTCTAAATCCGGTTGCCTCATTAAATTGCTAAGTCTCAACTAGCTTGATTATTTTTTTCCAACTAAAATACCGAAATCTGTATCTTTATTATTAATACGCTTATTCTGTCTTTGATTATTCTTACCAAAATCAAGATTGAATGATATATTTACCATGAAAAAAGGACTTAAGTTGTTTGAATAGGCGTGTAGAATATTTTGTGCTATTTTAGATAAATTACAAGTTTCTTGTTGATACCGTTTGGTGAATAGGTTTATCGCACTAGCTCCAACACTCCATCGCTCTGCGTTATACCCAATTTTAATTGAATGTGATTTTTCTTCTTTCGAAAGCGTTTCTCCCCATAACACATGTTCGCTTGTGTTCATTTCGGCTAATAAGGCCCAATTCTTATACATAGCCATTAGACTGCCTCTAAATCCATAGTTGGTATGTGTGTGTATATAATCGTTTCCATGACTGATGTATCGGTTCATAAACGGAGCCAGTCTAATTGTTAAATACTCCTTCCACGGTGACAGTGTGAATGTTGAACTTAAATTAAGACGGTGAAAGCTACGTTGGTTTTCGCTTGTTCGTATTACATAGTTATCTTCCAAATATGAACTCTCCATAATTGGTCTATTGTCATAACTGTATCTTCCAAATAGTTCTATTGAGACGTTTCGACCGGAAAAACTTGCCGATAGTGTATTCGCATAAAAGGTTACTGCTCTCAAATCCGGATTACCCTTCTTTTTTTGATAAGTATCTATCGTTTGAGTTACGTTGTTCAGATCAGCTAAAGAAGGAGCATAGCTTGAGACGTAACTGTTATAGCGTAAGAACCAGTGTTTGTCAATGGAATATGATAGACTTAACGAAGGACGGCATATTAATTTTGATTGAGATAAATCATCTTGTTGATTATAGGTATTCATTGCTCCTAATCCAATTTTAAAGTTTAATCCTTTAAATGAAGATTGCCATTCCCCAAAAGCATAGGTTTCAGAAATAGTCATATCAATGGTTGTATTGGTATCACCATTATAGCGGTTTGTCAAAAAAGACTGTGTCTGTTTGATCCCTGCTGTTAATGTTCCTTTTTCAGATGTTTTTTCATAGATGCCTTCGGCAATGATAGAATATTTTTTCCCATCTACTGTGGAGGTTATCTCATTAGAATGATTTGCATTTGCCATACGAAACAACTTAGAGGATTTACTCTTCAAATAAGTACCAACGACATCAATGTATAATTTCTGTTTATTTTTTAAAGATTGCTGATAGTAGATGTCTATAGAGGGAATATTGGTTTTGGATGACGTTTTATCAGATACTAAATAGCTCTCTGTCCCTTGGATGAGTTGACTTTCACGATCACTGATGGAATTTGGCATATCATTTATTTTATCGGATAAGGTTATGCTTAACATCTTATTTTCATGGTGATAGTAATTATAATTTAAGATAAAATTGAGGTCGGCATATTTTATCTTTGTTGGATATCCAATCTCTATATTATTTATCACATTATCTGGTAAATTGAGCGTTTCATAGTTCTCACGTATCCATTTGAAGTTTCTTTGTTCCATTGCCAAGACTGCCGATAATTCGGATGTATTGGTGTTATATTTTGCTGAGATATTGTATTCCCCGTAACCGAGTAATGATACGCCATTTGTGAAATCACCAGAGACATTGCCCCCTTTCTTATTGTGTCGAACGATATAATTTATTACTGCACATGTATTTCCATATCGAAGTCCGGGATTATCAAGGTACTCTATTCTGAGAATATCTTTAGGTTGTAAAGCGATAACTTCTGAATGTGTTGTTTCTCTTCCATTGATACGCAACTGTACGTTTCCACCCCCTGATATTGTAACTGAGTTATTTATGGGATTGATTAATAATTTAGATAATTGCAGGTTTTGTAATAGAGTGAAACCATTGCTCGATGCTTTTCTCTGCTTTTCTGTTGGTAACACAATTTGTCTATCTGTCTTTTTTAGCACTGATGAAGCCGTAATGGTGACCTCACTTAATTGTACATTATGGGGTGTTAATTCAATTTTTCCAAGAGACAAATCCGACTTTAGATTTCTGATAGTAATGGATAACCCATCGTATCCTATGTATGAAATGCGTAAAACAAAATCTCCATCCTTTACATTATTGATTTCGAACTTCCCTGAAAGATCTGTTGTACTTCCTGATATAAGTATTGAGTCGCTCGACATAAGGGCAACTGTGGCATATGAGACATTAGAATGAGTGGAAATATCGACGATGGTTCCTTCTATCTTGTTCTTTCCAACTGCGCTATGTTGCATCCAAAGCAAACAAATAAATAAAATAAACTGCTTCATAAATTATAGAATTGTTGATTATAACGATTGTTTAAATTGTGACAAAGTTAAGGGAAGGCAATGGGACTTTACATTTATATCGACAATTAAAAAAAGTGCATCTGTTTTTGTAATTAATTGAATAATAGTAGATTGTGATGAATTAAATAATGAAAAGTTTATATCGGGTTAGTCTAGCTTTATATTTAAAAGAATAGACTTAAATATTACTTATCTTTGTAGGGAAATCAAAGAATATGATGTTATGAAAGGAGTTTTAGGGCTGTTGACTCTTTTTTTAGTCAGCTGCACTTGTTCTCATAGAGAACTTATTGAGGACGCTGAAGAATTTTTGGATTCTGGCAGTACGGATAGTGCATTGACTGTTATCCATAAAATACACGATCTGGAGAAGTTGGAGAATCCGCTTTTGGCTAGATACGCGTTGGCTGTAAGTCAAATTCATGTCAATAAAGGAGAAGCTTTAAGCGAAGACAGTATGCTTTGTAGCGCTTACAATTATTACAGAACAATTGAGCCTCAAGATACTAAAAGACTGTTGCAGGCTACTGTTCTTATATCTAAATATTATTGGTGGAATGGAAATAAGAAAAAGGCATATGATCTTTTAAAAAGTGCTCTTGAAAAGTATGAAGGGCATAGCTCCCTTTTGTTATTGACATTACATGAATTGTACGCTGTTGACAATGATTTTGATTCTGCCAAGCGATACTTGAACGCTTTGATCGAGTCTGATGAGGAAAATACTAATTTAAGGTTTCAATATTTGTATAACTTGGGAACATTTAGTTTTTATACGGATGATCGGGAAGATGTGGAAAAGATCTTTTCAACCCTGGAAGAATATTTGCGGACGCCACAAGATTCGATGCTATATTGGAAATATGCATTACGCACTTATGCCGATATTTCAAGTGATTTTGGTGACCAACAGAAGGCAATAAGACTTCAGAGGAAGGCACTTGACCATTTTTTAGGGAAGGATAGTACTGAAATGTCTTTTTCGTATGCTTCTTTTTCTAGATATTATTTATTGCTCGGTAATATTGATGAGGCTAGACGCTATTTGCGACTTGCTGATAATTTTGCAACTGAAGGCATCCGCAATGATTTATCTAATGCAGGGTATTATCAGACTTTACATATTCTTCTTGATTATGCTCAATCCGACAGCTTTAGTTTCAAAGATTGGGCTCTGTTTGTCAATAATCTGCAAGAGAGTGCAGAGCATAAACAACAAGTAATAGAAGCGAAGGAGCAATATAGTCGACAGCTTGATGAACGGAACCTACACCTTGTTATTTCTCGACAAAAAATGCAGATAACAGCCATGTATACTATCCTTGGGCTGATTCTTGTTATTGTAAGTCTGGTATTTTATAACCGACGAAAAAGAACAATGATAGAAGAGAAGGAAGAGGAACTTGAGGCTTTGCGTCAGTTACTTGCAGAGTCACAGCAACAAACCGACCAGAAAGATGATCGTTTTTTCAAGAAGGTGATGTTGCAACAGTTAGGTGTGATTAGAATGGCTGCATCTAACCCGACTGCTGCAAATCAAGAGATGTTGAAGCAGATGTCGGAGATTGCAAATAAAAAAGTAGAGGTCGATGCACTCCTTGATTGGGATTTATTATACAAAACCATTGATTATATTTATGATGGCTATTATTCAAATCTGAAATCCCAATGCAACGAATTACTGAATGAGAAGGAGATTCAATTGTGTTGTTTGCTTCGTGCTAGTTTCTCCACGAAAGAAATTAGCATTGTTACACAACAAGGGGTGCGAACTGTATATCAGCGGAAAACAATCATACGCCAAAAGCTGTGCATTGAGGAAAAAGGTGACATTGTGGGTTACACAACATCACTAAATTCGTAATAGGGGCAGTCTTGTCTGAATATGAACAGATCAATCACAGAAAATCTAGGTGTGAGAAGGTTGGAGTGGCGTTAAAAAGAACTCATCTATAAGATACTAAAAGAGGCTGTCTTACCGATCGTAAAACAGCCTCTTATATTTTTTTGAGACCTTAGTTGCCTTCTTAAATGAAGGATTTATAAGTCTTATTTTTCGAGCAAATCTTTTAGGAAATCATCCAGTTCTTGATCCAATCCTTTCAACAGTTCATCACTGAGAAGTAAGGTATCATCATCGATCAACATTAAGTCGCAAATGGTTTCTCGCTCTTCATCGATTAGAACAAAAGAATAAGGTTTAAGGATGCTTAGCTTGTCTAACTCACCACTCTCTTTAATCTTGTTGATGGCAGAACGTAGACTGTTCTCAGCTTCTTCCGTCAGATTATCTCCTTCGTAGTTGGCCCATTCTTCTATCATCACATTCGCTAACTCCTGATCTTCATCGTTGTAGATGATGAATTGTCCACTTGAGTTTGGCTGTAAGTGGAAATCGGTAATAATGGTTTGTTCACATCCGCAAGTGTACTTACCAATAGCCTTTTGGATCGCCGTTTCGATGATGGACTGTGATTGCTGACTTAATTTCATCTTATTCTTTCTTTAATTAGTCAAAGGTATAAAAAAATAATAACCTTTATGCTTTTTTACCAAAAAAACTATTCAAACCGATTCATTTGTAACTGTAATTTCGGCAGATTGTTTTTTCTGATCTTTAATTCTTCGATATAAAGTGAGATCATCAAGTAGTTACGAATGGATTGTACCTTTTGTGGATTGATGTTCAACTCCCCGACGTGTTCTACTTGACGAGCAAATCCTTGTGCTTTAGTGGCCCATTCTTCTGCTTGGTCTAGATTGTCGCTCATCTCGTAATAGAGGGCAATGTTATGGGCTAATCTCATTTTCTTCTTATCGTTTTTTGTAGCTTGGAATAACTTGTTCCAAATGTTGAAGGCTCCGTTCCAATTCTCTTCTTTGATGTAGATCTCGGCATCTCTCATGATGGTTGAACCACCGCTATAGAATCGTCTTATATCGCTTTTCCAATGAGGAACGATACGTTTCACCGGAATGGTCCCGGCATATTCCGAACTGATCCGAAGGGCTGCTGTATCCGGAATGGTATATAACCTGGCTTCGGTTTCACTTGCTCCGAAAGCTTCCCATTGTAGGCTGTCGCAACTGATGAAGCTAGTCATCGCTCCTTGCCGATTTGGGATATAGATCGAGATTTTGGGATAAATGGTCGACTGTACGATGGTTTGGAAAGCCGCGAATTCGGGCACATATTGCAGCGTCCTTTTTAGCTTCAGAGGGACAGATTCTAATGCGATGATGAAATCGGCATTGAGGTTCTCGGCAAGTTGGTTGACCTCGTTAGTGCTGAGTTGTTGCTCTCTGTTATATTTATCGTATACGCGTAAAGCGGAGTCACAGATAATGACTTCGTCAAAATAGTTTTGCGAGGCGATCTCTTTGGCTAATGACTCTGTAGCAACTTCTGAGATTCCCAAGGGATAGGCTGTGGCTTCGCTTACAATAAGATTGTTTGGCTCGCTTTTTTTGCCGTCAGGACGACGATCGAGGAGGGTATTCGTGTTGTCGACAATTGCCACTCGTCGGAGGTTGTTTGGAAAGCTCACTTCACCGGGCACCATGTATTCAATGGTGGTCTCTTTTAGACTCTGGCAGGCAGTGAGTCCTAAAAATGTCGCCAGAAATAGAAGGTAGACAGACGATTTAGTCATAGTGGTATTGGTTTTTTGAGATGTTATAAACAAATGTACAACTTTGTCTGAAAAAAGAAAAGCCTCAGACCGTTTTTAACCGTCTGAGGCTTTTTATTTTAGTCATGAAGCTTCTTTTTATTGATTGCTTCCGTGACAATTCTTGTATTTCTTACCACTTCCACAAGGACAAGGATCGTTGCGACCTACTGTCTTTTCTGCACGAATAGGCTCACGACGTTGTTGCTCTCTAGTGTCTTGTTGCGCAGCAGCTTCTTGATGCGGATCGCTCAAATCGTGTTTTTGTTCGCGATATTTACTCATATCTTGGCGTTGCTCAGGAGCTGCCTGGCGTACTTCTACACGTTTTTCGGTTTGATCGGGTGCTTCCTGAACAGGAATCTGACCACGCATTAAGATCGATACGGTTTGGTTATTGATCTTGCTGACCATCGTGTCGAACAAGTTGACTGATTCTAGCTTGTAGATCAATAGTGGGTCTTTTTGTTCGTAGCTAGCATTCTGAACCGAATGTTTCAGTTCGTCTAGTTCGCGTAAGTTCTCTTTCCAAGATTCGTCGATCACATGGAGCAAGATAGATTTCTCGAACGATTTAACGACTTCTTTCGACTCGTTTTCGTAGGCAGCTTTTAGGTTACATGAGATGTTGTACATGCGTTTGCCATCTGTAATTGGTATTAAGATGTTTTCGTACATGTGACCTTGGTTCTCATAAACTTGTTTGATGACCGGATTGGCCACTTGCGACATACGTTCGGTCTTACGTTTAAATTCGCTCATGGCTTTTTCAAACGCTCTTTCTGCCAAAATGTCTTTCTTCTCACTGCGGAACTCGTTTTCATCGAAAGGAATTTCCATCGCTAATGTTTGAATGAATTCCATTTTGCAACCTTCGTAATCGTTGTTTTCAATGGCACTAGCACAGCGATCCCAGATCATGTTGACAATATCCATGCCGATACGTTCGCCCATCAAAGCGTGGCGACGTTTCTCGTAGACAACAGTACGTTGTTTGTTCATCACGTCATCATATTCAAGAAGACGTTTACGAATACCGAAGTTATTTTCTTCGACTTTCTTTTGAGCACGTTCGATAGAATTAGAGATCATCTTATGTTCGATCATTTCACCTTCTTGGAATCCTAAGCGGTCCATTACGCTGGCGATACGGTCGGAAGAGAATAAGCGCATCAAATCGTCTTCTAATGAGATGAAGAAAACAGATGATCCCGGGTCTCCTTGACGACCGGCACGACCACGTAGCTGACGGTCTACACGACGAGACTCGTGACGTTCTGTACCGATAATGGCCAAACCACCGGCAGCTTTGACTTCTGCACTCAGCTTAATGTCGGTACCACGACCGGCCATATTGGTGGCGATGGTCACGTTACTGCGTTGTCCGGCTTGTGCCACAATGTCAGCCTCTTTCTGGTGTAATTTAGCATTCAAGACGTTGTGCTCAATCTTGCGCATCATCAACATCTTACTCAACATTTCCGAGATCTCGACCGAGGTTGTACCGACAAGTACCGGGCGACCGGCTTCTACCATCTTTTCGATTTCTTCGATGACGGCTTTATATTTCTCGCGTTTTGTCTTATAAACGCGATCGTTCATATCTTTACGAGCAATCGGACGATTGGTTGGGATGACCACAACATCCAATTTATAGATGTCCCAGAATTCTCCGGCTTCTGTCTCTGCTGTACCGGTCATACCCGAAAGTTTGTGGTACATACGGAAGTAATTCTGTAGGGTGATGGTCGCGAACGTTTGTGTGGCAGCCTCTACCTTTACTCTTTCTTTAGCTTCGATCGCTTGGTGTAGACCGTCTGAATAACGACGTCCTTCCATGATACGACCGGTCTGCTCATCGACAATCTTTACTTGTCCGTCGATAACCACGTATTCATCATCTTTCTCAAACATGGTGTAAGCTTTGAGAAGTTGGTTGATGGTGTGTACGCGTTCCGATTTGATAGCGTAGTTGGTCAATAGCTCATCTTTCTTTTGCAACTTATCTTCTTCCGATAGGTTCGGTACATTTTCCAGTTCAGAAAGTTGTCCGGCGATATCGGGTAAGACGAAGAGTGCAGAGTCTTCAGAATTACCGGTGATCAAGTCCACCCCCTTGTCGGTAAGGTCTACACTATTTAGTTTTTCATCAATGACAAAGAACAACGGATCGGTTACTTCGTGCATCCGCTTGTTGTTTTGCTCCATGTAAATCTCTTCTGTCTTGAGCATACCGGCTTTGATACCCGATTCACTTAAGTATTTGATCAGAGCTTTATTCTTAGGCAAACATTTGTGGCTACGGTATAACGCTAAGAAGCCTTCTTCCACTTCTTTTTTATTGTCCGAAGCAATCAGACGTTTGGCATCTGACAGATATTTGGTGGCGATCACCTTTTGTGCTTCAACCAAGCGTTCTACTAATGGGCGAAATTGCTCAAACAATTGATCGTCGCCTTTAGGGATCGGACCAGATATAATCAATGGGGTACGAGCATCGTCAATCAAGACAGAGTCGACCTCATCGACAATAGCGTAGTTGTGTTGGCGTTGAACCAAGTCTTTAGGACTGATGGCCATGTTGTCGCGTAGATAATCGAAACCGAATTCATTATTTGTTCCGAAAGTAATATCTGCTAAATAAGCTTTACGACGTTCGTCTGAGTTCGGTTGGTGACGGTCGATACAGTCGACGCTGAGTCCGTGGAACATATAAAGTGGTCCCATCCACTCTGAGTCACGTTTTGCTAAGTAATCGTTGACGGTTACGACGTGAACACCATTTCCGGTTAAGGCGTTAAGGAATACCGGTAGGGTAGCCACTAAGGTCTTACCTTCACCTGTTGCCATTTCGGCAATCTTTCCTTTATGTAAGACGACACCACCAAATAGCTGTACGTCGTAGTGCACCATATTCCAAATCATTTCATTACCACCGGCAGTCCAATGGTTTTGATAAATCGCTTTGTCGCCTTCGATGCGTACAAAGTCTTTTGTCGCAGCAAGGTTACGGTCGAAATCGTTGGCTGTAACCACAATTTCCTCGTTTTCCGAGAAACGTTTTGCTGTGGCTTTTACAATGGAGAAAGCAGCAGGAAGCACTTCATCGAGTGCTTTCTCATATTTTTCTAGGATTTCCTTTTCGATCTTGTCTATCTGTTCGAAAAGAGTCTCACGTTCTTCTAGTTCTAACGTTTCTACTTTAGCTTTTAGCTCTTCTATCTTAGAGCGTTCTTCGTTTGCTGAGTCGTAGATGTATTTCTTGAGCTCCTCTGTTTTTGCGCGGAGAGCATCATTATCTAGTTGATCAATTTCCGGGTAGATGGCTTTGATCTTCTCCACCCATGGCTTGATTTCTTTCATGTCTCGCGTGGATTTGTTTCCGAAAATCGAGCTTAAAAATTCATTAAATCCCATTATGTATAATGTTAGTTTATTATTATTCGTTTTAGATGACGCAAAGTTAAACTAAAATGCTGATTTTTCAGTGTCTTAACTTTGCTTTTTCTCGTGAAAATGTTATTTGAGGTTGGTCAAAGCAGGTGCTTTGGATGCGTTTGGAGCACGTATGCGCATGTAATGTGCTACGGTTGGTGCAATCTGCTCAATGGTTACAGGGGAATTTATGATTGCCGGTTTAACCGAATATCCCATGAAGATGATTGGAGTGGGTACATTGAATTGGCGAACGACTTTCTCGGTACGATTGTCTTCGCTGACGATGCTCCATCCGGGGAGTATATCGATTAATAGATCTCCAGATCGTTTACGGTGATAAGCATTTCTTTTTTTGTCAATGTCGGGCGACCAACTTCCAAGAAGTAGTCTGTAGCCTGAATAGGTTTCATTAACTCCGCTGAATTGCATTAAGAATTCTGCCGATTTATCTTGGATCTCACGGAGATCGAGTTGCTTTTTCTCTATGAGCTTATGGTTCAAGTAGATTTGTTGGTCATAATAACCTTCCACGTATTTCCCTTCACCATAGGTCGCCATTAAATACATGTTCAACAAAGCGGCACAGCGGTTCAGGTGAAATTCTCCTCCGGGTATTTTATAGGAGGCTGCATCGGCCGATTCCGTATCGGTATAACCGGTTGACGTAATGAAGAATAAAACGTTGGATAGCCCGATTTTACGGTCGACGATGTCTAGTAAATCGGCTAGGCTACGGTCGAGACGTACATAGGTGTCTTGGATTTCCATGGCACATTCTTGTACCGACTTGTGGTTGTAATTTCCTCCGTAATAGGTCAAAGATAGTAGGTCGGTGATGTCGTCGGCTCCAATAAAGGTTTTATCGAGCAACGTTTTGGTCAAGTTATTGATTTCGTCGTTAACAAACGGACTGGTGATGAATCGGCGGAACTTGTTTTGTTTCTCGTCGTCAAACTTGTATTTAAATAGGATATCTCTCCAGTCGGGAAGAAACGTATACATACCACGTGGATATACCGGTTCCCAAACGAGATCTTTTATTCGTAGATCGACTGCTTTCTGATCATTATATTGGTTGGCGAATAAGGGAAACTCTCCGTAATAAGTCGTGCCGCACCATTTGCCGGAGTTAGGATTTAGCCATAATGCGCCGTTAGCTGTGTGTCCCGCACCAAAGATCGAACTGTCGTTGAATGGAGAGATGGAATAGACTAAACTTTGTTTTTGAGTCGCTATCCTTAATTCATCACTAAGAGTTGAGGTCAATAGATTGGTCGGTGCACAAGTCTCATCGGTATAATATCCCATAAAGCTTGCATTGTCTGCACTATTGATGACTCGCAAGGTAGAGATATCCATCCATCGATTTGAGATGATCCCGTTAACGGACGGGGTTGTCCCGGTGTATATAGCGGCAATGGCCGAAGAACGGTCGATGTTGTCGAACGTATATTGACCATTGGTGAATACTCGTCCCTCTTTCCATAAACGTTTGAATCCTCTTTCGCCATAAAGTGACGAAAAAGCTTCCAAGTAATCTGTACGTAGTTGGTCGATAGTTAAACCGATCACTAGCCTTGGGGCTGACTGAGGCGTTTGCGCTTGTAGCCCGGTAAATGTAAGTACAGTTATTAATGAAGTGAGTAATCCTTTCATTGCTCTTTTTTATAGGTCCGTATCAAATGGTTTGCTGAACGAATCAACAAACATAGTGCCAAAGGTACGATTGCTAAATCAAATCTTTGTGGTATTATTGGGAAAAGCATAATAAAAAGTGTTAAAACGATGAGGTTTATCTGATGATACCTGCATTTTCTCTTTTTTATGCTACAATATACAAGGTAAGGGGCCCATAATAAATGTAAGGGATGGAACACAAATAGGAGGTAATTTTCGCCCACGGCCGGATGTTGGGAAAAGCAGGCGAGAAAGCATAAAATAGATCCTGTGATCCCTGCAGCAACAAATAGAAATAGGTCTATTGCCCAGAATGCTTTTTTCTTCTTGATTTCATAGATCGTTATACCGCAAACAACCATGAATAACAACAGGGCGCTTCTCAATGGAGAAAACCAATCGGCCGACCGTATGGGTGGGGATGGATTTTCTATGAGGGCTTGGGTTTCTGTAACCAACGGTTTGTTTTGATGATCGTGGTTTTTTATTTGTGCTTGCTTGAAGAAATCCATGAGGTAGATCGGAGCAAACATCATTTGCTCACGAGTAATGGGGTAGTCGGCTTCTCTGCCTAAGCAAAGATCGAATCCGAAACGGGCCCATAAATGGTTAGTAGTGTATTCATGAAGTAGGTCACGAAAAGAAACGGAATAATCTTTTGGGTTTTCCGGATAAATAATCTGTCCGTCGACGCTTTGTTCGATTTTGATTCTTGGTCGGGTAGCACAGTTGTCATAAAAGAAATTGTATCGATAGATTCTATTTTCCGGGAGATAATTGGTTTCAAGTTGCTTTCTAAGTTCAGCCTTCTCAGATATGCTTAAATTGAGCGGCTGTTGCCAAATTTGTCGCCCTTCATCTTCGTATTCGGCTGCAAATCGTTCATAATTGGTTGCGCCTAGTTGGTAATCCGTATGCCCTAAGGAAAATCTCCAAATGAAATGAGGGGTATTGAAGCTGAATAGACCATAGTTGAATACGACATCAATGTTTTGTGTGTAATTCTCATAACGAATAGCAGTGTGTCCAAACAAGGTGTATATTTCTTCTCCCGGCGCACAAGTTAATAAACTGAATCTAATGGAATCTTGTGTGCTGGCACGACTTTTATCTATGCCGACAAGGGTGAATATTAAGTATAAGCTAATTAAAATTGTTAACTTCTTTTTCATGTACATCTGAGCTTTAATGTTGCGGCAAAGGTATAATAAAATCATGTGATTTGGAAACAAGAGGGTTTGGGATTTTAGATGCGATATCCAAAAGATGAAGTCTTCTTGTCTTTTTATGATGTGATAAGTCGACTGATATCATATATCTTTTAAATGAGGGTGAGTTTTTTTCTTGATTCTACTCCTATTTTCTTTTTTTACTTTACATTTGCAAAACAAAAAAGTGAATGGATTGAATTTAATTGTTGACATAGGTAATACAGTTGCTAAAATAGCTGTGTTTGAAAGAGATGAAATGTTGGAATTTGTTTCTGATTCAAACTCGATATTTGATAAATTACACGATATTATGGCAAAATACCCGATTGAAAGAGGGATTGTGTCTTCTGTAATTGATTTAAATGAACTGATGCTGGGACAGTTAAATAGCTTAGGAATTCCTTTGATATGGCTGGATTATCAAACACCTATTCCTTTGACGAATCTCTATGAGACGCCCCAAACATTAGGGGCCGATCGAATTGCGGCAGTCGTCGGAGCAACAAATGTATTTCCGAATAGGGATCTTTTGGTTATTGATGCCGGAACGTGTATCACTTATGAGTTCGTAGATTCAGAAGGATGTTATCACGGTGGCAATATTTCCCCGGGATTACAAATGAGATTAAAAGCTTTGCATCAGTTTTCCGGACGATTACCTTTAATTCAATCGGATGGCCGCACTTTATCTTTAGGTAAGGATACCGAAACGGCTATACGATCGGGAGTGATTAAAGGGATCGAATATGAAATTATGGGATATATTCGAGAATTGAAGGAAAAATATCCTCAACTTTTGGTTTTTTTAACGGGCGGAGATGGATTTTCTTTTGAAACGAGCGTAAAAAATGTCATCTTTGCAGACAGATTTTTGGTGTTGAAAGGATTAAATAGAATTTTAAACTACAATAATGATAGGATTTAAACAGATAATTTGTGCATGCTCACTGATGGTATTCAGTGGTATGGGCGTTGCTCAAAACAACACAAACTCTCCTTATACCAGATATGGATTAGGTGATTTGTCTGATCAATACTTTGGGAATAGTAAGGCGATGGGAGGAGTTGCTTATGGATTACGCGATAATCTTCACATTAATCCTTTAAATCCTGCATCTTATACGGCAGTTGATTCTTTGACTTATCTCTTTGAAGGTGGGGTTAGTCTGCAAAGTGCTAATGTTCAAGAACAAGGAGTAAAGATTAACGCTAAAAACTCTAGTTTTGATTATTTAGCGATGCAGTTTAGAATACGTAGAGGAATTGGTATGAGCTTAGGCGTTTTACCTTATTCTAATGTGGGCTATAACTTGACCCAAACCTATCAAGCAACTGAAACAGCTCCTGCTTATGCTAAGTTGTTGTCTGGAGACGGTGGATTACACCAATTATATGCCGGGTTAGGTGCTGAAGTCTTTAAGGGTTTTTCTTTGGGACTTAATGTATCCTATTTCTGGGGAGATATAAACCGTCGATTGAATATGGTATATCCTGAGCCTGCATATTCTTATAATGAGAATATGGCCATATCTATATCTGACTATAAAGTGGATTTAGGTTTTCAATATACTCATGCTTTTGATAAAAAACACTCTATTGTAGTAGGAGGTGTTTTTTCTCCTAAACATAATTTGAGTAATTCTGTTAATAAAGTATTGACTGTGAATTCTATTACTACAGAGAATGTAGATGCGACCTTTGAATTACCAAACTCTTTTGGTCTAGGATTAACCTATAATTATAATAAACAATTAACTGTAGGTGCTGATTATAGCCTTCAACAATGGAGTAAGGTGAAATACATGAACGAGGAGAATGCGCTTCTAGATCGGCATCGTCTTTCTGTTGGCGCCGAATTTATCCCTAATCCGGTAGGGCGATCTTATCTTTCATTTGTTAAATATCGAGTAGGTGCGTTCTATTCAACGCCTTATTATAAGATCAATGGAAAAAGAGCAACTCATGAATATGGTGTGACAGCCGGATTTGGTTTACCTGTACCTCGCTCTCGTTCTATTTTAAGTATTAGTGGTCAATTTGTGAAAACCAAAGGACTTGAAACGAATTTTGTGAGTCAGAATTTATTTAGAGTAAGTATTGGGTTGACATTTAATGAACGTTGGTTCTTTAAACGTAAGGTGAACTAAGTATCGCTGATTTGAAAATTAAACACACATTTTTATTATAACTAAAATTTTATATACGATGAAAATTAAAACCCTTGTAGCTATACTGTTCTTTTCGGCAGGCGCAACAACTGTAATGGCACAGGATGATAACTGTAACTCTAACAGTAGTATATCGCATGAAGCTGTTCGTGCTGGAAATTTTAAAGACGCTTATTCGCCTTGGAAAGCTGTGTTGGAAAAATGTCCTACATTGCGTTTTTATACTTTTACCGATGGCTATAAAATCTTAAAAGGATTAATGGCTCAAGTAAAAGATAAAAATTCTGCGGATTATAAGAAGTACTTCGATGAGTTAATGAATACTCACGATTTGCGTATGAAATATACTGAAGAGTTTATCTCAAACGGAATTAAAGTATCATCTGCTGATGAAGCTTTAGGTGTTAAGGCAGTAGATTATATTGCTTATGCTCCTAAGATAGATGTTAACTTGGTTTATGGATGGTTGAGCCAATCGGTGAATGCTGTTAAAGGCGAATCGGCTGCAGCAACATTATTCTATTTCCTTCAGACTTCATTGGATAAGTTGAAAATTGATCCATCTCATAAGGAACAATTTATTCAAGATTATTTGAGTGCTTCTGAATATGTTGATGTTGCTATTGCTGCAGAAGAGAAAGAGAGCAAAAAGAAAACACTTCAAAGCATTAAAGATAACTTGGTTGCTTTGTTTATTAATAGTGGAACAGCTGATTGTGAATCACTACAAGGCATATACGCTCCTAAAATTGAAGCGAATAAGAAAGATTTAGCTTATTTGAAAAAGGTTATTGACATCATGAGAATGATGAGATGTACAGATAGCGATGCTTATTTGCAAGCAGCATATTATGCATATAAAATAGAACCAACTGCAGAAGCTGCTGCGGGTTGTGCTTATATGGCTTACAAGAAAGGCGACATTGACGGTGCGGTTAGATTCTTTGATGAAGGAATCGGCATGGAAACTGATAATGTGAAGAAAGCTGAAAAAGCCTATGGTGCTGCTGTTATTCTTTATAATGCGAAAAGATTATCTCAAGCAAGATCTTATTGCCAAAAAGCAATTAACTATAATGGTAACTATGGAGCTCCATATATTTTAATTGCAAATCTATATGCAACTAGTCCTAACTGGAGCGACGAACCTGCATTGAATAAGTGCACTTATTTTGCAGTGATTGATAAACTTCAACGTGCTAAAGCGGTAGATTCAAGCGTTGCTGAAGAAGCTAATAAAATGATTTCACGTTATGCTGCTCACACACCTGAGGCTAAAGACCTATTTATGTTGGGATATAAAGCTGGTGACCGTATTACTATCGGAGGATGGATCGGTGAGACGACTACGATTAGATAATATGTATGTTGCAAAAGCGAATAGATAGTTTTTTGTCTAACTTTGTAAGCATACCAACTGCTCTTCTGGCAGTTGGTATGCTTATTTTCTTTCCTTCATGCGAAGGTCGGAAAACGGCTTTAGGTAAAGCAATAACCGAACGCGATTCTTTACCTATCATGAATACAGTTGGAGTGTCTACCCTTATTTCGGATTCGGGAGTGACGCGTTATCGAATTAATACTGAAGAATGGCTCATTTTCGATCGAAAGAAACCCTCATATTGGGCTTTCGAGAAGGGGGTTTATTTGGAACAATTTGATTCAATATTTAATATTGAGGCAAGTATAAAAGCTGATACGGCCTATTTCTATGATCGTGAGAAATTGTGGAAGCTGATTGGACATGTTAATATCCAAAACCGAAAAGGTGAACGTTTTAAGACCGATTTGTTGTATTGGAATCAAAGTACCCAGAAGGTGTATTCGGATAAAAAGATTAGCATTGAACAACTTGATAAAACGATTTATGCTCATGGATTTGAATCTAATCAAGAAATGACCAACTATACTTTGCACAATGTGGATGGCATATTTTATGTCGATGAACAGCAAGACTCTCTTGGAACTAGTACTATAAAAAAATGAAATAACTGAAGTTATGGGGATTGTATTTTACCTACTTATAACGATGGCTTTATCAGCCTTTTTCTCTGGCATGGAAATTGCGTTTGTGTCGGTAGATAAACTTCGTTTTGAGATGGAACGTAAAAATCGGTTTACTTCCTCAATATTATCCTTTTTCTTTAAAAACTCAAACAATTTTATTTCAACCATGTTGGTTGGCAATAATATTGCTCTGGTTATTTATGGTATTCTGATGGCCCAGATCATTGGTGAGCATTTTTTAGCAGGATTTGAGATGAACCATTTTTTTATGGTTTTTACTCAAACGATTATTTCCACCATGATTATTTTAGTTACAGGTGAGTTCTTGCCTAAAACATTATTTAAGATTAATCCCAATAAAGTCTTAAATGTGTTTGCTCTTCCCTTAATGATCTTTTATGTTATACTTTATCCGATATCAAAATTTGCTTCTGGAGTTTCGTATCTCTTCTTGCGTTTTTTAGGTATACGGGTCAATAAAGAGGATTCGGATAAGGCATTTACTAAAGTTGATTTAGATTATTTTGTTCAGTCTAGTATTGATAATGCTGAAAATGAAGAAGAATTAGATACCGAAGTTAAAATTTTTCAGAACGCACTCGATTTCTCAAATATTCGCATTCGCGATTGTATGGTTCCACGTACGGAGATCGTTGCTGTTGACGTTTCGACTTCGTTGGAGGATTTGAAAGTGCGATTCGTAGAATCTGGTATTTCTAAGATTATTGTTTTTGATGGGAGTATTGATAATATTATTGGATATATCCATTCGTCTGAAATGTTTAGAAAACCAGAAAATTGGAGAGATAGCTTAAAAGATATTCCTATTGTTCCGGAGACCATGGGAGCTCATAAATTGATGACTCTTTTTATGCAAAGGAAGAAGTCCTTAGCCGTTGTGGTCGATGAGTTCGGGGGAACAGCAGGTATTGTTTCTTTAGAGGATCTGGTTGAGGAAATCTTTGGAGATATAGAGGACGAACATGATAATACTTCTTATGTTTGTAAGAAAATAGGAGCGGATGAGTATATCCTTTCTGCTCGTTTGGAAATTGAAAAAGTTAACGAAGTTTTTAATTTAAATTTACCTGAATCTGATGAGTATTTAACCATTGGCGGTCTGATTTTAAATCAATATCAAAATTTCCCAAAACTCCATGAGGTGATTGTTATTGGAAGTTTTCATTTTAAGATTATAAAAATGACAACAACAAAAATAGAACTTGTTCGACTTAAAGTGATTGAAGAGTAGTTGATGCTATAAATTTTTATCCAATAAATAGACGTATATTAGCATTTTTTGTATCTTCGTGCGCTCAATGGTTTTAGAAAGAAATAAATAATAAACAAATAAAACGTATTAATTAAAATGGCAACATTACAAAACATTAGGTCAAAAGGGCCTTTATTGGTGATTGTTATCGGCTTGGCATTATTTGCTTTTATAGCCGGTGATGCGTGGAAGATTCTACAGCCGCACCAGTCACATGACGTTGGAGAAGTAAATGGAGATGCGGTTTCGGCTCAAGATTATCAAAACTTGGTTGAAGAGTATACTGAGGTTTTGAAACTTTCTCGCGGAGTTACATCGCTTACAGATGAAGAAACAAGTCAATTGCGTGACGAAGTTTGGCGTTCATATGTCAATAATAAGCTTGTTGAGAAAGAAGCGAGTGCTCTAGGTCTGACTGTGACTGTTGCTGAAATCCAATCTATATTAAAAGAAGGAGTTCACCCTTTGTTACAACAAACTCCCTTCCGTAATCCTCAGACTGGTCGTTTTGACAAGGATATGTTAAACAACTTCTTGGTTGAATATTCAAAAATGGATGCTTCGAAAATGCCGGCTCAATATGCTGAACAATATACAAACATGTATAAGTTTTGGTCGTTTATTGAAAAAACATTGATCCAGAGCCGCCTTGCGGAAAAATATCAGGCTTTAGTTTCTAAAGCTCTTTTCTCTAATCCTGTTGAAGCTAAAGATGCTTTTGAGGCTAGAGCAAATCAATACGACTTGTTGTTGACAGGTGTCCCTTATTCGGCTATTTCTGATTCACTCGTTTCTGTGAAAGAATCTGATTTGAAAGATTTATATAACAAAAAGAAAGAACAGTTTAAGCAATATGTTGAAACGCGCGATGTTAAATACATTGATGTTCAAGTGACAGCTAGCGAACAAGACCGTGCTGAAATTCAGAAAGAAGTCAATGAATATACTGCTCAGTTGGCGAATACAACAAATGACTATACTTCTTTTATTCGTTCTACTGGTTCTCAAAAGCCATATACGGATTTATTCTATAATAAAGCAGCTTATCCAACAGATGTTGTTGCGCGTATTGACTCTGCAAGTGTAGGTCAAGTGTATGGTCCTTACTACAATGTTAGTGACAATACAATTAATTCATTTAAGCTGTTAGCTAAGACTGCAGAAGCTGATTCTATTCAATATCGTCAGATTCAAGTTATGGCTGCTGATGCTGCTAAAACAAAAACTTTGGCAGATAGTATCATGACTGCACTTAAAGGTGGTTCTGACTTCGTGGCCATTGCTAAGAAATATGGCCAACCGGGTGAAGCAACATGGTTGTCTTCTGCTCAATATGAAGGAACTAACCTTGATGGGGACAATTTGAAGTACATCTCTGCTGTAGTTAACTCTTCTGTTAATGAATTGACTAACCTGCAATTGGGACAAGCTAATATCATTCTTCAAGTTTTAAACAAAAAGGCTGTTAAAGACAAATATAAAGTGGCCGTTATTAAACGTGAAGTTGAATTTAGTAAAGAAACTTATAATCGTGCTTATAATGATTTTAGTCAGTTTATTGCTGCTAATCCTTCATTAGACAAGATGACTGCCAATGCTGAAAGCGCAGGTTATAAATTGTTAGACCGAAAAGATCTATATAGTTCTGAACACGGAATTGCTGGACTTAGAGGAACTAAAGAAGCTTTAAGATGGGCTTTTGCTGCTAGCAAAAACGAAGTTTCTGGACTTTATGAATGTGGCGAAAGCGATCACCTATTGGTTGTTGCTTTGTCTAATGTAAATCCTGAAGGTTATCGTTCTTTAGATCAAGTTAAAGATCAGTTGAAAGCTGAGATCCTTAGAGATAAGAAGGCCGAAAAGATTATTGCAGATATGAAAGCTTTAAATGCAAGTTCTTTTGATCAATACGCATCTATGGCTCATGCAGTGAGTGATTCTGTAAAACATGTTACCTTTGCTGCTCCTGCTTATGTTGCTGCATTGCGTAGCAGTGAACCGTTGGTTGGTGCATATGCTTCTGTTGCAGAAACAAATAAAGTAAGTGCTCCTATCAAAGGTAATGCTGGCGTATTCGTTATCAATTTATATGCTAAGGATAAATTGAATGAAACGTTCAATGCTAAAGAAGAACAATCAGCTTTGGTAAATATGCACATGCGTTTTGCTAGCCGCTTGATGAATGATTTGTATTTGAAAGCTAATGTAAAAGACAAACGTTACCTCTTCTTTTAAAAAAGTTTGATGTTACTTATTTTGTAATATAATAAAAAGGCTGTCTCATTGAGGCGGCCTTTTTTGTTAACTTTTGCATAGTTCTTATTAGAAAATCGACTTAATTCATTACATTTGCATGAATAAACCGTTTATAAATAGAATATGTCGAAATCCCCTCTTTTAGGAATGACACTCGCCGAGCTACGTTTAGTTGTCAAGCATTTAGGAATGCCTGACTTTTCTGCTAAGCAAATTGCTTCTTGGATCTATGATAAAAAAGTCTCTACAATCGATGAGATGACTAATTTGTCATTAAAATATCGGAATTTGTTAAATCAGGAATATACTGTTGGACAGTTACCACCTGTTGAAGCGATGCGTTCGGAAGATGGAACGATTAAGTATTTGTATCAGGTTTCGGAAAACCATTTTGTGGAAGCGGTTTATATTCCAGATGATGAGCGCGCAACGCTTTGTGTTTCTTCACAAGTGGGTTGTAAGATGAACTGTAAGTTTTGTATGACCGGTAAGCAAGGTTTTACACAAAGCTTAACAGCTAACCAAATCTTAAATCAAATTCATGCTTTACCTGAGAGGGATAAACTGACCAATATCGTTTTTATGGGTATGGGAGAGCCTTTAGATAACTTAGATGAAGTTCTGAAGGTTTTGGAAATCTTAACTCAATCCTATGGATATGCTTGGAGCCCTAAACGAATTACGGTGTCGACCGTTGGATTAAAGAAGGGGTTACGTCGCTTTATTGAAGAAAGTGATTGCCATTTAGCCATTAGTTTACATTCTCCTTTGACTTCACAACGAGCAGACTTAATGCCGGCAGAACGTGCTTTCTCTTTAACGGAGATTGTCGATATTTTAAAGGATTATGATTTCAGTAAACAAAGGCGGTTGTCGTTTGAATATATATTGTTTAAGGGAGTCAATGATTCGATGATCTATGCTAAAGAACTTGTAAAGTTACTTCGAGGTGTGGATTGTAGAATGAATCTTATTCGTTTTCATGCTATTCCCGGAGTTGATTTGGAAGGATCTGACATGGAAACCATGGTCGCTTTTAGAGACTATTTAACATCTCACGGTCTTTTTGCAACTATACGCGCTTCAAGAGGAGAAGATATTTTTGCGGCTTGTGGAATGTTGTCTACAGCAAAGAATGAAGAACTAAATAATCATTAATTAAAAAATGATCATCATGAAAAAGTCACTGTATGTTTTGTCTATGGCATTTATTGCTTTGATCTTAACTTCTTGCAATGGTAAAAAAGGAATGTTTACGCCTACATCTAGTGGACGTCCATATGAGATCTTAGTTGTTGTTGACCATGATCTGTGGGAAAGACCTGCGGGACGTGCCCTTCACGATGCTCTTGATGCCGATATGTTAGGTTTACCTCAATCTGAACCTTCTTTCCGCATTATGTATAGCTCCCCTCAGAACTATGATTCGACTTTAAAGTTAATTAGAAATATCGTAATTGTTGATATACAGAATATTTATACTAAGGGCTCTTTTAAGTATACTAAGGACCTTTATGCTTCTCCCCAAATTATTCTAAATATTCAAGCTCCTAACGAGGAAGAGTTCCAGAAATTTGTCGAAGAGAATAAACAAACTATTGCAGATTTCTTTACTCGTGCAGAGATGAACCGCCAGATTTCTTTATTAAAAGAAAAGCATAATGATTTCGTTGCTCACAAAGCAGATAGCCTATTTGGATGTGATATCTGGGTTTCTCCGGAATTGACCAGTTATAAAATTGGGTCTGACTTTATTTGGGCATCAACAAACTCGGCCACTGCCGATCGGAATTTTGTGATGTATTCTTATCCTTATAAAGATAAAGAGACATTTACCAAAGCTTATTTTATTCACAAACGAGATTCTGTGATGAAAGCTAATATTCCGGGTGCGGAAGAAGGAATGTATATGGCTACAGATTCTCTTTTGACAGATGTTCGACCAATTAATATTCAAGACGATTATACATTAGAGGCTCGTGGATTATGGCGTATGAAGGGTGATTTTATGGGTGGTCCTTTTGTCTCACATACACGCTTAGATAAGAAAAATCAAAGAATAATTACTGTTGAAATTTTTGTTTACTCGCCAGATAAGATGAAACGTAATTTGGTGCGTCAAACAGAAGCTTCTTTATATACGCTTAGATTGCCTGATGCCTTACCACAAGATCAAATCGCACTAGGACTGACTAAGCAAGAACAGACTAAAAAATAATAGTATGGAAAGTAATAGAATTAGAATAGGCATTACTCAAGGAGATATTAATGGGGTTGGCTATGAAGTGATTTTGAAAACATTTGCCGATCCTATGATGCTAGAACTTTGTACCCCTATCATCTATGGGTCACCCAAAGTTGCGGCTTATCATCGTAAATCTCTTGACTTGTCGACGACCTTTAGTATCATTAATTCTGCTGAAGAGGCTTGTGACGATCGAGTGAATATCCTGAATTGCAGTAATGATGAGGTGAAAGTTGAGTTTGCTAAATCTGATTCAGAGGCGGGTAAAGCTGCTCTGGAATCATTAGAATGTGTGATTGAAGATTACCGTAAGGGTTTGATCGACGTTATCGTTACAGCGCCTATCAATAAACACACCATTCAGTCGAAGGAGTTTAGCTTTCCCGGACACACCGAATATATTGAAGAGCGTTTAGGCGATGGCAATAAATCGTTAATGATTTTAATGAAGAACGATTTTAGGGTAGCACTGGTTACCACTCATGTTCCGATTAAAGATATTGCTTCTTCTATTACTAAAGAATTAATCATAGAGAAGGCGACTATTCTAAATCAAAGCTTAAAACGTGATTTTGGAATTAGTGCTCCTCGCATAGCTGTATTTGCATTAAACCCTCATGCCGGTGATGACGGATTGTTGGGCTCTGAAGAGGCTGAGATTATAAAACCGGCCATCGAAGAATTAGTTACTGACGGGGTCTTTTGTTATGGTCCTTATCCGGCGGATGGATTCATGGGTTCCGGCAACTATACTCATTTTGATGGTATACTGGCCATGTATCATGATCAGGGCTTGGCTCCATTTAAAGCGTTGGCCATGGAAGATGGGGTGAACTATACTGCCGGACTTCCGGTTGTACGTACTTCGCCTGCGCATGGTACGGCATATGATATCGCAGGAAAAGGGTTGGCAAATGAAGACTCTTTCCGTCAAGCAGTCTATGTGGCTATTGATGTCTTCCGTAATCGCGAACGTGATAAACAAGCACGTGTAAATCCTTTGCGTAAACAGTATTATGAGAAGAGGGATGATAGTGATAAACTGAAGTTGGATACGGTTGACGATGAATAGAATCTAAACAAAATAACTGAGAGATGACAAAGGCGGAAATACAACAAGTGAAATTAAGATTTGGTATTATTGGTAATACTGAAGGCTTGTCACGTGCTATAGATGTTGCCATTCAAGTGGCACCTACCGACTTGTCTGTGCTTATTACGGGAGAAAGTGGCGTCGGTAAGGAGAGTTTTCCACAAATTATACATCAATATAGTCGTCGTAAGCATGGACAATATATTGCTGTCAACTGTGGAGCGATTCCCGAAGGTACCATTGATTCAGAATTATTTGGGCATGAGAAAGGAGCTTTTACGGGTGCCATTGGTGAACGTAAAGGGTATTTTGGAGAGGCCGATGGCGGAACGATTTTCTTGGATGAGGTCGGCGAACTTCCTTTATCTACTCAAGCCCGTTTATTGCGCGTTTTAGAGACTGGTGAATTTATAAAGGTGGGTTCTTCAAAGGTTCAGAAGACAGATGTTCGTATTGTTGCGGCAACGAATGTGAAACTGATTCAAGCCATTTCAGAAGGACGATTTCGAGAGGATTTGTTTTATCGATTAAATACTGTACCGATCCAGATTCCTCCGTTGCGTGAGCGCGGCGATGATGTTGTTCTTCTGTTTAGAAAGTTTGCAGCCGATTTTGCTGAGAAGTATCGCATGCCGTCTATACAACTGACGGATGATGCCAAGCGTTTGTTAGTCGCTTATTCTTGGCCGGGAAATGTGCGCCAACTCAAAAATATTACTGAACAGATCTCGATTATTGAGACGAACCGTGATATCAATGCTTCTATATTGCAGACCTATTTACCCAATATGGAAACTCAACGATTGCCTGCTTTATTAGGCCATCGGGATAATAAAAGTTTTGAGAGTGAACGTGAGATTCTTTATTCGGTTCTGTTCGATATGCGTAAAGAGGTTTCTGAATTAAAAAAAATGGTGCATAATTTGATGGATGAGCGGCATAATGAAGTGGTGAATACTTCTATTCCCAATGCGATTCATCAGTCGTCGGTTCCCGCTATTATTCATCCGGTGTCTTCTTCTTCTTCTTCTCCTACTACTGTCATACATTCACAGGAAGATGATGATATTCAAGATACAGAAGAATATGTTGAAGAGTCGCTTTCTTTAGATGAGGTTGAAAAAGAGATGATCAAGAAGGCTCTTGATAAACATCATGGGAAGAGAAAGAATGCGGCAAAAGATTTGAATATATCCGAACGCACTCTATATAGAAAAATTAAAGAATATGGATTGGATTAAAAAACACTCACACTTTGTTTTATTGGGATGTCTGTCTGTTATGCTTATTGCGTGCTCTGTTTCCTATAAGTTCAACGGATCATCTATTAACTATGACAAAGTTAAGACGATATCAATAGCTGATTTCCCGATCAAGTCAGAATTTGTTTATGCTCCTTTGGGTACTAAATTTAATGAAGACTTGAAAGATATTTTCATTCGCCAAACTCGATTGCAATTGGTTAAGCAAAATGCTGATTTGCAAATTGATGGTGAAATAACCGGCTATAATCAATATAATCAAGCTGTTTCAGCTGATGGATATTCTTCTGAGGTGAAGTTGACCATTACCGTAAATGTTCGTTTTGTTAATAATACCAATCATAAAGAAGATTTTGAACAGCAGTTCACTGCTTTTCGTACTTACGATTCCCGTCAATTGTTGACGGTCGTTCAAGATGGCTTAATCGCTGAGATGACTAAGGAAATTACGGATCAGATATTTAATGCGACTGTAGCTAATTGGTAATAATGACTTTGATGAATTTACAACAATGGATTGAGCATCCGGAAGTCTTAAATCGAGAAACACTTTATGAATTGCGGACTTTAATGGTTCGTTATCCTTATTTTCAATCTCTTCGTTTGCTCTATCTTAAGAATTTATATATTCTCCATGATGGAAATTATGGAGTGGAGTTAAGAAAGAATATCTTTTTTATAGCCGATCGAAAAGTCCTTTTTCAACAAATTGAGGGCGAAAATTATCACCTTCGAAAGGAAAAACTAACTTTAGAAGGGATGGGCAAAGAACAAGATCAACCCTCAACTGATCGTACACTAAGTTTGATTGACGCTTTTTTGGAAGAAATCCCGGATGATGGTGGAGGACAGTTGACTCTTGATTATTCTACAGATTATACCGCTTATCTTTTGAATGAGAGTACGACTGAGGATGACCAATTGAGAGAGGTTCCTAAACTGTATGGGCAGGATCTGATTGATGGATTCATTGAGAAGAGTGAGAAAGCATCTGTAAATTTATTAGCTACAGATCTAGAAGAGTCAAACCTAGATCATTCTTCTTTGACTGATACTGAATTGATACTTGAGGAAGATGATTCGGATTCGGTTGAAATAGAAGAAGATGATAGCTGTTTTACTGAAACTTTAGCTAAAATTTATATTAAACAGCAAAGATATTCCAAAGCACTTGAAATAATTAAAAAATTAAGTTTGAAATATCCAAAAAAAAATGCTTACTTTGCGGATCAAATAAGATTTCTAGAGAAACTGATTATTAACGCTAAATCAAAATAACAAAAATGTATTTACTATTCGTTATCTTAATGGTTGTTGCAGCTATATTCATGTGCATCATTGTATTGATACAAAATTCAAAAGGTGGAGGATTAGCTTCTGGTTTTTCTTCTTCAAACTCGATAATGGGTGTGCGTAAAACAACCGATTTCTTGGAGAAAACAACTTGGGGATTGGCTGTATTTATGGTAGTCATGAGTATTGCTACTGCTTATGTTTTGCCCACAAACTCAACAAAAACACAAGATGCTTTGATTGAACAAGCTAAGCAACAAGAGAGCACAAATCCTTATAACTTGCCTGCAGGAACAGCTGCTCCAAAAGCAGACGCTGCAACAACTACACCATCAGCCTCTGCTGATTCTGCTCAATAAGATGTAGGAAATCATAAAAAGATAAAGAGGAGGCCGTCTAGTTTATTAGACGGCCTTTTTTGTGCGAATAAAAATAGCATTCTGTTGTATTTTCTTTCATTTTATAGTGTTTAGCTCAGCTAAATAATTAACTTTGCCTTCCTGAAAAAATAATAAACTTTAATAAATATTTATTTCTAATGACAACAACAGAAAAAATTCAGAAGAAACTAAGCGAATCTAAAACGGCTCGTTGGAGCGTTTTAGCTTTAGTTGCCTTTACCATGTTATGCGGATACTTCATCACCGATATGATGGCACCGCTTCAAGATTTATTGCAAAGCCCTGTAACTAGCGGTGGTTTAGGTTGGAGTGGGGATGATTATGGTACATTTACTAGTGCTTATGGCTGGTTTAATGTGTTCTTCCTCATGTTGATTTTTGGCGGTATGATTCTTGACAAGATGGGAGTACGTTTCACTGGTTTGATGGCTACGATCTTGATGCTTGTCGGAGTAACGATTAAATGGTTTGGAATTTCTCATGATTTTGGTGGAGAAACGATTCATTTATTTGGTAGTGACTGGGGATACCCTCTGTTGGTTGCATCGTTTGGATATGCGATTTTTGGTACCGGTATTGAGATTGCCGGCATTACTGTTTCAAAGATCATCGTAAAATGGTTTAAAGGTAAAGAGATGGCTTTAGCTATGGGACTAGAAATGGCTACTGCTCGTATCGGTACAGGTCTTGCTATTGGAGCAACCCCTTTATTATGCCGCTTGTTCGATAACTCTATAAGCATGCCAATCCTTATTGGTTTGATCTTGCTCTGCATTGGAGTGTTGAGTTTCTTGGTGTTTATGGTGATGGATAAACGATTGGATGCCGAACGTTCTGCTTCTGCTATGGACGAAGAGGAAGAACCATTCCGCTTTAGAGATATTTTAGATATTATCAAGATTAAAGGATTCTGGTATATTGCTTTATTGTGCGTGTTATTTTATTCAGCCGTTTTCCCTTTCTTGAAGTACGCACCGAACTTGATGATTAATAAATTCCATATTACTGTAGCCTTGTCCGGTATCATTCCTGCTTTGTTACCTTTTGGAAATATCTTGTTGACTCCGTTCTTTGGTAATCTTTATGACCGCAAAGGTAAAGGTGCCACGATCATGTTGATTGGATCAATCATGCTTGTGGTGATTCACTTCTTATTCTCTGTTTCATTCTTAGATAACTGGATTGTTGCCTTGGTATTGATTATCTTATTAGGTATTGCTTTCTCTTTAGTTCCTTCAGCAATGTGGCCTTCTGTTCCTAAAATTATTCCGGAGAATAAATTAGGTACAGCTTACGCTTTGATTTTCTGGGTACAGAACTGGGGATTAATGGGTGTGCCTTTGTTGATTGGCAAGGTACTTGACAAATACTGTATAACTGGTCATGTGAATAATAAGCCGACTTATGATTATACGATTCCAATGCTAATCTTTACTTGTTTTGGCGTTTTAGCTGTGATTTTTGCTCTGTTGTTGAAGAAAGAAAATGCTGCAAAAGGTTACGGACTTGAAGATCCTAATATCAAACATTAATCATGGCTGATACTCGTAAGATAAACCTGCTCGATACCATTCCGATCCGGTCGCCCCAAGTTGAAAGTCGACCGGATGGTGAATCTATAATTCTTGCTTTTCCTCGGTTTAAGCGAGCTTGGATGAATCGTTTTCTGCCCAAGGGACGCTCTAAGTATTTGACGGTTCAGTTAGAAGAGCATGGAACTCAGATCTGGAATCTAATCGATGGGCAGCATACCGTGTCTGAGATCATCGGGCAATTGGCTGAACATTTCGATCATGAAGAAGGGTATGAAAGTCGCGTTACAACGTATCTCACCCAATTACAGAAAGATGGTTTCATCAAATTGAATGTTAAGATTTAATTTGATGGGCAGTCTAAAATAAAACGATCCGTGCCTTACGGATTAAAGCAGGGCGTAGCGAACTCACTTCAAAAGTGTTCGCTACGCTCTACTCGTTTATAGTGGACAGACGAGTTAGAAGTTAATTTGACGTTAAGACTAGACAGAGAGGAATAAATCGTTTTTGCCAAGTGCCGATCGTAATCGTTTAGTCGTTAGGCTTTAAAAGATTTACGAGTGTTATTGGCTATGCGAACAAGCATAAGCATTACGGGGACTTCAACCAATACGCCTACTACTGTTGCTAATGCTGCACCCGATTGTAATCCGAACAGCGAAATAGCGACGGCAACTGCTAATTCGAAAAAGTTGCTTGCTCCAATCATGCCTGCCGGAGCAGCTATGGAGTGTGGCAATTGCCAAACTTTAGCCCAACCATAAGCCACAAAGAAAATCAGTACCGTTTGAATAATGAGAGGTACTGCAATCAGTAAGATGTGTAGCGGATTGTTTAGGATCGTTTCACCTTGAAATGAAAAGAGAATCACAAGCGTGAGCAATAATCCTGCAATGGTTATGTTGTCAAACTTTTTAAGGAATATCGTGTTAAAATAGTCAATGCCTCGTTTCCGTATCACGGTAATTCGTGTAAAAACACCCGCTGCGAGAGGGATAACCACAAATAAGAAGACCGACAGCAGTAAGGTGTCGAAAGGTATTTCCACCCCACTCACACCGAGCAAAAAAGCCACAATCGGAGCGAATGCCGCAAGGATGATTAAATCGTTTACGGCAACTTGTACCAAGGTATAAGCAGCATCACCTTTGGTTAGATAACTCCAAACAAAGACCATTGCCGTACAAGGGGCCGCGCCAAGCAGTACTGCTCCGGCCAAATATTCGTGTGCAAGCTCTGATGGAATCAGCGCCTTGAAGATGACGTAAAAGAATAGCCAAGCGATCCCAAACATGGTAAAAGGTTTAATCATCCAATTGGTAACGCAGGTGATGACAATACCTTTGGGGTTACGCCCTACATTACGCACACTCTGAAAATCCACTTTGAGCATCATGGGGTAGATCATCAACCAGATCAACACCGCAACCGGTATAGAAACATTGGCGTACTCGAATTTTTCTAGAGTTTCGGGTATTATGGGTAGAAACTTGCCAATAGTGATTCCCACCGTGATGCAGAGTGCCACCCAAAGCGTGAGATATTTTTCAAAACTTTTCATACGGTATTCACATTATTAGTTTATTCTACCCAATTCTAATTTTATTCTGTTTCCGATCGATCAACCTTGAGAAGTCCACCGGTTGTTGGATCAAAGGTGACTTGTATCGTCGATTTCTTATTGAAGAGTACCGGAGCTAAATATTCGGTTACCCCAAACTGGGTAATTGAAGCCTCCTGTTCCGACCAAACCTTTTTCCCATCAGTTAACGTGATGAGCGCTTTACCCGGAACGTTATAACCGATACCTTCTTCTTTCTTCTTTTTATCCTCTTCCTCCGGGATATTCAAACTTTTTAGGTTTTTGATAGAGATGAAATAAGGAGATCCTGCCATATCATCGTTATCGACTACACCAAGCTTTTGTGAGAATCGAAAGGCGATCTGGTTTTGAAGCTCTTTATCAGGGGTAAGCACGACATGATACGTCTTTTCTTCTTTAACTACTGAGCCCGAGAACATTTCAGTCATCGCTTCTTCTTGCAAATTTAAGTTGTCGAGCATTAGTTTTAGTTGTACCCCATCTTGAGGCATATTATCAGCTTGTCCTCGCAATAAGGCATTTTTGCTTTCACGAATCGTGTAAATCTCTTTTGCGACTAATTCTGCCATCTTTGCGGTCGAGTTGGCCATCAGAATCTCCTCCGTCAGAAAGTCTTTAGGGTTAAGGGCTGGTTTAGCATCCACTTTTTTGATGTTGCCCGATGGATGTTCCTCTTTAGTGTAAGGTACATTGATCGACTTAATGATCCCATCCGAAGTTAATTCGATTAATGGAGCCACGGTCTTATCTTTTAGCTTAACAAAATAGGTGCGGCTGTTATCCGGAACCCCGATTGGTTTAACTTCGACCTTTTTAAGCTCCCAATACGTTTCCGGATCACCCGATATGTTTTGTAACCGGAGATATCGTTCGGCATATTTACAAAACTCTCCAGGGGTGTAAGTCACCTTACAAACTGTAATTTCAAGATCTAATTGTGTTTTAGGTAAGGCATAAACCACACCGTAATCTTTTCCACGTGTAATACCGGTTACGACTTCTGTTTGTGCATAAGCGGAAGTTGATAGTATAAATCCGGTTAGCCATATTAATCTTTTCATATTCGTTCCTTTTTTACGGGTTTCAGCATCAAAGTTAGTGAAGTTGTTGGGAAACCCCATAGTTATTAACGTTTATTCGCTTACTAATCTCCAAGCAATAGGGAGGTAATTGACCAGATCACTAGCAATAAGAGCGGTCATTCCCATCTTCTTTTTAGCCATGTCCCCTGATAAACCGTGTACATACGTTCCGATTTTTGCAGCGTCTTCGGCTTCGTATCCCTGTGCCAATAGAGCCAAAATGATTCCGGTGAGTACGTCTCCGCTACCTCCTGTAGCCATACCCGGGTTGCCGGTGGAGTTAAAGTAGCATTTACCGGCAGGGGTGATGATAGTCGAATAAGCCCCTTTCAGAATAATGTAAAGTTGCCCGCTTTTGGCGAGTTCACAGGCTTTAGAAAGCCTCTCGTAAGAGTCTTGGCATTTACCAACCAGCCTCTCGAGTTCTTTTGGATGTGGAGTGAGGATAGAACCTTTGGGAAGGTTAGTTAGCGTGTGGCGATGGTTGGCCAAAATGTTGAGCGCATCGGCGTCTAGTACCACCGGGACTTGACATTGGCTAAGCTGAGTGATTAAGGCCGTTTCCGTATCTTCACTTCGTCCCAATCCCGGTCCAATGCCTATAGCCTGGAAATGTTCCATATTGACCGGTACAGCAAAACACTCTTCGCTGATGTCAAGATCGACCATGGCTTCCGGAACGGCGGTTTGCAAAATACTTAAGTTGCTTTGTGGGGCATGTATGGTCAATAATCCGACGCCGGAACGTAGGCAGGCACGTGCCGATAAGATAGAAGCCCCGGCCATGCCTTTCGAGCCGGCGATCAGCAACGCATGTCCGAAATGTCCTTTGTGTGCAAATCGGTCTCTCGTTTTAATGAGTGAACGGATATCCTCCGGTTCGAGTATCTCATAGTTGCTCTCAATCTCCTCAATACCCTCTTCGCTGAGTTCGATATCCAATAAATCCCATTCGCCGACGTACTCGCTATTCTCCGGAAAGAGAAAGGATAGCTTCGGGAATTGCAAACTCAAGGTCACATCTGCTCGGATAATATGGTTTTTTACATTAAACGTATTCTCTTCCCCCATCAATCCGGATGGAATATCAATGGCTACCACTGTGGACTTAGAGGCATTGATGTATTTCACTACCGCTGCAAATCCCCCACTAAGCGGCTTGTTTAGTCCCGAACCAAATAAACCGTCGATCACCAAATGTTTGGCCGTTAGATTAGGCGGTGTGAATTGTGTGGTAATTTCGTGAAAGTCCACGTCGTCGACCATCTCGAGTAGTTCTTTATTGGTCTGGCAGTCGTCCGACAATTCCCCTTTAGTATTGAAGAGGTAGACTTCTATTTGGTATCCTTTTTCGGCCATCATTCGAGCCACAGCCAAAGCATCCCCACCATTATTTCCGGGTCCGGCAAAGACGGTAACCGGAGTTTGGACACTCCATCGTTCGGTAATGGCTGTTGTGAGTGCTCTTGCCGCTCTTTCCATTAAGTCGATCGATGCTATCGGTTCGTTCTCAATGGTATAAGTATCTAATTTTTTTATGTTATTGGCGGTAAATATTTTCATTATCCTTCATTTTAAGTTTTTGCACTACAAAGATAAACATTAGCTGCGTATTTCTGTAAAATGACCTGAAAAACCTTTCTACAGCTGACTAATAGCCAATTAATCTAGTGGTTATCGCACTTCCTTTTTGAAAGAAAAGTCGCGAAGATAGACGCTGAAGTGGAATAAAAGTTGTATTTTTGCGGCAACTTTTTTAAAATACCCGTTATGGACACCATACAAATAAAAGATAAACAGTTTTCTGTTTCGATTAAAGAAGAAGACATTCTAAAGCAAGTGATTCGCGTAGCGAACGAAATAAATAGAGATTTAGCCGGAAAGAATCCGTTATTCCTCAGTGTGTTGAATGGCTCGTTTATGTTTACAGCCGATCTGATGAAGCACATTACCATTCCTTGTGAGATCTCTTTTGTGAAGTTAGCTTCTTACCAAGGAGTGACTTCTTCAGGAGTGATTAAAGAGGTGATTGGTTTGAACGAAGATATTGCCGGACGTACCATTGTGATTGTAGAGGATATTGTCGACACCGGATTAACGATGCAACGTTTGTTGGACAATTTGGGAACACGTAATCCTGAACAGATTCATATTGCTTCTCTATTGGTGAAACCTGAAAAGTTAAAGGTTGATTTGAATATCGAGTATGTTGCCATGGAGATCCCTAACGACTTTATCGTGGGTTACGGATTGGATTACGATGGTTACGGACGTAACTACAAAGATATATACACAGTTGTTGAGTAAACAACAGCTGATCTTCGGACGACGAAAATAGATAAATCGTTTTCTCGGATCGTCCTCAAATAGGTCTCTTTAGTTTTAATTTGATTGTAAAATAGTAAATAACAAAGAAAAGAAATGTTGAACATTGTAATTTTCGGTGCTCCAGGTTCAGGAAAAGGAACACAAAGCGAGCGTATTGTTGAGAAGTATGGCATTAACCACATCTCAACAGGTGATGTATTGCGTGCAGAAATCAAAAACGGTACAGAACTAGGTAAGACGGCTAAAGGTTATATCGACCAAGGTCAGTTGATTCCGGATGCTTTGATGATTGATATTTTAGCAAGTGTATTCGATAGCTTTGAAGATAGCAAAGGGGTGATCTTCGATGGCTTCCCACGTACTATTGCACAAGCAGATGCTTTGAAAGCAATGTTGGCTGAAAGAAACCAAGGGGTTTCTGTAATGCTTGATTTGGATGTACCTGAAGATGAATTGATGACTCGTTTGATCAAACGTGGTCAGGAATCAGGTCGTGCTGATGATAATGAAGAAACCATTAAGAAACGTTTATTGGTTTATCATTCTCAGACTTCTCCATTGATCGACTGGTACAAGAAAGAAGGTCAGTATGCTCACATCCAAGGTTTAGGTACAATGGATGGTATCTTTGCTGATATTTGCAGCGCGATCGACGCGATTAAATAATATAGAACATATAACGATCGGTGATGAAAAGGAGAGTAAGCCTTTCTCGTCACCGATTTCTTACTTATTCCACTTTTAAATATTTAATAAATATGGCTGAATCGAATTTTGTTGACTATGTAAAGATATACTGTCGCTCGGGTAAGGGCGGAAGAGGTTCTACGCATATGAGGCGCGAGAAGTATTGTCCTAACGGAGGCCCGGATGGGGGCGATGGCGGTAGAGGAGGCCATATCATCTTGCGTGGTAATCGTAATTACTGGACGTTGTTGCACTTGAAGTTCGACCGTCACGCGATGGCCGGTCATGGAGAGTCGGGTAGTAAAAACCGTAGTTTCGGAAAAGATGGGGCAGACAAAGTCATTGAAGTGCCTTGCGGAACTGTGGTTTATAATGCCGAAACAGGGGAATACCTCTGTGATGTGACTGATGACGGACAAGAAGTGATTTTGTTGAAAGGAGGTCGCGGAGGATTAGGCAACTCTCATTTTAAGACAGCGACGCGTCAGGCACCGCGTTTTGCTCAACCGGGCGAACCGATGCAAGAGATGACGGTCATCATGGAGTTGAAGCTTCTGGCCGATGTCGGTCTGGTTGGTTTCCCTAATGCCGGTAAATCAACGTTGTTGTCTGCGGTTTCGGCAGCCAAACCAAAGATTGCCGATTATCCGTTTACGACGCTCGAACCGAACTTGGGTATTGTCTCTTATCGCGATGGAAAATCGTTTGTGATGGCCGACATTCCCGGAATTATTGAGGGAGCAAGTGGTGGTCGCGGACTAGGTCTACGTTTTCTGCGTCACATTGAGCGTAACTCCTTGTTGCTCTTTATGGTTCCTGCCGATAGTGATGATATTCGTAAAGAATATGATATCTTGTTGAACGAGCTTAAAACGTTCAACCCTGAGATGCTCGACAAACAGCGGGTATTGGCGATCACGAAATGTGATATGCTCGATCAGGAGTTGATGGATGAGATCGAGCCGACTCTTCCTGATAACGTGCCGCATCTGTTCATTTCCTCTGTAGCCGGTATGGGTATTTCGGAACTGAAAGACATCCTTTGGACTGAATTGAATAAAGAAAGCAATAAGATTGAAGCGATTGTGCACCGTCCGAAAGATGTGAGCAGACTTCAGGAAGAGCTTAAAGAGATGGGTGAGGATCAAGACTTCGATTATGAGTACGAAGATGTCGATGATGATGACGATCTGGAGTATGAATATGAAGAAGAAGGAGAAGAAGAATCGACTGAAAAATGATAACACTCGATAAAGATCATAAAATGTTGGGGTATGCGTCGTTAAACGCTTACTCCAACATTTCTCATTTTGTAACGACCCGTCAAGGGGGCTATAGCTGTGGGACGTACGGCACATTCAATTGTGCTCCGTTTAGTGGAGATGCGCCGGAATCAGTTCGCCGTAACCAACAACTCTTAATGAACGAACTCGATCCTCGTCCCCTCGAACTGGTGATCCCCATGCAGACGCATGGCACCGTTTGTGAGGTGATCGACGATCGTTTCCTTTCGGCTTCTCCGGAGCAACGAAGGCAACGACTCACCGGCGTGGATGCCTTGATGACCGATCGCCCGGGGCAGTGCTTGTGCATCAGCACAGCCGATTGTGTGCCGGTGTTGATGTACGATCGGACTCATCGGGCAATTGCGGCTGTACATGCCGGATGGCGTGGGACGGTAGCGGGAATCGTAACTCAAACCTTGCAACGCATGCACCAGACCTACGGCACATTGGGAGAGGACGTAGTGGCTTGTATTGGTCCTAGTATTTCTCAAGCCGCGTTTGAGGTGGGCGAGGAGGTCTATGAGGCGTTCCGGCAACAAGGGTTCAACATGGCGCAAATTGCAGTTCGTCATCCCGATACGGGAAAGGCGCATCTCGATCTGTGGCGGGCAAATGCCATGCAGCTCGAAGCGTTTGGGGTGTCTGCCGATCGGATCGAAGTGGCGGGTCTTTGTACCTACACCTTACACGAACAGTTTTTCTCCGCTCGTCGTCTGGGTATCCATTCCGGGCGTATCTTGTCGGGCATTGCGTTAAATGTTGACTGATGATTAATGATTAATGGCTGATGACTAATGGTTGTTGGTTAATGACTGTTGACTAATGGCCGTTGACTGTTGGCTAATGACTGATAACTGTTTAATGATAGATTTATCCATGGATAGAACTAAAAAATGAATACTGAAAAATGAATACTGAAGAATACAAAAACTATCATATCGTGGTCTCTGAAGAGATCAAAGCGGCTTGTCCGGTTTATGCGGGAGCTGCTGTTTATGCGGCTGTGCACAATACGGCTTATAGTGAAGGGCTTTGGCAGGAAATCTCGGCTTTTACCGAGGAACTGACCACTACCACTCAGCTGGGCGATATTAAGAATCAGCCTGTAATTGCTGCGACTCGTGAAGCATATAAGCGTTGTGGAAAAGACCCCGGACGTTATCGCCCGTCGGCCGAAGCGCTTCGTCGTCGCCTCATGCGCGGTATTGATTTGTATCAGATTGACACCTTGGTCGACTTGATCAATTTGGTCTCTTTGCGTACCGGTCACTCTATCGGTGGCTTCGATGCGGATAAGATCTCCGGTGTTGATCTCGAATTGGGTATCGGTCGTGCCGGCGAACCTTTCGAAGGCATCGGTCGTGGCGAGCTCAATATTGAAGGACTGCCGGTCTATCGTGACGCTTTAGGAGGAATTGGTACCCCAACGAGCGATCATGAACGGACGAAGATGGATCTGAATACCACGCACATCTTGGCAATCGTCAACGGGTATAATGGTAAAGAGGGACTTGCCGAAGCTGCCGAGATGATTGGTCGGCTACTCACCGATTATGCGGGTGCCGAGGAGGTTCGAATCGATTATTTCGAATAACATAAATGCTTAAATACAGATACACGGATATGAAACACACATTGTCTTTTATCTTCTTATTGTGGATGGCTTTAGGATTAAAAGCCCAAGATAAACCCACGTTCTCTTCCATGGAGGTCAATCACCTCCGCGTGCCCACTCCGGGATTGTTTGCCGATGGAAAACCAATCGTTGTCGACCTCGATTCATTGGGGAAGACGAGCTTTACCTTTCCGCTGAAAGGGGCCAAAGTGATCTCTCCTTATGGTGGACGTCGTCGCCATGCCGGAGCCGATATCAAGACCTGTCCGAAAGACACCATTCGTTGTCCCTTTGATGGAGTTGTTCGACTTTCGAAACGCTATAGTGCATACGGCCAACTCATTGTGATCCGTCATGCCGGGGGATTAGAAACCGTGTATAGTCACAACCAAACGAACTTTGTCAAGAGTGGTGATGTGGTTAAAGCGGGTGATCCGATTGCACTCACCGGGCGTACCGGTCGCGCAACAACGGCGCATTTACATTTTGAAACGCGTTTCAACGGTCAGCATTTCAATCCCAACTTACTATTCGATTTGTCTAAAAACGAACTGCGCTCGGGATTGCTTAAATGTGTGAAGAAAGGGCGGGGGATATCGGTTAAGTTGTTGCAACGATAACCTTGAGGCTATTGGAGGTTGTTGTGGTAACGTACGGCATCATATTTTCGCATTATCATTAGTGAATCTTTTAACTGCATTTAGTTTTTTTGAAACGAGCTTTTGATGGTATTTAAGCCCCATTTGTTGAGCCCTCGTTCGAAGGCTCTTCAGCCCTCGAACGAGGGCTCATCGGTTGTCGAACGAGGGCTGAAGAGCCCCGCTTCGAGGGCTCAACACAGTGAACGTAGACAACGAATAAATCAACTTTGCGACTGAGTAAATGAAGCTTCCGGTCACTTAATCCCATTTGAAAAAGGGAGGAATGAGAGTGTCCCAATGACGAATTGAAGGCCTTAACGGTGAATGGTTACGCTGCTATTAAATGACGACTGTTATGGGGAATAATAAAAGCTATAAAATAATCGTGTTGTGGCAGAAATAGTGTGGGATACCCCTTGTTTAGTGTGGGATACCCTTCATTTAGTGTGGGATAAATCCCCAAAAATGTTATCACACACTACCCTGTAATGCCTATGAATAAGGCTTTTGTGAAAATTTAGTGTGGGTAGTGTGTGATAATCGATATATTTTTTCTTATAGGAGGAGAGATGCTGATTTTAATCCGGCCTCCCTCTTGGGTTTGATTTTATTTTTAGTTCACCCATTTTACGCAAACCGGCTGATCAACTTTAATCTCTTGATCGGTTTTGGTGAGTAATCCGCTCCGGGAATCTCTTTCGAACACTTGGATCGCGTTATTGTCGCGACAAGCCACCAACAGATACTTACCATTAGGGGTGATATTGAAATGACGAGGGTGTATGCCTGTGAGCTGATAACCCACTTTGGTTAATTGTCCGGTCTTACGATCGATCTTAAAGATAGCGATGCCGTCGGCTTTGAGGCGATTGCTGGCATAAAGAAAGGCACCGTCGGGACTAACGTGAATATCGGCACTTCCTTGTGCATTGACGGTATCGGCTGCGATCTCTTGTTTGGGTGTTAGTTTCCCCTTCTTATAGTCGAACACCACCACTGTGCCAGAGAGCTCATTGATCAGATAAGCCTGTTTGCCGTTTGGAGCAAAGGTCAGATGCCGAGGTCCTGATCCCGCTTTTAAAGTTAGAGTTGCCGAAGGATTCCGTTTTAAAGCTTTAGAAGCACTTGTTGTTAAGTGGTCGAAGCGATAAATATGATCCGTACCTAAGTCGTTGGCAAATAAGTATTTTCCGTCGGGGCTGAATATGACACAGTGTAGATGAGGCTTGGCTTGGCGTTTAGGATCCATTCCTTTTCCTTTGAACTGCTCTATGGTCGACATCGGCTCTAGTGTGCCGTCTTTTCGGAGGGGAAATATGGAGACATTTCCTCCTGAATAATTGGCTGTGACGACCACTTGTCCGTTCGTTGTAATATTGCACGGGTCGGCTCCAAAGGTTCGCTCTGTATTTCTTCTTTTAAACGTTCCTTGAATGGCATCAAAATCGAAAGCGGTTACTGCGGCCTCTTGTTCGCCGAGTTCGCTGACGGCATAGATCTGTTTCCCATCGTTCGACACCGTGAAATAGGATGGATTTTTAATTTCGGTATGGCTTAAAGGTGTAGCGATTCCGGTGTGTTGATCGAATCGAAACGAATAAAGCCCTTTGCTTGTACCGCCCGTATAAGTGCCTACGATCATGGTCAGCTCGTCCGAAAGGGGCGATTTAGGAGTCGATGAAGTTAACAAAGTTGACGATGACGCGTGACTGGGGTAGCTCGTCAAAAGTAACGGGAAGGTACAAATGGTGGTGATGGACTTCAGTATATTCATAAAAGTGGACTTAAACGTTATTAATGAGTTATTTATGCCGGTCAATAAGCTCTTTATTGCGATCAGCGAGCTATTGATCCTTTCTTCTTAGCAATGTGAGGCCAAAAATAAAGTTTTAACTCCTATAAAACAACGTTTAAGTCTACTCTATTCGATTTTATTTTTGCAGGGTAGGGAGTTTTACTTCGGCAATGCCGACACGATCACTCCCTAAGACGAGGCGTACGTCACTAGCTGTTGTTCCTTTGAAAGAATATTCTTGTAGTTTTTGATACTGGTCTGTGGTTCCCGAATAAACCGTCAGGAACTGTCCCCCTCCACTTGACAGTTGGATCTCAAAATCTGTTTTTAGCTTGTTCTCGCGACTGAAAGCAATCTTGATCGCATCGATCTTAGTCCCGTTGGGAAGACTAAACGTGAGGTAGTCCCCTTTATTTCCTTCCCAAGCTGTATTCATATTCCCATCCACCACCAATCCGGTTTGTTCGGTATTGGTACTGGCACTGATAGGGGAGGTTGTGGCTGCAGGAGCGGCGTTGGGAACTTGTCCGTAGGCGACTACGTTCAGTGATCCGTTTAAGCGAATATCTTCGGAAGAGGCTCCAACCATTAGTCTGAACTCACCGGGTTCAACCACCCATTTTAGGTGTTCGTTAAGTAGCTCGAGTGCTTTTCGGTCGATTGGGAAGGTGACGGTTTTACGTTCGCCCGGATTGAGGTGCACCCGTTCGAAGCCGATCAGATTCTTCTCATAGGTCGTGACGCTGCTTAACACATCTTTGATGTAAAGTTGTACGACTTCATCACCTGCCCGTTGGCCGGTATTCGTTATGGTACACGATAGGTCGACCGATTCGTTTTCGGTGATGACCGACTTAGAGAGTTTAAGATCTGAGTATGCAAATGTGGTATAGCTCAATCCGTAGCCAAAGGGATAGAGGGCGCCATTGACGCGGGACATGTTTCCTTTTAATCCCATATTCTTGCCACCGTCTATCTGTGATGATGGTTTGCAAGGAAAGTTGAAAGGGATTTGTCCGACGCTTTTGGGGAACGTCACAGTCAGCTTACCGCCCGGATTGTAATCGCCAAATAACACTTCTGCTAAGGCTTCTCCACCTTTCGAACCGGGGTACCAAGCTTCTATGATCGATGGAATGAACTTATCCGCCCAATTGATTGAGAGCGGACGACCGTTGATTAAGACGAGCACAACAGGCTTACCGGTGGCTTGTATGGCTTTTAACAAATGGAGCTGACGTCCGGGAAGATCCAGACTGCTACGTGATTTGTTCTCTCCGCAAGTGCGTTGACCGCCGCCTAGAACGACGATGGCGACATCCGATTGTTGAGCTTGTTGCACGGCTTTATCGATTTCTTGTTGCTCGATGGACGTTAGCGGCGTCTCTATAATCTCCGATTCCGGCCAGTTGGCATCCACTAAATCACATCCTTTGGTGTAAAGAACTTCGGTCTTCTCCCCTACTTTCTGGCGTATTCCTTCCAATACGGTGGTGACTTCAACGGCCAATGGGCCGTAATGAGTCAGGGCGTATGAGGTCTCGTTGGCGTTCGGTCCACAAACGGCGATTCGTTTAATAGTGTTTTTATCCAAGGGGAGAAGCTGATCGTTGTTCTTTAATAAAACGATCGATTCTCTTGAGGCTTGCAAGGCTACTGCTTGATGAGCTTGGCTCTCCACTTCGATGTCGGCCTCCTTGAGATGACGTTGATAAGGGTCGTCGAATAGGCCGACCATGAACTTCACGCGAAGGATGTCGCGCACGCGATCATCTACGACTTGTTTGCTGATTCCTCCTTCGGCTATTAACTCGCGTAATGGTAGGACGAACGAATCCGGTGAGCGGAAGGTACAGCGTACGTTTAGTCCGGCTTCTACACTCTGACGTACCGATTCTTTCATATCTTTAGCTGTGCCGTGTTTGGTATAAAGATATTCCACGGCATCGCTATCCGAAACCACATATCCTTTGAATCCCATCTCACCCCGTAGTCTGGTGGTGAGCCAATAGTAACTGCTTTGAATGGGAAATCCATCATAGTCGTTATACGAACTCATCACGCCGAGCATCCCTGCTTCTTGGATCACTCGTTTGAAAGGGTAGGCGTGGATCATTTCGATTTCTCTTGGCGACATTTGAGGATCGACTCTAGCCATGCCCTCGCGTGCTCCTTTATTATTACTGTATGCTATAAAATGTTTGCCGGTAGCGGCGACTTGATGTTGGTGTTGTAAGCCTCGTACCATCTGAATACCTAATTCTGCAACGAGATAGGGCGATTCACCATACACTTCTTCGTAACGGCCCCAACGTTGATCACGTCCGACATCGAGAATCGGGGCATAAACGTTGGTGTAACCCAAGACGCGTGCCTCACGACCGGTGATTTGGCCGACTTGCTGAATGAGCGATCGGTTCCATGTATGCCCTAAGCCGAGTTGTGTGGGAAAATTAGTGGCTTTGTAACTTTCAATTCCACGGATACCTTCATTGGTAAAATCGGTCGGTATACCTAACCGCGTCTCTTCTACAAAGAAACGTTGTACTTCATTTAAAGCCCAGGCGTGTCGGGAGGCAGGCCATACATTTTCGTTATTCGATGGCGGAAGTCCCCATTGTTGGAAACCGTTAAGATGTTCATCGATGGCTCCCATACCATCTTTCCAAAGTTTCGTTTTCCATTCCGGTGTCGGTAGATCGTCTTTCAAAACTCGCTTGTAACCGTAAAGCGTTACCATCTGACAGGTCTTTTCTTCCCAAGACATTTGGGAGAGTAAATCTTCTATTCGCGCATCGATTGGTGCTGATGGATCTTCGTAAAGGTCTTTTTTACCGTTCTTATTGAAATCAATCCATCCTTTATGGTATATTTTACCTTTGGGTTGATAAAGTGTTAAGGATTTCTTCGGAGAATTTCCCGAATGTCCTAGGCTTCCAATGCTCCCTAGACTTCCAACACTATAGCCCAAAAGGATTGAGGCTAAAATTAGTTTTTTCATAATGTTACTTTGTTATGCGGTTGAGTGTGTAAAAGTACATTTTATAACGTTAAACAGCTTGTATAAATTGTACAAAACAATGGACTTTATTATCCGATTGGGAGAGAAATGAAGAATAATCGCGTGCAAATACAATTGAAATGGAAAACTTTTTATACCTTTGTTGCCGAATACCAAGCATTGGTCGCATCTAATCGGGGTTGACTGGATTTGACAGCGGGCAGAAATGGTGGGTAAGCATGCAGTGCGTCGTTAATTGGCACTTTAATCTCAGTTTTCAAAATTTTATCTGGCGAAACTAATTACGCTCTTGCTGCTTAATCGAATCATAGTAGATTAGCTTAATCCGGGCACTAGGTGCCTAGACGAGACATCACTCGGAAGCTGTTGCTCCGAAGCATTCCGACTCAGTGGTGCAGTAACATCGGGGATAGTTGGTGTTGGCCTCACAATACCAATGAAACTTTAGAGGATAAGGTAAGAATTGATGGCTTTGGTTCTGTTCTTTCACGAAAATTTAGGCAAAGATAAGCATGTAGAAAGCTTATGATTTCCTCGTTTGGACGAGGGTTCGATTCCCTCCAGCTCCACTTTTAACAAAAGCCAAGAGGCGAAAAAAGTAAGACAAGCCCTACAATATCAATATATTGTAGGGCTTTTTGGCTCTCAAAGGAGGACATCGAAAAGACATAGTTGGTACCCCAAAGTGTACCCCCTAATCTCAAAAAGCCCAAAAGGGGTACAGTTGTCTGAATTTGGCAGTGTGTTGTCCGTTTATGGCAGTCAGTAAATTACTCATTCATTAATAGCTAGTAATAATTTTGCAATATTAAAAATGAGTTATCTTTGTTACAAACATTATGTATTATGAGAAAAGTAAATATATTTATTAGCTCTACTTGCTATGATCTATCGCAAATTAGAGTAGATTTGAAAGATTCAATCGTAAGCATGGGGCATAATCCAATTTTATCAGAAGATCACGATTTTCCCATTAATCCAAATTTAAGTAATATAGAGAACTGTATAAATGCAGTGAAAAATGAAGCTGATATCTTTGTATTAATCATTGGAAATCGGTATGGCTATACTTTAGAAACAGGTAAGTCAATAACTAATACCGAATTTTTAACAGCAATTGAGAAAGGCATCCCAATTTACACATTTACTCTAAAAGAGATATTGAGTATATTACCTATCTGGGAAAAGAATGAAAGTGCAGATTTTTCGTCAACAGTAGATAATAGTAATGTCTTTAAATTTATTCAAGATGTGCGTAAAAATAGTGGCTTATGGAACTTTCCATTTGAAAGGGCACAAGACATTATTACTATCCTTAAATCTCAGTTATCTAATCTTTTTAACGATTCATTACAAGTTCGTTACAAGGTTAAAAAAGTAGGGAGCAATGAGTTGTATTCTAAAATATCTGGTAAAGCTCTTGAGCATATTTTAAACAAAGAAGGGGCGTACGAAACCAAATTCTTTATGCAATGTATGTGTGATGAGATCAACAAATACAGACATTTAAAGAATGATTACACTTATTCTATTGTTATCAAATCACCACATAGCATAAACACGATAACAGAGTACACTCAGTGGAATTTGCTAAAAATAGGGCAAATCCAAAATATCATAGATTCATTTAATGGTATAATGACAAATGCCTTTCCTGTTTTTTATGGAGAGCCTGGTGTTGCCTCTGATTTAGATGGGCTATACTATACTGCTCAAACATATGGAAAGTTATATGCCGCTTTATTAGAGTGGTCTATTGAGGTCAGAAGCCTAATAGTCCCTGATGAACTGAAAGAAAGTTTAGTCGTTTTATCCAAAATGCCAGAAATGACGATATCTCAAGTTGAGAAATATCCATTTGAATCTTTGGAGAAAATACATAGTGCTGAAGCGGAAAACGTTGTAGGCACTAAAGTGACATTAAGTCTAACCTTGTCAATAGGAGATGATTTTCTAAAGCAGCATAGTGATTCTTTGAGAAAGATAGAAGAAATGGCACGGTCAGGCAAATTGGATATATAAATTATTGCTGTCCGATAAAACTTTTTAGTCTATTATAAATTAGGGCTTATTCCATTTTGAAGTGACCCCTGAAAGTTGAATCTCAAACTTTCAGGGGTCACCTTTTTTGCCATTCCGATAAGAGTGCTTATTTCTTTTTAAGCGATTTGTAAACCGGGATGAAGACTAATGCTCCTGATAGGACGAGCATAATCAGGGTCATGCCATCTAGCCTTGCTGCTTTGGTGAGCACGAGGTAACATAGGGCTAACCAAAGGAGGCTGATACAAACAATTTGTGATTTGGATAATGGTTTTTTCATTGTTGTTCTTTCTTCTTTTTATCGACTATAGCATCAATAACGGCTACAGCGGTGATGTTGACAATATCGCGTACGGAACTTTCAAAGTCGGTAAAGTGGATCGGTTTATTTAATCCCATCTGTATCGGTCCGATGAGTTCTGTTTCCGGATTCATAGCCTGCAGAAGTTTATAACTTGAGTTTGCAGAGCTAAGATTAGGGAAGATCAAGGTATTCACTTCTTTGCCATATAAACGAGTAAACGGATATTTGCTATCACGTAGGGTTTTATCCATGGCAAAGTTTACTTGCATCTCGCCGTCTATGGCTAGATCCGGATAGATTTTTTGCAGATGATCAACGGCGTCGTGTACCTTTAGCGGACTTCCTTCATGGTCGGAGCCGAAGTTGGAGTAGCTGATCATGGCCATGGTCGGGATGTGGTTGAAAAAACGCACGGTCTGTTCGGCCAATTTAGCGATATCGATCAAGGTGGAAGTGTCCGGATGACGGTTGATTAAAGTATCGGCCAAGAAATAGGTTCCTTTCTTTGAGTTTAAGATGTGCATCGTTCCGAAGTGTTCGTAAGCCGGACGAATACCAATCACCTCTTTGGCTACTTTAATGGTATTGCTGTATTTAGTGTAAAGACCGGTAATAAAGGCATCTGCATCACCTGTCTCGACCATCATCATACCAAAATAGTTGCGCTCGAACATTTTATCGTTGGCTTCATCGTAGGTGGCTCCTTGACGAGCGCGTTTTTCTGCTAAGATGTGAGCATAACGTTCCCGACGTTCGGTTTCGCTATCATGACGTAAGTTAATGATCTCAATACCTTCGAGGCTTAAATCTAGCTCTTTGGCTAACTTCTCGATTCGTTCTTCGTTACCGAGCAGAATCGGGTGACAGATTCCTTCACCTTTGGCTTCAACAGCGGCTTTGAGCATGTTGGGATGACCACCCTCAGCAAAAACAACGCGTTGTGGATGACGACGAGCGGTATCGTAAAGTTGACGAGTCAGCTTACTTTCGTATCCCATGAGTTCACGCAGGTGAAGTTTGTAACCTTCCCAATCGGTGATGGGGCAGCGAGCGACTCCGCTTTCCATAGCCGCTTGGGCTACAGCACAAGAAACTTCTGTGATGAGGCGTGGGTCGACAGGTTTCGGGATGAAATAGTCGGGACCGAAGCTAAAATTATTGACGTGATAAGCCTCATTTACGACATCGGGTACCGCTTGCTTAGCTAAATTTGCAATGGCATGTACGGCAGCTAACTTCATCTCTTCGTTGATTGCTTTAGCCTGAGTATCGAGGGCACCGCGGAAGATGTATGGGAAACCGATTACGTTATTAATTTGATTCGGATAATCGGAACGTCCTGTAGCCATCAATAGATCTGGACGAGCTGCTGTTGCTTCTTCGTAGGAGATTTCGGGAGTCGGATTGGCTAGAGCAAAGACAATTGGTGAGTCAGCCATACTTCTGACCATCTCTTGTGAGAGGACATTGCCTTTCGATAAACCAAGGAAGACATCTGCTCCTTCGATGGCTTCTTTAAGGGTGTGAATATCTGTACGAGAAGTTGCAAAGAACTGTTTTTGTTCGTTCAGATCGGTACGCGACTGGCTGATGACTCCCTTACTGTCGAGCATCACGATATTTTCTAATTTTGCACCTAAAGCGATGTAGAGTTTGGTACACGATACGGCTGAAGCTCCGGCGCCGTTGACCACAATTTTAACGTCTTCAATGCGTTTACCGGCTACTTCAAGGGCATTGATTAATCCTGCACTTGAGATGATGGCGGTACCATGTTGGTCGTCGTGCATCACCGGAATATCGAGTTCTTCTTTTAAACGACGTTCAATCTCAAAGCATTCAGGGGCTTTAATGTCTTCTAAGTTAATGCCACCAAATGTTGGGGCAATGGCTTTGACGGCTTGAATGAATCGTTCCGGATCTTTTTCGTCGAGTTCAATATCGAAAACATCGATGCCGGCGTATATTTTGAAAAGCAAACCTTTACCTTCCATGACCGGTTTGCCACCGAGTGCACCGATATCTCCTAATCCAAGAACGGCTGTTCCGTTGGAAATCACAGCAACTAAATTACCTTTTGCGGTATATTTATAGGCATCTTGTGGGTTCTTCTCAATTTCCAAACAGGGTTCAGCAACTCCCGGTGAGTAGGCTAAGGATAAATCGGTTTGTGTACGATAGGGTTTGGTTGGAATAACTTCAATCTTACCCGGCTTACCTTGTGAGTGGTATAGTAATGCTGCTTCTTTGGTTACTTTTGCCATGGTTTTTCTGTTTTTTAGTGTTTTTAATTTTAAATCAATGCAAAACTAATAATATTAACGATAAATTAAAATATACTACATTGATTTAAGATTAAATTGTTGTTTTAATAATGCTAAGCATTTAATGCTTGCTCAATATCCGCAATTAAATCATCCGCGTTTTCGATCCCTACGGAGAGTCGGATGAGGTCGGGCTGTACGCCGGCTTCTAACAATTGCTCATCACTCATCTGGCGATGGGTATGACTAGCCGGATGGAGAACACAAGTACGTGCATCGGCTACATGAGTAACGATAGCAATGAGGTTCAGCGCATCCATGAACTGAATGGAAGTTTCTCTGCCCCCTTTAAGTCCGAACGAAATGACTCCGCAGGAGCCGTTGGGCAAATATTTCTGAGCGAGATGATAATACTTATTATCGGGTAGGCCGGAATAATTAACCCAAGCAACTTTTTCGTGTTGCGATAAATATTCGGCTATTTTTTGTGCATTGCGGCAATGTTGCGGCATACGCAGATGTAAGGTCTCTAAACCTAGATTAAGAAGAAAGGCATTTTGTGGACTTTGGGTACTTCCTAAGTCGCGCATGAGTTGTGCAGTTGCTTTGGTGATATAAGCCATTCTCCCGAAAGCGTGACTGTAAGTCAGCCCGTGATACGATTCGTCCGGAGTGCAAAGTCCTGGAAATTTATCTGCATGCGCTTCCCAATCGAAGTTTCCACTATCGACGATACAGCCACCTAGACTAGTGGCATGTCCATCCATATATTTCGTGGTCGAATGAATCACAATGTCTGCTCCCCACTCAAATGGGCGACAGTTGATTGGAGTCGGGAAAGTATTGTCTATAATGAGAGGAACACCATGTTGGTGTGCAATACGAGCGAACTTCTCAATATCGAGAACTTCTAACGATGGGTTTGAGATGGTTTCGCCAAACAAGAGTTTGGTGTTTGGGCGAAAGGCCGTAGCGATGTCTTCTTCTGGAGCATCGGGGTTGACAAAAGTCACTTCGATGCCGAGTTTCTTCATGGTGACACTAAACAAGTTGTGTGTACCTCCATATATCGCTGATGAGCAGACGAAATGGTCTCCGGCCTGACAGATATTGAAAATTGCGTAAAAGTTGGCGGCCTGACCGCTTGAGGTTAGCATGGCTGCTACGCCGCCTTCGAGCGCACAAATCTTTGAAGCAACGGCTTCATTTGTTGGATTCTGCAACCGTGTATAGAAGTAACCGGTCTCTTCAAGATCGAATAGGCGAGCCATTTGTTCACTGGTATCGTACTTAAAGGTTGTACTTTGATAAATAGGTAATACACGTGGCTCTCCTTTTTTAGGAGTCCATCCGGCTTGTACGCACAATGTTTCTGGTTTGACTTGTTTTGCCATTGCGATATTGTTTTTTAGTGTTTTAGAGTCAAAAGTATAATTAACCCCACAAAAGTAGGGAAAAAAATGTAATTTTGTCCGACGAAATAGTGAAATGATCATCCTTTAAACAGATTCCCAATCTATTATGAATAATAAACGTTATCTATTTTTTTGCTTAGCTCTCATATGTTTCTTCTCTGCTTCATTCGCCCAACAGAAAGCCCAACCGAAGGCAGGCGATGGGGTTTCTACTTTTTTGTTGCGTTATAATCGTTCTCCCAAGAAATATTATCAAGATTTCATGGAGTTGAATAAATCGAAATTAACTAAAGATGGAGGGTTGAAGCTTGGTGTGACTTACCTTATCCCTCCGGCTAAGTCGGATAAGGAAACCTCTTCTTTGAGCAAAAATAGCAAAAATAAGTCAGATAAGAAAGACGATAGTTCGCGAAAAGGGAAATCGATACCGAGAAAGAGTCATGTCGACGAACCGCTTTTTGGCCCGTCGAACCGGAAGTTTAAAGTGGCATCCAGACGATTGGAAGGAGCCTGCTTCTATGTGGTCAGTGGACATGGAGGCCCTGATCCCGGAGCGATAGGACGTGCGGGGAAATATGAACTTCATGAAGATGAATATGCCTATGATATTGCCTTGCGTCTAGCCTATTTTTTAATGCAGGAAGGTGCCGAAGTACGTATCATTATTCAAGATGAAAAAGATGGTATTCGAAATGAATCGTACCTCACCAATAGTAAACGAGAAACGTGCATGGGAGAACCGATTCCTTTAAATCAAGTGCAACGTTTGAAGCAACGTTGTGCGGCGATCAATGCCAGCTATCGAAAAGATCGAAAGAACTACAATTATTGTCGTGCAATTTTCCTCCATGTGGATAGCCGTAGTAAGGGTAAACAAACGGATGTGTTCTTTTATCATTCGAATCGTAAATCGGAAAGTAAACGTTTGGCTTATACGATGAAAGACCTTTTTGAATCGAAATACGACAAGCATCAACCGAACAGAGGATTTACAGGTACGGTCGGTCCACGTAATTTATTTGTACTCTCTAATACGACTCCGGCTTCTGTTTTTGTAGAACTTGGAAACATCCAAAATGAGTTTGATCAGCGGCGATTGGTGATGAATTCTAATCGACAGGCTTTAGCGAAGTGGTTGATGGAAGGATTCTTAAAAGATTTTTCAAAGAAAAAATAAGCTTTCTGTGAACAATACCAGATAGCACTTGTTATATAGTTGTAAAAATACCTGAGCGAATTGTATATATGTGAATATTTATGATTAGTACATATACTGTTTTTATGGTATAGACAGGTAAGATTGCATAGTAGTTTTGTCGTGTTTTATTTTGTGTTTGTGTTGTGACGGTACTCCGATGGGAATCGAGGTACCGTTTTATTTTTAGTCATTCCACAAATTCATTTGTCGCAGCTCGTGCAGGCAAGTCTCAATGTTCTCGGGGGTACCGGTATGCTTGCCATTATCGTCCGAGAGTTTCACGCACTCTTTCCATTCTTGATGACCATTCATCTTACACTGCGAAAGTTTCATGACAATATTCGAAGGCTTGAATCCGGTATCGTTGGTCAGGTTTGTGCCGATACCGAAGCCACAGCGTATTTTGCCTTCACAATACTGTTTGATCTGAACCGCTTTCTCAAAATCCAATCCGTTACTAAAGATGATAGTCTTGGTGGTCGGATCGATGCCAAACGATTGGTAGCGGTCAATTAGCTTATCGATAAATTGATATTCATTTCCTGAGTCACATCGTACGCCGTCGAAAAGTTTAGCTTGTTTTCGACTGAGGTTAGTAAGGAACATGTCTGAGGTGTAGGTGTCGGAGAGGGCAATGCCTAAATCTCCATCGTATACGTTTACCCAGTTCTCGAGCGCCATATAATTGGCATGTTTGTAGCCGAATTGCGCGCCATGAAACATAAACCATTCGTGAGGATGGGTACCCATCATCTTGATTTGGTATTTCATAGCGAAATAACAGTTTGACGTGCCGGTGCAGAAGGGAGCTTCTTGTTTTAAGGTCTTGATCACAACGTCCTGCACATCGAATGAAAAGCGTCGGCGAGTGCCGAACTCAGAGAACGACAGATGATGGAGATTCGATAAATGGATTTTCTCGATCAACTTTGATTCCACCGCTTTCAGGTCGGCCCTATGTTGGTGGTAACGATTACGTACTTCCGAGATTAGGGCCAAAAGAGGAACTTCATAAAGAGTTGCTTTATAGAGTAGGTCGGTGACTTCGAGATGCAAATGATGGTTCTCGTCGAGCGATAGGGCAATCTTTTCAGGATTAAAACGGAAGGAAGAAAGCCATTCCCAATAAACACGTGGTACAAACCGACAGTTGGTGATCATGTAGTTCATCTCTTCTTCGCTGAGGCATAGGGTCGATAATCGATCGATTTCGCTTTTTAATTCTTCAAGAAACGCCTTCGAATAGATGGTTTCGTCCCGGTCGGTGAAGCTGAAAGTACCTATAGCATTAGGGAAGAGTTTAATATATGCATATGAGGTCGTGAACTTATATAAGTCTGTATCGAGTATGGTATGAATCATGATTCTTTCTTTTTTTCTAACGGTAAATGGTGCAAATTTACGACTTCTAATTTAAATAATCATGATTTGTACGGAATAACCGTTTTCCTTTTGTTGAGTGATGGATTGGATTTTTGGGCAAAAAAATGTAATTTTGCAGCGGCTATGGTATTAGCCTTGAACCGCTGCATAAGCTGATGATACCTACGTAATATGTGTATTCAATCATATATCAGTTTATTATATGTCTATATCACTTTTTATCAACTCCTTTAATCTTATTTTTTTTAGTCTTGCTATTAAGCTTGTGTCTGACATGAGCCGGGTTTCTCTTTCTTTTTATGGAGGGGAGTACTTACGGTCAAGAGGCGGTATTCTCTTTTTTTAATGAACATGAATAATTGAGGTAAATAAATCATGAATGAAACGACTATAACGTGTGGGCTCGACTTTGGAACGTCGAACTCCGTGATCTCTTTGGTCGATCGGTCGACCGGTCGGGAATTATATACTTACGATGATCGATCGATTTTGTATTTTCCTGAAACGAACGATCTGACCTATTATGTGGGTAAGGAAGCCCAAGAGCATTATGTGAAAGAGGGGATGAGAGGCCGGTTGCTGAAATCGGTTAAGACTCTTTTGAAGCAAGATAAATTTTTATTTACTTGGATTTGTGGAAAGCGGGTAACGCCCGACCAGTTGGCGATGTTTATCATTAAGCATATGAAGGAGAAGGCGGAGGCGTTTTTAGGTTCATCGATCACCGAAGTGGTATTAGGGCGACCGGCTATTTTTTCAGAAGATGCCGCTCAAGAAGCGATTGCCGTAAAGCGGTTGATGATGGCTGCACGGGCTGCCGGATTTACTTCTGTGCGCCTGCAATTGGAACCAATTGCGGCTGCTTTTAGCTACGAGATGCAACTGAGTCGTCCCGAACGGGTTTTGGTGGCCGACTTTGGTGGGGGTACTTCCGATTTTACCATCATGAACCTTTCACCCGAAGGGCGTAAGAAGGGCGACCGTATCGATGATATTGTTGGAAATAGTGGAGTTTATATCGGGGGAGATCTTTTTGATTCGGAACTGATGTGGCATAAGGTTACCCCTCATCTGGGACGTGGAGTTACTTATCGCTCTTACGATAAAGAGATTGAGATCCCTTTGGCTATTTTCCACGAGTTGAAGCGTTGGGAACGTAGCTTTTTGTTGAAAGGGAGTAAATCGCGTTCATCACTCGATAGTTATTATTTTCATTCGGGGAATCATCCGTTGATTGATAATCTACGGACGTTGATCGATCAGAATTATACTTACTCGTTGTTTAAAAGTATCGAGCAGAGTAAGATGGGGCTCTCGGATGGAGAAACGTCACGCCTAACATTCGTTCAGCCGGATCTAAGAGTCGAAGATGTGGTGGAGCGTCACCACTTTGGCGAGATGATCGCTCGGCATATTGAGGAGATTGACCGTTGTATGGTAAGCCTATTTGAGAAGACAGGGGTGACTTTCGATGAGATCGATTCGGTGTTTATCACTGGTGGTAGTAGTTTTGTACATCCTGTCCGACAGTTACTCTACGATCGTTTTACAACAGATCGGGTTCGTCTAGGTGATGCCTTTAATAGCGTGGCCTATGGATTAGCACTCAACTGATGAGGATCGTTTGAATTAAAAGGGTCATTTCCATACTCAGTTGTGAGCGTAAGAAATGACCCTTTTAATTTATTAGATTGTGAGTATGCTATTATTCGAATGCAAACTTGCAGCGACAAACGACTTCGCCTGCCTCTTTCCTAATCTCAATATAGAAGGCTTGCGTACCGATCTCTTCTTTGTAAAACAGTAGACGATCGCCATACGACGATTCTGCAGCATAAGCAATTTCCAGTCGTTTGAGTTCATGATGATCGAACATCTCCAGAGGCACCATGTTCAGGGCATGTTCAATGTATTTGATGCTGTTAACATGGCCGTTGATGTCGAGATCGGAGTACATCACTTTGTGCTCGAAACAAGGCACGATGCTTTTAATCCTTACTCGTCCTTGTCGTGTATCCATTGGGTTGGCAAGGTCGTACACACAGTCGGTTAGTTTACTGCCGTGAAACTCTGCTAAGTTGACCGATTCACGTTTGGCCGTGTCGATCATGGCCCAGACAGAGTGTGCACGGCCGGTGGTGTGACCTTGATTGTTGATTAACTCATATTCCCGGTCAAGAAAAGAATTGTAAATTTTATTGACCCACGTCTTTAATAAGAAAACTTCATTCTTGCGAATCGGTTCGGCAAAATCGACTACCAAACGGGAGATCACCCAAGTATAGGTTTGCCCGTTATATTCCCCGATACCTAATCCCCGTTCGCGGGCATGTAGGTTAGAACAGTTTAATAAATGATTTCCTAATGTGGTCATCGACAGTTTGCCGGTGAAGTCGGAGTGGAAGTCCTCTACGATAAAAGGATAAGTTCCTATTTTCAGCTCACTACTCATTCGATCGTTTTAATTCTATATATGGTTATGTTATATTCCCCGGAATGAAAGGTGGACCATTAGTCTCAACGTTCATTTCCGGGGAACTCTTTCAAAAGAAAACAGTTTAAAGGGCTAAAGAGTTTTTGGACGACAAAGTTATGATAAGACTTCTTCTTTTCCAAGAATCTCTTTTAATGCTTTTCTGAGTTGTTGTGTGGTGCCCGACTCTGGACGATATTCCACTATGGTTTGTCCATTGACCATTGCCTCTACCATTTCACGGTCGAACGGCAAACAAGCTACAATGAGGAGTTGCTGCGCCTTACACCAAGCCGTGATCTTTTCAACGTAAGCTTCATTGAGCGTACATTTGTTGATGATAACCGACAGAGGGATCGAGAAATGACGCACGACTTCAACAGTACGTTGCAAATCCGACCATCCCGATTGTGACGGTTCGGTCACTACCACCACTTTGTCGACTCCGGTGATCGTAGAGAGCACCGGACAACCGATGCCTGGAGGACCGTCGAGAATGGTGATCTCTTGTGGATTGTCTCTGTGATGTTGTTTGTTCAGTTCGCGTAAGCGGCCAACCATCTTACCGGAGTTTTCTTCACCGGGCGCTAAACGACCATAGATCATGCTGCCATATCGGAATGTTCCGCGGTAAATGCGGCTTTTGTCATCGGGAATAAGTTCGATGGCTTGTGAGGGACAGATCCGATAGCAAAGTGCACATCCCTCGCAGGCTATTTCATCGATCGTGAACTGCTTATCTTCGAGCGTAATGGCGTCAAAACGACAAAGCTCCATGCACTGCCCGCATGCCGAACAACGGCTTTGGTCGATCGTGGCATGTTTGCCCGACACAAAGACTTGTTCTTCTTCATGTGAAGGATCGAAGATCAGATAGAGGTTTGAAGCATCGACATCACAATCTACAGCGTGTACTTGTGGAATCAAGGAGAGAAAGGCGGCGCTGATGCTTGACTTTCCGGTGCCTCCTTTTCCGCTGATTATTGCTATTTCCATATCGTCTCTAATTTATTGGCCAAAGCCATGAATCTGTTATAAGTCGGCTGATGTCGGTCGACCACCATCTCCCCATCGGCATAAAGTTTTGCAATGGTTTCATCGAATGGGATCTCAGACAATAGCTCGAAGTGATGAGCATCGAGATATTGGTAAACTTGAGTGTCGCCCAATCCGGCTCGGTTGACAATCACTCCAAACGGTTTCTTCAATTCTTGAAGTGTTTCGATGGCTTGTCGGAGGTCGCTCAAGCCAAAAGGTGTTGGCTCGGTGACTAGAATGACATAGTCGGCTTTACTTACCGTCTGGATGAAGGGGCACGATGTACCCGGAGGGGAATCATAGATCACATGATTTACCGATGGTGGATAGGATGCTGAAGTCACCGCTTTCACTAATGGAACCGATGAGGCGTGACCGGGTTGCATACGTCCTTCCAAGAGAGAAAGTTCTTGGTTATGGCGATACCAAGTCACCTTTCCGGCTATAGTCTCACCGTCGATAATCGCTCCCGACGGACAAGCTACACGGCAGGCACCGCATCCGTGGCATAAATCATTTAGCAACCGGATATAGTGTGACTCTTTCAAGATGAAGATTGCATGATACGTACAATAGTCTGCACATTTTCCACAAAATAGGCATTGACTCGGATCGATTTGAGGCCGATATTCAGTAACGGTCTGCTCGTCGGCCAGCTCTTTAGTAAAATAGGCGAGTGCATTCGGCACTTCCGTATCGCAGTCGGCCAAGATGCACTTTACTCCTAATTTTTGAAAGGTTTGGAAAAGGTTGACCGAAACAAAAGTCTTCCCCGTTCCTCCTTTTCCGCTGGCTACGGCAATTCTCATTTGTGGTTACAGCTATTATTTCCAACCACCAAGGTTTGTTGAATGAAATCGTGAACCAGTTCTTCGGGAGCCTTGAACGGAGCACCAACGATCACTTCTACTTGTTCTTTAGCAAAAAGATCTCTGGCCTTTTGTCCCATACCACCTGCAATGACCGTTTTCACGCCATGCTGAGCGACCCATGCCGGATATAAGCCCGGTTCGTGTGCCGGAGGAACAATCATAGTACTATCGGTGATGCTTCCTTCAGTAATGGTAGCCATATAGAATGCCTCACAATGTCCGAAGTGAGCACATAATTTACCGTTCTCGGTTGGGATTGCAATTTTTACAGTCATCTTATTCTTGATTTAATGGAGTTAGTGCGATAACCTCGCTAATTGTTTTTTCTTCTTTTAGGATAATCATCCGGATATTCAGATCAGTCAGTAGTGATTTGATCTTAAATCCAAATTCGCCGGATACGACTTTTTCGGCACCAAGTGAAGCCACTAATCGTACCGAAGCAGGACCGGCGCCCTCTTCTGCCTGTTTATTTGGATTCTCTATAAATTCCGTTGTTCCGGTTGCTGTATCGTGAACAGCAAAGTATGCACAACGTCCAAAACGGCTATCGACGTTGCTTTCCAGATCATTGCCTGTGGATGATATGATTATTTTCATCAGATTAAAAATTATATGAGTTTAACTTGTTCAGGTTATTAGTGATGCCTTCTTTTTTGGCATCTTCGTCTGCCGCAACAGGTTTGTTCGGATGAATCGAAAGGAGATGTCTCTTCCCGTTGGGCTTGCTCTTTTTCAATCTCTTCGATCTCTTCGCTGCCACAAAGTTCGCATCGCTCGATTTTCTCATCCGGGTTTCTCTTGTTGAAATAGCAACCACATGAGTTGCAGAATAGCCATTCGTCATCAAGCGTCACTTTACCTCCTTCGATGATGACTTTCCGTCCTTCGACCATTGCCAAAGCCATCTTTTCACGTGCCGAACTATAAATACGTGTGAGGGTAGGACGAGAGACGCCCATGAGTGTAGACGCTTCAAGATGATTGAGTTTCTCGTAATCGCATAATCTTAAACTTTCATATTCTTCATAGAATAGAAAGACGGCCTCACGCCGTTTGTTGTTTCCCGAATAACCATAAGGGGTGAATCCGGAAATGGTCGGTATACCTTGTATCTTGCGTATTCTTTTTGGTCTTGCCATGCGGTTTGACGTTTAATGTTTGCGCAAATATAATGAACTTATGTTCATAATTCAAAGTAAAGTCGAAACTTTAACAATTGAAGGTTTTCGTCAAACGACTCTAATGATTAGAAAGACAACCTCCGCTCATTGGCCGTAAACCATCTTTGACTGGTTATTAGAGGGGGAATAAAAAAAGATCTCCCTTTATCCTTTCAGTCCGTTAGAAAACGGTTTAAGGATAAAGGGAGAAATCTTCAACCGATCGAGAGAAAGTCGATCGGGACGAATTCTTTTATTTACATCTCGCAGAGAGATAAAGTAGATAAATCACACAAAGGATGAGTACCGAAAGGCTTGCCGTTTGATTGAACTGATCGGCAATCACTCCCATAATTGGCGCAATGAGTGCGCCACCCGATACGCCCATGATCATTAATGCTGAAATCTCGTTATTCTTTTCGGGCTGATGTTGCAACGCATTGGCGAAGATGATTGAGAAGACGTTAGAACAGGTAAATCCAATGATGAAGATCAGGGCCAGCACGATCTGCGTTTGCTCTATGAAAAGCAATCCGATGAAAGCAGCTAGAGCGATGATCATGTTGACCTTTAGGAATTTTCCTCCGGCGATGCGGGCCAGAAGAATTGCTCCGACCAATGTACCCCCTGTTCTCGCTGCAAAGTAGAGGCTACTGCCTAACCCCGCTTGTGCCAACTCCATCTGTGTCTTTTCGATTAAGAGTTTGGGGATTGTGGTGTTAATGCCGACGTCGATGCCTACAATCAGCAAGATACCGATGAAGAGAAGAGTGATTTGTGGGTCGCGTAGAAGAGCCAATGTACTGCTAAACGTCGACACTTGCGTTTTGCTTTTAGTCGCTGGAATGCTTAAAAAGATCCATAATGCACTGAGTAATGTTACTATGGCGTAAATCATGAAGACGAGTCGCCAATTGCCCGTGTATAGAGCAGCCGCCCCGACTAAGATCGGGCCGAGAAACGATGAAATCGCTTTGATGAACTGTCCCCAAGTCAAGATACTAGTCAGCTGTTCGCCACGAACCACCGAGGCTACCATCGGGTTGAGAGCCACTTGCAGCATGGTGTTGCTGATGCCCAATAAACCGAAAGTCAGGAGTGCAATCGGGTAATTGTAGGCTACCACCGGTAGAATCATGGCCAATAACGTTAGTCCCATAGCCGCAAGAACGGCATTACGCTTCCCATATTTATCCATCAAAAGTCCTGTAGGGATAGAGCAAACGGCAAACCAAACAAAGACCATCATTGGCAAGATGTTGGCAAAAGAGTCGGAGAGGTTGAAATCCACCTTCACGTAATTGGTGGCGATTCCCACCAAGTCGACAAAGCCCATCACAAAGAATCCGACGAGGATGGGAAAGAGTTTATTGTGTTTCATGTGTCTTTATAAATTAGAGGTGTGATAAAGCAAAGACATAAGCACCCAAAGCGATCGAACGGTTAGCCCCTTGCTTAGAGGTGATCACTCCGATACGTTTCATGGGGTCGTAGCTGACGGTCTTGCTAGAGTGTGGGACTGCTATGGTGCGACATTCGCCTTTTGCAAATTCGTTCCAGATCTCTTCATCATCGAGGTTATAAGCTTTCGATTGTAAGCGGGTAAAGCGACTGCCGTCGAACATGTCCAGCTGACTATTCAGCTCTCGAACCAATCCCGGAAGGATATATTTCGAAGCTCCCGATAATCCTCCGCCTACACTCACGATCCCATCGATCAGTGTGACGGCTGAGGCTAAAGCATCACCGGCCATCTCACCCAGTTCGTCGAAGCTTAGGCGAGCTGCTTCACGGTTGCCCGGTCGCAGACCTTCTGCAATCTCGTAAATCTCTTTAGGGGAGTAGTCCGTTTCATCGCCCGACCGTTCTCGGTAAACGCGTTTCACGGCCCGAATGCTGACACTCTCTTCGATGATCATCTCCGGATATTTTTTATTTCGGAAACACCAGATATCCCCTCCCGAGGCATTATCGCCTATTAACAGTCGGTTGTTAAGCACAACGCCGCAGCCGAATCCGGTACCGAAGGTCACGCCAATCAAGTTATGGTAACGCTTGTGACTTCCCATCTGCTTCAATCGCCCGTTGATCTCGGGCAGTGCTCCTGTGAGCGCCTCTCCATAGGCAAACAGATCGCCGTCGTTGTTAATAAATACAGGTAAGCCAAAAGTCTCTTCCAACAGTGGACCGATGGGAATTCCTCCTCTGAAACAAGGGAAGTTCGGCAGATCACCGATAATTCCGTTGGGGTAGTCGGCCGGTCCGGGGAAGGCAAAGCTGATAGCCACCGCAGGATCGGTGAGCTGTGCTTGTACCCGATGGAAGCCATCGATCAGCTGAGATAGGCAAGTCTCCAAGTTATGGGGGCAAGCCGATAACTGGATGGGAGTGACGATTTCTTTTCCTCCTTGCATGGCCGAGAATACGAAGTTTGTCCCCCCCGCGTCTAAAGTCATGACGATTCTTTGATCAGTTGTGTAATTCATAAGGGCTAAATTTAAGCGTTAAATCGAACAAAAGCTTTAATGGTACCACATTTTTTCCCTTCCGACACGCCGTAAGGACGAATGGTGTAACTTCCTACCGATGCCGGAATGATAAAGGTTTCTGCATAGTGCACCACGAATGGTTCGAATACACCCGTCGGACTCTCGACGATGGCTTCATCCCCTTCCACGAGGTTGAACACATTCACCCCATTGTTTGTTTGGTGAGGCACTGTCTTTGTAAACCAATGGCGACGGGTTTCGATGAACTCATTTTCGTGGAGTCCCGTACGCTCTTCTTGCCAGCCGTCTCCTTCGGCGATCGGTTCGATCACGTTAATAAACTCTTTACGGATGCGTTCGGTCTGTCGTTCCCATTGGATGACTTGAGCCCCATGTTTGATATTAATAGGGCGGGGAAGTCCGTCGAGTCCGAGTCGTCCCCAGTCGTACAACTTAAAGGTAAAGATACTCGGAGTCGCACTGATTTCTAAAACCATGGCTCCGGCACCCGAACAGTGAATGGTGCCGTTAGGAATCAAATAATGGTCGTGCTTCTTTGCCGGCCATTGATTGACAAACCGTTCGGCATCAAACGGATCACCGGTGTTTTGTGAATGATGGAGTGCTTCAATCATCTCTTTGGGATTCACTCCCGTTTTCAAACCCAAATAGACGGTTGCCCCTTCCTCGGCATCGAGGAGGTAATAACTTTCATCTTGGGTATAGTAAATGCCGAAGGTATCACGGATGTATTGAGTGGTCGGGTGTACTTGTAAGCTCAAGTTACCCCCTCCCATGGTATCTAGGAAGTCGAACCTTATGGGGAAATCTTCACCGAAACGCGACTCTACCGGAGCACCGAGCAGGGCACGAGTCTGGTAGAACACCACATTGTTCGATGGCAGTTCGAACAACTCTCCTTGTACGTTAAGGTATAGACTGTTCTCTTCGGGTACACAGTCGAAGCACCAACCGTAGTTCGATTGCGACGGATCGAGGTCGCACACCTCTTTCATCCACTGTCCTCCCCATGGAGCGGGATCGAAAAATGGTACGACACGGAAGGGTTGGTGAGCGGTGCGTTCCAATCCCTGTCGCATGGTATCACCATCAATCATCTTCGGCTCGCCTTTGGTGTGCGTGTCGATGAAATAGTCGGCTATAGGAAGTAGTTGCTTCTTAAGCTCATCACAAACATTCCAGTCGATGAAATAGCCTCGTTTGTAGTGGATCGATGGTGCATCCTCTCGGTTGTTGACTCCCAATCCATGAATCTCTTGGCGACGGAAGCGTTGTTGGATCTCCCATCGTGCCAAGTCGATATAAATCACTAAATCGGCTTGCTCGACCAGATACCCCGCACCTGAACCATAGATCAAGCAGTGAGCCGATTGCTGTTGTAGTTCTTCACGGAATCGGTCGACCTTGGTGGAGTTAAAGAAATCCTTAAACGTGAACGGTGCCCGTCGCCCGAAGAGACGGTCGTCCGTCAGCCACGGATAAGTCATCCCCTCAATTTCCGCCTCACTCTTGTAAAGGGTGGCAGCATTGAGCGTCTGTTCAAAGTGCAAGGTTTGAAGTTGTTCTTCGACTTCCTCCAGGTGTGTGCCTTGGTAGCACTCTATCACACAGACGAATTTCTGTCCGGCAAAGGCTTGGCGTCGTTCGTTGATGGTTTGTAAGATCGCCTCCCAACCTTTAATCAGTGGTCCGTCGACTTTAGTCGACGGGTATTTGTCGTAATTGCTTTTTCGCATCATCATATTCTCATTCTGTTTTACGACAAAAGTAGAGACATTGTTCAAGGTGTGAGCCGTATTTTTCTCCAATTTAGTTGCATTATCTTCTGATTCCTCTTAATTTTGTCTCATCAAGCATCCGGATAGGTACGGCCGTACTTTCTTCAGCTTTTTGTGAGGGGGTGACTTATGCAGATTAAATCCAACCGTTTGGTTATGATAAAGATAAAAGAGGGATTTCGGGGTGAGCGACTCTTGTCTCTGCCCGATGATTTGATTAAGAAGTACAGTCGGCATCCGCTGATTAGTCCGCTTTATGTTCGGAAAATAGGATTTTTCCCCAGAGTGAAGTACCATTATGTACAGAAAGATAAGGGAGCCGATTATCTGATGCTGATCTATTGCACAGCCGGAAGAGGATGGTATCAACTCGGTCATAAACGGTACACCGTTGAACCTCACCAGTTCGTTGTTCTTCCACGAAACCAAGCGTATGCCTTCGGGGCGGATGCTAACGATCCATGGAGCATCTATTGGTTACATTTCGACGGGCAGTTGGCCGAACAATTCCAAACGCCCACGGCTCAACCGGTCTCTATCCTTCCCGGATTACAGTCCCGTTTGCAGGATCGACTCGATTTGTTCGAAGAGATTTACAGTAACTTCTCGATGGCCTACATCAAGGAGTATATGATTCAGGCTTCCATGTGTCTTTTCCCCTTTTTGTCGTCGTTTATCTATGTCGAGCAGTTTCGTCATTATAAACTTCTACAAGTTCAAGAACTCACCTTTTCGATGCGCGTCATCAGCTATATGCAAGAGAACATCGGCAGTAACCTATCGCTGGAACAGTTAGCCCGGAACTTCAACTATTCCTCCTCTCATTTTTCGGCTTTGTTCCAGAAAGAGACGGGCGTTTCTCCGATCAACTATTACATCCAACTCAAGATTCAGCGGGCGTGTCAGTATATCGAGCTGACCAACCTGAAATTGTTTGAGATTGCCGAGAAAGTCGGTTTCGACGAACCGGCTTACTTTACCCGGATCTTTACCAAGGTGATGGGATTGTCGCCATCCGAATATCGGGCGAAAGAGGTCTCGAAAGCGTTGAAGAAAGAGTAGGAACGGTTTGAAGGATACGGTAAAAAAGTCTTGGGGAATACAGTAGGAACCGCTGAAACAGATCTCAATTCTATAAATAAGAAACTGTTTTTGACTTTATTGAAAAACGATTAAGGAGAAAGAGGGAGCAATTGATTCCTCTTTCTCCTTATTACATATGATCGCGTACCTATCTAAATTACCGAGAGTAGTTATCTTTCGGCTGACTGCTTCGTTTGATGTTCAGCGTTCCTCCAGTAGTGATCTCTTTAAACCCGATGCGCGGGGTGGTGAGTTGGCGACCGTTTAACCGGTAATTGTCGACGTAGATCTTCTCCGGTGTGGTGGGCGAAGAATTTATCGTGAAGCTCTTTCCACGATAATAATCGGGATTTAAGCGAATCACGATCTTATCGAATAGGGGACTGCCTAAAGCAAACGAGGGTGTTTCGTCGCTCAACCCTTTGATGTCGAACAATCCCAGAGAAGAGATGACATACCATGCACCGAGCTGACCTTGGTCTTCGTCTTGTCCGTAGCCATACCCATGAATGCCGTCGGTTCCATAAAATGAATTCAAGATGGCTCTCACCCACTTCTGACTGAGTGAGGGGCGTTCGGCTTCGTTGAACAACCAAGAGGTATGCAGACAAGGCTGGTTACCGTGGTTGTAGAGTGTCTTGAGTCCGGCAAAGGCGCCGACTTCTGTTCCTCCGCTGAAGATCAGCTTTTCCGAAATGGTGAAGATGCTGTCCAATCGCGCACTGAATGTCTCCCGGCCAACTTTGTCGATCATGGAATGAATGTCGTGAGGGACGTAGAACGTGTATTGCCAGGCGTTGCCTTCTTGAAAACCACGCCAGACCTCCATCGGGTCGAACTTATCGATGAAACGACCGTCGGCCATTTTTGGACGGATAAAGTGAGTGGTAGGATCGTATAACCGTTCCCAACCTTTCGATAAACGAAGGAGTTCCTTGTAATCGTTGTTTTGCTGACGTTGTTTTGCCCATTGAGCCACCGCCCAAGCGCTGAACGAATATTCTAAGGTGTGTGAGGCCGAGAACATATAACCTTCGGCGGGACCTTCGCCTTGGTCTTGATGAGGGACATAGCCGTAGCGGATAAAGCGATCGGTATCGATCTTGCCGGCTCCGAAAGGACGGTTATGCCCGTCGAGTTCATTTTTGAGACAAGCCTCATAACCGGTTTCCAGATCGAAGTCGCGGATGCCACATTGGTAAGCTCCGGCAATGATCACACTCAGCAAGTTGGTTCCAACGCCCGAGACATAACGACTGCAAGCTAGTCCGTCGCCCAACCATCCCGAGTCTTTGTAGACTTGGAGGTGACTGCTCACATAGTCGGAGTAGTATTCCGGATAGGCCAATGCCCACACTTGAGTTAAGTTCCATTGCGCGCCCCATGCGGCATCGGTATTATAAAGGTGATGAACGACCCGACCATGCTTTACGGGAAGTTGTCCCACACTACCGTCGTGCTTCGGATAAGCACCGTTCACATCGCTTGCCAATCCTCGTCCCAGAAGAGCGTGGTAAAGACTCGTGTAAAACTTTACTTTATCGGCTTTGATGGCCGTTTCCACGTGCAGTCGTCCAAACAACTCTTCCCATTTCTCGTGCGAGCGCTGACGAGCCTGATCGAAGGTGAGCCGTTCGGCTTCCGCTTTTAAGTTTGCCAACGCATTGGCTGTGGAAGTGTAAGATAATCCAATTTTTGCGGTGACTTGTTCTCCTGCTTTAGTCGCAAAGGTGAGATAGAGTCCCGCTCCCGGTCCGGTGATCTTCGTCTTTCCGCTTTGGGTTGTTGCCCCGTTGAATGTGCCATAAGCGGTGGGGCGTTTATCCACTTGTGCATAGAAGAACATCTTAACACTGGCTCCCGGTTGGTACTTCTTTACATATTCCGGTTCGGTTTCTACCCAACCTTCAAGATCGCCATTGGCTAGCAGCTCCACCGAAGCATCTTTCACCGCTCCGCTTTCGCCTTGGCGCGATCCAATGTCGAAGATCAGGTGACTCGCGTCATTTTTCGGATAAGTAAAGCGTTGAAAGGCCACTCGTTCGGTGGCCGTGACTTCCGCCTTGATGCCATAATCTTCAAGATCGACGGCATAATAACCGGCAGTTACCGTTTCCCGCGAATGTTGAAAAGCCGACCGATAACCGTCGTGAGTGGTCGACTTGACATCGCCCGGAACGGTCTTCAGTGTGCCAGTGGTTGGCATGAGCGACACGCCGCCCACTTGAAACTCGTGAAAACAAGGGAAGCCCTCGATCGAGGTGTCACGATAGTCGTAACCCGTTGCCTCCCAGCCGGAAGCATTTCCGAGGTGACCGTTGGTCGACGGTCCGGGTTTGGCCATTCCGAAGGGATAAGCACCCGGAGCAAAGTGAAACCAGCGACAATGTGCCGTACCGATGCGCGGCTCTACGTACGATGAATAAGTGGTTTGAGAAACCTTGGTGGGCGAGGAGGCTTCGACCGATGCGGTGAAGGCGATGAACAGCCATCCAAGTATGAAAAGTCTTTTGATCATATCAAAGGTGTTTTTAGAAGTTTAGAAGGTTACAAATATAAACTCTTTCTGTAAAAGTACGGTTGACTTAATAACTGATTTCTTTGCATTATCTTCCGATCGGTGAGAGGTGAAGTGGTCTTCTCTTCTTTCGTAAGAAAGTATAAGTAAATCGTAGAATATTTTGGCAGAAGGCTGGAGTGTAGCCCCTATTTTTGCAGTACTGAAATACAATCTATACTTAAAAAAACAAAGGTATGAAGAAACTTATCGGTTTATTGGGGCTGACTTTCCTGCTGACGGTTGCGGTTTATGCGACCGATGGCGGTCGTTGTCCGTCCGACTATGTCACTAAGATTTTAAATAATACGTTGATGAATCGGGTGGATTCGATGGCTCGAAAGATCGTCGCAACCGGTTTTAATGCGGGAGATGGCTATGGCGAGGTTTGGATACGTGACTATAATACGTTCATCGAACTCTCTATGGAGGTCATGCCCGATGAGGTGATCCGTCACAACTTAAACACTTTCTTTCATTTTCAAGGGCCGACCGGAGATGTGGTCGACGGTTTTATTCCCATTAAACAAGCCAATGGCGGCTATAAATACCGCATGTCGAAAGACGAGCCTCGTTACGCGGCACATAAGAATACGGTAGAGACCGATCACGAGACGTCGTTGGTGCAAGCTATTTATAAATATGTGAAGAAAAGCGGGAACACTCGCTATCTGAATCAGAAGATTGCGGGTAAGACGGTTTACGAGCGCATGGAATGGGCATTGGATTATCTGATGAAGGAAAAGATGAACGAGAAATATGGCTTGATTATCGGGGCGACAACAGCCGACTGGGGCGATGTGCAGCCGGAGCATCTCTGGGGGGTTGAGATCGACGAGAATACCCATTATGCCATCGACATCTACGACAATGCCATGTTGGTGTTGGCCTTGAACGATTTTATCGAACTCTCTACCGATCGGGCTAAGATCGAGAAGTGGAGCGCGGTGAGAGAGACGTTGAAAACCAATATCCGCAAACATCTGTGGGATAGTGAACGTCAGAAGTTCATCCCTCACATTTACTTGAATGGTTCGCCTTTTCCTGAGAACTTCGATGAGAATAAGATTTACTACCACGGCGGAACGGCTGTAGCCATCGAAGCGGGACTCTTGTCGCAGGCGGAGATTGCTCATGCCAATCGGCGTATGCTCGAGAATATGGCTAAGGCTCATGCGCAGACCATCGGGTTGACGCTCTATCCGACTTATCCTGCCGGTTCGTTTAAAGGAGTGGGGATGTATCCTTACGGTTACCAGAACGGTGGCGACTGGACTTGGTTTGGTGCTCGTATGATCCAGACGTTGGTGAATCATGGCTTTATCGCTGAGGCGTACGATGAGTTGCAACCGATGCTGGCGCGGGTGATCGAGAATAATGGGTTCTACGAATGGTATACTCCGGCCGGTGAACCGATGGGTTCTGGTACGTTCCGAGGCGAAGCCGGTGTACTTTATAAGGCGATTACGCTGTTAAAAGGTTGGGCTAAACAAGAGTTGGCTCAGCGCATCACTAACGACCGGTCGTTGGCTTTTGTCGACAGTCTGGCCCGTCGGGTTATCGACAACGGACTGAATGCCGGTAGCGGATATTCGCAAGTTTGGGCACGCGACATGAATACATTTATCGAAACCGCTTGTGAGGAGTTCGATGCGAAGGTGTTGCGCGGTGCTATCTTGTTATTCTTTCGTATGCAGCAGCCCAATAACGAGATGATCGATGGCTATGTGTTGAAGAAAGATTTTACTTGGCACGATGATACCCCATACTACTCGTCTTTAGCTCCGGGGCATGTTGGCTTTAAGAATACGGTAGAAACCGATCAGGAGAGTTCGTTGATTCAGTTGGTTTACAAATATATTCAGAAGACGGGCGATCGTAAGATTCTGCAAACGAAGATCGGTGGTCGTAAGGTGATTGACCGCATGGCGGATATGATCGACTACTTGATGAAAGAACGTTACAGTGAGGCGTACGGATTGATCTATGGTGCGATGACGGCCGACTGGGGTGATGTGCAGCCGAAGGATGATTTCGGATGCGACATGAATGAATTGTCGACTCCGGCTATTGATGTGTATGATAATGCGATGTTGATCTTGGCACTCGATGCCATGAAAGCCATGGATCAGGTGGGTTCACGTGTGACGCGTTGGGACGAATTGAGAAACCGTTTGGCGAAAAATGTCCGTCAACACTTATGGGATGCCAAACGTCAGAAGTTTATCCCTCATCTTTATTTAAAGGAATCGCCGATCCCCGAAGGATTCGACGAGAATACCATTCATTATCATGGTGGAACGGCTGTGGCCATTGAAGCGGGACTGCTTACCAAAGACGAGATTGCCGTGGTGAATGCTCAGATGGTGGAGAACGTACGTTTGTCGGGTATGCCGAGTATTGGCCTGACCCTCTATCCGGTCTATCCGGAAGGCTTTTTCCATGGGGGAATGGCTAAACCGTATGTCTATCAGAATGGCGGCGACTGGACGTGGTTTGGTGGACGCATGATTCAACAACTCATTGCTCATGGTTTTGTAGCTGAGGCTTACGACGAGGTGCGTCCGATGATTGATCGTGTAGTGGCTAACAAAGGATTCTATGAATGGTACGGTCAAGGTAATGTGCCTTCAGGTAGCGGTAGCTTCAAAGGTTCTGCCGGGGTTCTAGCCAAAGCGATCGAGCTTTTCAGAGCTTGGGCAAAACAAAACTAAAAACGTGATCCTCCTAGGAGTTGTATTTTCGAATTTATCTGCCATCTGTCACCTTTTTGATGGTAATGGTCAGATAATGAAATAAATAAAGTGTTGCAGATACCCGTTGCAGATGGGTGGTAGATCAGTTTGCTGCCACCTCCCTGCAACGGGTATTTTTTATATTAATGTCCTTTTTTTATACTAATGTCCTTTGTTTAAGATGATGAGTGCTGCAATAACTCCCGGTACCCATCCGGCAAGGGTGAGCAACAAGACGATGAGGAACGATCCGCAGCCCTTGTCGATAACGGCCAATGGCGGAAAAATGATCGAAAGAATAACTCTGAATATAGACATATGTTCTGTTTTTGGATGATATTAATCGCAAAAATAGAAAAAAAATCGACATTCCGCTATAGCCTAGTCACACAATATACCGTTCCGCGGCGCGTCCTTTTCGACGGCACTTTATGTTTCTGCAAAAGACGTCCAAAGACACTCACGCGCTTTGGGGAGAGCGGTATGGCGCTTCCTTTTTTCATCTCTCCCAGAATCTCGGCAGGCGACAGCCATTCTCCTGACTCATTTTCCTTGGCCGGTTGGAAGAAGTGATAGAACAACTGCTCTTCGGGAGTGACTTGCTCGAACTCGCGATTGCTTTCTGCAATTAAGCGCTCCTCTTCTTGGTCGAACCAATATCGCTCGCCATTCATCAGTTCCTCCAAGGCTTGTGCATAAAGCTGATTATGGTTGATGCTCCGTGACGTATCGATCACGTCTATCACTTCAATACAGATAAACCGCCGACTGCCGGTCGGGTCGGTGAGTAGATCTTTCTGATTGCTTGTTGCGATGAACGACGCGTAACGAGGCATCTCGAGCACGGCACTGCCATAGAGTTTACGAACGTTCAACACCGGCTTCTGTAAGATGTGTTTTAGAAAACCTTGTTGCGTGGCACTCACTTGGTCGAACTCGTCGATGTTGATCAATGCAAATCGGTTTAAGTAACGCTCTGCATCTTGCTTGCGTGAGAAGTCGATGCTGTCGGTGTAATACTCTCGTATGGAGGGCGGTAGCAGATTCCGACAGAAGGTGGACTTGTGGGTACCCTGACCGCCCACCAACAAGGGCGACACGCTGTTGGCAAAGTTCTTATTCAGGCCTTGCCAGTGAGCCACCATATTCAGCAGCCAACGGTGAAAGAGCTTCGGCCAATGTGGGTTGTTGCACGGCACCCTTTGCGCCAACGCTTCGATGCGCTCTTTTCCATCCCATTCGGGCAGGGTACACATGAACTCCTCGAGTGGACGGAACATCGGTACGCGATTGGAATAGACATAACGGCTCACATCTTTATCCCACAGTGGGATGCCCTCGGCTTGCGCATCCAAGGCAATGCTGTTGAGTATCCGCTTGTCGACCGGCCGAAACCGAAAGCAGAACGACGACCGTTCCCGATATTCCACCTCGCCAACTTGCGCGTTATAGCGGAACTCGTATCGCCGTTTCATGAACTCATCGGTTTGTAACGACAACCACTGATCGTTGTTGATCTCTTTCTGTTTGCCAAATCCCCTCTTTGGTCGGTAGGCATTGGCAAAGATCTCGCGAACGGCCAGCTTGTGCATTTTGTGATAACAATAGGAGATGGCTCGTATCACGGCCTCTTCTTCGGGAATGCCTTTTTGAAAACAGTTCACGGCCAATTGCATAACCAGTCGTTCGGTCTCATCCCGTTCTCGTTGCTCGTACGATCTGGCTTGCTCTTTCAGCCCGGCTTGCTCTTGCAGTCTGATCTGTTCGTCCGACATCTTTTCCGTCTCGCTTTCTAACCGATCTTGTTCTTTCTGTTTGGCTAGGTCGAAAAAGGTCTGATGTAAGGCGTTCTCAAACATCACGATGATATTATCGCTTTCATTGAGTAACGCACTAGCCCGTTGGAAGACCGATTTCTTCTGCTGTACCGTTTCCCGATAAGTGGGCTCGTCGGGCATGGCAGTAGGCTGTGCCAAATAGAACGGTTTAGAATCGGGGCGATACTTTACTTCCGGGTCGTACGACAATCTTGAATACTGATCCAGTCGAGGTTCCTTGAGTTGGATCTCGAACGGTACTTGTGGCTGATAATACTTCACGGCTAGTCGGTAAGCATGAGCGTGAAACATCTCGGCCTCCTCTATTGTGGTGGGCAATGTCTCGTCGGGACGTGCAAAGGTGGTCCAGATCTTCACGGTATGTGCGCTCGATCCCATGAAGAGACAGCGCGTCTGAGGCACTTCCCAAGCGCGTTGTTTCACCAGATCGATCTCCTCTTTTCCTGTAAGAGGGCCAACGGTTAGTTCCACAATTCCGTTATAGTTCTTCATCTGTTGCCCGTCGTTTGTCCGACCGAATTCTGCTGCCGGTATAATTCTAGTGAGCTTCTTGGAGTCGTCGTACGACTCGTACGGCAAGATTTCTCTGAGTTCTTCCCGGAAAGCAGAAACCGGTTGTTGTTTGGTTTCGCATTTAATTCTCTCAAGGAGTTGTTCTAGAGATATGGTGCTTAAAGCCGGTTCTCCCTCTTTTTCCCTTAATTTAGTGATTTTCATGTTCTTTTATTTTTCGTTAAACGACTGTGTCTGTTCTTTTATTTGAAGTCAAATGGCCTGTTGTGATATTGACCCGTTCGACTTTGAGACTGTCTACCACTCGGTTTCATCGGTCGGCAAATGCGTTTCACGGGTTGGCAAATAATTCTCATACCGTCGAAAGTTGAGTTTCTTGTGGATGTAAAAATATTGTCTTGCTTAGAAACTGTAGGTTTCCTAGAAGGAAACTAGAGTTTCGTCCGTATGAAAGTCTATTTTCGTTAGTTTGAAACTTCGAAGAAGACGGTTTTGAATTGATTTTTTTTACCTTTAGATTTGGTTTTCAGGGATTGAATTTGGGCTTTTGGACTAAAAAAGGTGGCAGATCAATCGATCTACCACCATCTGCAACAGGATCTGTCACCAGGGTTAATGAAATGATAATCAGTTATCTATATACCATTGGTGGCACCGTTGCAGATCAATCGGGAAAAATATCTAGGTAGACGTATTTCTGGGAAGGGTATTCTGTTTACCAGAGATATTCTTCTGTATATTCATCATAAATCGGTTCTTTCTCAACCCCCTTTTCTTTAAAGACTCTTCGGATAAAGTCTTGATCTATGGGTAATAGTCCGATCTCATTGCGATAGATACGATAGTATTTTGTTTTACCAAAATGATAAATGAGTCTATCTCTTATAGTGTCTACTTTTTTATAAACAATATTATCGAATAAATGTTTTAAACCCCAGGCGACTTTAACTTTTTCGTTCGACTGGAAAGCCGGACAAAGGCTTAAATCTTCGGGGATGCGGAGTGGGTTAATAATTAAAACAGAATAATCATCTTTAGTCTCTTTTGTAGCGGCAAGGTGATGTAGGCATTGGTCAGCCTTCGGACATTGAGCGTTGAAACAGCGTGAAAAGTTGTAGGGCGCAAACGATTTTATTGCATTCTTTTCCATGATTATTTTAAAGGTTTAACTCTGTCCGCAAATGTACAAAGTTTTGTTTTTAAATGGAAAAGGTTTTTAAATAATTTTTTGAGAAAAAATATTTAATCGTTTTGTAGCTTGCGCAATCCTTTAATGGCTAAGCCCAATAGAACTAAAATCACGAGACAGGAACCATAGGCTTGTTCCTTGATTAGAGCAATGAATGCCGGGGCTATGAGTAGCGTGGATAGGCAAAAGATTGTTATTGCGGTTCTCTTCTTCATGGGTGGTGGGCGGTGTGTGGTGGGCGGCTTATGTTATTTCCTTCCTTGGTAATGCTTCTTCACTATTGGTGGTATTCACAGTGAATATTTACGCTAGTAGTTGGTAGTCTTTGTTGTAGTTCCCTTCACTATTGGGATCATTCACAGCGCCTTGCGAGCTCTCTAATTATTGCACGTTGTTGTAGTTCCCTTCACTATTGGGATCATTTACAGCTCGACAGACACATTCCCAATATATGCATACGTTGTAGTTCCCTTCACTATTGGGATCATTTACAGTTGATGATGAACGTGGGCATCCTCAAAAACAGTTGTAGTTCCCTTCACTATTGGGATCATTCACAGCATTTGGATGTCCTGCCATAACAACACTATGTTGTAGTTCCCTTCACTATTGGGATCATTCACAGCATGAATTGCGTATTCAACCTATGCAAAGAGGTTGTAGTTCCCTTCACTATTGGGATCATTCACAGCACGATCTGAGTATCTCTATGTATATCAGATAGTTATAGTGCTTTCTAGCTAAAAAAAACAGTCTTTTTATTAGCTAGAAAGCAAATATAGCACTATTTTTTCATTTCTAGCAACTTTTTGCAGAGATTACAATATTCTTCCGAGACTAGCTTTGTTTCTATTTCGGCATTTCCAATATGTTTAATGGTCTTGGGCCTTACCGAATCTTTGTCTAAAACTAATTCATGTTTTTCTGCTTCGTTGTTTTCTTTTTTATTCCCTTTCGTGTCATCTTTAAATTTAAAACGAAGCTCCATGCCATGCCGATCGAATACCTGAATGATTGACTTAGAGACAGCATTGCGCAATTTACGGTCATATTGCATGAGTTCTCGTAGACGATTGATTAGGTCAATGATTGAGAATCGGGCATTTTTAGTGATGTAGTTATAGTGTGCTATGAAGTTGCGATATGCAGGAGCGTTCTTGTTCTCTTTAAAAAAAGTCTTTGAATAAATCGTTCGTTTAAAATCAGTGTCTTTTTTGATGTTATCAAAATCGGCTGAGCTGATTGCTGAACCATTTGTCCTTTTTATAATATTTTCTTTATATTTCTCTATATTTTTATTGTTTTCACAAATTTCTCGGAGATTAATAAAACCTGTAAAAATAAAATCGCGCTCTACAAGTTGCCTATCGAAGGTCACAAAGTCTCTATCCCATAAAGCAACAAAGCGGGTCAGGCGACTGAGGATCTCGATCATTAAGTTGTGCAATTGTTTTAGATGAACGAGATGTATCTTGTTGTCTAGCCAATCATAACGTTCTATCTCTTCGCAAGCTTTTTTATAACGTTCTTCCTCTTTTTTGTTAAGAGCGATCTTGTTTTTATTTCCTTTGTTGATCTCCACCCATTTCTTATGTAACAAGTTTCTCGTTTCCATATACTCTTCAATGAGTGAACGTCCTTTTTCGGGGATCTGAACTTTAAAGCTCTGCCATTCTGAATAATCTTTTGCGGTCACTTTAAAGGAAGGACTGTTTTTATCCGCTGTTTCTTGCTCGATGAGCTTTTTAAGGAGTTCCATTGTACCATATTTACGTATTAGGCGAATGGAGGCGTGAACCACCGGGGTGTAGTTGTCTTGTTGCATGTAACAGTCGTTACCAACGAATTGAGCCCCTTCTTTTTCTACGAAAGGCGATAAATCTGTTTCCCATCTCGTTTTCTCGGCGTCCGTCATTCGTCCACCTATTTTATTTTCCTCTTCGTCGGCTTTGTTCTTGGGACTATCGACGCTCAGTAGGCAAAGTCCGAGGATGTCGATGATAAACGAGAATTTCGTTCGATCTTTCTTCTTCATAGCCGAAGCTTGATATTTAATAAACTCGTTGCGAAGATCGCTCAGGTGTTGTGCATCGAGTAATTTGCAAAACGTATAGAAGGCGATATGGGCGTCCGAGTTGCTGTTGATCTGATGCTGAATGTTGATCTGGTCGATGAGTGTACGGTACTCGGGCTGAGTCTCTTCTTTGGATAGCTGTTGATTGGGGCTCAACAAAAAATCAATTTTTTGTTTTTTGAGGAAGTCGTCGAAGCCTTTAGCAAATAAACGCTCGATGAAACGTCTGGTATGATAAAATTGTCCGGCGCCTTTTTCTTTTTTCTTGTTTTCCTCTTGAACGGCTAAGCTGTGAATCTTGCTAAGATAATCTGCTATCGATTCCTTGTCCTTATCCATGGGAGGTATCTCCTTAAACGCATACTGATATTTTGAGTTTTTGTGGGCGTTTGACGACTTTTTGTCCTTTCCGGCCAGCTCTCGGTTCTTTTTTAAGACGAAGTTAACTGTTTTACCGAATTCTTCTTTATTACTATTGCTTAAAAACTGATTTAAGAAACAGTAGTTATAAACAAGCTTCAAGAGAAAACGATAGCTATCATAGGCTTTTGAGCCTTTCGTATCTTTAGCTGTTTTATCCTTTAAATGATAGAACGTTAGTTGGAGTGTGGATTTTCCTTCTTGCAAGCTGGATCCTTCGCTGTATATGGTTTTGAATCCCGGTGCAAATGGGATGGGGCATTTAGAGAGCGAGAACTTAAACCTCGATAAGAAAGTCTGAATATTCTGGGACGTGTAATAGTTGAGTACGTCGTTCGACTGTAACTGTTCTACAAAACGCGCTTTGGCTTGAGACAGATCGTTGTCGAGATAGGTCTTAAAGCGGGTGTTTGTATAGTGTTTGTCCAAGGGCCCGTCATAATCGAAGGTGTCGAGGTTGAAGATTGTGTTCAGACTGTCGGTCTTGTAGTGAACCACCTCGTTTCGTATCTTTTGTACGGCTCCACGCATGGCCCAGATGGTCTGTTTGAAGGATTCGATCTCGGTTGCACTACCGTAAGCGAGTTCCTCGTCAAAGAACAAACGATAGATCTCATTGCTGAAGTGATTCTCGCCATCGGTTGATGGGGTTGCTGTTTCGGGAGTTTCAAAGGCTTTGAGGCTTTTGGTTAGATCTGTGTGGCCTAAGATATCTTGAGTCTGTTGGCGGTCGACGATGTTTCGGATGTTGTTGGTGGCAAAGGCGCAGGCTTCGATGAGGTTAAGGACGAAGAATTCGTTGCGCTTAACCGAAGAGAGGGTCGAGCTGTTGGTCTCCTCGTTGAATTGATGCAAGGCGGCTTTCCCTTTTTGTAGGAGTTGCTGGTGTATGGCGTTCTCTATCTGATGGGTAACGGTGTTGTGAATGGTCTTCGGATCGAGATAGTGTTGAGCTTGCTTTAAGGTTAGAGTTTTGTTTTTATTCTTGTTCTTTATGGGGAAGTAATGTTCGATGTACTTCACCACTTCATTATAATAGATCGTCAGTTCTTTGTTGGCACGGTTAGCCAAATAATTGGGATTGTCTTTTCCGTTTCGGTCTTTTGCTCCAAAGAGGTCTTTCTGGTAAAGTTGCAACGCTTTCTTAACCGAGAGGTTGAATTGGAAATTGGTCTCATCACTGGGCTCTGGAAAGAGGAGAGATGTGGCGTCGAGTCCAAAGGTTTCTTTTAGATGGCTCAAGTTGAGCTTCCCGTTTGCTTTATAATCTGCTTCCCACTCTTTTAGACACGTTTTTCGCGAACTGAGGGTATTGTCTTTGTCGTAATCGACCACAATCCGGTTCTCGATGACCGATTTTCGGGTAAAGTTTTTCTTGGTTTCGAGATAATATGATACCCATTCTTGATAAGAGATGAGGTCTCTAGAGTCTTTTGTGGAGAGGTAACTCGAGAGGTCGTCTAGAAGACAAAAATTCTTTGGCTGATTGGTCTTGTCTCTGTAGTTGAGTGAGGAACGGAATTTGTGTTTTAAGCGGTGTTTTAGTTGGGCCATTTCGTCAGATGAGACGTCGAGTGGTTTTAATTGAACGCTTTTGTTCTCTATAATACCATTGATGATGCTGTCGAAAAGTTTCTCTAGCTTAGAAGCAAGTGATTTGGCTAAGTAGCCCGGTTTACTTTTGCAATCCTCGCATAACTCTTTTCTGTTTTTCTTCGATTGGCAGGTTTCGCAAAGTTCGATCTTTATCTTCGAGCTGTCTTCGAGTGTCTTCTTGAGTATACTGGTTTTGAAATTGTCATTTTTTAGATGATTGATAATTCTGCAGGTCTCATCTTTGGGATCGCTTGGGGAGTTTCTTTTTGTATTTGGATATTCTAAAATGAGCGATCCTTTATTACTCCTGCGATGCATCAGCACCATTGGCTTTTTAGCCTCTTCGCCTTTGTCTATTTTAACTTTGGTTATTCTCATGATAAATTTGATTGACGATTATAAATTTGATCAAAAATAAGGAATAAAAAGAAATATAAAGTGGTTTTTGAGCTTAAAAGCAAAATGATTTTTTGGCACTTTTATGTTAAACATTAATATGAGATAATAATTGGGACAACACTTTGTCGTCATAAGGCCATTTTGTCTAGAGTCGTTTTTTAATCTAGATTTTTTTCTATTTAGTTAATGGCTTGAAAACGTTGAATTAATCGATGATCTCTGTTTTATGTTTATTGTTTTCGATGTTTATTTATTAAAAATAATAAAATTATTATTCAACTTTTTTATTTTACTATTGTTGTATTACATTATAATTCGTTTTTATTTCTGTGAAATATTTTTTTTGAAATAAAAAATAGATATTTGACTTATTGCTTCTTATTTATTTGTTTTATATTTTATTTTGATGCTTATTTTGATGCATTGACAAATTCTTGTCTTAAATTATCTCTAAATTTATGCAACGTGATTCTAATGTTGTTTGTTCGTAATTTTTTTATTGTATATGATTTAATGTTGTAATATAAATATGATTTTATTTTAGCTATAGGATTAATAAGGTTTTCGTTCTATAGTGGCATTTGTATTCAGAACCTGTTATTTAAATCTACAAAATCTTATGAAAAAAAACGTGCTTTTAATTGTTCTGATTAGTCTTTTAGGCTTTTCATCTTGTCAACAAGATGACGACATTGATTTGAGTGTTTCAGAGTCATCACTGGATTTACCAAAAGCTGCTTCTGAAAATAGAATTAGTATTACAACTAATTCTGATTCGTGGAATGCGTTCTCTAATGTAGAGTGGATTTCAACTGAGGAAGAAAATGAGGAATTGATCGTTACCGTAACGGAAAACAACACGACACAGGACCGTATCGGTAAGGTTGTGGTGATTGCCGGAGAGATGACGCAGACCATTGATATTCATCAAGCTGCTTCCGACGTTACGATCGTAACCTTGCCTGATCAGCTGGATATAGACCAGTGGGGAGGAACGTATCAGTTTGATGTTGATGCAAATACGCAGGACTGGGCTATCTCGTCCGATGTGGATTGGGTCAAACTGACTCCAAAACAGTTTAAGGGAGAAGTGGTTGTTGAGGTTGCTGAAAATACCGAAAGACTTTCAAGAGTTGCGACTCTTAGCCTTACCGGTGGCTCAACGGTCAAGCAATTCTTGATTAAGCAAGATGGAATCATGTTCTTTATCTTCCCATGTTTGGACTTTGGATCTAACGGGATTGCCATTAAGAATTTTGAATTGGCTCGTCGGAGTGACTTGGTTAAACAACCGGATGGATTATTTAATGCGGATCAATGGATGTACCAAACGAAGAGTAAAGCTTTTGATGTGATTACTTATCAGATTCCTGCAGCCGGCTTAGCTAAAGTGATTTTGTTTGCGGCTAACCAAGATATTCTTACCACTGAGTTGGACAATTACAAAACGTTCTTATTGGATAATGGCTATACTGAAAAAACGACAAATGTATTTGTTAATCCTGAAAAGAATACTGAGGCTGCCATTCATCCTGAAGCCCAAGATCCACAAATCATCTTCTCGTTTGTTCCGACTCAACCACAAGCTTATCCTACATTTAGTGCATTCCCTTATGGATTTGAGAATTTCAATGGGCTAGAAGCTGATGTCAGGGCTTATGAAGCTGCCAATAATGGAACGTTTAATGATACGAAATCAAGTATTGATCCGGCGGAAGACAGTAATTTCTTGTTCTTTGACGTGGCTAATAGTGAAGCGGTCGCTAGAGCTTATTTTATTAATAATGCTGACCCGAAGGTTGTTTCTGAAACGGCTCAATATTTTAAAGATTGGTCGAAAGGTTTCTTCCAATCTAATGGACAATATTATGTAACAAATGAGTTTTCTGCCTTATTGGAAAAAGAAGGTTTTGAATTTTCTAACCCATATAAGGATTGGTTGGTGTATAAGAATGCTGCAAAGAAATTGACGATGGTGGTTAGGGTTGCAAAATATACCGATTTTGATTACCCTGTTCTTGATCTGCAAATTTTCCAAACTTCTGAGGCTTCATCTGCTTCGGTTTGGTTCGAAAGAAGAGCAAAGAAGTCTTTGAAAACCGAAAAGATTACGCTGTCTCGTTATGGACGCTTTCTTAAATAATGGGTCATAGATGAGTTGTTGAGTAAAATGCCTCGACACGATTTGTTTGAGGCATTTTATTCTTGTGTTTTGTTAATCTTAATGTTGTGTATATGAAAAAAAAATATGTGATGCTTTTCTTGTCCGGAATGTTCCTTTTCGGATGTAATGAAAATGAGACTGAACCACTGATACAAGAGGATCATGTGGTTAAAGATATTGGTTGTGAACCGGGAATTATTCGTGTAAGGCTTACTCGAGAACTCGGAGATCATTTAGTGGTTGATCACCAAAATGCACAGGTACGAAGTGGCATTAATACGATTGATTCTTATCTGAAAGAGATTGGCGCAACTCGCATGGAGAGGGTTTTCCCTAATGCCGGGCAGTTTGAAGAGAGAACGCGTAAGGAAGGTCTGCATCTCTGGTATGATATTGTTTTTGATCGGTCGAAACCTGTGACGAGGGTCGCTAACGATATGGAGAATATTAAGGGGGTTGATTATGTCGAGAAGATTTATAACCCTTATTTACCTCCTTGCCGGGTCTGGCGTGCTGAGGGAACAACGGCCACGCGGGCGAATACGATGCCTTTTGATGACCCGAAGCTCTCTTTGCAATGGCATTATAAGAATTTTGGAACGTTTTATAAGGCTGTTGCCGGTGCGGATATTAACCTTTTTGAGGCTTGGAAGCAAGAAACCGGTAAGCCGAATGTGATTGTTTCGGTGGTTGATGGCGGTATTGATATCACTCATGAGGATTTGAAAGAGAATATTTATGTCAATCAGGCTGAGTTTCATGGTGAGGCAGGCGTGGATGATGATCAGAATGGATATATCGATGATGTTTATGGGTATAATTTCTGTGATAGTTCTCCGGAGATTCTTCCTGATGATCATGGAACACATGTTGCCGGAACGGTAGCTGCCCGAAATAATAATGGTATTGGGGTTTGCGGTGTTGCCGGTGGTGACGGAACGTCGGGCAGCGGGGTGCGACTGATGAGTTGTCAGATCTTCGTTGAAAAAAGGAGTGGCGGTAGTGCTACGGCGATTAAGTATGGAGCTGATAATGGAGCGGTGATCAGTCAGAATTCCTGGGGATATAATTATCCGGGACCGTCGACTATCCCTGCTTCCGAGAAAGCTGCTATCGACTACTTTATTAAATATGCGGGTTGTGATAATGATGGAAAACAGTTGCCTAATTCTCCGATGAAGGGAGGCGTGGTGATTTTTGCTGCCGGAAATGATGATCAGGATTATCGGTCTTATCCTTCGGCTTATGCTCCGGTGGTTTCTGTTTCGGCTATGGCACCCGACTTTAAGAAGGCTTGGTATACGAATCGGGGGGACTGGATTACATTGATGGCTCCCGGTGGGGATGAGTTTTATTCTAAAGGCATGGTCTATAGTACGACTCCCGGAAATACTTATGGGTATATGCAGGGAACTTCTATGGCGTGTCCTCACGTTTCGGGTATTGCAGCTCTTATCGTGTCTAAATTTGGTCATCAGGGTTTTACGAACGAAGATTTAAAGAATCGGTTGACGACTTCTTTTTTACCTCATGATATTGACGTGATAAATCCTCAATATAAAGGTCGATTGGGTAAAGGGTATATCGATGCCAATAAAGCGTTGGCTGTTAATGCTCAGAAAGCACCCGCACAGGTTGCTGATGTGGAAAAGACGGCTAGCTTTGTTTACTTAGATTTGTCTTGGAAGGCTGTTGCCGATGAAGACGATCAGACCGCTTCTCTATATAAGGTTTATTACTCAACGAGTGAGTTAAATGCCGGTAATTATCAATCGGCTTCGGTTAAAGTGGTCGATGGTTTTATATATAAGCCGGGCGATTTGATCTCTTTTAGACTGACGGATCTAAAAATGAATACCAATTATTACTTGGCTTTCGTCGCTGAGGATAGATGGGGATTGGCTTCTGCTCCTACGTTTGTAACGGCAAAGACAAACGAGAATCATCTTCCGATATTGACTCTGGAGGGTGATGAAAATATTCGAATTACCGGCAGTGAGGCTGCTCAAATTAAAGTGTTGATCAATGAACCGGATGGACAGAATTGGAATTATTCAGTGGTAGGCAAGACAACTGGCGTTACGATCTCAAAAGTGACCGGTGGTCTTCTATTGAAGATTTTGGCATCGAATGCTTATGGACACTATTCGTTTGATTTGAATGTGACGGATGAACTGATGGGCAAAACAACGGTCACCATTAATTATGAGATTTATGAGAATCATCCCCCTCAGTTAATCAAAAAGGTCGATCAGTTGTTTATTCCTCTCAATAAACAGGTGGTGCTTAATTTGAGTGATTATTTCAAGGATGAGGATGGACAGCCTTTGACTTATAAGATCGAACGATCCGGTAGCTCTAGTATAAAGGCGGCGCTTCAAGGCGATCAACTGTCGATCAATGCACTTAAACTGGGTGGAACGCAGATCACGGTGGCGGCATACGATCCCCAAGATAAAAATGTCAGAACAACTGTCAAAGTGATGGTGGTGACGAACGATCTGGTCTATACGGCTTATCCGATACCGGCAACTAAGGTGTTGAATGTGAGATTGAATGATGAGGTTCAAGATGCGGTGATCACGGTTTATAATATCATGGGAAATCCGGTACTGAAGAAGGTGGTACATGTTCAAGACGGGAATCGGTTGGTAGCCTTGGCTGTTTCCGGTTTACCTCCATCAACGTATGTGTTGCATGTTGAATCGAATGGGAAGTTGTATAAACAAACTTTTATTAAAAAATAAATTGATCTGACTATGTTGAAGAAAATATTTATGTTGATGGTCTCTTTGGGCTGCACCTATTGGGTGTGTGCACAAGAGAGTCGTTATCTCCCTTTTCTTGAGATAAACCCCGATGTTAGAGCGGCTGCTATGGGGAATTCCACGATGGGGGAAGCTAGAGGAATGTATCTTTACTCTAATCCGACTTCTTTACTGAATGAGGAGTGTACTAAGAGAATCTATTCTTCTTATACTTTTGCTTTTTTGCCTAAGATTAATGATGATCGGGAGCGCTATCATGCTTTCTCAGCAGGTCTTCGTTTGTTTGATAGGCATGCTTTAATGGTGGGATTTCGTTATATCGGCGGATTATCTGTGAATGCGGTCGATGCTAACGGTAATCCTCAATCGGCCATCAAACCGAACGATTGGTCTATTGATCTGGCTTATGCTTTTAAGTTCAACGATCGATGGTCGGCTTATTTAGGTGGAAGTTTTATTCAGTCAAAATTGGATAAATCCTCTTATCTGATGGGAGCTAATGGTGGGGTTTATTACAAGAGTCAATGTAATCGCTGTCATCGTGCTTCTTATACCCTTGGTTTGGGATTTAACAATATCGGTGGGGCAACGATGAAAGCTAAAGGAATTAGTGACTTGAAGATGCCGGGATCGGTAAGTGCCGGGGGATCGATGGCGCTTCCTTTTAATAAGAATCATCGTTTGAACGCGACGTTGTCTACCCGCTATTTTATGATCCCCTCGTCGGCTGCGACGCTGACCACAAGCTTGGGATTAGAATATGAACTGTTTAATCGAGTGGCTTTTCGTACCGGATATTTTATGGATGGGGATGTCTCGGCTAATAACTATTTTTCTATGGGAGTTGGTTTGAGATGTAAGTTTGGTAGTATTGATGCGGCTTATGCCATGAAGAAAAACAAAGATTTTAATGTTATCCGATTGGGGGTCTCTTTCCAGATGTAACCTGATTTGTGAGTGATGGACTCGTTTGAGTCATTGATTGAATCCCCATGAACAACCGAGTGATACCGGTGTTTATGGGGATTCGCCAGTTTTTAAGATTGAAATCTGTTCGAGTATACTCGACTAGCTCGTGGATTTATAGATTTATTGCAAACTGAACTTTGCCGTTTGTAGCGATTCGCTATTGGTCCCGATCATTACTTGGAAGTCGCCCGGTTCGCAAACGAAATCGAGATTGCCGTTGTAGAACTTGAGCATCTCGCTATCGATGGTGAAGGTGATTTCTTTTGACTCTCCTGCTTTGAGGGCGATCTTTTGGAAACCTTTCAACTCTTTGACCGGACGCGTGATGGAGCCAACTTCATCTTTTAAATAGAGCTGAACGACTTCGGTACCTGCACATGGGCCGCTGTTGGTCACGGTGACTGTGGCGGTGAGGCTCTGGTTGATGTTCATGGTCTGTGCGCTCAGGGTGATGGGGCTATACTTGAAAGTGGTGTAGCTTAATCCGTATCCGAAAGGATATAGAGGGGTGTTGCTGACATCCAGATAATTGCTTCTGAACTTCTCGAAGCTTTTTCCGAGTAAAGGGCGTCCGGTGTTTTTGTGAGCATAGAACAAAGGCACTTGTCCCACATTTCTTGGAAATGAGGTGGTGAGTTTTCCCGAAGGGTTCACGTCTCCAAAGAGGACGTCACCAATGGCATAAGCGGCTTCTGTTCCACCAAACCAAGCATTGAGGATGGCCGGAACGTTCTCCGATTCCCAAGATAGAACTAATGGGCGACCGGTGAAAAGAACGAGTACAACGGGTTTACCGGTTTTCAACAAGGCTTGGAGAAGCTCTCTCTGAGCATCGGGCAGCTCGAGGTTGGTACGCGAACTTGACTCGCCACTCATCTCTGACGATTCGCCGAGTGCGGCAATGATGACGTCGGATTGTTGGGCTACGGCAAGTGCCTCTTTCAAGAGATCGTCTGAGCTGCGTTGGTCGCGGCCTAGGGAACGACCGAATAGGGTTGCGCGTTCTTCGTATGCGGCGTCGTGCATCAGGTTACTGCCTTTGGCATAGACGATGTCGGCTTTCTTGCCAACGACACTTTTCAAGCCATCGATGAGGGTAGCGGCACTGTTTTCACGCGCTGCAATGCTCCAAGTGCCGACCATGTTCGAACTGGTGTTGGCCAACGGACCGACCACGGCGATTTTACCTTGTTTCTTCAGAGGGAGTAGATGTTGATCGTTCTTGAGCAACACACAACTTTCGGCAGCAATTTGTCGCGCGAAGTCGCGGTGTTCTTTGGTGAAGACCGATTTGGCACGACGTTTAGGATCGCAGTACTTATAGGGGTCTTTGAAGAGACCGAGTTTGTACTTGGCTTCAAGGATGCGGCGACAAGCTTGGTTGATGTAATCGACCGATAGTTCACCGCGTTCTACCGCTTCTTGAAGGTATTTGGTGAAGCAGTCGCTTACCATATCCATATCGATACCTGCTTTGAGGGCTTGCCGGGTGACTTGCTCCATGTTACCGATGCCGTGGGCTACCATTTCGGGGATTCCGGTATAGTCGGTGACTACAAAACCGTTGAAGCCCCATTGGGTACGTAGGACGTCGGTCATCAACCAGCGACTTCCGGTAGCGGGGACGCCATCGACATCGTTGAAGGAAGCCATCACGCTACCTGCTCCGGCATCGACTGCAGCTTTATAAGGCATCATGTATTCGTTGAACATGCGAATGCGACTCATGTCGACGCTGTTGTAGTCACGTCCGGCTTCGGGAGCACCGTAGAGGGCGAAGTGTTTGACGCAGGCGAGGATGGCATCTTTACGGGTGAGATCGTCGGTTTGGTAACCTTCGACCATCGCTTTGGCTATTTGTGAACCGAGGTAGGAGTCTTCGCCGCTACCTTCGGCAACGCGTCCCCAACGAGCATCGTGACTGATGTCGACCATCGGACTGAAGGTCCACCCGATACCGTCGGCAGTGGCTTCTATAGCGGCGATGCGTGCGGTCTTCTTTATGGCTTCGAGGTTCCATGAACACGATAGCCCCAAAGGAATCGGAAAGACGGTTTCGTAGCCGTGAATCACGTCCATACCGAAGATCAACGGTATGCCGAGGCGGCTTTTCTTTACGGCTGCTTCTTGGATGGCTCTGATGCGGTCGACGCCTTTGAGGTTGAGCAGACCGCCGATCTCGCCTTTCTCGAAACGAACGGGAGAAACGTCGCTGCTGGCTTCGCCGGTTACGACATCACCGGCACCCGGTAGGTTGAGCTGACCGATTTTTTCTTTGAGGGTCATGCGACTCATGAGTTGGTCGATAAAGGTTTTCATCTCTTTATCGCTATCAGCATAGGCGTGTATGCTGATCAGACAAATCAGTGCGATTAGAATCTTTTTCATACAATCGTTTAGTATCATTAGTTATTAATTGAATTTCTGGTTTTTTTATGTTTTAGCTTGTTGAGTGCTTTTTGCTTTAGTTTTCCTTTTTCTTTAGTCCTTTATTTCTTTAAGACTGATGGCATAACCGCCACCGGGGGCACAGTGGATGGAAAGCTGACTCTTGGAAGTGACCTTTTTCTGTTCGATGGTGTAGAGCATCGGACGTTTGGCGTAATCGGCCTTGCGATGATCTTTGTAGAGGGTTGCCATATAGCTCTTCTTAGGGTCTAAGAAGTCTAGCTTTATCGTGGAGGTGCGGGCTTGGGCGTTAACCGAGCAGCCAACGTACCAATTGTTGCTGTGCTTGTCGCATCGGGCGATGGTGACGAAAGCTCCGGGTTCGGCTTCGAGGACGACCGTACGTTTCCAGTCGACCGGAACGTCTTTGATGAATTGGAAGGCGTCGGGATGTTTCATATAGTTCTCGGGCAGATCGGCTGCCATCTGGAAGGGTGAGTAGAGCACGACATAGAGAGCGAGTTGTTTGGCTAGAGTGCTACTCAACGTCTTCCGACAATTGGCGTCGTAGGCACTGAAGTCGAGTTGGAAGATGCCGGGGGTATAGTCCATCGGACCGCCAACCAACCGGGTGAAGGGGAGGATGGTGGTGTGATCGGGACGGTTGAAGGCAAAGGCTTCGTACTCGGTGCCGCGACCGGACTCGCAAGCCAAGAAGTTGGGATAGGTACGATGAAGTCCTGTGGGGTGAGCCGACTCGTGTATGTTGATCATGATGTGGTGTTTTGCCGTCTCTTCGATGGTGTGTAGCACATGGTTGACGAACGTTTGTCCGTAGTGGTATTCTCCGGCAGGGAGAAGACGACCGACATAGCCGGTTTTGACACTCGGATAGCCATAGGTGTTCATCAACCGGTAGGCTTCTGGCATGTGTCGTTCGTAGTTCATGATCGATCCTGAAGTTTCGTGGTGCATGATGAGGCCGACATGTTGTTGTTGGGCATGGCGACTGATGGTGGAAAGATCGAAGTCGGGGTAGGGGGTAACAAAGTCGAACACCTTCTCTTTTTGATGATCGAACCAGTCCTCCCACCCGATGTTCCAACCTTCGATGAGTAGGCCGTCGAACCGATGACGTGCGGCAAAGTCGATCGCTTTTACCACATCCGCGGTGTTGGCTCCGTGGCGACCGTTAGGAGTGGCCCGTTGATAATCGAACTGATCGATCTTGAGGTTCCGAGGGTCGCAATAGTTCCAGGTCTTTCCATTGGGGACGAACATGTGCCACCATATTCCCATATATTTCATGGGCTTAATCCAATCGGTCGTGGCTAGCTTACAAGGTTCGTTCAGATTGAGAATGAGTCTTGAGAGAAGGATACCTTTGGCATCCGGAGTGGCGATGATGGTACGCCAAGGGGTTTGAAAAGGGGTTTGTATGCGTCCTTTATGGCCTTGCGGATCGGGGGTGAGATGACTCTGGAAACGATATTGCCCATCGGTTTGCGAGAGGGTCAGTGCCATTGCCGGATAGTCGATCAGTGCCGCTTCGTGAATGTTGAGGTACCACCCATTAGCCTTTTTTAGGAGCAAAGGGGTTTGTACGCTATGGTCGTTGATGAGGGTCGTCGAGGTGAGGTCTCGTTTGGCCTTCTGTAGGGTGTCGGGCAAAGCGGAAAGGGACGAGATCTGATATACAAACTCGTTGGAGTCGTAATCACCCGGTATCCAATAGGCTTTGGCGTCTTCGGTAATATTAAAGGCGGTTTGCTCTTCTTGGATACGGAAATGTGTTAATGAGGGCTGATCGGGGAATTCATATCGGAACCCGAGACCGTCGTTGTAGAGTCTGAAACGAATGTTCAGACTGCGTTTTTGTGGGGTGCTCTCTTGAAGGGCAACCCATAGTTCATTGTAATGGTTGGTGATGGTCTGTTCTTCGCCCCATACCGGTTGCCATTGTTCGTTGAAGGTGTGGGTGGTGTGACGAATGCACACAAAGTTGGTGGTTAGGTCGGGGAGACCGTCTAGCTTAAAACCGAGCTGACTTTTTCCGATGAGTGTGGTGGGTCCGCTTTTGAGCTCATAATAGGGGGTGCCTTGATCGAGCATGAACCGAAGAGTCAGCTTCTTATCGGGTGAGAAAAGAGTCTGAGAATGCCCTTCATAGGCAATGGATAAGAGGATGAAAAAAAGTAATAAAAGAGGCTTTATTCTCATGGTTTATCGGTTTGATAGGGTATAAGAAAGGCTGTGTTAGTTAGGCTCATAAAGCCTAACTGACACTACAGTAGAGTCTTAGCGGGATAAAAGTGTATGAGTGATTTAAACCTTTGATGTCGCTAACACAGCCAATTCTTAATGGTTGTTTTTACTCTAAAATGAAACGGGCTTGATTGGTGGTGGTACTCGATCCGCCCACATAAACCGTGAACTCTCCCGGTTCGGAGTCTTTAACGAGCTGAGCGTTATAGAACGAGAGGAGGTCGTTGGTTATGGTGAAGTCGACTTTTACGGTTTCACCGGCTTTGATGGCGACTTTCTTAAACCCTTTGAGCTCTTTCACCGGGCGACTGACCGAAGCGACCATATCGCGAAGGTAGAGTTGGACGATTTCTTCACCATCTCTCTGCCCGGTGTTGGTTACGGCTACTGAGACCACTAATGATCCATCTTTACGCATGGTCGGCTGACTCAAGCTGGGTGGCGCATAGCTAAATGTGGTGTAGCTTAATCCGTATCCGAACGGATAGAGTGGTGTGTTCGGTGAATCGAGATAGCGCGAGGTGAATCGCTCTTGGGTCTCGGGACGTCCCGTCATCAAGTAGTTGTAGTAAATGGGAATCTGACCCACCGAACGAGGGAAGCTCATAGTGAGCTTTCCCGATGGATTTTTATCACCGCTCACAACATCGGCAATGGCTGGTCCGGCCATACTTCCCAGATGCCAAACCTCGAGAATGGCTTGGAACGCTTGCTCTTCTTCGGTGATCACCATCGGGCGACCGTTGTGCAAGAGTAGGACCATTGGCTTACCGATTTGACGTACTTCTGCAATAAAGTCTCTTTGGATCTTTGATAATCGAATATCGGTTTTGCTTGCGGCTTCGCCACTTTCAAATTCTTGTTCTCCCATGCACATCACAACCACGTCGGCTTGTCGTGCAGCTGTCAACGCTTCCGGAAATCTCGAACGATCGTCGCCTTCGTAAGGACAGCCTTCGGCAACTAGAAGGCGACTGTTGGGAAATTCTTTGGCAAAAGCTTCGTGGATAGGGGTAACGGTCTCTTCACGTCCTCCGGTATGCCATGTGCCGAGTTGATTTCTCTTATTGGTCGCCATTGGGCCGACAAGCGCAATGGTGCGGGTTGACTTCGACAGAGGAAGGAGGTTGTTCTCGTTTTTCAATAGAACAATGCTGCTTTTGGCGACGTCATGTGAGGCTTTGAAAAAAATCGGATGCTTCAAGGTGGACTTTGCCCGTAGGGTGTCACAATAGCGATAAGGGTCGTCGAACAAACCGAGTTTATATTTCATTTCGAGGACCTTGCGACAAGCACGGTCGATCTCTTTCTCGGAGATCGCTCCTTTCTTGAGGTTCGATTTGGAATAGTTCATGAAAATATTCGATTGCATGTCCATGTCGACTCCGGCGCGTATCGATTGTGCTCCGGCATCGGCCGAATCTTTCGCCGTACCGTGGTTGAGAAGTTCGTAGATCCCGGTATAGTCGGTAACAATCATTCCTTTAAACCCCCATTCTTTACGGAGCAGATCGGTCAGCAACCATTGGTTTGATGTGGCCGGAACACCGTTGATGTCGTTGAATGAAGCCATGATGGTTTGACAACCTTCGTCGATGGCAGCTTTGTAAGGCGGCAGGTAGAACTCTCGGAGTTGACGTTCGCTCATATCGACGGAGTTATAGTCTCTTCCGGCAACCGGAGCACCGTAGGCCGCGAAATGTTTCACGCAAGCCAATAGGGTGGTGGTATCTTTTAAATCGTGCCCTTGTATGCCTCGAACTTGTGCGCGAGCAATAGCCGATCCTAGGAAGGTGTCTTCACCTGCTCCTTCGGCTACGCGTCCCCAACGCGGGTCTCTAGCGATGTCGACCATTGGAGCAAAAGCCCAATTTAGTCCGTCGGCAGCAGCTTCGGTAGCCATGGAACGTGCGGCGAGTTCGATCTTTGTCGTATCCCATGAACAGGCCATAGCAAGAGGTGTGGGGAAGGTGGTGCGATAGCCATGAATGACATCGTAGCCAAAAATAAGTGGGATGTGCAGACGAGAGTGATCGACAACCTCTTTTTGCATACGATAGATAAAGTCGGCAGTCAGTGCATTAAACACACCGCCTACTTCTCCTTTTTTGGCTTGTTCGATGAAGTTGTTGTTCGAGATCGGACCGGTCACATCCCAATAGCTTGAGAAAAGTACGGTCTGTCCAATCTTCTCTTCCAGAGTCATCTTCGACATCAGATCTGAGATGAAGTGATTCATCTTTTGATCGGAGTCGGCCGTTAGGTCTGTGGTCGACTTGCAGCCGAACGTGATCCCGACAGTGGTTAGAAGGAGAGTGATCGGTATGATTTTATTTATTTTCATGATTTTCTTGTTTCTCTATTTCCTTATTTAATATGAGGCGAGGTAAAACCAAGCTTTCTCAATCCGGAGAGTATCTCTTCATTTCTCATAAAGGTGTTCCACAATAAATTGGAACGGTAGTTTTCCATCATCACGACAATCGGCCCTTGATCGATGGCCAAATAACTCTTGTAGACTTGTTTTTCGGCACTGACTCCTAAATTGATGGAATCGTAGAAGCCGTAAGGACCAAAGAGTTGGCTACCTAGCTCTCTATAGAAGTATTTTAAGACCTGCATACATTCGTTCGGAGCATAAGGGATCGATGAAAGAGCGGCTGTTGGTGAAATAGTGCCGTTATCGTTGTTACCCGGTGCATGTGCCAGATATCCAACTACAGGACAATCGGAAGCGGTTAAGCCCCAGAAGTTTTCTGAGTATCCTTGATGTTTTTTAGGATTCTCGATGCAGTAAGCCCGGTTGATCAAGACATGATTCTTGTTTTGTTCGAAATAGTTGTCACAAAAATCGTCTTTCAGATTTCGAGGATCTAATCCCAAGAAGGAGTAATGGGTGAAGAAAAGCGGACCACCTTTCTCGGAATCGTTACCTAAAGGTAAAGTGATGCCGTAGTAGCTTCTTCCATTTTTGATTCCACTGTTGTTGCAATATCCATTGGTGTAAGTTTCTTTATCGATGGGATAAGTGGGGGATGAGGCTGCCAAAACGTAAACAATAAGTCCTTCATTCCAACCGCTGATGCCCATATTCATCTCGAAACCGTACTCTTTCGACCAATGCCAGAAGAGTTTCTTTTGTCCTTGGGTATAATAATTCCATTCTACTCCTCTCCAGATCTGATCGATATCGGCTGCTAGTTTCTTTTCAGCATCCGATGAACTTGGCGTATTGAAATAAGCTTTAGCCGTTAAAAGGCCCTGCATGAGGAAAGCGGTTTCTACCAAGTCACCACCATTATCTTTGGGGCTAAAAGGCTTCACTTTGCCTGTACTTCCATAGTACCAATGGGCATAAGCCCCGTGAAAGCGATCGGCTGTGGTTAGGAAGTCGGTCATCGTTCGGATATACTCATAGGCTTGTTGGCGGGTAATGTATTGGCGTTCGGCTCCGGCAATGAGAGCCATGATACCAAATCCTGTACCTCCGGTAGTGACCACATCAAGATCGGCGGGAATATTGCTTCTCTCTCTAGCGAGTTTACAAGTCGGATGCGCAAAGTCGTAGAAGTATTTTAAGGTGGTAGATTGAACTTTATCTAAAAGTTGGTCATCGGTCATCAACATTAGCTTGACGGTTTGTTGATCTCTTTTGGCTTCGTAGCTGTGCGGGTATCCTCCTTGTCCGGTGATTCGGTAAGTAATTAAGTCGTTGTCTTGAACTTTCTCGATTTGGTCGGTATAAGGGGTGGTCTTGATTCCTGATGCTATTTTTTCAAATTCGCCATTATTGATGGAGCGCCAAAGATCTAAAGAGGCAGTGTTCGATGAACTCCAGTTTAGGGTAACGGTCGTGCCTGAAGCATTAAGGGTGAATGATGGAATTTCTTCAACAACTGGTGCGTCACTGGCGTTCTTATCGCAGCTGAATGAAAAAAGACTCAAAATGCAAACTAATATGTAATTCATTATTTTCATGGGTGTGTGGTGTTAATGGTTTTACTACTATTTATCGAGCAAAGATGGAAAAAAAAATATCATATGACTCGATAAATAATAGTAAATTAATTTCTCACGCGACTCTGTGATTAATTATAACCAGGGTTTTGAGTCAAAGCGCCTTCGCTCTTGTCGATTTCCGACTGTGGAATAGGGAACAACTCGTGCTTGCCGACAACAAAGCCCGGAATGACATCCTTGGCAATACCCCAACGTACAAGATCGTAAAAGCGTTCAAACTCCATGGCTAACTCGAACTTGCGCTCTTTGCGTATCGCCTGACGAAGTTCGTTCTGAACGCGTGTGGTGACTTTTGGAAGAAGGGAGCTATTACCATTGCGTGCGCGATTTCTAACCATCTCTAGTTTTGCTAAAGCTTCAGTGATATTGGCTTCGTCGCCAAGTTCGCAACAAGCTTCAGCATAGATTAATAGGATGTCGGAGTATCGGATGAGACGAATATTCTTCCAGTTACCGTAGTCATATTTTGAGCGACCGTATTTAGCAACTTCTTCTTTCTTAACGTATGCTTTCTTGTTAAAGAACGGGTGACTGCTTGGATCGGCATTCATCACTTCTCCTTCGAGAGTTTCGCCATTGGCGATCACCGTGGTGGATTTACGTGGATCATGCTCGGCATCGAAATCATTCACTAACGACTGACTAGGGCCATTAAATCCCCAACCTAAGTCGGGTGTACCGCGGAAACCTTGCATCTGTGAGAACATCGATCCCATATAGATTTTAAGAGACGGTTTTTGTTCGCAGTTGACTTCCAAAATAGATTCCGGACCGAACTCTGATTCTTCATCAAAGATTTTATCATAAGGAGTCGACAGATCGTTATCTCCCGAACTGATGATCATTTGAGCATAATCTTTTGCTTTTTGCCAGTTTTTCTCATAAAGATAGGTCTTAGCAATGATAGCTAATGCAGCATTTTTAGTGGCGCGACCTCCATTACCTGAAGCGACAAGTGCAGCTCTTGTGGGTAAGAATGGGATGGCAGCTTCAAGATCTTGGATGTAGCGCGACCGGACCTCGTTAATATTCATACGAGTGGGTAAGGCTTCACCTTCCGCAAGGATGTGATCCAAATAAGGAACATCGCCAAAGGCTTGGGTCAGGCGATAGTACATCAATGCTCTGATGAACAGCACTTCTGCCTTGTATTGTGCTTTTTTAGGATGATCGTCCGGCAATTGACCGATAAAGAGCATCGCTTCGTGAGCGGTGTAAATGGTTGAGTAGCAAATGCCATAGAAGCCGTTGAGTAAACCATTCGACGGGTTATAAGTCATTTGTTCAAAAGCGATAACATCGCCACCTCCATCGGAAGGGTTACTCCCTTTGGCACCTTCTGGTGTGGTATAGTTGTGCATTGCAAATACAGGCCATAGGTTGTTCCAATCTTTAGAAGCACCGTAGGCTTGTTGTATTTTACCTTCAGCTAAAATTGCTTGGTCTAAGTTGCTTTCCGGCATGTTTTGTTCGTGCCAGCGTCCCTTTGGATAGCGATCTAGGAAACTGTCTGAACAGGATGAGAAAGCTAATCCTATTAAAAGTGTTGAGGATAATATTATTTTTTTCATGTGTTTTACAAATTAAAAGTTAAACGATACGCCTGCTGTGTAAGTTGCCGGAATTGGATAGGTTCCGCCGTTGTCAATGCCGCCGTCTAGGATGCCACCACCAACTTCCGGAGTAAATCCGGTATTCTTCTTGAAGGTGTATAAGTTTTGTGCGTTGACGTAAACACGTATGTTCGATACATTCCATTTTAACAGAAGACTTTTAGGCAAAGTATAACCGAGTTGTAGACCTCGAACTCTAAAATAAGACCCGTCTTCGATTAAGTTGGTTGATGATAAGAAATTATTCGATCTTGAATAGTTTAAGATAGGCTCTTTGGTTGAAGTTCCTTCTCCGTGCCATCTGTTCATCTGACTTTCATAGAAATTGAACTGAGTGAACGATGGGAGTTTTTTCGTATTCATGATCTTATTGCCGGCCACGCCGTTAAAGTCGACTGAGAAGTCGAACCCTTTATAAGCCATGTTTAAGTTCAAACCGTAAGTGAATGTAGGGATCGGCGAACCGATAAACTGACGATCTTTGTCATTGATTTTTTTGTCACCATTAAGGTCGGCATATCGAATATCCCCTGGTTTAGAACTCCATGAAGTTGCATAGGTGTTTTGGTAATCATTAACCTCTTGTTCGTTTTGGAAGATACCGTCTTGTACATAGCCATAGAATGAACCGACAGGATGTCCAACTGATGTTCTGTGATAATCTCCGGTAATGATATCAGCGTCTTTGTTTCCTAACGATAGAACTTCGTTCTTTAAAGTTGCTCCATTTACACTGATGCCATAGCTAAAATCGTTGATGCGATCGTTCCAGCCTAACATGAACTCGAAACCGCTATTTTTGATGGAACCTGCATTGGTAATGGCGTATCCGTTACCGACAGTAACTGATGGAGCTACTTTGGCCAATAAATCGTTAGTGGTTTTGGTGTAATAACCTAAATCTGCACTGAGGCGGTTGCCAAAGAATTTTCCTTCAATTCCAAGATCGATTCCGGTCATGATCTCCCAATGAATGTTTTTGTCTACTTCATATTCTGCAATAGGAATGTAGTAGGTCTTTCCATCAACGGTAACTTGTCGACCTCTCGGATTAATGGTTGGTAACCAAAGGTAGTTTCCGATCTTATCGTTACCTAGACGACCCCAGCTCGCTTTTAATTTTAAAAAGTCGATTTTATCTTTTAGACTGCTCATAAAGGCTTCTTCCGAGATGACCCATCCTAGACCAACAGAAGGGAAATATCCCCAACGGTGTTTGGGCGAAAACTTAGAAGAACCATCGGCACGGAATGTCGCAGTCAGCAAATAACGGTCTTGATAAGCGTAGTTCACGCGAGCTAAATATGAAATAAAAGATTCCTCACCAAAGAAATCATTGTTTTTTTTGTTGCCTTCTGCACCTTGGTTAAGCATCCAGAACTCTTTTGGGACAATATTCATGTCTTTTCCACCGATTGTATCGGCTGAAGCGTCAAACCCTTTTTCTCTTTTTAAGTAAGCCGTGTAACCCACTGTTGCATTGATGCGATGCCCTTTAATCTGCTTCTTGTAGTCTAAAAGGAAGTCTGCTTGATATTTCTCATATTCAGCGGTAGCGCGACTCAAAGAATTAACTTCTCGTTTTTGTGAAGAGATTGAAGTTGAGTTGTTGACATTGTATTTTGGCGAAAAACGGCTATTCATATTGATGCCTAGATCGGTATAACCTACAGCCTTAAATTGGAAATCTTTCCAAAAATTAAATTCGAGATAGGCATTGCCAACGCCTCTATATCCGTAGCTTTCGTCTACTCCTTTATTAAGTTCCATAGTGGCTACCGGATTACCTAAGTCTTTTTGAATGTTAGGTGATGGAGTATATTTGCTTCCGGGGTTCTCTGGATCGATATCACTTTCCGGAGCATAAGGAGAGTAGTTTGGAATAGCTCTGACAGCTTCCCAAACGTTAGCCGATTGTCCCGATTTACTCCAACGGCTTAAGTTGAAGTTAGAACCGATTTTAATGGATTTGTTGACCTTGTAGTCTACCGCATAACGAAGGTTGTAGCGATTGTAATTATCGTATTTTACCACACCGTCTTGATAAAAATAGCCTAATGAGAAAACACTAGATACTTTTTCCGATGCACTTGATAAAGACAGGGAGTGACTAGTGATTGCGGCTGGACGTAAAATGTGAGATAACCAGTCGGTTCCTTTTCCTTGAAGTTCGCCGTGCCAAGCTTGATAAGGATGTTCAGTCGTTGCTTGGTTTTTAAGAAGTTCGTTGTAAAGTTCGCTAAATTGATCGGCATTGGTTAGTTTTACTCGATCGTTTTGCCCAACATATTGAACGCCACCATAGCCATCGTAAGAAACGGATAGGCGACCTTCCTTAGCTCTCTTCGTGGTGATAATGATGACACCATTCGCTCCTTGTACACCAAAGATGGATAAAGATGACGGGTCTTTCAAGACTTCTATTGAGGTAATATCGTTAGAACTTAAGAAGTCGATGTTGTCGGTCAACATACCGTCGACAACAAACAATGGATTTGTACCCGATTGGATGGTACCTACACCACGTAAACGGATCGTTGGACTACCACCTGCCGAACCGGTATTGGTGATCATTAAGCTAGGAATCTTTCCTTGTAAAGCTTTTACCGGGCTATAGTCCGGTGATAACTTAAGATCTTCACCTTTTACTGAAACAATCGAACCGGTGAGGTCGCGCTTGCGTGCTGTACCGTATCCCACAACAACGACGTCTTCGAGTCTCATGACGTCTGATTCTAAGGTCAAGTTGAAGGTTCCGGATTGTTCGACGGTTACAGTTTTGCTTTTCATCCCAATGGATGAGAAGGTCAATATGCTTCCTTTTTTAAGATTAGATAAGGAATAATGTCCTGTAATGTCTGTTACAGTTCCACCCGTTGTGCCTTTCACTAGAATAGTTACACCAATTAATCCCTCTCCGGATTCTTTGTCGGTTACCGTACCTTTTACTGATAACCCACTATTTTGTGCAGAAACACAAATAAAGCCAAAGAGCAATAGTAGTGTGGTAATAAATGTAATTTTTTTCATAATAAAATTTTTAAGTAAACATAAAAAACACTGCTTGATCAATCTGAAAACTCGGTTGATCTCGAGCGATTATGATCACAAAAATATTTAGGTTTAAGTGGCTTGCCAAGACTTGGAGATAGACAAAAGTATATCATCCGTTTATTGTTTTTTATAGAGCACATCATTTATATATCAATGGTGTTTAATTATTTGATTATTAATAATATAGATATATTATTTTTTCTGCTTTTTTTCTAATAATCCCGCCTCAGTAAAGCTAGGATGTGGATATGAAATAGATAAAGATAAGTATAATAGTTGGCGATTCTTATTTTATTATTTAATATTGTATTCGAATCAATTTTAAAGCGATTCATTTATTAATCAAGGTTTCCTCTATGAAGAAAAACACATTGTTTCTTTTTTTCTTATTCTTCTCTTTCTATGTACATGCCAATGATTTTTTTTGGTATAACATTTCTAATTATGGTGTTCGTGAGTATTCTGGCGATATTCAGAATTGGGGAGGTTGTATTGATCAAGAAAATGATTTGATCTATATTGCCAACAATTCCGGGCTATTAAGTTTCGATGGAAATAACTGGATGTTGAATGCTTTGCCACAGCAGCAGAATCTTAGAGCAGTTCATAAAGTAGGGAATAGAATCTATACGGCTGGCGATAATTGCATAGGGTATTGGATAAAAAATGAAGATGGGACTTTATCTTATACGTCTTTAGAGGCACTAATTGATCATTCAATGATATCGGAAGATAGTTATTGGAGCATAGCTGATGATGGTCGGTTTGTCTATTTCCAGAGTTTCTCTCAAATTCTTCAATATGATGGTTCTTCTTTTAAACAAATCTCTAAAGATTGCCATATGCTGCTTCAACAATGTGGTAAGGATGTTTTTGTACATCGATTATTCGGCGGAATTTTTCAACTAAAGAATGGAGCTTTTCAGGAGTTTGTGCCGGCGATTTACCTAAAAGATCAAGAGATGAAGTTTTTCTTGAAAATAGGAAAAGATCGATATCTGTTTGGTACGAATGTTGGACGAATCTATCTTAAAGAGTCTAAAGACCAAGTACCTAAAGAGTGGATTTATGATTCGACTTTATTGAAACCTTATGTGATGGATTGTGGTGCGTTAATTTCAAACGATCGTTTGGCTATAGGAACATTGGGAGGTGGAATATTTATTTATGATTTGAATGGAACGTTACTTGAGAAAATAGATAGATATGACCAATTGAAAAATAACACGGTGCACCGACTGCTCTATTATCGTAATAATTTATGGGCAACGTTGGATAACGGCATCTCGAATATACAAGTTAATCCGTTAATGAGACTCTGGAAATCGAGTAATGACATCGGTAACTTTCATACAGCATGCTTTTATAAAGGGCACTATTATATTGGAACGAACGAGGGACTTTTTGTTAATGAAGGATTTAATCAAGTCTTATCTAAAATTGGAAATTTAGGAGAAGTGATGTCTTTTAAAGCGGTTAAGGGCGACTTGTTATGTGGTACGAATAGGGGATGTTATCGATTGAATAAAGGAAATTGGGAATGGATTGCTCCTATTAAGGGTATTTATCACTTTGAGTATGTGGCTGACAATGGGAAAGAATATTTAGTAGCTTGTACTTATCTTTATATCACGTTCTTTGAATATATCAATGGGCAATGGCGATTGCACAGTCAAGTGGCTAATTTAACAAATACCTTTGAACAAATCATGTCCGAGAGCATTCGCTTATTGTGGGCTATTCATCCTCAAAAAGGAATCTTTAAGGTTCGTGTTGATGAAAAGCTTGAGAAAGCTGATGAGATTGTCCAATACAAAGATCGTCCGGGATTGACAGACTACCGTCGGATTAGTATTCAACGTATTGATGGAATTACTTATTTCTTTTCTCCGGAAGGGGTGTATAACTACTCTCCGGATACGGATCAATTTGTGTTGAATAACAAGTTGACTCGCGATTTGAGTGCAGCTAAAGGGTTTAATTGGGTGGCTCATGCTAAAGATAATGAATATTGGGTGTGCAGAGGACATGAACTATTCCTTTATCGAATAACTTTAAATGGTGCTGTAGAGATCGGACGAGAATCGTTTTCTAATTATAATCTGACTCAGTTAAAAAATAAAGTGTATGTCAGTCATTTAAAGGATGATCTCTATCTGTTTTCATCAGTAGACGGCGTTGTGTCTGTGAATGCAGCTCTTATCAAGAAAGCAAAACATTACTCTGATAAGCCTATTCGCTTGTCGATGGTTTCATATTATATGAATGGTAAGTGGGAACATGCGTCGTTAGATGAGGAAAATCAAATAGATATCCCTTATAATGCTACAAATGTTCGGTTTATGGTAGCTCAGCCCATTTCTACAAGTTCTAATTTGTTGAAATTTAAGTTGGAAAATGGTGATGAAAATGCCTGGAGTGATTGGGTCAAAAATGGAACGATTGAGTTTAGTAAACTTTTAGCAGGTGAGCATCATCTTGTGATTCAAGATTTTTGGGGAAATAAAAAGACCTTGAAGATTAATGTGTTCTTACCTTTCTATTTATCGAGAATAGCGCTTGTTTTATATATTCTTTTATTGTTGTTCGTTGTGTTTATGCTGACCAGAAAGCGTTACCAAAGGAAAAAAGAGAAAATGATGAGACAATATCAGTTGGAACAGCATTTGAAAGATGAACAAATCGTCAAATTGACTAACGAGAAGCTTAAGGAAACCATAAATGCTCAAAAAAATGAGATTAATAATAAGTTGCGTGCAATTTCTCAAAAACAGGAATTGCTACTTGCCATTTCTGATGAACTAGATCGACAAAAAGAGTTTTTAGGGGATCGCTATCCTCGAAATCTATACGATAAACTTAAGAAGATTGTTTCAAGAGGGATGAGTTTAGATAAAGATTTTATCTTGTTTCAGAATTATTATCAAGAGGTTAATCGAGATTTCTTGGTCTTCTTAAAATCTATACATCCGGAATTGTCTTCACAAGATCTTAAATTCTGTTGTCTGATCCGTTCTAACTTATCGACCAAAGATATTGCTGCGGTTTTGAACATTACTCAGAAAAGTGTTGAACTTAAACGATATCGTTTAAAGCGTAAGTTGGATCTTGAGGGATCATTGTCCGATTATTTATTGGGGGTCATGCCTTAATTGACGCTTTCTGATTGCTCCCTTTTTTCTTTTGAGGTATTGCTTAAATAAAGATAGAAAAAGCTTGTTGGAATAGAAAGTATTACTACTTTTGTGTGCCGTTTTGATAAGGCTATTTGTTGTCTTAATTTAATCATACTATGGAAAAAAATAAGCAGTCTGTGGTTTATGCCGGAGTGGCTGTGTTGAGTTGGTCTACAGTGGCTACAGCGTTTAAAATTGCGTTAAAGCATCTGACTCATTTTGAGATGATTCTAATAGCTAGTTGCACGGCTTTACTGATCTTTACTTGTCTCCTGACTTGTCAACGAAAATGGCATTTAGTACGGGAGTTGTCTCCTAAACTGTGGCTATATTTTGCAGTCATTGGGCTTATTAATCCTGTTTCTTATTATTTGGTTTTATTTAAAGCTTATAATCTTCTTCCTGCTCAAGTGGCTCAACCTATTAGCTATGCTTGGCCAATCGTACTTTTACTCCTTCTAGCGATCTTTGGGCATCAACCCATTCCTCCTAAAAAATATTTTGGTATGTTTTTGTCTTTAGTTGGTGTGGCGTTTATTAGTATGGGAGGAAGTTTTAATGGCAAAGTGATCGGTGTTGAAGGGTTACTATTAGCCGGATTGAGTGCTTTTCTTTGGGCTAGTTATTGGCTGATTAGTAATCGGAATGAAAGTATTGATTCAAGCGTGAGTCTGTTTATGAGTTTTTTGTTTGGCGCTTCTTATTTATTGATTGGAGCATTGTTTGTTGGCGTTCATATTGGTTCATCTACTGCACTGGTTTCTGGGATATACATCGGATGTTTCGAGATTGGAATTCCTTTTATCTTCTTTGGACTAGCAATGCGAACAACGACTAATCCGGCTTTAATTAATCAAATGTGTTATTTTGCTCCCTTCTTATCCCTTTTCTTTATTTCTATTGTTTTAGGAGAAGAAATTGTATTCACCACATATATTGGTTTGGGTTTAATTGTTTTTGGTATTATTTATAATCAGTATTTTGTGAAGACGCCTTTGCATCGGAAAAAACTAAAATTACGATAGCTCTTCGGTTGGAGACGATTTGGCATCAGCTGACGTGTTCAAGAAATTCTTCCTTATCAATGGTTCCTTTCGCAACCACGCGAGGATAAAGCGGTTGTTCCTCGCCGGTTTGTTTAACATCTCCCGAAGGGTAAAGGTCAAATAAACACTCATTTCTTTTCTTGTTTTTATAGTTCGATTAAATGGTTGGTTCACTAAAGCTAGTGTATTCCGTCGCAAGGGGTAAGTCGTTGGGATGCGATGGCTTATTAGTTTGCCTATAGGTGTTCTTTTGTTCGCCTATAGGCAAACTTTTGTCCGCCTATGGTGTTTCTTTCGTTCGCCTATAGGCAAACGATTAAACATTTCCTAACAAAATTACTAAAGACTGCGAATAAAAGCAATAGATGAAGCTTGAAAATTTCACAAAAGCCTAGCTTTTTGGTATGCAAAACATGAGATATTAATTCGAAGGTTGGGTTGGCTCCGAGTGGGGTCGTTAAGTTTGTGCTTATTTTGTATCTTTATGGTTTAACCGATGCCTTAATCATGAATAGAAATCACATTAAAGAATCTGGATTTCGAATTAAAACTTATTCTAAGAAAGAATTAGTTTGCCTTTATTTGTCCTAGACAATGCCCAGATGTGCTATGCGGACGTCTTATTGATGCTTCTGCATATACTACTTGTTCGCGCTCTCGCGCATGCGTGTGAATATTATATGGTGTGTCTTTTCCACCGACTTGGTTCACTCCCTTGAAATTATGCTTTATAACACATCTGTTATCCAGTTGATTACGTTTTTTTATTCAAAAAACTTTCAAAAAACCTTTCTAAGTATTTGCGTATTGGTGTTTAATGCTCTACTTTTGCATTCGCTTTGCAAGAGAGACAAAGCCTTTTGATTGAAATGTTGCTTTGGTTTGATCGCTAATGGTTGCGAGGATATTCTTTTTTAAGATCTCTTTATGTTGATCTTAAATTAGCTGAAAGATTAATTCTAAAAAAAAACTTTCCAAAACGTTTGGTGTTTTGCTTAAAGAGTTTTACCTTTGCACCCGCTTTTGAATCGAAGATTTGATCAGAAGCCACGTTCTTTGAAATATTGATAAACAATACAAGTAGTACAAGTAAAAAAACAAGAACCGTCAATACTTATTATTAGGTATTATTAGATCGTCAATAAATTTTTACGGTATCCTGAACAGAGCTAACAAGGTATTGGCTTTTATTTATATAAGAGTTAATATTCAAACAATATTATTACAATGAAGAGTTTGATCCTGGCTCAGGATGAACGCTAGCTACAGGCTTAACACATGCAAGTCGAGGGGCATCAGGGATTAGCAATAATCCGCTGGCGACCGGCGCACGGGTGAGTAACACGTATTCAACCTTCCGATAACTCGGGGATAGCCTTTCGAAAGAAAGATTAATACTCGATAGTATATTTTCTTCGCATGTTGAAAATATTAAAGAATTTCGGTTATCGATGGGAATGCGTTCCATTAGGCAGTTGGCGGGGTAACGGCCCACCAAACCTACGATGGATAGGGGTTCTGAGAGGAAGGTCCCCCACATTGGAACTGAGACACGGTCCAAACTCCTACGGGAGGCAGCAGTGAGGAATATTGGTCAATGGACGGAAGTCTGAACCAGCCAAGTAGCGTGAAGGATGACTGCCCTATGGGTTGTAAACTTCTTTTATATGGGAATAAAGTGCGCCACGTGTGGTGTTTTGTATGTACCATTATGAATAAGCATCGGCTAACTCCGTGCCAGCAGCCGCGGTAATACGGAGGATGCGAGCGTTATCCGGATTTATTGGGTTTAAAGGGAGCGTAGGTGGGCTGGTAAGTCAGCTGTGAAAGTTTGCGGCTCAACCGTAAAATTGCAGTTGATACTGTCAGTCTTGAGTACAGTAGAGGTTAGCGGAATTCGTGGTGTAGCGGTGAAATGCTTAGATATCACGAAGAACTCCAATTGCGAAGGCAGCTGACTAGACTGTTACTGACACTGATGCTCGAAAGTGTGGGTATCAAACAGGATTAGATACCCTGGTAGTCCACACAGTAAACGATGAATACTCGCTGTTTGCGATATACAGTAAGCGGCCAAGCGAAAGCGTTAAGTATTCCACCTGGGGAGTACGCCGGCAACGGTGAAACTCAAAGGAATTGACGGGGGCCCGCACAAGCGGAGGAACATGTGGTTTAATTCGATGATACGCGAGGAACCTTACCCGGGCTTAAATTGCAAATGAATATAGTTGAAAGATTATAGCCGCAAGGCATTTGTGAAGGTGCTGCATGGTTGTCGTCAGCTCGTGCCGTGAGGTGTCGGCTTAAGTGCCATAACGAGCGCAACCCTTATCTTTAGTTACTAACAGGTCATGCTGAGGACTCTAGAGAGACTGCCGTCGTAAGATGTGAGGAAGGTGGGGATGACGTCAAATCAGCACGGCCCTTACGTCCGGGGCTACACACGTGTTACAATGGGAGGTACAACAGGCAGCTACACGGCGACGTGATGCTAATCCCCAAAACCTCTCTCAGTTCGGATTGGAGTCTGCAACCCGACTCCATGAAGCTGGATTCGCTAGTAATCGCGCATCAGCCACGGCGCGGTGAATACGTTCCCGGGCCTTGTACACACCGCCCGTCAAGCCATGAAAGCCGGGGGTACCTGAAGTACGTAACCGTAAGGAGCGTCCTAGGGTAAAACTGGTAATTGGGGCTAAGTCGTAACAAGGTAGCCGTACCGGAAGGTGCGGCTGGAACACCTCCTTTCTGGAGCGATACCGTTCAAATGACGATTAATGGTTCTTGGTTTTTGTACTACTGGTACTTGTTTATTTAAGATATAGATCTTTAATAAGGATAAACAAGAGATAAAAAGAAGCCGGGCCTATTTTAGGCACGAGTGTACTGACAGTCCTATAGCTCAGTTGGTTAGAGCGCTACACTGATAATGTAGAGGTCGGCAGTTCAACTCTGCCTGGGACTACCGATGTACGAGATTTGGATGACCATCTCTTTTTTTGTTACTTCGGGGGATTAGCTCAGCTGGCTAGAGCACCTGCCTTGCACGCAGGGGGTCAACGGTTCGAATCCGTTATTCTCCACCTTTTCTTTGAGACATAAGAAAAACGATCTTTGACATGTTGTACAAAAAGTAAAAATTTAGTAAGAGCTAAAAGTATATATCAAACTTTACGCATGTTACTTTTATAGTAACAGTGAACGTTTGTAAGAAAGTAAATAAGGGCGCATGGCGGATGCCTTGGCTCTCGGAGGCGATGAAGGACGTGATAAGCTGCGATAAGCTGCGGGTAGGTGCAAATAACCTTTGATCCGCGGATTTCCGAATGGGACAACCTGATATTTTGAAGAAATATCATCCTGATTATGTCAGGAGGCTAACGCAGGGAACTGAAACATCTTAGTACCTGTAGGAAAAGAAAATAATAATGATTCCCCTAGTAGTGGCGAGCGAACGGGGAACAGCCCAAACCATCCATGTTACGGCATGTGATGGGGTTGTAGGACCACGTTGTGGAATCTGTTTAAATGAGAAGAATGATCTGGAAAGTTCAACCATAGCGCATGATAGTTGCGTATTCGAAGTTTAAAAGATCCTAGTGGTATCCTGAGTAGGGCGGGACACGTGAAATCCTGTCTGAATCTGCCGGGACCATCCGGTAAGGCTAAATACTCCCGAGAGACCGATAGCGAACCAGTACTGTGAAGGAAAGGTGAAAAGCACTTCGAATAGAAGAGTGAAATAGTCCCTGAAACCGTGCGCCTACAAGCGGTCGGAGCAGCTTTATGCTGTGACGGCGTGCCTTTTGCATAATGAACCTACGAGTTACTTTTACCGGCCAGGTTAAGGATCTTGAGATCTGCAGCCGAAGCGAAAGCGAGTCTGAATAGGGCGTATAGTCGGTAGGAGTAGACGCGAAACCAAGTGATCTACCCTTGACCAGGTTGAAGGCTAGGTAACACTAGCTGGAGGACCGAACCAATAAGCGTTGAAAAGCTTCTGGATGAGTTGAGGGTGGGGGTGAAAGGCTAATCAAACTTGGAGATAGCTCGTACTCCCCGAAATGCATTTAGGTGCAGCCTCGTGAGTTACTAATGTGAGGTAGAGCGACTGATAAGATGCGAGGGCTTCGCCGCCTATCAAGTCTTGATAAACTCCGAATGCGCATTAGTTTAATCACGGGAGTGAGGGCATGGGTGCTAAGGTCCATGTCCTAAAGGAGAAGAATCCGGACCACCAGCTAAGGTCCCCAAATATACACTAAGTTGAACTAACGAAGTCAGATTGCTAAGACAGCTAGGATGTTGGCTTGGAAGCAGCCATTCATTTAAAGAGTGCGTAACAGCTCACTAGTCGAGGAGTTTGGCGTGGATAATAATCGGGCATTAAGTGTATTACCGAAGCTGTGGGATATGTAAATATCGGTAGGGGAGCATTCCACTACGCGTTGAAGGCCAAGCGTAAGCTTGTCTGGAGCTTGTGGAAAAGCAAATGTAGGTATAAGTAACGATAAAGGGGGTGAGAAACCCCCTCGCCGAAAGACTAAGGTTTCCTGATCAACGCTAATCGGATCAGGGTTAGTCGGGTCCTAAGGCTCAGCCGACAGGTGATGCCGATGGCAGAACAGGTTAATATTCCTGTACTACCTTTAAGAGTGACGTGGGGACGGAGGAGTGACAATGCCGCGAACAGACGGATGTTCGTTAAAGGGTGTAGATGTTGATCGATACAGGCAAATCCGTATCGAGAGTCGAACCTGATAGTATGGAGCGTTCTTCGGAACAATTCAATAGCGCATGTAACCATACTCCCAAGAAAATCCGCTAAACATAATCTTTGAGGTACCCGTACCGTAAACGGACACACGTAGTTGGGTTGAATATACTCAGGCGCTTGAGTGAATCACGGTTAAGGAACTAGGCAAATTGACCCTGTAACTTCGGGATAAAGGGTCCCACAGCGATGTGGGCGCAGAGAATAGGTCCAGGCAACTGTTTAACAAAAACACAGGGCTGTGCAAAATCGAAAGATGAAGTATACAGCCTGACACCTGCCCGGTGCTGGAAGGTTAAGAGGAGATGTCATCGCAAGAGAAGCATTGAATTGAAGCCCCAGTAAACGGCGGCCGTAACTATAACGGTCCTAAGGTAGCGAAATTCCTTGTCGGGTAAGTTCCGACCTGCACGAATGGTGTAATGATCTGGACACTGTCTCAACCGTGAGCTCAGTGAAATTGTAGTATCGGTGAAGATGCCGATTACCCGCGATGGGACGAAAAGACCCCGTGAACCTTTACTATAGCTTAACATTGAATTTGGGCCATTGATGTGTAGGATAGGTCGGAGACTTTGAAGCAGGTACGCTAGTATTTGTGGAGTCGCTGTTGAAATACGACCCTTTGATTGTTTGAGTTCTAACTCGCTTTTGCGAGGACATTGTTTGGTGGGTAGTTTGACTGGGGTGGTCGCCTCCAAAAGTGTAACGGAGGCTTCTAAAGGTACCCTCAGGACGATTGGTAACCGTCCGTAGAGTGTAATGGCATAAGGGTGCTTGACTGGGAGACAGACAAGTCGATCAGGTAGGAAACTAGAGCATAGTGATCCGGTGTTTCCGCATGGAAGGGACATCGCTCAAAGGATAAAAGGTACTCCGGGGATAACAGGCTGATCCCTCCCAAGAGCTCATATCGACGGAGGGGTTTGGCACCTCGATGTCGGCTCGTCACATCCTGGGGCTGGAGAAGGTCCCAAGGGTTGGGCTGTTCGCCCATTAAAGTGGCACGCGAGCTGGGTTCAGAACGTCGTGAGACAGTTCGGTCTCTATCTATCGTGGGCGTATGAAATTTGCGTGGCTCTGACACTAGTACGAGAGGACCGTGTTGGACTGACCTCTGGTTTACCAGTTGTGCCGCCAGGTGCATCGCTGGGTATCTAAGTCGGGATCGGATAAGTGCTGAAAGCATCTAAGTACGAAGCCGGCCACAAGATTAGATTTCTTAGGGTCGTTATAGACGATGACGTTGATAGGACGCAGGTGTAAAGGTGGCAACATCAAAGCCGAGCGTTACTAATTGCCCGTGCACTTTCTTACAAACGCGCGTTGTTTGTTATATCCATTTAGCTATCCTTTTTAGGAGTCTAAATTTTTACTGTACACATGTCATAACCTTTTTTAGGTGGTTATAGCACGAGGGTTCCACCTCTTCCCATTCCGAACAGAGAAGTTAAGCCTCGTCACGCCGATGGTACTGCGTAACAGTGGGAGAGTAGGTAGCCGCCATTTTGATTGACCCTTCGATTCAGTAATGTTTCGAAGGGTCTTTTTTTTGTGCCCTGCCGTGCCGTTGTCTTGGGTATCGGTCTGGGCTGTCTGGTGCAACTAGTACCCTTAATCGTCAGTTTGCTTCAACCAAATTGAACTCCAAAATGGAGAAGCAAGGTAGCGGATATATTAAAGATAATTCTGCTGAGATGAATACATTCTTTGATCCTTCCGGTAAAGAGACGACTGATATGTTCCTCTATTTCAGTCCTGTCTTGTGCTGCCCGCGCTGTTTTGTACCATGCAATAGTGTTTGAACTTGTCTTACCTTGCCTTCTTATCTAATCCAATCCAATGTTGTGCTACATTATCTCATACCATCCCATCCCATCTTATTTCATTCCATCCCATTCCTTCGATGCTATGTTATCTCCTATCGTGCCATGTCTTTTGACCCCGTCCATGAATCTGATGCAGCTTTTCTTCTTCAAACCTCCATTGATAGGCCCCGATTGAATATACAGATGAAGAGACATTGACTGATGTTAGGTACACCTACATCTACATCTTACCGCGCATGATTGCCACGCTGTACATTATCACTGTACATAACTACACGTAATAACCCACATTACACAAACGTGCATAGTTATGTGCGATTGCATATAACGTATATCGTTACATCTGACAGATCTATTGATCCAGCCAGTTTAATCAATATACTCTTATATTCACATAATCACCATAAATGCCTTTGGACTACTTTGAATAGCCCTGAATTATTCAGAATCCTTATCCATCTCTTATTCTTTATGGGTAATTACCGTTGTAAGCCATGATTAGAGTCGTACTATAACTCCAATATTTTGTCGATTGATTATTTACGGATTTGTTTCCTTTTGAAGGTGATATTGTTGTTGTGTGTTTCCTTTTCGATATAATAATTTAGTCTCACTTGTTGCATGACTATCTAATTTGATGATTCAATATCGTTTTATGCGTTCTAAAAGATTTTTAGCTAAATATTGATTTATAGATAGTTATATTTCATTGATTCTTTTTTTTACAAATAAAGTTCAATAAAATTTGAATATGTACAATTAATGCTCTACTTTTGCATCCGCTTTGCAAGAGAGACAAAGCCTTTTGATTGACATTTTGCTTTGGTTCGATGGCCGAATGGGTTCTCCGGATACTTTTTTCAGTAGTTTCCTTTTGAGGTGACTTTGATTCGCTTTAAAAATTAAATTAAAAATAACTTCGAAAAGAGTTGTTGTTTTAATATTAAAGTTTGTATCTTTGCAGTCCGATTCGCTTAGGTTTTCAGCCTTTCGATTTTGAATGGTTCTTTCGCAAGAGAGTTTACTGATTTGAAGTTGAAAAAACCTGAAAGATTAACTTTAAAAAAAACTTTCCAAAACGTTTGGTGGTTTGCTTAAAGAGTTTTACCTTTGCACCCGCTTTTGAATCGAAGATTTGATCAGAAGCCACGTTCTTTGAAATATTGATAAACAATACAAGTAGTACAAGTAAAAAACAAGAACCGTCAATACTTATTATTAGGTATTATTAGATCGTCAATAAATTTTTACGGTATCCTGAACAGAGCTAAAAAGGTATTGGCTTTTATTTATATAAGAGTTAATATTCAAACAATATTATTACAATGAAGAGTTTGATCCTGGCTCAGGATGAACGCTAGCTACAGGCTTAACACATGCAAGTCGAGGGGCATCAGGGATTAGCAATAATCTGCTGGCGACCGGCGCACGGGTGAGTAACACGTATTCAACCTTCCGATAACTCGGGGATAGCCTTTCGAAAGAAAGATTAATACTCGATAGTATATTTTCTTCGCATGTTGAAAATATTAAAGAATTTCGGTTATCGATGGGAATGCGTTCCATTAGGCAGTTGGCGGGGTAACGGCCCACCAAACCTACGATGGATAGGGGTTCTGAGAGGAAGGTCCCCCACATTGGAACTGAGACACGGTCCAAACTCCTACGGGAGGCAGCAGTGAGGAATATTGGTCAATGGACGGAAGTCTGAACCAGCCAAGTAGCGTGAAGGATGACTGCCCTATGGGTTGTAAACTTCTTTTATATGGGAATAAAGTGCGCCACGTGTGGTGTTTTGTATGTACCATTATGAATAAGCATCGGCTAACTCCGTGCCAGCAGCCGCGGTAATACGGAGGATGCGAGCGTTATCCGGATTTATTGGGTTTAAAGGGAGCGTAGGTGGGCTGGTAAGTCAGCTGTGAAAGTTTGCGGCTCAACCGTAAAATTGCAGTTGATACTGTCAGTCTTGAGTACAGTAGAGGTTAGCGGAATTCGTGGTGTAGCGGTGAAATGCTTAGATATCACGAAGAACTCCAATTGCGAAGGCAGCTGACTAGACTGTTACTGACACTGATGCTCGAAAGTGTGGGTATCAAACAGGATTAGATACCCTGGTAGTCCACACAGTAAACGATGAATACTCGCTGTTTGCGATATACAGTAAGCGGCCAAGCGAAAGCGTTAAGTATTCCACCTGGGGAGTACGCCGGCAACGGTGAAACTCAAAGGAATTGACGGGGGCCCGCACAAGCGGAGGAACATGTGGTTTAATTCGATGATACGCGAGGAACCTTACCCGGGCTTAAATTGCAAATGAATATAGTTGAAAGATTATAGCCGCAAGGCATTTGTGAAGGTGCTGCATGGTTGTCGTCAGCTCGTGCCGTGAGGTGTCGGCTTAAGTGCCATAACGAGCGCAACCCTTATCTTTAGTTACTAACAGGTCATGCTGAGGACTCTAGAGAGACTGCCGTCGTAAGATGTGAGGAAGGTGGGGATGACGTCAAATCAGCACGGCCCTTACGTCCGGGGCTACACACGTGTTACAATGGGAGGTACAACAGGCAGCTACACGGCGACGTGATGCTAATCCCCAAAACCTCTCTCAGTTCGGATTGGAGTCTGCAACCCGACTCCATGAAGCTGGATTCGCTAGTAATCGCGCATCAGCCACGGCGCGGTGAATACGTTCCCGGGCCTTGTACACACCGCCCGTCAAGCCATGAAAGCCGGGGGTACCTGAAGTACGTAACCGTAAGGAGCGTCCTAGGGTAAAACTGGTAATTGGGGCTAAGTCGTAACAAGGTAGCCGTACCGGAAGGTGCGGCTGGAACACCTCCTTTCTGGAGCGATACCGTTCAAATGACGATTAATGGTTCTTGGTTTTTGTACTACTGGTACTTGTTTATTTAAGATATAGATCTTTAATAAGGATAAACAAGAGATAAAAAGAAGCCGGGCCTATTTTAGGCACGAGTGTACTGACAGTCCTATAGCTCAGTTGGTTAGAGCGCTACACTGATAATGTAGAGGTCGGCAGTTCAACTCTGCCTGGGACTACCGATGTACGAGATTTGGATGACCATCTCTTTTTTTGTTACTTCGGGGGATTAGCTCAGCTGGCTAGAGCACCTGCCTTGCACGCAGGGGGTCAACGGTTCGAATCCGTTATTCTCCACCTTTTCTTTGAGACATAAGAAAAACGATCTTTGACATGTTGTACAAAAAGTAAAAATTTAGTAAGAGCTAAAAGTATATATCAAACTTTACGCATGTTACTTTTATAGTAACAGTGAACGTTTGTAAGAAAGTAAATAAGGGCGCATGGCGGATGCCTTGGCTCTCGGAGGCGATGAAGGACGTGATAAGCTGCGATAAGCTGCGGGTAGGTGCAAATAACCTTTGATCCGCGGATTTCCGAATGGGACAACCTGATATTTTGAAGAAATATCATCCTGATTATGTCAGGAGGCTAACGCAGGGAACTGAAACATCTTAGTACCTGTAGGAAAAGAAAATAATAATGATTCCCCTAGTAGTGGCGAGCGAACGGGGAACAGCCCAAACCATCCATGTTACGGCATGTGATGGGGTTGTAGGACCACGTTGTGGAATCTGTTTAAATGAGAAGAATGATCTGGAAAGTTCAACCATAGCGCATGATAGTTGCGTATTCGAAGTTTAAAAGATCCTAGTGGTATCCTGAGTAGGGCGGGACACGTGAAATCCTGTCTGAATCTGCCGGGACCATCCGGTAAGGCTAAATACTCCCGAGAGACCGATAGCGAACCAGTACTGTGAAGGAAAGGTGAAAAGCACTTCGAATAGAAGAGTGAAATAGTCCCTGAAACCGTGCGCCTACAAGCGGTCGGAGCAGCTTTATGCTGTGACGGCGTGCCTTTTGCATAATGAACCTACGAGTTACTTTTACCGGCCAGGTTAAGGATCTTGAGATCTGCAGCCGAAGCGAAAGCGAGTCTGAATAGGGCGTATAGTCGGTAGGAGTAGACGCGAAACCAAGTGATCTACCCTTGACCAGGTTGAAGGCTAGGTAACACTAGCTGGAGGACCGAACCAATAAGCGTTGAAAAGCTTCTGGATGAGTTGAGGGTGGGGGTGAAAGGCTAATCAAACTTGGAGATAGCTCGTACTCCCCGAAATGCATTTAGGTGCAGCCTCGTGAGTTACTAATGTGAGGTAGAGCGACTGATAAGATGCGAGGGCTTCGCCGCCTATCAAGTCTTGATAAACTCCGAATGCGCATTAGTTTAATCACGGGAGTGAGGGCATGGGTGCTAAGGTCCATGTCCTAAAGGAGAAGAATCCGGACCACCAGCTAAGGTCCCCAAATATACACTAAGTTGAACTAACGAAGTCAGATTGCTAAGACAGCTAGGATGTTGGCTTGGAAGCAGCCATTCATTTAAAGAGTGCGTAACAGCTCACTAGTCGAGGAGTTTGGCGTGGATAATAATCGGGCATTAAGTGTATTACCGAAGCTGTGGGATATGTAAATATCGGTAGGGGAGCATTCCACTACGCGTTGAAGGCCAAGCGTAAGCTTGTCTGGAGCTTGTGGAAAAGCAAATGTAGGTATAAGTAACGATAAAGGGGGTGAGAAACCCCCTCGCCGAAAGACTAAGGTTTCCTGATCAACGCTAATCGGATCAGGGTTAGTCGGGTCCTAAGGCTCAGCCGACAGGTGATGCCGATGGCAGAACAGGTTAATATTCCTGTACTACCTTTAAGAGTGACGTGGGGACGGAGGAGTGACAATGCCGCGAACAGACGGATGTTCGTTAAAGGGTGTAGATGTTGATCGATACAGGCAAATCCGTATCGAGAGTCGAACCTGATAGTATGGAGCGTTCTTCGGAACAATTCAATAGCGCATGTAACCATACTCCCAAGAAAATCCGCTAAACATAATCTTTGAGGTACCCGTACCGTAAACGGACACACGTAGTTGGGTTGAATATACTCAGGCGCTTGAGTGAATCACGGTTAAGGAACTAGGCAAATTGACCCTGTAACTTCGGGATAAAGGGTCCCACAGCGATGTGGGCGCAGAGAATAGGTCCAGGCAACTGTTTAACAAAAACACAGGGCTGTGCAAAATCGAAAGATGAAGTATACAGCCTGACACCTGCCCGGTGCTGGAAGGTTAAGAGGAGATGTCATCGCAAGAGAAGCATTGAATTGAAGCCCCAGTAAACGGCGGCCGTAACTATAACGGTCCTAAGGTAGCGAAATTCCTTGTCGGGTAAGTTCCGACCTGCACGAATGGTGTAATGATCTGGACACTGTCTCAACCGTGAGCTCAGTGAAATTGTAGTATCGGTGAAGATGCCGATTACCCGCGATGGGACGAAAAGACCCCGTGAACCTTTACTATAGCTTAACATTGAATTTGGGCCATTGATGTGTAGGATAGGTCGGAGACTTTGAAGCAGGTACGCTAGTATTTGTGGAGTCGCTGTTGAAATACGACCCTTTGATTGTTTGAGTTCTAACTCGCTTTTGCGAGGACATTGTTTGGTGGGTAGTTTGACTGGGGTGGTCGCCTCCAAAAGTGTAACGGAGGCTTCTAAAGGTACCCTCAGGACGATTGGTAACCGTCCGTAGAGTGTAATGGCATAAGGGTGCTTGACTGGGAGACAGACAAGTCGATCAGGTAGGAAACTAGAGCATAGTGATCCGGTGTTTCCGCATGGAAGGGACATCGCTCAAAGGATAAAAGGTACTCCGGGGATAACAGGCTGATCCCTCCCAAGAGCTCATATCGACGGAGGGGTTTGGCACCTCGATGTCGGCTCGTCACATCCTGGGGCTGGAGAAGGTCCCAAGGGTTGGGCTGTTCGCCCATTAAAGTGGCACGCGAGCTGGGTTCAGAACGTCGTGAGACAGTTCGGTCTCTATCTATCGTGGGCGTATGAAATTTGCGTGGCTCTGACACTAGTACGAGAGGACCGTGTTGGACTGACCTCTGGTTTACCAGTTGTGCCGCCAGGTGCATCGCTGGGTATCTAAGTCGGGATCGGATAAGTGCTGAAAGCATCTAAGTACGAAGCCGGCCACAAGATTAGATTTCTTAGGGTCGTTATAGACGATGACGTTGATAGGACGCAGGTGTAAAGGTGGCAACATCAAAGCCGAGCGTTACTAATTGCCCGTGCACTTTCTTACAAACGCGCGTTGTTTGTTATATCCATTTAGCTATCCTTTTTAGGAGTCTAAATTTTTACTGTACACATGTCATAACCTTTTTTAGGTGGTTATAGCACGAGGGTTCCACCTCTTCCCATTCCGAACAGAGAAGTTAAGCCTCGTCACGCCGATGGTACTGCGTAACAGTGGGAGAGTAGGTAGCCGCCATTTTGATTGACCCTTCGATTCAGTAATGTTTCGAAGGGTCTTTTTTTTGTGCCCTGCCGTGTCTTGCCGTTGTCTTGGGTATCGGTCTGGGTCGTTTGTTGCCACGAGTACCCTTTGATACCGTTTGTCTGGTAATGTTCAGAAAAGTGTGTATGTTTTATTTCTTAGGCATAAATATTTCTCAAAAATATAATTATTCTGTTTTGATAAAAAGCTTTGATTCAAGAAAGTTGTAAATTGGATATTTAAATACATCTTTATTCATAGCCACATTGCCAAGCAATAATATCACAGAATCATAGTTTGGCATCGCGCCACGCATTTTCAGCACTCTTTTAAAATCCTTATTGAGTCGTTCAATCCAATTGGTTGTATATATCATACCTCTTATTTCTCTCTCATATTTGAAATAAGTGAAATAGAATTTGTACCTTTCATGTTTATACCTTTTAAGCATGGGGTAACTCTTCACCCATTTATCTATAAAATCTAGGAATTGTTTATGTGAGCTTTCAGGGGTGACCAAATCTTGATCTGGCCTAAATACTATCTGCATTTCAGCCGCAATTATTTTTTTATCTCGAGGTTTAATTTTCCCCAATATATTCCTCTTTAAATGCACCGTGCACAATTGGATATCTGCACCAGGAAATGCATGTGCGATAGAATTTTCAATACTAGATAAGCCATCGCATACAAATAAATTAATCTCACTAACTCCTCTTTCTTTTATATCATCGAATATATCAAGCCAGTTGGAAGCACTTTCGGTTGGGAAATTCACAATTGATAAGACCTCACGAGTTCTATCTTCTTTTACTCCTAATATTACGTAGTATGCTTCATTTGAAACCGAGTCATTGCGCCTGGTGGCAACATACGTAGCATCAATATAAACGATTGGATAACGTGCATCTAATCTACGGTTCAGCCACGCAGAAACATCTCCACGTGCCGTATCAAGGAGCCGGCTTACTTGACTCTTACTATAATGCTTACCGTAAAATTCCTCAGAGATATCACCAACTTGCTTGGTGGTCAAGCCTTGAGCGTATAAACTACAAATTAAGCGCTGAACTTCAGCTTCTTGATCTTTAAGTACCCCTAATAAAACAGGATAAAAGTTGCTCTCACGACTCCGAGGAACGCGAATCTCAAACATTTGACCGCCATGACATACTCGACGATCACGATAGCCATTACTCACATCATCAGTCTGAGAATTATAAATCTTACGCTCTGATTTCATTAAGGATTCCATCCCTAAACGGATTAATTCCTGAAATCCTTCTTTACCATTTGTAAGTGAAGAAATAATTTCAGACATTTGTTCTTGTGTAAATTCCATTTCTCTTTCATTTTAGGTTACAATACAAATCTAAGAAATATTGGGATTTACACACTTTTTAAAACGCTATCCAATACCATGGCATCTTGTCTTGTGCTGCCCACGTTGTTTTGTACCATGTCATGTGTTTTAAATCCATTCATGAATCTGATGCAGCTTTTCTTCTTCGAACCTCGGTTGATACGACCCTATTGAAAAATGCAGAAGGGACGTCGACTGAAACTAAACAACTTTTATTCTATCTCTTCTTTGTTTAAAACTCTTTTTCAGGCTGATCTCTCCTTTTAAACTTCTTTTAACTCCACCGAGAATCTTCGAATGGATTAATCTTATCCATTTAATTTATTGGTATAATCTTTTCTATTTAAGGCATGGATGCAATCAATGTGTTTGTTGTTTATATGTAATAAATATGATATTTTTATATAGATACAATTGATTTTGTTATAAAATGATTGATAATTCATCGAAAATACTACATATTATTTGGATCTTTTAAAATATTCTATACCTTTGTGAAATCAAACAAAAATGATTAGAAAATGAATTCTATTTTTGTACATATTCTGCTTTCTGGTATTATTATTCTGCTATCGAGGTTTAGTGGAAGTGAGTGCTGTGTGTAGATATGTAGATTAAAATATTCGAAAGCCTTTCTCACTTCCAAGTGAGAAAGGCTTTTTTTTTGATTACTATTTATATAAAAGATATAACCATGGATAATAGATTATTTATTTTTGATACGACTCTTCGTGATGGTGAACAAGTTCCCGGTTGTCAATTGAATACTGTTGAAAAGATACAAGTAGCCAAGGCTCTTGAAAGCTTGGGGGTGGACGTCATTGAGGCTGGTTTCCCTGTTTCAAGTCCTGGCGATTTTAATTCAGTCATTGAAATATCGAAGGCAGTAACGTGGCCCACAATCTGTGCATTGACACGAGCTGTAGAGAAAGACATTGATATTGCAGCTGAAGCCCTAAAGTTTGCAAAACACAAGCGCATTCATACTGGGATAGGTACGTCTGATTCTCATATTAAATATAAATTTAATTCTAACCGTGATGAAATCATCGAAAGAGCTGTTGCAGCAGTGAAGTATGCTCGACGTTTTGTTGATGACGTAGAGTTTTATGCAGAGGATGCCGGGCGTACAGATAATGAATATTTAGCTAGAGTTGTTGAAGCTGTTATTAAAGCTGGTGCAACGGTAGTCAATATTCCTGATACTACAGGTTATTGTTTACCCAATGAATATGGGGAAAAAATTAAATTTCTATTAGAAAATGTGAATGGTATACACAATGCTATTATATCTACTCATTGTCATAATGATTTAGGAATGGCCACAGCTAATACAATGGCTGGTATCTTGAATGGAGCACGTCAAGTAGAAGTAACAATCAATGGTATTGGCGAACGTGCTGGTAATACTGCTTTGGAAGAGGTTGTGATGATCTTGAAGAGCCATCATGATATAAATATTGAAACCAATATAAATACGCAAAAGATTTATCCGACCAGTAGAATGGTTTCTAGTTTAATGAATATGCCGGTACAAGCTAATAAGGCGATTGTTGGTCGAAACGCTTTTGCTCACTCATCTGGCATTCATCAAGATGGAGTTCTTAAGAATGTTCAGACTTACGAAATTATTAATCCGAATGATGTGGGTATTGATGATAACTCTATTGTATTGACAGCTCGTAGCGGTCGTGCTGCTTTAAAAAGTCGTTTGTCGGCTTTAGGAGTGAAATTAAATCAAGAGCAGTTGAATTTGGTATATGCTGATTTCTTAAAATTAGCAGACAAAAAGAAGGATATCAATGATGATGATGTTTTATTGCTTGCGGGTGCCGATAGAAATAGTAATCATCGAATTAAATTGGAGTATTTACAGGTGACGAGTGGTGTTGGAGTACGTTCGGTTGCTAGTATCGGATTGAATATTTCTGGTGAAAAATTTGAAGGATGTGCAAATGGAAATGGTCCTGTTGATGCCGCGATTAAAGCTTTGAAGAAGGTTATAGATCGACATATGATTTTGAAGGAATTTACTATTCAAGCAATAAGCAAGGGCAGCGATGATATGGGTAAAGTACATATGCAAGTGGAATATGATAATCAAATCTATTATGGCTTTGGGGCGAATACAGATATTATAGCAGCATCAGTTGAAGCTTATATTGATTGTATCAATAAATTTAGAGTTTAAGGGTTTAGTTTTTTACATATAAAATAATTAATGAATGAATACGTTATTTGATAAGATCTGGGATAAGCATGTCGTGATGCAGGTGAATGATGGTCCTGCACAATTGTATATTGATCGTTTGTATTGCCATGAGGTTACTAGTCCTCAGGCTTTTGAGGGGCTTCGTAAACGGGGATTAAAATGTTTTCGTCCGGAGAAAGTCTTTTGCATGCCTGATCATAACACACCAACACATGATCAAGATCAGCCGATTGAAGATTTAATTTCTAGGGATCAAGTTGAAACATTAGCTAGAAATGCCAAAGAGTTTGATCTCATGCATTTTGGTATGATGGATCAACGTAATGGTATTATTCATGTCGTTGGTCCTGAACGCGGCTTGACTTTGCCGGGCATGACGGTTGTTTGTGGAGATTCTCATACTTCAACCCATGGAGCTATGGGAACTGTAGCTTTTGGTATAGGTACGAGTGAAGTGGAAATGGTATTAGCTTCACAATGTATTCTTCAATCCAAACCTCTAACGATGCGTATTAATATTGAGGGTAAATTAGGTAAAGGGGTAACTCCTAAAGATGTGGCTTTATATATGATGGCGGAACTAACGACTGCAGGAGCTACGGGGTATTTCATTGAGTATGCCGGGAATGTCGTTCGTGAAATGAGTATGGAAGGCCGATTAACGCTTTGTAATTTATCGATTGAGATGGGGGCTCGTGGAGGAATGATCGCTCCAGACCAGATTACTTTTGACTATATTAAAGGAAGAGAATATGCTCCTAAGGGAAAAGATTGGGATGAAGCTTTATCTTATTGGCAAACTTTAAAGAGTGATGCGGATGCTGTATTTGATAAAGAAATTTATTTTGATGCTAATGATATTTCTCCAATGATTACTTATGGTACTAATCCCGGAATGGGAATGGGAATAACTGGTGAAATTCCGACAACAGAACACATGAGTTCAGTGGAGAAAGTTTCGTTTGAGAAGTCGATGGCTTATATGGGATTTACTCCGGGTGAGAAAGTGTTAGGAAAGAAAGTTGATTATGTCTTTTTAGGAGCTTGTACCAATGGGCGAATAGAAGACTTTAGAGCATTTTCAACTCTTGTAAAAGGTCGGAAGAAAGCTGAAAATGTAGTCGCTTGGTTAGTTCCGGGATCTTGGATTGTTGATCGTCAAATTCGTGAAGAGGGGCTGGACAAAATTTTGTCTGAGGCAGGTTTCGAAATTCGTCAACCAGGTTGTTCAGCTTGTTTAGCGATGAATGATGATAAAGTTCCAGCAGGGAAATACGCGGTATCGACTAGTAATCGAAATTTTGAAGGTCGTCAAGGCCCTGGTTCACGTACACTGTTAGCTAGTCCGTTGGTTGCTGCTGCAGCTGCTGTGACAGGAGTGATTACCGATCCTAGGGAATTGATTTAAGTTCAATGGTGTTAGCGTTACTGATAAATGTGATAATTATAGAAGAATATGAAAAGAAAATTTAATATATTAAGAAGTACTTGTGTTCCCTTGCCGTTAGAAAATGTAGATACCGATCAGATCATTCCTGCCCGCTTTTTGCGTGCAACCGATCGTGAAGGATTTGGAGAAAAACTTTTTTATGATTGGCGTTATGATAAAGAAGGAAATGTTATTGATGATTTCGTATTGAATAATCCGAATTATGGTGGAGAAGTTTTAGTTGCCGGCAAAAATTTCGGATCAGGATCTAGCCGCGAACATGCGGCGTGGGCTATTGCTGACTATGGGTTTAAGGTTGTCGTTTCAAGTTTCTTTGCTGATATTCATAAAAATAATGAATTAAACAATTTTGTTTTGCCTGTTGTTGTGAGTGAATCCTTTTTGGCTAATTTATTTGCTTCAATAAGTGGAAATCCTGAAATGCAAGTGGAAGTTGATCTTCCAACGCAAACGATTACCAATCTTTTGACAGGTGAAAAAGAATCTTTTGAGATTAATACTTATAAAAAACATTGTTTAATGAATGGGTTAGATGACATTGATTTCTTATTAAGTAATAAAGAACGAATTGAAACATGGGAAAAGGGGTCAAAATAGAGATCATGGACACCACTTTGCGAGATGGTGAACAAACAAGTGGAGTCTCTTTCGTCCCGCATGAAAAATTAATGATTGCTCGTCTACTTCTGGATGATTTGAAAGTTGACCGAGTAGAGGTTGCTTCTGCCCGAGTGTCTGATGGTGAGTTTGAGGCGGTTCGGATAATCTGTGATTGGGCCGGCAAACGGGGCTTATTACATCAAGTTGAAGTGCTTGGATTTGTTGATGGGGGAGCATCAGTCGATTGGATTTATAACGCTGGTTGTCGGGTGGTCAATTTACTATGTAAAGGTTCATATAAACATTGTACTCAGCAATTAAAGAAAACTCCGGAGGAACATTTAGAAGATATTCTTGAAGTTGTTGACTATGCTGATAAAAAAGGCATTGCTGTTAATATCTATTTAGAGGATTGGAGTAATGGGATGAAAGATAGTCCGGATTATGTATTTAAGTTAATGGATACGCTTCGGAAAAGTTCGATAAAGCGCTACATGCTTCCTGACACTTTAGGTATACTCAATCCACTTCAAGTGATTGAATTTATGCGAAAAATGAAGAAACGCTATCCAAATACGCATTTTGACTTTCATGCGCATAATGATTATGATTTGGCTGTTAGCAATGTTTTGGCTGCCGTTTTAAGCGGAGTTAAAGGACTTCATACCACGATCAATGGATTAGGTGAACGAGCTGGAAATTCTCCATTATCAAGTGTACAAGCTATTTTGAAAGATCATTTTAATGCGGTTACCAATATTGATGAGAGCCGTTTAAACGATGTGAGTCGAGTAGTGGAATCTTATTCCGGTATTACTATTCCTGCTAATAAACCGATTGTAGGAGAAAATGTATTTACTCAAGTGGCCGGTGTACATGCTGATGGAGACAATAAAAACAATCTTTATTGTAATGATCTATTGCCTGAGCGTTTTGGGAGAAAACGTGAATACGCACTTGGGAAAACAAGTGGTAAAGCTAATATCAGAAAGAACCTTAAGGATCTTGGATTGGAGCTAGATGAAGAGTCTATGCGTAAAGTTACCGAGCGAATTATTGAATTGGGCGATAAGAAAGAACTGGTTACTCAAGATGATTTGCCATATATCGTGGCTGATGTCTTGAAGCATGGCGTTTCTAACGAACGTGTTCGCTTAAAAAGTTATTTGGTGACGTTAGGCTACGGACTTAAGCCCGTAGCTACATTAAAGATTGAGATTAATGGATGTGAATATGAAGAGAATTCCAGCGGAGATGGTCAGTATGATGCTTTTGTACGTGCTTTACGTAAAATCTATAAAGTCACTTTAGGACGAAAGTTTCCACGACTAACGAATTATGCTGTGACGATTCCTCCCGGTGGACGGACAGACGCTTTTGTGCAAACAGTGATCACCTGGGAGTATGAGGACAAGGTCTTTAGAACACGAGGCTTAGATGCAGACCAGACAGAAGCAGCGATTAAAGCGACTCTGAAAATGTTGAATATGATAGAAAATGAATACTAAAAAAGTGTTCTCTGTTCGAATAAATTGTATATTTATAAAATAAAGAATTAACGTATAGAACGTTTTAAAAAAGATAAGATATGAATTTTAATATTGCAGTATTGCCAGGAGATGGTATTGGACCTGAGATTGCAGAACAAGGAGTTAATGTAATGAGTGCTATTTGCCGTAAATTTGGTCATCAGGTTGATTTTACCTATGCTATTTGTGGAGCACATGCTATTGATCAAATCGGAGATCCTTTTCCTGAAGAAACTTACCGTGTGTGTAAAGAAGCTGATGCTGTTCTATTTGCAGCAGTGGGGGATTTGAAGTTTGACAATGATCCTACAGCTAAGGTTCGTCCGGAACAAGGCTTATTAGCCATGCGTAAGAAATTGGGCTTATTTGCTAATATTCGCCCCATACAAACGTTTAAATGTTTACTTCACAAATCACCATTGCGCGCTGAATTAGTTGAAAATGCCGATTTCCTCTGTATTCGCGAATTGACGGGTGGTATGTATTTCGGCGAGAAGTATCAAGATGACGAGAAAGCTTATGATACGAATTTGTATACTCGTTCTGAAATAGAACGTATCTTAAAGGTCGCATTTGAATACGCGATGAAGCGCAGAAAGCATTTAACTGTAGTTGATAAGGCTAATGTGTTGGCTTCATCACGTTTATGGCGTCAAGTCGCTCAAAAGATGGCTTTAGAATACCCGGAAGTCTATACCGATTATATGTTTGTTGACAATGCAGCTATGCGCATGATTCAAGAACCTACCTTCTTTGATGTATTGGTTACAGAAAACACTTTTGGCGACATTCTTACAGATGAAGCATCGTGCATTACTGGATCTATGGGGCTTTTGCCTTCAGCTTCCACTGGAGAAGGGACACCCGTTTTTGAGCCTATTCATGGATCTTGGCCACAAGCTAAGGGGAAAAATATAGCTAATCCGATTGCCCAAATCCTTTCTGTAGCTATGCTATTCGATTATTTTGATTGTAAAGAAGAGAGTGAACTTATTCGAAAAGCGGTTGATGAATCTTTAGAATGTAATGTTCGTACACCGGAAATACAAATTGATGGTGCAGGCGTTTTTGGCACAAAAGAAGTTGGGCAGTGGATAGTCGATTATATTGATCGGGTTTAATTTTGCTTTGGACTTAACTGAGAAGAAATAATATCTCTCTTCTATTAAAAAAGACTAATGTTTTTAATAAATATTAGTCTTTTTTTTCTGTTTAATAAGATCTTGTTGTTACTTTGTAGGCTTGTTAGATTTGAATAATTAAAAAAGATTGATTATGATTATTTGAATCTGATTGTTTATATACAATGAATAAATGCTGTTGATCATGAATAAAACTGTTAATTACGATTTTACGATAGTTGTACCTATCTACAATGAAGAAGATAATATTTTGACGTTGGAGTCTAAGTTAAGCTCTTTCTTGCCAGAATCCAAGTATTCTACTTGCGTCCTTTTTGTTAATGATGGGTCAAAAGATCAGAGTTTACCTTTAATTAAAGAGATCTGTGAACGAAATGAAAGTTTCTATTATATCTCTTTAACTCGGAATTCTGGTTTAAGTGCTGCAATGAAAGCAGGTATTGATGCAACAGATTCGCGTTATGTTGGTTATATGGATGCCGATTTGCAAACAACTCCGGAAGATTTTAATCTGTTATTGAATGAAGTCGATCATGCCGAACTTGTGATGGGTATTCGTGCTAATCGGAAAGATTCATTTTTTAAGAAGATACAATCGAAAATAGCCAATGGATTTAGGCGAATGATGACACATGATAATGTACAAGATACTGGTTGTCCATTGAAAGTTATTCATACAGACTATGCCAAACGTATTCCTTTTTTCACAGGGATGCACCGTTTTCTTCCAGCTTTGATTCTATTGCAAGAAGGACGAATTGAGCAAATCCCAGTACGTCATTTCCCCCGTTTAGCCGGTGAATCAAAATATCATTTATGGAATAGACTCGTATCGCCATTTTTAGATTGTTTTGCTTATCGTTGGATGAAGAAGAGATATATCAATTACAGCATTAGTGAGAATAATATAACTAAATAGTGGATGAAATACGGTCTTGTTGTTTATATCATTGGCTTTTTAGCGCAAGCCTTTTTCTCTGCTCGTATTCTTTTTCAGTGGATATTATCGGAACGAGCTAAAACAGTTCTTTCCCCATCTATCTTTTGGATATTAAGCCTCGTCGGCTCTTATTTGCTTTGTCTTTATGGATGGCTACGTGATGATTTCTCTATTGTTTTGGGGCAATTTATCTCGTATTATATTTACTTGTGGAATTTAAATGAGAAGGGAGTCTGGAGAAAAATGCACGTTGTAGCTAGATGGGTATTAGGAATTACCCCTATTTTGGCTGTTGCTTTTGTCTTACACGATTTTGATCGATTCATCGAAACTTTCTTTAAAAATGAAAATATTCCATTGTGGTTGATCGTTTTTGGATCAATGGGGCAAATCATTTTTACTTTTAGGTTTGTTTATCAGATGTTTTATTCCTATCGAAATAAGGAATCTTTATTGCCATCCGGATTTTGGATTTTGAGTTTGATCGGATCGTCTGTGATTGTATCTTATGGAATTGTCCGATCTGATCCTGTGTTAATATTAGGGCAATCAATCGGATTTATTGCTTATAGTCGGAATTTGTTTTTGAGTCATCACCATTCTAATATTGCGAAAGATGAAAAATAAATATTTTTACTTCTTTTTGATTTTGGCTGTATTACCTATTCTAATCTTTAGAGATTATACTCCTGATAACGAGCTACGTTATCTCAGTATTGTTGACGAAGCTTTGCGGAACGGGAACTTCTTTACTTTCACTAATCATGGGTTACCATACGCTGATAAACCTCCTTTGTATTTTTGGATAATCATGTTTGGAAAGGCTTTGTTTGGACAGCACCAGATGTGGTTCTTATCTCTATTTTCTTTCTTGCCCGCATTAGTTGTTGTTTATGTCATGGATTTCTGGGTCTCAAAAGAAGTCTCGGTAGAGAATCGGTGGTTGGGAAAGATTTGGTTGATGAGTTGTGGATTGTTCTTGGGATCGGCCATTGTACTACGTATGGATATGTTGATGTGCATGTTCATTGTCTTAGCGTTATATGCTTTTTACAAGATGTATAAAGGTCAATCCGGTTTGATAATGTGGCTTTTTCCTTTCTTCATATTTATGGCTGTTTTCTCAAAGGGGCCAGTTGGCTTTTTAATTCCTTTTGTCTCTACAACTGTTTATTTGTTGCTGACTAATCGCTTGTCGACGTTTATAAAATATTGGGGTTGGAAAACATGGAGCGTTTTATTGCTTGGCTTTTCGATTTGGTTTTTAGGTGTTTATTGGGAGGGAGGAATGCCTTATTTGAATAACTTAGTGTTTCACCAGACTTTGGATAGAGCGGTAAAGTCTTTTCATCACGAAGAACCGTTTTATTATTATTTTATTTCTATTTGGTATTCATTGGCTCCTTGGGCCATTTTGGTGATTTCTGTCATTGTTTTAGGCTTATCCAGAAGATTGATGCGCACTGATCTTCAGAAGTTCTTTTCAGTGATCATTCTGACAACACTGTTGACGATGTCTTTAGTCAGTGCAAAATTATCTATTTATTTATTGCCAACCTTTCCTTTCTTTGTCTATCTTGCGGTGACCTTGATGCATCATTTTAAGTGGAACCGTTGGCTAGCTTTATCTCTTGCCATTCCCTATTTTGTTTTTGTAACCATATTACCGGCTTTCCTTTGGTTGATACAGCAAGAAGATGGAGCATATTTGAATCAAAGCTATTTGTATATCTCGGCTTCTTTGTTAACAGTAAGTGGTCTATATGCTCTTTATGCTTTATATAGAAAAGAAATTTCCCGTTCGGTATATTCATTGGGCATAGGTCTATTTGTTGCTTTATTTATTGGAGGGCTAGCCTTACCTTCTATTAATCATGAAATAGGCTATGGCGAACTATGCCGTAAGGCAGTCAGCCTTTCCGAGGAAAAACAGTTATCCGGATATCATGTCTTTAAAATCAGACGGCCGGAGAACATGGATGTGTATTTGCATGAGAGTGTAAAGGATATAACACAGGAAGATTTGAAAAGTTTGAAACTTCAAAATACATTGCTTTTGTTGAAGAGTGGTGACCTACTTTCTAATAAGGAATTATCTGAGATCGTTCTCAATAAAGAAAAGTATGAGGTGGGTCGATACATGATTGTTGTTTTTTGAATCCGATCGATGACTTCTTTTAATGAAGTAAGCTATTGATGGTTTGCGTTTTACGCTCTTTTTAAAAGATATAAATTTGATTAAATGAAAGTATTAGTTACCGGCGCAGCTGGTTTTATAGGATTACACACTGTTAAAGCATTAATAGAGAAGGGGTATGATGTCGTTGGGTTAGATTGTCTTAATTCATATTACGACGTCTCTTTAAAATTCGATCGCTTAAATGAGCTTGGAATTGATCATAACAGAATTAGCGATGGAGTGAAAATCTCTAGTCTTTTACATGCCAAATTCCATTTTGTAAAGTTAGACCTGATTGATAGAGAGGGGTTAGCGTCTTTGTTTGTAAATGAGTGTTTCGATGCTGTTATCAACTTGGCAGCTCAAGCCGGGGTTCGATACTCTATAGAAAATCCCTATGCCTATATTGATTCTAATGTTGTTGGTTTTCTGAATATTTTGGAGAACTGTCGCCATCACTCCATCTCTCATCTTGTTTATGCAAGTTCAAGTAGCATTTATGGCTTAGATGAGCATGTCCCTTATTCGGAATCCGATCAGACTGATACGCCGGTTAGTTTGTATGCTGCGACTAAGAAATCGAATGAACTTATGGCACATGTATATAGCCATTTGTACGGATTACCCACAACCGGTGTTCGCTTTTTTACGGTATACGGACCATGGGGACGGCCAGATATGGCGCCTTTCTTGTTTCTAAAAGCGATACTTAATGATGAACCGATTAAGGTTTTTAACCATGGTAACTTGAGTCGGGACTTTACTTATATAGATGATATCATTAAAGGTGTTGTTGCTATTTTAGAAAAGCCATCAGAAAAGTCAAATCCCTATCAGATTTATAATATTGGTCATTCTTCGCCTGTCTCTTTAATGGATTTTATTTCAATTATTGAGCGTATATCACGTAAGAGTGCACAAAAAGAAATGGTGGATATGCAACCAGGTGATGTTCTTTGTACCTATGCAGATACGCATCTCTTGCAACAAGATTTTGGATACACTCCTTCTGTTTCTATTGAAGATGGTATTCAGCACTTCTATAATTGGTTTATAGAATACTATAAAAAGTCGTCCTCTAACTTATAGACTTTGAACTGTAGAATAAATAATTATTCCTAAAACTGTTATTAATCCGATATAGATGGTGTATACGTAATGGTTCTTAGTGTCTATTGGTTGATAAATTTTGAATTGACGTAATAGATAGTATATAAGAAAGGCTCCTGTGCTTCCGACAATGCCACCGACTACTAAATCTCCGGGATAGTGTAAACCTAGGTATAAGCGAGTATAAGAGTTTAGAAAAGCCCAGCATAAAATAAACAGACTAAGTTTACGTTTCTTTATTAAAAGTATGAGTATGGTGGCTAATCCAAACGAGTTTGCAGCATGACAAGAGGGAAAGCCGTATGCACCCCCACGACGACCATTAACAATATAGACAAGATCTGCAATCGGACTGTCGGGATTGGATGGGCGTAAGCGTTCAACAAATGGACGAATCGCCGAACTACAAACTTGGTCTGCAAAAGTTATGGTGAGCCCGATCGCTAAAACATAAGCTAAAGCCACTTTCCAATTTGTGCTTTTTAGTAATACATATAAAATGCTGGCATACATTGGAACCCAAATAATCTTACCGGTGAAAGCAGTCATAAAATAATCCCAAAAAGGTGAGTGGATCCCATTGAAAAAGAGGAATACACTGGTGTCAAAGTCGGCTATTGTTTTGATTAAATCTGTCATTTCTGGTAAAATATTAGTTATCGTTTAGCTAAATCATCATACAATTTCTGCAAGAAGGCTTGTCCTTTCTCTAAATTAGCACCTTTGTTAGGACCTTCGTCTGTTTGTATACGATTGGACTCACAATTAAATACAAGTTTGTTCTCGGGAGTAATCATTCCAAATGCATTTGGAACGGTGAAATATCCGAAATGTGGAGAATTAGGGTTAAATATGTTTTTGCTAAATTTAAACTCCTGATGAGATATCCCCAATTGTTGCAATAAGGTTGCTGCAATGTCTATTTGTGATCCATAAGTATCTATTTGATGAGGGGCTTTGATTGCTCCTCCCATAAAGATCAAAGGTATCGTATGATTTTCAATTTTTTGATTGTCTGCAGAACAGGGGTAAGCCCCTTGATGATCGGGTACAAGCACAATTAATGTATGATCCCAACTTGGGCTTTTTTTGAGTTGATTAATGAAATCGCCTAGGCATTTATCTGTATATGAAAAAGCATTTAAAATATTGTCGTTAAGCTTATGATAGGGAACGTCAAACGGCTCATGGCTACTTGACGTTTGAATCATACTAAGGAAAGGCTCTTTCAATTTCTTGTTTTGGGAATCCTTTAAGACATAATTGAAGAGATGTTCATCGTGTACTCCCCACTTGCTTGTACGTTGTGACAATGGAAAATCTTTATCAGAAATGATCTTCTCAAACCCTGATGATACGAGATACGATCTCATATTTGTGAAATCAGCATCTCCCCCATAATAATATTGAAGATCATATCCGGCATTCTTTAAACTAGATGGAATGGATGGTAAGTTTTCGGTCTTCTCAGGATACTTCATGATGCTAGTGGTCGGTTGTGCGGGGTAACCACTAATGATAGAGACTAAACCTCTATCTGTGCGAAAACTGTTTGCATAGAAATTTGTAAAGAGGATGCCTTCTTTGCCAAATTTATCCATATTGATAGCAACGTCGGGTACCCCACCCATAGAAGCCATGATATGTGTTGAAAAACTTTCTAATATGATGAAATAAATATTAGGCCTTTGGGTCTTGATTAACTGTGGAATACTATCTGTCGTTGGCTGCTCTACCAATTCATTAAATAAACGATCGGCCTTTTGAACTTCCATAAAACGGTATTGTTTATCGAAATTCCCCTGATGAGTCATAGAATACATGAGGCTGAATATCGGATTTATAGCAGCATGATTCATGCGCTGATCTTGACTGAAGTAGACTTTACTCAAGTTCATGGTTGAGACCGAGAATCCCCCACGTATAGGAATAAAAAGTAAGCCGATACAGAGTAGAATCCCTCCGGAAATACTTAATCTCTTATAAGGTATTTTGAGGGTGATCTTTGATTTGATGATGAGTTTCTTAAAAAAGAGACTGAGTAAAATTCCATAAGCTATTATGGCTAATACACCTTTGATGATAAACCAATAGCTGACGCTTGCCAAAGCATCTTTAGGAGAAGAAAAGAAATAGAAGAGTGGGGTCGAGTCTAATCGAAATCCCCAAAATCCGTATAACCCGAGATCTATAATAAAGATGAAGGCGATTAAGAGTGAGGCTATATTAAAATAAAAGTACGCCCCTTTTGCCAGATTATTCGATTGACTCCATGCCGAAGCTAGGATAAATAAACCGGGGATAATTGTAAAATAGCCGGCTAGTGATAAATCGAGCGGGAGGCCATGATACATGACCTTTATAAAATCGAATGCTGATGTCTTTTCATATAGTTCATGATAGTAAAGCATGAACAACGGTTTTTGGAATATGAAAATAGCAAGAAATAGCAGATATGTCGTTACAAATAATATTAATCTTTTCTTCATGTTGTTTGTGTAGTTAAAAGATTGAATGGTACAAAGATACAATTCTTTTCTTTATCTTTGTCTATTCATATTGCAAAAGGTAGACTATTATGACTAAAATAAAGAAGAATTTGATTGATTTAATCGGCAAAACTCCGCTGGTTGAACTCTCGAAATACAGTGATAAATATCAGTTGTCTAGACCGATTATTGCTAAAATAGAATCCGTTAATCCAGGGGGAAGCGTGAAGGATCGTGTTGCATTAGCAATGATTGAAGATGCTGAATCTAAAAAAATATTAAGCCCGGGTGCTACTATCATTGAACCTACAAGTGGAAATACGGGGGTAGGCTTGGCCATGGTTGCGGCTATTAAAGGTTATCATTTAATACTGACTATGCCTGAAACGATGAGTGTGGAACGTAGAAATTTATTAAAAGCTTTAGGAGCCGAAGTCGTACTTACAAGTGGCATTGGAGGGATGGCTGCTTCTATTACGAAGGCGGAAGAATTGAAAAAAGCCATTCCCGGGTCAGTCATCCTTCAGCAGTTTGAGAATCCGTCGAACGTACACGTCCATGAGAAAACAACCGGAGAAGAAATTTGGGAAGACACCGATGGCCTTGTTGATGCTTTTATTGCAGGTGTTGGCACAGGAGGTACGGTGTCCGGTGTCGGAATCGCATTGAAAAATCATTCTTCGGATATTCACGTGATAGCAGTTCAACCGGCATCTTCTCCTGTACTTACGGGCGGAAAGCCCGGGTTGCATGCCATTCAAGGCATTGGAGCTAATTTTATACCTAAGATTTATGATGAGTCTGTGGTTGATGAGGTCGTAAGTGTTTCTGATGAAGAGGCTCTTTTGACCACTCGGGAGTTGGCTCTTAATGAAGGCTTACTTGTTGGAATATCTTCCGGAGCAGCAGTTTATGCGGCGCGAATGCTTGCTCAGAAAGACGGCTATAAGGACAAAAAGATTGTTGTTTTACTTCCGGATACTGGTGAACGTTATCTCTCTACGTCACTTTTTTCTTTCGATGATTGATTCTTAATTTATAGGTGTATAATAAGATTTAAAAGGTATATGTTATTAAAGAAAATAGGATTCGTTTTTGCATGCTGTTGTTCCTTGACGGTATCTGCCCAGTCTTATGTTGAGTTATCGAACAAGGCTGTGGATTACATTCAGAAAGATAGTTTTGCTCAAGCGGAACGTCTTTTGATTGAAGCGTTAAAATTGGAACCACAAAATGTTCATAATGTTTTATTATTCTCCAATTTAGGACTTGTTCAACGTGAGATGGGCAGTTATGATAAGGCTATCGAGTCCTATTCATATGCTCTTAATTTATCTCCATTTGCCATTCCGATCTTGCTCGATCGTGCTTCTTTGTATATGACGATAGGAAAAAGCGATCACGCCTATCTTGATTATTGTCAGGTATTGGATAAGGACAAAAAAAATGAAGAGGCGCTGTTAATGCGAGCTTATATCTATGTTACTCGCCGGGATTACTTAGCTGCTCGTATCGATTATAGTACACTTCTAACTACAAATCCGTTGCATTATAATGGTAGACTAGGGTTGGTTACTCTTCTACAGAAAGAAGGAAAATTCAAAGAAGCTATTGATGGAATAAATTTGATTATTAATTCTAATTTGAATGATGCTCCTCTTTATGTTGTGCGTGCGGATATTGAAAAAGATATGGGGCATGCTGATTTGGCTTTGATTGATTTGGATGAGGCTATTAAGTTAGATAAAGATCTTGTGGATGCATATCTATTACGTGGAACTGTATATTTAAACCAAAATAAAAAAGTTTTAGCAAAATCAGACTTCGAAAAAGCCCTTAAATTGGGCGTTTCGGCGACAGAATTGTATCAACAACTTGAAAAATGTAAGTAGTTTATTAAAGATCCGATTTAGTTACTTTTTCCTTCTATTCCTGATAAATATTACCCCGAAATGTTAGTCTCTTTTTGGGGCTGTATTGTTTTATTTAATCGACTTTTAGAGGTTATTGCTTACAATTTTCTATGAAGCCTAGTCGAATTGTTAAAGTTTCTTATTGATTTGATTCTTAACGCACTTTTTTGTTTCTTCATTTGTTTTTTTATTAAAATACACAGAAAAAAGTTGCGTATTTGAAAAAAATATAAGAAATTTGTAACATGTAACGTTGTATTGATACAATTTAAATTAATAAACAAACCCTAACCAGTTAATCCAGATGAGTGATTTAGAAAACAAAAAAACAGAAGAAGCTCCACAAAAGCGCCCTTATAATTTGAGGGAAAAGAAGGAGAAAAAAGCAGCGTACAGATCTTTGATTAGACCTGAATTGGCAGATGAATTGTATGACAAAATTCTAAACATCGTTGTCGTTCAGAAGAAATACAAAGATCCTGATTATTCTGCTAAGGATTTAGCAAAAGAGCTAAAGACTAATACTCGTTACTTATCAGCAGTAGTTAATTCTCGTTTTGGCATGAATTATTCTTGTTTGTTAAACGAATACAGAGTGAAAGAAGCTTTGCATTTATTGACTGATAAGAGATATGCTGACAAGAATGTAGAAGAAATTAGCGCAATGGTCGGATTTGCAAATCGTCAATCTTTTTATGCCGCATTCTACAAGAATGTAGGTGAAACTCCTAATGGTTATCGTAAGAAACATTCTGAGAATAAGTAAGATTTGCATTTTTGTATTGAACAGTAAAGGAATTACCTCTAAATGGTTAAAATTTGGGGATAATTCCTTTTAAATTTTATAAACTCTAAATCTTTTTTTATGAAATTGCATTTTTATTCAATGGCTTTGGCTGCAACACTTCTGACTTCTTGCGGCGGAGCTAAAAAAACAACTGTGGAAACAGAAAAATTTGATTACAAAGTGGAACGATTTGCTGATTTACAGATTTTGCGATACAAGGTGCCCGGATTCGAGGAATTATCGCTTAAACAAAAAGAATTGATTTATTATTTAACGCAGGCTGCACTTGAGGGACGCGACATCCTATTCGATCAAAATGGCAAGTATAATTTGCGCATTAGACGTTTGCTGGAAACTGTGTATACGAGTTATAACGGAAATAAGGAATCATCCGATTTTAAGAATATGGAGATTTACCTTAAACGAGTATGGTTCTCTAATGGCATTCACCATCATTATGGTGCGGAGAAGTTTATTCCTGAATTTTCAGAAAGTTTCTTGAAAGAGGCTGTTGCTTCGGTTGACTCTTCAAAATTGCCTTTAGCAGAAGGACAAACGGTTGAGCAGTTATGTGATGAGCTTTTCCCAATCATCTTTGACGCAAAGATTATGCCTAAACGCGTTAATCAGGCTGATGGAGAAGATCTTATTTTAACTTCAGCGTCTAATTATTATGATGGAGTCACTCAAGACGAAGCCGAACGTTATTATGCATCGATGAAAGATCCGAAAGATGAGACGCCAATCTCTTATGGATTAAATAGCCGTTTAGTGAAAAAGGATGGTAAACTTCAGGAATTAGCTTGGAAGGTTGGCGGACTTTATTCACCTGCTATTGAAAAGATCGTTTATTGGTTAAAGAAAGCGCAAGATGTTGCTGAGAATGAAGCTCAAAAAGCGGTGATTGCTCAGCTTATTAAGTTTTACGAAACGGGCGATTTAAAGGATTTTGATGAGTATGCTATTCTTTGGGTTAAAGATTTAGATTCACGAATTGACTTCGTTAATGGATTTACGGAAACATATGGCGATCCATTAGGAATGAAAGCAAGCTGGGAATCATTGGTTAACTTCAAAGACATTGAAGCAACTCGTCGGACCGAACTCATTAGTCGTAATGCACAATGGTTTGAAGACCATTCTCCGGTTGATAAATCGTTCAAGAAGGAGACTGTAAAAGGGGTTTCGGCTAAAGTGATTACAACCGCTATTTTGGCAGGAGATCTTTATCCGGCAACAGCGATAGGAATCAACTTACCAAATGCAAACTGGATTCGCGCTCATCATGGCTCGAAATCGGTGACCATTGGCAATATTACCGATGCTTATAATAAAGCGTCTCATGGCAATGGTTTCTCTGAAGAGTTTGTCTATAGCGATACCGAGAAAAAACTGATAGAGACATACGGAGATTTGACCGGTGATTTACATACCGACTTGCACGAATGTCTAGGACATGGTTCTGGAAAACTTTTACCTGGAGTTGATCCGGATGCCTTGAAAGCCTATGGATCCACTATCGAAGAAGCACGTGCCGATTTGTTTGGCTTATATTATATGGCGGATCCTAAATTGGTTGAGTTGAAACTCTTACCGAGTGAAGAGGCTTATAAGGCTGAGTATTACACTTTCCTTATGAATGGCTTAATGACTCAATTAGTACGTATTCAGCCGGGAAGCAATGTCGAAGAAGCGCACATGCGTAATCGTCAACTTATTGCTCGTTGGGTCTTCGAGAAAGGTGCTGCCGATCGTGTTGTTGAGTTGGTGAAGAAGGAAAACAAAACGTATGTGGTGATTAACGATTATCAAAAACTACGGGACTTGTTTGGACAATTACTTGCTGAGATTCAACGCATCAAATCGACTGGCGATTTTAAAGCTGCCCGCGAATTGGTTGAGGCATATGCGGTTAAGGTTGATCCGGTACTTCATACTGAGATTCTTGACCGGTATAAAAAACTAAACTTAGCTCCATATAAAGGTTTTGTTAATCCGAAGTATGAGCTGGTAACAGACGAACAAGGTCATGTTACCGATGTTAAAGTCACTTATGAAGAAGGTTATGCAGAACAGATGTTGCGTTACAGCAAAGATTATTCTCCACTACCTTCTGTCAATAATTAAAATCTTTTGATGGATATTAATGAAGTATTAAAAGAAATAAAGACACAACTCCGTTTATCAATGAACGGAGTTGTGTCTCAAAGTATGCGTGAGCGTGGACTGAAGTATAAATTAAACTTTGGTGTCGAATTGCCACGCATAAAAAGCATTGCTGCAAAATATGAGAAGAATCATGATTTGGCACAGGCTTTATGGAAAGAAAATATTAGAGAGTGTAAGATCTTAGCCGGGATGCTTCAGCCTATCGATACGTTTTATCCTGAAATCGCAGATATCTGGGTGGAAAGTATTGATAATATAGAGATCGCCGAGCTGACTTGTATGTCTTTGTTTCAACACTTGCCTTATGCACCGGCTAAATCGTTTCATTGGATTGCCGATGAGCGTGAGTTTGTGCAAACTTGCGGGTTCTTAACTGCAGCTCGCCTGTTAGCACAGAAGGGCGATATGACCGAACGTGCTTCCGGAGAATTGATCGATCAAGCGCTTTGCGCAGCTTGTTCCGAGGGGTATAATGTCCGTCATGCGGCTTTGCTCGTTATAAAGAAGTATATGCAACATAGCCAAGAACATGCTTTTCAAGTGTGCCGTTTAGTTGAGCATTTGTTTGAATCGACGAAAGAAGCAGAAGCCATCTTATACAATGTCGTTAAAGAGGAATCTGACGCTTATGCGTTATGATTCAAAAAATAACTATTTATGGCTTACTTTCCGCAAAAAACAGTTAACTTTGTTCACGCAAATTTTGTGTGATAATGAAAGCTGAAAATGTGAAAGATACGGTACGGCAGATATTCACAGAATATCTCAACGCGAACGGACATCGTAAGACTCCCGAGCGTTTTGCGATACTAGATACGATTTATTCTATTGACGGTCATTTTGATATCGATTCACTTTATTCACGGATGATGGAATGTGAAAAATTCAGAGTGAGTCGTGCTACACTTTATAATACGATTGTGTTGCTTATTAATGCTCATCTGGTGATTAAACATCAATTTTCCAGTTCTTCGCAATATGAAAAATCGTATAATCGTGAGACCCACCATCATCAGATTTGTACTCAATGTGGTGCAGTGACCGAATTTCAGGATTTAGAGCTGCAGCAAGTGATTGAAGATTCTAAATTAAGCCGTTTCCAGCTTTCTCATTACTCTCTCTATTTATATGGCATTTGTAGCAAGTGTCAGAGGGTAAATAAGCGGAAGAAAAAAAACAATATCAATAAGAAAGAAAAATGAAAGTAGATGTTCTATTAGGATTACAATGGGGCGACGAAGGTAAAGGTAAAGTTGTCGATGTATTAACCCCTCAATATGATGTGATCGCTCGTTTTCAGGGTGGTCCAAATGCAGGTCACACTTTAGAGTTTGAAGGGCAAAAATATGTGCTTCGTTCTATACCTTCGGGAATTTTCCAAGGAGATAAAGTCAATATTATTGGTAATGGCGTGGTGCTTGATCCAGCTTTATTCAAGGCTGAAGCAGAATCTTTGGAAGCATCCGGACATCCATTGAAAGATAGACTTCATATTTCAAAGAAAGCTCATTTGATCCTTCCGACTCACCGCTTGCTCGATGCCGCTTATGAAGCCGCTAAGGGAGATGCAAAAGTGGGTACAACAGGAAAAGGTATTGGCCCGACTTATACCGATAAGGTGAGCCGTAACGGACTTCGTGTTGGAGATCTCTTACATCAATTCGATCAGAAATATGCAGCAGCTAAGGCACGTCACGAACAAATCCTTAAAAGTTTGAACTTCGAATATGACTTGACTGAGTTGGAACAAGCTTGGATGGAAGGTGTAGAATATCTGAAGCAATTCCGGTTTGTGGACAGCGAGCATGAAATCAATGGACTTTTGAATAACGATAAGAGTGTTCTATGCGAAGGTGCTCAAGGAACAATGCTTGATGTGGACTTTGGTTCATATCCATTTGTAACCTCATCAAACACCGTTTGTGCCGGTGCATGTACCGGTTTGGGCGTGGCTCCTAATCGCATTGGTGATGTTTATGGAATCTTCAAAGCTTATTGTACACGCGTGGGATCCGGTCCGTTCCCAACAGAACTATTCGATGAGACTGGCGATAAGATTTGCACATTAGGTCACGAGTTTGGTTCAGTAACCGGTCGTAAACGTCGTTGTGGATGGATTGACTTGGTTGCCTTGAAATATTCAGTGATGATTAATGGCGTAACTAAGTTGATTATGATGAAGAGCGATGTGCTCGATTCATTCGAAACGATTAAAGCGTGTGTGGCTTATCAGGTGAATGGTGAAGAAATTGAAAACTTCCCTTATGATATTGAAGACACGTTGGAGCCAATCTATGTGGAACTACCGGGATGGCAAACGGATATGACAAAAATGCAAAATGAGGATGAATTCCCAGAAGAATTTAATGCCTATTTGTCATTCCTTGAAGAACAACTTGGCGTACAGATTAAGATTGTATCTGTAGGTCCCGATAGAGCACAGACTATCGAACGTTATACTGAAGAATAATAAGATCTTTTACGTATAATCATAAAGGCGGGTTTTTTATCGAATCCGCCTTTTTTTAAAAACACCTATCTATTATGAACAAACGCTTTATTATTGCTTTACTCGCACTGGGTTCTCTTCTTCCTTTGAGTGCCCAAACCACTTATCAACCTTCGCCTGAGAATATTAAATCACGTGAAGCCTTTCAAAACAATAAGTTTGGTATCTTTCTGCATTGGGGCTTATACAGCATGTTGGCCAATGGTGAATGGGCGATGACCAATCATAATCTGAATTATAAGGAGTATGCCAAGCTTGCCAGTGGATTTTATCCTTCAAAGTTCGATGCTGCCAAATGGGTGGCCGATATCAAAGCCTCGGGTGCAAAATATATTTGTATTACGACCCGTCATCACGAGGGCTTTTCGATGTTCGATACTCAATATTCTGATTACAATATTGTAAAAGCAACGCCATTTAAGCGTGATATCTTGAAAGAGTTGGCTCATGAGTGCGATAAACAAGGCATTAAATTGCATTTGTATTATTCTCATTTAGATTGGTATAGAGAGGATTATCCTTGGGGACGTACGGGACGGGGAACCGGAAGACCGGATGCCAAGGGAAATTGGAAAAGCTATTATCAGTTTATGAACAACCAGTTGACCGAACTCCTGACCAACTATGGAAAGATTGGTGCCATCTGGTTTGATGGCTGGTGGGATCAAGATCAGAATCCGAACTTCGATTGGGAGTTGCCCGAACAATATGCTCTGATTCATAAACTCCAACCGGGATGTCTAGTCGCCAATAATCACCATCATCTGCCTTATCCGGGTGAAGATCTTCAACTGTTTGAACGGGATCTGCCCGGTGAGAATACCTCCGGCTTTTCAGGACAAGACATTAGTCATTTGCCTTTGGAAACTTGCGAGACGATGAATGGAATGTGGGGATATAAGATCACCGACCAGAACTATAAGACGTCTAAAGAACTGATTCATTATTTAGTAAAAGCTGCCGGAAAGAATGCCAATCTATTGATGAATATCGGTCCGCAACCGAATGGCGAATTGCCGGCAACTGCGGTAGAACGTTTAAAGGAGATGGGGCAGTGGATGGCTATTTATGGTGAAACCATTTATGGAACGCGCGGCGGATGGGTCGCTCCGCACGATTGGGGAGTAACGACCATGAAAGGGAATAAGCTATACGTGCATATCCTCAATTTGAAAGACCGCTCTTTATTCTTGCCATTAACGGGTAAAAAAGTTAAGAAAGCCGTAACCTTCAAAGATCAGACTCCGGTACGGGTGGTTAAGACGAAATCGGGCATTTTGTTAGAAATGAATGATGTACCGACTGATATCGATCACGTCATAGAATTAACAATTGAATAAGATTTAGATAATTCTTCCTAAAATGAAAGGAAACAATCGTTTTATTGGTTGTTTCCTTTTATTTTTGGCAAACTATTTGTATCATTGATTATAAATTTAAAAACAAAAGAATATGGTTTCATATTGGGTATTATTTATTGGGATTGCATTAGTCAGCTTTCTAGTGCAAGCCAATCTACAAAGCAAGTTCAAGAAATATTCTAAAATTGCAACCGGAAATGGAATGACCGGACGCGACGTTGCTTTGAAGATGCTTCATGATAACGGCATTCACGATGTTCAGGTCACACATACTCCGGGACAACTGACCGACCACTACAACCCATTGACTCGTACGGTCAATTTGAGTGAAGGGGTTTATGAAAGTAACAGCATTATGGCAGCTGCTGTAGCCGCTCATGAATGTGGACATGCGGTGCAACATGCACGTGCTTATGCGCCTCTAAAGATGCGTAGTGCTTTAGTGCCTGTGGTTAATTTCTCCTCTTCTATCATGAGTTGGATTTTATTGGGAGGTATCTTGATGGTGAATAGTTTTCCACAGTTGTTGCTTATTGGTATTATTCTTTTTGCAACTACCACCTTATTTAGCTTTATCACTCTTCCGGTTGAGATCGATGCGAGTAAGCGTGCATTGGTTTGGTTGAGTGCTTCGGGAATAACCAATTCTTATAATCATAATCAGGCAGAAGATGCCCTGCGTTCGGCTGCTTATACTTATGTGGTAGCGGCGTTAGGCTCATTGGCTACTTTGGTTTATTACATTATGATTTTCATGGGTAGACGCGACTAATTTATTATAGCAAACCATATTGAAAGCCATTTACGAGTATTCGATTACCGTAAAATGGCTTTTTTTTATGCGGCAAGCAAGGGAGTTTCATACGTAGACAAAGAAGTTTCATGCGGTGGAGCCTCTAGTTGTGTACTGATAAAGTGAGAGTGCCAACGTTTGAAAATAAATTTCCAAAAGAGGAAACTGAAGTGGCAAGCCTTGAAACTCTTAGGTTTGCCTTGAACGCAGAAAAGTTGCCTTTGAACGAGTCGGATCGACCCTTTGTGGTTGTCGGAATAATTCATCGTCATGAGGTGGCAGATCGACGATCTGCCACCTCATCTGCCACCGATCTGCCACACTTGTTCGAATTTGATAATCAGTAAATTAGTGCTTGTTTGATGGCACGTTGCAGATAAATTTCAAAAAGACAACTCTAGGAGAAGGAGTCCATAAGAGTCCGGTTGTCCGATACCACTTGAATAGTCTGATAACCATTAGATCGACCATTCAAAGACGGTCGCTGAATTGTGGCTTAGTAGATATACAATCCTGATCAATTGATCACTGCGTGGTACTAAAATCGCGATACAGCAAATAGCTGGCTTGTAAAATCTTATTCTTTAAAAGTTGAGGGTAGTTAGGGTGAGTCTCTAAGAATGTTTTAACTGCCGAATAAGCTTCCGGTGTACGATGGCCTCTAAGTAAAGCACTGACCCAATTGCGTGGGAAGAAGATGTCGCCGGTTCGTTGCACTTCTTCCAAAACGTTCAGACCTTGTTGGATATAGTGCACCGCTTGTGCCTGACGTAAAGGATGGTTTAAATAATATAAGAGTGAAGCCGTCCACGGTTCGATACGTCGGTTTTCAGCCTTCATCAAGGATAAAAAGAGTTCGTCTTGTTGTGCGCGATCGGCTTGGATGGCCCGACGGATGTAATCGAACTGACGTAAACGATCGGGATTGGTGAGTCGTGCTCGTTGGGTGCTGATTATTTCATCTTGTTGATCGGGCATTCTTAAAGCAAGCTCATAAGATAAGGTCATATAATCTTGCTCGTTGAGACGTTTGTCATTCTGATTTTTCCATAAGGTGTACAATTGTCGGCTCACATTGTCCGAGATATGCGTGGCTGTAAGCATACGCAGCAATTGCGTTTGACACGATGGAATAGGATGAGACTCGGCAAGCATCATTAATTCTTCCTCAGCTTTCACCCGTTGATCTTTGTCGAGCTCTTCCAATGGTAAGGGGAATAGTTGAACAATGGTCGATGCAATTAATGCGTTCTTTTCAAGAAGTAACCCTTTATACAACGCTTTGAGCAGATCACGATTTGAAAGAGTCTTATTCAGATAGTTTTCATACAACAACATCAATTGTGCTTGTCGGTTAGTCTCACTCGGTAACGAGGTCCAATGGTCGACTACCCAATCTAAGCTGTGCTGATCCGGGATCATTAATCCATATCCACGTCCATCGCTGTTCACGATGAGATGATCGACGTCGAATGGCAAAGGCAATCGAGTCTCGGTGCTCTTGATCTGTACCTCTACGGTACGTTCTTGATCGCCACAGAGCGTGACCTGAAACGTTTGTGGCCAGATCAATCCCCGATGATACCGGTCGTGTTGTGTGAGGATCAATTGTCCGTCTTGGGTTTTGAACGTGAGCGTCGGCATCCCTTTTCGGTTGACCCAAACTTCGCTAAAGGCCGTCAGATCCTCTGGCGTTTTACGGTCGAGGATATCAATCAGCTGATCCCATGTGGCATTGCTGTAAGCATACGTCTTAAGATATTCTCTAATCCCTGCTTTAAAGGCTTCCTTTCCCATGAGCTCGACCAGCTTGGCCATCATGATCGGTGCCTTGTTATAAATGATCTGCCCATAGATGAGTCCGGCCTGATTAAGATTGTCTAAGGGTTGCCGAATGGCGGTTGTTCCTAAGGTACGGTCTTCCGATAAAGCGGCTGCATTGAACGTACGCAAACGGTTTAACTCATGATTGATGGTTGGGAATAAGGGTTCGGTGATACAAGCGGCAAAATAGTTGGCGAACACCTCTTTGGTCCAGACATCATTAAACCAATCCATCGTGACGAAATCGCCAAACCACATATGTGCAGTTTCATGGGCGATCAGCAAGGTACGTCGGAGTTCTTCATCCGGAGTCGGATGTTCACTTAAAAACATCTGATTGTCGTTATAAAGCGTGGCACCGGTGTGCTCCATACCTCCATATTGAAATCCCGGAAGAATAATAAAGTCGTATTTGGCAAAGGGATAGTCGATGCCGGTATAGTTTTCCAACCACCGCAAGGAAGCCATGACTTGTTTGAAGATCGTGTCTAGCTGTGCCACTTTTTTCGGGTCGGTCTCCCGATAATAAGCCGCGATGCTTTGTTGGCCTTCGCGATATTCGCGACGTTCGAGTTTCCCGGCAACAAACGAAAAAAGGTAGGTGCTGAGGGGTTCGGTGGTGCCGAAAGTAATCTTCTTTCGATGATTCTCTAAGATTTTCTCGTGAGTTTGAGCGGTGTTTGAAACGGCCTTCCAGCTCTCCGGAACTTCTAGCTTCAAGATAAACTTGGCTTTTAGGTTCGGCTGGTCGAAACAAGGAAAGAGCGTTCTCGCACGATCGGGTACCAGAAGGGTATACAGAAAATCTTCATTGCGATTAAGCGATTGGTTGCCCGCTATAAAGTCAATCGCAATGGTATTTGCTCCTTTTGCTACGGTCGACTTTGACAAGATGAGATGTTCGTTCTCAAAACGATAGGGAGCTACTTTTCCGTTGACTCTAACTTGTTTCATTTTGTCGGCACTTTCACGAAAGTCAATGATGATTTCTTCCGGTTCTGTTAGTGTGAAACAGATCGTCACTTTTCCGTCGACCGGAAGGCTTTTTTGTTCGGGTATGGAAAATGAAAGATCATATTTTAAATTCTTAATGGTCTGTTTGCGCCATTGGGCTAACTCGAAGGAGACGCCTTTGGTGTAAAAGGCTGAATGAGCCGAGAGGTTCACGGTCGATTCTAGTAGACAAAAAAGAAGAAAGAGGATTCTGACGGTTCGTGTGCCCATAAAAGTTGGTCGTTTTTTGATGAATTGATACACAAAAATACAAAAAGATCTCCTGAATATAAAATGGGCTTTGTATAAATTTGTCCTTTTTCTGTATGATTTCATCTGATGGATATTCCGCTACTCGTATACTTTTGTAACATACAATTTTTATAATCTAAATAAATATGGAAACACAAAAGAAATTTTTACTTTGGGGCTTAATCGGCCTCTCCTTTATGAGTGGTTGCTCATCTAATAAAGATTTTATTTCGCAACTCGATGAGTCAACGTTGAACAACACCCGTACCGACACCTCTCAGAATCCCCTAGTGTGGCAAGAATATCTAGCCGATAGACAGAATGGAAAAACAGATTCGCGACTATTGGACTTTTCATTTGCAGGTTATCACCATGCAGAGACTGCTGTACCCGACGTGACGTATCCACTTTTTGATGTTACGGCTTACGGAGCGATTCCGAACGACGGCTTATCCGATCGTCAAGCCCTAATTGATGCGATTGCGGCGGCAGAAGCCAATGGCTCCGGTATCATTTACTTCCCGGCAGGACGATTTATTCTTCAGAGTGAGGGAGACCCGGACGAATCGATTCGGATTACTAAAAGTCGCATCATCATTCGTGGCGCAGGCTCAGGAGCGGGAGGAACAGAGTTGTTTATGAAAACGCCTATTCCACCGAAAGATCTGACACAGATGTGGGCTTCACCGTCGATGATTCTGTTCGATGGGGGATATACTAGTGGGAATGTGAGCGACGTGACGGCCGATGCTCCTCGCGGTAGTTTCTCGGTACAATTGGCTACCGTCGGCAACTTGAAAGTGGGACAATGGGTCATTTTATCCCTATCGGACAATAATCCGGAGTTAGTGGCCAAAGAACTTAGTCCGTATCCTGTCGATCCGTCGTTGACCGAGATCATTGCAGGAGTACAGGTTAGAGATATTCATCAGATTGTAGCGATCAGCGGCAACACGGTGACTTTTAAAGAACCGATCATGCATGCTGTTGAAAGTAAATATAAGTGGAACATCACGAAGTTATTGTATGCCCAAGAGAATGGGGTGGAAGATATTGCATTTGTTGGAAACTTCCATGAATCGTTTGTTCATCATCAAAGTTGGTTACACGATGGCGGCTATAAACCGATAAATATTAAGAATAATGTCAACTCCTGGTTGCGTCGCTGTCGATTTGTCGATGTTAGTGAAGCCATGTCGGTGATCAATTCAGCCAATGTTTCGGTTTATAGTGTAACGATCGAAGGGAATCAAGGGCATGCGGCTATTCGCTCTCAAGGCTCGAGTCGCGTGTTTTTAGGAGCTATCGAAGATAAGGCCGGCCAATGGCATTCGGTTGGTGTTTCGAAACCGGCTATGGGGACAGTGGTATGGCGGGTGAAGATGAAGTCGAATACTTGTTTCGAGATGCATGCTTCTCAACCCAGAGCTACATTGTTCGATGCTTCCGAAGGTGGATATTTTCGTGAGGGTGTTGGTGGTGATGTCAAAAATACACCTTTCCACTTAGCCGATTTAGTGTTTTGGAACTATAAGCAGAATGCCAGTAAAGCTGCAGTAACCGATTTATGGGGAACTCGTTATAAAGGTTTTGTCTTGCCGTTATTTATCGGTCTACATGGGGTGGATACTCAGTTCGATCCGTCGCAAGTGACTGTTGATGAAAGTCACGGGGTTAAAGTGCAACCGGAGTCTTTGTTTGAGGCACAACTGGTACATCGTTTGGGAAGTTTGCCGACATGGCTTACCACGTTGAAAAGTGGTCTGACTTATTGATAAACGCTTTTGTAATTGACTATAATTGCTTTTTTTATCGGCCGATCTCTTTCGAAAAGTCGTCGGAACGGTTCAGAAGCTGAGAATTTTCAGTAACTTTGCACCCTGAACTAATAAAAGAATAATCTTATGGCAGCAAAACCAAGCATACCCAAAGGCACACGGGATTTTTCGCCGGTAGAGATGGCGAAACGTAACTATATATTCAATACCATTCGTGACGTTTACCATTTGTACGGATTCCAACAGATCGAAACTCCATCTATGGAGATGCTTTCAACCCTTATGGGAAAGTATGGTGATGAAGGCGATAAACTTTTGTTTAAGATTCAAAACTCAGGCGACTATTTTTCGGGTATAACCGATGAAGAGTTGTTGAGCCGTAATGCCGTGAAACTTGCGAGTAAGTTTTGTGAGAAGGGGTTGCGTTATGACTTAACCGTACCTTTTGCTCGTTATGTGGTGATGCATCGCGATGAGATTACTTTCCCTTTCAAACGTTATCAGATTCAGCCGGTTTGGCGTGCCGATCGTCCTCAAAAAGGACGTTATCGCGAGTTCTATCAGTGTGATGCTGATGTGGTTGGAAGTGACTCGTTGCTTAATGAAGTGGAATTGATGCAGATTGTCGACACGGTGTTTAGTCGTTTCGGTATTCGTGTTTGCATTAAGATTAATAATCGTAAGATCTTAACCGGTATTGCTGAGATTATTGGCGAAGCGGATAAGATTGTTGATATCACCGTAGCGATCGATAAGCTAGACAAGATTGGTCTGGAAAATGTTAATACCGAACTTCGTGAGAAAGGGATCAGTGATGAGGCTGTAGCCAAATTACAACCGATCATCTTGCTGAGCGGAACGAATGCTGAGAAACTAGCGACGTTGAAAGAGGTCTTATCAGCTAGCGAGACTGGCTTGAAAGGGGTAGAGGAGAGCGAATTTATTCTTACAGCTCTCGAACGTATGGGCTTGAAGAATGAGATTGAGTTAGACTTGACTTTGGCTAGAGGATTGAACTATTATACCGGAGCCATCTTTGAGGTGAAAGCGCTCGACGTACAGATTGGAAGCATTACCGGCGGTGGTCGTTACGACAATTTGACCGGTGTGTTTGGAATGTCCGGGGTATCGGGCGTGGGTATCTCTTTTGGTGCCGATCGTATTTTCGATGTACTCAACCAACTCGATCTTTATCCGAAAGAGGCGGTGAACGGTACAGAACTGATGTTCGTCAACTTTGGCGATCGAGAAGCGGCCTTTTCTATGGGCATGTTGACCGAAGTACGTGCCGCAGGTATTTGTGCTGAGATCTTCCCCGATTCGTCGAAGATGAAAAAGCAGATGAGCTATGCCAATGCAAAGAATATCCCATTTGTGGCAATTGTCGGTGAGAATGAGATGAACGAAGGTAAGGCGATGTTGAAGAATATGGAGACTGGTGAACAGAATCTGGTCACTGTTGAAGAATTGATTCAAAGCATCCGTCGCTAAGCATATTGGTGATCTTTATCCTATAAAAATATCCCCCACTCCGGAACTCAACGTTTTTAGTTTGGTCTCTGGAGTGGGGGATATTTATGTTCTTTCTTTAAAACGCGAACTTCTCGATTTTGGTTTTACTCAATGCACCCATCTTCGGAACTAACGTTAGGAAGTGTTCTGCTTTCTCGTGTTCGGCTAGAGATGCTTCATCGGTCCATGTTTCGCAGATCATGAGAACCTCAGGACGAGTAGAACTTTCGAATACGTCATAAGCAATACATCCTTTATCGGTCAATGACTTTGCAACGAGTTCTTTAATAATACTGAGCAATTCAGCACGTTGACCTTCATTCGCTTGAATAAAAACATTTAATCTAATCATGTGTTTAGTGGTTTGTGGGATCTAACTTCTTCTAAATTAACCCCGGATTAATGATTGATAGCCCTAATTTCAGTCGTTATAGAAACGCCTCTTTAGGGTCTATCTATACAACAATAGAAAAAGAAGCCGATTTGTTCAATCAGACCGATTTTTCATATTCCTCGCGAGAGATGGAGAAACATTCCATATCCATAATCGCTCCATCAAATCTCATTTCACATTGTCTAAGGCATCCTTCATGGCGAAACCCGCACTTCTCGATCACTCGATACGAACGATGGTTGGTAGGGTAGCAGGTACAAGTCAGCAGGTCTATTGGTACTTCTCTAAAACTATAGTCGACTATAGCACGTGCTGCTTCGGTCATTAGACCTTTTCCCCATTGTTCTTCGGACATGGCGTAGCCTAACATCATGACTCTAGGATTCGAGCGATGAGGATCTTTTAGTAAACCTACGGTTCCAATGAGTTTGTTGTTTTCTTTCAAAACAATTCCAAAGATATGATCTTGACCGATGAAGAGTTGATTCATAATCTCTTTCGTCTCTTCTATACTCTCGTGAGCCTTCCAACCGGCATGAATGCCGACATTGGGATTATGACTATATTCATAGATCTCAGACGCATCTGTTTCGGTTATTGGACGAAGCAAAAGTCTTGTTGTTTCTAATGGATTCATATTAATATTTCTTGAAGTGATACTGTGCTCTCAACTGCTGCTGCTCCTCGGGTGAGAGTGCGGTGAAGTAAGCCTTGAACCCCGGACAAAAGTTGATATGCCAACGCCAAAATCGTCCCAGAAGTGATTGGGGATTTTTATCGTATTTGGCTCTTAGATTACAATGACTACAGTTGGATGCCATAAACTTCTTTTTTTAGTGATTTGGATTGCTTTAATGAGGGATGGAGTTGCTCAATAAGTAATATATCGTTATTCTTCTTGAATGCAAATATAATCTTTTTTTATGGATCGCCTATTCCTTCTGATAAAATCTTACCCAATCGATAGTCATCTCTACCGGCAATTGTTTGGCATCGACAGGACCGACCCAACTTCCACCTAGCTGTGAGTCGAGATAGAGATAAAACGGATCGTATGCAAAAGGAAACTGGCCATCTTTTCCGTTGTTCACTTTCGGATAACAGAGCGTGCGCTGTCCATTGGTATAGTATACGATGCTGTCGTTGTAGAGTTCTACGGCATAGGTATTGTATGCTTCCGGATCGATGGTAGCCGTGGTGAAACGTTTGGGTTCCTCTTTCTTCAGATTTATAGTGTAATGGCTATGTGCTGTTTGGTAGACATGAGGGTCGTGATTGAGGTGTTCCATGATGTCAATCTCTCCTCCATACGGATAAGGAATAGGAGCCGGGACCATCCAAATAGCTGGCCAATAACCTTGAGCGCTATTGAATTTAGCACGTATCTCGATCCGTCCATTCTGAAATCCTTTTTTATTTACAGTCCAGATGCCTCCTGTTAAATAGGTTGCTGTATCTTCAGGATGTGATTCGTTTTTGACTGCTTTCAAGATGACGCAGCCATCTTTGACTTCAACGAGTTCTTCGTGGAGAGCCATATAATTGTTCCAGTCTGCACCTCCACGTGGGATGCGCGACCATATTGTCGTATCGAGTTTGTTTCCGTTGAACTCTTCTTGCCAGACCAGACGCCATTTACGTGGATTCTTGTGGATGGTCGTAAAGCCGACTAGGTGTGCGGAGACAAAAAGGAGAATCAGTAAGGTCAATTTATTTTTCATGATGTCTTTATTTAGTGTGAAACAGATGGGGTGAATGCGTAAACATTTCCGGAAAAGTCGGCAGCAAAGAGAGCATTGCCCGATGTTGAGAGGGTTGAGAAGCACGGAGAACCGGTGTTGTATTGCCAAAGTAACCGCCCTGTCGACTGCTCGAGCCCATAAAGGTATCCGTCTGATGAGGCGATATAGACTGTTGTTCCACAGAGTATGGGGCTCGTCTCGATTGTTGAGGCCGGGTTGCGTACATATGGTGCCGAATAAATCATGGCTGGACGAGTTTTAAAGTTCCATTTTTCCGTCAATGTCTCTTTATCTAATGCCATTAACCCTCTGTCTGCAGTGCCAAAGATGATCTCTTTGTCGGTGATCAAGGGGGTAGAGGTCACGTTGACATTATAGCCTAATGGTTTTCGGACTAAAATGTTTCCGGTTGCCGATTCGATAATAAATAGCGATTGATCAGAGAGGATATACATTACTGATCCCAACATGGCTGCTGACGATGAACGATGGCGGAGTCCGTTTTCAGAATGCTTCCACAACAGCTCACCGTTGGTGGCATTATTGGCATAAAGAGCGCCCCAATGAGCATGTCCAATCAAAACGTTATTGTTTAGAGATAAGGTGGCGGTACATCCTTCTCCCTGATTCCATGACTGGTTTGTCCATAGTGTTTCACCACGATCAATATTGATTGCACATAATCCTTGACCGGTTCCGGCATACACAACATGATCGGTTGCTATTAACCCGTCGTTGAGTGCCGGAACGGCATTTAGATGTAGCTTTTTCTCCCATTTTAATTTTCCGTCTTTAGCATTCATCGCATAAAGGTTGCCATAAATGTCTTGTGCCAAAACCGTCTCAGCCGATAACGCGATGTTGTTTTTGATCGATCCTTTTGTTGGGTGTTTCCATACCATCTTTCCTGTAGCGGCATCAAGGCAAATAACGGCAGCCTTTCCACTGTTGTTCTCGTCTATTGAGGCAACATATATTCTGTCTTTGTAGATTAATGGCGAAGTCATGTAGATATTGGAGCCGACATTATTCACCCAGCAGAGTTTTAGTGGAGGAGATAGGGTCTCGTTATTTAGACTGACATGCGTTGGAGAAGCCAATAGATTGGTCGACGGGCGGTCAGTTTGTATTTTCTCTTCGATGGTCGGCTGATAGATGAAAGATTCGGTTGCTTTTGCTTTCTCACCATTGTTGAAATGTGCGGTGACAGATAGGGTGATGGACTTTCCTTTATATTTAAGAGGTAAACTAAAATCGGCATACCAATTGAAATCGGTTTGCTGTTTCATTAATCGATCCTTAAACAATGGCCGGTCATGATAATAGCAGGTGTAGCTCACCTTTGTAGTCGGACTGACCGTAGAGTAGGTGTTGACAGATAAGGGGATTTTATGAGTTGGCAAGACCGGTGAGTGGAGGTTGGCTATGGAGGCTATTTGAATCGATTTATCGAGATATGTATAACGTAATTCTGAATTCAGATCACCTTTTCCATCCATTTTTATCACTCTAAAAGCGGAAGAGGCATGATCAATGCCCCCTCTTATAGGAGTTGAAGTGCAAATGCTATATATCCCTGACTCTGCATGTTTGAGGATATGGTTGATATGCCAATGTCCATATAACCAAGCTTTCAAATGGTGCTTTTTGAGATCAATATAATCTGTTGAGTTGATACCGAAGTGGAATAAGTCTGTTTGATCAAGAATGCCATGATTGAACATAACAATCGACTTATTGTGCCCTATTTTACTTAAATCATTTTTTAGCCAGCGATAGATATCTTCAGTAGTATATGATGGCTTATGATCTCCATTAGGCATTGGAGTGACAATATAATGAATGTTGCCAACCTCGAATGAGTAATACGTCGGCCCGTAAAGTTTCTCGAAAAGATCTTCGCCTGAAGGGCCTTCTACCAAATCGTGATTACCGAGGCAATAGAACACCGGTGTATTCATGTTGGCGGTATTCATTAATTTGATGTGACTTTCTAATCCGGGTACATAACAAATGTCTCCGGTGTGGATAATAAAAGCCATTTTTTCGTTTGTGGCGTAATCACGTAAATTAGAAACCCAATCGTCGTGTCCACTTGTTTCTCTAATTTCTGTGTCTGAAAGGTGGATAAACCGATGAGTTCCATCTTTTTCAACGGCTCCATTACAAGGTAGAACTCCAAAGTCGTATTGGTTAACGCTGGGCTGTATTCGTTTGTAATAAGCATTGTTCGTTTTATATCCGGATGGCGTAGTGATGAATATAAACTTTTCTTTCGCATGTCCTGTTAGGAGATATTCTCCTTGACTTGAAGTGGTCGTGACATTTAATCCATCCGACACTAGGACCTCTTTTAATGTTTTCTCTCCAACATCGTAAAGACCATTTTGGTTGCTATCGACGAAAACCTTTCCGTGATATTGTGCTTTGACGCTTAGACAAAGCAGGCTGAGTAAGATAAAGCAGAGTGCGTTTTTCATGTTGCTTTTCATGTTGTGTTTGATTTTATTGGGAGTTGTTAATGACTTGTCAATGAGTTGGTCGCTTTTTATCTGCTCTCAACCAACCTCATTGAAAAATCGCAGCAAGTTATAGAAAAAATGCCAGAGGACAAAGAACCATTGACACAAACCTGTTTTTGGCCTGTTTATGGATTCTTTATAACGATTAATTCTTTATTTACGGTTTTTAAATCGGAAATGAAAAGCTCGGGATGTTCAGGATTAATCAGTGTGAATCCTTGTGCATAGTCGATCTTTATCTTTTGATCAGTCCAATGATTCGGACGATAAGTGACTTTTGAAATACCTGATAGGATGACTCTTGAACGCCAAATAGTCGTTATTTTTAATGTTCCATTTTCTTGAATGTAATATCTTTCTTTACTGTAATTATAATAAAGCAAAAGTAAGGGCAGAAGATTTAATAGGAAAGTCGGTTGTACCGAAAAGTAGAAGCTGGCTGTCAAGGAAATACTGGATATTATAACAAAGAAAATACCCCAAAAACGCTTGTTGATTTTTCGTCTATATACAGTTGACATATTAAGGTTGAATTTAGTACGTTTGTTTTTGCATAGTCGATCGGGAATGACTCTATCGAATCTTTTTTATGGTGACTTACAAATATAATACTTAAAATAACGATGGTTATCTCGGAGTGAGTTTTTTGCAAAATACTTTTATAATGTTGTAAATAAACAACTCCTTATTCTGTGTTCGATCTAAAATTTATACTTTTGTCTGTATCTACTAGTTCCGTTATCGAATGGGTAGTCTATTTTATCTCTATTTTAGAATTGTACGACCATGGTAAAACTTCGTTGTGTCATCGAACATATTACTTATCAGAATGCCGAAAACGGGTATTCCATCCTAAAGGTTAATGTCAAAGGTTATAAGGATCTGGTGACTATTGTGGGGCATTTACTCGATGTACCTGTTGGGAGTGTTTTGCTTTGCGAAGGCGATTGGAAAGTGGATAAGAAATATGGCAGTCAGTTTGTGGTCGACTCTTGGGAGGAGGTGATGCCGGCGACGATCTATGGGATCGAAAAATATCTGGGGAGTGGTTTGGTGAAAGGTATCGGACCTAAATATGCGCGACTCATTGTGGCAAAGTTCGGACTCGAAACCATTGAGGTCATTGAGAACGATATCGATCGGTTGCATGAAGTGTCCGGTATCGGACAGAAGCGGGTTGAGAAGATCCGAGAGAGTTGGGAGAAACAGAAAGATATTAAGAATGTCATGTTGTTTTTGCAAGGCTACGGGGTGAGCACGGCTTATGCGGCGAAGATTTATCGGCAATATGGGAAACATAGCATCGACAAGGTTAAGGAGAATCCTTATCGCTTGGCCGACGACATTTGGGGGATTGGGTTCAAGACGGCTGATGGCATTGCGGCTAAAATGGGATACGAGAAGAATGACTTACGGCGCTGTCGAAGTGGCATCTTCTATACGTTGAGCCAGCTCTCGAATGACGGACATGTCTATGCCGATGAGGAACAGTTGCTCACGTCTGCCAAGGAGTTGCTTGAAGCCGACGAATCATCGGTGAGTGAGGCGATGAACCAGATGATTGGGGCTAACGATCTGATTCTTGACGGAGAAGCCATTTATCTGCCTCCTTTTTATTATGCGGAATGTGGAACGGCCAACCGACTGCGGGCGTTGTTGGACGCTAAGGAGAAACGTAACGATCGTCTGTCGTTCGATCTTGAAGGGGTTTCGAAAGTCACCGGCATGGAATACGACGAGATACAGATTGCGGCTATACAGCAAGCGGTAGAGTCGAAAGTCATGGTGCTGACCGGTGGACCGGGTACCGGAAAGACAACCACCACGCAAGGCATCATTGCGACGCTAAAAACGGCCGGGCTGTCCATCTTGCTGGCTGCTCCTACGGGACGAGCCGCAAAGCGCATGAGTGAAGCTACCGGCATGGAAGCAAAAACCATTCATCGACTGCTGGAGTTCAATCCGATGGATGGTTATAAGCGCAACGACGAGAATCCTTTGGAGGGAGATGTGCTCATTGTGGATGAGTGTTCGATGATCGATTTAATCTTGATGAATAACTTGATGAAAGCTATTCCGACCGATATGCGCCTGATCTTGGTGGGTGATATCGATCAGTTGCCGAGTGTGGGGGCGGGGAATGTGCTTCGTGATATCATCGATTCGCAACAAATTCCCGTCGTACGGCTGACCCGAATCTTCCGGCAAGCGCAATCGAGTCGTATTGTGATGAGTGCCCACGCCATCAATAACGGAAGATTCCCGGATACGAGTAATGGCAAAGAGACGGACTTCTTCTTTATTAAGATGGAGGATCAAGTGCAGGTGGCGGAGAATATCGTCCGGTTGGTTAAAGAACGTTTGCCTCAAGCCTATCATCTCCCGAGTAGTAAGATACAGGTACTTACTCCCATGCAACGAGGTCATGTGGGAGCATCCAGCTTGAACTTGGCCTTACAAGAGGCTTTAAACCCCATTAAAACGGGATTGAATCGTGGAGGATATTCGTTTCGAAAAGGTGATCGGGTGATGCAGGTTCGTAATAATTATGAGAAAGAGGTGTTCAATGGCGACTTGGGGTATGTTGAAGAGGTCGACTTGGAGGAACGTACATTGATGGCTCGTTTTGACGATAAACTGGTGGAGTATGAGGTCTCGGAGTTGGATGAACTCGTCTTGGCTTATGCGACCACGATCCATAAGTCGCAGGGATCGGAATATCCCATCGTGGTTATGCCTGTGCTGATGAGCCATTATGTGATGCTTCAGCGAAACCTCATTTATACGGGGATCACTCGTGCCAAGAAGATTTGTGTGCTCATCGGGAGTTCTAAAGCTTTAGGGTTCGCTATTCGTAATCTGTCGGTGCTGAAAAGAAATACGAAGCTCAAGGAACGTTTAAATCCGTCGTTGGGCGTGACTTCGGCTCAGCAAGATCATCCCTCTTCCTCTACATAGAATAAATAAATGTGTTTTATCCCACACTACCCACACTGAAAATGCGCGAAAGTGTTTGTTTATGGTGGTTTAGGTCAAGTGTGGGATAGCCTTTGGAACCGTTTATCCCACACTAAATGGGGGGTATCCCACACTATCTTACACCTTTGATCTTATCGTGCTTCATTGATTGTATCGTGCTTCATTGATCTTACCACATCTCATTTTGGCTGATTTTGCAGGGTGAGTCACAATCTTACATCAGGTTATTTCGTTTTGACCTTGCCGTTAACAGGAACTCTTGGTCCTTTTATGTATTATGGCGATTGGGTTTACTGTTGCGAACACTTCATTTCTTGAGCCCTCGAAGCAGGGCTCTTCGGCCCTCGAACGAAAACCCATGAGCCCTCGAACGAGGGCTGAAGAGCCCACGTTCGAAGGCTCAAGAAATCTTGGCTGGTCAGCAACAACTGGCGGTTTGATGGCAACAACTTTCAGTTCGGTAGCGATTGGTGGCGTTGGCAGTTTATTTTGTTGCACTGTTTCATTGATGATTGACCAACCGGTATTTTTGGAAAGTCAATTGATCGGATCGTGTGAGATCGTGTGGAATAGTGTGGGATAGTGTGGGATAACCTCCATTTAGTGTGGGATAATCGTTCTTTTAAGCTATCCCACACTCGGCCTAAACCATCATGAACAAACACTTTCGGGCGTTTTTAGTGTGGGATGTGTGGGATAAATCGTATTTATTTGTTCTGGTGTGAAGTAGAAATCACGCTTTAATTCATAGAGATCAAAAGAGCGAAAACGATTTGAATGATTAGAATAGCAGGTACTCCATATTTAAATTTTCGGTGCAGCGTCTTATGATGCCAAACCTTCATGGCCACTAATGCTCCAACAGATCCGCCCAATACAGCTATCCATAGGAGGGTCGATTCCGGGATGCGCCATTTGCTTTTCCTCGCTTTGTATTTGTCTATGCCATAGACGAAAAATGTAACCAAAGTTATTGCCGAAAGATAGATCAGAAGTATTTTAGTGGATGTCATAAATTCTAAAGTGAATGTTAGTTTGAACTGGTTTATAATGATTCTTGTTAATCTTGTTAATCTTGTTAATCTCCTTAATCTTTCCAATCTTTCAAACATTGGAAAGAATTAGAAAATCTTCTTAATTTCTTGTTAATTTATTAGGCTCATTTGGCAAATGCATAGCATAGTTAAGAGATAGAATAAGCCGGTATATCATGTTTTTGATTACCCATAATTGATAGGATACGTATACCGATCTTTCGCTTTATACCACGCCTTTGGCGTTTGGGAATAAGAATACTCCCATATACAATACGAAGATAAGAGTATTGTTTTAAAACGACAAACTCGTAAGGATAAACTTTGAATGAGGCTTTGAAGAGGCATGAATAAAACTGTTGATTCAATTTTTCCGAAAAACGCCGAATATATATTTGCATATTACAGTTGCGTTTAGCTCGCACCTTTATCTCGTCGCTCAACAACTTACGCAAAACCTCCAACGCTATATTTTTATGCTCCATTCCTTTGAGTTCCATTAAAAACTCTTCAGATAGAATCGAAATATCAGGTTTCTTAATTCCGGCAGCATCAAAGATGTCAATCACCTTCTCGGAAACCAATGCTTGGTCGATAACTTGACGGATGGTAGTTTCAATCTCTTCATCGATTCGTCCATCGCCTGTGGAGTCGAACTTACATAGTCGTGCTTTCACTGCTTGGAAGAATGAAACTTCATCCTTTACATCCATTGCCTTGTCGTGCGGAATGGCTATGGCAAAAGCTTTTCCAAGTGCTGTGACTTCATTTACGAAACGTTTCTTGCCATCCTCGACATCCAAAATGAAATCTTCGGCACGCAATATCCATGAGAGTTTGCCCGACGTGTCGGCTACAAAATAATTCTCGTATTCAAATCCGTGAAACATCTGTGAGATTATCTCTAATTTTTCGAGCATAATCTCTACCGCTTGATCTTGTTGTAGTGTCGGATCACCTTTACCACCCGAATCAGAGTAGAACGAAAGGGCTTTTTTGAGGTCGGTTACAGATATCTCCTTTTAACCCTCTGAAATTTTTTATTGTTATTCTTTGTAATTTCATGCAGATATAGTGTTATGATGAATTTATACTAACTTTTATAGTGTCTTTATTTTGAGTTGTAAATAGCTAACCCTTTCACTGTGAGCAAATATTTCTGTCGTGGGTGCTTTGGTGATTCCGGATATAGCATTCTCACAAAACCATTACTTAATGCAAGCTTTAGATAGTTTTCTATAAATGTTGGTCGGTGTTTAAGCCCAATAGCATCAAGCATTTCCTTGACTGACAAGGATTTTTTACCAATAACTTTAATCAATGCCAATACATTTTTATTATCAGTGCCTATTATGTTATTAGCTTGTTCGGTTTCTGTGGTTGACTTGTTCGGTACTTGTTCGGTACTTGTTCGGTTTTCAGCTAGTTCTGTTGGCGCATCTATTATCATAAACCTATTTTTAAGTTCATGAGTGGTATTCATCATCAGGTTTTCAAAGAATCGAATAAGATAGCCCATATCAGGTTCAATGCCTTTACGCACATTGCGATAGTTTGCGCGAACTAATGCATTGCGGAAATACCAAGAGTGTTGTGCAAACAAGTCGTTGTTTACGTCAAAGCCGATGCTCCGCAAATACTTAATCGTAAAAACGGCAGTTGTGCGAGTATTTCCCTCGCCAAAAGGATGTATCTGCCAAATCCCCGAAACGAATTTAGCAATATGAGCCACAACTTCGCTAATGGATAGATTCTTATATGAGAATGATTTTTCTTGTTCCAAATCATATTCCAATGCCATGCGCAAGTCTTCTGAATTCACATAAAGCACAGTGTCGCCACGAAGTATCCATTCTTTCTTTGTAATGTCGTAGTCTCGAATCTTACCGGCAAACTTGAATACATCTTCAAACAGACGACGATGAATAGAGGTGAAGCCTGTTACAGAAAAAGCAAACGACTGTTCGTTTAGAATACGAGCAATGTTGGCTGATACCTTATCTGCTTCTTCTGTATCGTCATCGGTAGCAGTACGCATGGTCTTCGACTGATAATAGCTATTGATAAGCATCTTCACCTCCTCAATGCTAATATCACCCTCGATGTGCTTTACGGCAGTATCTTTAAGATAGTCTGACGTTTGAAGACCATCAACAGCTTGCAAGCCAATAGCTGTTTTCCAAGCAGTGGCTTTAGCCTGTTTGTCAGGCTCGCTACTTCGTATGTATGACTCAAAATCTATATCCATTGCTTTATAAATTATATCCTATTGTTATCTGTTTTATCTAAAAAATAAATTATTGTAATATGGTACAAACATCGATTTTTCTTATAACCTATTACGATATGGTATTTGTGATAATGACACTTCAATAGGATGGGTTATTTTCATCTCTGCTAATTGTTTTATCCTTTCAACGACACCACTCGAATTTGCACATGGACCAATAATAATCCTTGTTAAACAAGAGATAGGTATTTTTATTCTTATATATGGAATTAGAATCTTATCATCTGTCATACGATATTGAGCCTTATAGCAAAGTGCTTTTTTTATTATTCTCCATTCTCCTTCATCTCTCAGGATTCCATTTAGTCTCAGATAAGTAACGAAAACAATCTTCGTCACTTTGAAAATATCTATTGAACTTTATCGAATTCACACCTTCAAACCTTTCTCGTTTTTCCATACTACAAATGTAGCTATTTCTCTAAATATTACAGCGATCTAAACGCCTATACCAAAAATTATATTTGTTGAGATTTTAATGAAATAGAAACCAGACAGAGTTTAAATTACACTCCCATGCGTGGTGGTGTGTGAAGACAATGAGGGAATTAATCCCTCATTTCCTACACGATTATATATTTGTTTGTTTATAGACTGTTATTTTCCGATGCAGAAATGGTGGAATATATTTTGCAATACCATGTCGTTTGTCACTTCTCCTGCAATATCGCTCAGATGGAAAATACATTCGCGAATATCTTGACTGAGGAAGTCGCCCGAGATTTGTTGTGTCAATCCGTTTTGAACGCGCTGTATGGCATCTAAGGCTTTAGTCAGAGCCTCGTAATGACGAACATTAGTCACGATGATATCGTTTTGCGTGATGGATGGTAAATGAGCGGCTGAAACGAGTTGTTGTTGTAACTCTTCTGTTTGTACGCGTTGTTTGGCAGAAATAAATGCGGCATCGGTCTGATCTTTGGGGAATAGAGGATAGACTGATGAGGCTAAAAGGAGGTCGAGTTGTTTGCGTTGAGTCTCGTCGATCAAATCTGTTTTGTTGAAAACAAAGATGACATGCTTGTCTTTGCAGCGTGGAAGAATCTGTGACGAGAGTTGCTCTATTTGTGCAGTGGCATCGGTTGAGTCGATCATCCATAAGACAATTTCCGCTTGGTCGAGTTTCTGGAAAGTGCGTTCTATCCCGAGGCTTTCAATCGTGTCGGTTGTTTCGCGGATACCTGCAGTGTCGATGAATCGGAAGGTGATCCCCCCAATATTGACGGTATCTTCAATCACATCGCGAGTGGTACCGTGAATATCGCTGACAATCGCTTTTTCTTCATTGAGTAAAGCATTGAGCAAGGTCGATTTGCCGGCATTTGTTTCTCCAATGATGGCCACAGGCACACCATTTTTGATGGCGTTACCAACGCTGAAGGAATCTACTAAGCGAGCGATGACTTTCTCGATATCGTGTGCTAATAGTCCGAGGGCTGAGCGATCGGCAAATTCGACATCTTCCTCACTGAAATCGAGTTCGAGCTCAATCATGGAGGTGAAGTTGAGGAGTTTGCTTCGAAGGTCTGCGAGCTCTTTCGAGAACCCTCCACGCATCTGACTCATAGCCAAACGATGGGTAGCGGCTGAGGAAGAGGCGATGAGATCGGCCACTGCTTCGGCTTGACTCAAATCCATTTTCCCATTTAGAAAGGCGCGTTGGGTGTATTCACCGGGTTGAGCCATCCGACATCCATTTGCTATCAGAAGCTGCATGACTTGTTGTAGGATATAGGCCGAACCGTGACAGGTGATTTCTGTACTGTCTTCTCCGGTATAGGAGTGAGGGGCGCGAAATAGGCTGACGAGTACTTCATCGATGATCTCTTCATCTTTGATGATACGACCGAAAGTAAGGGTGTATGGCGATTGTTGTGCGAGCGTTTTTCCGGCTTTCGCAGGGGTAAATATGCGGTCGGTTATTTCAATGGCCTTTATTCCTGATACTCGTATGGTTCCAATAGCGCCTCCTTGTGCAGTTGCAATGGCGCAGATCGTATCTTGATTGATCATGACTAGTCTGTTTGATGATTTGTTTGCAAAGATAGTTATTTTCGGGGAAATTTTAGGAGTCTTATCGAAGAGACGTTTCATGTTGTGATGAGGAAGGATTAAAAAGGAGAAAAGACTTGTCCTCACTTTAAAAGAGTAAAGCCGTTTATGCTTACAATGAAAGGGCATAAACGGCTTATATCAGAATCTTTGCTCATCTTAAAGATGTAACATGGGTATAGGACTTAAATACGATCAAGAACGGTTTGAATCAGGGTGTCGATGGTGTTTTTATACCCTGTGTTGGCTTCCTTGATGAGACGGTTGGCGATTACCATACAAACTGTTGTGGCTTTATGTCCCATTAGACGGCTTAATCCTGCCAAGGCGGAGCTTTCCATTTCGAAGTTGGTGATTTTATAGCCTTGGTATTCGAACGACTCAATTTTTTCATTTTGCTTTGGATCGGCTAGGGGAATACGTAACTCGCGGCCTTGAGGACCGAAAAATCCTCCGGCTGCTATTGTTACTCCACGCACCATGTCGGTTTGTGCGATGCGGTTGATCAGTTCTTCATTAGCATCGATCACGTAGGGAGCTGGAGCGCATAAGTTGCCCGACCATCCCATGTGATTGAGAAGAGCCCGCTCGAAAGCTAAGTCGCAAACGCTGTTTCGGCCGGCATAGAAGTTGAGTAGACCGTCGAAACCGACCGATTTTTGTGAGCAAATGAAGGTACCAACGGGTGTATTAGGTTGTAACCCTCCACAAGTGCCGATGCGAACAAGCTCCAACTGACGAAAGTTTTCTTTCTCTTCACGCGTGTTGAAGTCGATGTTGGCTAGAGCGTCAAGCTCGTTCATTACAATATCGATGTTATCACAGCCGATACCTGTAGAAACAACAGTGATGCGTTTCCCTTTATAAGTTCCTGTGATCGTTTTGAACTCCCGACTTTCAACTTCGCATTCTTTTTGATCGAAGTGCGAAGCTACAAGGGCAACTCTCCCGGGATCGCCTACTAAAATGACTTTGTCGGCTAGCCATTCGGGTTTAACATGAAGATGGAATACAGAGCCGTCTTCGTTGATTATGAGTTCTGAGGATGGAAAATACTTCTTCATACGTACTAAATCATTAAATTAAAAAATACGTTAGCCTCCGATGGAGACAATAAAGCCGAATTTTTGTGCAAACAACACTCCTTTATTGATTAGGAAATGGCTGTTGGCACAGAAACCCGGCTATAGTGGTCGGATGCTTAACCGCTTATTTGCTTATAGGCTGGTTGTTGTTAGCATTAGCTCCTGGTTTTGCTATGGTTTCACGCATTGAAGTATCTGCTTCAATGTTTTTCATACGATAATAATCCATAATGCCAAGATTGCCATTTCTAAAGGCTTCGGCCATCGCTTTAGGGACTTCGGCTTCAGCTTCGATGACTTTAGCGCGAGCTTCTTGAGCTTTTGCTTTCATTTCTTGTTCGGTTGCGACAGCCATTGCACGACGTTCCTCTGCTTTGGCTTGAGCGATATTCTTGTCAGCATTGGCTTGATCCATTTGAAGGGCAGCTCCAATGTTACGGCCGATATCAATGTCGGCAATATCAATGGATAAGATTTCAAAAGCTGTACCGGCATCCAATCCTTTGCGAAGAACAAGTTTGGAAATAGAATCCGGATTTTCAAGTACAGACTTATGATTCTCAGATGAACCGATAGATGAAACGATACCTTCGCCTACACGAGCCAAAATGGTATCTTCACCTGCTCCACCAACTAATTGACGAATGCTGGCACGTACGGTGACACGAGCTTTAGCGATCAGCTGAATACCGTCTTTTGCAACTGCTGTTACCGGTGGAGTGTCGATCACTTTAGGATTGACAGACATCTGAACAGCTTCAAAAACATCGCGACCGGCCAAGTCGATTGCTGTTGCCATTTGGAATGATAACTCGATATTCGCTTTAGAGGCTGATACCAAGGCATGAACTACTTTCTCAACGTGTCCACCTGCCAGATAATGGGCTTCGAGTTCGTCGCGAGTAATGGTTTGTAAACCAGCTTTGTGTGCTTCGATCATGCCTGGGACGATCACATAAGGAGGGACATTACGTATTCTCATCAGAAAGAGTTGAACTAATGAAATGTTCACTCCGGAAACTTTGGCTGATAGCCATAAGAAAAATGGAACATAGTGAAATAGAAGGACTAATATGATAATTCCTCCCACAATCAAACCAAAGGTAAGATAAAGCGTTTCTTCCATAATTGCTTGTTTTAAATATGTATTATTGTTTTTCTACTAGAATGACACCATCGGTGATGCGGTTAACAACAATAGGGGTTTTTTCATCGATAAATCCACTCATCGATTTGACTTCAATGATACGACCATTGATCTCGGCGTATCCTATTTGTGCTAATCGAGTTGTACTGACTCCTTTGTCGCCTTTCTGAATGCTTCTTGAAGCGCTATTGTCGACTTTCGAATTAATCTCTTTTTTCAGCGCTAGCTTGTCGAGCGTTTTCGATCGTATAAAGAAAACAAGAGATCCTATGCAGGCTACTGCCGATATGCCTAGTGTAATAAATCCACCGGCTACACCTAGATGGGTGAAAGCGTAATAATTGGCATACAAGATGCAGATACCGGCAGAAACACCGGCAAGACTAATGCCTGGAATCACAAAAAGCTCTACGAGGAATAATAGCACTGCTGCTAAAATGAGTACGGCAATAATAAGGATGTCCATAATTGGTGTTATTTGAGTTTACTTTTTTCAGCGTCACGTATCTTTTTTGCAAGTGTAGTCAATTCTTTTGACATTTGCAATACTCTTTGCTCTAAATCTAATATCGCCGGTGCTAGTTTCGCTTTATCGGCTTTATTCGATTGGCTATAGGCATTGCGCTGGCCTTCCAAACGAACTTCTTGTTGTTGTAAATCTTTGTCCAACTGCTGATATTGAAGAAACAGTTGCAGGGCTTTTGGCGATTGAAAATCTTCTTGCTGAGTATAAGTCTGACGATCATCAATGATGAATTCAAACTCTTTTTGATTCATTTTTTTAGGTTTATCCTTTTGCACTTCTTCCAATCGAGCTTTAGCTTGGGCAACTTCTTTTGGGTCTTTCCACGTTTCTTTTAATGAATGAATCTGAGCCAGACGGATTAGTTTACTTAGTTCCATCGATTCATAATTATAGACTTGTTTTGAAGAGTTAGGGATAAAGACATAAACACAAACCTTTCCTTCCGGTTGGTAGCGATCGGAAGCGAACCAGCCTAAATTGTTGTACTCGTCAATGACATACATATAGTCATTGAACGGAGAATTGAATGGCATTCCTACATTTTCCGGATTGAGGTAAGTGTCAGTATTGGTATTATATCTAGTCACATAAATATCGTATCCCCCGAGTCCTTCTCCATCGGTAGCATAATAGATGGTTACTCCATCGGTCATTACGAACGGATAATTTGTATTCCCAGAAGTGTTTATGCTCTCCGGTAGTTCTTTTCCTTTACTCCATTCGTCAAGTAATTTTGTCTGAGTATAGATGTTAAAGTTCTTTCTACCTTTATCGCTGTAATAAACTTTACTTCCAATTTCAGTTTCGTAAACCGTTCCCGGATGTGTTCCGTCGGTGTTCTGGAAATAGTCGTTATAAGTGAACAACTTTCCCGATTCCTCACTAATCTTGTACGTGCTTAAGAAGTCTTTTTTATCGACTACAAAACTGTCGATGATGCAGACGTCTTCTACACCTTTAAGCATGCGTAGGTCTGACCGACTCTTATCTAGAAGTTTTTCGGCTTCCTCAGTCGATTTTTTACGTTTGCTTAAGGCTTCAATATAATCCTCATAACAACCGATCGCATCTTCGAAGCGGTAGGTTGCGTGATAAGCTTGGGCCAGATAAAGTTCTCCTCCTGTCGTACGTCTTTTGATTGCCTTTTCAAAGTATGGGATCGCTTCTTCTGCCGCGTTGGTATTCAAACAACAGATGCCATACCAGAGATTATACAAACCGTTGTTGGGTTGCGATTTGACCTGTTTTAAAAAGATAGGTTTCGCTTTTTCATACTCTCCTTTATCTAAAAGAACCTTTGCTTGTTCTATATTTTGGGCAAAAAGGCCAACAGATAGTAGACAAAATAGTGATAAAATATATTTTCGTTTCATAGATTCTTGCTTATTGTTTCTTATTGTTCAAAATTACAAAAATATTAGAAACTATCCTTTTTTTCGTGATTCTATTATGTTAATTCTTCTTTAAATCGGTCTTTTGACGTACTTTTGCAATCGTTTTTTTTAAAGCTATGGGGAAATTTACAGAAGAAGATAAAGTGGTGCGTCGCATCGAGAAAAGGTTTAGTAAGGGGGTAGTCGAGTATGGGTTGATTGCCGATGGAGATAAAATTCTAATCGGTCTATCTGGTGGAAAGGATTCATTGGCCTTGGTCGAGTTGCTGGGGAAGCGTTCGAAGATTCATGTGCCGAAGTTTTCATTGGTGGCTGCTCATGTGATTATGAAAAACATCCCATATCGTAGTGATTTGGATTACCTGCGTGCACAATGCGAGGCGTACGATATCCCATTGGTCGTGTATGAAACGGAGTTTGATGCTTCGACCGATACCCGCAAGTCGCCTTGTTTCCTTTGTTCATGGAACCGAAGAAAGGCTTTATTTACAGTCGCTAAGGAGAATGGATGTAACAAGATTGCTCTTGGGCATCATATGGATGATATTCTTGAAACCCTCTTAATGAATCAGACCTTTCAGGGGAGTTTTGGCACGATGCCACCGTTGATGACGATCAAGAAGTTTGAGATGCAAATCATTCGACCGATGTGTCTGGTGCATGAAGCTGATCTTATTGAATTGGCTACTCTTCATCAGTATAGAAAACAAGTTAAGAATTGTCCTTTTGAGTCGGAGTCTAATCGTAGCGCCATAAAAGAGGTCTTCCGGCAGTTGGAACGTCTAAATCCCGAAGCGCGATATAGCTTGTGGAATAGCATGTCGAATATACAAGAAGAGTTTCTACCTGCTGTGGTGCGTAAAGATTAAACTGACGAAGTGATGAATAATGAACTAACGAAGTGATGAAAAGTTTATATACTATTGGATTATTGATGGTGTCGAATGTCTTTATGACGTTTGCATGGTACGGTCACCTTAAACTTCAAGATATGAAGTTGATTACTCATTGGCCATTGTGGACTGTCATCCTTTTCTCTTGGGGAATTGCTTTAGCAGAGTATTCTTGTCAAGTACCGGCCAATCGGATTGGATTTATAGGGAATGGTGGCCCTTTTACTTTATTACAACTTAAAGTGATTCAAGAAGTGATCACCCTCTCGGTGTTTACGCTTTTTACAACCTTACTTTTTAAAGGAGAGTCGTTGCAGTGGAACCATTTAGCAGCATTTGTCTGTTTGATCCTTGCGGTCTACTTTGTCTTCTTAAAATAAAGAACAAACGCCATTGGTGGGCGTTAAATAATAAACAGGATTTCCCCATTTGATGTTAAAAGAATCAAATGGGGAAATCTTGTTTATCGACGGAGTTGAGTTTATACTATAACCTTGGTCGACAGAGGTAAACTGTTGTTTGGATGGTCAAACTACTGTTTACTGATGTATTTTTTCATACCTTCGGTAAAGAAGGTTTGTAGTTGTCCGCTTTCGTCACTATAAATAAAGTAGGCTTCAATATCTTGATGAGCTTGAGTAAAGACTTTAGCTTCTTCTAATCCCATGACCATAAACGAAGTGGCTAAGGCATCGGCTGTCATGCAATTCTTTGCAACCACTGTCGACGATAGAATGCTGTGTTGCACCGGATAACCCGTGCGAGGATCGATGGTGTGTGCATACTTTTTCCCGCCTTTATAATAGAAATTCCGGTAATTACCCGAAGTCGCTATCGCAATATCCGACAATTCAAGTATGGTTTGTATGTCTTGGTTTACCGACAAAGAATCGTCAACCGGTTTGTTGATTCCTATTCGCCACGATTTCTCTTTGGGATTTTTACCCTTAACAACAACTTCACCACCAATATCGACCATATAGTTTGTGATGCCCTTTTTCTCTAAGTACTGAGCAATCACATCGACAGCATATCCTTTGGCTACAGCACTGCAATCGAGCATGGTGCGTGGATCGGTTTTAATGACTTTACCGTCGACTAGCCCCACTTTTTTAAATCCGACAAACTGTTTTAAACTGTCGATCATGAGTGAATCGGGAAATTGTCCCGCTTTAAAGCCAAAGCCCCACGCATTAACTAGAGGGGCGACAGTGATGTCGAAAGCACCATTGGTTTCTTCGGAGATCTGTTTCGAGAGGACAAAGCAATTCTGAAACAAGCTGTCGACCGTTATATCTTCATTGCGATTTACACGACTGATTACCGATTGTTCGTTGAAAGGAGAAAGTGAATGATCGAATCGTTTTAATTCCGCTTCAATCTCTAGTTTTAAGTCACCGTCGTATTGGTAAGTGATGTTGTAGACCGTTCCGAAGACCAATCCGTTGATGCTGTTATAAGGCGTTGCTTCATTTTTCTTCGTTAGAATCCAGATGGTTCCAAATAGAAGGATGACAAGCCAGATGAGATTTTTTTTTGTTTTCATATTTGAGCGTTTTATGCCTTAAAAGCAGAATGAACCTGCGAGATGTTATTGTAAAAAGAGATGCTCTATAAGAATTTTGGTGCCGATCGAAAATAGAATGATACCTCCCCAAAGCTCTGCACGTAGTTTTTTGGCATAGCCGCAACTACATTTTATGCCAAATAGTAAACCGATAATCGACAAGATAAACGATACCAGACCGATGATGAGGATTGGGGAGCTGATCATCGAAAATTGATTAATTCCGATAAATGCGAAAGATGCTCCGACAGCCATGGCATCAATACTCGTCGCGATTGACATGGTCAGGATAATCTTGGGATCTTTGGGATTAAACTCTTGACGGCATTCTTCATCTTTAAACGACTCGTTAATCATTCGTCCTCCAAGAATTGCTAAGATACCGAATGCAATCCAATGATCGATGTTTTGAATCAGGTGACTAAAAGAGCTCGCTCCTAACCAGCCTAAGAGAGGCATCAAAGCCTGAAAGAAACCAAACGAAAAGGCCATGATCAGAATCGGTTTCCATTGAATGCGTTTTAAAAAGATGCCGCTGGTGATCGATACGGCGAAACAATCCATTGCTAGTCCGATGGCAATTAGCCAAATTTCAAGTCCCGTCATGTGTAGTTTTGTCTGCTTTAAAAGGGTAGTTGATAAATAATAGAATAGGTGATGCCTAGGTTCGTCGTGGCATATTTGCCAAATCCCGGTACATACCACAAATTGCCAAAGTCGTTGGAAGATGCCGATAGCTTATGCTTCACTCTCAGTGCCCAACCCATATTCAAATTCTTATAAATGTTGATCTTTACCCCGGCTAAGACCTCTAGCCATTGCATTGATCCTTTTATGCCGGTTTGCTGAAAGGGAATGCTGCCTCCCCAAATCTCGTCTTGAAGAGGTGGGTTGTTGATCTGATCTTTCCAGATCGGGTCATTTTGTGGTAGTGAAGCAACATTGTAGTTGAATGAAGTAAAGGCATAACGAAATCCGACGTATAGAAAGTTCTTTTTATTTTTTTTCTTCGACATCGTGTTATAATCCATTCCGATACGAAAATATGGAGCGGATTTACTTTTGTAATGTATTCCCGTCTCATTCCAAGTATCGGCACCCCCCATCCCGAATTCTATGGCAGGTATGTATTTGTTTTTGAGATTAACTTTAAGGCTAACCTCCGAACTAAACTCCTCTGATCCCAATAGATAGGCACCCGGGCCAAACAAATCGACCCCTATGGAAAGTCCGTTAAAGAACGGAATACTATCAGGAACCACTACTTTTTTCTCCTCAACTTTCGGTGTAGTGCGTTTGTGCGGAACCTTGCGAGGTTGTTGTTGCTGAGCATACACCGATGTCCCGATGGTGAAAAAGAAAATGAAGCTAATCGCGATATTTATAGAATAGGTCCAAGTTTTTAATCTCATTGGTGTTGGCTTGATTATTTACAATTTTAGCTGATTCTAATTGTCTTATAGTCGATTCGTTTTTGCCGATGTTTACCTTTTCAATGGTTTGTTTCATGCTATAGCCACATTCCATCGATAGGAAATAAGGGGTATTTTTATGGATCACATACAAGGTGTCGACCTGGTTGGGCTGACGGGTATAGTCGTAGTGAAGAATAAAAGCTGTGGTGTCTTTGGTAAACCGCAAAGGCAACATCATGCTGTGAACTTTTTTCTGATTATTGATGATAATCTCATCGGTGCCTAACGCACGTACGGTAACCGAGTCCAAAGTGTCTGTCAAGACAGCTTGATTGTCGGGATTGATCTTATAAAGATTGCAATAGATCATGGGGCGACCGGACTCGGAACAATTGGTGTCTTCCGAACAAGAAGTGTTGATGCTTATGATACAACACGTGACTATTAAAGGTAGAACGACCCGGAGTAAATTCTTCATAAGTTGTAAAAACGATATAATGGGTTATTAAATCTTTTTCTCTATCTGATAATTATTTCTTTCCGGAGCATTCCGCGTGATGAGTTCACCCAAGAAACCGGCTAGAAAGAGTTGGGTACCAATGATCATCGCCGTAAGCGACAAGTAAAAATAAGGTGATTCTGTGACTAGGCGATAGGGCCATCCCTGATACATTGCATACAGTTTGCCTAATCCGACAATGGTGACTGCAAGAAAACCGAAAATGAACATCAATGAACCGAGCAGTCCAAAGAAGTGCATCGGTTTCACACCGAACTTCGACAAGAACCATAGTGATAGCAAGTCCAGATAGCCATTAATGAATCGGCTGAGTCCAAATTTAGTTTGACCGTATTTCCGAGCTTGGTGATGTACCACCTTTTCGCCTATCTTTGCGAATCCGGCATTCTTGGCTAGATAAGGGATATAACGATGCATCTCGCCATAAACCTCAATAGCTTTCACGACCTCATTACGATAAGCCTTCAACCCACAGTTAAAGTCGTGTAAGTTTTTAATTCCCGATATTTTGCGGGCCGTAGCATTGAATAACTTAGTCGGCAGTGTTTTGGAAATCGGATCATATCGTTTCTGTTTCCATCCGGAAACTAAGTCATATCCCTCTTTCATAATCATTCGATATAGTCCCGGAATCTCATCAGGACTATCTTGTAAGTCGGCATCCATGGTGATGACCACGTCGCCTTGTGCTTCCTCGAATCCGCAAAAAAGTGCCGGCGATTTTCCATAATTACGACGGAATTTGATGCCTTTTACGGTCGATGATTGTGCCTGCAATTGTTCTATTACGTCCCATGAGTGGTCGGTGCTGCCATCGTTTACAAAAATAACTTCATACGAAAAATTATTTTCTTTCATCACTTTTTCGATCCACTTATAAAGTTCCGGAAGAGATTCCTCTTCATTGTATAATGGAATGACAACTGATATATCCATCTTTATACTATTTTGTGAGTTGTTCGAGTTCGAGGTTATTCGTTAGTTGTAGGCTTTTTCATAATCACTAAAGCCGTTGGAAAAGCTAATATCGTGCCGAAAATTACATCCCACGACAAGAGTTGCATGGTGATGTCAATTGGTTTCAGCGTTTTAGCAGTTTCTATCATCTCTTCTATGATTTGTCTGTTGACTTCCATGCTTGGTGTATCGGTCAACATGGTGTTCCAGATTTGAGTATACGATTCGATGACATATCCTTGATCAATATATTCAAAATAGGCATAATGCGCAATCGCCACAAGCAGGGAGGCAAACATATACATCAACACCGTAAAGAAAAAGGCGTGTCCAAAAGATATTGCGCCCCGACAAATTTTATCTCTGTAAGTCTTTACAAAATAATAACCGATGAAAGGTATAATTAAAGTCAAAGCCAAAAAGAGTAGAGATAAAAAAGGAATAGTTAGTGCAAAAGGGAATAGAATGAACTTTAAGATCCAATAGATTCCGATGTATGTACCAAACTGCATGGCATATTTGTGTAAGTAATTCCTGCTATTTGTCATATGGTCAATAATTGTTATTATGGTTGCAAAGTTATAAATAATATTGCTTGCTAAGAGGTTTGTAGGTGTTTATTTGTGATTTTTTCTTTTTTTAGCTTTGATTGATTTCTTTTGAGGTTAGGGCATGAGTGCCCTCGAATTTAGCGTTTCGCAATCATTTGAAATGCAGATGTTTGCCGATTTTTATGATAAAAAGTTACTGTTTTTATTGCAGATTAAATATAAATAACTACCTTTGCAACCGCAAAACGGGTAAGTCCTATACGGCCAGCTCCCTTCAAATCCTCCAGGGCTTGATCGCAGCAAAGGTAGTCGGTTGTAGCGGCGCGATATAGTAAGCTTACCCACCCGCCTCTTTAGCTCAGTTGGCCAGAGCACGTGATTTGTAATCTCGGGGTCGTTGGTTCGAATCCGACAAGAGGCTCGAAAAAAAGAAGAATTGATTGAATCGATTCTTCTTTTTTTATGCCTTTGAAAGTAGTTGTTACAGATAACAGCTGAAGAAAACGGATCATACCTAAATCCTGAGGGATTGTCCTGTTAAGCATAAATTTTAGATAATCTGAATAAGAAGAATGCCACATCCCTGACTCCTCTTGCCGAGTCGTTTTTATAAACCTATCTTTTGGTCGCCTTGATATTAAATATCTTCTCTTAGAGTTGTATTTTTGATTTTTGCCGGTCATCTTGTCTTATTTTCTTTGATTTAATCATTCTCTGTTATCCGTTTATGCTCCCAAAAACTAAAAGACTATGATTAATAAATCCGACCACATACGCTAATCCTTTTCCTTGCGATAGCTAATTCGTTTGCCTATAGTGTTTCTTTCGTTAGCCTATGGTGTTTCTTTCGTTCGCCTATAGGCTAACGAAAAAGCCGTCGCAAGTTGACTATTTAGCCTTTGCCATCAAAAAAACTATGGATAAGAGGAAGTTATGTGTTAATAGAGCTTTGTTTTATCTTTGTCTTTTGATGGCTTTCAACGCCCAAAAAGAAAAGCCAAACAGAGGAGCTAACCGCGTATTATCAATCGGGTTGTCCTTGTTTGGCTGTAATCTGTTTTTAAGTTAGGCTTCTATCTTATAAACAAACGATGTGTTTGTTTATTTCAAGCGCTTGTAACCATATACGGCACGTTCACCAAGTTCTTCCTCGATACGGAGTAATTGGTTGTATTTGGCCATACGATCCGAACGACTTAATGATCCGGTTTTAATTTGTCCACTGTTGGTTGCTACAGCAATGTCGGCAATGGTTGCATCTTCAGTCTCTCCCGAACGGTGTGAAGTCACTGTGGTGTATCCGTGACGGTGAGCCATTTCGATAGCGTCGAGTGTTTCGCTGAGCGAGCCAATCTGATTAACCTTGATTAAGATAGAGTTGGCACAGTTCGTTTCGATACCACGACTTAGGAATTCAACATTCGTTACAAAGAGGTCGTCGCCAACGAGCTGGCAGCGTTTACCAATGCGTGCAGTCAGCTTTTCCCAGCCTTCCCAGTCGTTTTCACTCATACCATCTTCGATCGAATCGATTGGGAAATTGTTGATGAGGTGCTCAAGATAATCCACTTGTTCGTCGCTAGTTCGTCGTAGTCCTTTCTCGCCTTCAAATTTGGCGTAGTCGTATATGCCGTCTTTGTAAAACTCTGAAGCGGCACAGTCCATGGCGATAGTCACATCTTTTCCGGGTATATATCCTGCTAATTTGATTGCACATAGGATAGAGTTGATCGCATCTTCTGTACCTTCCAAGGTTGGAGCAAAGCCACCTTCGTCGCCGACTGCTGTACTTAGTCCACGATCTTTAAGCACTTTTTTCAAGGCATGGAAGACTTCGGCACCCATTCTCAATCCTTCTTTGAATGATGTTGCGCCAATGGGGCGAATCATGAATTCTTGGAAAGCGATAGGGGCATCGCTGTGCGATCCACCATTAATAATGTTCATCATCGGAACAGGCATCACGTAGGTGTTGGTTCCTCCAATATAACGATAGAGAGGGAGCTCTAGATAGTTGGCTGCTGCTTTGGCTACAGCAAGTGAAACGCCAAGAATGGCATTTGCACCGAGTTTCGATTTGGTTTTAGTACCGTCGAGCGCAAGCATGGCATGGTCAATTTCTCTTTGTTGGAGTGCAGACATGCCGATCAAATGTTTGGCAATAATCTTGTTCACATTATCGACCGCTTTTTGTACGCCTTTACCTAGATATCTTTTTTTGTCACCGTCACGAAGTTCTAAGGCTTCATGCTCGCCGGTTGATGCACCCGATGGTACGGAAGCGCGTCCTACTACGCCACATTCTAACATCACATCCACTTCAATGGTTGGATTACCTCTTGAATCCAAAATCTCCCGAGCTTTAATTTTTTCTATTCTCATTGTTTTTCGATTGTTTGTTAATAGTTAGCAAATATATGAATGAATACCTATTTATGAAATCGCTATGTGTAGGTATAGATTGCTTTTTTCATCCCTTTTTGTAGGGATGCAATCGAATATATAACAAAGGAAATGCCGGGATTGTTTCAATTAGATTTGCTTACCTAAATAGCCGCCGGCTAGAACCGCTACCAAACCAAGTCCTATGCTTAGTAGTGTATAAAGGATGAAGGTGCCGTAGAAATGACCTTCGATGAGGCTTAAGCCATCGTTTGAAAAGGTAGAGAAGGTGGTGAACCCTCCGCATAGCCCAACAGTAAGTAATAAGCGTAGTTCTAGCGAGAGGTTGAAACGTTCCGATAGGGAGTAGAATAGTCCGATTAATAGGCAACCGATGATGTTGACACAGAAGGTTCCCCATGAAAATGGAAACAGTGAAGTCGACATCTGTTTATTGATAAAGATCTGTGTCAAGTAACGTGCTGTACTTCCAATTCCACCGCCGATGAAAATATAAATCAGTTCTTTCATATCGTTCTGTATTTTACCGACTGCAAAGGTACTGTTTTTTATCGTTTTTCTCTATCGAATTTTCCCGAACATTGCTTGTAAGGAGTTTGTTTTATCTCTTGATGACTTTCCGTTGATCTACGCAAACGTTTTCGATGACTTCTTAAACGTTCTATTGATGGGGAAAAAGGTATTTTCACATAAGTAACTATCTTTGTCCTAATATAACTAACTATCTATTAATTCTTTTTATTCATAAACATGAAGAACCTAAGAACTTTAATCGCAACATTTATCTGCTTGCTGCTCTCTTTCTCAATGAGCACGATGGCTGTTGCTGAGAGTATTACTTCACCAAATGGTAATTTCAAACTGAACTTTACGGTTGATCAGCAAGGAGTACCGGTTTACGAACTTTCTTATAAAGGGAAAGAAGTGGTCAAACCGTCTAAATTGGGCTTGGAACTTAAGAATGATCCGGGATTGATGAACGGATTTTTATTGACCGAAGCTAAAACTTCTACATTCGATGAAACATGGACTCCGGTTTGGGGAGAAGTAAAACAGATTCGCAACCATTACAATGAATTGGCAGTAACGCTTAATCAAAAGGAACAAGATCGTCATATCGTGATTCGTTTCCGTCTGTTCGACGATGGATTAGGCTTCCGTTATGAGTTTCCTCAACAGAAAAATCTGAATTATTTTGTAATTAAGGAAGAACACTCGCAGTTTGCTATGGCGGGCGACCACAAAGCATTCTGGATCCCGGGGGATTATGATACTCAAGAATATGACTATACAGAATCTAAATTGTCTGAGATCAGAGGTTTGATGAAGAGTGCTGTTACTGAGAATGCTTCTCAGCAAACGTTCTCACCAACAGGGGTTCAAACTGCATTGCAAATGAAAACGGCTGATGGATTGTACATCAATCTACATGAAGCTGCTTTGGTGGATTACTCTTGTATGAATTTGAATCTTGATGATAAAAATATGATCTTTGAGTCATGGTTGACTCCGGATGCTGTAGGGGATAAAGGCTATATGCAGACGCCTTGTAAATCACCTTGGCGTACGGTCATCGTTAGTGATGATGCTCGCGAAGTGTTGGCTTCTAAAATGACCTTGAACTTGAATGATCCTTGTGCTTACAGCGATGTTTCTTGGATTAAACCGGTGAAATATATCGGTGTTTGGTGGGAGATGATCACCGGAAAGAGCACTTGGGCTTATACAGATGATGTTTACTCTGTGAAATTGGGTGAAACAGATTATGCGAAAACAAAACCAAATGGTCGTCACGCGGCTAATAATGATAAGGTAAAACGCTATATTGATTTTGCTGCGGCTAATGGATTCGATCAGGTTTTGGTGGAAGGCTGGAACGAAGGTTGGGAAGATTGGTTCGGAAAATCAAAAGATTACGTTTTTGATTTTGTAACGGCTTACCCTGATTTTGACGTGAAGATGTTGAATGCTTATGCGAAGAGCAAAGGGGTGAAGATCATGATGCATCATGAAACATCCGGATCGGTTCGTAACTATGAACGTCATATGGATAAGGCTTACCAGTTTATGGTAGACAATGGCTATAACGCTGTTAAGAGTGGATATGTAGGTAATATCATTCCTCGTGGTGAGCATCACTACGGACAATGGATGAATAACCATTATTTATATGCTGTGAAAAAGGCTGCGGAATATAAAATCTGTGTCAATGCTCATGAGGCTGTTCGCCCAACCGGATTGTGTCGTACTTATCCGAACTTGATTGGTAACGAGTCTGCACGTGGTACTGAATATGAATCATTTGGTGGAAACAAACCTTTCCATACAACAATATTACCTTTCACTCGTTTGATGGGTGGACCGATGGATTATACTCCGGGTATCTTGGATACTAAGATGACTTTCCTTACAGGTGACCATAGCTTTGTGCATACCACATTGGCTAAACAATTGGCGCTTTACTTAACTATGTATAGCCCATTGCAAATGGCTGCTGATCTACCTGAGAGTTATGAGCGTTATGCTGATGCTTTCCAGTTTATCAAAGATGTAGCAGTAGATTGGGACAACAGCAAGTATTTGGAAGCAGAACCGGGTGATTATATCACAGTGGCTCGTCAGGCAAAAGGTACCAACAACTGGTTTGTAGGCGGTATCACCGATGAGAATCCTCGTCAGTCGAACATTAAACTTGACTTCTTGACTCCTGGTAAGGTTTACGTGGCAACATTGTATGCTGATGGTAAAGATGCTGATTATATTAAGAAGGCGGATTCTTATCAGATTAAAAAGGGATTGGTGACTAGTAAATCTAAATTGTCTGTTCGCTTGGCTTCAAGTGGTGGCTTTGCATTAAGCTTGATTGAAGCAACAGCTGCCGATAAGAAGGCATTAAAGAAATTGAAATAAATATTTGTTTATTACTCTTGTGATGAAAAAGGGGCACTTCGTTTTGAAGTGCCCCTTTTTTAATAAATGACTATTTTGTTTGATTTTTTGTTAGCCTAATGTGTTTATCACTAGCTCTTTATTGCGTTTGATCGGATAGGTCTTTCCATAAAATTGGATGGTGGTATCCGGACCTTCAATGAGATTTACTTTAATTTCTTTCTGTCCGACTTGGATTTGGAATCCATATTCGCGGAAGTAAAGTTTGAAGGTGTAGTGATTCCATTTCTTGGGTATTACAGGGGCAAAACTTAATCCTTTAGTATTGATGGTCATACCGGCAAAACCTTGTACGATGACTAGCCAACTTCCGGCCATACTGGTGATGTGTAATCCTTGCTCTAGCTCGTTATTATAATCGTCGAGGTCAAGACGAGTCGCATGGAGGAAAAGCTTGTAGGCCTTTTCGACTTGTCCGATGCGAGCAGCTAAAATGGCATGCACAAAAGGAGAAAGAGACGATTCATGCACTGTACGCGGCTCGTAAAAGTCGAAATTCCGCTCGATAGTCTCTGTGTCGAATAGGTGTCCGAAAAGATACATCCCTAAAAGCACATCACTTTGTTTAATATAACATGAACGTAAGATGCGATCCCAAGACCAGTGTTGATTGATTGGGCGTTCGTTAGGGTCGATATCTTCAACGGTGTTTAGCTCTTTGTCGAAATAGCCATCATGCTGCACGATCACGTCCAACTCTTTATCTTGTGGTAAGTAGAGGTTGTCGATGATGTTTTGCCAATGGCTGATTTCTTCGGTTTGGAAATTTGTGATCCGACGGACATGGGCGTATTCTTCGGGATACTCTCTAGATACTTTCTCGAAATGTTGTATGGTCGAGAGTAGAGTCTGCATGCACGAAAAGTTGGTATACCAGTTGTTGTCGATATTGTTTTCATATTCATTTGGACCGGTTACTCCCAAAATGACGTATTGTTGTTTGGCTTGCGAGAAAGAGACTCGTTGAGCCCAAAAACGACAGATGGCAATGAGAACTTCTAAGCCGTATCGTGCCATATATTTTTCATCGCCGGTCATGATGACATATTGAAAAATGGCATAAGCAATGATATTGTTGCGATGAATCTCTTCGAAAGTAATTTCCCATTCATTATGACATTCGTCTCCATTGATGGTTACCATGGGGTAGAGGGCGGCTCCGTTTTTAAATCCGAGCTTTTTGGCGTTCTCTATGGCTTTATTGAGTTGATAATAACGATATAGCAATAGGTTACGGGCTTTCTCGTGCGGACTGGAGAGGAGGAAAAAGGGCACACAGCAGAGTTCGGTATTCCATTGGGTATTACCCCCATATTTTTCACCTGTAAAACCTTTTGGCCCAATATTTAGTCTGGAGTCATCTCCGCGGTAACTTTGATTGAGCTGGAAGATGTTGTATCGGATGCCTTGTTGCGCATCGTCGTCTCCGTCAATGATGACATCTGTTTCGTCCCAGATGGTTTGCCAAACTTTACGGTGTTCATCGACGATTTTATCCCATCCCATTTGTTTGGCCTCTTGACATTCGTTGATGGCCCGATCGACTAGGAGCTGGCGATCATAATAGAGTGAGGCAACAATTGAAGTGTATTTGATCAAGCTTAGACGATCATTGGGTTTTATCTCGGCACCGGTACTAAATCCAACGAGCTTTTCTTTTTCAATTTTAATGGGATTACTTCCCATTTCTTTACTGTTTCTAAAGAGTTGATAGGTCATGGCACAGCAGAGTTGCGAATCTTCTCTTTTGGTTTGAGTCCAAAGGTAAGCGTGATCGCTAGTCGTTTCTGTGCGTAAGATGTTCCACATTTTTTCGTTGAAGTTCGACATCTCATGCTTGACATCGCCATTGATATAAGGAACAAGTGAGATTTTTCCTTCATAATTGAGGGATGTGACGCTATATTTTATGGCACATAAGTTCTGGTTGGCCATACTATTGACGTGTTCGACGTGAATCGATAGTTTGTGGCCTTTCGGAGAAGTGACCTGAAAGTCTCGATAGGCGATGCCCGATTGCATATCAAGCCGTCTCTCGAATGTATCCACATCCCAAAGTGCCAAGTCTAGCTCTTCGTCGATGAGTCGTACATAGATACCGCTCCAATCCGGTGCATTTGGGATGCGAGAAAAGAAACGAGGATAACCGTTTTTCCACCAACCAACGCGAGTATGGTCTAAAAAGGTAATCCCGGCTACATACGATCCGGGAAGGGTGTCGCTACTATATGTTTCTTCAAAGTTACCCCGCTGACCTAGTCGCCCATTACCTAAACTGAAGATACTTTCCGATGACCGTAAATTATCGGCATGAAATTCGTCTTCAATGACTTGCCACACATCTGTTTTGAGGAATTTTCTCATGACCTGTTCGTTGTTTTGACTATTGAGTGGGAAAGGTACAAAAAAATAATGCATCGGATGAAATAAACGATGCATTATTTTAATATTTATACACTAATCTGCTTTACTTCTTTTCTGTATGGGCAGTGGTTTCTTTAATGAAATGAACGCATACTGCACCAATGATAAGTAGCACGCCGGCAAGTACAAGCATGTCTACTTGTCGTCCGCCAATGAGTCGTAAAAGACTACCGCCTAGTACAGCTGCTGCAATTTGTGGAATGCAAATGGTACCATTGAAGAGTCCAAGGTAAGCTCCCATATTTTTTCCTGATATGGAATTGGTCAAGATGGTGAATGGAAGGGCTAACATAGCTGCCCATGCACAACCGATCAGTAGATAAGAACCAAAGAGTAAATACTGGTTCGTTAAGAATAAGGTGGATATAAAACCGATTCCTCCCAAAATCAAACTTAGGGTGTATGCGATTTTTCGTGATTTAAATAGAGGTAATACTACGGCCCAAACGACCGATCCAATGGCTTGTACGGCAAATAATACGCCAACCCAGTTGCCGGCTTCTTGGTAATGAGCCGATTGCACGTCTGTGGTGTTCCATACCGTATCGGCTATGGCGCCATTGGTGTAGGTCCACATATACATGAAGGCGGCCCAACAGAAGAACTGAACCAGACCGACAGTCCAGAATACTTTTGGAGCATGACGTAATAGAGAGAAAAAATCGGTCTTTTCTTGCTTTTCACCGGCGGTGATCCCGTGAAACTCTTCAAATTCTTTTGGAGGCATCTCTTTGACTTTGACTGTCGTATAAATGACGCACAAAATCAAGATTGCTGCACCAATGTAGAAGGAATAGATTACAGAGTCTGGAATCATTCCTTTATCGGCTATATTACTGATGCCAATCCAAGTGAAGATAAAAGGGAAGAGGTAGCCAACCAAACTTCCGGCATTACACAGGAAGCTTTGAATGGAGTAAGCCAGACCTTTTTGTTTCTCGTTGACCATATCGCCGACCAACATCTTAAAAGGCTGCATAGCCATGTTGACCGATGTGTCTAGAAACATGAGTGCTACTAATCCAAAAACCATGGCGGTGGAAACCGTCATTCCAAAGCTACCGGAATTGGGTAAAAGGCACATCACGATGACTGCAATTAGGGTGCCTATGAATAAATAAGGAATCCGTCGGCCAAATCGTGTCCAGGTCTTATCACTAGCTGACCCGACAATGGGTTGAATAATGATTCCTGCCAAAGGCGGGAGAATCCAGAAATAACTGAGGTTATGAGGATCGGCTCCCAAGGTCGCAAAAATTCGACTAATGTTAGCACTTTGTAGGGCATACGCAATTTGTACACCGAAAAAACCAAAGCTGATGTTCCACAGCTTCCAAAAACTTAAATCTGGTTTTACTTTCATGGTGTTAATAGTTACCTCATGTTTTTTCTCGTCCTGTGTTTGTGAATGGCATGAGGATGATTAATAGGTTAATTATTTATTGTTTTTTTATTCTTAATTTGATCGTTTTATTTGGTTGTTCCTCTGACCACAAGATTGGTTCGCACAATTCTGTTTGTTTTCTTAGAATCGGTGTTTTCTTCGAGTTTATCGATGAGGAGATTAATAGCACTGCGACCGACTTCTTCACCGTGTTGTTCAACTGTGGTGAGTTTGGGATCGGTACTTTGAGCTATCGCTCCATCTGTAAATCCACATATTGAAACCTCTTCAGGTACTTTCAACCCAACGAGTTTGCAAGAGTATAAAATTCCAGATGCTGTTTCGTCATTGATGGCAAAGAATCCGTCTGGTCTGTCGGGTGCTTCTAAGAGGTCTGGAGTGATCGCAATGGCTTGCTCGCGGGTGTCACAAAGCTTAATCATATTCTCATTAACCGGAATACGATACTTCTTCATGGCATCTAAGTAGCCGTTTTTTCTATTTTTGGTAATCTCGAGATGAGGTGAAGCCCCATAAAAGAAAATCCGTTTACAGCCGGTTTGAATCATATACTCTACAGCTGCGAATGCTCCTGCATAATCGTCGACGACCACGCGCTCGGTATTAATGCCGGTACAGATTCTATCGTAAAAAACGATCGGAATATTGTTGTCTATCAACTTCTGATAATGATCGTATTTAGAGGTGTCTTTAGCTAATGAAGTAATGACTCCGCAAACACGTGCTGCCAAAAAAGATTGGGTAATTCTGACTTCATTGTCATATTGCTCATTGCTTTGTGCTACAAGAATATTATAGCCTTGCTTAGCCGCAATTTCTTCTATTCCACTTAATACGCAGGAGAAGAAATGATGGACTAATTGCGGAATGATGACCCCGATAGTATTGGAACGACTTGTACGTAGGTTTAATGCCAATACGTTGGGCTGGTAATTGTGCTCCTTGGCGTATTTATGCACTGCATCTCTCGTCTCTTGGCTAATGTCGGGATTATTCTTCAAAGCTCTCGATACGGTAGACGGCGATACACCTAGTTCGCGGGCAATATCTTTGATAGTAATCTGTGCTTTCTTCATAATGGTATTGAGTTTCAGCCAAAGGTACTTATTTTTGAGAATATTTTGATATAAACAGTGTTTACTTACTCTCTCTATTTGCAAAAATAAACGAAGCTTTTATTGTATGACTTCGTTTTTGTTATTTCTGTCTTTTAATGAAACGCAAACGTTTGCATTTTGCGTTATTGCTTCTCTTTTTAAATCGTGCGGAACTGGATGATCTGGATTGTTCGTTGATTTGTTGATTTCTAGCTTAACTTTTTTATCTAAAAATTGTTATTACATAATGTAGGCGTACATATTATTAATATAATCTTTCTTTACAGAGCTGTTTAGTGCAAACGATTGCAAGTATGCAATAGCCGTTTTTATGTGTTTTGTGTATTGATAAATAGGTATATATCATATTTTTGTCCCGAATGTAACGCATATACGGCTTATAGAAGCCTTTTGATGTGCAAAATTTTGAGAAATTATTAATATTATATTGTTAACTTTAATTTTTAAGATGCATGAAGCAAGTTAATCTTAGAATCTTTCGAATGATTCTTCCCTTGTTATTAGGGCTATTCTTGTCAGTAGGTGCTTATGCGCAGCAGATCACAGTCAAAGGACATGTGAAAGATGCGACGGGCGAGCCTATCATTGGTGCGAATGTTCTTGTAAAAGGAACAACGACGGGTACAATAACAGACTTTGATGGAAACTTTACTTTAAATGCTCCTCAGAACGCTACTTTATCCATAACTTTTGTTGGTTATAAAAATGTAGAAATTAAGGCTGCAAAGTCGGTTATGGTAATTATGGAAGATGATTCACAAGTCTTGGATGCGGTTGTGGTTATTGGTTACGGTACAGTTAAGAAGAATGATATGACTGGTTCTGTAACTGCTATTAAACCTGATAAAATTAGTAAAGGTATTACTACAAGTGCACAAGACATGATGACAGGTAAAATTGCCGGTGTGAATGTCGTTTCTAGTGGTGGTACTCCTGGTGGTGGTGCTACAATTCGTATTCGTGGTGGTTCTTCTTTGAACGCAAGTAATGATCCGTTGATCGTTATTGATGGATTGGCTATGGATAATGACGGAGTAAAAGGCTTGTCAAACCCATTGTCATTGGTTAATCCTAACGATATTGAAACGTTTACTGTTTTAAAGGATGCTTCTGCTACAGCAATCTATGGTTCACGTGCATCAAATGGTGTTATCATCATCACAACCAAGAAAGGTAGTGCAGGTTCTGCACCTAAGGTCTCTTATGATGGTAACGTATCGGTCGGTTTCTTGAAAAGTAAAATGGATGTAATGACTGGTGATGAGTACCGTAAATATGCAACAGCGGTGTTTGGCGAAGGCAATTTACCTTACGCATTGGGTACTGCTAATACAAATTGGCAAGATTTAATTTATCAATCAGCGTTTAGTCACGATCATAACTTAACGGTTTCTGGTGGTTTGAAAAATATGCCTTATCGTTTCTCTTTGAGTTATACAAATCAAGAGGGTATTCTTAAAACATCTAGCTTTGACCGCTTAACTGCTTCTATGAATCTAGCTCCGGCTTTCTTTGATAACTACTTAAAGTTTAATATCAATGCAAAGGCGATGTTTGCTAGAAATCAATATGCTGATGGTGGTGCTGTTGGCGCTGCTGCTACAATGGATCCTACTCGTCCGGTAATGGATAACTCGTTAACAACAATGGGAGGTTATTTCCAATGGACAAATCCTGCTGAATTTAATGATCCGAATTGGCTTCTTACAAATAATTCTTTAGCTACTCAAAATCCAGTAGCTCTTTTGAATCTAAAAAATGATAAAGCGAATTCTAAAAGTTTTATTGGAAATATCGAAGCTGACTATAAATTCCATTTCTTACCCGATTTACGTCTCCATGGAAATTTAGGTGCTGACTATTCTGAAGGTGATCAACATACTGTTAATTCTAAATATTCATTTTCGAATAATTATTATGGATGGGATGCTACTGCATATGAATATAAATATAACATTTCTGGTAATATCTATATGCAGTATATGAAAGAATTCAGACATCAAATGATTGATGTAATGGTTGGAGCCGAGCAACAACATTTTAAACGTCAAGGTTTTACTTTAGGACAAGGTACTAATCCTCTTACTGGTGATGCTAAAGACTTGAAAACAAAATCTAATACTGCTTATGCTTACCATTCATCTCTTGTGTCATATTTTGGTCGTGTAAACTATACCGTGTTGGATCGTTACTTATTAACAGCAACTGTTCGTCGTGATGGTACTTCGCGCTTTTCTAATGCCAATGGTAATCGTTGGGGTACTTTCCCATCAGTTGCTTTAGGGTGGAAGATTAAAGAAGAAAGCTTCTTAAAAGAAGTGTCTGTATTGTCTGATCTGAAGCTTCGTTTAGGATGGGGTGTTACAGGTCAGCAAAACGTAAATGACAATGACTTTCCTTATTTGCCACAATACATTATTAATAAGGATGGCGCTTACTATCCAATCGGTGATGAGTTTTTACCGACTTCTCGTCCTAAAGAATATAACAGTAAATTGAAGTGGGAGCAAACCTCTACATGGAATGCCGGATTAGATTTCGGATTCTTGAATGGCCGCATTGCTGGTACGGTGGATTACTATTATCGTAAAACAAAAGATTTGATTAACTCTGTTAAAGTTGCTGCTGGTACAAACTTCAACACAGAGGTGTTAAGCAACATTGGTTCTTTGGAAAATCAGGGTATCGAATTTGCAGTTAATGCAAAACCGATCGTAACGAAAGATTTTGTTTGGGACTTGGGATATAACATTACTTATAATAAGAATAAGATTACAGAACTAACAGGTGGACAAGATCCAAGTTATTATGTAGCAACAGGTGGTATCTCTAAAGGTACTGGAAATACAATTCAAGCTCATAAAGTAGGGTATCCTGCTTCTTCATTCTATGTTTATCAACAAGTTTACGATGTAAATGGTAAGCCATTGGAAAATCAGTTTGTGGATAGAAATGCTGATGGACAGATTGATGATAAAGATCGTTATATTTATAAAAAACCGACTGCTGATGTAACAATGGGTTTAACTTCGAAGATGACTTATAAATCGTTCGACTTAAGTATTGCATTGCGTGCTAGCTTGAATAATTATGTTTATAATGATGTGTTAGCTAATCAAGCGAATGTGGGTGAAACCGGATTATGGTCTACCTCAGGATTCTATTCAAATCGTCCTTTAGAAGCTTTAAGATTAGGCTTTGAAGGTAAGGGTGATTACTTTAAGTCAGATTACTTTGTACAAAATGCTTCTTTCGTTCGTTGTGATAACATTACGTTAGGTTATTCATTTAAGAACTTGTTGAAATCTAGTACATATGGTTATAAAGGAATGCAGGGACGCGTTTTTGCAACAGTACAAAATCCATTCGTTATAACTAAATATAAAGGTCTTGATCCTGAAGTTTATGGAGGTATTGATAATAATATTTATCCACGTCCTACTACAGTATTGTTGGGTGTTAGCCTTCAGTTTTAATTCGTTTAATTTTAATAAGATACTATTATGACATTTAAATATTTAAAATCATTGATTCCTGCGGCAGGCATGGTGTTGGTTTTAGGAACGACATCTTGTGTAAACGAATTGGATATAAGTCCTATTAATCCGCAGGTAAATACAGACTTTGTTCAAGATGAAGTTTTTGTAAAAGTGTACGCCACTTTAGGATTGACAGGTCAAGAAGGTCCTGCTGGTTCTGGTGATGTTGCCGGCATAGATGAAGGAACTTCGGCTTTCTATCGTTTGATTTCAGTAGCTAACGAGAACCCAACTGATATGGTTCATTGTTGCTGGGGGGATCCAGGTATACCGGAATTTAATAATATTGCATGGGGAGCTTCTGATAATAAAATCGAAGGATTATATGGTCGTTTGAATTTTGATGTGACTTTGTGTAATCACTTCTTGGAGAAGACAGAAGGTTTAACTGATGATAAGAGTGTAAAACAGCGTGCAGAGGTACGTTTTATGCGTGCATTGAATTTGTATTATTTGATGGATTTATATGGAAACGTTCCGTTCTCTGAAACCGTATCGGAAAAGTTGCCTGAACAAATTAAGCGCGCAGACTTATTTAAATATATTGAGCAAGAACTTAAAGCTATTGAACCGGACATGTATGAGCCAATGCAAGCGCCTTTTGGACGTGCAGATAAAAGTGCAACATGGTTCTTACTTTCTCGTATGTATCTAAATGCAGAAGTTTATACAGGTACTGCACAATGGGGTGATGCTATTACTTATGCAAATAAGGTGATTAAAGAAAGTGGACGTTCATTGTGTGAGAATTATGCTCAGCTGTTTATGGCCGATAATGATCAAAATCTAAAGGCTAGAAATGAAATTATTTTCCCGATTCGTCAAGACGGTATCATGACTCGTTCTTATGGTGGTTCGTTGTATGTTATTGCTTCGACTCATACAAACGGTATGAATTCTTGGGGAACTTCAGAAGGTTGGGGTGGTATTCGCGCTCGTAAAACACTGATCGATAAATTCTTTGTTAACACTCCTGTTCCTATGGATGCTGATGAAGTCGGAATGGTGGCTGCCGCTAAGGACGACCGTGCGTTATTCTTTGCTGGTGGGGATCGTAAATTGGAAATTGAAAATGTTAATGGTTTTAAAGATGGACTTTCTCTAGCTAAATGGAGTAATGCACGTTCGGATGGCAAAGCTTCTAGAGATCCGAAATTTACAGATACAGATGTGCCTTTCTTTCGTTTGGCTGAGGCTTACTTAACTTTGGCTGAAGCTACTCTACGTAATGGTGGAGATCAGAAAGTGGCTCTTGATGCGGTTAATGAATTGCGTAATCGTGCACATGCTTCTACTTTTGCAACAATCAACTTGGGTATGATTCTAGATGAAAAAGCGCGTGAGTTCTACTTTGAAGGTCAACGTCGTACAGATTTGGTTCGTTACGATTATTTCACAACGAATAAGTATCTTTGGGAATGGAAAGGTGGAGAGAAGGCTGGTACAGCCGTAAATTCGAAGTTTAATATATATCCTATTCCTGCGTCAGATTTAAATGCTAATAAGAAGTTGGTTCAAAATCCTGGTTATTAATGGGTGTCTTACGATTAACAAATAAGAAGATGAAAAATATATATAGTATTTTATTCCTTTTAGCAGCTTTGATTGGATTCTCAAGCTGCGAAAGTGATCGGGATTCTAATCCTGCATTGAATGTTCCAGATTCGTTTGTTTTAAATACACCTGCTTATGTGTCGGGAGTATATGATTTGAAAAACACTCAATCTGTGTTATTAACTTGCACTCAGCCTGATTATGGGTTTACTGCTGCAACAACTTACAAGGTTCAAGTCTCTTTGAGTCAAGACTTTGCGACAAGCTACACTTTACCTACTACTTATAATACAGCAAAAATGTATGTATTAGGAAATGAGTTTGCTATTGGAGTTTGTACTTTAATGGTTGATGCTAAGGGATATGATGAAAATAATTTCCCAACAACCAATATTCCTATCTATGTACGTTTGGTGGCTAACTTGGGATCGGTTAATGCTGTGGTTAACTCTAATGTTATTGAATTGCCTCAAGTTAAACCGTTCTTTGCTCTTCCTCCAATGAAGAATATTGAAACGATGTATCTTAATGGTGCTATTTTGGGAGATGCTGATTGGAATAAGAGTGTTGCTATGGTTCCTGTTCATTCTAATGTTGGTAAGTTCTGGACAATTCAATATTTTGGAACGACTAGTGGAGATCCCGTATCTATTAAGTTTAACTCAGTTAAGGATGATAACGAAGGCACTCCATTTAGTGTGAATGCGCAAATTGACGAGGCTTCTAAAACATTAGCTGGTATTACGACCAACAACAGTAAATTGACTGTAGGTAAACCGGGTTGGTATTTGGTTGTTGCTACAGCTACAATCAATGGCCGTACTTATGACTATAAACTCGAATTTTTGGAACCTAAGGTTTATTTGATCGGTCCTACTACCGGAGGATGGGACATCAAGGAAGAAAATGCATTTGCCAAACCGGCTGCTCTTCCGGGAGAATTTGTATCACCAGCATTTACTGCAGGTGGAGAATTGCGTATGTGTATTAAGCTGGATAACATTGATTGGTGGAAAACGGAGTTTATTGTTCGTGCCGGAAAGATTGAATATCGTGGAGCCGGAGGTGACCAAGAACCTAGAATTCAAGTGACGGCAGGTCAGAAAGTATATTTGAATTTCCCAGGACTAACAGGCTCAATCAAATAATGATTTAAAACAAGAAAAACATGAAAAAGATATTTTTATATACTATGATGTTCTTATCGGCTTGTTTGACGGCTTGTAATGAGGACTTCAATAAAGATGTGACAGACCCACAATCTTACCCACAAGAGGACGAGCAAACCGTTGACGGTTTTACTGTTCAAAAATCGGATAAATTCTCTACTCTTGTTCTTACCGAGGATATATTAACTGCTAATGCACCAATAGAAGCTTTTAGCATCACAGCTAAACCAACTTTGGCCGAAGGTGCCACCACTAGTTTACGTTTAGTGGCTGCAAAGACAAGTGAATTTACAGAAACTAAAGAACTAAGCAGTAAATTGATTGAAGGAGTAACGACTATTAATCCGAATGACTTGAATGAACTAGTTAAGGGTTTCTATGGAAAGGCTCCTAATGCTCGTGAATTGTATGTACGTGCGTTCATTTACATTAATGATGGGACTGCTTCTTCTATGGTGCCAACTCCTGTAACATTTGGACCGATAACAGTAACTCCTGTAGGTCCTGTTATTGAAAGTGCCTATTATTTGTATGGTGCACCAACAGGATGGGATAAAGATAATGTCTTGAAATTCTCTCAAAGTGGTAAAGATGTTTACGAAGATCCAATCTTCACCATCATGTTCCCTGCAGTGAAGGACTCTGAAACTGGAGAAGTTGCAGATTGTTGGTTTAAGATTGCTTCTCAGTCGAGTGTTGATGCTCAGAAAGCAGGTGGCGATCTTGAATCTGTCGGAATTTTAGGTAGTGCTACTAATGGTGATGACGCTTTGGAAGGTTCATTGGTTTCTGAAGGTGCTCAAGCGATGAAGATTGCTAAGGGTGATTATCAATATATTCGTATTACATTGAATATGATGGAATACACTTATAAGATTGAGACTCTAAATGTTTCACCTTATCTTTGGGTGCCTGGAAATCATCAAGGTTGGAATCCTGCAACAGCTTTACAACTTTACACTTCTGAGATGGATATGATTTATACCGGATTCATGTATTTGGATGGTGGATTTAAATTGACAGGTCAAAATTCATGGACTGGTGATATCTATGGTTACAGTGAGTTTACTACTGTTTCGAATATAGTATCTAATGACGGTGGTAACTTGAAAGTTGATCCGGGTTTCTATTATTTGAAAGCAAACTTAACTACAAAGAGTTTTGAGGCTACTAAAACAACTTGGGGACTTATTGGTGATGCTACACCTGGTGGTTGGAGCACTGATACTCCTATGGCTTATAATAATGCTGATAACACCTGGAGAGTAACCACAACATTGGTTGACGGAAGCTTTAAATTTAGAGCTAACAGCGCTTGGGATATTAATGTCGGAGGTACTCCTGCTAAGTTGCTACCGAGTGGTGATAATATTTCTGTTACTGCAGGAACTTATGAGATCATTCTGCATTTAGGTAATGATTCTAATAGCTCTTGTGAGATTATTAAGAAATAAGGTTCGTTAATAAATATAAGTATCAATAGAAGCTGCTTCGGTTTCCGAGCAGCTTTTATTGTCAAATTTGAATAAAAAGTATATATAATGAAGACCGTACATCACTTTTTATCCGTTTTGTTTTTTCTATTGATATTCTCTTCTTGTTCAGAGAATAGAGATTTCCCAATACCAACCCCTCCGGATGTTGTTTTGCGCGATGGGTTTAATTATTCAGAATCGTCACCTGATGCAGATAAAGCTTTAACTATTACGTTTAAGGCTGGATCAACATCTGCTCTTTATGGGTATTCGGGAGATGTTTATTTACACACGGGAGTTATTGTTGAAGGAACATGGATGTTTGTCCCGGCTGCATGGGATGAAAATATTAGTAAATGCAAGATGACGAAGGTTGAAGACAATGTCTGGAAGATTGATCTTTCTCCTTCTGTTCGTCAATGGTTTGGTTCTGGTGAGACAGCTGTCGTTAAATTAGGTTTCGTTGTTCGCAGTGCGGATGGTACTAAAAAAGGAATCGCTAGTGATACTTTCCTTGATTTAACAGATTCTAAATACACTGCTTTCACACCTGGTGAGATTAAACAGTCTACTTTGCCATCTGGGGTCGTAGCTGGAATTAATGTTATTGATCATGCGACAGTCACTCTGGTTCTTTATGATAAAGATAAGAACGGTGCGCATAAAGATTTTGCATATGTTGTTGGTGACTTCAACAATTGGAAGTTAAGTAATGACGACAAAAGCCAAATGTTTCGTGATGATGCAGCAGGCTGTTGGTGGATTACATTAACCGGTTTGGATGCGACTAAAGAATATGCTTTCCAATATTATGTTGGAACGACAGGGAAAGAAACCATTCGATTGGCAGATGCTTACTCACGTAAGATACTTGATCCTAATAATGACAAGTACATTTCTTCAACGACCTATCCGGAGAATATGACTTATCCTGCCGGGGCAATTGGTATTGCTTCAGTGTTTAAGATTAATGAAACTTCTTACAATTGGAAAGTCTCTAATTTTAAAGTAGCCGACAAAGATAATTTGGTTATTTATGAATTGCTTTTGAGAGACTTTACTTCAACGGGTGATCTTAATGGAGCAATGGCAAAACTAGATTATATTAAATCGCTTGGCTTTAATGCGATTGAACTCATGCCGGTGCAGGAGTTTGATGGGAATGATAGCTGGGGTTATAACCCTTGTTTCTTCTTTGCTATGGATAAAGCTTATGGAACCGATACCATGTATAAGCAGTTTATTGATGCTTGTCACGAACGTGGCATCGCTGTGATTTTCGACGTGGTTTATAACCATGCGAGTGGTAGTCATCCGTTTGCAAAGCTTTATTGGGATAGCAGTGCTAATAAAACAGCAGCAAATAACCCTTGGTTTAATGTAGATGCTCCACATCCATATAGTGTATTCCATGATTTTAATCATGAATCGCCGTTAGTACGACAGTTTGTGAAGCGCAATCTGAAGTTCTTATTGGATGAATATCATATTGATGGATTCCGTTTCGATTTGGCTAAAGGATTCACTCAGAAAAGTAGTACAGAAGCTAATGCTGCTAATTATGATGCTTCACGTATTGCGATCTGGAAAGATTATAACGCTGCGATCAAGAATGCAAAAAGTGATGCGATTGTGATTCTTGAATTGTTTGCGGAAGATTCGGAAGAAAAAGTCCTGGCTGCTGATGGTATGAAAGTGTGGCGGAATCTAAATAACGCTTATTGTCAATCGGGTATGAGTTGGAAAGATGATAGTGATTTTTACCGCTTATACACAGGAACAAACAATATGACTTTTGGAGCTTACATTGGTTATATGGAGAGTCATGATGAAGAACGCGTGAATTATAAGATTAAATCGTATGGTAATGGCGATTTGAAAACAAACAATGTTAATCGTTTGAAGAGTCTTTCGACTAATGCCGCTTTCTTCTTTACAGTTCCCGGACCAAAAATGGTGTGGCAGTTTGGAGAGATGGCGTATGACATTTCTATCGAACAAGGTGGACGTACAAGTAAGAAACCGATTCACTGGGAGTATTTAGAGTCGAATAAAGCTTTGGTCGATAATTACACGAAGTTAATTAATTTTAGAGTGAACCATCCGTCACTATTTACCTCTGCATCGACTTTAGATTGGAAAGTTGGTTATAGTGATTGGGATAACGGTCGTACGTTGACTCTAACCTCTGTGGGCGGTAAGAAGTTGCATGTATTTGGTAATTTTACCATCAGTGCAATGAACTATACTCTTCCCGCAGGTACGTGGTACGATTACCTCGGAACTGGCTCAGCGGTTCAAGGTGGACAAACCATCTCTGTTCCGGCGCATGAGTTCCGTTTATATACTAGTTTTGCTCCTCAGAATTGATTTATAAATCTTATTGGGCAAGATTAAGATAAAGGTTAATCCTATTTGTTTTTAGATTATAGACCTTGTATTACGTTTATTATAATATCGTAATGCAAGGTCTTTTCTATTTATTTTGCTCAATTAAAAGTCTATTGTGCATTTTTTACATCCTTTTCTTGGCAAAACCAAGCGTTTGAGTAATTTTGCAACCTGATAGTTAACCGGATAGTTCAGATAGCAAGAATTTACTAGACGACTACTGGCTGCTAACTTGTAGAAATACTAATACTAAAATTAATAACATGAGTTTGAAAATTGTCGTATTGGCAAAACAAGTTCCTGACACTCGTAATGTTGGGAAAGATGCCATGAAAGCCGACGGTACTATTAACCGTGCGGCACTCCCTGCCATCTTCAATCCCGAAGACTTGAATGCTCTTGAGCAAGCGCTTCGATTGAAAGATGCTCATCCAGGCTCAACCGTGACTATTTTAACGATGGGTCCCGGTCGTGCGGCTGATATTATTCGTGAAGGATTATTCCGTGGTGCTGATAATGGTTATTTGTTGACTGATCGTGCTTTTGCCGGAGCTGATACGTTGGCTACATCATATGCTTTGGCTACTGCCATTCGTAAGATTGGTGAGTATGATGTGATTATTGGTGGTCGTCAAGCTATCGATGGTGATACGGCTCAAGTTGGGCCACAAGTTGCTGAGAAACTTGGATTGACTCAGATTACTTATGCTGAGGAAATCTTGGGCATTAAAGATGGACGAATCACAGTGAAACGTCACATCGATGGTGGTGTGGAGACTGTCGAAGGACCATTGCCAATCGTGATCACGGTCAACGGTTCTGCTGCTGCTTGTCGTCCTCGTAATGCAAAGTTGATCCAAAAGTACAAACATGCGAAAACCATCACCGAAAAGCAACAAGGCAACTTAGATTATACGGATTTATACGATAAGCATGATTATTTGAATCTAGCGGAGTGGAGCGTATCTGACGTGAACGGTGACTTGGCTCAGTGTGGATTGTCCGGCTCGCCAACTAAAGTTAAAGCGATTCAAAATATCGTTTTCCAAGCTAAGGAGAGCAAAACAATCGATGCAAACGATCGTGATGTAGAAGATCTTATTGTGGAACTATTAGCTAATCATACTATCGGATAATTATGAACAACTTATTTGTATATTGCGAAATAGAAGATGGCATCGTCGCTGACGTTAGTCTTGAACTTCTAACTAAAGGTCGCTCGTTAGCTAATCAGCTCAACTGTCAGTTGGAAGCGATTGTTGCCGGATCGGGATTAGAGGGTGTTGAAACACAAATCTTACCCTATGGCGTAGATAAACTTCACGTTTTCGACGGTGAAGGACTTTATCCTTATACCTCTTTACCTCATACTTCAGTTTTAGTGAACTTGTTTAAGGAAGAAGAACCACAAGTGTGTTTGATGGGAGCTACCGTGATCGGTCGTGACCTTGGGCCACGGGTCTCTTCTGCATTGACTAGCGGGTTGACTGCCGACTGTACATCGTTAGAGATCGGTGATCATGAGGATAAAAAAGAAGGTAAGACGTATAAGAACTTGCTGTATCAGATTCGTCCGGCATTTGGTGGTAACATTGTGGCTACGATTATCAATCCGGAACACCGCCCACAGATGGCAACGGTACGTGAAGGCGTGATGAAGAAGGCAATCCTTGCACCGGATTATAAAGGTGAAGTGATTCGCCATGATGTGAAAAAGTATGTGGCTGATACAGACTATATCGTAAAAGTCATTGAACGTCATGTTGAAAAGGCTAAAAACAATTTGAAGGGTTCTCCGATTATCATTGCCGGTGGCTATGGAGTTGGTTCGAAAGATAACTTCAATCTGTTGTTCGATTTGGCTAAAGTGCTTAACGCTGAAGTCGGTGCAAGTCGTGCGGCTGTTGATGCAGGCTATGTGGATCATGATCGTCAGATCGGTCAGACCGGAGTAACCGTTCGCCCGAAACTGTATATTGCTTGTGGTATTTCCGGACAAATCCAACACATTGCGGGTATGCAAGAGAGTGGCATTATTATTTCGATTAATAATGATCCGGAGGCTCCAATCAATACGATTGCTGATTATGTAATCAATGGAACAGTAGAAGAAGTGGTTCCGAAGATGATTAAATATTACAAGAAGAATTCTAAGTAATCATTTGAGAACCTGTAAAAACAAGAATTAATATGGCTAATTTTTATTTAGATACTCCGGAACTCAAGCATCACTTGAACCATCCGTTGATGAAGAGAATTGTTGAGCTGAAAGAACGTAATTACACCGATAAGGATCAGTTCGATTATGCTCCGATTGATTTTGAAGATGCTATGGATAGCTACGACAAGGTATTGGAAATTGTCGGAGAAATCTGTGGTGACATTGTGGCTCCTAACGCTGAAGGCGTTGATCACGAAGGCCCGGTCTGTGCCGATGGTCGTGTGGCATATGCTAGCGGAACTGTGACTAACTTAGAAGCTTGTCGCAAAGCCGGTTTGATGGGTATGGCGATGCCTCGTCGTTTTGGCGGCTTGAACTTCCCAATCACACCTTACATCATGGCTGCTGATATCGTGAGCCGTTGTGATGCCGGTTTTGAGAACTTATGGGGATTGCAAGATTGCGCCGAAACCATTTACGAGTTTGCTACTGAGGAACAAAAACAACGTTATATCACTCGCGTTTGTCAAGGTGAAACCATGTCGATGGACTTGACTGAACCGGATGCGGGTTCCGACCTTCAGGCGGTGATGTTGAAAGCAACCTATAGCGAAAAAGATCAGTGCTGGTATTTGAATGGTGTGAAACGTTTCATTACCAATGGTGATTCTGATATTCACTTGGTGTTGGCTCGTTCGGAAGAAGGCACACACGATGGTCGTGGACTTTCAATGTTTATTTACGACAAACGTAACGGTGGGGTGACTGTTCGCCGTATCGAAAACAAAATGGGTATTAAAGGGTCGCCAACTTGCGAACTTGTCTACAAGAATGCTAAGGCGGAACTTTGTGGCGATCGTAAACTTGGTCTGATTAAGTATGTGATGGCTTTGATGAATGGCGCTCGTTTGGGTATTGCCGCTCAATCGGTTGGTATTTCTCATGCCGCTTATAACGAGGCGTTGGCTTATGCTAAAGATCGTAAGCAGTTCGGTAAAGCGATCATTGAATTCCCTGCGGTATCGGAGATCTTGGCTGTGATGAAAGCAAAATTGGATGCTTCACGTACGTTGTTGTACGAGACTGCTCGTTTCGTGGACGTTTATAAAGCGTTGGACGATGTGGCTAAGGAACGCAAGTTGACTCCTGAAGAACGTACCGAACAAAAGACTTTTGCTAAGTTGGCCGACTCGTTTACGCCTCTTGGTAAAGGATTAGGAAGTGAGTTCGCTAATCAGAATGCTTACGACTGTATCCAGATTCATGGGGGGTCCGGTTTTATGAAGGATTATGCTTGCGAACGCATCTATCGTGATGCGCGTATCACTTCTATTTATGAAGGAACGACTCAGTTGCAAGTGGTGGCTGCCATTCGTTATGTCACTACCGGTGCTTATCTGAATCGTATGAAAGAGTACGAGATGATGGCTGTGGCTCCTGAATTCGAAGGCTTGAAGAACCGCTTGAAAGAGATGACCAGCAAATATACGGCTTGTGTGAACCAAATAGTGGAGACTAAGGATCAGGAACAACTTGATTTCTGTGCTCGTCGTTTGGTTGAAATGGCCGGATACATCATTATGGGACATCTGTTAGTTCAAGATGCTTCTGCTGATGATTTGTTTGCAGAGTCGGCTCAGGTCTTTGTACGTTACGCTGAATCTGAAATTGAAAAGCATTTCAATTTTATTCGTAAGTTCGATAAAGACGATTTAGCATACTATCGTAAATAAATGAACTTGATTTATTACATTCGATGATGGTTATTGTTTAAAGACAACAAAAAAGAATCATCTAGATTTAAAAGGCACCTCAATAGGGTGCCTTTTTGCTTATCGTTAACTAAGTGCTTGCACGCCCTATCGCATCTCTTTTATCTACGAACTCAGTGTTATTAGTCGTTTCGCCCTTTTCATTAATCGCTGCGAAGGTTTTGTCTGTTGAGCCTTCGAACGAAGGCTCTTCGGCCCTCGAACGAGGGCTCATGGGTTTTCGTTCGAGGGCTGAAGAGCCCTGCTTCGAGGGCTCAATAAATGACCTTTTAACAGCAACTAAATGTGCTTTGGGGTGAAATAATCTAGATTAAATGTCTTGTTAATTGCATTATGAAGAATGTTATTTCTAATGTTATATTTGGTCTGATGTATCTAAACTAGATGTAAATTCATTATACAAGAAAAAATAAAAAATGATCTTTAGGAATAGACTCATTTAACCCTAATTGGGAAACTCTATAAAGTAAATGTTTTTGTTAGATATAATCCCGAAAAACTTCGAAAAGCGATTAATATTGGACTGAAATAAAAAAAATATTTGCTTTTTAGTCTTATTTTCTTTATCTTTGTATTTCTAGAGTACGGCGACAGACTGTTTTTTTATAAGAAATATAATTTTTCTAGCTGTTCTTCTTCAGGTATTTTTTTCAAATATCTATCCATTTTTAGCTGCTCGGTCTGTTCAATTAACATGTTTATTAATCTTTCGGATGCTTTAAGTATTTCCGTCTAAAAATCAGAACTTTATGAGATATAAAGAACGATTTCTTTTTGTGTTTTTTTTCATTTTTTGTTTTCAAATCAAAGGGGGCGCTCAAGATAAGCCTCAAGTTAAGTTAGGTGGTGCACTACGTTTTAATTATAATTATTCCGATTGGAATTCAAATAATAGAAAACGTGGAGGAGATCTAGGGTATGATGTGCTTCGTTTAGACGTTGATGCTTCTTATAAACGCCTCAGTTTAGATCTTGACTATAGATTTTATCCATCTTCATCAGGAGGAGGAATGCTGAAGCATGGTTTTATTGGTTATGAGTTTAACGATCGCCACAACTTCCAATTTGGATTAGTACCGGTACCTTTTGGGCTTAAGCCTTATACTTCAAATAGTTATTTTTTCAACATTAATTATTATCTCGGTTTTGAGGACGATGCCGATCTTGGAGTGAGTTATCATTATCAAGATAAGCATTGGGGGGCTTCTTTGGCTTTCTTTAAAAATGCTGATGTTCTTGATTTCTCTTCGGGACGTGAGGCTTCGCCCGATCGCTATGGCTATGATGTTGGAGGACGAAATAAAGAAACGAACCAACTCAATGGACAAGTGACCTATCAGTTTGGAACGACGTGGAAACAACAGTTGGGCGTTTCCGGACAATTAGGCGGACTTTATAATCTTGACACGCAAGAGATGGGAACGACTGCCGCATGGGCCTTGCATTATATGGTCGATTATAAACATTGGAACTTAAAAGCCCAATATACCGGTTATAAGATGAAACCTCGGAACAAAGTTGGCGATAGTCGTGAGAGTGTGGCAATGATTGCTTATGGTCTTGATTATCAAATGGCTTCAGAAGCGAATACTTATTCTATCGCCTTGGCTTATAAAATACCGATCAACAAAGGTATACTCGATGAGATCTGTCTGTATAATGATTTTAGCATGATGCAAAAACAGATCGACGGGTTTAATGATAGCTATCAGAATGTAACGGGAGCAATGTTGACTATGGGACCTATTTATACTTATGTAGATTGGATCGCAGGGAAAAATCAACCTTGGTTTGGCGCTGATTGGAATACAGCTTTTGCAGAAGGGATCGATTCTAAATGGCACACGCGGGTAAATGTGAATGTAGGTTATTATTTTTAATTGATTAAATGATACATATTGAATGAGTAAAATAGAAATTAAAAACTTAGATGTTGTCTTTGGGCATGATAAACAGCGGGCTTTAAAAATGCTTGATGAGAATAAGACTAAGGCAGAAATTTTAAAATCGACAGGATGTACTGTCGCGGTCAAACATGCAAATTTATCAATTAATGAAGGAGAGATCTTTGTGATAATGGGGCTCTCTGGTAGCGGAAAGTCGACTTTGTTGCGTTGCATTAACCGATTGATTCGCCCAACCTCTGGTGAGGTGGTGATTAATGATATCGATATTTCGAAAGTTTCAGATAAGGAGTTATTGCAGATTCGTCGTAAAGAACTTGCCATGGTCTTTCAGAATTTTGGATTGTTACCTCATCGTACGGTACTTGAGAATATTGCATTTGGTCTTGAATTACAGGGGGTCAGTAAAAAGGAACGCGAGAAGAAAGCGGAGGAAAGTATGCTTTTGGTTGGCTTGAAAGGCTACGGATTGCAAATGGTGAGTGAACTTTCCGGAGGTATGCAGCAACGTGTTGGTTTGGCTCGTGCCTTAGCCAACGATCCGGAAGTGTTATTGATGGATGAGGCTTTCTCGGCTTTAGACCCACTGATTAGAGTGCAAATGCAAGACGAGTTGTTGACGATTCAGCAACGAATGAAAAAAACGATTGTGTTTATTACTCATGATTTAAATGAAGCCATTAAGCTGGGTGATCGTATTGCGATTATGAAGGATGGAGAAGTGGTGCAAATCGGCACTTCGGAGGAAATCCTTAGTGATCCGGCGAACGATTATGTTGAACGCTTTGTTGAACATGTCGATCGTACGAAGATACTGACGGCATCTTCTATTATGATTGTAGAGCCTGTGACGGCTCGTGTAGAAAAAGAAGGACCTGAGGTGCTTATACGTAAGATGCGTGAGAAAAACCTATCGGTACTTCCAGTCGTTGATGCGAACAAGAAATTGCTAGGTGAAGTGAGACTGAAAGATCTGCTTCGGCTTAGGAAAACACAGACTAGAAGTATTGATTCTATCATACGTGCTGAGGTGCATTCTATTTTGGGGGATACTATACTTGAAGATGTATTGCCTCTGATGACTAAAACGAACTCACCGATTTGGGTGGTTGATGATAATCGGACGTTTCAAGGTATTGTTCCATTGACCTCACTGATTATTGAGGCTACTGGAAAAGATAAAGAAGAAATCAACGAAATTATTCAAAACGCAATAGATTTATGATAAATATAGGAAAATATATAGAGATCGCTATTAATTGGTTGACGGAACATTTTGCTTCATTTTTCGATACGCTCAGCTTGGCTATCGGAGGATTTATTGAAGGGTTCCAACAAATCCTGTTTGGCATTCCTTTTTATGTCACCATATTGGTCTTGGCCCTTTTAGCTTGGTTTAAAGCGGGGAAAGGTACAGCAGTATTTACCGTTTTGGGCTTATTACTGATTTATGGTATGGGCTTTTGGGAAGAGACGATGCAAACCTTGGCTTTAGTTTTATCAGCAACGTGTTTGGCTTTGTTGCTGGGAGTTCCTTTAGGTATTTGGACGGCAAACAGTTCGAAGTGCGATAAGGTGATGCGTCCGATCCTTGATTTTATGCAAACGATGCCTGCATTTGTGTATCTTATTCCTGCGGTTCTATTCTTTGGATTGGGTACTGTGCCCGGGACATTTGCTACGATTATTTTTGCGATGCCACCGGTCGTACGCTTAACCGGGTTAGGTATTCGTCAGGTGCCTCTTAATGTGATAGAAGCGTCGCGGTCATTTGGCGCAAATCCTTGGCAACTCTTGTTTAAGGTACAATTGCCATTGGCTTTGCCTACTATCCTTACCGGAATTAACCAAACGATTATGATGTCACTTTCGATGGTGGTTATCGCGGCAATGATTTCGGCCGGCGGACTTGGTGAGGTTGTTCTTAAGGGAATTACGCAAATGAAGATCGGATTGGGATTTGAAGGTGGAATAGCCGTCGTTATTTTGGCTATTGTGCTCGATCGTATCACTCAAGGTATAGCCAATAATCGTAAGAAGACGAATTAGGTTTGAGTGCCGGATGATGGTACATTCCATGGATAAAGAAGTGTATAAACTAATGATTAAAAAGAATTAAGATGATGATAAATAGATTGAAAGTTGTAGGAGTAATTTTAGTGGCCATTCTTTTGATAGTTGGCTGTGGAGGTAAAAGCTATTCGAAGAAGATCAATATTGCTTATACGAATTGGGCAGAAGGAATTGCTATTACCCATGTAGTTAAAGCGGTTTTTGAAGATCAAGGTTACGATGTTAAGTTGTTGAATGCTGATGTTGCACCGATCTTTACTTCGCTTTCGCGTCAGAAGACTGATGTCTTTCTTGATGTTTGGATGCCAATTACTCATGCCGATTATATGACGCAATACGGAGATAAGTTAGAAGTTCTAGGAGATGTTTTTCAAAATGCACGTATCGGATTGGTTGTGCCTAGCTATGTGAAAATAAACTCAATCGAAGAATTGAACCAATTTAAGAAAGAGTTTGGAGGAGCAATTGTAGGTATTGATGCCGGAGCCGGTATTATGAAAACAACAGAAAAAGCAATTGATGCTTATCAGCTGGATTATAAATTGATGACTTCAAGTGGCCCCGCGATGACGGCTTCATTAAAGAAAGCAATCGACGACAAGGAATACGTGGTGGTTACAGGATGGACTCCACACTGGATGTTTGACCGTTTTGATTTGAAAGTCTTGGAAGATTCTAAGAAAGTTTACGGAGATGCCGAGAAAATACAGGCAGTGGCTTGGAAAGGTTTCACCGAATCTGACCCGTTTGCCGCTGAGTTATTGAGTCATGTTCGTTTTTCAGACGCTGAGATCAGTTCATTGATGACAGCAATAGAGGAGTCGGAGACTACTGAAGATGATGCCGCTCGTCAGTGGATAGCGCAACATCGTGAGTTGATTGATAGTTGGATTCCTCAACTTCAAAAATAAAAAAAACTAAGAGATCGATTGAATCACGACATTTCCTCTGCAAATTATTCTTTAGAGAATAGTATGGAAGTGTAAACCGATTATGAGATCTCATGATGTTAGTTTTGTTTAGTGTTATTTCTTTAAATAGACAGAAAGTTCTCATTACTGTGTATTGAGACTTTCTGTCTATTTAAGTTTTAGGAGCATGAGAATTTGGTCTCTCCTTTAAGAAGTCGATCGATTTGATCTCTTTTCATTGATATTTCAGTAATTTTGCCTACTGATAGATCATGGACGAACGTAAGATTATACATATTGATATGGATGCTTTCTTTGCATCTGTGGAGCAACGAGATCATCCTCAGTGGCGCGGGAAACCTTTGGCTGTTGGATATGAGGGTAGCCGTGGAGTCGTGTCTGCTGCAAGCTATGAGGCTCGGCGATATGGAGTGCGTTCGGCTATGTCGTCCATCAAAGCTAAGCGATTATGCCCTAATCTGATTTTTGCTCCGGTTCGCCATGATGTTTATAAAGAGGTGTCACGGTCTATTCATGAGATCTTTCACGATTATACTGATATCATTGAGCCTCTATCTCTTGATGAAGCTTTTCTGGATGTGACAGAGAATAAGAAGGGAGTCTTTCTGGCTGTTGATATGGCTAAAGAGATCAAAAAGAGGATACGTGAGGAACTCGATTTGGTGGCTTCTGCAGGGGTATCGTATAATAAATTTTTGGCAAAGATTGCTTCTGATTATCGCAAACCGGATGGATTATGCACCATTCATCCTGATCAGGCCTTAACTTTTATTGCGCATTTACCTATTGAGTCGTTTTGGGGTATCGGACCGGTTACGGCTAAGAAAATGCACCAATTGGGCATTCATAATGGAGAATTACTGCGTTCTTGCTCATTGTCCATGCTAACTCGCCACTTTGGAAAGGCTGGGGCGCTGTATTATGAATGTGCCCGCGGCGTTGATCTTCGCCCTGTAGAGGCTGTTCGAGTGAGAAAGTCTATTGGTTGTGAACATACTTTAGAGAAAGATATTTCATATCGTTCATCTGTAATCATCGAACTTTATCATGTTGCTGTTGAACTAACCGAACGGTTGAAGCGCAAAGATTTCGTAGGGAATACCCTTACCTTGAAGATTAAATATCATGATTTTAAGCAAATCACACGTAGTGTCACGCAAGAACATGATCTTACAACTCTCGATTGTATTCTTCCATTAGCTAAAGAGTTATTAAAAGAGGTGTCGTTTGAGGATCATCCAATACGTCTTATCGGCTTGTCGGTCTCCAATCCTAAAAAAGAAGGTAACGAACAAGGACGTTGGGAACAATTGAGTTTCGAATTTAGTGATTGGGAATGATCTGGACGTTTTGATCAGCATATTCGTATAATTTTCTTCCATGCCTTAGTTGTAAAGTCGTTATTTTTGCTCGGTATAAAACAAAATCAACTATGAACATGAAAAAACATTTACGTGTTTGGATAACATTGTGCCTTTGTAGCATTACGCTTATTGCACAAGCTTATACCGAACGTAATTTATTACAGCAACTTACCAATGAGGCTCGATTAAAAGAAGTGCTGTTGACTCATCAAAAATGGGTTGCTTTTCCAGCTTATACCGACCGAGTGGCTTGGGATGGCTTGATGGGAGAAAACAAGCAGCGCTTAATTGAAGCAGGTGAGAAATTACTTAACTATGAGTGGCGATTGGTTTCTGCTACAGCTTATTTAGAATATGAGCGAAGTGGCAACCGAAATGTGATGCAAGATCCTTATGAGTCTAATCGTCTGGCATTAAATACCCTGATGTTAGCCGAACTTGCCGAAGGGAAAGGACGGTTTATCGATCAGCTTATTAATGGAGTATATATGAGTTGTGAAATGACTTCTTGGGTGTTGTCGGCACATCTTCCTAATCAAAGTTCTAAGCGCTCATTACCAGATTTTCGGCAACAGATCATTGATCTTGGATCTGGAGGTTATGGTGCTCTGATCTCTTGGATTCACTATTTTTTCCACGAAAGTTTCGATAAGGTTAATCCGGTGATTACTTTGCATCTAGAGAAAACGATTAAAGAGCGTATTCTTGATCCTTATATGAATGATGATTCGATGTGGTGGATGGCTTTTCAATGGGAACCGGGTCGTATCATTAACAACTGGAATCCTTGGTGTAATTCAAATGTTTTGCAGTGCTTTCTTCTGATGGAGAACGATACTGAACGGTTGACAAAAGCGGTTTATCGATCAATGTTATCGGTCGATCGATTTATCAACTTTGTTAAGGCTGATGGTGCTTGTGAGGAAGGTCCTTCATATTGGGGGCATGCTGCTGGAAAATTATATGATTATTTGCAAATCTTATCGGATGCTACGGGAGGCAAGGTCTCTTTGTTTGGTGAACCTATGATCCGTCGGATGGGGGAATATATTTCTCGTTCGTATGTTGGTAAAGGATGGGTTGTGAATTTTGCCGATGCCTCGGCTAAGGGGGGAGGCGATGCTCAGTTGATCTATCGTTATGGTAAGGCTGTTGCGAGTGATGAGATGATGACGTTTGCAGCTTATTTACTTAACGGTAAAAAACCTTATGCGACATTAGGCAATGATGCTTATCGGTCGTTGCAATCTTTACTTTGTTATAAAGGGCTATCGGAAACTCCCGCAGCACATCGCATGCCTGATATTACTTGGTATCCGGAAACCGAGTTTTGTTATATGAAGAATCGTAATGGATTATTTGTAGCTGCCAAAGGAGGATTTAATAACGAAAGTCATAATCATAATGATGCCGGTACTTTCTCTTTTTATGTTGACCAAACTCCAATGCTTATTGATGCAGGCGTTGGTACCTATACTCGTTTAACGTTTAGTAGTCAGCGCTATACGATCTGGACAATGCAAAGTGATTATCATAATCTACCGATGATTAATGGTGTTGCTCAGAAGTATGGACAGGATTATAAAGCTAAGGGAACAGTGTGTAATCAAGGTAAGAAACAATTTGTAACTGATATATCCGGAGCTTATCCTGCTGAAGCTCAGGTAAAGAATTGGTTGCGTAAATATACTCTAAAATCTAATCAGTTGATTATTGATGATCAGTTCGAGCTGAAAGCATTTAAAGCCTCTAATCAAGTTAATTTCTTAACTTGGGGAGAAGTGACATTCCCAAAGAAAGGGATTATTCGTATTGAGGTAGAAAATAAAAAGGTGGAGCTTTCTTATCCTGAAATCTTTGAACCTCAATTGGAAACAATTCGTTTGGATGATTCACGCTTGTCCGATGTTTGGGGAAAGACGATTTATCGTATCATGTTGCATACCACCGATCGGTCATTAAAAGGGCATTATCGCTTTGTAATCAACAACTTGAATTAATTTTATCATTTTAAAAGAATACCGTTTATGAAAAAAGTACTACTACTTACTCTTTTAGTCATTTCTGGGGTTTCTATGAAAGCTCAGAACGAGATCGAGAACGATAAGTTTACTACAGAAGTGAATGCTGTCGTGAAGAATCCGAATAAAACTCCTTCTGGCGTTTGGTTCGTTGTAAATAATGAAAAGGAGGGGGCGACTACAATCACTTGGCAAGGTAATACGGGTGATAAAGCTTATCCATGTGCAATGAAATTCGATAATCGTGAAGCTGATAAAGACTTATCGTGGTACAAGGCCTTTGTAGGGCAACGCATCACTAAAGAGTTGGAGAAAACTGTTTATAACCTCACATTCTTTGTGCGTACTAACCAATCCAATGCCTCTATCTCGGCTTATATAAAGCAATCGGTTGAGGAAAAGAGTGATAATGGTAAGTATAATACGACATTTTTTGTGCGCGACCAATACGATGCTCAGTCACAAAAGAAATCCTCTGCTGCTCAATACAACTATAATGTAAAGCATGCTGATAAGTGGACTAAAGTTAGCGTTGATTTTGATTTATCACAATTGGTCAACACCGTTAACAGTCAAAGTTCTACTCCAGATTTACAGATTACTACTACTCCCGATCATGCAGCTATCTTGAAAGATTGTTATATTGCAATCCTTTCTCAAACTAAAGGTGCTGTAGTGGAGATTAGTCAAGTTACTTTTCAAAAGAAGAAATAGATCATCTTAAGATCAATCATTTGGTCGTTTATCAGTCCCTAATTATAAAAAGCTCCATCTTCTGTTTATTCAGAAAGATGGAGCTTTTTATTTTTTAGTTAATGTTGGATCTTATTTGATTCCTAGCTTATTTCTTAATCCTTTGGGTAATGCGTTTTTGTGAACCATCACATAAATTGTTTTGGCACGTACATAGCTTTCGGACATATTCAAATAGCCTCCGAATTTATTGCCATCGGCCGACCACAAATTCTTGGTCATGTAATACTTCGTTCCATTTTGATCTTCAACGATACCTGTCAAATGCATTAAGTGATCATCGGTGGTCACAAAATGTTCATAACCTTTTTGACGAAGTTCTGGAGTCACTTCGACTTCAGGAAAAGGATGCTTGAATTTAAAGACTTCTTTCAAACGATCTTGAGGCTTCATCTTTTCAAATTGTGCACGATCGGTACTTGAATATTGGTCGACATCCTGAACTTCCGGATTGATGGCGACTCCATTGGAATATGAGAAACCTCTTTCGCTGACGTCACCATCCCAACAAACGGTATACCCGTTGGTCAATGCGTGATCTATCACTTCCATCATGTCGTCCAAAGGTAAGTTATACATTAATTCGTGTTCCCAGTTGTCGGGTACTTCAGGCGCGAACATTTGATAATAAGGTTTATGAGTGAAGCTTGTTACCTCTACATAATCATCCATATTTAATCCCAGGCTTTCAGCAAACGATTGGGGAGTATATGTTTTTCCTTTATAGGTAAACTGCTCCGGAGATTTCCCTAAATAAATATCGAATAGACTGTTAACTAGTTTATCGTATTCAGGACTTTGGCTTCTCAACGAGACCGATGTTTCGGTTATGGCATTAAGATATTTCGATAATTCACGGTGATTGTGTTTGGTTTCGTTGTAGTTAATGCCCGAATAAATCTCTTCCGGTACGATACCCACTTGTTTGTAAGCGTTCTTGAACGTGTGCGATAGGCTACCTTCTCCCAGATTTCCTTTTCCTTTGCGTAGATAGTTATCTTCTAATTGATTTAAATATTTCTGACGAACAATAAACATTTCTGATAAATCATACTCCCCTTTACCCATTCGGAGTAGTTCCGATTCGAAGAAGGAGGTTGAGGCAAAACACCAGCATGTGCCGCTCGATGCTTGATTTTTAACCGGAGTAGCTTGCTGAGAAACCACTGTCTTAAACTGATATCCGGGCTCTTGAGCATATAGACTGCCTATAACAAACAAGGTGGCGATGGAAATCATCAATTTTCTCATAGTCATAATTTTTATTTAACCTAATAGTTACGCTTTTATAGAAAAAGCGTTGATAACGAAAAACTCCTACAAAAATAACAATACTTTTCATTAATCCCCTTTCATAGAGCGATTTGTTTCAATAAAAAAAGGGCTGTTCATAACGAACAGCCCTTTCTAGCTATAATGTTGTTTTTCGTTTACAAAGCAGACTGCTGTAATAGCAGTTTTTGAAGTTGGCCATTTAAGGCTTGACACATAGCACCATTTCCCATTGCTTGATAGCGTTTAATACGGTACTGTAACATCACAATCTTTTCGCTTGAATTCTTTTTCATAATTTTTCCTCTTTTTTGCTCCCCACGTTTTGAAGAGCGATTATTATTTTCCTTTTAATTACACTGCAAAGATACGAACTTTTTTGGATTTCCATGTTGTAGAACATGAAAAAGGCCTTTTATTTTCCATTATTTATTATTAAAGGCCGTTTTTTAACAAGATGTTACATTTTTGTGACATAAAGTCGACTTAAATGAGAGGGGGAAACCGACTTTTCGAAAGCGTTCTATTTCCATTCCGAAAATAATCTGCTATTTTTGTGTTCTATTCTGTAACAACCTAACTGAAGTGAGATTTAGAAAAGATGAAAACACTGATTCGTTTGTTATGCCTTCCGCTATTATCGGTTTGGCTTTGTAGCTGTGGTGAGACCCATTTTCTTAAAGATGAAGGATACCGCCAACAAGTTTTTGATGACTTTGAGAGTAAGAAGAACGATTTACCTCATGGTGAATTGTTCAATGTTTGTTCTCGTACCGACTTGACAACCCTCGAAAAAGAGGCTTTAACTTTCCTATATGCTTATATGCCTATAGGTGATGTAGTCGATTATTCGGGTGATTACTATTTAGAAAATGTACGTCTGTCGCAACAGGCTCGTCAGGAAATGCCGTGGGGAAAAGAGATCCCCGATGGAATCTTCCGTCATTTTGTGCTTCCTATCCGTATTAATAATGAGAACTTAGACGATGCTCGTCGTGTGTTTTATGCCGAACTGAAAGATCGCGTGAAGAATTTATCGATGAAAGATGCTATTCTTGAAGTGAACCATTGGTGTCATGAGAAGGTGGTTTATCATCCGAGTGATGCTCGTACGAGTTCCCCGTTAGCTTCGGTGAAGACTGCTTACGGACGTTGTGGCGAAGAATCGACTTTTACAGTGGCTGCTCTTCGCTCGGTAGGCATCCCGGCTCGTCAGGTCTATACACCACGTTGGGCACACACCGACGACAATCATGCTTGGGTAGAAGCTTGGGCAGATGGTAAATGGTATTTCCTTGGAGCGTGCGAACCTGAACCGGTACTTAATTTAGGTTGGTTTAATGCTCCGGCTAGTCGTGGAATGCTGATGCATACTAAAGTGTTTGGACGGTATAACGGTCCTGAAGAGATTATGCTTGAGACCCCGAACTACACTGAAATCAATGTTATTGATAACTATGCCCCGACAGCTAAGACGACGGTGACTGTGACCGATGCAGACGGTCGGCCGATAGCCGATGCAAAGGTTGAGTTTAAAATCTATAATTATGCCGAGTTCTATACCGTAGCGACCAAATATACGACTGTAAAAGGACAGACTTCGCTAACTGCCGGTAAAGGGGATATGTTGGTCTGGGCTTCAAAAGAAGGTCAGTTTGGTTATACAGAAGTCTCATTTGGAAAGATGGATAGTGTGACTATTGCTTTGGATAAGAAAGAAGGAGAGGCTTATGCATTAGATATTGATATCGTTCCTCCTGCCGAAGGAGCTAATATGCCTGAGGTGACTCCTGATCAAAGAAAAGAGAACGATCGTCGTACGGCTCAAGAAGATTCTATTCGTAATGCCTATGTCTCGACTTTCATTAACGAACAACAAGCCCATGAGTTTGCACAAAGCTGTGGACTCGATACGGCATTGGTTACTAAATATTTATTGGCTTCTCGTGGAAATTATGCAACCTTACAAGCTTTCTTGAAAAAGCAAACAGATGAGGTCGCAAAGCGTAAAGGCATGGGATTGTTGGAAGTCATTTCTGCTAAAGACTTGCGTGATGTCTCTTTAGAGGTACTAGATGATCATCTAAATTATACGATTTCGTTTGAAAAGATGGCTGCCAATCGCACTGAGGCTCAGCGTTGGGAGCTCTATAGTCGTTATGTGCTTAATCCACGTGTCGCTAATGAAATGATTACCCCTTACAAGGCCTTCTTTACGGAAAAACAGTCGGCCAATCAAAACTTCCCGACTGATTTAAGACAATTGATTGATTGGTGTGGTAAACAGCTTACAATTAAAAACGATTTGAATATCCAGCGTATTCCAATTTCCCCTATAGGTGTGTGGAAAACCAGAGTAACCGATAGCTTCTCACGTGACATCTTCTTCGTTTCCGTGGCTCGTAGCTTAGGTTATCCGTCGCGTATCGATGAGGTGACCGGTAAGTTGCAATATTGGAACGAGGCCGGTTGGGTCGATGTGAACTTTGAGTCGGCCGAAGCTCAGTCGGCATTGAAGGGCAAGTTAGTGGCAACCTATCATGTTGTTCCTTCGTTGACTGATCCGAAATACTATTCTCATTTCACCTTGTCGAAGTTTGATGGCGGAACGTTTAACTTACTCAACTACGATGAAGGCGATGTCGATATGGGCGGTGGTGCAACATGGTCGAACCTTCTAAAGAACGGTACAATGCTTGATGCCGGTTATTATATGCTCGTGACCGGAACCCGTTTGGCTAGCGGCGCCGTATTGTCGAATGTGACTTTCTTTACCATCGCACCGAACCAAACCACAACCGTTGACTTGGTGATGCGTGAGAAAAAAGACGAAGTACAAGTCATCGGTAGTTTCAATTCTGAGTCGACTTACGAACCTGTTGGACAGGGAGCTTTACAAAGCATCTTGCAGACTTGTGGTCGTGGCTACTACGTGGTTGGCGTACTTGGTGTCGGTCAGGAACCGACCAATCATGCTTTGCGTGATATCGCAGCATTGAGTGGAGAGTTTGAGAAATGGGGACGTCGCATGGTTCTTCTTTTCCCATCGCAAGCCCAATATCAGAAGTTCAACCCTAAAGAATTTAAGGGTCTACCATCGACCATTACTTACGGTATCGATGCGAACCATGCTATTCAGGAACAGATCATGACCAACATGAAACTGAATAAAACGACCTTGCCTGTCTTTGTGATTGCCGATACGTTCAATCGTGTTGTCTTTGTTTCACAAGGTTACACGATCGGTTTGGGCGAACAGATGATGAAAGTCATTCATGGATTATAAGATATAGATCAATTTAGATCAAAGAAAATCCCCTTATTTTAGCTTATTAATTCAGCTAAAATAAGGGGATTCTTATATCCGATTGAACGCTGTCATTCGTTTAAACGGGACGGTTGAAATAGCGTCGATTTTTTATTCGATCGTTTCCTAATTGAAGGTTTTTCGTTTAGGCGTTTATTGCTCGATAAACTGAGGTAAAAGTGCTTTCTTGTCCTTATCGACCGGATAAAGCGCTTGCTCTTTTTCGAGACGTTTAACCATGAGTTTAAACAATTCTTTAGCTTTCTTTTGTTCGGTTTTAGCTACATCCTGCTTTTCGAACGGATCGTTCTTTAAGTTGTACAACTTATAGTAAGGAGCGTCCGGCTGTTCCGGATGATAATAATAGATTAGCTTCCAATCGCCTTTGCGATAAGTGGTGAAGTAACTTCCTCGATGTTCGTGAGGGAAATGCATCAGAAAATCCGACCGATGTGATCGATCTGCTTTTCCACTCAACAACTTCTTCAAGTCCGCCCCATCGAGTACTTGCTGTTTCGGGGCTTGTACCCCGGCTACCGAAAGTACGGTCGGGTAGAGATCCATAACCGTAGCCATCTGAGTCTGTATAGCTTGTTGTGCTACCGGATAGCGTTTCTGGAATTGATTTTGAGCTTTTGGATGAGCCCAGCTAACGATGAACGGTACTCGTACACCGCCCTCATATTCCGAACCTTTCTTTCCTTTCAAGGGAGCCGATGAACCATAATCGGCCGCCTCACCTAGCGGAGCATCGCCACCATTGTCGCCCAAAAAGATGATCAACGTGTTTTCCGCTACACCCAACTCTTCGAGTTTGTTGAGTACATCGCCCAACGACTTATCCATTCCTTCAATCAGTGTAGCAAATGCCTTCGCCTGCTGATTCTTATCTCCTCCTTTATAATGATCGATAAACCGCTCATCGGTTTCGAACGGAGCATGTACGGCATAATGTGCCATGTTCAGATAGAATGGCTGTTTGGCTTTGACGGCCTTTTCAATCTCCTTATTCGCTTCTAAGGTGAGGGCATCCGATAAGAACGTCGATGTGCCGTGATAAGCTTGCAGATCGGGTACTGCCCGTGCGCGCTGACCTTTAATCCAGCCGTAACCGTTCTCACCGTGGTAACTTCCCGGGTGACCGATCGATGAACCGGCAATGTTTACATCGAAGCCAAGATTGGTCGGATTTTCTCCTTCACTATGCAGACAGCCGAAATGTGCCTTGCCTACATGGATGGTTTTATATCCGGCTTCCCTTAACACCTGCGGATAAATATGGTCGGCAGCTGTTAGTCCTTTCCAGTTCCATTCCGGCGGTCCGTAAGTGGTTCGGTTATTACTCTCGGCATTAATCCAGTTTGTTGTTCGGTGACGTGCCGCATTCTGTCCTGTCATGATCGATGTTCGCGAAGGTGAGCTGACGCTTTGCGCGTAGAATGTTGAGAAGCGGATGCCTTGATTGGCCAATCGCTCCATGTTGGGCGTGCGATACCAATCGTTCAGCGGCTGTCTCATCGGCTCTCCTTTGCCATTCGTGATAAAAGGCACAGATGTGTCCATCAATCCCATGTCGTCGACTAGAAAGACGACAATATTCGGATGATCCTGTGCGTTCACTACAGACTGACAGGTGCACAATAGTGCACCGATCATTCCGCTTTTAAGGTTTCTATTCATGTGTTTTACCAATTAGGGTTTTGTGTTAGATTATCATTTAGCGATATCTCTCGTAAAGGTAACGGAAATAGATAATGCTTGTTCGATTCAAAGGTACGACTTTCTCCCTTTTGTACAAGAATAAATCCGTCTTCTGTCAGATTAATATCCTTTCCGGGAATAATACTAGGATAGGCCGTAGCATCAAATTTAGCTCCTAAGATGGTCTGAGGCAATTCGGTCTCGGCCGTTTTCCAACGGATAAGATCATCGTATCGGAACGATTCGCCGCATAATTCGACTCTTCGTTCTCTTCTGATCTCTTCGCGCAGACTTAATTGATGTTGGTCGACAAAGCTATTGGTCAAGTCGGGCAACTGATTAGGATCACCTTCGAACCGTTTTCTTAAGGTATTGATCGAAAGGTTTAAATCCTCATCCGAGATGGTTTCATCGATCTCATAAACCGCTTCGGCGTAAGTTACCAAGACCTCTGCATAGCGAATTAGAATTTCGTCAATTGTCGATTTCATATTTGTGAAGGCATCTTCATCGCCATACTTCTTAAACATATATCCCGTTCTGGTCTGGTTGGATAAGTTAGGGACGAAAGGTGCTCCTCTAAAGCTGTCTCCCGGTTTCCAAATGGTTAGTGCCATACGTGGGTCTCTATTCTCAAACTCTTGTCCTAAAGGTAGGTAGGTGGTTGAATAAGTCGATTTACCGATTGGCAATCCGTCTTTACAAAGGAATGCGTCGGCCAGGTGTTTCGTCGGCTCGTGAACGAAATCGACAATTGTAGCTCTGATTCTACCGTTATAAGTATTAGCTTCGTCGGAATATCTATACGATAGGATATGCTCATTCGAATCTTCTCCCGGAGCTAAAAATAGGTTTCGGTAATTGGCATATAAACTATACTCTCGGCTGTCGATCAATCGTTTGCAAGCTTCCTTGGCTATATTCAAATAGGGCTTGTGGTCGGTTCCCCCATGAAACTTGTAATAAGTTCCATAATATAAAGCAATGCGTCCCATCAAGGCTTGAGCGGCTCCTTTAGTGATGCGTCCCACATCCTGAGTCATTTGACTTTTCAGAGGAATGTGTTCTTCCGCAAACTTTAAATCGTCGAGAATACCATCTAGGATGACCTTTTTATCAACCCTATTTCCCTTTAATTCCTCCGAACTCAAGCCGAGCGTGTGCAAGATATAAGGCACATCTCCAAAGCGTTTAATCAAGTTAAAGTAGAAATAAGCCCTAAAGAAACGGGCTTCTCCTGCATATCGGTTTTTAATGTTATCGCTGACTTCCGCTTGCTCGTAGTTCTCGAGGAAATTATTGACGATCCGAATCTCATCGTAAGCTTTGGTCCAAATGTCGTCGGTATTGCCCGGAGTGTGTGTGCCCGAACTTACGTTATTGCCTGTATTCGCGAAACAATCGATACTTTGATTGTCCAAAGAATATGGACGGTTCATATTCTGATATAAAGTATTTAAAGCTAAGCGCAGATCGTTTTCTGTTTTCCAAAAACTTCCAGGTGATAGAGACGTCTTTGGTTCTCTATCCAAGAAATCATTGCAACTTGTCATGGTGAGCAAGGCAAATAAATATATTAATGTACGTAGTTTCATAGTTCTTTAATTAAAATGCAAGGTTTAAACCAAATGAAAAACTTCTCATGATAGGATACATCACGCCACTTGTGGTGGTCAGCTCCGGATCGAAATTTTTATTTAACTGACTGAGTTCTGCTAGATTATCTCCACTGAAGTAGAGACGACAGCGAGTGATGCCCAGCTTGTTGATCAAACTCTTAGGTAGTGTATAACCAACCTGTAAGTTTTTGAGTCGGACATAAGCTGCATTTTGTAACCAATGATCGGAGGTCTGATAATTGTGTCCGGCACCGGCATAATGTCTTGGAAGCGAAGCATTCGGATTCTCAGGTGTCCAATAATCGTTATGCATCGTATAAGAGAAGTTACCCCAAGTGACCGAGAATGGAGCCATGATCTCTTGATTGATGTAGAAATTACGTTTTCCTACTCCTTGCAATGCGAGACTGAAATCGAACCCTTTCCATTCGGCATTGAGATTCATACCGAAGATGTAACGTGGCATAGTCGTACCTAAATATTTCAAATCGTTTGGTGCAGAGATCTTTCCGTCTTTATCTTGATCGATGTATTTGATATCGCCCGGGCCGGTGATTGCTTTGTTGTAAACGGCCGACTGGCTGACTTCTTCTGCGGTTTGGAAATAACCGTCGGTTTCATAACCAAAGATTGCTCCCAACGAGTAACCTTGTATTTTCTGATTGATTCCCTGTGTGAATCCATTATATTTCACGCCATAGTCAACCAGTTTGTCTTTTTGATCGGACAAGTTGAAGTTTACACCGTACGAGAAATCTTTAATTTGATCTTTCCAACCGATCGAAACTTCCCAACCTTTGACTTCCAACTCTCCGTAGTTGCCTGTTGGGACATTGATTCCGATGACACTCGGCACCTCGATGTTGACCAACATATCTTTATTCTTCTTGATGAAATATTCACCGGTCACCGACAATCGGTTGTTTAGGAATCCCATGTCGATAGCCACATTTCTCATCACGACGGTTTCCCAAGTTCGTTCTTCCGAAGGGAGTGTCCCATTGACAGCCCATTGTCCTAGACCTGAAGCAAACGGATAGTACCCACCGACCGTATATTGTGCAATATGATCATAAAGACCTAAGCCGTTCTGGTTTCCCAGCTCACCCCATGATAAGCGTAATTTCAGATTAGAAAAGACCTTTTGATGTTTCATGAATGCCTCTTCCGAGATTCGCCATCCGATAGAAGCAGATGGGAATATTCCCCAACGGTTTTTCTTAGAGAAGCGTGAAGAACCGTCGGCACGGAAGTTGGCCTCGAACAAATATTTTGAAGCATACGCATAGTTCACTCGCATAAATCCTGAGGCTAAAGCCCATTCATTCTCATCCGCATTGTTAGACCATCCGTCGGTAGACCCGAGTTTCAGTGCCGGTAATAAGTTGCCGACGATGTCGGTACGTTTAGCCGATAAATCCTCATATTTATTCTCCTCCACAGAACATCCTCCTAAAATCTTTAGATCGTGAACCGTGTTGATCACCGTATTATATTCGGCCAAGAATTGTCCGGTGAGGTATTGGCTGTTCGAGCTCTCTTGAATAATATTGTTCGGTCCGTATTGTCCGGCTCCCATTGAGATCAGTCCGTTCGGACCATATTTCCCATATTTACGTCTGAACTCTTTAGTCTGATTATTACGGATGATTGCTCCTCCAGTTGCTTTGAGCAACAAACCCTTTAATGGCTTATAAGACAATGAGAAGATTCCCTCTATCTTTTGTTGCTTAAAGACTCCTTCTCCGCCTTCACTCATGGCTTGTATCGGATTACCCTGCATTCTGTAACGAGCGTAATTTCCGTTGTAATCATAAACTGGCATGTTAGGGCCTGCTTGGATAAAGGTTATATAAGGAATAGACCATCCTCCGAATTGTGGATGATATTTCTTATTCGTACTCACATAGTTTACTTTACTGTTGAAGGTCAGTTTGTTTTTAATGATGTCTACTCCGACGTTCGACAAGAAGTTGATACGATCGAAGTTGTCCGGTCCGTATTCGGAGAACATACCGTCCTGATCGAGCCAACTGGTCGAGAAGAGATAGTTTAGGTTGTCCGAAGCCTTCGATACTGATAAGTTGTGGTTCTGTTGGAAGCTATGATCCATCATCAAGTCGATCCAGTCGTTATTTGCCGTATAGATAAAGTCGTTGCCCTTGGGTAATGCCACAACCGACGGATCTTTGATTGCTTCTAGAGCTTCTTGAGAAAAGTTAGTCGCCAGTCCGGCATTAGTAAACGCCTCATTCGATAAAAGAGCGTGACTGTAAGCATCGTTGCTTTTGGGTAATCGGGTAGGAGTGTTGAACGAAAAGTTGCCATTATATTCTATTCTGGGTTTTTCCGATTTTCCTTGTTTGGTCGTGATCAAGACCACACCTTCGGCTGCCCTTGCACCATAGATCGCTGCCGATGCAGCATCTTTTAATACCGAGATCGTCTCAATGTCTTGTGGCGCGACATGGTTGATATCACCCGGAAGCCCGTCGATGATGACAAGAGCGCCACCACTATTGATCGACGTGTTTCCACGGATCTTTAAAGACGAGAATTCACCCGGCTGTCCCGATCCCGATTGAATGGTAATACCTGACACGGCTCCTTGTAGCGCATCCGTTGCACTCCTGATCGGACGATTCTCGAGGGTTTTGCTATCCACTGTCTCTACCGATCCGGTGAGGTTTACTTTCTTTTGCGTGCCAAATCCGACAACGACCACTTCATTAAGCGTTTGCGTATCCTCTTTTAAGATCAGGTTGAATTGAGTTTTGTTACCAATCTTGACCGTTTGAGTGATATAACCAATAAATGAGAGTTGAATCTCATTTCCTCTGACCGATGATAAGGTGAATTTACCATTCAAGTCGGATACGGTGCCGTTGGTTGTCCCTACCTCGATGACCGATGCACCGATGATTGGTTCCCCGTTGCTATCTTTAATGACTCCCGTGAGCGATCTTGTTTTCTGTTGTTGATCATGGTTTGTCATAGCGATTTGGCTCTTTCTCTTCAGCACAATATTCACATCCTTTACTTCATAAGTCAGCCCCGACTGCTCGAAAGCTTCTTGAAGTAGTGCGCTGACCGATACTTCATGTGCGTGTAGTTTTACTTTACGGTTCAAGTCGACATCTTGCTTGCTGTAGATAAACAAGAACTCCGTTTGCTTCTCGACCTCCTTTATTACTTGAGAGATTGTGAGCACTTCCTGTTTGATCGTAACTGTTTTGGTTTGAGCTTTTATGCCTAGTGCATAAATGTTGAGTGTAAAGAGCAGTAAAAAAAGATTTGTAATTTTAAAAATACGTAATAAACGTTTTGATGGCACAAATTTAGGGGTGTTGAAATCCCTATATAACTTTTTATTCATACATTTGTTTAGTATTAGTGTTAGAACTAAGGTTTGTCTAGATTGAATATCTAGGATAAGTAAATGAGATCAAAGGATGTGGGCGCATTCTTTGGTCTTTTTTTTGTGGGGCTATGTGCTGTTTTCCATGATTGTGATTTAAGATTAATATTCGATTTAAGTTTATTCGTCCGTCTGATAACCAAGGTGATGAAAAGTCTATTTGATGATGATCACATTCTTTTCTTCATCTCTGGTATAATCAAATGGGGTATGTGTTCTGATTACTTCTAAAGCATGATTGACTCCGTCGCACACTCTAAGCTTACCGCTAAAGGTCTTGTTGACGATCGATTTTTTCTGCACAACAATCTGAATATCGTAGTATAGCTCGAGTTTCGTAAAGAGTTTATCGACCGAGATCTCATCGAAACAAATCAGCCCGTCTTTCCAAAGGTAATAATCATAATTGCTTATTGCCGATTTCTTAAGTTGGCCATTATGATAAGCAATCACTTTGGTACCCGGCTTTAACACGGTCTGTAAGGTTTGTGCCGAATCGAGGATCTCTACACATCCTTCCAGTAATGAGGTCTCAAAGTAATTGGTTTGTCGGTACGATGATACATTGAACTTTGTGCCCAGTACCCTGATGTTATGTTTCTGGGTATGCACAATAAAAGGATGGTGCTTATTTGAGGTGACGTCGAAGAAGCCTTCACCGGAAAGTTCAACATCGCGCGTGCGACTATTGAACGTTGTCGGGAAAGTTAGAGTCGATAGGGCATTGAGCCAGACTTTGGTTCCGTCGGCAAGCGTGATCTGGGCCCGTTGTCCTGCCGGGACATAGAGGGTTTGCATTGCGACTGTAGATGAAGACTGTTGCTTGTTGAGCAAGAATAGATTGCCGACCGTCAACAGGACGATAATGATGGCGGCGACTTTCAATGCCGGATGATGATAGATGGATCGGTGTTTGATTGGGGGCGATAGACGACGCGGCTCTTCTTGCGGCTGTTGCCACAGCATTGTTTCATAGAAGCGGCGCATGGTGGTCAGTTCCTTGACCCGGTTGGCATCTTCGCTAAGCCATTGGCCGATTAACTCATTTTCAGATGGAGAGGTTTCTCCTTTGATATATTTTTCTAGTAGTTCGTTCTTCATGTTTAAGAGGTCTTTCTGACGATAAGACACCTCTCGTCTCTTCCCCCCTAGTGCCAACTGCTTATTTTTATAAGAAAAAAATAAGAAGGTAATAATAATCTTTTAGATTATCTCGTAAAGCCTTCAGTGCCTTGGAGATATGGTATTCTACTCCTTTAACACTAATATTGAGTTCGGCAGCGATGTCGTCATATGTTTTGTCCTGGAAGCGACTTAATTCGAAGATGAGTCGTGTGCGTTCGGGCAAGTTGGCTAAGATCATGTTTAGACGTTCCCATAACTCTTTCGATAGGAGTTCCTGTGGGTCGCAAGCTTCCAACGAGCTGATTCGACTATTGAGCTCGATTTGCGCTTCTTTGGAGATCATTGCCAAGGTCTCAGTTTGATATTGCTGTTGTCTCAAATGGTTGAGTGCTCGGTTTCTAAGACAGGTCATCAGATACGCTTCGGGTACTTCTAGACTAGTCTCTTTCGATTTTTCCCATAAGGAGATGATGGCTTCAGACACAATATCTTCGGCCAACTGATCATTCTGCACGTACGACTTGACGAACAAAAATGATTTTCTATAATATGTGGAATAAATCGTATTGAGATTTAACATTGCATTAGATCGTAGTAATCCCCTAAATTTGTTTTAACTTTAATTTCTGACTGCTGTCGTCGTGTTTATTCATCGGCTCGGAAGGGTCGTGAATAGTCCTGCCGTGCGATTAGACTGAGGCAAAGATATTGAAATATTGCAAACTATTAATAAATCTTCTGTTTTTTTGCGAAACGGGACAGCGAGTCGTCTTAGCATTGATTATCTTTGTATCCGTAAAAATGATGTAAACGATATGAAAACAAAAAAGATGACTCAGCGTGATTACATCAAAGCCAATCGCAAAGCTAGTCGCGAGGCAGAGATCGAACAACACACGCGTCCTGTTAATTTTTGCAGGGTACACCAATCGAAGAAAGTCTATGACCGTAAGCGTAGTAAGGCAGAGTATAAAAAGGCTCTGCCTTCTTTTTTTTATCTCTATTTGTCTAGGCTGTCTTTCTCTCTCTAAACTTTCCCGATCTCTTGCTTCTCTTTTTTCTAATGGTATCGGATAAAAGCGTTTGGTGTATAGATAAATGATTTTCTTAGTGGATCTTGCTTGAGTTTCTATGGGGGCTCTTTTATTCTCTTGCGAGAACACTTTGAGCTCTAAAGGATAAACTCCTAGTTCCATTAGGTGAAACTTTCGGTTTCATTTATTGGAACTTTTAGTTTCTACGGTTGTAATTTCTTTTTCTAAGTTTGAAACTCTGTTTTTGTCTATTTGAAACTTTATTTTTGTCCGTTCGAAACTGCTGTCATCACCTATTGGGAATTAGTTAGGATGCTTTGTTGTGCTTCTTGTGAGTGAGGTTTTGTGGCTAACTATAAACATTATTTCCTTTTTATTTCTGGATTAGTAGACTCTTGTGGTTCTACAGTCCTAAAAAGATAGACTAAATCGTCTGAAGAATATATGATCGAGGCTTTCTTGATAATTATCGGTTTGACCGGTCGGCTGGTCTGCTCGACGATGCTAGCTTTGTCTTGTTTTTTAGTGATTAGAGACTTTTTTGAAGTTAGGTGGGCATCTGATACATAAACCCCCAAGACCATCTGTGTCTGAGAAGATTGAGATCGTCTTGGGAGGATATTGAGTCTTTAGCCTTTAATGCGATATTTTCAAGTTACCGTAAGGCTTCTATGATGGTTCTCACTTGCTTGACTGTGGTGACTTGTCGCTTATATTCGTCGATTTGAACGACACCTCCCATCGATACGGCTTCGTTTTTATATTTCATTCCGCTTTTTAGGGTTTCTCTGGCGGAAAAATGGAACTCTTGTATATCAGCTTCTTGGGCAATCTTGGAAATATTGGCTTGATTGACTCCGCAACCGGCCATGAGGTTGATGCGTCCATTGGCTTGTTCTTGAAGAGCTTTTAGCAACGGAATGCCTTTGAGGGCATTTGCTTGTTGCCCGGAGGTGAGAATGCGGTTACACCCCAAGTCGATTATTTGCTCCAACGCCACTTTGGGATCTTTACAAACATCGAAGGCGCGGTGAAAGGTGACTGATAGGCCTTGTGAGGCTTTCATCAACTTATTCATAAGGGGGAGATCGATCTCACCGGAAGGGGTGAGGCAACCGAAAACCACACCGTCGACCCCAATCTGTTTCATCATTTCGATGTCTTTCAACATGGTGCGGATCTCAATAGGGGTATATAGAAAATCGCCTCCGCGGGGACGGATGATGACGTGTAGGCGAGTGGTGGTGAGGAGTTCGCGAGCAACACAAACCTCGCCGCATGAAGGGGTTGTTCCGCCTTCAGGAATGCCGGCGCAGAGCTCTACACGATTGGCTCCTCCTTCTTGTGCAGCCAAACAGCTTTCTACCGAATTGGCGCAAATCTCAAACTGATAGTGTTCCATGGCTAAAAAGGGTTGAGGGTTAGACTAAAAAAGGGCGAAATGATTCGCCCTTCTTAATTTGTATTCTGATTCTGTTATTTTGCAAAACTTACTGCACGGGTCTCGCGGATCACAGTGATCTTTACTTGTCCCGGATAGGTCATCTCGTCTTGGATCTTCTTTGCAATCTCGGTCGATAGGTTTTCAGTTGCCTTATCGTCGATCTTGTCGGCACCAACAATGACACGAAGTTCACGACCGGCTTGGATCGCATAAGTCTTCGTTACACCCGGATAAGACATGGCCAATTGTTCGAGGTCGTTCAGACGTTTGATGTAGGCTTCTACAATCTCACGACGAGCACCTGGACGAGCACCTGAGATGGCATCGCACACTTGAACGATAGGAGCCAATAAGCTGGTCATCTCTACTTCGTCGTGGTGAGCACCGATCGCATTGCAGATGTCGGCTTTCTCTTTATACTTCTCGGCAAGCTTCATACCTAACATAGCATGTGGCAATTCCGGTTCTTCATCGGGCACTTTACCAATATCGTGGAGAAGGCCGGCGCGTTTTGCTTTCTTAGGATTTAATCCAAGCTCTGAAGCCATAACAGCACAAAGGTTGGCTGTCTCACGAGCATGTTGCAACAAGTTCTGTCCGTATGATGAACGGTATTTCATCTTACCGATGATACGGATCAATTCCGGATGCAAGCCGTGTATGCCTAAGTCGATTGTGGTACGTTTACCTGTCTCGATAATTTCTTCTTCTACTTGTTTACGTACTTTAGCCACCACTTCTTCGATACGAGCCGGGTGAATACGTCCGTCGGTAACCAATTGGTGCAGAGCTAAGCGAGCAATCTCACGTCTTACGGGGTCGAAAGCTGAAAGCACGATAGCTTCCGGAGTATCGTCTACTACGATTTCTACACCGGTAGCAGCTTCCAAAGCGCGGATGTTACGACCTTCACGTCCGATGATACGACCTTTGATTTCATCCGATTCGATATGGAATACGGTTACTGAGTTTTCAATGGCTGTTTCTGTTGCTACGCGTTGGATGGTTTGGATCACAATACGTTTAGCTTCTTTGTTGGCTGTAAGTTTTGCGTCGTCTACAATGTCGTTAATATAGGATTGAGCCTGCGATTGAGCTTCACCTTTCAACGACTCGACTAAGCGTTCTTTAGCATCTTCGGCCGATAGTCCGGAAATGGCTTCTAGCTTTTCGATGCCTTGTTGTTGAAGCTTGTCAAGTTCTTCTTTCTTTTTGTCGATCACCACTAATTGGTTTTCTAGATTCTCTTTTACAGCTTCGGCTTCTAGCTTCTTGCGCTGAATTTCTTCTTGGCGTTGGTTAAGCACCATTTCACGCTGTTTAAGCTTATTCTCGGCTTGTTGAATCTTCTGGTTTCTGATGGAAACCTCTTTTTCCAAATCGGCTTTCTTGTTCAAGAACTTCTCCTTTACTTCCAGAAGCTTGTTCTTCTTGATAACTTCGGCTTCAACTTCGGCTTCTCTCAGAATGTTATCGTATTTATTCTTCAGTCCGTACTTGAAGAAGAGGTACGATAGCGTTCCTCCGACGAGGAAGCAAGCAACGGATGTGGTTATAATTGCTATCATTTCACATTATTTTAATTTAAATATAAATAAAACGCACCACCAATCATTCGGAGGATCTATTCCGAATAGTTAGTAGTGCGTGGAGTTTTTCTTGTTTTATCGGGTTAGGCTTGCTTCGATTTCTTATTCGTTTCTGAAATATTCTTCAAGCGTTTCCGTTAATTCTTTTAATTTGGTCGTGTACGGAAGTGTGTCATTCCGATCGGCTAACTGTAGCTTTTCTAATGAAAACTGGTAAGCGACCATGGCCATAATCTTTTCCGGACTGACGTTTGGATAACATTCCCGGTATTTATTTAGCCTTATATCAACCTGTTTAGCTGCCTCTCTGATGATCTGTTCTTCTTTAAGTTGAATAGTCAGAGGGTAATTGGCGTCTCCAATTTTTAGGTTTATTTTTATTGTATCGTTCATACATCTTCTTATTTATTCACTTAATAAAGCGATGCATTTATCGACCTCACGCACTAGTTTTGACAATCGCTGTTTGGTCTCCTTAACGTCGCCGTTGTTGAGACTGATTGCCGAAGCTGATTTCAAATTGGCGTAATTTATTTCCAAAGTGTTGTATTCAGCTTGTAACTTTGAAACGTTCTCTTGCTCTGCATGTAGAAGGTCGATTAATTTGGCGTTTTCACGCTTTAGTTCATCATGCAAATAGATCAAATGCCGAAGCCTGGCTTCAAAGGTACTTAATAACTGTTTGTCTTCTTCTGTCATTATTACACCAAAATTCTACACAAAAATACAATTAACTCTGATATTACAAAAACTTTTCTATAGAAATTACTGGTTTTTGCCAAATTTTAATTGGGTTCGATGTGAAACTGAAAAAGAAAAAGCCTATTCACCGATAGATCGTAATTTTTAAATCGTTTGCTGATGTCTTTATGCTAGACGGCGTTGAGCTCCTGAAAATGATGTAGGAGAGGGGCGTGGAAAGTCGGGAATGCGGGTGGGGTACGATGAAAAGTGGTGACTTCATTCTGATTGTTATCCGATTTTGCTTATTTTTGCTGTTGGTCTTTTTAGTGATCATTTTATGGAATAAAACAATGGTAAAGATTTTAGTAACGTATGCCGTTCAGGAAGAACTGGTAGAAATTAAGTGGCCGGATGTGGAATTATATTATGTACGCACGGGCATAGGTAAAGTGAAATCGGCTTTTCATTTAAGTGAAGCGATGAATCAGATACAGCCTGATTTGGTATTGAACTTTGGAACGGCTGGTACGGTGAATCACCGGGTTGGTGAGATGTTTGTGTGCTCGACGTTCGTGGATCGTGATATGCAGAAACTTTCGGACTTTGGTTTGGAATGCGAGATCGATGCTTCTGCGCTTTTGGCGGAGAAAGGATATGCACTGGACTGGAATAAGTCGGGATGTTGTAATACCGGGGACGGATTTTTGACGGAATTGGAACATGTTTCGGGTGATGTGATCGATATGGAGGCTTATGCGCAGGCTTTTGTTTGTCGGTCGAAAGGGGTACCTTTTGTGTCGGTGAAGTATGTGACTGATATTATCGGTCAGAATTCGGTCAAGCATTGGGAAGATAAATTGGCGGATGCTCGCGTGGGACTTGCGGCTTTCTTTAATGAAACATTGAAGGGGCTCTGATGTCGGAAGTCTAAATTTGGATCCTAGAACTTGAGAAGGGAACATGAAAAAAATAATCCCTGCTGAAAAATCAGCAGGGATTATTTTTGTTTGCACGGGAGGAGAGGCTCGAACTCCCGACACCCGGTTTTGGAGACCGGTGCTCTACCAACTGAGCTACTCCCGTGTTTGCGGTTGCAAAGGTAGTATAATATTCTGAATCTCCAAGAGGTTTGTTAAATTAGTCGCTAATTATTTTATGTTTTCCCATTCTGCAGGTTTAAAACCGACCCATACAGCGGTCTCGGTGACTACAATTGGGCGCTTGACGAGCTTTCCGTTCGATGCCAATAGAGCGATCTGTTCGTTTTCACTTAACTGAGGGAGCTTGTCCTTGAGGTTCAGTTCTTTATAAACTAAACCGCTAGTGTTGAAAAATTTCTTTATCGGAAGTTTACTTATTGATATCCAACGTTTAAGCTCGTCTTCTGTGGGATTATCGTCTACAATGTGGCGACTAGTGAACTCAATCTGGTGGGTTTCTAACCATTTTTTGGCTTTCTGGCAAGTGCTACAAGCCGGATAGTGAATAAATAGAGGTTGCTTCATCTTACTTTTATTTTTATATATGATTATTATAAGAGATGTAGATCTTCAAATAGCGTTCGGTAATGAGAGGCTTTTTGCTCAAGAGCCAATGGATAGGCCCGTGAAGAGGAAGGCATCCGGTAGAGCCGCATCGGGCGGTCGATGAACCGAAAATCGGCATAGTGTCCCACAGCCGGATCGGCAACATCGATCTGTTGTCTAAGGGTGTCGGTCGCTTTTTGTCCTGTAGTGACGATGGCTTGGCATTCGGGTAATTGCTTCAGCAATTGTTGAATGTCGGTTGGTGTTATGATGTCCAAAAACTTGTCGGAGGCATTGTCTTGCAAGCGACAAACCTGACTTCCGGTATCGAAGAGGGCAATATGTTTCTCTTTAAGAAAGGTGGTGATGCTTTCTTTGCAAAATGCTTTACGGTCGGCTGTGAGGAAATGGTTCTTGTCTTCAAAGAAGAGATGTCCCATGATGCGCCACATGTCGTTATTTAGATTGGGATAATAAAATTCCATCGACCACCGTTTGCGAGGTGGTGGAAAACTACCGAGCATTAATAAACGGGTTCCGTCCGGTAGGAAAGGGGATAAAGGGTGATTTTCTATAATCATTATGAGTCTTTAAATTTCAAAAATATCTTTTTGTGTTTTATCTAACGAAAATATTTTGTTTTTTGCATGTTAAGTCTCTGCTTTTTTAACTATTTTTGCACTTTATTTTAAAAAGTATATCATATGAAAAAACTTCTTTTTGCTATTCTAGTTACTTTTTGTGTGTTTTCTTCTGTGTCTGTGTCTGCACAAAACATTCAATTGCATTACGACTTCGGACGCTCGCTTTACAGCAATGATATGAAAGCACGTCCTTTGATGACTTCAACTGTTGAAAAGTTCCAACCGGACCAATGGGGTAGTACATTCTTCTTCGTGGATATGGATTATGCTTCTGAAGGGGTACAATCGGCTTATTGGGAAATTGCTCGTGAATTGAAGTTCTGGAAGGGACCTTTCTCGGCTCATATCGAATACAACGGTGGAGTAGTGAAAGGTTTTTCTATTAATAATGCCTACCTTGCCGGTATGACATACACTTATAACAATGCCTCTTTCTCTCGTGGATTTTCTCTTTCGGCTATGTATAAGTATATCCAGAAGAATTCGTCACCTAATAACTTTCAGCTGACTGGTACTTGGTATATGAATATGTGCGATAATCTGTTGACGTTCTCTGGATTCGCTGATTTCTGGCGCGAAAAGACACCGAACACAACTATGCAGTTCTTGTCGGAACCTCAGTTCTGGGTGAATTTGAATCGTATTAAAGGAGTAAACGAGAAGTTTAATTTAAGTGTAGGATCGGAAGTGGAGTTGAGTCATAACTTTGGCGGTCGTAAAGGATTTTATGCTATTCCTACTCTTGCTTTAAAATGGACGTTGAACTAAGATGAAGACGGATTTGATCTATGGCGTTGAAGAACGCCCACCCTTTAAAGATGCGTTTTTTGCCGCATTACAACATTTGTTGGCTATTTTTGTTGCGATTATTACTCCTCCGTTAATTATTGCCGGAGCGTTGAAGTTGGATGTTGAGAAAACCGGTTTCCTGGTTTCGATGGCGTTGTTTGCATCGGGAATCTCAACTTTTATTCAATGTCGTAAGGTGGGACCGGTAGGGGCTCGTCTGTTGTGTATTCAAGGCACGAGCTTTTCGTTTATTGGTCCGATCATTGCAACGGGGTTGCTCGGTGGTTTGCCTTTGATCTTCGGGGTCTGTATGGCAGCTGCTCCTATTGAAATGGTGATTAGTCGGACATTTAAATATATGCGTAATATTATCACTCCGTTGGTTTCTGGTATTGTTGTGTTGTTGATCGGGTTAAGTCTGATCAAAGTTGGTATCGTGGCTTGCGGTGGTGGTTATGTTGCTATGGAGAACGGTACGTTCGGTACTTGGGATAATCTGTCGATTGCCGGTGTTGTTTTGTTGAGCGTATTGTTCTTTAATCGTTCGAAAAATAAATATCTGCGCATGAGTTCGATTGTTCTTGGTATTATCCTAGGCTATGGTTTGGCTTATGCTTTGGGTAAGGTGAACATGGATACGCTTAATGCGGAAATGCTTTTAGGTATCAACGTGCCTATGCCTTTTAAATATGGACTAGATTTTAATTGGTCGTCGTTCATTGCTATTGGCTTGGTTTATATGATTACAGCTATTGAGGCAACGGGTGACGTTACGGCTAATTCTATGATTTCAGGATTGCCGATTGAGGGTGAACCATACTTGAAGCGGGTATCTGGTGGCGTATTGGCCGATGGAGTTAACTCGTTCTTGGCTGGTGTCTTTAATTCGTTCCCTAATTCTATTTTTGCACAAAACAATGGTATCATTCAGCTGACTGGTGTAGCGAGTCGCTATGTGGGTTACTATATTGCAGTGATGTTGGTGTTATTGGGATTGTTCCCTATCGTTGGTGGGGTGTTCTCAGTCATGCCTGATCCAGTGCTTGGAGGTGCAACGTTGTTGATGTTTGGTACGGTGGCTGCTGCGGGTATTCGTATTGTGGCTTCACAGAACATTGGCCGTAAGGAGACTCTGGTATTGGCCGTCAGCTTGTCACTTGGTCTTGGCGTGGAATTGATTCCTGACGTGCTGAGTCAAGCGCCTGATGCCATTAAGAGTATTTTCTCATCGGGTATTACTACAGGTGGATTGACTGCAATCATTGCGAATATGGTGATTCGTGTGAAAGAGTGATCGATTTGAAAAGATAAAAACCGATTGAAGAAATTGGTTGAAGCGACGAGCAACTGACTATTTTCGGTTGCTCGTCTTTTTTATTGGAGATGGGAGTTATTCAACTTCTAGATTACTAATCCGTTCGGTCGGTTCGAAATCGAATGGCGGATAGTTGAATAAACTGAAACGCGGTTCGGTTTCTCCCTTGGTGTAGTTCCACAATGTGGCATAGTCTTCGGGATCTTCTCCCATGTTGAAGAGTTGTCGCAGATAGGCTGCCAACGATTTGTTTTCAACAATATAGACTTCTCGCATCTGATCAATGATCGGACTGTGCCGACGTGTGGCGTCATGGTCGAACTTGAGTAGGCGTTTGCCTTCTTCGGTCATGCCGACTAATTGGAAGGTCATACTTTTCCCAATGGCCGGTAGGTTGAGTACGCTACGGTCAGTGGCAAGGAAAGGCAAGTGATGCTTTTTCATGAACCGACGAATGTTTTCGGCAGTTTCTTTACCTTGCTCGAGGATGCGATAAAGCTCATCGGCTTGATCTTGGGTCATAGCGCCATAGATCTTCTCTTCGAGTTGTTCTTGCATTGAACGACTGTTTGGAGTAAAGACAGCATAGTTCTCGTTGAAACCTTTGACCGAGAAGGTATAATAGCAGACTACGCCTAGCTGGTTTAACGTTTGACGTAACTTGGCTGTGTGTCCTCTGCGTGATGCGGCAACATTGTAAACGAGTTGATTGGTAATGATCCAACCGGTCGACAGAATTTTACCGATAGCTTCTTTAGCTTCGGGAGTAACCTCCAATGGAGTCTGGAAATGGGTTTGAATGACGAATTGCTTGATGCCGACGGCTGATGCTTTTTCTTTGAATTCTCTTAGAATGTCAATAAGCTCGTCGTTGATCCTCATGGGGAGGTAAGCGAGTAATCGCGACCCTAAACGTACGCGTTGTAATTCGGCATATTTCTCTTCATCCGGACGTTTGGCATTGGCCTTCTGTTTGCGAAACGCCATTCGATATACAGCATCGAGGATATGTTTTAAGGTCTTGTTCTGACTCATTAAAGCATCTCCTCCCGTGATAAGGATGTCTCGTAATTGCGTATCCTCTTCAAAGTAGGTCATCAATCGGCGTAACTTTTGTTCCCAGCTCTCTTTAGGGCGAAGGCTGTCGAATTCAAAGTTTAGCCGTTCGCTTTGAAAATCGTACATGCGTTGACAAGAGGCACATAACCCTCCGCAGGCACGTCCCATGGTGTCGGGGATTAAAATGGCAACTTCCGGATAACGACGGTGGATGTTATGACCGTCGGGTAGTAGCCAGCCTGCCGCATTGGGCTTTCCAGCTTCCACAATGTCTTCTTTCTCCCAAGCATGAATATCGCCATAGGTCTGTACGAGCTCAGGCGAATAAAGGATATAACTTCGTATAGATTCGTCGTCATATCCTTTTCCTCTAATATTTAATAAGGATAGATAATAGGGAGTTGCAAAGAAAGGCATTCCTTTTTTCTTGGCGCGTGTGAGCAGAAACATGGTTTCTGGAGAGAGAGAATGATCGAGCAGGCGATTTAACTCTGTTGGACTTTTGATGGCCATGGAGAGTTGGAAGCGAAAGTCGTTCCACCATTCGCTGACTAAATGGTATTTTTGTTCGTAAGAGAGACCTTCTTCAAACTGAAAACGTGCAGGAGTTTTTGATTTGCGGTGTTCAATGCGATGAATAAGTAGATGTAACATACGTTCCTTATTCTCTAAACGAATCTCTCTAACTTCAGGATCGAGCCCGGTTTTCCATCGATCGTAACTTCTCTTCAATTGAGTTAAAGAAGGTGGGGATAAGCGGGGATGATTTAATCGATCAAATTGTTTGTATAGATCAAGGTATAAATCGGTAGGGGCATCGGCGTTAGTGGATGTTCCTTTTAAGAAGTGATAAAGTAGATTGATAGTTTGAATTTTTATATCTTTTCCGGTAGATAATTCATGAATGACTCTACCGTCGTTGTCAATAAGAATTCGAATTTGCTCACTTGCATCACAATTTTCGATATCAGAAGTCTTTAAGTAGTGGTTAAGCTGGCTTTTGAACTCATTCTCTGAGGAGCTTTCTAGAGCAAGCTTAATCAGCTCAGGGTGGTTTTGTTGATAAAGGAGTTTTAGTTGTGATGGTGTAAGTGAAAGCATTTTCTTTTGTTTCATACGCAGTTGGTTTTTGGGGTTAATAACTTAAAATATGCATAAATATAATAAAAAAGCGGAGTTTTTTCAAACCCCGCTTACCATATCGTACTATTCTTTACGATTATTTTTTATTTAATAACATTCAAAATCTGACAATTTTACTTTTCAGAGTCATTCTTCTTAGACTTTGGCTCCTTTTTTGCCAACATAATGATATTATAGACATATTCCGTAATCCAAGCTTCTGAATAACCCAAACGTTCTTTGTATTGACGTACAGCCATTGCTGTTTTATGAACATCATCGGCTTTCCAAACATTTTTGGTACAGATGTCGTGTACGGTCTTTTGAGTCATTCCATATAATGCTTTTTTGAAGATAGACGGCATACGGAATTTCCATTGCATCAGATTACCCATCAACATCATTAAGTCGTTCGAGAATCCTTGGTACATAAATAAGTAGGACTGTATGTCATTTTGGTGACGGCAATTACTCTTTACCGAATGGTCGATCTCTTTAAAGAAGCTTTCACTTAAACCATAATCTTGCATTAGCATTTTACGTGAAGCTGATTTTTCAGCCAATCCGAGTTTACCGTTTTGTGTGGCAACTTTGAATAGACGTTTGAAATTGGCTACATCTGGTAAGAAACGGATATTCGTTATGCCAAGGTTGACTGCAATTGACGATTGGAAGTAAACTCTAGTCAGGGAGGTGAAGTCTTCCACATTGCCGACTTTGGTCCCGTCATCGGCTTTCTTTTTAAATAAGTTGCTAAATAATCCCATTATAAATTTAGAATGTTTATGAGTTATGATGTTCTATTGTCCCCATCGTCTCTTTGGTTAGTAGCATTTGGTTGTCAATAGGTTTTGAATATTAATCTGTTTGATTTAAGTCCTATTTGGCTTTGAACCAAACAAAACTGTACAAAGGTACTAATTCTGTTGGTTTACACCAATATTCTATTTCCCTTTTCTACATTAATTTATAATAGAAGAGCCGATTTTGTCTTTCTTCTAAACTTTCAATGTGTCATTTTAAGCTTGTTGGGAGATCGTTTGTGCGTTGGAGTTGATTGATTCGATCGGCACGGGGTTATCTCCTATTTTTTGAGTTGAAAATAGAACTTTCGATCGCGATACAACGGTTCTACAATGTTGAAGCGTATAAATTTGGCTAAAAGGTTCTCAATGCTTCGGCGTGAGAGTTTAGTTAATCGGCTATATTGGTTAATTGACAGTGAAGGTGAGTTTTCTAAAATGGTCAGTAAAGCGTGTTCTTTATCGGTGTATTTTAAAAACTGACCGGTAGGTGCAACAGATTGTTGCCAAACCTTTAAATGTACAGTTGTGGCTAAAATATTTTCGTCTTTGATTCGCAAGTAAGCCAATAATTTCCCGTCTTCGTTTTTGGCATAAACCGGTTTATGAAGACTCTCTTTTATGTCGGCAATCAAGATCTGACGACCTTCAATGTGATAACTTTGAACTTCGTATTCAACTTGAGGAACGCAATAGAGTTGTGCGGCAGCTTCGATCATGTAAATTTCTTCTTCCGAACGGATGCCGGCTATTTTCCCATTGTCTTTTACTCCAATTAACAACCGTCCGCCCTCTGTATTGGCAAATGCAGATAGTGTTTTCGCTATTTTGCGTGTATCTGAAATTTCAAATTTGAAGTCTTGTTGTTGATGCTCTCCCTCAGCGATTAATGCGTGTATATAGTCTGTCGTACTCAAAGCTTTCATGTGTACAAAGTTATATAAAAATTAGCAAACGGCTTTTTTTTGTTATTTTTTTATTCTTTGTCCCAAAAAAAATAATCTTTTTATACGTTTATTTCAGGAAAGAATGTATTTTTGCCCATCATTATTAACGAAAGTAATAAATAGGATTATGAAAGAATTGGTAGAACAAATAGCAGCTTTGTATGCAGATTTTGCAAAAGATGCTAACGCTCAATTAGAGAATGGAAACAAAGCAGCAGGAACTCGTGCTCGTAAAGCTTCATTGGAAATTGAAAAAGCAATGAAAGCTTTTCGTAAAGAATCTTTGGAAGCTTCTAAAAAGTAAGCATTCCATTTCTGGAAAAGATCAAGGCTGCATCTGTATTATACAGATGTAGCCTTTTTTAATTCATTTATTAATAGGTGGTTAACTTGTTTTTATTGAAATAAGTTGCCGGTCTATAAACAACCTTTTATCTTTGTCGATTGTTCACTCTTTAACAAGTGGAGATATCGGGGACTAAAAGATGGATGAGAAGGTCTTAAATAAACTGAAGATTTTAGCTGAGTCGGCAAAGTATGATGTATCGTGCTCTTCTAGTGGAACAAGGCGTGCCAATACGAAAGGTGCTTTGGGAAACACGGTTGGAGGATGGGGAATCTGTCATAGCTTTGCGGAGGATGGGCGATGTATTTCGTTGCTCAAAATCATGCTAACCAATTATTGCATTTACGATTGTGCTTATTGCATTAATCGTCGGAGTAATGATCTTCCAAGGGCAACATTCTCAGTATCTGAATTGGTTGATTTGACGATTGAGTTTTATCGTCGTAATTATATCGAAGGACTCTTTTTGAGTTCCGGGGTAGTACGGAATCCTGATTATACGATGGAACGTTTGGTCCGTGTGGCAAAAGATTTGCGTACTGTTCATCGGTTTAATGGCTATATTCATCTTAAAAGTATTCCGGGGGCAAGCCGTGAATTAGTAAATGAAGCGGGACTCTATGCTGATCGACTGAGTGTGAATGTCGAAATTTCGAACGAAGAGAGTTTGAAATTTTTAGCTCCGGAGAAAGATCATCAGAGTGTTTTTGCTCCCATGCATTATATTCAGCAAGGGGTTCTGGAGAGCAAAGAGGAACGACAGAGGTTCCGTTATGCTCCACGTTTTGCACCTGCCGGACAAAGTACCCAGATGATTGTTGGTGCAACTCCTGAGTCGGATCATGAAATTTTGAAACTCTCATCAGCTCTTTATGATCGGCCAACGATGAGGCGGGTTTATTATTCGGGTTATATTTCGGTGAATAGTTATGATAAACGTTTGCCGGCTTTGAAACAACCTCCTTTAGTTCGTGAGAACCGTTTATATCAAGCCGATTGGTTGATGCGTTTCTACGCTTTTAAAGTTGACGAGATTGTCGATGAGGCATACCCTAATCTTGATCTGGAGGTCGATCCTAAACTTGCTTGGGCGTTGCGACATCCGGAGTTTTTTCCTGTGGATGTTAATAGAGCCGACTATGAGGCTATTCTTCGCATACCGGGCATTGGTGTGAAGTCTGCTCGTTTGATTATTGCTTCTAGGCGATATGGAAAATTGGGATATTATCAACTGAAGAAGATCGGGGCGGTAATGAAAAAGGCACAGTACTTTATTACTTGTCAGGAATTGCCTACACAAACCATTCATGAGTTGAGTCCGCAACGGGTGCGTGGATTACTTGTTCCAAAACCCAAAAAGACTTTGGATGAAAATCAACTGACGTTTTCGTTTTATGATGATTTATTATCTGATACGTATTCCTCTGTCACCGATTAGTAAGTCATACTCTGTTTTTTTACCGACCGATGAAGATGAATAAAGAAGATCGCTATATCGTTTTTACTTTTGATGGGACTTTTGAAGGACTGTTAACTTGTGTGTTCGATGCTTATGCTCGGAAAACATTCCCGTCTTCTATTCTTTTTGAAGAAGATACTCTACCGTTGTTTTATGATGAGGTGCATCGAGTGATGACAGATGAGGAGAAATCAGGGCGTGTATGGAGGGGCTTGCAAAAGAAGCTATCCCCTTCGGCCTTGGGATGTATCGCTCAGAGTTGGCTCTCCGAACGATCTGGAATTAACGATTTGTTATTTCGATATATGTGTAAAGCTATCGACTCAAAACGGTCGATAGAAACAAACTTCGCCGATCTGGATGTCCTGGAATTGGCTCAAATCTGGAAGAAGGTGGATTTTGAACGTATTCGTTTATTGCAATTTGTGAGGTTCCAGAAGGCCGTGGACGGTACGTTCTTCGCGGCATTTGAGCCTGAGTTTAATGCACTTCCGTTGACTATCGAACATTTTAAAGATCGTTTCGCTGATCAAAAATGGTTGATCTACGATTTGAAAAGGCGATACGGTTTCTATTATGATTTAAAGACGGTCGTTCGGGTCTGTTTTGACGATCATAGTCGGGAGTCGCATTTACTTACAGGGATGCTTGATCGAACACTGATGGATGAAGATGAATTGCTTTTTCAGAGGTTATGGAAGACTTATTTCAAATCAGTTGCTATTAAAGAACGTTTGAATCCACGTAAACATCGGCAAGATATGCCGGTTCGCTATTGGAAGTATCTCACAGAGAAACAATTGTAGTCTTTTTTAAGACTCTTTTTCGAGGATTTAATTTTTATAAAAGAACTTTTCGTCTCTGTAGACTGTTTTTTTAAGATGAAATAGACTGAAGATGAATATTGCAATAACAGGAGCAACAGGTTTTATCGGTACGATTCTTACTTTGTATTTGAAACGTACGCAAGGGGTAACGATCATCCCGCTTAATCGACCTTTTTTTTATGATGGCATGGAAGAACGTCTCATTCAAACGTTATCTAATTGTGAGGTGGTGATTAATTTGGCCGGAGCACCAATTAATAAGCGATGGAGCAGCCGGTATAAGAGAACGTTGTATGATAGTCGTGTTGGGGTGACCCGTAAACTGATTCATGCGATGGAACAAGCTACGGTCAAACCAAAACTTTTCATTTCGACTTCAGCTGTGGGTTATTATCCCTCGAATGGCCGGTTTGATGAGAGCATAGATGCTTGCGGAGAAGGTTTCCTTTCGGAATTGGCTTTCGACTGGGAGAAGGAGGCAAGCTATTGCCCTTCTGAGATTCGTCTTGTCATTACTCGTTTTGGCGTGGTTCTCTCGCCTAAGGGTGGAGCTTTGAAACGGATGTTCCAGCCATTGCGCCTGACCCGGGTTGCGACTATTCTAGGTTCCGGTCGTCAAGTTTTTCCTTGGATTGGTATTGATGACCTTTGTCGGGCTATGGATTTCTTTATAAAGAATGATTTTACACATGGAATTTATAATCTTGTATCCCCGGTTCAGACCACTCATGGGGAATTGATCCGAAAGTTATCTAAAGTGTATGGAGCATGGTTGGTGATAAAGATACCGGCGATTTTGATTCGTCTCCTTTTAGGAGAGGCTTCTTCATTTATCCTTGAAGGGCAGGAGGTCTATCCGGAGCGACTCATCAAATCCGGCTTTTCTTTCTCCACGCCGACTATAGAACATTTCTTAGAATCTATTCGTTCTTCAAATAACAACCAATAATTGCCAATTATGACTTATTCAATCATACATCAGCCAGATCAAAGTTTGTTCAAGGTTGAAATAGACGGACGCACAGCTTTTGCACAGTATCGGCTTATCAATAATTCACTTGATATCCTTCGAGTGATGGTACCTAAACCTCTAGAAGGACAGGGAGTTGCAAGCGCTTTGGTTAAAGCTGCTTACAACTATGCGGCAGAGCATCAGTTACGTGCTAAGGCCACTTGTTCTTATGCCGTGAAATGGTTGGAACGCCATCCGGAATTAGTAGAATGATTGGTATCGGTATACTAATGCTTCCAGCGTTTTAGATGGGGGAAGAACTTTCTCATATTTTCGATAGCCTCTTCTTTGGTTACTTTAACTTCGGCGGTTTTATTATACTCGTCGACATATTCCGCACAGTGGGCGATCATCTCCTCAATGGTGCAGTTCGCTGTGAATTGTCCTTTTTCATAACAGTAATGACAGTAGTCTTCGTTTTTCAAACCATTCGATTCTGATCCGAATGTTTGTTCATCAATGGGCATACCGCAACTTTGGCAATATTTTTGTTCCATAATATAAAGGGTTAATGAGTTGAACCGGATAATAGATTTTATTTTTATGAATTAACCTTTGGTTTTGATGGGCATTCTCTTCCAAATAAACTGTGGAAGCATTCTCCAAAAGAACACAATAAGTTGATACCTATAGTCAATAACAATGACCCGTCTTTTTTGATCGATAGCTTTCAGTACTTTTTTAGCAACGGCTTTTTTATCCATCAACAACGGATATTGTTTCCCATCATTTAATAAATCGGTTGCCACAAATCCGGGACGGATATCGGTAAATTGGATGTTGAGTTTTTCTAAATGAGCCAATTGTTCTAAGGCATCGATATAAATATTCTGAAATCGTTTGGTTGCAGAATAGGCTGGTGCAATTCCTAAACCTTTAGTGCCGGCTACAGAACTGATAATGGCTAAATGTCCATGATGCTGAGCTTTGAAAAAGTTGAAAGCTACTGTTGTCATCCGTGTAAAACCAAGGGCATTGGTCTGAATGGTTGAAAGTTCGATGTCGGCTATGAGATTCTTATTCTGAAAGCCTATGCCCGAACTGAGTAAGAAAAGATCCATTCCTCCCAAACGTTCAATGAGGGCATGGAATTTTTCTTCAGATTTTTCTTTAGTAACATCAATTGCTTCTATTTCTATGCGGTCTGGAAATTCCTTTTGAAAAGCTTTAAGACGTTCTACTCTTCTTCCGGCAATGCCAATATGCCATCCGGAATTTACTAATAAACGTGCAACCTCTTGACCTATTCCTGATGTTGCTCCTATAATGATTGCTCTTTTCATAGCTGTGAATGCATTGATGTCTTTTTTACAAAGATACATCATATTTTTTAATATTCGTTTTATGAAGCGTATGTCACTGCGCTTTATCCTTGCTTGTTGAAAAAAAAAGCTTGAATTGACGATAATCACAAAGAGATTAGTTAAATTTGCCCTAATTTTGGTATTTAGTTCTTGCATATAAACGTATGAGTGAATATTTGTCGGGCAATCAGTCCTATAATCGTTCTGCATCTAATAGTATGATCAATAAGAAAATGATCGGAAGGGTGTTGGGCATTTTGCTTTTCATTGAAACGGGAATGTTTCTAGCTTGTTCTGGCATTTCTGTCTACTATAACGAGAGTGATTATATTTATTTTCTATACACTAGTGCTATCAATGTCGTATTTGGTGGGCTTTTATTACTTTATGGACGTGGTGCAGAGAATAAAATGAGCCGGCGCGACGGCTACTGTGTGGTGAGTCTATCCTGGCTTTTTTTTACTCTATTTGGGATGTTACCTTTTTATTTTAGCGGGAGCATTGACACCATAACTAACGCATTTTTTGAAACAATGTCGGGGTTTACTACAACGGGGGCCACGATTCTTGATGATATTGAATCTCTTTCCCATGGTATGCTTTTTTGGCGATCACTGACTCAGTGGATCGGTGGACTTGGTATTGTATTCTTTACGATCGCTATTCTTCCGATATTCACGAGTGGAGGGGTACAGCTTTTTTCTGCTGAATCTACCGGTGTTACTCACGATCGTACTCATCCCAAAATTAATGTGATGGCTAAATGGTTGTGGAGTATTTACCTTATTCTAACCATTTCTGAGACTGTATTACTCCTATTGGGAGGAATGAATTTGTTTGATGCTGTTTGTCATTCTTTCACAACAACTGCAACCGGTGGTTATTCTACTAAGCAAGCGAGTATATCGTATTGGAACTCACCCTTTATAGAATATGTTGTGGCGTCATTTATGATTTTGTCCGGAATGAATTTTTCTCTATTTCTAATGTGTTTGAAGGGGAAATTCGGACGCTTCTTTAAAGATGAGGAATTGCGTTGGTTTCTAGGTTCATTATTCTTGCTAACAGGTATTATTACCGTTGCCTTGGTGTTTAAGAACCATTATGGTTGGGAACTTGCTTTTCGTAAATCTCTTTTCCAAGTTGCTACAGCTCATACGTCGTGTGGATTTGCGACCGATGATTTTAATTTTTGGCCTCCATTCACTTGGTTGCTTTTATTCATTGCGATGATTTCAGGAGGATGTACAGGGTCAACAAGTGGTGGAGTTAAAAACATGCGTTTATTGATTGTTTATCGTTCTGTACGTAATGAGTTTAAGCATTTGATCCATCCTAATGCGGTTCTCCCTATTCGAGTGAACCAGCAAACGGTTTCCCCGTCGATTGTTACTACAGTGTTGCTGTTTTTTGGGTTTTATTTGATTATTGCCTTTATTGGTTGGACTCTTCTGTTATTTTTTGGAGTCGGATTTGCAGAGTCAATTAGTACGGTATTTTCAGCTATGGGTAACGTTGGCCCGGGCGTTGGAGCCTGTGGGCCCGCTTATTCTTGGAATCTGCTTCCAGACGCAGCCAAATGGGTTCTTTCGTTTTTAATGCTAATCGGCCGTCTGGAACTTTTTAGCGTTTTATTACTTTTCTATCCCGGATTCTGGAAAAGTCATTAATGGCTGAGTTAAAAATCAGCCTTTTTTTTAACGTTTATTCTTTCTTGAGTGATGGGGTGGATAAAGCTCAGACTTTCGGCATGGAGAAATAGACGTTCGCCCTTTTCTCCATAAAGTTCATCACCGATGATCGGACAATAGAGTCCTTCTTGATGAGCAGCGTGTACTCGAAGTTGGTGTGTGCGTCCTGTCAAGGGTTGAAATAAAACTCTAGTCTTTCCGTTTAAACGATCTAAAACCAGGTACTTAGTGATCGCAGGTTTTCCTTGTTCCTTGTCAACGATTTGTCTAGGTCGGTTGAGTGGATCTGAGGACAAAGGGAGAGTAATAGTCCCTTCTTGTTGAGCGATTACCCCATCAAGTAAGGCAACATATCTTTTTTTAATGGTTCGGTTCTTAAATTGCGCTTGTAATTTCTGGTGTACCTCTTTGCTTTTGGCTGCTAAAAGTAATCCGGAGGTTGCCATGTCGAGCCGGTGAACCAAAAGAGGGCCTGTGGCATCTGGATAACGTGTTTGTAGAAATTCTAGTGCTGAGGGTAAGTGAGCCGATTTTCCAGGAACGGAGAGAAGTCCGGCCGGTTTGTTTAAAATGACGATCCATTCATCCTCGTAGACTATTTCCAAGTCGACTTCTTTGGTCGAGATGCGTGATAGAGGATTATCTTCTACATCTAATCCTTGTAGCATGTGCCCTAAGATCGGTCCACATTTTCCTTGGCAGGAAGGGTAATAGATCCCATGTTTCCTAATTTCTGTTTTAGGTGAATTGCCCCACCAAAATTCTGCCATAGCGATTGGCCTAAGTTCCTTCTCGTAAGCATATTGAAGTAATTTTGGAGCAGCGCACTCTCCGGCACCAGAGGGCGGAGTCTTCTGAACCGTTTGTTCAAATATGGCGCAAAGGTCATTTCTATCGCCTCTAGCATTGAGAAAACGAAATTGCGAAAACAAACGTTGTTGAAGAGCAAATGAACGTTGTTTACGTTCAAGTTTAAGCTTGCTGATGATGGCTGTCTGTTCGGCTATCTGATCTATTTGAGCTTGAATGCGTTCTTTCCAAAACCTTTCTGTACGCTTTTGTTCTGCTTTTAGAAATTGACTTTCTCGGATTAAAAGACTTTCTTCTGAATCTGTGACTCCCGCTTTACGTTGTTCGTCTCGGTTTTTCTTTGCTTGCTTCGATTGTTCTTTAAGCTGATCCATAACTTGTTTGAATCGAATTTGATCGTTGCAAAGCTGTTCTCTTTGTTTGATAAGATCCGAAGCTGTTTCTAGTTGATGAATGTTTTGATTGATGAGACTGATTTGTTCCTCTTCAAGTTTAAAAAAAACTTCCGGTTTGAGTAGATCGTAGACTGGCGGTACAAAATAGTCATGAGTATTGGTTCCATCTAAATGTCCTGAGAATGCCGCAATAAATCCAATCTCTTTTTGTGGTGTTTCTATGATTAAGACTCCAAACATTTTACCTTTTAAAAGTTCAGTCGTCCATTCCGGACGAGTAGAAATATACTGTTTAACTTCCTCTGAGGCCCTAATGCAAAGAGGATGTGGAGTATAGTGAAAAGGATAAGTGAACTTTTCAGGTAAATCCAGAGGTGAGACTGGGGTTTGAAAGTAGTGGACCATAACTATTGTTTATAACTGCAAAGGTAGAGAAAATGATAGATATTATTTATATTTGCTCTTCGAAAACAAACATAGAATATCGACCTTTAAAACTATTTTAGATTATGATGAAGAACTTTTTTATTTTTGCATTCTTATTTATTGGCCTTAATCTAAGTGCCAAAGGGAAAAATGAACTTACTGTATTGCAATGGAATATCTGGCAGGAAGGTACTGTTGTTCCTGGTGGATATGATGCCATAGTAAATGAAATTGTGCGATTAAAGCCTGATTTTGTTACTTTTAGCGAGGTGCGTAACTATAATAAAACGCGCTTTAATGATCGTATTATCCAATCACTTCAAGCGAAAGGGCTCACTTATTATTCTTTTTATTCATACGATTCTGGGCTATTAAGTAAATATCCATTGATCGATAGTCTGACTGTTTTTCCTCATAAAGGTGATCATGGAACGATTTATAAGTTAACGACTTCGGTTGGAGGACATCCCATTGCGGTTTATACCGCTCATCTTGACTATCAAAATTGTGCCTATTACAATGTGCGTGGCTATGATGGAATCACTTGGAAAGAGACGGCCTTGCCACAGTCTGTTGATGAGATATTACAATTGAATGTTGCTTCACTGCGTGATGATGCTATTCGTCTCTTTATTGATGATGCCCAGCAAGCCGTTGCAAAAGGATATAATGTGATCTTAGGAGGTGATTTCAATGAACCTTCTCATCGGGATTGGTTAGAAGAAAATAAGGATCTTTACGATCATAATGGCTTTGTTGTTCCTTGGTCAGTGACGACGTTGTTGGAAAATTCGGGATTTGTCGATGCTTACCGCAAGGTCTATCCTAATCCGTTGACTCATCCGGGTTTCACTTATCCATCGGATAATTCGTTGATGAAAGTTGGAAAACTGACTTGGGCTCCTAAATCGGATGAACGTGAACGTATTGACTTCATTTTCTATCGTGGAAAGAATATTGAAGCTCGAAAAGCAGTCATTTTTGGGCCAGATCGTTCTATTGTGAAGAGTCAGCGGTTGAAAGAACACACACAGGACCGATTCTTAAAGCCATTAAATGTTTGGCCAACAGATCATAAGGCTGTTCTGGTGACTTTTAAGCTTCGTTGATGAGGCTTTCGTAAGTAGAAATACACGATCCTTTAAATGGGGATGGAAGAACATTTTTGAATTAGAGATGATGTTCTTAAATGGTAATGCGGTACATAGATATTTCTATCTCTATGTACCGCATTATGAGATTACGACCTTTTTGAAAGGTTTACAATCAATAGCTAAAGGTATATCGACATCCGACTTTTAATCCGAAACCCGGTTGAGGAATATTCCCTAAATCGTAGTAAGTACTATTGAATAGATTATTCATTTCAGTGTAGACCACCCAATTTTTATGTTGCCAGTTGAGTTTGAGATCAACCAAACAGTACGGAGCATAATCTTCGTTATGTGTCGGTTTTAAGTTCTCATATTTAATATAAGCCCCGGCACGATCTTGCCAACGAATATACCAAGTTGCACTCATACCTTTGAACAGGGAGTGAGTGATCTGTCCTGTAAACTTGTGTTTTAAGTAGTTGAGCGCGTAGTTCGACAAATAACCTTTACTATCCTTTTTTTGATGAATATAAGCGTACCCAAGTTCTACTTTTTGAATGAAGAAATGGGGGCTAAAACATTGACGCGGCAAGAACGTGATGTTGCTTTCCAATCCTACATTATCGAGTTGAGTGAGGTTTTGGCTCTCCCATAGATCATCCGGATTAAGTTTAACCCAATCGATCATATCTTTCCCTTTGTGATAGAATCCCGCTAAGTGAGCTTTCAATACCGGAGCATCATACTTTACTCCCATTTCAAAGGCTTCACTCTTTTCCGGTCTGAGATGAGGATTCCCTTTATTGGTCTTGCTTTCGTAATATAAATCGGTAAAGGTGGGCATTCGCAGAGCTTTGTTCCAACTACCGTATAAACGAAGTTGGGGGGTCAGGCGGTAACTGACATCAATGCCCGGATAATAGCTGAGGTCGTTATTCAGCGCTGTGTTATAGTTCGCTAAGACACCCAACGACACAATTAACCGGCTGACTTCTATTTGATGTTCGAGGAAGTAACTGATGTTTGTGCGGTTATCACTTTTTGTATAATAGTTGCCTTTCTCAAAAGGAACTTCTATCGGCTCGTCGAGTGGGTGTCCCAAAACATTACTCCTAACACCTTCATTGCGAAATTCTACACCGGCAGAGGTGCGACCTAGACTCCAATCGGCGGTCGCATTCAGATTGGCCCCGAAGGCTTGAGTTTCGTGATAGTTGTGCCCTTTGTACCAACTGGCCGGTTCACTTCTGAACAGTTCGAAACGGTCGAAATGACGGGTCCAATACACTTTTGGAGTGAATCGTATTTTCCCGTGTGTTTCTGCGCCGACTGAAGCAAAAAGACGTCGGGTGTGATCGTATTGATTCGGATACTCAGCGGTGTAAAAGCTATTTGCTCCATACCCCTTGTCATTATATCCGGCTTGGAAATTAAACTTAGCCTCTTCGGTACGAAGTTCTGATTGCCAAAATAGGTTGAGAATCTTATAATCGGTATTATCAGTATAGCCGCCCGATGACTGATAACCGGCCGATAAGCGTTGATCGAAATGAGAAGTGGTATGATTGATGCCGGACTCCAGTTTCCACGTTTGGTGTTTGGCTGCATAAGCTTCGGCGGTCACACGGTTCTCTTGTCCGGTTTTTGTAATGATATTGATGGCACCGGCAAAAGCACTGGCTCCGAAAATACGGGAAGAGGGTCCGGAAATGATTTCGATCCGTTCGATATCGGAAAGATTGACGGGTAAGTCGAAGCTATAATGCCCGGTTTGTGGATTGGATAGATTGACGCCGTTGAGTAAGACGGCTATTTGGTCGAAGGTTCCTCCTCGGATAGAAATGTCGGATTGTGTTCCTCCTTCGCCTCGTTGACGGACATCAACGCCTGTGGCATACTCTAGTAGATCTTGGATACTGGTGACGGGCGCCGCCGCGATATCACGGGCAGTGAGTACCGTCACAATCTTTGCGGCTCTGTTGATAGGCATGGCCGAGCGTGAGGCTGTGACCTCTACTTCTTCCAATTCAACCGATCCGTTTTCGACAGGATGCTTGGGCTGAGCCTTCACCTGTGCCTGAGCAGAATCGTTCAGTGCAAAAAGGAGAGTGGCCGTCGCTACCATGCCGATGTTGACGATTTTGTGCATGCTTCTGAAAATTGCATATCCTTTGCGGTCGAAACGACGAAAGCGAATAGCTCTTGTAGCATGCAAGGTTAAATACTTCATGTTTATAGAATTTAATTCGGGTACAAAAATAAGAGGAATTTCTTGAAGTATGGCTATCATGCAATGATTTTGATTAGATGATACTTCTTGAAGTTCAAAGATAAAATAAAGAGCCACAATCTGAATGGTGGCTCTTTATGATTAAAAACGATAGAAAAGATTAAAGACAACAGCCTACACTGCTATTTCTTTTTTAAGAAGGATGTTGGATAACTAACAACGTCAGGACGTTTCTTTTTTCCTTTCTCGTAGATCCAGGTATCAAATGTTCGTTCTCCTTCTTTTAAGACAAAGATCCGACTTCCGGGTAGCTTATCACCATAAGTATTTTTTCCTCCGGAAGCACGTCCATATCCTAGCGCAATATTGTAAAGAGTGGTAATATAGTCGTTAACGTGGTCGTGTCCGACGAAAATCCCCATCACGTCACCACATTCAACCATATTGGTGAACAGTCCGCTGTTAAGCTTTCCGGAACACTCGTTTTCGTCTTTTGTTCCGTAACGTTTACTATCCATTGATGCCCATCCTTGAGCATGTTCCGGTAACGGAATGTGGAAGAAAGCTAATGCCGGCAACGGAGTCCCATTATTTTGTTGGGTTAGTTTCTTACTTTCACTAACATACCAATTGATTTGTGAACGATCGAACCATCCGTATCCGTCTATGCCTTTAATCCTAGAGTATGAGTTTGAGTCTAGACAATAGAGCACCGACGAGACTTTTGTCGGATCGGTAGAGTTATAGATCCGTACGATATGATTACCTTCACCTGCAATTCCTTCAGCGACATCTTTAAGGATGCAGTAGGATTGACGACGGATAATTTCAATAATGTCATGACGTTTTACAGCATACTCATCGTCGTGATTTCCTAAAATTGCTGTCCATGGTGTTTGATGATTAGCAAGTATTTGCGCGATTTCACTCCATCCTTGTTCCACTTCGTTCATTGTGGTATTATCTCCGGTGAATACCACCAGATTGGGATGTTCTGTCTCTAGCACTTCTTTAATCAAATCTTTTACAACTTGATTCTTAGCTTGATCTTGTGCGAGGTGCATGTCTGTAAACTGAGCAATTTTAAAGGTTTGGTTTGGGTTGAAATAAACTTTATCGGGCGCATTTTGGGCTTTTAGATTCCATCCTGTTGCGATTAAACAGAGGCATAAGAGAAGTTTTTTCATGATTGTTCTTTTAGTTTATTATTTTGAGGTTTGTATCCACCAAGGAGTTTGGTGCGTGTTTTCGGTTTCTACACCAAATTGTCTGTTGAGTGCTTCTTTTACATGATCACCATTGACGTTATATTCGCTTTGCGGATACATCCAACGTTTAGGAATATTCGTGCCGACCGGACGTCGGAATTCCGGATAGTTCGTCCGCAATTGTTCGTAATATGAATCCCAATTCCCCTGGTAAAAGTTTACTAAATATTTCTGCATGATGATGTACTCAATTTTTTGTTTAGCGGTTGTTGCTTGGTCTAAATCAACTAACACTCCTTGAAGATAGGAATTTAGTGCTGATTCATTCAAATATTGTGCTTGTTTTTTTGCGTAAGTCTCGAAGAATTTGAAAGAAGCCCGAATCCCGTTTTCATAATAGGTTTTAGCATGACCATTAATCCAACCTCTGACGACCCCTTCTGCTAAGATTTGTTGAAGTTCCGCATAGCCCATCAGCATGGTTGGTTCAACGATCGGATCGATTCGGTATCGATCGTTGATTGGTGAGATCGTACCTTGGCTTACCTTTATGATGGCATCGCTATAAGGAGCAGCCGGATCGCCTCCTTCGTATGAAGTGAAATCATCAATGGCTTTACCTTCGGTTCTTGCTTGATTGGTTTGAGCACTGAAAATAAATAATCGGGGGTCTTGGCGCTCGCGTAAGCGTTGAATGAACGTGTCGTCCATATAATAGCCCGACCATTGCGCATTGAATTGAGGGTAACGGTTGCCTTGTTGATCGAGATAAACCAATTGCCCATTGTCTGCTAAACTCTCCATCAAAGGTTGACTGGAAGCTATAGAGTTGAACTCAGAGGAAATATTAAGTTGACCGACAGTCGACTGGTTCGATAAGGTCATTAAAACTTTTAAGCGGAACGAATTGATCAGTTTGCGCCATTTAAAACTATTACCCTGATAAATAATATCGCCTCCAATGATCGTTTCATTATCTGTTAGGAGTTTGTTTGCCTCTTTCAATTCATTCAACAGGCCTTCAAAGACAGCTTCTTGAGCATCGTATGTTGGGGCATATACAGCTTCCGATTCACCTTTTAGGGCTTCGCTATAAGGAATATCTCCAAACCGTAGTGTTAATTCATAAAAATAGTAAGCCCGAAAAAATTTGGCTAGTGCCATATAGGTGGGATCATTAATGCGTTCCGCTTCTTCATACATTTTTTGCACATTACGCAGATCATTATATGGATCGAAACTACCACGCGACCATTTGTAATATTGTCCTTCGTTTTCTCCATCAGCTTGTATGACCATCTTGGTCGCATACATCGCGCTGTTTCCTCGTGTGAAGGCTTTCATACACAATTGAGTCAACAATAACTTGGGATGGGTTTGAGTCGGATTGTTTGGATCAAGGTTCATCTCTTCGAGGTTACTACATGAGAAAAAGAGTAGAACACTCAGGATAAAGACTATTATTTTTTTCATTTTACTCAATTTTTTTAATGTCGTGATGGTGTTTAAAACTTAACATTCATACCGATGCCGATATAGCGTGCAGTTGGATCATTTGCTCCTCCGTCATTGCTATCGCCTGTATAGTCGGGATCGACATAAGGCACCTTTTTCCAAATGGCAACATTATTGGCAAAAAGAGTGGCGGATAATTCTTTTATTGGGCCATGTTTGGGTAAGATCTTCTTGAAATTGTAGGTCAGTGCGATTCGTCTTAATTTGATATAGGTACGATCGAAGACATTGGTAAACTGACTGTTTTCTTGTGTGGTGACATAAGCGCGGTATGGATAATTCTGACACCATTGTTGCCAATCGACTTTTGTTGTATTTTCTTTATATGTACGAGAGTCAGAAATAATATGGCCATTAATATCACGTTTAACTTCACCGCCGGTGATGACTACACCCTCAGGGATATATACCGGTTTGCCTTCAAGATATTGTTCATCGCGATACTTAACCGATTGGGGATGTCGTCCGCCCCACCATAGTTTTTGAGTTAAAGTAGAAGCGATAACTCCTTTATAAGCTCCATCCAGATCAATAGCTAATGTGAAATCCTTATAACGTATGATGTTTTGTAATCCCATCCTAAAATCTGGTTCGTAGTGACCGATATAACGACTGAATGGATCTTTCGTGGGCATACCGTTGGCATCGAGTATAACCCTACCGTTGGCACTCTTTTCCCATTGCGTTCCATAAAAGGAATCCGCTCGATCGCCAACTTTTAAGTCGCCAAATTTTGTCATCTCACCGTAAATATCGGTGAGCTTTCTTACCGAACGACTCCAATTCAAGGTGAAGTCCCATCCCCATTCTTTTTGTTTAACCGCTTGCACATTAGCCATAATTTCCCAGCCATTCGTGGTATAGCGATTTCCGTTGACTTTTCGTTTAGAGAAACCGGAAGCTTCTGAAATATTGAGATCGATGATTTGATTCTCATCGATGGTACGATAATAGGTCAAGTCGAATGACAGTCGGTTGCGTAAAATGGCTGTCGATAAGCCTATTTCATAGGACGTCGTTTTTTGTGGTTTGATTTGATAGTTTAGTAACGCAGAAGGGTAGTTAACGGATGGATTTGAACCGTAATTATTTCCTTTATTGTAAGTTGATACGATCTGATAAGGATCTAAATCGCTTGAGACAACCGCCCACGAGCCATAAACTTTTAAGTAATCGATAAATTTAGGAAGTTTGATATATTCTGAAACCATGGTACTTAGGGCAACCGATGGATAGAAATAAGAATTATTTCCTTTGGCTAACGTCGACGACCAATCGTTACGTCCGGTTAGGGTTAAAAAGGCATATTTATCAAAATCTATATTGATAGAACCATATATACTGCGAATCGATTTCTCATTACGATTGGCGTCAGTGATGGCCGGACCTTGAGTGTTTTTAATACTGTATACAAAAGGAACGATCAATCCGTCGGTCGACTGATATTCTTGACGGTAGGTGCGGTAGAAGAGAGATGTTCCTGCATTGATGGTGAATAAAATATTGGCTGGTAAGTCGTGTGTGTATGTGGCCAAAAGGTCTGCATCAACATTCGTTTGACGACTATTCCATACTTTATAATCTCCTTCTCGTGAGTCGCCGTAGTTCATATACGTTTTAGGCATCTTCATCTCTTGAAGCGTATTCTTTTGTCGGATAGCCGATCGGCCTTGTAGGTTTAGGTTAGGCCAGATCTGATAGTTTAAGCGTAGCTGCCCATTGACAACATCCCGATCTTCCGATTGTTGGAGTTCTTCTGCGGCGAAATACGGATTGTTATACCAAGCGTAGTTATAGTTCGCTTGACGATAGCCTTCTTGTCCGGGGACATACGGATGCTTTTGTAGCTCTTTCCCATTCACATCGTCTCCCATCCATACGACAATGGTATACATGTGATTCCTTGGCCCATATCCATAACGTGGATAACTTGGAGCAACGACTTTGTTATAAGATAAATTGGCATCTAATTGTAGGTTTTGTGCCAAGTCGAATGTGGAGTTAAAGTTTAGCCCTCCCGTATGCATGCGTGTTGAGGGTACTTGCCCCTTCTGGTAAGCATATTGACCGTTGACGAAATAACGGGCTTTTTGTCCCTTGTAAGCCACAGAAATCGTGTTGTTTGTGACAAGACCTGTTTCTAGAAAATCATTTAGGTTGTCGTGTGAGACCCAGTCGATAGGGACACGTTCGTAGCGAGATTTGTCATCATATTGAGTGCCTTTAACATCGCCCCACCATGGAATTTCTTTTCCGGTTACCTTATCTCGAATCGGACTATTCCATTGTGCAATTTTCAGTCCCGTATTCAGTTTAGGTCCCCAAGTCATGTCGCCGTCCGATATCCCTCCGTCGGCTCCGTCCCAGAATTCATATTTCCCATTCGAACCGCTACCGTATTGACTTTGTGTTTCCGGTAATACAGTGAAGCCGGCAGTCATCATCGTATGGCTAGAGAAGTTGATTTCTATCCCGTCTTTTTTGGCCGATTTGGTCGAAATCAATATCGCCCCATTTTTCCCTCTCGAGCCATATAATGCAGAAGCGGCTGTTCCCTTCAAGACATTAATATTTTCGATATTATCGCTTGATAGATCGTAGAAATCAGTTTCAACCGGTATACCGTCGAGTACAATAAGTGGGGTGTTGCCACGTAGTTTAAAACTAGGAGCTTGAAAAATACCGGTGGGGTTGGCGACTAATAATCCGGCTACTTGTCCCGATAAGGCCGATCCCACATTTAAGCTTGGGGTAGCGTTTAGTGTTTCACTGTTGACTTGTTGGGTGGTATAACCAATTTTCTTTTTTTGCTGCTTGATTCCGATAGCGGTAACCACCACTTCGTCGATAGCTTGTACGTTATCCGATAGTTCTACGTTGATGGTCGTTTGATTTCCAACTGATCGTTCGACGGTATTGTACCCAATGTATGAAAAGACCAGAAGAGTGTTTTGAGGCACATCTATACTGTATTTTCCATTTATATCGGTTATGGTGCCGTGATTACTTGCTTTAGCTTTGATGCTGGCTCCAATGATCGGTCCCATTTTGTCTGTAACGATTCCGGTGACTTTAATGGTTTGTGCAATACTCCATGATGCACAGAGAATCATACTGAGAAAGGATAGATAAAATCTACGGTTCATAATTTAAAAGTGTATTAGTGTTTGAGCATGACAAGCCTAGGGATGAAAGTTGTTTTCTCATCCTTGCTTTGTCGTTAAATAGGTTTGAAATGAATGAAGTCTCTAGGCGATTAGATTTCGATCAGTTTAACTTTGTCGAATACTGCATAGAGATTGGAAAGTTTTCTGTCACAATTAGTTAAGGCTTTCTCAAAAGATTCGGTTTCAGAGTCGAAAGCTGAAATAGCCTTTTTAAGTACTTCCTCAAAGCGAATCGTGGCTTGATCTTTATCGATCTTATGAGCTTTGACTTCTTTCTTGAGTTGTTTCTCGATGAGGCGAACTGTTTTATAGATGGTTGGTTTCCGGATAATATTCCGTCGTCTGGGGTCTCCGGGGACCACCTCTTCCTTAGCGACATAGAGTTTTAAGAAGGTATTGTATAGGCAACCTGCCGTACGTCCAAAATAGTAATTGTTCTCGGACGATAACTCTTCGATTGTTGGTGGCGTAATGATTGAATAGAATTCCCAGGATTCTGTCTCTATCACAGAATTTTCGGTGTGTACTTTGCGTGCTGATTTGTCTTTATCCGGAGCAGGTTTTGCTATACTCATTGTTATCCCTGTTACCAATAAGACCATTGTTAGAATTAAACATCTTTTCATAAAACTATTTTTTTATTACGCTGCAAAGATCAAGAAAGGATGTTGCGATTTGGTGTCGGGGAGATTACGTTTGAACGTAATATCTAGTAAGAATGCATTAACGCACACGTTAACAGGTTATTGAGTTAAGTGTGCGTTATTCTTTAAGCTTAAACATGAATGGTTTTCTGAAGTGTGACCGATTCGGTTTCACAACTTTCGTTTTCCGTTGCGATCTGTCGTTTGAATCTTATATAGAAGAAGATGCCTGCAGTAGTCAGTCCCAATGGGAATCCATACCAAATACCCGATACTCCCCAATGGAGATAAAATCCAAAGAAATAACTAGCCGGTAGTGATACCACGAAATAGCTAAACAAGGCAATCCACATAATTGGTTTGACATCTTGTATTCCACGTAAACTGTTTGAAAAAGCAATCTGTATACCATCGCCTAGTTGAAAGATCCCCATAGGAATGAGTAACATCGTCACTAAATCAGCGACTTCTTCCGATGAGGTGAATAGATGGATGATTGGACTCTCAAAAAGGTAAATTAGTCCGCAGGTGACGATGGATAAACCGAAGATGAGCCCATACCCCGTGTATGCTAAACGTCGTACATTAATCCTATCGCCTTGTCCATGTGCATTACTGACAAGAATCGTTATAGCCGATCCCATACCTGTGTAGAGCATAAAACAGATCTGTGAGATGGTCATAGTCACCTGATGCCCTGCCAGTGCGGTGGTTCCTAACCATCCGACCATGATAGCACTCAGTGCAAAAGCGGCGGTTTCCATGCCCATCTGTGCGGCTAACGGGTAGCCGATATGGAAAAGTTTCTTTTGACAATCGGGATTAAGCTTCGAGATTTTGAATGCTTCAACATATATTTTGAATTTTGAAGCATGGCGGAGATAAGCGTAGAAAATAATCACCATCAATACGCGTGAGATTAATGTACTTAATCCGGCACCGAATAATCCTAACTCGGGACATCCTAATTTACCATAGATCAGTCCGTAGTTGCCGATAATATTCAGTAGATTACCAGTCATCAGAATAATGGTTGATACTTTAGGCTGACAGATCCCATCGGTGAACTGTTTTAAAGTATTGAACATCATTACAAAAAGGGTAGAAATGGCTACAGTAATAAAATATGGACGGATCAAGGGTAATAACTCTTCCGGTTGTCCAAAACGGTCGATTTGGAAATAGATGATCCCCATTACGAGGAGTAAGAGTACGGCTAATAGCAAATTGATATATAGGCTGTTTTTTACAGCCTGTCCGATGCTTTTTTGATCTTTTTTGCCGAATAGCTCTCCAATAATCGGAGTCAGTCCGCATGAGAAGCCTATGCTGATAAAGATGAATAGATTGATGATATTATTTGCAAAGGCCGATGCTGCAAGTTCTTGGATTCCATAACGTCCTACCATGATGTTGTCGGCAAAGCTGAGTATGATGGCTCCGGCTTGTCCAATCATGATGGGTACTCCTATTTTAAGAAGTTTGTTGATATGTTGCTTATAAACGTTCATTGCTATTTGATTAGAAAATAGTAAAACAATAGCCTATCCTGCATGAATAGATGATGCCGGATCGGTTTTAATAAAAATTAAAGTTGAAATGTTGAAAGAGTGACCTCGAAGTTAAACGGAGGTAAATCCACTGAACCACTGCATACAGATCGCATGACGCTTTACTGCTAAATGCGCCAATCGACTACGTTTATGTTTTAATATCTGTTGCATGGTGAGAAGCAATTGTTTTTTGATTTGCGCTGCAAAGGTAAATAATATGCAGTTTTTATGCAAATAATTTATAGTTTTTTTGTTTTGAGAGATAAAAGATGAAGGTAATCTCTTGAATAAAGGGAGAAAAGTTAAGCTTTAGCTATTGAGGTTACGATTGGTTATTTAGAAAACCAATCTTCGTTGGGTTTTATGTGATATACTTTAGATTCTAAAAAAGATAAAAGTATAGTCAGGCTATAACTTTGGTTGAGTTGGCGAAATATGACTGTGGATAATTCTCCATCTGTTATCTTCCAATCGATACACTTCTGTGCAATTCTCTTTCCAGATGGTTTGACCTAGGTAAATATGTAGATTATAAGAAAGAACCGCCATAGAGTCTGATACTTGTACGTTAGGGTTTATCATTTCGAATTTATCGACTCTTGTTGTTCCCTTCATACTTTCATATAACTCTTTTATCTTTTCCCAACCATCTAGACGAAATTCTTGAGATGGATCGAAATAAGAGAAATCTTTCGAATAAAGATTTAAAAAAGGAGAAGGATTGCCGTTAAGCCACGCTTGCATGGCTGTCTTTTCTAAAGCAATAATCGTTTCTGAAATTGTTTGTTTGTTCATGACGTTTTACTTTCGTTGAAGTGGCGTTTTGATAATCTAACAAAGATAATATTCTTTTTTTACCGGCAAACTCTTTCTGAAAGATAATCAGTGATTTATTGTAAGTGTGGGATGCCCTTTTATAATCTTCATCCCACACTATCCATCGTTATTGATGATTCTATTTGATCCTATTGGCTGTTACACGAACATAGACTTTGTGGCATCCATATCCTTTATAATCGATGAGCCCTTCGTCGATGTAACGATTCAGATCGGCCAACGATTTATTCTTGAGTAATCCGGTGATCGATGAGTAATCTGCGCGCGTCATAAAGGGATGGGTTTGCAGGAAGCTGAACATGCGACTTTGGCGTTCGGCTTCTGAAAGTACCGATGAGTGTCGTGAACCGTTCCGGGCGCGTTCCACAATGATCGGGCCGGATTTTCGTTGAAAGTCGGACGTGGGACGGAACTTGACTTTATTGAATGTGATCGACGGAGAACGAATCTCTTTGGGATTAGTGATCGGACGCGAGGTTAGGGAGGTGGAGAAGAAACCGATGTGTCCGAATTCAACATGATATCCTTCTTCTAAATAAAAGGTGATTTTGTCTTCAAAAGCCTTCAACATCCCTTCAAGATCGGCCGGGGTAAAGGTTGACGCTTCTGAAATCTCACGAATGATTTGTTTGTTTGAGATGGTTCCTTTCGATACCACACGTGGGAAAAGGCGTTTTTCTTTTTTCTCTCCCATTTTTGAGGGCATTTCTCTGAATTCATATTCTGCTGCCATAAGTTATGATTTAAAAATTAAACGTTGAAAAATTTCCTGATACGTTTTCTTTAAGTCTTTTTGCGGCAGGTGTAGAGAACAGGTGACTGGCACTAACCGTTGAGAAAGGCTACGGAGTTGAGCCTTCGTTCGAAGGCTCTTCGGCCCTCGAACGAAAACCCATGAGCCCTCGAACGAGGGCTGAAGAGCCCACTTTCGAGGGCTCAACAAATCGTCCCATAAAGATAATTAATTTGGCTGTGATAACCAAAAAATGTACGGATGTTTTAGGTTAATTGCAGTGTGGTTTTGAAGTGATTTATTGGGTGATCAAACTTATTTTACCTCCACTGATTTCTTTATCGTCGGTATAGAGTTCAAAGGACAACTCAGAGCGGTTATTTCCGGTACAATGGTTAGGTATTTCGACTTTAAAGGCAAGCTCTTTGTTTAAAATTCGTGCGCTTTCCGATAGAGAGAGCTTTTCACCATCGAGTTGAAGCTCTACTTTATCGACGGTTATGGTTGCTCCTGATTTTAACATGGAGAACTTGAGACCTTTAGCTTTGATCAGGTCTTTCAAAGCGACGTTTACGGTCTTTCTTGAGAACCCTTGGGTGAAGTCTGAACTGGTCCATCCTCCAATAACTGTTTCGTTGGTTCTTGAATTGATATGGATGGATTTCGCTTTATCGATAAGTTCAATGGCTCGGTCGACCCAGTCGGATGGAATGTTGACCGAACTCAGTCCTTTTTGCTCTTCGACCCATTTCCTTTCCCAAGTCGCAAAATCGAACGATTTTCCGCTACGTTTTTGTTCAAAGTAGTGTTCCCAACGCGGGAGATAATAGTCTCTAATGAGTCCTGACCAGATACGTGCGGCATAATCATCAACCGGTGGTCCCCATATGGTTACAATTCTTCGGGCATTGCGTTCGTAATAATCGGCAAGTTCTTTCGATGGATAACCTTTTTGTCGTGCGTAGTTGAGCCAAGTCGCCAGGTCTTTTACCGGGTGAGTGGCCAATAATTGATCTGCTCCTTTCATCAGTTCAATAAATTGTTCTTCTAGCTGATAAGCACGATTCTTTTCTCCATAAAGATAGGCTTCTTCGATTTGCTGAGAAAGTAGTTCTATTTTTCCGCCTAAATAGGCAACCGTCCATTCTCTGAAATCGTCTACAAATAGGGGACTTTTTTTCAGTCGATGGGCTGCTTCTGCCAATCGTTCGATGCCTTCATAGAACGCTTTATTTGCGTTAATGCTGCCTTGTCGAACCAGTCCGGGACGAAATTGCCAATTGTAACGTGGGTGGTCGATAAAGGAGCCATAAACCGATTGTTGCATTTTCTTCCAGAAATCATCCAACTCTTGCGGGTAATCGCCATATCGCGATAGGGAATAATTCTTTAACCAGGCATTTAAGTCTATTTCTTTTTGGGACCAACCTGCATCGGCAATCAACTCGTAGATGACTTCGTTATTTTCAATGCCTTCAGGAGCCATCCCATAACCTATGAGCTGACCTCTATTCTCTGATCGCAAGGCTTTTAGATAGGCGTTGGCGTAAAATGAGAGTATGCCTGTCATTCCGGATTTGCCACCCATATTGGGAATGAAACTATAGATCCAAGGTTTGTGATAATATCCTTTATAGAAGTCCCAGTTTGTCCCATTGTGCCAAAAGCACTCGTTATAGTCGACCGCTAGATCGAGTAATAGCATCTTCTCATCGGGCACACGGCTAACTAGGGCTTCTAATGTTTTGTAGTCCCAAATGTGGCGCTGATACCCAAACATCCAACCTTGCATGACCCAGACGGCCTCTTTATTGCCGTCTTTTATGGATCGGTAAACGGCATCACCATACTCAGACAATAGTTCATATCGTTTCGGGTCGTCTTTAGGCGGAAAAGGAATTTCCAACTCATTAAAACTGTCTACCAGATAATAACCGTTTTTGCCAAATTCTTTTTCCCACTCTTGAATAAACATTTTCCCTATTTCATGGAATAGTGGTTCTTTGGGCGAAAGCATCCAGTTGTGGAAAGCTCCTCCCCATGACGTTTCTATAATTTCTATTTTGGGGAAAATACGTTTCATTTCTTTCGGTACAAAACCGGCAAACCCCGGGCATATCGGTTTCATCCCGAGTGAACGCATACGGTTTAAAATTTGATGTTGTAATTTAATCTGATCTTTATGCCACTCTTTAGGCATTGGACCGTCTATCTTACTTATATTTCCCATGCGCATCCAAGGTAGATGTGCCGGTCCGACAAAATAGTTCGCTATTTCAGAGTCACTTAATCCCAATTTCTTGAAGACGCGTGCCGATATCGCTTCATTAGCCACTAAAGCTAGAGGCATATCGATACCGTGTAGTGCCATCCAATCAATTTCTTTTTCCCAACGGTTCCAATTCCAATAAGGCATTGAATAGCCATAAGTCACGACATTTAAATAGTAGTGATGTTGGTAGGGTGACACAACCTTTCTTGTTGTTCCGCTTTCCCAATTTTTAGGAAGATCACATCTGTTGCCTGTCCAACTGGAAATGCCATAACCATTCTGACGGATGAAATCATAATATCCGCGAACTAGTGCTACACTACTGCTTCCTTTAATGAGCAGTTTGTTCCCTTTTATCTCTTGTTCAAAAACATCGCATTTATCGGCTTTAGGTATGGGCTTAAAGAGTAATCTTGTTGACAATGCCGGATGATTACGTTGAACTAGTTTTTGAACTTCTCTGATGTTTATTTCTTGAGCCTGAGATAGTAGTGTGTGACTCAGAATGAAAAATGATAGTAATAAATGAATGTTTCGTTTCATGTTTTCTTAAGGTTTGTTTTTCTGATTTAAAAGAGAGGCAACTTTCATAAAAGCAAAAATAATAAGAAAAAAACAAAAGGAAGTCTTTTGTCATGAAATGCTTTGTATTATAAAAAAATCAAAGCAGTTTGCGAAAATCTCAAGATGCGGGATCGGTCTTTTCGTCGCTAGTCGGGGTACTGAAACAGTTGATGTACCAGTTTGGTGGACTATGCTCAATTTTATGTTCAAGTGCTATCGTTTTTGCTTATGGATAATTTTGTTGGTTGGATGCTGAAGAAAAATTCTGCCCAATAAACGCCGTTAAAATTCCGACACTCGCCTCTTTTTGAATAACTTTTAGGTTTATTATCGTACTGATTTACCTCAAGAAGAGTCTCATTAAAATGGGAAATCATCAGATTGTGGTGCTTGGTCCTCCAAGCGAAGTTTTGAAGGTTATTTGTATTTTTGTTACATTTGCAACTAATTTTAATATGACTTACTATAAACTTATTTTTATGAATTTAATTTTTATTGTTTTTGCTTGTTTCTTTTTACTTCGATTAATTTCATTGGGCATCTCTATTAAAAACGAAAAACGGCTGATTAGGGAGGGGGCTGTACAGCATGGCAGAAAAGTGTCTCTGTTACTCACTTTAGTTCATATCGCTTATTATTTTTCTGCGCTTTATGAGGCCTATTCTGGAGAAATCTCGTTTAATGTGTACTCGTATTGGGGCGTTGGTATTATGTTTTTTGCTTATGTCATGTTGTTTTATGTCATTTATAAACTGCGTGATGTGTGGACCGTAAAGATTTATATTGCACCGAATCATCGAATAGACCGGAGTTTTTTGTTTCGTACCATCAAACATCCCAATTATTTTTTAAATATTGTCCCTGAACTGATTGGAGTAGCATTTCTTTGTAATGCATGGTATACGTTATTGATAGGTTTCCCAATATATGTTGTCTGTTTGGGCGTTCGAATTGCTCAAGAGGAAAGAGTTATGAGCGAAATTTGATTCTTATTTTAAATATTTAATATCTTTGTAGTCGTAAGAGATATTGGGATTAAGAAATATCATTCGCCTTTTAATCTAGTGTTCTGTGAACCATGAATGATATTTGATTCTATTTTTATGCATATATGGCTTGTGATATAAATAAACTGATTACTCGTTTACACGACTTTTACGATTTTAGAGATAAAACGATCCTTTCGGTAGGTGCCGGGGGTGGACAACTCATTGAATATGCTCGATTTGCTAAGAAAATTTGGGCGATTGATGTGGATCGAGTGGCTCTTGATCATCTCAAAACACGGGTGGATGAGAAGGGATGGTTTCATAAATATGAATTGATCTATGGCGATTTTTTAGATTTTCAACAACAAGCAGATGTTGTCTTATTCGAGTTTTGTCTTCATGAAATGCCATTCCCTGCTAAGGCTGTCGAGCATGCGTTGTCATTAGCTCCGGATGTGTTAGCTTGTGATCATATGCCCAATTCAGACTGGGCGTATGCGGTTGATGAGACAGAGAAAGCAACACAAAGCTGGGACGCTTTGACTTCTTTTAGTTTTAGAAAGCAGGAAGAGTTTGATGATAGGCAGCTTTTCGACAATTATGAGGAGTTATATCATAAAGTTGCTGTACAAGGGGAACGAGCCATTGAGCGAATTCAAAGGTATAAAGATCAGAAACCAATCTCTATTTCAATGAAGTATGGATTTGTGTTGGTTTGATGCTCGTTGATTGAATGGATTGGATAGTTTGGATTTATTGATAGGTATTTAAATGATTAATAATATGGATGCTTTTAATGCGATAGGCGAAGAGTTGGATTTATATCGATTGATTTTTAAAAATGTGTCTTATTATGCTCTTTTGGTAGATTCGTCTTTTAAGGTCACTTTTACTAATTATTACGACATTAATTCTCAAATACCTAAAACCGAAACCATCGTTTTGGGAAATATTCTTCGTTGTAGGAATGCAAGTGATGCCGGTGAGTGTGGCAAACATCAAAATTGTACGAAATGTGTTGTTCGGGAAAGTGTTACTAAAGCCTTTCGTACGGAGAGTAACTTTAGTGACATCGAGACTCAAATGAAGCTTTATGATGAATTCCTAAATGTTATTGATGTGGATGTTGCGGTTAACGGTACCTTGATTTCCTGGAAAGGTGAACCGCATTTGTTGGTTTGTGTACGCGATATTACAGCTCAAAAGGCTCTACAACGTCGCTTTTTACAGAAAGAATACCTTCTTAATAAATATAAACGCGAAAATAAAGTTTATCAACGGTTCATTCATGAGTATTCTGCCAATATGGAAGATGCCTTGCAAGATATTCAGAACTGTCATCCTCATGAAGAGGAGAAAATATTGGAAGAAACGATAACAGGGTGTTCTTATTTGCCAACTATCTTAGTTGTTTCGACTGATACTTCATTTTTGCGCTTATTAAAAAACTTTATTGGACGTCAGTATGTCTTGAAAGTAGCACAAACGCTTGAAGAGGCCTTAACGTTGTATATTAACATTAAGGTAGATGCAATCCTTATTGATGCTTCTTTTAATCGAGGTGATACTCTTCTACTGATCGATGGGATTCATGGTTCCGGAGGAAAAATGCCAATTCTTAAAGTCGTTTTACCGGGTGAAACCTTTGTAGGTGATTGTGATCGGGTGTTGAATATGCCTCTGACACAACAAATGCTCGAAGAGACCTTAGAACAACTAAGAGTCTAAAGATCGTTTCCCGATCTATTTCTTAGATTGGGAAGTTTGATCGTTTTTATGCTCAGTATTTGCCTGCTTCTTCTTGCCATGCTTTTTTGTTTTTTCCCATGCAGCCTTTCGTTCAGCATATTTTTCTAGTTGCTTTTCTAAATAATTATCAGCCATTTTCTCGTTTTTTTATCGGATCACTCTGATCTGTACCACAAAGATAGTACATTTGTTGGGGAATTTGAAATCTTTTATGGTCTTGTTTTTATTGTAATAGCTTATGATGCAGCAAAAAAAACCAATGGAAATCTATCGTAAGAATATTGAAGCCGCACAAGCGGAGTGGCTTGGAGTTAAGAAGCGGATTTATCGGATTAGTTTGATACGTGTGCTTTTGTTTGGACTTGGATTGATTGGAGTCATTCACTTCTTTTCTCAAGGATGGGAAGTTGTGGTTTTAATCGGGGTGAGTACTCTTCTCCCTTTTTTAGCCTTAATGAAATGGCACAATCGGTTGTTTCATAGAAAAGAATATATTGAAAAGAAGATAGAGGTTAATCAACAGGAGTTAGAGGCTATGGAGTATCGATTCTCAGCATTCGATTCGGGAGAGGAATATGTTGATCCCAAACATGTGTACTCGTACGACTTGGACCTTTTTGGCGAAAATTCATTGTTCCAATCGATCAACCGTACATCGACGTTCTTTGGTAAACGGTGTCTGGCTTCTTGGTTTAATCATCACTTAACGGATCAAGAGGAGATTGTAAAACGGCAGCAGGGAGTTCGAGAGTTAGCTTTAGAATGGAAGTTCTGGCAGCATTTGCGAATCTTGGGATTATTGTCCAAAAGTAAAACAGATGATCAGAGCCGATTGGACTATTGGATGAAGTCAAAAATGTTGTTTCGACAGTCGCGCTTTTATAGATGGCTTCCGAATGCAATACTTGGGATTAACGTATTGATGTTGCTTCTCGTGTTACTCGGTTGGACAACATGGAGTCTGTTTGGACTCTTATGGGTTTGTTTTGTGATTTATAGTATCAACTTTTCTAAGAAGATTACTCAGTTACAGACGGTTTATCAAGATCATCTAAAGATCTTGTCTACTTATGCCGAGATGATGGCATGGATCGAGGAGAGAAAATTTAATCACGAAACTTTGCAAACGGTTCAACATAAACTTTTTGGATCTGAAGGAGTTGCTTCGGTGGCTGTTGCTCGGTTAGCCAAGTTGATGAATAGCCTTGATCAGAGAAATAATGTCTTGGTGACTGTACTATTAAATGGCTTGTCGTTTTGGGAGATGCGTCAAGTTCTTCAGATCGAGGCCTGGAAGAGTGAATATGCCGATCGGCTCATGGGATGGTTAGAGGCAATGGGTGAGATGGAGGCCTTTTGTTCACTGTCTGCTTTTGCTTTTAATCATCAGGAGTATACTTATCCGACGTTGTGCTCTGATACTTTTCGATTTCATGGGAAGGGATTAGGACATCCGCTTCTTCATCGCGATCTCTGTGTGAAGAATCCTGTAAATATGATCGGTGAGCCCTTTTTTGTGATTGTCACCGGAGCGAATATGGCGGGTAAGAGCACTTACTTACGAACGATTGGGGTGAATTATCTTCTGGCTTGTATCGGTGCACCGGTTTGTGCCGATGAATTGGAAGTGTATCCGGCTCAACTAGTGACGAGCTTACGAACGACCGACTCGTTGTGTGATCATGAATCTTATTTCTTTGCAGAGTTAAAGCGATTAAAGATGATTATCGATCGCTTGAACAGCGGGGAGAAGTTATTTATTGTCTTGGATGAAATTCTGAAAGGAACAAACTCTTTGGATAAGCAGAAGGGATCATTAGCTTTGATCAAACAGTTCGTTGCACTAAAGGCTAATGGGATTATCGCGACACACGACTTATTGTTAGGTACGTTGGCTGACATTTTCCCGGATTACATCTCAAATTATTGCTTTGAGGCAGAAATTAGAAATGAAGAATTGGTGTTTGCTTATTTGTTGAAAACAGGGATTGCTCAGAATATGAATGCGTGCTTCTTAATGAAGAAGATGGGTATCGCCGTCGTTGATGAGGAATGAACTGACAGAAGCCATTTATACCCTTCTTTTTGAATGCTGTATAAATGGCTTCTCGTTTATTGTTTTGAATCTCTTAAATTCTTATAAATGGCGTTCCGGATAAAGTTCGTTCCACCACTGTGGGCGATCTTTTAAGAATCTCTCAAACCAAGCCATAATTGAATTTTGCCACTTCACTTTCTTTTCATAATCGAGAACAAAGTGGTTTTCCCCTTCTACTGTTATAAACTCAACGGTCTTGCCTAATATTTTTAAGGCATTGAACAGTTGAATGCTTTCTCCAATGGGTACATTGGTGTCGACTGTACCGTGAAGTAATAAGAGTGGGGTGTTGATCTTATCCGCATGAAACAGTGAACCTTGTTGAGTGAATAGTTCAGGATTATTCCAAGGATAGCTGTCGGCTGCTGCTACACTATTATAGGAGTATCCCCAGAATCCTTCTCCCCAATAACTGGTCACATTGCTAATGCCGGCATGAGAGACCGCTGCAGCAAATAGATCGGTTTGGGTTTGTAGGTATTGAGTCATGAAACCGCCGTATGAAGCGCCTAAACATCCGATACGTTTGCTGTCGACAAAAGGATGGGCAGCACAAAAGGCCTTGGTACCTTCGATGATATCTTGGGCTGTACGTTTTCCCCAGGCGTTGACGTGACGTGCAGAGAATTCCTGACCAAAGCCGATAGTGCCGCTTGGCTGAATGACATAAACCACATAGTCGCGCGATGCAAACAGTTGGGCTCCATAAGGGCTCGTTATTCCACGGGAGGTTGGAGTGGTTCCGCCGTAATAATAGACGATGAGAGGATATTTCTTAGCCGGGTCAAAATTGGGAGGTAGACAGATTTTACCGGTTATGGTCGTTCCATCTGATGATTTAAAGTTCCATTCGTCGGTTTTTCCGAGTTCGATTTGACTAAGTATGGGTTGCATAGGGTCGGCTAATAAACGCGACTCTTTCTTCTTCTGGTCGTAAAGATAAGCTACGCCACAGTTGTGATCGCTTTGACCGGTATACGCTGCTACCGAAGGATTGGTTAACGACAATGAGAACTGATTGGTAATATCGGTCTTTAAGGGAAGCTTCTCAAACGATTTGCTCTTAGGAGAGTAGCGATAGATCGTTTTGCAGTCCCCATCGGTCGTGCTAAAATAGATGCATCCGTCGCCATGATTCCATTGCAAGAAGCTGACAGTTGGGTCAAAATCCTTCGTGATGGGTGTGATATGGCGAGTGGATAAATCCATGATGAACGCTTGGGTGTCGAAATCATTTGCTATAGGTTGATTACCACAGTTTTTTCCGATGCCACCAAATGCTTCAGGACTAGCAGTCAGAAGAAGTTGTTTGCCGTCTGGTGAATAGCTTGCTCCGCCTAAAAAGGGTTGATCAAAGAAGAGCGTATCGACCTTCATGGTTTCGAGGTTGATCTCAAATAGAGAAGAGACATCGAAAGGACGTACGGTAATATTTTGTTTGGAACTTCCGTAGAGTAATCGTTTCCCATCTGCAGAGATGTCTTGTAGATAGGTGTTATGGTAGCCGTAGGTTAGGCGTTCGGTTGTTCCACTATTGATGTGGTAGATGGCTAAGAAATAACGATCACGGTGACCGGGAATACGATCATCGGGGTTAACGATTCGTTTTAATGGGCCACTTTCTTTTACTCCCTCTTCTTTAGGGTAATAAATAAGGTATTGCTCGTTGGGTGACCAGGTGAAATTCTCTTCCGGAATGTTATATAGAAGAGTTTGTTCTTTCAGAGTTTCCGGATTGAGAGTCACCACATTGTGCCCGTATTCTCCTTTTACAGTGTAATAAAGAAGATCGCTTTTAGGCATCCACCGCATGTTTTCTGTCGCATTGGCAAGAATGATTTTTCCACTTTTGACCACCGATAACTCGTACTGAGTGTATGAGCGTTTAGAGGAATAGGTATGCTGATATCTGGTCAAGACATATTTTCCACTTGGAGAGATGGAAACCGAACTAACACGGTCGCCATACATCGTGTCATCAAGGGTGAATCGTTTTTTGCTTTCTAGATCAGTATAACAAGCGACTGTTTCGTAGGTCGGATCTTTTAGAAGCTGACAATTTAAAGTCGGGGCAGCTTTGTCGGCAGCCGTAGAGAGTAATTTAATGGTCACATCATAATCTTTTTCCGGATCGAGTTGAATGGCGATTTCTCTTGAGGATCCTGTTGACAAACTATCTTCTGCACTGTCTTTAACTGATTTTGAAGCGCCATCAATGAATAGTTCCCAACGTACGGGAGAGGTGATTTTTAGTTTGCCTTTTAGAAAATGTTCGGCGCGTAGGCGGGTGTGAATCACATAAAGTTGGTTTTCTTTGTCCGCCTTACTTAACTTTAAGGATCCTGCCGTGTCGGTCGTCATGATTTGGACTTGTTCGTTTGGCAAGTGGAGTACAACGGGACTTTGCAATAACGCTTTAGTGCTGTATTTCTCGCCTTTGAGATTAATACTGTCGTTCATGATAGGAGTGCGTACAGTAATAGCTTCTCGCACTTTGTACTTTGTGATCTTCTCCTGGGCATGCATCGTGACGCCAAGTGAGAGACAAAGGCCTAAAAGAAATGTAATTTTTTTCATAAATCGGATTTATTTAGTGAGTTTCTAGTAGCTTATTTTGTCGAGTATCTTATTTAAATAGGCAATAGCAACACCATAATTGGTCATTGGTATGGTTTGTGATGAAGCTTGTTTGATTCGGCTCAGTACATATTTACGATTGAACATGCAAGCCCCACAGTGAATCACTAGATCGTATTTTGATAAATCGTCAGGAAAATCGGTGCCGGCTACCAAGTCGATGGTTAGGGCTTGGCCGACCTTTTGACGAAGTAATCTTGGGAGTTTCACGCGACCGATATCTTCTTCCAGTGGAGCATGCGTACAAGCTTCTGCAATTAATACTTTCGATTGCTCGGTCAAGCGATCGATCGCTGCAGCACTCTCTACATAATAATCAATATCACCTTTATGTGCTGCAAATAGAACAGAGAAAGAGGTGAGCAGGCTTTCCGCCGGCTTTTGCTCGTACACCGTTTTAAAGACTTGCGAATCGGTGATAATCAGTTTGGGAGCTCTGGATAAGGCTTGCAAGGTCTCTTGGAGTTTATCCGTAGTACAACTCATCACCAAACATTTTTTATCGAGCAACTCTCTTAACGTTTGCACTTGAGGAAGAATCAACCGCCCTTTGGGAGCTTGTATATCTTGTGGCATGACGAGAAGTACTAAATCGCCTTCGGAAACCAATTGTCCGGTGATACTCTGTTGGTCAAAATCCTCCGGCAGTTTCTCTAGGATGGACTTCCGAATGTTTTCAATACCCATAAAAGTCTTGGCACTGATCAACAAAGGAGACAGTCCACATTCTTGTTCTATTGCAGAAGCTAATGACGCGACGTTTGGACGGTTATCGATCTTATTTAAGATTAAGATCACCGGAATGTGCTTTTTTCTTAACCGATCGATCCACTGTTTTTCTTCCGATAAGTCGACGATTCCGTCATTTAATGGGCCGTCACCACAAAGGAGTAGGGCAACATCTGTTTTCTCGATCGCTTTAAGTGTACGTTCTACCCGCATCTGTCCCAGTTCGCCTTCATCATCGAACCCCGGGGTATCAATGAATAGACAAGGCCCTATGCCATAGATTTCCATGGCTTTCAATACGGGATCGGTCGTTGTTCCCGGTGTATCGGATACGATTGACGTATCTTGTCCGGTCAGAGCGTTGACCAGAGATGATTTACCACTATTTCGTCGCCCAAGCAAGGCAATGTGTAGACGATTGGCCGAAGGTGTATTGGTTAACCCCATAGGTTTGTATTGTTCATTTAAAATCGGAAATCACGTTTACCTGTTTGAATGGCTTGTAAGTTCCTGATTGTTATTTCTTTGATTTTAGGATTAGGAATCTTCTCTAATTCCTGTTCAATCAACTTTAATCCTTTCTCTTTTGTGTCTGTCGATGCGTAATCTTCTAAATACTCCATGAGTGTCATGAGAGCATTAGGACCACAACAGTTGCCGATCTGTCCCGATTTTACTAATGCCATAAAGCGATCTCCCGTGCGACCTTCGCGATAGCAAGCAGTACAAAAGCTTGGAATATGGCCTAAGTCGACTAGCCAATTGACGATCTCATCTAAGGTACGTTTATCGCTAATGTCGAATTGTACCGATTGGTGGTCGGGTGTGCGATGTTCGGAATATCCTCCGACGCTGGTGCATGATCCCCCGCTTATTTGTGAAATACCTAGTTCGAGTACTTTCTCACGCGACTTTTGCGATTCTCTAGTTGATATAATCATTCCGGTGTAGGGCACAGCGATACGGATAACCGCTACAATACGCTGGAACATTTCATCGGGAATGGCATCTGTAAATGATTCAGCCTCAATATCGTCCGCAGGGCAGATGCGAGGAACACTGATGGTGTGCGGTCCTACTCCGAAAGCAGCTTCAAGATGCTCGGCATGCATGAGTAATCCTACGAAGTCGTAAAGATAAGTATTTAATCCGAACAAAACGCCTAATCCGACATCATCTATTCCGGCTTCCATGGCGCGATCCATAGCTTCGGTATGATAGGTGTAATTGCTTTTTGGACCTCTGGGGTGTAATTCTTCGTACTTTTCTTTATGATAAGTTTCTTGAAAGAGAATATAAGTCCCGATACCGGCTTCCTTTAGTAGACGGTAGTTTTCAACTGTTGTAGCAGCAATGTTGACATTAACTCGACGGATGGCTCCATTCTTATGCTTAAGGCTATAAATCGTCTTTATAGATTCCAAAATATAGTCGATAGGAGCGTGCTTAGGATCCTCGCCGGCCTCTAAAGCCAAACGTTTATGTCCCATATCTTGAAGAGCAATCACTTCCTGTTTGATCTCCTCTTGAGTTAACTTTTTCCGTGGAATGGTTTTGTTTTTGACATGAAACGGACAATAGGTACAACTGTTGACACAATAATTGGATAGATATAATGGGGCGAACATCACGATACGCGATCCATATAGCTTTTGTTTGATTTGTTTGGCTAGATGAAAGATCTTGTCCAACAAATCTTGGTCTTCACATTCCAATAATAAAGCAGCTTCACGATGGCTTAACCCTTTCCCTAAGGTTGCTTTCGTAATGATCTGCTCAATTAAGGTACGATTATTTTTGTGAGTCTGAACATAATCTAACGTGGCGATAATTTCGTCATGATTAATGAATTCTTCTGCTTTTGACGAGGTTGCATTATAGGTCATAACTTTGAATAGTTTAATTTAGTCTTTATAATCCCCTCTGTTGAAAGAAATCTGATAACCGATGGCATCCAATTGCTTTTGTAAGAGGGCTAATCCTTCGGCGGCTTCTGCGCCGAGTGAAGCTTTGTTGTTGTATAATGCGTATTTGTGACGTGTAGTTGTAGGCGATAAATTGGGCATTACGACATTGGCACCGGCCAATATCCCTTTAATGCGTCCATCGGGACTTAAGCTTGCTAAAGCAGTTGTAGAGGGAATTAAAGCTTTAGGGTGAATTAAGCGAAAGATGGATAAAAGAAGTAGGGTTAGCTCTAAAGACCCTGGTGGTGAAGCGGCGAACGGCGTATCTTGATGAGGTAAAAATGGACCCATACCAATCATTTGAGGTTTAAATTCCTCAATGAAACGAATGTCAGCGATTAAATGTTCGATGGTTTGTCCGGGGCTACCGACCATGATCCCTGTTCCAGTTTGAAAACCAATGGTTTTGAGGTTTCTGAGGCATTGAATACGGTTTTCTCCCGACATTTCTTTCGGGTGTAGCTGTTGGTAATGATCTAAATCGTAAGTTTCGTGCCTTAATAGATACCTATTGGCTCCTGCCTTATAGAAGCGTTCGTAAGTCTCGTATGACTTTTCTCCCAACGATAGCGTGATCGCACAGTCGGGATAGCGAATTCTGATTTCTTTAATAATCTGTTCAATCTTATCATTTGTCATTACAGGGTCTTCACCACCCTGTAATACAAATGTGCGAAAGCCGAGATCGTATCCTTGAGAACAGCAGTCTAATATGTCTTCCAAATTCAGACGGTAGCGTTTAGCTAAGGGGTTTCCTTTACGAATGCCACAGTAATAGCAGTTGTTCCGACAATAATTACTCACTTCGATAAGTCCCCGTATATAGATATTATGTCCAAACTGCTCTAAGCTAACAGATTGAGCCTGTTGATTGGCATAGTCTAACGTTTCTTTATCAAAGTTAGTGAGTAAAGTCCGATATTCTTCGTCTTTTAGATGATGTTCCCGTTTTAATTTATCGATCCATTGTTTCATAAGATTCTTTGCGCTTAATCAAGGCTTGAGCTAACTGACGACGACCTGATATGATATCATTATGCGTGCTTGGACCGGTGATGCATCCACCTTCACAAGCCATCACCTCGATGAATTGTCCTGCAGATTTTCCGGTTTTTGCACAAGCTTTTAGTAACGCAATATTCTTTTTATTGAAATCGGATAATTGGATGGCATTGATTTTCTCAGCTTCATCTTTCAAATAAGCTTTTACAGCTCCCATCACGCCTCCGGCTTGAGCAAATCCGTGAGCTTCACGTACAGAAGTATGAAGAATAGAGAATGGTTGAGCGTTCTCTAGTTCAATGTCCATACCGGAAAGTATAGAACCTAACTCTTCAAATGTCAAGATGTAATCTACGGCTTCATCGCGTTGAACTTCTCTGCGTTTGGCTACACACGGGCCAACAAAGACGATTTTAGCATCAGGATGTTTCTCTTTCGCTATTCTAGCTGTATAATACATCGGAGAACCTGTTGAAGAAACATATTTCTTCATATCCGGGATATGTTTATCCACTAATTCGATGTAAGAAGGGCAGCAAGAGGTGGTCATGAACTTTTGACCCTCTTCTAACTTCTCTAAAAGTTCTTCTGCTTCATGACTTGTCGTTGACATTGCCCCTTCGGCAACTTCGATGATATCAGTGAAGCCGATTTGTTTGAACGCACCATACACCTGCTCAATAGAGGTGTTGAACTGACCCAATATAGCGGGAGCAACGATAGCGACCATTTTTTGTCCTTTGCGAATGTTTTCTAAGACATCAAAGGTCTGGGAGATTTCAAATATCGCTCCAAACGGACAGGCATTCATACATTTTCCGCAATAGATACATTTATCTTCGTCGATATGCTCTTTCCCATTTTCGTCTTTACTGATCGCTTTTACCGGGCAAGACTCTTCACAAGGGATAGGGATATAAACAATAGCGTGGTAAGGGCAACTCTTATGACAGATACCGCAACTTACACAAGCATCATGGTCGATCATGGCTTTACCGTCGCTTTTAAAACGAATTGCATTTTTGGGGCAATTCATGAAACAACTTCTAGCGACACATCCACGACAAAGATTGGTGACTTCATAGTTGATTTGTACACACGATGAACAAGCTTCATCTATGACGCACAAAATGTTTCTCTTAATAGGTTCTATGCGATCTAAAGCTTTCCGAGCATATTCAGACAGAGGAGTTAGCTCATCAGTTTCGTCACTCATATCGAAACCTAATAAAGGGAAGGATTTATATTTCCATACTGCTCGCTCCTTATGAACACAGCAACGTCCCAAAACTTTGGAATCGCGAGGGCTTAGTTTGATGGGAAGACGATCGATTTCTTCGATTAATTGTTCTTCTTTCCAAAGACGAACTAGGTCCGCTAATAATTTGTGACGGACAATCATTATGTTATTTGTAAATGCCATATGGTTTGTTTAGGGTTATTAAGGTCTGCAAAGATAGAAATATGTTTGCAAAAACTCACTGCAAGCCTTAAAAAATCGTATATTAAATGTTTATATATAAGCTTTTGTTGTCTGTTTTTTGTTAAAAAGTCAAAGTGTTAAAAGAGTTGATCTGTTTTTAATGGTTTTGCAATATTTTTGTTGCATGTTTATGGTAGTTTTGCGATAAGAACAAAACAAAATGTCTATGAGAACTGAATTTTATTTAGAACAAAATGGTAAGTTTAATATAATTGTTATTCTTATGACTCTTATCGGAGTTTTCTTTTTGGCTGGCTTATTCTATTCGCTCATTCATTCGACTCAAATCTATTGAACGTTCCAATTGGGCATTTGAACTTTATTGTATATTAAAGGGCCAATGATATACTAGTCGGTTGAGGATGGTTAAGGAATGAACTATTTGCTAAATAGTTCTTGTTATTAGCATATATAAATAATACACTTCCTTCTTTGATAGTATCAATGATCGGTTTAGTTATCGATTGAGGAAGAGCCGGACAACCAAAACTACGTCCTAATCGTCCAATTGATTTGGCTACAGAAGGATTGGCGTATGTTGCACCATGGACTACGATGGCACGCTGTTTGGCATGATCGTTAATGCCTTTTTCCAATCCATTTAAGATTAAAGAATAGCCATTTCGTCCTTGGTATGTATTCTCGGTCAAGTAAAATCCCAATGAACTTTGATAAGATCCATCTTTATTGGAGAATGACGTGGCATAATTTTCGCCACTGTTCTTTCCATGTGATACCACAGAGGAGTAAAGTAATTCTTTCTTTTCTATATCAAACACAAAAAGCCTTTTTTCGGTCGATGGTTTTGAGAAATCAATCAGCGTTAGGATTGGTTTATGTTTTTGCTCAATGCACTTGTATCCTGCAATTGCTTTTTGGAATGCAACAAAATTAACGACACCTGCTAGATTCATCTCTTCAAATAAACATTCGCCCGATAATTCAGACAATGACGATGAAGACGGCTGTTCGCTAGATAGAGTCTTATCATGGGGTAAATGATAAGAAGGAAGGAAAATAAAAGACAGTAATATAAATTTCTTTAGCATACGATAATAAATACGTTGCAAAGATACTATTTTTATTCTAAAACGAAAATAATCGTCTCATTTACAGGAGCCCACGAGAAAATAAATTTTGCGTGGGAGGTTGCGTTTCTAACACACATGTGCGAGCGGGGAGTGGTACCTAGCGAATAACTATATTCTATGGGGGACTTATTTGGAACATTTACCGGTATGCCGTGAATATAGGCCCCGTCTGTAAAACGATTAGCGAATGGAGCATATCCTCCGGTTTCTTTCGATCCATCCTTTAAGAAAACCATTTTGATTTTTTTTTCTTGCAGGACGTACATTCCTAATGGAGTCTCTTGAGCGTATGGGGGGCGACGTCTTCCTGTAGTAGCAGGATTCATACTACGAATCATCCAACAGCCGGCTTCTTTTCTTTCCAACGTGATAATGTTTTGGTTGTTTCGGTCTATTACAATGGCTTTATTGAAGAATATACTATCAGAAATCTCCTTGACATATTTTAGGGGGATCCTCCATTTTTCACCTATATATATCGGGGTTGCAGTTACGAAATCTCCTGTCTTTTCAAAAAGCTGTGTCAAATCGCCGTCCTGTGCATACCGTTCGGGCGTGATGGTATCATCGAGTAGGTATAGAGGAATCGATTGGTAGCGTTCTGTGCCAAGAGTATCGGCGATGCGTCGATAACTATTTCTCTTGAACTTCTTGACTAGGGGAGCTTCGCCATTCCTGTTTTTGTAGTTCTGAAGTATGCCCCACTGATGAGGCTCCTGCTGTATATTTTCCAATAGAGCCAATCGCTCTTTTATCTTTTGCCATTGAAAACACCGGGTCGTGTCTTTATAAGGGTAGATGCTGTCTAATGTGTACTTATCATACAATAAATCGTGCGTTAATTGAATGTCAGATGAAAGATAAACTTTAATTCGCTCGTTGTCATTCTTCTCTTTTGTAATGGGATCTGTGGACCATTGAACCGAATCGGTGTCTGTAACCGAAGTTGATGATCTCGAAGGTGTGCTCCATTGACACGAGTGGAGAGATAAGCCAGTGAGGATTATGATTATAAAAAGGTATCTATCAATCAGTCGCATATCAATATCAGTCTTATTGAATGATGAATTTTAGCAAATATATACTTTATTAATTAGTTTAATTGCGTTTTGTTTTATAAACAGTGCAAAATTGTTGTCCTTTCTCAGTAAAATGGATGACTGACGAATTGACAGCCCTCGACTGACAAACAAACAGACTTATGCTTTGGCACAGTTTTAGTATCTACTTATCCGTCTTTGAAATCGCAAGGACGTAAAACTATATCCATTTAAGTATAATAAATTAAAAATAAAAGAAACTATGAACATTAAACCATTAGCAGACAGAGTACTTATCCTCCCTGCGCCTGCAGAAGAAAAAACAATTGGTGGTATCATCATTCCAGATACTGCGAAAGAAAAGCCTTTGAAGGGTGAAGTTGTGGCAGTTGGTCACGGCACTAAAGATGAAGAAATGGTATTGAACGTAGGAGACGCAGTTCTTTATGGTAAGTATGCCGGAACTGAACTTGAAATGGACGGTGTTAAGTATCTTATCATGCGTCAAAGCGATGTTCTTGCCGTTTTAGGATAATTCGGAATGCTTTCTTTTAATTCGTATATTTAAAATAATAGAAAAAAATAGTAAACTATGGCAAAAGAAATATTATTCAATATTGATGCTCGTGATCAGTTGAAAAAAGGTGTAGATGCTTTGGCTAATGCTGTTAAAATCACACTTGGCCCGAAAGGACGTAATGTTATTATCGAAAAGAAATTTGGTGCTCCTCACATTACTAAAGATGGTGTGACAGTAGCTAAAGAAATCGAATTAACAGATGCTTTCCAGAATACAGGTGCACAACTTGTTAAGGAAGTGGCTTCTAAAACAGGTGATGATGCTGGTGATGGAACAACAACAGCAACTGTTTTGGCGCAAGCTATTGTTGCTGAAGGTTTGAAGAACGTTACTGCAGGGGCCAGCCCAATGGATATCAAACGTGGTATTGATAAAGCTGTGGTTAAAGTTGTAGAATCGATCAAAGCTCAAGCTGAAAAAGTGGGCGACAACTACGACAAGATCGAACAAGTGGCTTCAATCTCGGCCAATAATGATCCGGTGATTGGTAAACTGATTGCAGATGCGATGCGTAAAGTATCGAAAGATGGTGTGATCACTATTGAAGAAGCTAAGGGTACTGACACAACTATCGGTGTGGTAGAAGGTATGCAGTTTGACCGTGGTTATCTATCAGCTTATTTCGTAACCAATACAGAAAAGATGGAATGTGAGATGGAGAAACCTTACATCCTGATCTACGATAAGAAAATCTCTAACTTGAAAGAATTCTTACCAATTCTTGAACCGGCTGTACAAAGCGGTCGTCCATTGTTGGTTATTGCTGAAGATGTAGATAGCGAAGCTTTAACGACTTTAGTGGTTAACCGTCTACGCTCTCAATTGAAGATTTGTGCGGTTAAAGCTCCCGGATTTGGTGACCGTCGTAAAGAGATGTTGGAAGACATCGCCATCTTGACCGGTGGTATGGTGATCAGCGAAGAGAAGGGATTGAAGTTAGAACAAGCGACTCTTGAAATGCTTGGTACTGCTGATAAGATCACCGTATCTAAAGACAATACAACAATTGTTAATGGTGCAGGTGAAAAAGCAAATATCAAAGAACGTTGCGATCAAATTAAGGCACAGATTGCTGCAACTAAATCGGACTACGATCGTGAGAAATTGCAAGAACGTTTGGCTAAATTGTCTGGTGGAGTTGCTGTACTTTATGTTGGTGCTGCATCGGAAGTTGAGATGAAAGAGAAAAAAGATCGCGTAGACGATGCTTTACGTGCCACTCGCGCAGCTATCGAAGAAGGTATTGTTCCTGGTGGTGGCGTAACTTACATTCGTGCAATCGATGCATTGGAAGGCTTACAAGGTGATAACAGCGATGAAACAACCGGTGTAGATATCATTAAACGTGCTATCGAAGAACCTCTTCGTCAGATCGTTGCTAACGCCGGTAAAGAAGGTGCAGTAGTTGTTCAGAAAGTACGTGAAGGTAAAGGCGACTTTGGATACAATGCTCGTCTTGACATCTACGAAAACTTATATGCAGCAGGTGTTGTTGATCCGGCTAAGGTGACTCGTGTTGCTTTGGAAAATGCAGCTTCTATTGCAGGTATGTTCTTAACAACAGAATGTGTTGTTGTAGAAAAGAAAGAAGATAAACCGGAAATGCCAATGGGAGCTCCAGGCATGGGCGGTATGGGTGGAATGATGTAATCAAGAACACCTCTTAAATAATATGATGAAGAAGGCATCCTTTTAGGGTGCCTTCTTTTGTAATAGATATAGCTGTAAGTCTGATCGATAGTATTGTCGCTAATATCTTGTCTTGAAAGCCCTATTCTGGCAGGTTTTGAACGCCTTTTTATGTCGTTTTGGCAGAATATATGCCATCTGTGGGATTGTTTTCTTTTGGCATACCATTTGCTTTTTTATCAGTGCTTACCTAGAATATAAACTGGAGTAAGCACCTAAATTAATAAATAGAATAATAAATAAAAATAATAATAATCATGGGAAAAATTATTGGAATTGACTTAGGAACAACAAACTCTTGTGTTTCTGTATTTGAGGGAAACGAACCGGTTGTAATTGCAAATAGCGAGGGAAAGCGTACAACACCTTCTATCGTTGCTTTTGTTGATGGTGGTGAACGTAAAGTAGGTGATCCTGCTAAACGTCAGGCGATTACAAACCCAAAACGTACTATTTTCTCTATCAAACGTTTCATGGGAGAAAATTGGGATCAAGTTCAGAAAGAAATTAACCGCGTACCTTATCAAGTGGCAAAGGGTGAGAATAACACCCCACGTGTTGATATCGACGGACGTTTATATACTCCACAAGAGATCTCTGCAATGATTCTTCAGAAAATGAAGAAAACAGCTGAAGATTATCTTGGACAAGAAGTAACAGAAGCGGTGATCACTGTTCCGGCTTACTTCTCAGATTCACAACGTCAAGCTACAAAAGAAGCCGGACAAATCGCTGGATTGGAAGTCAAACGTATCGTTAACGAACCAACAGCAGCTGCTTTGGCTTATGGTCTTGATAAGGCACACAAAGATATGAAAATTGCTGTATTCGACTTAGGTGGTGGTACATTCGATATCTCTATCCTTGAGTTCGGTGGCGGTGTATTTGAAGTACTTTCTACAAACGGTGATACTCACCTTGGTGGTGATGACTTCGACCAAGTGATTATCGATTGGTTGGTTCAAGAGTTTAAGAACGATGAGGGTGCTGATTTATCAGCTGATCCAATGGCTTTGCAACGTTTGAAAGAAGCTGCAGAAAAGGCAAAAATCGAATTGTCATCTTCTACAACAACAGAAATCAACTTGCCATATATCATGCCGGTAGGTGGTGTGCCTAAGCACTTAGTAAAAACATTGAGCCGTGCTAAATTCGAATCATTAGCTCACGGATTGATTCAAGCTTGTCTTGAACCTTGTAAGAAAGCAATGAACGATGCCGGTTTGAGTAACTCAGATATCGACGAAGTGATCTTGGTAGGTGGTTCATCACGTATCCCTTCTATTCAGAAATTGGTAGAAGACTTCTTCGGAAAAGTTCCTTCTAAGGGTGTTAATCCTGATGAGGTAGTTGCAGTAGGTGCAGCAGTTCAAGGTGCGGTGTTAACGGACGAAATTAAAGGTGTAGTCTTGTTGGATGTTACTCCATTGTCAGTAGGTATCGAAACTTTAGGTGGTGTAATGACCAAATTGATCGATGCTAATACAACAATCCCTTGCAAGAAGAGCGAAACATTCTCTACAGCAGCTGATAACCAAACAGAGGTAACCATCCACGTCTTGCAAGGCGAACGTCCGATGGCTAGCCAAAACAAATCTATTGGTCAGTTTAACTTGACAGGTATTGCTCCTGCACGTCGCGGTGTTCCTCAGATTGAAGTCGCTTTCGATATTGATGCTAATGGTATCTTGAAGGTTTCTGCTAAAGATAAGGCAACCGGAAAAGAACAAACCATCAGAATTGAAGCTTCAAGTGGTTTGAGCAAAGAAGAGATCGATCGTATGAAGGCTGAGGCTGAAGCTAATGCAGATGCTGACCAAAAAGAACGTGAGAAGATCGACAAGATGAACCAAGCAGACAGTATGATTTTCCAAACAGAAAATCAGTTGAAAGAATTGGGTGATAAACTTTCTGCAGATAAGAAAGCTCCAATCGAAAGTGCTTTGCAGAAACTTAAAGATGCTCACAAGGCTCAAGATGTAGCTGCTATTGATGCTGCAATGGCTGAGTTGAACACAGCATTCCAAGCTGCTAGTGCAGAGATGTACGCACAAAGCGGTGCACAGCCAGGTGCTCAAGCAGGTCCTGACATGAATGCCGGCCAACAAGAAAGCGCTGACAAACATGGTGATAATGTTCAAGATGCTGACTTCGAAGAAGTGAAATAAGATTGAAAATTATCAATAGGTAATAGTTTATATAATTAAAAAGAACGGGGTGTGACTCAGTGGGTTGCACTCCGTTTTTTAGTTCTGTCAGATTCTTGCTCTCTTTATGGCATTTCTTAATATTGAAGCGCTCTGTTTATTTCCATATTTTATTAACATTTCCATTCCATATCTTAAAACGTGTTATAAAACATGGTTTTTTCTTTGGAAAATTTGCGGATTTCCATAAAACCAGTACCTTTGTACTGTGTTTTTCATAGTATTAGATTTAAGGTTAACAAAGGTTGGAGTACAGCGGTACTCCTTTTTTTTTGCCCTAAACTTTCGTTTGTTACACGCTCGACGTATCTCTTCTATAGATGAGCTTTTCTCTTCCTTAAAAGAACCTCTATTCATGCATATATAATCTTGCTTCCAATCCTCTTCTTCCTCTAAGGTTGTTTTTTTGATTTTATCTGCCATCTGCCACCAAATGACTCTTAATCTGTTGAAATTTAAATATTTGTATCTGTTGCAGATCGTGTTGCAGATAGGTGCAAGATCAACGATCTGTCACCTTTTAGATGTGTCTTTTCCGACTATCATTTATGTTTTGTTTGCCTCTTTTTAGGACTAAAATTTAGGTTTTAATGCTATACTGCAAGTTTCAAAGCTTGGCAATCTAGTTTCCTCTTTTGGAAATTTATTTTCATAGGTTGCCACTTTTGTTTCGTCAGTATGAAACCGGAGGCTCCGCCGTATAAAAATTAGAAGGCTGTGTAAGTCAAACTAAGTCTTTTATTTAGCAGTTGCGCTTCCCTGTCTGAATTAAATAATCTTAGGAAGTGATACAACGTTATTCTATTTTTCAAGTGGTTAAATAAACCCATGTTTAAGGTGTTGCAGATCGTTGATCTTACACCCCATCTGCAACACGATCTGCAACAGTGACAAATGTTTAAATGTCAGTGGTTTAATAGCCGTTTGGTGACAGATGACAGATCATCTTGAAAAAATAATTATAGGAGAGGAGGCTTATAAAGTTATTGGCGTTCGATAATAATTGATAAGTATAATAAACCATTGTTTGTCTACCATTGCTTCAAACTCCCGAATCAGAATGCCAACACAGTTATTATAACAGATAGAAAAGGACAAATCATGCCATGATCATAAAAAGCCGGTTTTATTTAAGGCTCTTCTTTAATTTAACAACCTGTAATAGATCAGCTAGTTGCTCTTCTTGAGAGATTTTAAAAATCATAGGAAGCAATTTACCAATAGGTTTCGTTTGAAGAAAGTCGTTCTTAATTTTTTCATTAATGTCCAATGTGGCGATTGCTTCGATGTGCTTTTCGGTGAAATAGAATCCGATCTGGATATAACCTTTCCATGCTGAAAGCCAAAATACCGTTTTCTTTTTATGACTGACTTTACATAGCCATGATTTCCCATCATTATAAAATCGCCATTCATGGGTCAATCCATATTCCGTTTGGGTGATGGTGTTCATTAATGTGACGTAGATTGAATAAACATCGTTAAGTGCATTGTTTAATACCGTTCTAGTAGGAAAAAGAGCTTGGTCTCTTAATAATTGGACTTCCAATGATTGTCCTTCCGATAATCGATCTTTAGCCAACGGTTCTCGTTTCCCTATTGACAGATCCTTTTCAGCTGGCTTCTTTAATGAACCGTTTCTCGATGGCTGCTTACTTGTCGATTGCTCTACTGCCGACTGTTTCTTAAGCGATTGTTTTTCCAATTCTTTTATTGTTATGTGTTTTAGACTTTTAGGTTTTACAAAGATAACATTTTGATGATGAATTTGTTTTTTAATAGAGGCTGTCTGTTTCTTTATCTAGGGTGAAATAACTGTTTGATTTGACTTGATTGACTGTTTTTTTGAGTCAACTGAAAAAAAAGAGGAGAAAAGGATAGGGTATTGACTCGATGATCACTCATAGGTATAGAAACGCAAATTTTAACCCTTAAAAATATACCGATATGAAGACTCTATTATTTACTAAGACGATGCTTTGCTGGCTGATTGCATTATTGATAGGTGTTTCGCCTGTTTTTAGCCAGGATAGTGCTAGTGACAGTTTTATTACTGTTAGTGGTATTGTGAAAGATAAACGTACAAAGAAAACGTTGGAGAATGTGAACATCAATTTGCCGGGCAGTAATATTGGTACGGTGACCAATGCGGACGGTGAATTTACATTGAAAGTTAAGGCGGAACAAGCCTTTCAGCAATTGGAAGTTTCTCACATCGGCTATGCGAACCAGAAGGTGGCATTCGATCGGGAGAATATCTCTGGACTGTTGATTTGGATGGTGCCAAATGCTAATATGCTCACGGAGATCACGGTCTTCGGTAATAATCCTCGGGTCATTGTGGAGGCAGCTATCGATAAGATCGGGAAGAACTACAGTTCCAAAAGTAATATGTTGACGGGCTTCTATCGCGAGACGGTTCAGAAAAGACGTCGTTATATTAGTATTGCTGAAGCGGTTGTCGACATCTATAAGACCCCTTATAAGGATCGTGATATTACCGGTGATCGGGTTCAGATCTTGAAGGGACGTCGTTTGTTGAGTCAAAAGGCGAGTGATACATTGGCTGTTAAATTGGTGGGAGGACCGAACTTGTCGATTTATTTGGATATTGTGAAGAATCCGGAGGCTTTGTTGAGTAAGGAAGATCTTGGTAACTACGATTTCTGGATGGATGAGCCGGTTAATATTGATAATCGAGTACAGTATGTCATTGGGTTCAAACCTCGACTCATTCAGATGTATGCGCTGTTCTATGGTAAATTGTATATCGATAGAGAACGGTTGTCAATCACCCGTGGAGAGTTTAATTTGGATATGAGTAATAAGTCGAAGGCGATTGAAGCTATTCTTCAAAAGAAACCGTTCGGATTGAGATTTAAACCTCAGGAGATGTCTTTCTTGGTGACTTATAAGGAGAAAAACGGAACGACTTATCTGAATTATATCCGTAACGATATTCGCTTCAAATGTGATTGGAAGAGAAGACTTTTCTCAACCGGATATATCGTGCTCTCGGAAATGGTGGTGACCGATCGGAAAGAAGATCAGTTGACTAAGATTACCAATAAGATGTCTTTCAATCCAAAAGAATCGTTCTATGACAAGGTGACCGAATATTGGAATAAGGATTTCTGGGGTACGTACAACATTATCGAGCCTACAGAATCGTTAGAGAATGCGGTTAATAAATTGAAGAAGCAATCGCGCTAGATATCAAATAGTTTTGATTATATTTGGCTCTACGATAGAATAAGGACTGATCGATATGCTTGACGATTTCTTTTTAGTGAAGAAAATAAAAGAGGGTGATATAAAAGCTTTTGAAACCTTGTTTCGAAGATATTATTCCCCTCTTTGCTGGTATGCTGCAAGCATCACCGGAGAGCTCGTTGTGGGCGAAGAGATTGTCGAGGAATTGTTTTACGTCTTATGGAGGGATCGGGCTGAGTGGTCTGTTTTATGTTCGGTGAAGAGTTATCTATATCGTGCCGTGCGTAATGAGTCGCTTCAGTTTTGTGCTCATCAACAAGTGCGTGATCGGTATCGTGAGCAGATCTTATCGTCCGATCATGATGATGACGTCGTCGGTCCACAAGAAGAGATGGAATATCAGGAGTTACAGCAACTCATTGATACGACTTTAAAGAAGTTGCCGGATAGGAGATTGAGAATTTTTAAGATGCATCGCATGGAGGGCAAGACTTACGCGGAGATTGCGACCTTGCTTTCTTTATCAGTGAAGACCATCGAAGCGGAGATGAGTAAGGCCTTGCAAGCTTTACGTAAAGAGATTGAACATTATATTCAACCGATATGATTGATAAACAAAAATATGAGAATAGAACTGACCGGGGATGGGAACGACTTCATCATCGTTTGGTGGAGGACCGTTTGATCGAAGATCGATTGGCCAGTGAAGTTGAGATGAAGGTTACCGATCATCGACGGAAGATGATTCCCATGGTGAGTTGGAGTATTGCTGCTGTGGTGGCTATACTCTTTGGATTGGGTGTTTATACTCTATATTTCTCTCATAATGAGGTGGAAAAGATGAACTATATTACTCAACAAAACGTAGATCCTTATCAGTTGGTCGAGACGTTGCAGGATGGGTCGATCGTTTATCTGGCGAAGGCGTCGACATTGAGTTATCCGGAAACTTTTGCTGCCGATAAAAGAGAGGTTAGCCTGGTTGGAGAAGCGTATTTTGATATCACCAAAAATCAAGCTCGTCCATTTTATATCCAAACAGGACAGGTTAAGATTAAGGTCTTAGGTACAGCTTTTAATGTGAAGAGTGAGACAGCTGATGATTTTAAACTGGATGTGGAACGGGGGATTGTAAAGGTGTCGTTGGGAGGATCTTCTCAGGCGGTTTATGTGAAGGCGGGGCAGTCGGCTACGTTGATCAATAAGCGATTGTATCTGAGCCCGACAGCCGATGTCACGGTCTTCGATCATCATAAGAATAATATTCGTTTCAAGGATGAAACATTGGCTGATATTCTTCGTATCGTCAATATGAATGCTGGTGAAGGAATGATTCATCTGGATTCGGAGACGTTGACGAATCGGAAGATGACAGTTGTGTTTTCCGATATTTCGCCTCAAACGGTGGTTCCTTTACTCTGTGCAGCATTGAACTTGACGTCTAGAAGTGATGGTCATCAGTTTTATTTATCGGAATCTGTGGTTGGCGAATGAATAGGGACTGATGATTGAATTTGATCATTGGGTGTGTTGCATCGTATTGATTTGAGTGTGTTTAATTGGATTTTCTCTCGTATGATAATATTTCGTATGATCTTGTCTGGTTTAGAATGGTTTCATCGTTTGGCTCGTCGTTTGGCTTTGCCTGCTTTGATTGGCTTCCTATTGGTGACGCTGACTCCTGTTTTTGCACAAAAACAACCCTCGGATGGCTATTCGCTCGATCGTACAGTTTACTTTTCAAAAGGTAAAGCATCGGTATATGCTTTACTTGGTGAGATTACCGAACAGACGGGCTTATTGTTTATTTACGATAGTAATGCCGTATCGAACGATAAGGAGGTAAAGATCAAGAAGGGGCGCCGTTCGGTTAGAGAGGCGATTCGTGAGATTGTAGGAGGAGATGATCTGGATATACAACTCATTAATCAGCATATTCTCATTCGTCGTTCGTTGAAAACCACTCAGACTAGAAGGCAGAAAGTGGCCGTGCGTGACTCTTCTTTAACCATTTTCGGACGATTGCTCGATAAACATACGGGAGAGGCGATTCCCAATGCGACGGTTGCTATCCGACGCCAATCGGTGGGGGTGGTGACTAACCAAGAGGGCTTTTTTAAACTTTCTCTTTCCGATTCGCTTCGAAAAGAACGTCTTTATTTTTCTCACATTGGTTATATCGGACAGGAGATTGAGGCTTCATGGCTGATGGGGAAGAATAGTGTGGTGAGCTTAGAACCTAAGGTGATTCCTCTGCAAGAAGTGGTGATTCGCATGGTCAATCCCCATAAGTTGCTGCGGGAGATGCTGGAGGCTAAAGATAAGAATTATGCTCAAAAACCGACCTACTTCACCACCTTCTATCGTGAAGGCGTGCAGTTTAAGAACCGGTTGCAGAGCTTGACGGAAGGGGTCTTTAAGATTTATAAAGCCCCTACAGATGGGGGATATGCTTCCGATCAAGTTAAGCTGTTGAAGATGAAGCGTATGCTGAACAAGGACAGTCAGGATAGCTTATTGGCAAAGATTGGTGCGGGTATCGATGCGTGTTTGCAACTCGATCTTATGAAGAATCTACCGGAGTTTTTCGATCAGTCGGTGATGAGTGATTATTACACTTATTCCTCAGGTGGAGTGGCTTTTTGGGATAACCGTTGGGTAAATGTGATTCATTTTAAACCGCGTGAGAGTATTACGTACCCATTATACTGCGGCGAACTTTATATTGATTCCGAGACGAATGCCTTGGTGGAAGCGCATATTGAGATCAATCCTAAATATGTTAAGAAAATGACAAATGCATTGGTGCATGGTCAGGCGAAATATTATAAGTTTATTGCCCATAAGGTTTACTATACGCTATCGTATAAACCGTACAATGGTGTGTATTATCTTTATCATGTAAGAGGGGACTTGGTGTTTAAGACTAGACGTCGAAAGCTTTTCTCCGCTTATTCAACGTTGCATACTTGGTTTGAAATGGTGAACTGCAGGGTGGAGACCGAGAAGGTGGAACACTTTAAGCGAGTAGAGAGAATCCCTTTGAAAACGGTCCTATCGGAGGTCGAGTTTAACTATGATGCTGACTTCTGGAAAGATTTTAATGTGATTCCGTTGGAGAGCGAATGGGCAAAGTTGATAGATAGCGTCAATATGAAGATTGAAAAAACAATAGAGTAATTATAACGTGACTTTGTTTTTTCGTTGTACCTTTGCATTCCAAAATTGAATATGGAATGATGATGGAAATGCCTACAGACCCAATGATGCTATATAGTTTTGTCAACATGAAACTTCGAGATGTCTATGCCTCACTCGATGAGTTATGTGATGATCTGGATGTGGATAAGCAAAAACTAACGGCCACTTTAGAAGCGGCCGGTTTTGAATATAGTTCAGAACATAACAAGTTTTGGTGAGCCATTATCGGCAGCTTATCCCTCCCGAGTTGCTTTCTCTTATTCTTCTAGTTCGTTTTCCAGATAAGAACTTGGGGTACACCCGTAATATTTCTTGAATGCGGTACTGAAGTATTTCGCATTGGGATACCCCGTTAGATAGGCTATTTCGCCAATGGAATATTTTTGTTCGCAGATCAATCGGGCGGCTTTTTTCATTTTTAAATCGCGAATAAACTCTTGCGGATTTTGTCCGGTAAGCGATTTAATCTTTTTGTAGAACACCGAACGGCTCATGGCCATCTCTAAGGCTAAGGTGTCGATAGAAAATTCTTCGTTCGACATTTGATCTTCAATATACTCTACAATTCTCGACATGAACTTTTTATCCATCTCGCTGATGAGGTTCGACTCGTCGGTAAAGGCGGACTTATCAATATACTTTTTGCGAAAGAGGGTTCTGTTTTTCAGAATGGCTTGTATCTTGCTATCGAGCACCGATAAGTCGAATGGCTTGGTGATGTAATCATCGGCTCCGGCATTAAATCCTTCGATGATATTCTCTCGTTCGGCCAATGAGGTGAGAAGGATAACGGGGATGTGACAGGTCTCGATGTTTGTCTTTAACTCTTTGCACAATTCAAGCCCGGACATCTCGGGCATGAGGATGTCCGAAAGAACAAAATCGGGTGAGTTCTTCTTGATGCTTTCGAGTGCAAGGACTCCGTTCGGCGCTTCTGTGATGGCATAATGTTTTTGTAAATATCGGGATAGATAGTTTCTCAGTTCTTCGTTGTCCTCAACGAGCAAGAGTTTGATTTTATGTTTCTCACTCTCTTCTTGGTGGTTGACAAGGTGTAGATCGGGGATTTCTTTTTCTATGATCTCTGAACTCTGATAAGCCGATTTGTTGAGGGGGATGGTAATGTGAAAAGAGGTACCGACTCCTTCATGACTGGAGAATGAGATGTGTCCTTTGTGTAGTAGAACCATACGTTTGGTGAGGAGCAGACCGATTCCACTTCCTGTTTCATTGGAATTGGCGGCATTCTCTGCCCGATAGAAGCGGTTGAATAACTTTTTCTGCGCTTTCATAGGAATACCTATTCCGTCGTCTGTAATGGTCAGATCGAGATTGTTTTGTTGGTATGCCACTCTGACTACTATATTCCCATATTGATGGGTGTATTTAATGGCATTCGAAATGAGATTGTCTAAGATGATGGTTAGCTTTCGACGATCGAGCCATCCTTGATGTTCTTCTTCGGGTTGCTCAATCGATAACTTGATCTGTTTCTCTTTGGCTAACAACTGGAAGTTGCTGATGCAACCTTCGATAAATGTGTGGATCTGCGTCTCTTCTATTTGCAGGCTCATGGCTTCTCGTTCGATCTTTTGGAAGTCGAGCAATTGAGAAACCATATTAAGTAGCTTTTCGATGTTCTTCTTAGCCAATTTTAAGGCTAGTGATCCGTTCTCCGAGAGTTCTTCTTGTTCGATCTCGTTGAGCGGTGCTTTGATCAAGGTAAGCGGGGTACGAATATCGTGTGCAATATTGACAAAGAAGCGTATCTTCTGATCAGAGTCTTTGGCTTCTAAACGGTCTTTATAGATTCTCATGATGAAATAGCTCACCACTCCCAAGAGGATGACATAAAGTAATATGGCCCATTGGGTGGCCCAAAAAGGAGGAGCGATAACTAGATCTATTTGGCGAACGGTCGACAAATTGGGGTTGTCGGCGCGGTAGGCTTTGACGATGAAGGTGTAGGAGCCGGGAGTGATATTGGTATAGGTTGCTTTATGTTCTTTTGATGGCACCGACCATTGTTCATCGAATCCGTCTAATTTCCAGGTGTATAGGATCTGGGAATTGTTGAAGTATGAGACATTAATGAAATCGAAGGTGAACGAGTGTTGTTTGTGCGACAACTCGATTTGATCTGTCTGATCAATGGTCTGTTTTAACGGAGAATGTGGGGTGTTGGGCGTAATATTGCTGTAAAAAAGAGAGAACGATTCGAATTTCAGGTTGAACGATTCGTTCTTCTTCTCGTCGTATTTCTCTGGATTGATTTCTATCGCCCCCGAAGGTGTACCAAATAGGATATTTCCATTGTCGCGTTTGGTATAAGCCAAGAAATTGAAGGAGTTGTTGGGTAATCCGTCTATCTCATAGAAGATCTCAAATTGCGATTTGGCGCGAATAAAACAGTTTATTCCGTATTCGGTACTGATCCATAAACGCCCTAGCTGATCGAATTGAATGCCACAAACATTATTGGACGATAATCCGTCTTTGGTGGTGTAGTGTTTAATTGAACTTTGATTGATTGAATAGCGATAAATACCGTCACCTTCGGTCGAAATCCAAACGGTGTTTCTATCGTTTGGGTCTAGGCTGATGCTGTTGATGAACGGATAGGAGTGGAGAGGCTTATCGCCTTTCATTTGTTTAAGGTTCAGAAAATGGTTACCCCCGGTCTTCATGTTGAAGAAGATGAGCCCGTGATTGGTGGCTAGTAATAGTGAATCGGCGTTGTAGCGGATGATCTTATTGATCCCTTTGATGTTGTATTCTTTAAATGTTTTACTTTTAGGATTATAACAAGTCAGGTTGTTGATGATTCCGCCAAACCACATATTATGGTCTTGATCTTCAAAGATACTGTAAACATAGTTTTTCTTACGGTTAGCTAGCTCTATCGTTTCGACCTTGTTATGCACCGGATCGATACAGCTCAAGTCGCTGGCATAACCGCCGGCCCATATTTTGTTGTTACGATCTTCATAGAGACATAGAATGACGGAGTGTCCCGTATGATTTTTCTCTAGAAAGTGTTTCCAAGTGTTCGTGCTCTCATTGTACATGCTAATGCCTTTATCTGTGCCAAACCATAGGTTTCCTCGGCGGTCTTCAAGTATGGCATTAACTTGATTATTTGTGAGTCCGCTTAGACTATTTTCGGTGTAGGTGTAGACCTTGTCGACTATTTGTTTCTTATTGTAGATAAAGATCCCGGAGGTGTAGGTACAGATCCAAACATGGGTGTTATCATTCAATAGATCGTAGATGCCATTGGCTTTGATTTGGTTTAGTCCTTTTGAGGATTGCGAATATTCCCGTTGCTCTTCGACCGAAAATCGGTTGTATTCGCGTATTCCTGCTCCGTCGGTTCCTACCCATATCTTGTTATTAGTGATGGGGACTATTTTACGTATAGGGAAACCGAGATGAAATGTTGGGGATGAAACCCATTTTTGGTTCTCGGTGTTATAGATTTTTAGCCCCTCGGAGAATGTGCCTATCCATAGGTTTTTGCTTAATGGGTCAAAATATAGACTCTGAATTCGACTTTTATTGAGCGAAGTTAAACGAGGTTCTTGCTGTATGGTATAATTGCCCGACGAAGTCTGAAGTAATTTGAAAACACCTTGAGAGGTTCCAACCCACAAATTGTCTTTGTCGGTGGTGATGCAGTATATGGCATAAGTCTTCTTTAGGGGGATGTTCTTTATTGTCAGCTGAGGCGATAAGATATAAATCTTCTTAGTTGTTCCGATAAGAAGATTATTGCTGTTTGTAGCAAACAGAGCGGTAATGGTTTCCGAGGGTTCGTGATTGAATTCTTTCATCAACTTAAAACAATCGCTATTCTCATCGAAATAGTAGATGTTTTTATCACTGAAAGCGTAAATGCTTCCGGTATTATTGCTGATCAGTCCCTTAGGAAATTCATTTTCCCGGGTGTCGGTTTGTGGAAGTTCATAGAATTTAAATGAATCACCATTATAGCGTTCGATGCCCGAATGAGTGACGAACCATAGATAACCACTATTGTCTTTCGTTACGGCATAGACTTTTCGATTGCTTAAGCCATCTTTTATGGAGAGCTCCTTGAATAGAGATGCATGTATATCTTGTGAACAAAATGCGAAGCATAAGGTTACGATATAAAAAACGATAAAGTTTTTCATTGTTTCTTCATTTATATGATCGTTACAAAAATAAATAATTTCATCGATTCAAGTTCCTTTTTTATTAAGGTCTATTGGAATAAAACAAAAAAGGAACTTGTTTGGTTAGAAAACAAACCTTTTGCAGTTTCTAATGTCTTACTTTTGCATCTGTTCGTTTATAATTAACAATGACACATATACTTTAATAATCTACTATTAATGAAACAAAGTTTATTTTTATCCGGTTTAATCATGGCATCGTCGTATTCTGCTGTTCAAGCTGAAGAGGTAGGGCAGGCTAAGAATCCACGTAAGAACGTCTTGTTCATTGCCGTTGACGATTTAAAACCGCTCTTGGGCTGTTATGGCGATGGAGTAGCGGTTACGCCTAATATCGATCGTTTGGCTCAGCAAGGATCATTGTTCACTCAAGCTTATTGTCAACAGGCTGTCTCCGGGCCGAGTCGTGCGAGTTTGCTCACTGGTATGAAACCTGACCGCACTAAGGTGTGGGACTTGAAAACTCTTATTCGTGCAAATAATCCTGAGGTGGTTACTCTTCCGGAACATTTCAAAAATAATGGTTATGTGGTGGCGGGTATTGGTAAGATATACGATCCGCGTTCGGTCGATAAACAACAAGATAAACGATCTTGGTCGTTACCTTATATCAGTCAAGAAGATTATTTGAATCCGGAGTTTGGTAGACCGGTGATGGCGCATTATCAGAGTGAAACGACTAAACGTCTATATGAGACTTACCGGGAAGAAGCCCAAGCTAAGGGGTTGAAAAATCGCAAAATAGAGAATTATGTTCAGAAATTCCTAAAACCGTCGACTGAGTGTGTCGATGTGCCGGATGATGCTTATTTGGATGGGGGGACGTTAAAGGGAGCGGTTCGCTTCATTAAGGAGTATAATAGCGATAAACCCTTCTTCTTTGCGGTTGGATTTAAGAAGCCTCATTTGCCTTTTTGTGCACCGGAAAAGTATTGGAAGTTGTACGATAGAAGCAAGATGCCTTTGGCTGAATATCGTAAAAAGGCTGTCGATAGCCCGGATTTCGCCTATCATAATTCCGGAGAATTGAGGAGCTATTCCGATATTCCTCCGTTGGCAAGCTTTTCTGATATTGAAAACCTGCAAATTCCTGATGATAAAGCTCGTGAACTGATTCATGGCTATTATGCTTGTGTCTCATATGTCGATGCTTTGATTGGTGAGTTGGTCGCAACACTACAGCAAAAGGGGGTTAGCCAGAATACAATTATTGTGCTTTGGGGCGATCATGGATGGCATCTTGGTGATCATGGATTATGGAATAAACACTCGAACTTTGAGCAAGCCACTCATGTGCCTTTGTTGATCATTGATCCTTCTGCCAAACCTCAAAAAGTTGAGACTCCGGTCGGCTTTATCGATATCTATCCTACGCTGTGCGACTTAACCGGTATTGATCAGCCTGCACATCTTGAAGGACAGAGCTTGAGTCATATCATAAAAAATAAAAAAAATAGTAAAGGCATTAAACCTTATGCGGTTAGTCAGTATCCAAGAGTAAAGAAAATGGGATATTCGTTTAGAGATTCCAGATATAGATATACGGTTTGGGTGAAATGGGAGAATAAGCAAACAGATATCAAAACCGTGTATGCAGAAGAACTTTATGACTATGTGAAAGATCCCAATGAAACGGTTAATGTGGCCGGACGGACTGAATATAGTCAAGAACTAGCTCGCATGAAGGGCTATTGGAAGAACTATTGTGAGGAGAACTTTTGAAACTTAATTTTAGCATATTCATATCATGAAAAGAATGAAAACAGCGTGCGGAATGCTTGCCGCTCTAGGTACAACGGCGATTCCTTTCGCTGACACTTTTGCACAGGATGTCGATCAACCCAACGTCTTAATGATTGTGGTCGACGATTGGGGAGCGCATGACTTATCGTTTGCCGGGTCAAAGTTTTATGAAACTCATCATATTGATCAACTAACGAAAGAATCGACCACTTTCTCACAAGCTTATGTGGCCTATCCTAGAAGCGTCCCTTCGCGTTACTCTCTGATTACGGGGCGTCACTGTGCACGTCCGCAGAAAGGAGCTAAGAGCGACGACCGCAAGGTGGATGCGGAGAGCTATTGTATTGCTCAGCCTTTTAAGGCTGCTGGCTATTCTACATTCATTATTGGCAAATGGCATTTGAGTGATCAAGAGACCGGTCCGGAGGATAAGGGATTTGATATCAATATTGGAGCTGGACATGCCGGAGCTACCGGGTCGTATTTTGCGCCGTTCAATAAAAAAGGTGATAGTAATGCCGACCGATTGATCTATGGAATGGAGGATGCTGCTCCTGGTGAGTATCTTACTGATTATATGGTACGGAAGACGGTCGCTTATATTAAGCAAGATCATAAAAATCCGTTTTTTGCGGTTTGTAGTTTCTATGCGGTACATACCCCTTTGCAAGCTAAGCCCGAGATGATTAAAAAGTATCAGATTAAAAAGGAAAAGATGCGATTGAGTGATGATCCTTTGATGAAAGAAGAGGCTGGGTTTGGTAAAACACAACAAGATCACCCTGTGTATGCGGCAATGATTGAATCGGTTGACCAAGGTGTTGGTCGTATGGTAGAGGCTTTGAAAGCTAGTGGACAGTATGATAATACGGTGATTGTGATTATCTCTGATCATGGCGGCCTGTCGAATAGAGGGGAGAAATATAGGGAATTGGCAACTACTAATGCACCGTTTAGAGCTGGTAAGGGCCATCTTTATGAGGGGGGACTTCGGGTTCCATTATTGATTCATTTACCTAGACAGAAAAAAGCTGCTGTTAAAGAGGAATGTGTGGTAAGCTATGATTTACTGCCGACTTTGGCCGATTTATGTGAAGCCCCTGTTTCTAAAACGGCACAATTGGACGGGATGAGTTTAAAACCGTTATTGAAAGCTGATCGGAATAAGAGCTTTGGAACGCGCGATTTATTTTGGCACAAGGCAGCTGAACGACCCAATTCAACGGGCGATTATGTTTCGACGGCCGTTCGTTCCGGCGATTATAAATTGATCGATTTCTACCAACAAGGACGTATCGAGTTATATGATTTGAAGAATGATCCGGGTGAGACACATAACTTAAAGGATGAAAAACCGGAACTGACCACTCAACTAATGGATAAGATCAAGACTTGGCGTGAAGAGTATCAGGTTTACATGTTTGGTGATAAAATGAAAAAGAGTGAGAAAGGGAATAAGAATAAGGAAAAGATAAAAAATAAGCATAATAAATTAGAGAATGATTTTTAAAGTTTTGTTTTCGTAGCTGGTTAGAAATAGGTAAAAGGATTGAATGGATAACAAAAGGGTATGTCTGGATGATAGGCATACCTTTTTTAGTCTCAGACTGTTTTGTAAGGCATAAGGTGTTGATTGTCTTTGAAAAAACAGATATGAAACGTTAGTGAATAATATTCAAACCTTTTGGCTTTGGTTTGTTTTTATATTTGTATCAGGTTAAACTATAACGCTTTGAATATATGAAAAACTATTTTTGGATAAGATTTTTTTGTTTGTGTTACTTGACTCTGATTTCTTGCACGGACTCTGTAAATGGACAGAAGCATTCGCCTTTTACGGATGGAGAAATGCAACGTTTAATGAATTTACCCATTCGTGAGATCGTGGAGAAGTATGGTAATCATCATTTTTATATTGGTACGGCCAATCATGCAAAGCTGATTGGACAATTGTCGACTGAGATTGCTGATCGGGAATTCTCTTACATTACTCCTTCTAATGATTTTAAACAGAGTTACATTCACCCGACTTTCGATCGTTGGCGTTGGGAATATCCTGATGCATATGTTGATCATGCCACTGCGCAGCGACAAGTACTACGCATTCATGGTCCTATAAGCCCTCAATGTTCACCATGGGTCAGAGAGGATGAACGTACTCCGGAGGAGCTGAGCCGGATGTTGGATGAATATATGACAGCCCTTTGTCTGCGATACAACCAGACACCGCAAGTGCTTTGGATGGATGTGGTGAACGAAACGATCTGTCCGGAGAAGGTTAAAGGCGGTGGAGAAGGGTTTAATGATTGTGAACCTGGTGATTGGTTTTCGCCGCGTAAGGGTACTGATAAATGGGAAAATCCATGGACGATTATTGGGTTTGATGAACAGAGTGAGCTTAAAGTTCCTCTTTATATCGATCGAGCGTTTGAACTAGCCAATCAGTATGCTCCAAACTTGAAACAAATCATCAATCAACATGGGCGCTTTGAGGAGATTGTGTGGGAGAAGATGAAAAACTTAGTGAAGTATCTGCGTGAGGTGAAGCATCGGCGGGTGGATGGATTAGGTTGGCAGGCACATATTGATAGCGGATGGGAAAAAATTCCCGGAAACTTAGAGCGACTCGATGCATTCATTAAATGGTGTCATACCAATGCTTTGGAGTTTCATGTCACTGAGATGAATGTTTGGATGAAAGATCCTGCTCATCTTGATGAAGAAGCACAAGCAGATACTTTTGCTGCTGTTCTTAATGTGCTGTTGAAAAATAAGGAAAATGGAGTTGTTGGCCTAAATTTCTGGAATGTACGCGATGAAGATACAGCTAACCCGGATTGGAACGGTACTTTGTGGAGAAACGACGGCACTCCCCGAAAGGCTTATTTCCGCATTAAAAAAGAACTGATTAACGCTATTAAAATCTAATGACTATGAATCTTTTAAAAACATCGTTGTTTGCTTGTTTGTGTGCGAATGCTTGTCATGAAGCAATAGCAGCCGAGAATCATCCTAATATTATTCTGATCATGACCGATCAGCAATCATTCAATATGATTAGTGCCTATCGTCAGCTTTATGACGGGGGGTATTCACAGACCCCTAATATTGATCGCTTGGTAAAGGATGGGGTGTCGTTCACACAAACGTATTGTTCTAATCCGGTTTCGGTACCTTCACGGTTCTCATTGTTTACAGGTAAATATGGTGGAGCTTATGGCATTCGTGAGAACCGATGTCGTGGTGTTGAGGAAAGTTCTGTTCGTCCGATGCTGGAAACTAACGGCATGGGAAATGTGTTTACTAAAGGTGGGTACGAAACGGTTTATGGCGGAAAGGTGCATTTGCCTTTCTCCGGGCGTGCCGGAAATAGTAAGTTTGCTGCTCCTGCGGGTTATGGATTTCAAACGTATCTTACTAAAGATGAACGTGAGGAATTGAGTCGTGTGACGGCCGACTTTATTGCTCATCGTAAGTCGACCGATAAACCGTTACTTCTTGTTTCATCGTTTTTGAACCCACATGATATTTGTTTGGAAAGCAGTACGAATCTTTCGACGGTTATCAAGGGGGATAAAGCTGATAAGATAAAAACAGTACAGATGCTTCGTGAACGAGCGGCGACTTATGATTCCTTGCTGTTCTATCGAGATATCGTACCTGATTTGCCTTTTAACTTTGCTCAAACGGTAGGATATCCTGATACGAAACTTACGCGTAAGCGTTTCTTGGATTTTCCGGATTGGTATTGGAAAAAGTATAGGTGGACTTATGCGGAATTGGTGTCGATAGTTGATGCGCATATCGGACGGATATTGGACGCTTTGGATGCCAATCCTGAATTGAAAAAGAATACTATTGTTGTGTTTACATCCGATCATGGTGAGATGCAGGCTGCACATCATAGCGTTACAAAGAGTTTGCCGTATGAGGAGTGCCAACGCGTGCCATTGATCTTTTCCGGTAAGGGTATTCCATTGTATAAGTTTGACGACAGCTTAGTGTGCAATGGTATTGATCTAATGCCGACGTTGTGTGATCTAGCCGGTATAGAGAAACCTGCTGAATTGGATGGGGTCTCTTTGATCGATCGGATAAAAGGAAAGGATATCCCGTTGTACCGTCAGTCCGTTTTTGTAGAATCGGAGTGGTTTGTCTCTCAGATCACGGGACATTATAAATATACTCTTTTTGATAAAGATGGTGATCATGAAGTGCTGATTGATTTATCGAATGATCCCGGTGAGATGAAGAATGTATTGGAATCGTCGGGTGATGCTCAAAAACAGTTGGATTCTTTTCGTCTGGAAATGAAGAAACATATAGAGAATTATCCAACAGTTCTCGTAAAAGCTCCGAAAAAGAAGAAAAAATGAAAATGAAACCTTGAAAAACGGCTTTCAAACCTTGGTCTAAATGGACTAGGATACATTTGGGGCATCATTTTTCGATTTCTATTTTTTATTTTAAAACTAATGACTTATGAAAAGCAAATTTGTCTTTTTGTTATTTTTATCATTTATGAGTCTTTATGCTCATGCCATTAAAGTCGAAGGTACTGTTGTGGATGAGCGGAAAGAGCTTGTGATAGGTGCTACCGTCCAGCTTAAGGGGGCTAGCGGGGTCGGTACGATTACGGATTTCGACGGTAAGTTTTCGTTGAACGTTCCAAATGTTAAGGATGGAATATTGGTGGTGTCTTATGTCGGTTATAAGACTAAGCACGTACCTTTGAAAGGCCGAACAATTCTGACTATTGAGATAGAACCGGATGTTACTGAACTGGATGAGATTGTTGTGGTAGGCTACGGTAGTGTGAGAAAAAGTGATTTGACAGGATCGGTTTCATCGATTAAAACGTCTGATGAAGAGGCAGCAAGGGCGACTTCGTTCGATAAAATGCTTCAAGGTAAAGCTGCGGGTATTACTGTTTCTACGGGTAGTGCAGCTCCTGGTGGATCGGTTAATGTGCGCATCCGAGGTACGAGCTCTTTGCGTGGTAATAATTCTCCGCTTTATGTGATCGATGGTAATATTGTGAGCGGCTTAGGGGATACGATGAATCCAATGTCTGCGGGACAAGGAGGGGGTAATTCTCGTGCTGAAGAACAAAATCCACTAGCGTCTATCAGTCCGCAGGATATTGAGAGTATTGAAGTTTTAAAAGATGCTTCGGCAACCGCTATTTATGGTTCCCAAGGGGCTAATGGGGTAATATTAATTACAACTAAACGTGGAAATACAGGTAAGCCTAATGTGATGGTAAGTGCAAATACGACGTTCTCCACTCTGGCTCGTGAGATCCCAATGCTCGACTCTTATGACTATCTTGATTTTCGTAATGCTCCGGAATTTATTGGTGAAGATGGCGTGAAAATGACTATGGACGGCTATACGCCTATTAATTGGCAAAAAGCCTCTACACGTTTAGCCGTGTCACAAAACTATAGAGCGAGTGTCAGCGGCAAGAGCCAGAAAACTGTTTATTATTTAGCTGCCGGATATTCCGACCAACAAGGGGTGATCCGTAAAACTGGAGTGGACAAGTATGACTTCCGTTTTAACTTGGAGCAGGAGATTAACGACTTTATTACCTTAAAAAGTAATTCTGCGTTTGCTACTGTCAATACTTCCATGACTTCGGGTACCGATAAATTGGCCAATACACGGACTAGTATTGTTCGCCACATGATTTCGTTTAAACCACTTAAAGGAACCGGGCAAGATGAGTATACAGAGTATGATGAGGATGTCACTTCTCCTGAAGCTTGGTTTACCGATTATGATGATGATAGTGAGGAAAATACGTTTAATACAAATCTAGCTTTCGATATTAAACCTTTAAAATGGTTGACTATCCGTTTGAAGGGAGGTATGATTTATCGTCGTAAAGAACGTTCCATGTGGTTCGGAAAAATGACGTCTATTGGTGCTCAAACCAATGGTAAAGCTGGTCTTGCTGAGTTGACTAGCCGTTCATATAATACGGAAGCTCTGTTGATGTTTAATCATAAGTTCGCTAAGAAGCATAACATCAATGGAACGGTTGGTGTGGTATATGATAAGAAAAATCTGAAACAAACGAGTATGACCGGAGAAGATTTCTTTACGGGTGATCTTCGTTATGATGGCATTACTCAAGCAGCCAAACCTTATCCGTTTCTTTATATTAAAACAGGCGAGCAACTATTCTCTGTCTTGGGACGTGCTATTTATAATTATGACGAACGTTATGTGCTGACTGCAACGTTCCGTGCGGATGGATCAAGTAAGTTTGATAAAAAACATCGTTTTAGTTATTTCCCTTCTTTTGCATTGGCTTGGCGTGTTAATCAAGAGAAATGGATGAGTCAATTTGATAAGATCTCTAATTTGAAATTAAGATTAGGTTGGGGACAGGTTGGAAATCAAGCCATTGCTCCTTATCAAACGCTGCCAAGTTATAATAACGTGATTGCTGCTAAACCTGATGGAACAGGTGAACCCGGATTAGTCCCGGCACTTATTCCTAATCCTAATCTGAAATGGGAAACGTCCGAACAATACAATGTCGGTTTTGATTTAGGTTTGTTTCATCAACGATTAACTTTTACTGTTGATGCTTACATTAAGCATACTAAGGATCTTTTGCAACAAATCGCTTTGCCGAGTTCTTCCGGTTACAAAACAATGTGGATTAATAATGGTAAGATCGAGAATAAGGGACTTGAACTTTCTGTTGAAGCGATCCCATTTACCAATAAACAGTGGAATTGGACTGTAGGTGGTAATATCGCATTGGCTAAAAATACGATTAAAGAACTTGGAATGGCTCCTGCTGACTTTGGTGTCTTGAAAAATGAGAGAGGCTATTGGGGAGAGAATGTCGGTAATAATACCTACACTAAATTCCCGGGTAATGTGTTCCTCGTAGGGCGTTCTATCGGTTTGTTTATGGGATATCAGACTAATGGCATTATGCAGGAGGCAGAATATAACTCTCCGGAATACCAAGCTAATCCTCTGGTCATTAATGGAATGCCAATTGTTGCCGGGGATGTGAAATATGTAGATCAAAATGGTGATTATGTGATTGACGATAAAGATCGTGTGGTCTTAGGTAATCCTAATCCGAAGTTTACTTATGCGTTTAATACTTCTCTCTCATATAAGAATTGGACGCTTGACTTGAACTTCAATGGGGTTTATGGTAATGATATTATCAATGCTAACCTTATTGATGAAACAGATGTAAAGAATGCCAACTTAAATGTGCGCAAAGAGGCTTTCTATCAAGCTTGGACTTCGGAAAATATGAGCAATACGTATCCGCGTTTGGCATACGAACCTAAGGGCGTGTTGAGCGATCGTGTTATTGAAAAAGGCAGTTATCTCAAATTGTCTCAGATTTCATTATCGTATCTTATGAAATTTAAGAAGTCTAAAGCTATTCAATCGCTGACTTTCAATGCGACTGTAGGCAATGTCTTTACATGGACTTCTTATAGTGGGTTCGATCCTGATGTGAATACGTTTGGTAGTGATGTTGATCGTATGGGAATTGATTTAACATCTTATCCTTCTGCACGAAACTTCACTTTTGGAGTAATTGCAAATTTCTAATTTAATACGGAAAAACAAAATGAAACGAATTAAATATACATTATTATCGTTTTGCGCTTTGGCGATGACATCGTGTAGTAATTTTTTAAATGAAGAGCCTATTACTTCGGTGGCTAAAGAAGGCGTATACAATTCTTTGAGTTCTGCTAAGGCTTCTTTGGCCGGATGCTATGCTATGATGGCTGGGTATGATGGTTATGCTTTTAACTATTTTCATGTCTTGAGTACTTCTTCAGGGATGGGAGTGAGCCTTAAGACCAATGATGTAAATCTGACAACGATGAATGTGTTGCCTTCGGATGTGAATATGACGAAGATGTACGACGGACTTTATCAGACCATTAATTCGGCCAATGACATTATCGATGGTATGCAAACTAGTACAATCGAACTATCGGAACGTAATCGGATCAGTGGGGAAGCTTATTTTATTCGTGCTGTCTCTTACTTTAACCTGGTTCGTTTGTTTGGTAAAGTTTGTTTGGTTACTAAACCGGTCACTTCGTATGCCGAGGCACAAAGTCCTCGTAGTGAAGTTAGTCTAGTTTATGAAACGATTGTTAGTGATTTACAGAAAGGATACGATTTATTACCATTGCCAACTAATAAGGTAGAAGGTCACCCTCATAAATATGCTGCTCAGGCATTATTGGCAAAGGTGTATCTGACTATGGCCGGCAATGAAGAATCTTCTGAATATTGGCAAAAAGCTTATGACGCGGCGAAAGATGTGCACGATAATGGAGGATATCAATTGGTTCGTCCTTATGCTAATCTGTTTGGTAGTCCGAATAAGAATAATGCAGAATCGATCTTTGAGATTCAGTTTTCATCGGCCATCAATAGCGGACGTCTGACTGAAACCACATTTCCGGTGGGACACGATTTAATGTCGAATGTCGCTGCATTAGGTAAGACTTGGGGAAAGACAAGACCGACACAGTTGGCTTTCAATCAGTTCGATGAAGCGGATCCTCGTCGTGAGGCCTCTTTTGTGTATGGCCAATATAAGAACATTTTTGCACCTGCTAAGAATGTGATGTTATTCCCAACTAAAAAGGCGGATATCAATAAATTGAAATTGGTTTATAAACAAGCGGATTCGGAATATGCAGCTTGGAAGAAGTATTATGATCCGACCATGACTGCATCGGCTTCAAGTGCCAACTTTGTCTACTATCGTTATGCCGATTTATTATTGGTATTGGCTGAAGCTGCCAATGAAATAGGTTCGGCAGATGCAGCTGACTATTTGAATGAAGTACTCGATCGAGCGCGCGATGCAAATGGAGATGGAACGATTTCGACCGAAGAGGTTTATCCGCTTGCTGTAACTGATCTGGAGAAGGCAGATAAGGCATTGTTCCGTGAGCGTGTCTTCCGTGAACGTCTAAAAGAACTGACTGGTGAGTGTGACGAATGGTATACAATACGTCGCAGAGGAACTGAGTCTTTACGAAGAATGATGGAAGAGCATAATACTTTTGTTGGCAGTTGGTATGCTTCTCAGAATCTGAATCCTTCAAATGTGAAATTTGTTTATACTTATGAGATTACTGATGAGTCGGTACGTAAGAATTTATTGCTTCCGTTCCCAGCCGATGAAATTTCACGTAATGAACAGATTTCTCAAGATGAACAAAACTATGGTTATTAATTTATAAAAGAATTGCTTCATGTTTTTCAATAGGAAATATATCGGATTAGCACTTTCTGCCTTTGGAACAACCTCTGCTTTTGCTCAATCAGAGGAGATCACTGAAAAAAAGAATGTCTTGTTTCTGATTATTGACGATTTGCGTCCGGAACTTAACTGTTACGGTGCTGATTATATGAAAACTCCTTGTATCGACTCGTTGGCTTCGGTGGGAGTAATGTTTCAGAATGCTTATTGCAATGTCCCTGTTTCAGGGGCATCGCGGGCTTCTATCTTTTCAGGTCTGCGTCCGGGCAAAACTCGTTTTTGGGATGTTAATTCTGAAATAGATGAGGATGCACCGGACAATGTGACGTTGCCTCAGTATTTTCAGGAAAATGGTTATACAACGATCTCAAACAGTAAAGTAATTCATGGAAAAAATGATGCTGCTAAACGATCGTGGAGTAAACGATGGATGCCTAAAGGTCCATCGAAGACGTGGCGTGATTACTTGGGAGATGAGAACTTATCTGTGGAGAAAAAGAAGGGTGGTCCTACGGCTTATGAGTGTTTGGACGTTCCGGATGAGGCCTATTTTGATGGCAAAACAACTGAAAAAGCCATCAAGGATTTACGGTCGTTGAAGAAGAAAAATCAACCGTTCTTTTTGGCAGTGGGATTGTTGAAACCACATTTGCCATTCAATGCTCCGAAGCGTTATTGGGATCTTTATGATCGGAAAAATATTAGCTTGCCGGAAACTTTTAAGTTTGATCGGAAGGGATTCCCTAAAGAAGCTTTTCATGCTTATAATGAGATACGTTATTACAAAGGGATACCGACTCAAGGAGATATCTCTCCTGAGGAGGCATTAACCTTGATTCATGGGTATCGGGCTTGTGTGAGCTACACGGATGCACAAGTGGGCAAAATCATGGCAGAACTTCGGCGTTTAGAGCTTGACAAGAACACAGTTGTGGTTTTATTGGGCGATCATGGTTGGAGTTTGGGCGATCATAATCAATGGTGTAAGCATTCTAATTTTAATATCGTCAATAACGCGCCACTTATTGTCCTCGATCCGGATAATGCCAAGAAGGGTAAGGAGGAAAAGGTGGTTGAGTTTGTCGACCTCTATCCGACATTGTGCGAAGCTGTTGGTCTTCCTATTCCTCAACATACTGAAGGAGAAAGCTTCATGAAGCTTCTGCATGGAGAGGACAAGACTTGGAAAGATTGTGCAATTATCAAGTGGCACAACGGGCTGACCTATTTCGACCGTCATTATGGCTATACAGAGTGGTATGATAAGAAAGATCAATTCTTAACGAATATGCTTTTCTTGTATAACCATGATCGAATGGAGACCAAGAATGTCGCTAAACATCCTGAAAACAAAGCGTTGATTCAGAAACTGCAACAAGAACTTTTGAAACGTCGCGGAAAAGATTTTATGATTAAATAAAAGATATACAATGAACACAAATCGTATTCTTTCTTTATGCGGATGTGGCTTGGCTGCTTTATCGGCTTGGGCATCTGGCGCAAAGAAACAAGAGACTACTCGTCCGAATATTATTTTTATTCTATCGGACGACCATGCACGCACGGCTATTAGTGCATATGGTGGAATTAATGCTGAACTAGCACCTACACCGAATATTGATGCGATCGGGAACGAGGGCGCTATCATGCGTAATATGTTATGTACCAATTCAATTTCCGGACCGAGTCGGGCTTGTCTGCTTACCGGTAAATATAGTACGTCACATGGATTTTATCAGAATGAGGGCGGAATTGTATTCGATAACACCCAACAACAGTATCAGAAGATATTACGCGAGAACGGGTATACGACTGCTCTTTTCGGAAAGTGGCACTTGTTCTCTGATCCTGCTGGATTTGATTACTATAAGATTCATGCAAATGCTAGTCAGCAGGGAACGTATTGGGACCCAATTTACAGCACTAATGGTAAAAAGAAAAAAGAAAAAGGCTATGCGACTCGTCTGACTGCTGATGCGGCTTTGAACTGGATCGATCAGCAACGCGACAAGGAGAAGCCATTTTGCATGATGCTACATTTTAAAGCGCCGCATCGTCCATGGGAACCTGACTCTTGCTATCAGCATTTGTTTGATGATGTGGAATTTCCTTACCCTGCGACATTCGACGATACTTATGCCGGACGCGAGAAGACTTTAGGGGAAAATATGGCTAGTATCGAAAATCACTTGTCACGTGGCGATTTAAAACAAACGCCTCCCGAAGGTTTGACCCCTCAAGAACGGAATAAATGGCTTTGGTGGGGTGGTTCTGGAAAGAACCAATATTGGAGTCCGAACGAGACGCTGAAAGGTGAAGCGTTGAAAAAATGGAAGTTTCAAATCTACTTAAAGAACTATTTGCGTGTGATTCGTTCGGTGGACGATCAAGTGGGACGTCTAGTGAAATATTTGAAAGAGCATGATCTCTATGAGAATACGATTATCGTTTATATGGGCGATCAAGGCTTCTTCTTGGGTGAACATGGATTGTACGACAAACGCTGGATGTATGAAGAAGCACTTCAGATGCCTTGTTTGATTAGTTATCCTAAAGCGATTAAGAAGGGGCAAAACTTGAGTAAGTTAGCTTTGAATATTGATATTGCTCCTACATTATTGGATTATGCCGGCGTGAAGATTCCTAAAGATATTCAAGGTGAAAGTCTTAAACCATTATTAGCAAAGGGCGATCAGGGGGTTAAAAGCTGGCGTAAATCGGCTTATTACCAATATTTTGAATATCCAAAATGGCATAATGTACAACCGCATTATGGAGTACGTACCGATCGCTTTAAGTTGATACACTTCTATTATAATGTTGATGTGTGGGAACTTTACGACTTAAAAAATGATCCGAATGAGGTGAACAATCTTTATGGTGATCGGAAATACGAAGCGACGGTTAAGGAGTTGAAGGGTGAGATTACTCGTTTGCAGAAGAAGTATGATGATGCTCAAACGCTCACAGAGAGAAGAAAAATGACAGATAAATATATGCTTAGATACGAAGAATAAGGTTATGAATATAAGATTAAAGACTCTTCTAGCGGGTGTAGTGACCCTGCCTATGATGGCTTTCTCGGGTGGAGGAGAGGCGCATAAAGCGAATACACCTTTATATAAAGATCCGACACAATCGGTAGAAAAACGTGTGGCCGACTTGATGCAACGTATGACGCTCGAGGAGAAGGTGGCACAACTTTGTCAGTATGTTGGCCCGGGACATATTCGGGAGACTCAAGCAAAGTTTAAAGGTCAGAAGGTCGCTAAGGGTGATGATGCACATGGCTTTTATCCGGATTTAAGTATTAACGACCTTTTGGAGTTGACTAAAAAAGGAATGGTCGGTTCTTTTCTTCATGTGGTAACCCCTGAAGAGAGCAATGAACTTCAGAAGCTAGCCATGCAGAGTCGTCTGCAAATTCCCTTAATCGTAGGTATTGATGCGATTCATGGTAATGCTTTGGTGAGTGGAACGACGGTTTATCCGACACCTATTGGACAAGCTGCAAGTTTTGATACGGATTTGGTGGAGAAGATGAGTCGTGAATCAGCTCTTGAGGTTCGAGCTGCTGGTGCGCATTGGACCTTTACTCCTAATATCGACGTGGCTCGTGACGCGCGTTGGGGGCGCGTTGGCGAAACATTTGGTGAAGATCCTTATCTTGTGACTCGTATGGGAGTAGCTACGATAAAAGGGTATCAAGGTGCTGATTTCATGGGACAAGACAAGGTTATTGCTTGTGCTAAGCATTTGATCGCCGGTAGTGAACCGTCTAATGGAACCAATGCTGCACCGATGGATGTATCCGAACGTACGTTACGTGAGGTTTATTTGCCTCCGTATAAAGCAGCTGTGGAAGAAGCGAAGGTTTTTACGGTGATGGCCGCTCATAATGAATTGAATGGCATTCCTTGTCACGCCGATAAATGGATGATGACTGATATTATTCGTGATGAGTATAAGTTTAATGGTTTTATTGTGAGCGATTGGATGGATGTGGAGCGTATTTATGATTTACATCATTATGCTCCAACCATGAAGGATGCTTACTATGAAGCGGTTAATGCGGGATTGGATATGCATATGCACGGCCCTGGATTTGCGGAAGGGTTGATTGAATTGGTGAAGGAAGGACGTCTTTCTGAAGCTCAGATTGATCGAGGTTGTCGGGCAATTCTTGAAGCCAAGTTTAAATTAGGTTTGTTTGAACACCCTTATGTGGATTTAAAAAACTATAAGAAAACGGTTTTTAATGCCCAACATCGCCAGACGGCTTTGGAAGCTGCTGAGAAATCAATTGTCTTATTGAAGAACGATGGATTGTTGCCATTGGATTTATCTAAGTATAAAAACATTTTGGTAACCGGACCAAACGCTAATAATCATACGATTCTAGGTGACTGGACATTACAACAGCCGGAAGAAAATGTGGTGACTGTACTTGAAGGTCTTCAAATGGCTGCGGGTAAGGATAAAGTGAAGTTCTACGATTATGGTGACGATGTGAAACAACGTTCGCCGGAAAAGGTGAAAGCTGCGGCCGAGCTGGCTAAAAAATCAGATTTAGCGATTGTGGTAGTGGGTGAGAACCCGTTGCGTTATCAGAAAACCAAAACTTGTGGTGAAAATGTCGATCGCATGGGTCTTGATCTGTTAGGAACTCAAAGAGAGTTGATTCAAGCCATTCATCGGACAGGTGTACCAACGATTGTAGTACTCGTTGGCGGACGTCCTTTGAGTGTGAACTGGACCGCTCAAAATGTGCCGGCATTGATTCAAGCTTTCGAACCGGGATCTTTTGGAGGAACAGCTTTGGCGAATATCTTAATCGGAAAAACAAATCCTTCTGCTAAATTACCGGTTTCTATTCCTCGTCATGCCGGTCAGATTCAGATGATCTATAACCATAAGCCATCGCAGTACTTCCATCCTTATAAAGATGGAGCCATTACTCCGCTTTATCCTTTTGGTTTTGGCTTGTCTTATTCTAAATTTGTGATCGATGCTCCAACTGTTTCGAAAAATAAGATCTCTGATAAAGAGACGTTCGAAGTGCGAGTTAAGGTGATGAACCAGAGTGGTCGTGAGGGTACTGAAGTCGTTCAACTTTATATACGCGATTTATATAGTTCTGCTACCCGTCCGGTGAAAGAATTGAAAGATTTCAAACGGGTAAACTTAAAAGTTGGTGAAACTAAAGAAGTGATCTTTACGGTTACTCCGGATAAACTCGCATTTTTTAATCGAGAGATGAAATATGCGGTAGAGAAAGGAGTCTTTGAAGTCATGGTCGGATCTTCATCGGTCGATAAAGATTTAAAGAAAGTTGTAGTTGAAGTTATGTAAGTATGATGAATGTGACAAAATCTACCGTGTTTGTTACAGTGTCTTCAGCATTGGCATGTTCTTATGCCAGTGCTGATACTGTAAATAGACCTTTGCTTCAGAAACCAAATTTTCTGATTGTTGTTTGTGAAGACATTAGTCCTTATTTGGGCTGCTATGGCGATGATGTAGCGATAACGCCTAACTTAGATGCATTCTCTGATGAAAGTATTTTGCATACAAATATGTATACTTGTGTCGGTGTTTCGTCTCCAAGTCGCTACGCGTTGATTACCGGACGCTATGCTTCGACCGATGGTGCAAATTATATGAGAGCGAACTATTTCAATAAGTCGTTTGAGGTTATTCCACCTGATGGAGTGAGATGTTACACTGAACTCTTGCGTCGAGAAGGATATTACTGTACTAATAATGCCAAAACGGATTATCAGTTTAATCATCCTCAATCGGCATGGGACGAACAAGGAAATGCGGCGCATTGGAAACATACACCTGCCGATCGCCCGTTTTTGGCAACGTTTAATTTGAATGTGACACACGAATCGTTTATTTGGAAGAATACCGATAAGCCGCTGGTTGTCCATCCCGATAGCGTCCTTTTACCGCCTTATTATCCCGATAATCAAGTCGTTCGTCATGATATGGCAGTGTTGTATAGCAATATTGCAAAAATGGATCAGCAGTTTGCCCAGTTAATTCAAGAACTTGAGGCTTCTGATCGAGCGAAAAATACCATTGTCATTTTTTATTCCGATAATGGTGGTCCGTTGCCCCGCGCTAAACGTGAACTTATGGACTCAGGGACACGTGTACCTTTTATGATTCGTTTTCCTGATGGTTGGAATGCCGGAATGAAGAACGAAGCCATGAATATGTTTGTAGATATTCCTGCAACGATCTTGTCTTTAGCGCACATTAAACGCCCTTCTTATATGCATGGACAAGCAATGTATGGGGAGTATGCGGCGGAGCATGAGCGTCGATATGTGTTTGGGGCAACCGATCGATTTGACGAGCAGGTGGAAAAACGGGCTTCGATACGTTCCGATCACTATTTATACCTCTACAATTATATGCCGGAAAGTTCTATTTATAAACCGAATGCTTTTAGATTACAGATGCCCATGATGCGCAATATGGTCGAACTTTATGAGGCGGGAAAGTTGAATGCTGTGCAGAGCCGTTGGTTTGAAGCGCCTGCTGATCGGGAAGAATTATACGACTGTCGGAAGGATCCTCATCAGATTCATAACTTAGCTAATGATCCTAATTATAAAAAGGTACTTGAAGAGATGCGTTTAGCTTTTAAGAAGGAGTGGATTGAGGCTTATAATGCAGATTGGGTCTTGTTTACCGAAGATGATTTTATTCACAGAATGTGGCCCGAGAAAAAGAAGCCTCAGGCTAGTTCTCCTCGTCTGAAGGAGATTGATGGTAAAATCATGATTGTTAATGCTTGCGATCGACTTTCAATGTCTTATCAAATCAATGGGAAAGGATTGAATGGAAACCCAGCTCATTGGAGGCTTTATACTGCTCCTATTGAGCTGTTGCCTGGTGATGAGTTGACGGTGAAAGCCGAGCGCATAGGTTATGCACCTTCTTCTGTTGTACGTTTTATGAAGCGTTGATGGTGGCTTTTGCTTATCTTTAAACGAATTGAGCCTTCAACTCTATATAAAAGAGTTGAAGGCTCAATTCGTTTAATATTATTCTTGACTTATAAATGATTGACCCTTCTAATCTTAGCCTATTGAAGGGATCGTTGGTTAAAACTCGATCACTTTGTCGATTTCTAAGATTTTACAGGCCTCTCCACGTTTAAGTTTGTATTGAATTTGACGCATTTTCCCAGTTTTTTTGAAGTTGTTATCTTCTTTCTCGAAGATAGGGAATCGACGGATTAAGTTATTCTCTACCATGGCATATTCATCTTCACCTCTGTATCCGTTCAATATTGTATCGTTTTCAGCTATTGGAGTAAGGCTAACTTCGCTAAGTGATTTGCCGTTGTTTGTAGAGTATCCTACCACGGTCAAGCCATTGTTTACCGATTTTACGTAGAAAAAGAGTTCCGGTGAGTTGTCGCCATCTATATCACCAATTTCAGCACTTTTGACATCCTCTTTCAGCTCGCGAACGACTTCACGGTTATCTTTAGTTAATCCTACCGGACGAATGGTTAGTTTACCTTCTTTTTGATTGGTGAAAAACATCAATTGATCATAACCGAAAGAAGCTTTAAAAACGGTTTTGTCAATTTGAGTCTGATCTAGATCTCCGTTGATTTTTACATAAGTCCCAGCTACTGTTGCCCCTCCAGAACAGAAGTAATAAAGCTGGTTTTCGGCTTCTTGATCACGTCCTTTTATGATTAGAGAATCATTCTTAAATAGATATAAGATGCTTTTTCCTTCGTATATACTTTCTAGAGAATCTTTCCCGATTAGTTTAGCTTCTGCGTCAAAAGTGCAAGTTGGTTTCTTTTGATCTGCTCGTGATCGAATAGATATTTGTGCCGTGCTGTCGCTACTTGCATCAATACTAACGCCAACCCAATCATACCCTTCATTTCGTTGTTCATAACCGTCGCTGACATAATGTCCTGCATAAGTGGTCATATTGATGACATCTTGATCGGATGTCTTTGGAGTCGATTGACAACTAGTTAACCCTAGAATGATGGCTCCTAATAAATACGTGTTTTTTTTCATAACTGATTAATTTTATATTAAACCATGTGGTTTACATTAAACTTCTTAAGTATGCAATCTCTTCCGACCATTTATTTTCATCGGGAGTCTCTAAGATGAGAGGCATTTCTTCGAAGCGTGGATCTTTCATCAATCGTTCAAAGAAAGGACCACCGATGTAGCCCTGTCCAATGTTATCGTGACGGTCCACTCGCGTAGCAACTCCTTTTTTAGAATCATTGATATGCATGGCTCGTAGATAGTTGAAACCTACAATCTCTTCAAAGCGGTTGAATACGTAATCATACTCATTTACCAAGTCATAGCCGGCAGTGAAGGTGTGACAAGTGTCTAGACAAACTCCAACACGACTTTTATCGTCTACACGGTCAATGATGTATTTTAAATGTTCGAACTCATACCCTAGATTACTACCTTGTCCGGCTGTGTTCTCTATCACCGCTGTCACCTCGTCGGTTTCTGCTAAAGCGAGATTAATGCTTTCGGCAATGCGACTTAGACATTCGTCTGTGCTGATCTTATTGAGGTGACTGCCGGGATGAAAGTTAAGTAGCTTTAATCCAAGTTGTTCACACCGTTTCATCTCGTCAAGAAAAGCTGCGCGACTTTTTTCTAACCCTTCTTTCTCAGGATGCCCGAGGTTGATGAGGTAACTATCGTGCGGTAAGATATGCTCTGGTCGAAAGCCATAACGTGTACAGTTAGCCTTGAAGGCTTCTACATTTTTATCTGTTAACGGTTTGCTCACCCATTGACGTTGGTTTTTTGTAAATAAAGCGAAAGCGTTGGCTTCAATTTCATGGGCATTGATAGGTGCAAATTCTACGCCCCCCGAGGCACTCACGTGGGCTCCAATGTATTTCATATAATTATATTTTTTTTGATGTTTCTATGCAAATATACAATTAATCGCCTATTTTGTTCTATTTATTGGTTTGAATTGAATAAAATGGAAGAAAGAGACGATCGGAAATGCCATTTTCGTTAAAATTAGCTCTTATCAGTCTTTTTTCTCTATTGATTATATCTTTCGAAAATAAGACTGTATCTTGAAGAAAAAGCATCGTACCTTGTTGCTAAAAGTACTGCATCTCGGAACACGGACGACCGTATCTAGTGAGGATGGACACTCCTCCTAAAATAGAACCAGTCGCAAAACCTGAATAATCGGTTTTACGACTGGCAAAAGTCATATAAATAGGATGCGATTAACCTAGAACTTCCATTAGATTTCGAATGGTGGGAGGTAGTCGCTTAATGCACGTTTTACTTTTTTCCCTTTTACGCGATCGGTGATGATTGTTTTTCCGTTATCACGGCTTTCATCGTAACGTAAGGTCACCTTTTCTGCTGGATTGGAAATTTCAAATGCAGCGCAACCGATTGCCTTTAGGTTACAACGGATCATCCAACTTCCTACCATAAAGGTGTCACCATGGCGAATAATAGGCATCGACTCGCGATTATTTCCGTGGGTGTCGATGATGGTGAGGAAACGTGCGGTGAGGCATTTTTGAGTTTTTGCCGAGAAATGCCAGTGATTAGGGTATTTCACCGTCTCACCTTTGGCATTAGTCACATTTTTCCAATTGCTTGGGGCGCAGAAGAAGGTGTCGATTACACTGGTCTCTACTTTTTCCGAAGCGTATAGATGGGCGATGGATTGACCGCCGGCTTTATTTTGACCGATCACGGTTGTTTCGTCGCCTTTTGTATTGACGGTCATTGGGAGTTCGGTCGTATGAAGTAGATAACTCCAAGTCACGGGAACTTTACCCTCTAATTCATCGTAAATAACGAAAAGACCGGTACGTCCCAACTGTACGATGTGACGGCGATAGCGGTTGAGCTTATTCTCGTCCCATCCTTTTTCCGGAGTGTACTGAGTGTCGGATAATTCTCCGCGTTTTAACCATAACGGAGAGGTGATTTTACCATAGGCGTTTGAAGCATCGCCCACCATATAAGAGAGTTGTTCGCCTTCGTACCAACGGGGCATCCAACCGTATCCTTCTGTGCCGATGATCTGTGTCATTCCGTCGACTAAGATGGTGTTGTGTGCACGACTATTACGATAAGCGTACATGCAATGGTCGTCTGTGAATCCCGTACGGTGCCCACTGCTATAGAAAATTTCTTTTCCGCCATAGAAAGTGTTGAAAGCATTCTGATTGGCTAAGGCGTGTGAGGTTGATCCGTATGGACTAGATCGGAACGATAGCATGGCATTACTTTCTACATCTCCTAATTGGCTATGCATGGTGGCAACCCCTGTCTCATTGAAGATTTTTGCCATAGGGAGCTCATTGAGTTGATGTTGATCTTTCGGATAAACCTTTGTGGTGATACAACGATACCAAGTTAGGTCGCCAGACTTACCCAGAAAGCCGCTTTTTAGAATATCTGGGTCGCGCTCCATGATGGCGTTGACATACGCTGCTGCCCAAACATTACCGCATTCACGTGCTAAGGCATCGGCATAACCCACACGTACGCCGTTGGGTTGTTTTTTACTTTCGTGAGAATTTCCATGTCCCGCCGATTTAGAGAAAGGTGGTTGATGGTAGATTACGTATAAGGCATTGTTGTTATACCATGGATCCGCAAAAAAGTTGAATCCGCTAATGCGAGAATAGAATTCGGGTACTTCGATGAGCGTACGGATATTGACTTGGAAATAAGAATCTCCATTGTGCCATGCTCCGTCGGTATTGAGTCCAGGCAAGCGTGAAACCCATTCGTTGTAACAATAGTCCACCCAAGTTGAGGCTTCCGGCAATTCTCCATAAGTGGCAAAGGCTGCCATATTGAGAATACGAAATGTCATCTGCCAAACATGGTTGTCGGCAATGCGATTTTCTAGATGGTTCACATATTCATGGAAGAATTTCTTTCCGTTATCGCGAATACATCTTAAAAGGATCTTTTTCTCTCCGGGAGTTAAGAGGTCATACCAAGCGTCATAAGCTGAAGTACTCATGGACAAGATTGTCGAACGATTGAAATCGCCCGCGAAATATTTACTGTTTTTCCAAGAGAGGATCTCGATGAGACGTTTGATACCTTCGCGATAATAGGTCTCGTCTTTCGTAAGGAGATAAGCGCGTACGATGGCTTCAAGATTGGCTTCTTCACGATCGACGATCTTGCGACTTTCGCGAATTAGGGCTGAACGGTATTGTACAATGTTGGTCAGCTTAACCACTTGTGTGGTATCAATCTCTTCTGCCAAATGTTTGAGCGGACGCTTTAGGCATTTATTGGCTTTGGCAATATAGGCCAAAGCTTCTGGGTTAGTCTTATTGCCTTCGATGATGGTATTCCAACTCGTCTTATCTAACAACACACGAGGGTGAGTCGTTGGCAGTTTGTTCAAAACGTCGGTTAGTGAAGGCGGGTTGAACAACCGTTCTTTACCGGTGATGTAAAAACGATAAATGGGCGACCATTCTTCTTGACCTTCCGGAGTCACGTAGGCGTGTTGCCAGTACCATGTTCCTTTGTCGAGTTTCTGGAATGGGTTGTAGAAAGCCCATTTCCGTTCTGCTGTTAGGACTTCTTTTTTGAACTTCGGGTCGCGTGATAGGCGAACACGATAAGTGACTTCGGGTTTGAAGTCTTGTTCATCCACGCCATCGAGCACAGCACCAAGATGCGGGTATTTATCGGGCCACATCAAGCGTGGCGGGTTAACGCTCAACTGCTCGCCGTCTGCCGGAGAGGGCGTTTCGCGTACTTCATGCATCAGTGTTGATTGATTCAGACGAAGAATGCTCTTTTGAGCATATCCGTTTGAAAGGCAACTGAGTATGAGTAAAAAAAAGGGGATATAACGTTTCATGTGTATTCTTTTTCTATGAATAATTGGTGACGGAAAGTCGATTATTGACCTTTTCGGGTAAAAAGTTCTTTCAGAGGGATGACTTTGTTGTTAATTAATGGCTTGGCCCAAAAACCAATAAAGGTGATGTAGCCAACGAAGACAATAATGGAGAGCATACCAACACGCAACGAAGTTAGATCGGCAATCGCACTGACAATAAGAGGTCCTCCGGCTCCTCCAACAATGGCCGAACAGAGAATACCTGCAAATGAGCCATGATGCTGTGAGGCCGAGTTGAGTGCTAATGAGAACACGATTGAAAACATCATGGAGATGCTAAATCCAATGGTTGGGAAAGCCATTATGGAGATCGTACGGCTTCCATAAAGAGCTAAGAGTAGCAAGATAATGGTGGTGATGCCGGAGAATTGCAATAACCGTTTACTGTCGATCAGTTTTAATAGGATCATACCTACCACGCAACCGGCGGTCATCAGTCCCCAGAAATAGCTAACGACTTGTGCTCCGGTCGTTTGTGGATCTACGCCGTGGTATTTCTCCAGAAAAGTACTCATAAAGATGGAAGTACCCTGTTCGGTGCTGACATAACAGAAGATCCCTAGGAAAAACAACCAGACGTACTTCTGTTTAAAAAGCTTGAAATAAGAGTCCGCCGATCCGCTTTTCTCATCTTCTTTTAAAGTGATCTTGGGAAAGTGAGACAGAGTTACGGCAACTAGCATGATCAGCAGTAGGGCAGAGAATACCCAATAGAGAGAAACCCATGGCATCTCTTTTGGGGTTAGTCCGGCTAAAAGATCAATCAGTCCGTTTTTTCCTGCGACATAGTGATCAGCATTGAGATTCTGAATCAGGTAAGTGTAAACCAATGGACTCAGAAAAGAAGCAATGCCAAACATGAACTGTGCCAGTTCGGCTACAAAGGCGTAGTTCTCTTCACCACCGACGGTACGTTGCAGAGGGTTGAGAACGGTTTGTAACATGGCCATTCCTAATCCGATGATAAACGATGAAGTAAGCAACATCGGGTAGGTTGGAAAGTTCGCAAACAGTAAGGTGCCGATTAGAGGCATAAGAAAGCCACACCATAATACCGGTTTTTCTCCAAAACGATCGATTAGCAATCCTGCCGGTATCGACATGATGGCATAGGCTAGAAAGAAAGAAGTGGGGATAAACCCTGCCATAGCCAAATCGCTTAATTGAAAATTATGGATAATATCGGGGATGAGTGGCCCTAAGATATTGGTAATAAAAGAGATCGTAAACCAGAACGCCATAATGAGCGTTAGCATGCCTAAGTGTTTTTTCATCGTATTAGTCTTTTAGTGAGAAGATAAGGGATGCAGCACCAATACTTCCGGCTTTATTTCCCAAAGATGCAGCCATAATGTGGGTGTTGACGGCACAGTCCGGGATGGCGTAGCGTTGGGCGTTGTCGGTTATCTTTTCGATATAAAATTCTCCGGCTTCGGAGAGTCCGCCGCCGATTACTATTTTTTCGGGGCTAAAGATATTAATAAATCCGGCAATTCCATGGCCTAGGAAGTCGCAATGTTCGTTTAGGGCTTCTTGAGCGATCGGATCGTTCTCCATGTAGCGTGCAACAATGTACTCTCCATTGATTTCGGTGGAATCGTTTTGTGTCGTTGGATCGTTCGGTGTCGTTGAAGCGGCTAAACGTTGTTTGTAGCGTCGGATTAAAGCGGAAGTTGAGGCGTAATGTTCTAAACAGCCTACCGATCCGCAAGCACAGGGCTCTCCGTTGGCAATAAGTGGCACATGCCCTAGTTCCGTTCCACGGTTGGCAAATCCGTTAAAGAGTTTTCCGTCGATCACGACTGCTCCTCCGATACCGGTACCGACGGTGATAAAGACCACGTGTGTGGCTCCTTTTCCAGCACCGTATAAAGTCTCACCGAGGCCCATCAGATTGGCATCATTGCCGAGTTGGGTGGGGAGTTGGGCGATGGCTTCGATACGATCGGCTAAGAGAATGTTAGTCCAGCCAACAATATTTTCAGCACCACCAAGAACAATGCGATTAGTAGCATCGACGATCCCAGGTGTGCCGATTCCAATCCCTTCAATTGTGAAATTTTGAGTTGCGGCAAATGCTTTAACTTCTTGAATGGCGGTGAGTAGCTGACCGATTACGGCTTCGGCCGATTGATCAGCTTTCGACGGTAATTTCCCTTCAAAATGAAATACGCCTTCATCATCGATGAGTGCGTATTTCACTGAGGTACCGCCAAGATCTATTCCTATGGCGTATTTTTTTCTCATACTCTTTCTGCCCAAATTGGTGAACTCCAAGCCCATTGGCCGTCACGTTGACGGACGCGGACATAATAATAGTCGGTTTCTTTTTGCGGCTCTTTGTCTTCTAAATAGTGTTCTACCGTGAAGCAACTTTCCGGCATCGCCCGATTGAACAGAATAGCTTCGCTTAGCCAACCGATCATGAAGTGTGAACGTGATCCTTCGAGTAGTTCTCCTAGGGTGTGCTCGAACTTCTTGCCATTAAACTCGGCACTGATCTTTCCGTCTTTTGGCATTTCGACTTCCAAGATGACGGCTTGCATAGCGGCCGTTGTGGTGTTCGGGTTTTTAGAACTATAGAGGTCGAGTTCTGTTGAAGTCTGGTCGACCGATACCACACGGTTGATGTTTGTGTGGAATTCGGTTTCACCTTCTTGGGGAGAGGTGAAAGCAGCTCCGCGGAAACAAGGGGTAACGTTTACAAGTTTTCCCTTGTCGAGAGAAAGTTTACCTTGCCAATGGACGTAATGTTCTTCGCGGTTCCATCCGAAGTCGATCTTCACTTTACAACGTATGGTATCGCCTTCCGGTGCTATCGGAGTTAACGGACCACTCATACGGGCAAGAGTCTGACCGTTTTTAACGAGGTCAACATAGTCGATACAACTTTCTCCGGTGACATTTAAATAGATGCGGCGGCTGTTACCACGAACTACATCACCCATAAAGGCGTCGTTTAAGCGGAAATCGATTAAGATCTTATCGCCGGTTGCTGCACAGACGTGACGAGTACGAAGAGCCTCCCAAATGGCCTCACGACTTAATGAAGGAGCTAACACGCCGATTCGACCGTCACCATAACTTCCGGGGTAACCCGAGTGTTGGTCGGTCGACGCCATGAGTCCGAATTTATGACCTTGATCCAATCCGTATTGGATAGTACCTTCCCACTGACGAGGTCCCATATCGTGTAGATAAGGGTAATCGCCTTGATCGCTTTCGGCCAAGCCGTGGCGTGAATACATTTCGACGAATGGGGTTTGGTCGCCTTCGGTAAAGCAGTTCCAGTTGTATCCACGATAACCACCTTGATATCCCATGTGATGTGGGGTGATGAATACTTTATGTCCTTTGGCTTTCTGTTTCCAATCTTCGATAGAAGTACACTCAACGAGTGGAGCATCAAGATCATAATTCAAGGCCACATGATCGCCATGCTCCATGCTGTGCGCTTCATAACCGATGAAAGTTAAAAATTCACCTTCTTTGTTATATTCGTTGGTCATCCTCACATACTTCTCGTAACCTCCTTCGCGTAGACGTTTGAAAGCTCCCGTGTGATAGTCAATGACCCATTTCAGACGAGGATCGTTTGCTCCCGGAATATCCGGCCACATGGCATGAGGAGTCACACTTACGAAATCTAATTGTCCTTTAGCAGCTTCGAAGGCATCGCGCATATCGCCATGTCCGTAGGTGAGGTTGCAATGATTGTGAAGGTCGCCCCAATACATTTTAAGGTCCGACGCCTTAGGCATGATTTTTTTAGCCTCTTTACTTCCCGGTGTGCATGACTGAAGTAGGCTGCCTGATGCGGCCAATCCGAGGAATGACCATCCGGTATGTTTTAAGAATTTTCTTCTATCCATGGTTTATAGTGGTATTATAGTTTATTATCTATTTTTCATGAAACGGCGATCACCTTTGAATAAGACGTTGACTTTTTCATCAGGATCGGTATCTTTATAGCGTTGTTGGGTCTCTTTTAATAGCTGCATGAGTTCTTTTTGCTGATGCGCATATTCCGGTTGCCCAAAGATATTATTCATCTCTTTCGGATCGACTTTTAAATCGTACATTTCCCATTCATCAATATCGTTATAAAAATGGATGAGTTTGAACTGTTGGGTTCGGATACCGTAATGACGTTTTACGGCATGTTCGGCAGGATATTCGTAATAGTGATAATAAGCCGCTTTACGCCAGTCGCCCGGTGTCTGCCCTTCATTTTCGAGTATCGGTTTAAGTGAAGTCCCTTGAATATCGTTAGGAATAGTTACCCCGGCAAAATCGAGGAAGGTTGGTGCAAAATCGACATTCATGCTGATGGCACTGCTGATGCTTCCGGCTTTAATCGCTTTAGGATAGCGGATGATAAGTGGCATGCGTTGGCATTCTTCGTACATGAACCGTTTGTCGAACCATCCATGTTCACCCAAGAAGAAACCTTGGTCGGACGTATAGACAATGATGGTGTTATCCAACTCACCGATCTTTTCCAGATAGTTGAGTAAACGCCCGATATTTTCATCCACGGCGAGTACAGTTGCTAAATAGTCACGCATGTATTGTTGATATTTCCAGCTGATAAGCGCCTTGCCTTTGAGGTTGCCTTTTCGGTATTCTGCAATGCGTTGTGCATAAACTGAATCCCATTTATCTTGCACCTTAGCCGGCATGCGTTTGTAGACTTGATAAAGTCTATTGGTAGTATCTTTCAACATTTCCTCTCTGGTGAGAAGTTTTAAATCCCAATCGTTTCTGAGCGTGTGCTCAATCGACATATCTTGTTGATGAGCTGCTGTTCCTCGACCTTCATAATCGTCGAAGAGTGAAGCAGGCTCTGGAAAAGTGGTATTGTTGAATATACCTAGATGACGTGGAGCCGGCATCCAATTACGGTGAGGCGCTTTCTGATGATACATCATGCAGAAAGGTTTGCTTTTATCTCTTAGTTCGAGAAAATGAATGGCTTTGTCTGTGATAATATCCGTTGCATAACCATCTTCTGCAATATGTTTCCCATTTTCCCAGAAATCCGGTTGGTAGTAATCGCCTTGTTCGTGTTGTCCGCTTAGGATGCTCCAATAGTCGAATCCTTGTGGCTCGCTAATCAAGTGCCATTTACCAACAATTGCCGTTTGATACCCGGCTTGTTGTAGAAGTTTAGGAAAGGTCTGCTGATCGCCATTAAACGTACTTGCATTGTCGGTAAACCCATTTTCGTGGCTGAACTTTCCGGTAAGGATGCAAGCACGTGATGGACCGGAGAGTGCATTCACGGCATAGCAGTTGTCGAAACGTACCCCTTCATTGGCGATACGATCCATGTTGGGTGTTTGTATCAGATTGCCTCCATAGCAGGATATCGCTTGCGTGGTATGGTCGTCTGTCATCATAAAGATGATATTCGGACGTTTGGTTTCTTTAGGGGCACTACCACACGACGACAACACAACAGCAGTGGTAGCCAGAGGAATGTAAATTGCTTTAGAACGGTATTTCATAACATCTATTATACAGCAAAGTGAACGATAAACGATTCGGTCTGTTGGGTAGGGACCTCTTTCGTCTATCATTCACTTCTGATCTTATAAATTATAGTTTAATGTCTGTTTCTTGCCATCAACTTTGACTTCAACTTCTAGATGCTTGGCATCAAAAGCTTTGTTTTTGAATTTGGCTGAAAGTTGAGGCGCTTTATCCTGATCTTTAATCGGGTAGATAATGGTAATGTAACGTACAGCCTCTTCATCGTTTTTGTTGACGTTGAAGGAAACATGCATACGTTTTGCACGTTTTCTGTATTCTGTAGAGGTCCATCCTTCTTCTTTCTTCATATCCATCTGCTCCGGACCGAAGCATTGTAGTTTCAGATTACTTTCACCTTCAAATTGTGTTTGTAATGTTTTAGCTTCTTTGTCGTTCTCGATCTTGCCTTTTGGCATTTGATAGTTCAAGTTGATGGTACCTTTAGCTTCGCCATAAGCTTCGTCCACAATCACTACATAAGTGCCGTCTACGAAAAAGACTGAACGACGATGAGTTAATCCTTTATAGCCTGAGTTTTCAGTCACCAACACTTGCTGCTTTCCTTCCGGTTGCCACAATTTGGTGGTCGATTGAGTTGTTTCCAGATTCTTATAGTCGAACGTCAGTGTATTGTGTACAGCAGTCTGACGGAACCAGTTGCGTAACTGCATCACTTCTCCTTCTCCAGCATAGACATACGAGCCTGAATCAGGGAATAGGTTTTTTCCATTAAACCAGAGTTCGAAAGTGCCATTGTCCGGTTGGCAATGCCAGAATGCTTTTGGCCCGGCTTTAACGACCATCTGAAGAGCATCTGCTCCCCAAGAATTACGAAAAACAAAGAATCCTGATTGAGTGAATCCTTTTGACAAGTAATGAGGCAACGCCCCTTCTTTTCCCTCAGTTGCAAAATAAAGGATGGTTTTATTATCTGGGAATAGCTTGTGCCATTCACGATAATTTTTGATCATCTCTTTTTTGTTAGTTTGTTTGGCATCGCTGAAACAAGGATTGGTGTAGTCCGGGTAGCAGATATTCAAATAGAACATAACCATGCTCTCGATCGTATCCATGTAACTTTGTGGAAATTCCGAACGGAATCCGTTCACGTCGGCCATGCGCAAGGCTTTGCAGAAGATATTGATCGCAGCTAAATGATAATGAGGATCTAACTCAAACTGAGCCCCGTCTTTATAAACTTGTACGTTAATCTCACGATTTAAAATCTCAATACCACTTTTACGCCAAGTTTGAGCCTCCTTAAATTCCGGGAAGAAGGTTCCGGCATAGATCATGCGTTGAGCTTCGAATAAAAGGTGATTACCTTGGTCGGAATAATTTCCAAGGATATGAATGGCATGCTTATGATAGTTGACTAAAAACTCCGTTAAGAATTCTGCAGTAAAAGCAGGAGAGGGAATGAACAATTGGAATTGTAGAGTCTGATCTTGTAAACGGTTGCTGACTTCCAATGGACGCCAAGCAAAGCGTACGTTTTCTTGTGCACCTTTGATCTCGCCGTTGCTGACCATCTCATATTCTTCCTTGTTCATCTTAACCAATGGGTTTTTTTTGATCCAGTCGATGTATTGATTCACCCATTCTTTGGCATATTTCTCGTCATTAGAAAGACGGTAAGCCTTTCCCATAGGAGTGAACCATTTGTGACGATGTAATTGCCAACGAAGTTCGTTGTCTTTAACCGGCCAATATTCCCAATTGATATCTTTGCCATAGTTATAAGAAGGTTGATACCCTTTGTGTACAAAGAAGGTATGTTCTAAGCCATCATCTGCCCATTTTTGTTCTTCCTTGCTGATAGAAAGTTTCTTTAGGTTGAGGTCGGGTGTTTTAACCGTTGTGCGCGATTTATAATAGGCCAATAATGCTTTTGCTGCTTCTTGGTCTTGTCCTTGTTGATGTAAAGCCTTTACTTTCTCTAACCCTGGATAATCCAAATTGAGAAGAGAAAATACTTCACTCTTAAGTTCTTGAGCGGAGCTCATACTCGGCAAACAAATCATGACGAGTAAAAGTAGATAAGTCAATCTATGTTTCATGTTGAAAAAGATTAGAGTAGATTACAAATTTTTATAATCGAGACCTTTCAGAGCCATGTATCTCTTTAAGGCTTCCATGTAGTAATAATCGGCATAGTTCAATGGCACATCGATCTCTGAACCATTGGGTAGAGAACCTGTAGAGTGCATCAAGATGAACCCTTGGTTGGCACCAACTTTGGCTAGATAATTTTCGCTAGAAAGTGATTTCAAAATTTTCTCAGCATACGACAAGTAGGTGTCGCCTTGTTCCGACATGGTACTCAGTTCGATCAAAGCCGAAGCGGTGATGGATGCGGCCGAAGCGTCACGTGGAGTTTCCTTGCTGTTTGGTGCATCGTAATCCCACAATGGAACAGCGTCATCTGTTTTAACACGTGTCATGATCATGTTGGCAATCTTTTCAGCGAAGTGTAGGTAAGTGGTATCTTTAGTTTCCCGATAACATGCGGTATAACCATAGACAGCCCATGCTTGACCACGTGCCCATGAAGAATCATCATTCTTCCCTTGATGGGTTTGTTTACGTTCTACACTTCCGTCGTTATTGTAGCTAATGACATGATAGCAGGTATAATCCGGACGGAAATGATGTTTCATGGTTGTATTGGCATGTGTAATGGCAATCTGCTTATACTTCTCGTTACCGGTCATCTTGCTGACTGTAAATAATAAATCCAAGTTCATCATATTATCGATGATAACCGGGAAGTTCCAAGTTCCGAAGTCCCATGAACGGATACAACCGATTTGCTTATTAAAGCGTCCGCATAGGTTGTCGGCTGTTTCTGTCATCACCTTGATGATCGAGTCGTTTGGCGCTAAGCGTTCGGCATTGCCAAAACTACAATTAATCATAAACCCTAAGTCGTGTGTTCCTTTATAATAACGCACCGGATTAAGTAAATTGGTGTAAGTTGTGGCTTGTGTCTTTAATTGTTCGTCATGCGTTAACTCATAAGCAAACCATAACGATCCGGGGAAGAAACCACTGGTCCAATCGTATACTCCGCAAAGGCGACGTTGTCCCAACATCTCTGCTGAAGGACGAGCACGAAGAGAATCCTTAAAGAGAAGCGAATCTTTTTCTAGTTGTTGAGAAAGGAAAGCCATATCATAGCCTCTATGAATAGAACGGGGTAGTTTACCGGTACCGTTTACTTCCTCTGCTGTAAGTTTGAGTTGTTCTGAAGCAACGTTTAATCCTTTTTTTACCCAACCATAATCTGTTTTAGGGGCCGTTTGGCACGACGCAAAAGCGAAAGCTATGGAAGCTAATAGAACGAAATTCTTTTTCATTTTATTCATTAATTTATGCTTGTTTTTTTTCTTTGTTTTTGTTTTTACGGTTGATACAAAAGTAGGTCTTCTCTTTTAATTTAGATGGAACGAATGTTCAAAAGCCTTTATAGAAAGGTGTTGGAACTATTAGTTTTGTTGAAAAAAGTATCAAATTTGTCAATCAACTCCTTTAGAGCGGAATTTAACGATCTTTGGACTTAAAAAGACAATGTTTTACATCTCCCTCTTTTAAGAGTCAAAGTTTGCTTTTTATTTCCATAAACAATTAAAATGTTTTGATCATAGTCGCTAACAAATGTGGCTGTTTGAAGTGAACCTTCTTCCCATTTCAAGTCGACTGTCACCCCGCCTCTTGCACGCAATCCAGTCATTTGTCCTTTTTCCCATTTTGTTGGTAAGGCTGGTAATAAATGAATTTCATTTTGATGACTTTGAAGAAGCATTTCAGCTATACCTGCAGTTACTCCAAAGTTTCCATCAATTTGAAATGGCAGTGCATTTAACAAGTTTCTATAAAGTCCGCCTCTGTTCTCTCCTTTTTGGTTAGGATCAATATAAGTCATTAAGTTCACTAAAGCATCATATGCATTTTCGGCATCAAGTAAGCGCGACCACAAAGAAATTTTCCAAGCCATGCTCCAACCAGTTGTTTTATTTCCTCGTTTGGTTAAGGTAGTACGTGCTGCATCAAAAAGTAAAGGCGTATCAGGCGTGATATCACATCCTGGATATAATCCAAAAAGATGAGAAACGTGACGATGATGAGGTTCACTTTCTTGATAAGCTTTATCCCATTCTAATAATTGTCCCTTATCTCCTATTTGATAACCTTTTAATCCTTTTAGCTTAGTTTCTAGTTCAGCACAGAAACGCTGGTCTGTTTTGAGAAGTTTAGCTGCCTTGATTGTGCGATCGAATAAGTGACGAATAAGACTTAAATCCATGGTGCTACCTTCACAAACAGATGCTGGTCGATTATTAGTTAAGAAAAATGAATTCTCGGGTGAAGTACTTATAGGAGTAACCCATTCGCCTTTGGTGTTTTGAATCAGCCATTTGTTGCAGAACGTAGCAGAGCCCTTTAAGATTGGATAGTAGCGCTTAAGAAAAACTAAGTCTTTAGTGAATAAATAATGTTCCCAAATATGTTGGCATAACCATGGACCAGACATGTTCCAAAAGAACCAATAAACAAATCCATCTGATGGATACGTTTCTTGCCAGATGGAAACGTTGTGGTGAATGGCCCAACCGTCTAAATGATACATGTCTTTAGCCAATGATTCACCTCGTTTGGCTATACTATCGAGAAAGTCGAATAAGGGTTGGTGGCATTCTGAAAGATTCGTGACTTCGGCTGGCCAGTAATTCATTTCCAGATTAATATTGAGTGTATAGCCAGAATTCCATGGTGGAAGTATTTTGTCGTTCCAAAGACCTTGCAGATTGAGAGGCTGTCCGTTGCCACGTGATCCTGCAATCATTAAGTAACGGCCAAATTGAAAAAGTTGAGTAATTAATTCCTGATCTTCTTTTTCTGCGAACTTTTTTAAACGTTGATCGGTAGACATAGCGCGTTGTTCCTCGGTCGACGGTAGTCTAAACATTACACGGTTGAATAAGGCTTGATAATCTTGGATATGCTGATTCAATAGCGACTCATAAGTTTTGCTTTTATTGGCTGCGTAGGTTTTGAGGATTGATTTATGTGGATCTTTCCCATCTTTACTTGGGCTTTTATTAGGTCCGTTATAGCTGGTTTCCGCATAAATCATCAAAACAACTTCGCGGCAATTCTTGGCTTCAATTCCTTGCTGTGTTATATTAAGTTCTCCATCTAGGTGTGTAGACGATAAAGCTGCTTCAAATCGCATTCCCTTGCCGTCCATTTCATCTCCATAAATTACTTGTTTTCGACGGATTATTGTCCCTTTTTTATCAAAAAATTCAGGATGCAAATGCTCTGTTTGAGCTTCTTGGATAGAGCGGATTGTTCGCCTTTGAGCATGTGCAGGAGCCTGCCCTTTCAGTAAAAGCAAACCTTGATTGATCGAATTAGAATAGGGGTGAGGTGAAGTAAATTGAGCTTTAAAACTTATAATAGGTTGGTTTGCCATGAGCCGTATGACAATGGCTTGACTTGGATAAGAAGCAAATACTTCACGCTTGATTGCACAGCCGTTTTGGGTATAAGTTGTTGTTACTATTGCTCGTTTCAGATCTAGCGTATGTTTATAGTTACTAATTTCTTGATTGACACCGAAATCAAGTATTAAATCGCCAAAAGGTTGATAAGCTTCATTTAGGCGGCCGATCCATTCTTTTTGCATAATAGCCTCTGCTTCATCATTCTTTCCTTCACTGAGAAGTTGCTTGATGATGGGCAATTGGGCATATACTTTAATTCCTTTTCCAGTTTCCGGTTCACCGCTATATAAGGTGTTTTCGTTAAATTGGATTCTTTCTTTGTGGGGATCACCAAAAACCATAGCTCCTAATCGGCCGTTCCCTATAGGTAAAGCTTCCTCCCAGTGTTTGGCCGGAGAGCTATACCATAAAGTTAATTCTTCTTGAGCATAGAGTGAAGTTGATGTAAGGAGTAATCCCAATAATGACAATGAAACTCTATTTTTCATGTTTATTGTTTTTGTGGAGTAATAAACTATAGTTTTCACCGCGAATAGTCGAGATTTGCACCGTGGTCTCGTTACGTTGCTTATCGTAGCTAAACTTGATCGCTTGTTGTTTGCACGTTACTGTAAAATCGCCTTGAAGGGTTAGTTTTGTTTCAAAGGATCTCTCTTGATCGATCACATCCGTTTCGGTAAGTAACCCCATGTGCTTTTGTGAGGCACGACGCATATTCGGTTCACAGATTGATAATGCGTAAGTTCCTTTATTCCGCTCTTCTAACACATAAGCTAGGGGAATGTTGACCTTCTGAAGAACTAGGTTGTTGTAGATCATTTGAGCATCATACAAAGCTGCATAAATGATCTTTCTGTTTTCGTGCCGGACAATGTGCGCATGACAATCTTGTCTCACAATTGTAACCGGACCATTTTCGTTTAAAAGTTTTTCTCCTAGTGTTTTGTTTTTTTCTTTTAGAATGAAATAAGCATATTTTTCAGCTTTGGGCTGTGTACCATGTGAGAGATAGACTGTGCAATGATCTTTTTCTTTATCCACTTTTACCATACCATCTTTGACCGCATAGAGGCACGATTGATCTTCGAAGATGGAGGATGATAGTTGATCAGATTGATTGCCAAAAGATTGAAAAAGAGTTGTGACAGTAGGGTGTTCTTGGTCTGAGTTTTGAATATCTGATCCTAAACAAAGTAATCCTTCTGGCAGAATGAATACAGATTTATTCGCTCGGAAAGAGCTATCGTAAGTGATGTCGTGCAATTTAAAAGCAAACAGACCGATTTCTTCTGAGGCATGAACACCGGCAAGGAACGTTTCATCGGAAAAATTTCGATGTCCCGAATCGCTTCCTCCTTTATCTTGCAACACTTTCTCAGGCAAAACTTTGGTTGTAGCCCCCGGAATATAATTCCAATTGAATGTTTCTAAATCTGGTCTAAAGGACTTGTTTTTTTGTTTGAAATCGAAATACTCTATTTGTCCATAAGCTAAATACCGTCCTTTTAAGTTTTCAGTGTCTGACGACTCAAAGTCCCATATATAGCGACTAAATCCTTTCATATTGAACTGAAAATTTTCATCTTTCGAAATCATTACCCCTGAGTAAGGCATGAATAGGTTTCCTTTAACTTCAACCTCTTCGGCAATGGCTGTAGCCGATAACTCATTCATTAGTTCTATTTCACCTATGCTAGCTGTGTATGTTAAATTAGAGTCTACTGTTTTGATATAATTGCTTAATGTTTCTTGGTTGTAGGTTAGCAAACGTTTGAATGCTGCCGTAAGTTCCTTGTCGGGTGTTTCTGAGGAGAGAGCGACATAAGCAAAAGCCGGTAAAATTGTTTGTACGATTTCTTGATTTTTTGGAAAGCGTCCTACCGTACCTGCCGGAACATTTAATTCGGCAGAGAAGAAGCGAAACGTTAATAATCCTTGCTTTAGATGGTGCATGGTTTGTTCAGACAAAGCATAAGGGGTGCCATGAAGTAGGTAAGCTACCAATGAAGCTGCATAAAGAGCATGTGGGTAGTAAGCGCTATGGTAAGGACCACGGTGATGATAACCTGAATAATCTGGCTTTATTGTACCATAAAATCCAGGGGCGATACCTAACGCATTATCCATGTAGTTCTTATAGGCCGTAAGAGCAATCTGACGTTCTTTTTCATTGGTTAGAGATAACGCATAAATCAGTTTCGGAAGAGCCAATGCTCTGAGGTTATCGGCTACTTCACCCGTATGTGTGGGGTTTTGATAACAGACGCCAAACATCGTATACCAATTAAGCGTATTTAATTCTCGTTCAAGTTGTGTTTTCGATAACTTATCTTTAAGTAAGAAAAATGAATGAAAATAGCCTGAGCTACGAAGTTTTTCAAAACAAAGGGTGCCTAATCCGCTACCATCAGCCCAGCCTTGGTCGTAAAACCAATCGTAAATGTACCGTGCTTTGTTTAAACTCTCCTTGTTATTGTTTTTTCTGTAATCCAAAGCTAACGGCAATAGCATCTTCTCGTTTATAGTTCGGAAATACATCACTTTGTTTTGATCTATCACCTTAGGAAAAGCCATTGGGTAAAGTGCATTGCCTACGGCTATCCCATCTTTGTCATATTTGATTTTTATTTTTTTTGCTTCGCTAACTCCCTCTTTTATAAAACGATGTTCGCTATTTAGACGCATTTGTCTCCATGGATCAGTTGATACTTTGTCCGAGAATCCTAGGTACCAATTTTCTAATCGTTTACTGATAAGTTCTATTTCACTTTTCTTACCTGTAATGAGCCTATTCACTTGAGGCAAAGTTTTTCGATAGCTTAAAAAGTTTGGAATTAAACTGAAATCTTTTTGGTTGACGAAATACTGAGTATCCGACATTTTTTGCCAAGATACTTTAGGGGTAAATTCAAGTGCATCAAGGTATAATATTCCCGTTTGTTGAGTCTTAGGAAATGTTATTTCTAAAGTTTGTATTTGACTTTTGATTGGCATATTCATATCTTCCTTGAACTTAGCCCATAAACAACGCCATCCTTTGAAATTAAGCTGGAAATTAAGATGACACAGTTCTTGATGGTTGACGTCTAAGAATGCTAATCGGATAGAATCAGTTGTCAGAAGTGTATTATAGAACCATGCATTGATGCCCCCGTTAGAGCTTTGAGAGGCTTTTTCTATTCCCAATGGTTGAGAAATAGTTAGTTTGTCTCCAGCTTTCCATTGAATCTGCAAGGCTTGATGTCCAAGCTTGTATTTTGAAGATGAAATAGAAAGTATTCCTTTTTCCAAATTCCAATTTAAAGGAATTTCTGAATTTTCGAACGAATAAATTTGTGCTTGACAAGATAAAGCATACATGGAAGTCAAGCCTATGAGTAGTTTTTTTAAAAGTGGTTTCATTTAGAACATGGTTTGTTGAGGTTGAGAGGTTATCATTAAAAATCGCTCTTGAATACTTCTCTATATGTATACAAGAGCGATTTTAATGATTAAGTATTGTACTGTCTAAAATACTAGTTCCAACCAGGATTCTGTTTAATCTGAGGCATTAAGTCACATTCACGTTGTGGGATAGGCAACAATTCATGTTTGTTCTTTTTAGTGTATTCGGCAGCTGTGTAGTAAGCGCTTGAATACCAGTCAACTAATGTTTGTGCAGTAGAAATGACTGTTTCGTAATAATTACCCCAACGCATCAAATCTGTGCGACGATGCCCTTCAAAAGCTAATTCATAAGCACGTTCTTTGTGAATGGCTGTTCTGAATTCTTCTTGTGTCATGTCTGCAGATAAGTCAGAAATCGAATTGGTCATGGTGATAGGAAATCCAAATCCACGGCGGCGTACCATATTTACTGCCGTATATGCATCTTGAGTCGGCCCGTTTTGCCATTCATTCAGAGCTTCTGCATAAATTAGCAAGACCTCTGCATAACGTAAAATATACCAATTGATGTTTGATTTATCTTGATTGATTAAAATATTATTGGGCAAAACATACTTTTCGGTATCCCATTTAGCTGGTGTCATGTTTTGCCAATTCTTGCCATCTTCGTCAGGGGTCTTATTAGAAAGTGGCGTTTTGACGGTGTTGACATACTTATAATCGGCTATAGAGAGATTTCGTCGTAAATCAAGATCGCCTTTGTCCCAATCGCGGTAAAAGGTATAGACTACTCTGACGTTTCCGGCATTACGTCCCCTCAAACCGGTAATTTCATTGGCCACAACACCGTTCCATTTTCCAATACGTCCGCATGGATCTTCCGAAGCAGACCCTGTTACAGTTGGAGCATAAAAACTAACTTCGATTAAACTTTCCTTCGGATCCCAAATTGAATTACACGTATTTCTCCAGAGTTGTTCATAATTATCTAATAAGGCGTGCTTGCCAGATTCGATAAGAATTTTAGCTGTACGTGCGGCCTGTTCCCACTTGCTTGTATCTTGGATAGGATAGCCGGCCCATGTTGCATAAACCTTAGCTAGTAATCCCAATGCTGCACCACGAGAGAAACGAAAACTGTTGTCCGGACGAATGTCATCGTCTATGGCATAAGGTAAATTTTCAATGGCATATTTCAGATCCTCTTCGATGAACTGATAGACCTCTTTGGGGTCAGCTTGAGCAAAAACAGAAGGTTGTTTGTTGGAATCAGCTGTCGTTTTCATTAAAATAATATTCCCCCAATACCGTACCAATTCAAAATAATACATGGCACGTAAAGCTTTTGCTTCAGCAATGTAAATGGTTGCTTTCTTTTTATCGTTAGCACTGAAGTATTCATAGCGGGTAGCGATAGTCTCTAAAAAATCATTAGCATTATAGATGCCTTCATAAAGCGCTTTCCACGTATCCTTTACGCTTGATTCACTTGTTGTGAGCGCATTTGATGGTATCTGTCTAAAGCTATTTGTGCCGCTTGTGCATTGAGCAATATCAGTTGACAACGGGAATAACAAAGAAAGATTGTATCCATAAGTCTGATCGGTTACCATTGAACGATAAACCCCTAACAATACCGGTTCCGCTTCTTTGGCATTATTGATAAATTTCGTTTTATCAATTTGTGACTGTGCTTCTTCTTGAAGCATATCCGAGCAAGAAGTACATGCGAAACTTCCGCCCATGACTAACATTAAAATGATATATTTTTTCATTGTTCTTTCGTATTAAAATTCAATGTCTACCCCAAACGTAAAGATTCTACTTTTTGGGTAAGCTCCCCAGTCTAAGCCTGGAGTCATAGGGCTATTGCTTGACATACTAACCTCTGGATCATATCCGCTATATCCGCTTAAGCAAAAGAGATTTTGAGCAGAACCATAAACACGTATTTTGGAAATGTAGGCTTTGCGAGTAAGCTTATTAGGCAAAGTATATCCTAATGTAATGTTTTTTAAACGCAAAAATGATCCGTCTTCAATAAAACGAGAGTATAGCTCATTATTTACATATCCATTAGCTGATGGCACACGATTAGAAGCATGTGTTGGTGTCCAACGATCGGTTACCTCGCTTAACAAATTTGTGCGTTCTTTTCTACTTTGTGTCGTGTAGATACGCGTAGCATTAAAGATATCGTTGCCATATGAAAATTGGAACATGAAGTTAAAATCGAAATTGGCGTAGTTGAAGCTATTTGTGAATCCACCAAAAAAATCGGGTATAGCATTACCAATGACAGTTCGGTCTTCGGTAGTCGCCAATCCGTCTCCATTTTGATCTTTATATTTTACGACGCCAGGAGTGACATTTCCATCATTATAACGCATGTTGCGCGTCACATTAGGTTTCAACTCAAGTTTACCTGATGGAGTAGCATAAAAATCAGAACTCTGGTAGACACCATCGAATTCATAACCGTACATTAAACCTAACGAAGAGCCAACTTTTGCAATATAGTCATAATCTGGGAAGTCGCTGTTGAACCCTGTACGGGCATACATAGCATTGACACCCGATTGCAATGCTTTCAATTCATTTTTGATGAATGAAATATTCAAATCTGTTTTCCATAAAAGTTTGCGTGATTGAATATTAACAGTGCTCAATGATAATTCTAATCCTCGATTTTGAATTTTACCGACATTTTGCATCTGTGATTCAAAACCGGTTACATTAGCTAAACTTTGTGCAATTAATAAATCTTTGGTGTTTTTTATAAAATAATCGGCAGTTAAATTTACGCGGTTATTAAATAGACCTAAATCTAGACCAATATTAGTTGTTGTAGAGCCTTCCCATTTTAAATTTGAATTTTTAAGTTGCTTAGGCGTCAATACCGTTACCAGATTGTTTCCCAATCCATATTTGCTCCTGTCATATATATCCATTGACAAATAATTGGATACGCGATCATTACCAACAGTACCCCATCCTAAACGTAATTTTAAATTTGATACGGCAGTCATGTCTTTCATGAATTTTTCTTCATTAATACGCCATGCAGCAGAAAAAGCAGGGAAATATCCCCATTTGTTTTTAGCTGCAAATACGGTTGATCCATCGGCGCGAATCGTTGCCGTTACTAAGTAGCGATCTTTATAATTGTAGTTTGCTCTAGCAAAGAATGAAAGTAGTGTCTTGTCGTAAAGAGAGGTTTCTATTTTACTTGGTGTAGCTCCTAGGCCTAAGTTGTTATTACCTAAGTTGTCGAAAGGGAAATCCTTTGCTTGTCCTAATAAATATTCATCGCTATTATAACTAATTTCATGTCCCACCATCACGTCCATGGTGTGTCTTTTAATCTTCTTTTTGTATGTCAAATAGTTGAAGTTAGTCCATCGTACCGATTTTGCCATTTGGGTTTCTCCGTACGGTTTGTTTCCGTTACGATAGGCCTCTTTTGAACCGTCATTGTAGAATACATCGTTGCGTGTATTTGTTGTGCCGTATGTGCCGGCTGTTTTAAACGTTAGGTTTTTCATTAGCTCAATGGTTAGTGTACCATTGGCTGACCACATTTCGGAATTTTTCTTTTTATGCACCGATTCTGCTTGGTTTACAGGATTCACTTGTGCTAAACTTTCACTCATTTCCAATTCCAAAGGGTCAATTGCTGAGGCTAATAATTCCTCGTCAGTCATGCTTAATCCACCGGTAGGGCGGGCACTTAAAACTTGAGCAAGCACATTAAAACGTCCAGATCCACTTGAAGTTCCATTTCCCATTTGTGTAGAATTGGCATAAGTCACATTGGCATCAAGGGTAATCTTTTTAGTTATTTTCTGATTGATGCGCATTTTTGCGGTTGTTTTTTTAAACGAACTATTCTTAAAAACTCCATCTTCATCGAAGTGAGAGAAAGAAAATGCGTATTTTGTTTCTTTGCTACCTCCGGTAACTCCAAGGCTGTGGTTACTAGACCAAGTAGGCTTAAGCACTTCGTCTTGCCAATTAATACCATCTACGTTTTTGTAATCCTCGAGCGATTGATAACGGTATGGTATTCCATTTTCATCTTCTCCAGCCTTATAGTACGTATTAGCATATTTATCTGGATAAAGGTCCATTTGCAGTTTAACAAACTCGTATGGATCGAGCATGTCTAATTTTTTGGCTACTTTGCGATAGCTGGCAGAACCATTGTAACTGATGTGTGGCGCGCCACTCTTACCTGATTTAGTTGTTACTAAAACGACTCCATTTGCTGCACGCGCACCGTAGATTGCTGCTGAAGAGGCATCCTTAAGAACATCCACCGATTCAATATCGGAGTTTGATAAATAATTGATGTTATCTACTTGAAACCCATCAACAATGTAAAGTGGTGAGGCATCTCCCGTTACTGTACCAATACCGCGAATTTTTACATCAAATCCAGATCCGGGTGTACCATCTGTTTGTGTAATTTGAACACCTGAAATTTGTCCGCCTAAAGCTTCCATGACCGAACTTGACTTATAGCCTTCAATTGCTTTTGATGAAACGGATGACACTGAGCCGGTTAAATCTCCGCGTTTAATACCTGCATATCCTACTACCACGACGTCGTCAAGCATTTGTGCATCTGGTTGTAGCTGGATCACAAGTCTTTGATTATCTTTAATCTTGATATCTTGCGGTTTATAACCAATATAAGAGATTGAAATGAGTGCACCTTTAGCTACTCTAACAGTAAAGTTACCATCAAAATCGGTTACTGTACCGGTCGTACTTCCTTTTACTAAGACTGTAGCTCCGATGAGAGGCATATTCGTCTCATCATTAACGATTCCTTTTACCGTGAGCTGTTGTGCTGATACTGTTAATGTTAAGATTAAGGCCAGTAGAGTGCTAAACACTCTACTATAGCCACTTGTTCTATTTTTTAGTTGCATAGTATTCAATTATTTAGATTCAAAAGCTTCATCGAACCAGATAAAGATCGGAAAGATCTGATTCTTAGAATTACCTAGTCCACCGATATTACCATCTGTAATGAAGGTCATTTGTCCGATCATAGCCCCATTGGCCGGTATGCCATCCAATCCGATGTATTGGTTTGGATTAATTCTTAAAGCATTATTATTAGCTGCATCAACGTATCCCAATGCCATAGCTAATGTTCGACCATTAACTCCATTATTAGAGAAATAAGACATTGGATCTTTAGAACCGGTATTAATCGTTGCTGATCCGATCGTTTCATAATATTTTTTCCAAACCTGATTCATCAGTGAGTTTGTCACACTAGGTTGTCCATCCCCATGTGCGTCTGGTCCGTTAAAGTTATAGAAGTTAAACGAACGTCGATAATCAATTGCAAATTGAGTTAAATCACTCATTCCCTCAATTGTAGGTATAGCCGATGTTCCTCCTGTCTTTGGATTAACTTGAAAGACGAACGGTGAATAAAGTACTTTTATGCCAGCTACAGCTGAGGCAAAATTGAAGAATACCGGAACGGTCATGCTGACTTCAGCCGGAGTCCCTTTTCCTGTTGTTGCAGTAACCATAATTAAACCGCTATTGGCATCCTTCCAACCACTTGTGGTAAAGTTTAGTTTACCATTTGCATCGATTGTTGTTCCAGACATTTGCGCTTTTGTTTTTACACTCCATTCTACCTCTACGCCAGCTTTGATATCTGTTGTCGGTGTCAGTGACAAATTTTGCAACTCATCAGCAGAGAAGACTCTGAATTGGTTAGCATAGTTTGTTGCAGGTGTCAAACCTAAGTTATTGCCATAGCGGATATGAGTAAAGTAATAAGGATTCTCTTTTACGGTTAAAGTTAAGTTCGCTGTAGCTTCACTTTTCACATTTTTTGCTTTTACGGTAACTGTATGAGTTCCCAATGGAATGGTGTGACCTTTCACGGCCGAGATTTCCCCTGTTTGTGGATCGATAGTAATTTGTCCATTTAGGTCGTTAATCAATGAGAATGTGATAGCATCGCCAATTAATCCGCTAGTTGGAGACGTTTCAAACTTAACCGCTTGCATAGCGTCTTTAACGGTATAAGAGAAGTTTGAGATTGGCTTAATGAATGCAACAACATTTAGAGTATATGCCTTTTCAAAGTTAGTACTGCCATAGGTGTTACTAACCATAATGTCTAAATCAAACTTATCACCAATTTTTAGCGTATTGTTTGGATCGATAGATAATATGCCCGTTTTCGGATCTATTTTAATCTGGTTAGTAGCCGGAGTCATATTTTTAATTTCATAGGTCAACTCTTCTAAAGATCCTTTGACTATAGGCTGTGATGATACAAAGCCGTTGCCGATTTCCAAAGCTCCCTCTGATGGTGTATAAGTAAGGGATAATGGTTTAGAAGTAATATTAAATTCTACTGCATTTTCAAAAATACAATCCCCTGCATTAGTGGTTAATTTCAAAGAAACTTGGTGAATGCCTGGAGGTATTTCCCCTTTAAAGTTTGGATTGATTGAAATTTTACCCGATTGTGATACCGTAAAGTATTCTTTTCCTTCCTCTTGAATCACACTATAAGCCGTGATTGAAACATGGTGCCCATCGGTCGTTATTTGTGAAGTTGCTTTAGACGTTTGTACTTCTGTGTAATCAATGGTGATCACTGATGGAACGGCTTCTACTCCTTCGGGTACTGCCGGTAACATATTGACTTCAATAGCATCATTAAAAGTATAGGTTTTCCCGCCAGCCATACAGGAAATAGAGATCTTATACATTCCCACTCCTAATTCCGCACTATTGCTGATGGTGATAACGCCTGTATTTTCGTCGATAGTGAAGCTTCTAGCATCAATATCTTCGTCTTTATAAATCACTTTAGTAATCGTAAACGAACTAGGTGTTGGGCCGATATACGTTGGCGTACCTGAATTGTAGGTCATTGATGGACCAATATCGGTAACTCCCGAGTAATATAGTGCAAAATTTCTGGAATCCGTCGTCTCTGTATCCGTACAAGAGACCACTGTAAACATAAGCAACCATAAGGTAGCCCATGATAACAGGTTGTGGTTAATTCTCGTTTTCATTATGATATTGTTTTGTATTAATTCAAAGTGTAGCTAAGAGAATACTCTTTGCCGTTGATTGTTACTTTTACAGCAGTTCCGTTGGCATGGTATTCTCCGTCAGTAAAGACAGCAGAGATTGTATTAGTCGGTGTTGCACTATTCATCGGTACTAATACGGTGATAAAGCGTGCAGTTTCATCAGTCGCTTTGGTTAAGTTTACCTCATACGATTTTCGATCATTGGCTTGATCGATGTTATAAGAAACCTTCCCGGCAAATCCTGCTGTAGAGAGATTGCTGTTACTGAATGTACGACAGATCATATTATTATTATCGGCGAAAGCGGTGTGAGCACCATTTTCGTTCAAATCATACACCACTTCACTATCAGAACCTTCACACAGATGGAAGTTGAGACTTACTTTTCCTGTAGCTGTACCGATACCTTCGTCCACTATAACAAAGAAAGATTTGTCGACAAAGAAGATCGCGCGACGATGTTTTAAATCAGAATAACTCTGATTTTCTGTGACTAATACATCTGTATTACTAATGGTTTGCAACTGAAGGTATTTACCATTTCTATTAGTATCTCTGATTGGTTTATCGTTCAGTGTCATCGTATTGTGTTGTTTCGCACTCCTAAACCACTCGCGTGTGCTTCCGTTGTTATAAGTAAAACACCCTGAATCCGGGAAAAAATGACGACCATTGTGGTAAAGTGCGAATGTCCCATTATCTCCTTGATTATGCCATGCAGCAGTTGGATTATTGGTATGGATAAGCATTGTTGATGACGTTTCCCATCCATTACGAAGCACATAATAGCCCGAAGTTGTAAAAGCTTTAGTCAGGTGAGATGGTTTGATTCCTTGTTTGCCATTGTAAGCCATCCACTTCATCTGTTCATTTTCAGGAAACATTTCAACGTATTTTTTCAGATTTTTAGTGATGACACTTTTTGTCCATGAAACAGGGCGTGTATCATTGAATGCTTCTACAGAATAATCCGGATACATTAAATTCATTAATAATTCGGTTGCTTTGCGCATACTTTCAATATAAGTGGTTGGCAACAAATCTTCTTTATGATTAGCCTTGGCTAAAATAATCGCATCATAGAAAGTCGCTACTTCGCCAATGTGATAGCTTAAGTCGACTTCAAACTGCATTCCATCTTCCAGAAACTGGTTAGAAACTTCTTGTCCAAGAATATCTGTTCCATTTTTCACCCATGTTGTTGCCTCTTTAAATTCAGGGAAAAGCATAGCAGCTTTAGTCACAGAAAAAGCTTGTGCAATATAAATGTTATTACCGGCATTATAATAATGAGTTTTAATATACTCTACTTGTTCAGATAGGGAAACCAAGAATGAGGATAAGAATGAAGCTGTGAAGTTCGGTGATTGGATAAAGTAGAAAAAAACATCTGTGGCATTAGATACTCGCTCTGATACAGGCAGTGGGCCATAAATGCCGTAATGATCATATTCTTCAGATGTCGGAATTGGATTTTGTTTCATGAAATCCCCATACACTTCCATCCATGACTTGGTATAAGCCTCATTGCCGGTTGCTCTATAAGCTTTACCTTGAGCCGGAAACCATTCTAAACGATACAATTGACTGCGAAATTCTCCATCGGTATTGGGTTGGTAGCTCCAATCTATTAAACCTTCTTCATTTTTGGGGAATTGATAAGAGTCGCCGTTTGCATCTGTATAGTTTTTGATATAAAACTTATATTGCAAGGCATCATCTGCCATTTTCTGTTCGCCTGAAGGAACGCTGATATTGATCAGTGATATTAATGGATTTACCACATCTTGGCGTAAACGGTAATAGTTTAATAGAGCTTGAGAAGCTAAATAGAATTCTCCATTTTCATAGTGTGTTTTCACTTTTTCAAGTCCTGGATAATCTAGGTTGAGACACTCAAAGACCTTTAGGTCGATTGATTTGTTTTGCTCTTCAGTTCCAGTTATTGAAGAACCCTGTCCGTTAGGAGACCAGGTTAGTTCTTGATCTGAGCATCCTGCAAAACAATAGGAGCAGACCAGTAACATCAGGTAACAAAGTTTAATGTAATTCATAAGTTGCTATAAGATATTATAATAAAATGATTATTGTTTTTACAAAGATAAAGGGAATGGCATAGAACGATTATTGCTGTCGTACACACTTTGTTTAAAATGGTTCTTTTGCTGCTATTTTTGTTGAATGAAATGCCATTTTTGTTCAAAAGGCTGTTTAGGAGTGCTTTATAGTCGTTTGTTATACCTTCTGATCCCCAGTCTATTCCGACTTTCTTATAGTAGGTTTCTCGTTACATTAGAAGCTTTAGTGATGAGAGCAGATAAAAAAAAAGATCCCAGATTCTATGTTGAACAAGAATATGGAATCTTTTTATGAGAAATAGTTTTTTTATCCGTTATGATGTTTCTTGATATATTCTGTTGGCAGACAACCGAAGTATTTCTTGAAGCTCGTTGCAAAATAAGATGGCGTATTAAAGCCCACCATGGTGCTCACTTCGGCCACAGTATAACGTCCGTCCTTCAATAATTTGCAGGCTTCGTTGAACCGGATCTTACGGATAAAGTCGATGGTCGGTTCACCGGTTATGGCTTTCAATTTCAAGTGCAAGTTTGAACGACTCATGTTCATCTCGCGTGCAAACTCATCGGTTGAGAACTCCACATTATCCATATTCTTTTCGACGATACTCACTGCGCGTTTGAGTAAAGCCTCATCCATGGCATTGAAGGTGATCTTTTCCGGTTCTACCTCGAGCGATTTAGAATAGCGCTCCAACATGCGGTAACGTGTACGCAGCATGTTTTGAATCTTAGTGATCATGATCGAGAGCGAGAACGGTTTAGGGATGTAATCGTCGGCACCAACCTGCAATCCTTCCATCTGATCTTTGATGTCAGTCTTCGCCGAAAGCATGATGACCGGGATGTGGCATGTCCGGATGTTCTGCTTAACCAGCTTACAGAACTTCACTCCGTCCATCACCGGCATCATCACATCCGTAATGATTAAATCGATCTCTTGATCTTTCAATAGTTCGGCAGCTACTTCACCATTTTCGGCTTCCAACGTGTTGAACGAGCGCGACAAACCATGGCTCAGATACTGTCTGATCTCTTGATTATCTTCCACGATCAAGATCGTACCCCGTTTCTTCTCTTCGGTTACCGTGTCCGGTTCCTCTGCTTTCTCGGTATCGATGAAATACATCTCTTTCGAATTGGTCGAGTAGGCGGAAGACTCCTCTTCGGTCTGTTCGCTTGTCGCCATTTCCGACGCTTGGTAGGCCGATTCCTGTTGAGGGAGATAAACCGTAAACGAACTACCTTCACCCTCTTTGCTCTCTAGTTCGATGCGCCCATGATGAAGTTCCACTAAACGTTGCACCAACGATAAGCCGATGCCGCTACCCACATGTTCACTCTCTACCTGATAGAAGCGTTCGAAGATCTTGCCTTGCTTGTTGATCGGAATACCGATGCCGGTATCAGTGACTTGCAGCACAAGCTCTTGATTCTCCTCCTTTAAACTTACGGTAATGGTCTGACCACTCTCCGTATACTTGAAAGCATTCGATAGCAAGTTGTTGATGATCAGTTCCAGATAGTTTGCATCGAACCACATCGGTCGGTCGTTCAGTTCCGATTGTAGGGTGTAACCGATCTTTTTGTGGCGTGCCAGCTTCTCGTAGAACAAAAAGTTTTCTTCAACCAACCGGTGGGCATTATCTTGCTTCACTTTAAGTTCGAAGACTCCCAGCTCTGCACGGCGATAATCCATCAACTGGTTGACCAGATGAAGCAAACGGTTGGCATTCCGTTGGATATACTCCAACTGATTACGCGTCCAGCGATCGCTGATTCGGTTGATAATCTCTTGAAGCGGCGCCAAGATTAGAGTTAGCGGTGTGCGTAGCTCATGCGAGATATTGATAAAGAACCGCATCTTCATCTGGTTGATCTCTTCTTGATGGGCTTTATCGCGTCGTTCCATCTCCAACTCAGCCGCCATACTCTTTCTCATCCAGAAAAAGCGGAAGACGAAGATCACGAGTCCTGCAAATGCCGCTAAGAAGAGGAGCATAGCCCACCACGTCTTATACCACACCGGGAGTATCACAATCTTCAGCGCTGTAGGCTGGTTGTTCCATTTCCCATCGCTGTTGGCCGCCTTCACCAAAAAGGTATATTCGCCATGAGGTAAGTTCGAGTACGACACCGTTCGTTTGTCTGTGAGGTCATACCATTCTTTATCGTATCCCTCTAGTTTATAAGCGAACGTGTTATGCTGTCCCGAGATGTAATTAGAGACCACAAACTCCAACGAAAATGCTGTTTGCCACGATTGCAACGTGATGCTCTCCGTGGTGTTGATGTTTTGCGACAGAATGCCCGTCTCGTCATCGGGACGTACCGTCTTATTGAACAATTGCAACTTGGTGATCACCACCGGTGGGGTATAGGGATTGTCGATCAATAACTCCGGATAGAACCCGGTGATCCCATTAATACCGCCAAAAAGCATTTCACCCGCTTTCGTGCGACAGTAAGCTGCGGTATTGAACTGATTACTTTGTAACCCGTCCGTCTCGGTGAAATTACGGAACTTCCTAGTCGACGGATTGAAACAACTCAATCCTCTATTCGAACTCATCCAGAGTCGTCCGTAACTATCTTCCAAGACGCCATAGACCACATTATTGGGTAGTCCGTTCGACGTGTGATAGTGTGTGACTTGTTTGTTTTGTTCGTTAAACAGGTAGACTCCTTCACGCGTACCGATGCAAAAGATCCCTTTCGATGTCTCAAAGATACAGTTGATAAACGCTTGAGTCATCTCCGACGATGGAAGAATCTTGATCGGCTCGATGTGGTCGGTATAAACCATTAACCCGTTCTCACCACCGATCCATAAGCGCCTTTTTGAATCTCTAAAGAGCGTTGTAATCTGTCTCTGAGTAAACGGGCGACCGTTCTTCTCATGCGTTACCGTTGTAAATGTTTTGTTGCCGGGATGATACTTTACCAATCCGCTTAGCGTGCCTAGCCAGATATTACCGTCGTTCGATGGTAAGATGGCATACACATTATCGTTGAGCAGCGAACTGTTTTTCTGATTAAAATGCTCCATCCGCCCGCTTCCTCGGTGCAGGATGTTTAGTCCCCCGGCATGCGTGCCGATATAGACCAGATCGTTCTTTTCGTCGACCCATACCGCTTTAATGTTGTTCGACCCGATGCCTTGTTCGCGTTCGGCCTCTTGCAGCGTATAGTGCGTATATTTCTTCGTCGTTGTGTTATATAAGTTCAATCCCCCGTCGTTCGTTCCAATCCAGAGATTCTTGTTCCGATCTTCCACCATACAACTCACCACATTATCGTTGAGTGAGTTCTTATAGGGAATACGTCGGAAGTTCTTGAACCGGTTCTTTAACGGGTGATAATAGTTCAGTCCCCCGAAATAAGTACCCAACCACATTCCGCCTTGAGCATCCATAAAGATGCTTCTTACCGAGCGTTGCGACAAACTGCCCGATTCTACCGAGTCACTGCTGTACGATACAAACGAGTCGGTGCTTTCGTGATAGATATTCAAATCGTTGAACGTTCCGATCCACAATTGATTTTGTGCATCCAAGGCTAACGAACGGATATAATTCGAACTGATGCTTCCCCCGTTGCCTGCGGTATGACGGTAATTCTTTACCGCTCCGGTCTTAGGGTTGATCAGAAAGAGTCCTGCTCCCTCGGTGGCCACCCATAAGCGAGTTGGCGATTGCTGTAAGACTGCTTGAATCTGTTTGTTGTCGAGTGCAAGGGTGAGTTTCTCTAATTTTCGGCCGGCAATGAGGTAGCGATACAACCCCTCGTTGGTGGTTCCAATATAGATCACCCCGTCTTTACGATAAAGTGTTGAAGCAATCAGGCGACGTAAAGAGGCATCCGGAGCTTCGCTAAACGTGCCACTTGGAATATCGAAGACCAACAATCCTTCACCGGTGCTGACCAACAGACGTTCGGGCGACAATTCAGCAATGCCATTGATCTGCAAATGCTTCCCGTCTTTCGAATGGAAGTAGTTTTTAAATCGGTCTTTTCTTTCGTCGTAACACGAAAGTCCATCTCTTGTGCCAATCCACACCCGGCCTTGGCTATCGGTCTTGATCACCCGAGCAATATCATTAGCTATACTATTCGGATCGGACGTGTCGTGTTGATAGACCGTGAACGCATAACCATCGTATTTGTTTACCCCATCGTAAGTCGCAAACCACATATTCCCTTTCTTGTCTTGATCGATAGAGAATACCGTGCTTTGTGATAATCCTTCGTGAATCGAGATATATGAGAATTTAATTTGTTCGGGAGTGCTGGCCTGTAGCGTGGTGATGAACGCTCCTAAGATGAGGCAGAAGAATAATCCTTTTAATTTGCTCATTATTTATAGATCGTAAGATTAATTGAACTGCAAAGATAAGAAGAACTTTGAAATTATGATTTCAAATCAGACTCTTATTTGAAATCTGTCTTTTTTTAAATAAGGTTGACTCCTAACATGATTGATTATGAAAATTGAAGATTATTTGAAGGCCCCCACTTGGGCCCCAAAGATTCCTGAGATTTATCGCCTTCGTATGGTTGATGGTCTGTTAATTTCTGAGATTATGCAAAAAATGGAGTGCAGTCGTACGTCGATTTATCGAGCTTTAAGTATCTTTGAGTCAGACAACCCTCAAATCGCCGAAATGATGAAAAAAGAAGGCAAATCTGTAATCCCAGAAGATTACAAACGACTCTTATCAGAGATCACCAAACTAAAGAAGGAACTCGCTCAAGAGCGTCTACGTGGTGATTTCTATGCAGAGATGGTTGAATTGGGCAAAGACGTTTATGGTCTTGACTTAAAAAAAGCTGGCACCAAGTAGCCTATAGACTTCACACACGGGATGAAAAGCGTTATCGTATTCTTCCCATGTGTCGCCTACTTGGTGTAACCAAGCAAGCCTATTACAAGCATGAGAATACGCTACTCTCTACTCTTGCTCGAGAAGCCTTTGTCGTTGAGTTTATCAAAGAAATTCGAGTCAAAGATCCTGGAATTGGAGGCAGCAAACTTTGGTTGATGTATCGTACGAGGTTTGGAGAAAAGAACAGCGTGGGCTATAATCGCTTCTATGATATTATAGAACGCTATGGTTTGAAAGTCCGCAAGCGTAAGCGTCGCGTTCTTACCACAGACTCTAGGCATCATTTCCCGATTTATCCCAATCTTATCAAAGACTTCATACCGGATGCTGCTTGCCAGCTCATGGTTAGCGATATAACCTATCTGCCTCTGTGGATAAATGAGCAAGGTGAATATACCTTCTGCTATCTATCTTTGGTTACTGACTATTACAGCAAAGAAATCATCGGATATAGTGTTGGGAAAACTTTAGAGACTAAATATACGTTAGAAGCTTTAAAAATGGCTCTAAAGCATTATAGCAAAAAAGGATTTGATCATCTTGTTCATCATTCGGATCGTGGGGTACAATATGCAAGTTATGTTTATACCAACCTGTTAAAGACACACGGTATAGTTATAAGTATGACTGAAAGTGGTAATCCCAAAGATAACGCTGTGGCCGAACGCATAAATAATACCATAAAGAATGAACTGCTTAAAGGAATGGAGTTTTATACCATAAATGATTTGAAAAAAGCTTTGCATTTGGCCATAGAATTCTATAACAACGAACGCCCACATTGGAGCTTAGAAGGCATGACGCCTAAACAAGCTGCTCAATGCACAGGGGAATTAAAGAAGAAATGGACTAGTTATAGAGAAATTGCCATTAAAAGGAAGTATGCATAAAAAATAGAATAACTTTGCATGACTTCTTAATATTATCTGAGCAGAAAAGCGCAACTGCTAAATAAATGATTTACTTGACTTTTTATTATTTGATATCAGTGTAGTCAACTCATCTTATCAATAAAAAGAAAAGTAGTCAACGTGATTTATTAATAAGTTTAACTAGGGTCAACTCATCTTATCAATAAAAAAAGAAAGAGTCAACCTGAATTAAAAGTAAGTTTAATCAGAGTCAACCGACATGGTGAATAAGGCAAAAAACGGTCAACTAAAATGGTTAACTGACAATCAGACCCTTTTCGTGGTTGAGTGAAAAAGGTGTGTCTTTTTTTAATACGGTCGTTTTTGTCGTGAAGTACGGTTGTTATGACGCTGAGGTACGGTGCTTGTGGCTGCGACATACGGTCCTCATCGTTCTGAGATACGGTGCTTGTGGTTCTGAGATACGGTGCATTTTTGATCCTTCCATTTTCGTCTCATCTCTCCTAGAGGAAATATTTTGTGTTTATCACACACCTCTATCACTCTTTTGTACTTAAACAACGATGGATAAGGGATTCTGGTGTGGTGTGGGATAAATAAAAATTGGTTTTTATCCCACACTTTGTCGTTTGTCTCTCACTATGTCTCACTCATTTGGCAAATAGATTTTGTTTTACTCTCTTCTTGAACTTTTGAATTGTGATCCGATGCTTTTCGTATCGTTTGGGTAATGACTAACGATGTGATGTCGCAAAAGAATAGCGCAAAAGCATCGCACCATTTTCCTAGCGCATTGTGCTAGAAAAATGGTGCAATGTCGTAATATAATAGCGCGATGTCGTAGAAAAATGGTGCAATGTCGTATTAAAATGGTGCAATGCCGTATTGTCGTTCAGCATGCTTAGCATCAGCAAACAGGATGGCAATCAATGTCATGGCGTTTGATCTAAAATCAAAATGAACTTCGATATGTCTTCCAACAATCGTCTGGTCTAGGTTATGAGCTGATCCTTCAACTCTCCGGAGGTTTGCACGAATTGCATGTCTTGACCATGAAGAACATCAAGCTCAAGTTGTTCCGTCTTACGCTTCACCTTTACAACTTGAGCTTCCTTATTCAAGTCATTCGCTTATTCAAGTCATTCGCTTGGAAATTTAGTGTGCGAAATCGATCGATGGTACATTTTGCGAAAGGATGGATAAACCATCTCAATGTCAAATGGAGATCGGAATTAAAAATCGGTGCAATAACGAGGCCAACCGGTCGGCGAAGTGTGGGATAAAGCAAAAAGTGTGGGATGATTCTATAAAGTGTGGGATGATTGACCTTGATTGCTTATCCCACACTGGCTCAAAACCCTTTGTTGATAGACGTTTTGGAGAATTTAGTGTGGGTGGTGTGGGATAAATGAACATTTTAATCTTATGGGAGGGGGCGACTTTACGATAACTGTAAATGATCTCTTTCTAATTGGGACCATTTACAGTAGCCCCGTGGAAATGCAATCCACGACTTGCTGTTTTAGTTCCCTTTCAAATTGGGATCATTTACAGTAGAAAAATGGACAATACACATACATACTATGTTGTAGTTCCCTTTCAAATTGGGATCATTTACAGTCCACAATTCGTGGTAAGGGATCGGAGACTTGTTGTAGTTCCCTTTCAAATTGGGATCATTTACAGTACGAAGATCTGCATCGTCACGGGGAGGTCGTTGTAGTTCCCTTTCAAATTGGGATCATTTACAGTATGATCTCTGTATTTTGTTAATATTCAAATATATACATAGCTTTCTGGCTTCAAAAATACAACATTTTTTGTAACCAGAAAGCATAATCAGGTGATTTTTTTAATCCTATGCCTTATTTTTATAAGTCAATAACTGTTTAGATAGCTCGCAAAATTCTTTAGGCACTTGTTTTGTCGATATCGTTTTCTTGAAGTGTTGAATTTCTTTGGGTGTGACGCTAACGATTTCTATTTTATGATCCTCTTCATTAATCCGAAGTCGAAGAACCATACCATTTTGGTCGAAGACATTAATAATCGACTTAGTAATTGCATTTTTTAATTTACGGTCATAAGCCATCAGTTCGCGCAATCCCTCTATTAGCTCAATGATTGACTTTTCAGCGGATTTTGTAATGTAGTTATTATGGGCAATAAAATTTCTGGTCTCTTTGTAAAGCACGGATTTTTCGAGTTTACAAGGAATTCCATCCTTGTTTTTATAGTTGTAAATATTGTGAGAAACGTCTTTAAAGTCTCTATCCCATATTGATACAAAACGTGACATACGACTTAAAAGTTGAATCATCAAATTGTGCAGACGTTTCACGTGAACCATGTGGAGCTTGTTGTTTAGCCAATTGTATCGATCAATGCTTTCACACTTGTCTTGATACTCTTTACCCTCCCTCTCTATAAAAGCCTTTCTTGCTTCATCGTTCGATATTTTTAGCCATTCACAATGCAGTTGATCTCGTCTTTCGATCAATTTAGCTATTTTAGTCAGCGAGTTCTCTGCGTCTTTCTTTAAATATTTCTGGTACTTTTTGTATTCTTCTCCGGTGACCTTCCCGCTTTCTCCAACGATATTTTTCAATAACTCTAGTGTACAATATTTTCGAGTGATCTCTATTGGAGCAAAGATGATGGCACTATCTTCTCCGTTTTGCGTATAAAACTGTTTGAAGAGTTTTTCGCCTTGATCGCCGCTTATAATAAAATCTTTTAAATCAACGTTTAAACTTTCTTCTATGAGGCTCTCTTGGCTGATTCTGTCGCCCGATAGTAAGCAAAGTTCGATGATCGCAATGATGGGTTGATAGTCGAATGATGTGGATTCCTGAGTGGATTCTTGAGTGGGGTTCGATTCGCGATACTTAATCCATTCGTTGCGTAGGTCACTAAGATGATTGTTGTCGAGTAGTTTACAGAAGGTATAGAAAGCAATGTGTTCGGGATTTTCCGGTGTGATTCCGCCACAGTCGACCTTGATCTTTAAGGTCGATTCATACTCTTGGTTCGTCACCTTTTTGTCTCGTTCGTCTTGGTTGGGGCGTTTGATAAAGTCGATGGGCAACGCATCAAGATAAGTGTCGAAACCTTTGGCAAAGACGTAGTTGATAAATTGTTGAGTATAGAAATGTGTATTGTCATCTTCTTTTCCTTTCACACTTTGCTCGTTGATCACTTTAGCGTGAAGATAACCCATGTACGTTTTTACGGTTTGATCGGATTTCATCTCCTCAATACCGTTATAAGCATATTTTTGCTTCCCATTTTTTTCTTTATTCTCTTTTTCTGCGCGTTCTTTGCTATCTTTCAAAACTTGATGAACGGCTTCTCTGAAAGCTTTATCGTTTTCAACAAACCATTTGGTGAAGGTGTGAGTGTAGATGAGCTTCAAAAGGAAACGGAAAGCCGGATAAGCGGGCGACTGAGTGGTTTGTTTCTTTTTTCCTTCGGTCATGAGGTAGTGTGTCACGTTGAAGGTTGGATTTCCTTCTTGCAGACCTAGACCGGCATTGAATATGCTTTTGAATCCCGGTGCAAACGGTACTGCACTTCTACAAAGGTTAAGCGTGATCCGATCAAACAAGGTGTTAAGGTCGGCCGACTGGTAGTAATGCAAAAGATCGTTTGATCGGAATTGCTCGATAAATAGACTATCGACTGCTTTCAGTTCGTTGGACAAGGCTTGTTTAAATGGGGTGGTGCTATAACAAAGGTTTTCACTTTTTTCTTTAATTCTGTTCCAATACTCGAATTCTTTTATTTGGAAGATTGTTTCGGATGCATTGCTCTCGTAGTGAGTAATATTATTCCGGATGGCTTGCACTGATCCACGCAACGCCCAAATTGTCTTTTCATCATCGTCATACGGTAGTTGAAAGAAGTCGTAAAAGAGTTCTTTGTTAAAGTTTTTAAGCCCTTCGTTTAAACTCTTTTTTAAGTCTCGTTGTCCTAATATATCTTCTTCTTGTTCAATATCAATAATATTTCGCAAGTTGTTTGAAGCAAAGGTGCACATCTCCACTAGATTGAGCACAAAGAACTCGTTGCGTTTTATCTTTGAAAGGGTTGCGCTACTGATCTCCGATTCTTTAGAATGACGGGAGAGTTTTTCCTTTTGCAGCATCTGAGAGCGGATGGCGTTTTCTAGTTGATCGGTAATGCGCTGTCTGATGGTTTCGACTTTCAGATAGTATTGTGCTTCTTTCAGTGTGATTAATTTCTTAGTACGTTTGATAGGGAAGTAATGCTCGAAATACTTTACGACTTCCAGTTGGTAGGTCACTAGTAGAACGTCTTTTTTATTGGCTTCTCTGGTTGCCTCGTCTTTGGCTTCTCTGCCAAAAAGAGAGGATTGGTGCTTTTTGAGCGCATCTTTGACTTTAAAATTGAAACTCTTGTCGACCAGATCGACTGTGTTATCCGGATTGACTGTCTTGTTCGAATCGGCTTCTTCTCGACTGTTCTTGTCTTCGGTTCTTTGGCCTTTAGGGGTCTGACCGTTGTTGTTTTTATCTTTGTGGTGCTTGTCTTTTTGTTTCTTGTCTTCGTAAAGATAGTCGCCCGGAAGAGGCAGTGACTGTACGAGCTCTTCGATTTTAAATTGTTGGTGAAACGCCTTCAGTTCTAACTTTGAAGTGGCTTCGTATTCTTTTTCCCAAACGGCTAGAGCTTGTTTCCTTGGGCTCAGATTTTCCAGATTGTCGTTGGAGTAATCCACCACAATGCGATTGTTGGAAATTGATTTCTGAATGTTGGCTTTCTTTTGTTTAATATGAAATGTCAGCCAATCGTATATGGGGTTGAGGTCTTTGAGGTTATGATGCTCGGCGTAGGTTATTAACGTCTCCGGTAAGTTGAGAGTCTTCAAGTTATAACCACTCTTGCTGGTCTCATCTTTCACGCGATAGGTGATGGGTTGGTGAAACTTTTGCTTTAAAGCTTTGGTCAGAGTCTTTTTGTCATTATCGTTTAAGAAGAGTCTTCCAACAGTGAAGGATCTTTGGTCTAGGGCGGCTTCTATCATCGGTATGATGAGACTCCGAATCTTTTTGTACAATGTTTTGGTGAGTCGCTCTTCTATGATCTTTTTTTCTAGACTGAGTTGGAAACTATCGTTTTTCAATCGGGCGATGATACGATCGGTTTGATCTTCGGGGTGGTCGGTTGGCGTGGATAGATTATCGAGGATGAGGGTGCCTTTTTCAGCTTTTCGGTGCATGAGCACCATTTTATTTTCTTTTTTAGAAGACCCTTCGTCTTTAACGTTGACTTTTACTTTTGTGATTCTCATGGGATGATTTTTTTTTATGAAAACAATGTACAAAGCGAAAGTAATATTTTTTTCTTAAAATAGGCTATGAAAAACAGAATGCTTTCCTTTAAATTTAAAAAGACGGTTAAGTGAATTTTAAATCATTCTTAACCGTCTTTTTGTTTGGTCTACTTTTCTTTAATCAATTGTCTTTTTTTAATCGCCCCTTTTTAGTTGTTCTCTTCCGGAGCGAGTTGTATCTTTTGACTCGACTCGGAGCTTAATGAAACGATACCTAGTCCGCCATTGACATTGGTTTCGAAAATGACAGGCTCGCTAAAATCCTCTCCATAAATATCGGAATCGATCGTATTTAGGGTTTTGATATACTGATATTCCTCTTTTGAGATTCGTAAGAGTCTGATCACGGCATGATCGGTATCCATTCTTGGAATGGATATCGTTAGGGTATAGGATTTGTCCTTAAAGAATTTATTATTGAAGATGCCATAATGGTTATAGGTGGTTGATATAGCTGTTTCTTGACCGTCATTCGATTTAATCGGGTTACCATCCATCAACGCGAAGTCATTATCGATATAGGCTCCCATACGTTTCTCATAGGTGTAATAGACCTCCTGTGTATAATCCGGTTCGTCTTTCCATCTCCATCGCTGGTATTTGATATAGCGTTCGGGAATGAGTCGGTAATAATAATCTTCTCCTTGTGAATGGTCGTTTACCGTGATTTTGAGTTCATAATGAAACTTGGTATTTAAGATTGGTTTGGCATATTCTTTGGGTGAGGCTTCAATCTTTTCTATGGGAGTTTTGGGGAGTACTTTCACTTCGGCCCACGCATGCTTGTTCTGATCTTTAGTCGTCACGTCGATTTTTACGAGGTCATTGAGCTGAAAGGGACCATGAATGCGGTATCGTGCGCCGACGTTATCTTTGGTCTCTTCCGACTGGTCGACGGTCTCTTTTAAGATGTTGTTGACGTAAACTCTCACAATCGCATCGTGTGCGGCGGTAGCTCCATAGGCTCCACTGTAGCTGACGTAGACTTCATTGTTGATCGAATCGGCATTCATTAAAGCGTTAATGACTAGCTTGGATTCTTTGGTACCGAAATTAAACTCGAGTTTGTTTTCACACGAGGTTAGCACATGCATTAGGGCTACGGCAAGCGTTAGGACGAATATTATTGTTTTCTTCATGATCGTTAAAATTTATACGTGTAAGTGATGGATGGGATGCAGGGTAAAGCGGTTATCTTGTTGATATAAGGCTTTCTGACCTCTTTACCATCGATGTTTACGGTTTGATATTGTTTGAGGATGAAAGTGGGATTCATCGCGTTGTAAACATTATATATGCTGATGTTCCAAGTGCGCATGCCGTGTTTAGTCTTCTTATGAAAATTGATGCCCAGATTCAAGTAATGAGTGGCCGGTAGGCGATAGTTGCATTTCTTGGTCACGTGATTTTCTGAGGTGATAGAAGGTTGTACTTCATCCGGATAAGTCTCGTCTATCTTATGATAAGGTCTGATTACGGCAAACTCTTCCTCGGCAATGGTGGCGCATCCTCCACTATAATAAGTCCAAGACGAACAAATATCTATTTTGTTAGAGAATTTATGATTGAAGACGATGTTGATGTTGTGGCGTCTATCGTATTTATAAGGGAACCGGAGTCCTTTGTTTATTCCTTTATCGGGGAAGATCCGGTCGCTTTTCGACAGGGTATAGGCAATCCATCCGGTCGATCTGCCTGTGGTTTTTTGAGCGAGAAACTCGATGCCGTACGAACGTCCTTTGCCCATTTCTACGTTTTCTTCCCATCCGGTGGATATGCCGACGAAGTTTGAACCATCTTTATAATCGAGAACGTTGTTCATGTTCTTATAATAAGTCTCGACCGAAAATTCCCAATCTTTAAGACCTTCATAATACGCTCCAAGGCTGTATTGATTGGCACTCATCGGTTTGATATTTTTGGTGATGGGTACCCATAAGTCGGTGGGCAATGAGAGTGAAGACGAGGTGAGTAAGTGGATATATTGACAAGTACGGCTATAGGATGCCTTTAATGCAAAATCTTTAGACCACTCATATCGAGCCGAGAAGCGAGGCTGTATAGCATAATAGCTTTTCTGTTGCACGAAGAAACTAGAGAGGTTGACGCCGGCATTTAAACTGAGTTTCCGACCAATATTAAAATCATCTTCGAGGTAGGCTGAGACTTCGTGGGCGAAGATGGTGGGGTTGTCGCGAGTAGTGTACGACTCTTGATTGATTGCACCGTTGATATCTTCTTTAGAAGCATTGGTCATCACTTCCGGACGGAATTGATGATAGAGGTAGTTTGCTCCAAATCGGATGTGATGTGAAGGAAGGGGACGGTAATCGAAATCTAAGTTGTACGATAGGTCTTTGATGCCCGACTGGTATTTCGAATCGTAACGTGTTGATTGATTGTTTTGATCGTTTTTCGTACTTTCAATGTTGATATTCTTGAGGTTGAATTGGTATTTATTGTACGACACGGTGGTGTTACTAAATAGCTGATTGTTGAAGATGTAGTTCCATCGAGCTGCTGCAATGGTATTGCCCCAATAAAACGACATATTATTTAGGTCGCTGTTTTCAGGAGATATTGGTGAGCGCTCCTTTTCTTCACTACTAAACTGATCTTTGCCATGGTAGAGACTGATGAATAATCGGCTCTTGTCGGAGAAACGATGGTTGATCTTGGCATTGATATCATAAAAGTAATAAGCTATTTTTTCGTCTTTCTTCATGAACGGATTCGCTAATAGGTCGAAGTAGCTACGGCGAGCCGAAAGATTAAAAGAGGTCTTATTCTTCATGATCGGGCCTTCGATGTTTAGCTTACTGGAAAGCAATCCGATGCTGAACGAACCGTGATAGTGATTCATGTCGCCGTCGTTGGTCCGGATGTCGATGACCGATGATAATCGACCGCCGAATCGTGCCGGGAAGCTGCTCTTGAATAGGCTGACTTTTTTCACGGCTTCTGGAGTGAAGACAGAAAAGAAGCCGAAGAGGTGGTCGACGTTGTACACGGGCACTCCATCGAGCAAGATCAAGTTTTGGTCGGGACTACCTCCACGGACGTAAATACCGGCACTACCTTCTGCTCCGGCTTGTACCCCCGGCATGAGTTGCAAGGTTTTCATCACATCGGCTTCACCAAGTAGCGTTGGGGTATTCTTGATGTGCTCCATGGGGATATCCATGGCTCCCATTTGAGTTGCTTTAAGTCCGGTCTCTTGTTTGCTCGACAGGATGGTGACTTCTTGCAGTAAGGTATTACTTTTTAAGGCGAGGTTGATCGTGGTGTCTTTATGGAGTTCCAGTTGTCGATGCTCCGATTGGTATCCGATATAGGAAAACGTCAGATTCTTTTTTCCTTCGGGAATGGTGATGCTGTAAAAACCATAAGCGTTGGTGGAAGTTCCTTCTTGGTGGTTGGTCTCAAAGATGTTGGCTCCGATCAAGGTCTCTTGTGAAGTCTCATCATTGATATATCCACTGATGGTGAAACGACGGGAGGGGCGTTTGATGGCTTTTCTTTTTAAGATGATGTGTTGCCCGTTGATTTGGTAAGCAATAGGTTGGTCTTTAAAGAGGGCATCCAAAAGTTTTTCAATACTTCTTTCATGGAGTTGTCGGGTGATGGTTTTTGTGAGTTTGATCTCCTCTCCAAAGATAAAAGAATAAGAACTTTGTTGTTCTATGGCGGCTGTAATATCTTTGAGATTCGCCTGTTTTAACGTCAAGTTGTATCCTTTTGAGGAGGTGACTTGTGCTTGTAGGGATACGGTGATCAGTAAGATGAAACTCAATAAGCATAATCTGCTGATTGGTTTTTTTTGAATGAAAGTTGTGGTCATACGTTTTTGTTTAATCAATATGTTAAGGTTTAATGTCTTGTTTTAGTATTTGGCTTTGCTTTGATCCGGATCATGTTATTGTCTACCGTGTAATCAAAATAGCCGGCCGATTGTAGTAAGTCCAGTATTTCGGTCAAGGTCTCATGATGTTCAAAACGGGCCGATAGCTTATACTCCTTAAGTTTGGAGTCGCTCACTTTAATCGGAGTGTTGAATGTTTGAGAAAGTTCGTTCATGATTTCACCAATCGACGTTTCTGTGAAAATCAGTTTGTTATCTTGCCAAGCGGTTTCATCTTTAGCTTGTAGACCGAGTGAGTGACAAACTAATCCGTCGTTTTGGCTATAGGTGGCGCATTCGTTGGGTTTTAGTAGGGCTTCAACGTTCCTTTCACGGTTATACACTTTGACTGAGCCTTCGAGCAAGGTGGTTTTTGTTATTGGACTATTGGGGTAGGCATCTACATTGAAGTGGGTGCCTAATACTTGTACGTTGATCTCTTTGGTCTGTACAATAAAGGGATGTTGAGCATCTTTGGCGACTTCAAAATAGGCTTCACCTTTGAGGGTGACCATTCTCTTTTCGCCTTTAAATGATTCGGGAAAGGTGAGTGATGAATATCGGTTTAGTCGAATGAGTGTTCCGTCCGATAGGGTGACAGATTTTGTTTCTGCCAAGGTTTTAATGGTCATGATCTCCACAGAGGAGTTCACGTCATTCCAAGTTAATAGACAGATCAAAGCGATGGCTGCAGCCGATGAGAGTGTTTTGAAGAGTATTGTCCGATAAAAGGGACGGTGAGGGAGATGTGAGGCTAACTTCTTAAAACTGTTTTCGGCCGAAAAATCTCCGCTCGGAGAATGGGTGACTGAAGTGAGTTGTTCTAAAAGATGCTCTAAATCGTCTTCTTTATAGGGTGTGTTGGGCATGTCTTTATTTCCTTTTTTGTGTTCTGATCATAAAGACAGGGCGATGAGACAAATTCCCTATTCGTGAGGGTGAAAATATTTTTTTATTTTCTCTTTAAGACGTAGAGTGGCCTTCTGTACTTGTGCGTCTACGGTTTTCCGACTGATTTGATAGGTCTCTGCAACTTGTGCATAGGTCTGTTTGTCTTCTTTTATGGCTAAATAGACTGCTCTGCATTTGGTTGGAAGTTCTAGTAGGGTTTGCTCATAAAGCTTGAAGAGTTCTTCATCAAGTAGATCTTGTTCGGGAGAGTCTTGAGAAACTCCATGGTCGATAAATTCGTTGGTCAAGATCTCTTTTTCGCGCTGTTTTTTTTCTAAAAGGTTTAGAGAGGCATTTTTAATGGCTATGAAACAGTAGTTATCCCATTCCTTTATTTCATTGAGCGTTTTTCTTCGCTGCCATAGCGTTAAGAAAAAATCTAAAACGACTTCTTGAGCCCATTCGTCTTGCTTTAGATAATAATAGGCTATGCGAAAAAGACGATTATAGAAGAGGTTGTAAAGCTCTCGGAAAGCAGATTGAGAATCGTGATTTTTTATGTTGTGAATTAATCGGTTTAAGTTTTCGTCCATCAGTTTGTCGTAAATGGCGACAAAAGTAATGTTTTTTCTTTAAATTATATCAAATATAGAGGGGGAAGGAGAAAAAAGGAGTGAATGTACGTCAAGAGACTATTCCTGGACATAATGTGCATGTTATTTTGATGAAAACACCTTTTATTTGTATCTGAAAATATAAAATTAAGAATTACCTACTCTAAAAATGAAAGACATGATGAAGTATCAACTCTATGTTTTACTCTGCTTTGTTTTATTCAAAAGTCCTGTATTTGCACAGAAGATTGAAAATCTGAAAGAACTGAAACTAGAATCAAAGAACGAACTGTTTCATCGATTGGGGAAAGCCCCTCTTACACCTGCCTTTGAGTCGGAAGGTTACTGGGCTTGGGGAAGCTCTGTTGTAAAGGGGGAAGACGGAAAATACCACATGTTTGTGTCTCGTTTCCCAAAATCACTCCCTTTTCACCCGGGGTGGATGGTTGCCTCAGAGATCGTACATGCCGTATCCGATACACCGGCAGGCCCTTATCAGTTTAGTGAGGTTTCTCTTCCTGCTCGAGGGGCACAATACTGGGATGGACGATCCACGCATAATCCTCGTATTTTGAAATATAACCATAAATACTATCTGATCTATATGGGCTCTACCCATCCTTTTACAGAGCCGACTTATGACGAATTGACTTTAAGCAGTCCATGGTGTATTGTAGGCCGTTCTAATAAACGAATCGGCCTGGCGGTTGCTGATAGCCCTTATGGTCCATGGAAGCGTTTTGACGAACCCATTTTAAAAACGAAGGCCAATACTTTCTATAGTTTTCTAACGTCCAACCCTTCTCCCATCTTGCAGGAAGACGGTTCTGTACTCATGATCTTTAAAGGACGTGCTCATACTGAAAATGGAAAATATTCAAAAATGTCATTAGGTATTGCTTATGCTCCTTCTATTGAAGGTCCTTATATTGTTTTGAATAATGACCGTTCTATTTTTGAGGTCAATGGGCAAGGAGAGGCTGAAGATCCATTTTTGTGGAAAGATAAGCGAGGATATCATGCCATTTTCAAAGATCACGTTTCTAAATTTACCGGAGAAAGAGGCGGCGGCGTAATGGCGCATTCTACAGATGGAATTCATTGGACGATAGATAAGGATCCGAAAGCGTACTCACGTACAGTAGAATGGGAAGACGGAACAGTTGAGATGCAGGGGCAGTTGGAGCGTCCGTTCTTGCTGATTGAGGATGGAAAGGTAACTCATGCCTTCTTTGCTACGATGAATGGTCCCGGAGGTTTCGAGAATGCCACTAAGTCATGGAACATGGTTATCCCACTTCGATAAATTGATTGATAAAGCAAAGAGGATGTATCAAGACGATACATCCTCTTTGTCTTTTTATTGAGAGAAAGGGTTAAGCCAATGGCTCTATTTCACTCAAATTCTTTTCAATCTCATCATCGCTAAGTGAATAGTTGACGAGATCACCTGAGAGGTATTTATCGTATGAAGCCATATCGATCAAACCATGACCGGATAGGTTGAATAGGATAACCTTTTCTTCACCGCTTTCGGTGCATTTATGGGCTTCTCTGATCGCAGCAGCAATAGCGTGACACGATTCCGGAGCAGGAATGATACCCTCAACTTGTGCAAACAAGCAACCGGCTTCGAACGACTCCAACTGTTTGATGTCGACCGCTTCCATCAATCCGTCTTTTAATAATTGCGAAACAATAACTCCTGCGCCGTGGTAGCGAAGTCCCCCGGCGTGAATATTGGCTGGAGCGAAATTGTGACCTAAGGTGAACATTGGAAGGAGCGGAGTGTATCCGGCTTCATCACCAAAATCGTATTGAAACTTACCGCGAGTGAGTTTTGGACAAGAGGCTGGCTCGGCTGCAATGAAGCGAGTGGTCTTTCCTTCAAGAATGTTGTGACGCATGAAAGGAAACGAGATGCCTCCGAAGTTTGATCCACCGCCAAAACAACCAATCACCATATCAGGGTATTCACCGGTCATCTCCATTTGTTTCTCCGCTTCCAATCCGATGATGGTTTGGTGAAGGGTGACATGGCTCAATACCGATCCAAGCGTGTATTTACAGTTGGGAGTAGCTTGTGCTAGCTCGATGGCTTCTGAGATGGCTGTTCCCAATGAGCCTTGATGGTTCGGGTGAGCGGTCAGGATATCTTTCCCGGCACGTGTCGACATTGACGGTGAAGGGGTGACTTGTGCACCAAAGGTTTGCATGATGCTTCTGCGGTAAGGCTTTTGTTCGTAGCTGATTTTAACCTGATATACTGCAGCATCTAGTCCAAAGAGTTTGGCTGCATAAGACAAAGAGGCTCCCCATTGTCCTGCACCGGTTTCGGTGGTTACATTGGTTACGCCTTCTTCTTTGCAGTAGTAGGCTTGTGGAATAGCCGAGTTTAATTTATGCGATCCCATAGGACTCACACTTTCGTTCTTGAAATAAATATGTGCAGGTGTATTGAGCGCTTTTTCCAATCCATATGCACGAACGAGTGGGGTACTACGGTAATATTTGTACATCTCACGTACTTCTTCGGGAATTTCGATCCATGCATCGGTCTGGTTTAACTCTTGATGGCAGAGTTCTTTGGCAAAGATCGGATACATGTCTTCCGCTTTTAAGGGTTGTTTTGTGCCCGGATGAAGTGGAGGTAGCGGTTTATTGACCATATCGGCCTGTATGTTGTACCAGTAACGAGGTATATCTTCCTCCGACAATAGGAATCGTTTTTGTTTGTTGCTCATAATCTGTCGTTTTTGTGATTTTGGGAGCCAAATGTAGATATTATTTTTTGTATTTGACTTAAAAAACTGACAAAGAATCGGTAAAAACCATTTTTTTGATTATGTTTGTAAGGATCTATTTTTTGATGAAATGAAAACTTATCATAAATTCTTTTTATATCAGAATAAACTGTTAAGACCTTATTTACGACTGTTGCTTAATGGGGTGACAGCTCTTAGTTATCTGGCCTCTATCTTATTTATCGTTGGGATTGTTTATGAGTACGGATTCCCACTTACAGAGGTTGAACAGACTAAGATCAATACGCTCTATCACGTGGTTTGGCTTTTCTTCTTGATGGATGTGAGCACACATTTGTTGTTGGATTATCAAGAGACAAAAAAGACGTACCGACGATTTGCTTGGGTGTTGAGTTGGCTGCTCTATCTGAGTCTGGTTCCAGTCATCTTTCATCGTCCGGAGGTCGATGGAATGGTTCTGAATATCTGGGAATTTCTCAATGGTAAACTTTATCATACCGTTCTTTTATTTCTATTCTCTTTTTTAAGCTTATCGAACGGTATTGTGAGGTTATTGGGAAGGCGTACTAACCCTTCGCTAATTTTAGCCATCGGATTTTTAGTGATCATTATTGTGGGTACGGGGCTTTTGATGTTGCCTAGGTGTACGGTAAACGGTATTTCTTGGGTAAATGCGCTGTTCACTGCCACAAGTGCCGTGTGTGTCACAGGATTGGTTCCGATTGATGTCTCGACGACATTTACTACGTCAGGACTAGTGGTTGTGATTTTATTGATTCAGATTGGCGGATTGGGAGTGATGACCCTCACAAGTTTCTTTGCGATGTTCTTTATGGGAAATACGTCACTGTATAATCAGTTGGTGGTTAGGGATATGATTAGTTCCAACTCTTTGAATTCTCTTTTATCGACATTGCTTTATATCCTGGGTTTTACTTTGATTATAGAAAGTACGGGAGTTTTACTTCTTTGGTGGGATATCCATGGGACGTTGGGGATGACTTTGGAGGAGGAGATCGGACATGCTGTTTTCCATTCCATTTCGGCGTTCTGTAATGCCGGATTTTCTACCTTTTCTAATAATCTCGGGTATGCTCCTTTGATGACGGGGCATAATAGTTTTTATTTGACTATCTCGGTATTGGTTATTTTGGGTGGAATCGGTTTCCCAATATTGGTAAATTTCAAGAATATAGCTTTTATTCATTTACGTCGTCTTTGGACATTTTTAAGAACACGTCAGGTGGAACGAATCAGAGTGAGGCATTTATATAATCTGAATACCAAGATTGTTTTAATGGCGACCTTCATTTTATTGGTTTTAGGAACATTGTCTTTATTGCTTTTGGAATGGGATAAGGGCTTTGCCGGTATGAGTGTAGCCGATAAGTGGACCCAGGCTTTTTTTAATGCCGTTTGTCCGAGAACAGCCGGTTTTAGTAGTGTTAATTTGGCGACTTTCAGCATACAGTCTATTCTGATTTATATGGTTTTGATGTGGATTGGAGGAGCCGCACAGTCTACGGCCGGTGGAATCAAGGTAAATGCGTTTGCCGTGGCCTGGCTGAATTTAATGGCGGTATTACGCGGAACAGATCGCGTAGAGGCTTTCGGTCGAGAACTGTCACCCGATTCTATTCGAAGATCGAATGCAACGGTGGTGATGTCGTTGGGGATGATCTTTATCTTTATTTTTCTAATTAGTCTATTCGACCCTCAGGCTTCGCTGATGTCTATTGCATTTGAATGTTTTTCAGCTTTAGGAACGGTAGGTGCCAGCTTGGGGTTGACTCCTTTGCTTAGTGATGAGAGTAAATTGCTGATTTCAGTATTGATGTTTGTGGGCAGAGTTGGTCTAATCACTTTAATGTTGGGCATCGTTCGCCAAAAGAAGCATACGAAATATCGCTATCCAAGCGATAACATTATTATAAACTGATATTAAATAGTTTACTTATGAGATATATTGTCATAGGACTTGGTAATTATGGGCATGTCTTGGCTGAGGAACTTTCGGCTTTAGGCAATGAAGTGATCGGAGTTGATTCGGATCCGAATAAAGTGGACACCATAAAGGATAAGGTGACGACAGCGTTTGTGATTGATGCAACAGACGAACACTCATTGGATGTGTTGCCATTGGAGAATGTAGATGTGGTGATTGTGGCTATCGGTAGTAATTTTGGAGCTTCTGTTCGGGCAGTGGCTTTGCTCAAACAAAAAAAGGTTGAGCAGATTTATGCGAGAGCTATTGATTCTGTACACCGCTCTGTGCTTGAGGCTTTTGGCCTAACTCGAATTTTAACTCCTGAATATGATGCTGCTTTAAACTTAGTGCAGTTGCTCGACTTCGGAACCGCAGTGGAGGCTTTTCGTGTGGATGCGGACTATTATGTGGTGAAGTGTCCGATACCTAAACGTTTAGTCGGGTTTAAACTGAATGAGTTAGGCTTGGATAAGGAGTTTAACCTAAAGTTAATCGGTCTTATTCGGCATGAGAAGATCACGAACTGTTTGGGAATAGGAGTGATGGAAGAGCATGTGAATAATAGTTTGCCGGTGGATGAAGTTATACTTGAACATGATAGATTAGTCTGTTATGCCAGATATCGTGATTTTCAATCGTTTTGGAAGGCTTTCTGATTTGATTGATAAGAAAAATGCAGAGGCTCTTAAACCTTTTATTCCTTTTTTAGTCCTATATTCAGTTGCAACAAGATAATTCAATATTAAATTAAAACTGAAAAATGATGAAAAAGATAAGTTATTTATTCGTACTACTGATGATGGTAGGTAGTGTTGCTTTTGCACAAAAAGATCAGAAAACTCCAAGAGCAAAGAAAGTGGATCCAAAAGTTCGTGTGGAACGCATGACGGAACGCATGGCAAAAGAATACGCGCTTACAGATAAGCAAAAGGAACAACTCTTTGAAGCCAATCGGGCTTTGGTTGAAAAAATGGATCAATATCAGGTTAGTTCAAGAATGCATAAGAAAGGTGCAGGTCTTCAAGGTAAGGATTCTATTGCTGCTAAGAAACAAATGTGTTGCAAGGCAAAAAGATTGTCCAAAGAGGAACGCGTGAAAAGACGCGAGGAACTTAAAAAGGTTCATGAAGCGTATGATGCTCAATTGAAGTCGATTATGACTAAAGATCAATATGAAGCATTAACAAAGAAACAGGCGGAACGTCGAGAAGAAAACAGAAAGCGTTAAATACGTTTTTAGAGGTAATATTTGTAAATATCCCTCCCTTTTTGTTCCTTTGTTCAGTAATAATAAACAGATAATTCAATGATGAAGATACTGAATACTTTTATTGCGACACTAGTGATTGTCTTAATTAGTGCGTGCGGTGGAAAAAGTTCTGATAAGGCTGGGAATGGCGAACAGGAAATATCTCTTAAGGATAGTATTGATGCTCGCGGTGTGCAATCGATGCAGGAGTCGAAGAGTGAAATGGCAATCGAATTTAAAGGCAAGTCTTATTCTTCGATGGTATATCGTTGTCCGGATGAAAGTTTGCCTCATGTGAAGAATGATATGGGGGATACCTATATGGATAATAAGATTTCGGTGCGTCTAATGAGCGGAACAACAGAGATTTTCAATAGGACTTTTACTAAAAATGATTTTTCCGCTGTAGTCGATTCTGATTTCTTAAGCAAGTCAATTTTGGAGGGTATTGTTTTCGATAAGACTTCGCCAGACGGATTTGTCTTTGCTGCAAGTGTTTGTTATCCTCAAACGGACTTATACATGCCATTGTCCATCACAGTCACAAAAGAAGGTAAAATGACTATTCGAAAGGTGGATATGCTCGAAGATAACCTTTCTGAACAGACCTCTGAGTAAACAAATCTTGTTCGTCGAATATTATACAAATATGATAGTTTTTGAAACAAATGAAAGGCAGTCATTCGACTGCCTTTTTTATTTTCGCACTCATTATTTAACTAACATAAAACTTAATGAAAAAGAACATCTTCTTATTTTTACTTGCAACTATTGGGGGAGCTTACACCTTTGCTCAGAGTCAACCCTCTCTTGTGCCATTGAAGGAACGCGTAAATGTTCAAACGGATTCTGCTCGGGTTAATCAAATTATTGACGGACAATGGGTGGCGGTTGGAACTAAAAAGTCTCATGCTATACAACGTGATTCCCAATTAAAATTTAATGGTGTGCCTTCTTATCGATTTGAGTTGAGAGAAGACGATAACACTTTAGAGGGTTACGCTAAGGGAGAAACAAAAGGGCGTGCCGAATTTTCTTATTGTTATGCTACAGCCGAGGATTTTAAAGAAGCATCGGCCGATGTTTACGAAAAGGCTCAGATTGCTAAAACTGTTTATCATCATGGTAAGGGCTTTTGTGGTCAAGGGAGTTCACGCGATTATCAGTTTTCTATTTATATTCCTTCATCTTTAAGTCCGGAGGTATCGACTATCTTTGCACAGTGGCATGGTATGCCCGACCGGACATTAGTACAAACGCCTGACGGAGAGATCAAAAAGCTAACGATTGAGGAATTTATGAAAATCGATGAGTGTACGATCTTTAAAAAAGATATCGGTCATGAGAAGCTGATCAAGAAAGATAAAGATGGTAATTCTATAAAGGATAAAAAGGGAAACATTGTATATAAAACCGGTAAAAAGAATGGTTGGTTGGTCGAACAAGGTGGGTATCCGCCTCTTGCTTTCGGCTTTTCTAACGGATGGTTTTATATTAAGGCAAACTCTGACCGTAAATGGTTGAGCGATAAAACCGATCGTTGTAACGTTAACCCCGAAAAGGCGGAAGTAATGAAACCATTGAAGTCTGAATATAAGGCGTCGACCATTGCGTATAAATTGCCGTTTGCCGATTTTCCAAAAGATTGTTGGGTGACTTTTACGATTCATATTGATTGGACAGTTTATGGAAAAGAGGCCGAAACGATTGTGAAACCAGGGTTACTTGACGTAAAGATGGCTCATCAGTCGGGACAGAAAAAAATAGAACGTGCGATTGTTGATCGTCAACCGATTTTGATTGGTCGGAATGATGAGGATGGTTACTATTTCAAATTTGGTATTTATCGAGTAGGGAACAGTACGATACCGGTATGTTATAACTTAGCCGGCTATTCTGAGAAATAGAATGAGCTGAAATACAAGGTCTGCTGGTTGTGTGAGATATGACGATTAGTATAGAGATCATTGATTAGAGACGCCCCTTGTTGAAAAAGTATTCTACATTTGAATACCTATTCAACAAGGGGCGTTTATATACGAAATTAGGCCATTATCCTTCGATAATAGTTATTCATCTACATTTGCTGATAATCTTTAGCCAATCCTCCTTCACTTGTTTCTTTATAAAGCGAAGGTAAGTCGTGTCCGGTTTGCTTCATGACTTGTACGACTTTATCGAACGAGACCCGATGGATACCGTCAGTAAAGGTGGAATAGATATTGGCATCGAGTGCACGGGCAGCGGCGTAAGCATTGCGTTCGATACAAGGAATTTGTACCAGACCGCAAACAGGATCGCAAGTCATGCCCAAGTGATGCTCAAGTCCCATTTCTGCTGCATATTCGATCTGCGCGGGACTGCCTCCAAAGAGTTGATTGGCTGCCGCAGAAGCCATGGCACAGGCCACGCCAACTTCACCTTGACAACCGACTTCTGCTCCTGAAATAGAGGCATTATGTTTGACGATATTTCCCACTAATCCTGCAGTAGCTAAGGCTCTGAGGATGCGCACGTCACTAAAGTCTCTACTTTTCTGAAGATGATAAAGCACTGAAGGGACAACACCGCATGATCCACAAGTTGGAGCGGTAACAATCTTTCCACCGGAAGCGTTTTCTTCGCTGACGGCTAGAGCATAAGCGAATACGAGTCCACGTGATTGCATCGATTGTTTAAATCCTTTAGCTCGGATATAGTAAGTTGAAGCTTTACGACGCAGGTTGAGTGGCCCAGGCAGTACGCCTTCGGTATCTAGTCCTCTTTCGATCGCTTCTTTCATGGTTTTCCAAACCTCTTCTAGGTAGTCCCAAATATCCGAATCCTCGCACTCTTTGACATATTCCCAATAGCTTTTTCCGGTATGTTCGCACCAATCGAGTATTTCAGTCATGCTGTTCATAGCATAGACTTCCGGACTCTCATTGTCGGCACTACTACTGTTTTGCTCGGCCAAAGCTCCTCCACCAATGCTGTAAACAGTCCAGTTTTCTTTTGGGCGTTTATCTCCATTGTAGGCGCAAAAGGTCATGGCATTGGGATGGAACGGCAGAAAGACTTTAGGCTGCCATACAATCTCGGTTGGCGCAATGGGCTGTAAGATGTCTAAGATCGCTACATCGGTCATGTGTCCTTTTCCGGTAGCCGCTAAGCTTCCGTATAAGGTTACTCTAAATGAGGAGGCATCAGGATGTCTTTCGGCAAATTGTTCTGCCGCTTTTCGCGGTCCCATAGTATGACTACTCGAAGGTCCGACCCCAATTCGAAATAACTCTTTGATCGATTTCATTTTACACGTACGAAGTTTTGATTAATACCACTTTTTCCTTTTGAAATACAAATATACGATAATACCGATAACTACCATGAGTACCCACGCAAATAAATAGCCGTATTTCCATCCTAGTTCAGGCATCTGGTGGAAGTTCATTCCCCAAACGCCGGCGAGGAAAGTGAGAGGAATAAAGATGGTAGAAACCACAGTGAGACGTTTCATGATCTCATTCATTCGTAAGTCGTTGTTGGAAATATAGAGGTCGACTAATGAAGAAAGGGTTTCGCGACAGATCTCTATGGTTTGAAGAACCAACTGTAGATGGTCGTTGGTGTCGTTAAAAAAGGCTCGATTGGTTTTGTGAATCAGAGGGTTTTCAGATCTTAAAAGTCTGGTATATTGCTCTTTTAAGGGTTGAACAGCTTTTTTGATCAATAGATATTGGCGTCTGAGGTTTTGAATTTCAATGCCGATATCGTTGCGGTGGGTGATGACCAGCATTTTTTCTTCAAGATCTTCCAAGCGTTCTTCAATGCTAGTGATTGAATTGATGTAATTGCCTATGATACTATTGAATAAAACACTCATCAGATAATCGGATGTTCGGTTTCTGATTTTGAGAATGTTCTTCTTGATAGCCTCAATGATGTCGTCAAAAAAGATGGATTCGGCTTCCTGAAAGCTGAGAACGTAGTTTTCACCTAAAATTAGGCAAACTTGTTGCTGAGTGAGTTCGTCTTCTTCTTTATTAGACTGAAAGAGTTTGAGTATCAAGATGATGTGATGATCGAATTCTTCAACTTTTGTGGGGTGCTTCACATTTAAGATATCTTGAAGAGTCAGAAAATCGATCTGAAAATGGTTACAGATCTCTCGAATAGTCTCAGTGTCTTTCATTCCCTGTACTTGCAACCAGTTGATGCGATTGGGTAATAAAGAGTCTTTGATGACCGTAAATGAGGAGTCGGAGACCTCGGATAAGCTGGTTGCATCATACTGACAAAGGTGCAGATGCGTTGGGGTTTGACTATGGCCCGTATAAACCAGTTTTTCAGTTAAAAGATTATTTTTCATGCTTACAACTTCATTTAAAAAACGATTAGGAAAACAGAAAATAAGGACAATATAGCACTCGATGAAAACAAACGTACATAAAATTCTTTAAGTTTCATGACGATTGAGCCTAAATTCTTTATGACTAGGTGCGACTTGTGATTCTTAAATCAATAAATCAAAATTAATATTTTCTAAATGAAGTTGTTGCGGTTACTTGTTTGTTTTATCAACTGAGATCGACTACGGTAATGCCCGATCCACCAAATTGTACATGCTCGTCAGCGAAATGACCGACACCGGGCACTGTTTCGAGATATTGACGAATCAGACTACGCAAAATTCCTGTTCCGGTACCGTGTAAGATGCGGACACGACTCATGCCGACCAATATGGCGTCGTCTATGAAATAGGTTACGGCTTGCAGAGCTTCATCTCCTCGCATGCCTCGAACATCAATGTCTTGCTTGAAGTTTAGCTTCTTTTCGTACATCTGATCGTGTGTTTGCGTGCTGACAAAAGTACTTTTGGCCGCTTCATTGGGCTTGGGAGCCGATGAGGAACGTTCCAATCGTTCTAGCTTAACGGTTGTTTTGATGCTTCCAAAAGCAATCACGGCATTTTTTCCGTTAATGTCTAAGATCTCGCCGATACTCGTTTGCCCCTTGATGCGCACATATTCTCCAACGGTTAATGGTTGGGATTTTGTGACTGAAGAAGGTGCTGGCTTGAGGTTGTTCTTCGGCTCGTCCTTCTTATTCTTTTTACGCTCCTGTTTCTCGCGTAGTTTTTCCATCTGACGAGCGATCTTCAGCTCTTGTTGTTCTGCAGTACGTTGGTCGATTGACGATTTAAATGCTTCAAACTCTTTTCTGATCGTGCGGGTTTTTTCTTTTTCGGCTTGCGCTTCTTTGATTTCACGTATCGTGTTTTCGATCTTGGCATTCGATTCTTTGAGAAGAGCTTCAGCTTCTTCTTTGGCCTTCCGAATAATGTCTTTACGAGATTTTTGAACCTCTTCCATTTCTGTTTGATAACGGGCTAAGGTTTCTTCTAACTGTTTCTCGCGTTGGCGGATATTCTGGCGTTTGTTCTCCCAATAACGTTTGTCTCGTACAATGTCTTGTAGGTATTTATCGGCATTGATATATTCACTTCCTACGATCTCTGAAGCGTCGGCAATGACCTCTTCAGGTAAACCGATTTTGCGAGCGATCTCGACAGCAAATGAGCTCCCCGGATTTCCGATCTGTAATTGGAATAACGCTTGCATTTGGTGACGATCGTACAACATGGCACCGTTGACTACGCCTTCATGGTCTTCGGCAAAATGTTTTAGATTCTGATAGTGGGTCGTAATGACACCGAATGTTTGCTTGTCGTTGAATCGTTTTAAGACCGATTCGGCAATGGCGCCGCCAATTTGAGGTTCTGTTCCTCCTCCAAACTCGTCGATCAGGATGAGGCTCTTTTCGTTGCAGAATTTCATCATGTTCTTCATGTTAGTGAGGTGAGAAGAATATGTACTCAAATCATCTTCGATCGATTGCTCGTCGCCGATATCAATAAAGATGCTACTAAAGATGCCGGCGTGACTGCGTTCGTGCATTGGAATCAGTAATCCACATTGTAGCATATATTGTAATAGGCCGACCGTTTTGAGGCAGACTGATTTTCCACCGGCATTTGGTCCGGAGATGATAAGGATGCGTTGTTGCCGATTGAGTTCGAGGTCTAGTGGAATAACTTTTTTCCCATGTTTGGCTAACGACATTTGGAGTAAAGGATGAATAGCCATGGTCCAGTCAATCACTAGCTCTTCTTCTAATGCCGGTTTGATGCTCTTCGTTTCGATAGCAAATAAGCTCTTGGCACGGATGAAGTCAATTTCGGCTAGGAAAGCGTAGGATTGGAGAATCTCGGGAATCGATGGGCGGACGATGCTGGAGAATTCCGTGAGGATACGAATGATTTCACGTCGCTCGTCAGCTTCAAGTTCGCGGATGCGATTGTTGGCTTCGACCACTTCGGCCGGTTCGATGAAGACGGTCTTTCCACTAGCCGACTCATCGTGAACGATACCTTTGATCTTACGTTTGAGTCCCGGAGCAACGGGGATCACTAGGCGACCGTCGCGCATGGTGGGGGTGACATCTTTATCGACAAATCCTTCCGATTGAGCATTCCGTAGGATGCTATTGAGCGAACGAGAAATATTGCTCATGGTGACATTCAATTCGCGGCGGATGCGTGCCAATTCTTGTGAGGCATTATCTTTAATCTTACCATATTTGTTGAGGATGCTATCAATCTTTCCGATAAGTTGTGGAAAGACCATCACATCACCTGCTAATGTGGAAAGATTAGGGTAGGGGGATTGCCCTTCTTCGTCTTCATGATGGTGCAAGAAGCGAACAATATTGTTGATGGTTTCTAGTGATCGTCTCAGATCGAACAATTCTTGTTCGTCAAGATACATCCCTTCAATTTTGATACGCATCAACGATTGGCGTACATCAAAGAAATATTGATCGGGAAACTGATCTTCTTCTTGAATAATGCGGATAAACTCTGTAATGAGGTTTAGTTGGCTTTCTACTACGGTAAACTCGTCGGAGAAAGTCATTTCGTGTACCCGTTCTTCGCCTAACGAACTGATGCATTTGTTGACTAGTAATGTTCTAATCTGGTCGAAACCTATTTTGTGCTCAAAGTTTTGAGGATAAATCATATCTGTATTGCTTGTTACTCGGTGCAAAAATACGATTATTTACTGAAAAGGAGAAGAAGCTGTTATGAAATGGTTGCACTTGAGATAAGCGATTTAGAGAATAAAGGCTTGAATCATCAGCGAATCTTCAATGAATGGTTAAAGAATCATCAACGAATCATCAACGGATGGTTAAAGAATGGTTAGAAAATGATTTAGTGATAAACGAGATAAAAACAGTCTAAAGTTGTCGGTTTGTTATGAAAAAGCCCCGATTGATCGTTATTTGGTCTTGTTTTGTTGATTTTTTCTTGTTTTTGTTATTTGAATTTCTAACTTTGTTTTTCTCATCAAATAAATCTGTCGATGGCATCAATAGAACATTTCTTTCAACAACTGAGCACATGGCTATGGGGATGGCCAATGATTATCTTACTATTGGGTACCCATTTGTTTTTAACGATTGTCTTACGCTTTCCACAACGTAAAATACTAACGGCTATCCGTTTATCGGTTACGAAAGATAAAGGGGTTTCGGGTGATGTGAGTCAGTTTGGGGCTTTAGCCACTTCTTTAGCGGCTACTATTGGAACTGGAAATATTATTGGGGTAGCAACTGCTGTGGCCTTGGGTGGTCCGGGTGCTGTGCTCTGGTGTTGGTTAACCGGAGTTTTAGGTATTTCGACTAAATATGTTGAAGGTTTACTCGCTATAAAATATAGAGTACGTAGCTCGACTGGTGAGATGCTTGGTGGTCCGATGTATGCGTTGGATCGTGGATTAAAAATGCGTTGGTTAGGAATTTTATTTTCTATTTTTACTGCTTTAGCAGCCTTTGGAATTGGAAATACGGTTCAAGCTAATTCTATAGCGTTATTATTAACAGAGAGTTATGGCATATCTTCTTACCTGACTGGTGGGGTGATTTGCTTGATGGTGGCTCTTGTCATTCTTTTTGGGGTAAAGGGTATCGCTAGAGTTTGTGCCAAGTTAGTTCCTTTTATGGCTTTGTTCTATGTGTTAGGTTGTCTTTATATTCTATATGTGAATGCTGCTTATTTGCAAGAAACTTGTTCTTTAATTATTCATTCAGCCTTTACCCCGCAAGCTGCAGGGGGAGGATTTGTAGGAACAACACTGATGATGGCAGCTCGTTATGGTATTGCTCGTGGACTATTCTCTAATGAATCCGGCTTGGGTTCTGCGCCAATTGTGGCAGCAGCGGCACAAACCCGTAATCCTGTACGCCAAGCTTTAGTTTCTTCCACCGGAACGTTTTGGGATACCGTGGTGATTTGTGCGTTGACCGGTTTGGTATTAGTCAGTAGTATTATTGCTTATCCCGATATTGATCATACTCAAGGTGGGGCATTAACTAAAGCTGCCTTTAGTAAGATACCGGTATTTGGAACAACTATTTTATCTGTTGGTATTGTGACTTTTGCCTTTTCTACGATTCTTGGTTGGAGCTATTATGCTGAAAAGGCCGTAGAGTATTTGGGAGGGCGTCGTTGGATTAGGATCTATCGTGTCTTCTGGATTATAGCGATCTATATCGGTTCGATTATGAATCTTTCGTTAGTCTGGAATATTTCCGACACGATGAATGCTTTAATGGCTATACCTAACTTGATTTCACTGATTCTTTTATGGAAAGTGGTTGCTCGAGAAACGCGGAAATACTTATGGAATGGGCGACTTGATGAATATGACCGCTCAGAGTAGTCTGAAGAGGGGGGATTAAACGAAAATATTTTTTTTAGTGAAAAAAGTTTTCGAAATGTTTGTGAATTCCAAAAAGAGTCGTACCTTTGCATCGCTTTTAGAGAGAAGCACTTCTGAAAATGAAGTTCTGGAGAGGTGGCAGAGTGGTCGATTGCGGCGGTCTTGAAAACCGTTGTACCGCGAGGTACCCGGGGTTCGAATCCCTGTCTCTCCGCTGAAAGGTCTGGACAAAAACAGACAGTAACAGTACAAAAACCTACAAGTCAACAACTTGTAGGTTTTTTTTGTTTCCATCTGCCCGTCACAAAAGGGGGATCATACCGGATCATACGGTAATGTTCGGGTAATGTTCAGGTAATGTTCAGAAAAGTGTGTATGTTTTATTTCTTAGGCATAAATATTTCTCAAAAATATAATTATTCTGTTTTGATAAAAAGCTTTGATTCAAGAAAGTTGTAAATTGGATATTTGATAAAAACTTCGCAAAAGGTACTACATCACCCGCAATACTTCCTTTTTCGAGAGTTATCATATATTCATTCCGTTTTTTACCGGTATAAAATCATCCAGTTATATCCGCCCGATGTCAATATGGTATTTACACGACCGTTCAAATCCATATACGATAAAGACAAAGTGCCTTAATACAACTCGTACGCTTGCTTCCGATTTTTCTTTCAATAGTTCAAACAATGTTGTCACTGCTTTCTCTTTTGCTAAGGATAGGATTTATAGTCTTTTCAAGCTCAATATGTAAAAAATGTTCATTACATGAAAAAAAAACCACCGAAAGATTTGATATTCTTTGATTTTATTGCGACTTTTGTCATGCCAGAGTAATTTTATTTTAAGTTTTTGGTCGCATTAAAAGTATGGAATGTAAGTATATTTATCTCAGTAATCTTTCTGATTCGATTGGATTTTATAGTGGGTATTAATGAGGTGTACTATAGATTGATTTAAAAGTAAATATTTATGAGAAAATTTGTTGTGCTAGTTTTGTTTTTAACAACAACTGTTATGGTTGCTCAAAACAGTCCTACATTATGTGAGACAAAAATAGAAAAGAAAATATGGGAGGATATTGTAAAAGAGAACGAGGGTAATAATTTATTGGTAAAGGAAATAACTGTGACTCCTGGAAATATAAAAAAATCAATGTCATTTCAGGAAATGCAGGAAGTAACGGCTTTAAAAATAAATGGATATCTTTATCGTTCCGATTTTGATTTATCTTACTTATTCCCTAAACTTAAACATTTAAATATAAGTAATTTGAAATTTATGCAAGGGAAAGAGGTGTCTCAATACTTTTCCATTAATAATTATGTGAATAACTTAGAATCTTTAATAGTTCCTCATGTAAAAAAAGTTTGTGTAGATTTCCCATATACTACTGCAGTTTGTTATAATTCTGATATAGAAGAATTATCTGTTAATGTTCAAATATCTAAAAATCTAGATTTTAGTTTTATGAAGAATTTAAAAAAGTTCAGATTACAATCAAACTCTTGCGAATCTTTGATATTACCTGAATCTCTAAAATCGTTTGAATTTGTTTCGAACCGAGGTAATATAAAAATTATTCATGCTAAAATGAAAGAAGTCATTGATAATGAATATGGTTTTTTATCTGTGGATTTTAAGAACTGCATATTATATGTACCTAAAGGTTCTGTAGCTAATTATAGAGAAAAATTGGGATGGAGGAATTTTTATAATATTATAGAAGAATAATTATAACTTTTGAATTAAAAGTATTACAATAGCCCCCCCAAAAAAAAGTAAGCATTCGGGAGTATGTGCGAAAACTACTTTTAGGACACCATCCAATAAATTTTGTCGGATTTGCCACCTCATCTTTGTTCAAACAAATCTAGTTCCATAAATACCTATTTTTAATATATCTTACTTCATAATTCCACTGGTATTTTCCAAACACCTGCTGTTCTTGCGTTATACATACGAATAGGGCATTTAAATTTTTTCTCTATATTCTTAATATGTGCGTAGTCACTATCAGAATACACACCAATGTAAATACTACGAAGTCTGTCTGATATAGGTTGCTGCGCAGCTTTATTGATAGCATCAATAATATGGGTATCATTATCTCCAAAATTAAATCCAAATGTTATCAAAGTACCCGTTATTGAAGATAATGCGTCATAGCAAAAAGAAAGGTATCTGTTATGCACTATGTGTGTCAGTTTTTCTGTAGCATTGCCTGCGGTTACGAAAATAGGATACTCTTGCTTTTCCATTCTTGCTTTGATATTATCCAATAGGTAATCACCATCATATTCTTCCTTAATTATATCTATACCTGCATCAAATAACGGGAGCGCCCCATGTAAGTAGAATACAGATTGACTGTCTTTATGTTTTCCCCAACGGAGTTCTGAATATTCAGGTTCATAATCGCGTATAAATTCTCCATCTTCTAATGGATTTTCAACTTCTCGGCCAAAACCATCTCCAGCATTTTTGGACGTATTGCGCATTAAAACCCAATAAAGTAGCAAGTCGTAGTTTGAAGAAAAAACATATCCATCATTTGCTAAATAATCTTCTAAAAAAGCACAACAAGCAATACTTCTTTCTTCTGGTATTTTAAAAACATGCTCAGGATGCATTACCTGAACTGCATCAATCAAACTGTTTTTTAGTTTTTCGCTTGTTTGCTTAATTTCGTCAATAAAAGATTTTTCGGCTTTGAAAACTTTTGCAACATCAGCAAAAAGATCCAATTGTTGCATGATTACTTCAAAATTCTTTGTGTTAATGCTCTTGAACAGTTCTTTCAATAATTCATTTTCGGAATTTGCTATAAACGTACTTAGCGCGTTGTATGAAAATATTTTGGCATCATACGCCATACTAAACCCGTTGCCCAACAGTAAATGTTTAGTCCGTTTTTGTTTGTTGAGATATTTGATAATATCTTGGTATGTTTTCAGGCTATCTACACTCATCGTTTTATATCTTTTCCCACCATTGTACCATATCTGTGTCTCCAAATACATGTTCACTTGATCCTTTTTTGCTCTTGGCAATACCGTATGTTTTCATATCGGAACTAAGTTGTTTTGCTATTTGTGCATGTACCGTTTTGAAAGCTTCTCTACCCTTATAGAGTACAAGCATATCAATATATTCCGATTCATACTTTTTTGAGAATTTCTCAATAAAGTCGTGAGAACTAAAATCGTTTGGCAAATCTGAAATAATGTTTTTTATTTCAGATACATGTCCTTTCATAAAACTGCTGATACTCATAATGTCAATTATTTATATATAATATTTAAATGCTAATGGTGGTGCTTTTATATCTGTACTGGCAGTCAATATTTCACCAATTTTATCTGCAAACCTTAGCGTGACAGGAACACCATCTGCATAGATACAGGCGTTGTAGTTTAATTTTGTCAGAGCTAAAATATCCTTTAGAACTTGTGTTATATCAGCTTCGCCTTTATTTATCTCAATAAAAATTGGATTTGGGACTTCCATTGATAATGCGGTCTGAATTTTAGGAACATGTCCGACTGTCCATAGAAAAGCACTTTTATCATTTACAACAAATGCGTTACCTCTTAATATTGCAAAATCGCCCTCCGTTTTATAAAGTTTCAAGGGCTTTGTTTTTGTTATTGTAACACCCACAAGGTTTGTTTCCTTTGGTGTAACCTCCTTGAAGGCTTCCCATTCTTCAATATTGAATCTTGTCTTGGCATGAATGAACACTTCTTTGGGATCTTCCCCGTTTTGTTCTTTGTACGATTCTAAGGCTTGGGTAAGCAAAGCCTTTGCTTCTTTGGTTTTTAAATGAAATTCTCCCTTCTCGGGATTATACCAAGGGCCAATCTCGCCTTTAAATACAGTACCATCTCCATTGTCTAAGAACATTTGAGCCGCACAACAGGCATTTTTAGGGTTTTTGCTTTTTTCAATTTGTTTATATACCAACCCAAGATAACAGACCCCACTTCTAATATCAGATAATTTCCACGGTTTCCCTCCGGCTTTATAATAAACGGCGGTTGATACCGTCCAGGCCAAATGTCCTTCAATTTTTGTGAAATCTCTAATTGGTGCACCGAATTTATTGGTTATCTTTCGCCATGCCAAGGTACTTTCTCTGAGAATCTGAGTTGGTATGGTGTGTAATAGCAACCTCGCCTTTAATTGGTCATGAAATTGAGCATCATAATTATATACTTTCGCCTCTTGCTCCTGCGCTTTTAGCTCAACATTAAATTCTTCGAATAATGTAGGTACATATTGGAAATTCTTTGCTTTAGATTTAGAAATAAGTGCTTTTGTTTGAATTAAATCTTTTGGCAGAATAGAATTAGGACGACAATACTTATATATTTCATCTGGAACAATAACAAACCAAACATCAACTTTTCCCTCATCGTTTTTATTCGCAGCAATGATTTTGTTTATAAACAAGGTTACTAAATCATACGTCCGTTTATGCGTACTGTCATTATACATAGATTGACCAATTTCTTCATTAGTCACTTCTTTGAATACAACGCTTTTAGATTCCCATTTACATCCAAAAACAGCCTCGAAACCCGGAAACATCGGGCGAGTAACATTATTTGTATTGTAAATTGGTTTTTGGATTTGATTTAGGTACTCTTTAAAAATATCCAATCCCTCTTTTGTGGCAACAACTCCGCTTTTAATCCCATATAAAGAAGTTAAGGGACCAAAAAGACTAAGCCCATCTCTTACATCCGTACATTTCTGTCCATGCGCAAACAATACATTTGGTTCTTCTATGTAAATAAGTTCCTTCATTCTCCGGTTACCTCCATTTCTTCTTCATCAAAATTATCCAATCCATTCAAATCATCCAATTCAACTTCTTCTTCCAGATTTTTGTCATTTGGAATATTATAACTTACCTGTCCGACAAATTGTAGCGGGGTATTTGAGACATGTACTTTTTCTTCACTGCCCATCTCTAAGTAAAATGAGATGTTGTCATCCGAGAGATATTTTATGAATGCAAGCAGCCGTTTACGCCAAGCATCATTCCACCAATTTTTTCCTTGTTTTCTTCGAGCAGCATGTTGTTTACTTTTGGAATCAATTAATGTCTGTCCATCTTGCGTGAAGAAAATATGTGATGAAATCATTAATACATGATAAGGATATAACTTGGCTAAACTGGAAATCCCAAAGTGCCAATTTTTGTCCTTTTGTGTTCCTACTAATTGAACTTTTTCAAACTTGTCTTTTTCAAGTATGCCTTTTTTTATCCAATAACCCATTTTGTTTGACATTGGATATTCAGAGACTCCTTTATCTTTCATCCTTAATTCAAAAGCTTTGTTGACTAATTGAATTATTAGCCTTTGACATTCAGCATTACTAATGAATGGACTGGTATATTCTCCTGATAGGATTTGCGGGGTCGGTATTCTAATTGTTTGCTTGTTATCGTAAGTCTCCGTTTTGGGCAAATGATGCGTGAAATCATATTCCCAAGCAAAAGTACAGAGGTACTTTTTATATCGAATGGCAGGAAATGTCAATCTTCTAACATCAAAATCATTAGGTAAACGCCAATCATAGTTGTGAAACCTTAACTCGTCAGGGAAAGAGATTATAGGAAACCAATTTGAATCATAAATTTCCTCCTTTTCAATGACATGCTTATCCTGCAAGAATATTTGCTGATAGAGTAAATTGCTTTTATTGGGATCTGGATTATTTTTAGGAACATTTTGTTTTTCCAATGCATCAAGTAAATCTTGAAGTCCTTTTGCCCATGAACATTTGAAATCAATAGCATTTAATCGAACCAATTCAATATTAATGTCATCATAGGATAATTTGTTGTCAATGGCCAATGGAATAATAAACAAATCGTCCGTTAATAGTTTCTTTATTTTGGTTGCGACAGCTAATTCTTTCAAAACACCTTCACGTTGATTGGATACTTTTGATAAAACAATTAAGAATTTACATGTATTTTCTCGAATTTCTTTTTCAATACTACTCCAAAAATCTACTCCCTTTTGTAATTCCAGAATATCGCACCAAACATCATAGCCTAAACTAATAAGTTTTAAAGATAGCCATTTCGTAAAATCGTTATCGTCAGGCGTTGCGTGGCTTATAAATACTTTATTACGCATTTAATCATCTACTTTATTGTTGAAACAAGTAAATTTTTCACATCAACCTTAAGCGTTTTGGCAATCTTTACCAATGTTTCAAGAGAAGGTTGCGCTTCGTTAGTACACCAACGAGAAACAGTGGCTTCATTCTTCCTCAACGTTTCCGCCAACCACTTTCCTGTTTTATTCTGTTCTACAAGTACGATTTTTAGCCTATTATCTTTCTCATCAGTCAAATTATTGATGTGTTTTGCAAATATAATGATTTGCATTATGCAATATACCTTTAGTCCTCAATATTTTATGTAAATAAAGATTGGGAATAGAAAATGCAACTATTTCTCAAGTCTCAACAAATGTAAGAAAGCCTTATTCACTTCAATTAGCTCCAGTTCTTCTTTCGCAACCCTGAGACTTTCTACTTAGTTGGTTTGTGCTTTAGATTAATTATGCTGTTCAATAGGCTCATCAAACTTATCGGACACTCGTTCGACAAACAGAAGCAGATAGCAGAAAAAAACGAAAAACTAATATATAGCGAAAAGTAAAAATATCTACTTTGCCATTCTCTTAATATTAAAGTCATTTCTCCACTAATTTTTAGGCAAAGATACAGGAAATCACTCACAAGTAGCAAGGTCAGGCACTGCGTGTTTGCACTGGCAATCTCCACACCTGCGGGTAGTATTCCCTCTGAAAACCTTGCATGAAGTGAATGAATTTCCTGTGAACGTGAAAGCAAAAAATTAATGTTTCATTTTAAATTTTGCTTGTCATGAAAATAGATTATTTCAAGATTCCAGAAATCAAAGTGTCCTATAAGGATAATGTGAAAACAACCGAACGTTTCCAAGTTAAATGTTCTGAAGATACAGTACAAATTTTCAAGATTGCATTCGGGGAATGTATGCAACACCATGAAGAGGCCTATGTTATTTTCATGAACCGTTCTAACCGGGTATTGGGGATTTCCAATATTTCAAAATGTGGTGTGGCCAGTACATTGGTTGATATTAAAATCATTATGCAAACGGCATTGAAAGTACATGCTTCTGCAATCATCTTTTCACATAATCATCCGTCGTCCATTCTGCGACCAAGCCAGGAAGATATTCGGTTAACAAAAAAGCTAAAGGAAGCTTGTGAGCTTCTGGATATTTCTTTTCTGGATCATATCATTATGACCGAAGAAGATCATTACAGCTTTGCTAATGAAGGGCTTTTATAGCCCTTTTTTTGTCGAAATCAGATCTTATCCTGCTTCTTTTATGGTAAAACCCTCCCATAGGCAGTCATTCCACTAGGGCGGTTGATCATTTCCATTTCTATATGCAAAAGTATTTGCGGCTTCTTAACCTCTTTGAAAGTTCAAGCCCTAAAGGGTTTGATGCAAAAATCTTCCTGCTGCGCTTCGCTTGAGAGTATTTTTCCACAAAAACTTGCAAAGACTAAAGCATACACTTTCAGGTATATATGAAACGAAAACGACCGACCCGACGGAAAGACGCATATAAAAAAAGTCGGATTTACGAGAAGCAGGAAAAAAGGTTATGAAACTCAACTCTCTCACCTCAAGAATCCGCATAAACATTAAAAAATCAGAAGTCATGGGAGCAACAAGTTTAAGCGAAGCAAGAATTTATGTAGGTACATACGCAAAGTACAACGATGGCTCAATCGAGGGCAAGTGGTTTGACCTTTCCGACTTTTTGGACAAAGCCGAATTTTACGAAGCTTGTAAGAAGTTACACGCAGACGAAGAAGACCCGGAATATATGTTTCAGGACTGGGAAAATATACCGGATGAATTAATCGGCGAAAGTTGGTTGTTAGAAAATTTCTTCGACATCCGGGATGCAATGGACGATTTAAGCGAAGACGAGGAGGAGGCATTTTTAGTGTGGTGTAATCACGGTTCGCACGACCTTTCAACCGAAGATGCAAACGACCTTATTTCATCATTCAGGGACGATTTTCAAGGCAAATATAAGGATGAAGAAGATTACGCCTATGATATTGTAGAAGAGTGCTACGAACTGCCAGAGTTCGCAAAAACATACTTCGATTACGAAAAGTTTGCCCGTGACCTATTTATGGGTGATTATTGGTTTGAAGATAGTTTTGTTTTTCGGGCTTCCTGATTATTCACCGGGCGGGGACACCCGCCCACAAAACACATTACAATGAAAACAAGCAGTTTATTCAGGTTATTGTTCCGGGTGGGGTTGCTGGTTTCAGTAATTTATTTTCTGTCCACTTCGGCGGGTATATGGGCGGTATTGATAATTGCGTTTTTCGTTATCCGCTTTATCCTGCGGCTATTTGTATCTATATTGTGTAGCCTTTTGATAGCTGCGATTTTCATCGCTTTATTACTAACTTTATTATTGTAAATATATGGAATCACTAAATAAAAACGGAGTGTCCACGACCCAAGAGCTGGGACAAGAAAAATATGTAACGTTCATTGCGGGAGCGTTCAGGGGAACAGAATATTTTCAATATGATTATCGCCATACGGATGGAGAACTTTTCTCTACGGTAGCGAAAACGCTGGAAGAGTGCCGGAAACGGCGGGATGAATGGCTTGTTAAGAAATAGATAAATGGCGGACGGTAAACTTCTGCCCGCTACTTTTTCCATGAGCTGCTGCGGAAAAAAAGTAGCAAAAAGCCGAGAAATAAACCTTATTGCCTATGATAAACTTGAATTTTATTGCTCCGTAATATTAATAAATAATTATCTACATTGTAATCACCCCCTTCTCCATTTTTGATAATCGCAGAATAACTTTCCTCTGTTAGAATGGAGTAATCTATGCGTCCTTTGCATTTGTTGAAAATCTTTTTAATGAAACTCTTATTCTCAACATTTCCAATTAGATACAAAGTTTCATTTCCTGAATTGACCTTGCTAATATTGTTAATGTATACTTTTTCTCCCTGTGCAGATACTTTATATTGTTTTCCAATTATCCTTATGGCAAATTTGCAGTAAGTTCCGGTGAAATCACTAATAGAGTCTTCCCTGAATTTTCTGTTAGCATAGTTGTTTAGGTAATAAATCAACTGCTTAACTTCCTCATATATAACATTTTCATCTCTTTTTCGATTGAAAACCTTTTCTCCAAGAAATGTGAGTTCCTGTACTAAAATAGGATAGAATATTCCGGCTTTGTTAATATCATCATATATTTCGAATAAGTCTGCGATTTTATCATTGTCCATTTTTTCTTTCATGAAATCTTGAACGAATTGGTCTAGTATCTCTGATTTTTCACTTTTCAACAAATCGTAGCAGGCATAAATATCTAAAGACTCTCGTTGGTATTTTGCAATATATGACTTTGCTTTCTTTAAAAAAGCATTTGAAATAAAAACCATTGATGCGTTTACAATGTTTTTGTTCTGATTGTCGCTTTTGTGTAGTCTTATAATCAATTCGCCATCTTTGATATAGCTCTCAGGAGTTATGTTTTCGACATCAATCCATTGTATGTTAACTTTATTTACATTTAAATGTTTGACTTTTTTTGCAACCTTTTTTACGTAACTATTAATTTTCCCTTGCAAGTCATATTTGATATATGTCTTATCGAATTTATGAGTTATGTAGTTGAAAAATTTTGCTACTAAAGCAACAAGTTTCTCGAATTTTTCAGGATTTTTCAAATAATATACGAATAACCCAGCAAGAGTTATTGTAGATACAGTCCAAATTGAAATATTGAAATTTATATTCAAATTCTCAAACAAGTTAAATTTTGCGTTCATGAACATATTCAGTAAAAAGTTTTATTGCATCTGGAATATCACACACTAATTTTATATCTCCTGATTCAGGAAAGATTGAGTATAGGTTATCAAAGGTAATCGTTGTTCCTGTAAACTTACATTTGAGCCTCCCTTGATTAAGCTTTTCTAATAATCCTAATTTTTCGATAAGCAATCGTAGCTCATCATCATGTACTGTGTTTAAAGTATATTTGCTCATATTACTTCATTTTGAGAAATGATATTTTCTGCAAAAATACCCATAAAAAAACACCTGACAAAATTCTTATCAGGTGTTTTTCAACAGGTTGGCTAAAGTCGCTTACTCTTTCTGCTCTTCTTTCTCATTCTCATTATTAAAAGCAAATGTTAGCTGTACCACCTGCCCGAAGCTGTCTTCAATATATATGTCAATTTGTTGCTGGTCGGTGGAAGCGGAAGTATAGTACAGGCGGAACGTTTCGCTCGGAAGTGGGTATAAATCATTTGGAAGAAAAACCGTTTCGTCTGCCATCCGCAGCGTTCCTTTCCCATCCGGCTGGAAATACCTGATGAAATACTTTGTTTCTTGGTAATAGCCTTCCCTTTGAAGTTGAAAACGTATTTCTGCTGTTTCGCCCATCTTAATCCGTTTCTGTACGGGCATCGTTGTTACTGTGAACGGGTAAACCTGCTGAATATCCAGCTTATCATTACAAGAAAACACCAGCAGCATTGCTCCCAGCAAGTACATCCCCATTAATATGTTTCTGATTATCTTTTTCATATCGCATTAATTTATTATGAATTTAAAACCGACCCCGAACTGTGTGTGGAACTTCCCGATGGAAGAACCGAACAACCCACGTTCACGGGTATTGATTAAGAACACTACCCTGTCTGTCAGGTATGTTTCCAGTTCCAACGTAGCAGCCCCACCATAAATAAAGGCATCCTTATTTGTAAGGGTAGAGCCATCGTATAATTCCTTATCTCCCCAGTTGCTTATTTCGTATCCGGCAAGAGCTGACAGCCCGAAGGACAGGAAGAAGGTTTTCCGGCGGTCGGAAAGGAGTTTGATATAATACCCGCCTTCGCCTGTAAACTGGCTTACCGGAACGGTTACATCCTTATATTCATACTCCTTATTGAAGTATTCCGCACCGACCACTCAACGGTTTCCGTTTTTGGTATAAGTGACAAGCGCAGCACCGAAATAGTAAGCCGATTCCGGTTTACCGGGCTTCTTAAAGCCGTCTGCCATTCCGCCCGTGAGTTGGATTCCCTTTTGTCCGGGCAGGTAGCGTTGTGCGTGTGCCAGGTTAAAAGTCTGGCACAAACACACCATTACTATAACACAGATTAATTTTTTGTGTAAATTTCTTCCGTTCGGCAGAACACAAAACAAGTTTTGCTTCTGCTCTCTCTTACTCGAAATTTTCATTTTACTTGATTTTAAGTTCGTTAATCACTCTGGCGTTCACAATATCTTCGTTCTCCACACGGATGGTCTGATGTCGCCCGCCGTTCTTTTCGTAGAGTTCCACCAGCAGAATTTTATCGTCAGGAATGGTAAACTTCGGAAGAGCGTACACCGTGCGGACGGTTGATTTGCCGCCAATCTCCACTACCTCCTTGTAGCTGCGTACCGCATCTAATACCGTTTCCTGAATCGCTGTGCGCTTTGCCACTTTCTTGTCGATTATCTTAAACTTGATAAAGTCCGTATCGAAAGGCACGTTGGAACTGTTTTTGGTCTGCGTATGCACGTACAGAATCCCGTTGTAGGTATAAATCCCCTTGACAACGAACTGAATACCGAACCGTTTGCTACCCAAATGGCGAATCTTGCGGTCGTTATTATTGTAGATGCTCTGCATTATCAGTTTCACCAATAGCGGGCTTTCGTTCCCCAGTTCCCGAAAGTAGATATTCATGCGGGTGTGCGAGAAGTCGGTACAATCTTCGTTCTCCAAAAAGTCTTTCATCTCGATGTTCAGTAGCTCCGGTTCACGGGCATACTTCGCATTGAAACTGAAAAAACTACCATCTTCACAAATTACGCTGAAATTGGTTTCACCGGGAAATCCCTCTGTGGTGGCTTTCACACGGATTACGTTTTCCGCTCCATCCGCTTTTCCGGCAATAATGTGGTTACTCCCCAAATCCACATAGCGGACGGCGGAGGGGAAAATAATATGCACCGTTTTGGCAAACGTAACCTGCACGCCGTAGGGCGTTACCATTTGGCGGTACGGGAGTTTGCGGGTGATACCCTGATACAAATCGTTACCGGAGACATTGCGCACTGTGTCGTTTACCTGTGTCTGAACAGATCCACGCCCAGCATAAGGGCGAACATAACAAATAACTTTTTCATTTTAATTGGAATTTTGGTGTTTATAAATTAGTTCTGTTTTGCTTATAGCACGACTTTTTAGGCCGCTTTTAGGTGGACTTTCATTGTGCGGAATTTCTTGGAGAGATAGTTGATAAGGCTTTTCAAGTAGAGCAAATTGTTCATCTGTTGTATTTGGCGCCTTGTTTTCTTTTTCTTACAGCCTGTTTTCTAGTTTTTCGATTTTAAATTCATCGGCTTAGTTTCTTGAACAAAGGAGTGCTTTGGGGTAGTTTCATATTTAATAGAATTACCTTTCTAAGCTATGCATTTAATCCATTGATCTCTTTTTGAAGGAGATCCAAAAAAAAGGATGCGTGAGCACCGTCCATTTGCACATGATGAAATTGTAAAGATACGGTGAGTGTTGTTTTGAAGAAATGACGTTTGTATTTTCCCCAAATCAGGAATGGGTTGTTGAAAATACCACTATACATACCTACCACACCGTCTATTTCATACTGTGCAAGTGCAGAAGTCCCAATAATCATGCTTGTTATCAAATCATGGTTGATGCAACTTTCGCTTACTTGTTTTGTGAGTTGTAGATAAGAGGCATTGAATCTGGATAAATCATTTGTGAATGGTATATCGCATGAGCTAACTTCTCCTTTTTTGTTGGTTACAATCGTGTTGACTGCCATATTATCGTATTGCATCAACTTGCGTCCTACTGGTAGCAGGTAAAATTCTTCAATGTTGCTTGCTGCTTTGCCAATGCAGTAACACATAAGCATGTTGAACTTCAATCTTTTCTTTTTACTCATTCTGACTAGATGCGATACGTTTAACGTTTTGAAAAAGGTTACCATTGGCATCGGTGATTCCATCCACATTTCAAAGGCATATGCTCGTTTGGTGTCATTGGGGAGTACTTCTTTCATATTCAATATTGTTTTATTTATAAATCGATGACAAAAGTATTGGAACCGTTCGAGTTTGAATAGAACAAATGAGACATTATATTGGATTAGTGAATAGATCAGAATAAGGGTTGCACTCTTTTAGCAAGGATGTCGGCGTGTACCCACTAATTTTTTTGAACTCTCTTATAAAATGTGATTGATCGGCATAACCACTTAGATAGGCTATTTGAGTCTGAGTTATTTCATCTGAATGGTTTTGCATAAGCTCTAATGCTTTCTGGAAACGGACAATTAAAGTGTATTCTTTGGGATTTATTCCGACCAGGGAGTTGAATAATCGCTCAAATTGTTTTTTACTTAGACAAGATATAGAAGACAGCTCGGTGACAGAGGCTTTTGGGGCGAGATTTATTTTTTTTATGACGGTAGCCATCCTTTTTAGGTTTTGTTCTATTGCACTATATCTTTTAGTACGGGAAGAATGAAGCAAGTTAATCGTGATTTGTGATAGTAACCATTGCTCTATTAGTCCTATACAATATCTATTATTTTCACATTCAAATATTTGTTCAGCCAATTCGGTCAGGGATCTGTTATCGAGATTGTACCCTGAAACTTCTTGATTATAGAATAGAGAGGTTGGCACATTTAGAAACGCACTCATCGTATGGGGGTGAAATACGATCACGATCATTTCGGTGTTTCCGTTGGAGTACAAGTGTGATGAGAAATTTACTTGACCACTAATTGTTAACGTGTCTTGAGTCGTTTTTAACTCAGGAATATAAAGTGGAGATTTTTTATGAAAAATGAGTTGCGGACAACCTATGGGGAAAGTGAGGGTATTCATCGGCTGATTATTTTTGAATATCCAATAATACCTTATATACGGTTGTAGTGGCTCACAAGGTTTGTAAAATATAAATTCCTCTTGAATCATTTTACAAAGTTATAACTTTTTTAGGTGTCACATCATTCTATAAAAAAAATATAGATTTTGGAAGAGGTGCAATGATATGAGTCCTAGATTTGTTTTTACACTAGTCATTCGTCATTTTTTGTGATTATGATACACCAATTTTGTGATTGTGAAACATCACTTTATGAAACATCAGCTTACTTTGCCGTACTAAAATGATTTAATCAAAGAATTAATGAATCTCTCAAATAGTTATAGCATGATGAAAAAAATAAGTTTCTTCTGTGTATTGGTTGTATCAATCTTTGGTTTAGCCTCTTGTGGCTCTGACACCGAAGAGCCTGTGGTGAATCCTTTTGATACAACAACTGCAAGTCTTAATGATAAACGTGATAAGATCGTTGTCATAAGCGATTTGCATTTGGGTAATGATTTGTCGTACTCCGAGAATGTGAAACATTTGAAACGGTTGGAGCAATTCCTTAATGAAGTACGCTCGTCGGCTACCGTTAAAGAATTGGTTCTAGGGGGTGATATTCTTGATGAATGGTATATCCCAACGCGAACGGACACTTATGGTGGAGGCTCTCAAGCCGATTTTGTTAGAAAATCGGTGGCAGCCAATCAATCTATTTTCGATGTTTTGAATGGTATCATTAAAGATGGAAAGATTAAGCTGACTTATGTACCGGGTAATCATGATATGGGTTTCAAGCCTGAAAATATCAATATTGCTCTTCCGGGAGTAAACCAAGCCCGTGATAGTGGTGAGAAGTTTGGTGTGGGTACCTACCATCCTGATGGTTATCCACAAATAGCCATTGAACATGGTCATCGGTACGATTTCTTCTGTGCGATGACTCCGGGAGCTAATGAGAGTGAGGCACCGGGTGCAACCTTACCTCCGGGTTATTTCTTTGCTCGTATCGCTGCCAATTCGTTTACTGATCCAACAACTAAAGAAGCGGCAACTAAAGTGCCTAATGTGATAAAGAATGGGACAGGGGATGCCGAACAACAGAGCAAATTCATCTACTATACGTTGTGGAAAACGGTGATAGAGAACATTATTTATGTGAAAGATCAGTTTGACGATCCTATTATTAAGACGAATGTGGGAAATTATACAAAGACGTATTCGATTAATGATATTTTACCTCAAAACAGTGCGATAGATGGTCGTATTCAGATGAAACTATACAATGGTTTGTTTACTCAAACGAACTGGGATGCCCGCCAGAAATACAATAATGTTAATGCCATGACGGAGATTGATAAAGCTATCGTTGGTAGTCTGGAAACCACGTTTATTGATGAACAAGCCAATGTTCAGTATTTTGAAGATGAGTCGTTGGATATTCGCATTGTGGTTTTTGGGCATACGCATGAACCGATGATCAAGACTTACACGAGTTCTTCGAATGGAAAGAAATATGTTTATGTTAATTCAGGTACGTGGGAGGATCAGAAGACACGTGATAAAAATGCCGTGATTGATCAAGATGGATTAAAAATGAACTTTGTGGTGATTTATCCGATTCAATCTAATAAAGATAAATTGCAAGTTGGTCTCTATCAATATCGTTACGGAAAACACGAATTGGTGGGCAACCAAGAGGTCAACCTATAGAACCTTGGTTTTTATAATATAGATATAGCGTTTATCATTTTTGTCTTGAAAGGTTAGGGTAAGATTTTGTGATAAACTAAGAAGTCTCACCATTTTTTAATATCGTGAGACTTCTTTTGTAATGTTATTTGTGGATGTTAAGCGACTCATATTTTGTAGTCGCTTACTTCTGTTGTTGAAGTGCGTTATTTTAATCGATCGATGGCTTTTAACATTTCCGAACGTACTTTCTTATCTTTCTCGTTTTGATAGGCGATCTTTAAATCTGAAAGATAATAATGGTACATGCCCTTTCTTATGGTTAGCGTGGCTTGTAGACGGACGGCTTTATCACTGTCGAAAAGGAGACCTTGGAGCCAGCGTTTTCCATCCCATGAGAGTACTTCTTCAATCCATTGGATCGCTTCTGTTTTACTTTTTGAATCGCCGTAGAGTAATGTTTTGAAGAGTTCGTTTTCTGTTTTACGACGTTCAGCTGTCATCAAAATCTCTTTTTCAAAAAGGGTGGGGTTGATCCATTTAGAGGCAATCATGGCCGGATGATTTTTTTCTGGAGCAACAACGGTATGTACCATTTTGGCAATCATCCATTGCATACCTGGTGTGGCCTCCGGGTGTCCAACCACGGAAAATACTTTTCCTTTTTCATAGGAAGTGAGATAAAAGAATGGCCGGTTATTGGTCATGTTAGATGGTGCGTTACCTTCGACATGAACATCACTTTGCATGGTGGCTAGGCTTGCGTATTGATAAGGGGAGCTTTTTTCAGGCACGATGACCGGACCTTCGTAATACATCAAATAAAGGGTGTCTCTATTGGCCACCTCCGAAAAGATCTTTTTCCCTTCGTCGTTTAGCGTGACTTTCACGACTCCACGACCTCTATTATCGTGCTCGATATCAATAGCTTTGCCGCCACTCATCTTCAGGCAACTATAACCGGGGGTATTCGAAGTGAGGTAAGCACCGGCACAGATACCAATGAGACCACCTCCGTTCTTTACAAAGTTTTTGATACGTTTATGGTTTTCTCCACCCATATTGAGGTATTCTCGGCTTCCTCCACCACCCGGAATGATAAGAACATCAAGTGTCGTTAGTTTTCCTGAAGCTAAATCTTTGGTGGTTACAATCTGAGTCTCTAACGAGCGGTCGGTATGACAAGCCGATACGGTTTCCCACACGCAGGTCTCGGAAGCGCCGTTACCTTGAAAAACGCCGACTTGTATTTTGTTTTGAGCTATTGCTTGTATGGTACAAAGAGTGGCGATGATAAAAAGAATTCTTATTTTTTTCATAGCGATGAATTAGATGTTACTTATTTAGTCATGAATCATGTTGTCTGTTTGTGTGACTTAGATCGTAAACAGATTTTACAAAGATAGTTTATCTAAATAAAAAACAAAGGGGAAGGGGACTTTTAAATGAGTTTGGTTTTGCGTGAATCGTTCTATTGGTGACTGTCATTAATTATAAAGCTGCCAGTATTAGCCTTTTGAGCTTTATACTGACAGCTTCCCCCTAAATAATTATCGCACGACTCTAGAGTATCCTACGCCGTTGTGACCTTCAGATTTTCTATGAACTTATTGTTTTTTAAAACAGTTTTTTACCGGACGATTACTCATGATGAAATGTAAGGTCGCTCCGTCTTTAATATCATCGTAATGAATAAAAGGGGTTTGCAAACGTTTACCGTTTAGACGCACCTCTTTTAAATAAACGTGGTCATCAGACCAGTTGCTTGTAGTTACTTTTATCTCTTTTCCATTACTTAAACGAGTAGTCATTGTTTCCAAACAAGGAGAACCTATGCTATAGATATTACTGCTTGGGGCTACCGGATAAAATCCCATACAAGAGAAAATATACCAGGCTGACATTTGTCCGCAGTCATCGTTTCCACTTAAAGAGTTCGGTTCATCGCCGTAAAACCTCTTAACGATTTCTCGAATCCATTTTTGACATTTCCAAGGTTCGCCCAATTGATTGTATAAATAGGCAATATGGTGACAAGGTTCGTTGCCATGCCAATAAGCGCCGATACGGCCTTGTATGTCATGTGCGCCAGGAATATCTTGTCCCATTTCGGTAGTAAATAGTCTATCAAGTTGTTTTAATAAGAATGCTTTACCAGCGATGTCGATATAACCTTGAAAGTCATGTGGAACATACCAGCTGTATTGCATAGTGAATCCTTCTGTGATGTCACCCCAACCGTGTATTGAACCCGGGCCTTGATATGCTGTTGGGGTGAATGGTGTGCGCCAGTTGCCTTGCGAGTCACGGCCTCTCATATATTTTGTTTCAGGGTCTATCAGGTTCTTGTAACTCATAGCACGGTGCATGAAGTACTGGTAGTCGGACTCTTTGCCTAAAACTTTGGCGGCACGAGCAATGCAATAATCATCGTAAGCATATTCCAAAGTTTTAGAGACGGATTCTGCCTCTTTGTCGAAAGGAACATATCCTAATTGGGTGTATTCAGGAAGGCAATCGTAATGTTGGTTCATCGCTGTGGCTTTCATGGCTTTGAATGCGCGTTCATAATCGAATCCTTTCACGCCTTTCACGATCATGTCTGCAAGAACTGAGACAGCATGATAACCAATCATACACCAAGTTTCATTACCATAGAAGGACCAGATCGGGAGCATTTGTTCTACGCTCTTGTCGAAATGTACTAGCATCGAATTGGCAATGTCGGCATTTAATGGCTGGTTGACGAGGTTGAGTAGGGGATGAAACGCGCGATAGGTGTCCCAAAGTGAGAATACGGTATAATTGGTGAAACTATCTGCGACGCCTATATTTTTGTCTAACTCACGGTATTTTCCATCGTTATCTTGGTAAATAAACGGATGTAGTGCCGTGTGATAGACATTACTGTAAAAGGTTTGTTTAGTCTTCAGATCTCCTTTGATCTGATATTTTCCTAGTTCTTTTTCCCATAATCGGTTTGCGTCCTCTTTAACTTGATCAAAAGTCGATTCATTCACCTCCTTTAGATTCAATAAAGCTCCATCGGTACTGACTCCGGATATGGCTGTCTTGACATAAACTTCTTCACCTTTTTTTGCTTTGAAGCGGATGCATGCCATGAGTTTTTCCCCCCATGCTTCTTTATGACTTCTGAATCGTTTGGTGTTGTAAACGACCGGATTACCATTCTGAAGGATGGAGAAATCTTGTAGTTTACAAGAGAAAGTGGCTGCGAAGTAAATATGCCGTTCTGGTCCCCAGCCCTTTACTAGTTTGTATCCAACAATTGTGGAGTCATTCATTTGGCGCAGATTAGACCATGGGCAACTTTGCCATAAGGTGTGATTCAAATCAATTAGGATGAAAGCGTTATCGGTTTTTGGATAGGTAAAGCGAAAAATACCACTTCGGATAGCCGAGGTCATTTCGGCTTTCACATCATAATCCGATAGGATAACGCCATAATATCCTGGAGATGCCCATTCTTGATGATGTGAATAGCGAGAGCGATATCCCTCTTCAGGATGTTCATGAGTGCCTGGAGTTGGCTTTATGTCACCTGTTCCGGGTACGAATAAGAAGTCTCCTAAATCCGGAATCCCCGTTCCACTAAGATGGCTGAGGCTGAACCCCATGATAGTGGGTTGAGAATATTTGTAGCCCGATGCCGCATCATAAAAATGGTCATCAGTATCCGGACTGATCTGTATTCCTCCAAACGGAAGTTGAGCACCCGGATAAACATTTCCGTAGCCGTCGGTACCGACAAAGGGATTTACATAACTGGTTAGATATTCTTCTTGTGCTTCTGCTGCAAAGACAAAAGCACAAGAAAAAATAAGATTTAGTATTCTTTTCATTCTTTTATATCTCCCATGTTAACTTGATATTCGTGCCATAATTCGTCTATGCTATATTGTTGGCCTAAAGCATATTTAATGGCAGCATCGAACGACCAAGGTACGATCTCGAGTGTACTGTGATTGAACTTACGTAGGAAATTTGAATCTTTATGGTCTCTCAACCATACGAAAAAGTAACCGGCGTGTCTGTAACCATTCATATAGTTACCACCTTTAGGACGATCGGTCTCACCGTGAAACCCTCCATTGGCTATACGAACAGCATCGGCCATTCCTTCAATAAATGCCCAAAAGACTTTATTGGTACCATAAGATCCAATGCCTTGAGGCTCTAATTGATAGGCATGTGTGAGCTCGTGTAATAATACGCCACGAGTTTCGAAGAGTACGTTGCCTGCGTCTTTATCCACATAGGAATTAGCAATATGGCGTGTGCTATAAAAGATTGAAATATCACCATTTCCACCCCCTTTAGCTGATATACCATCTGAATCTTCTAAGGTGTAATGGAGTCTGTATACGGGTACAATACTATCTTTGGGACTATGATATAAGGTGTTGAGTACTGTTCGTGCTTGTTGGGTAATGTATGATTTAGGATTGGGTATTAGTTCGTGATAGATACGTGAACCTTCGCTGCTAGGAGCTTTATCTTCAAAAATGATGTCGCCAACATAATATTTTCCCCAGATGCTGTCATCCTCAATTACGATAACAGGTTTTTCTGGAGTGGTTATTTGTGGATCTACTTCTAATGATTTTGCTGTGCATGAGGATAGACCTAGATAGATGCAAGCGGTTATCAACAGTTGTCTTTTTTTCATTTTATGTTATTTTTAATTGTTTTTATTCTTTAGTCAATGAATAGGGTTTGTCATATTGGTTTAATCCACGCTTCTTATTCGGTGATGAACTCATAGTGAACTCTAACACTCCGCCATTCAATAAATCTTCATGAGTGATGTACATTTTTGAGTAAGGCTGACCGTTCAGCTTAACAGCTTTTACATAACGTTTCGAGTCGCTGACTTGTGGTGCTTTGATTTCGAGAACTTTCCCATTTGGCAGACATAGTTTGACGTAAGGCACATAGGGTGCTCCTAACACGTACTGATTTGTTCCCGGACATACAGGGTAGAATCCCATGGTTGTGAAGACATACCATGCCGACATCTGACCGCAATCGTCGTTTCCACTTAGCCCACGGATGTGATTCCGATACATTCGGTTCATGACTTCACGTGTCCAATATTGTGTTTTCCATGGTTGCGATGTCCAAGCGTATAAGTAAGGGATGTGATGGCTCGGCTCATTCCCGTGAACATATCCACCGATTAAGCAGTCGGAAGTGATATCTTCGTTATTCTTATAATACTCTTCGGCAAGATGCATAGTGAAAAGCTGATCTAGTTTGTTTCTAAACGATTTTTCACCGCCCATTAGCTTCATTAATCCAAATATGTCATGAGGAACGTGGAAAGAGAAGTTCCATGAGTTTCCCTCAATAAAGCCTTCTCCATGAGTTTGTAGGACGTCAAAATCACTCTTGAAATGTCCATCTCTATAGCGCGGACGAGCGAATCCGAGTTTCGTGTCGAAAATGTTGCGATAGCTAAGCGCACGTTTTTTGTATTTTTCAGCCGTTATGGTATCATTGGTATTGAGGGCAGTTTGATAGATGGTCCAATCATCATAAGCGTATTCTAGTGTGGTGGAGGCGGCGGTGGCGTTGGCATCTAACGGAACATACCCCAATTTGATATAATCGCTTATGCCATCATAGTAGCCTACATTCGACGTTTCGATCATTGCTTTTAAAGCTTCCTTTTTGTTGATTGGGGCTCCTTTAGTGATGGCATCAGCTAACACAGATACGGCATGATAACCACTCATGCACCAATTGTCGTTAGCCATATGACTCCAGATGGGAAGTAATTTATGAGCACTTTGCTGTTGGTGTTTGATCATCGATTTGACCATATCGGTTGCTTCTTCTGGTTTCATAAGCATCAATAAAGGATGTTCGGCTCTATAGGTATCCCAGAGTGAGAAGATGGTATAGTTCTTAAAATCTTTTGCTTGGTGGATATTCTGATCGAGTCCACGATATTGACCATCTACATCCATGTAGATGGAAGGATTAATCATCGTATGATAGTAAGAAGTATAGAATAAATCTCGTTGATCGTTGGTGCCGTTTATCTCGATAGATTCCAATTGCTTATTCCAATTTTGACTTGCTTCATGTACTAGTTGATCGAAACTTTTTGAAGTTGCTTCTGCTTGCAAATTCTTTAAAGCACCATTGGTGCTAGTTGCTGAGAACCCAACTTTAACAATCAATTCCGGATCCTTTTCTGTATCAAATTCAAAGTAAGCGACTAATTTGCGACCGGCCATTTCCGGAAAGTTTTGGTTGACATTAAACTTACGCCACCATCCTTTGTATAGAATGCGTTGATGATCTTCATAGCCATAATTCTTGATCGGTTGTGATAACGCAATGGCAAAGTAAGTATAGTTAGTTCTTGCCCAACCATTGGTGATACGATATCCGGTAATCAATGTATCGTTTTCTACTCGTATGGAAGCCCATAAAGTTTTTCCATCGTAATTATAGATCCCGTGATTTAGGTCTAGAACAATCCGCCCTTGTTGATCACTTGGAAAAGTATATTTATGGATACCCGTTCGTGGAGTGGCTGTGAGTTGCGCTTTTACATGATAGTCGTCGAGCATGACTTCATAATAACCGGGAGCCGCTTTCTCTGTATTATGCGAGAAACGGGAACGATATCCATTTTCTGGGTGGTTGGCTGTTCCTGGGTTTAGTTTTATTGGACCTGTAGTTGGCATGATGAGCACATCTCCCAGATCAGAATGTCCGGTTCCGCTCATGTGGGTGTGACTGAACCCGACAATTGTTTGGTCATGATACTGATATCCTGCACAATATTCGTAAGCCTTGGATTGGTATATCCCGTTGACATTATGCGGGATCGTATCGGTATCCGGACTTAGCTGGACGATTCCAAAGGGTACACAGGCCCCCGGAAACGTATGTCCCATACCATCGGTCCCTATAATGGGATTGACGTATTCAACTTGTGCCATAGCGATAACTGTCAACGAGACTAATGAGACTAATGAGATAAGTTTCTTATACATAACTAATCTAATGGATGATAATAATTTAGGTGTTTTCCCTCAATCCTTTTGGATAAACCGGAAAGATAGGACGCTGAAATTAGAGTAGATCGGGAATCGAAGATTAACCCGCTCCTGTTCTCTTTCTAGTTCGGGAACGGGAAATCGTCTAATTGATTCTTCTCTCTCCTAACTAACATTAATAGCCACTATTTTGTTGTTCGGCTATCACCAAGTTTCCTTGCATCTCCGATTGAGGAATGGGCTGGATACGATGGTGATCGTCTATATCTAAGGTTTTATTGATCATTGGTTTATAAATCGGTAGATCGAAACGGCGCATGTCGAAGAAACGATGTCCTTCATAGCATAACTCTCGGCGTCTCTCTAACAAAATCTCATTTAAGAGTTCCTCTTTGGTTGAGTAGGTCTGATTAACCCATCCGTTGATGCGTGACGCACGTAATTGATTGAGTAGTGTATTGCCTTCAGACAGTTTGGTTTGTGCTTTTGCTTCGGCCATGATAAGTAACATTTCTGACGAACGTAACAGCTTTTGGTTAACCAAACCGACATTTGCCGACGTACCTTTATATTTATTAACTCGCTTAACATTCACACCGTCACGATCGACACCATCGCCAATGAATAGCTGCAAACGGATATCTGTAGTAGGATAGCTGTTTATAAGTTCTGTGGATGGCTCGAACGAACTACTATTGTCTGCACTGAAGAAAACGGTTCCGATAGCTTCTTCATTGGCTAGTCGTTTGAGTTCGAAGATCACCTCAGTGTTACGGCTATCATCCCAGATAGAAGGATATTCGTCGATAGAAGCGATTGGCATTTGAGTTAAAACTTCAGAAGCATATTTATAGGCCATCTCATAATTCTTCTCGTAAAGATATACACGAGCTAATAAGGCTTTTGCTGCAGTTTGTGAAGCATACCCTGGGCTATTAGGAGTGGCTTGAGTTAACAATGGAATAGCGGTGCTCAAATCGTTTTCTATTTCGGAAAAACACTCAGAGACCGAGTTACGGCCTAAGGTCTGTAAGATCACTGGGCTTTTTGAGTAAGGAATGCCATAACTTTCTTTATTATCGAAATCCGAAAAGAAACGAAGCAGATCGAAGTAGGTATAAGCGCGAATGAATAGGGCGCTGCCGACGCAGTTGTCTTTCAGTTTACTTTCGTTTGCATTATTGGCTTTGACTCCCTCTGCACCACGAATCACACGGTTGGCCATGCTAATTACTGAATAGTAAGAAGACCAAAGCATGTTATGATCACCGGTAGCTGCACTATATGTCCATTGATAAGAATCGTCCCCGGCTCCACCGTTTTGTCCACCTTTGTATACATCGTCAGAGAGTACGGCACTAACACTGATGGTTTTTCTCAATGACATTCTAGAATAAGTTCCTGTTAATACTTGCTCTAATGTCGATACAGAACTGAATATTTCGTTTTCACCTATCTTGTCGGTTGGCTCTAAATCGGTGAAAGAACAGGATGAGGTGGATATCATTAATCCGGCTACAATTATGTTATTAATAATCTTTTTCATACGAATCATTATTGAAATTAGAAATTGATATTGATACCTAAAGTTACATTAACTGGTAATGGATAGGACATTAAGTCTATTGAGCCATTAACTTCAGGATCTTGACCTCTATAAGAAGTGAAGGTTGCTAAATTCTCTCCTTGGCAAAACATAGTCATCGACTTCACGATTTTTAGTTTGTCTAGTAGTTTTCTTGATGGTGTATAAGCCAACCTCAATGTTTTTAGTTTCAAGTAAGAACCGTCTTCAAGAAACTGTGAAGCCCATGGACTTGGATTATTTCTAGATCCGAAGCGTGGTACGGTTGTGATGTCTCCCTCTTTTCTCCACATGTTGAGCATATAAGCCGGCTTATTTCCATTAAAGTTATGATTGTCTAAGAACCAGCGGCTAGAGTTCATGATATAGAATCCAAAGGCATAGGTGAAATTGGCTGATAATTCAAGGCCTTTATAACTCAAACTTGTGTTGAATCCACCAAACCATGGAATTTCTGATGATTTGAACTTATCTACTGCCGGAGCTTCTGAAATATTCTCGGTTTTTCCTCCTTTTTGGTCGTAGAACCAAACTTCTCCCGATTGAGGATTTACGCCGGCCCATTCACTCATATACCATGTTCCTAATGGCTTACCAACTTCATAAATGACATCACCGTCAACGAATTTATTGTCTGCATTGGCCCATGTTCCCAAGTCCGTAATTTCATTTTGGTTGTATGTAATATTGGCTCCGATATTCCATTCGAAGTCTTTAGTACGTATCGGAGTTCCGCTTACTGCAAGTTCGATACCACGATTGCGAACTGAACCGGCATTAGTTTGTATGTCACCGAAACCAGAGATCTGTGAGATCTTTTTCCACATCAACAAGTCTTTGGTTGTTTTGTTATAGAAGTCGACTGTAGCATTCAAACGGTTTTTGAACATTCTTAAATCAACCCCAAGGTCGAACTGTTGTGAGGTTTCCCATTTCAAGTTCTCGTTGCCTAACTCGTTGTTGGCATATCCAGGTTTGCCATCATAGGTTACTTTGCTATAACCGTCGAATGAGCTGAAATCGGCAATGCCATCTTGATTGCCCGTTGTACCATAGCTTACACGCATTTTTAATTGATCAATTTGATCGAGGTTTTCCATGAAATTTTCATTTCTTAAATCCCAAGCAGCACCTACAGACCAGAATATGGCACCTTTGTTGCTTCCGATGAATTTTGATGATTCATCGTAGCGTAAACTTGCCGATGCACTGTATCTATTGTCGTAAGTATAGTTCCATTGAGTGAAAGTTGATAGTAAGTTACTGTGAGTTTTACCACCACCTATGCGAGGAGGATTCTTAGATGTTCCGGTTTTATCACCGATGCCGGCAGGGGTATCAGTCATGAATGGGTCTAAGTCGAACCCGATCTGATTGAATCCAGAATATACACCGTCGAACAATTCGAACCCAACTACACCAGATACAGAATGTCTTTCTCTAAATATCTTATTAAAGTTCAATGTGTTAGTGAATGTGTAACGGCGAGTGTCTGAGGTTGATTGTTGAAGATATCCTTTATTGCTTGTTGATTTTGGATGTTCACGATCAAGAGAGCTCATGCTCTTTTTTCCATAATAATCGATACCGAAATTAGTTTTGAATCGTAACCAATCAGTAAAACGTATATTCAGATAAGCCGATCCGACTAGACGAAGTAAGTCTGCATCGCGTTGGAAGTACTTATTGATAAGAGTTGGATTATCACCGTTGTACCAATTTTCTGGCGACTCATACGGATAAGCCAATAAAGCGGTAAACCAAGGATTAGTCCAACCAATGCGACCTTCACCGGTATTAGGGTCTGTAAACTTTGAATTAGAATATCCTGTGCTTGCATTGATGCCAAAATCGAAGATATTATTAATCTTATGATCTAAATTGACACGTGCTGAATAGCGTTTCATCTCAGAACCAACCAACGAACCTTCTTGATCAAGGTAAGAACCGGAAACAAAGAATTTTGTTTTTTCAGTACCTCCTGAGAGCGTAATGCTATGATCCATTGTTAGACCAGTTTGAGTCATCTCATCTATCCAATCAGTGTCAGTTGAACGTGCTGTAGCTAGGCGACTTGCTCCTGCAGTCAATTCTTGTTGCTCAGATGGCGTAATGGTGCCAGCAGTGGCTTTTTGTTCCAACCCCAAAAGACGCATCAATGGGAATGATTTTGAATAAGGATTTGCTTCTACACAGTAGCTCTGATAAAGGATATTTTCTGCTCCGGTCATCATGCGACTTTCCGGTTTGCGAAGCATTGACATGCCTATCTTTAAATTATAGCTCACTTGTGTTTTACCTTCCGATCCTTTCTTTGTGGTGATGACAATAACTCCATTGGCACCTCTTGATCCGTAGATTGCTGTTGCTGAAGCATCCTTCAAAACCTGAACATCTTGTATGTCATCATTGTTTAGCGAAGCAAATTGTGCTGCTTCAATCATTATTCCGTCTAGAATATATAAAGGAGTGTTTGATCCGTTGATTGATCCGGTACCACGAACTCTGATCTTTACATCATTACTGCCTGGTTGTCCAGATCCTGTGGAAATCATTAACCCGGCAATCTTTCCTTGTAAACGGTCTTCTAAAGCTGCCGAGGTCTGTTGTGAGATCTTATCACTTTTGATCTGATCGATGGCTCCAGTGATTTGTCCGCGCTTTACTAAATTGTATCCTACAATCACAACGTCTTGTAAACTGACAACATCTTCAAATAGGGTAACATTGATTGTGGATTTCTCATGGATGTCTACTTCCACTGTAGAATATCCAATATATGAAAAGAGTAATTTAGTGACTCCGTCAGGAACTTCAATGGTGAATCGTCCGTTTAGATCGGTGATGATTCCGGCGTTGCTTCCCTTAGCCACTACTGTAGCACCAATAATAGGTTCATGGTTTTTGTCTTGAACTAATCCTTTTATGACTTTGGAGTGTTGTTGCTTCATGCTTTTTTCTGGTAAACTTAGCAGGCTTGTTTCTCCCTTAATAGTACTTGCGTGGATTGGAAAAACAGTAGCTAATGATAAAGCAACGATGCAAGTCTTTTTTAGCATCCCTGAGGTGGACTGCAAACCTACAAAATGATTTTTCATGTGATTTTGTTTAATAAAATAAGGTTAAACTTTCTCTTTATAGGTGAATGATTTTCACTGACGCAAATTACGGACATAGAAAATTAATAGATGTTCTCAGTCATGCCAAAATGATGTCACACCTAAAAAAGTCTCTATAGAGCACAAATGGCACAATAGAGTACATTTTCTGGTCTGTTTTTAACGTATTGAATGCTAAGAGGTGAAGCTTGATGTGTTATCCCCTGAATAGATCTCTATATTAGAGCTTTGAGAATGACTATTCTTCTGTAAATCCTTTTCCTAAACAGTTCTGTTTGTAAATTTTTGGAGTTACCCCGTATCGTGATGAGAATTCTTTATAAAAATAAGAGCGACTTTGTATTCCGACTTCACTAATGACTTTTTGAACCGACCAGTCTGTTTCGGCTAATAGACGTGCCGCTTTTTCCATGCGATAGTTTTTTATGAAGTCGGTTGGTGATAGGTGAGAGATCTCTTTAAACTTTCTGTAATATTGCCGCGAACTGATGTTCATCTTCTCGGCTATGAATGATGTATTTAGATCTTCTTTGTCTAGATTGGCATCCAACACTGCCAATAACAGTTTGGCAAAGTTTGCTTGTTCGGGTGTTTCACAGATAATCGACTTTTCTTTTTGTCCTGGTAGATCGATTAGAATGGTCTCTTTCCTTTCACCTTGTCGGTTTATGGCGAGATCAATGATGTCTTTTATGAATAAAATATTATATGGCATAATTACAAATCCATCAGCCAGCTTTTGGAGCTCTTTATGCAAAAGGAATGTTGCTTTCCATTTTAGCATTGGGATGAAAGCAGTGTGGATCAGCAAACCTTTGTGGGTTTGGACATATTCCATGAATTTATCTTCTTCATTCTGATAAATCATCGTATCGGGCATAAAGATCTCCGGAGATTTCTTTTTTAGATAGCCAAAAGCCTCTTGAACGCTACGTACAGCGTAAATGTTATAGTCGCCGGAAAGAATATCTTTCAGCAACCAGACGATTTCTTCTTTATCCTCTAAAAGGAGAATGGTCTTTTTAGTCTTAGTTTCCGTTGGTAATTCTCTTTTGGGCGGTATAGGGAAGGCGATCTGTACCTTTTGTCCTTTCGCACGTGCTAATCCATTCATAACTTTCATTGCGTAGAGATAGAGCCATTTATGGAAGTAATGCATCGATTGTTGTTCGGATCTGGTCAAAGAGTGCTGGTCGGTTTGTAGCATCTTATCAGCAATGTCGTGAGGAAGCGTTAGTTCTAGAATCAAGTCTTCGATGGTTAGAGTGGCTGTGACCGTCACCTTTGTTTTGGCTGTCGCTGCTTCTGAATAGAGATAGTATAAAATATAGCCCAAAGTCTGTTTGGGTAAATAAACGTCAAGTGAATCGTCTAGGTTGATTTCCAGATCAGGTAGTCCGTCGTAGTTTCTGTAGACTAACATGTTGACAATCTCGTCGGATAGTTTTTTCAAGTTAATGGCACCATAGATAGGAATCTCTCTGGGAAGATATGTCTCAAGATTACAGTGTTCTTCCGAGATATCCTCTGATTTGAAAGCAAAGGATAAAACTGTGTCGTGAAGGATGTCTAATAGCTTGTAATATTCTGCAGGTATAGAGTCGACCTGACGCAACTGTTCACAAGTGTGACAAATCTTAGAGAGTAGACCCACGGTTTCATGGCTTTGTTGGTTTGTACTATTCATCAATGTGTTGTGCGATTCACGCAACATCAACTTCTTGATCAGTCGTTCTCTGCGATAATATCTCCGAACCATCCGGTAGGTATAGACCACGGTGAGAATGATGAATAGGCCATAACAGAGATAAGCCCATGTCGATAAATACCAGGGGGGAAGGATGTGTATCTTTAATGAGTAGGATTTATATTCGGTATCGAACACATCTTTTTTATATCTGATCTTTAAGATGTAATGTCCATGAGGCAATGTGTTGAATGTTGCTCTATTATCAGGAGTGAAAGGTGACCATTCAGTCTCTTTATGACCTTCCAACTTATAGGAATATTCAAAGTTATCTCCGTCGATAAAGTCGGGTGCGGTAAATGAAAGAGAAAAAGAGAGATGCACTCCTTTTAATGACAAGGTATTAGATGTCGCATCATAATAATTATTGAAGTTGTCGGTTTCTACCCCGATGGTTAAGTCGCGGAAATAAACGTCCGGGTGATACTCCACTTCATTCATTCGTTCTTTTTCCAAGTAAAGCAGACCGTCTATACCTCCGAAGAAGAGATTACCGGTGTAGGGGCATTTGTAGAAAGCATCATCACTAAACTCCCCGATTTGTAAACCATTATTGTAATAATAGGTATGAAAAGCATTGTTTTTAGGATTGTACTTCACAAGTCCCTTGTTGGTACTCAGCCATAGAAAGCCATTCTCGTCCTCTAATATTCCGTGAATCATGTCGTTAAGGAATCCTTGCTCTTTACCTATGCAGAAGACTTTGGGTTCTCCATTGGTGCCGAATGTCAAACGAACGAGTCCTGATACTGTACCCAAATAGAAGATGTTTTGTTTACGGTAGATGGATAGAATGTCGTTAATCGCAAATCTCTCTTTGTTCCCCAATAGATAGACTTGATGTTTTAAGGTCTGTAAGTTAAACTTGACCAAGCCCATACCTCGGCTACCTAGCCAGATTACGGAGTCTCCCTCTATCAGCATTGGGAAAAAGTCGTTGATAATCTTTTTCCCATCGTTGAAGAGATATTGTCTAGTCTTTTTTGCTCTGATTGTTCCGTTTGTTTTGTCGAGAGAAACCTGGCAAACACCGTTTCCCGATGTAGTGAGCCACAGCGTCGTGTCGTTTTGTTCATAGATTCGATGTACACGTTGTAAGAGCTTGGTGTCGCCTCTCACCGCTACAATGGCATCTTTTTGATAATCGTAATACGAGAGTCCCGGGTTTTCGGCAGACCCGATCCAGAACCCGTCCATGTAACGACTAGGCACGATTCCGAAAACTTGATACTCGGTCAGTTCTCTACGGTAATTAGGTAGACTAGTTTTTCTTCCTGGGAAATAGATTGAGATGGAGTTAAGAGGTAGCTTGGTGATGGAATGTTTCATGTAGCCTCTGACTTTGACCAAACCGTCACCTTTTGTTCCAAACCATAGATCTCCTGCTTTATCGGTATAAATGGAACGCACTTGGCGGGTGATCTTATTTTGCAGGTGGCTAAACGTTAAATGAGAGGCGATAGATTTTTTTTTCGAGTAAGCCATGACGCCCTGTCCATCTGTTCCTACCCAGATAATCTCCTGCATAGGATCTTTGTAGACGGAAAAGACCCGAATACTGCGATCTATGACACTTTCTGAGTAATGAGAAGCAGAGTCCAGTTTGATTAAACCGTTTTGTATGAAAGCGATGACAATATCGTCATAGAAGGAGATGATTCCTGTGATCTTTCCATACTTAGTGATGAGTTCCCCAACATTTCGAATGAAGATCTTGGTGTTACGTGTTAGGTCGAATAGAAATAGGTCTTTATCTTGGTCGATAAAGCTAAGGAGTCCCCCTTGATAGAAAGTATATTCAATTTTCTTATTGTGAATATTGGCTTGTACTATCTCATACGATTGCTCGCCACCATTCTTTTTTTGAGTCTGACATTTATAAATGCTTTTGTTGGTCCCTGAGAATAACCATAGGCAACCTTTGTCGTCTACAAACGATAATTCTTTATTGAAAACTTGACTCTTCTTGTTCGTTTTCTGGAAGGCAGATTTTGAGGGCTGATAGACATAAAGGTCATCCTTGTCGATGACCCATGTGTCTCCTTTGCGATTAGAATATAGTATAAAGTCGTTTTTAAAAACTTCATACGAGCTGATTACTGCTCTTTCTCTGACGGAGAAACGGTTAATGCCTGTGTTAGTTGATATCCACAAACAATCATTATCAGCGGGATTGACATGATAGATTACATTATTGAGTAATCGTTTTTCCACATTCATGTCAGTGCGATAAACATTCATACTTTTGCCGTCGTAGTTGTTCAGACCATCGTAGGTTCCAAACCACATGAAGCCTTGGTTGTCTTTATATAATGAAAGTACGGCACTATTAGATAATCCTTGGGTGTAACCGATATGTGATAGTGTGTATTCGTCTATGGCTTGAGCACATTGGGGTATGTACAAGAGTACAAGAGCGATGATTTGGATAAGGTGTCTTTTCATAAGATACGGTTGTGAATGACAAAAGTAGTTATAATTTTTTTATTTAAGTCGATTATAGGCGAATTTTGCCATTTAAGGAGAGGGGAACGTTACTGTTGTAAATCGATTTTATTGCCTCGTTTTTTTGTTGCAACAAACTCGTAAAATCACCCTGTTAGACTATAATTTATTTAGCAATAAATTGTATTTTTACATGCTGAAATTTATTCGTTTCCTATCTGTTGCCTATTCATTCCACAGTTGTGGAACGAATAGTTTTTTGTTAATGGTTTGTTTATCGATCATAAAACAAAAGTCCGTTTCTAAGAATGAAAGTGATAACTTTATAATAGAACGATGACTGCATTTTATGATTTGTACGACACTGAAATGTAGGTGAAAAACGCGAATCCTAAACAGACGCGTGCGGAGTCGGTATAGTTTAATAATACTTGTGTCTAGTTATCGAAGATGTTGAGGAGAAAAAATAATCTTGAGATAAATTTGGAACGGGCAGATAAAAACTTGTTTTATTAGGCTTTTGAAAATTAAAGTTCTATTGACCAATGGCTTGAGATGTTAAATGCTTATTTAGAGGAATATAAAGGAATTCAAGTAATGAGTATGTTACTTTGAAGAGTGTTTTGAAAAAGATTGCCATCTATGATTTGATTTTTTTATTCAATAATGGGTGGATTACTTGCAGTTTCGGTCGACGCTCGGTATTTTATGTAGGAAAACGACATTATTAAACGCGATATAATATGATATTACAGTTGCTTTTTGTGTTGACGGCCATCGTTGTCGGTGCTCGTTTAGGAGGAATAGGGCTTGGAGTGATGGGGGGACTCGGACTAGCTGTGCTGACTTTTGGCTTTGGCTTGCAACCGACGGCACCTCCTATTGATGTGATGTTGATGATCGTTGCTGTGATTTCGGCGGCTTCGTGTATGCAGGCGGCCGGAGGCTTGGATTATATGGTCAAGCAAGCTGAACGTTTGTTGCGCAAGAATCCTTCGCATGTTACGTTGCTTAGTCCGTTGGTGACTTATCTATTTACGTTTGTGGCCGGGACGGGACATGTGGCTTATTCGATCTTACCGGTGATTGCGGAAGTAGCTACCGAAACAAAGATCCGCCCCGAGCGTCCATTGGGTATTGCTGTGATTGCTTCGCAACAAGCTATTACGGCTAGTCCAATATCGGCGGCTACAGTAGCTCTCTTAGGGATGTTGAGTGGCTATCAGATTTCGCTGTTCGACATTCTTAAAATAACGATTCCAGCTACGATCATCGGCGTACTGGTGGCCGCTTTGTTCTCTATGCGTGTAGGGAAGGAGTTGGTCGATGATCCAGAGTATCAGAAGCGGTTGAGTAAAGGGTTGTTTGATGCGCCTTCTGCCAAAACCCAATTGTCGCCAGAAAAAAGTTTTTCGGCTGTACTTTCTGTGGTAGTGTTTGTGTTAGCCACGCTGTTAATTGTCTTCTTTGGATCCTTCGATGGGTTGCGACCAAGTTTCATCATTAATGGGCAATCTGTCGTCTTGGGGATGTCGTCTATCATCGAAATGGTGATGTTGTCGGCTGCAGCTATCATCTTATTGGTGACTCGAACAAATGGTGTGAAGGCTATACAAGGTTCTGTTTTTCCAGCCGGTATGCAAGCGGTTATTGCTATTTTCGGCATTGCTTGGATGGGAGATACGTTCCTTCAAGGCAATATTGCGCAGTTGACGCTTTCTATTGAGGGGGTTGTGCGTCAGATGCCATGGCTGTTTGGTATCGCTTTGTTTATCATGTCAATCTTGTTATATAGTCAGGCGGCCACTGTTCGAGCATTGATGCCTTTGGGAATTGCATTGGGTATCTCTCCTTATATTTTGATCGCTTTGTTTCCGGCAGTCAACGGTTACTTTTTTATTCCGAATTATCCAACTGTGGTGGCAGCGATCAACTTTGACCGGACGGGAACGACTAAAATTGGACGTTATGTTCTTAATCATTCGTTTATGATGCCCGGGTTGGTGTCGACTGTTGTGGCGATTGTTCTGGGGCTATTGTTCATACAACTCTTTTAAATGGCGATTGTCTAGAGAGGTCTATTTCTCGAAAATGCTCCTAATAGGAGCATTTTGTTAAAAAAGCGGTTTTCTGTAGATAAGTATTGGTCTGTTATTTTCCAAGTAAGAAACGCAGCGGAATAGCCAAGCGGTTAGCCCAGTCGATTTCCGTATGTGCTGCTCCCGGATAATAATTGGTGGTCCAATAAGGCTTTCTCCATCCTTTGTTCCAAAAGATTTCATCAATCTTGTTTTGGTAAGGTGTATACAGCGCGTCTAGTGTCTTGTTTCCGTAATCCATATAGATAGCGCAGGAATTTGCTTGAGGAAGATGTTGGTTCAAGTAGTCACAAAAAGCCGGAGCGAAAGCGTTGTCGTCGACTTGATTCATTAAAGCTGTCGTTACCATCGGACTGTGTATGGACAAACAAGCTGCTTTGCTGAATATTTGAGGATACTCACAGATGGCATAGAGGGAGATTAGTCCTCCCATGCTTGATCCCATGATGTAGGTATGTGAGGAATCGGTATATGTGGCATAGTGTTGGTCGATGAATGGTTTGAGTTCGGTAACCAGAAATTTTAGATAGTTATCGGCGTTAAACCGCTTCATCTCGAAGGTTTTTGCGAATGTCTTGAGCTTATCTTTAGAAATGTAGCTTAAGGCCTTTTGTGGAAAGTAATCGTAAAAACGATCTTCGGTAATATTCCATATACCAACAATAATGCAATCGTTGATCTCTTTTTGAGCTTGTAGTTGAGAGGTAATTTCGTCCGCTTTCCATTCTTGTTTGTTCCACGTGCTGTTGGCATCAAAAAGCATTTGTCCGTCGTGCATATAAAGTACACTGTACTTTTTGTTACTGTCGTAATTTTCAGGAAGCCAAACAGCGACATTTCTAGGTTTGATTAGTTGAGATTGAAATTGATCGTACGCAATTAATTTACCGTTCTCAACATGTTGTTGTGCGGATAGTTTGGAGCAGAATAAAAGTAATACTGCACTTAAAACTAGTGATAAATTTTTAATCATTTTGTAATATGTTTAGTGAAAATAGTCTAAGAACTGTTTAGGAAGGAAAGTCGGAGACTGTGCTTGATTCTGTTTCGTTTTTATGCTGTTTTTTTCTTAAATGTGGACCGTCCGGCAGATTGTCGATGACTCTTTTGTTGCATTCGTGTATCGAATTGAACTTTTTTACCATCGATGAATTGACTGTGGTGAAAATGGCAGCAACGAGAAGTTCTTCAAGATTTTGCTTCTCGTTATAGAAGCTACTGTCGAAGGAGATTTCTCCTTGATGGTGGAAAAGAGTTTTATTGGTCTTGGCCGATCTGATAATGTAGTCGACGTTAACGGTTACGTTGCCTGCAATAGCCGATTTGCTGTACTCGTTAATGATCGTGAATAGTATGGCATCTGTACCGAATATTTTTCTAAACTGAGAGAGGTCTTCTTGGATGAAAAGCTCGCTGTCGTATGCACTATTACTCTTGAGAAGATCGAGTGAGGTGAAAGGAGAAATGACATAATAACCTTTCTCGGCAAGTGGCATTGCTAAGGTGGTGTAGAAGATTTGTTTGAGTTCCACATTGACTGTACGGTTGATTGGAGGCATGATTAGAATGCTACCTGGATTTTCATCTTCTATGTCGTTGGCGTAATCAACGTTTGATGTGTCGCAGATCTTCGACTGGCTGTAGTTGACTGTATAGCATGAGGTCGCTAAGATCATAATGGATGATAATAATAGGATGCCTGTCTTTTTCATTCCGAGAAGTGTTTAATAAGGTAGTCCATGAAAACAGTAGATTCCGGATAATTTTTTTTCTCTCTCTTAAAGCATTCAATGCCTTTTTCTCGATAGCCTTTTTGTATTAAGAAGTAACCATATTCACAATAAGCTCCTGGAGGAACTTTTGGTGTTTTCTTGTTAATTCCGTTTATCATATATAGGTAGGTCGAGATTAATGCTTCTTCCGACTCTTTTGTCTGCTGTTTGTAGTAATTGTAAGAGGTTTTACTGTAGTCTCCCCAGTCGTATAATGTTTTGGATGCACACGATGAGAATAATATAACAAATAGGCAAGGTAAAAAAAAGGTTCTCATTCTGGTCTTTTTTTATTGATTTTCTAGGTTGTTCTAGTGTCAACAAAAATAGAGTTATTTTTTCTGATGAGATGACTTTTTTTGTTTTTTTTGAATAGAAATTGGGTTTTGGTTGATCTATGTCTGAAAAGAGAAGAAAGAACCCAGAACGGGGGATGGATTCTGTGTGGTTCTTGCTTTGCTTCTTGGATTAAATTTCGAACATACGGCTTCGGGCAATCATGCATGCTCCTATGATACCTGCTTTATCTTTTAGTTTGGAAGTGATGATTGCTGAATCTTTATTCACGAGGTTTAGAGAATATTTACGTACAGCTGTCTTTATGGGTTGGGTGATGTATTCCTCTGTTAGAGATAGGATACCTCCGATGACAACGAGCTCCGGATTAAAGAGGTTGATCAATCCGGCGATCTGTTTGCCTAACTTTTGACCGATTTCTTCAACGATCTCTATACACAACAAATCCTCTTTGTTGACGGCGGAAACGATTTCCTCTAATGTGATGGTGTTGTGACCTGAGGTTACTCGATTAGATAAGATGGAATTTTCTCCATTCTTAATCCTTTCTAAAAGAATGCGATGTAAAGCTGAGCCGGAAGCTTCGGTCTCTAGACAGCCTTTTTTCCCGCAGTGACAGATGATTTCATTATCGAAACTACTGATGTGTCCAAACTCTCCGGAGAATCCTGATTTGCCATTATAGATCTTTCCATCAATGATGATTCCTATTCCAAGTCCCCAGCTGATGTTGACAAATAGGATGTTTTTCTCACCTTTTACTCCACCACGCATATATTCTCCGTATGTCATAGCGCGAGTGTCGTTATCAATGGTTACTTTATAACCGATCTTTTCTGTTAGAATCTCTGCTAGTGGACGTTCTTCGAAATTGAATAAACTAAAGCTGTAACCGGATTCAGGGTTGACCCGCCCAGATAGATTGATGTTGATGTTTAGTATTTTGTCTTTATCAATAGATAACTTATCGACAAAGGCGGTGATCGTTTTGCATAAATCGTTTAATCCGTCTACGGAGTTTTCGAGTTTGTAAGGGGCATTCATTTTAAGTTCAACCATGTCGCCCTTGAAATTGATCAAACCGATATTCATAGAGAACCGTTTGATATCTACTCCGATGAAGTATCCGGATTCTGGGTTTAGACCATATAATATAGGATGACGTCCTCCGCCTGTTTCAAGTTTGCCATGATCGTTTATGAATCCTTCCTCACACATTTCTCCTATAAACTTAGTCACTGTCGGAATACTCAGATCTAGTTCTTTTGAAAGTTCTGGGATCGTAGAACTACCATTATATATATAATGTGTTAGTATACGCTTTTTGACGATGGCGCTTTTGGAGCCAACTTCAATTTCTTTTAAAAATTGCTGATTCATTTCTTCTGTGTTATTTTTTTATGTATGCAAATATAATTAAAAAAATATATTAATCATAGTCTTATTTGGGCTATTTTAATATGAAACTTTTTTATAATATAGTCATTTGTTATTAAACTATTTTATTATTAATAAAAATGTATTTTTTTTGTTTTTATTTTATTTATCTGATATATAATAATATATAATTATATTTTGTTATTTATTTTGATTAAAGTGATATTTTGTGATCGCTTCTTGTAGACTGATCGCTTATTATATTATATTTTTATATATTGCTTACTTAATTAAATATTTTATTAATTAATGTTTTGAAAATAAAATAATATCTTTATATTTGCGCTGTGATATTTTGTACCACTGTTATGTTAACTTTATTATGAAAAAACGATCGTTTATTTTTCTTCTAGGATTATTTAGCGTTTTAAATCTTATGTTTGGGCAAAACAAGGTCGATGTTCTTGTTGTTGGTGGTGGAGCTAGTGGAGTGTCTGCCGGTATACAATTATCTAGAATGGGGGTTGAAACATTGATTATTGAGGATACCCCTTGGTTAGGTGGTATGTTGACTTCTGCCGGAGTGAGTGCAATTGATGGAAATTATAATCTGCCTGGAGGTATTTGGGGAGAGTTTAAATCACAGTTAGCGGATTATTATGGTGGGTTAGATTCTTTGAAAACAGGCTGGGTAAGCCATGTGCTTTTCGAACCTTCTGTGGGTCATCGTCTTTTTCAAAAAATGGTTTCTAGTGAAAAGTATCTTCAATTATGGCTTAATTCAAGTGTAGAACAAATCTCAAAAAAGAATTCAGGGTGGATGGTTAAGATTAGGTATAACCATGAGACCTTGAAAACGATTCATGCCAAAATTCTAATTGATGCAACAGAATTGGGAGATGTAGCCAAACAATGTGGGGTGAAGTACGATATTGGTATGGAAAGTCGAAATCTGACTAAAGAGGATATTGCGCCGCAGAAATCTAATACCATTGTACAGGATCTGACTTATGTGGCTGTACTTAAAGATTATGGAAAAGATGTAACGATTCCTAAGCCGGAAGGATACAATCCGTCGGTATTTGCTTGTGCTTGCGCTAATCCAATGTGTATTACTCCAAAAGAACCAGATCGTGTTTGGTCAAAAGATATGATGCTAAAATATGGGCGATTGCCTAATCATAAATATATGATTAACTGGCCGATAGAAGGTAATGATTATTATGTTAATCTCATTGAAATGAATGCTGATGATCGGGAGAAAGCCTTAGAAAAGGCTAAACATCATACGCTGTGTTTTGTTTATTTCATCCAAAAAGAGTTAGGATATAATACTTTGGGATTGGCTGACGATGAATATCCAACAGCCGATAAATTGCCTTTTATCCCTTATCATCGGGAATCCCGAAGAATTCATGGATTGGTCCGATTTGATTTGAACCACTTGACTCATCCTTATGATCAGTCTGATCCATTATATCGGACTTGCATTGCTGTCGGTGATTACCCTGTGGATCATCATCATACTCGTTATCAAGGTTATGAAGAATTGCCGAACTTATATTTTCATCCTATTCCATCTTATGGTTTGCCTTTGGGTACTTTAATTCCAAAAGGTATTGAAGGACTTATTGTCGCGGAAAAATCGATCTCTGTTTCGAATATTGTGAATGGAACCACTCGATTACAACCGGTTGTGCTTCAGATCGGTCAGGCAGCAGGTGCTTTAGCGGCTATTGCTATAAAAGATCGTAAGAAGATTAGAAACGTTGAGGTTAGAAAGGTTCAGAATGCCATCTTGGACGCTAAGGGGTATTTGTTGCCTTACTTAGATGTTGCGGTAAGCGATGTTAAGTTTAAAAGTTATCAACGTATAGGATCAACAGGAATATTGAAGGGAGTAGGACGGAATGTGGAATGGTCGAATCAAACTTGGCTTAGAAGTGATACCGTTTTGATAACTAATGAGTTGGATGGACTTTTTGAAATTTATCCTACAGCTAAAAAATGGCTATATAACAAAAGAGGGCAGACGATTACAATCAGTGAGGCAAGGGATTTGGTTGCTCAAATTGCTCTTCATGAAGGAGTAAAGATGAAGAGTTCGCTGAAAGCCATCTGGGAAAAATATGAATTAAAAGATTTCGATCTTAGTCGGCCGATTTTAAGAGGTGAAATGGCGGTGTTGATTGATCATTATTTAGATCCGTTTAATCGAAAACCTATCGGCATAAAAGGACAATTCATTCAATAAGTTAATCATAAATCGACTACTAGAACTAGAAACATCAAAATAAACTATGGAAACAAATAATCGCCGTGATTTTTTAAAGAAAGTGACACTTGCGGGTGCATCGGCTATATCAGCTTCTACGCTGCTGAAGGCTGAAGAATACAACGAAGGTTTTTTTTCAATGGAGAGTAAAGAGACGATCCACAATAAATTGATTGTACCTCCTAATAATGGTTTAAAGATTACGGGTACTTTTCTAGATGAGATTTCTCACGATATTCCTCATCAAAATTGGGGAGAAAAGGAATGGGATCTGGATTTTCAACATATGAAACGGATCGGTATAGATACCGTGATCATGATTCGTTCCGGTTATCGGAAATTCATCACTTATCCTTCGAAGTATCTTTTGAATAAAGGGTGTTATATGCCTTCTGTCGATTTGGTTGATATGTATTTACGTTTGGCAGAGAAATATAATATGAAATTTTATTTTGGGTTATATGATTCCGGACGTTATTGGGATACAGGCAATTTAAGCTGGGAAATTGAAGATAATAAATATGTGATTGATGAGGTCTGGAAAATGTATGGTGAAAAGTATAAGAGCTTTGGAGGTTGGTACATCAGTGGAGAGATTAGTCGCCAGACTAAAGGAGCAATCGATGCTTTTCATGCTATGGGAAAACAATGTAAAGAGGTGTCTAATGGATTACCCACCTTTATATCTCCATGGATTGATGGAAAGAAAGCCATTATGGGAACGGATAAATTGGCCAAGGAGGATGTTGTATCGGTTCAAGAACATGAAAGAGAATGGAACGAGATTTTCGATGGAATTCATGATGTTGTAGATGCTTGTGCTTTTCAAGATGGGCATATTGATTATGATGAATTGGATGCTTTTTTCACAGTCAACAAGAAGTTGGCTGATAAATATGGCATGGAATGTTGGACAAATGCAGAGTCTTTTGATCGTGATATGCCTATCCGCTTTTTCCCTATAAAATTCGATAAACTGCGTCTGAAGTTAGAAGCAGCCAAGAGAGCCGGATATGATAAAGCGATTACATTCGAATTTTCGCATTTCATGAGTCCACAATCGGCTTATCTGCAGGCCGGACATTTGTACGATAGATATAGAGAGTATTTCCAAATAAAATAAGGTGTATGAAATCGAATTTGAATATAGGCTATCTGATTTTTCTATCGGTAGTCGCTGCTATCGGTGGCTTTTTATTTGGTTATGATACTGCTGTGATATCGGGAACGATTGCTCAGGTGACGCAGTTGTTTCAACTAGATACGTTGCAACAAGGTTGGTATGTTGGTTGTGCTTTGGTCGGGTCTATAACCGGTGTTCTTTTTGCCGGTATATTGAGTGATAAAATCGGTCGAAAACGTACGATGATTATTTCGGCTGTACTCTTTTCTATCTCGGCCATTGGTTGCGCATTAAGTGCTAATTTTGATCAATTGGTGGTCTATAGAATTATTGGTGGGGTAGGCATCGGTGTAGTATCCATCATCTCGCCTTTGTATATATCGGAAGTTGCTGTTGCCAAATATCGTGGACGTTTAGTCTCTTTGTATCAATTGGCCGTTACTGTCGGCTTTTTAGGGGCATACTTAGTCAATTTCCAATTATTGAATTTTTCTGAAAGCGGTAGTGTGCTTCATGCAACTTGGATCAACAAGATCTTTGTCTCTGAAGTTTGGCGAGGAATGCTAGGAATGGAGGCATTGCCTGCACTTTCCTTTTTAGTTATTATCTTTTTTATTCCTGAGAGTCCTCGTTGGTTGATTGTACAACATCAAGAGACTTCTGCAATGGATATCCTAAAAAGAATCTATCGATCGACGGAACGGGCGACTGATCAGCTGAATGAGACAAAATCTGTCTTATCGGTTGAAACTAAATCTGAATGGAAACTCCTCATTCAACCGGGTATATTGAAGGCTGTGATCATTGGAGTCTGTATTGCTATTTTAGGGCAGTTTATGGGCGTAAATGCCGTATTGTATTATGGTCCTTCCATTTTTGAAGAAGCCGGGTTGTCCGGAGGCGATTCGTTGTATTATCAGGTTCTTGTCGGACTTGTAAATACCTTGACTACCGTACTTGCACTAGTTATTATTGATAAAGTCGGAAGAAAGAAATTGGTCTATTATGGTGTTTCCGGTATGATTATAGCCTTGTTATTGATTGGCTGTTATTTCATTTTCGGAGAAGGCTATGGTATCTCTAGTTTGTTTTTATTGATTTTCTTCTTGTTTTACATTTTTTGCTGTGCCGTATCTATTTGCGCAGTCGTTTTTGTACTCCTTTCTGAAATGTATCCAACCCGCGTGCGTGGACTAGCTATGTCTATCGCAGGTTTTGCTTTGTGGATCGGTACCTATCTTATTGGTCAGCTTACTCCATGGATGCTCCAAAATTTAACCCCTGCCGGAACATTCTTCTTGTTTGCTGTGATGTGTGTGCCTTATATGCTTATTGTTTGGAAACTTGTTCCGGAAACGACCGGAAAGTCCTTAGAAGAGATAGAACGTTATTGGAGCGATTCGAAATAGAAAAAAATGATCTTAATTAATTTAACACAAATATGGATTTAAAAAAGTTATCAGAACAATACCGGGATGAATTATTTCAAAATGTCCTTCCCTTTTGGCTTGAAAATTCTCAAGATAAAGAGTTTGGAGGTTATTTTACTTGTTTAGATCGTCAAGGAGAAGTCTTTGATACCGATAAGTTTATATGGCTTCAAGGGCGAGAAGTTTGGATGTTCTCAATGCTTTATAATCAAGTCGAGAAGCGGAAAGAATGGCTGGATTGTGCCATTCAAGGTGGAGAATTCTTAAAAAAATATGGTCACGATGGACAATATAATTGGTATTTCTCTCTAGACCGTACAGGAAAACCTTTGGTTGAACCTTACAATATCTTTTCTTACACTTTTGCTACCATGGCTTTTGGACAGCTAAGTCTTGCGACCGGAAATCAAGAGTACGCGGAGATTGCTAAAAAGACATTTGAGATCATATTATCAAAAGTGGATAATCCCAAGGGTAAATGGAATAAAATTTATCCGGGAACGCGACAGTTGAAAAACTTTGCGTTGCCTATGATTCTTTGCAATCTAGCCTTGGAAATAGAGCACTTACTTGATGAAGATTTCTTGAAAGAAACAATGGAAGTTTGTATTCATGAGGTTATGGATGTGTTCTATCGTCCAGATTTAGGAGGTATTATCATTGAAAATGTAACTGACTCCGGTGAACTATCGGATAGTTTTGATGGACGACTGGTCAATCCGGGTCATTCTATCGAAGCAATGTGGTTTATCATGGATCTAGGAAAACGTCTGAACCGTCCGGATCTTATTGAAAAAGCTAAGGATATCACCATAAAGATGATTGAATATGGTTGGGATAAGGAGTATGGTGGAATCTACTACTTCATGGATCGTCTAGGACATCCGACTCAGCAGTTGGAATGGGACCAAAAGCTATGGTGGGTTCATATTGAAACGTTAATCTCTCTTTTGAAAGGATATCAGTTGACCGGCGATGAGAATTGTTTAGTGTGGTTTGAGAAAGTGCATGATTACGTCTGGAATCATTTTAAAGACGAACAGTATCCTGAATGGTTTGGCTATTTGAATAGACAAGGGGAGGTCTTGTTGCCTTTGAAAGGTGGTAAATGGAAAGGATGTTTCCATGTGCCAAGAGGATTATATCAATGCTGGAAAGTTTTAGAGGAAATTCAAAAGAAATGAGATATAAACTATGAAAAACGAAAGACGTAATTTTTTAAAAGGAGCTTTAGCGGCTTGCTCGTTATTAGTTGGAAATAAACTTTTCGCTTTACCGGAGCATAGCTTTTATTCTAATGAAAATGAAGGCTTATTGGAGGATAACGCTTCATTCTATACTCCTGATATAATGAAAGGGATGCCTATTAAAGCGACATTCCTAGATGAAGTAAGTTGGGATATTCCTCATCAAAACTGGGGAGTAAAAGAGTGGGACCAAGATTTCAAAGCGATGAAAAAGATGGGAATCAATACGGTGGTTTTGATTCGTGCGGGATTAGGAAAGTGGATCTCTGCTCCTTATCAATCTTTATTGAAAACAGAAGATGTCTATTATCCGCCTGTGGATTTGGTTGAGATGTTCTTGACTTTGGCCGATAAATATAAACTCAATTTTTATTTTGGAATGTACGACTCCGGCAAATATTGGCAGGAGGGATTGTTTCAGAAAGAGATTGATTTGAATATGCGATTAATTGATGAGGTTTGGGCTAAATATGGTCACCACAAATCTTTCCAAGGCTGGTATTTGTCTCAAGAAATTAGCCGAAGAACCAAAAATATGTCTAAGATTTATGCAGAGGTTGGTAAGCATGCAAAAGCAGTATCAAACAACCTGACGACTTTAATCTCTCCCTATATTCACGGTGTTAAGACAGATCAGGTTATGTCTGGCGACAAAGCTTTATCGGTGAGAGAGCACCAAGAAGAGTGGGATGAGATCTTAAGTAATGTTCAAGGTGCAGTCGATATTTTAGCTTTTCAGGATGGACAAGTCGATTACCATGAATTATATGATTATCTCGTAGTCAATAAGGCTCTTGCAGATAAATATAATATGCGTTGTTGGACTAATCTGGAATCTTTTGATCGAGATATGCCTATTCGTTTCTTACCGATTAAATGGGATAAATTATTACTTAAACTTGAGGCTGCTCGTAAAGCAGGTATGGAGAATGCCATCACTTTTGAGTTTTCTCACTTTATGAGTCCTAATTCTGCTTATTTGCAAGCTGGACATTTATACAATCGGTATTGTGAACACTTTAAAATCAAAATCTGACGGACTTTATAATTTAGGATTGAACTCTTTTGAAATCCTATAATAACATTTGTTGATATAAACTTTAAATAAAAACAGTTAAAGATTTTATTTATCAATTCATTAATCTTAAAATCAATATCTTATGACTGATTCAAAGTCGAGGCTCCTAAAGCCTCAGATAGCAAAAGTGTTTTATTTTTTGCTACTTGCATTAGTGATGTGTTCTGCCAATGGATACGCTCAAAATGCAGTGAAAGGTACAGTGATTGACGGCACTGGGCAGCCATTGCCTGGAGTGAGTGTCGTTGTGAAAGGCACAGGTAATGGGACTATCACCAATGTGGATGGACATTATCTTATTAATGCATCATCTAAAGATGTACTTAATTTTTCGTATGTTGGGATGTTACCCCAAGAAGTTAAAGTGGCTGGTCGAAGTCGAATTGATGTGACAATGAAAGATGACGTCGCTTCTTTGGATGAAGTTGTTGTTGTAGGTTATGGTACGCAAAAACGTGCAAGTATTACCGGAGCAGTGTCAACAGTCTCTGACAAAGATATTTTAAAAGCTCCAACGATGAGTGTCAGTAATATTGTTGGATCACGTGTCGCAGGTATCTCCGCGGTGCAAGCGAGTGGACAACCCGGATCGGATGACGCAGCTTTAAAAGTGCGTGGTCAAGATGGTGCAATTTATGTTATTGATGGTATTAGGAGAACGGCTGCCGATTTTAACAATATTGATCCAAATGAGATTGAATCGGTCTCTGTCCTTAAGGATGCTTCGGCGGTTGCTGTATATGGTTTGGATGCTAGTGCTGCATTTATTGTAACAACGAAAAGAGGCAAAAATGAGAAACTTACGATTTCGTATACTGGCATGACAGGTATTAGTCAAAATGCTAATCAACAAAAATGGCTTGATGGCCCGGGTTATGCTTATTGGTATAATAAAGCCCGCAATATGGATGGTGATTCTGAGGTATTCACCTCTGAAATGGTTGAGAATATGCGTAACGGAACCAATGGATGGGGTAATACAAATTGGTATGATAAAGTGTTCGGTACTGGTTTTAAGCAACATCATAATGTTTCAGCAATGGGTGGTGGTGAGAAGGTCCATTTTTTTGCTTCATTGGGTTATTACAATGAAAAGGGTAATATAGATAATTTTGATTTTGATAGATTGAATTTACGTTCGAATATTGATGCAAAATTGACTAAAAACTTAACTTTCGAATTGGGGGTGTCTGGTCGTGTTGAGACCCGTAATGCGCCACGTTATTCTGCTAATCCTAATGATTGGTTAAATGTCCCTCAGCAAATTATCCGTGCATTACCTTATGCTCCTGAAACAATGGAAAAAGATGGTAAAACTTATTTTGTATCTACTCCTACTGCATCATCACCTGTAAACCCCTTGGGCGCTATTAATGAGTCTGGATATGCTAAATCACATCGAGCATATTTTCAGTCTACATTTAGTTTAAAATATGATGCTCCTTGGTTAAAAGGCTTGAGTTTTAAGTTTCAAGGTGCTTATGATTTAACTTATAATTTCACGAAATCGTTGTCTATTCCATTTAAAGCAATGGTTATGAATTTGCCTAATGCAAATACAAAAGAACTGACTTATTATTTAGGAAATGATGCTGCAGGAAATAATATAAATCTCAGTGAATCTGGATCTAGAGCTTATGATTTTACGACTCAAACCGGTGCTTATTATGATCATAAGTTCGGGAAACATGCTGTCAATGCAATGGTTTTAATGGAGATCCGTGAGAATAAGAGCAATGCATTAAGTGCTGCTGGCTCTGGATTGGATTTTATTCAACTTGATGAATTGGGACACATCACAAATCAGACAGGAAATGGGCAAGAGAAACAACCTACTATTGGTGGATATAGCGGTCATACGCGTGTTGGTGGATTTATTGGTCGTCTGAATTATTCTTATGATGATAAATATTTGCTAGAAGCTTCTATCCGTCGTGACGGTAGTTATTTGTTCGGGGGAATGAATAAGCGCTGGGTTACATTGCCCGGTTTATCGTTAGGATGGAGAATGAATAATGAGAAGTGGTTTAATTGGTCTTGGGTTAATAATCTAAAAATTAGAGGTGGAGTTGGTAAAACCGCTTCAAGTTTAGGCCTTAGTGCTTTTCAATGGACAAATACGATGAAGATTCAAAACAATGCAGTAATCATCGGTGGGGAGAGCCAAAGTATGGTTTATGCTGATGTTTTAGGTAATCCTACATTGAAATGGGCTGAATGTATGAATTATAACTTTGGTTTTGATGCTACATTGTGGAATGGATTGCTTGGTCTTGAATTTGATTTATTTTATAAATATGAATATGATAAGATTTCAACTGTAACAGGCTCATATGCTCCTTCTATGGGAGGATACTATTACAATTCAGGCAATGTTAATAAAGTTGATTATAAAGGATTTGATTTGACTTTTACACATCATAATAGTATCCGAGATTTCTCATATGGCGCGAAACTAATTTGGTCTTATTCTTATGGTAGATGGCTAAAATATGTTGGTGATGCTGAAAATGCTCCAGATTACTTAAAAGTTACAGGAAAACAAATAGGTGCAAAAATTGGGTTTTTAGATCAAGGTTTATTTCAAAGTGAGGAAGACATTGCCAATTCTGCAACTATACAAGGATCGTCTGTTCTTCCAGGATATATTAAATATGTGGATAGAAATGGTGATGGTGTGATTTCGTATGCTCAAGATAGAGGATATGTTGGCAAGAGTTCTACTCCAAAACATTCGGGATCTTTGAATCTATTTGGAAATTGGAAAGGTTTTGATTTTGACGTGCTATTTTCTTGGGGGCTAGGACACGATATCGCGTTGACGGGTATTTATACTTCTAGCGGATCTCAAGGTGTAATGGATAATACGGCTTACACAAAACCATTCTACCATGGTGGAAACTCTCCGGAATATTTAGTAGAGAATTCTTGGACTCCTGAGAATAAAGGGGCTGAATTTCCTCGCTTATCTCTAGTTACCGTAAGTTCGAATAATGCCTATTCTTCAACTTTCTGGTATAGAAATGGAGACTATTTGCGCATGAAAACAGCTCAAATAGGGTACAACTTACCAAAGAGATTGTTAAATCCATTAGGAGTAGACGGTCTTAGAATTTACGTTGAAGGATATAATCTATTTACTCTTAGTGGATTAAGTAAGTATAATATTGATCCGGAATCCCCAGCAGTTAACAATGGATACTATCCTCAACAAAGAACATTCTCTTTAGGTGTTAAATTGTCATTTTAAAATAAAATAGTATGAAAAAAATATTATATCATTTTGTATCTGCAATAACGATCATGTTGACACTTACATCTTGTAATGATTGGCTTGATCATATAAATCAAACCGATACTGTTAGTGATGAAATTATTTGGAGAGATGAATCTAGCATTAACCTGTATATAAATGGATTTTATACTTATCTACATAAGTATGGGCAGTTTGGAGATTACCAGTTTGGTGGTAGCTTTACTGAAAGTTTAACCGAAACATTTAAATATGGTTCATATGCATTGGGGCATAAAGCTGGACATCCAAATAATTATGTGATGAATCCAGAGGCTATAACATCTGCAGGATGTTTGTATAGCGTTTGGGGTACAGCTTATGGAAATATTCGCAGAATCAATCAGTTTATGGAGCTTCAAAAAAAATACTCAGCTTTTTCTGAAGAGAAAAATGCTGTATGGGAAGCACAAGCTCGTTTTTTTAGGGCATTTGTCTATTTCCAATTAGCTAAGAGACATGGAGGGGTTATTCTATATACCGATTTGAGTGTCACCAATAATAAAGCACGGAGTAGTGCAGAAGAAACCTGGGAACTTATTGCGAGCGATTTGGACTTTGCTGCAAAGTATTTACCGGAAACGTGGAATGCTGATCATAAAAACAGAGTCACTAAAGGAGCGGCTTATGCCTTGAAATCTCGTGCTATGCTTTATGCTGGGCGTTGGCAGGACGCTTATGATGCAGCGAATAATGTGATTGCTCTTAAACAATATGGATTAACTGATAGCTATAATGATGCTTGTAAGGGCAATAATAAAGAAGCTATTTTAGAGTTTGATTATTCTAAAATGGGTCCTAACCATAACTTTGATCAATCATATGTTCCTTTTTGTGATGGCTTTGAATATGGAGCGTTAGGAACGCCAACTCAAGAGATGGTTGAATCTTATGAGAAAATGGATGGAACAAAAATGGATTGGGCACCTTGGCATACTAAGACTTCAACTCCTCCTCCTTATGATCAATTAGAGCCACGTTTTAAAGCGACAATTATTTACAAAGGTTCCACTTGGAAAGGGCGAGTGATGGATTGTAGTGTAAACGGAACAAATGGAGAATTCATGGCCTATCGTGAACAACCATATTCATATGGAAAAACGACGACTGGCTATTTTCTAAGAAAACTTTTGGATGAGAAATTGATTGATGTGAAGAGTACAAAAAGTACTCAATCATGGGTGGAAATTCGCTATGCTGAGGTCCTTTTAAATAAAGCAGAGGCCGCTTTTCGTTTAAATAAGATAGGAGAAGCTCAATCTGCAATGAATGAAGTGCGCGCACGTGTTGGAGTGAATTTACCTCCTAAATCATCCACTGGTGAAGCTTGGTTTACTGATTACAGGAATGAGCGTAAAGTCGAATTGGCTTATGAAGGACATTTATTCTGGGATATGAGACGTTGGAAATTAGCAGATACGGCTTATACTGGTTATCGCGTTCATGGAATGAAAATCACAGGCAATACTTATGAGTATATTGATTGTGATTATCAAGATCGTAAGTTCTTGAAGAAATTATATGTTCTTCCAATACCTGATGATGAATTGAAGAATAACTCTCTGATTGAACAATATGACGAATGGAAATAAAATTTAAAAAAGAGAATACAATGAAACACTATTGTTTGTCATTTATAATAATTGCAGTCACTGTTTTATTTGCAGTGGCTTGTCAAAGCCCGGAAGATTTGACTCCTTCAATTTCGCGAAACGGAATAAATAGTATTACTGCTTCTTTTCCCGATGATGATAGTGATGAGAATACTTTTGGAAGTGAAATTAATTATGATAATCACATAATAAAAGTGGTTATTCCATACAACTATCCATTAACATCCAATAATGTGATGACTATGGATAAGTTGACTAGAATGCGAGTAAAAGCTAATTTGGATGATAATGTATCATTATCACCTGCATTATTATACTTGGATCTTTCTAAAGAGAATTATGTGACTTTAACGGATCAGACCAAACAAAAGGTTGTATATAAGATCGTTGCAGAGATCCGTAAGAGTAGTGCTTGTACGATTACTAAGTATGAAATTCCATCACTTGGGATTACTGGTGTTATTGATGAGAACAATAAGAAGATATCTTTAATCAGCGTTGATAATATTGGTTCTGTTTTAGCAGACATTACTTTATCACATGGAGCGACAGTTTCACCTGATCCGTCTAAACAAGCGATGAATTATGATGAAGGATTTGCAATAACCGTTACTGCACAGAATGGTACAGACAAGGCTACGTATACGATAAAGAAAGATATTCCTGAGAAAGTAGAATTGGGTATTCGTCCTAACAGTATGAAATTGCTTTGGGCTAAAAAACTCGTAGATCTAGGTATTACAACTAAGAATATGACAACCGGTATTGCTGCTGTTGACAATTTCTTAGTAATCAATACGCGTGCTGAAAATAGTCTTTATCTTGATGCAAAAACCGGATCGATTGTTGGTAATATTGATTTAGGATCTAACAAAGGAAGTTTAGTGAACTTCTATTCTACAGCTGATGCGGGTAATAATATTCTAATTTCTAATTTGACCCCTAATGCAGGACCAACATTCAATATTTACAAGATTGCAGGTGTAAATGGTACTGTCGAACCATTCATAAGTTATAATACAACTTTAGCTTTAGGGCGCAAGATCTCTGTTGTTGGTAATATTACGACCAATGCCATTATTACTGCACCGGTATATGGTTCTGCAGGAAATTTTGCACGCTGGCAAGTTACAGATGGAAGTCTTGTTTCTCAAACTCCGACGATGGTTACAGCAGCCGGTATCTCCAATTTTGGTAATAATGCCGATATTGTTTATACTGATCCAAAGAATATCAATAGTGATTACTTTGCTGCTTATTATGGAGCACCATATAAATTCGCATGGTATGATGGAACGACAAATGCGACCAAAGTCTTTAGTGATGCTGTTAGTTCGAATTGGATTATTAATGCAGCTGATTATATTGTCTTTAATAAAAATCCATACGCATTACATAATTCTGTAAATAGCTTTACTTGGGGAAGTGATGATAGTATTTATTTGTACGATTTGAATGGCAATTCATTGACTAGTAAAATTAAAGTTTGTGATTCTGGTGTATATGGAGCAAAAGCTTTAGGTGAACAGAATGCCAACGGAACTGGCGATGTCGCATTTAAAGCTTCTGCTGATGGATACTATTTATATGTGTATTTCATGTTTACAAACGGGTATGTGGTTTGTGTACAATACGATTGTATTGATATGTAGTAATTGATGAGACATACCCTATGTCTTAGACATAGGGTATGTCTCTTTTTAAATGAAGAGGTATGAAAAAGAAAAATAAAATATTGATTTTTTGTTTATTGGGGGTGATTTCATCTATCCTTTTTTCTTGTAGCAGTCCTTCGAAAAATTATTGGGTGGATGACAATGATGATGAGGTCGTAAAGAATGCAGATAAACCTCGCTATATTTGGGTTGATGCAGCTGCTAACTTTCCTGATTTTGCGAATAGTAAAGAAAATATTGCAAGAGATTTGGCTTTAGCAAAAGATGCCGGATTTACTGATGTTGTTGTTGATGTACGTCCGACAACTGGCGATGTGTTGTTTCAAACCTCTGTGGTTGATCAAGTGAAATTCATGTATGCATGGGTTAATGGGCAATACACTAAAATAGATCGTACTGCGACTTGGGATTATCTTCAAGCTTTTATTGATGAGGGACATAAGATTGGTTTAAAGATACACGCAGGGATGAATACATTTGCGGGTGGAAATACGATTAATGGTGGTACTGGTGTTTTGTATCGTGATCAGTCTAAACAAGCATGGGCAACACAAATGAATACGACTCAAGGCATTGTTAGCGTGATGAATACAGGAGAAAGTACAAAATTCTTTAATCCGGTAAATGAAGAGGTTCAAAATTATTTGTGTCGCATAATCACCGATTTGGCTAAATATGATTTAGATGGCATCTTCCTTGATCGAGGACGATTCTTAAATTTGCAAAGTGATTTTTCGGATTATACACGTCAGAAGTTTCAACAGTATTTAGGTAATGTGACTATTTCTAACTTTCCTGAAGATATTTTACCTATAAATTCAACAGGGTTGCCTACGAGCTATCCTAAGTATTTACTTAAATGGTTAGAATTTAGAGCTAAAGTCATTCATGACTTTATGGAAAAAGCTCGTAACGCAGTGAAGTCTGTGAATTCTAAAATTAAGTTCGGCGTTTATGTTGGAGGTTGGTATTCTACATATTATGAAGTTGGTGTAAATTGGGCAAGTCCTGCGTTTGAAACCTCTTCCAAATATAAATGGGCTACCCCTGATTATAAAAAATATGGATATGCCGATATGATGGATCATATGTTGATTGGGGCTTATGCTTCACCATTAAGGGTTACTGGAACGACGGAATGGACGATGCAAGGTTTTTGTGCTTTAGCTAAAGAGAAAATAAAAGGTGATTGTAAAATCGTAGCCGGCGGACCTGATGTTGGAAATTGGGATGCTAATAATCAAGCAACTGTAGAACAAGAGAATCAAGCGATAGTAAATTCTGTAAAGGCTTGTATGGATGTGTGTGATGGATATTTCTTATTCGACATGATTCATTTAAAACTAGCAAACCAATGGCAATATGCTAAAAATGGAATTCAAATTGCAATTAAATAAACCTATGACTTTTATGGTTGACTCTAAAACTAAAGCTCGACTAATAAATAGTATCATTTTATTAATGATGCCATTTATTTATGTACAAGCTCAATGTTTAACGATAGAAGGTCGTGTGATGTGTGGTCAAGAAGGAGTGGGTAGTGTTGTGGTCACCGATGGAACTCACTTTACTCAAACAGATCAAAATGGGAATTATCAGTTGTCCGTTACAGAAAAAGCTTCATTTGTTTATTTATCAACGCCATCTGGATATTTGCCTGAAAGGAGGGACAGTCGGCCGTTGTTTTTTCAAACGATTGATCGTCGTCAAATCAAGAAATATAACTTTAGATTAGAGCGTAATTCGAAGGATGATCGAAAGCACACGGTGATGGTTCATGCTGATCCTCAGTTATACAAATCCGGTAATTTAAATGATTATCAACGTATCTTAAGCGATTGCAAACAGTTTGCTAAGGAAAATAAAAGAGAGTTGTTTGGAATTGATTGTGGAGATTTAGTTGGAGATAAACCAGAATTGTATGAATCGTATATAACTGCTGTAGATCAATTGGATATTCCTTTTTATCGAGTCATGGGGAATCATGATATGACTTTGTATGGACGTTCTCACGAAACTTCGTATACTAAGTTTGAATCGTTATTTGGTCCTTCTTATTATTCTTTTAATAAAGGGAAAGCCCATTATATTGTGTTAAATGATGTGTTTTACTTGTCGCGCGATTATTTCTATGCCGGTTATATTGATGAAAGACAATTGGCTTGGTTGGAAAAAGATTTGTCGTATGTTGATAAGGACCACCTTATTTTTGTAGCTATTCATATTCCGACTAGACTAGAAGTGGGTCAGGTTGCTTTTGAATATTCTAATGCTAATATTGCCGGGAGAGTGAGTAATGCAGAATCGTTATATCGCTTATTGAAGCCTTATCGGGCTCATATTCTCTCTGGGCATACTCATTATAATAGAAATCTAGAACATTCAGATCGTTTGTTTGAACACATTACAGCTGCTATCTGTGGAACTTGGTGGCAAGGAGATGTTTGTTTAGATGGGACTCCTCAAGGTTATGGGGTTTATGAGGTGAATGATAATGATGTGACTTGGTTTTTTAAGAGTGCCGGGCATCCGAAAGAGTACCAGTTTCGGGCCTATCCTCTTGGGTGTTATACAGAATATCCTAACGACGTGATCGTGAATGTTTGGAATTGGGATGTCAAATGGAAGGTTGAATGGCTTGAAAATGGAGTTTTAATGGGTGATTTGTCTCGGATTAATGGCCATGATTTTGCAGCTAAGAAATTATGTGCAGATAAAGAAAAATTAGAATTCAAGTGGATCACTCCGATGACGAATGAGCATATGTTTCGAGCACCGATAAAGAATCAGAAAGCTTTAATAGAGATACGGGTAACGGATCGTTTTGGTAGGGTTTATCAATCAAAAGTCAATTAATCAAAAGAATGGATGCATATGGCACGATGGTTAAGTTTTTGGATTATTTTTTGTTTCTCATTGGAATTGCAAGCTAAGGTTGTATTACCTCCCTTCTTTTCAGACGGAATGGTTTTGCAGCGAAATGAAACAGTGAAAATATGGGGTAAAGCGATTCCTAATTTTAGAATAAAGGTTCAGACATCATGGGATAAGAAAACCTATTATGTTAAAACTGATTTCGATGGGCATTGGAGTGTAAAAGTACAAACGCCGGATGCCGGTGGTCCTTACACCATCGAATTAAAAGATAAAGAAAAAACGGTGTTGAGTGATGTCTTAATTGGAGAAGTATGGCTTTGTTCCGGTCAATCGAATATGGAGATGCCTGTGAAAGGATTTCGTGGGCAACCCGTGACTGATGCTTTGTCGACGATAACTTCCGCCTGCCCTAAACGTCCAATTCGCCTTTTTACAGTTAAACGTGCTTTTAATACCATGCCACAAGATACTTTGGTGGGTTGCTGGAAACTAAATGATCCTTCTAGTGTGGGTGAATTTAGTGCTACGGCTTATTTTTTTGGAGATATGCTTGAAAAGATGCTTGATGTTCCTATCGGCTTGATTCATGCCTCTTGGAGTGCTTCTAAGATAGAAGCTTGGATGGATAGGGCAACGTTATCGGACGTTTGCGATGTAAAGCTTCCCGATATCTCTCAGAAGGAATTTGGGTGGCCGGCCGGAACTCCTACACTCTTATACAATGCGATGATACATCCATTGATTGATCTCAAAATAAAAGGAGTCATTTGGTATCAAGGAGAATCTAACAGCGATAATCCTCAATTATACTCCAAATTGTTTCCAATGTGGATCAATCAATGGCGTCGTGATTTTCGATCGCCTAATCTACCAGTCTATTATGTGCAAATAGCACCTTATCAGGCAGAAGGTAAAGATCTGATTACGCGTGCCGTTTTTAGAGAGTCACAGTTGAAGAGCATGAAAGAGATTAAGAATGTTGGAATGGCTCTAACGACAGATGCCGGTAGCGAAACGTTTATCCATTCTCCGCATAAAAAGAAGATTGGTCAACGACTTGCTTTTTGGGCATTGGCAAAAACTTATGGAATATCGGGCATTAGTTATTGTGGTCCATTATATCATTCTTGTAAGGTAAAAGCAAATAAAGTGGAACTTTCTTTTGAATTTGGTGAAGAAGGACTTACTCCTGAAAATGAAGATATAGAAGGCTTTGAAATTGCTGGTCAGGATGGTTCGTTTTATCCGGCAAAGGCTAGAATTATTAATGGTTCATCACGGGTAGAAGTTTGGAATGATTCGATTACTGCACCTACAGAAATTCGCTACTGTTTCCGCAATTATAAAGAAGGTAATTTATGTAATAATGTGGGGCTTCCTACAGCTCCTTTTCGTATTCAGTTAAAGTAAAATAAGTTATGCGACAAATTATTAAGATAGTATTGTTTAGTTTCATTATACTTTTTGTAAATGATAGTCTGTTATTGGCTCAAGAGGCAGGTCTTAAACAAAAACCTGCTTTAATGTGGTTTGATGCGGAGGCTAACTTCGAGCGATTTAGTCACCCCGATTCGATTGATTTTTATTTAAATAAAATCAAGTCATTAGGTTTTACACATGCTGTTGTGGATATTCGTCCGATAACCGGTGAGGTGTTATATGATAGTCGGTTTGCGCCTAAAATGAAAGAATGGATGGGGTATCATCGATCAGATTTTGATTATCTGGGTTATTTCATAAAGAAGGGGCACCAACTCGGTCTAAAAATTCATGCGTCTCTTAATGTTTTTGTTGGAGGACACAATTATTATGATCGTGGACAAACGTATAGCGATCATCCGGAATGGGCCTCTATGGTATATGACCCGGAAAAAGGTCTTGTCTCTATCATGACCCAAAAAAAGAAATATTCTGCGATGATTAATCCCTCTCATCAAGGTTTTCAAACCCATATAATCAATGTTTTAAAAGAAGTTTCATCTAAGTATACTGATTTAGATGGTATTATGCTTGATCGTGTACGTTATGATGGTATCGCTGCTGATTTTTCAGAACTGTCTAGAAAAAAGTTTGAAGCTTACATTGGTCAATCATTGAATCGTTTTCCTGAAGATATCTTTGAATGGGAAAGAGATGCCAATAATAAGAATTCTTTTCATGTGAAGCGTGGTGCGTATTTCTTGAAATGGATTGAGTGGCGCACTAAAGTCATTACGGATTTTATGGCCTTAGCACGTCGGGAAGTAAAGGCTATTAACCCGAATATATCCTTTGCGACTTATACTGGTGCATGGTATCCATCTTATTATGAGGTTGGCGTGAACTTTGCAAGTCGTACTTATGATCCAAGTCAAGATTTTGATTGGGCAACTAAAGAGTATAAAAAATATGGATATGCAGAGCTTCTGGATCTTTATACAACAGGTAATTATTATACAGATATAACGATTAAAGATGCTCTAAAAAATAATAAGAGTGTTTGGAATGAGACAGATAGTAAGGCTCATAAAGGAACGTGGTATTCCGTTGAAGGTTCGTGTGAGAAATTAAGATCGATCTTAAACCAAAATCAATTTATAGGAGGAGTATTAGTCGATCAGTTTTATAATAACCCGTTTAATCTCACCAAATCTATTGAGATGAATCTAAAGAAGTCGGATGGGTTAATGCTTTTTGATATTGTTCATGTGATACAGAAAAATCTATGGAAAGAGGTTGAAGCCGGTATGATAGCAGGAGGACAATTACCATCGAAGGTGACGTCCAAACCTAAAGTGATGTGGTTAGATTGTTCGGCTAATTTTGAACGATTTAGCTATCCGGATTCTATTCGTTATTATGTGGATAAATGTGCTGAGATTGGAATAACTCACTTGGTTCTTGATATTAAGGATAATAGTGGCGAAGTCTTATATCCAAGTAAATATGCCATGCAAAAGAAGAATTGGAAAGGCTTTGATCGTCCGGATTTTGATTTTATAAATACGTTTATTGAGGCAGCGCAAGCACGTTCATTGAAGATCTTTGCGGCATTGAATGTCTTTTCAGATGGGCAAGGCATTTTTAAGAGAGGGTATGTTTACGATAAACATAAAAAGTGGCAAGGCATCAACTATGTTCCAGGTAAAGGTTTGGTTCCTGTCACAGAAATTCCCAATAAGGGCAGTCTTTTTTTGAATCCGGGATTAGAGGCCGTTCAGAACTATGAGCTCAACATTATAAAGGAAGTGACTTCAAACTATTCTTTTGATGGAATAATTCTTGATCGTGCCAGATACGATTGTATTGATGCTGATTTTTCTATGGAATCTAAAAAAATGTTTGAGAAATATATCGGTCGTAAGTTGACTAGATATCCAGAAGATATTTATGAATGGCGTCCTAATGATAAAGGATCATTCGATCGAGTGGCCGGTCCGTATTACCATCAATGGATCGAATGGCGCGCTTCTGTTATTTATCATTTTATGAAGGAGGCTCGTGACATTATAAAGTCATGTAAACCTAATTGTTTATTTGGGGCCTACACCGGTGCTTGGTATCCTAGTTATTTTGAGGTTGGCGTCAATTGGGCGAGTCGCACATATGATGTCAGTAAAGACTTTACTTGGGCTACTCCAAACTACATGAATTATGGTTTTGCCGAACTTTTGGATTTCTATACAAATGGTAATTATTATTGGAATGTAACGCTAGCTGAATATCGCACTTCCAATGGCATTTATAAAAATGAAACAGACAGTCAGTTTTCTTCTGGAGAACATCTCTGTGTAGAGGGAGGATGCCAGTATTCAAAATATTTATTGAAAGGGGCAGTTCCTGTGTGCGGTGGATTGTATGTTGAAGATTATAAGCAAGATGTCACACAATTTAAGAATGCGGTCGAGATGAGTTTGAAAGCGTCTGATGGAGTGATGATTTTTGATATTGTGCATATTATACGGAATGGTTGGTGGAAAGAATTGCAAGAAGCTATAAAATCATCATCTGCATATGAAAAATAGAGCTTATTCTTTGGATGCATTCAGAGGATGCGCTATCATTTTAATGGTGCTATCGGGTACAGTGGCTTGGGGAGTGCTTCCTGGTTGGATGTATCATGCTCAGGTAGGGCCAAGATCTAATTTAATTTTTGATCCAAGTATATATGGCATCACTTGGGTTGATCTGGTTTTCCCATTTTTCCTTTTTGCCATGGGGGCTTCTTTTCCTTTTTCTATTGGGAATAAATATAGAAATGGGGTTTCAAAATTGAATCTACTGAAGGATATTTTCTTGCGAGCCATACGACTCACATTTTTTGCAATATTCATTCAACACATGTATCCTCATGTGACGTCTTCTCCGGAGACTGCTTATTCATGGTGGTTGGCCATATTAGCTTTTTTGTTAATGTTCCCAATGTTTATGAACATACCTTATCGAATGCCTAACAGCGTTAAGATCGCAATGAAAGTCGTGGCTTATGGGTTGGCTATAGCGATATTATTCAATGTGTCTTATGCAAATGGAAGAGTGTTTAGCTTATCCTATAGTAATATCATTATTCTTGTTTTAGCAAACATGGCTCTTTTTGGAGGAATCATTTATTTGTTTACCATTAAGAATAATTGGGCTCGAATAGCTGTATTGCCTCTTTTAATGGCTATATTATTAAGTAGTAACACTGAAGGATCATGGGCTGAATTTATTTTTAAGTTCTCGCCATTACCTTGGTTTTATCAGTTTAATTATTTGAAATATTTATTTATTATTATTACTGGTTCGGTTGCGGGTGAGTATTTGTATCACTGGTTACATCACCTTCCCAAAGACGAATCATCGTCTTTGGGAAGAACTTATCTTAGTGGTATTTCTCTCTTGTGTATCTCGATTATATTGGTTAATGTGTATAATCTGTATATGCGTTATTTGGTTCTTAATGTAGTTGTCACTATACTTTTACTAGGCCTCCTTTATTGGCTTTTGAAGAGAAAACACGAACATGTGATCTATTGGAGGAAAATGTTAGCATTTGGAGCTTATTTACTGTTGTTGGGACTCTGTTTTGAAGCTTTTGAAGGAGGAATACGAAAGGATCATGCTACATTTAGTTATTATTTTGTGACTTCTGGTTTGGCTTTCATTGCAATGATTGCATTCTCAATATGGTGTGACATTTATAAAGTGAATTTCCTAACAAAGCCTTTAGTTTACGCAGGGCAAAATCCAATGATTGCGTATGTTACGCCTCAATTGGTCGTTATGCCAGTTTTAAAATTGACGGGTTTATCAGCCTATTTGACTTTATTAGAAAGTAATGCTTGGTTGGGTTTCTTGCGAGGAGTTATTATTACATTGCTTACCGTACTCATTACTTTTATCTTTACTCGTTTAAAATGTTTTTGGCGTACATAAATAACCTTAAAAAAAAATAATATGAAGACAACTCGATTTAATTTTGTATTTTTATTTTTTCTTTTAGTCAGTGTTTTGTCGTCTTGTGGTGAGAAATATACAGAACACGAATGGGAATGGAATGATGAGAAGAAAGATAAGAACCCTAATGTGGTAGAGCTAGGGTGGATCCCGGAGACTTCTTTTGGAGAATTGCCAGATTATCTTAGTGTGTATAAAGCTCCTGATCTGTTAAAAGGCAAAAAAGCTGTGGCTTACATTGCTATAGCCGACATGAATAAGGCTTCCTTTTCCGTTTTGGGGGAGAGTAAAGGTTATAAAACTCCTGCTCAATTTTATGCTCAAGAATCATTACCCATTATTATGAATGCAGGCTATTTTTGGGATGGTTCATCATTAAGTTTAGTTTGTCGGGATGGTAAAGTCATTTGTCCGAATGTACAAACGGCCTCTAAAGATTGGGTCACAATATATTATCCGACCCGCGGATTCTTGGGGCTGATGAATGATGGAACTTTTCAAGTGGCATGGAGTTATACGGCTAGTGATGCAACTTACGTATATCCTATACCATCTGACAATAAGTTCGGCGATACTCCCAAACCGGTTCCTTCGTCGACTTATCCTGCTGGTGGTGGGGTGATAAATGCTCATACAGCAATTGGTGGAGGCCCTGTCTTATTGAAAAATGGTGAGATTAAAAATCATTATGATAAGGAACTTCTAGAAATCAGTGCGGCATCCAGTCAACCTCGTTCGGCTGTTGGGATAACTAATGATAAAAAGATGATCTTTTTTGTTTGTGAAGGTCGTAACATGACCCCTAGTGTTCCTGGATATACAACAGCAGAGGTCGCTGAGATTATGCAATCATTGGGATGTACTGATGCTATTAATCTTGACGGAGGTGGCTCAAGCTGTATGTTAGTCAACGGAAAAGAAACAATTAAACCTTCTGATGGAAAACAACGTTTAGTAGTTACTGCAATAGGATTGAAATAATTAATTTTTTTTATAATAATAGATTATAGTTATTACAAATAGAGATGAAAAAAATATTTTTTTGCGGAATCTTTATCCTTCTTTTTATGTCACATTATGATGTTTATGCCCAAACTAAATATTATAATGCAGATCAGTTTCTTTTATTAGGCAAGGGGGTTAGTGAAACATCTACCAGATATGAAAGATTGCCTGATTCTTTGAAATCTATCATTCGTGAGCGACTTTGGGAACTTAGTCAGAATACAGCCGGCATGAGTATTCGCTTTTCTTCTAATTCTACCACCATTTCAGCAAAGTGGGTGGCTCGTTTTAATAATTCCATGAATCATATGACGCCGACTGGGATAAAAGGACTTGATTTATATTGTTTGGAGAAAGGCAAGTGGCGTTTTGTCAATAGTGCTCGACCTACAGGCAAATCTAATCAAGCAACCATTGTTTCGAATATGTCTCCGGAGGATCGTGAATATATGCTTTACTTACCTCTTTATGATGGGATAACTTCCCTGTCGATTGGCGTCGATTCGCTCTCATCAATTTCTAAACCTAAAACAGATCCTTTTAGTAAGAAAAAACCGCTTGTCTTTTATGGGACGAGCATCTTGCAAGGAGGGTGCGCCTCCCGTCCTGGTATGGCGTCAACGAATCAAATAGGACGTCGTTTAAACCGCGAAACGATTAATTTTGGTTTTAGTGGTAATGCTTTTTTAGATTTGGAGATTGCTCATTGTATGGCTGCAATAGATGCTGATGCTTTTGTATTAGACTTTGTCCCAAACGCTTCGGTTGAGCAGATGAATGAACGTGCGGTTAATTTCTATACTATATTAAGGAATAAACATCCATACACACCTATCATATTTATTGAGGATCCTATATTTACTCATACTTATTATGATCAAAGAATAGCACGGGAGGTTCAACGTAAGAATAAGGCCATTAATAGTTTCTTTGATTCATTGAAAAAGAAGGGCGAAAAGAATATTTATATGATATCTTCTAAAAAGATGTTAGGAGATGATGCAGAGGCTACAATTGATGGTATTCATTTTACCGATCTTGGTTTCATCCGTTATGTTGATCTCATTTTGCCTTATCTTGAAAAGGTTTTAAAATAGAGTCATTAATATACAGACAAACGATATGCAGTTCAGATCTTTTTGGGAAGTATTTGAGCTGCATTTTGTTTTATGAATGGATTTATTTGGAACTTGATTACGGCGATAACTGAAATTGATTGTATCTTTGTGAATCGTGTAATCTTATATATATCAATAAACAAAATATTATGAAACAAAAAAGATTAGGTTTAGTTGCATTATTATTATTTGTAGTTGTGTCGGGGTTTGCCGCCAGGGTTGATACGATAATGGTTGAAAGTCCGTCAATGAATAAAAAAATCGAAACACTTGTTATTGTTCCCGATATGGCAATTGACCATAAACAGTCTTGTCCGGTGGTTTATTTATTACATGGTTATAGTGGTAATGCTTATTCTTGGATGAAGATTAAACCTAATTTGCCGAATATAGCCGATGAGAAAGGTCTTATTTTTGTTTGTCCTAATGCCCAAAATAGCTGGTATTGGGATAGTCCGAAGAATTCGGATTTTCGTTATGAGACCTTTGTGTCTTCTGAATTGATCACCTATATTGATCGTACGTATTCTACTATACCTAACAAAAAAGGACGTGCCATAACGGGGTTGAGTATGGGAGGACATGGTGCTCTATTTATTGGAATGCGTCACTCTGATCTATTTGCGGCTATAGGAAGTACAAGTGGTGGAGTAGATATTCGTCCTTTTCCTTTGAATTGGGAGATGGCTAAACAATTAGGCGAATATGCTGCTAATCGTAAGGTATGGGATGAACATACCGTCGTTAATCAGTTAGATCGTATCACCAATGGTGATGTGGCAATCATTGTTGATTGTGGTGAAGATGACTTTTTCTTAAATGTGAATAAAGATTTGCATCATCGTTTGGTCGGACGAAAAATTGACCATGATTTTATTCTTCGCCCTGGGACACACAATGCTGCATATTGGTCTAATTCGATTGATTATCAGATCTTGTTTTTCCGGAAAGTCTTCACTTCTGCTTTGAACAACTAGAGATTCCTGTTTCCGAAGACTGGTTTGTCTCGGAAGACTAGTCTGTTTTCGAAAACGAGTGTGTCTTAAATATAGATCTGTTAAGAAATGAACTTGCTTTGAGCAAGTAACAGACACTAGTTATCTACTCTCAGTCCGGTAGCGAAAACTGAATGCGTTTGAGAAGTTAATACTCTAAGATGATTTTCGGTTTTCGCTTCGGATGATGTTTGAGGCGGATAAGTCCCTTCTAACACTTTGATAGCAATGTTCAACAATGTTTCGTTTATATCTCCAAAAGGCAAATATTGTATGTAATTGCTCGTCTCACTTACGGGATAGGTTGGGATAACTCCACCGAGTAGCGTTCTATCGGCATCATAACTGATTTTACAAACGGCAGGGTTTATAGACCAACGAAATTCTGTATTGGTAAACTTCTCGGTACCGATGTTCTGGCCTTTCGTTGTGGCACCAATAGTGATGAGCTGAGGGACTTTCTTATTTAAGCCATTGATAATCGTTTCTGCTGCACCGGTCGTTTGATTGCTTATTATAAACAAGATGGTATTCAAGTTTAGGTTAACGGTGTTTGCCAATAACTTGCTATCGAACAATAAGGTTTTGTCTCTATCTGTATTTTTATTGTTATAGTTCAGATAAGCCATGTCTTTATTGAGGTAACTAGTCGGAGCTAGAATGGTGCTGAGTAGTTGCGCACATGATAGACTTCCGCCTTGATTTCTACGGAGGTCAACAATTAAAGTGTTGATGTTGGCCTGACTAAATGTTTTAGCAATTTCTTTTAATTCATTGTTGTACTTTTCCGGTTCTGCTGTGGTGCCTGCTGTGCAACTGTTGTACATGAGATAACCAACTTTCTTCCCATCTGCCAATGTGATCATTTGATGAGTATAAATAGGTTCTTCAATCACCGATTCGGCATTTCCTAATTCCACTCCTTCACGATCTTTTACGACCTCATAAACCGCTGCTTTTTCGGGATCGGTAGAAGCCGGGGTGACTTCTTTATAAATACCCACAGTTAGCGTTAGGGCTTCATTGCTTTGAAGTAATTGGGTTTCATATTTGCGACTGATGAAGCGGTCGTTCACTTTCATGATCCACTCTCCACGTTTTAATCCGGCCTTTGATGCCGGTGAATTTGGAACAATGTAGGTTAGCAAAGCGTTATAAACAGTGTCGTTCTTGGCGTCTCGAACTAATGAATATTCAAATCCGTATGATGGCAATGTAACTTCGATGATACTGTCGGCGAATGAGATATTATTATCTTTTTTAGAGATAACTTTAGATAGAAATTCTTTTGGAGTAAGAAATAGATTGACATTGTTGTAAGATGGCATATCTTCATACCAGAGATAATTCTTACGCATAATGCTGTCCATCCAATTGCCTAACTTAATGTCTTGTGCATATTCCGGCCAACGGTCGACCCCGCATGACATGAGGTTAAATAAAGCTCCCATCAGCAGGCTATATATCGTTATCTTTCTTAGATTAATCATTTGAGTTGTTGTTTTAATCGTTGCAAATCGTTGCAAATGTATGAAATACTTCTGTTCATTTGACACAAATGTGGTATAAAAATACCTCTTATGTGTGAGACTAGCTCTGGATGCTTACTTGTATTTTTGCATTATTAATTAATGATAGCTAAATTTTATAACTCTTAAAGAAACATGGAACAGGAAAAACTACACTTTGAAACGTTACAACTTCATGTTGGACAAGAATCTCCCGATCCGGCTACAGATGCTCGAGCCGTACCTATTTATCAAACGGCCTCGTATGTGTTCCATGATTCGGCACATGCTGCTGCACGTTTCGGACTCCAAGATCCCGGTAATATTTATGGTCGACTGACTAATTCGACGCAGGATGTTTTTGAAAAGCGAATGGCGGCTTTGGAGGGTGGAGTTGCGGCATTAGCTGTGGCTTCTGGTGCTGCGGCTATCACTTATGCCTTTCAAAATTTGGTCAGTGCCGGCGATCACATTGTGGCTGCACAGACTATTTATGGGGGAACCTACAATTTATTGGCACACACCTTGCCAACACAAGGGGTGACGACAACTTTTGTTGATCCGTCCGATTTGAGCCATTTTGAAGAAGCCGTTACAACACGTACAAAAGCCATTTTTATAGAGACATTTGGTAATCCGAATTGTAATGTGATTGATATGGCTGCGGTGGCAGCTATTGCTCACCGACACAACATCCCGTTGATTGTTGATAATACGTTTGGTACGCCTTTCTTGATTCGTCCGATAGAGCATGGAGCAGATATCGTTGTGCATTCTGCGACCAAGTTTATTGGTGGACATGGGACATCGTTGGGAGGGGTTATCATTGATTCCGGTCAGTTTGATTGGAAATCATCCGGTAAATTTCCGCAGTTCACAGAGCCGGCTGAGTGTTACCACGGATTGCGTTTTGTTGATGCTGTTGGTCCTCTGGCTTATATTATACGTATTCGTGCGGTCTTGTTGCGTGATATGGGAGCAGCTATCAGCCCATTTAATGCGTTTATGTTGCTTCAAGGAGTCGAGACCTTATCGTTGCGGGTGGAACGTCATGTGGAAAATGCATTGAAAGTGGTTGATTTCTTGAGTCGCCATCAAAAAGTGCAACGGGTGAATCACCCTTCATTATTGTCGCATCCTGATCATGAGGTGTATACTCGTTATTTCCCCAATGGCGGTGGATCGATCTTTACCTTTGAAGTTAAAGGAGGACAAGCCGAGGCACATCGCTTTATTGATCAGTTGTCGATCTTCTCTCTTTTGGCAAACGTAGCAGATGTGAAATCGCTTGTTATTCATCCGGCAACGACAACCCATTCGCAGTTGAATGATGAAGAGATGCGTCAACAAGGCATTACTCAAGCGACTGTTCGTCTATCTATTGGTACAGAACATATTGCTGATTTATTGGCAGATATTGATCAGGCTTTGAATAAAATTTAAAAGATATACCACCTTAACAGAAATCTAGTGATAAGTCTAGTTTTATAGTTTTTATATTAATGAATATTGCAGCTTTATTATCCGGAGGTGTCGACAGCTCAGTTGTCGTACACCTCCTTTGCGAACAAGGATACAAACCTTCTCTTTTTTACATAAAGATTGGGATGGATGGTGCGGAATATATGGATTGTTCTGCGGAAGAAGATATTGAATTGGCTACAGCTACGGCTCGGCGATATGGACTTTCTTTGGAGATTGTCGATTTGCATCAAGAATATTGGGACAATGTGGCGACTTATGCGATTGATAAGATCAGAAAGGGGCTGACCCCCAATCCGGATGTGATGTGTAATAAGCTGATCAAATTTGGATGCTTCGAAGAACGCGTGGGCAAGGATTTTGATTACACGGCAACCGGACATTATGCGAGAACATTGCTGGAGGATGGTCGGGTATGGCTCGGAACAGCTAAAGATCCCATCAAAGACCAGACCGACTTCTTAGCTCAGATTGATGCCTTGCAGGTCTCAAAACTCATGTTCCCTATCGGTGGATTGATGAAACATGAGGTGAGAGATTTAGCCATTAAGGCACAGTTGCCTAGTGCGCGCCGTAAGGATAGTCAGGGGATTTGTTTCTTAGGAAAGATCAACTATAATGACTTTGTTCGTCGGTTCTTGGGTGAAAAAGAAGGAGCAATCATTGAATTGGAAACCGGAAAGAAACTAGGTACTCATCGTGGCTATTGGTTTCATACCATCGGACAGAGAAAGGGACTCGGACTCAGTGGTGGTCCATGGTTTGTGATTAAAAAAGATATTGATCAGAACTTAATCTACGTTTCTAAGGGCTATGGTGTTGAAACACAGTATGGACATGAGTTTATGATGCGTGATTTTCATTTCATTACGGTCGATCCTTGGGCGGCACTTAACGAAGAGGTTGAGGTCACCTTTAAGATTAGACATACGCCGGAATTTACTAAAGGTCGGCTGTCGCGTTCCGACGACGGATATAAAATCACTTCTGTCGATAAACTGCAAGGCATTGCATCCGGACAGTTTGGAGTGATTTATGATAAAGAGAGCCGGATCTGTTTGGGAAGCGGAGAGATTACGTTTTAAATATAATATTCTGTTAGATCGATAATACCCAATCGCATAGCCTTTTTGATAGCCTCGTGGACATTGTTGACTTCCAACTTTCGGAAAATATTCTTTCGGTGGCTGTTGATGGTATGAAAACTGAGGTTCTTTTGAGCTGCGATTTCTTTGGTCGTCTTTCCCAAGCTGATTTCACGTAAGATGCTGATTTCTGATGAAGTGAGCACGTTTAGGTTATGTTGTCCTCCAGTTGGGGTAGTCGGCGATTGTTGTGGTGTAGGGGAGGCCAGAAGCAGGTTACTGACATAGTTACAGATAAATCGCTCTTTGCGTGAGAGGTGTTGTATGGCGGTCATGATTTCTTCGCGTGTGCTATTTTTCATGACGACACTAAAGGCAGTCGACTGCAATACGAGTTGCCGCAGAAAACCTAAACTTAAATCCTCCGAGAATAATAACCACATTGCTTCAGGAAAGCGATCATGAAGCAATAGTAGATCGTCTATACTTTGAAAATCGGACAACGTATAGTCTAACACGACGATTGCCTTGGGGCAGCTACGGAGCTGTTTGATCAGCTCCGCTTTATGATCTGCGGTCAGAATATTCGCACTTTCTTTCTCCTGACTGAGTAGATAAATCATACCGAGTTGTGAGATAGCTTGGTTGTCTGCGATAATATAGTCGATCATGCGTGATGGTTTTAAGTTTAAAAACAAACGGAAAGATGAATCATTAAATATCTATCCCTGTGAATTTCTTTAAAGCATATCCAATCAGGAAACTGACCCCGGCAACGCTAAAACTCAGTACAGCCATCTCTGTGAATCGGTGGCGGAAACTTTCTCCACGAGTCACGGAATAGTAGTAGTTGAATAGGGCGATGATGATCAGAGCCATGATGAGCATGATTCCTAATGCTACCAATGGGTTGTCGGCTAGGATGAATGGGGTCACTAGCGATGCAACAGTTACGATATAGGCGAATCCGGTGTAAATGGCCGCTTTTACGGGATGTTTGTCGTCCGATGCTTCTGATTTCGTGGATAGATACTCCGATGAGGCCATTGACAGTGCGGCGGCAATACCGGTGATGCTTCCTGTCAGTGCAATGAGTTTGCTATCGCTTAAAGCCAATGTAAATCCGGCTAGAGCACCGGTAAACTCAACCAAAGCATCATTCAAACCCAATACAACGGAACTCATATATTCTAATCGCTCTTCATTGATCAGACTGATCAGTTTTTTCTCATGAGCTTCTTCGTCGGCCGATAACCGTTGTAGATCAGGAATATCGGCATACTTCTTATAGTTTAGATGGGCATTTCCTTCTCCCGACTCCATTAACTTTATGGCAAAAGTATTACCGAATAATCGTGCCAAGAGATAAAACTTCATCACTCGTTTGTGATCCGGTTCAACGTCTTGTTGAGTATATTTCTTAAGGATATTATAATGTCCTTTCTCTTCGGCTGAAATTGCTCGAAGAGTCTTTTGATTTGCTTCGTCTTTCTCGATAGAAGCCAAACGTTCGTAAACGATGCTTTCTGTTATTTCGTTTCGTTGAAATCGAACAAAGTCTTTTAATTGTTCTGGAGTTAAGTTCATCTTTTTATCTGTTTTTTACAAAAATACGATATTTCTATAAATAGTGCTTAAATCTATTTTAAAAGTTTTTCTGTTTGAGCCACCAATAACGGATGAAAAGTGTTCCTGTAACGATCAGCGCAATGGATAGCCCGGTGTAGAAAAATGAAATAAAGCTATTGGGTAGTAGGTGAAATGCTCGTATGCTAATGCCAAGAGTAATCATAAATGCCATGATCAGCCAACTCTTTAAGTCGAAAAAAGAAAAAGGACAGTGCTTGTTGTCATGCTTTTGTTCAATCCGCAAAGTGTGCTTATAATAAAGCTTCTTGAAGATTAGAATAAAGAAAAATAAGAAGACGATCGTTGCTTCGCAGATTCTGAATAAAAGTTCCTCAGAGGTTCCGAACCAAGTGACGATACCGATGCGGAGGACATTTGCACCGGCAATGATCCAGACTAAACCGGCGATGATAAGTAAAGTTTCTTTTTTAACTCCGTATTTCATGAGGTTTCTTTTATATAAAGGTGGCGTTTTAATCAAACAAAGATAGATATTGTGCGTGAGCTGACAAAGCTTGTCGACACACAAATGATATAATGGTTTTCTCTAAAGAAATGTTTTCTTTAATCTTAAATTAGCAAAGAACTTTATTGATTAAGTCACTTTCTACATCAGAAAAGACAAACGGCCTTTATCCCATATTTTTCCTCATTTTATGAGGCTATTCTGTATCATGCCGTTCTTTATCCACTAACCTCAGGTTGTTAGCTGTTCTGCTTACTTCAGGAGTCGTTTTTCCTATTCCATTAAGAGTTGTTGAGGCTTCATCTGTTGAGCCCTCGAACGAGGGCTCAACAAATAGAACTTATCCATCAGTTAAAGAAGCGGTAAAATGAATTAAAGAGAGCTCAAGAAATGGTTAATGGTACGATGAAAAAAGAAAATTGACCTAGGGTTTCTCTTTAAACTTGAAGACAAAAAAATAGTCCCTCGTTGATTCTATAAAATCAACGAGGGACTGATGAGGTGAACGACCTTTGTGAGGTCAGATTCTACTTGAATCTGATATCAACTACTTAGGGCAATCAACGAGCTTATAATCCGATTTGGCATCTCCATAGATCGCGCGTTGCGGATTAATATAGATGAGTCGCCATCCACCGAAACGTGCCGGCACACAAGTGTTCGGATCTAGATTATTATATTTCATCTTCAAGGTCGACAACTTAGGTAACATTGAGAAGCTTGCCGGGAACTCTCCTGTGAATCGATTAAAGTCCATCTCTATCCAAGTGAGTTTCTGTAGAGCCGGTATGTCGGGGAACTCTCCACTGAACTGATTGGATGTGAGATACAAATGAGTCAGATTAGTCAGGCGGTTCATGCTTGCCGGTAATGGACCGGATAGCTTGTTGCGTTGGACTTTGATCTTGATGATCTCGGTTAACCAGCCAATTTCGTTTGGTAATGATCCCTCTAGGTTAAATTGCGCGAGTGATAGATCGACTACGCGAAGCTGACCATTGACATTGTCGAAGAAAACTCCCGGCCAATTACCATCAGATAACGGTAGCTCTAGTTTCCAGTTATAGGTCCAATGATCACCATTTGTGGCTTGATAAAGCGCAACTAAAGCCAAACTGTCTTTCAATCGTCCATCGGGAATGATCTTTTGTTCGATGGTGATCTGATCGCTCTTGTCGGTTTGAACCAATGATTTGATGGTGAGTTGTGCACTTCTTTCTCCTGTGGCAGCTGAGGCCTTCACGAAAATGTTTGCATCACCTTCATATTCGGTTTTTTCTATTTCCAACCATGCCGGGATATTCTCTATTTTCCATTTGCCATCACCCTTCACCGAGAAGACAAAGCGCGATTCAGCTTCGTCGAGCATGATTTTCTTATTACCTGGTGTAACAACAGTTAAATTCAAAGGCCGTCCTTGTTGCGTGACTTTTATGCTATCCTTTAAGGTTGGGAACTCTATTGATTGTACGTAAACATACATCGAGCGTTCTTCTATCGATTCATTTTTACTCACGATGAATGAACCGGCTTCCGATCCTGATCCTTTCTTCGTTAATACCGTGCTCCAGTCATCGGTCGACTTGGTAAATGCTCTCCATGCCGTTTGACTAGTGACATTGAATGCAATCTCGCTAAAGGATTCTCCCGATAGAGGTGCTTCTAGCAATTTCGATGTGAGCTTAATCTGATAACCTTCTGGTATAAAGTTAGAGGCACACTGTTGGGTGATGGTTAAGGTATCAAACTTGGTATCGCCAATGGTGTTCTGAACGACAATCTTTGCTTGACGGGTATTGCCGACGTTCTCGGGTAGTTCAAAGCGAATGGTATCGTTGAACTCTCCACTTTCTGTGGAGCAGATTAACCAATCGGTGATGCTTTTGGCTTTCCAACGGGCATTCGATTTGATGAGGGCGTATCCTTTTTGGGAATCCGGTGTAAAGAAACCGTCGTTCTCTGTTGCCGCAACGGTTTTGACAAAAGGGTCTTTCGCTCCAAACAGATACTCATTTTTCTCGTCACAAGCCACAAATAAGAAGGCTAAGCAGGCTGATATTAGTATGATTGTTTTAGATTTCATATCTTTTCGTTTTGTGATTAATTTGTTTTTTCCAAAACAAGATTTTTAAGTGCATAATAAATAGAAGTGGCATCATTTTCTCCAACAGATAGACCTACTAGTGAGCCATTCGTGAAGTAAAGCTTCTGTCCCGAGCGTTCGATCTTCAGCGGATCGATATTGGCATTACCATCGTCTTTTAGATTCATGATAAAGCCTTCGCCTTTGCCGTAATCGCCAATCTTTTGTTGCATAGGCATTGTCATATTTCCATTAGCATCGACGGTGAAATAAAGATCGTCGCCCATGGTTAATGGGAGGATCTGAGCGCCATTGATTAAGTTGAGCGTTCTCAGATAGTATTTGTTTTCGTCGACTTGATCTTGCACAATCTGAACGCCACCTGCCGCTGAAGAATATTTGGTTCCATCAATGAAGTTTTCAGCAGTGAAGGTGTATTGTCCGGCCAAGGTGAATTTTTGCACATCTTCGCTAATGATATAGACTTTGACTGCCGACTGTTGACTTTGCACATTATTATTGGCTTTGATGTTGATCGTAAATGTTTTCATTTGCTGGGTGATCTCTTCGTTATCGATGATCTTCACCTTCAATAGAGACGTGCCGCAACTATTGAAAGTTAGTTTACGATCTATCAACTCATAATCTGTTCCGGCAATTGCTTCACCATCTGTTGTGTTGATGTCCACTTCAACTGCCAAAGGTTGGTCGTCTCGATAGCCCGATAAAACAACCGGTATTTCTAAGACATCGGTATTTTCGCCCACATCAACCTTACTTTTCTGAAAGTTGACACTGAGTTGTGAATAATCTAATGGTTCTGTTTCGTTACAAGCAAATAGAAACAGTACGACCCATAAGTGATATATAATTCTTTTCATATTTGTTTTTCCTATTAGTTTGTTTTCCGATTTACATCTTCTTGTGTGTAGGGGTAAAGCGTGAAAAAGCTGCCAACGATGTCTTCTTCATCAATAACTTTCACGGTTGGGTTATTAGTCGTGGTACCTTGTGCATATAGTCCCCAGCCTTTTTCGTTGAGTAATCTGAAGAGCATAGGCAGTGCTTCTTTGGCTTTCTGCTTCGCATATTCAGTCTGATCAGGATAAGCTTCAGTAAAGGCTTGTTCAATAGAACCGGCCAATGAAATGACCCACATCCGACTAGCTGATGTTTCGAAGGTAACCGGGATGCGTACAAAGGTGGCATTGGCTCCATAAAGATCTTTGTCTGAATAACTAGGGTCGGAATCGGCATAGATCAATGTTAACTCTTGAGCATACTTAAACGGATGGCCGCCCATGTCTTTGTCTATATTCTTGGCAAAATAGATCACGTTTAGATGTTGTTCTGTTGGTGCATAAGGTGGGCGTAGATCGTCAAAGTATTTTTTGAGATTACGACCGATCGGGTCACCGGTGGCATGGTAAACTTCGATGCCTAAATATAGTTTGTCGAAGACACTAAATGGGGTGCGCTGTACGGCTGGTACTTTATCGGAATAGACGATCTGAAGATCGGCATGATTCGACTCCACAATACGGTGAGTTGATTCATCGACCGTAAAGTGTTGAATATTACCGACTCCATTTATATTTAGTGGTTTAACGAGACTGAAACCTGTTGGAGTGATGTAAAACGGTAGAGTTTCTATCTTATCATTAACAACTCCCATCGATTTATAAAGCACAACTCTCGACTCTGCATCAATTAAAAAGATGTTTTCAAGTAGATCGTTTTTATATTGCAGGCGTTGATATTTCCCTTTTGCCGGATCATAATTGATTGCTTTTCTGACTTCAGCTATTGGGGTTAAGTCCCAATCCGATTCATTGGCTTCTTCAAAGATATATGTCGATATTTCTTGAGCTTGTTTGCCTACGCCGATAGTCGACTTACCGGTGAGGTAAAGTTTGCCATCTTGATAACGATTGATGATGAATTGGGTTTCTGGACCGGCATACCTATCAACATAGCCATCGCCATCACTATCCACCACAAATTCGTTCCATGCGGAAAATTGTGAGAAAGACTCAAACACGAGTTCGGGGAACTGCGAGTAATTTAAGCGATAAGTAATAGGATCTTCAAACTTAACCCCATCTTTGTAATAATAATCAACCGGATCACATTTCATGGTGACGGTTCCGTCTGCATTGAAATCCATAAGGATTAACCATCGTCCGAGTTTGTCGCTTGTACCGAAATAGGTCTTCCAGCCATGTGGAGATTCGGTCAGTATCTTTTGATATTCGGTTTTAACTTCATTTATTCTTTCTTCCGGTGTTTTTTCAAACAAGCTGTCTACGCTGTTGTCCGAACAAGAATAACATAGTATTGCGAATAGAATATATATAATTTTTTTCATTTGATCTTTTGATTTACTTCATATTAATTTCGTTCAATCGTTGTAGAATAATATCTCTCAGGTTCGATAAATTAATCGAGAAATTATTACTGTAGTAGTCCTGTACCAAAGTCAACTTTTGTTGAATATTTGCTTTCCCTTCATTGAGAAAGGGACGCTTGCTATCGGGCAACAGATAAGTCTGGTCGAAAACGAGTGGTTCTGTCAATAAGTAAATAGAGACAATCTCTGCGAAATCTTCAAATTCGGAAGACGTACCATACGGGGTCAACATCCCTCTTTGAATAGCCATATTTTGAGAGACAGAGTCGACTTGTAGTCGAGTTGGTTTATCGATTCCATTCTTTATGAGCTCAGCTTCTGCATTAATATATATGTCATCCCAAGCTTGTCCGGTATAATTGTTTTCTGTAATTTTATTGAATCCATTAGGCATCTTATACGTTTGGTGAATGATGTGCGAGAATTCATGATGGATGGTGTGTAATTGTTGAATGACCCATGATTTATTATTTAAATCAAATAGGTTCAACTCAGTCAGCGTGATTCGTACACCCGCATCTGCATATCCGAGGGTACGTGTACCGTCGGCGTTCCGCAGTTCCGATCCTACACAGACAATTTCGGGTGGAAAATGTTTGCGAATAAAGTCGCCGCTTGCCTTAGATTCGAGGATAAATGGTTCAATCCAAAATCGACGGATCATTTCACCGGTCGGTATTAAGACTTTTCGCATAGCCGGAGCTACAACATAATTGATGTCCACATATTTATCTACCCATTTCCAGCGAACTGCACATCCATATTTGTCTTGGAAGTTTTCTTGGAAATAAGTATCGATCTCATCCGTAGAGTAATCCTTTACTTCGGGGGTATATTTAATGGCTTCATCTTTAGAACAAGCCGTAAAACTAAAAGCTAAGCAAAGAATATAGATTATATTTTTTTTCATAACAATTTTAATTGTGTGTTGTTAAATGAGCCTTTGGTTCAGTTGTGATTTCTCTCTCATTAGGTTTTAATCCTCCATAAATAATTGCCGATGGCGGAATTTGAAGGATTTTTCTGGGGTCATTAGGTTGTAAGATGTGAGTCACTCCTTGTACGTCGGTATGAGAAACACCGATCTGATGGCGACAGATATCAAACCAACGCACTCCTTCTTCTACAAACTCGCGGCGTTTCTCGTCTAGCACCATTCTTAATCGTACGTTATCTTCTGTCAGCTCGGGATAGAAGCGTTTGTAATTACTGAACAATGTGGCATAATCGACTGTCCCATCGTAAACAGTTCTGATGTATTGGTTAAATTGACTTTCGAACTGAGCTAGTTTGGTTGTTCCTTGCATCGCCCATGCTTCAAGCCGATTAAAGAAAACTTCTTCACCTCTTATGGCAACTTCTACGGTATAAGGGTATCCTGAGGAAGATGTTATTGAGGTCTTACGCATCAATTCTCGTTCGAACTTCGGTAGTAAAAAGGCTGTTCCTCCGTAGTTGTAAGAAATCGAGAAGCGGAGGTCTTTTTTTGATAAGACTAAACTTTTGTAGATTTCTTGATTAATTCTATAGCCGGCATAGGCTTTATAAGCATATAAAACGTCTTTGCGAATTAATAATAAATTCGACGGAAGTGTGGGCGCAGTGAACTTTCTAGCCATAATCTCTGATGATGTACCGGTATAGATCTGATTATAATCACGGATCATTTGTGAATTGTAATCAGTTCCTAATAGTTCTGTGGCATATTTCTCTGCATTTGCATAGTCTTTCTTGAATAAGAAGAATCGTGATGCAAAACCGAGTAATGCTGCTTTGTTGAAATGATATTTTCCGGAGTTCTTATAATATTGATCGGAAACGAGTGTAATGGCTTCTAGCAAATCTTTTTCAATAAAATTGTAGACTTCTTGAACACTACTGCGTTGATACTTTGCTAATAAGGTGACCTCTGGTTGCTCCATAATGACCACGCCTTTATCAGAAGTTGCCGTTTGTGGATCGTAACTTTTAGCAAAGGTGTTCACCAGCATGAAGTGTGCGAATGCCCTACAAGCCAATGCTTCTCCACGAATGGCTTTCTCGTAGGCCGGATTATGTTCTTTTATTTCTCCTAAAGCTAATAAGGCTTGATTAGCATGTGCAATAGCTTCATAATTAGAACTCCAATAGTAAGAAGGGGTATCTTGTCCCTCTAGCTCTACTTCCTGCCAAGTATAGGCTTGAGTGATCTCTTTCCGTTGTATGTTTTTGGGATCTGCTCCAACGTTATCACTCATCCACTCCATGAAGATGCCGCTACCACCAGGATAGGCATTGGTTACTAACTCGGCTATTTTATCGTAGCTGTCTAGTCTTAATCTATTGTCAGGTGTCTCATCCAAGAAAGAATCACATGAGGATAGAGTGATTAGAGCACCTAAAACAACAATGGCTTTTTTATATATAAATCTCATGAATTTATGATTTAAAAGGTTAGATTAACTGTAAATGTATACATTCTTGATACTGGAGAAGAAACTCCACCCGATAAATAAAATTCGGGATCGATACCATTCAACTTGCTGTCTGAATAGAGAAGCATAAGGTTGGTCGCTTGAAAAGACAAGTTGGCACTATGGATCGAAGAGCCTTTGAGCCAATTCTTAGGAATGTTATATCCTAGACTTAAATCTTTTAAACGGATGAAATCACCTTTCGCTATTCTTTCGGTACTCTTGTTATACATTTGGTAGGTCTGCATGTCTTCGATTTTATCGAAAGTACGCTTATCCAATATGGCCGGGATGTTGGTCTTTTTTTCGTCTCCCTTCATGATCCAGCGATTTTTAAGTTCTTGTGGAAATGTGGAATAGTCATCATAAGATGGATAGAACTGATCATCCAAACGGATCACATTACCATATTTATAAACTAAGCCGAACGATAATGTAAGATCTTTGTAACGAAAAGAGTTGGTTAATCCACCATAACTTTTAGGCTCCAACGGACCTTCATATTTTAAGATCTTATCAATATCTTCTCGCGATTGTAAGTCCATATTATAAACGATCTCATTATTTCTTCCGTAGAACGTTGGGATTCCCTCTTGGTCAAGTCCTGCAAAACGTATAGAAAATAGTCCTCTTTGTGGGTAGCCTAGCATGGCTGTACCGGTATTGGATATTGCTGTTGATAGTCTCGAGAAGTTGTTTAGCTTTGTGATCTCACTTTTATGGAAGTTCAGATTCAAGCTGGTCTTCCAGTCAAAATTCTTAGTGGCAATATTAACGGTACTGATAGCAAATTCAAAACCGGAAGATTTCATATTACCGATATTTCCAAGTTTGATTGATTGTCCACCGATTCCCGGAGTACTAACGTAATCGATCAAGTCGATTGATTTGCGTCGATAATGGGCGAAATCGATCATGACTCTATTATTAAAGAGTGCGGCTTCAAATCCTAGATTAAGTTCGTACATCTTTTCCCAAGTCAGATCCTCATTCTTTAGACTGACGATGTCATTATAAACTTCGTTATCTGTTGGACGTAACGTTTGTTTGGCATATATGGTTAACTCTGCACTAGTTGATGGTCCCATAATACCGTTGTATCCGTAAGAGATCTTTGGTTTCAGTAGATTGACAACTCCGGATAATCCTTTCATAAAAGGTTCATCGTGCATGTTCCAAGCCGCACTGACGTTCCAAGAGGGTAGGTATCTTGCATCTCGTGAAGTACCTAATTGGTTTGAACCATCATATCGGAATGCACCGTTGAAAATGTATTTTCCTTTATAGGAATAGGCCGAGTTGATAAAAGAAGAAATTCTTCGGTCGTGGCCTTGATAATAAGTATAATAGACCTCCCCCTGTTTGTTGAGATAATTAGTTAGGTCGGGATGAGTCACCACAACTCCTCCTCTGTCCCATAAGTATCCCCAACCATCGTTGGCTCTAGTTTGTCTTTCTACTTTATTGATTTCTAAACCGGCAAAGAAATTGACCACATGATCCAAACTTATTTTAGGGGAGTAGTCTGCTGTTGCTCTAAAATAAGTGTGTCGAAGATCAGATTCATTGGTGTTATAAAACCCGCCTTCGGGTAGGATGCTATATGGATTGGCATTAGGTAATAACGGATTCTTAAAAAGAAATCGGTTGTTGTCTATAATTGCTTGCGAATAATCAGCCCGATAAGCCTCTGCTTGATTAGAGAATTCATGTATTTTGTGCTCTCTCAATGTATTTGCTGCGCGGTATTGAAAAGATCCTTTAAGAGTTAAATCTTTTATCGGGTTATATTCTAAATCGATTTGTGTCGAAAGGTCTTTCACGGTTAAATCAACATAATTATGATTTAATTCGTGTATGATGTTGAAATCGGTAAAACTTCTTCGGAAAAACTCCAAATTACCATTAGAGTCGTATGCACGCATACTTCTACTCGTATTTAAGGCATAGTTAAATGGGTTAATGTCGAAGTCACGCTTAAATTCGCCGGTTATGGCATCGAAACTTCGGTCCTTAGTTCCCGGAACTCTTTGGTCGCGAATATTAGCTGACAATTTGACTCCTAAGTTTAATTTCTCCGAAACATTGAAATTACCACGTAATGATGCGGTATAACGGTCGACCTTATCCGAAGTTATGGCCATACCATTGTCGTTATAATAGCTTAATGAGGCGTAGAAGGTTGACTTATTTCCACCGCCGGATATGCTTAAGGAATGCTGATTGACTAAGGAATTGTGAAAGAGTGTATTAAACCAATCGGTGTTGCTGTTAGCGTAGATTGATAAGAAATCTTCATTTAGTGAACCGTCAGGTCCCCAATTGATATTCTTTTTGGTTATTTCATCAAACATTTTTCCTAGTGCTCCAAAATTTTCACTTCTGGCAACGGTTGTAATGTCTATCCATCCCTTGCGCTCTAACTCCTTATAAATTGACATTTCGTCTTTAGAGTTCATAATATTGAAGTTCGAATAGTCGGGGCGTTCTTTAATTGCTAAACTTCCGGTATAGTTGATTGACAAACGATCTTTTTTACCTTGTTTAGTGGTAATAACAATGACCCCATTCATAGCTTGTGCACCGTATAATGCCGTTGCCGATACATCCTTTAGAATCTCGAAACTGCTGATGTCTTCAGGGTTTAACCCGGCCACTCCGGAACTTAATAGGGTAGAAAGATTTCCAGAGGTTAATTCTTCCGCACTGACAGTCATTAAATCTTCTAGAACGACACCGTCAATGACCCATAAAGGCTTGTTCGTACCATTAATTGACGAGTTTCCGCGAATGGTAAGCACCGGACTTGCACCAAATGAACTGGAAACATTGCTGATCTGTACACCGGAAACTTTTCCTTGTAATGAGTTTGTTAGATCAGGATTACCTTTTAAAAGAGTTTCATTTGCGTCTACTTTTGTTGCCGATCCTGTAAACAGCTTGCGGTTTATTTTCTGATAGCCCGTAACGACCACATCACCTAAGCTTACAGCATTGTCTTTCATCGTGATGTTTAAAACCTTCTCTCCAATTTTTCGTTCTATTGTTTCCAATCCGATATAGGAGATAATCACTTTATCCTCTAAAGAGGCCTCAAGGTTGAAATTACCATCAATGTCGGTAATGGTTCCTTTGGTAGTGCCTTTAATTTTTATAGATGCTCCAATAATAGGCATATTTTGTTCGTCGACAATGGTACCCTTTATCTGAGTTTTTTCAACCTTGATTTGTTTAGGCTTTGGGGTTAATACTATCGTAAAATCTTTAATGCGATAAGTAAATTCAAACTGTGGTAGAAGCTTGTCTAAAACAGTGGTTAAAGATTCTTTGTTGCATGAGAAATTGATCGCTTTAGATCCATCGATTAAATCTTTTCGATATAGAAACGTATATTTTGTTTGTTTCTCTATGGATTTAATACAGGTCTCAAATGACGCTTTTTCTAAGTTTAGGGTAACTCTTGGAATATTCTGCTGCGATCTTATTAATTGGCTGTGACAACATAAAAATAGGATGATTGTCAAATACTTAAAAGATTCAAATACCGTTTTTTTCATATTCATGTACTACTTAATTTAAATGGGTTGAAGACATTTTTTGAGCAAAAGAAAGGGAAGGGATCTCATAGGAGATCCCTTGTTGGAGAAACGTTTTTTCATGAGAGATTTTTGTGAGTGATTTAGAAATATCCAGTAGGTCTGGCTTTAGGTTATCATTTTCGAATAATTAAGTTGTCGTCATCTTTATCGATATGTATTAATCCGCATTCTTCAATCATTTTAATAATATCATCTAAATGTTCATATTGTTTGAAGGCTCCGGTAAAGTGTATTTGTTGGAGTTGCTGATCAGTATATTGAATGTTGACATTATATAAACGACTTAAGGTGTTCATGATTTCTCTAAGCGGTTTATCTTTAAATACTATAATATCGTCTATCCATGACGTATATTCGTAAGTATCTACATTTTTTATGGTTAGTTTATCACGTTCCACTCTACATTGTTGCCCGGGGGCGAGTATGATAGATTGTTCTCCTAAGGTGTACGATATCTTTCCGCGAACTAAAGTTGTGGTTGGAATTTCATCTTGATAGCAATGCACGTTGAATGCCGTTCCTAAGACTTGGATTTTACCATTTGGCGTTTCTACGATGAAAGGATGTGCTTTATCTTCGGCAACATCAAAAAACAGTTCTCCTTTTATCGAGACTAATCTGTTTTTTTCATTGAAATGATCAGGGAACGTTATTTCAGATTCAGAATTTAGCCACACAATGGTTCCATCGCTTAGTTTCATTTTGAATCTTTTCCCTCGGAGTATCTTTAATGTGTTGTAAGCCACAGCAGTATTCGCAGTGGAGGCTTTATTGTTAGTCGTAATCGATTGATCTCCAATTTTGATTGATTCGGATGAAACGGTCAGCATTTTTTCGGTATTATGCATTGGAATTGTTTTTCCGCTTGCTGTAATAAGAACGATGTCTGCTGAGTCTGTCTTTGATGCGGGTTGTTCTACAGCACTATATGCATCTCGTGATAGTTGAGATAGGTTTTTGTCCGACGAAACATAGATGAATAATGATGATAAACAGACAAAAGCAAAAAGAACTGCTGCTGCGGCATATTTATTTTGAAGAATGTATTGAAATGGCGATCTAGAGTTCACACGATTCATAAATAGCTGATACGCTTTTTGCGACTCCATGAGATCTTTTTCAAAATCGACAGACGATAGAAAGTCTGGATGTTGATATTTCTCGAAAAGCTTTTGATGACGAGGAGACTCTTTTAGCCATTCGTCTAAAATCTTTTGCTCTTCTGCTGTTATATTACCAGAAAGGCTTTTACTTATTAAGGTTGAAATATAAACTATTCTTTGGCTATTCATACAAAATATCCTCTTGTTTTATCTAATAGACACTTTAGAGTTTCAAAAGTGGCGCATTTATTAAAAAAAAGCCATAAAAATCTTTTTTTTTGCGTGTGAATAAAATATTTGCTCTATTATTTAGATTTAATCACATAATCATTATATTTGCAAAATTCCAATAAATTAATGTAAAGTCTAATCTTGATAGTATATCTTTTAAATGAGTAATTTTGATCATAATGAACTTATCGTATCTAAAATGGCAATTGATTTTGATGATGGATTTCAGTTGCTTTTTATTACTTACTATAAGCCATTGATGCGTATTGCTGAGAAAATGATCGGTGATGAATTTGCTGAAGATATTATACAAGATACTTTTATGATGATTTGGAATGGCCGAAAAAGTTTCGACAATGTTTTTTCTTTAAAATCCTATTTATATACTACTGTACATAATAAATGCCTGAATGTCATACGTAAACATTCTCTTTTAGAAAAATATCGCGAAGAGTATCAGATGGATTTGTTTGAAGAGTATATTTTCGATGAAGATGTGATAGCACAGCTCTATCAAGCAATGGACTTACTACCAGATCATTATAAAGAAACAATGTTGAAAACATTGAACGGAGAATCGATTGCAAACATTGCATTATCTATGGACACAACAGAAGACACTATAAAAGCGTATAAACGTAGAGCAAAACAGTTACTTAAAAAAAAGCTATGTAACCAGACCTTAATTTTTTTCTTTTAAACAGTCTAATGCATAAAAACCGATTCAACTCGTTGAATCGGTTTTTGAGTTTTCTATGATAAGTGTTCCTTTTTCAAATTAGAACAAGTCGAGTTCTGCTATCGCTGCAATAGAACCATTGCCAGCCAAATGTTTAACGCTAATTTTTATATATCGAGTTGTGATCTCAGATTGGAAAAAGTGCGAACGTTTGGTCGGATCATTGATCAAATTTCCAAATTTAAAGGTTTCTTTATCCGACCAAGTTATTCCATCATTACTGACTTGTATGATTCCTTCCTCTATCATTCCGTCGGAAGATTTAGTCGATGGCGTATAAGAAAATCCTTTGATTTGTTGTATTTGTCCAAGATCTATTGAGAGTGAAGGAGCCTTATCCGTGGGTAATGAACTCCAATAAGAGTTTGTGTTAGCATCAATTGCTAAGTTTCCTTGATGTTCTTTGGGTGCGCTGCTAGTTGCCAATACCTTCCAATCCTTTTTTATCCAACCAAAAGATTCGGAGTGTATGGTCCCTTTTTTATTTTTTACTGTTGCAATTGCCTTGACTTCTCCTTTTTCAAATTTAAATGGGGCAATGTATTGTATACTGCTCTGATTTGGAGTTGTTCCGTCTGTTGTATAAAAGATCGATAAATCGGCATTTAAATTTTTGGAGATGTTTTCTCCGTGAGAATTCCAATTGAATCCCTCTTGCCGTGGAGTGATGCTAACCATTCCGTTAATATCTCGATAAAACTTTAATTGAGGGGGCTGCGACTCATAATAGTGAGCGGTTATATTGCATATGGCAGGAGTAAGTCTAGATTTGATGATTCTCAGTCTTATTTTTGATGTTTTGACTTCAGGGAATCGAAGTATCCTTTTGTACCCAATGTTTGTAGCGTGAGCAATTTCCACCCAATTATTGTTCTTCCAAATATCGATTGCATGTTCTTCTACACGTTCGCCTCTTGAGGCAATAGCCTCTTGTAGAACTAAACGGTTAAATGAAATAGGCTTAGGAGTAGAGATCACAATATTGTTTGTTTCTACAAAGGTCGTTGGATTATGATCTAGCACTTGTTTAGGACCTATGGCATTTGATAATAGATCTTTTCCATAAGTTGCTTTAATCCGATTGCCGGTTTCTTTTAATACAGCGACATCAGTAGGAGATAAACGTCCTTCACGGTTAGGAGGAATATTGAGTAGGAAAGTTGAGTTTCCTCCAACAGATCGCTCGTAAATATCAAAGACATCGTCTGCGCTTCTTACTTTCTGTAGACTATCATCTCGATAAAACCAGCCTTCACGGATGGACGTATTGGTCTCTGCTTGTTGATAATGCAAGTATTTAGCAGTGTAAAGCTTTTCACGGCTTCCTAGATCAGTCGCAGTTAGGTCACTAAAATGACTGGCTGTATCTGGATTGCACGGGTATGGAATTACGTTCCACTCAGTTTGCCTAGTCTTTCCACCTTCATTTCCACACCAACGAATGTCTTCTTTCCCAAAAATAACGGCATTTGGAGCTAATGTCCTAATGAGTTTTTTCCATGCGCTATAATTGTATTTCTGTCCACCTTTTCTTTTAGGATGGGCTCCATCAAACCAAACTTCATCAACCGGACCATATTCTGTTAGAACCTCAAACAGTTGGTTTAAGAAGTACTCGTTATAGTCGTCTACAACAAAGTTAAAGGTTGTCTTATTCTTGAAGGGTCTATTGGCAACCTTTCTAGGGATCGTTCTTAAGGTGTACGGACTTAGGTTGCCATATAATCCTTTTGGATTTTCAATTTGGTACAAATCTGCCGGCGATAGATAAATCCCTAACTTAAGATGATATTTCTTACAAGACTCGGATAATTCTTTGAGAATATCTCCTTTTCCATCCTGAAAACCAGTAGACATGATGCCATGAGTCGTATATCGGCTTTGCCACAATACAAAGCCATCATGATGCTTCACGGTTAGCATAACCATTTTCATCCCTGCAGATTTGATGGCTTCGCACCATTGGTCAGTATCTAATGCCTTTAAATTGAAAATTTTGGGATCTTCCATGCCATTTCCCCATTCCATTCGTGTAAACGTGTTCGGGCCAAAATGTATAAAAGCGATGAACTCTTTTTCAAGTGCTCTCATTTGGTTGGAAGATGGAATAACGTGGGCTGCTTTTTCAATAATTATTTCAGGATTGTCAGTAGACGAAATCTCTATCGTGTTTTTAAAGGCCATTTGTTGACTATATCCGTCAATGCAGAGTGCAGCCATAAAAACAGATAAGGACAATAGACGTGTCTTCATGTTGTTTATGTTTTAAGTTTTATTTTAGGATAACACAAATTGAGAAAAGGAGTTTTAAACTTAAGAAATATTAGATCTATAACTTAAAAAGGTTATTCTGAGTAATTTAATCGACTCAGAATAACCTTTTCTATTTTTACTTCTTGTAATTCTCTAGTCCTGTGTTTAAGAACTCGATATACTTAGATACATCTTCATTATATGCATACGATTTATTTAAAGGCTTGCCTTCATTGTCGATCAAGACATAAAATGGTTGTGCACTAGCTCCAAACTTATAGCGTTGTAAGTAACTCCATTTGTCGCCTACAGTACGTAAAGTTCGTTCTGTGCCGTTTTCTGTTATTTTAATATTTTCAGGCAGTGGTGTTTTATTGTCAACATACAAAGTGATGAGTACATAATCGTTCGTCATAATGTGACTCACTTTAGAATCTGTCCATACGGCAGCTTCCATTTTACGACAGTTTACACATCCGAATCCTGTAAAGTCGAGCATAACCGGTTTGCCATGGGTTCGTGCATATTCCATACCGGTTTCATAATCATCGAACTTAGCGTGCACTTCATTCTTGTATAGATTAAAGTCTTGGGTATTCATTGGTGGAGCGAAAGCGCTGACTGCTTTTAGTGGTGCTCCCCATAATCCAGGGATCATATATACGGCGAATGCCAAGGAGATTAATCCCATGAAGAAACGGGAAACGCTTACTTTAGTATTGTCATCATCGTGAGCAAATTTGATTTTACCTAATAGATATAATCCTAATAACCCAAAGATCACAATCCATAAAGCTAAGAACGTTTCACGATCGAGCAACCTCCAACCGTATGCCAAATCGGCAACAGAAAGGAACTTTAAGGCAAAAGCCAATTCCAAGAAGCCCAATGTCACCTTAATCACATTCATCCATCCCCCCGATTTAGGCATTGATTTCAGCCACGATGGGAAAAGAGCGAACAGCGTGAAAGGTAAGGCCAAGGCAATAGCAAATCCTAACATCCCAATAGCCGGGGCGACGACACTTCCCGTGGTCGATACCTGCACCAATAAGAAACCGATAATCGGGCCGGTACATGAGAAAGAGACCAATGACAACGTAAATGCCATGAGGAAAATACTCAATAGCCCACTCGTTGATTCTGCTTTACTGTCCACAGCATTACTCCATTTCGAAGGCAGAGTAATCTCAAATGCGCCGAAGAAAGAAGCCGCAAAGACCACTAACATTAAGAAAAACAAAATATTAAACACAGCATTGGTCGATAATGCATTTAAAGCACTTGCGCCAAAAATCAGGGTAATAGCCAATCCTAGGGTGACATAGATGACCACGATTGAGGCTCCATAGGTCCAAGCATCACGAACACCTTTTTTCTTATCTTTGCTGCGTTTGAGGAAGAAACTTACCGTCATCGGTATGATAGGCCATACACATGGGGTAAACAAAGCAAGTAGTCCGCCTAAGAATCCGGTCACAAAAATATAGATCCATGACATGTCTTTGTTGGAATGTTCTTCACCAAGAGCTTTAAGGTCGTCCACAACAGGAGCCCATAAATCGCTTGATGCCACAGCTGCTGGTGTAGCTGATACTGAATCGGCAATTATCGCTGCAGTTGAAGAAGCTGAGTCAACATTCTCTTTATTAGCATTTGCTCCATTTTGAATCTCTGAATTGGATGCTGTAGTTTTGTTCACCTTCGCTTTTCCGGAGAATGAGAATGAAACTTGAGTGGGTGGCAAACAACTTTCATCATCGCATGCTCCATATTCTAAATAGCCCTCGATAGAGTAATTCTTATCTGTGAATTTGATTTTTTGAATAAACTGAGCTTTTGATGCGAAGTATCTCACTTTCATTCCGAACATTTTGTCGAATGTGGAGATCTCTTTGCCTACAGGCTTAAGTTTTCCAACCAGTTCCACCCCGTTTTTTTTGTCGATATTAAACGTTGTAGAGGTTGGACCACCATCTCCCAAATCGGTTGAATACACATGCCATCCCTCGTCAATAGAGGCGTTGAAAGTGATTTCGGCTTCGGTATCTGATAAGGTTTTAAAATCAACTTTAAACTTAATCGGGTCTATGATTTGTGCTTGACTGACCCCTATACTTAATGATAAGATTAAAAGAAGAAGTATTTTTTTCATGGTTTTTTTATTGCGGTATTATAGTTTATAATCTACACATGATCGACTTTCTTTCACATTCGCTAATAGTTTCCCTGCAGCAACGTGATCAGGATGAACAGCATAAGCCTTTATGTCTTCTAATGAGTCAAACTCACTGTACAATGCTATGTCCCAACTCTCATTAGGGTTAGTGTTGAATCCAACTTCAATTTTCTTTATCGTAGCGATCTTTTCTGGAAGTGCTTCAATTGCGGCTTTAAACTGATTCATCGCTGTCAGTTTCTCTTCATTTGAAATCTCGTCTTTCAACTTAAATAATACAATGTGTTTAACCATAACGTTGGGTTTTTAATTATTTGTTTTATATTTGTCTTACTAAAGCATTAAAGTTTAAATGCAAAAATACTTTTTTTGATTCATATATATACTATAAACAAATGTTAATAATAGGAATAGCCGGCGGAACCGGTTCTGGAAAGACTACTGTCGTTCGGAAAATTATTGAAAGTCTCCCTGTAGGAGAAGTCGTTTTGTTACCTCAAGATTCATATTATAAAGATAGTAGTCATGTTCCTGTTGAAGAAAGGCAAAATATAAATTTTGACCATCCCGATGCGTTTGAATGGAGCCTTTTGTCTAAGCATATCATGCAGCTGAAGGAAGGTAATAGCATTGAACAGCCTACCTATTCCTATTTAACTTGCACACGTCAGCCTGAAACGATTCACATTGAACCACGAGAGGTCGTTATTGTTGAAGGTATTTTAGCTTTGTGTGATAAGAAGCTTCGTAACATGATGGATCTTAAGATCTTTGTTGATGCGGACCCAGATGAACGTCTCATTCGTGTGATCCAACGTGATGTTATCGAACGAGGACGTACGGCAGAGGCTGTGATGGAACGCTATACTCGTGTCCTTAAGCCCATGCATTTACAATTTATCGAACCGTGTAAGCGTTATGCCGATTTGATTGTTCCTGAAGGAGGGAATAACAAAATAGCGATTGATATTTTAACCATGTATATAAAGAAACATCTCCGTTAATTATGAAATACAAACTATTGCTTTTCCTTCTATCAGCCGTCTTGTTATGTTATGTCTTTGGGTGTCGTAATAAGGTTCAGTCTAAGAAGCAAATCGATAGTTATGATTTACCACAGATCAAAGATAGTGGTGAACTTGTCGTATTGACTCTTTATGGATCGACTTCCTATTTTATATATAGGGGACAGGAGATGGGCTTTCAATATGAATTGAGCCAGCAATTTGCAAAAAGTTTAGGTCTGAAACTTCGTGTTGTTGTTGCCAAGAATGTCGCTGACCTTATTCATAAGCTTCGCGTCGGTGAAGGAGATATTATTGCTTATAACCTTCCTACAACGAAAAAGTGGAAAGATAGTTTGCTTTATTGTGGCGAAGAAGTCATTACTCACCAGGTTTTAATACAACGCAATGTGAGACGTGTCAAACCTTTAAACGACGTAACCCAACTTATTGGCAAAGAGATTTATGTCAAGCCGGGGAAATTTCATGATCGTTTGGTTAATCTTAATGAAGAACTTGGAGGGGGAGTGTTAATAAGGTCTGTTGAGGGAGATAGTGTGACAACCGAGGACCTTATTCAACAAGTTGCACAAGGGAAGATTTTATATACTATTGCAGATGATGATTTGGCTAAGTTGAATAAAACGTATTATCCGAATCTTAATATCGACTTAGCTGTTAGCTTTGATCAACGTTCATCTTGGGCTGTTCGCTTAGATTGTCCAGAATTGGCTAAGGCGGTTAACGATTGGCACAGAAAGAATAGCTCATCATCTGAATATAAGGCGAGTGTCAAGCGTTATTTTGAGATCAGCAAGCAAACTTTGCATACCCCAATCTTATCTTTGAGAGAAGGTAAGATTTCTCATTTTGATAAACTGTTTAAGAAATACGCTAAAGAGATTTCTTGGGATTGGCGTTTATTGGCGTCTGTTGCCTATACCGAATCGAATTTTGATACAACAGTTATCTCTTGGGCCGGTGCTCAAGGACTTATGCAACTTATGCCTTCTACGGCTAGGGCTATGGGTATTCCTTCCGGTAAAGAACATAACCCGGAGGAGAGTATAAAAGGGGCAGTAAAGTATATTGCCGCAACCGATAAACAATTAAGAATGGTCAAGGATAAGAATGAGAGGATCAACTTTATCCTTGCGGCATATAACGCTGGATTGGGACATGTCTTTGATGCAATGGCTTTAGCCGAGAAATATGGAAAGAACAAAACCGTGTGGAGGAATCATGTTGAAAAGTTCATTTTATTAAAAAGCAACGAACAGTATTATTCTGATCCGGTCTGTAAGAATGGTTATTTTCGTGGGATTGAAACTTATAACTTTGTAAGAGACATTAATACCCGATATAAAATATATAAGGATAAGATAAAGAACTGAATTCTGTTATCTCATCCTTGTTTTTTAGTCTTTTTAAAAAGAGTTTTATTGAATCAGAGCCTTTTGATGTCTCTTAGAAGAGATCTAGTTTATGCTCTTGTGCTTCTTTCAATGGTACAATTTCTCTTTGCATCTTTTGTCCCTTTTCTCTTAAAGCATTATACTCCTGTTCCAGTTCGGCGATAAGCAAGGACTTTTGTTCCGGATTGAGTAAGCGTGCGGCAACACCGGCATTCAAAGAAGCATCTTTTAAGTGAACGACCGGAGCACTATAGACTGGAGCGATCTTCAGTGCTGTGTGCATTTTCGATGTGGTTGCTCCGCCGATGAGTAATGGAATACTTAGGTGCGCTTTCTCTAACTCGCTTGCTACATGTACCATTTCTTCAAGCGATGGCGTGATCAATCCACTCAATCCAATCATATCGACTTTCTCTTCAACAGCCCGTTGGATGATGGTTTCGGTTGGTACCATTACACCTAAGTCTATGATCTCGTAACCATTGCATCCCATGACTACCGATACAATATTTTTCCCGATGTCGTGTACATCTCCCTTAACCGTTGCCAAAAGAACTTTTCCGGCCGATGTGCTATTGCCGGTTTTCTCAGATTCGATGACCGGTTGTAGTATAGATACCGCCTTCTTCATCGTTCGAGCTGTTTTTACGACTTGAGGTAAGAACATCTTTCCCGCACCAAAAAGTTCTCCTACATGGTTCATACCATCCATTAATGGACCTTCTATGATACTAACCGCTTTGTCGTATATAGCTAAGGCTTCGCTCAAATCTTGTTCAAGATAATCGCCAATACCTTTCATTAAAGCATACTTCAACCGCTCTTCAACACTCGTATCGCGCCATGCATCATGTTTATTTGTGGAAGATAGGGGTTGCTCACTTGAAGTTGCTTTTAAGCTTTCGGCCAATTCGATCAGTCGTTCTGCAGCGTCTGGTCGACGATTAAGAACAACGTCTTCAATCTGCTCTAGTGTATCAGTCGGAATGTCGGAGTAGAGAACCGAAGTGCTTGGGTTGACAATACCCATATCCATTCCTTTGCTAATCGCATGAAACAGAAAAACGGCGTGCATGGATTCACGTATATAGTTATTGCCACGGAAGGCAAACGATAAATTGCTAACTCCTCCGCTGACATGTGCGCCTGGGAGGTTCTTTTTAATCCAATCTGTTGCTTCGATGAAATCGACGCCGTAGTTATTGTGTTCCTCAATACCTGTAGCTATGGCCAAGATATTAGGGTCGAAAATAATATCATGAGGGTTGAATTTTACTTCTTCCACCAAAATGCGATAAGCTCGTTGGCAAACCTCTATCTTGCGTGCTGCGGTGTCGGCTTGTCCTTTTTCATCAAAAGCCATGACTACAACTGCAGCACCATATCTTTTAATCTTTTTGGCATGCTCAATAAACAAAGCTTCGCCTTCTTTTAATGAGATGGAGTTAACAATAGACTTTCCTTGTAAGCATTTCAATCCGGCTTCGATCACTTCCCATTTTGACGAGTCGATCATGACAGGTACACGTGCGATTTCCGGTTCAGAAGCCACTAGGTTCAAGAAGGTTACCATCTCGCTTTGTGCATCAAGCAACCCATCATCCATGTTAATGTCAATTACCAATGCACCGTCTTCAACTTGCTGTCTGGCTATGGTCAGTGCTTCGTCATATTTTTTCTCATTAATCAAACGCAAGAACTTCCGTGAGCCTGCGACGTTACAACGTTCGCCTACATTAATAAAGTTCATTTCCGGCTTAACTTCCAAACGCTCTAAACCTGATAACCACATGGCGTTAGGGACTGATACCGGAATATGAGGTTGAGCATTTTTGATCAAATTCGGGTATTCTGCGATGTAAGCATCGGTTGTACCACAGCAGCCTCCGATAATATTCACCATGCGTTCATGAATATATTCTTTAACCTCATGTGCCATATCTTCCGGCGTTTGGTCGTATTGCCCTAAACTATTAGGCAATCCTGCATTGGGGTAGGCACTAATATAATATGGAGCTTGGAGAGCTAGTTGTTGTAAGAACGGTTTTAGCTGTCGTGCACCAAACGAGCAGTTGAGCCCGATAGAGAAGATGTTTGCATGTTGAACAGAGGCTAAAAAGGCCTCAAGAGTCTGTCCGGACAATGTTCGTCCACCAGAGTCAGATACAGTAATAGAAAGCATGATCGGTACGGTCATTCCGACTTTGTTCATGGCTTCTTCTGCTGCATATATGGCCGCTTTGGCATTCAATGTGTCAAATATCGTTTCAATCAAAAGAGCATCCACTCCCTCTTTGAGTAAAACTTCCATTTGTTGTTGATAAGCCAAGGCTAACTCGTCGAAAGTCAGTGCTCTAAATGCCGGATTGTTGACATCCGGGCTCATTGAACAGGTTTTATTGGTTGGCCCGATTGATCCTGCTACAAATCGAGGTTTATCTGGAGTTTTTAAAGAATATTCATCAGCTAGTTCGCGAGCTAATTTGACCGCAGCACGATTAATCTCGTCAACATAACTCTCAACATGATAGTCTGCCATAGATATCGTTGTAGAGCTAAATGTATTGGTTTCGATAATATCGGCACCTGCTTCCAGATATTTGCGGTGAATCGCGCTGATTACATCAGGACGCGTCAAGCAGAGCAAATCATTATTACCTTTCAGTTGTCCCGGAATATCGGAAAAACGTTTATCGCGAAAATCTTCCTCTTTAAGATTAAATTGTTGGATCATGGTGCCCATAGCACCATCGAGTATCAAAATCCGTTCTGATACTAGCTGTGTAATCGTTTTCTTCTTCATCGGCCAATCGGCTTGTAGTGCTACCTATTAAAATTATTTTTTAAACATCCGATCCATATCCCTACGATCGTCTTTCTCTTTTAAAGCTTCTCTCTTGTCATATTGCTTTTTACCTTTAGCCAAAGCGATAACCACTTTAGCCAATCCTTTTTCATTGATGAACATTCGCACCGGTACGATCGTAAATCCGGCATCTTTAGTTCCCCGTTGTAGTTTATCTATTTCTTTCTTGTTCAAGAGCAACTTTCTATCTCTTCGTGCGGTGTGGTTGTTGTATGAGCCGTAAAAGTATTCAGCAATGTGCATGTTTTTCACCCATAATTCTCCTTTAGCAAAATAACAAAAGGTATCAACAAGGCTGGCTTTACCGAGCCTGATCGATTTGATTTCAGTACCGGTGAGTACAATACCCGCTGTATAGGTGTCGATTAATTCATAATCGAATGTTGCACGTTTATTTTTTATGTTGATCGGAGCTTGTTTCATTTTGAGAGTTTAGTTTAATACAACAATGAGCTTATTGAAGACGATTTGAATAATCCAAGGGCATACCATTAATAATACCGAAGCTATTATTGTAAATCGAAGTCTATTCTTCTCTTGAATTCCCAAAAGGAGAGGTGCTCCTTCCCAAACGATATAAAAAGTATACATTTGGAGAAAATAACCGATGATACGAAAAGCCGGAAGGATACCTGTGATGATGTCGAGTGAAAAGATCACAATCATGGCATATCCGGCAAAATATCTCATTTGAATGATGTCATCATCCATACCAAGCATCTTAATGCCGATTTGATTGATGAGATAGGCTGCTAAGAAGTAGCCTCCGAATAGGGATACGGCAACCGCACAACACACGGTCATAGCGATTTGAAAACTTTGTGGACCGCCCCATCCATAGTCGAGTAAAGATCCAATGAAAACTGATAGTCCACATAAACCAATCATAGGATAAACAAAAGTCATGTATACGTTTCGTTTATCCTCTTCCAACGAAATTTCCTCCCAAGCTTTAGCAGGGGAGGAAATCAGTTTTATGGTAATTTTAAATAATTCCTTATAGTTCAATGTCTTTAGTCTGTAAATTTATAATCGTAAGTATAAGTTTCTTCAGTTGCAAGATCTAACTTATTGTTATCTCTATTTTGCATGATAACAATTGAAACCTTTGTTGGTTTTGTGTCGTTATTATTTACTCGGTAGTCTAATATTGCTCCGGATAAATCGTATGCTTTATAGTCGTATGCATCTTTTGTTCTAGTGACTGTTTCTCCTTCTGGATCAGTAATTCCATGATATAGACGAAGTTTTAATGTTCCGTTTTCGGCCGGTTGAGTAGAATCGTATACTAGAGTAAACGCATGTCTTGCTATTTCATTATTTGCTTCTTCTTGCGAATTGATATCTCTAACCTTATAACCGATAGGGACAATTAACATGTTGCTATCGAAAAAGACGCCTTTTAAGGTTCCATATCCAGTTGATGGTTCCAAAGTCACCATTGGCGCATTCTCTGTAATATCTTCCGATGAACCGATTCTAACAGGAGTTCCATCGATATATTTAGGGTCGGCGAGTAAAGTAATTTGAACTTTTTCTGTATTTTCTTTAAGTTGAGAATAATCAAATTGGTAATAAATTAACGCCATCTTTCCATTAGTCGAACTAATGGCTTTATCAGGAATCAACTTGATGCCGGCAGCATTTGTAAACGAAATAGGAATGTCATATTGATTCACTTTTACAATTTCTGATCCGGTTCTGATTGTACTCTCGTCTCCATTCAAGCAAGAAGTTAATGATACTCCCATTAAAACCACGAGAGCCACCATTAAAAATTTCATTTGTTTCATAAACATGTTTTTAAGTTTGCAAAGATAAATAATTTCATTTTATAACTAATAAATGCTGTATCTTGAGAAATACTGCACTGCTTAGTCAACTATTTTTCCAAATAAACTTAGATGATCGTCGACGTATGTGGCTATGATGGCAGTCACTTGTTCTTCCATTTCGAAAAATTCCTCTTCTAGATCGTCAAAAGCTTCATATTCTTCGTACATGGCCATGAATTCATCATCTGTCCGCTCTTTTTCTAAATCAGCTTTATAAGCATCATAGATCTCTTTGGCCTTGTAAACTAGTTTGGAGAAATCATTCGCTCCCCACGTACGCATCACTTTCGCAAAAGGATTGGCGAAGATATATCCTCCATATCCATTTTGAATGAGTTGACAAAAACCTCCAATCATTAGTTCATCTCTGAATATCTGATAGGCTAAAAGAGAATGCTGTTCGCCGGTCAGAAGAGGCATTGACTCGGCTGTCAAACTTCCTTTAATCACCTCTTTGTATTTATCTGTAAATACTTGAATGAACTCATCCATGCCTAATTTTCCGGCAGTTTGTAAATCAGAACTTTGTATCTCTATCATATATGATTTGTCAGTTTATGCCACAAAACTACAAATTTTATTTCAATAACAGATATAAATTGAAATTATCTTATCATTTGTTTGTATTCTGGGAATATCTGACTAAATGTAAAGTCTACATTGCAAAAGCTAAACTTTAGTCGTTCTATTTGTATCTTTTTCACAAAAAAGTGTTTAGGAGCCATTTGTATAACCAAATAAAACGACTAACTTTGCGACCTATTTACGAAAAACGACTACATATTTTTATTATATCACTAAAAAAGAGCTAATTATGACTTATTCACACGAAGTGGAACACATGTGTGTTGTAAAGAAGGGTCCTAACCACGGACCGGCTCCCATACCCGAAGAAGGCAAATGGGTAAAATCTAAGGAAATTGTTGACATTTCAGGTTTAACACACGGTATTGGTTGGTGTGCTCCTCAACAAGGTGCTTGTAAACTGACACTTAACGTTAAAGAGGGTGTTATTCAAGAAGCTTTGATCGAAACAATCGGTTGTTCAGGTATGACTCACTCTGCAGCTATGGCTTCTGAGATTCTTCCTGGAAAAACAATTCTTGAAGCATTAAACACGGACTTAGTTTGTGATGCTATCAATACAGCAATGCGTGAATTGTTCTTGCAAATCGTTTACGGACGTACTCAATCGGCTTTCTCTGAAGGTGGTTTGTTGATCGGTGCAGGATTGGAAGACTTAGGTAAGGGATTACGTAGCCAGGTTGGTACATTGTATGGTACTTTAGCTAAAGGTCCTCGTTACCTTGAAATGGCTGAAGGCTATATCAAAACAATTGCACTTGACAAAAACGACGAAATTTGTGGTTACGAATTCGTTCATATGGGCAAGTTCATGGATGAGATTAAGAAGGGCACAGATGCTAACGAAGCATTGAAGAAAGTGACCGGTACTTACGGTCGTTTCACTGCTGAGCAAGGTGCAGTTAAACATATTGATCCACGTCACGAATAATATAAGGAGGAACAAATAATGATTAGAGAAGTAAAATTTGAAAGCCAAGACCGTCGTATCAAACAGATTATCGCTGCGTTGAACGAAAACGGCATTAAGGACATCGAAGAAGCAAACGCTATCTGCGAATCTTATGGTCTCGATCCTTATAAGACTTGTGAAGAAACTCAACCAATCTGTTTCGAAAATGCAAAATGGGCTTACGTTGTAGGTGCTGCTATCGCATTGAAGAAAGGTTGCAAAAACGCTGCTGATGCTGCTGAAGCTATTGGTATCGGTTTGCAAGCATTTTGTATTCCGGGTTCTGTAGCTGATGACCGTAACGTAGGTATCGGTCACGGTAACCTTGCTGCTATGTTGTTGCGTGAAGAAACAAAATGTTTTGCATTCTTGGCAGGTCACGAATCATTCGCTGCTGCTGAAGGTGCAATCAAGATCGCTGCAAAAGCTGACAAAGTACGTAAAGAACCTTTGCGTTGTATCTTGAACGGTTTGGGCAAAGACGCTGCACAAATCATCTCTCGTATCAACGGATTTACTTATGTTCAGACTCAGTTTGATTACTATACTAGCGAACTTACAGTGGTTCGTGAGATCGCTTACTCTGACGGTCCTCGTGCAAAAGTAAAATGCTACGGTGCTGATGATGTTCGTGAAGGCGTAGCTATCATGTGGAAAGAAGGTGTAGACGTATCTATCACAGGTAACTCTACTAACCCAACTCGTTTCCAACATCCAGTTGCTGGTACTTACAAGAAAGAACGTGTTCTTGCAGGTAAACCTTATTTCTCAGTTGCATCAGGTGGTGGTACAGGTCGTACTCTTCATCCAGATAACATGGCTGCCGGTCCTGCTTCTTATGGTATGACTGACACTATGGGTCGTATGCACTCAGATGCTCAATTCGCTGGTTCTTCATCAGTTCCTGCTCACGTAGAAATGATGGGATTCCTAGGTATTGGTAACAACCCAATGGTAGGTTGTACAGTAGCTTGTGCGGTTGACGTAGCTCAGACTTTGGGCAAGTAATTAGAATTACTTAATCAACATAATAAATCCCTGTAGTCTTAACGATTACAGGGATTTCTTGTTTCTATAGGTCTTGATAACAGAAAAATGTTTATCTTTGGGACTTTGTTTATTCCATCTATTAAATCATTCTACTGATGAACACAACTAACTCACGACTGCAGGTTGTAGATGCCTTGCGCGGCTTTGCTATCATTGCCATTATGCTTCTTCATAATTTGGAGCATTTCGATTTCTATTTTATTCCGAAGGACAGTCCGGAATGGTTACTCTCGCTCGATAAGAGTGTTTGGGAGACCCTCTTCTTTATTTTTGCCGGGAAGTCGTACGCGATTTTTGCTTTACTTTTTGGTTTGACATACTATATACAGTCGCATAACCAAGAGAAGAAAGGGTTTGATTTCCGAGCACGATTTGCTTGGCGGTTGGTCTTGCTGCTTGGCTTTGGGGTGATCAACTCTGCTTTTTTTCAAGGAGATATTTTAGCTATTTACGCCATCCTTGGCTTTGGATTGATTCCGGTATCGAAGTTAAATGATAAAGTCGTTTTCAGCATCGCTGTTTTCTTAATGTTACAACCCTATGAGTGGATTCGATTTATTGTCGCTGCTCAGCATCCCGATATGGTCTTGACTAATCCTGCTTCTTGGGCTTATTTTGGTCGAATGGGAGAGTACATCCCTAACGATTCGCTGACCGATACCTTGATCGGAAACTTATCTAATGGGCGTTTAGCTGTGCTCAATTGGACTTGGGAGAGCGGTCGTGTTTTTCAGACACTTTCTCTTTTCATGCTAGGAATGTTGTCGGGTAGAAGAGGGGTTTTCAAAGATACAATTGTTAATCGGAAGTTTTGGAAACGACTATTGGGATATGCTACCTTATGCTTTATTCCACTCTATTGGTTTAAAACCAATATAGCCCAATGGTTTGAGAGTGAGGCTATGAAGCGACCTCTTACGACCATTGTTACTTCTTGGACAAACTTTGCTTTTATGCTCGTTCTAGTCTCGTTGTTTGTTCTTCTTTATAAAAAAGGTGTCTTTAATAAGATCTTAAGTGTTTTTGTGCCGTTGGGCTGTATGAGTTTATCGAACTATTTTATTCAGTCGATACTCGGCTCATTTATTTATTATGGTTTTGGATTAGGCCTTTATCAATATACCGGTTCTACGCTTTGTCTATTCATCGGCTTGGCTTTAGGCACTTTAGAATGGTGCTTTAGCTTTTGGTGGATGAAGCATCATAAACGCGGACCGTTGGAGACGATTTGGCATCGATTGACTTGGATTAAGTCTTCTCCACGAAGCTGATAAGAGGGAATGCGCTAGATAAAGAAATAACCGTTTAATTCCTCCTCTATAGTCTGAAAGAATCACACTATGGAGGGGGAATGGTTTGGAAGGAGCTATCTGGGAGCAATTTAGGGAGTGATACCTCCTGCTGATATGACGTTTTTTCGATAACTCCGTCCTAATGTCTGTTGGTTTAACTTAAAATGGGTTTTCTCTAGGTGTGCAACGGTGTAGGTCTTGTCTATCCTTCGTCATATAAAGAGAGATAAACACTTTTCTTGAAGGCAATGATTATATCATGTTCAAAAACAGTCCCATCACCTCTTGATACGTCTCATCCAAATTGGACAACGTCTTTTCCTTTTGGAGTGAGATGTTACATTTTTTGCAGAAATCTTTAAATAGATGCTCTGTTTGTTCGTCGCTCACTTTAATTTTTATCGGTCGAGTGCCATAGTCGGTCAAGAGCATATGAGCAAAGTCATTCAATACCTGTTGGAAATTCTCATCCGGTTTAGATGTTGGTGTTGGGAGAAGCATACTACTCTCAGAATCTATGCATAGCATTATAGGTGGAAAATAAGGCGCCTCTTCCGGATCATCGTCGCTCACAGGAGCCAGGCTATATATCAGTCGGCATTCTAACGTGCCATGAGTCGGTAGATTTTTGATTTGATGACTTAAAATATCGTTGGTAAATGATGGTGTCGAGTAAGTCTCTTTGACCAGAGCCGGCAGTTTCGTTGTACTCAACTCATACGATCCATCGGTTTTTGGAACAAGCAGCGGCACACTCTTGCCACCTTTGTTGGTCGGGTAGTTACCCTTTGGGTCGAACCCCATCTCCTCAAAACACCGCTCCTTCTTAAGGCGTTCAATGAGAAAAGTAGCTGCCCGTAGCGCCTCTGTTATAAGGAGGCCATCCAACTCTTGAGTGATGAACCACTGTGCCTTATGAGGTGCGAACCGTATGAAATCCGGCCAGCCGAAAGGACGAGGAACCTTTATTCCATGCGCTTCGGCATACGCTCGAATAACCTGCTTGATTTCAGGAGGCATCGCGTCGGCATTCATAAAATCACAATTGATACAGTCAAATTTCTGCACAGCCGATTGAGCGTTCAGAAAATCAATTTTACTCAAAGAAAGCGTGTTTAAGAAAGTGACAAACCCTTTCTCTCCGATATAAAAGCCCAAAGAGTGGTGCTCCCCTGCATTCCCCATGATAGAGCAATAGCCGGTCTCGCCTGTCGAAAGGCGCACCGCAAAAACATCCGAATCGGTCAGCTCCTCCCACGGTTTAGTGGCTCTAAACGCAAAGGCTGCCGCAAGCATTGAATCTGTTAATACCATTTTAGTGCTAATTTGTTTGTTATAATGACTTCTTTTCTCAAAAAGTAACAAAGATATTTTTTTTTTGAAAAAGACTTTTTGAATTGTTTTTTTTGATCCCTCTACAGCGGAACATTATTTGTTTTATTCAAGCTGTTCTGTGAGTGGTTTGAGCATATAGATTACGGTTCGTCCCGCTCCGTGGCGTTCGAGTAGTCCCTCTTCGATGAATGAATTTAAGTTCCTCAATGCCGGCTCTTTTTTATTTTCGGTCAGTCGGCAGTATGCTTCGCGCGTGATAAACGGGTGACTTTCCAGATACTTTTTCAGCATTTCACGAGCCTTTTCCAGTGTATATTTGTTTGGTTCCGGTCGAGTCAAAGACGTTTTGCGTTCCAATTTCATCTGGCTTCGCACCTCCCTTTTAAATGTTTTATTCACTCGGAAATTGATATTTTTCAAGTCGATGGAGTTGGCCCGTACCTCCTCCTTACTTATCACTTTAGGTCCTTCTAGTGAGAGAGAGAAATAGCCGATATCATCTAGGCTCACATTCCAGCCGTTGGCCAATAAATCTTTCAGTTCACTTTGGAACGCGTCCATGGCTCCTGCCAAGACACTTTTATTGAGGTGGCAAAACCGGCTGACATGTTCTAGGAATTCCTCCTTTTCGATGGTTCCTTTAGATACGATACGTGGGTAAAGAGGTTGTTCCTCACCCGTTTGCTGGACATCCGCTGCAGGATAAAGGTCGTAATAAAGACTCATAATTCTATTTGTTTTTAGAGTTAGATTAAGAGGCTGTTTAAATTTTTACATTTTCCTTGAATACATTTTCTTTGAATGTATTTAGATTGGCTTTATCGACCTATCTTGGCCCAAATTTAAACAAGCTCTAAGTTGTTTATGCGTTAACTAAGGTTACTGTTTTTTCTTGCAAGAGCTAAGGATCTGGCTTGCGACAGTTTAATCGTTAGCCTATAGGCATTCTTTCGTTAGCCCATAGGCAATGTTTCGTTAGACTATAGGTAATGTTTCGTTAGCCTATAGGTTAACGATTAAATAGTGCCTAACAAAAGTACTAAACATCGCGAAGAAAAACAATAGCGGCGGCGAGAAATTTTCTACGTCGATCTTTTTATGTATTGAGCCCATTTTAAAAAGTAAACGGGACGATAGATGGTTATAAAAGATCTCCCGAGTAGCTTGTATAAGTGACCTGAAAGTAATACTTTTAAGGTCTAAATCAAGGTTGTAATATATTTAAGAAGACAGACGTGTAGATACTAATTGAAAAGTGCCTTAAAAGCATTTGTAAATCCAAAAAGGAAAAATTATATTTGCAGAAATTTAAACAAAACAGAAACTATACAGGGTTTAAATTACACTCCCATTTAAATTACACTTTCATTAAATCCATAGTTCTTTCCTCTTGTTGAAAGACGATGAATTTAGTCTAAACTTAGTGATATGCAATATAGATTATATCCCCTTTTGATAAAGTGCAGTAATGACATTATCATCTTTACTATTCTATTGATGTGCATGAGTTGTCACTCTTCGTTAACCAAGAGAACAGAGGGCGAACACATCCTTTCAGATACGACTCTAATTCACATTACAGTTGATCCGGCTGGCGGAGAAGCGGTCGCTTTTGATAGCTTGATTGATAATATTTCATTTATCCGCTTAGCCACCAATGATCAGTGCCTTATTGGTGAAGTTAACCAAGTACTTTGCACGGGTAATCTTATATTCATTTTGGATACTTTTATAGCTAATTCGGTCTACTGTTTTGATAAGCAAGGACATTTTATTCGAAAAATAGGAAATATGGGCGAAGGTCCTGGAGAATATTTACGCTTGTGTAATATTGCGTTAACGGGTGATCAGAAACAAATCGTCTTATATGACTGGAGCCGTCTGCATTATTATGATTTGGAGGGTAACTTTGTAAAAGATGAGTCCCCTACATTCTATGTGAACGACATCAAGTTTATGACAAACAACTTTCTGGTAGGGTTTAACGATTCTGGCAGTAATGATACCTCTGGTCAACGTATGCTCACTGTTCATAATGAGGATCTAGAATTGATTTATAATGAGTTTCCAACTTATCACACTTCTGCTTTCCATCTTAGTCCTAACATGTATCCTTTGCGACAGTTTGGTAAAGATATCTATCTGAATAATCCATGGACTAATTCAGTTTATCTGATAAAGGAAGATAAATGTCATGAAATATACCGCTTAGATATTGTAGGCGGAGGATTCCCTGAAATAGCAGAAAATATGGATGCTGACACTTTTTCAAAAATAAAAAATACAAGAATTACTTTTGACGATTATGTCGTGCTCAAAAACCACGCTCTTTTTTATTTTCATCAAGATGGATTTACATGGTCTCCTTTTGTGGTTTATTCGCATAAAACAAAGCAGACCTATAAATGCAGTGGTGCAACTTCCAATCCATTGTTTTTTGCTCATTCTCCCGGCAACGTACCTCCGATTCGGTATAATGATGAAACTTTTTTAGTCGCTAAATCAGCTGTAAAAGTGATGGAAATGAAAGAGAGTATTTTTAATAGTCCATTAATTACTGATCCCCAATTAACTCAATTGTATGATGGCTTGACAGAGGACAGTAATCCTGTGTTATTCCTTTTACATGTAAAACCAATTTGATTGTAATCAGCAAATTTAAAGGCATCATCTTTTTGCAAAATTGAATCAACTGTTTTATTCATACTTATGAATGCTCGAATAGGGGAATTGTTGAAACAGAGTGTGAAGAGTGATGGTGTCATTAATTCGTTTTCGGATATTAAAGCTGAGTTTTCACTTTTCGATTCGATATTCTTGGGATGAGAGTTGCTGAAACTTGCAAATGAGATTGCTAGTTCGGAATTGAAGGGAAGTCAATTGGAGCTGACTCTTGAAGAAAAATCTTTTTACGATGCACTGACTAAACCGCAGGCTGTTCATGATGTGTATTCAAATGAAGAGTTGGTCGCTATGACAAAGGAGTTGGCGGATACGTTACGGAAAAATAAAACAATCGATTGGCAGAAAAAGGAGTCGGCAAGGGCCGGGATGCGTAAAATAATTAAGCGACTCCTGAAAAAATATCATTATCCACCGGAAGAGGCTGCTAGTGCTTTGGAAACGGTGATTCGTCAATGTGAACAGTGGACTGATAATGGGGATGATTATTCTTCGGTAGATGAGAAGGTGGTGGGATATGATTTTCAAGAGAGTTATTATACTGTTGCGGTGGATTCTCGCCTTAAATACGAAAAATAATCAGAGCATCGTTTTTTTTATCGTTCAGTGTCGAACATTAAAGCACCATACCCCTTCTGCGATATTATATATTTGCAACGTGATCACAAAGAAATAATTTAGTAATAAAAATTTAAAACTTAAAAGATTATGTTGAAGTATGTAGTAAAGAAAAAGGTATTTGGTTTTGATAAAACTAAAACTGAAAAATTTGTCGCTCAAAACGTGATTACCAATACGGTGAAGTTTGATGATTTATGCCATGAGATTTCGAAGGTTGGGTTGGTTCCGAGTGGAGTCGTTAAGTTTGTGCTCGATGGGTTGATTGATACGTTGAATATCAACTTGAATAAAGGGATGTCGGTGCAATTGGGTGATTTTGGATGTTTCCGCCCGGGTATTAATTGTAAATCTCAAGATAAGGCTGATTTTGTTGATTGTAAATGCATTGAACGTGTGAAGATTATTTTCACACCGGGCGCTAAATTTAGGGAAATGTTGAACGAAGCGAGTCTGGAACGACTAGGCAATGATCATAAAGATCATGCGAATGAAGCTCCCGATCCTCAGGAAAAGCCGGGAGAAGCCCCTGATCCGATAGGGTAGTGGATTAATATAAAAATCAGAAGAGTGATGATCATCGACTCTTCTGATTTTTTTTGTGTTTTATGACGCTGGATTTAGTCGTTTTTTTTAGTTTTTGTTTGTACCTTTATACCTTCATAAACCTAGACCTTTAGTTATGAATCAAAATTACATTGAAGAATCTGAATTTCGGATCAAAACTTATTCTAAGAGGGAGTTAGCTTGTCTTTATTTGCCCGAAACAACACCAAGATGTGCTATGCGGACGTTTATTCGTTGGATCAGAAAAAACAGGGCTTTGTGTGAAACGCTGAGACAGTTGGGTTGCAATGTTCGTACGCGGACGTTTACCCCGCGACAAGTGCAACTGATCGTAGAGACATTTGATGTGCCTTAATTGACACGTTTGGCTTTCACGATGAAAGCCTCTAAAAACTCTCATGAACTTAAAAATCACCTTTACCACAGATTATTGGAGTAAAGGTGATTTTTCTATATGATGTAATCGGTAAATATAAAGTAATTGTGTAATTGGTCTTTTGGCTTATTCTCAATTTCTTTTTTATACCTTATAAACACTTCGTTAGAGGTAGTATCTGTTTGTTGTACTATGCTATGACACGTAATCATGCCAATAATCTCGCGTTTGTAATCCCCGCGAGCACTTCTACTTATACTTACGCGCTCCCGCGCTCTCACGCACGCACGTGTGAATATTATATGGTGTTTGTTTTTCCGCCCCTTGACTCACCCCTCTAAAACTATGTTTTGTAACCTGTCTATTTTTCAACCCTTTATCTATTATCTTTAAAAAAACTCAGAAAAAACCTTCTGATGGATTTGTGTATTGCCGCTTAATGCTCTACTTTTGCATCCGCTTTGCAAGAGAGACAAAGCCTTTTGATTGACATTTTGTTTTGGTTCGATGGCCGAATGGGTTCTCCGGATACTTTTTTCAGTAGTTTCCCTTTGAGGTGACTTTGATTCGCTTTAAAAATTAAATTAAAAATAACTTCGAAAAGAGTTGTTGTTTTAATATTAAAGTTTGTATCTTTGCAGTCCGATTCGCTTAGGTTTTCAGCCTTTCGATTTTGAATGGTTCTTTCGCAAGAGAGTTTACTGATTTGAAGTTGAAAAAACCTGAAAGATTAACTTTAAAAAAAACTTTCCAAAACGTTTGGTGGTTTGCTTAAAGAGTTTTACCTTTGCACCCGCTTTTGAATCGAAGATTTGATCAGAAGCCACGTTCTTTGAAATATTGATAAACAATACAAGTAGTACAAGTAAAAAACAAGAACCGTCAATACTTATTATTAGGTATTATTAGATCGTCAATAAATTTTTACGGTATCCTGAACAGAGCTAAAAAGGTATTGGCTTTTATTTATATAAGAGTTAATATTCAAACAATATTATTACAATGAAGAGTTTGATCCTGGCTCAGGATGAACGCTAGCTACAGGCTTAACACATGCAAGTCGAGGGGCATCAGGGATTAGCAATAATCTGCTGGCGACCGGCGCACGGGTGAGTAACACGTATTCAACCTTCCGATAACTCGGGGATAGCCTTTCGAAAGAAAGATTAATACTCGATAGTATATTTTCTTCGCATGTTGAAAATATTAAAGAATTTCGGTTATCGATGGGAATGCGTTCCATTAGGCAGTTGGCGGGGTAACGGCCCACCAAACCTACGATGGATAGGGGTTCTGAGAGGAAGGTCCCCCACATTGGAACTGAGACACGGTCCAAACTCCTACGGGAGGCAGCAGTGAGGAATATTGGTCAATGGACGGAAGTCTGAACCAGCCAAGTAGCGTGAAGGATGACTGCCCTATGGGTTGTAAACTTCTTTTATATGGGAATAAAGTGCGCCACGTGTGGTGTTTTGTATGTACCATTATGAATAAGCATCGGCTAACTCCGTGCCAGCAGCCGCGGTAATACGGAGGATGCGAGCGTTATCCGGATTTATTGGGTTTAAAGGGAGCGTAGGTGGGCTGGTAAGTCAGCTGTGAAAGTTTGCGGCTCAACCGTAAAATTGCAGTTGATACTGTCAGTCTTGAGTACAGTAGAGGTTAGCGGAATTCGTGGTGTAGCGGTGAAATGCTTAGATATCACGAAGAACTCCAATTGCGAAGGCAGCTGACTAGACTGTTACTGACACTGATGCTCGAAAGTGTGGGTATCAAACAGGATTAGATACCCTGGTAGTCCACACAGTAAACGATGAATACTCGCTGTTTGCGATATACAGTAAGCGGCCAAGCGAAAGCGTTAAGTATTCCACCTGGGGAGTACGCCGGCAACGGTGAAACTCAAAGGAATTGACGGGGGCCCGCACAAGCGGAGGAACATGTGGTTTAATTCGATGATACGCGAGGAACCTTACCCGGGCTTAAATTGCAAATGAATATAGTTGAAAGATTATAGCCGCAAGGCATTTGTGAAGGTGCTGCATGGTTGTCGTCAGCTCGTGCCGTGAGGTGTCGGCTTAAGTGCCATAACGAGCGCAACCCTTATCTTTAGTTACTAACAGGTCATGCTGAGGACTCTAGAGAGACTGCCGTCGTAAGATGTGAGGAAGGTGGGGATGACGTCAAATCAGCACGGCCCTTACGTCCGGGGCTACACACGTGTTACAATGGGAGGTACAACAGGCAGCTACACGGCGACGTGATGCTAATCCCCAAAACCTCTCTCAGTTCGGATTGGAGTCTGCAACCCGACTCCATGAAGCTGGATTCGCTAGTAATCGCGCATCAGCCACGGCGCGGTGAATACGTTCCCGGGCCTTGTACACACCGCCCGTCAAGCCATGAAAGCCGGGGGTACCTGAAGTACGTAACCGTAAGGAGCGTCCTAGGGTAAAACTGGTAATTGGGGCTAAGTCGTAACAAGGTAGCCGTACCGGAAGGTGCGGCTGGAACACCTCCTTTCTGGAGCGATACCGTTCAAATGACGATTAATGGTTCTTGGTTTTTGTACTACTGGTACTTGTTTATTTAAGATATAGATCTTTAATAAGGATAAACAAGAGATAAAAAGAAGCCGGGCCTATTTTAGGCACGAGTGTACTGACAGTCCTATAGCTCAGTTGGTTAGAGCGCTACACTGATAATGTAGAGGTCGGCAGTTCAACTCTGCCTGGGACTACCGATGTACGAGATTTGGATGACCATCTCTTTTTTTGTTACTTCGGGGGATTAGCTCAGCTGGCTAGAGCACCTGCCTTGCACGCAGGGGGTCAACGGTTCGAATCCGTTATTCTCCACCTTTTCTTTGAGACATAAGAAAAACGATCTTTGACATGTTGTACAAAAAGTAAAAATTTAGTAAGAGCTAAAAGTATATATCAAACTTTACGCATGTTACTTTTATAGTAACAGTGAACGTTTGTAAGAAAGTAAATAAGGGCGCATGGCGGATGCCTTGGCTCTCGGAGGCGATGAAGGACGTGATAAGCTGCGATAAGCTGCGGGTAGGTGCAAATAACCTTTGATCCGCGGATTTCCGAATGGGACAACCTGATATTTTGAAGAAATATCATCCTGATTATGTCAGGAGGCTAACGCAGGGAACTGAAACATCTTAGTACCTGTAGGAAAAGAAAATAATAATGATTCCCCTAGTAGTGGCGAGCGAACGGGGAACAGCCCAAACCATCCATGTTACGGCATGTGATGGGGTTGTAGGACCACGTTGTGGAATCTGTTTAAATGAGAAGAATGATCTGGAAAGTTCAACCATAGCGCATGATAGTTGCGTATTCGAAGTTTAAAAGATCCTAGTGGTATCCTGAGTAGGGCGGGACACGTGAAATCCTGTCTGAATCTGCCGGGACCATCCGGTAAGGCTAAATACTCCCGAGAGACCGATAGCGAACCAGTACTGTGAAGGAAAGGTGAAAAGCACTTCGAATAGAAGAGTGAAATAGTCCCTGAAACCGTGCGCCTACAAGCGGTCGGAGCAGCTTTATGCTGTGACGGCGTGCCTTTTGCATAATGAACCTACGAGTTACTTTTACCGGCCAGGTTAAGGATCTTGAGATCTGCAGCCGAAGCGAAAGCGAGTCTGAATAGGGCGTATAGTCGGTAGGAGTAGACGCGAAACCAAGTGATCTACCCTTGACCAGGTTGAAGGCTAGGTAACACTAGCTGGAGGACCGAACCAATAAGCGTTGAAAAGCTTCTGGATGAGTTGAGGGTGGGGGTGAAAGGCTAATCAAACTTGGAGATAGCTCGTACTCCCCGAAATGCATTTAGGTGCAGCCTCGTGAGTTACTAATGTGAGGTAGAGCGACTGATAAGATGCGAGGGCTTCGCCGCCTATCAAGTCTTGATAAACTCCGAATGCGCATTAGTTTAATCACGGGAGTGAGGGCATGGGTGCTAAGGTCCATGTCCTAAAGGAGAAGAATCCGGACCACCAGCTAAGGTCCCCAAATATACACTAAGTTGAACTAACGAAGTCAGATTGCTAAGACAGCTAGGATGTTGGCTTGGAAGCAGCCATTCATTTAAAGAGTGCGTAACAGCTCACTAGTCGAGGAGTTTGGCGTGGATAATAATCGGGCATTAAGTGTATTACCGAAGCTGTGGGATATGTAAATATCGGTAGGGGAGCATTCCACTACGCGTTGAAGGCCAAGCGTAAGCTTGTCTGGAGCTTGTGGAAAAGCAAATGTAGGTATAAGTAACGATAAAGGGGGTGAGAAACCCCCTCGCCGAAAGACTAAGGTTTCCTGATCAACGCTAATCGGATCAGGGTTAGTCGGGTCCTAAGGCTCAGCCGACAGGTGATGCCGATGGCAGAACAGGTTAATATTCCTGTACTACCTTTAAGAGTGACGTGGGGACGGAGGAGTGACAATGCCGCGAACAGACGGATGTTCGTTAAAGGGTGTAGATGTTGATCGATACAGGCAAATCCGTATCGAGAGTCGAACCTGATAGTATGGAGCGTTCTTCGGAACAATTCAATAGCGCATGTAACCATACTCCCAAGAAAATCCGCTAAACATAATCTTTGAGGTACCCGTACCGTAAACGGACACACGTAGTTGGGTTGAATATACTCAGGCGCTTGAGTGAATCACGGTTAAGGAACTAGGCAAATTGACCCTGTAACTTCGGGATAAAGGGTCCCACAGCGATGTGGGCGCAGAGAATAGGTCCAGGCAACTGTTTAACAAAAACACAGGGCTGTGCAAAATCGAAAGATGAAGTATACAGCCTGACACCTGCCCGGTGCTGGAAGGTTAAGAGGAGATGTCATCGCAAGAGAAGCATTGAATTGAAGCCCCAGTAAACGGCGGCCGTAACTATAACGGTCCTAAGGTAGCGAAATTCCTTGTCGGGTAAGTTCCGACCTGCACGAATGGTGTAATGATCTGGACACTGTCTCAACCGTGAGCTCAGTGAAATTGTAGTATCGGTGAAGATGCCGATTACCCGCGATGGGACGAAAAGACCCCGTGAACCTTTACTATAGCTTAACATTGAATTTGGGCCATTGATGTGTAGGATAGGTCGGAGACTTTGAAGCAGGTACGCTAGTATTTGTGGAGTCGCTGTTGAAATACGACCCTTTGATTGTTTGAGTTCTAACTCGCTTTTGCGAGGACATTGTTTGGTGGGTAGTTTGACTGGGGTGGTCGCCTCCAAAAGTGTAACGGAGGCTTCTAAAGGTACCCTCAGGACGATTGGTAACCGTCCGTAGAGTGTAATGGCATAAGGGTGCTTGACTGGGAGACAGACAAGTCGATCAGGTAGGAAACTAGAGCATAGTGATCCGGTGTTTCCGCATGGAAGGGACATCGCTCAAAGGATAAAAGGTACTCCGGGGATAACAGGCTGATCCCTCCCAAGAGCTCATATCGACGGAGGGGTTTGGCACCTCGATGTCGGCTCGTCACATCCTGGGGCTGGAGAAGGTCCCAAGGGTTGGGCTGTTCGCCCATTAAAGTGGCACGCGAGCTGGGTTCAGAACGTCGTGAGACAGTTCGGTCTCTATCTATCGTGGGCGTATGAAATTTGCGTGGCTCTGACACTAGTACGAGAGGACCGTGTTGGACTGACCTCTGGTTTACCAGTTGTGCCGCCAGGTGCATCGCTGGGTATCTAAGTCGGGATCGGATAAGTGCTGAAAGCATCTAAGTACGAAGCCGGCCACAAGATTAGATTTCTTAGGGTCGTTATAGACGATGACGTTGATAGGACGCAGGTGTAAAGGTGGCAACATCAAAGCCGAGCGTTACTAATTGCCCGTGCACTTTCTTACAAACGCGCGTTGTTTGTTATATCCATTTAGCTATCCTTTTTAGGAGTCTAAATTTTTACTGTACACATGTCATAACCTTTTTTAGGTGGTTATAGCACGAGGGTTCCACCTCTTCCCATTCCGAACAGAGAAGTTAAGCCTCGTCACGCCGATGGTACTGCGTAACAGTGGGAGAGTAGGTAGCCGCCATTTTGATTGACCCTTCGATTCAGTAATGTTTCGAAGGGTCTTTTTTTGTGCCGTGCCGTACTGTTTTGTACCATGCAATACTATTTGACCTTGTCTTGTTTTACCTTGCCTTCTTATCTAATCCAATGTTGTGCCGCATTATCTCTTACCATCCCATCCCATCTTATTTCATTCCATCCCATTCCTTCGATGCCATGTCATGTTATCTCCTATCGTGCTATATCTTCTGAACCCGTCCATGAATTTGATGCAGCTTTTCTTCTTCAAACCTCGATTGATACGAACTCTTTGGAAAATTAATCAAGTGTTAATCATGCCTTTTCCCTTCTCATTAATTCTCACCATTTTAAAGTTTTCTAAATAACTCAGTTATAACCTTAAAATCAGTTTCTATAAGAGTTTTCTTTATCTCTTTTCTTTTTTTATAAATTTGAATTTTGTACTTTTGGTGCGAATCTAATCGAAAAGCACAGAAAATTAGTTTTATAAATCCTAAATATATTTGTGGATATGGAAAATAAAATTCAAGAGTTAACCGATAAAATTTATCGTGAAGGCGTTGAAAAAGGAAATGAAGAGGCAAAACGAATTATTGAAAAAGCTCAAGAAGAGGCAAAGAAAATTGTTGAGAAAGCCCAAAAAGAAGCAGAAACAATAAAGGTTAGCTCCACGAAATCCGCTGAAGAACTAACAGAGAATACTAAATCGGAACTAAAGTTATATGCTGGTCAGGCTGTTCAAGCTTTAAAATCTGAGATAGCTTCGTGCATAACTAATGCTCTCGTTTCTTCTGCGGTGAAAGATTTTGTTGATAAAAAAGATTTTTTGAACGCATTTATTGTGCAGTTGGCTTCTAAATGGAGTATTGAAGAGCCAATCGTTATTTCTACTGCTGAAGCTGAATCTTTAAAATCATATTTTGCAGCTCATGCTAAAGAATTATTAGAGAAGAGCGTGACTATTGAACAGGTAAATGGTATCAAAACATTGTTTACCGTATCACCTGCCGACGGATCTTATAAAGTAAACTTTGGTGAAGCGGAATTTATGAATTATTTTAAAGCATTTTTGCGTCCTCAATTGGTAGAAATGTTATTTTAATGGTAGGGCTTATGCGCAGTAAATATTATTACTTGATAGCAGGTCTGCCCGATTTAACTCTTGAAGATGGTAAACTTAGTTATACGGTAGCCGATTTCAAATCAGAATTGTATAACCAGTTGTCGACCTCAGATAAAAAATTAATCGATTTGTTTTATCTGAAGTTTGATAACATGAATGTATTGAATCTTCTTAAAGGGAAAGAAGAGGCTTTTGATTCTCGAGGAAACTTTACCTTGGAACTTCTGCAAGAGTGTATTGCTGACCTTAAAGAAGGGAAGAAAATAGATTCAAAGGTCCTTCCTATCTACTTGTCTACTTTTATTTTTGATGTTCTGAGTTCTGAAACAGTCGATTTTGTTGCTCTGGAAAATAAACTGATGGCGCTGTATTATGAATACGCGATGAAGTCAGATAATAAATTCCTGACAACTTGGTTTGATTTTAACTTGTCTATTAATAATATTCTTTTGGCACTTTCGGCTCGTAAGTATGAATGGGATGTGGCTTCGAATATTGTTGGTCAAACGTGGGTGTGTGATGCATTGAGAACATCGCATGCTCGTGATTTTGGACTTTCGACAGAATTGGAGTATTTCGAACAGTTAAATAGGATGAGTGAAATCACAGATTGGGTAGAACGTGAGAAGAAGATCGATCAACTTCGTTGGAGTTGGATGGATGAAGCTACGTTCTTTGACTATTTCACAATCGAACGTCTTTTCATCTTTTTGCTGAGACTTGAGATGATTGAGCGTTGGATAGCGTTGGATAAAGAAAAGGGAAATCAATATTTCAGAAGTATCATTCATTCATTGAAGAGTGAAGTGACCATTCCCGAAGAATTCAGATAAATAATTTAAAAAATAGATATGGCAACAAAAGGAACTGTCAGTGGCGTTATTGCCAATATGGTAACCCTTGTCGTTGACGGCCCGGTGGCGCAGAATGAAATCTGCTATATTACTACCGGTGGAGACAAGTTGATGGCGGAGGTAATTAAGGTTGTTGGATCGTTTGTTTACGTTCAGGTGTTTGAAAGTACACGTGGATTGAAGGTAGGAGCCACAGCCGAATTTACAGGACACATGCTTGAAGTGACTTTAGGTCCGGGTATGCTGTCAAAGAACTATGATGGGTTGCAAAACGACCTAGATAAGATGGATGGCGTTTTCTTGAAACGCGGAGATTACACTTATGCCTTGGATAAGGGAAGTGTATGGCATTTTAACCCATTGGTCGCTGTTGGTGATAGGGTTAAAGCTTCTGCATGGTTGGGACAAGTCGAAGAAAACTTCCAACCGTTGAAAATAATGGCACCTCTTGCTATGGAAGGCGAAGCTGTTGTGACGCGTATTGTAGCTGAGGGTGATTATAAGATTGAGGATGTTATAGCGGTTCTTACCGATGAGAAAGGAACTGAAATCGAAGTAACGATGATTCAGAAGTGGCCGGTTAAACGTGCCATGACTAACTATAAGCTAAAACCTCGTCCATTTAAATTATTGGAAACCGGGGTTCGTGTGATCGATACAGTGAATCCTATTGTTGAGGGTGGTACCGGATTTATTCCCGGCCCTTTCGGAACTGGTAAGACGGTGCTTCAACATGCTATTTCTAAACAAGCTGAAGCTGACATTGTGATCATCGCAGCTTGTGGTGAACGTGCCAATGAGGTTGTGGAAATCTTTACGGAATTCCCTGAATTGGTTGACCCTCATACCGGACGTAAATTGATGGAGCGTACCATTATTATTGCAAATACATCGAACATGCCGGTTGCTGCTCGTGAGGCATCGGTTTATACAGCGATGAGTATTGCTGAATTTTATCGTTCGATGGGACTTAAGGTGCTTTTGATGGCTGACTCTACTTCTCGTTGGGCGCAGGCTTTACGTGAGATGTCGAATCGTATGGAAGAGTTGCCTGGGCCTGATGCATTCCCGATGGACTTGTCTTCAATTATATCGAACTTTTATGGTCGTGCAGGGTATGTTCAGTTGAACAATGATGAAAGTGGTTCAATCACCTTTATCGGTACGGTATCACCTGCCGGTGGTAACTTGAAAGAGCCGGTGACTGAAAATACGAAGAAGGTTGCTCGCTGTTTCTATGCCTTGGAACAGGAACGTGCCGATAGAAAACGTTATCCGGCTGTGAATCCGATTGATTCTTATTCAAAATATATAGAGTATCCTGAATTTGAGGATTATATTGTAAAACGTATTAACGGAGAATGGATTGGCAAGGTAAACGAGATCAAGACACGTTTGCAACGTGGTAAAGAGATTGCCGAGCAGATTAATATCTTGGGTGACGATGGAGTACCTGTGGAATATCATGTGATTTTCTGGAAATCAGAATTAATCGACTTTGTGATTTTACAGCAGGACGCATTTGATGAGATTGATGCTGTGACGCCAATGGATCGCCAAGAAGAAATATTGAATATGGTGATCGATATTTGTCATACGGATTTTGAGTTCGATAACTTTAATGAAGTTATGGATTACTTCAAAAAGATGATCAATATCTGTAAACAGATGAACTATTCAGCTTTCCGTTCGGAACCTTATGAGAAATTCCGTGTTGATTTGACCGAATTGATTGCTAAGAGATCTGTTAAAGAGTAACTATTAACTATCAAATTAATGATATAACAATGTCAACAAAAGCTTTTCAGAAAATATATACCAAGATCACTCAGATTACTAAAGCGACTTGTTCGTTGAAGGCAACTAGTGTGGGCTATGATGAGCTGGCTACCGTTAATGGTAAACTAGCTCAGGTCGTGAAAATTGCCGGTGATGAGGTGACCTTGCAAGTTTTTGAGGGTACCGAAGGTATTCCGACTAATGCTGAGGTGGTCTTCCTTGGTAAATCGCCTACACTTAAGGTAGGTGAACAGCTTGCCGGACGTTTCTTTAATGCGTTCGGAGATCCTATTGATGGTGGCCCGGATATTGAGGGACAAGAAGTGCCTATTGGTGGTCCTTCGGTTAACCCTGTTCGACGTAAACAACCATCTGAACTTATTGCAACAGGTATCGCCGGTATTGATTTGAATAATACGTTGGTGTCCGGACAGAAGATTCCATTCTTTGCAGACCCTGACCAACCGTTTAACCAAGTCATGGCTAACGTGGCTTTACGTGCAGAAACCGATAAGATCATTCTTGGAGGTATGGGTATGACTAATGATGACTACCTTTATTTTAAGAATGTGTTCTCTAATGCCGGTGCACTCGATCGTATTATCAGTTTTGTAAATACAACAGAAAATCCTCCTGTAGAACGTTTGTTGATTCCAGATATGGCGTTGACTGCAGCTGAATATTTTGCGGTAAATAATGATGAGAAAGTATTGGTCTTGTTGACCGATATGACATCGTATGCCGATGCTTTGGCCATTGTGTCGAATCGTATGGACCAGATTCCATCGAAGGACTCTATGCCGGGATCTTTGTATTCAGATTTGGCTAAGATCTATGAGAAAGCGGTGCAATTCCCAGCCGGAGGATCAATTACGATTATCGCTGTAACGACTTTATCGGGTGGAGATATTACACACGCTATTCCTGATAATACAGGATATATCACTGAAGGACAGTTATTCTTACGTCGTGATAGTGATATTGGTAAAGTTATTGTCGACCCATTCCGTTCTCTCTCTCGTTTGAAACAATTGGTTACCGGTAAGAAGACCCGTAAAGACCATCCACAAGTGATGAATGCTGCGGTTCGTTTGTATGCCGATGCTGCCAATGCGAAGACGAAGTTGGAGAATGGTTTCGATTTGACTAATTACGATGAGCGTACTTTGGCTTTTGCTAAGGATTACTCGAATCAATTATTGGCTATCGATGTCAACTTGAACACCACAGAAATGTTGGATGTGGCTTGGGGACTGTTTGGTAAATATTTCCGTCAGGAAGAGGTAAATATCAAGAAAGAACTAGTAGACCAGTATTGGTCTGGAAAACAGAATGATTGATCGTCATAGGTCAATCATCATAGTGTATTTATCACATAATATCTTATAACAAAGTGGCAATAAAGTTTCAATATAACAAAACCTCTCTTCAGCAACTTGAAAAGCAGCTTAAGGTGCGCACGAGAACTCTACCTATCATTAAGAATAAGGAGAGTGCTCTTCGTATGGAAGTTAAGCGTTGCAAAACAGATGCTGATAGCTTGGAGGTTAGGCTTGAACAACAAATTCAAGCCTCTGAAGCCATGTTCGCTCTTTGGAATGAGTTTGATGCCTCATTGGTTAAAGTCAAAGATGTTCATTTGGGAGTGAAGAAAATAGCCGGAGTTCGGGTTCCAATACTCGAAAACGTCGATTTTGAAATACGTCCCTATAGCTTGTTTAATGCACCGAAATGGTATGCCGATGGCATTCATCTCATCTCGGAGCTTGCTCAAACGGCTATTGAACGTGAATTTATCTTGGCTAAACTAAATTTGCTTGAACATGCGCGTAAGAAAACCACGCAAAAGGTGAATTTGTTTGAGAAAGTTCAGATACCGGGGTATCAAGATGCATTACGAAAGATTAAGCGTTTCATGGAAGACGAAGAGAACTTATCTAAATCGTCTCAGAAGATCATGAAGTCTCGTCAAGAACAAAGGAAGGAGGTAGAGGCATGATTACGAAAATGAAGAAACTGACATTCCTTGTATACCATAAGGAGTATGATGAGTTTTTAAGTGCTTTGCGCAATTTGGGAGTGGTTCATGTGGTTGAAAAGCAACAAGGCGTGAGCGATAATCCTGAGTTACAAGAAAACATTCGACTAGTAGCTCGCATTGGTTCCGTGACTAAAATGTTGCAGAATTTGCTTTTGGCTCAGAAAGAGCCTACAAAGGCGAAAGAGAAGCAAGGTTCGAGTGAGCGTGGCCTTCAAGTAGTTGAAGAAGTAGATGAACTGCAAACCCAAAAAAGCAACCTTCTTCAACAATTACAGTCGCTAACTAAGGAAAAGGATGCCTTGCAGGTTTGGGGTAATTTTGAACCTGCTGATCTGGTCAAGCTCAAGAAAGCCGGTTATAGAATTCGGTTTTATACTTGCTCTGCGTCGGCTTATAAAAAAGAATGGGAAGATGAATATCAAGCGATGATCATTAATACTCTTTCTTCGAAAATATTCTTTGTCACCGTGACTAAAGAAGGAGAAACGGTTGATTGTGATGCTGAACAGATTATTCTTCCTGATACGTCTTTAGCAAAATTGGAGGAAAACTTTGAAGCGACTCAAAAGGCTATTGAAGGATGTGACGAAGCTATAAAACAATTAGCAATCGAAGAACTCCCATCTTTGAAGATGGCTTTGAAAAGTGTTCAAGATGAGGTTGAATTATCGACTGTCGTTTTAAATACTCAAACGGTCGTTGGCGATAAGTTGATGATGCTTGAGGGATGGGCTCCTATATCTTGTGTAGAAGGCATTGAGAATGCTTTGAATGAAGGTGAGGTCTATTATGAAGTGACCGATCCGGTTCCGGGTGACAATGTACCTATTCAATTGGCCAATAAAGGTTTCTTTGCTTGGTTCGAACCGATCTGTAAGCTTTATATGTTGCCGAAATACAATGAACTTGATTTGACCCCGTTTTTTGCACCATTCTTTATGGTCTTCTTTGGCCTTTGTTTGGGTGATTCAGGGTATGGCTTGTTCCTATTTGTGGCAGTGACGGCTTATCGTTTGTTTGCTAAGAAGATTAGTGCGACGATGAAACCGATTTTATCGTTGGTACAGATTTTAGCGGTATCGACTTTCTTCTGTGGTCTGTTGACGGGAACGTTCTTTGGTGCCAATATGTACGAATGGAACTTACCGTTTATGAAAGATCTGAAGGAGGCCGTCTTTATGGATAATAATGATATGTTCCAACTATCATTGATCCTCGGTGCTATACAGATCCTTTTCGGTATGATGCTGAAGGCTGCCAATCAGGCTATCCAGTTTGGGTTTAAATACGCACTTTCGACAATTGGATGGATCATCCTTTTGATTTCAATAGGAGTCGCTGCTTTAGCACCCGGATTGATGCCGATGGGAGGAACTGTTCATCTTGTGATCTTAAGTCTTTCGGGAATTTTGATCTTCTTGTTGAATAGCCCGGGCAAAAACATCTTCCTTAATATCGGAGTTGGATTATGGGATTCGTATAACATGGCTACCGGTCTGCTGGGAGATATCTTATCGTACGTTCGTCTGTTTGCTTTAGGTTTGTCGGGAGGTATCTTGGCAAGTGTATTCAACAGTTTGGCAGTAGGAATGAAGCCCGATAATGTGATCGCAGGTCCGATTGTGATGGTGTTGATCTTTGTGGTTGGCCACGGTATCAATATTTTCATGAATGTCTTAGGAGCTATGGTTCACCCGATGCGTCTGACTTTTGTGGAGTTCTTCAAGAACTCCGGTTATGAAGGAGGCGGCAAGGCTTATAAACCTTTTAAGAATTAAATAAAAAGTAAAAATTAAACAATAAAACAATAGAATAAAATTATGGAAACAAATTTGTTTATTGCCTATATGGGCGTTGCAATTATGATTGGCTTGTCTGGTATCGGAAGTACATATGGAGTAACTATCGCAGGTAATGCCGCTGTAGGTGCATTGAAGAAAAACGATGGCGCTTTCGGTAACTTCTTGGTGTTGACCGCTCTTCCTGGTACTCAGGGTCTTTATGGTTTTGCCGGTTACTTTATGTTTCAAACTATCTTTGGATTATTAACCCCGAACATCACAGCTATTCAAGCTTATGGTATCTTAGGTGCAGGTATTGCATTAGGATTGGTTGCTTTGTTCTCTGCTATTCGTCAGGGACAAGTTTGTGCTAATGGTATTGCTGCTATTGGTCAAGGACATAACGTGTTTAGTAACACTTTGATTCTTGCCGTTTTCCCGGAACTTTATGCTATCGTAGCTTTGGCAGCCACATTCTTGATTGGTAGCGCTTTGCAATAATTAGGATATTGAGTGGACTTTAATGAGTCAAACTCTTCATCGAGAATAAAAGGAGGTCTATTCAGACTTCCTTTTTTATTTCATTGAAAAACGGTTGTAACAGTGCCTTTTTGCAAACGTTTGTTTATCTTTCATCTCTTATATTTAGGTTTTAAGGTATTATTTTTAAAATAATAATGTGTATGTTTGCATGCGGCATACACAAAAAAGAGTTTTTAGACAGAATATGGTAAAAAAGATGTTGTCCCCCGATTATATTTTCGAAGCTAGCTGGGAAGTATGTCATAAAGTGGGAGGTATATATACAGTATTATCTACAAGAGCAAACACGTTACAAAAGCAGTTTCACGATAAAGCTTTTTTTATTGGTCCTGATCTTTGGCGGAATAAGACGAACCCTTTGTTCGTTGAATCTGATGAGTTGTTTGCTTCATGGAAAGCGCACGCCTCTCAACACGATGGAGTAGAGGTGCGCATTGGTCGTTGGAACATTCCGGGAAATCCTATTGTTTTCTTAGTCGATTTTCAATCATTTTATGCCCATAAGGATCATTACTATGGGGAGATGTGGAATTGTTTTCAAGTCGACTCCCTTCATGCATATGGTGATTATGACGAGTCGTCGATGTTTGCGATTGCTTGTGGAAAGGTCGTCGAGAGTTTCTATCATTATCAGTTGACGGCAAACGATAAAGTGATCTTTCAGGCTCATGAATGGATGACCGGAATGTCGGCTCTTTATCTAAAAAAGCAAGTTCCTCAGATTGCGACCATCTTTACGACTCATGCCACATCAATCGGCCGATCAATTGCCGGCAATCAAAAACCATTATATGATTATCTGTTTGCCTATAACGGGGATCAGATGGCACAAGAGCTAAACATGCAATCCAAACATTCCATTGAGAAACAAGCCGCTCATTATGTGGACTGTTTTACAACGGTGAGTGAGATTACTGCAAATGAGTGTTTGGAACTCCTTGATAAGCCTGTTGACGAGATTTTGGTTAATGGATTTGAAGATGACTTTGTACCGAAAGGTCATGCTTTCACTTTAAAGCGTAAACAAGCTCGCGAAAAGATGCTTAAAGTCGCCAATGGGCTCTTGGGAACAACACTTCAGAAGGATACGTTGATTCTGGCTACAAGTGGTCGTTATGAATTTAAGAATAAAGGTCTCGATGTGTTTTTAGACGCTTTGGGTGCTTTAAATCGAAATGCATCGCTCGATCGTTCTGTCTTGGCTTTTATCAATGTACCTGGTTGGTGCGCAGGTCCGCGTCTCGACTTACAAGAACGTTTAAATTCAAATCAAACGTTCGACACTCCTCTTGATCAGCCTTTTATGGCCCATTGTATACACCAATCCGAAAACGATCAGATCTTGAATATGATGCGTCGGGTGGGACTGCAAAACAACGCGGACGATAAGGTGAAAATTATTTTTGTCCCTTGCTATCTTAATGGTAAAGACGGTATTTTCGATGTGGAGTACTATGATCTCTTATTGGGACAGGATTTAAGCGTATACGCCTCGTACTACGAACCGTGGGGGTACACTCCATTGGAGAGCATTGCTTTTCGTGTTCCGACTATAACCACCGATTTAGCAGGGTTTGGCCGTTGGGCTCAAAGCATAGGTAAATCGGGCATTGAGAATGGGGTTGAGGTGATACACCGATCGGATACGAACTATTTTGAAGTAGTGAATGTTATTGAAGAAACTGTTATTTCTTTTTCCAAAAAGACGACTAAAGAGATTTATTCAATACGAAAGAAGGCTGCTTCTATTGCTGAAAAAGCACTTTGGAAACATTTTATTATCTATTATTATAAAGCGTATGACATCGCTCTTACTCATGCGATGAACAGACTATCAAAAGAAACAACCATTAAAAATCATAAACATTATGAAGATTAAAGTAAGTAATGTGAATACCCCCAACTGGAGGGAGATTACAGTTCAATCTCGCTTGCCGGAAGCCTTACAACATTTATCTGAAATAGCACGAAATGTGTGGTGGGGTTGGAATGCCGAAGCTATCGAACTTTTTAGTGATCTAGATCCTGAGTTATGGATGGAATGTGGGCAAAACCCTGTTTTGTTATTGGAAAGACTGAGCTACGAGAAACTAGAAGCTTTATCGGCTGACAAGACAATTGTTAAGAGAATGGATGAGGTTTATGCGATGTTCAAAGACTATATGAGCGTTAAACCAGATGCAAAACGTGCTTCTGTTGCTTATTTTAGTATGGAATATGGCTTGAATCATGTTCTAAAAATATATTCCGGAGGTTTAGGCGTTTTGGCCGGTGACTATCTGAAAGAAGCTTCTGACAGCAATGTTGATCTTTGTGCTGTTGGTTTCTTGTATCGTTATGGTTACTTTAATCAAAGTTTATCGATGGATGGCCAGCAGATTGCTAGCTATGATGCTCAGAACTTTGGACACCTACCGATTGACAGAGTACTTGATAAGGATGGTAAGCCGATGGTTATTGCTGTTCCGTATATTGATTACTATGTTTATGCTAATGTTTGGCGTATTAATGTTGGACGTATTTCGCTCTACTTGCTGGATACGGATAACGAATTAAATAGTGAATTTGACCGACCAATTACACATCAATTGTATGGTGGAGATTGGGAGAACCGTCTAAAACAAGAAATCTTGTTGGGTATTGGTGGTATTTTGACCTTGAAAGCATTAGGCATTTCAAAAGAGGTCTATCACTGTAACGAAGGACATGCCGCATTAATTAACGTGCAACGTATTTCTGACTATGTATCTAGCGGATTGACTTTCGAGCAAGCCATAGAATTGGTACGTGCATCGTCTCTTTATACTGTGCATACTCCGGTTCCTGCAGGACATGACTATTTTGATGAAGGACTATTTGGTAAATATATGGGCGGATACCCTGCACAAATGGGAATTAGTTGGGACGACTTGATGGATCTTGGACGAAATAATCCGGGTGACAAGACAGAACGTTTCTGTATGTCTGTATTTGCTTGTAACACTTCTCAAGAAGTCAACGGGGTGAGCTGGTTACATGGGAAAGTTTCTCAGGAAATGTTCTCAACGATATGGAAAGGTTATTTCCCTGAAGAAAATCATGTCGGTTATGTTACGAATGGAGTCCATTTCCCGACTTGGTGTGCTACAGAATGGAAACAGTTATACGCTAAATATTTTGGAGAAGGTTATATTAAAGATCAATCGAACGCTAAAATATGGGAATCCATTTATAATGTGCCCGATGAAGAAATCTGGAGTACACGTACAACCATGAAGAATAAGCTTGTGGATTATATCCGTAAGCAGTTCTGTGAGACTTGGCTGAAAAATCAAGGTGATCCTTCTCGTATCGTGTCGTTGATGGATAAAATCAATCCGAATGCGTTGTTGATCGGTTTTGGACGCCGTTTTGCAACTTATAAGCGTGCACATCTATTGTTTACCGATTTGGAGCGTCTATCTAAGATTGTGAACAATCCGGATTATCCTGTTCAGTTCCTATTTACAGGAAAAGCTCACCCACATGATGGTGCGGGACAAGGGTTGATCAAGAAAATCATTGAGATCTCTCGCCGTCCTGAATTCTTGGGTAAGATTATCTTCTTGGAAAACTATGACATGCAACTTGCTCGTCGCTTGATTTCCGGAGTTGATATCTGGTTGAACACGCCGACACGTCCTTTGGAAGCGTCTGGTACTTCTGGTGAAAAGGCCCTAATGAATGGTGTGGTTAATTTCTCAGTGCTTGATGGTTGGTGGTTAGAAGGCTATCGTGAAGGTGCTGGTTGGGCTTTGACCGACAAACGTACGTATAAGAACCAAGAACATCAAGATCAATTGGATGCTGCAACGATATATAGTATCCTTGAGACCGAAATATTACCTCTGTTCTACGCACGTAATAAGAAAGGATATTCTGAAGGTTGGGTGAAAGTGATCAAGAATTCGATTGCTCAGGTCGCTCCTCATTATACGATGAAACGACAATTGGACGATTACTATAGCAAGTTCTATAATAAGCAAGCTAAGCGTTTCCATTTCTTGTCGGAAGACAATAATGCTAAAGCTAAAGAGATTGCCGCTTGGAAGGAAACTGTTGTAGCTAAATGGAATGAGGTTTCAATCGTTTCTCTTGAGAAAGTTGAAGAACTCAGCAAAGGACATTTAGAGAGCGGTAAAGAATATACGGTGACTTGTGTCATTGACGAGAAAGGACTGAATGACGCCATTGGTTTGGAATTGGTAACCATTTACACGGCAGCCGATGGACAACAACATGTTTATTCTGTTGAGCCTTTCGAAGTGATTAAGAAAGAGGGTAATTTATATACCTTCCAATTGAAGTATGGCTTATCGAATGCCGGTAGCTTTAAAATGGCTTATCGTATGTATCCTAAGAATAACGATCTTCCTCACCGTCAGGACTTCTGTTATGTACGTTGGTTCGATTAAATCGATCAGGATATAGAAATAAAAAAAGATCAAGCGATATCGCTTGATCTTTTTTTATAGGTTGAGATCTGATGCTTATTTTAAAACTTCAGATAGTTTTGACAATAGTTCGTCGCCATGCAATCCGCGTGCAATAATGGTACCTTCACCATCCACTAAGATCGTATGAGGTATGCTATTTACGGCATACATTTGGGCGCCTTCATTGCCCCAACCTTTAAGGTCGGACATTTGAGGCCAAGTGATATTCAATTTCTTGATGGCATCTTCCCAATCTTTACCAGCTTGGTCAAGAGAAACACCGACAATCTCGAAGTTCTTATTCTTATACTTAGCATAGGCTTCTACCAAGCTAGGCATTTCACGGCGACAAGGACCACACCAGCTAGCCCAGAAGTCAATCAACACCACTTTACCTTTTCCTACGTAATCCGATAATTTGATATCCTTTCCAGCCGGCGTTTTCATTTGGAAATCTAGGAATTTTGTACCAACAGCTGTTTTCTTTTGCTTTTCGGTCAATTCTTTAATTTTCACGATACGCTCGTTGTTCTGATAGTTTGCAGGGACTTGTTGCAACAAAGCAGCGTTCTCGTCAGTTGTATTATTGTAGAACGATTGTTGGAACAAGAAGACTCCAACGGGATTGGTAATGTTCTTCTGAACGCCTTCTTTAATAACTTTATAATACTCTTCTTCGAGCTTATTGCCTTCTTCTTTTTTAGCTTCCTTTTGCTCTTCGGTCAAGGTGCTATCGCCCATTGATTCATAGATGGCATTCATCTTTTTGGTTATGCCATTGATCTGCTCTCTAATCTTTTGGTAAGCGTCATTGTTAGGCGTACCTGCTGCCGAGTCGTTATCTTTGCTTAAGTTAACATTGATTTTTCCGTTTTCAAGGAAGAAATCCATTAATAGATTGTCATCTTTCACTTTACAAGTGATGTAACGATTTACAACCGAATCTTGTGTTCCTTCAAAAGTAAATGTACCGTTTTCAATAATAGCCGTATCTAACTTTGTTAGTTCTCGACCGACATTTTCTTGTAAGAATACGGTATCGCCATCAGCTGCACCCTCTACTGATCCAGTTACGGTATAACCGTGTTTTGAACCGGTACAAGCTACAATACCAATTGCCGATACAGCAATTACGAGATGCGTAAATTTTTTCATGCTTTATAAGATTAGTGAATAAATATATAGCAAAGATAGAATTTTTTTTAAATGGAGCTAAAAAAAAGGACGCTATATTATCCTAACAAGTAGGATGAAATTATAGAATTATGTACCTTTGCATCCCCAAAATGTATGAATATGCAACAAAGCGGAATAAATATCATAGAAATTAATAGTGTATCAAAGTTTTTTGACGATAAAATAGCTTTAGATAATGTCTCATTAAAAGTGAGAAAGGGAGAGTTTGTCACGATTCTTGGTCCTTCGGGATGTGGGAAGACAACGTTACTTCGTTTGATTGCGGGATTTCAAACCACTTCGGAAGGATTGATACGTATTGCCGGCAATGAGATTACTCATACGCCTCCTCATAAGCGTCCGGTCAACACCGTGTTTCAGAAGTATGCTTTATTTCCCCATCTGAATGTGTACGATAATATTGCTTTTGGCTTAAAATTGAAAAAGTTACCTCGGCTGACCATTGAGAAGAAGGTTAAGGGAGCTTTGAAGATGGTGGGCATGACCGATTATGAATATCGTGACGTTGATTCTTTATCCGGTGGACAACAGCAACGAGTGGCCATTGCCAGAGCGATTGTCAACGAGCCGGAAGTTTTACTTCTTGATGAGCCTTTGGCGGCCTTGGACTTAAAAATGCGCAAAGACATGCAGATGGAGTTGAAGGAGATGCATAAGAGATTGGGCATTACGTTTGTGTATGTCACACATGATCAAGAGGAGGCTTTAACCCTGAGCGACACGATTGTGGTGATGAGTGAGGGAAAGATACAGCAGATTGGGACGCCTATTGATATTTACAATGAACCCATAAACTGCTTTGTTGCTGATTTTATTGGTGAAAGCAATATTATTAACGGAACAATGATTCATGATAAACTGGTTCGTTTCTGTGATCATGAATTTGAATGCGTGGATGAGAACTTTGGTGAGAACAGACTCGTTGATGTTGTGATTCGGCCGGAAGATGTTTATATTTTCCCGGTATCGGAAGCGGCACAATTAAAGGGAGTGGTGCAATCGTCGATCTTTAAAGGAGTTCACTATGAGATGATCGTACAGTCGAATGGTTATGAAATCCTAGTACAGGATTATCACCACTATGCAGTCGGTGAGGAAGTTGGCCTACTCATTAAGCCTTTCGATATTCATATCATGAAAAAAGAACGGCTGTGTAACTCTTTTGAAGGGAAGATCATAGATCAGAATCATGTGGAGTTCTTGGGATGCTCGTTTGAGTGTCCAAATACCGGCAAGCAAGCGGAGAGCAAGGTGACGGTTGAAGTCGATTTTGATCAAGTGATCTTGTTGGACAACGAGAAAGACGGTCAGCTGACCGGTGAAGTGAAGTTTATCCTTTATAAAGGCAACCATTATCATCTGACGGTTTTATCGGATTGGGATGAGAATGTGTTTGTCGACACCAATGATGTTTGGGATGATGGTGATCGGGTGGGAATTTCTATTCCTCCGGATGCTATCCGTATCGTAGAATTTAAAGATTGAATATAGGCGTGAATAGAAGGTTATTATTAGTGTTATCGTCGCGTAAGAGTTGGGTGATTCCTTATGCTCTTTTTTCTGTTATATTTGTGGTTATTCCTCTCGTTCTTATTGTGATCTATGCGTTCACCGACGAAGATGGATCTCTTACGCTGTACAACTTCCAAAAGTTTCTGCAACATCCGGAAGCGATTAATACATTTGTTTATTCCATTGGTGTGGCGATTATTACCACGTTGGTTTGTATTCTCTTAGGCTATCCTGCGGCTTGGATCTTAAGTCATGCACGCCTCAACCGGTCGAAGACGATGATTGTTCTGTTTATTCTTCCCATGTGGGTGAATATCTTGGTACGGACATTGGCTACTGTTGCTTTATTCGACTTCTTAAATCTCCCTTTAGGAGAGGGCGCATTGATCTTTGGCATGGTTTACAACTTCCTGCCTTTTATGATTTATCCCATCTATAACACGCTTCAGAAGATGGATCGTAGCTATATCGAAGCGGCACAAGACTTGGGGGCAAACTCTTTTCAAGTCTTCATTAAGGCCGTTTTGCCTCTTTCGATGCCCGGCGTGATGAGTGGGGTGATGATGGTGTTTATGCCTACAATCTCTACCTTTGCGATTGCAGAGTTGCTGACGATGAATAATATTAAGCTCTTCGGAACAACCATTCAAGAGAATATCAACAATAGCATGTGGAACTATGGTGCGGCGTTGTCGCTCATCATGTTACTATTGATTGTTTCGACCTCTTTATTTGGAACCGATAGTAAGGATCAATCAAACGGAGGAGGAGAATTATGGTAAAACGGATCTTAGCTCAAGCTTATCTTTGGGGATTATTGGTTCTACTTTATTCGCCTGTCATGATTATTATCTTTTATTCTTTCACCGAAGCTAAAGTATTAGGGAATTGGACGGGATTTTCGACCAAGCTATACACCTCTCTGTGGACGAATAGTGGAGGGCATCATTCGTTAATGAATGCCTTAATGAATACAATCACGATCGCTTTCCTCGCAGCAACGATCTCAACACTTCTGGGAAGTATAGCAGCAATCGGCATTTTCAACTTAAAGGCGCGAACACGCAAAGCCATGGGACTAGTGAACAGTATTCCTATTCTGAATGGGGATATCATCACCGGTATCTCTTTATTCTTGTTGTTTGTCTCTTTGGGGGTTACTCAAGGTTATGCGACGGTGGTGCTGGCTCATATCACTTTTTGTACGCCTTATGTGGTCTTGAGTGTATTGCCTCGTTTGAAACAGATGAACCCGAATATCTATGAGGCGGCACTCGACTTGGGAGCCACTCCTTATCAAGCTCTACGTAAGGTGATCATTCCGGAAATACGTCCGGGAATGATCAGCGGATTCATGTTGGCTTTGACGTTGTCGATCGACGATTTTGCCGTAACGGTTTTCACGATCGGTAATCAAGGGTTAGAAACGCTGTCGACCTATATTTATGCTGATGCACGTAAGGGAGGATTAACTCCGGAGTTGCGTCCATTGTCGGCGATCATTTTTATTGTGGTGCTTGCTCTGCTGATTGTGATTAATTATCGGGCAGGAAAAGGAAAGAAGAATTAATTGTTTTTGGAGGATTATCGTTTTGTCAATGAGAAAGTTTGGTTTGTTGTTGGTTCTTATGGGATTATTCACCGGATGCTACAATGTCGGTGAGCCTAGACAACATATTCTTAAAGTTTATAACTGGGCCGACTACATCGGTGAAGGTGTTTTGGAAGATTTTCAGGCTTATTATAAAGAGCAGACGGGTGAAGAAATACGTGTGGTGTATCAGACGTTTGATATAAATGAGATCATGCTAACGAAGATCGAGAAAGGGCATGAAGACTTCGACGTGGTATGTCCCTCGGAATATATCATTGAACGAATGTTGAAGAAGCAAATGTTGTTGCCTATCGACACGAACTTTGCGCATTCACCCAATTATCTGTGGAATGTCTCTCCTTATATTCGCCGTCAGATTGATAAACTGAGTCAAGCCGACCAGTTGTTGGCTAGTCGTTATGCTGTTTGCTACATGTGGGGTACGGCCGGCATCTTGTATAACAAAAAGTTTGTGCCAGACAATGATCCCATGTCTTGGAAATGTTTGTGGGATAAGAAATATACCGGTAAGATCTTGATGAAAGATAGTTACCGTGATGCTTATGGAACCGCTCTTATTTATGCACATGGTCAGGATTTATTAGCCGGCAAGACCTCTGTTGAGCGTCTGATGAACGACTATTCGCCTAGCGCCATGACTATCGTAGAGAAGCAGTTGAAAGCTCTCAAACCCAATATTGCAGGTTGGGAGGCCGATTTTGGAAAAGAGATGATGACCAAGAATAAAGCTTGGCTCAATATGACTTGGAGTGGTGATGCAATCTGGGCCATTGAAGAAGCTCAAGGGGTCGGGGTCGATTTAGATTATGTGGTTCCATCGGAAGGAAGTAATATCTGGTTCGATGGCTGGGTGATTCCTAAATATGCCAAGAACGTGAAGGCTGCAAGCTATTTTATCAACTTCATGTGCCGTCCGGATATCGCTTTACGTAATATGGACTTTTGCGGTTATGTGAGTTCGGTGGCTACTCCCGAAATCTTTGAAGCGAAGTTAGACACGACTTTAACTTACCGTTCTAACTTAAGTTATTTCTTTGGTCCCGGTCACGATAGTGTACCGATTAATAAGATTCAATACCCTGACGAAGCGGTTGTTGCGCGTTGTGCGATGATTCGTGATTTTGGTCATAAGACTAAAGATGTTCTTGATATTTGGTCGCGTATTAAGGGGGATAATCTAGGCGTTGGCATTACTTTGTTCATCTTTGCTGTAGTCGGGTTGATGACCGGCTGGAGTGTTTATAACCGATGGCAGAAATATAAGCGTAAGAAACAACAGCATCGTAGGAGCCGTCGTCAATCGAAAGTCAGGCGTTAGTCTTAATTAGACGGTTAACCTTGATTTGGGTGTGAAATATTTATAGAGTTGCAGACCCCACTAAGATTTGGTTTTAAACGGTCTAGTCTTTCAGAGATGAAATTTTAAAAGTATCTACGATATCAGCATCAGAAAAGTAAAAGAGTCTATCTTTTCAGCGTGAGAGAGAATCAAAACAGTCTACAAAATGGCCTACGTAAATCGGTAAAATCCACTACGTAAATGAGTAGAAATCGTTTTCTTATGTTGTGTTTTGAGTTTCATGCGGTGGACAACGGATTTTCATACGGTAGAAAACTTATTTTCATACTGACAAAACAGAAGTTTCGACGTATGATAATAAATTTTCCCAAAAGGAAACTAAAAGGGCAAGCGGTGAAACTTGGAGTCTTGCATTGAAAATAGAAAGTGTATAGGTTAATTTTGGGGGTTGATCATTTTTAAGATAAGTTGGAGACATCCTCCTCTAAAAAATAAGGCAGGCAATCTCCCTCAAGCGACTGCGCTGCTTTACAGCACCAGCAGAGTACTGGCAATTGTAAAAATCACCTCTTAATTCATGTGGACATTAAACTTTTTTTTTGGAAAATTGCTTCAAAAGTTTCTTTTATATCTTCATCTTTTACTCTATTTTTTGATTTACACAATGGTAAGTCTGTAACAGATATCTTATTATAAAGTTCTTGCTGATTGAATAAATCTATGTATTTTTTAGGAGCCTTTGGACTTATTGAATATAAAAATAGGATAATAGCATCTGTATCTAAAATAAATTCACAATAAGACTTAGCCCAGTTTGTTTTCTCTTTCTCCTTTTTTTTCTTCTTTTCGTCCTCTTCATCAAGTTTTTCTAACTTTTCTAATGTTGCAAAAACGACTTGACAATATCTTTCTATACTATTGTCAAATTGATAATATTCATTCTCGAGAAATAGACGTTTAGCTGTAATTAACACACTATCCCTTACAAGTTCGTCCAAATTGTCCTGTAGCTTGATGTATTCCAGCAAAGAATGATGAAAGGGGATATCTGACATTAAAGATTCAGTCTTGAAGTATAATTCCTCTAAAGGTAAATTATTATCGTATTTTTCACTATTGTTTTCCTTTATTCTCTTGTTAATATATTCGATAGGTTTGCGAGCTTCATCTTCTTTTTCTAAGTTGGGGTTATTTAAGGATTTATTGAAATTATTGGAAATAATAGTAAATGCCCAATCTTGTTTGATTTTGAAAGCAAACCTTGATAGAGCCTCGGAACCCGACTTTTGGAAACACTTTACGTTCTCCACTGTTTTATAATAAGTGTCCACGGCATTATTGTAGCACGTTCTTGCTTCCGCTTCTTTCATTCGGCTATTAGATTGATTAATCGCAAAAAGTACTCCTATAAAAGCTAATAAGCCCGTTATTGAACTAACTAGAGAATCTAATTTGCTCCAATTTGTTTTTGAACTAGGAATAACAAAATAAAGAATGAGCAATATTAAAATTGCTATAATGGAGATAATTATCAATATATACAACTTTGAATCTTTACATTTATCAAAAGGTTTTTTGACCACATTCCATATCATTTTCTGATGACCTTTTATTGTTTTCATATCTTTATTTGTTTTATTTTACAAATATATAAATATTTTGATTTGAATGTTTAAATGTTTGTATATTAACATATTAGTATGTAGAATATAGAGGACCAAAATGTTAATTGTCTTATTTCTTTCGAGATTTAACGAAATTTCTATTTTATGAAAACGTTCAATAATTAGGATACACGTGAAGTTGTTATCAATAGATCGGAGATAGCTCGGTTCTAAAAAAAGAACTGTCAACGCTGATTAGCTAGATCCACGTTGACAGTTACCATGTTGACAGTTACTATAAAAAGCTTACCAATTTTTCGCTATAGAGCGATATCCGTACCTTATAATCACTATAAAGCATAGGAGTGGTAGTATAAAAGAGAGATTAACAGCTGGCATTCCAAATGCCTTTTCACAGTCTATGATTGAGGCTTGAAGTGGCGGAAGTACACTTCCACCAAGTATAGCCATAATAAGTCCGGCTGCACCAAATTTGGCATCATCGCCCATGCCTTTAAGTGCAATTCCGTATATGGTTGGGAACATCAAGGACATGCAAGCCGATACGCCGACTAAACAATATATTCCCCATATATTTTCGAAGAAGATGACTCCCATGGTGAGACAAGCTCCTGCAATGGCTAAAATCATTAATAGTCTTCCCGGATTCAGGTAACGAAGGATGAAGGTGCAAATGAAGCGACTGGCGCAGAAGATGATCATGGCGATGATGTTGTATTCCTGCGAAAGAATCTCGGCACTCTTCTCGTCCATCCCTTGTCCCATGAACAAATGGGTTCCGTATTGTATAATGAAAGTCCAGCACATGATTTGTGCACCGACATAGAAGAACTGAGCAATGACGCCTTCCCGGTAACGAGGGATGAGGAAAATGCGCTTTAGGGTTTGTCCGAGGTGGATTGAGCTTGACTGACTACCGTTATTGGGCATCGGACTAAACTTGATGAGTAGGAACATGATCAAGATGATGAGGCCGATGATGAGATAGGGAGTGATCAACACCGATAGATCGGCCGATTTGATTTGCTCAAATTCGTTGGGGTCGAGTAGAGCTCTTTGAGTGGTGTCGAGAGGACTGAGCTTGGCTTGTATAAAGTTCATCGCAACATACATTCCCAATAACGACCCCATCGGATTGAACGATTGTGCCAAGTTGAGTCGACGGGTAGCCGTTTCTTCGGTTCCCATGGATAGAATATATGGATTGGCACTCGTTTCGAGAAAAGATAGGCCACAAGTTAGAATGAAATAGGCTAGTAAGAACGGATAGTAGCTTCCGGTCATCTTGGCCGGGAAAAACATAAAGGCACCTAAAGCGTAAAGACCTAGACCAACTAATATGCCGGCTTTATAGGAATATTTTCTGATAAAGATTGCGGCAGGAAAAGCCATCGCAAAGTATCCTCCGTAAAAGGCGACTTGAACTAATGCGCCATCGGTTGCACTCATTCGAAAAATCTTAGAGAAAGCTTTGACCATTGGATTGGTGATGTCGTTTGCAAATCCCCATAATGCGAAACAGGACGTTACAAGGATGAATGGATAGAGAAAGCTAACTCCATTTTTACTTAGGATAGATGTATTGTTGTGTTTCATCTTTATTTAAGGTATTGACGTGGTTAATTGGATTAATGGTGTGGGTTCATAGATTTTTGTGATGGTTCAGAGAGGGTTTTACTCTTTCTGAGGATAATAGATTTCAGGATCGACCGTTCGCATCACAATCTGTCGGAGCTCCATCAGGTTTTGTATTTCTCCATTGGTCATGGCTTGCGTCAGAATGTTCCCCATTGCTGTGGCTTCAACCGGACCCGCATACACCGGAAGGTCTAGTGCATTGGCTGTTAGCTGATTGAGAAGTTTGTTCTGCGACCCCCCACCTATAATGTTGAGTTGTTTGACCGGGAAGGGGAGGCAGTTATTCATTTGTGCTACCGCTTGGCGGTATTTAGCTGCGAGAGATTGTAGAACACATTTCACAAGCTCGGCTTTGTTTTGAGGAGTTGTTTCGTGGTGAATGCGACAATACTCTTCAATGGCCTGTTCCATGCTTTCGGGTCGTACAAATAATGGATCATCCACATTAATCAGACTCTTTATAGTGGCTTTTTCTGCTTCTGCAAGAAGGAGATCGTACGCTTGTTCTTCGCCTCGAGCTTTCCATTCGGCCATGAGTTGTTGCAGAATCCATAATCCGGTAATGTTCTGAAGGAAATCGATGGTTCCTTCTATACCGCCTTCGTTGGTGAATTCAGCCTCTTGAGCGTCTTGGGTTAGAATCGGGTAGTCGATTTCGGTACCAAGTAGCGACCAAGTACCGGAGCTAAGGAATGCCGTTTGACTGTTCACCGATGGTATGGCCGCAATGGCACTCCCCGTATCGTGTGAGGCAACGGCTATCACATTGATCTCTTCCGTTCCAATTTCTTGAGCGATCTCTTTTAATAGTTTACCGCGGATCGTTCCCGGATAGACTATTTCACCAAACAACTGTTTCGGTAAACCTAAGGTGTCGATGATTTCTTCCGACCAAGTGCGTTGTTGTGCGTTTAATAACCCTGAAGTGGTTGCGATTGTATATTCATTGTTCGCTACGCCCGTTAAGAAGTAACTGAATAGATCGGGCATGAAAAGTAGTCGTCGTGCCATACTCAATTCTTTGCTTTTAGCAGCTTTGAGACTGTAAAGTTGAAAAATGGTATTGATGGGCATGATTTGAGTACCGGTGATGGAGTAATATGTTTTAGGATCGATGTATTGAAAGACTTGATCGGGCACACCGTTGGTACGCTCGTCGCGGTAACAGACCGGATTGCCAAGTAAGTTGCCTTCTTGGTCAATCAGCCCGAAATCGACTCCCCAAGTGTCTATTCCAATGCTATTGATCTTATATCCTTTGTTTACTGCCATTTTTAATCCCTGTTTCATCTCGTGAAAGAGGCTTAGGAAGTCCCAGTAGAGATGCTTCCCTAATCGCACTTGGCGATTAGGAAAACGATGGATCTCTTCGAGTATCAGCCTCCCTTGTTCGATGTAACCGGCGATAATACGCCCACTACCTCCTCCAAAGTCGGCTGCTATATAAACGTGTTTGTTGTCTTTTGTAGTCATCATCAATGGCTTTTTTTGCCTAAGATATAGGTTTCTAAGTCGTCAATTTCTTGTTCACTTAAGACGGAGTAATCTCCACCCGACTGTACAATTATTCTACAAGCCATTTCAAAGAAGGTGGCTCGTTCGAAGACTTGATTGAAGTCTGTTCCGCAGACCACTTGCCCATGATTGGTTAGCAACACCGAGTTGTGGTTGGCCATGGCTGCTACGACTGCATTCGCCAGTTCCGGAGAACCTGGTCGGAAGTATGGGATGATTGGAATTTCCGATCCCACGTGGCAAGGTATCTCAGCGGTGACATTGAAATTGGTCGGTTTGTTTTTCATGCAGGAGATTGCTGTGGCGTATTCTGACTGAAAATGCAAAACGACATTCACGTCTTGACGTTCACGCAGGATTCCAAGATGAAAAGTGCTTTCCATCGACGGCTTAACTCCATTCTGAGGGAGACCGTTAGCAATGTTGCAGATGGAGACTTTCTCCTTCGAGAGGGTTGGTACCCATGAACCGGTTCCTGAGATGAGTGCTTCTTCACCTATTCTCCATGAGAGATTACCGCTACTGCATAGCATTAACTTCTCGTTGCCATAGCGGTGAGCTTGTGCGATAAACTCTTCTATTTGTTGTTCTGTAATCATCGTTCTTGGTTTTATTTGTACATCGGACCATAAGTGTGGCATGCTCTGTAATCTGCCCCTTCTTTATCCATACCGAAGGCATTCCATGCAGCTGGGCGGAAAATGTGATCTTCCTCAACATTGTGCATGCATACCGGAATGCGTAACATCGACGCTAAAGTGATTAGGTCGAGCCCGATATGGCCATAGCTGATAGCTCCATGATTGGCTCCCCAATTGTTCATCACTGAATAAACATCTTTAAATGCCGGTTTATTGCATAAGCGAGGCACAAACCAAGTGGTTGGCCAAGTGCGGTCGGTACGTTCGTCAAGACTCTGGTGTATGTCTGAATCGAGTTCGACAGTCCATCCTTCGGCTATTTGTAAGACCGGTCCCAAGCCTTTAACCAAGTTCAATCGTGACATGGTCACAGGCATTCCGCCTTTAGAGAGGAAGTTCGATGAGAAGCCACCGCCACGGAAATAATCTCTGTTGGCCGGATACCATTTTGTTGCTTCTAGGCAAGCTTTTACTTCTTCTTCAGTCACCTCCCAAGAAGGTTTCATGGTTGGATTTCCATCTTTATCGGTTTGACAACCTGTTCCGTCGAGTGTTGTTGCTCCGGAGTTGATGAGGTGTATGATTCCGTTGGCGGCCAATCCGGTTAGTTCTTTTCCGGTTACCCGTTTCACTGCTTCAGGGCTCCAATAGGTACGAACATCCGAGAAGATCTGAGCGCGATTGGTCAATAGATGTCCGAAGAGCATCGCTACCCCGTTGCAGGCATCATTCTCTGTAGCAAGAACGTAAGCTTCACGAATGCCATTCCAGTCGAATGAAGTGTTCAACAAGGCTTCAGAATAGTCGCCATTCGGATAAAAGTCGGTCCATTGGCGTTGTCCTTGGAAGCCTGCGGCAATAGCATTGTGTCCTAAAGCTTCTTCTTTGAAGCCTAATGCTTTTAGTTTGGGGTTGCCGACCATCAAGTCGCGCATAATCATGGTCATCTTAACAATGAATTCCCAGTCTTTATCTTTTTCTTCGCGTGATTTGGCTTTCTCAGCGACATTAAAATCTTGGCCTTCATTCACCTTGCAGTGAGCTGTGGTCCAAGCCATCGCTTTTTCAAATTCCTCATGATCGTAGATCCCTTCTTCCATGCGACGGATAATCTCAGTAAGGTCGACCGACTCGGTACGTATCCCAAGATATTCTTGGAAGAAATCAGGATTGACGATTGAACCGGCAATTCCCATCGAAACACTACCCATCGATAAGTATGATTTTCCTCTCATGGTTGCTACGGCTTGAGCCGAACGGGCAAAACGGAGTATCTTTTCGGCAACATCTTCCGGGATGGAATTGTCATTCAGATCTTGTACGTCACGTCCGTAAATACCAAATGCGGGCAGACCTTTCTGTGCATGACCTGCAAGCACAGCAGCTAAATAAACTGCTCCGGGGCGTTCGGTGCCGTTAAATCCCCAAACGGCTTTAGGGTAGTAGGGGTGCATATCCATCGTTTCTGCACCATAGCACCAACAAGAGGTTACGGTAATGGACGATCCAACGCCTTCTCTCTCGAACTTCTCGGCACAGGCAGCACTTTCGGCTACACGTCCGATAGTGGTGTCGGAGATGACGCATTCCACAGGACTTCCATCCCCATTTTTAAGGTTTTCTGAGATGAGTCGAGCTACAGCCTGAGCTAATCCCATCGTCTTTTCTTCAAGGCTTTCACGTACGCCTCCTTGACGAGCGTCAATGGTTGGGCGAATACCTATTTTTGGATACTTTTTCATGTTGTTTTTCATTTATGTTGGTTGTTAAATGCTATACTGATCTATGCTGATATTTATTGAATACTTAAATGGAATGTCGTAATATTATTTTTGTCTCTAGGTTGATCTTTATCGATTGATTTTCTTGAACGAACTTGGCCGCGTTATTTCCCATCATTTCCCAATCGATGCTAAGAGCCGTAATCCCGTTATCGATGACTTCGTATGAGGGAATATCGTTGTAGGCGATGAGTCCGAAATCTTTTCCGCATTTGAGTTGGTTGAGGCGTCCGCCTTTGATCACTCTGACCACATCTTGTTGCTTTATAGCCATATAGACTTCTCCTTTTTTTATGTCTAGGTTATCGACATCATGGATGACTTCAAAATCATAATGCTGATCTTGACAGAATTGGATAAAGAAGTTCTGGCTGCTTTGAGGATGTTTCAATCGATCTGGAAACAAGAGATTCAGTTTCTTATATTTCTTAAGCCTTTGATTGAGTTGTAAAAGCGCATTGTAGAATCCTTGGTCAAAGTCCTGACAGATATAGGAATAAGTCGCTTTGTCGAACTTCCCAAAATCTAATAAAAGCATTCGAGCAGGATTTATTTTATTCAATGCTGTAGAGAATTTCTCATTATCGAAATTCATGATGATATATTTGTTGTACTTTCCAATGGATTCACGGATAATGGTATTGAATAGTCTTTCGTTGTATTGATGAAAGAGCAAATCAACTTTATAGGTAATGGGAAGATTCCTAATGAAGCTGTTGTAAAGAACCTCTTTGAATGGAGAATATTCGTCAAGCAAGAGCAACACTTGGGTGAGCTTATTCGTTACATAATATCCTTTTCCCGGAGTTGAATCGATCAATCCTCGCTCACGTAGATTGATAAATGCTTTAAATACGGTATCTCGTGATACGTTATAGTTTTTACTGAGCTCATTAATGGAAGGTAACGGATCACCATCGAGATATTGCTTCATCGATATGGCCTGACTAATCATGTCGGCTAACTGTTGGACCTTTGTCGTCTGTTGTTTGAATTTAATGCTCATGCCATTTTGCTTTTCAATGATAGTTAGCGGTTAACTGTGCTGAACTAGTCTGATGCAAAGGAATGGAATTTATTTGTAATGAGAGATATTGAACTTAATGTTTTAAAACATAAATGAACGATAAATGAGCGTAAACTCTTTGAACGAACTCGTATTTATAATATAAGGTATAGCTTTATAGAAAATGGAATTGTTGATGTTTTATTTTGTTTTTGGATGGAATAGATTATATATTTGTGTCATCACTCAATTTTATAAATCCTAAATCCTATGATGATTCAGATTCTTTTAAATACACCTCTTTTTAGAGGAATTTCAGCAGAGGTGCTTCAGGCCGATTTTAATGAGGTAACGATTCACGAGAAGAGTTATCGCAAAGGAGAGATTTTGGCTCATCAAGGCGATTTATGTAATCGGTTGATTATCGTTTTAAAGGGGAGTGTCAGAGGCGAGATGATTGATTACTCCGGACGGCTCATCAAGGTTGAAGATATTGTAGCCCCTCGTGCATTGGCTCCTTTGTTTCTTTTTGGCGAACAAAATAGATTCCCTGTAGAGGTTACGGCCAATGAATCGACAGAGGTTATTGAGATTCCTAAAGCCCATGTGTTGGCTCTCTTTCGTAAGAATGAGAAATTTCTGGAAAACTATATGACCATTTCAGCCAACTATGCACGTACGCTTTCCGATAAACTCTTTTTTATGTCTTTTAAGTCTATTCGTCAGAAATTAGCGTCTTACTTCCTTCGTCTTTCCAAACAACAGCAGCAGCCGACTGTTGTGGTCGATCGTTCGCAACAGGAACTCAGTGATTATTTTGGAGTATCTCGTCCGTCGTTGGCTCGTGAACTATCTCGTATGCAAGAAGATGGTTTGATTGAAGTCGATCGTAAACAGATTACTCTATTGCGAAAGGATGACTTGGTACGGCTTATTCAATAATTGATTGAGGCTAACTGCTCCTTTTCTGTTTAATCCTGTTTTATCGACTGATTCAAATTGCAACCTTATGTCTTTGATCTCAGTTTTGGCTTTTTGCTGATTTGATTGAGCAAAGTTTTGTCTGTCTAAAGAGTTGTTCCGAAAAACACAATAATCTTTTTATTTGATTCCGAGATGCTTAATGGATGCCGACTGTTTTTGTGGTTTTGCAGATAGGGATTCGTTTATCTTTGTTCCTGTTAATTTAATTGTAAGACTATGAACAAAGTTAGTACTCAAAAGAGCTCTTTCCTTTTTAAGAAACGGTCTCTTGTTTTTGTTTCCTTCCTTGCTATGGTTGTGGGCACAACGCAAGTTGTTGGTGCCACCGAGAATGCGGGGTCGCATGTAAACAGTGATTTGTCTGTTACTCAGCAAAACATTCTACTCAAAGGTGTAATAAAAGGTAGTGGTGGCGAACCGATTATCGGTGCCAACGTTGTTGTTAAAGGTACCTCAAATGGTACTATAACCGACCTGGACGGCAAGTTTACTCTGAATGTGCCTTCAAATGCCACACTCGAAGTCTCGTACATTGGTTACATCACTCAAGAAGTTGCTGTCGGTAAAAGAAGCACGCTCGTTGTGAACTTGGTTGAAGACACAAAATCGCTTGACGAAGTGGTGGTGGTTGGCTACTCTGTGCAAAAAAAGGTGAATCTAACAGGTTCTGTTTCCGCGGTTTCAAGTGAGAAGTTGGAAGCGCGCCCTGTAACGACGGCTTCTACAGCTTTGCAGGGATTACTTCCGGGAGTCACGGTGATTCAAAATAGTGGTCAGCCCGGTAAGGATAATTCAAGTATTCGTGTGCGAGGCATCGGTACACTTAATGATTCCAATCCGATGTATGTGGTCGATGGTATGGTGGTGTCGACCATAAACGATCTTGATCCCAATGACATTGCTAATATTTCAGTTTTGAAAGATGCGGCGTCATGTGCGATTTATGGTTCACGTGCTGCAAATGGTGTGATTTTGATTACCACTAAGAAAGGAGGCAACAAAAGCACAACGGTGAAGTATGACGGCTATTTTGGTATGCAAACTCCAACGGCGCAACAGAACTATTTGTCATCGGCCGAATATGCCACGTTATATAATCAAGCTTTAATCAATGAAGGAAAGCAAGCGGCGTATACCGATGATCAAATTCAAAAGTTTCGTGATGGGAGCGATCCGGATAATTATCCTAACACCGATTGGCTGGGGCTCATCTTTAAAGATAATGCCTTTCAGCAAAGTCATCGTGTGGAAGTTAGCGGTGGCAGTGAAAAATCTGCTTTCATGATTTCTTTAGGTTATCTTGATCAAAAAGGATTGATCGCTCACTCGGGCTTTAAGCGTTATAACGCAAGAGCGAATGTGAATACTCAATTCAAGAAATGGTCGTTTGGCATGAACTTGTCGTATGTGTTTGGTGATACACAAGAACCTTCCAATCCTTATACCGGCGATATGTATCAGATTCTGAGACAAGCGAATCGTATTGCGCCGTTTATCACCAATCAATATTCCAATGGTTATTACGGCTACACGAATGATGGTAATCCTAAAGAATGGCTCGATAACGGTAGTGTCAGAAATGAAAAGTATCATACCTTCCGTGGCGTTGGTCATGTCGGGCTCGATTTATTCGAAGGATTTAAGATCCAAGAGATTTTATCGTACGAATATAAAGGCTCGTCGGATGAGAAATTTATAAAAGACAGCCAATACTACAATTGGAAGACCGGCGATAAAACCTTATATCAAGGTCCGAATAGTCAAACGGATATTCGTTACTCTACGATGACGGTTAACCTGCAAACCCTTATGACTTACAATCGTACCTTTGGCAAGCATACGGTTGGGGCTATTGCCGGATATTCTCAAGAATATTATCGTCGTGATTGGACGAAAGGGTATCGTAAGAATTTCCTCAGTAATGATTTGCACGAACTGAATGCCGGATCGGCAGATGGTCAACAAGCTACGGGTGATGCGGAAGAATATGCTTTACAGTCTTATTTCGGACGGTTGACTTATGATTTTGACAATCGTTATTTATTTGAGGCGAATGTTCGTCGTGATGGTACTTCTAGAATAGCAAAAGATGGACGTTGGGGAACTTTCCCTTCTTTTTCGGGAGCATGGCGTGTGATTAATGAGTCGTTTATGGAGCGGTTTAAGCCGGTCTTGTCTGATTTGAAAGTGCGTGCCGGCTGGGGATTGCTCGGTAATCAGAATATTACAAGATCGGATGGTAGTATCAATAACTATCCTTATCAGTCGCTTTTGGCTCAGAGAAACTATTCGTTTGACGGGAAGGTGGTATTGGGAGTTGCTCCGGTTGATGGTTTTAACCCGAATCTAAAATGGGAAACATCCGAGTCTACTAATATTGGTTTGGATATGGGATTCTTCAATAACCAGTTGACGGTGTCGGCCGATGCTTATTGGAGAACAACCAAGGATATTCTTTTGGTGATGCCGGTGAGTGCTCTTTATGGGTTGAATGCTCCTCCCCAGAATGTGGGTAAGGTCATTAATAAGGGACTTGAATTGCAAGTGGGTTATAAATATAAAAAAGGAGATTTTGGCTTTAACTCTCTTGCAAACCTTTCATACAACCGCAATGAAATCTCTGATTTAGGTAATGGGGGAGCTCGTATTTGGAAGGATGATGGATTTACTTTCAAACAAGACGGCTATCCGATCAATGCATTTGGCGGCTATGAATGTGTGGGTATTTTTACCGATCAAAAAGATTTGGATAATAGTGCCGTTGTGAACCGTAGTAGAGCCGGTTTGGGGGATTTGAAGTATAAAGACCAAAATAACGATGGTAAGATTGACTCCGAAGATCGTGTCTATTTGGGTAGTTTTGCACCTAAGTTTGTCTACGGTTTAACTCTTGACTTTAGCTGGAAAGATTTTGATTTAAGCATGCAGTTTAATGGAGCTGCCGGCGTAAAAGGATATGTTAAAAATGAGATGGTTGGCCGTTTAAATGGAAACACTTCCAAACCAACCGATATGTTTAAAGACTCGTGGGATGCGACAACCAATCCGAATGGTAGTTTCCCTCGTCCGCTCTCTTCTTGGTATCAGAACGATTCAGAAGCGACTCCTTCTTCTTTCTGGATTATCGATGCTTCTTATCTCCGTATGAAAAATATCCAATTGGGTTATACCTTGCCACAAAATATCTGTAAACTGTTGACGGTTTCTAAAATCCGTGTTTACTATAGCGGGCAAAACTTGTTGACGTTAACCGGTTTCTCTAAAGGATTCGATCCTGAAGCACCGGCGGGAGCACGTGCTTATTATCCGCAAGTGAAGGTGAATACCATTGGATTAAGTGTAACTTTTTAAAACTGAAGAATTATGAAAAAATATAGTATATGGGGCATCATCCTTTTATTGGCAACGTCGTGTACCGATTTCTTGGATCGTTTTCCTTTGGGAACGGAGTCGAATGATACGTTTTGGGGTACGGAAGCTCAGGCCAATGCCGCTTTAAATGGGTGTTACAACGATTGGTATAGCATGGAGAATATTATTTATTTTGACTGTGCATCCGATAATGCCTATAATCCATATCCTTGGGAGGGCTGGCAGGTTGCTGCTTCCGGAGCAGCTACATCTGGTGATTCCGGAAGAGACTTTTTTAGTTATACGTCTATTGCCCGTTGCAATGCGTTTATTGCAAATATTGATCGCGTGACTTCAATGAGTGAGGCTAAACGGAATCAAATGAAAGCGGAAGCTCGATTTTTAAGAGCGTTCGATTATTTTATGAAGGTAACGTTGTATGGTGGCGTGCCGTTGGTTACTGAACCAGCTGACATGAATGCTAGTAAAGCTCGCAATACCAAAGAAGAAGTTGCCAATTTTGTGATTGCTGAATTGAAAGAGATTGCTCCTCTATTGGCCGGAACGGGTAAAGGGCAAGCTTCTACCGGTGCGGCTTATGCTTTGAAAGCTCGTATGGAACTATTTGTCGGAAAATATGCTGATGCTGCTGCTTCTTGTCAGGAGGTGATGAAGTTAGGGTATTCGCTGATGCCTGATTACAAAAGCATTTTCTTGCCTGAAAATGAGAATAATGCTGAAGTTATTCTTAATGTTGAATATGAAGAGAGTAGTTACACTAATACGATTCTGGGCGTCATGCCTCCAAGTTCAAGTGGTGGATGGTCGTCGATTGATCCGACTCAAGCTTTGGTTGATAATTATGAATGTGTCGATGGTAAGCCGATCTCTGAATCAACTTTATACAACCCTAAAGATCCTTACAAAAACAGAGACCCTCGGTTAGCAGCAACCATCGTTTATCCGGGTGCATTGTACAATGGAGCTTATTTAAATTCTATTGATCAGGCGGATCCGACAGGCGATTATTATGCACCATACGGACGGTCGAAAACCGGATATTATCCTCGTAAATATGTCGATAATAAAGGACTATATGCCGATATTTGGAAGTCGGGGATGAATGGCATTGTGATTCGCTATGCCGAAACGTTATTGACTTATGCTGAAGCTAAGATCGAACTGAATCAACTTGAGCAGTCGGTTTATGATGCGATTAATTTAGTGCGGTTAAGAGCGGGATTGCCGGAAGTGGATCAAACGGTTTATAACAATCAGACTAAGATGCGTGAGTTGATCCGTCGTGAAAGACGTTCGGAATTAGCCATGGAGGGTATCCGTTGGTTTGATGTTTGTCGCTGGGCTATTGGCGAACAAGTGATGAAGGGTAAAGTCTATGGGGCACTGTTGGGTACTGTGAATCCGACGACTGGTGATTTAGCTTTGACGGATACTCGCATTGAGGTCGAGACTCGTGAGTTTAATGCCAATAAACACTATCTGTGGGCTATCCCTCAGAAATATATTGATGCAACACCGGCTATAAAACAAAACCCCAATTACTAATGAGTGAATGATAATCCTAGTTTATAGGTGATTTTTATAGGGCAACATAAAATTAGACTATATTTGTTTGATCAAATAAGCTAAGTTTATGTTGCCTTGTTGTTGATCTAATTTTGATTAAATAGAGTATCATGATGATTAAAAGAAACATTTTATGGTCTTTATCTCTTATCGGAGGTACCTTTCTATCTGCACAAAATAAACCCAATGTTTTAGTGATCCTATTGGATGATGCCGGATATTCTAGTTTTGGTTTTAATGGTGCTAAAGATATTCAGTCGCCTTGTATTGATGATTTGGCTAAGGAGGGTGTTGTTTGTACTGATGCACACGTTATGGGTTCGGTCAGTGCGCCTTCGAGAGCTTCTTTGATAACCGGACGTTATGGTCAACGTTTTGGATTTGAATGCAACTTGGATGCACCGGATGCCGGTGTTCCTCATGATGAAGAAACGTTGGGGGACGTGTTTCAAGCTTCAGGCTATCGTACTGCTGCTTTGGGTAAATGGCATTTAGGAAATTTGCCATCCATGCATCCCAATGCTCAAGGATTTGACTACTTTTATGGTTTTATTGCCGGATCGCGTTCTTATTTCTATCGCCCATTAGCCGATGATGCACCAACTTCCCTTCAGAAGATAGAGGAAAACGGGAAAGCATCACCTTTTACAGGATACTTGACAGATGTTTTAACGGATAGAGCCATACAGTATATCGATCAAGACAAGAGTCGTCCTTTTATGATGTATTTGGCTTATAATGCGATTCATACTCCACTGGAGGCTACAGAAGCAGATTTGGCTCGTTTTGCGGGACATAAACGTCAAAAGATAGCGGCTATGACTTATGCTGTCGACCGTGCCGTTGGCCGATTGGTCGATTATTTAAAGCGTGAATCGTTATTTGAAAATACCTTGATCTTCTTTTTAACGGACAATGGTGGAGCAATCAATAATCTATCGTCTAATCTTCCATATAAGGGATTTAAGGGGAATAAGTTCGAAGGTGGACATCGCGTTCCTTTCTTTGTTGTTTGGGGCGATCGGTTAAAAATGGCACCTAGATCATTTGATGGACTCACCTCTTCTTTAGATATTATGGCAACTTCGGTAGCTGCAGCCGGCATTTCTAAAGATCGTTTACTAAAACCGATTGATGGGGTAGATTTAATGCCTTATCTGACGCATTCTAAAAAAGGAAACCCTCACGAAATTCTATTTTGGAGAAAGATGGGAGCTTCGGCCATTCGCACTCCTTTATATAAACGCATTGAAGTTGAAGGTCTTGGGAAAGTCTTATATGATATGCGGAAGGATCCTTACGAAACGTGTAACCTCATCTTTAAGAAAAGCAAGGTCGATCGGACTTTGGTCAAACAATATAAGGAGTGGGAGAAGCAGATGATTCCCCGCAAATGGGACGATGGGGGCGAATGGCCTCAAGTGACCGATACGATCCATTTTGATCTGATGAACAATAGAGCTCCAAGAAAGTTATTCCCGTAACATCATGCTGTTTATTGACTTCTGTCCTGATTCTTCTTTGGTTAAAAGGATGCTAAGGCATACCTTTTGATTAGAAATCAGGTAGAGAGCGGTACGTCGTCGGTTTACACTCTCTACACGAGACTAAATGAACGCTGTTTATTCCATACCTCCCACACTGAAACGATCAGAAGTCTTTATCCATAAGCTTTTGAATGAAGTGTGGGAGTTTCTTTAAAGAGTGTCCCACGCTAAGTCTGGATGATCTCACCTGACCTTATACTCAAAACGATTTTCCCGGCACCATAAGTTCTGTATGACGACGCTTCTTGATCTAACCACTCAATGCGGCTTATGGATGGTGCAGTTCCATTAATTATTTTTCAAGTCCGATTAGTCAGTCGCTTTACGCGATTAACTGCTAACTAAAGCCCATTTCTTGAGCCCTCGAAGCAAGGCTCTTCAGCCTTCGAACGTGGGCTCTTCAGCCCTCGAATGAAAACCCATGAGCCCTCGTTCGAGGGCTCAACAAATCAAACTTAAAGATCGTTTAATGGAATAGGAGGGGGACCTTAATGACAGAAGCATAGTTTTTAATGACACTGAGCGATTCAATTGAAGCATAGTATGACGCAATATTAAGCGTGTAAAAAGAGATCGACGCAACTTGAGCGAAAGGTCTAAAGATAGCTTCTGTTGAAAGAAGATCAAAGACTCTTTTGAGGGATGCGGTCTGGTTATATCTCAGCTAATATTGTTTTATGAGTGAGTGGTAGAGTAAGGTTGTTCCGAAAAGTGCAAATCCGTTATAATATTGTGCCTATTTGTGTGTTTTAAAAGAACTTTTTAGTGATTCTTTTGAGTTTCCTTTTTTCTAATTTTGTGCTATAAACAATTTAATATCGAAAACATGGCGAATAGACAACGATTTTACAAGGCATTCATAGTGTTAATCTTGATTTTGATGCATACAACGGCTTATGCTCAAGGGAAAGGCAGTCTTGTTGCTTATGATGATTGTGGAAGTACTTCTCATCAGCCGTTTCTAGTAGAGGGTCAGAGTTATATGTTTAGTTCAACCGATCGAACTTTGCCTTCTGAAGTTCTGTCTTGCGCTTATGGTACACGACTTATTTATGCTTTTGATAACATGGATATCCATGCTGATTATGACATGGAGGTCTCATTCTATTCCGATCAAGAGCGAGTGATTAGCATTCAGGCGGATGGCAATGTGGTTTGTCCCCCAATAAAACTGAAGACTAACCAGATGAAGAAAACGGTGATTACTTTGCCTCGTAAGTCGTATGCTTATGGTCAATTGGTCTTAATTATCGAAGCGCTTGAGGGCCCAAATGCAGTCGTTTCTGAAATCAAACTATTCTCCTCTAACCCTAAACAGTTGACCCCATTTGATGGCGATAAGAAAGATGCTCTTAAAGCGATGAAGACCTATGTCATCAATCGCCATGTAGAGGTTGAACCTCAACTTCCTATTTATACGCCCATACCGCAGCAGGTTAAAGACGTTTACGAACCTTCAATGACTCTTAGCACCAATTGGATGTTCTCACCCGATGATCATTCTGATGATTGGCAGCCGATCAACGTACCAGGTGAATGGGCCATGCAGGGTTTTAAGGTCGATTCGGCTCAATGGGCCCGTTATAAAACCTCTTTTTCTGTTCCGAATTCGTGGTTGTCTAACCGTGTGAAGCTACGTTTTGATGGTGTACACAGTGAGTATCATGTTTATGTGAATGATCGTGAGGTTGGGTATCATTTGGGAGGCATGACTCCTTATGAAATGGATATCACTGACAATTTAAAGCCGAATGAAAATGTGTTGTCTTTAAAGGTGCGTAGCGAATCGTTAGCCGATATGCTAGGGAGTTTGACACAATATGCGGCTCATCAGTTAGGAGGCATTACGCGTAAAGTCAGATTGTTTACGGTACCCGATTTGCATCTTACGGATTTGAGAGTGGTGACCGATTTGGATGAGGCTTATCGCGATGCTCAATTGAAGGTCTTTTTAAAGATACAGAACTCCTCTCGAGTAGATTACACGAAGGCTTCGGTTCGCGTGATGTTAGAAGGATATCATGTCTATGCGACTCAACCTCTTCCACTCATTAAAGCCGGCGAGACTTGGCAAGGATGGGTTGAGATGAAAGTCGATCAACCTCGCTTGTGGGACAATGAGCATCCTAATTTATATACCCTGACGACTCGTCTTTATCTGAATGATACCTTAGCCGAAAGTGTCGATAAAAAGATTGGTTTCCGTGAAGTTGAAGTCAGAGGGAATGAACTGATCGTTAACGGAAAAGCGGTTAAGCTACATGGCGTTTGTCGTCACGAGGTTCATCCGTTGATGGGTAGAACCTTATCGCCCGAACTTTGGAAAAAAGATGTGGAGCTTTATCGTAACGGTAACTGTAACTTTATTCGTACTTCACATTATCCACCGGCTGAAGAGTTTATCGAATTATGTGATGAGATGGGACTATTTGTCGAAGTCGAATCGCCTGTTTGCTGGATTGGTCATCATGCCAATGAGAATTGGAAGAAGCTGAATTATAGAGATCCATCGTATTATGCTTATGTGTTACAGGCGAACATGGAAACGATTCATTTTTATCGTAACCATCCGTCTATCTTATTCTGGTCTATGGCCAATGAATCGTATTGGAATAAAGAGTTTGCTCAAGTTGGAGAGTATATGAAACAGGCGGATACCACTCGTCCTTACGCGTTCCATGATCAAGCTTATGGTGGATTTAATAATCAAGGTAGTGATGCGCCGATCGCTAATATTCATTATCCTGGTCCCGATGGTTATAAGGTTGCCGCTGAAAGCAAACGGCCGATGACGTATGGTGAGTTTTGTCATTTGAACGTTTATAATCGCAGTGAACTGGTTACTGATCCCGGGGTGCGAAGTGACTGGGCTTTAGCCTTAGCTCCAACATGGGAGAATATGTATAAGACTAAAGGAGTACTTGGTGGATCTATTTGGTCCGGGATTGATGATATTTTTCAACTACCTGACGGGAATGCCGTCGGTTATGGCGCATGGGGAATTATTGATGGTTGGAGACGCCCTAAACCTGAATATTGGGATATGAAGAAGACTTACAGTCCGGTAAAGGTGTTGACGAAGACATTAGATCAGGTTTCCGAATGGACTATTGATGTGGAGAATCGTTATCAGTTTATGGATTTGGCCGAATTAAAAGTACGTTGGACGTTCGGTGAAGAGAGTGGTTATGCTTCTTTATCTGCTCAGCCTGGTCAGACCGGTACGATGAAGATTAAAGCGGATCAGCCTCAAACCGCTCATGCCTTATCACTCCACTTTATTGATCCTCGTGGCTTCGAGGTGGATACTTACGTAATTCCTGTAGGAGAACAGTTGGCCAATAAAGTGGAAAGTATGGCGAAGATTAAAACTAAACTTTTTAGTCGTAAAACAGCGTTTAAAATCACCGGAAAGGGATTTGAGTGTCTGATCAGCAAATCTAACGGACAAGTTCTTTCTTTAAAGAAGGAAGGACAAGAGGTGGTCACCGGCGGACCTTGGTTGATGGCTCTCCCGCTTACGGGGGGAGGGTGTTATCCTAATCATAATGCACATACCCCTGCCTTTAATGAGGTTTGTAGTGAATGGCAAGTCGAAAAGATCACAGCGAATCAAGTGGATACGGATGTTGTTGTAACGGTTGTTGGCTCATATCAAGAATTTAAAGGAGAGTATTCATTGATCATCAATGCAAATGGTGAACTAAGCGTCGATTACAAGTTTGAAGCTCTGGCTGATGTTGATCCTCGTCAGTGGGGATTGGTGTTCGAAGCGCCTCTTTCTTATGATCAATTATTCTGGAGACGTAATGGACTGTGGAGTGTTTATCCCGATGATCATATCGGACGTACATCAGGAGAGGCTTTATTGAAGTATAATTTAGTGCCTGATTCTGTTTCTTCCCGTACGGCTCCCACTTGGGCGTGGAGTTATGACGCCAATGAATTAGGTAGTAATGATTTCCGCTCAACACGTAAGAATATCTGGTTTGCCGGGTTAAAGAGTGCGACTGCCAATCGTGAACTGATCATCATTTCCAATGGAAAGCAACATTGGAGATCGTGGAAAGAGGGTAATCACATCCATTTCTTAGTGGCGGATTTTGTTTCACCGGGAAATGAAATGTTTTTGGGAAGCTATTATTCAAAATATCGTCGACCGATTAAAAAGGGAGATGTGATAAAGGGATCTATTAAAATGAGGACGAAATGATGGAAGAAGCGAATAATAAATTATTTGATAAGTTGAACAGCATTGTTCAAAATTTAAAAGGACAACGACTGGCCGATGTGTTTCGATTCATCTCGTTTGTGCCTACGGAGAAGTATTTTGAACATCAGCATCATCGCATTGAAATCAATTATGTAAAGAAAGGGAGTTGCATCATTCAATTGCAAAATGAAAGTATCAGCTTTAAGGAAGATGATTTGATGATTATCTGCCCTGATGTGATACACTCTTTTCAGGCAGGTAATGATGGGTGTACTTTGATGCAACTCGAATTTTTGCCGGAAGTCTTTGATGATTTTACGAGTGTGTTGGCTGTGGGTGAGTCCGACTTGTTTACTCCCCTGAGTTTATTCTCTGCCACAAATAGTGTGATCAAAATTGTCAATAATGTGAGAATCATGAGGGCTATTCAACGTATTGTAACGGAGCTAAACACAAAGAAAGCCTATTACGATTACTTGGTGTTGATGTATTATGCCGAATTGTTGATTCTGATTTATCGGCACATGGATGAGGCTTATCTGCCTATTGGATCTAACCCTGCGATGACGAAAGCGATTCGGTTTATTCGCGAGAATTTTAAGAAAGAAATTTCAATAACACAGGTTGCTGATGAAGCTCAGATCAGTGAACGTTACTTACGCAAGATTTTTGCTGAACATTTAAACTTAGCCCCCATAGAGTATCTGAATCAAATAAGAATTAATCATGCCATTGAACTTTTGAGAATCAGTGAATTGAGTATAAAGGAGATCTGTTACGAATCTGGATTCCAGTCTCCTCAATACTTTTCACGCATCTTTAAAAAGCAAGTTGGCGTGAATCCTCGAAAAATAAATCATAAATAGTATTCATATAAAATGAAAGAATGGAGTAGTGATAGCGAGCTTTTTGCGCTTGCTCATAAGGAGTTGTATACCGCTGTAGTGGGTGATATTATGGATAAGATGCAGTATACGCATCAGTTTTTACCCCCTTGTATTCGTCCGTTGCGCGATGATATGTTCTTAATCGGGCGTGCGATGACGGTTCTGGAGGCTGACGTGATTGAGAATCAGGGAAATGTTGGAAACAATCCGTTGCTTCAACGTTCCTTTGGGTTGATGTTGGAGGCTCTGGACGATTTGAAAGAGAATGAGGTTTATATTTGCTCGGGATCGTCACCCAATTACGCCTTATGGGGCGAGTTGATGAGTGCACGGGCTATTCAATGCAAAGCTGCCGGAGCAGTTGTTAATGGTTATTCTAGAGATACGAATGGTATTCTTGATCTTGATTTTCCTTGTTTCTCTTATGGCCCCTATGCTCAAGACCAAGCCCCTCGGGGAAAAGTGATTGACTTTAGAGTGCCGATTGAGATTGAAAAAGTCCGTGTAAATTGCGGTGATGTCATCATTGGCGACATTGATGGGGTCTGTGTGGTTCCACAAGAGATCGAAGAAGAGGTTTTTACTCGTGCTCTTGAGAAAGCACGCGGCGAACGTATGGTTCTCAAAAAGATCAAAGAGGGAATGAAGGCTCGTGAAGCTTTCGATAAGTATGGAATTATGTAGTTCTTTGAATAGAAACGATTTTGATAAGAATAAAATAAGATAGTATTATGAAAATTACAGATGTTAAAGTGTGGCTGGTTCAAGGCGTTAAATATAATTGGACTTTATTAAAGATTTATACGGATGAAGGTTATACCGGTGTGGGTGAGGCAACGAACTGGCCGGGTAGCCCGGTTATCTATGAGGCTGCTAAACATATTGGTCAGCGCATTATTGGGTTGGACCCGATGAAGACCGATTTTATCTGGACGAAGTTATATCGCGACTTAAACTGGATTGGTCCGTATGGGGCTAGCATGTGTGCAATCAGTGGCATTGATATGGCGTTGCTTGATTTGAAAGGAAAAGTCTTGGGAGTGCCATGTTACGAATTATTGGGTGGCGCTTACCGCAAAGATATCTTATTGTACGCCAACTATTGGTTTACCGGTGGTGGTCATAACGAACAAGACTATGCTGACCAAGCGCGTAAGGTGATGGATGCCGGGTTTACCGGATTAAAATTCGATCCGTTTGCTCATACGAACTATTTTTATGGCGAGGATTTGGCTTCAAACTTGACGTTGAGTGCGAAACAACAAGATTTGGCCTTTAATGTATCGAAAGCGGTGCGTGATGCTGTTGGGCCTGAGGTTGATATTATGATTGAGACGCATGCGATGTTGAACTATCGTATTGCGGTTAAGATGGCGGAACGTTTGGCCAAACTCGATATAACCTGGTATGAGGAACCTGCCGGTCCGGAAAGTGCACAGACACTTCGGGCGATGCGCGAACGTATTCCTTCGGATGTGGCTATTTGTGTTGGCGAACGTCACTATACGCGTTATGGTATCCGACCTATTCTTGAAAAGCATGTTTGTGATGTGATCATGCCGGATATTACCCGTTGTGGTGGTCCTTCAGAAATGAAACGGATGGCGACTATGGCCGAAGCTTACAATGTATTGATTGCTCCGCATAATCCGAATGGTCCGTTGTCGACTTTAGCTTCTTCACATGTTTGTGCGGCTATACCGAACTTCTTCCGTCAAGAGTTTATGTTTAATGATGTCGCATGGCGTGATACAGTGATCGATCATCCGATTGCTGAGATGGTGTACGATGGCATGTTACATTTGTCCGATCGTCCGGGCTTGGGTGTCGATTTGGTTGAAGAGGAAATGGAGGCTCATCCGGGAATTACAGAAAATGCTCCTGATAACTTTTATATTTAGTAGAGCATGAGTTTTAATATTGATTTTAGTGATAAAGTTGTTCTGATCACAGGGGTCTCGTCTGGTATTGGATTGGGAGTTGCCCGTTCTTTTGCGCATGCGGGAGCAATTGTGGTTGGATGCTCAAGAAAACCTTGTGGTGATCAGACTGTCGATCGTTTCAAAGAAACGGTCGAGTTGGCAGGCGGAAAAGCTCATTATGTACAGGTTGATGTGACTAATCCGAGCGATTTAGTGCATTATATTGATGAGACAGTAGCCCGGTTTGGACGAATAGATGTGGTGGTGTCGAATGCAGGAGTGAATGTGTTCGAAGGAGCAGAAGGATGTAGCGAAGAGAAATGGCAATATAACCTCGATCTCAATTTAGCGTCTCATTGGCGATTGGCTAAGGCGGCTAAACCTTATTTGGAGGCGAGTGATCATGGGGTGGTGTTGCTGATGACCTCAAACCATGCTTATAGCTCAATCCCCGGGTGTTTTCCTTATAATGTGACAAAAACTGCTATTACAGGATTGGTACGAAGTTTGACCATCGAATGGGGACCTAAAATACGTACGGTAGGGGTTGCTCCGGGATTTATTGATACTCCCGGAAATGATTCTTGGTTTAATTCATTCCCCGATCCGGAGGCAGAGCGCCAGCGTACGATTGACTTGCATCCTGTTAAGAAGATCGGAACGGTCGATGAAGTGGGCGACCTTTGTGTTTATCTAGCATCACCTACGGCTTCGTTTATTAGTGGAACAACGATCTTGATGGATGGTGGACGGTCTGCTTTGATGCAAGACGATTAACTTAATACTTTTACCATGACTGCACAACTATTTTATAACGACAAGAACATGACTGGTGAGGGAGCAATATGGCTTCCTGATTTATCTCTTTTTTTATGGGTCGATATCGAGGGAAGAACACTTCATGAGTACAACACTATAACCAAGACTTTTCAGCATCATGTGTTTAATGCAATGCTTTCGTCTATCGTTCCGTTTGCAGGGGATGTCGTGTTGCTTTTTCTTCAAGATCGAATTTTAAAGTTTCATTTTTCTACCGGTGAAGAAGAGCTTTTGCTCAATCTGCCTTTTCCTTCTAACCAGCGTCCTAATGATGCGAAGGCTTCTCCCGATGGACGTTTGTTTATGGGGGTTATGCAACTATCCGACTATGAGAATAATGGTGCGTTATATCGTATAGATGGTGACTTGACTCTTCATCGGGTGGTCGACCGACAATCCATTCCTAACGGTATCGTTTGGGATCCGGCATTGGACGTTATGTATTATGTCGATTCATTGAGAAGATGTATTGAACGTTATGGCTATGATCCTGAAACTGGTGAGCTCGATTATCAAGGCGTGGCTGTTCAGGTGCCCGAGGCTTTCGGTGTGCCTGATGGTATGACAATCGATAGTGAAGGCAACTTATGGGTGGCTCATTGGGGAGGATTCGGCGTGTATGTTTGGAATCCAACAAACGGAGAATTGATTCATAAAGTGGAAGTTCCCGTTCCTAATGTGGCTTCTTGCACCTTTGGTAAGGATGGGGTGCTGTATATCACCACTGCTCGTGCCGGATTGAATGAAGCTGAATTGGAACAGTATCCATTAAGTGGAAGTCTATTTACTTGCCAAACAACGGTGCGTGCGGGACAGAATCATTATTCTTTTAAGCGAAAGGAGGAACAAGTATGAGTTTATCGTTTTGGGATTTATTGATTTTTGTGGTTTATTGTTGTCTTGTTCTTTTTATTGGTCTGTTTGTATCTCGAAAGAAAAGCGGACAGATTGAAAGTGCCGATAACTATTTTCTAGCAGGTAGAGGGTTGTCTTGGTGGGCCATTGGAGCTTCCATCATTGCATCGAACATCTCTGCGGAACAGTTTGTCGGAATGAGCGGTTCCGGATATGCGATTGGATTGGCCATGGCGACTTATGAATGGATTGCGGCTTTGGGGTTGATTATTGTCGCCAAATGGTTTATGCCTATTTTCTTAAAACGTCAGATTATGACGATGCCGCAGTTCCTTGAGGTGAGGTTCGATAAACGTGTCAAAACAGTTATGGCCGTTTTCTGGCTCTTGGTTTTCATCTTTATCAACCTGACTTCCATTCTTTACTTAGGTGCGTTGACCATTCAGAATATTGTTGGAGTTCCATTGATTTATGGGGTGCTTGGCTTGGCTTTGTTTGCTGTGGCTTATTCCATTAAAGGCGGGCTCAAAGCTGTCGCGCTTACCGATGTGATTCAAGTGGTTTTCTTGGTTTTAGGGGGACTCTTCACGACGGTTATCGCACTGAATTTGTTGGGCGAAGGACAAGGCTTTTTACAAGGCTGTACCAATCTTTACGAGCGGGCGTCAGATAAGTTTCACCTAATACTCGATCCTTCTCATCCTGGATATGCCGATTTGCCTGGTATTTCTGTGATTGTTGGCGGATTGTGGGTGGCTAATCTTTACTATTGGGGATGTAATCAATATATTATCCAACGAGCATTGGCGGCAAAAAGTATTTCTGAGGCTCAACGCGGTATGGCTTTTGCCGGCATTGTGAAGTTGTTTATACCTCTTCTGGTGGTTATCCCTGGGATTGCTGCTTTTGCTCTTGATGCACCTTTAGCCAAATCGGATGCTGCCTATCCCTGGTTGGTTAGTACATTGTTGCCGGTTGGTATTAAGGGGTTGGCTTTTGCTGCATTGACAGCGGCTATTGTTAGTTCATTAGCTTCTATAATGAATAGCATTTCTACAATTTTCACAATGGATATTTATAAAGGGTATGTAGCTCCTCAAGCCGATAATCACAGATTAGTGAAGGTTGGTAAGGCGACTAACCTTATTGCGATGGGGATTGGCGTGGTTATTTCTCCTTTCTTGTCCGGATTGGATCAAGCTTTTCAATACATTCAGGAGTTTACAGGATTCGTCAGTCCGGGAGCATTAAGTATTTTCCTTGCCGGATTCTTCTATAAACGAGCAACAGCCAATGGCGCTTTAGCAGCAGCTTTAGGATCGTTTGTTTTCTCTACTGTTTTAAAACTGATGATGCCTGGCTTACCTTGGATGGATCGTATGGGAATTGTCTTTTTGCTTTGTTGCGGGTTGATTGTGCTTATGGGGAAAGTTAACCCCAAAGGGACTGAATCTGAAGCAATGCTTAGTCGGTCACTGTTTAAAACCGACCGTGTCTTTAATGTGATGGCCGTCGTGATAATGTTGGTCCTTATATTCTTTTATACTTTGTGGTGGTAACTAAAATCAATAACAATGAATAGAAAATCTAAGATTTTTTTGCTCCTTTTTGTTCTCTTTCTTGCTGCATACGATGCTTATGCTCAAGTATCGGTGTTTGTGAAACCCGATAAGGTCGCGGGGGTGCAACGTCAACAGTTTTCCTTGAGTGGCTCATGGCAATTCCAATTTACTCCCAAGGGAACGTGGTATACCGTTAAGGTGCCCGGGGAATTAGCAATGCAAGGGTTCGGCATCGAACATGATAAGCCTTATCTCTATCGACGTGAATTTGTTTTGCCAAGCGACTTTAAAGGAAAGAATACGATCATTCGTTTTGATGGGGTCTATTCGTATGCTCGTTTGTTTGTAAACGGTCAGTTTGTGCGTGATCACTTTGGAGGATTTACGCGTTGGGAAGCCGATATTACTTCGTTTGTTCAGACAGGACGGAAAAATGAAATCCGCCTTGAGGTAACTGATCGGAAGGATGATATTTCGTATGCTTCGGGTTATGCTCATCATCCTATTGGAGGCATTTTGCGAGAAGTCTCAATTTATGCTTTACCACAAACTAGGCTTACGGATCTGAAGATTGAAACACATCTTGACTCGACTTATACCGATGCTAAGCTTCGTTTGTCGATGGAGGCTTCTGCTACTGCTCAAATAAAATATCAATTGATTGATCCTTCCGGGAAATCAGTGACGCTACAGAATGCAACTCTATCGTTGGGTATTGGAGCAAATAATCATGAGTTTGCGATTTCTCATCCGATGAAGTGGGACGCTGAACATCCAAATCTGTATACACTCTTGGTGGATGTTGATCCGGGTACTGATCGTCATTACAGTTTCGCCAAGAAGATTGGGTTCCGTGAGATTAAGGTTATAGGGAATCGAATGTTGGTGAATGGCTCACCGGTTAAACTTCGTGGAGCTTGTCGCCACGATATTCACCCGACTTTAGGACGGTCGACTAATCGTGAGTTAGATAGTTTAGATGTGGCTTTATTCAAACGGTCAAACATGAATTTTGTTCGTACCTCTCATTATCCTCCTGCAGAAGATTTTATGAATTTTTGTGATGAGATGGGCATTTATGTGGAATGCGAAACAGCTGTTTGCTTTGTGAGTACTTATCGCCAGAAGAATTATGCTCCGGGAACGAGCCAAAGTGATGAAGCGTTTGCTTCGCATTATATGAGTCAGATGCAAGAGATGGTGAAGACTTTTGCAAATCATAGTTCGGTACTTTTCTGGTCGATTGGCAATGAGAGTACTTATGGCACTAATTTTCAATCGACTTACGACTGGACGAAGGGATGGGATCGGACTCGTCCCGTTATTTTTAGTTATCCGGGAACAGTTCCTAAAGATAAAGTTTGCTATGACTTGCTAAGTTTCCATTATCCTGGAGTTGATGGAAATATGGAGCAGTTTGGACCGTCAACTCGAGGTTTCCAAACCGCAAAATATCCGAGTATCTTTGACGAGTGGGCTCACGTGCCATGCTATACGTATACCACGCTACAAGATGACCCAAATATTCGGGAGTTTTGGGGAGCATCGCTCGATAAGATGTGGAGTCATTTGTTCGATGCTACCGGTGGACTTGGCGGTGCGATTTGGGGATATATAGATGAAACATTTATGATTCCCGATTTGAAAGAGGGTACTCCGTATTGGATTCAATTTGCTCGTACTTCCAAACCCAAGGAGTTTGAGGGAAAATGTGTGGGTTATGGCGAATGGGGCATTGTTGATGTGTGGCGTCGTGAAAAGCCGGAATTCTGGGGAACAAAGAAAGCCTATTCTCCGATTCGGGTGCTACAAACAACATTCTCGTCGTTTACTTCTGATGCTCCACTTTATGTACCGGTTTACAATCGCTTTGATCATACAAGCTTGAATGAGGTGACAATGAAACTTCATTATAAGGGTCAAGTACAGAGTATGCGTTTGCCATCCATCCTTCCTCATCAGAAAGGTGCTTTAATCATCCCTGCCAATGATTGGAAATCTGGCGATACAGTCCTACTCGAGTTTTTTAATACTCAAGGAGAACTGATCGATGCTGAACAGCTGACCTTAGGAGCAGAGGCTCACAAATTGCCTATGAATCTGTCGAAAGAAGAGTTAGCTGTGATCGATAATCCTGATTATTTGACGATTCGAGGAGCGACTTTCGAGATTCCGTTTAACAAAGCGACCGGTCTCATCGAGAAGGCTACATCCCACGGTAAGGTGGTGATCGATAAAGGTCCGTTTATTAATCTTGATCTGAACTTCAATCACAACACCGGACCCGAAGTGCGTGAAAAAGCACGCAACTTTATTTTGGACGACCAAACTTGGAATAAACAATCGTTGACTTGGAAAAAGATGGGATCAACCGTTCAAGTTCGTTTAGTTGGTACTTATCGCAATATAACCGTCACATACAACATTAAAATAGAATCGACAGGACAATGCTCTTTCTCTTTCCAAACCGTAGGTGAGCCTAATGGCTGGTTACGCGAATCCGGAGCGAAGTTTTATCTTCCGAAAGAGATGAGCGGGCTCTCATGGAAGCGTAAAGGGTATTGGAGTTATTATCCGGCTTATAGTTTTGCGGGCAATGAAGGGCAAACCTCTTTGTATAATGCTCATGCAGTTGCTTATGGTGCTGATCCAAAACAGAGTTGGGGAGAGGATACTCGTAATTATTATTATTTTGCCGATAAGGGAGCTATTTGCGATCGTCCGCTTACCAATAGGGCCAAAGGAATGAAAGAAAACGTTTGGCAGTATACGGTTGCTCGTGATCAAAAGGCTGCAATTAAGGTTATCTCTGCAGATGCTTCTCTAGGTTGTAGATTGAATAAGATGGCCGATGAACGTTTGTTGCTATATGTCAATACACGCTGGGATTATCCTGAGATTGGTTGGGGAGATTATTGTAAGACACTAGATGCGTCTCCAAACTATGGACACATCACCTTGCAGTTCTAAATCCGGTTATTCATTATAACTAAATGATACCGATTTAAAAGCCTAATTCGGCAAATGACTTAAAAATGGTCCTTTATTTGAGCATGCTTTATTAATGATGTATGCCCAAATAAGGGACTATTTAGCTTTTGAATTACGGTTTATATTCCTATTTTTGTGCATCCTAATTAATCTAACTAACAAACGAACAATGAGAAGACTTTTTTTATTATGTACCTTGGCTGTAGGGCTTGTGATGAATCTAACGGCTTATGGGGCTACTGATTCCAACAAAATATCGAAATTAAAGAAAGCCAAAAGTGTGGTAATCACTTATCAGTCGTCGAGTGATGGAAAGGTGTATCCCGGAAAATTACTGATGACGATTTGTGGGCAGGAGGTGCTTATTGCATCGGCTGAAGAGAATCAGACAGAGAGTCGCGGCTTACAAGAGAAGAGCTTTGTCGACTATGGGGCGATGAAGAGTTATAGCCGTACGGAACTTCCTAATGGGGAGGTGATCGCAATGGCGAACGATTTTAAATTTAATACGGGGCTGACTGTTGTCGGTGAGGAGACCATTCTCGGTTTAAAATGTACGGTCGTGCAGACGATGATCAATTCGAATACGATCAAAGTTTGGTATACAAAGGAGTTGCCTTTTATGGGAACACCAAGAGCGAGTGTCGGTGTGCCCGATGGATTGGTCTTGAAGATCACTTATAACGGCAATCGTGCGTTGACGGCTTCGCTCATCGAACCTTCAAAGAAGATGGTGAAGTTATTACCGGAATCATGGGGGAAAGTGATGGATGCGGCCCATTATCGCTTTGCCATTAATAATAGTGGAGTAGAAACAATTCCGGTGTTTACCGATGGACGAATTCATTTCACCGGAGAAAAGATGCCTGAGACGCTTGAGGCCGATAAGGTCTACAACGTTGGAGGAGGTACGGTTATCTTGAAGAAGGTCACTCTTCCAAAGAATGTTGATGGAAAAGCCATCTTTGCTGAATTGATTCAATGCTCGGATGGTGATGCATACGATCGCACCGGGTCCGTTTTTGTGGTTCCAACCGATAAACCTTTGTCGTATCTTGATGCCATGCGTGCTCTGAAATCGGTACCGGCTTTTGTGTCGAATGGCGTGGAATATCCGGCTTTGATCTCAACACCCGATTATAGCACTCCGGTTGAGTTGATGCGTTTCTTTACCTCTTTCGGTGTCGGCAAGTTCAATCATATTAAGGTACCCGGACAACAATGGGCCGACTCGGTGATTTATAAAACAGACGTGACGGCTTTGGCTTCACTCTTAACCGGTGAGGTATGGATTGGTGCATATATCGGCAACTGGGATAAGAACGGACATAAGGTGAACTTGCGATTGAAGTATTATCCTGATGGCAGAGGAGAGCGTGAATTGAAAGTGATGCCGTTGTTTAATACGGTGAATTATATGGAACAGGCGGGACAACCTTATCCGACGTTCATGGATAAAGACTCATTGCGGGTGACTTTCACTCTCAAAGAGGCGGTGAAAGAAGCTAAATTGTTTTATCTGACCACCGGTCATGGAGGTTGGGATAATGGCGATGAGTTTAATCCCAAACTGAATACGATTTATATGGATGGTGCGAAAGTGATCTCGTTCATTCCTTGGAGAGATGATTGTGGTACTTATCGCAACTGGAATCCGGCATCGGGCAACTTTAGTAACGGACAGAGTTCATCGGACTTGAGCCGCTCGAATTGGTGTCCGGGTACGGTTACTAATCCGGATTACATCTATCTGGGCGATTTGGAAGCCGGTGAGCATACGCTATCGGTGAAGATTCCTCTAGGTCCTAGAGAAGGGGGTAGCTTTAGCTACTGGTGCATCTCCGGGGCATTACTCTATAAGTAAATTATACGAATCCTTTATCCGCCAAACTTCGTTAACCGAGGTTTGGCGGTGTAATATCTGAATCTATGTTGAACATGAAACGTTTCTATGCTTTGTGGTTGGTGGTGGTTTGTGCTACGGTTGAGATTGTAGCTTGCACCACAGCAGTTATTTCCGGACGCTATACGCCCGATGGTAAACCGATGTTGTGGAAAGTACGCGACACGGAGAGTTTGAACAATAAGATGATGTATATTGACTCGGGTCGATATGCTTTCATTGGGTTGGTCAATACGGAAGATACCGGTGGCAGTCAGGTTTGGGCCGGAAGTAATGAGGTGGGCTTCGCCATCATGAATAGTGCGTCGTTCAACGTGAACGTCAATGACTCGTCAGCTTTAAAAGATCAGGAAGGTTTCTTTATGAAGAAGGCGTTGGCAACGTGTGCAACGTTGGCCGATTTTGAGGCGCTTCTCCAACAAACCTCTAAACCGATGGGGCTGGCTGCTCACTTTGGGGTGATCGATGGTGAAGGTGGAGCCGCGTTTTATGAGGTGAACAACCGTACCTTTACAAAGTTTGATGCTAACGACCAACAGACGGCACCTTGTGGCTATGTGTTGCGTACGAACTTCTCGTTTACCGGTGAAAAGGATAAAGGATTGGGCTATTGTCGTTTTCAGACAGCACAAGACTTGTTGATGCAGGGGTATATGACCAATCGCTTATCTCCTGCCACATTCTTGCAAGAGTACAGCCGTTGTTTCAAACATGCTTTCCTCAATTGTGATTATCGTATGACTTTTGAGAAGGGAGCAAATGGTGAGATGCCTTTTATCAATGTCAGCGATCTGATTACGCGCCACGACACCTCATCGGCCATTGTGATTGAAGGCGTTAAGGCGTCCGAGTCGAAAGATATGAGTACCATCTGGGTACAGGTTGGTTTCCCGGAGACGTGTGTCAGCTTTCCGTTGTGGGTGCGTGCGGGCAAAGTGTTACCGAAGATGTTGACACCCGATAAGGAGAATCGGGTGCCACTTTCCGATTGGGCTATGGCGTGGAAGTCGCGTTGTTTTCCGATGAAAACAGTTGAGCAGTATCGTTATCTGAACTTGTCGTTGTTGGTGAATGCCGAAAAGACTGGTTTCTTACAACGGATCGAACAGCTAGAGAATGGACTGTTCGATGAACTGTCGACGCGACGTCAGGCATGGGCACAGCGTACACCTACGGTAGCCGAACTTCAAGAGGTTTATCGATTTTGGAGTCAACGGGTAGAGGCGTTTTATCTTCACCCGTAAATCATGATCTGAGCTCTTTCTTTGCTTTTTAGATCTCCTTAGGTCTCTGGGCCTTTGGCTTTTATGATATTGACCATACTGATCCTCTGAGTTTCTTGGAGGATCTTTTTCATTTGCTCCTTCTTCTCTTTCTCCTTCTCTATCTTTTTCTCTTCTTCCTTCCTCTTCTTTCCCTTTATGATCTCTTCTTTCTGACTATTTTCCCAAATCTTTTCTAGGGTTGTAACATAAGTTACAGAATTGGGGTGAACTAACAGCGTACTTTTGTGTTGTTATTAGAAAACAATCATTTAAAAATACGTAGAAATTATGAGTATGTTCTGTTATCAATGTCAAGAAACAGCCATGGGAACCGGTTGTATTTTAAAAGGTGTATGTGGCAAAACGTCGGATGTATCGAACTTGCAAGATCTTCTACTTTTTGTAGTAAGAGGCTTGGCGGTCTATAATAAAGAGTTACGTCAACAAGGAAAGTCGTCCGAACGGGTGGATCAGTTCATTTATAACTCGTTGTTTACGACGATTACAAATGCCAATTTTGACAAAGCGGATATTATTGCTAAGATTAAAGACGGACTCTCGTTGAAGCGGGAGTTGGCTCAGCAAGTGACGCTGACGAATGCACCGGATGAATGCACTTGGGATGGATCGGAAGAGGAATTTGAGACCAAGGCCACTCACGTGGGAGTGTTGCGTACGGCGAACGAGGATATCCGATCGTTGAAAGAACTTGTGCATTATGGTCTGAAGGGAATTGCGGCTTATGCTGAACACGCTCATAATCTAGGTTTCAAATCGGATGAGGTGTTTGCGTTTATGCAGCATGCGTTGACTGAGTTGACACGTGACGATATTTCTGCTGATGAGTTGGTGGCACTAACGCTTGAGACCGGTCGTTTCGGGGTGCAAGTGATGGCACTTCTCGACCAAGCTAACACCGCAACTTTCGGTCAGCCGGAAATCTCTCAAGTGAGCCTTGGGGTTGGTACACGTCCGGGAATCTTAGTCAGTGGACACGATTTGCGCGATTTGGAAGAATTGCTCCAACAGTCGGAAGGTAAGGGAATCGACATTTATACGCATAGTGAAATGTTACCGGCTCACTACTATCCGAAATTGAAGAAATATTCTCATTTGGTTGGTAATTACGGTAATGCTTGGTGGAAGCAAAAAGAGGAATTCGAAAGCTTCAACGGACCGGTATTATTTACGAGCAACTGTATTGTTCCACCTCGTCAGAATGCAACTTATCTCGATCGTATCTATGTGACGGGAGCTTGTGGACTAGAGGGTGCACATTACATTCCTGAACGCGTGAACGATGAACCGAAAGATTTCTCGGCATTGATAGCCCATGCTCAGAAGTGTCCGGCTCCGACGGGTATTGAAGAGGGTAGCTTGGTCGGTGGTTTTGCCCACGGTCAGGTGTTGGCTCTTGCCGATAAGGTCGTCGATGCGGTGAAGAGTGGAGCGATCCGTAAGTTCTTCGTGATGGCTGGTTGCGACGGTCGTATGAAGAGTCGCGATTATTATACTGAGTTTGCTCGTCGCTTACCTCAAGACACCGTGATCTTGACGGCCGGATGTGCGAAGTATCGCTATAACAAATTGCCTTTAGGCGATATTAACGGTATCCCTCGCGTACTCGATGCGGGACAATGTAACGATAGTTATTCATTGGCGGTGATTGCCTTGAAGTTGAAAGAGGTGTTTGGTTTGGACGACGTGAACGACTTGCCAATCGTTTATAATATTGCTTGGTACGAACAAAAAGCGGTCATTGTCCTTTTGGCGTTGTTGTCGCTTGGAGTAAAGCATATTCACTTGGGACCTACACTTCCGGGATTCTTATCGCCTAATGTAGCTAAGGTCTTGGTTGAGAACTTTGGTATTGGCGGTATCAGTACGGTTGATGAGGATTTAGTGAAATTCCTCGCTTAATCAAAGATACGTTCCTCCGACAAAATAGGAGGAGTTTCAAAATGTGATTGATAAATGGTCGGTCTGCTTCGAGGGAAGTGGACCGACTTTTTTCGTTTAGTGAAGGGGGAGAAGGCTTGTGTCTACGATATGAGAACGTGATCAGGGGGGGTAAAAATAAAATAGGTCTGCTGCGATGTGCAACAGGCCTATTATTTTTTTGAAGATATACAACTGCTTATTATTCAGCAGCAGCTTCAGTAGCTTCAGCAGCTGGAGCTTCTTCAGTTGCTTCTTCTGCAGGTGCTTCCGCAGCAGCAGCTTCAGCAGCCTCAGCAGCTTTCTTTTCAGCAAGTGCTTTAGCTTTTGTTTCGTTTACCTTCTTTTCTGCTTCTAAGCGAGCTTTAGCGTCTGCTTTTGCAGCTTCTTCTTGTTTTGCTTTGAATGCATCCAAACCTGATTGTTTGTTGTTCTTCCAAGCTTCGAATTTAGCTTCAGCTTCTGCTTCACCAAATGCACCCTTAGTCACACCACCTAACAAGTGTTTTTTCATGTAAATACCTTCGCGAGAAAGGATGGTACGTACAGTGTCTGTTGGTTGTGCACCTTTAAGTACCCATGATAATGCAGTTTCAAAATTCAAATCTACTGTAGCAGGATTGGTGTTTGGGTTGTATGTACCAATCTTCTCAATAAATTTACCATCACGTGGTGCTCTGCTGTCTGCAATAACAATTGAATAAAACGCGTAACTTTTACGTCCGTGTCTTTGCAATCTGATTTTAGTTGCCATTGTTTAAATAATATTTAATTAATGATTTGAATTATATGCTATTAACTCGTAATAGCGGGCGCAAATATACGGCTTTTATTTCGACCGACAAGTATTTTCTTCTTCTTTTTCGTGATTTTGCTATCGATAGGCTGTTTTCAAGTTCCACCTATTGATAATAAATGGTCAATAGTATGGCAATTTTTTGTCAATAGGTGGAACTTGAAGTGTCTTACGGTCGGGAATTTATTTTCTACCTAGGAAACTGTTTTTTCGACCGTAGGAAGTTTCGTGGGTGCTGTGGTGAATCTTTTTTGTTCCGTCTTTTACTGATTGCGGTAGACGGTTTTAGTCTTTAGGAATATCGTCTAGGGTAACGGAACAGAATCGCTAATATGGCGAAGAACCCCATCATAAACGGATAGTAAAGATAGCCGATGATGCTGATCGGAGAGATGTTGGCCAATCCCGCTGCAATGAGCATTTGTGCACCGTAAGGGATCAAACCTTGTGTGAGACACGAGAAGGTGTCGAGAATACTGGCGGTCTTCCGACGGTCGAGGTGGAACTTTTCGGCAATGTCTTTAGCGATGGGACCGGTGGTGATAATAGCGATGGTGTTATTGGCCGTACAGAGGTTGGCAATGCTCACTAGAGCAGCGATTGAGAACTCTGCCCCACGTTTACCGTTGACGTGGCGGGTCAGCTTTTGAATGATGAAATTGATGCCTCCGTTGTATCGAATGAGTTCGAGCATTCCTCCGGCCAATAAGGTAATGATGATCAGTTCTCCCATATCGGTGATGCCTTTTCCCATTGCACCGAACCAATCGAACAGACCCAAGCTACCCGTGCTCAGACCGATAATCGCGCTAGTAATGATACCCGTGGTTAACACTAAAACGACATTCAATCCGGCGATGGCTGTTCCCAAGACGATGAGATAGGGGATGACTTTGAGCCATTCGATCTCTTCAACGCTGTGCGGCGTATTGATCGATAAGCCATAGATGGTATAGATCACGGCCACGATAATGGCAGCCGGGACAACAATCATGGAGTTGATCTTGAATTTATCACGCATGACGCACCCTTGGGTTTTAGTCGAGGCAATAGTGGTGTCGGAGATAAAAGAGAGGTTGTCTCCGAAGAACGAACCGCCAATGACCACAGCTACCATAAAGGGAAGAGCAATATCGGTCTTTTCGGCCAATCCGATGGCTACGGGGGTGAGGGCAACGATGGTGCCGACACTGGTACCGATGGATAGTGAGATGAAACAGGCGGCTATGAATATTCCCGGCAATAGCAGATTATCGGGGAGGATATGCAGGGTGAGGTTGACGGTGGCATCTATCGCGCCCATGGCTTTGGCACTTTGTGCGAAGGCTCCGGCTAGGATGAAGATCCAGATCATCAGTATGATGTTTTTATTTGCTGCTCCGGAGGAGAAAAGTTGCAGGCGATGTTCCAAATCGATGCCGCGGGTTATGGCTAGAGCATAACCGGAAGAGATTAAAAAAGCCACGGTGATGGGAACTTTATAGAAGTCGTTGATGAGTAAAGAGGTGACGAGGTATAAACAGAGGAATACCACTAATGGGCTGAGTGCCCACCAACTTGATTTTTCGGTGTTTGATTGCATGAAACGTTATGTTTTTGATTTTGAGCGTACAAAGATAATTAAAATACTCATTCGATTTGAACCTTTTGAGTGGTCTTCAAATCGATGAGTATTGAATGTGGGTCGCTTTTTCTAATGTTGCGATTATAGCGAGTGTTTGCTTTGTTGAGCGTTTTTACAACGATCGAATGATTCGTCTTAAAAGTTCTGGTAATAGTCGATCGTTTCTGCTGTGAGTAAGTCGATCGGCATATAGTTAATACAGGTGACTTCCTTTTTGAAAACGAGGTGATCGCATAACGATTTGATCCCGTTGAATCCTTGTAGTTCCGGCTGCTGTGCGATTAAGAACGAGATTTGCTTATGCTTTAGGCAAGTCACATTACGTTCGAGCAAGTCGTATCCGATAAGGTTGAACTCTTTATGCGGATTGCTCTTGGCTAAATGTTCTCCAATAATGTAGGCTTTGGAGTTAAAGGTGATTCCATTCTTAATGTTCGGGTGACGGTCGAAGAACTGTTGAAGCATTTCTTCATCTTGATTACAAGGGTCGGCGAGCAGATCGAGGTCGTATATCTTGCAATTCGGGTGGTGCTCCTCCATATATTGACGGAAGCCTATCTCACGGCTTTCTTGCTGATTAGAACCAATGATGCCTTCGTGAATCTTGCGGAAGATCACAATTTCTTGTTCCGGTCCGGCCAATAACATCAACATTCGTGCGGCGAAATATCCACTCTGGTGAGAGTGTTGTCCATAGAACGCCAAAGGCGGAACTTCTGTGATATACGAGTCGATGTAGATGAATGGGATATTGACAGCAGTCAGAGCATTTACAAATTCAAGGGTATGTTCTTTGATGGTGGGAGCCAGCATCACGCCGTCGGGTTGACGCTCGATAAGAGGTTGAGCGGTATTGCTGAAACTCTGATAGTCGTACGGGTCGTAATAGCTGATCTCTACGGTAATATTAAAATCGGAATAGGTTGTAACCGCATTATGAATCCCTTTTTCTACTGCCGTCCAATATTCGCCTTCAAGGTGTTGAGGAAGGAGACAGATAAAGGTGTATCTTTTGTTCGATGCTAAAGCACTGGCGTACATGTTCGGTTGGTAATCGAGTTGTTTTAGGATCTCTTCTACGCGTTTTTTACTGGCTTCCGAAACCCCGCTACGGCCGTGAAGAACTCGGTCGACTGTTCCTACTGAGACATTGGCCAATCGAGCGATGTCTTTGATTCTGATGCGTTCAGGCAATTGATTCATACCACGAGTTATATTGCTATTATAAGATAAATGTGCGGCTTCCATTAATGGGGTAATGTGCTCGCACACAATAATAATATTATTATTTTATCTACAAATATATGACAATTTTTGTAATTATGAAAAATGTTGTATCTTTGTGCCCGCACACGGTTTTCGTGTGCGAATATAATATATCGTTTTATTTCTCAGTATTGCAGCTATTTATCGCTGTTTTTTAATAAAATGATAATTTGAAAGTTTATTTATTAATTACTTAGTTTATAAGAATAAGATTATGGGAAAGAAAGTCGTTACGTTAGGCGAAATCATGCTTAGATTATCTACTCCGGGCAATACACGTTTTGTACAATCAGATTGTTTTGATGTGGTGTATGGTGGCGGAGAGGCAAATGTGGCCGTAAGTTGTGCCAACTATGGACACGAAGCTTATTTTGTAACGAAGTTGCCTAAACATGAGATTGGACAATCGGCTGTTAATGCTTTACGTAAGTATGGGGTTAATACAAACTTTATCGCTCGTGGGGGTGACCGTGTAGGTATTTATTATCTAGAGACCGGTGCTTCTATGCGTCCGAGTAAAGTGATTTACGACCGTGCTCATTCGGCTATTGCTGAAGCTACAGCTGCTGATTTTGATTTTGATGCGATCATGGAAGGAGCCGATTGGTTCCACTGGTCAGGTATCACTCCGGCTATCTCTGATCAAGCAGCCGAATTGACTCGATTGGCTTGTGAGGCTGCTAAGCGTCATGGGGTAACGGTTTCTGTCGATTTGAACTTCCGTAAGAAGCTATGGACTAAGGAAAAAGCACAGTCTGTAATGAAACCTTTAATGCAGTTTGTCGATGTATGTATTGGTAATGAAGAAGATGCTGAGTTGTGTCTAGGCTTTAAGCCGGATGCTGATGTTGAGGCTGGTCATACCGACGCTGAAGGTTATAAAGGAATCTTCAAACAGATGCGTGAGGCATTTGGATTTAAATATGTGATTTCTACACTTCGTGAGTCGTTCTCTGCTACGCACAACGGTTGGAAAGCGATGATTTATAACGGTGAAGAGTTTTATAGCTCTAAACGTTATGATATCGATCCGATTATTGACCGTGTGGGTGGCGGAGACTCTTTCTCCGGAGGTATCATCCATGGTTTGCTGACTAAACCAAACCAAGGTGAGGCTTTGGAATTTGCTGTGGCTGCTTCTGCACTTAAGCATACGGTCAACGGTGACTTTAACCTCGTTTCTGTAGAAGAAGTAGAAGCTTTAGCTGGTGGCGACGCTAATGGTCGTGTTCAGCGCTAATCATTATTGAAATATGGGCAACGGGGTGCTCTCTTTTAGGGCGACCGGTTGTTTCAACCGATTGTTTGACTTAATATAAAAGAAATATGGCTAAATTCGATAAGATAGCTGTGTTGAGTAAAATGGGCTCAACAGGTATGGTGCCGGTGTTCTACCATAAAGATGCCGAAGTTGCTAAGAAAGTTATGAAAGCTTGCTATGAAGGTGGCGTACGTGCTTTTGAATTTACAAATCGTGGAGACTTCGCTCAAGAAGTGTTTGCTGAGATCGTGAAATATGCCAATAAGGAGTGTCCTGAGATGGCTATCGGTATCGGTTCGATTGTAGATCCGGCAACTGCAGCTTTGTATTTGCAACTTGGAGCAAACTTTGTGGTTGGTCCATTGTTCAATCCTGAAATCGCTAAGATTTGTAATCGTCGTTTGGTGGCTTATACACCGGGATGTGGTTCTGTCTCTGAAGTGGGATTTGCGCAAGAAGTGGGATGTGATTTATGTAAAGTGTTCCCTGGCGATGTTTATGGACCGAACTTCGTTAAAGGATTGGTTGCTCCTATGCCTTGGTCGAAGTTGATGGTTACCGGAGGAGTTGAGCCAACAAAAGAGAATTTAACCGCTTGGATCAAAGCTGGTGTTTTCTGTGTGGGAATGGGTTCTAAACTTTTTCCTAAAGATAAGGTTGATGCAGAAGATTGGACGTATGTCTCTGCTAAATGCCAAGAGGCTCTCGGCTATATTGCTGAAGCTCGAAAATAAAAAAATGGCGATAGTCCATGTAAATGTCTTGGTTAACGCATTTCGCAGGACTATCGCCGGAATAAATATGCCTCACTTATAGGGTTAGTTAGTTTGATTTAGAGGCATATTTCATTTTGTTTAGAGGTGTTTAAAGGGGATAAGCTATCGAAATATAATTTCGATAGCTTATTTTTTTATAGAGTTGAGTTTATGTTAGTTCTTAACCAACTTTTTCAATAGACGAGTCGCACTGAACGATTGTTGTTGGAAGATAAAGATAGGTAAAGCTACTCCGACTACTAACGCGAAAAGGATAAAGATCGTGGTGCTACCGTTATGACAAAAATCGACGAGGTATTTTAATGAAGCCGAATCGTCTTTGGTCTGCATGAATTGGGTTAAGGCTAGGATGCTTTTATAGGCAAACATTCCCGGGATCATGGGTAATAACGATGGGAAAGAGAAGACTTCTGCGGGGCAGTGAATCTTTTTGGCAAAAGGGATTGCCAACAATCCGATAGCTAGAGCCGCAAAGAAAGACGCTGTTGCAATGTCGACAATAAACATGTCGGTATGTAGTAAGAAATAACGTAATCCGTGACCGACTGCAGCTAAAAAAGCTGAGATTAGGATCGCTTTTCTAGGTGGATTGGAGATGATGGCAAATCCAATGGCTGCAACGGCGGCAAAAGCACCGTCGAGTATAATTTCAATAAAAAAAGAAGAACTGATCATAACGCGCTGACTCCTGTAATTAAAAGGGTTATAGAAAGGCCTATCGAGATACTAATGATGAGCAGACAGGCATTAATGAATCTTGATGTACCGGCTAATACGTGTCCGTCGATCACGTCCATGATGGAGTTGATGAGAGGAACGCCCGGGATGAGGTAGAGTACGCTTGTACCCAAAGCCATGTCTGGAGTGGTTCCCCAATGCATCACGTATCCCATGCTTCCGATCATTGAAGCTACAAAAGCTGAGATGATAAACACGGCTAAATGATTCCAATGGTGTTCCATTAATAAGGTGCGAATATAGAAACCGGCGATGGTTGCTACAAACACAATGCCCATTGAGGTTAGATCGCCTTGGAACAAACGGCAGAAAGAAGCATTGGCAAAAGCAACCAATATTAGGACTAACCATTTGCTTTCGCGAGGTTTGCTGACAATCGCGTGATAGCGGCTCTTGATCTCTTCTAACGATAAGCGTTCGTCGTAAGCTTCCCAACTTAAGGTACTCAACTTTGAGTTGATCGTGAAATTGAGCCCCATAGGTTTGATTTTGTTTACTGTGCTGTAAGAATGTGAATTATCGGCATCGCGTAGGGTCATGATAATCGTCTTTTGGAAAATGGTCATGTCACAATAGAACCCGAAAGATTCTGCGATTCGCGATGTGTTACGCACGATTCTTGATGTTTGAACACCTACCGCCATAAGGCATGTGGAGTATTCCGATAGAAATTTTGATAATTCTTTTAACTCTTGATGAATATTCATACAATCTTATTAATGATGTCTGTTTAGTAGAACTGTAATTATCATTTTGTAAGGATTGTATCTATCTCGATAGACACAATATGTGTTTCGCGCACAGTAAAGGAGTAAGGAGTAAAAGGAATTTCAAAAAACTGTGGCAAAGGTAAACAAAATTATGATAGGGTTGAAGGGAATAGTTCTCTTTTTTTTCATCGTCTTATTGTCTTTTTTGCTTTTCTTTTGCCTTTTGTTGATTTACCTAAAAGTAGGTATGGTGCATTCCATCTTTTTAATTTATCTTTGTTCCAGACAAATGCTAAAGGCTTTAACAATCGCTCTCGTCGATTTAACTAGCTATAAAATAAAACCTTGTTATTATGGTAAAAAACGATACACATTCTCATCACCACTCTCATCACCACTCTCATTTTGCTGTGAATCCTTCTGTGAACCGTGCGTTTATAGTCGGTATTATTCTTAACGTTGTATTTGTGGGGATAGAGTTCGGGGTTGGTCTGTTTTATAATTCATTAGGTTTGATTTCCGATGCCGGACATAATCTAGGTGACGTGACTAGTTTGATTCTGGCTTTATTGGCGGTGCAGCTGACTAAGATTAGTCCGAGCAATCGATATACTTACGGTTATAAGAAGAGTACGGTGCTTGTTTCGCTACTCAATGCCATCATCTTGTTAGTGGCTGTCGGCTTTATTGTGGTCGAGAGTATTGAGAAGTTCTCTCATCCGGCTCCGATTGAGGGAGGAGCTATCATGTGGACGGCAGGGATTGGTGTCGTGATCAATGCATTCACGGCTTTCTTGTTTTTGAAGGATAAAGATAAAAATCTTAATGTTAAAGGGGCATATTTACACATGGCGGCTGATGCCTTGGTTTCTGTCGGAGTGGTTCTGTCCGGAGCTTTGATTCTATTTACCGGGTGGGTGATTATTGATGCGATTATCGGATTGATCATTGCTGCGGTTATTGTGGTGTCGACTTGGGGACTTCTTCGTGATAGCCTGCGTTTGTCGCTTGACGGTGTACCGATGACTATTGATAATGATGCTGTGCGACAAGTCGTGTTGGCCGATCCGGATGTGGTGGATTGTCACCATTTGCACATCTGGGCGTTGAGCACAACAGATATTGCTTTGACTGTACATGTGGTTCTTAGAGAGATGTCCCGTATGGAGGAGATCAAATCTCAGATTAAAGCAAACTTGGTTCATCTGGGTATTGGACATGCCACATTGGAGTTTGAACATGAAAGCTGTATGTGCGATCAAGAACATCGCTATATCTAAATCTTAACACGTTTAAATCGTTTAGGTTGTCTGGGTCTTTTCTTAAATACCTATTAAAGGGGATTGCCGGATAAGGAAAATGTTCGTATCTTTGCGCCAGAAAAAGAAAAATAGTGAAACGATTGTTATTGAATAGCTTTAGGTATTTTTTCCTTGTACTTTTTGTATCGTACTTGGCGAACATATCGCTTTTTACCCACGTCCACATTGTAGACGGGGTAACAATTGTACACTCGCATCCTTTTAATAAGGGGAACTCACATACGCATAAGACCATTGAGTTCTTTACCATTTATTCTTTATCGCATTTTACTTCCGATGGTTTACCGGTTAATCTGGGTTTGGCGTTCTTCGCTTTACTTTTATTGACCCTTGCTTTAGGGCAGCGATTGGGTGGTCCTATCTGTTCGTTACATGAAACGTCTTCTCTTCGGGGACCCCCGATGGCTTAATCTTTCCGTTTTTTATTCTTTTCTTTTGCTTAGTCGCAATGGGGTTCTGTGAGCTTTATTGTGCCTCTTATCTTGTATTTAAAATTTTTAGAAACTATTTTTATGAAGAAATATATATTGACTTTCTTCAGCTTGTTTTGCGTCCTTGCTGTGGCTATGGGCGGGCAAACTGAATATCCGGAATATCCTGAGTTGAAAAAATCTGATGCTAATATCATTGGTCACATCCTAGATAAAAATACAAAGGAACACTTATCTTACATCTCGGTTTCTTTAAAGGGAACAACTATCGGAACGGTAACCGATGTGACCGGTCATTATTTTTTAAAGAATCTTCCTGAAGGACCTTTCACACTTCAAGTTAGCGCAGTGGGTTATAAGACAGTTTCTAAACCAGTCGTCTTGAAGAAGGGAAAAACATTGGAGATCGATTTTGAGATCGAAGAAGATGCGATCGCCCTCGATGGAGTTGTGGTTTCGGCCAATCGTAACGAAACGACGCGCCGTCTCGCGCCAACCTTAGTGAATGTGGTCGATCTGAAACTTTTTGAACGTACAAATTCTGTAAATCTAGCTCAGGGGTTGAACTTTCAGCCCGGCGTTCGAGTGGAGTCTAACTGTCAGAACTGTGGTTTCCAGCAGGTGCGCATCAACGGACTTGAAGGACCTTATACTCAAATCTTATTAGATTCACGTCCAATCTTCAGCTCTCTATCGGGGGTTTATGGAATTGAACAAATTCCGGCAAGCATGATCGAACGTGTAGAGGTGATGCGCGGAGGCGGTTCGGCCTTGTTTGGCTCTTCTGCAATTGCCGGGACGATTAATATCATTACTAAAGAGCCGAGTCGTAATTCCGGTATGCTTTCTCATACGATAACCGGAATCGGCGACGGTAAGGCATTCGATAATAGTACGTCTTTAAATGCCTCGTTGGTTACCGATGATCAGAAGGCTGGCTTATATATCTTCGGACAGAGTCGTCATCGTGCAGCTTATGATCACGATGGGGATAGCTTTTCTGAATTACCGGTTATCCACGGACAAACCGTTGGTTTTCGTTCTTATCTCAAGACGAGTCCTTACTCTAAGTTGACTTTTGAATATCATCACATGCAAGAATATCGTCGTGGTGGGGATTCGCTAAATTTACCTCCTCATCAGGCCAATATTGCAGAGGAAATCAAACACTCGATCAATGGTGGTGGGTTGAAGTTCGACTATTTCTCACCAAACGAAAAACATCGTTGGAGTGTTTTTGCTTCAGCACAACATATCAATCGTGATAGTTACTATGGTGGGGGACAAGATTTGAACGCGTATGGAAAGACAACCGATTTGACTTGGATGGCCGGATCTCAATATGTCTTTAACTTCTCGAAACTTCTTTTCATGCCTTCGGAATTTACAACAGGGGTGGAGTTCACTCAAGATAAACTAGAAGATAACATGTGGGGATATCGTCGTTTCATTAATCAGACGGTTCATATTTCTAGCGCTTTCTTGCAGAACGAATGGAAGAATGAACATTGGGGCTTCCTTGTAGGAGGGCGTTTCGATAAGCATAACCTGATTGATCACGTGATCTTCAGTCCCCGTGCTAATTTACGCTATAACCCAACAAAAGACATTAATCTCCGTTTAAGTTATTCCTCCGGATTCCGTGCCCCACAAGCTTTCGATGAAGATTTGCATGTTGAGAATGTCGGTGGAAATGTAGCAATGGTTAAATTGGCCGATGATCTGACAGAAGAGAAATCGCAGAGTTTGAGCGCTTCGGTCGACTTCTACCATCGTTTTGGAGCTTGGCAGATGAATTTGCTGGCTGAAGGGTTTTATACAAAATTGAAGGATGTGTTTTTCTTGACCGATGGTGAGATTGTCGATGGAATTTTAACGCGTATACGTTCTAATAAGCCTGGCGCTAAAGTGATGGGTATTAATCTTGAAGGAAAGTTGGCTTACTTGTCGCTCTTGCAATTTCAGGCAGGGATGACGATTCAACGTAGCCGTTACGATGTGCCGTTGGAATGGAATAGTGAAGCTCCAGCGGTGAAGAAGATGATGCGGACACCTGATGCGTATGGCTATTTTACAGCGACTTATACGCCTATTAAACCGTTGAGTATTACGTTGTCGGGTACCTATACCGGTTCGATGTTAGTGAACCATGAAGCCGGATACATTGACAAGCCTACAACCATCAATACTGAGGACTTTTTTGACATGGGATTGAAATTGGCTTATGATTTCAAACTCTATAAATCGATGAAGCTTCAATTGAATGGTGGGGTTCAAAACTTATTTAATGCATTCCAAAATGACTTTGACAAAGGAAAAGATCGTGATTCCGGCTATATGTATGGACCGTCTCTTCCGCGTAGTTTCTTTGCAGGATTGAAAATAAGTTATTAAATTTGTTCTTGAAATCAGATTTTAAATCGTATAAAAATATATTCTGTATTTTTATACGATTTTTCTATATCCTGAACTCTATTTGCGTGAATGTGTTAATGGAATAGGTCTTTTTAAGGAAATTTATTGTTTTTATAGCTCACGCAGTTTAGTGATTTGGCTCATTTGATTGTATTATATATAAAGAATATCAAAAGATAAAAGTTAGCCTTATGTTTAAAAAAGTATTTTTAGTTTTACAGCTGGTTTGGGTGGCTTGTTCATCTCTAGCGCAAGAGTCTTCTAATCATACGCTTTCGGTTATACCGACCCCTAAAGCAATGGTTGTTAAGACAGGAGAGTTTCGCTTAGATAATAAAGTGAACATTGTTGTTTCTAATCGCTCATTATTACCTGCTGCACAATTCCTTCAAGAGGTTCTTCCTCAATCGGTTCAATCCTCTGTTGCTTATACCAAACGAAAAGGTGACATTTCGCTTCATATCGTACGATCGTTGAAAACTCCCGGTAGCTATCGGTTGAATTCCTCGTCGAAAGAGATTAAGATTGAAGCAGCCGATTATTCAGGTGTTATCTCCGCCATCTCTACGTTGCGTCAATTGCTCAATGTGGGTGTAGGGGGAGAGTCTATCTGTACTGTTCCGGCGGTTGCCATAGAAGATGCACCTCGTTTTGAGTGGAGAGGTCTGATGCTCGATGCTTCTCGTCATTTCTGGAAGCCGAATGAAGTCAAACGTGTCATCGATCTGATGGCATTATATAAATTGAATAAGTTTCATTGGCACCTGACCGACGATCAAGGTTGGCGTATTGAAATCAAGAAATACCCTTTGCTAACAGAAAAGGGTGCTTGGAGAAAATTCAATAAACACGATCTGGGATGCATCGACTTGGCTCAGAAAACTGATAATCCCGATTATCTGATTCCAGATGATAAGTTGAGAATAGAGAACGGTGATACGCTTTATGGCGGATACTATACTCAAGAAGAGATTAAAGAAATTGTGGCTTATGCCGGTCAACGCGGCATTGAAGTGATTCCGGAGATCGATATGCCGGGACATTTTCTTGCAGCGATCAATGAGTATCCGGAACTGACGTGCGATGGTATGCTTGGGTGGGGACAAACCTTTTCTTCTCCCATTTGCCCGGGTAAAGATTCTAGTTTAGAGTTTTGCCGTAATATTTTTAAAGAGGTCTTCGAACTTTTCCCTTCTCGCTATGTCCATTTAGGTGGTGATGAGGTTGAAAAGAAAAACTGGGAGAAATGTGCGCTTTGTCAGAAGCGTATCAAAGACGAAAAATTGGAGTCGGTAGAACGTCTTCAAGCTTGGTTTGTTTGTCAGATGGAACAGTTCTTCCTCTCTCAGGGGAAACGTCTCATTGGTTGGGATGAAGTGGTTGGTGACGGATTGTCGAGTGCGTCGACTATCATGTGGTGGAGAAGTTGGTCGCCTAATGCTGTGCCAGATGCCACAAAAATGGGAATGGAAGCCATCTGTAGCCCGAATTTCTGCATGTACTTCGATTACCAACAAGACGAAAATTCTGTAAAGAAAGTCTTAGAATACGAGCCGTATACTGATAAGTTAACTCCTGAGCAATGTCGATTAATCAGAGGTGTGCAAGCTAATCTTTGGACTGAGTGGGTGCCTTCGATGAAGCGTGTCGAGTATATGATCATGCCTCGTATGTTAGCGTTGAGTGAAGTTGCATGGACTGCACCCGATCAGAAACCGACTATTCGTGAGTTTTACACGAAACTTGTACCGGAGTTTAAACGTTTAGATAAGATGCAAGTCAACTACCGTGTGCCCGATTTGGAAGGATTTTATCGTGTCAATGCTTTTGTCGATCATTACGATCTAAATATAAAATGTGCGCTTCCTAATGCTATCATTCGCTATACAACGGATGGGTCAATGCCTACCAGGACATCGCCATTGTATACTGGACAATTGCGCCTGAAACAGACCACTGATGTGACGTTCCGTACGTTCCGTCCGGATGGATCGGCTAGCGATGTGACCAAAGCTTCTTTTGTGAAATCGGATTACGCTCCGGGTGTGATGATTTGTTCTCCTTTGAAGAGAGGGCTTAATGTAGCTTGGCACGATTTTAAAGGAACTCGTTGTGAAGAGATCGATAAGGCTCCGTTAAAAGGTCATTATCAAGTCGATCAAGTTTCCATTCCTGACGGAGTCAAGGGAAATATCGGACTAGTCCTTAAGGGCTTTATTCAGATACCGGAAGATGGCATTTACACTTTTGTCCTCACCTCCGATGACGGTAGTACGATGACAGTAGACGGTTCGTTGTTGATTGATAATGATGGGAACCACTCTCCTAAAGAGCTTATTGCTCAGAGAGCATTGAAGAAAGGTTCTCATCCGGTAGAGATCCGTTATTTCGATCGTAACGGTGGTATGTTAAAGTTAGAATGGATCAACAGTCAGGGTCAACGTGAAGAGTGTTCTAAAGAGTGGTTTATGTGTGCGGATTAAAAACGTATTGAATCAAAAAAATCTATAGGTATATTAGATATTCTCATTTCCAATTTTTCAAAAAGGCGGATAAGGTATTGCACTTATCCGCCTTTCTATAAGTTCTTATCGGCTGGTTCGTCGATAATTTTCGAGAGAATTAGTCTTTCTTTTTAGGTTTCTGCTCGAAGATGTTGAAAAATAGTCCTCCTATGGCAGCACCCCATATCGAACTGTTAATCGGAGAAGAAGTGATCATACAATTTCCGCCGTTACATCCAACAAACTTCCAATACAAGTATCCTCCAATAGCTCCTAATACGATCCCAATAAGGGTCATCTTGTTTTTGCTAATTAATTTCTTTATCATTTTACGACTACAGTTTAAAAACGTTGAATTCTTCTTTTCCTAATAAATGATTGAGCGTTTGAAAGTGTTCATCTACTCTATGAGAATGCCTTTCACTAGCCACCGTCTTCAATATTTATGAGGGTTGGAATCGTTGAAGCGAATGCGGGGATCTTTATACAGCCACAGCGATGGAGATATTTCGTTTTTTATGGCAATACCTCAGACATTGTTGACGAATGTCATATCCTAACATGGCACCGAGAATGAAGTCTTCTTCTGCCGATAGTTCATTCAGTGGACGGTCGATGAGATGGCGTATGGTCTCTATACATTCCGGCTTACCGAAGAATAAGTTGATCTTATTCGTCCCAACCTCTTGAATCATATACTCAATATTTTGATTCTTCAGCCGTTTTAAGGCGAAAGTCTTGTGTTCTTTGTTCATGGTATAAAGAACCATGTGACGAATCCCTTTTTTAAATTCGTAGATGTGGTTGAGGAAAATGCGGATTTCTCCGGGAACGGTCTGTTTTACAATCATAAGTTTGTTGTCTGTTTGGTTCATGGTTCAATGAGTCGGTCGTCTCGTCAGGCAATACATTGATTGATGCCGATCATTGTTCTTCTCTTTTTCAATTTGTTTTGCAAAAGTAGGACATACAAATGGCTCTGCAAATCCCCATAGATAGTGGTATTGATAGGTTGGCAATCCCTATATGTAGGTATGGAGTGGAGTGATCGATCGGTTCACTCCCATCATGTAGGTAGAATATACCTATAAAAGGCTATTGTTTCCTTCCGAAATAATGACTTATTTTGTACTGATAAAAAAAACAGAATTATGGACAGGTTACAAAAGTATAAAGAGAGTGATCGGATGATCGATCTCATCAGTGATAATTACTCTTTATTACAAGTGATGAGTCGTTTTGGATTATCGCTTGGGTTTGGAGATAAAACGGTGCAAGAAGTTTGTGAGATGAATAAAGTCGATTGTCGTACTTTTTTGTTGGTCGTAAACTTTGTGGCCGAAGGATTCTCTCGTTTAGATAGTAGTGAGGAGATTTCAATACCTGCTTTGGTCGACTACCTACGTCAGGCCCATTTTTACTTCTTGGAATTTTCTCTTCCGGCCATTCGGCGCAAACTGATCGAAGCAATCGACTGTTCGCAAGACGACATTTCGTTTTTGATCATCAAGTTCTTCGATGAGTATATGCGAGAAGTACGTAAACATATGGATTATGAAGAGAAAACAGTATTTAAATATGTCGATGCTTTACTACAAGGAAAAACATTGGCGAATTATAAGATCTCGACATTCTCGAAACATCATGATCAAGTGGGAGAGAAGTTGACTGAATTGAAGAAAATCATTATTAAATATTGTCCGGCAAAGGCGAATACCAATTTGCTGAATGCTGCATTGTTCGATATTTACGCTTGTGAAGAAGGGTTAGAGTCGCATTGCAAGGTCGAAGACTATCTGTTTGTTCCAGCAATATTAAAATTGGAAAGGAGAATCAAGGGTAATGAGAAAGAATGAACTAATTCGTGTAGCTGTAGCCGAATCGTCTGTGGTGATCCGCACGGGGATGGCTCTAGTGCTAAAACGGTTGCCTTCACTGCGGGTTCAGCCCATAGAGTTGGCGTCGGTTGAAGCCCTTAACGATTGTATGCGCACCCAAGATCTGGATATGTTGATTGTCAGTCCCACTTTTGGTGAATATTTCGATTTGTTGCGTTTTAGAGAAAAGTTTGGGATGCAAAAAGGAGTGAAGATAGTAGCTTTGGTCAGTTCATTTGTCGATACCTCGTTGTTGAATAAGTTCGACGACCGGCTTTCTATCTTTGATAGTATAGAAACCATCACCACGAAACTCTCGGCTTTGCTCAATACCGCTGAAGAAGAAGATGAAGATGAAGGTCAGGAAACACTCAGCTACCGTGAAAGAGAAATTGTGGTCTGTGTGGTCAAAGGAATGACTAATAAAGAGATTGCCGATCAGCTGTTTTTATCGATCCATACGGTGATCACGCACCGTCGTAATATTAGTCGTAAGTTGCAGATACACAGTGCTTCTGGTCTAACTATTTATGCCATTGTGAATAAGCTTGTTTCACTTGATGAAGTGAAAGATTTATAACTTTAAAAGAATGTTATAAAGTATGAAAGCGTTTGCGCACACAAAAAAAAAGTTGTACCTTTGCATTGCAGTTGGGAAATTGCAGCATAATTTATGAAAGAAACAACTTTTTGGTATTAGAATGATAAGGTAATTTTTTAAGATTAAGATTGTTAAAATAGGATAGTTTTTTAGTTATAAGGTAAAATTTAATTCATGGGTATCAGTTCTTTTGGGTAAAAAGAATTTTAGTTTTCAGGAAAATAACAAAAAGAGTTTTTTAAAGAAAAGTCAATTCGACTTTTCTGCTGTCAAAGCGGGTAATTTCAATATTGAATGATTACTCGTTTTTTTATTTTATCTCCTCTCTGATAAGTCACCGTTTTCAGATTCAAAGTCTTTTTTAAATTCTCACATCATCTCGCTTGGTTTGTTCAAGACCATTTGTTGCACAAAATTCTGTTGAATTAATGATATTTAACCTCGTATAGAATGGGAAAGATGGGTTTTAAAGTGTATTTTTGTTATCTAAATAACAGATCATTATGACTACAAAAATTGCTTTTATAACCGGCGCCAGTAGTGGTATCGGCGAAGGATGTGCCAGAAAATTTGCTGCTAACGGCTGGCATCTGATTCTGAATGCTCGTAATAAAGAAAAGCTGAATGCGCTGAAGACCGAGTTAGAATCTCATTTTAACATTGAGGTCTGCTTACTTCCATTCGATGTTCAGAATCGTTCGGAAGCGATTGATGCAATCGGTTCTTTATCTGAAAAATGGAGAAAGATCGATTTGTTAATCAATAATGCCGGATTGGTGATCGGATTGGACAAAGAGTTTGAAGGCAGTCTCGACGAGTGGGATATTATGATCAATACCAATATTAAGGGGCTGTTGACCATGACACGTCTCATCGTGCCAGAGATGGTTAAACGTGGATCGGGGCATATCATCAATATCGGATCAATAGCCGGCGATGCTGCCTATCCTGGCGGAAGTGTTTACTGCGCAACTAAAGCTGCAGTTAAAGCCTTAAGTGATGGGTTGCGTATCGACTTGGTTGATACTCCTTTACGTGTATCGAATATCAAACCGGGAATGGTGGAAACCAATTTCTCTGTGGTGCGTTATCGAGGAGACAAAGAGGCGGCCGATCGTTTTTATAAAGGCATTCGCCCTTTGTCGGGCGAAGATATTGCGGAAACGATTTACTATGTTGCATCTGTTCCTGAGCATATTCAAATTGCAGAGGTGCTACTTATGCCGACTAATCAGGCAACCGGCACAATTAGCTATAAAAAGCCCCAAGAGTAATGTTTTTGCTCGTTCTATTTTGTCGATTGATAAAAAATATCTTATTTTGTCATTTTATTGCCGAGATAGGCTAGAGTATAAAAATGAAATATTAATTTAATAATGTATAGATTATGAAAAATTCAGTTGTATTAGGGATGAGTTTTTGTATGGTTTTGTTCTTTTCTGCTTGTAAATCAAGCGAAAGCGCTTATAAAAAAGCTTATGAGAAAGCTAAACAACAAGAATTGGCACAACCTCAGGTTGAAACTCCTGTTGAGGTGACTCCTGTTGTTGTTCCTGCAGAAACTAAAAGAACAACAAGCGTAGCTAGTGGTGTTCGTCAAGAGAAAGTGACTGTTGTATCTGGTACCGACGGACTAAAAGATTATAGTGTCGTTGCAGGTAGCTTTGGTGTGAAAGCTAATGCTGAAGGTTTAAAAGAATGGTTGGATAATAAAGGATATAATGCAACGATTGCTTTCAATGCAGAAAAAGCAATGTATCGCGTTATCGTAAGTTCATTTGCTGATAGAGATTCGGCAGAGAGATCTCGTGATGAATTTAAAGCCAAATTCCCTAGTCGTTCAGACTTCCAGGGTGCGTGGTTGTTATATAGAATATATTAATTTCTTTTTGGTAATATATCCGAAGGGTTTCTTTCGGATAAAAAGGCAGTAGCTGGGAAGCTACTGCCTTTTTTGAATAATCATTAAAAAAGAATAGGAACATTAAGTTTTGATGCCTTATGAATAGTTATAAGATGATTGGTATGGCTGCTGTTTTACTTCTGACCAATGGGGGGAAGTCTTTTGGACAGCATCGGGCAGAACCGATACCCTTTGGGGATATGGATCAATGGGTCGATCGACAGATCAAAGAGTCTAGCGTCATCGGGGGAAAGGTCAAACACGTCTTTGAGATTGCCCCGAGTATGTTGATTAAAGGAGATAGTCCTTATTCTAACATGGGAGGATCACCGTGGGCCACATCGAATGTGATGGCTAAGGTTGCCGGGATTACTAAAACAAACACTTCTGTGTTTCCTGAAAAGAGAGGTGACGGCTATTGTGCACGTTTAGATACCCGTATGGAGAGTGTCAAAGTTCTTGGTTTGGTTAACATCACGGTCTTGGCGGCAGGATCAGTCTTTACCGGATCGATGCACGAGCCGATCAAGAGCACTAAAAATCCACAGAAATTGTTGCAGACTGGTATTGCGTTTACGAAGAAACCGATTGCTCTGCAGTTCGATTATAAAGCCAATGTTGCTGAAGTAGAGAATCGCGTCCGTGCCACTGGCTTTAGTAAGATAACCAGTATACCCGGGAAAGATTATCCTACGGTGGTTCTCTTTCTACAGAAGCGTTGGGAAGATGCAGCAGGTAATATCTATGCCAAGCGGGTAGGGACGTTGGTTCATTATTTCTATCATTCTACCGATTGGAAGGACAATTCGTCGTTTGAGATCATGTATGGAGACATTAGGGATAGAGCCGAATACAAGCCTCACATGATGCGTCTTAATGTGACGGAGAATTATACCGTAAACAGTAAAGGAGAAAGCGTACCTATCCATGAAGTCGATTGGGCGAATGGTGATGAGTATCCGACCCATCTTTATGTACAGTTTAGTTCGAGTCATGGAGGAGCTTACATCGGTGCTCCGGGAAACTCTTTATGGGTGGATAACGTTAAGCTACTCTATTGATCGATCCGATCAGCTCTGATCCACTTTGCTTGATTAAAATCGTATGATTTAATACAACGTGCCGGGTTACCTCCATAAACGGAGTAATCCGGTATGTTTTTAGTCACAATACTGCCTGCAGCAACAATAACATGCTTTCCGATGGTTACTCCGGGGAGTATGACTGAGTTTGCACCAATCCAAACATCATCTTCAATACGAATCGGTCGTGTAGAAACTCCTTGCTCGTCTATCCGTCGGTCGACTTCACTAAACACATGGTTCAGTCCGCTGACCGTGACGTTTTGAGCCAGATTGACATGATTACCGATCGAGACCGGTCCAATAATTGTATTGTTTAACCCGATTCGTGTGTGATCGCCTATGATCAAATCGCCCACAGCATTGTTTAAGCACGAAAAATCCTCTACAACCGAATAACATCCTAGTGAAAAACGGTTGAATGGAGGCAAGTCCTTCCGTACACTGCGGTAAATAACCGATCCCTTTCCGCGTTTGATATAGACAAATGCGAATAGACGGATCCACCAATTCGGTCGGGTCTTCACCGGGTGCATGATGAAACGGTGCAACCATTTTTTGAGTAGCGGATTGCTCTGAGCTTTTTGTTTCAGTCGATCGATCATTGCCATCAGATTCCGGAGTGTTATAGATTAAACATCTTCTTTTTGAATGAAAGCCGTGAACGTTTTAAAGATGATCTTCAGATCTAATCCAAAGGTAAACGTTTTGGCATACTTTATATCGAGCTGTTTGCGTTCTTCGGCCGATAACTTACCCGATTGCCCTCTTTTCTCAACCTGCCAGAGGCCTGTTAGCCCTGCCGGAGCGATAAAGCGGTCGATATGTTCATCGTTAGTCAGCAGTTCCGCTTCATAGAGTGGTAATGGTCGGTTGCCTACCACAGACATATCTCCTTTTAGGATGTTGAACAACTGAGGTAACTCATCGATGCTATACTTTCTAATGATATGGCCAATTTTTGTGATGCGTGGGTCGTTCTCCAGCTTTACAAAAGCATTTTTCTTCTCTTGCGATTTCTGACTGATGTACTCTTGTTCGGAGATGACAAAGTCGTCTGAGATTAAAATCACTTCTTCTTCATGGCTCGGTGTTAATTCAGAAGACTCCTCGACTGATTCTTCAACAGTTTCACCCTGGTTTTCGCAGCTATATTGATTCAGAGCATTCAACTCTTTCAAATGCTTATCGGCATCGGTATACATTGATCTGAACTTCAAGAAATCGAAAATATCGTAATTGCTTCCCACTCGTTTTGATTTATAGATGATCTGTCCCTTGCTCTCTAGGCGAATAGCCAGAGCTGTAGCCAGCAGTAAAGGAGAAAGTACGATTACAGCCATCCCGGCGAATAAAATATCGAATGTCCTTTTCCAGAGCGGCATAACAAAGGTCTGTTGCCTGTTCTGATATTTTTTGCGAAGGTCCTTCATCTTCTGCTCTTTCCTTGCTCTGAGATAGTTGAAGAGCGTAATGAACGATTCCTCAGTGGCGAAGAAAGAGATGGTATTGTTGATTCCCGCTCTCAAATATTCTCTGCTCTCCTGACTTGTTAGCGAGTCGATGATGAGAATAGAATATATTCCGGGATATCGGCTTTTGATGAATTGTATTTTTTCTTTGTCTACTTCTATATTGGTTTGTTCGAAGAGCAACGCAACATCATACTTTTCTCGAATTCCTTCAAGGAGTTTGCTTGCCTTTTCCGGAGTTGGAACCGCATAAAAGACGCCTTGCGAAAATTCAGAGAAGCGCTTAATGGTTTGTTGATGCCTCCCAATATAAATAAGATATTCCATGCACGTCTCTTCGGTTAGTCAATAATCTTTCTGATGCGAACCTTAAGTTCTAGCGGATTAAATGGTTTTAAGATATAATCCTCAGCTCCCTCTTCTAATAAGCGAATGCGTTCTGAAGTGCTCTCTTCGCTCGATAGCATCACTATAGGAATCATTTTGAAAAGCTCGTTTTTCTTCATATATCTAAGGAACTCATCACCGGTCATTAATGGCATTCTGATATCCGAGATGATCAAATCCGGGATGTTACCCTCGTTTAACCATTCGATGGCTTTGATGGGGTTCTCTAAATAAGTAAAGTCGTAATCCGTTCCTAAGTAGATGCCTGCTATTTTGCCTATAGTCGATTTATCGTCGATCAGTAGTATTTTCTTTTTCATAAAATTAGAAAGCTTTTGTTATGCTCAAGATTAATATCTCTAATATATAATACGCAAATATATATATAATATAATTTTTTTTAAACTTTTATATAAAAAAAGAACCGGAAACTCTTTCAAATTTCCGGCTCTTATTATTCTTTAGCATTTTAGTAGACCTTATCGCTATCGTATACTTTATACCATTGGAGCTCTGTTGTCCCCCCCGATAATACCCAATCGGCGAATTTGCTGTAAGCCGTGATGATTGGAGTATATTCTTGTGGCCACTTCCAGAGTGCACTCTCGTTGGAGAGATATTCATCTTGTGCAATCAAGAATCCCCAAGGCAAGTTGTCTTCACTCGTATAGTAACCTCTAGACGATTTATCGTTGTTGTTGTTGAAGAAGACTGTTGAAGCAAGATTTGTTGGTTTATAGCCACTCAAGTGAATCTCCTTTCTGTTCTTGTTCACCTGTCCGTCGGTTATGATAAAGAGATTAAAGTTATTTCTTATGGTCAGCTCTCTCAATGCTTTGTTCTTAAACGAGATGTTTACCGTAAACTCTTGTGTTGAGCCGGATAGTCCTTGTTTGATTGTATTAATCTGCGTTACATTGTTCGATAACATGCGGTGAGCGCTATAGAATAGAGGAATAACCGCGTACTGCTGATTATATTCAATATAGCCACTTTGGTTAAAGTGATTCATCCCTAATGCGGAGTAGCTGTAATTGTTGGTTACACTCTTGATAGCAGCTGGCGAGATATCATCGAGTTGAAGGGCCAACGATAAGTTCTTAGTGGCTCCTACGGCCATCACCTTACAGGTAAACGATAAATTATCAACATAATAATATCCACCCATTTTCTTCTTCTGTAGGCGCATATTACCAATTCGTACCACCAAGTCGTTCATATCATAATCACCATACAACGGCCATTGATCTTCAAAAGCATAGGTGTAGCTATACCAATTGTTAATTTCCAGATCGCCCGGATCTTGTGGGTCTGTTCCGCCAATAGGGGTGTTTACTTCACCTGAGCAAGTTGTGATGATCAAGTTAGAACCATTGTATGAAGTCATCATAGCTCCATTGGCTAATGTATAAGGCGACCACCAAATTGTTCCCGATGGGTGGGTGTCGGCTTCTATCATTAATGCACCGCTATAAAGAATGTTTGCCGAGAAGTCGATCGACGGTGATTTGATCAAAGAACGAGTCCCGTTAGTATAGTTCAAGAAGGTTGTATTCGAACCTAATAACATCTCCTGAGTAGCTTTTAGCATTGAGCCACTTAATAGGTAGACTGTATTTCCATTCAACTCAATTACTTTTGCAATGATGGCAGAGGTGTTTAATTCTAAATATCCGCCTTCATAACGGAATCTCTCGCTAACCTCAATATGACAGTTGTTGACGAATTGGTTACCCCAAGTGCTGTCAATATTCTTAGCATAAATCAATCCGTCGTTATAAAGCAACGCTCCTCCGACGTTCAATGTTCCGCTGATACTCATGTAGGCCTTTTCGCCGTTATAGAAAACACCCGGATTGTTCGACGTATCGCCCAATATTAACCGACCGAGGTTAATCACCCTATTATTATTCGACAATTGCAATGTGCCGATCTCTGCCTCTCCACCATTCATCACCTCTAGCGACGAATTGTTGACCAAGTGGAGGTTATTGGCTTTAATTTTCCCGCCGGATAACACGATGATCTGAAGTCCATTTTCTACTTTGAAGGAATCGAAGTTCCATTCTCCCGTTATAAACAATTTGGAACTTGTTGTACCGTTGTGTGTAAAAGTACCGGTGTATGAGTTGGAAATGGTGTATGAACTATAGCTTTGTATGACTGTTGATGACGTAATCTCTTCGGCCGACCAAGGAATATCGCTAGTCGTATATTGATTGTAAGCCGGACGGTTGGCAATGACGCGAGTGGTTGCTTTTCTCAATTGAGGTTGAGTTGTTGCGTTCACATGGGCAAAGTTATAATAGATCAAGTCCGAGGTATTACCTTCTATGTTGACCGACGCTACTGATTTGCGTCCCCTAGGATCAGTTTGCTCAATATAGACTAAAGTTGTTCCCTTTAAGAAGTTAACATCTGTCTCATATGGTTCTCCTTTTTTGGCCACACCTACAGCCAATTGGTTGGCGCCCTCGTTCAACGGATTCCGATCGTAGAAACTTACGGTGTAGTCGTATGCACCGTCGAACTCATCATTGACATCCACTCTTATTTTAATCGATGAAACAGTTTGCCCGTTAAATCCTTCCGGAGCTGTAATCTCTAAAGGGTTAGGTGTTTTATAAGTCGGGTCATAAAAATTCTTTTCTTCGTTTATACAACTGTGTACAACTAACGATAAACAAATTACGAAGAAAACTATAACAAAATTACTTTTCTTTAAGGTCATATGGCTATTTCTTAATCATTTAAAGGATTTAATTCGAAGATTGAACGGTGTAGACTCAATCTATTATTATTTCAAGGACAAAGATAGGCTTATTACTTTTATTCTATATTATAAATCATTGAAAATGATAACATTAATTAATATTTTTGCCTTTTTTAACAATTTGATTGCTTTTTCCACTCATTCAAAAGGGATGGTTATAAACCACTTTTCTCCCATACTTAATATAATTGGTTCGACTTCTTTTTTGTTCAAATGTTTGTGATTGTTTTTCATTATTTCTTTTAATTAGAATGAATCAATATTCGCCATTTATTCAGTGGTCTACAAAGGTCTATTTAAAATATTATATGTACGGTAAGGTAGACCTTACCGTACATGCTTTTTTTTGTTTATTTCTTTGTAAGTGTAACAAATCAAGGGAGTTAACTCTATGAAAGTTTTTAAAAAATGAGAGACTTTAATGGTGAAAACATTTGATTTTAATTTTCGAGAGAGCGTGATATGCCTCTCGATGACAAGCTCTAATTGTCGTTAGCCAATGAGGGCATGAAAGGTTTAGGGAGTATGCTCTTGAGATTGCAGAACCTTTAAGTGCTTTGGGCTCTTCGACCATTCTCTAAAATTCTTGGTGACTACTTCTAACTCTATGACTACTTCCAACTCTACTAATGGTTCTAACTCTTCTGCTGTTGTTGGTTTCAAATCTTGTTCTGTTCGATACTCGTCTTTCACTTTGGGCTCTTTGACTTCTTTCTCCGAAGGTTTAGGTTCTTCCGGCACGCCTGGAAAGGTTAACCGAACTGTTAATGGGAATGTTAATCAGACTGTTAATTAGAGTGTTAATTGGATCGAACATTGAAGTAGAAAGGCGCTGAAAGACAGACGTTTGTCCTCCCGCGTACGCGCGCGCTTTAGTAACAGTAGTATCTCTTTATATAAAGAGAGAGAGAAAGAGAAAAAGAAAGCATAAAGAAAAGCAAGCAACGTTTTCCGATTCTAGTTCCCGGGAATCGATGCTCGATGAGATCTTTTCTTCGGATAGTGACCAACAAATGATGGCGGCACATTCGGGATTGAACGACCGGTTTCTTAAAGAGCGGGTGCTCATAGCGGAGGTCTTTAACGGCACGTGCGATTGCATTGGCGATGATAATAGGGGGATGGATAAAGAGAGTCGATTCGAATGATGAGCGATTTGAACAGAGAGGAGTGGGGAATACGAAATTATGCTGGGAGGATAATGATTTACCCTGCGTGAGTAATTCAGTGTCCTGCGTGGATAATGTGATATCCTGCGTGAATAATGTGATATCCTACGTGAATAAATGGTTAGGCTACAAGACGATTTTCAATATGAGCTATCTGGTCTTACGATATTTCGTTTCAAACATTCTGCTTTTTGGGGTAATTGGTTCAACTGCATATCTTATGAGCTTTTTTTTGAGCCATTTTGAAAAGTTTTTTAATCTCTTCTTGATGGTCAAGTGAACCTATAATTTTATTGAATGTCTAAATGAATATGATTTGTCAATCTAGCTTTTGTATGCGCGATAAACAAGCTTTTTTTGCGTGAAGGGTGGTAGAAAAACAATCATTTCGAGCAATAAAGTCATAGCCCTGATATATAGGGCCTAGAACTTTAGCTCAACGATCTGCTGACGGTCAAGAATTTTTAGTGATCTCACCGGCTAGTGAGGAGTTCATCTTGTTTCTGATCTCTTTCAAGGAATATTTGTGTCCTAGAAGGAACATAAGTTTGGTTATGGCACATTCGGGGGTACTGTCGTATCCACTGATGACTCCCGCTTCCAAGAGGTGGATACCGGTTTCATAGCGTTCCATTTCTACGATACCGGAAGCACATTGGGTGATATTTACAATGATGATACCTCTTGATGTGGCTTCTTTAAGTAGATTGATGAACCATTCTTTCTGTGGAGCATTACCCGACCCGAAAGTTCTTAGAACAACGGCCTTTAGATTAGGAGCATTCAAAATGGCTCTGACGCTACTTTCTTGTATGCCGGGGAATAAGGTGAGCATCAAGACGTTCGTGTCGAACAGATAATGAGGCTTCAACGGTAGATCGGGAATAGACTTCCGAATGAGGTTCGGTTCGTATTTAATGTGTATACCAATACGAGCAAGCGGTGGATAGTTGTTCGATCGGAAGGCATTGAAATGTTCGGCATTGATTTTTGTGGTTCGGTTACCTCGCATCAAGTGGTTCTGGAAGAAGATGCAAACTTCCGGAACGATGGCTGTACCGTCGGGATTCTTGGCGGCTGCAATCTCAATTGAGGTGATGAGGTTTTCCTTTCCGTCGGTTCGCAAGATACCAATCGGTAGCTGTGATCCGGTTAGAATGACCGGTTTGCTCAGATTTTCCAGCATGAAGCTGAGAGCTGAAGCGGTGTAGGCCATAGTATCTGTACCATGCAGAATGACAAATCCGTCGTAATAGTCGTAGTTGTAATTGATGATCTTGACTATTTTAGCCCAAAGAGCGGGTTCCATATCAGAAGAGTCGATCGGCGGGTCGAACTGATAGGAAGATATTCGGTAATTAAATCGTTTAAGTTCAGGGACGTGTTTTAATAAATGGTCGAAATTGAAATTTTCTAGAGCCCCTGTTTCTGGGTTGGCTATCATTCCGATAGTTCCGCCGGTGTATATTAACAAAACTGAAGGTGTTCTTACTCTCATATTTTGATTTTTCCGTTTATTTGCTGACAAAGATACATATTTATAATCAAAATTCGCTTTAAATTGATAAATTACTTCAAATTCTTCTTATAAACTTTTATTTTGTATATTTTCTGCATTTTTAATCTTTTAGATTGAAAGAGCACCTTCGTCGTTTCTGGAGTGAGTTTAAATCGATATTTCAACTCGTGGACTATTGAACTTGATCGGTTTGACTAGTCGTTGCTGTGTAGCCGATTTGTTGTTTGAGTCGAGTGATAGCTATTGCCGGATCTTTTTCTTGCTCAAGCAGGGCAACAAACGAACTGCCGATGATGGCTCCCGAAGAGTAGGTGCAAGCAGCGGTGTAGGTTTCTGGGTTAGAGATGCCAAAGCCAATCAAACAAGGGTTCTTCAACTTTAGGCTTTTGATGGTGCTGAAGTAGTGAAGTTGCTCGGGGCTAAAGCTATTGCGTGCACCGGTGGTTGCTGCTGCCGAGACCATATAAATGAAACTGTCGGTTGCCGCATCGATTTGTCGCACACGTTCTTCCGAGGTTTCAGGAGTGATGAGCATGATGAGTTTGACATCGTAAGCATCGGCGATCTTCTTGTAGAGATTTTGGTACTCGTGGAAAGGAAGATCGGGAATGATCACCCCATCAATACCACATGTGGCACATTGCTGACAGAAAGCTTCGAATCCGTATTGAACGATTGGATTGAGATAGCCCATTAGAACGAGAGGAATACGAACGGACGGTCGGATTTCTTTGAGTTGTTCGAATAAAGTTCTAACGCTCATACCATTTCTCAAAGCTTGGTTTGAGGCGGTTTGGATGACCGGCCCATCGGCCATCGGATCGCTAAACGGAATGCCGATCTCAATGAGGTCAACGCCTTGCTGTTCGAGGGTTTGGATGACGTCGACTGTACCTTCGAGGGTGGGGGTGCCGGCACAGAAGTAAATGGATAGGATAGAGTGGTTGCTGTCTTGGAAAAGGGATGGTATTCTGTTCATGATGGATTCTTTTTAGATGTTTTTTATTGGATTAATAGGACTGATTGTTTTAGTCTGACTGATTATCACTAATTATTGTTCTGTCTCATTTATAAGAGTGAGGCCTGTTGTGACAGTTGGGTGAGGAAGTGCTCAAGGGCAGGGACCTCTTTTTCTCCCGGAGCGGATTCGAACCGGCTGTTTAGATCATATCCCGCAAGTCGGGGATGGTCGAACTGTTGGAGGTCGCGTGCACTCTCCGGATGGAGTCCTCCGCTTAGGAAAAAGGGGGTCTTTCCTTGATAGGCTTGAAGAAGATCCCAATTGAACGAACGACCTGAACCACCACGTTGATCGCATGGGGTGTCGAACAGGAAGTAGTCGCATGTGCCTTCGTAGGCCGATGTTCGGGCAAGATCGTCGGCACAAGCTGCGGAAAAGGCTTTGATGACCGTTATGGGACGGGAATGAAAGACTTGGCAGATCTCTGGTGATTCGTCTCCGTGAAGTTGAATGCCTTGAAGTTGGAAGGCTTCAATTTGACGCTCGATCACCTCCGGAGTCTCGTTGACAAACACCCCAATGCGTTGTGCATGGGTGGGAAGATAATCGGGCCGTTGGGCGACAAAGCGGGGCGAACGTGGGACGAAGATGAAGCCCATCAGGTCGATACCAAGGGCTTCGACTTCTCGGATGTTCTCGGCTTGACGCATCCCGCAGACTTTGATGAGCTTATTTCCGATCATAGGTCTGAGGCTTTAATTTGGGCTATGAATTGTTGTAAGGCAACACCGGGATCGGCTTGACGCATGAAGTGTTCGCCCATCAAGAAGCCATGGTAGCCGACTTGACGGAGCTTGATTAGCGTTTCTGCTTCCGACAGTCCACTCTCGGAGACCAGAATGGCGTCTTTCGGTAGAAGTTCTACTAGGCGGAACGACTGGTCGACGTCGGTATGAAAACTGCCGAGGTGGCGGTTGTTGACTCCGATCATATCCACGTGGGGGGTGATATAATCGATTTCTTTTTCGTCGTGTAGCTCGAGAAGAACTTCCAATTCGAGTTCATGAGCTTTTTGAGCCAATTGGGCGCAGCTTTTTTTGTCGAGTGCAGAAGCAATCAACAGGATGGCATCGGCACCGATGATTTTCGATTGGTAGAGTTGGTACTCATCGATGATGAAGTCCTTTCGAAGAATGGGGAGGTCGACGAGGTCGCGTGCTCTACGAATATCGCTTAGGCTGCCTCCGAAAAAAGAAGGATCGGTTAAGATCGAACAGGCGGCAGCACCGGCTCTCTCGTAAGCGGGTACGATGATTTGCGGATCTGCAGTTTCGTTGATCCATCCCTTCGAGGGTGAACGACGTTTAAATTCGGCAATGATGCCGGTGGGCGACTGCCGCAGGGCTTCTTTCATCGAGCGGCGGATAGGGGTGACGTCTAGGCTTTCTTCAAGCTGTTCGGTCGACAGGACGGATTGTTGTTGCTTAATCTCCTTGATTTTTTCCTGAATGATGTCTGATAGAATATCTTTCATAAGCGATGATGAATAGAGTTCGGTAAAACTATGAGTTGAGTTCGATGAACTGTTTTAAGACTTGAAGGGCTTTTCCGCTATCGAGCGATTCGGTTGCGATGGCCAGACACTCTTCGATGTTCTTTTCGGGTTGCTTGACTTGAATGGCAAAGGCGGCGTTGATGAGGGCGACTTCGCGTTGAGCTTGTGTACTGCAACCTTTTAGGATATTGTCGAAGATACGAGCGGCTTCTTCCGGAGTATTTCCGCCTATTAGATCGTTCTCGTGATAGCGTCCTAATCCTAAGCTTTCGGGGGAATAGATCTTCTCTTCACGACTAGTTACCACTTTGAAATTGTCGGTCAGCGAGATTTCGTCGTAACCGTCTAAGCTATGCACAATGGCAAAGTGGGTGTCGACCGCTTGATAGGTATAGGTATAAAGCCGGAATAACGAGAGGTTGTATACCCCTAATAATTGGTACTTGGGGATGATGGGGTTGACCAACGGACCAAGGATGTTGAAGAAGGTGCGTACGGCAAGTGCCTTTCTGATGGGGGCAACTTGTTTGAGAGCGGGGTTGAACAGTGGCGCGTGGAGGTAGGCCATGTGGCACCCTTCCAGGCTACGCTTTAGGCGTTGGGTATCGGCGGTGAAGGTGACCCCGTGCTGCTCGATCACATTGCTGGCTCCACTGATAGAGGTTGCACCGTAGTTACCGTGCTTTACGACGTTATATCCTGCGCCGGCTACAATGAAGCTAGTTACGGTGGAGATGTTGAAGGTATTCTTTCCGTCACCTCCTGTGCCTACAATATCGATCGCATCGTAAGCATCGAGGTCGACCGGTGTACGCATTTCGAGAAGGGCTTCACGAAAGCCACAGATTTCTTCGATGGTAATGTTACGCATCAGAAAAACAGTGGTTAGTGAAGCGATCTGTACCTCGTTGTAGACCCCGCCGGCAATGTCGTGCATGAGCTGCCGGGCTTCTTCGCGGCTTAAAGATTGATGTTCAAAAAGGCGGTATAATAATTCTTTCATACGTTTATTATAGGTTGAGGAAGTTGGAAATAATCTGTTCTCCCGTTGGGGTTAGAACCGATTCGGGATGAAACTGAATGCCGTAAACGGGATAATGTTTATGCCGTAAAGCCATGATGAGCCTTTCATCGCTTTCTGCGGTGACTTCGAGGCTATCAGGAAAATCGATCTTGTCGACCACCCAAGAGTGGTAACGTCCTACGGCGATGCGAGGGGCGAGTCCTTTGAATACGTCTTCGTGGCTAAGGATGCTGATCTCGCTCTGAATGCCATGGTAGACGTTGTCGAGGTTGGTGAGATGTGCACCAAAAGCTTCGCCGATGGCTTGGTGACCCAAGCAGACGCCTAAGATGGGTTTGGTCGGAGCATAACGTTTAATGAGGGGAAGAAGCAGCCCGGCTTCTTCGGGAATGCCCGGCCCGGGGGAGAGGATGATTTTGTCGTACGACTCCACGAGATCTAGATCGATCTGGTCGTTACGAACCACATCAATCGTTGAGAAGCCTAGCTTTCTGACTACATGCACCAAATTGTAGGTGAAAGAGTCGTAATTGTCTAACAGTAAGATTTTCATCGTTTCTTTATTTTTTTAATTGGGCGGCAAGGTCGATAGCCGATTTTAACGCTCCTAATTTATTGTTTACTTCTTGCAATTCATTTTCTTCATGACTAGCGGAAACGATACCTCCGCCAGCTTGGAACCAAAGTTCGTTATTTCTGCTGACAAATGTACGAATTGTTATGGCTTGATTTAAATTTCCGTTGAATCCAATGACGCCAATGCATCCTCCATATGCTCCACGGTTGTGTGGCTCGATCTCGCTAATGAGCTGCATGGCCCTGATTTTTGGGGCTCCGCTGAGTGTGCCTGCCGGAAAGGTGTCGATAAAGGTTTTGATTCGATCGGCTCCTTCGGGAAGGGTACCTTTGACACGGCTCACGAGATGGATAACGTGACTGTAATATTGCGGTTCTTTATAGAAGTCGACATGAACGTCGGTGCAATGGCGGGAGAGATCGTTTCTGGCCAAGTCTACGAGCATGACGTGCTCGGCGTTCTCTTTCGGGTCGTTGAGTAGAGCTTCGGCCAACTCTTTGTCTTTCACCGTGTCGCCTGTACGACGTGTTGTTCCGGCGATCGGGTCGATATAGGCTTCGTTGTTTTCGATCTTGCAATGAGTCTCTGGCGATGAGCCGAAGATGCGAAAGCCACCAAAATCGAAATAGAAGAGGTACGGCGAGGGGTTGATGCTCCGAAGAGCACGATAGACGTTGAAATCATCACCCATAAAGGGTTGGATGAAACGTCTGGAGAGCACAATCTGGAAAACATCGCCTCGCATGCAGTGAGCGATTCCTTTACGGATATTGGCTTTGTGCTCTTCGTCAGATATGGGGCTACTGATCGGACCGGTCAGCTTGAAATCGTATAACGCAAATTTCTTATCTTCGAGAAGGCGAATGAGTTCGTCTAATCCACTGGACTCCCCGTCTTTTAAAAGCTCCACTAGTGTCAACTCGTTACGGAAATGGTTGAATACGATGACGTATTTGTAGAGTAGATAATAGATGTCCGGAGCGTCGTTCTCGGCTTGGTGGCTTTCTTTGATGGGGATATTCTCAAAATAGCGTACGGCATTGAAAGTGGTGTATCCGTAGAGTCCGCAAACGGATTGGTGGTTCCCTTCGATCTGGAAGTTAGCCATGAATTGATTCATGGCTTTCTCAGGAGTGAAGGTTGCACTGAGGGGTTCGCAGTAGCGTTGGTTGTCGGGGTAGGTGGTGCTCACCAAACCGCTGTTGACCGAAATTTCAGCTAGAGGACAGATCGCAATGTACGAGAAGGCATTCTCGGCCGAGTGGTAATCGGAACTTTCCATCAGCACGGATTGTGGGTAGCGATCGCGCAATTTGAGATAAAGGCTGACTGGGGTATGTAGATCGCCCAAGATCTGCCGAGAGTTTGTGGTGTAGTGATAGGTTCTCATTGTGACGTTTGGGTTTATTGGTTAAAGGAAAGATAAGTTTCGATGTCTTTATCACCGCGTCCGGAGACGGTTAGAACAACGATCTCATCGGGCTTGAAGGTCAGCTGACGAAGTACGCCTAAAGCATGAGAAGATTCTAATGCCGGGATGATTCCTTCTAAGCGAGTCAACTCGTAGGCGGCTTCGATAGCTTCATCGTCGTTGACCGGTAATACGGTGGCTCGTTTCTGTGCAGCCAGATGAGCATGCATCGGTCCGATGCCGGGATAATCGAGTCCGGCTGAGATGGAATAAGGCTCTTCGATTTGTCCATCTTCGTTCTGGATCACGAAGGTACGTGAGCCGTGGATGATGCCAATCTTACCTAATTGGATGGTTGCGGCAGTCATTCCACTGTCGACCCCTTTTCCGCCGGCTTCGGCTAAAGTGATCTTAACCCGTTTGTCGTTGATGTAGTGGTAGATCGTTCCGGCAGCGTTGCTTCCTCCACCGATGCAAGCGATGAGGTGATCGGGGTAGTTGCGTCCTTCTTTTTCGAGTAGCTGTTTGCCAATCTCTTCACTGATGACCGATTGTAGGCGAGCGACCATATCGGGATAGGGATGAGGACCAACGGTCGACCCAATCAGATAATAGGTGTCTTCGGGATGACAGCACCAGTCGCGTATGGCTTCGTTGGTCGCATCTTTCAGGGTCATATTGCCTGAGGTTACCGGGATAACTGTTGCACCGAGCATCTTCATCTTTTCCACATTGATCTGCTGACGTTCGACGTCGGTTTTTCCCATGTAAACGATGCATTGCATATTGGTTAGGGCGCAAACCGTTGCAGTCGCTACACCATGTTGGCCGGCACCGGTCTCGGCAATGATCCGTTTCTTGCCTAAGCGTCTGGCTAATAGGATTTGTCCAATGGTGTTGTTGATCTTATGGGCACCGGTGTGGTTTAGATCTTCGCGTTTGAGATAGAGCTTGCAGCCGTACTTCTCGGATAATCGTTTGGCGAAATACAGAGGAGATGGGCGACCAACATAATCGCGTAGCAGTTGATCGAATTCTTTTTTGAAGGATTCACTTTCAATGATTCCCAGATAGCTGTTTCTTAAATCGTCAACGCATTTATGTAGGATCTCAGGGATATAAGCCCCGCCAAATTCGCCGTAATAGCCGTTCTTGTCAATTGAATAAGGTGTGTTCATTTTTTGATTTATATTTTGATTTGTTTTTTTTAAAAGGGTCTGGTTTAGTGGGGTGAGCTCGATGATGGGCATAAAAAAAGCCCTGTCGCAGGTTGCGACAGGGCTCTAATTTATGTTCTATTATTTAGTTGGTATATACATACGAGCGCTGCTCCCTTACGACTGTCGGAGTTGTAATAGGCGCCACCACCAATATGTATTTACTAACATTAATCTCATTGCTTGTTGTTTTATTGAATCGGTTGCAAATATAAATGCATTGTTTGAGAAAACAAAACAATTTGCTGTTTTTTATTCTTTTTCAGAAAAATAGCTTAGACGTAAGTCTCTAAAAGTTTAACCGAACCTTCCGTTGGATTGATCGTTATATCTTGCACTGTTGCAGGGAATAACAAGGTCTCTCCAGCTTTCATCAGAAGCTCGTTGCCCTCATTGTCTCTGATGGTACATGACCCCTCAAGGCAAATGAAGATGACAAAAGAATCCAATTCGGAATAATCACACGTGATCTCCTCAGTCATGTCGTAAAGGGTTGTAGTGAAATAGGGACAGGCAACTAGTTCAACCGGTTCGTTTTCAACCGGTTCGTATGCTGTTCTATAGTCATCTAGAACTTCATAGTTGATGGCTTCGCGCGCTAAGTCGGTATGCAATTCACGGGTGTTTCCGTTTGCATCTTTGCGGTTGAAGTCGTAAATACGATAAGTGATATTCGAAGTCTGCTGTATTTCGGCAATAAAAGCTCCGGCTCCAATACTGTGTACTCGTCCCGCCGGTAAAAAGAAAACATCACCGGAATGGATATTATATTCTTGTAAGACGTCTGTTATCGTATTGTCACGCACACGTTCCTTGTATTCTTTTGAAGTGATCTCTTCTGAGAATCCTGAACGTAACTTGGCACCGTTATCTGCTCCGACGACATACCACATTTCCGTTTTTCCAAATGAATTGTGGCGTTTCTTTGCTAACTCATCCGAAGGGTGAACTTGAATAGATAGGTCTTGCTTCGCGTCGATAAATTTAATCAGTAAAGGAAACTTGTTTCCAAAACGAGCGTAGTTTGCCTCGCCAACGAGTTCTTCACGATATCTTCTGATCATGTCTGTCAGAGTCAAACCTTTATCCGGTCCGTTGGCAACGATAGACTCGTCTTCTTCAACGCCAGAGATTTCCCAACTTTCTCCAACTCCTCTTAAGTCGGAATTTAAATGTTTAAATGGAACAATTTTGTCGCCACCCCAAAGGGTTTGCTTTAGGATAGGTTCGAATTTTAATGGATACATTTTGTTTTTGGTTATAAATCTAGATTAATTCTACAAAATAGGTGTTTTAAACAGGGAACAAACATACAAAAAAAACAAAATTTACACAAAAAAACAATGACCTAAATAATTCTTTTTGTGCAAGTCATGTTGTTTGAATGTAAAATGATAATTTTTAATCTTCAATGGTCCCTGATTACATTTGCCTAAAATTATTTGTCAGTCAGAAAGATTTTATCTTTATTTGCATGAAATTTAAATAAGTACAAACATGAATAACACATATTTTGTTGAAAATAATCTTTCTAAACTTAAACGGGAAGATTTCCAAAAAACGATCAATGGACATCCCATCGATTTATATTTGTTGAGAAATAGTAAAGGAATGGAGGTTGCTGTAACAAACTACGGATGTGCCATTCTTTCCATTATGGTTCCGGATCAATCGGGTGATTATGCGAACGTGGTTTTAGGACACGACAGCATCGATCACGTGATAAATAGTCCAGAACCTTTTTTAAATACCATTATCGGACGATACGGTAACCGTATTGCTAAAGGCAAATTTACGTTGTACGGTGAAGAGCATGAGTTGGCTATTAATAATGGACCAAACTCTCTTCATGGTGGACCGACTGGTTTTCACGCTCGTGTATGGGAAGCTACTCAGATTGATGCTCAGACCATTCAGTTTCATTATATTTCGAAAGACTATGAAGAAGGATTTCCCGGCAATTTAGAAGTCGATATGGTTTATCGCCTTGAAGAAGAGGAAAATGCTTTGGTTATAGAATATAGAGCGACAACCGATAAGGCCACGCCGGTTAACTTGACCAATCATGCCTTTTTCAATCTTGCCGGTATCGCTTCTCCGAGTCCGGTTATTACGGACAATGTTTTAACGATCAACGCGGATTTTTATACTCCGATCGATGAGGTTTCGATACCGACAGGTGAGATCGCGAAGGTGGCAGGAACACCAATGGATTTCTCTACTCCTCATACGATAGGCGAGCGCATCAATGATCAAGATCAACAGCTCGTTTTTGGTGCAGGATACGACCATTGTTATGTGCTCAACAAACAGGAGATCGGATCGCTCGATTTGGCGGCGACTTGTAAAGATCCTAAAAGCGGTCGTACGTTGGAGGTTTATACCACAGAATCGGGATTGCAACTTTACACCGGTAATTGGCTTAGCGGCTTTGAAGGTGCCCACGGCGCTACATTCCCGGCTAGAAGTGCTGTCTGCTTTGAAGCACAATGTTTTCCTGATACGCCGAATAAGGCGCATTTCCCTTCGGCTACGTTATTGCCGGGTGATGAATACCAACAGGTGACAATTTATAAATTCGGTGTGGAGCAATAAAAGAAAAAACTAAATAACTATTATAAACTAACAATTATCAAAAAAACAACCATGACACAACAAAAAAAGAATTATGCATTGCCTATTGCGATGATGTTTGCGCTTTTTGCCATGATATCTTTTGTAACAGGACTAACTAACCCATTGGGGCTTATTGTAAAAGAACAGTTTCAAGCTGCTAACTGGATGACTCAGTTGGGTAACGCGGCTAACTTTATTGCTTATGCTTTTATGGGACTTCCGGCAGGTCTTATGCTGAAGAAAATTGGATATAAGAAGACTGCTTTGACTGCTGTTGCCGTAGGGCTTATTGGTGTAAGTATTCAAATACTTTCAGGACAAATGAATTATCAACCAGGCGAACTGACTGTTTTCTGGGTGTATTTGACTGGAGCTTTTGTTTCTGGTTTCTCAATGTGTATGTTGAATGCTGTAGTTAACCCATTGCTTAACACTCTTGGTGGTGGCGGTAAGAGAGGTAACCAATTAATCCAATTTGGTGGTTCATTAAACTCTATTTCGGCAACAATCGTTCCGGTATTAGGTGGTTACTTAATCGGTACCATTAGTCAAGATACACGCATCAGCGATGCTAACCCTGCTTTGTTTATTGCCATGGGTATCTTTGCTTTGGTTTTTGTAGTATTGGCTACAATGCAGATTCCTGAACCTCACAAAGAAAGTGCAAATGGACACAAGGTTAAAGATACACACAGTCCAATGTCGTTCCGTCACTTTGTATTAGGAACTATTGCGATCTTTGTATATGTAGGCGTTGAAGTGGGTATTCCTAACTTTATTAACTTGTTCTTGACAACATCGACTGATGCTGCAGGTGCTAAAGGGTTTGGCATGGATACTGCAATGGCGGGATCAATTGTCGGTACTTATTGGTTCTTGATGATGGTCGGACGTTTATTTGGTGGTGCATTAGGTGCTAAATTTACAAGTAAAGCTCAGTTGACATTCGTATGTACTTTGGCTATGGTCTTCCTTCTAATTGGTATGTTTGCTCCAACAACATCAACAATTGCAATGCCTGTATTTAAAGGTGGAGCTAATATCGGATTCGGTATGGCAACTGTACCTATGGGTATCATGTTCTTCGTGCTTTGTGGTTTTTGTACTTCGATTATGTGGGGTGGCATTTTCAACTTAGCAGTAGAAGGATTAGGTAAATATACTGCAATGGCTTCAGGTATCTTTATGGTAATGGTTTGCGGTGGAGGTATCCTTCCTCTTATTCAAGGTGCTGTTGCCGATCTTACTAATAGCTATATGGCAAGTTACTGGGTAATCTTCGCTGGAGTAACTTATATGTTATACTACGCTTTGGTAGGCTGCAAGAATGTGAATAAAGATATTCCAGTAGAGTAAACACAAATATAAACCTTTCTAATATTTTATATCATGGACATAGAACACGTAAGAAGTCGTTTTATTAAACACTTTGACGGAACTACCGGATATGTATATGCTTCACCCGGTCGTATTAACTTAATTGGCGAACACACCGATTATAATGGGGGATTTGTTTTTCCCGGAGCTGTAGATAAAGGAATGGTCGCAGAGATCAAACCGAATGGTACAGATAAAGTCAGAGCTTATTCTATCGATTTGAAAGATTATGTAGAATTTGGCTTAAATGAAGAAGATGCACCACATGCTAGCTGGGCTAGATATATCTTCGGTGTATGCCGCGAGATGATTAAACGTGGTGTTGAGGTTAAGGGATTCAATACTGCTTTCTCAGGTGATGTGCCTTTGGGAGCCGGAATGTCTTCTTCTGCTGCTTTGGAAAGTACTTATGCTTTTGCTATTAATGAACTTTTTGGTGAGAACAAAATCGATAAGTTCGAATTGGCAAAAGTGGGACAGGCTACTGAACACAACTATTGTGGGGTGAAATGTGGCATCATGGACCAATTTGCTTCTGTCTTCGGAAAAGCCGGACACCTTATCCGTTTGGATTGTCGTTCGTTAGAATACCAATATTTCCCATTCCACCCAAAAGGTTATCGTTTGGTATTGTTGGATTCTGTGGTTAAACACGAATTGGCTTCTTCGGCTTACAATAAACGTCGTCAGAGCTGCGAGAATGTGGTTGCGGCTATTCAGAAAAAACATGCAAATGTTGAATTCTTGAGAGACTGTACGATGGAGATGCTTCAAGAGGTGAAAGCAGAAGTGAGTGAAGAGGATTTCATGCGTGCAGAGTACGTAATTGAAGAAATTCAACGAGTGCTTGATGTATGTGAAGCTTTGGAAAAAGATGACTACGAAACTGTTGGTCAGAAAATGTATGAGACGCACCATGGTATGAGCAAATTATATGAAGTGAGCTGTGAAGAACTCGATTTCTTGAACGATTGTGCGAAAGAATTTGGGGTAACCGGTTCACGTGTGATGGGCGGTGGCTTTGGTGGCTGTACGATAAACTTAGTTAAAGAGGAACTTTATGCTGATTTTGTAGAGAAAACTCAAGAAGCTTTCAAAGCGAAATTTGGAATGAGTCCGAAAGTTTATGACGTGGTCATTGGCGACGGTTCTAGAAGACTTGTATAATAGATCGTTAAATATATCTATTTGTAGAGGGTGTCCTTTTAAAGGATACCCTCTTTCTTTTAATATTGAAATCTAATAGAGGGTTGATTGTTTATTCTAAAGGTTTGATTTACTGGTATAAGATGCTCTATACATAATATTAAACATCAAAAAGATATCAACATACGATTGTCCATTAACCATAAAAGCCTTATCTTTGCACAAGCAAATGTATTTGCTACCATAATGTATAAATATGACTTACCATAAGAGACTATTTAAAACCAAAAGAAATGAACGATAGCAAACTAATGAACCGTGCTGCAGACAACATTCGCATCCTTGCAGCCTCAATGGTTGAAAAAGCAAACTCGGGACATCCGGGGGGTGCCATGGGTGGAGCAGACTTTATTAATGTGCTCTTTTCAGAGTTTTTAATACACGATCCGAAAAACCCGGCTTGGGAAGGACGCGATCGCTTTTTCCTTGATCCCGGACACATGTCTCCAATGTTGTATTCTACATTGGCATTAACCGGTAAATTCACGATCGAAGAACTTAAAGAGTTCCGTCAATGGGGAAGCCCTACACCGGGACATCCTGAAGTAGACGTGATGCGCGGTATTGAAAATACATCTGGTCCATTGGGACAGGGGCATACTTTCTCTGTGGGAGCCGCTATCGCTGCGAAGTTTCTAAAAGCACGCTTTGGCGAGGTAATGAACCAAACCATTTACGCATATATTTCCGATGGTGGTATCCAAGAGGAAATTTCACAAGGTGCAGGCCGAATGGCTGGAACTTTAGGGTTGGATAACTTGATCATGTTCTATGATTCTAATGATATTCAACTTTCGACAGAGACGACTGAGGTGACGACTGAAAATGTGGCCATGAAGTATGAAGCATGGGGATGGAAGGTAATCACTATTGACGGTAACAATCCGGATGAAATTCGTGCTGCTCTTGTTGAGGCTAAAGCTGAAATGGAACGACCAACCTTGATTATTGGTAAAACAATCATGGGTAAAGGAGCTCGTAAAGCTGATGGTAGTAGCTATGAAGCGAACTGCGGTACTCATGGGGCACCATTGGGTGGCGATGCTTACGTAAATACCATCAAGAACTTGAATGGTGATCCGACTAATCCGTTTGTGATCTTCCCGGAAGTCGCTGAGTTATATGCTAAGCGTGAAGCTGAACTTGCAGAAATTATAAAGGAACGTTATGCTGCTAAAGCAGAATGGGCTAAGGCAAATCCACAATTAGCTGAGAAATTGCAATTGTTCTTCTCTGGAAAAGCACCTCAAGTCAATTGGGAAGCTATCGCTCAGAAAGCGAATGTTGCAACGCGTGTTGCTTCGGCAACCGTACTTGGCGCTTTAGCTGAACAAGTGGAAAACATGATTGTGTCTTCGGCAGACTTGTCTAATTCTGATAAGACCGATGGCTTCTTGAAAAAGACTCATGCTTTCAAACGTGGTGATTTTAGTGGTGCATTTTTACAAGCGGGTGTTTCTGAGTTAACGATGGCTTGCGTTTGTATCGGTATGTCTTTACATGGTGGCGTTCTTGCTGCATGTGGTACTTTTTTCGTGTTCTCTGATTATATGAAACCGGCTATTCGTATGGCTGCGTTGATGGAGCAACCGGTGAAATTTATCTGGACGCATGACGCTTTCCGTGTAGGAGAGGATGGACCGACTCACGAACCGGTTGAGCAAGAAGCTCAAATCCGTTTGATGGAGAAACTGAAAAATCATAAGGGAGCGAACTCCATGCTTGTACTTCGTCCGGCAGATGCAGAAGAGACAACTGTGGCTTGGAAATTGGCGATGGAAAATATGAGCACTCCTACTGGATTGATCTTGTCACGTCAGAACGTTAATAACTTACCTCAAGATACAACTTATCAAGAAGCGGCTAAGGGCGCTTATGTCATCGCAGAGTCTGATGAAAATCCTGATGTAATCTTGGTGGCTTCCGGTTCGGAAGTGGCAACCTTGGTTAGCGGTGCTACTCTTTTACGCCAAGAAGGTGTTAAGGTGCGTATTGTTTCGGTGCCCTCTGAAGGATTGTTCCGCAGTCAGCCGAAAGCATACCAAGAGGCTATCTTGCCGGCAAATGCGAAGATCTTCGGATTGACAGCCGGACTACCGGTTAACCTTGAAGGTTTGGTCGGAGCGAACGGGAAAGTTTTCGGATTGGAATCTTTTGGTTTCTCTGCACCTTATACGGTGCTTGACGAGAAACTTGGTTTCACTGCTGAGAATGTATACAAACAAGTAAAAGAAATGTTATCATGAAAAAGACTATAGGCTTATGTTCTGATCATGCTGGATATGAACTTAAAGAGTTCGTTCGCCAGTGGTTGGATGCTAAAGGTTATGCTTATCAAGATTTTGGGACTTATTCAACTGAGAGTGTTGACTATCCGGATTTTGCTCATCAACTTGCTAATGCGGTTGAAGCAGGCACTTGTTATCCGGGAGTTGCCATTTGTGGAAGTGGAAATGGAATCAATATGACCTTGAACAAACATCAAGGCATACGTGCTGCATTGTGTTGGAATCCGGAGATTGCCACATTAGCACGCTTGCATAATGATGCCAATGTATTGGTTATGCCGGGACGTTTTATCAGCAATGAAGAAGCTGATGTGATTCTGTCGAACTTCTTTGCAACAGAGTTTGAAGGCGGTCGTCATCAGAAACGTATTGATAAGATTCCGGTAAAATAAGCGTCTGGGGATGAAGTTCCTGATGACTTTAAAATTATAAGTTCACCCGTGTTACATTTCATTTGTAGCACGGGTGATTTGTTTAAGTGGCTACCGACCTATTGTTTGTAATAGAGTTGCTCTGAGTTGAATGTGTTATTGTTTGTGGAGGTTGCTCTCTCAAAATGATAGTCTTTTATATTCTTGGCTTACAACTTTTTATTGGTTTAGATCTGTTGGTTGTCTTTTGTTTTTTAGCTAGGTCTCTGAGCGAAAATTACCAGTTGTGTTAAATTGAAAGTTTGGCCTATTTTTTACCCTCGGTGTATGTGCTTTATTCGACGTTTGCTCTGTGTGAAGCTATCAAAATGTTAGCAAAAAACTGTTTTAAAACATTTATTAACTAAAAAATAGAATAAAAGTCACTTTTTTCAAAGCCTAACAATCTTTTTATCAAAATAAAGTTTATCTTTGTCTCATAGAATCCTAAAAAAAACAAAGATGGATCAACTAAAAGAATTGCAAGATCTCATCTCTCGAGGAGAGGTCACTTCCGCTTTAGAACAATTGGATCGAATGATACAAGAAGATCCTACGAATAAGGATGAATTGTACTACATAAGAGGAAACGCTTTCCGCAAAAAAGGAGATTGGCAACAAGCTTTAAATAACTACCAATCGGCCATCGATATTAATCCTCAGAGTCCGGCTGTTCAAGCTCGGGCTATAATCATCGATATTTTAAACTTCTATCATAAAGACATGTTTAATCATTAAACGTAATAAGATAAAGAAATTATGGCAAAAATTAAGGGAGCAATAGTGGTTGACACAGAACGTTGCAAAGGTTGTAACCTTTGTGTTGTGGCGTGTCCACTTGATGTGATTGCTTTAGCTAAAGAGGTCAACATCAAAGGGTATAATTATGCCCAACCCGTGAAAGAAGACACTTGTAATGGATGTAGCTCATGTGCTACGGTATGTCCTGACGGATGTATTACCGTTTATAAAGTGAAAGTAGAATAACATTATGTATCGCCGAAAATCATGTAAGATTGGTCGTACCAACCGAAGCATTGACACATAGGCTCACAATTCAATCATCGAATTATTATGTCAGAAGAAGTTGTATTAATGAAAGGAAACGAAGCCATCGCACATGCAGCCATTCGCTATGGTGTTGATGGGTATTTCGGCTATCCTATTACTCCTCAATCAGAGGTTTTAGAAACTTTGGCAGAACAACGGCCTTGGGAAACTACAGGAATGGTAGTACTTCAGGCAGAAAGTGAAGTTGCTGCTATTAATATGGTATATGGTGGCGCAGGAAGCGGCAAAAAAGTAATGACCTCATCATCTAGCCCTGGGGTTAGCTTGAAACAAGAAGGTATATCATACCTTGCTGGTGCTGAACTTCCTTGTCTCGTGGTTAATGTCATGCGAGGTGGTCCTGGATTAGGTACCATACAACCTAGTCAAGCCGATTACTTTCAAACAGTAAAAGGTGGAGGTCATGGCGACTATAAGTTGATTGCTCTTGCTCCTGCATCTGTTCAGGAAATGGCCGACTTTGTTGGACTTGGATTTGAACTTGCATTTAAATATCGCAATCCGGCTATTATTTTGGCGGACGGTGTTATCGGACAGATGATGGAAAAAGTTGTTTTGCCGGCAGTGACGCCTCGTCGTACTAACGAAGAGATTATTGCAGAATGTCCATGGGCAACGACAGGAAGAACTAACGGTCGGAAGCCGAATGTGATTACTTCTTTGGAATTACGTTCGGAAGAAATGGAAAAAAATAATATCCGTTTCCAAGCGAAATATCGTTTGATAGAAGAAAACGAAGTTCGTTTTGAGACAATCGATTGTGATGATGCTGATTATTTGATCGTGGCATTCGGATCAATGGCACGTATTGGGCAGAAAGCCATGGAATTGGCTCGTAAAGAAGGCATTAAGATTGGTCTTTTGCGTCCGATTACGTTGTGGCCTTTCCCAACTGATGCTATTGCTTCTTATGCAGGCAAGGTTAAGGGTATGTTGGTGACTGAGTTGAATGCCGGACAAATGGTTGAAGATGTTCGTCTTGCAGTAAATGGTAAGGTCAAAGTTGAACATTTTGGACGTTTAGGCGGAATCGTTCCGGACCCTGAAGAAATAGTCGCTGCTTTAAAAGAGAAGTTGATTTGATCTATTTCAATATCTTTACTAGAAAAGAATAATTACTCAATAATTTATAAAAACAAAGATGAATCCCGATAAAATAAGAAACATACTAAACATTTTATTCATGATATTGGCTGTGGCATCTATCATTGTCTACTTCGTTGCCAAAGATGATTTTAAATTGTTCATTTATGTATGCGGAACTGCCATATTTGTTAAGATCATGGAGTTTTTTATACGATTCACCAACAGATAAGGAGAATAAATTATGACTAGAGACGAAATAATTAAGCCCGAAAACTTGGTTTATAAAAAACCAACATTGATGAATGACGTTCCGATGCACTACTGCCCGGGATGTAGTCACGGGGTTGTCCATAAACTCGTTGCCGAGGTTATCGAAGAGATGGGTTTACAGAACAAGGCTGTCGGAATATCCCCTGTAGGATGTGCAGTCTTTATTTACAATTATATTGATATTGATTGGCAAGAAGCTGCTCACGGACGTGCGCCGGCTTTAGCTAGTGCCATCAAGCGGTTATGGCCGGAAAACTTGGTCTTCACTTATCAAGGTGATGGAGACTTAGCTTGTATTGGAACTGCAGAAACCATTCATGCTTTAAATAGAGGTGAAAATATTACCATTATATTTATCAATAATGCTATTTATGGTATGACTGGTGGACAGATGGCTCCAACAACTTTGGTGGGAATGAAAACGGCAACTTGTCCATACGGCCGCGATGTAAACCTTCACGGATATCCTTTGAAGATTACTGAAGTTGCTGCTCAATTGGAAGGTACGGCTTATGTCACCAGACAATCGGTTCAATCGGTTCCTGCCATACGAAAAGCTAAAAAGGCTATTCGTAAAGCTTTTGAGAACTCCATGAGTGGTAAAGGCTCTAACTTGGTTGAAATTGTTTCAACTTGTAACTCGGGTTGGAAAATGTCACCGGAAAAAGCAAATAAATGGATGGAAGAACATATGTTCCCATTCTATCCTCTTGGTGATTTGAAAGACAAAGAATAACGCTAAATATCAACAATATAATGAAAGAAGAAATTATTATAGCAGGATTCGGTGGTCAAGGTGTGCTGTCTATGGGAAAGATTTTAGCTTATTCCGGACTGATGGAAGGCAAAGAGGTGACTTGGATGCCTGCTTACGGACCGGAACAACGTGGTGGTACAGCGAATGTGACTGTTATTGTGAGTGATGATAAAATCTCATCTCCGATTTTGAGTACTTACGACGCTGCTATCATACTAAACCAGCCATCACTCGAGAAATTCGAGAGCCGCGTGAAACCTGCTGGAATATTGATTTATGACGGATATGGTATTATCAACCCTCCGACACGAAAAGATATTAAGGTTTATCAGATTAATGCGATGGACGCAGCTAATGAGATGAATAATGCTAAGGCTTTTAACATGATTGTGTTAGGTGGATTGCTGAAATTACATCCTGTTGTTAGTCTAGAAAGCGTGATCAAGGGTCTTAAAAAGACACTTCCTGAACGCCATCACCATCTTATTCCGATGAATGAAGAAGCCATTAAGAAAGGTATGGAACTTATAAAAGAAGTTCGCTAAATAACCGATTAGAAATATCGGTTTGAAAAATGACAATTGGTATTTTGATTTTTATTACAATAAATTTAACACTAAGCGACATTTATTGTAAGGAGTCAATTATCAGTTGTCATTTTTTCATTTATCTTTGCACTTAATTATGAAACGACTTCTATTAATACCATTACTAATCTTCATAGGGAGCTTAAACATTGTTCGAGCTCAATTAAATCCTGTACGACAAGATGTTAATCAATTTGGACGCGACCAATTTGGTAATCAGATTGATCCTAATACACGCCCTGAAAATCTTGATAGTACTCAAACAGAAGTGCAAAGTTTGCCTCCAAAGCTATTTATGTGGAGACTTAATGAGACGTTAGGGCATCGAACGATTGTTCCTGCTGATACATTATATCATCATTTTCAGAATACAAATTTTACGGAAGGAGTGTCCGGTTTTACTTCTCACTTGGGTAACCTTGGCTCACCTCAGATGTCGCATATCTTTTTTAATAGAGAGAGATTTGCACCGACGATCTTTTTAGAATCTTTTTCTGACTTTTTTGTTTCTCCCAATAGATTCAATTTTACTAATAGTAATGTGCCATACACTAACCTGACTTATCATAAGGCGGGCAATAAGTTGAATGGAGAAGAACGGTTTAAATCTTATTTTTCGGTAAATGCGAATAAAAGACTCGCTTTTGGATTTAACATCGACTATTTGTATGGCAGAGGATTCTACAATCACCAAAATACGGCTTATTTCAATGCCATGATTTTCGGAAGCTATATTGGAGATAAATATCAGCTACAAGCGATCTATAGCAACAATTTCCTGAAGACCAATGAAAATGGTGGAATAACTGACGATCGTTATATTACTTCGCCGGAGGAAATGTCCGGGAATAAGAAAGAATATGAACCACAAAATATTCCAACGGTACTGAATGCTTCGACGAATCGGAACCGGAATTTTTATGTTTATCTCAATCAGCGATATAATTTAGGCTTTAAGAGAGAAGTGGCTCAGTTACCTAATGACACGACTCCTCCTAAGAAAGAGTTTGTTCCGGTAACGAGTTTTATTCATACTCTTAAACTAGAGCGCTCTCGACATCGCTTTAACTCGGGGGATAAGATCGAGGGTTACTATGCGAATACCTACATCGATCCCGAAACAGTAGCAGTCGGGGACTCAACAACTTATTTTAGTGTGAAGAATGTATTGGGAATCTCTTTGCTCGAAGGTTTTAATAAGTATGCAAAAGCCGGATTGACCGCTTTTGTTTCTCATAAGATCAATCAATATTCTCTGATGAGCCTGACTGAACGAGCTAGTAAATATACTGAGAACGAAATTTATTTGGGTGGAGAATTATCTAAGCGCGAAGGACATTTCTTGCATTATTCTGCTATCGGAGAATTTGGAGTAGCCGGGAAGGCTATTGGTCAGTTTGATGTAAAAGGGGATGCCGACTTAAATTTCCATTTATGGAATGATACCGTACATCTAGTTGCTCGTGGTGAAGTCTCTAACAAAATTGCTCCGTTCTATATGCGACATTATCATTCTAAGCATTTTTGGTGGGATGATGAGATGGGTAAGGAATTTCGTACTCGCGTAGAGGGAGAGTTGAGCGTCGATCGTTGGAAGACTCTTTTGAAATGCGGAGTTGAAAATATAAAGAACTACACTTATTTTGATCAGACTGCAACTCCGAAACAATATGGAGGTAACTTACAAGTCTTATCGGCTACAATCAAACAGGATTTTAAACTTGGCATTCTTCATCTAGATAATGAAGCGATTTGGCAGAAAGTGAGCAATGCTGCAGTTCTTCCATTGCCCGATCTGTCTTTATATCACAATTTATATCTTCAATTTAAAGTTTCAAAGAAAGTGCTTAGTGTGCAATTGGGAGCAGATGTTCGTTATTTCACCTCTTATTATGCACCTAATTATATGCCTGCCACACAACAGTTTTATCTTCAATCGGACGATAAAATTAAAATCGGAGGATATCCTGTTGTTAATCTATACGCCAATCTGCATTTAAAACGTACCCGTTTTTATGTTATGATGTATCACGTTAATCAAGGTATGGGAAAGAAAAACTATTTCATGGCTCCGCATTATCCGATTAACCCCTCTGTCTTTAAATTTGGCCTATCTTGGAATTTGTATGATTAAAAAGGGAATGAGAATCGATCGCTATCGGTTACTTCTTAAGTACATCGCTCTATTTATCGTTTTATTTGGATGTATTTGGTTTATTAACACGTCTAAATCTGAGTCAACTTCAGAACCGCGTGACTTTTCGGAGATAAAAGAAGAGGGCGTTTTGCGTGTGGCTATAGAGTATAATGACATGTCGTATGCTATTTCCGGAGACTCTGTTTCCGGACTTGACTATGAGCTGATCAAGGAGTTTGCTAGGGATCAGAACTTAAAGCTTCAAGTTCTGCCTTTAATGAGCTTTTCTGAAAGAGTCAAGCAGATTGATCATGGAAAGTGTGATGTTATTGCTAGCACTATTGTGAAGACGAAGGGCTTGAAAGATTTGCTACTGCTGACCGATCCGATTGTATTGAGTCGACAGGTTCTTATTCAGCGAACCACTGCTCAAGAAACGTACAAGCCAGTCACGACTTCTTTGGATCTGGCAAAGAAAACTATTTTTATCATCAAAGATTCTCCGGCTGTTTTACGAATACGAAACCTCGAAGAGGAAATAGGGGATACGATTTATGTCGAGGAACTAGAGAAATATGGGCAGGAGCAATTGATCAGTCTTGTAGCTAATGGTGATATTGATTATGCGGTGTGTGATGAGAATATTGCTAAAAATGTGATAGATTCTTTTCCTAATGTTGAAACAAAAGCGATTGTTGGTTTTACTCAGTTATATTCATGGGGAGTGAGTAAACAATCTCCTATATTATTGGAAACTCTAAATAAATGGATTAAGGAGTCTCGTCATAAAAAAGAGGTTATTGACTTGTTCAAGAAATATAACTATAAAAGATAAGGAGGGAGATGAAAATTGTTCTTTGTCTGATTTCATCTGTTCTTATTTATTCTTGATGCAAGTTTAGATTCAGCAACAATTTTATTTAAATACTGTCTTTTATGAGTGTCGTCTTATGAGAATAAACGGCTCTTTTAAAGCATGTGAACCTTTTTGTACCATCCGGGAGCGATCTTGCCTAAAAAAACTATTTGTATTGGAATGGTCAATGCGTCTTCTCGTTTTTTATTGCTAATCAGTTGTTTATAGGCTTTATTTCTTTCTGTAAGCATTCTTCTATCAATATCTTAATTCTAAAAAGGGATGTTTTTTATTCTATTTAATTTGCATTAAATTATAAAAAGTATATATTTGTATCCATTACAGATTAACCTTTAGAGTATGAAACACAGATTAATCGCGATATGGAATTTTTATTTCGAAGGATTCCGAGAGATGACATTAGGGCGTACGTTATGGCTTATCATTTTAATCAAGCTTTTTGTCATGTTCTTTATTCTAAAGCTATTCTTTTTCCCAAATTTTTTGAAAGATCATCCAACAGCGGCCGATAAATCGGAATATGTTGGTAATGAGCTCATTCAAAGAGCACTTTCTGATACGACTCAGATTTCTAACAATTAAATTATTATAATGCATGATTGAGAGTATTGATACTTCACTGATTGACTGGTCGAGAGCTCAGTTTGCGATGACAGCAATGTATCATTGGATCTTCGTCCCCTTAACCCTTGGATTGGCTGTCGTTATGGGAATAATGGAAACATTGTATTACAAAACCGGAAACGAGTTTTGGAAGCGTACCGCTAAGTTTTGGATGAAACTTTTTGGTATCAACTTCGCCATAGGGGTAGCTACCGGTCTGATTCTTGAATTTGAATTCGGAACGAATTGGAGTAATTATTCATGGTTTGTTGGGGATATTTTTGGAGCTCCACTTGCTATTGAGGGTATCCTTGCCTTCTTTATGGAAGCCACTTTTATTGCAGTCATGTTCTTTGGCTGGGAAAAAGTGAGTAAACGTTTTCATTTAGTCTCGACTTGGCTCACCGGATTGGGAGCAACGATTTCGGCTTGGTGGATTCTAGTTGCTAATGCATGGATGCAGCATCCGGTTGGCATGGAGTTTAATCCGGACACTCATCGGAATGAGATGGTCGACTTCTGGGCGGTGGCAACTTCTCCGGTCGCTGTGAATAAATTCTTTCACACTGTGATATCGAGCTGGGTGCTTGGAGCCATATTCGTTGTGGGCGTGAGCGCTTGGTATTTATTAAAGAAACGTGAAAAAGATTTTGCATTGGCTAGCATAAAGATTGGAGCTTCTTTCGGTCTGTTTGCAGCTTTGTTGACGGCTTGGACCGGTGATGGGTCGGCTTATCAGGTCGCACAAACGCAACCGATGAAGTTGGCCGCAATAGAAGGACTTTATGACGGTTCAGAAAACGTCGGACTAGTTGGCTTTGGGGTGTTAAACTCCGATAAGCAAACGTATAACGATGGTGAAGATCCCTTCTTATTCAAATGGCAAATCCCGGGTTTGCTCTCTTTCTTGGCCGAAAGAAATACAGAAGCGTATGTGCCCGGTATCAAAAATATCATTGATGGAGGCTATATGTTGAAAGATGGCTCGGTAGCCCTTCCTGCAGCAGAGAAGATTGCTCGTGGAAAATTGGCAATTACCGCTTTGGCCAATTATAGTCAAGCTAAAAAGGAGAAGGATGAGGTAAAAGCGACGTCTGCTTACCGAACGTTGAAAGAAAACATTGATTATTTTGGGTATGGCTATATAAAAGATGTCAATACCTTGGTGCCTAATGTACCATTGAACTTCTATGCTTTCCGTATCATGGTCATGCTCGGCGTGTATTTTATCTTCTTTTTCATCATCATTTTATTCTTTGCTTACAAGAAAGATTTAAGTCGAACTCGCTTCTTGCTTTGGCTCTCTTTGCTGACTATCCCTTTAGCTTATATCAGTAGTCAGGCGGGATGGGTCGTTGCAGAGTGTGGTCGCCAACCATGGGCCATACGCGATATGTTGCCTACTTGTGCTGCAGTGTCCAGGCTAGATGTTGGCTCGGTGCAGACCACCTTCTTTATCTTCTTGTTTTTATTTACGGTGATGTTAATAGCCGAAGTTAGTATTATGGTCCGCGCCATCAAGAGAGGCCCCGAACCCCCTTTGTCTAATCCTTAATACCCTACTATTATGTATACTTTTCTTCAGCACTATTGGTGGTTTGTCGTTTCCTTACTTGGAGCTATTTTAGTATTCCTATTATTTGTTCAAGGCGGTAACTCTCTACTCTTTTCCTTGGGCAAGACAGATAAAGAGCGTAAAATGCTGGTTAATTCGACCGGTCGTAAGTGGGAGTTTACGTTTACCACACTAGTGACTTTTGGCGGAGCTTTCTTCGCTTCTTTCCCACTATTTTACAGTACGAGTTTTGGTGGAGCCTATTGGTTGTGGATGATCATTCTATTCAGCTTTGTTCTTCAGGCAGTGAGCTATGAGTTTCAGAGTAAGGCCGGCAATATTTTAGGTAAAAAGACGTATCAAACGTTTTTAGTGATTAATGGGGTGGTTGGTCCATTGCTTTTAGGTGGTGCCGTTGCAACCTTCTTCACCGGATCCGACTTTTATATTGATAAATCAAACCTCACGAACCTAGCTATGCCGGTCATTAGTCATTGGGGAAATGGATGGCATGGATTAGAAGCACTGACTAACATTTGGAACGTTGTCTTAGGCGTGGCGGTCTTTTTATTGGCTCGTATTTTAGGGATGCTTTATTTTGTGAACAATATAGACGATCGGGATTTAATCTCTAGAATTCGGCGATCTTTAATCCCTCATTCCGCTCTATTCTTAGTGTTCTTTTTGAGTTTCCTTGTTCGGATATTGCTTGCCGATGGTTTTGCGGTGAATCCGGATACGTTGGAAATCTATCTGGAACCGTATAAATACGCTTTAAACTTCTTGGAGATGCCGATCGTTTTAGTGGTCTTCTTACTCGGAGTTGTCTTGGTGCTTTGGGGAATTGGTCGTACGATCTGGAGCAAGACTTACGATAAAGGTATTTGGTTTACGGGCATTGGTACGGTGCTAACTGTTTTGGCTTTGTTCCTAGTTGCCGGATATCATAACACCGCTTACTATCCGTCGTCGGCTGACCTGCAGAGCTCGTTAACCCTAGCCAATAGTTGTTCGAGTGAATTCACGCTCGAAACCATGAGTTATGTTTCGATTCTAGTCCCATTTGTTCTCGCTTATATCTTTTATGCTTGGAGAAGCATCGATAAGAAGAAAATCACAGACGAGGAGATGAGCAGTAGTGGACATGCTTATTAATCCGTGAAAATAAAGGCTGCCTAACGCATGAGTTTTAGGCAGCCTTTATTCTTATCGGTAAGCGACTCCCAATAACTCGCTTGCCAACATCTGCTATAAATCAACATAAGATTGGAAGATCCGATCTTGTGTTAACCGCTTGGTCTATGCCATAAATCATTCCTCTAGTTTCATTAATTATTCTTTTCGTTTGATTCTTTATTTTTCTTGTTTAATAAATCATTTCTCTTGTTTAGTTAATTATTTTTCTTGTTTTATTATTGGTTATTTAAACTCTATTTGTTGTTGTTTGAAGGGCATTTGTTGAGCCCTCGAACGAGGGCCGAAGAGCCCACGTTCGAGGGCTCATGGGTTTTCGTTCGAGGGCTGAAGAGCCCTCGAAGCAAGGCTCAACAAATGGAACTTACTTAGCAAGTGATTTTACTTCAATAGGTATTAAAACTGATGTCGAATTTGGTAATGATAACGTCCGACAGAAAACGGACTTACGCTTGTTGTTTGTTTTGCGATGCTATGATGTTTGTCTTTCGAAGTTTGTCTTTTGGTGATGCGATGCTATGATGTTTCTTGCGATAGTATGATGTTTGTTTTGCGATGGTATAAAGGGTGCGTCGATAAAATAAAAAAAAGCTACCCAAACCGATTGTGGTTAGATAGCCTTTTTGTTTCTCAATACGATGAGCCCTCTGAGATGAATGGCCGATCTTTATGTCTTTATGTCTTTATTCCTTTATTTATTTAGCAACGTTATTTTCCGGCTTTCCTGCAATGAATGTTTTGATGTTGCTTAAAATAATGTTCATCAATCGTTCGCGAGCTTCTTTAGTTGCCCAAGCAATATGAGGAGTAATGAAGCAATTCTTGGCTGTAAGTAGGGGATTATCTTCTTTGGGAGGCTCGGTCGACAAGACATCCACACCGGCAGCGTAAATGGTGCCTTGGTTTAGAGCATCCGCCAAATCTTGTTCATTGATCAGTCCCCCTCGTCCCGTATTAATCAGGACGGCCGTTGGTTTCATGAGAGCTAGTCGTTTGGCATTGACCAACTCTTTGGTCGTATCGGTTAGCGGGCAATGCAAACTGATAATGTCGCATTCGGCAAATAGCTCATCCAGCTCTTTCTTCTTGATTTCAGGAGGGAGCTGAAAAGGCGATTTCGAGGTATATGCAAAGACTTGCATGCCAAATCCGATAGAGACTCTGGCCGTAGTATAACCAATATGCCCCAAACCGACCAATCCGATCTTTTTGTCCCGTAACTCCATAAGCGGAGTGTCCCAGAAACAGAAATCGTTACTCTTGCTCCAATCGCCTTGACGTACTTTGTTGGAGTAGTGGTCTACACGTTGCGTGATGTTTAGGATATGCGCAAAAACCATTTGAGCAACAGAAGCGGTGCTATAAGCCGGAATGTTGGTTACAACAATCCCGCGTTCTTTGGCTGCTTTTATATCGACTATATTATATCCGGTAGCCATGACACCGATATATTTTAAACCAGGTAGGGCGGCAATATGGTCGGCTGTGATGACCACCTTATTGACTAAAATAACCTCTGCCTCCGAAGCTCGTTCTATCACTTTTTCAGTAGGAGTGCGATCGTAAATCGTACATTCTCCTAATGTTTCGATCTTATCCCAGGACAGATCACCGGGATTGGCGGCATAACCGTCTAATACAACAATTTTCATAAGCTTTTTATTTAATAAATCTTTTTATACTCCATTGATACTCTTTTTATAGTCCATTGATCTAGAGACAATCTCTTGGCAGATCTTACTTCTTTGTTCGATACCGATCGCCCCACAATCGCTGCATTCTCTCTTCATGCTTGCTTTCAGCAGGATTGCTCTGAGGATGCCAAATTTGTGTTTCTTTAAGCTCGTCGGGTAGGTATTGCTGTTGCACAAAGTTCCCTTCATAGCTATGAGCATACTTGTAATCTTGTCCGTATCCCAACTGTTTCATTAACTTGGTGGGAGCATTACGAAGATGCAAGGGTATGGGGAGGTTACCGGTTTGCCGTACCAATTCGAGCGCTTCATTGATGGCCATGTAGGCTGAGTTGCTTTTGGGACTCGTTGCCAGGTATATGGTTGCCTCTGCCAAAGGAATACGTCCCTCCGGCCAGCCGACTTTCATAATCACATCAAAACATGTGTTGGCGATGAGTAGGGCATTGGGATTCGCTAAACCGATGTCTTCGGCGGCCGAGATCACCAATCGGCGTGCAATGAATGCCGGATCTTCACCACCTTCGATCATCCGGGCTAACCAATATATCGCTCCGTCGGGGTCGCTGCCACGAATCGATTTGATAAATGCGGAGACAATGTCATAATGCATTTCTCCTTCTTTATCGTAGGCCATCGGATTTTCCTGCAAGCGATCGGTGACAATTTTGTCATTGATCACGACAGGATCTTGACTTTCTGAACTGACAATGAGTTCGAGTATGTTGAGCAACTTGCGGGCATCTCCTCCCGAAAAACGTAAGATCGCCGTGGTTTCTTGAAGCTCTATTTTTCGTTCTTTAAGAATGAAATCGGTAGTGATGGCTCGTTGAAGTAGTGCCAATAAATCTTCTTGTTCGAGCGATTTAAGGACGTATAGCTGACAACGGGATAGAAGGGGGCGGATCACTTCAAATGAGGGATTCTCGGTCGTCGCCCCGATTAACGTGATGGTGCCTTGTTCAACAGCTCCTAAGAGTGAATCCTGTTGTGACTTGCTGAATCGATGAATTTCGTCAATAAAAAGGATCGGGTTCGCTTGAGAAAAGAAACGGTTGCTCTTGGCTCGTTCAATCACTTCACGGACGTCTTTTACTCCGGACGTAACGGCACTTAAGGTGTAAAATGGCGTCTCCAGTTTATTGGCTATAATCTGGGCCAAGGTGGTTTTGCCCACTCCCGGAGGACCCCAAAGGATAAAAGAGGAGATTCGTCCGCTGTCGATCATCCGACGGAGAACCGCATTCGGGCCAATGAGGTGTTGTTGGCCGATATATTCATCTAATGTTTTGGGGCGTAAACGCTCTGCTAATGGTTGTATCATTTAAAAAATCATTAATATCATAAACCGAATCCCGCTTTTATTAATGCCGGGGTTGTTACGGTAAGTAAAACGGTGTACATATTCAACGTGTAGGAGTTTGAATATGTTGTATATTCCAACACTTCCCTCAATATAAGGTACTTTAGGGTCCATCGCGAAACTCGTGTATTGACCATCTCTTGTTGGGAAACGGAATAAATCGGAGTTCTGACTGACGAATGGATTGTTTTTGTCGGTCAGGCTTCCCCATAGCGCTCGGACGCGGAACATTTCACGCCATTTGAGTTTCTTTAATAAGGGAATTCGATTAAAGAGTTTTCCGTTCATGTCGTACGACAAAGACAGAGAGGCAAATCGGTCGTTAAGAAACTCCATATTATTAATCAGACAGAATGTTTCTCGCTGAGTGATATAGGACAGGTTGGCCTCCGGCAAGATGAGCAAAGGGAAAGGTACGGTATTCCATTCGGCACCGGCCTTCAGGCTACAATCGATCTTACCCCAAGAGGAGGGAAGCCAAAATCGTTTCCAAAGGCTTGCTTCTGTACGGTTGAAGTTATATTCTCCACCGAGTACTCCCTTAAAGCCCATGGTATGAGATAGCGTGAATATTGGCGCATCTAATGATACCGGGACACGTCGTTGTTTGGAGTTGACAAATGATTCTCCGGGGGCATAACGGAGGGTCAGGTTAGCCTCTGTTGTCGTGATGTCGTGTACTTTTTCCGAGGAGTTGGTCTTGATGTATTCCAACTTTCCTGCCGGTTCGTCGTTGCGGCGGCGCAACATGGCCTTCACGCCCAAACCTTCCGGATTCTCAAGTTCGTAGGTAATGGTCGCATCTCGGATATACGACATTTGGTCGACTGTGGTGGTCTTGAAGGCGAGGAAAACGTTATCTTTATCGGTGAACAGAAATTTATCCATGGGCGACATGACATCGTAGCTATAGCTAGCCGATAAGTTGTGCTTCGGAAATTCCCAGACCACGTAATCGCGTTTATTGAAGCAATGGGTCACTTCTGCTTTATATTTCCACTTTTTGTCTTTCAATCCATAGGCTGTGTATCCGCTAAAGAACCAGTTCGGATTGAGATGAGCGGTCGACATTCCACTTAAACGGAAACGGGTACCATCAATATAGTTGCTCGAGATCATGGTGTTGATCGGGCCAATATCGAATTTGCTCTTGGTGTTTTTACTTCCTGTCTCAACGAAGTTCTCAATCAAAGCTTTTGCGCCAAAGATGATGTATTTGAATCCCGGGATCTCTTCAAGACGTTTGATGAATAGCCCCATAGAACTTTCCTTCTTGGTTAGAGGGACCTGACGTACGTTGGCCCAGTATTCGTCGCTTTTGGAAAGCATGTCGGCTTGTTTGATGACGTTTCCTCGAAGACGAAACAGTCTTGGCTCAATAGGCGTAAATTGGTAATGGCTGTATTTGGTGGTCCGTTCAACTTGTATGCCGCTATTCCCATTTGAGTTCCAAGAGAGATCCACCGTCATGTCGTCGTCAGAAAGAACCCAATTCCCATTTGGCAATTGTTCGTAGTCTTGTGTGATATCCATGTTATTCACGAAGTTCACGCCGGTCTTCTTGGGCAAACTCATGGTGCATCGTTTAACGGCATAGGTCGAATCTTTCAAAACATAGAGATGTCCTGTAAATCCAAAGTCTTGTGAGTTTTGTGGAACAAAAGTCAGGTGCACGCATTCATCTTTTTCGACCTTGATGGTGTCCATCAAATAAAATTTGTAGAACGAAATGGCATCGTTGCCAATCGGGCTGACAAACCGACGTTGTAAGAGGCGTATGTTGTTGTCATAAATATTAATCTCTGAGAACACATCCTTCAGAACAGTCCCAAGCATATCGCCTGTCGAAAAGAACTCGTCAATGCCATTTGAATTTAAGCCTTGAATAATGGCTTTCTTGCTTTCCGGGTTTTTGCGATAGATGATTTGTGATGCTGTTTCTTGTACAGATATGGGAAGAATCAGCTTGTTTGTTTTCTCGGAAACTTCTACTTGATCGCGTAAGAACGAGTATTTCTTATAGATGCCTTTCTCTAGTTTCTCGGGAGTCAGATCATTGATCGACATTTTCATCTTCTCGTATTTATCGTATTGATAAAAGTCGTTTTCTTCAAGTTTCTGAGCTTTCTTATTCTCGATAACCTTACGCATGAAATCGACTGCCGGATTGTTTTTACGAGAATATTTTTCCCTCTTGGGCTTGACTACTACCTCGCTCAACATCACATTGTCTAATGTCAACTGCACGTTTAACTCTTTGGTGTTTGAGGCGATTTTAACCGTTTTTGTTTGGTAGCCAATTGCGGAGAAGGTTATTTCGTTCCATCCTCTTTTAGACTCTAGCTTGTATTCTCCTTTGATGTTGGAAACCGTACCTATGCCTTTTTGAGGATAAAATACAGAAACATACATTAAGGGTTCATTGGTAGACGAATCAGTGATGGTTCCCTTGATCTGTGCCGAAATATGGGGAGCTATGATCGATAATAAAAAAAGTAAGACGATCTTATTATATTGCTGGTTCATAATGGTCTGTAAAATAAGGAATACAAAGTTAATAAAATTGTTGTTAGTTGCGATCATTATAACTTTTTTTACTATTCCTTGTGTTTAATGTAGAATAAGAAGAGACTTACTTTGAGCTTATTGGCTTTAGGCTAACATTGAATGAGATATAAAGGAAGATTTGGGTATGGTGTATAACAGAAAACGGTATTAAGAGTCATTTCTTAATACCGTTTTTGTGTGAACGATTGAGGTTTTATCTTAACTCTCAGTCAGAATTTGTATAATTCGTTCAGCCGTTCTTCCGTCCCAACGTTCAGGAAGTTGGCCTTGTTTCCATTCACCTTTTAGTAAACTCTCCATTTTCTCAGAAAGTTTTAGCGAATCTTCGCCTACGAGTTCGTTGGTTCCGATGCGATAGGTCTCAGGATGTTCTGCATAAGAGTTTAATGTGATACATGGAATGCCTAAGAATGTTGCTTCTTCAGCAACATTACCTGAGTCGGTTATAATGGCTTTGGCGTGATTAATCAGATATCCAAAGAACAAATAACTTTGAGGAGGCATAATATGCAAATTAGGCATTGGAAGATTTAGCGATTTAATGGCATCGCTGACATAAGTGTGTAATGGGGCGACAATTGGTACTCCATTCGACTTATCTATCAATGTCTTTATCAGTTTCTTAAGATTCTTCTTGTCGTTCAAAACAACCCGGCGATTAAGGGTTAAAAGAATGTATTCTTTTTCTTTTAGTCCTAGAATATTAAACCAGATCGGCTTTAATAACCGATTACGGTTGTATCGGATAGAATCTATTAAGATATTCCCAACGTAATAAATGTTTTTTTCTTCTGTTCCGGTCTGATTAAGATTACGATTGGCAATCATTCCGGCTGTGAATAGATAATCGGATAGTCCATCTGTGATCATACGGTTGACCTCCTTAGGCATCGTCATATCGAAAGAACGTGTACCTGCTACTAGATGCGCCACTTTAATCCCTAGTTTTTTGGCTACAATGGCACAACTCATCGTTGCTGTTAAATCATCTACGACGATCACAATATGTGCCGGATTTTCAGTAAGCTCTTGTTCAAAAGCAATCATAATACCTGCAGCTAACCTTGTTGAATTGCCACCTTCTATTCCTAAATAGCCATCAGGCTCTCTCATATCAAGGTCGGCAAATAGAGACGCGTCTAAACTGGTATCCTCTTTTTTTCCCGTATAGATGAGTCGGTAAGAGATACTTTTACCTTGCATCCGTGCGGCTTCAATTGCACGCATGATCGGAGCAATTTTCATAAAATTGGGGCGAGCCCCGGCAACAATCGTAATTTTCATATGCTTTCTAACAATTTTCACGAAACAAAAGTACACTTTCTTATTGAAATTATTTGTTACTTTGCAAACAAAAAAATACGATATGCCGACATTTGTTCAGATACTTGATTTTATTGGTACGTTTGCATTTGCCATTAGTGGAATTCGCTTAGCTTCTGCTAAACAGTTTGATTGGTTTGGAGCTTACGTTGTAGGTCTCGCAACGGCTATTGGGGGTGGAACGATTCGTGATGTTTTACTTGATGTTACTCCTGCATGGATGGTTAGCCCGATCTATCTGGTTTGTACAGGTTTAGCTTTGTTCTGGGTCATTTTATTTGGGAAATATCTTATTCATCTACATAATACTTTTTTCCTTTTCGATACGATTGGCTTGGCTTTGTTTACTGTTGTCGGTGTTGGGAAAAGCTTGGCGCTGGGGTATCCTTTTTGGGTGGCGATCATCATGGGTAGTGTCACAGGAGCAGCAGGTGGTGTGATTCGTGATGTTTTCATCAACGAAATTCCTCTGATTTTCCGGCAAGAGATTTACGCAATGGCCTGCGTCTTGGGGGGTATTGCTTATTGGTTGTGCGATCTGGTAGGTTTGGGATCTTATGTCTGTCAGATTGTGGGCGGATCAATCGTTTTTTTGGCCCGCGTTCTTGCAGTTAAGTACCATATTCGCTTACCTATATTAAAAGGGAATTAGAAGATCTATTTATTCTTTTCTAGTGAAAGGTCACCGTGGAACGTAATAGGTTGTCTATTCCGCATATTAACGTTGACTGTAGCCGAACCATTTGAGAAGATTGTTAAGGTGAAATTAAACGAATCTTCGGTGGTTTCAGCCGAGAACTGAATCAAATGTTTTCCCTTTTTATTCAAATGCTCTGAATAATTACTTATTGAGGTTTGAAAGATTAATCCACTGCCTCCTCCATATGGTATAGAATAAGCTCTCCCGTAATAGGGTAAATAGGAATAGATCGAATCGTTTTTAATCTCAACACTGTAAGGAGAAGTTAGCTGAACAAGTTTGCCACTCATTGGTATGGCTGTTTCGACGTTGATCTTATATTCTTTAGATTGTATCAATTCTTGCACAGTCTTAGCCTTCATCGCGGCTTTATCTTTCTTTGCATTCTGAGCAAACATTGGTACTAAACAGATCGAAAAAACAGTGAATAATAACGTTATTCTGCTTAATAGTTTCATGGCTTAACTTTTTATGATTTTACTAACTATAACAGTCCAATCGTGATGTATTCTTTGTAATCCTTATTTTTTTAACTATTTTTATTTCAATATCATATTACCGTAAAGTTTCTTGTGACGAAATGTTATAAAAACGATGCTTTTTACGATTGCTGACTTTTTATCGTTTTCTTCTATTTAACTGACAATATGATATATAACATATCTTTTTTGATAAAAATTTTCTTTGTTTTTTGTCTTTATGTCAAATAAACCAGTATATTTGCGTTTACAGAAGTTAAAATAAAAAAGAAAATATTTATCAAATTGCGGTCATGAAGAAAGAAATAAAGTTTAGTCTCCTTTATAGAGATATGTTTCAATCATCCGGAAAATATCAGCCTCGTATTGATCAATTAGTACGGATCGCACCAGTAATTGTCGAAATGGGTTGTTTTGCTCGTGTCGAAACCAATGGTGGGGCTTTTGAACAAGTAAACCTTTTGTATGGCGAAAATCCGAACAAGGCAGTAAGGGCTTTTACAAAATTCTTCAATGATGCCGGCATTCAGACACATATGCTGGATAGAGGCTTGAATGGCTTGAGAATGTATCCTGTACCAGCTGATGTTCGTCGACTCATGTACAAGGTTAAACATGCGCAAGGTGTAGATATTACTCGTATTTTTTGCGGATTGAATGAAGTACGTAATATCATTCCTTCTATTCATTATGCTCTTGAAGCCGGTATGATTCCTCAAGCAACGCTTTGTATTACTTTCTCTCCCGTACATACGGTGGAGTATTACACCGCTATTGCCGACAAGTTAATTGAGGCTGGGGCTACTGAAATCTGTTTAAAAGATATGGCAGGAATTGGTCGTCCGGCAATGCTGGGACGATTGACCAAAAATATTAAGACCAAACATCCTGAAGTGATTGTGCAATACCATGGGCATAGTGGACCTGGGCTATCAATGGCTTCTATCTTGGAGGTTTGTGAAAATGGAGCTGATATTATTGATGTGGCTATGGAACCATTGTCTTGGGGAAAAATTCATCCGGACGTGATTTCTGTTCAGGCCATGTTGAAAGATGCCGGATTCCAAGTTCCGGAAATTAATATGAAAGCTTATATGAAAGCGCGTGCTTTGACGCAAGAATTTATAGATGATTTCTTAGGATTCTTTATGGATCCGACCAACAAACATACATCTTCTTTGCTTTTGAAGTGTGGACTTCCCGGAGGTATGATGGGGTCAATGATGGCTGATTTGAAAGGCGTACATTCCGGTATTAATTTGATCTTAAAAGGTAAAAATGAACCGGAATTAAGTATTGACGATTTATTGGTGATGCTTTTTGATGAAGTTGAATATGTTTGGCCTAAACTCGGATATCCTCCATTGGTGACTCCATTTAGTCAATACGTTAAAAATGTAGCCTTAATGAACCTGCTTGCTCAGGTTAGAGGGGAAGAGCGTTGGACGATGATTGATAATCATACTTGGGATATGATCATAGGTAAAAGTGGACGATTGCCTGGCCCTCTTGCACCGGAAATTGTTAAATTGGCCGAGGAAAAGGGACTCACCTTTACCGATGAGGATCCTCAACAGAACTATCCGGACCAATTGGATGAATACCGCAAGGAGATGACAGAAAATGGTTGGGATTTTGGACCGGACGATGAGGAATTGTTTGAGTTGGCGATGCATGATAGACAATATCGTGATTATAAGTCTGGAGTTGCAAAGAAACGTTTCCAAGAAGAACTACAACGGGCAAAAGATGCTGAGCTTGTTAAACAAGGATTCTCTGACGAGGATGTTAAGAATATGAAGCGTTCTAAAGCTGAACCTATTATGGCAATGGAGAAAGGACGCATCATTTGGGAGATCGATGTTGAATCTCCATCAATGGCTCCTGAAGTAGGACGTAAATACCAACCGGATGATGTGTTCTGTTATATCGCTACGCCTTGGAATACATACGATAAGGTGTTTGCAAACTTTAAAGGACGTATTATAGAAATTGCAACTAAACAGGGAGGACTTGTTAATAAAGGCGATGTCTTAGCTTATATTGAAAGAGTAGATAGTTAGCATAATTTAAAGTGATAGTTAGTAAGAGAGAGAGACGGTGACCAGACTGTAGAAATACAGGATGATCACCGTTTTCTCTTATTCTTAATGCAAATACTGCTTTCTTTCTTTCTTCTCTCTTAAATCTAACCATTTCTTGTGTTTAATTCCAAAGGGAAATGGCTTTTCTTTTTAGTGAAAGGTTATGATCGGTCTAACTGCACACGAAAAGAAGACTCTTATGGATTCTTCTTTCCTTTGTCAGCAGGGAATTGTGGAACTAACCTCATTAGTCGTAGGATTTGCTGTTGACGTTTTTGCATATATTTCGATGGATGTCCCGAATCGAAACGAATCGGATTGGGGAGGGAAGCAGCAATCAAGGCACATTGTTGTCGATTGAGCTTCTGAGCCGTCGTTCCAAACTTGTATTTGGCCGTAGCTTCTGCCCCGTATATACCTTTCCCCATCTCGATAGAGTTCAGATAAACTTCCATGATGCGTTCCTTTGACCAACAAAGTTCAATCATAAAGGTGAAATAAACCTCAAATCCTTTTCTGACCCATGAAGACTGCGGCCATAGAAAAACGTTCTTCGCCGTTTGCTGACTGATTGTACTAGCACCACGTTTCCGCTTGCGTTTTTCGTTTTCTTTAATAGCTTTCTTTATTTCAACGAAATCAAATCCATTGTGAGTTGCAAAACGATTATCTTCGGAAGCTATCACAGCCATCGCTAAATGCGGAGATATTTTCTCAGAAGAAACCCACGTGTGTTTCCACGTAGGCGTATCTCCTGAAAATAATTGTTGCGTGTATCGAATAACCATTAATGGTGTTGCATATACCGGGATGAACCGGTATGCAAGCACAGTCAAGGTAGATGATACAAAAAAGAAGATGATGATATTGCGTATGATACGTAATATCTTACTTACCGGCTTCTGCATTTTTGATCATTTGTTCGCTAGCGTACATGTAAACTTCTACACGACGATTTTGCTCTGCTGTTTCTGATTCATTATATTCGGCGTAACCGACTCCTTTAACTTCTTTAAACTGAGAAGGATTTACTCCACATCTTTGCAAATATTGTTGTACTTCGAAGGCGCGATTAGTTGAAACCTTTTGGTTAGCTTCGAAAGAACCAACTTTGTCTGTATGACCGATAACGGCAATGTCAATGGTTGGGTCAGTTTTTAGGATATTAGCAAATTCAGCTAAAGATGTTTTCGAATTGTCGCTTAGTTTCGAAGAGTTGAAAGGGAATAGAATACCTGAACTGAAAGTTACTTTAACCGCTTTTAGCCCGTTGTTATCAGTTATCTGTTCTACTTGAGCACCTTCTATCTTAGCTGCTTCGGCAGCTTTCTTATCCATTTTTCGTCCGATAAGTACACCGGCGCCTCCTCCGACAGCAGTACCAATCGCTGCACCAATCGCTGCACCTTTGCCATTTCCGGCGATACCACCGATGATTGCACCTAAAGCAGCTCCTGTTCCAGCTCCTATGGCGCCACCTTTTGCTGTGTTATTCATACTTGCACAGCCACTAAACACCAATGTTACACTTAAAAGAAGTGCCATAAATTTTACTTTTTTCATAATTAGTTGTTTTAATTAATGTTCTTATTTGTGAGGTTTATACACAAAAATAGAGTTTTGTTTCTATATATAAAGACTAGATAAACATTTTTGTTTTCAATAAGACCTCTTTTTATTATTGAGTCAAGGTGTTGGATTTTTCTATTTTGCTTAAACCTAGATAGTTTTTCTTTGTGATCATAAACCATGTTAACAATGTTAGGCCTTTTAAAATGGTGGTTAAACAAACGGCCCACCATATACCTTCTACGCCCAAGCCCATTTGAACGAAGATAATAGCCAAAGGTATTCGCATATAGTTTAGTACAATACTGGTTATTGCTGGTGGAACAGTGCGCCCCATGCCATAAAAAATACCTTGCATGGTTATTTCAAGCATCATAAACATCTGAGAATAGCCATCAATGCGCAAGAATGTTCCTCCTGCCTCGTAGGCTATAGGTTCCGGAACGAATATCGAAAAGACTTCATTGCCGAAGAATACGAAAAGAATGGTACATAAGCTACCAAATATTCCGGTCATCAAAAGGGTGGTATGCCAAGCCTTGAGTACCCGGCTGATTTTATTAGCAGCGTAGTTCTGGGCAATAAATGCGCTTAGTCCGGTAGCAAATCCTTGCGATGTGTTCCAAGTGATGGCTTCAATTTGCCCTCCGGTCGTAAAAGTCATGAGTCCGATATGTCCGCCTTGTTCTGATGCTGTTCTGCAAAGAAACATATTAACAAAAGCAAAAAGCGTATTAAGTGTTGCCACCGGAACACCTAGTTTTAAGATGCGTTTAGTGTAATGTGACTTAAACTTTGTAAAGAAAGGAAATCGTCCCAATAGAACATCTCTGTACCGGAGTTGATAAACAAAGAGTATAAAGACGGTTGCCTCAGAGATCCATGTGGCGTAAGCAGCTCCGTTAGTACCTAGTCCTAATAGAAAAATAAATATGGGGTCTAATATAATGTTTAGAACAAGACCGGCGCCGCTAATGTAGAAAGGGGTTTTACTCCTTCCGGAAGCATTGTATATTCCAGTAAATGAGGCTGAAAGAAAGACGAATGGTAGCCCTGTTGAAATGATTTTTAGGTAGTTAACCGAGTTATGAGCAATAGTGGGTTCCAACTCATAAATAGCAATGATCGGCTTGGATAAAATAAAGAGTAAGCCGCCAAGAACTATGGAAATTATAAGCGCCATAGTTATATTATGAGAAGCAAATCTGCGTGCTGCTTCTTGATCTTTCGCACCGATCGACTGACCTACGCTAACCTCTGAGCCAACTTTGTTCAGCAAAGAAATAGAACTAGACATCCACATTAATAAGCCAACTGCTCCAACTGCTGCAACGGCTTCACTGCCCAACCTCCCTAACCATGCCATATCCGTTAGGTTATATGCCATTTGTATAAAAGAGGTTGCCATGATGGGCAACGCCAAATTGAATAATTGTTTGTTGATCGGTCCTTGTGTAAGATTCTTTATTCCTTGCATGTTTCTTAAATCAAAATAGTTCGCAAAGATAACTAAAAACGCGATTAGAAGATGCATCCCTTTTTAATTCTTTTCTGACATCACAGTCAAGTGGCATTATGAACGTTGTTCTGTTTTATGAAATCATAATAAGAATAGGTCGATTAGGGTAAATTAGGAATATTCCGTTCAAAAATAGGTCTTTTCCTCTCCATAATCTGATAGTTCTATTTTTGTTTACAAAAACTTGTAAAAAGTTGTTTTTATTGAAATCTGTACTTATTTTTGTATCGTAAATAAATCGATATACCTAAACTTTTCATCCTTATTGATTTAGGTGATGAATTTGTTGATATAATAATTCTTATTTATTAATTATTAAAAAGTTACAATTATGAAAAAAGGTTTTTTGTTTATGTGCTTAGCACTCTTTTCTGTCGTATCATTTGCTCAGATTTCTAGTTGGAATATCAAGGCTGGTATGAATATTAGTAATTTTGGTGGTGATCTTGATATGAATGCAAAGGTTGGCTTGAAGTTCGGAGGTGGATTTGATTATGCCGTGAATCAAACATTTTCAATACAGCCCTCATTATTCTTCTCAACTAAAGGAGCTAAAGAAGGTTCCGTAACTGCTAATCTAGCTTATTTAGAATTACCAGTAATGGCTGCTGCTCATTTTAATGTTGCTGATGACAAAAACATAGTTTTGAGCGCTGGTCCTTATTTGGCCTATGGTATTGGAGGTAAAACTAGCATTGAAGAGGATGGCGTAACAGGCAGTGTCGATTCTTTTGGAGATAATCGTTTTAAACGATTTGATGCTGGTTTGGGACTTGGAGTTGCTCTTGAACTCAATAAATTTATTATTGGCCTTGAAGGTCAACTGGGATTGACTAATATTGTTGATGGTGGAAATACTAAGAATCAAAACTTCTCAATCGTGTTGGGTTATAAGTTCTAATTAAGAAAACGACCTTTCTTGAAAATACTGCTATCTGTTGAAAAACAGAAGGGCAGAACGAATCATAGCGAAATAGACCTCAAAAGTCTTTTTCGCTATGTGTTTTTAAGCCGGTTTTTATATAAGAAGAGCGGCCTCATTTTTCACAGAGACCGCTCTTCTTATCTTTTTATCACTAAGTGTTCGTTGTGTATTCTTTATTATTCGGCTAATCTTTTAAGCTCTTTAAAATGATCGACCACGGCAAGATAATTATTATCATTATACGGATCGAATCGTCCCCACAAGTCGCCTAATACGGCAGCGCCCCCAAATCCGAAATCTTTGATCTCAAGCAGATTGTCAGCATTGATACCGCCTAAAGCGATGACTTTTGAATCGATGATTTTTTCTTTCTGAGCTTGTCGCAACTCTTCCGGGGTATGCATTGAATAATGGTTGACTTTAGATATGCTGTCGTATATTGGACTCAAAAAGACATAATCATAAAAATGTTTTTTGCTTTTAACTTCCTCTGTTGTATGGCACGAGCAACTGATATGTCCTTCGTAGTCATGTGGCTCATTAGGATTGCGTACATTGAGATGAATTCCTCGTAAGTTGAATTCTTCTTTTAGATAGAAATGTTCGTGCGTAACAATGCGGGAATGAAATTTTTGTGGGATTAATGTAAGTAGGCGCTCAGCAAACATCGAAGACGTCTCCGGCTTGCGAAGATGCAGTATTTCCAAACCTTCCTCGAAGAGAGCGGTGATGATCTTGTCCTCTTCTACAAAAAAGGTTGGGGTTGTAATGACAATAAGTTTCATTTCTTATAGGGTTATGTCTAGCAAAGTTACTAATACCTCTTGTGAAAGACTAAACTTTACTGTGAAAAAATGTTAGTATTAACAAACTCTTTCTCTTTTATCGAGGGATGGGAATCTTTTTTAGCTTTTTTATTTTTTTTGTAGTCTGTCTAAGGGTTGCTTGTACGGCTGGAGTATAACAGTCGGTTTGCAGATATTCGAGATATTCGGCTAGCTCGTTCATTAAATCAGTCTTGTTGAGGCACATTTGGTAAGCTAGCTTGATACAAATGGCGATGACGGCCGGTGGTTGACCGGCATTAGATAGGGTGTCTAGGCAAAAATTAAACAATGGAGTAGAGAACAAGTTCTTATGGGATGATGCCAATAATATATTTAGAGCCAAACGCTTTGTTCCATCGTGGTTGCTCTTTAGTATAAATTCGACAATTTCCGATTCTTTGTCGATAAATAGAGTGTGGTGACGTCTGGCTAGTGTATCGCAAACCCACCATGCATGCCAAGATATACGCTTATTCTGGTGTTTAGTCAATTCATATAAGCCATCTAGTTTTTCAGGATGAGACTCAACTTCAAAGGCAACTTGTTCAACCTCTAATTTTCCTATGGTGTTCGATAGGATGATTTCGATATTCATGTGTGACTTTATTTTGTAAGATACCAACGTTGTGATATGGATAAAATACAAATGTACACAAAAAAACAGATGACGTCAAAATAGATCTTTTATGTAGGCATAATTAAGGCCATCTCGTTGTTTTGAGATGGCCTTAGTTAATTTATAAAGTTAAAGGTCTTTATAGTCGTTGTTCAACGACATCCCAGTCGATGATTTCCCATAATTTATTGATATGGTCTGCTCGCTTATTTTGATAGTCGAGGTAGTAAGCATGTTCCCATACGTCGAAACCGATAAGTGGTTTTAGTCCGTGACGAAGGGGATTGCTTCCGTTGGCTTCTTTGGTAATTTGTAGTTTACCATTTGAATCGACCGATAGCCATGCCCATCCGGAGCCAAACAAACCGACTGATGCAGCATCTAATTCTTTTTGCAGATTTTCTAAACTGCCAAAGTCGCGTTCTATAGCTTCTGCCAACTTTCCGGTAGGTGCTTTCTTACTCGGATTAGGGGCGAACTGCAGAAAGTACAGGTTGTGGTTAAGTACCTGACCCGCATTGTTGAAAATCGCTCCGTCGGGAGCAGACTTAACAATCTCTTCTACACTTTTTCCTTCAAATTCGGTTCCGGGAACAAGATTATTCAAGTTGTTGACATATGCTTGAAGGTGTTTGCCATGATGGAACTCTATGGTTTGCTGACTGATAATGGGTTCTAATGCATTAGCAGCATACGGTAGTTTAACTAATTGATAATTCATAGTTGTTATTTGATTTTGATGATCGACTCTTGCGGCTTCTTTCTCTTTATTATCTGCTTTAAGCATGGGCGAGAAAAGCGTAATTGCCGTAAAAGCCAATATAAATGGTTTTAAAATAGTGGTGCGCATTGAAGTCTTTTTTTTAGTTTAAATAAACTCTAATGGTGTATTTGTGAGTTGCACTTCAAAGCATTCTGTTCTCGATGGTGTTCCAATCCACCAGATCCCAAAGGCGTGCAATATGATCTGCTCGGCGGTTTTGGAAATCGAGATAATAAGCATGTTCCCAAACGTCGAATCCGAGTAATGGAGTCAAACCGTGACGTAATGGTATGCTACCGTTAGCTTCCTTAGTGATGTGCAGTTTGCCATTTGAATCGGCCGATAGCCAGGCCCATCCTGAGCCGAACAATCCGACTGATGCGGCATTTAATTCTTTTTGTAGATTTTCCAAACTACCAAAGTCGCGTACGATTGCTTCAGCGAGTTTACCTGTCGGTGCCTTTTTAGTCGGATGAGGCGTGAATTGAAGGAAATATAACGTGTGGTTGAGTACTTGACCGGCATTGTTAAAGATTGCACCATCCGGAGCAGTCTTTACAATCTCCTCAACAGTCTTTCCTTCGAACTCGCTACCCGGGACCAAGTTGTTTAAGTTATTGACGTACGCTTGAAGATGTTTTCCGTAATGAAATTCAATCGTTTGTTTACTGATGATAGGCTCTAATGCGTCGTTCGCATAAGGTAGTTTTACTATTTCGTAGCTCATAATTTTAACTTTTAAAATTGAATAAATTGTGATGTATTCTTATAACAAACGTTTTTTGAAATATGTTCATTTTTGTGGCTCCGACCCATTAGAGGGAATTGAGCTTTATTAAATTTGCCTTTCTCTGTTTTCGTAATGATCGGCATTTGTAATGATTGGGAATGGCCTTACGCATGGGCCGATGGAAAAATACATCCAAAAAGATGAATCTTTGCGGTGAATGTTCTATTTTTGCCGATAGATGCGTGCTGCATCTCATAGAGTTTTATTCTCTGTGTTACGATTTTCAGGATATGATCATGAATACAAACTATATAAACGAACTTAACGAAGGTCAGCGTGCGGCGGTGGTCTATAATGAAGGTCCTTCATTGGTGATTGCCGGAGCCGGTTCGGGCAAAACGCGCGTGCTAACCTATAAGATAGCTTATCTGATGGAAAACGGGTATGAGCCGTGGAACATCTTAGCGTTGACTTTTACGAATAAGGCCGCTCGAGAGATGAAAGAACGTATTGCTCGACAGGTTGGTCCGGAACGTGCACGTTATTTATGGATGGGCACCTTTCATTCCATTTTCTCTCGTATCTTGCGTGCAGAAGCTCAATGTTTGGGCTTCACCTCTAATTTTACAATTTACGATTCGGCAGATAGTAAAAGTTTGTTGCGCTCCATCATTCGAGAGTTAGGGCTCGATGAGAAAACCTATAAGCCGGGAGTGGTGCAAGCGCAAATCTCAAAAGCAAAGAATCATCTGGTCACTCCCTCGCGGTATGCGGTGAATCGTGAGGCCATGGAGGCTGATCGAGCGAACCGAATGGAGCTGATTCATGAGATCTATCGTTATTATTGGGATCGTTGTCGTCAAGCGAATGCGATGGATTTTGATGATCTATTGTTTTATACTTATGTCTTATTTCGTGATCATCCGGAGGTATTGAGTCGTTATGCGGATCAGTTTCGCTATATCTTAGTGGATGAGTATCAAGATACCAACTTCGCTCAGCATAGCATTGTGCTTCAACTCTCGCAAGTGAATCGCCGGGTTTGTGTGGTGGGGGATGATGCCCAGAGTATCTATTCGTTTCGTGGAGCTGATATCGAGAATATCCTTTACTTTACAAAGATCTTTCCGGAGGCGAAACTCTTTAAGCTAGAACAGAATTATCGGTCGACTCAGACCATCGTTTGTGCAGCTAATAGTCTGATTCGTAAAAATCAGAATCAGATTCGGAAAGAGGTCTTTTCTGAGAAAGATCGGGGAGAACCATTAGGCGTGATTCAGGCTTATAGTGATGTTGAAGAAGGACAAATTGTGGTGAATAAGATTGCGGAATTACGTAAACAGTCGTCGTATAGTTATGCTGATTTTGCGATTCTTTATCGTACGAATGCCCAGAGTCGTATCTTTGAGGAAGCATTGCGTAAGCGTAATATGCCTTATCGGATTTATGGTGGACTGTCGTTTTATCAACGGAAAGAAATCAAAGATGTGATCGCTTATTTTCGTCTGATTGTCAACCCCGATGATGAAGAGGCCTTTAAACGTATTATCAATTATCCGGTTCGTGGGATTGGTGACACCACTTTGAAAAAGATTGTGGGTGCTGCGATGGCGAATGGCGTGAGCTTGTGGTCGGTGGTGTGCGAGCCGCTGACTTATGGACTTGAGGTGAATAAGGGAACGCAAACTAAGCTCCAGGGATTTCGCGAACTGATAGAGAGTTTTATGGCAAGCCATGCCGAAAAAGACGCTTATGAGGTCGGCTCGGAGGTCATTCGGGCTTCAGGGATCATCAATGAGGTCTGTCAAGACAATTCGCCCGAGAATCTGAGTCGTAAGGAAAACATTGAAGAGTTGATGAATGGGTTGAACGACTTTTGTGAATTGCGTCGTGAAGAGGATAATGATAAGGTTTCGTTGACCGATTTCCTCTCTGAGATTGCTTTGTTGAGCGATCAAGATACCGATCAGACGGAAGATGATCAGAAGGTCACCTTGATGACCATTCATGCGGCCAAAGGGTTGGAGTTTAAGAATGTGTTCGTGGTCGGTCTGGAGGAAAATCTATTTCCAAGTTCCATGGGAGGTGATTCTTTACGAGCGCTTGAAGAGGAACGTCGATTATTCTATGTTGCCATCACTCGTGCTGAGGATCATTGCTTTTTGTCGTATGCCAAAACTCGATATCGGTATGGGAAAATGGAGTTTGGTACCCCTAGTCGTTTCTTGCGTGATATTGATAGCAGTTATTTAACGGTACCTAATGAGGAACTTTTGGGACGATCGGTCAGTGAACATGCCGGACGTTTTCGTCGTGAAATAGAAGGTGGATTTAGTCGAACGGCCGACCGTGATCAACCGAAGGAAGCCTTGATCGCTCCGACGCTACCTAAGAAATTAAGAAAGTTGAATCCGGCCGCTGAGGGGACTAGAGTTGCGCCTCCTGCCGGTATAACGAACAGCTTTGGGGTCGCTGTTGGGCAAATGATCGAACATGAACGTTTCGGTGTGGGTGAAGTGATTGCGGTGGAAGGTCTGAATGAAAATGCCAAGGCGACCATTCGTTTTAGGAATGTTGGCGAAAAACAGTTATTACTTCGTTTTGCCCGTTTTAAGGTCATTGGCGATTAAAGGGCGATTAAAGGGTGATTAAAGGGCGATTGATTGGTGATTAGAGGGCGATTAAAAAGTGTTTGAGCTTTAAAAGATCATTCTTTAAAACTCAAACTTCTGTCTCGTGTTTTAAATTCTGGTGTAGAGCCGGTGAAATCGGCTAATTGAAAATTTGTTTTCAAAAAACAGACTTACAAGAGATGCGGTGCTCGTCGTCGTGAGATGCGATCGTTGAGCTCGTGAGGTACGGTGCTCATTGCCATGGAGTACGGTGCTTATTCTTGTGGAGTACGGTCGTTGAGCTCGTGAGATGCGGTGCTCATTCTTCTGGCGTACGGTACTTTTGAACACGAGGTATAATGATGAAATTTGAATGGGTTATTTTTTTTCAACTCAATAAAAGAAGAACCAAATTAACCAACGCATTGAGGTTTGGGCAATTAAAAGTCGAACTATTTTGTGCGATTAAACAAATGTTTTTGTAAATTTGCACCCTTAAAAATGAGACTTTCTCAAAAAAGAATAGATAAAATCGAATATTAGATAAAATCGAAAAAACAAAAATATAACAATGGCTAAGAAATTTACAGAGTATTCACAATTTGACCTTTCTCAGGTCAATAAAGATGTGCTGAAGAAATGGGATGACAACCATGTTTTCGCCAAGAGTATGACAGAACGTGAAGGGTGCCCTTCGTTTGTGTTTTTCGAAGGTCCTCCTTCGGCAAACGGAATGCCGGGAATTCACCATGTAATGGCACGCTCCATTAAGGATATCTTCTGCAGATACAAAACGATGAAGGGATATCAGGTGAAACGTAAGGCCGGATGGGATACACACGGATTGCCTGTTGAACTTGGAGTAGAGAAAGCTTTGGGAATTACCAAAGAGGATATTGGAAAATCTATTTCTGTAGCCGAATATAATGCCGCTTGTCGTAAAGACGTGATGAAGTTTACCAAAGAATGGGAAGACTTGACTCATAAGATGGGGTATTGGGTGGATATGAAAGATCCCTATATCACTTACGATAATCGCTATATTGAAACGTTATGGTGGTTGCTCAAGCAATTATACAAGAAAGGCCTCCTTTACAAAGGTTATACCATTCAACCGTATTCTCCTGCTGCCGGAACCGGATTGAGCTCACATGAATTGAACCAACCGGGTTGTTATCGCGATGTAAAGGATACAACAGTCGTTGCTCAGTTTAAGATGAAGAATCCAAAGGCGGAGATGATGACTTGGGGAACCCCTTATTTCATTGCTTGGACCACTACACCATGGACTTTGCCTTCAAATACGGCTTTGTGTGTGGGACCGAAGATTGACTATGTCGCTGTACAATCCTATAATGCTTATACCGGTGAACCAATCACGGTGGTTTTAGCTAAAGCGTTGTTGAATACACACTTTAATCCGAAAGCGGCCGAATTGGCTCTTGAAGAGTATAAACCGGGTGATAAGTTGATTCCATTTAAGGTGGTTGCCGAATATAAAGGGACTGACCTTGTCGGAATGGAATATGAACAACTCATGCCATGGGTGAATCCGGGTGAGGGTGCATTCCGCGTTATTCCGGGAGATTATGTGACGACTGAAGATGGTACGGGTATTGTCCATATCGCTCCAACTTTTGGTGCTGATGATGCTCAGGTGGCTAAAGCTGCCGGTGTACCACCGTTACAATTGATCAATACGAAGGGAGAACTTCGTCCGATGGTCGATCTAACGGGTAAATTTTACGCTATTGATGAGTTAGATGAGGCGTTTGTACAAGAGCGTGTAAACGTTGAATTATATAAAGAGTTTGCCGGTCGTTTTGTGAAGAATGCATACGATCCGCAGTTGACCGATCAAGATGAATCGCTTGACGTGAGCATCTGTATGATGATGAAGGCGGCTAATTTGGCTTTCAAGATCGAGAAACATGTCCACAATTATCCTCATTGCTGGCGTACGGACAAACCGGTGCTTTATTATCCGTTGGATAGCTGGTTCATTCGTTCTACGGCTTGTAAGGAACGTATGATGGAGTTGAATCAATCGATCAATTGGAAACCGGAATCTACCGGAACGGGTCGTTTTGGTAAATGGTTGGAAAACTTGAACGATTGGAACTTGAGCCGTTCGCGTTACTGGGGTACGCCGTTACCTATTTGGCGTACTGAAGATAACAGCGAGGAGATCTGCATCGAATCGGTTGAAGAATTATATCATGAGATCGAAAAGGCGGTAGCTGCAGGCTTGATGTCTTCTAACCCATACAAAGAGAATGGATTTGTACCGGGCGACTATGCTGCCGATAATTACGATAAGATCGATTTGCATCGTCCGTATGTGGATGATATCGTTTTGGTTTCTAAAGAAGGTAAACCGATGAAGCGTGAGACGGACTTGATTGATGTTTGGTTCGACTCGGGTGCGATGCCATATGCACAGATTCACTATCCGTTTGAGAATAAGGAGTTGTTGGATGGACGTGAGGTGTATCCGGCTGACTTTATTGCTGAAGGGGTGGATCAAACCCGTGGTTGGTTCTTTACACTTCATGCCATTGCAACTATGGTGTTCGATAGCGTGTCGTATAAGGCGGTGATCTCTAATGGTCTTGTGCTCGATAAGAATGGTAATAAGATGTCTAAGCGTTTGGGAAATGCGGTGGATCCATTTACGACGATCGAGAAATACGGATCTGACCCGTTGCGTTGGTATATGATTACCAACTCTTCGCCTTGGGATAACTTGAAGTTTGATGTTGAAGGTATAGAAGAGGTTCGCCGTAAGTTCTTCGGTACCTTATATAATACGTATTCGTTCTTTGTTCTTTATGCCAATGTAGACGGATTTGATTATAAAGAGGCTGATGTGCCAATGAATGATCGTCCTGAGATTGACCGTTGGGTGCTTTCTGTACTGAACTCGTTGGTGAAAGAAGTCGACGTTTGTTATAATGAGTATGAGCCGACTAAGGCTGGTCGTTTGATTTCTGATTTTGTGAATGATAACTTATCGAACTGGTTTGTGCGTTTGAATCGTAAACGTTTCTGGGGTGGTGAGTTTACTCAAGATAAACTGTCGGCTTATCAGACGCTATATACTTGCTTGGAGACGGTGGCTAAATTGATGGCGCCTATCGCTCCGTTCTATGCCGATCGTTTATACTCTGATCTGATCGCAGTTACCGGTCGTGATTCTGTGGTATCGGTGCACTTGGCTAAATTCCCTGAGTGTCATGAGGCTCTTATTGATGCAAACCTTGAGGCTCGTATGAAGATGGCTCAAGACGTGACATCCATGGTACTTGCTTTGCGTCGTAAGGTGAACATTAAAGTACGTCAACCGCTACAGTGTATTATGATTCCTGTGGTTAGTGACGAACAGAAGTCGCATGTAGAGGCTGTTCGCGCATTGATTGAAAATGAGGTGAATGTGAAAGAGATTCGTTTCGTTGACGGTGCTGCCGGAGTCTTGGTGAAGAAAGTAAAATGTGATTTTAAGAAGCTCGGTCCGAAGTTTGGTAAACAAATGAAGGCGGTTGCGGCTGCTGTGGCTGAACTGTCTCAAGAGGCTATTGCAGAACTTGAAAAGAATGGCTCTTATCCGCTCAATCTTGATGGCGTTGAAGCTGTTGTTGAGGCTTCGGATGTTGAGATTTTCAGTGAGGATATTCCGGGATGGTTGGTTGCCAATGAAGGTAAGCTGACTGTAGCTTTGGAGGTGACGATCACCGAAGAACTTCGTCGTGAAGGTATCGCCCGTGAATTGGTGAATCGCATTCAAAATATTCGTAAGTCTAGCGGATTTGAAATTACCGATAAAATCAAGATTGAGTTGTCAAAAAATCCTCAAACAGATGATGCGGTAATTGAAAATAAAGAGTATATTTGTAACCAAGTTCTCGCTTTATCCGATGGATTCGACTTAGTTGATGAAGTGGTCGACGGTGTGGAACTTAGCTTTGATGATTTTTCATTATTCGTCAAGGTGATTAAAGCATAAATTTAATACACTTTTTAAACACCTAAGGTTATGGGAGAGAAGACTAGATATTCAGACGAGGAATTAGAAGAGTTCCGCGCCATTATTATGGAGAAACTAGAAGTTGCTCAGCGTAATTACGATCAATTGAAGAGAAGTTTGATGGGATTGGATAGTAATAATACCGATGACACATCGCCAACTTATAAAACTCTTGAAGACAGTGCTTATGCTCTTTCAAAGGAAGAAACGACTCAATTGGCTCAACGTCAGTTGAAGTTTATTCAGGGTTTACAAGCTGCACTTGTACGAATTGAAAATAAAACGTATGGCATTTGTCGTGAAACCGGCAAATTGATTCCAGCCGAACGCTTACGTGCTGTGCCTCATGCGACATTGAGCATTGAAGCAAAGAACGGTGGTAAAAGGTAAATGAATTTTAATACTGTAAAGACATGAAGATGTAAAGCTCCGCATTCCGGTGTTTTACATCTTTATGTCTTTGTTTTTATAACGATTATTACACATGAAAAAGCTACTGACTAAGGGAAATATTGCTTTACTTGTTATTTTTTCGGTTCTGATCATTGACCAGCTTATTAAAGTTTGGATTAAGACGCATATGTATTGGCATGAAAGTATTCATGTGACCGATTGGTTCTATATCTATTTTACCGAGAATAACGGTATGGCTTTTGGTATGGAGATTTTTGGAAAATTGTTCTTGACCTTATTCCGTATTGTTGCAGTCGTACTGATTGGACGTTATTTATACAAGATTGTCAAGAGACAACTAAAAACGGGTTACATCGTATGTATTTCTCTGATCCTTACGGGAGCTTTAGGAAATATTATTGATAGCGTGTTCTATGGAGTCATCTTCAATGAGAGTACTCATTCTCAAATCGCTAGCTTTATGCCTGGAGGTGGCGGGTATTCAACATGGTTTTATGGTAAGGTGGTCGATATGTTCTATTTCCCTATCATTGAAACCAACTGGCCTTCATGGATGCCGATTATCGGGGGAGATCATTTCGTCTTCTTTAGTCCGATCTTCAATTTTGCCGATGCTGCGATTAGCTGCGGTATCATTGCTCTACTTTTGTTTTATAGCAAATATTTAAATGAATCTTGTCACTTTGTTGATAAAAAGAGTAAGTAAATGGTGAAAGTACGTTCTCGATTCCCGATAGTTTTTGTAAGCTTGTTGCTTCTGTCCTTAGTCTCTTGTGAGGTGAAGCGTCCTGATAATATCATTCCGGAATCGAAGATAGAGGATTTTTTATACGATTATCACTTGGCGAAAGCTATGGGTGATAACTTGTCGTATGAAGATAATTATAAAAAAGCTGTATATCTGAATGCGGTGTTTAAAGAACATGGAATTACGCAAGCTCAGTTTGATTCTTCAATGGTCTGGTATACCCGTAATACATTGGTGTTGACGAAAATTTATGAGCGTTTATCTAAACGGATGAAAGCGGAGCAGGATGAGATCAATCATCTTGTGGCCATGCGGCATAAGCGACCTCTTGTGACTGAGCCTGGCGATAGTATTGATGTTTGGGGAGCTCAGCGTTTTATTCGTCTGACGGCTTCTGAGCTTAATAATAGTTATACGTTTACAATTCCAACCGATACGAACTTTAAAGATCGTGATACTTTGGTGTGGACGGCGAATTATCGTTTTATCGATCCTGTGATTGATACCACTCGTCGTGCAATTATTAATATGCAGTTTGTTTTCCAGAATGATAGTGTGGTGACTCGTACGGAACAGATTGCTAAATCTGGGGAACGAACGATTAAGTTATATGCCGATTCATTGGGGTCAATAAAAGAATTGCGTGGTTTTATTTTCCTATCTAAAAGGCATAAAACGACCGGATCTCTTTTAGTTAATGATATTCGTTTGGTTCGTTATCATTGTAACGATTCGCTTTCAAGTGCTCGTGATTCGTTTAAAACGACTACGGTAAAGAAAGATTCTATCAGAAAAACGTCGGATTCAATTCGTCCCAACGTTAAACCGATTGGCAATCAACAGCGGGTGGCCCCGGGCGAACTCAATCGTAATCGTACCGTGATTCAAACGGATAAGAGTCCTGAACAAGTTGCCACTGAGCGACGTATCGAAAATCAACGTCTGGAGCGTCAGCGCTCACAGCGCAACCGACAACAGCGGGTTGTTCAACCGACGAGACGGTAGATCGAAGATTGTGATGAAGAATTTTGCAGCGCATTATATCTATATTCCTGATAGAGGTTTTTTTAAACAATCAGGTGTGTCGGTTGATGACATAGGGAGGGTTGCTGCCGTTTTTGCTTTGGATGATGAAGTGGAATCGGTTGAATGGCACCCTGGTGTGATCGTTATATTACCTGCAAGTCCTAATATAAATAATGATGAAACCCTCATAGCGGTGGTTTCATCATTATTTACCCATCAAAAAGCGGTTTTCTCTCATCTCACCGACTCTAATAAGGAGATGGTCGATCGTTTGATCTTAAACGACCAGACGATGGTTGCTTATCTGTTTTTTCCTTTTGATTTTACTTCAATGAAGCTTGACGGCGAAACTCGGCACAGACAACTGCGGTAGCTATAGCTACATTTAGTGATTCTGAAGTGGCCCGCTCTTGTGGATAATTGGGGATATATAATTTATGGTTGACCCATTCTTCTATTTCTTTACTAATTCCATTTCCCTCGTTTCCCATGATGATGATTCCATGATTTGGGAGGGGTTGGTTATAGATGTTTTCTCCTTCTAAGAAAGTTCCAAAGATTGGTGTTTCACCTAGGGTTTTGATGAAGTCGGTCAAGTGGGTATAATGTACCTTTACGCGTGCTATGGCTCCCATTGTGGCTTGTATGGCTTTGGGATTATAAACGTCTACTGTATTTGAGGAGCAAATAATGTTCTCTATGCCAAACCAATCGGCTAAACGAATAATTGTGCCTAAGTTGCCCGGATCTTGAATGTCATCTAATGCAATCGTTAGTTTCTGGGAAATGGCTTCCGCGTTTAGAGTATGTTGTGGTTGCTCAAAGAGAGCAAGTACGTGTTGCGGTGTTTTTAAAAGGCTAGCTCGTGATAATTCATCGGGAGTGGCCTCGATAATCTCATCGGCTCGTAGGTTAGGGTTGTCTTTTATCCATTGAGGCGTCGCAGCGATCAGGCGACAATGGAAATAGGGTAGAAGGTCTCCTATTAATTTGGGGCCTTCTGCTAAAAAAATACCTTCTTCTTTGCGACTCTTTTTTTGTTCTAATGAACGAATATACTTTATCTTATTTTTACTTAATGCCATTATCCTCTTTCTTATATTTAGGACAAAGCTATAAAGAATTCTTGATAATTTGCTTGTTTTACCGAGGTTTCTTGTCGCTGGGTTCTCTGAGAGTTGATGTTTCACATTCATTCAAGGCAACGGGTGGCCTTGATCTTTTAGGAAATAGCCTTGGAGTTGTTAATTTAATCTTATAGTTTTTTTTAGCAAGAAATAAGAATTATCTTTGTGTTTTGAAACTATTAAGGCGATTAGATTAACCGTATATATGAAGAAAAGACTTCTTTATTTTTTTACTGTCACAGTCTTACTCTCTCTCTTCTCTTGTTCCGCAACTAAATATGTTCCGGAAGGTTCTTATTTATTGGATGATGTCCGGATTGAGACGGACAATAAAAATGTAAAGCCCTCATCTTTGATGATTTATCTTCGGCAGAATCCGAATGCTAAATGGTTTAGTCTTTTTAAAACTCAATTATACATTTACAACCTTTCTGGGCGCGACTCTACTCGTTGGATCAATAGAACGCTTCGCCGCATGGGGGATGAGCCTGTGATTTACGATTTGAATGAATCTCAACGTTCTCAACAGGAAATTGCTAAGGCTGTTCGAAATATGGGATATATGGGAGCGACGGTTTCTGTTTCTGAGCAAAAGAAAAGAAAGAAAATTAAACTGTGCTATTCGGTAAAAGCAGGCGATCCATATATCGTTCGTCGTGTCAAACGCATAGTCGATGATGAGAATATCGCACAAATTTTGAAAGCAGATTCGGCTGCCAGCTTATTGAAAGATGGTATGATTTTTGATGTTAATGTGTTGGATGCTGAGCGGCAACGGGTTTCTGACCAATTGTTGCAGATGGGATATTATAAGTTTAATAAGGATTATATGACTTATATTGCTGATACGGTGCGACAGACTAAATTAGTCGATTTGACTTTGCATCTTCAGGGGTATAAGGCATTCGCAGCCGATACGGCAAAACCTCATAAGCAATATACGATTGATCAGATTAGTTTTATAACCGACTATGAGGTTCTTAAATCATCGGCGTTAGCTGGTATTGAGGTGAATGATTCGATTCACTATAAGTCATATCCTATTTATTACAATGAGAAATTGTATTTACGTCCTAAAGTGCTAACCGATAATTTGCGTTTTTCGGTTGGCGATTTATATAAGGCTCGGGATGTGCAGCGTACTTACTCTAACTTTGGGCGTTTGTCTGCGTTGAAATATACTAATATTCGTTTTTTCGAATCTCAGAAGGATTCAAATGCATTAAGCTGTTATGTGCTGCTGACTAAAAGTAAGCATAAGTCGATTGCTTTTGAAGTGGAAGGAACAAACTCTGCAGGTGATTTAGGTGCTGCGGCATCGGTCTCTTTCCAAAATAGGAACTTATTCAAGGGGTCTGAGACTTTTATGATTAAGTTTCGTGGGGCTTATGAGGCCATATCCGGATTACAAGCCGGTTATGGAAACAATAATTATACGGAGTATGCTGTGGAGTCTAGTATTAATTTCCCTAATTTCTTGTTTCCTTTCTTATCTTCGGACTATAGGCGGAATATCCGTGCGACAACGGAATTGGGTTTGCAGTATAATTACCAATTGCGCCCGGAGTTTTCTAGAACGATGGCTTCAGCTTCGTTGAGTTATAAATGGTCTCAGCGCCAACGTATTCATCATCGTGTCGATCTTATGGATATTGGCTTTTTATATTTGCCATGGATCTCTGATAAATTTGAAGAGGACTACATTAATAAAGGCCAGAATTCCATCTTCCAATATAACTATCGGAATCGTCTCATTATACGTATGGGGTATAATTATAATTATAATAGTCGCGGGACGAACCTTGTTAATAATACGTTGACCTCCAATTCTTATTCGATAAGATTTAATATTGAGTCTGCCGGTAATCTGATGTATCTTTTTTCGAAAGCTATACGGATGCATAAGAATAGTGATGGAGAGTATGCTATCCTGGGAATTCCTTATGCTCAGTATGTGAAAGGGGAATTTGACTTTGCGAAGAATATACGGATAGATCATCGTAATTCGTTTGCTTTTCATTTTGGAGTTGGGGTAGCTGTTCCTTATGGAAATGCCAAGACGATCCCTTTTGAGAAACAATACTTTTCCGGTGGAGCTAATAGTGTAAGGGGGTGGACCGTTCGTGGTCTAGGACCCGGAATTTTCCCCGGTGATGGTATTCAGCTGAATCAATCGGGTGATATCAAATTTGATGCGAGCATTGAATACCGGAGTCGTTTGTTTTGGAAATTTCAAGGAGCCGCTTTTATTGATGCCGGTAATATTTGGACCATTCGTAGTTACGAGAATCAACCAGGTGGCGTTTTTAAGTTTAATACGTTTTATAAACAGATTGCTATGGCATACGGGTTGGGATTGCGGTTAGACTTGGATTTCTTTATTCTACGGTTTGATGGAGGTATGAAAGCTGTTAATCCACTTTATGAAAGCGGTCGCGATCGATATCCCATCTTTCATCCTAATCTTAAGAGAGATTTTGCTTTTCACTTTGCAGTAGGTTATCCTTTTTAATGCGGTGGTCTGAGGGTTTTTCTGCTTGAAACAACCCTCTTTGTTGGTAAAGCTTCGCCTTGATTGATGCAATGCTCTTCATTTTTTTTAAGCATTATACGTGGCTTATTCTGTGATCGAATAATAAAATAGGAGGAAAATAAATTTTATTTTCCTCCTATTTTATTTCTGAGTTCTATGCAAACTCTTAAAGAAGCTTTGATTAACTTTTAGCGAGCGGCAAATAGAATGCCATTCGATGTGATTTGTCTTGCTGCCATTATGCCTTGAGCATCTAACGTCACGGTCATTTCTTTTTGGTTTGGCAAATATAGATTTGCTGTACCATCATTGTTCATTTTTAGAAGCTTAGTGCTCTCGCCATTTGAAACGACATTCCAAGTATTGTCTTCTTGTTGATAAATAAGTTCTATTGATTGCTTTTCACCAATTTTAGTAATTGAATATCCGTTTTCAAGAGTGGTAACTAAATAATCTCCACTTTCTCCTTTAACCTTCTTTACATCTCCAATATTCGCCATAGGGTTGGATCCGCTCCAGAATTCGATAGAATTTATAACTAATACGTCGGCAAGATAGGCGACTTCATATACTGGAACAATGTGCAATGCTAAAAAAACCAACTCATTTACAAACTTGTCACTAATGTTTTGATTCCATGTCTTTAAATGGTTGAATAAGCCAAACGAACCGATGCAAGAGCTGAATAACAAACTGCCCGAAAGTAAGCTGACTAATACAAGTGTTGATGTTTTCTTTTTCATTTTTGATGTTTTTTATTAATGTAAATAGTTACTCTATTCATTGAGTTATTTTAGAAAAGAGTTTTTTAAACATATAAAGTTGTCGGTAAAAGTAATAGATAATTTTTATAAATATTTTGTATTAATATTGTTTAACTCCATTCTTGAACCTCTTTTTTTGATCGTTTTTCTTCTCTTTTGACATGTTTTCTATCCTTTTTGTGTGGTATGAAAAATGCTTTTATTACATGCTGATGCTGTTTAGCTTTGTTCATAGTGATGTACTCTTTTGATAATGAACTGATATTATACTATTTCGGTATTGTGTTATTATGAAATATGTTAACATGGATTGGCGCTTTGTTTTGCTATTTTAACATTTTTGTTATTTTTTGAGTTAGTATTTGTTTGTTAAATATCGTTTATTTAAATGCCTATATTTTGACTTATGATTATGTTTTTTGCATAAATAATGCTAAAATTGTTTTGTAAGGGGTAAGTTTTGTTATTTATTCATCTTTTTTGAAAAAATTAAAAAGCGTTAAATTGTTTTCTTTTCTATTAATAAAACGTTTTGTGTTATTTATATATTATATATATTTGCCTCCGTAAAAAGAGAGAAGGAAGCATAAACTCCTTCTTTATATAAATGCTTTTATTAAGTAACTTAAAATCATTATTATGCTAAAACGTTTTAAGTCTGTAAGTATGCTGCTATTCCTTATGAGTTCATCTACAGGAATGGCTTACGCAGTTTCTGATTTCGGCATGGCCGATGTCCAAATCACACAGCAAAAGGGGTCTTGTACCGGTGTTGTGAAAGATGCTAATGGAGAAACTGTTATCGGTGCTTCCGTAGTAGTCAAAGGAACGACAAACGGAACTATTACAGGAATGGATGGGGATTTTTCTTTGAGCAATGTTAAACCCGGCTCAATTATTCAAGTTTCTTTTGTTGGTTATGTGACTCAAGAAGTTAAATGGACTGGAGCATCTTTAAACATTGTTTTAAAGGATGATGCTCAAGCACTAGACGAGGTTGTAGTTACAGCTCTTGGTGTGAAACGCCAAACTAAAGCATTAGGATATGCTGTAACTGAGATTAAAGGTGATGATCTTAACACAAATCTGGTGAACCCTGTATCTGCTTTGCAAGGAAAGGTTGCCGGTGTTGATATTTCATCGGGTGATGGTGGATTGTTTGGCTCTTCGAAGATTTTGATTCGTGGAGCTTCTACTTTAGGTAACAACAACCAGCCAATTTACGTTATTGATGGTGTGATACTTGATAATGCTGTAAAAGTGGGTGATGCTGATTGGAGTACAAATGACACCGACTGGGGTAATGAGTTGAAGAACCTTAATCCTGATGATTTTGCTTCTGTATCTGTCTTGAAAGGGGCTGCAGCTACAGCTTTGTATGGATCAAGAGGATTGAATGGTGCAATCGTTATTACAACAAAAAGTGGTAAAGGGAAAAAAGGTCTTGGTATCGACGTATCTCAAACCTTTGGTGTAGATCATGTTTATGGTGGACCAGATTTCCAAAATGAACGTGGTAGAGGATACATGTCTGGCTTTAACAACTATAAGTCTTCAAACAATGCTCAGGACACCAACTCTTTCTACTTAAATCAAAATGGAGAGCGCTCTTTAACATCGGGAGGTATTTACTCTTATGGGCCAAAGTTTGATGGACAAGATATTGAATATTATGATTATTCAATAGTACCTTATTCACCATATAAAAACAACTTTGTTGATGCCTTTGACAATGGGTTTAATACCAATACGAATGTTTCTGTAAAAGGAGGTAATGAAATAACTTCATTTTATGGATCTATCTCGTACAAACATGCCGAAGGAAATACTCCAAACAACAGTTTTGAACGCTTGTCTTTATTGACTAAGATTTCTCATAAAATTACTAAGGACGTTGAAGTTGAAGCTGCTTTTAGTTTTGCTAATTCAAATCCTAAGCAAGGTGGTTTTACGAACTTTGGAGAGAACTTTATCGATGGAACATGGGATAGAATGTATGATAGCCGTTATTGGAGAACGCGCTATAAAGGAACTCACGGTGGGTTAGCTTCTTCTGATTATGGTGATGAATACGGACTTGCTCCAGGTCGTAGCGTTTGGTGGAGTGTATTTGAAACCTCATATACTCAAAAGGAAACCATGGTACGTCCTTCTTTAAAATTAACAGCCGATTTAACTAAATGGTTGAAATTTACTGTAGAGGGTAACTATAATTACTTCTACAAAAGAAATGAAGGAAAAGCACTTGGTAGCGGATACGCTAACGAAGGCGGTTCTTATAGTATGGGACTTTATACGAAAGAACAAACAAATTTAAATGCTAACTTTTTAGTAAACAAGACTTTTGGTGATTTTAGTTTAAATGGATTCTTGCGCGGAGAGTATTATAATAATTTCGAAAAGGCAATGTCTGAAAGTACTAATGGAGGTCTTGTTGTTCCTGGTCAGTATTTTATTGCTAACTCTAAGAAAACGCCAAATTATTCAGGTGTGATTGCTGGTGAAAAGAGAATCTTATCTGTTGCCGGACAAGTCGGAATGAGTTGGAAGGATCAATTATTCTTAGATGTAACAGGCCGTAATGACTGGTCTTCATCTTTGGTTTATGCTGATGGACACGGTAATTATTCTTATTTTTATCCTTCAATCTCTGGATCATGGTTGATTCATGAAACTTTTAGAGATGAACTTCCTTCGTGGATCAGCTTCGCTAAAGTACGTGCTTCATGGGCGCAAGTAGGTAACGATACCAATTCTTACCTTGTAAATTCAAGCTATAATTTGTATACTTCTACAACGAATAATGGTGATACTTATTCATTGGATATTCCTACGACTTCTTATGATAATAATCTTAAACCAGAACGTAAAAACTCTTGGGAAGTTGGATTGGACTGGAGATTTTTTATGAATCGTTTGGGCGTTGACTTTACTTACTACAAGGAAAATACCAAAGATCAGATCATGAAAATTGATATACCTAATGTTTCGGGACTCTCTTCTCAATATGTAAACGCTGGTAATATTCAAAACGAAGGTCTTGAATTGGCTTTGAATGCCACTCCTATTAAAACGAAAGATTGGACTTGGGATTTAAATTTCACTTATACAAAGAATACGTCAAAAATTATAAGTTTACATCCAGATGTTACTAATTTCATCAATTTGACAGGTATGTCTAATTATGGTAACTTCCGTATTGCTTCTGTAGCTGAAGTTGGTGGTGAATATGGTACATTACGTTCCGATGCTACTCCTATTTATGACGAAAAGACAGGGCTTCCTGTTTTAGAATTAGCTTCTTACAATGGTCGCCATACAGTATACTACACTCGTTCTGGAGTTGAAAAAGGAGTTGGTTCTATTCAACCTGACTTCTTGGGAAGTGTGAGCACGTCTCTTAGATATAAGAACTGGACATTGCGTATCGCTACTGATATGAGATTTGGTGGTATGGTTGCTATTTATGGTTCACACTACGGTACATCATATGGCTATCTTAAGAATTCATTGAAGGGTACTAGTGCTGAACACGGTGGTATGACCTATACTTCTATCTGGGATGGTTTAACTTATGACGATGGTATTATCCCTGAAGCATTAATGCCAGGTGGTAAAACAATTAATACTCCAACTGGAACTTATACGATAGCCGCAGATGGTGAAACTTATCGCTCTTTATATGAAAGAGGTATTGTTGATCCTCAACATGCTTCTTCTTGGAACTATTGGAATAACTCTTGGGGACGTGCCTCTGTTATGAAAAACAATGATTGGTTCCATGAGTTAAATTACATCGCTCTTCGCGAGGTCACTTTAAATTATAGTGTACCTAATTCTATTGCAAGTAAAATAGGGGCTTCAAAATTGAGTTTATCGGTAACAGGAAGAAATTTGGGCTATTTATTAAATTCTTTGCCGAACAACTTTAATCCGGAATCTCTTCGCGGAACTCAAGCATCGCAATTTATGATCCGTTCTGTAAGTCCGTATACTGCAAGTTATACTTTTACTATCAATGCTTCATTCTAATCTAATAAAAATGAATTATATGAAATTAAATAAATCGGTGTTAGCTGCTTTGATTTTAGGGGGACTTTCCTTAAGTAGTTGCCGTGACGAATTTGCTACTTTAAATCAGGATAAATCGGCTGTTGTAACTCCTAATATCAGTTATTTGTTTGCAGAGGCTGTAAATAAATTTGAGCCTCAAGGTTATTTGGAGTATTTCTATAATGCACCAATGATGTATTCTTGGTCGGGAATGGGCATTTCTTCGGGAGGTGCTTCAGAGTCTATTTTGACTTTAACGGCTACAGGTGATAAAGGTTCTCAATATCTCAAGACTCTTCGTGTTGTTCGTGAGATGGAGGATATCATGAATAAACCATCTTATAAAGCAGAGGATAAGGCTATTAATATGCCTTATGTAGCGGCAACAAAAATACTAACAATTTACTTAGGCCTTTTTGATTCAGATTTATATGGTGATATTCCATATCTTGAGGCTTGTAAAAAGAAATTTGGTGGTGAAGTTACTGCTCCTTACGATCCTCTTGAACAGTTATACGATCTTTGGATAACTGATCTCAATGAAGCAATTACCGTTTTTACAACGGCTAATGCACGTATGATTAGTTCGCAAGATGTTGTATATGGAGGAAAAGTTGATAAATGGGCAAAATTTGCTAACTCTTTAAAACTTCGTATCGCTGTTCGATTGTTAAATCAAAACGCAACTAAAGCTAAGGCAATAGCCTCTGATGTGGAAAATGCGACATGTGGTTACCTCAATTCTATTGAAGATGATGTCTTGTTTAATAAAATGCTGACCACAACAAATGACGGAAGAAATGATTATATTTATCATTGGAGTAACGGATTCTCTGGATGTGCCGGTAGTCAGACCGTTGTTGATTTGATGATCAAAAACTTCGACCCTCGTGTTAGATTCTTTTATAAGAAGAATAACTGGAACTCAAAAGTTATTCAAGGATTTTATGATGCAGGTAAGAGTATCCCGGATTTTATAGAAAAGAATGTAGTTTATACTGTTGGAACTGATGGTAAAAAGCATTTTGAAAAATGGGGTGGCCTTGGAGAACCATGGGTACGTTACTATGGTATGACAGAAGATTGGATGGCTAGTAACGATGCTACAGGAAAACATAAATGGTATTTCCCATCAAGCTATCCAAATGCAGCATCTGAATTGACTTTGTACGACAAAGATGGTAAAAACCCTAAACAATATACCGTTTTCTCTACTTTAAATCAAATGATGTTAATTGGTAGAACATATACTGCTGCAGCTCAAGTAGAGAGTTCAACATTACCTGGTGATGCTTATACGTTCAAGACCAATGATCGTCCTTGGTATGGAATGTATTTAAGTTCTGCGGAGGTTAACCTTTATTTGGCAGAGTTTGCAATGTTGTCTGGTCGTGAAACTGATGCTAGTAACTTCTATAAAAAAGCTTTAAGATTATCTGTTCAAGAATATGATAAATTGGCTAAATTGAATCAAGTTGCTTACTATAGTAATGTAGCTGGTTGTTTTGGCTATGATTCTAATGAAGGAGCTATTGACTTGAAGGATGGTGAGATCGACGCTATGCTTAATGGAGCAGAATACGACTTTACCGGTACTGCAAGCCAAAAATTAGAGAAAATCTATTTGCAACAAATGTTACACTTTACTCTTTATCCAAATGAGCAGTATGTAACAGCACGTCGTTCTGGATACCCAAGCTTTAACTCAACAATCTTACCACGTAAGCAATATGCTGAAGTTCCGGCTGCAAAAATTCCTCGTCGTTTCCCAACAGGAACTGTTACCGATACAGATAAGATGGGACCTCTCAAAATTGAAGCTTTCAAACGTCAAGGTTTGACTCCGACAGCTGATGGACTATATAATCAAGTTTTGCATGATGAACGTCTATGGGCTGACAAAAATGCTCCAGAGTGGGGTGCTGGTAAGTAAAATCTAAGAATGATCTGACCCTAGGTTAGGTATATTTATGAATAAATAATTAGAGAGTCTGGCATTTGCTAGACTCTCTTTTTTTCAGATTCTGCTTATAGAATCGTATTAAAGACGATTTTCTTATTAAATATAGTTATGAAAATTGATTCTTTAAATTATATTTTTAATTTTTGTAAAAGCAAAAGTTCTGTGTTTGTTTAATCTCATATATATGATCTTTCGCATGGGATTTTAAATGATTTGTTTTATTATATATTACTCTTAAACTATTAACTATCTAATTTATATCATGAAGAAAATTAAAACGATTATTTTGATGTTGTGCTTCTCAATATGGCCTTTATTAAGTTTTGGTCAGGAAGTGCAAGGGTTTGTGCACGAACGATCGGATGGCTATGAGTGGCCTACTGATGAAGGTGTGCTCCAGAAGTTAGATCAGTGGCAAGACTTGAAGTTTGGCGTATTGTTCCATTGGGGACTTTATTCTGTTCCCGGTATTGTGGAGTCATGGTCTATTTGTTCGGAGGATGTCGATTGGATCTCTCGTAAGAAGAACCTTTCTTATGAAGCGTATAAGAAGTGGTATTTCGGATTGAAAGATTCGTTGAATCCTACCGCTTTTAATCCTGAAAAATGGGCCGATATCATGAAAGATGGCGGAATGAAATATATGATCTTTACGACGAAGCATCATGATGGCTTTTGTATGTTCGATTCGAAATACACCGATTTTTCCATTGCCCGTCATGCTTTCCGTAACGATTCACGTAAGGATGTCGCTCGTCACGTCTTTGAGGCATTTAGACAGAAAGACTTCATGATTGGTTGTTATTTCTCTAAGCCGGATTGGCATTACGAGTATTACTGGAATCCTTATTTTGCAACTCCTAATCGGAATGTCAATTATAAGATTGAGCGTCATCCCGATTGGTGGAAGAACTATCAAGACTTCACCGCTAATCAGATCAATGAGCTGATGTCGAATTATGGACACTTTGATATCCTTTGGCTCGATGGTGGTTGGGTCGCTGCTCCGAAACAAGATATTAAGATTGATGATATTGTAGCTAAAGCGCGTCAGAATCAACCGGGATTGATTGTAGTCGATCGTAGTATTCGCGGTAAGAACGAGAATTATCAAACCCCAGAGCGTGGTATTCCTGAGACGCAATTGAGTCATCCTTGGGAAAGCTGTATCACGTTGAGTAATGACTGGGGATGGGTACCCAATGCACCTTTTAAATCGCCTACGAAAGTGATTAATATGCTCACTGAGATTACGGCAAAAGGAGGAGCTCTTTTGTTGGGAGTTGGTCCGACACCTCAAGGCATCATCGAAGAAGGCGTGAGCCAGAGACTTCATGTCATCGGTGAGTGGTTACGTCACAATGGCCGTGCAATCTACAACACTCGAATTACGCCTAATTATCATGATGGTCAGGTTTGGTTTACTGCCGATAAGAATCAGAAGACGCTTTATGCCATTTACGCTTTGGCAGAGAATGAAAACTTACCTCAAACCATTGAGTGGACCGGAAATATTCCTAGCGGTCGCATGACTCTTCTGAAAGGGAACAAGCGGGTTTCTTATCGTGTTAAAGGGGATAAAGTGATCGTGCGATTGCCCAAGAACTTGAAGAATGAACCGTTAGCTTTTAGTTTTAATCTTAAGAAATGATGCAGATACAAATGCATAAAATGATGTAAATACAAAGGCATAAAATGATGCAGATAAAGAAAAAGACTTTAGGACTTGCCTTATTAGGCGTTTGTACGCTGACCTCGGTACATGCTCAGCAAAAACTATATAAACAACCTAAAGCACCAATTGAAAGTCGTATCTCCGATCTATTAAGTCAGATGACTATAGAAGAGAAAGTCGGTCAACTTTGTTGCCCGCTTGGTTGGGAGATGTACACGAAGACGAACAAAGGAGTTGTGCCTTCCGAACTTTATAAGGAGCGCATGAAAAAGAGGCCTTTGGGATCGTTCTGGGCCGTTTTGCGTGCCGATCCTTGGACGCAAAAAACCTTGGAAACCGGATTAAATCCGGAGCTGTCGGCTAAAGCATTGAATGCTCTACAGAAATATGCGGTCGAAGAAACGCGTTTAGGTATTCCTGTTCTATTTGCCGAAGAATGTCCCCACGGACACATGGCCATTGGTACGACTGTATTTCCGACCTCTTTGGGACAAGCGGCCACTTGGAATGAAAACTTGATGTATCGAGTGGGAGAGACCATTGCTTTGGAAGCTCGCCTACAAGGAGCAAATATTGGCTATGGTCCGGTACTCGATATTGCCCGTGAACCGAGATGGTCGCGCATGGAAGAAACCTTCGGAGAAGATCCGGTGTTAACGTCCAAGTTAGGTGTTTCTTTCATGAAAGGCATGCAAGGCGATTCTTCTCATGATGGTCAGCACCTGTTTTCGACCCTAAAACACTTCACAGCCTATGGTATTCCGGAAGGCGGACATAATGGCGAACGAGCCAATGTAGGCACTCATCAACTGTTTTCCGATTACTTGGCACCATTTAAAAAGGCGATCGAAGAAGGAGCTTCTACAATCATGACCTCCTATAACTCCATCGACGGAGTACCCTGTACCTCGAATAAGTTCCTGATTGATTCTATTGCCCGTAAGCGTTGGGGCTTCAAAGGTTTCTTTTATTCCGATTTAGGAAGTGTGGAAGGCATCTCGCAGGCTCATCATGTGGCCGAGAGTGTGAAAGAAGGGGCTTCTTTAGCCTTGAAAGCCGGTGTCGATATGGATTTAGGTGGAAATGCCTATGGCCAGAACCTGATTCAGGCTCTCAATGAGGGACTGATCACGATGGCCGATTTGGATAGAGCGGTCACCCATGTCTTGCGTTTGAAGTTTCAAATGGGACTCTTTGAGAATCCTTATGTTTCACCCGAACAAGCCAAAAAAATCGTCCGTCAGCCTGCTCATCGTGAGCTCGCTCGAGAGGTTGCTCGTGAGAGTGTGGTCTTATTGAAGAATGACGGTACATTACCGTTGAGTAAAACCCTTGGAAGTCTTGCCGTGATTGGACCGAATGCTGATATGATGTATAATCAGTTGGGCGATTACACCGCGCCTCAAGAACGTCGTGAGATTGTGACGGTGCTCGATGGTATCCGTCAGGCGGTATCGAAATCGACTATCGTACGATATGTCAAAGGTTGTGCCATTCGTGACACGACAACAAGCCGTATTTCGGAAGCCGTGGAAGCTGCCCGCCTATCGGATGCAGTGGTTTTAGTAGTTGGAGGGTCGAGTGCTCGCGATTTTAAGACCAAATATATCAATACGGGAGCAGCGACTGTCTCTACCGAGGCTAATCAGATCTTGTCGGATATGGATTGTGGCGAAGGATACGATCGAAAAACGCTTCACTTGCTTGGTGATCAAGAAAAATTGATGCAAGCCCTAGTGGCGACCGGTAAGCCGTTGGTGGTGGTCTATATTCAAGGGCGTCCGTTGAACATGAACTTAGCTTCCGAAAAGGCGAGTGCTTTGTTGAATGCCTGGTATCCCGGCGAACAAGGTGGTGCTGCCATTGCCGATGTTCTATTTGGCGATTATAATCCCGCCGGTCGTCTACCGGTTTCTGTACCCCGTAGTGTCGGACAATTGCCGCTTTACTATTCGCAAGGTCAGCAACGTGCTTATGTTGAAGGAGAAGGGACGCCATTATACGCCTTTGGCTACGGACTGAGTTATACCTCATTTGCTTATAGCAATTTGACCATCAGTCGCCCGACTCGAGGCGCAGGCTTGCAAATCGTCTCTTGCACGGTGACCAATACCGGTCAGCGGGATGGAGATGAAGTGGTGCAGTTATACCTTCGTGATGTCGTCGCTTCAGTCTCTACACCCCCTATTCAATTGAAAGCGTTTCGTCGTCTTTCGCTAAAGAAAGGAGAGAGCCGAACGGTCACTTTCACACTTGGTCGTGAGGAATTAGGTTTATACGATGCATCGTTGAATTGGGTGGTCGAGCCCGGAGAGTTTAAGGTGATGATCGGTTCAGCCTCGAACGATATTCGATTGGAAGGTCGTTTTCGTTTATAGGCCACCTTATTCTAAAAAGCGCCGTGTAGCCCACTGCTACAGTCTAATACAATTATAGCCTAATGCAATAGATCTAAAGGAAAAAAGACCTCTTAAAGGCCTTTAAAAAGAATGAACCCTAAAAGTCAGACCAAGAACTTTTAGGGTTCACCTTTTCTAGGCGGTTAACTCCGCTTTAAAACCTGATCTCGCGTGATGTGACTTAACGCCAGTTCTATCGATTCCAAAAGTGATTTTGTATGGCCTCCACAAACCCATCGAACGAGCTAAAATCTTTTCCAACGACATCCACTTTCAATCCTGCAAGTTTGGCGCAATGAGCGGTATAAGGTCCGAAACAGGCAATAGAAATACTCTTGGGGAGGGTTAGAGGAGGTTGATGAGCGTTCAGTATCTTCAGCAGACTATAAATCTCCGATCCACTACTGAAAGCAATACAGTCGATTAGTTTTTCATGAATCAATGTCGCTAAACTCTTATTTTCTTTTGGAGAGATGGTGTACGCTCGGATGGGATCGACGATGAGTCCGAGATCCGATAAAGCCTTTAGTAACTGTGGAACGATTGGAGGTTCTTCTATCTCCATCACTTCAGGAACAAGCACGGCTATTCGTTTTCCCATACGATCCGGATGAGTGGCCAAGGTCTGTACAATTCCCATAGGACTGGGCTCTTCAGGGATGAATGCCGGGTCTACGTGCAATTGTTGGTGCATATAATCAATATCTTTTCCAACCGCACAATAACCCGTAGTCTCTGAAAGTCTGAGATGTGGATGGGCCGATAACGCCTCTTTCATCGAGTCTATAGCCTTCCGACTAGCAAACAGCATATAATCGTACTGATCGATCTGATTCATCAAGTGGAGCATTGAAGGATGATCGACGGCAGTAGCGCTGATTATTGTCGGAATACTAATGGTCTGAATGACTTCGGTATGACGACTATTCAGATGCTCTAAGGATTCTTTAAATCGTATCGCGTAGTTCTCCGGCGCTGTGATGAGTATGGTAATGTTTTTCATGATTCTACGATTATAACTCCAAGGACAAGTTTACCCCTTGTTTGATTCGATCGGCCATGCCAATACCATCTCGGATATTACCTCCGAGAAGAAGTCCCGGGTAATCCTTCTGAATGTTTTGGATGGCCTCTAATCGCCGACCGGAGTTGGCTTCATATTGCGGAATAGCTCTTTCGTGACGGAAGATTCGAATGAAGTCCGGTCGCTTCTTGGGGTGATATTTAAGTAAGTCGGTCATTCCCTCTTCAATGAGTGACCGGATCTCTTCATCGCTCATTTTTACGATTTCCGGATGGCGTACTCCACCTAAGAAGCAAGCATGAAGGGCACCACCCTCAGGCGCCCGATCGGTAAAGCAAGCCGAAGGGAACAGAATGCCGAGTAGCTTTTTCTGTTCACAAGAGGGGATCAATCCCCCAAAAGCCGGATAATCGATTCCATCGGTCGACCGGAAGCCAACAGCCACTTGTACCACCGGGGCATAGTGTAGATTGCTGATGTGTTGCATCTCTTCTTTCGGGACGAAAGGTAATAGATCGGGTAGGGCATACGCGCCGACCGTGGTGATCACCTTTTGACACCGAATCGTGTGCATGACTCCATCCGTAGCGTTATAGCTAACCTTCCAACCCTTTTCGTCGGGAGAAACAATGATTTGCTGAGCATTGAGCGTGATGCGCTCGTCGCCAATCCGGTGAGCTAACGCCTGTACCAACGATTCCAATCCCCCCTTCATCGAAAAGACCTTTTTGGTGGCTCGTTTGTCCCGTTCGCTCTTGGGAGCTTTAGCTTTAGCCAGAGCCCCTTTGATGAAACTACCATGCACTTGTTCCAGTTGATAAAGTTTGGGTAGGGCATAACGGGTGACTAGCTTTAGTGGGTCACCGGCATAGACTCCCGATAAAAATGGATCGACAGCATAGTTTAAATAAGATTTTCCTAAGCGGCGGCGAGCTAATGCTCCGACACTCTCATTCGGGTCGGTTCCTTTAGCACGAAAAGGTTCGCCTAAGATGCGAAACTTATCATACCAACTGAACAGTGGAGTTGTGACTGCCCCCATTAAACCGGCAGGTAAAGCATGAAACCGATGGCCTTTCCAGATCAGTCTTTTCTTCGAACTCTCACGAGCGGTCTCCAACAGACAATCCGGGTCTAAAGCTTCGAACAATTCGGCCACTTCCGGATGGGAAATCACTCCGGTGTTAGGGCCGCTCTCGAACGTAAAACCTTGTTCGTGAAAGGAATGTATTTGTCCCCCTGTTCGGTGGCTACATTCCACAACCTCTACATCTTTATGACGTTCTAGAGCATAGAATGCTGTGGTTAATCCCGTCAGTCCCCCGCCGATCACCACCACTTCACGTTGGCGTACCTCAGGCGTTTGTTGATCATTCCTCTCTATTTTCATTTCTATATCCGTTTTCATCTTCATGTCTATTCCCATCCCCGTTTCTATATCTATCCCCATCTCTCTATCTCTATCTTTTCTTTTGATTTCTTGACTTCTTTTTCTCTTAACTTCTTAACTTCTTGATCTTTTGATTTCTTATTTTATCTCTTATCTATATTGGTTTTGAAAACGTCTTCGCCGAATTTAGCATTAGCTTATCGAGCGAAGCGGCCACATTCCGGACAAACGGTGATCCGGATTCAGTCATCTGTATCTTCTCATCGCTATAAGTGATCAGTCCGTCGGCGGCAAACTGTTTCAATTTCTGTTGGTCGAATGCGGTGGCTGCCTGCAACGTTGCGCGATCGGTATTCATCCGTTGCGCAATTTCGTCCCAATGAATCACATAATTACACATTAAACTCTCAATGACCTCACGTGTCAGCTGTTCTTCAGAGTTTAGCGTGTAGCCTTTTACGACCGGCAAGTGTCCCGATTCTACCGTCTCTATATAACTTTCAATATCTTTTGTATTCTGAGTATAAGCGGTGTGTAGCTGACTGATTCCTGTGACGCCGAAGGCATAGACCTGAGCAGTGGTTCGTCGCGTACAATACCCTTGGAAGTTGCGATGCAGCTGTTTGGTATCGAGTGCCAGACTCAGTTCGTCGTTTGGTCGTACAAAATGATCCATGCCGATGGAGCGATAACCCGCTTCGTGCAAGAGCCGTGAGGCTTCAGTGAACAGGGCACTTTTGAGCTCGCCGGTCGGTAATCCCGCTTTCTCTAAGATCGACTGACGTTTGTTGACCCAAGGTACATGCGCATAGCTAAAGGTGACCAAACGGTCGGGAGATAAGCGAATGGCCTTCTTAATACTTTCGGCAAAGCTCTCTACCGTTTGCAAAGGTAAGCCATACAGAAAGTCCATATTGATGCTTGCGCCACTCTCGCGGAGGATAGTAAAGATCGTTTCCAAAGGTAACAACGACGGTCGTCGGTTGACCGTTTTAAGAACGGCTTCATTAAAATCTTGCACCCCGAGACTGTAACGGTTAAAGCCCGACTGAGTCAGCTCTTGCCAATCGTTCTCATTAAGATACCCCGGGTGACACTCAATGGCGATCTCCGGTCGTTCGATCGTGGTGAACCCCTCAAGCAGATGAGCATTCAGTTCCTTCAGCTGACTGATGGGAAGAGCTGTCGGACTCCCTCCGCCATAGTGAATCTGAGCCACCTGACGCTCCCGATTGAGTAATGGAAGGAGAAGATCGATCTCCCGATGCAAGGCTTCCACATAACGGTCCACCACCTCCGACTTCATCATCGGATAAGAGTTGCATCCGCAGTAGTGACAAAGGTGACGACAGAACGGAATGTGAATATAGAACGAGATGCGGTGATCGATAGCATCGTTCGATTCGATAATGGCTTGACGATAAGCCTCTTCGGTGTAAGAAGCGAAGTAGTTAGCCGGTGGGTAACTGGTGTATCGTGGCACCGGCACATTATATTTTTCTATTAAATTAGCATTCATGAGAAGATATGATTATGGTTTCCTTTTTTCGGAAGAAAACGAGAATATAAACCACTGAAAGGGCAGCTAGCGAAGCTTCGAAGATAAAGAGTCCGTTGTAGCCTAAATGATCGGCTATAGCACCACTGACCACCGCCATGACTAATCCGCTGAGATGCGTTAAAACCGTTTGTATGGTAAAGTCGGTTCCTTCTTTCCCCGGTCGTACGGCATCCATCGCTGTGGTATAGACCACGATGGTAGCCATACCGTAGCTGCTCCACAATAAGACAATACCGAGATAAAGTTCCCAGCGACTAGGGGTCTCATAAGAGAGTACGATAAAGTAGAGGGCGGTGAGTAGGATATAAACCGAGAACCATAACCGAGCCCGTTCGCGACCAATCCGGCGAACGATAAAACCGGCAATGAAAGAGGTGATAAAGGCTGCTGCCGTACCGATCACCCCACTCATGATTCCAATCTCCTTCATCGAATACCCTAAGTCGACCAGATACGGACGAAGCACCGATAGTGTGCCGATGATGCTCGAATAATAAAGTACTAAGAAGCCGATCTGTTTCCAGATGCTCTTTCGAGTAAAGAACCAGATAAAATCACTCCAACGAGCGCGTTGACTTTCTTTTTTCGGGGTAATGATAATCTTTTTATTGAATAGTAGCGGAATCATCGCCATGATGACGAATAAGCTTAATCCCGGAACGACCGTGCTCCATCCATAGTGCTGAAGAGCTAAGAGCAATAAGCCGCTACCGATGAGCGCACCGCCAAAGCTTCCCATCGACTGCATACTGTTGATCAAGCTCTTGTCCTCACGCTTAAAGGAGAGAACGGCTAGCGCATCTGTGGCGATGTCTTGTGTGGCCGATGCACTTAAGGCTAAGATCACCAATCCGAGGATGAGGTAGAAATGATCGCCAATATTGAAAAAGCCGGTCGATAAGACCAGTAGGGCATAAGTGATCTCAAAAAAGATGATACACCGCTTATAGCCGTTGTAGGTATTGCAATAGCGGTCGACCATTGGCGACCATAGAAATTTCAAAATCCAAGGCAACTTGATGATTTGCAACAAGGCGATGGCCGATAGCGAGTAATTCTCCTGTCGCATCACCACTTGGATGGAGGTGGAGAAAAAACTCATCGGGATGGCCTGAGCAATATAAAGGAAAAAGAACGTGCCTAAATTAAAAGTTTGGTCTGATTTGAGGACATTAATGTGTTGTGTGATACGATGAATCATGTTTGTTTAAAAATTATAAATCACTGATGTTCCGATAGCGAAGGGTTTACCCTTTTGCGCATAAGCGCTCGAAGTTACGAAATAATAACTTAAGAAATCGGTATTTGTCAAATTTTTACTCCATAGTTCCAAACTGATTCGTCCAATATCGGCTGTCATCTTCATATTCAATAGCGCATAGAACGTTTGTTTAGCTTTGTTATCTTCATTCCAGTAGATCGATCCCGTTCCGGTGAGGTTACTGCTAATCGTCAGACGGTCAATTGCGTGAAACAAGTCGTAAAACGAGTAGTCCACATTGGCCGATAACGTATGACGGGGAACCATAGGCAGCACATTGCCGGAATAGTCCACTTCGTCGTTTTTCTTGTAATCCAAGAATGTAGCATGCGTGTATCCATAGTTCAATGACAGACGCAAATTCTTATTCGGGCGTGCCATCATCGAGAATTCCATTCCCTTGCTCACGGAGTGTCCGGCATTTCGTTGGATATTTCCCACTCCCGGAACAATCTGAGCAATCTGTTGGTCGCGCCAGTCAATATAGAACAGACAAAGATCAACGGTCAGCCGTTCATTCAGTAGAGAGAGTTTTGTGCCGAGTTCGTAATTCCAGTTATATTCAGGTTTAAAGGTCCGCTCGTCCTCTTTCTGGAAGCTCGTATTAAACCCACCGGCTTTATAACCTCTGGCCACTGATCCATAGATGAGATGTTTCTCCGGGAAAAGATACTGCAAGGTGAATTTCGGCGTGAATTGCTTGAACGACAAGCGACTATCGAAAGAGCTTTTCAGTTCGCCATTTCCTTCCGTCTGGAGTGGTTTTTGATAAGCCTCGTAATGATCTTTAGCGTGCTCATAATCGTAACGCAAACCGATGCTGGCTGTCAGCCCCTTCCAGAAATTATAGCTCGATTGATGGTAGAGTGCCAATCCTGTAATGGGAATATCGTAAAATTTCGGAGTACTATACGCTTTACTGATGTATTGTGTCTCGAGCTGGTTGTTGGTTTCCTGTCGGAATCCAAAGACTCCGGTTACCCATTGGTAGCGACTTTCCGTAGTCGATTTAAAAGTCAGCTCCTGACTGTACATCCGTTGGTTCATGCGTAGGATCACATAATACAAATCTTTTGTTGTAAAATCCTGGTCAATCCCCTGGCGATCGGTGAGCTGTTGAAACGACGTTTGACTGTTTAAGCTAAATCCCTTTCCTTGATATTGAGCATTGAGTCCGGTGGTGAACAACCCTCTTCGATACGAACTATAACGGTTGTAGTTTACCGATGAAGTGGCGCCTGTACTCTCGTCGTAGACGCCATAAGGATATCCCCCTTGCGTAGAATAGTTAAACGAGGTGTTCCATTTCCAAGTCCACCGTTCGCTAGGTTTCCAAACCAATCCTAAGCGTCCGACCCCTTCATTCATCCGATCGGCTTTCTCGTCCAAAAAGAGATTATTGAAAAAACCATCATGATGGTGATACCGTCCGCTGACTGCCAATCCGAATTTATCCGATAGCTTGCGGTAATCGGAGAGTTGGACACTGATATCGTTTCGACTGCCATATCCCACCTTCAGTCGTGTGTTCTGGTAATCGAGTGGCGAATGGGTATAAATATTAATGATCCCTCCAATGGCATTACGTCCGTATAAAGTCCCTTGCGGGCCACGTAAGACTTCAATATTGCTGATGTCCGATAAGTCGATGTCGAATGCCGATTTCTCAAAGTGTGGCACACCATCGACATAAAAACCGACCGATGGAGCATTAATCTTCGACCCGATGCCACGAATATAGATGGGCGAATTTTGTTTCGACCCGTAATCGGGCATATAGAAGTTAGGGAGTAAAGCGCTCAGATCTTTAACGCTGACAATCTCATGATTCTTCAAGAAGCGACTGTTGAGGTTCGATACCGAAAGAGCTTCCAGTCGATTATCCCGCTGTTTGAATCCGGTTACGGTGATTTCTTCCAGTTTAATCTGTTTAGTCGAGAGGGTATCCGGATTGTGGTCGGGAGTTGCCGGAGAAAGAGCCGGAGAAAGAGCCGGTGAGAAAAATGGGATTAAGCAGAGTAGTTTGATCATAATGGGTCTCTTTAATAAATGTGGCGCAAAATTAGAACAAATTCGGAGCATACCCAATCCTCATTTATTAGGATTTTGCCCGGTGGGTGATTTAAAGGCAAGAGATGAGGACCTCTTTGGGTTGAAGCTGGTGGATTTAGATCTGACGATCTCATTTCCTGATTTTCTGAAGACAAAAATCAATAGAAAGATTTTCGTTCGCTTTTTATGAGCTCTCTGTTTGCTTTTTATGAGCTTTCTGTTTGCTTTTTGTTAGATTAAATCTTATTTTTGTGTCTCACTATTTTTATTTCCGTGTCTCACTATTATTTCGAATCTTATGCGAACATTACTATACCTTTGTTTAGTCTTTGTCTGTTGTGCTTCTTGCATGAATTCCGAACATCGACGATTGTCCAATCTGATGCGAGAGTGGACCGGGAAGACCGTTTATCTGCCGGCCGATTCCGTGTTTGAATCTTTCGAAGGTGATTCTGTGCGCACGTATAGCATTAAGCGTACCGACTATACGGTGGTGACTTATTTGGATCGTCTGTGTTGCTCGACGAACGATTTGCCTTTGCAATCTTGGAAAGCATTCATTGATGAGCTTCGTTCGTTCTCGAATGGAAGAGTGACTTGCCTGTTTTTCTTTCATCCCGAGAGACGGGAAGCCCTTGTGGAGCAGTTGAAGGTGCATCAGTTTAATTTCCCGGTTTGTATTGATGAGGAGGATCTGCTCAATAAACTCAACCATTTTCCCGATGAATCTCCTTTCCGTACCTTTTTATTAGATCGTGATCGAAAGATTGTGGCTTTAGGAAATCCTATTGATGATCCATCGGTTCAGAAGCGTTATCTTCAAATTATTGCCGGGGAGAAATCTGCATTATAGCCTTTGAATAATAAAAATAACTGATAGTTTACTGGTATTTCGTTTCTAATTTGTATTACTTTTGTGAGTTCATTATTGGGCAGTGTTATTGATGCTGTTGAATAACAATTTGTGAGTAAAAATTTGTACACCGAATTTATTTAAGAATATAACTAATGAAACACATTACTTTCCTAAAAAAAAGCATTATAGATTCTTTTGGGATTAAAAGAGCACTTTTGATGCTCTCGCTTGTGGGAGGATTGCCCGTCTTTTCTTTTCAAGTATCAGCCGACCAGCAAGATACGATTCCGCTAACTAAAAAGAGTTCAATGGTTACTTTACATCCATCGGACTTTTCTACAGTAAAAGATTATCATTTGATGAATACTTTGGCGGGTAAAGTTCCGGGGTTGGATATTTATACGAACTCCAATGGGGTCGGGGCTGCTCCTTATGTACGGATTAGAGGGGCAAATGCCTTAACCTTTGGTTCTACACCGCTGTACATTGTCGATGGCATGCCAATGTTTAGTACTCCTAGTCGTTCTTACGCCGATCCTTATCTTTATCAGATGTATGATGGCCTGTCCGGTGTTAATTTAGAAGATATCGAATCGGTTTCGGTGGTGAAGGGATTTGACCCTTCGCAGGTCTTCAACAGCCTTTCGGCCAATGGAGCTATCTTGATTCAAACCAAACGCGGTCACGTTGGTAAGTTGAGGGTTAATTATGTTCATTCGACCATGTACAACTCTCCGTGTATATGCTACCTAAATTTCAACAGTCGTATGGTCCGGTCAGTCCCACTGATGCGGTTAGTTGGGGAGAGAAGCTGACAACGCGCTCGGCTTACGATCCGACCGATTTTTTCCAAACGGGATTTACTGCTATGAATACGTTGAGTGTTTCGGGGGGTAATCGATATAATCAAACGTATGCTTCATTAGGAATGGCTAACGGTCAGAACTTACTGCCGAAGGATGAGATCGATCGTTATAATTTTATGGTAAGAAATACTTCTAATCTTTTTGATGGGCGACTTCAAATTGATTTATCGGGACATTATATGAAGATAAAGGAAAAAGGCTCTTCTCGTAATCTGATTCCTAGTCTTTATCTTTTTCCTCGTGGCGAAAAACTCAATGAAACCAAGATCGGATCACAATATGTCACAGATTATGCAACGACCGATCTTCAAACGGGTTTACCTATGGATGTTTGGTTTCAAAATTATAGAACGATGAATATTCATAATCCTTATTGGTTGATCAATCGCTGTCTTGATGAGAATAATAAAAAACGTTATATGTTGAGTGGATCGTTGATGCTTAAGGTTACAGATTGGATGACGTTAACAGCAAGATCGAGATTTGATCGGGTGGATATGACTGATGAACAAAATGAAAGCGTTAATTATCCATATTATGGATTGCATCGTTATCTTGACAATAAATATACTTTGACGTTTCATCAATTGGCTTTAAATTTTGAGAAGAAATTTAAGCGTTTTGCATTATTCGGGCAGTTGGATTTTTCTTCTTTCACGCATCAATATATTTTCGATGATGTAAAATACAATTTTGATAATCCAAGAAAAATGGTTGAAAGTTATTCACAACAAACCAATCGAATAAGAAACATCTCATCAATGCTTAATGTTGAATATGATAATTGGTTTTTGTTATCGATGAAAAAAAGCTGGGATATTCCGGCAGTCGACCATCTTCTTTTTGAATCTGATAGTAAATTATCCTCAACGGGTATTTCAGCGTCATTTATGCTTTCGGACGTTTTTCATTTAAAATCATCGGTCCTCTCTTCTTTGAGTCTAAATGCCGTTTATAGCGAACAGTGTAATTATCCGGAAATGTCTTATTTTGTTCATCCTACAACCTCTTCATTGAATAAAAAAAAGTTGTATGAATTAAGCATTAATGGGAAACTCTTTGATGATAAAGTTGAGTTTGCACTGACCGGATATAAGACAATAACTGATCTTAACGAATGGCTGTCTTCTAAAGACAATTCTTACTTATACTCTTATCAGTTGCAGAATAAAGGCCTTGAGGCTTTCATTAACTATCGTCAAAATATTGGGAAGGATCTTTGGCAATCGAGTCTCAGCTTCTCTTTAAATCGATCGTTGGTTGAAGCTTCTCAAAATCTTGGCGCCGAATATGGCTTTTCTTCGTTGAAGGATGGCGAAGAGTGGGGCACTTTATATGGCTACGATTATGTCAGAGATGAATCGGGGCAAATCAAAGTTTTCCCTGATCACACGTTGCATCGCTCAGAAGAGCCGGTGAAATTGGGTAATATTAATCCTAAATGGCAACTAGGTTGGTCGAATACCTATTCGTGGAAACGTTTTACTTTTGGCTTAATGCTTAGAGCACGTTTCGGAGGGATCTGTTTGTCGAGAACAGAAGCCAATTTAGATTTGTATGGCGTTTCCGAAAGGAGCGGAGAGGCTCGTGATAATGGTGGCGTTTGGGTTAGTGGACAACAAATTGATGCGCAAAACTACTTTACGTTGGGATCCTCCATTGAGACGAACTATGTGTACAGCGCAACGAATGTGCGCTTGGGAGAACTCTCTGTGGCCTACGATCTTCCTATAGAGAACTGGGTGAAGTTTGTTAAAGGCCTTCGTCTCTCTTTTACCGGTAGAAATCTCTTGATGCTTTATTGTAAAGCCCCTTTCGATCCGGAACTGACTGATTCAGCACAAGGAAATTCCCTTTCGATAGATCGTTATATGCAACCTTCTTTGCGTAGTCTCGGCTTTACGATCAATGCTCGATTCTAATTATAAGGCTAATTCAATGGCGTCATTTTGATTCAATGCTATCTTAATTCTATTTCGAATCTCATTTTATATCATATGACCAGAGTCTAATTTTGATTTAATTTTAATCCAAATTAAATCAAAATTAGACTCTGGTTGTTAAAGGGGTAATCATTGTACTTCACGAGTAAAAGGACCGTATGTTAGGAAAATAACGACCGTACTTCAGCGGCGCGAGGACCGCACCTCAGCGGCATAACGACCGTACTTCAGAAACGCAACGACCGTAGGTCATTTTAGAGATCTATTTGTTGTGTTTTTTTTATAATACAAATTTTGTTAAATGAAATGTTATATAATGTTTATTTTTCTCTTCTGTCATCTCCTGTATTCATCGTATCTTCTTCTGAAAAGGATGATTCTTTTTACAATTGTCTGGATTTATTTAAAACAAAAACAGAGTATTTGCCTTGAATAAAAGTGTTCAAAGGTGATTCTTGTTTTATTGTTGTCTTTTTTCTTTGTATACTCGTCTAGTCTTATTCCTAAAACAACGTAACCATTTAACGTTTGTTTCACATTACTCAAAATAGGCAAAAAGAGGGAGTACAATTCCTTAAAATTTACCGTATATTTGTGTAACGATTGCACCGCAAATCACGCGATTACAACCACAACTGAAATAGCCTTAGATGGAGGGTGAAACGACTTTTGATAGAGGTTGGCCTTGTTTGAATAGAACCTGAGGTCATCTTGATAGAGATCGAAAAACTTTAAATAGAGTAGTCGTTTTGAATAGAAATGAAAAGGCTCTTAACCAAAATCTAAAGTCTAAAATTTGAAATCTAAAATCTGAAATGAAAAAACGAGGTTTGACGCTTGCTGAAGACTTGGGGTTGACGAATGAGTCGCTATTAAAATTGATCGACAACGAAGGTGTGATTGGTTATGGAGCCTACTCGATGTTGAAAAAACTCCTCCGACGACAAGAGGATTATCGTTTTCCGTTGGAACTACTTTCTTCCGTGGCACGCCAAGTCGGTGTCCGTGTCAATTTCTTGGTGAATATTATTAAAAATTATGGCTTGTTTGTGGTCGACGGAACAGAGTTTTTTTCGCCGGAAGTGACCGATTTTATGCTTCGGTTGAAGATGGAAAAGCTACCAAATAAAGAAAATATATTACAGATAGACGATAGGAGAAAAAAGTCGCAAAATAAGTCGAATGAGTTAAAAAATGTAAAAAATGAAGTTAAAGAAACGCGTAACTCGCTGAATGATAGCGATGAATTTTCTACATACGCGTGCGCAAAGATTAATAATATATCTCTATATAAGATTAGAGAGAGAGAAAAAGAAAAAACAGCAAAGAGTCCTGGCGGAACTCCCCAAATTGAAAGGGCCGCTATTCCGAATTCTCAACAAACTAAAGATGAGCGGAAAAAGACTTTGCCGAGCGATGTTAAAGAGCCTAAGACGTCTATTGCTCGATCTCCTATCGCTCGACCCCCTATCAATTGCCTTTGCGTCGGTCAACCTTCTATTGATGAGTCTTCTGTTGACCAATCTTTTATTGACCAATCTTCTATTGACGACCATTCTGTGGGGCAAACTTGTGCTAGCCAACCCCATGGTAATCAGTCTTGTGCTAATCGGTCTTGTGTTAGCCAATCCCATGCTAATCGGTCTTGTGCTAGCCAATCTCATGGTAATCAATCCCATGGTAATCAGTCTTGTGCGCACAAATCTTGTGATTCACGGCCCCCTACCAATCAGTCTCATGATGGCCATGCTTGTTATTTACGACCCTCTGTAGGTAATTCTTGTGCTTTATTGCATCCTGCCGAGCAACTCTACCGCAGGCCAGTTTTTGATCATCGATTGCTTGTTAATCAATTTTTCGGCGATCAATCTCCGGGCGGTCAATCTCCCGAAGAACGATTTTTTTCTAACTTGGTCTTAAATGAGCGGTTTGCCGGTGAACGATTTTTTGATGATCGGTCTTGTTGTACCATCGTTCATGTGATCGCTCATGCAATCATTCACGAGACCGCTTATGCGACAATGCTAAGCCATTATTGGGGAAATGTTAGCCATTATTCAGGTGATACTAGTCGTCATTCGGGTGGTGTTAGTCCTTATTCGGGTTGTGCGACCGTTCGTGGAGCTCCTAATCCTCCTCCGGGGCGTTCTTATACTCGTTTCGGCTGTCCCTTTAGTTAGTTCGGTCGATATTCTAGTCTCTGAGGTTGCGTTTTAGTGCTTCTAATGGTTTCTTTGGCATCTTTGTTTGCGCTTCTAGTTTCTCTGCCGCTACGAAGTTGTGGAGTGTAAGAGTAAGATATTTAGGTACTTTGGTATCCATAAAAAAGCTGATAATATAACTAAGAGATTAAATGAAAGACATTCTCATTTTTCCAAGTTTGATTGCGATGATGATTTGAATATCTGGATTGGATCATTTGCTTGTTCTAAAGATCAAGATAATGTGCATAATATTGAAGATGTTGAAACTTTATTTATTTCAACCTATTCTGGTGAACTTGAACTTACAGAAAATATAATTAAAACTAAAAATCCTCCCTCAGAGTCTATATGTGTGATAAATCGGTGGTATAATAGGGCAGAATCAGAATTGATCTACAGAAAGAACGATACAGCATTTATTGATGACGTAATTTTTTATGAAAAAGAATATAAGAAAGTATTGGTATCAAAATTGAAAAAGAAAATTGCATATTAAAAAAGGGTAAAGGTGCTATAGTTTATACAATTGATTGGATCGTGTCGTCAATTTGTTGGATTAACCTTCATCCTTTAATTACAATCCCATCTTCATTAACCCAATAATTAATAATTTCGAAATCTTTTATTGGTGTAAATTCTCTTATAACTTTTTTGATTATGGTGTCGTTTGTATGAGCGATAGCATATTTTTCTGTAGCCTTTGTTTTCGCTTATTGGCCTGAAGAATTGATATATGGCTTTTCTAAAATGAGTCGTAATTTGAGAGTTATTAAAGACTAGTTTCGTAGCCTTTTTATAATCTGGATGTGCACTTTTAAATTCAATATAGATATTCTCGTAATTCTCTTTTTTTTCTATAATATTGGGCCTTTCGTTTCCCCATAGTAGGATTGGATTATATAACTTTCATCGATCAATATTTCTCGAGTATTTTTATTATTTCGTCTTCTATTAGATATTTTTGATTTATTTATAATGAATTTTATGCTTTTAAATCTTCAATTTTAATAAAAGAAAGATTTTTTCTGATGTTAGCGCGAATAAGAGCTTCTTTCATATTATATTTTTCGTTATTATTATGCCAGCTTATAGACCACTTGGTTTCTGTTTTTACTTTTTGAGCCAAATAAGTATAATATGGTAAATCTATATTATTAAGAGAATGACCTAAAATAATTACTTCATTGATATGCTTCAAGGAGCTGAAAAAAATACTATTTTTTTCAATGATAGCTTTGGTGTTTTTGTAGAATGTATGAAGGATGATTTTCGATGCGTTTTCAGCATCGGTATATAGAGTGCGGGTAGGCTCTCCGTATTCATCAAAGTCCGGCTCTGGATTGAGTTTCTTATTATGCCCGAATATAAGGTCGCTATCACTTTCTACTGAACCATGAATATAAAAAATGTTATTTGTCGATATTCCGTATAATTGTGGTAGGGTGTTTGTATAATTAAAAGACAAAAACAAGGCATTTTTATCTAGATTTAGCGGAATATCAATATTCTTAGGTATATTGACTTCAAACAACCAATCCCTAAAAGCTCTGCGTATATTTCTATCATATTCTTCTAATTGAGATCGAAGATCGTCCTCTAAGCCATAAGTATCACTTGGCTTAAAATTCTCTTCCATGGGGTTGGTATTATTATTGTTGATTAAAAATGATCTATAGTCGAAAGTCCCTAAATCTCGTTCAAACTGGCACCATAGGTTGTTTGTATCTGTTTCCATATAAAAATAATCTTTTAGGAAATCACATACTTCAGGATCATTTGTGTTTATGTAGTCATGAAAATCAGAATAAGATGTTCTCATTCCGTGATAAAGGTCAAATCCATTGCCGATGATGTATAGTCTATTAATCATTTTTTTATGTTATAAAGTTAAGTTTTTAGTTCAACTTAATGTTTAAGTAAATTTTATAAGTTCATCTTATCAATGTTCCATATTTTACTCTATGTTCTCGTACTTTTGTTTTTTAATATTGCAAATATATGCTTTCTTTGTAAAAAAAATGCTTTTTTGTTAGATTTGTAGATGACTAAAAATAATATTATGACAACACTTGCTAGTATTCTTAAAAAACAAACAGTACGAATAGATAATCATGACAGTGGAAGTGGCAGGCCTTTTAAATGGGGTACTAGTGTTCATCTTCATAAAATCATGAACGAAAAAAAGTATAAAGGAGCGGAATTTACTTTACCATTGGATTCTACAAATGGAAAAATAAATGATATCAGGGGAAACAGTAGTTCTATCAAAACTGAGATTAGAAAAGCGTTTAAAGATGAATCGGTGCGAAACAAATTTATTAAAAGTTTTGGAGACGCACTTGAAAAGATTTCTATTGCGAGTAAATTTGACGATCGTAAACGTACTCAAATGCTCGCTGATAGTAGTCGGAATTTGATAGCACTGTTTGGAATGGATTTTGAATCAAAAAAAGATTGGTTTAGAAGTCATCAACTATTTATGTCTATGTTTTCAAGTCCATCAGAAGATTCTATTTACTTTGAGCAAAACATAGAAAAAGGGACAATAACAATGTCTGATAATGATAAGTATATCGAATTATTTGATGATATTCTAAAAGACTATCAAAATGAAGATGATATGGGGGGGTAGCATATTGAAAACCATAAAAAGCGGTATATTGATAATGTTTTTCTCACTAAAAAAGCACCTACATTTAACTGTAAGTGCTTGATTATCAATGCGAGCGGTAAGCGAGGCTCGAACTCGTGACCCTCAGCTTGGGAAGCTGATGCTCTACCAACTGAGCTACTACCGCATGTGTTGTTGGGTCTTCCTTTAACAACGTTACAAATATAAGACTTATTTGATTACGTTGTTCTTCGGTTGGGTGTTTTTTGTAAAAAAATATAAGGGTGCGTACCTCAACGGTGCACACCCTTTTCTGTTTGAAATATAATCTATTTTGTGTCTGGATAAATTAATATGAGCGAGCGAAGATGACGCGGCAAGCCGAAGGTTTGCCTGTAACCATACATTTACCTGGTTCTTTGTCGCCTTCAACAAACGACTCGAACGGGATACAACGAATGGTTGCTTTAGTCTCTTCCTTAATCTTTTCTTCTGTTTCGGTTGTACCGTCCCAATGAGCCAAGATAAATCCACCTTCTTCGATCTTTTCTTTGAATTCTTCGTAGCTGTCTACTGCAGTGATGTGAGCGTTACGATGATTCAATGCTTTAGTATAGATGTTGTTTTGGATCTCTTCAAGTAAGTTTTGAACATATTCTTCGATGCCATCGCAAGTAACGGTCTCTTTTTGTAGCGTATCGCGGCGCATCACCTCCATGGTGTTGTTCTCTAAGTCGCGACCACCCATGACTAAACGAACCGGAACACCCTTTAATTCGTAATCGGCAAATTTGAATCCGGGACGCTTGTTGTCGGCATTGTCGTATTTAACCGAGATGCCCATTGCTTTCAGATTCTTCACGATGCCGTCGATCTTTGCATTAATTTGCTGGAGTTGTTCGTCGTTCTTGTAGATCGGAACAATAACCACTTGGATAGGAGCGAGGTGTGGAGGAAGAACCAAACCGTTGTCGTCGGAATGAGTCATGATTAATGCACCCATTAGACGAGTAGATACGCCCCATGAGGTTGCCCAAACATATTCCATCTTGTTTTCTTTGTTCACAAACTGTACGTCGAATGCTTTGGCGAAGTTTTGTCCAAGGAAGTGTGACGTACCACTTTGCAACGCTTTTCCATCTTGCATCATGGCTTCAATGGTGTAGGTGTCGAGTGCACCCGCAAAACGTTCGTTGGCCGACTTAACACCTTTGATTACCGGAACAGCCATGTATTTTTCTGCAAACTCAGAGTAGACGTTCAACATCTTGATGGCTTCTTCTTCTGCTTCTTCACGAGTGGCATGGGCGGTATGACCTTCTTGCCAGAGGAACTCTGCTGTACGAAGGAACAAACGGGTACGCATCTCCCAACGGAAAACGTTTGCCCATTGGTTGCAAAGGATAGGAAGGTCGCGGTACGACTGGATCCAGTTTTTATAGGTGTTCCAAATAATGGTTTCTGAAGTTGGGCGGATGATGAGTTCTTCTTCGAGTTTTGCTGCCGGGTCGACAACAACGCCTGAACCATCTTCTGCATTTTTCAAACGGTAATGAGTCACGACCGCACATTCTTTAGCAAAGCCTTCAACGTGTTCTGCTTCACGGCTTAAGAACGATTTTGGGATAAGAAGTGGAAAGTAAGCATTGACGTGTCCTGTTTCTTTAAACATTGTATCTAAGAAATGTTGCATCTTTTCCCAGATGGCGTATCCGTAAGGTTTGATTACCATACATCCACGTACGGCAGACTGTTCTGCCAAGTCTGCTTTTACCACCAAATCATTGTACCATTGCGAGTAGTTGTCGCTGCGTTTGGTGAGGTCTTTCAATTCTTTTGCCATTATATTATTGTTTTTATAGATTGCAATTAGCCAAATAGGTTGCAAAAATACGAAAAAGCTTTGAACTCTGTCCATAGTTCATGCAATATTTTGAGGAATACTAAGGACGATAGGTTGGCTTTATCCGATTGGAAACTCTTTTACATTTGTTTTTTTATAGATAAACATTTGTTTGATAGGTTTGTTATTTATAGTAAATATGATACTTTTGTTGGGGTAGCACTATTGGTTTTGATACTGTATTCTTTTGAATGATGAGCTTTTGCTTTTTACGGTTGTTGGGATGATGCTTCGTCTGATGTCTGTTTTTAGAAAAGTGTAAGTCTGTTATTACGTTTGATAACCAGATGGTTGTTGCTCCTCTTATGATCATTTATTGATTTTATTTTTAAGTATTTATTTAATAAAACGAAAAAATATGGTAACGCGCTATTTTTTATTTATTCCATTTTTATGCTTGATTTTTTTGCTGCAAGCTTGTAGCAATAATGATCCGGCGTGTAGTTCGACAACAAAAGTCTCTTTTTATATCACTGATGCACCCAAAAGCAAAGATGTGAAATTCTTACATTTAGATGTTCAATCGGTAGACTATTCGGTTTCGGGCGATGAAAAATGGGTGAATCTGGATATTCAACCTAAACAAATTGAATTGTTACAGTTTAATAACGGTAAGGATTCGTTGCTGTCGAATGTTAATTTGAATGAAGGGGAGAAAATCAGTCAGATCAGATTGGTGTTAGGGGATAATAGTACGATCACCTTGTCGGATGGTACGACTCAAAGCATTAAAATTCCTAGTGGACAAACGTCTGGGTTTAAAATCAATGTTCAATCGAATGTTGAGGTGACTAGTGGATATAAAGTGGTGATCGATTTCGATGCCCAACGGTCTATTGTGGCGAAAGGAAACGGCAGCTATTCTTTAAAACCGGTTATTCGAGCTTATATTGAGGCTAACTCTTCGTTTGTTGAGGGCTATTTGACTCCGGATAAACAACAAACTAAAGTTTTCACGGTCAACTCTGCAGGGGATACGATCTCAACCGTTTCGGATACGTTGAATAACAATTACTTTAGACTTCATGGCTTGTTCAGCGGGGCTTATAAGCTTGAAGTTCAGAACTTGGAGGATGGACGTATTGCAACATTACAAGAGGTGGTTAATGTGGTTGGAGGAACGAATGTTTCTTTAGGTAGCTTGGCTATCCCGGCTTATCCTGAAACTGCGCCGAACAATGAACAATAGATCATGAGTCATAAATAGCTGATAACGGTATGGGCAATTAACATAAACGATCGCTATATCTTACTGATGAAGGTGAATTAAGGAATCTAAATGGGATTCTTTAATTCACCTTTTTTTTATCTGCAATTGTGTTATTTATAAAAAAGAGTATCTTTGTGGCGTTTTGTTCCATGTGCCTCTTAAGCATAGGATTAAAAGGGAACGAAGTGTGAATCTTCGACGGTCCCGCCGCTGTAAACTCCTTTAATAGAAGTTGTTTCATTTCTGTTGCCACTGTTCGCTTGTTCGAATGGGAAGGCTGAAGCAACCGGAGAATAGTCAGAAGACCTGCAAAACAAAGCCTCCATCTAGCTTTCGAGGATAAAGCCGGAGAATGATGACTTTCCTTCTAACTCTATCAAGCGTTTTAAGTGGTCATGATCTCTTTCGACTTTCAATCGTTTCGATTGGTTTTATCCTTTTGTGTCTTGGGTGGCGTTTTGAAACTTATCTTGGATAAGATGGGTTTGTTGTGATGAGGATTATGATAGCTTTATAATTGAAATGAAAGATTGGGTTATGATTAAAAACAGGCGACTAGTAGCCGGGATTTTTATCTTGTTGAGTTATGGTTCGGTTGGGGCACAACGTGTCGATACAACCACTGTTCAGCACATTGATGAAGTGACGGTTAAGGCAGTTCGTATGCCTAAGCAGGTGATGGCACCGGTTCCTGTTCAGGCTTTTTCGGCCGATCATATCGAACAGCTTGGTTTGCAGAACATGGCGGATGCCGTTCGTCGCTTTTCCGGAACAACGGTACGTGATTATGGTGGCATCGGGGGACTGAAAACGGTTTCTGTACGAAGCTTGGGTGCTTATCATACCGGAGTAGCTTATGATCAGGTGGCTGTGAGCAATTGTCAGGCAGGGCAGATTGATATCGGTCGATTCTCCTTAGATAATGTAGGGATGGTTTCATTGGCGGTTGGTCAAAATGATAACTTGTTGCAGTCGGCAAGGTTGTATGCTTCGGGAGCGGTGTTGAGCATCTTGTCTGTTCGCCCGGATCCTAGTGAGGCAAAGAAATTTGGTTTTAAGGGACAGGTACGTGTGGGGTCCTTCGGACAAGTGAATCCTTATGTGCGGTTCACACAAAAGGTTGGGCAGCGTACTCTCCTTGCAGTGGATGGCGATTGGATGCGTGCCGATGGAATGTATCCTTTTACGTTGAAGAATGGGGCACTGGTCACTAAAGAGAAACGTGAGAACTCTGATATTACAGCGTGGCACACGGAGGCTAACCTTTATCACACGTTTAAGGCTCAGGCCAAACTGAATGTAAAGGCTTATTATTATAACTCGGAACGAGGGTTACCGAATAGTGTTGTGTATTATACTAGTGGTCGGAACGAACGTCTCTGGGATGAGAATTTTCTTTTGCAGGCGCATTATGAGAAGGTCTTTAATTCACGTTGGAAGATGCAGGCGCAAGCGAAATATGACTATTCGTGGAATAAATACGCGGACTTTAATGTGCAATATGAGAATGGGAAACAGATCGATGTTAACCGACAGAATGAATATTATGGATCGTCTACGTTGCTTTATCAGCCTTTGAAGGAGTTAAGCGTCTCTTTGGCACAAGATGTGGCTTATAATACGTTGGATAAAAACTCTAATATGCCGAATGAGATTAATCCGAGGCGGTGGACTTCTCTGACTGCACTTAATGCTCAGTTGGCATTCGAGCGGGTTACAGTGGTTGGCGGCTTATTGAATACATTCATTTCCAATAAAATACCGGATGGCCAGAAGGTCACTCAAAAATGCCTGACGCCTTCGGTATCGGTTTCTTATCGCCCTTTTCATACGGAATATTTAAATATTCGCGGATTGTATAAACAGAGCTATCGGGTGCCGGCTTTCAATGACCTTTATTATGAACGGTTGGGGAATACCGGCTTGCGTCCGGAAAAGGCAACGGAATATAATTTAGGTCTTGGATGGAGCCGCTCGTTGGGGCGATGGGCGGACTATCTCTCTATTAATGTGGATTTCTTTCACAATGATGTTAAGGATAAGATTGTGGCTTTTCCGCAAATTCCTGTTTCAAAAATGGTGAATTATGGACGGGTCAGTGTGGATGGTGTCGATCTGAATGCTAGCCTTAAGTCACGTTTGTCCGATCATTGGGCGATGGTGGTGAGTGGTGGCTATACGTTCCAGAAAGCCATCAATGTGACGAACAAGGAGGATAAAAACTACAAGGATCAGATTCCTTATACGCCAAAGCATTCCGGCAATGGTAGTGTGACGGCTGAAACGCCTTATGGCATTCTAACTTATTCTTTTATGGCAGTCGGAGAGCGCTATGTCCTGGCTCAAAATCTGCCGGAAAATAGGGTAGATGGTTATTTTGAGCAGAACCTGTCGTATTCGAATAAGTTTAAAATTGGCGCTGTTCGCTTGGGAGCGCAATTCGACTTGGTTAATCTGTTCAATATTCAATATGATGTGATTAAGTTCTATCCGATGCCAGGAAGGCAGTTTAGGCTGACTTTCAAGGTGGAATTATAAAACCCGATGGCTAAGATCGAACGATCGTTATAATCGAATACATCGAATACATCAAATACATCGAATACATCGAATAAATAAAATCGTGAGTCGAATAATAGAATTATAAATATCAATTAATTTAAATAAGTGTATGAGAAAGAAGAATTTGTTTTTTAGTTTACTTGGTTTGTTAACTCTCTTAATGAGTTTTACTTCTTGTAGCAATGAGGATGATAGTTGGAATGATATAGGTTCGGTAGTTGAATTGCCTCGAACAAGAGCTTTTGTTTTGAATTCAGGCTCTTATAATGGTAACAATTCTGGTTTGGCTTTTTATGCGCCAAATAAGAATGCTGATTTTATTAGCAACATTTACCTCAAACAGAATAAAAAGGAACTTGGTGATACCGGACAATCAATGATTGAAGAGGATGGCTATATGTATATATTGGCCTATGGCTCTAAACGATTGGTTAAACTAAATTCTGCGGGAGTGGAAATCGGAAGTTTATCGTTCTCGAACTTGGATGGTGGACCTCGTGATTTGGTTTATGTGGATGGTAAGCTTTATGTCACCCTTTATAGTGGAAAAGTGGCTCGCATCAATACTGAGACTCTTGTTCTTGAGGATTATGTTGCTGTGGGACTGGCACCTGAAAACATTGTAACAGTGAACGGTAAGCTTTATGTGGCTATCTGTGGCTGGACTAGTGATCATAAAATTTATGATAAGAAAGTGGTAGAAGTTGATATTAATACTTTTAAAGTGAGCAAAGAGATTGAAGTGACTGTCAATCCTAATCAGTTGAAGGTGCTTAATGGAAATCTGTTCTTGATTTCATGGGGTAACTGGGGGGATATTGGCTATGATTTACAAAAGATCGACCTTAAGAATAAGACGTATGCGGTCACTCATCTTGGTGTGGCGACTAAGATGACGGCTTATGGCAAATCGCTTTATCTGGTGAACTCGGTGACCGATTGGGTGGCTAAAAAGACGGTTAATACGTTCTTTAGCTATGATGATTCAACCGGTAAGATCATTGATTCTTCTTTCTTGAAGAATGCACCGGAGAAATTGGCTTCAGAGAGTGTGTATATGATGGAGGTGAATCCGAATAATGGAGAGATTTATATTGGGGTTTCTAACTATCAAGCAAATGGTGATATTTATCGTTTCGATGCTTCCGGTCAGTTTATTGAGAAATTCGATTGTGGAGGATTGAATCCGATGGATATGGCTTTCTTTAATTAATCGGTGAGATGAAACAAAACCATTTTTTGGTCCTACTCTGCATGGGGCTTATCGTTCTTTCTTCCTCTTGTGGAGGAGGAAAGACGAAACAGTCGACTCATGCGGGAGAGGCGTTGGAGATGCGTTATGCTCAAAGACTCTCTATCGAGGACTGTGGAAATTATACGAAAGTGGAGGTGCAGAATCCGTGGGATACCGCGAAGATTCTGCAAACTTATTTGTTGGTCGATCGGGAGCAAGCATTGCCCGGCGATTTGCCTAAGGGAGTGGTGGTGCGTACTCCATTGACGAAGAGCGTGATTTATTCGGCTGTGCATTGCAGCTTGATGGATGAGCTTGGTGTTTTTAACGCCATAGCCGGAGTGTGCGACTTGAACTATATCAATTTGGATAAGGTGCAACAGGCTGCTCGTGAGGGTAAATTGCTTAATCTGGGGGATGGACTAGCGCCGGATATTGAGCGGATGATTGATTTGATGCCTGATGCGATTCTGCTTTCGCCGTTTGAGAATAGCGGCGGTCATGGGCGGGTCGAACAGTTGGGAGTGCCGATCATTGAATGTGCCGACTACATGGAGACCTCTCCTTTGGGACGGGCCGAATGGATGCGTTTCTATGGACGTTTGTACGGAGTTGGCGAACGGGCGGATTCGTTATTCGCTACCATTGAAAAGTCGTACCTCGAGCTGAAAGCGTTGGCGACTAAGGTCGATCATCGTCCCACAGTGATCAGCGAACTGAAGAGCGGATCGGCTTGGTATGTGCCGGGTGGACAGAGTTGGATCAGCGTGTTCTATCGCGATGCAGGAGCTGAGTACCTTTTCAAGGAGGACTCGCATAGCGGTTCGGTACCTCTGTCGTTTGAAACGGTGTTCGATAAAGGACAGTTTGCCGATTTTTGGTTGATTAAGTATAATCAATCGATCGATAAGACCTATGCTGAACTTCAACGTGAATATGCACCTTATGCCGGATTCAAAGCGTTTAAAACGCGTGCCATCTATGGATGCAACACGAATACTGTGGGATACTATGAAGAGGTTCCCTATCATCCGGATCTGTTTCTACGCGATCTGATTAAAATTTTTCATCCGTCACTTCTCCCTACGTATAATTCGCGCTTTTTTACTAATTTAGCCGATTGAAACGTAGAATAATAAAATAATGACAACGATCATTCCTTCTGCAAAGGGACTAAAGTATGGGGTAGTGTTGGGATTAGCCCTCTTTATTCTCTTTGCATTTAATTTAGTTTTTGGATCTGTCGACATTCCTCTTCCTATAGTTGGTGATATCCTTTTAGGTCACCCGGTAGAGAAAGAGAGTTGGCGATTTATTATTTTAGAATCGCGGTTGCCTCAAGCGTTGACCGCTTTGTTTTGTGGGGCAGCACTGGCGGTGAGTGGATTGATGCTTCAAACGGCGTTTAATAATCCCTTGGCCGGTCCTTCTATCTTAGGAATCAATACCGGTGCGAGTTTGGGGGTCGCCTTGGTGATGCTACTCTTTGGCGGAACCATTACGGTCGGGACGCTGACTTTCTCGGGTTTTCTATCTGTGATCATTGGGGCTTTCGTCGGGGCCATGGCTGTTTTAGGATTGATCTTATTCTTTTCCGGTCTGCTGAAGAGTAATATTATGGTGCTGATTATCGGAATCATGATTGGTTATGTCACTTCATCGGCTATCTCACTACTGAACTTTTTTGCTACAGCCGAAGGGGTGCATTCGTATATGATCTGGGGAATGGGTAACTTTGGTGGAGTCTCTAATCAACAATTGCCTTTTTTTATTGGCTCGGTGGTTGTGGGGTTGTTTCTCTCCATCTTGCTGATTAAGCCTTTGAATGCCTTGCTGCTGGGTACGCGTTATGCCGAGAATCTCGGAATTAATATCTATCGGGTGCGGAACTTATTGTTGCTGACGGTGGGCTTGCTGACAGCTGTGACGACGGCTTTTTGTGGACCGATTGCTTTTATTGGTTTGGCGGTTCCACACATGGCACGTTTGATGCTGGGGACTTCAAATCATAACTCTTTATTGCCGGTTACTCTACTGATGGGAAGTGTGATCGCTTTGCTCTGTAACCTGATCTGTATCTTGCCGGGTGAGAGTGGGGTCATCCCATTAAATGCGGTGACTCCTTTTATCGGAGCACCGGTGATTATTTATGTGATCGTTAATCAACGTAAGATTCAATATTTCAATTAAAAAAATGACGGAACAAGAGATACTTACAGCTCAGAACTTATCCATTGGCTATTCTTTAGGCGGAGGGCGACATAAGGTGGTTCATCGTGATCTGACTTGTGATCTGAAATGTGGTGAACTGGTTTGTTTGCTTGGCCCTAATGGAGCCGGGAAATCGACTCTCTTACGAACGTTATCTTCTTCACAATTGCCATTAGGCGGTCAGTTGCTCGTGAATGGGAAGGAGCTCCGACAGATCGATGAGCGGGAACGTAGTCGGCTGATTGGCGTGGTACTCACCGACAAGACTCAAACCGGGGGATTGACAGTTTATGAATTGGTTGCTTTAGGACGCCAACCGCACACGGGCTTTTTCGGGCGACTGCAAGCTAAAGATAAAACGATGATCGTTGAGGCGATGGAGGCTGTTGGTATTGCTCACAAAGCCAAAAACTATATGGCGGAGTTGTCGGATGGTGAGCGACAAAAAGCGATGATCGCTAAGGCTCTGGTACAAGAGTGTCCGCTGATCTTATTGGATGAACCGACTGCTTTTTTGGATGTGGTGAGTCGTATCGAGATCATGACGTTGTTGCATACCATTGCTCATGATCAGAAGAAGGCCATACTTTTGTCGACTCATGATATCGAACAGGCTTTGGTGATGGCCGACCGGTTGTGGTTGCTCTCTCGTCAGCAGGGGTTGATGGTAGGGGTGACTGAAGACGTGATTTTAAGCGGAAAGATGGATACGTTGTTTGGACGGGAGGATATCTTGTTTGATCATGACCACGGGGTGTATTATCCTCGAGTGAGTTGGGATAAACAGGTTGCTGTGGAGGCGAACGATCCGACCTTGTTTCATTGGGCAGTGAACGCTTTGAATCGGAAGGGTTATGCTTGTTTTACACCTGATGATCGCCGTTCTGAAGGATGTGCGGTGTTGAAGGTACAATCGGCTAAGCACTTGGCTTTTCTGGAAAAAGATGGAGTCCTTCGCTCCTTTACTTCATTTGAGGAGTTCTTGACGAACCTATAAACCAGATCTTACCGGCTTGTCAATCCCTATCCGCCTATAAAGAAAATCGCTATGATCTTCCTCAAAGAAGATCAAAGCGATTTTAGTCGATCGGGTGCGGTTTAACTCCCCTTACTTGCCTTCTGAATCTGCGGTTTGGGTTTTTGAATCGGAGTTCTCGTCCCCAAGCCCCATCTCAATGGCATATTTACTTTTCTTATCGTAGTCTTTTAACTTCTCTTCGCTAGCTGTTTCCACTTTTAGCTTCTCTTTCGGAATCCCACAAGTCGTCATCAGATAATTATAGAACATCCGGTTGCGTTCGCTGATGAGTTGATGGAGTAATTCTCTCGTGGAATCGATCGGATATAAACGGTCTAATTTATCTTTTTCGGTTAATGGAGTGGCCGATTGAAGATCCGCTCTCTTAGCAAACAACGTATCGATATAGGCGATGAATGCAGGTTCTTTATCTTTTATGGAGTAAACCTCTTCTGCCGTTACGGTATTGTTGTTCTCGAGTGGTTGTAGACTTTTGATATAGCTTTCTTTTGCCAAATAGAGCTTAAGCTCTTCGATAGCTTCCTCTTGGTCGAGGTATTGAGTGAGCGAGAGCGACATTTCCGGTTTCTTCTTATAGATCTCGGCCAGATCGTTCATCATACTGTATTGCTCTGCAGTAATCTCTTTTTGTAAAGGTTCTATCGCAATGGATTCCATTTGATCGGGGTTTAACCCGAAGGAGTTGGCTAGAAAGCGTATGGGGGAGACGGCAACTTTGACGATGAGATTGCCAATCGTCTTAAAGATGATTTTCTTATAAGAGAACTCCGGATTGTTGAGGTCCCCTTTGACCGGAATGTCAAACTGAATCTTGTCATCTTTATCCTTTAGGATGTAAACACCGAGTCGCAAAGGGACATTGCTGTAGGGAGCATCTATACCTTTATGCTTTTTGCTGACACTCATTTTATAAACATCAATGGTGTTGCTGCTGTTTATGAAATTGTTTTGAATCAGATATTTGGTTGTAAAATTCATGTTTCCTTTCGTAATATCGTGCGCCGTATACTCATAACAATAAGGACTGAATGTTTCCAGGTTGATGTTATGAAACTCAGCTCTTAGCTTTTGATGGCTCAGTTGGTTGAGGTTCCCTTCCCATTCGATGTTTGCTTTTCCACCACGAGGGAAAAGAGCAGCGAGCTGAATGCGATTGCTCTGGTTGATGTTGAAGTGCTCGGAGCGGAAACTTAGATCCGATAGAGCTAAACGGAACGGTTGCTTAATGGTCTGATCGGTATACGACAAGTGGGATTCTGAGATCTTTAAATGTTCGACCGTCATGGTCGGATTAGGCGTTGGTACGTCCGATTCAACAGCTTTTACCGGCTCCGGTTTGAAGAGAGCATTGACATTGTCACCGTTTGGACGAAGAATATAAGTCAGATTCATTCCTTTAGCGCTGATTGAATCGAACTGGTAAGTTGCACTTGGCAAATGGATCTTATGAATTCCAATATGGGTCTTTTTAATAGAGACAACTTCTTCATTGGAGGCATTGGTCAGGAGAAAATCGTGTGCATCCGCTTTACCGGTTATGCTGAAATCGAGAATGTGATTGGTATTTCCTTTAATCGTAATCTGACCGTTAACGGAGCCTTCTAGTTGTCCGATATTAAAGCTTTCCTTCAAATAAGGTTTGATCATTCCGATCGGAAGGTTTCGCCCTTTCAAATCCCATAAGTATTCATTATTAGCCATATTCATGGTAAACTTATTTTCTAGAATAGCATCTTTGCCGATTTTAAGATGAATACCCACATCGGTGTTGCCTGTTTCGAAAGCTAACCGCGGAATCGTAATGGCTAGATCGTTCAACTGTATGGTATGATTGAGTAGCTTATCCGTATAAGTCAAGACTCCATCATGAATAAGAATGTGATTGATCGTGATAGACTTTGGAAAGTCGGATGGCGATTTAACCGCTGTGGAATCGGGTTTAGGAAGCAAATCGTCAAAGTTGAATGTTGATCCTTTCTGTATGATTTCAGTATAAGGACGTACGACTTTAAGCTTTTCGATTTCAATTCGCTTTCCCAACAAGGCACTTAAGGTGATATCAGTTGAGAACGAATCGATTGAGGCGAATAATGTTTGGTCGTCTTTTTCGTACATCCTGATCGAATCAATCTCAAGAACGCCCGTAAAGATGTTTATTCGGAGATCTTTCAGTCGGATTTGTCGCCCGATAAGTTCTTTACTATGTTTTTCGATATAACTTTTAGCAAAGGGTGAAATGCCGATGGCTACAACGGCTACTACTAAGACCAGAAAGATTAAAATTCCGGCCGTGATTTTTGTTTTCTTATGCTTCATCATCTTTTCGACGTAATAACGGTTTCTGTTTTTAATGTATAGTAAACACCCTATTTAAAAAGAATGTTTGCTATCATCGGGAGTAAAACATATTGTTTACAAAGTTATCATTGTTTTTTGGGGTTCGAAAATGAAATGAAGGAAAAGTCTGCTTTGTTATGATTTTATGGGAAATTTTAAATCGAAGGTTGGAAATTCCCGGTTGGTAATTGGACTTGGAATAAAACGGGAACAAAAGGAGTTATGCTTTTGTTTCTATTTCGGCTTCACAAGGATAAAAACACCAGAATGTAGAACCTTCTCCGTAAACCGATTCTACACCGATTTTTCCATGACACTGTTCCATTATGGCTTTACAAATCGACATACCTAATCCGGTTCCTTGTGTGAATTCATTGATCTTATAGAAGCGTTCAAAGATTTTTTCTTGGTGTTCTTTCTCGATCCCGATTCCTGTATCTTTGACATAGATATATAATCCGTTGTCTTCGTAACGATAGCCCATTTCAATATAACCTTGAACGGTAAATTTATTAGCATTAATAACGAAGTTGGTTATGACTTGGGATAAGCGATGCTTGTCTCCTTTTATAATGCAATGTTTATACGGATTAATCGCGATGAGTGGAACATCGGCGTTTTTTACCTCTTGGCGCAGAGTCTGTTCTAGATATTTAAAGGTTTCTGAGAAATCGAACTCTTGCGATTCCGTTTCGATGATGCCAGACTCGATTTTGGATAGATCGAGGATGTCGTTTATGATCGATAGGAGAAGGTTGGAGTTTGTTGTGATCAGTTTTGAATATTCCTCTTTGGTTTCACTATTCTCTTCTTGGGTGATTAACTGTGAGAATCCGACAATCGCATTTAATGGCGTACGGATTTCATGGCTCATATTAGCCAGAAAGAGCGATTTTAGGCGATCAGAATGTTCTACCTTCTCTTTCTCTTTTATCAGTGAGGCTTCTGAAGCTCTCAACTTTGCTGTGGCCATTGCGATGTTACGTCGTTGTAGGATGATAAAAACAAACGTGATGAAGAGTCCTAGAGTGATAAACCCTAGTAAATAGATTAAATCTTTATGCTTCTGGAAATATCTTTTTTCTCCGAACCATTTATCTGATATCAGTTCTAATGATCCGTTTTCTTTGACGACAAAAAACGCTTTGTCTAGTTTGAGTAATAGTTTTGGGTCGTCTAAGTGCACAACAATGGCATGCTCAAATGGAGGGAGATCGGCCGGTATTGAACGAAAAGTGTTGGCTTTATGCTCTTTCTTAATATAATATTGGGCAACTTTTCTATCACACATAAGGGCATCGCCCTTACCTGCCAGTAGCATTTGTAGTCCCTGTGATAAGTTGGGGGCGGTAATGATCTGATCGGTGAAGTCAATTTGATCCAGATATTGGCAGGATAGATAGTTTTTAATACAAATAATGCGTTTGCCTTCTAGATCTTGATGGGTCATAAAGCGACTGGAACTTAAAGTGATAAAGTCGTAATAGACGTAAGTCATAGCAAAGTTAAACGCATATTTAGCCGCTCTTTCTTCAGAATAGTTGAGTCCGATGATGGCATCGACTTTTTTCTTTTCAAAATCACTTAAGACGGTATCCCATTGGGCGAGTTCAATGGTATAATCCAAACCCGCTGCTTCAAAAATGGCTTTGGCTACGTCAATGCTATATCCAACAATCTCTCCATCTTCATTGAGGTACGAATAGGGAGGGTAGTTTAAGTCCCCGATTGCTTTTATGGTTGGTTTGTTTTGAGCATAAGTGGGAATGGAAAGCAATAAGCAGATCATGAAAAGTACTCGTTTGAGTGTTTCCCTTTTATATTCCCCGATGCCTAATTGAGCCCAAAAACTCTGGCAATGAAGATTAATCTTATGCTGTTTTATGGTGAATTCTGGCATGTGGAATCTTATTAAAAATTTATAATGATAGCAAAAATACGTATATGACTTGATATATGCAATAGATGGCTGTAAAAGAGTGATAAAAACGATCGACTATCTTGATGATCTGTTTCGCCTTTATGTTGTCGCTATTTTATTTGTAGATATATCCGGTCCGTTGGTACGCGGCTGTTTGTGCTGTCAGTCTCTTGTATGTCTCTAGTTATGAGTTTGTTGGTGGCCTATGTTAATGAGCGTCTATATGAGTTATAGTTGTGTGACGTTTATATATTTGAAGATGAGAAGAGGCGGTTGCTTAAACAAAGGCTTTTTTGAGTCGGTTAATTCATCGAATTTGTGTATTTTTGGGCTTTATATAATCCCTTTAGAGTATTTAATATGAAGAAAAGCACGATTTTACTATCTATGATGGCTGCAGCCCCTTTAGTTGTAAGTGCGGCTAAAAAGCAAAAGACAAACATTATTTTTATTCTCGCTGACGACTTGGGGTATGGCGATTTATCCGGATTAAATCCCGGTAGCAAAATTAATACGCCTCATCTCGATCGAATGATGGAAGAAGGAGTCAACTTCACTGACGCACATTCACCTTCCTCTGTGAGTACACCAACACGCTATGGTATTCTTACCGGCCGATATTGTTGGCGTTCTTCTCTAAAATCGGATGTCTTATTTGGATATGACAAGCCTTTCATGACGGACCATCAAAGCACGATTCCTTCGGTGTTGCGTTCCGTGAATTATCATACGGCCGGTATCGGCAAATGGCATTTGGGATGGATCTGGAATAATGTGGATGCAGGACATGACAAGGTTGATTTCTCTAAGCCAATAGAAAAGGGCCCTACGACCAGAGGGTTCGATTATTTCTATGGTATATCGGGATCTTTAGATATGGATCCTTATGTTTATGTCGAGAATGACTTGCCCACCTCATTACCTAATCGTCAGACTGAAAATACGGGGCTGGGATTTTGGCGTAAAGGGCCTACTGGTAGTGACTTTGATCATGAAGATTGTTTGCCGAACTTTACCCGTCGCGTGCAAAGCTATATCACAGAGAATGCTCAGAAGGAAAATCCGTTCTTTCTCTATTTTGCACTACCGGCTCCCCATACTCCCATCTTACCGGTTAAGGCTTTTCAAGGAAAATCGGGGTTGAGCCCATACGGCGACTTCGTAATGATGGTTGACTGGGTGGTTGGAGAAATCATACAAACCGTTAAAGAGGCCGGGATAGATGACGAAACCTTGATCGTGTTTACTTCCGATAATGGATGTAGCCTAGGGGCCGACATTAAAGGATTGCAAGCTAGAGGACATTATCCGAGCTATATTTATAGAGGACAAAAGGCCGACTTATTCGATGGAGGACATCGCATTCCGTGTATTGTTCGATGGCCGGGCAAAGCGAAGCCTCATGTGGTGACGCAACCTATTTGCCTAACCGATTTCTTTGCTACGTTTGCTGATATTGCCGGCTACGATATGAAAGCATCCGACGGAGTGGATAGTTATAGCTTAGTGCCTTTGTTGAAAAAGAAACAGGTGAGTCGGCCGATTCGTGAAACGGTGGTTCACCATTCCATTAATGGCGAGTTCAGCATCCGGAAGGGGAACTGGAAATTATTACTTTCTCCAAGTTCAGGCGGTTGGAGTGCTCCTTTGCCAAACGACAAAAAAGCGTTAGAGTTTTTACCTCCAATACAACTTTACAACATGGCTGTCGACCCTAGCGAAAGAGTGAATGTTGCCGCTCATTATCCGGAGGTTGTCGCTGAATTGAAGGAACTGATGGCGGGTTATATTCGCAATGGAAGAAGTACCCCCGGAAAGAAGCAAGAGAACGACCCTTGCAAGGAATGGAAACAAATTAAATGGATGGAGAACCTATAAAGAATCGGTAATATGAGAAATGAAAAAAAGATGATGACCTTGTCTCTTCTTGCTTTATCTGCGACAGTATATGGAAATGGAGCAGGAGATCAGGCGGATGTTAAAGAGCCGACCAAGAAGATGAATGTCATTTATATTATGTCGGATGATCATTCCTATCAGACCATTAGTGCTTATTGCAATAAATTTGTTCAAACGCCCAATATTGATCGCTTGGCGAATGAGGGGGTGAGATTCACCAATAGTTTTGTGGCTAATTCGATTAGCGGACCTAGCCGGGCTTGCATGCTCACCGGTAAACATAGTCACGCTAATGGCTTTACTGATAATTCGCAAGTCTTTGATGGGACTCAGACCACTTTACCGAAGCTTTTGCATCAAGCCGGATATCAGACGGCAATCGTTGGGAAATGGCACTTAGGCTCTGCGCCGATAGGGTTCGATTATTCTGAAATCTTAATCGGGCAAGGCATTTATTATAATGCTCCTTTTATAAAGAATGGCGAGAAGGTACAGTCGAAAGGTTACGTGACGAATGTGATCACGGATAAAGCGATCGACTGGTTGGATCATGGACGAGAAAAAGATAAACCGTTTTGCTTGTTGTTACATCACAAAGCGCCTCATCGTACATGGATGCCGGACTTGCAAGACTTAGACCTTTATAATGATCGGACGTTTGAACTGCCGGAGAACTTTTATGATGATTATAAGAACCGTCAAGCTGCCGCGGGACAGGAGATGAGCATCATGAAAGATATGGATCTGATTTACGATCTTAAACTGGCAGATAAGGAGAACGAGATTCACTCCGGTCGGTTGGAGCAAGTCGGGCGTAGGATGTATGATAGCATGACGCCTGAAGAAAAGGCGATCTGGGACAAGCATTATGATGAGGTGATCCGAAAATTCAAAGAGGAACATCCCACCGGTAAGGCTTTAGCCGAATGGAAATATCAGCAATATATGCGCGACTATTTGAGAGTCATTCGTTCGGTCGACCGTAATATCGGACGTTTATTGAGCTATTTGGAGAAAAATAATCTGTTAGAAAACACCATGATTGTGTACACTTCCGATCAAGGCTTTTATATGGGAGAACACGGATGGTTCGATAAACGTTTCATGTATGAAGAATCGTTCCGTACCCCATTGTTGATCCGCTATCCCGGTGGAAAGAAGGGGGATATTCCTGAAATGGTTCAGAATATTGATTATGCGCCGACCATCCTTGAGATTGCAGGTCTCGGTACGCCTAAGGAGATGCATGGGGTTTCATTCTTACCCTTGTTGAAAGGTGAGCAACCCAAAAACTGGAGAAAGTCACTCTATTATCATTTTTATGAGTATCCGGCAGAACATGCGGTGAAACGTCATTATGGCGTTCGAACGGAACGTTACAAACTGATTCACTTTTACAATGACATCAATGTGTGGGAACTCTATGATCTAAAGAATGATCCTCATGAAATGAATAATATTTATGGTCGACCGGGTACTGAGAAGATCGTTAAATCCTTAAAGAAGGAATTGGTGAAACTCCAAAAACAGTATCATGACGACGCGGCATTAAAGCTGAATTAAGAAACGATTAAGACGATAAGATAGGAGGGGGTATCAAAACAAGAGTTTTGATTCCCCCTCTTCGTCTTTAGGCCTAGTTCTTGAAAAGCGTTCCAAGTCACCCCCCCTCCATTGGGCGTTGTTGTTTCTTTCGATTTGATCTTATCCTATTTTATTCTATCTTATTCTATCTTATTCTATCCTATCTTATCGGCTTGTTCCCTCATGATATCCCGTTTCTCAACCGATGTTGATGTGGCTAACTTTGGTTGTCCGATTTTCTTGGAGTGTTTTTTTACAATTAGAAAGGTGCTGATTCATTCATTCAAAGGCTGATTCCCTTTTTTAAAAGCCAAAACGAACTGTTTTAAAGGCTACTGTTTTAGTTCCCTTGTTAGGAAATTTATTTCCAAACGTTGGCACTTTAGTTTCGTCAGTATGAAAATAATTTTCCCACCGTATGCAACTCTTGTGTCCGCCGTATGCAACTGCTTTGTCTACGTATGCAACTGAAACGCGACCGATGAATGACCTGTTTCTGAGAGCAGTTGACGATTGGGGTGGACTATCTTTTTGTCTTATTCATCAGGTCGGTTGACGCTGTTTAAACTTATTTTTCTTCTCTCTCATCAGATAAAAAAGGGAATAATTCTCCTTTTTTGCCCATTGGGAATGGTCATGACATAGCCATAAGGACAATCCATTACAGAAGCGAAACGGTTCTCTTTTTCTCTTTAAACGAATGGCTTGTTGAGGCAAATTGCTTGTTTTGATCTAAAAACGGTTGTGAACTGACTCTTTTACATTACCTTTGTGACCTGTTTTGCTCCATGCAGAACAGATGGTTCAGCAATAATCAGATTTTAAATCAATAACTTTTTTCAAACATGAAAAGTAGTAAACAACAGTACAGAGAACGAAATCGTCGTTATTTAAAAACGAATAGAGAGAACCCTGAGGTGATTGCATTACCGAGTGGTGTGCAATATCGTGTTATTAAGCAAGGGGAGGGGAAAAGAGCTATTTTTACTTCTTTAGTTCATGTCTATTATAAAGGTCAGTTTGTCGATGGAACAGTTTTTGAGAGTAACCTAGACGAGCCGTTACCTGCACTTTTCCGGGTGTTCGATGTGATTGAAGGTTGGAAAGAGGTCCTTCAACAGATGACTGAGGGTTCGGAATATGAAGTGGTTATTCCTTATGAGTTGGGTTATGGAAAACGAAGCAATGGTAATATCCCCGGATATTCGACCTTGATTTTCCACATTCAATTGATGAAAGTCGAATAAGAACGTTTACGATGGCATAATACGAATAAGCAGTCATGATAAAAAATAACTATCCGCTCGATTATTTCGTTCAATATGAAGAGCGTTTGAAGCAAATCTTATTAGAGCAAGCCACTCAAGCCGGTTGGTTGAAAGGCCAATGGCTAGAAGCTGAAGAGCTCGATCTGAAATGGAAAGAGATGGCTCCCGAATACATGGCCGATGCCGTTCCTGAGATTACTCATTATCCCATGGTTTCTATCGCATGGGCGGGTTATCTGGGAGTCGCTTTGGCGCATTTGTGGGATACCGATTGGGACCGTTGTTCGCAACAGCAGGAACTTTATGCTGCGTTGCGCAATCCGCGCGGATTCGATGCTATGGACGAATACATCATCGAAGAGATTCTGAACTTATCTCTTGAAAGTCCCGAATACAAAAAGATGGAGGCAGCGTTACAAAGTCTATCGGAAAGTGCCTTGACTTTAATTCGCAGAGAACAGATTAACCCTCAGACGACTGATGCTTTTCATATCTATTCGCATACGGTTAAGGTGATGTATAAGTTGGGGGTTGCCATTGAAATGCGCCGATTGGGGTATAGCTACACAAAGACTAAGCTCTGATCCTGAATCTCTAAGATTTATTCGCAATAAAAATACATAGATCACTCAGTGGACAATTTGTTCGCTTCTTTAGGACAAAAGATGCTCTTGTTCCGGATAGTTATCTTTATTTTTGTTGCGAATAAATTTTATAACTATGAATACTCAAAAGCTCTTTTTACTATCTGTTCTCTTTTTACTCTTTTCGAGTACTAATCTGAGCTCAGCATCCTTGGCTCGATTCTCAACAGCCGGATTCTACGAACTTCCTAACACCGGCAGAAAAGCCTATTCGATGAACCTTGCTTGGCGTTTTATGAAAGGTGAGGTTAAGGGAACTCCTTATGCTTCCGATTTTGATGATTCTCAATGGGAGGTGGTATCTGCTCCTCATGGGTTGGAATATCTACCCACCGAGGCAAGCGGTTGCATCAACTATCAAGGGATAGCTTGGTATCGTAAGCATTTTACCTTAAATAAGGAAATGCAAGGAAAGCAGTTGTTCCTCCATTTTGAGGGGATCATGGGAAAATCGGAGATCTATCTGAATGGAGAACTCGTGAAGAAACACTATGGTGGTTATTTACCTATAATCATTGATATCACTAAGAGGTGTTCTTGGGCTCATGAGAATGTGATCGCTATCAAAGCGGACAATAGCAATGATCCTGATTATCCGGTTGGAAAACCTCAGAACCTTTTAGATTTTACGTATTTCGGAGGCTTGTACCGTGACTGTTGGCTGATTGCTCATAATGACGTTTATATCACTAATTCTAATTATGAGAATGAGGTTGCCGGTGGAGGTCTTTTCGTCTCTTATTCTGATGTGACCGAGAAAAAGGCAATGGTTCATTTGAAAGCCCATGTCCGTAACCAATCGGAACAATCGAAGCGGGTTACAGTGACCTTCGAATTGCGAAAGAACGATGGAGAGTTGGTAAAATCTTTGTCAAAGCGAATTTCTATTAAACGGGGAAAGGCTGAGTATGCTGCCGGTCAGTTGGAGGTGAATGCCCCTTCTTTATGGAGCCCGGACTCACCATATCTATATCATTTGGATGTCTTTGTAAAAGATGCTCAAGGGAAAGTGATCGATGGCTATCGTCGACGCATAGGGATTCGAAGCATCGAATTTAAACAGACAGAGGGGTTATGGATCAACGGTAAGCCTTATCCGGAGAAGTTGATGGGCACCAATAGACATCAAGACTTTGCTGTTTTGGGCAATGCCATGCCAAATTCGATGCAGTGGCGTGATGCTAAAAAACTAAGAGATGCGGGACTTAAAGTGATTCGGACTCATTATGTTATTGATCCGGCCTTCATGGATGCTTGTGATGAACTGGGACTTTTTGCTTTGGTTGAGGTACCGGGCTGGCAGTTCTGGAACGATAAGCCTATCTTTTCTGAACGATTATATTCGGATATTCGCAACATGGTACGTCTGCATCGTAATCATGCTTCCTTGTTCTTCTGGGAGCCTATCCTAAATGAGACACACTATCCGGTTGAATTTGCCAAACGAGCATTGGAGATCTGTGGAGAAGAATACCCTTATCCTTATAGCGTTGCGGCTTGCGATCATGGAGCAGCCGGTGACGAGTATTATTCGTTATTATTGCGACCGATTGAATCTAAGCTTCGATCGGACAAGACCTATTTCATTCGAGAATGGGGTGATAATGTGGATGACTGGAATGCACAGAACTCAGATAGTCGGGTCTCTCTTGAATGGGGAGAAGTTCCGATGTTACTTCAGGCTGAACATTATGCCAATCCTCCTTATAAGACGTTGTGTTATGAGAGCATCTGCAATAAGCCGAGTCAAATTGTCGGAGCTTGCTTTTGGCATTCGTTCGATCATCAGAGAGGCTATCATGCCGATCCTTTTTATGGTGGAATCATGGATGCCTTCCGTCAGCCCAAGACTTCGTATTACATGTTCATGTCGCAACGCTCACCTCAGAAGAGTGATCTTATTGCTGAGAATGGACCTATGATTTATATTGCCCATGAGTTGACTCCATTTTCACCTCAAGAGGTTACCGTCTACTCTAACTGTGATGAGGTTCGGTTAACGGTCTTTAAAAATGGAAAAACCTATTCTTATACGAAAGATCCTCATCATAAAGGCATGCCTTCACCGATCATCACTTTTGCCGATGCTTTTCATTTCATGGATTGGAAAGCTATGGCTAGAGCAGGAAAGCAAGATGAGGCTTATCTGTTGGCGGAAGGACTTGTGAACGGGAAAGTTGTTGCTACTCATCAACGTTTTCCATCGGGTCAGGTCGATCATATTGTGTTGCGGTTGGATAATGACGGGATTGATCTTAAAGCGGATGGATCGGATATGGTTACTGTGGTAGCGGAAATTGTCGATAAACGGGGAACGGTGAAGCGCTTGAACAATTCTGTGTTACATTTCGAGATTGAGGGCGAGGGACGATTGATCGGCGATGAATCGATCGGAGCAAATCCTCGTCGAGTTTCTTGGGGAGCAGCTCCCGTATTGGTACAGTCGACCGTGAAGCCCGGAAAGATCAAGGTTCGTGCTTCGATGTATCATGCCGGCTTAGCTCGCCCGATCGAGGGCGTGCTTGAGTTTGAAAGCGTATCGAACGATCAACGAGAGTTGTTCTCATTGAACGAGTTGTCGCAGATAAACAAGATTAATCCTAAACATCAGACGAATGCCGGGAAGACGGATCTAGAACGAGAGAATGAACGGCTGAAGAAAGAGATCAACCGACTGAAGGTACGGGAGGTTGAAAAGCAACAGACGGTTTTCGGAGTCGGTATAAACGATTAATTTTTTTTACTATACAATTGTCCCTTTACAAAGAATACGACATTCTTTGTAAAGGGATTTTTTTTATCCGTTACAGATTCGTTCGTTATACCTCTTATAACGGTCTATCCCTTCTTTTTGAATTGTTTCTGTAACTATACTCTTCTTGTGTGCGGTAACGTTTCCCTGGTATTTGAATGATATGTGCTACTATTACGTATGATTTGTCCTATAGACACATTGTTCTCTTTCATACTTTTGCTTTGTAAATAGTTTGATTTCTATTGTACATTTTTATTATTAATAATATCTAATAAATTTATGAAAACAGACAAGTGGCAATTATGGCCTCTCTCAAGAAGAGTGCTGTTAAGTTCATCACTGATGGTGTTTCTTTCAGGAGGAGCTTGGACATTCTCTTACGCTTCTGACGTTCCCGGAATTCCTTCGGGTGTTATCTCATCTACTGTTCAGCAAAACAAAAAAATTAAAGGAAAAGTTGTCGATCTGAAAGGTGAGGCCATCATTGGGGCAAACATTCTTGTAAAAGGAAGCACTATTGGCACAATAACCGATCTTGATGGAAACTTTGTGCTTGATGTTCCTTCTAATGCAATTCTTCAAGTGACTTACATTGGTTTCCTTCCGCAAGAGATCGATGCGACCGGAAAGACTAACTTTTCGATTAAGTTGAAGGAGGATAGCAAGCAACTCGATGAAGTTGTAGTCGTGGGCTACGGTACTCAGAAAAAAGTTAACTTAACGGGATCTGTAGCTGCTGTTGATGTGGATAAGATGTCGGAGAGTCGTCCTATAAACAATCTCTCTACAGCGCTTGCCGGAATGGTGGCAGGAGTTAAAATCACGAGCGGTAGCAATGCACCGGGTGCTGATGGCGCTTCCATCCAGGTTCGTGGACAAGGTACCTTAAATAACTCTGCTCCTTTAGTTATTATCGATGGTGTAGAAGGATCATTAAGTAGCTTGAGTCCGAATGATGTTGAAACCATGTCAGTATTGAAAGATGCATCGTCGGCAGCAATCTATGGTTCTCGTGCAGCCAATGGTGTTATCTTGATTACGACTAAAAAAGGAAAAGAGGGTAAAATCCGTTTGGATTATAACGGATACTTCTCTATTGAACGGCCGACTAAGATTTTGGAACCGGTTAGTGATTATGCTTCTTACATGGAGTTGGTTAATGAGGCATACACAAACTCCGGTAAGGGAGTGGCATTTAAAGATAATGACGGAAATGGCATTCCGGATGCTTCTGAATTGTGGAGACAGCATCCAAATGAACCTTTGTTGTATCCTAATTCGAACGCTTATGAGGTCTTGTTTGGTAACACAGCTATTGCTCAGCAGCATACGCTTTCTTTAAGTGGTGGTACCGACAAATTGAGACATTATTCTTCGTTTACTTATTTGGAGAATCCTGGAGTTGTTGAAAACACAAACTACAACAGATATAGCTTAAGAAGTAGCGTTGAAGCTAAAGTAAACGACTGGATAACTTTGGGTTCGAATATCACCGGTTATTATGCTTCACGTAACATTAATGCTTCTTCACTTGGAGACGTGTTCAATTACGCTAAGCAGACGACTCCGGGAATGGTTCATCGTCACCCGGATGGACGCTACGGCTATCCACACAACCCGGAGGATATTTCTCAGAATAATGTATTGACTCGATTGAATGAATTAGATGGTGAGAATCTATCTAGAAATTTCCGTTCGAGCTTTAACATGGTTTTATCTCCTCTAAAGGGACTTTCGTTTACGGGGAGCTATACTTATGACTATTATGATAACGAGGTTTGGAGTAAACCGGTATTTATCGACCGTTGGAACTTCCTGACAGACACGATGATGAAAAGCGGACAAGGTAGAACGAGCATCAGTAATTCTACAACTCGTAATACACGTCACTTCATGGATGGGGTGTTGCGCTATAACAATAAGTTTATTAAAGATAAGCTAGATCTTGCTGTCATGTTGGGTGGAAGCCAAGAACAATACGAGTCTCGCAGTAATAGTGCTTATAAATACGATTTACTAGATCCTAGCTTAGATGTTATTAATGGCGCTATTGGTGACGCTAGTGCGAGCGGTTCTCGTGCCGGATGGGCGATGCGTTCATTCTTTGGACGCCTTAATTTAGGTTGGGATAATAAATATATGGTAGAGTTCAATCTTCGTGCCGATGCTTCATCTCGATTTGCTGCAGATAAACGTTGGGGATACTTCCCTTCAGGTTCATTTGGCTGGCGTCTTGATCAAGAGGAATTCATGAAAGAGATAAAATGGGTCGATGCTTTAAAATTGAGAGCTTCATACGGTGCATTAGGAAACAACTCGATCGGCAATTATGATGCGGTATCTACTTACTCTAAATCGAATTATATCTTGGGTAATGGCGTCAATATGGGATTGGCACAAACGGCTATCTCTAATAGCTCGTTGACTTGGGAAAGTACTTATGTCGCTAATGTTGGTCTTGATTTTGGTTTCTTGAGAAATAGATTAACAGGTTCTCTTGATCTGTTTAATAAACGTACAGCGAACATCTTAATTAACCTACCTGCTCCTGGAGTACATGGAAATGCTTCTATTCCTAAAATGAATAGTGCTGAGGTGGTAAACAAAGGTGCTGAGTTGACACTTGGTTGGAAAGATCAGATTGGCAATGTTTCTTATTGGATGAATGGAAACTTTACGTATGTGACTAATGAGGTTACCAAGTTCAAAGGTGGTGAACGTTCATACGACGGTGACCGGTTTATTCAAGAAGGATATAGCATAAATATCTTGTACTTGCGTCCAACAGATGGTATTGTTCAAGATCAAAACGACTTGAAGAAGGTTCAAGCGATGTTGGATGCCGAAGCCGCTAGAGCTGAGGCTGAAGGGCGTGCTCCAAGAAAAGTCTATTCGGCAGGTACTCCAAAATTGGGTGATGTGTTGTATGTCGATTCTAATGGTGACGGTCTTGTGGATTATGACGATAGAGTGACTTACGGCAGCGGTTCGGCAGCTCCTGTGACTTATGGTTTTAGTGCCGGATTGAGCTGGAAAGGTGTTGACTTCTCATTTATGCTTCAAGGGGTAGAAGGAGCGAAATCGGTTTATAACGGATTGGAATATACTACCCGTATCGAGAGTGGTTATATGATTGCTAAAGATATTGCTGAGGGAAGATGGTATCCGGGTCGTTTAGACGAGAATGGTAACATTACCAGCAAAGCGCGTTTCCCTCGCTTAACTGCCATTACAGAAAGAAAGAATACCGATTCAAGTGATTTCTGGTTAGTATCACAAGATTATTTGAGAGTGAAGAATATCCAAGTAGGATATACTTTCCCTGCGAAGTGGACTAAAACAGTGAAATTAGAAAAGCTTAGAGTTTATTGCAGTTTGGAGAACTTCTTTACGGTGACTGATTATCCGGGACTTGATCCTGAATCTGGTTGGGGATATCCGGCGATGAAACAAGCCTCGTTTGGTGTTAATTTAAGCTTTTAATTTTAAATGAAATACAGTATGAAAACATACAGCAAATTAATAATAGGTTCTTTATTGATGTCCTCAATGTTGACATCATGTTATGATCTGGATTTATATCCACATGACAAGATCAGTACCGAAACGTTTTGGAAAACAGAGACTCATGCCAAACAGGGGCTGATGGGAGTTTATAATTGTATGAAAACGAAGAGTTCTAGTGGTCCGAGTGTGGCATTGTTTGGTCAGTACTATATGTTGGATGCTTTATCGGATATTGCCATATGTAATGACTATTCAACGCTTTGTGGGGGAGCATCGACTAACCGTACAGGAGCCTATCTTGAGAAATGGAAAAATTTGTACGATGGTATTGCTAAGGCGAATCATGCGATCCAAAACATTCCGAATATCGAAGCAACAGATGACGCTAAGAATGGGTATCTTGCTGAAGCTCGTTTTATGCGTGCATTGTTCTATGCTCATTTAGTGGACTTCTATGGTGATGTGCCTATCTATGACGAGAGCTGGATCTTGTCTGAAACATTCGATAAGATGCTCAACCCTCGTTCTTCTAAAGAAGAAGTGAATGCTTTCATCATTAAAGATCTTGATTTTGCTGAGCAACATTTGCCTTATTCATGGAGCAAAGAAAACTATGGAAGAGCAACTAAAGCTGCTGCTGTAGCTTTGCGTGGTAAAGTCAACTTGTATGCCGAGAAATGGGAAGAAGCGAAAACGGATTTCCAAGATTTAGTGGATAACAAGGATAAATATGGTTGTGGCTTATGCGATGATTATGCTTCGATGTTTAAACCGGATACCGACGAAAATAAAGAGATGATTTTCTTTATCTCTAATTCCGGAGGAGTGGGTGATGCTAATGACGGATTGTGTATGGCTTTCTATTTAGGAACTCGTAGTACATATGGATCTGGTTGGGCTAGCTTGACGCTTGATCCGGGCTTTATCGACTCGTATGAAATGAAAGACGGTCGTAAGTTTGATTGGAACACTTATCTCCCGGGTTACACTCAGATGAGCTCGAAGGAAAAACTACAACTGTTTAGCTGTAAGCACGACAGTAAAGGGGTGGTTACAGAATATCCTGAGAAACTTGAAACAATTAAGGCTGTTTATGCCGACAGAGACCCACGTTTGATGCAGACTTGTATCACTCCGTATTCTTATTACTCGGGATGGAATAAGAATGCTCCTAAAATGATGCAATGTGTATACTTCTCGGATGCTGTAACTAAAGCAGATAACGGATATATTGAAGAAGGTAATTTCAAATGGTATTGGTTCAGAAAGTTTGTTCCGGAAAGCGATTGCGGGGGACAAATCACCAATCGTACGAATACGCCTATCAATTTCCCATTGATTCGTTATGCTGATGTTCTATTGATGCTTTCTGAGTGTTACAATGAATTAGGCAAGGTCGATGAAGCGGTGAAATATCTGAATGAAGTGCGTTCTCGTCCGTCAACAAACATGCCATTGATTAATAATGGAGATGCTTGGATGGAAGCTCGTACTAAAGAGCAAGTTCGTGAACGCTTGATTCATGAGAGAGCAGTTGAGTTTGCCGGTGAAGGATTGAGATATAGTGACATCAGACGTTGGAAGATTGCGGAAACGGCTTGTAACCGTGTTGCAACCGATATATTCGGTGATAAGCGTTATGAGTACAACTTCTCTAAAGATCGTGATTACTTGTGGCCGATACCGGGAGTAGAGATCGAAATGAATGAAAAGCTTCTACCTAATAACCCGAATTGGTAACGAGTTATAATGTTGTAATCAACAACTTGACTTTCGACTGATTGATACAGAAAGCCCCTTTGAATCTTTTCAAAGGGGCTTTGCTTTTTCTTATGGCTAATCGATCTTTTTTAAGGTGAAACCATCGAGATCGGGCGTCCAATGGTATGGGCTTCCCATGCGTATGACGTTATTGCCGGGCTTTAGACGTACGGATACTGTGATGGAGGATAGAGGGTCGGTCGTGCTGCTGTCCAGATCTTCCAGGTTTGCTATCTTCTCATTGTTAACCGTAATTTCAAGTTTTCGGTATTTTCCCGGTACATATTGGATGGTCATGGCATATCGACCACCTTGTTCGCTGTAGACTTCTTTCCATTCGGCGTAGTTCTCTTTTCTTCCCCCGATGAAGCTGACTTTCATCCCTCCGGAAGCTTCTTTCATTGGAGCATATGCCACTGCTTTGCTTCTCTTTCCTAAATCGTCGAAGCATGGCAGGTAAGCCCATTCGGCTTCGTAACGAGAGGGCTCTAGTCGTTGCTCGGCTTCTAATTTTAAGATCAGTACGCTATGTGGGGCGACTTCTCGGTTTAAGACGTTCGTAATTTGGGGTAGGTCTTCTTGCTTAACGAGATCACGGACGTTGATTGTTCCGCCGAGTTCTAGTCGTTCCATGGGGACTGAGAAGTGACAAACCGTATCCGACGGATTATATAGAGCTATGGCACGCTGTTTGCCTCGTTTCTGTTGGATGTCTTTCACTAAGACATAGCCGTCGTTATCGTGCATCGCTACATAGGCTTGAAGGCCTAAAGGATCTTGATTGAGTGCGATGAGTTCCTTGTTTTTTAGTAATTTCAACGAGGATTCGGGGATAGTGGTTAAGTCGCAACCAATTAATAAAGGGGAGCTCATGATGCACCACATGCCGAAATGTACTTCTTCTTCCTCTTTGCTGAGGCCTCGACCAATCTCCAGCATATCCATGTCGTTGTAGTGCCCGTCTCCGGCATATGCCGACAGATAAAGGTTTTTATCGATGATGTATTTGATGGAATTCCACTGGGGACGAATATCGGCACTGATCCGCCACGAACGAGCGATGGACTTGGCCCATGTTCCCGGAAAAGCCCATCGGCAGATATTGATCGAGACTTGACCGCAACCTAAACGGTCAATAGCTTCCCGAATCTCGGAGTAACGTTTTTGTTCGTCTAAGTTTAACTCTTGTCCTGCGCCACAATAATCTATTTTGATAAAGTCGAATCCCCATGTTTTGAAGAATAGCTTGGCGTCTTGAGTCTCGTGTCCATATAGTCCTACTCCGATTCCATTTTTATCATTATCCCATATCGAACCACAAGTATTGCTTCCGGCATCCGAGTAGATACCGGCTTTTAAACCGAGTGCATGGATATAGCCGGCCACAACTTTCATTCCGTTTGGAAAGCGTGTGGGGTGGGGATGCATCAAACCTTTCTCATCTCGCCAACCGAAAAAGCCATCGTCGACATTGATATAAGAGTAGCCTGCTGCTTTCAATCCTCTGTTGACCATGGCGTCTGCTTGTTGCTTGATTAATGTTTCGTTGATATTGATCCGGTAGGTGTTCCAAGAGCTCCACCCCATGATAGGAGGAGTCATCTTTGTGGACTGATTCCCGGCTAATACGTTGAGAGATAAACAAGTGGTTAGGAAAAGTAAACTGATTTTTTTCATGATTAGAATCGAATGGTTTTATATTTGTGTATACAAAAGTAATGTTTTTTTTGTATACTTGTATTTGTTGCTTAAAATGATGTGTATGATGCAGATGAAATCTTTCGAAGTTTGTTCTTCATTCTTGAAGCCTTACGTTAAGCCTTACTTTGTTTTAGAGTTTAGTGGGGAGGATGAACGACTGTCCGGCGAAATGAAGGTTCCTCCGGTAGGATACCCTGTATTGCAGCAGAAGATGTTGACTAGTAGACGACTGCTTTTCTTATTGTATTAAAAAACAATAATTAGTTGCATTCTATACTTGTAATCTCTATATTTGATTCTCTTAGGTATAAGAAAATCAATCAATAAGGTATTAATCTATAAAAAAACGAAACGAGAATGAAAAATTACAAAGTAGAAGCCGGGATGTTGGCTATTTCTTTAGTCCTGATGGGAATGTTTATCTGGAAGGGCTTTGATCGCATGGCTGAAGGTAACCGTACGGTTAGTGTGAAAGGGTTGGCCGAGATGGAAGTGCCTGCCGATAAAGTGACTTGGCCATTAATGTATAAGAGCTTAGGTAATAATCTCAACACGATTTATAATGACATCAAACAGTCGAATGCCACGATTGTGAACTTTCTTAAGAGCAAAGGGCTTGAAGAGAAAGAGATCAGCATTAATGCTCCAGAGATCATCGATATGCAGGCTGAGCGTTATAGTAGCAATCAAGCCTCTCCTTATCGGTATAATGTGACTGAAGTGATTACGGTTACTTCTAACAAGGTCGATGTAGTGCGTGGCATTATCAATGAACAAGCTGAACTTTTGAGACATGGTGTAGCTATTACCTCGGGTGATTATAATTATCGGGTGAGTTACGAATATACCGGATTGAATCAGATCAAGCCGAAAATGATTGAGGAAGCAACGAAGAATGCCCGCAGTGCGGCAGAAAAGTTTGCTAAAGACTCCGAGAGTAGTTTAGGGGTGATCATTAGAGCTAATCAAGGACAGTTTACTATTGAGGATCGCGACGGTAATACCCCTTATATTAAAAAGGTAAGAGTGGTAAGCACCATCGATTATTCGTTGGAAAACTAAGAGACTCTTTTTTTGTTATTTCATGATTGGTCCGTTAGTTCTTAGGTTTATGCCTAAGGATTAGCGGACTTCTCTTTTGGGGAAAGAGAGGGCTTTTTAATTGCCACTCTTAACTTTGCAACTAGGTTGCATTCCTTATACGCTATCTTTGTGTCAAAAAGATAGATATGGGAACAACTAAGACTTGCCGGTGCGGCACAGCTTGCACTATACAAACTTCAGCCTCTTCTGCTCCTTCTAGCGTGTTGGGCGATTATTGGCGGATATTCCTTTCATTGACATTGCTTATTGGGGGAGTGATTCTTAATGCAATGGATTTTTCCTTCTTTCGTGAGGATAGTCTGAAACTTGTTTGGTACTCATTGGCCTATCTTCCCGTTGGCCTACCAGTGATGAGATCTGCTTGGCAAGCGATCTTGCGTAAGGATTACTTCAGTGAGTTTACACTTATGTCGGTAGCGACCTTGGGAGCCTTTTATATCGGTGAGTATCCTGAAGGAGTCGCCGTAATGCTTTTCTATGCTGTTGGAGAACTGTTCCAGGATAAAGCGGTAGATAAAGCTAAACGTCATATTAGTGCTTTGCTTGATGTTCGTCCCGAACGGACTATGGTGGTTAGAAACGAACAGCTCTTGTCGATACATCCTAAAACTGTTGAAGTGGGCGAAACGATTGAGATCAAAACAGGTGAACGCGTCCCGTTGGATGGTGAGTTGCTCAATGAGCGTGCGGTCTTCAATACATCAGCGCTGACGGGTGAGAGTCTACCAAGAACGATTCGTCAGGGAGAAGAGGTGCTTGCCGGTATGATTGTGACTGATAGAGTGATCCGGATTAGAGTGGTCAAGCCGTTCGATAAAAGTGCACTTTCCCGTATTCTCGAACTTGTTGAGCGTGCTGCCGAGCGGAAGGCACCGGCTGAACTTCTCATTCGTAAGTTTGCCCGTATCTATACCCCTGTGATGATCGGTCTGGCACTGTTGATCGTCTTATTGCCATGGATCTATGCATTAGTGACCCCTTCGTTTACTTATCTCTTCAACGATTGGCTTTATCGGGCGTTGATTTTTCTAGTCATCTCTTGTCCCTGTGCGTTGGTTGTGAGTATTCCTCTAGGTTATTTTGGAGGGATTGGAGCTGCTTCACGATTGGGTATTCTTTTTAAAGGAGGCAACTATCTCGATGCTATCGCCAAAGTGAACACGGTAGTGTTCGATAAAACGGGCACACTCACTAAAGGTGACTTTGAAGTTAACGATTGTCGTCCGACCTCTGTTCTTTCTGAGGAACGACTGGTTGCTTTGATTGCATCGGTGGAGCGCAATAGTACGCATCCCATTGCTAAAGCCATTACTCGTTATGCTGCTCACCGAGAGATAGAACAGCTCCCTGTGAGTGATATTACCGAAGTTGCCGGACATGGATTGACTGCTACTTTTGAAGGCAAATCCATCTTAGTGGGCAATGCTCGTCTACTTTCTAACCATGGTATTTCTTACCCTAAAGAATTAATGTCTATAATCGATACTGTCGTGGTTTGTGCTTTCGATTCTGTTTACGTTGGCTCTCTTTCTCTCTCAGATAGCTTAAAAGAAGATGCAAAGAGAGCAATTTCTGATCTTCGTGAGCTTTCGGTTAAAAATATTCAGGTTTTATCGGGTGATAAACAAAAAATTGTTACTAAATTTGCCAAATACCTTAATATTAGTAAGGCGTACGGCGATTTGTTACCCGATGGAAAAGTGGCGCATATCGAAACTCTGCGTCAAAATCCGGCGAACCACATTGCTTTTATCGGTGATGGTATCAATGATGCACCGGTGTTGGCTTTAAGTCATATTGGTATTGCCATGGGCGGATTAGGAAGTGATGCTGCGATTGAAACCGCTGATGTGGTGATACAAACTGATCAGCCGTCGAAGGTAGCCACGGCCATTAGAGTGGGGCGACAGACTCATCGGGTGATCAAGCAAAATATTGCTTTAGCCTTTGGGGTTAAGCTTTTCGTCTTGCTTCTTGGAGCGGGTGGAGTAGCCACTCTTTGGGAAGCGGTTTTTGCTGATGTTGGGGTAGCCTTAATTGCGATATTGAATGCCATGAGCATACAAAAGCGAATGAAGTTAACGAGATACTATGGATAAAAAAGCAAATGTGGAACGTTTAAATCGCAGAGGAATAAGGTCCACTGCGATCAGGATACTCGTTCTGAAGAGTATGTTAAAAGTCGACCGCGCCGTGTCGTTGCTTGATCTGGAAAATCTATTAGACACAGTCGATAAGTCAACCTTATTTCGCACGATCAATCTATTTGCCTCTCATCGATTGATTCATAGCATCGATGACGGTTCCGGCTCGCTGAAATATGCGGTGTGTAGCGATGATTGCCTATGTGAGGTTGACGACTTACATGCCCATTTCTATTGTGAAGCTTGTCAGAAAACCTTTTGCCTGATCAATACACCCATTCCTACCGTGACACTTCCCGATGGCTTTACATTGGAAAGTGCCAATTATGTGCTTAAAGGTCTTTGTCCCGCTTGTGCGCAGAAAGAACGGAAAAGACGAAACTAGTCTTTTGAGGTTTTGAGTTTCATCTCCAGCTTCTTGAATCTTGGTTTGAGTGTCAACGGTATGATTGCTTTGTGAAAGGGCTTGATGAAAAAGAAATAGCATCTCCCCAAGCGATTGTGGAACTTCACCACAGTGGTTACCTTTATTGTCTTATGTTGCTCCTCTTGTTGAGTCAGTAGTGAAACCCTAAAGTCTAAATGCCGATCATTTTCTCCTAACACCAGTTCGTTCTGAGCCTTGTCGAAAACTTTAAATATACCAGCTCTTGAACCGATCTTCCAAAGCTCTATTTCATTCTGATCGTCAGAGGTATTAACTGTTTTAAGATTAAAAAGCGAGGCTATTCTATCTCTTAAACGAAATAAATAATCGATCCATTTGGGCCCTTTCTCAATAAATAACTCACCCACTTGAACCACATTTATTTGATTCTGTGGGTCAATAAGGGTATATTCATACTGATCGATATAATCATAACTAGCGCTATCGGCATAGAGCAAAGACTCTTTTATTAATTCCATTTCTGGGTGTATATTCATACTTCATTAAGTTAGGTTAAATTTCATCTTAGATAAATTCTGTTATCGTCCGATCTGCAAGGCAAATCCTAGATTGAAAAACGTGATGTTGTTTTTAAACCAGCTATGATTTACTCCATCATCGTAATCATCGGGATTGAAAAGCCGTGCATCCGGATTAGCCACCCAGTCGGCCGTTAGTACGTCGATTTTGAATACTCCTGAGAATCCTTGTGTGATACGGAACTCGTAGCCTAAACCAAATGAAATACCGCAATAGTCTTTTCTGAAGACTTCTCCGATTTGATCTCTTCGTTCGTAAAGTCGCTCTTGGTAGTTCATATAACCGATGCCGGCCGATAAGTATAGACTTCGATTGCCTTCATCCATTAAAAAGCGTATGATGCAGGTTGGCCGTACAAAATGGACATGCATCTTATCGGGTAGGCGAGTCGCATTAAGATAATCGTACTGCAATCCAAGTCCGAAGAAGGGAGCTAGATAATATCGCCCTTCGGCTGCTAGATTATAGCCTGCGCGATTGCCGTTTATGTTGAAGAAATCGTTACGGTTTGCTTCTACACAAGGCAACATTAGTCCTCCTCCGAATAAAACGCTATGGTGAGTGGGTAATCCATCTCGGATGCTTTCTCTTCGCTGATCCGGGAGCTGTGCATTTAAGGGAAGTCCTTTTAAGTAAAGGAGTAAGAATGCGATCCAATAGGCTTTTCTCATGTGGTTGGTTTAGGTTTTGTTGTTTACAAATATAGATCTAATTTTATCAAATATTATTATGTGATTTCTATTTTTTTTGTTCTACATTTTTCTTAAGGTGTGTCTTTGGTCGATCGAAATTAGAGCAAGGACTTTAGAGCGATTTTAATCTTGAATAGAAAAGAACCTAGTTTAAATAAGCTAACCTTGATAATAAAAAAGTTTTATCCAAATGTTATTGAGGTTGTCTTTTATGATCTTAGTAAAATCCCAGATTGAGAGGGGAGGCGTGAGATTATTTGATTAAGTGAGGGGTGAGTTTTGCACTAAACTTTCTTATATTCAAAAGGCCAAACATCTTTCAATAAATTCGAATTGAATCTGTTGAGAGTTGTTTGGCCTTTTGGGGTAATCTGAAGTAATGTCTTCAGCTTTTATTTCTTTAGGAAGCATGTTTTAAGCACGATGCCACTTCCATCGATTTTGCAATCGACTTCTTCCGGGTTTTCGGTTAAACGTATGCTCTTAACTTTAGTTCCTCTTTTTATAACCATGGAAGAACCTTTTACCTTTAAGTCTTTAATTACAGTTACGGAATCGCCGTCGGCTAATTCAGCTCCGTTGCTGTCGCGTGGGACATCGGGAGTTGCTTCTTCTGTCGTTGTCTTTTCGGCGTTAAACTCGTGAGAACAGTCGGGGCATACGTAAAGAGATCCGTCAAAATAAGTGTTTTCACCCTGGCAATTCGGACAGTTTGGAATTTCGTTCATCTGTTTCTATTTTTGATTTATTATAATGATTTTTTTATGGATAAGGATAATAAAAAAAAAGAAGAGGCAGCTTTTGGTTGTCTGTTCTTTTTCAGTGATCCGCCTGGGATTCTCCTAAAGGAGTTACCACGCTGATATTTAAAGTTTGATATTTTTAGCTTCAAGCATATCCCATGATTTATCCCACTAATTTGCTGCGTGCTTTTGCGGTAGTTTGCTCATGGAGAATACTGAGGACAAAGATAGTATCTTTTTCATTATTGCCCAATAGAATAATATATTAATTAGTTCCGACTCTCATAAATAGCAAATAATGTATTGATTTTACGTTGTATATAATAACACTATTTTATTTTTTCATCATCAAAATATATTTTATAAAAATGTTTATTTTTAATTTCATCAAAACCTTGTTCTATTAGGGGGAATTTTTTATCAATAACAATCTTTACACTATCATCTAGTATAATCGTTTTAGTCATTGATTTGCGCACTTTTTTTAATGAATTAGAAGGAATTTCAAAATTATTCATAATTTTGACTCCTGTATTATCTTCATATGTTTTTTTGAAATTATCAAAATTCTGTTCAAGTTGCTTGTCTTTTAACAAATTGGCTTTAAAATCATTAATTGATAACTCGCTATTAGATGCCATGTATTTTTCAGCTTTATGCAATAATTCAGCACATTCTGCATTCGTTAATGATGTGTTGCTTTCTGCTGTATGTAAAACAAATTCCTTATATATTTTAGAAAATTCTTCTGTCTGAAAATATGTATCTTCAATACGTTCAACATGGAGAAAACTATTAGTCCAATAATGCGCATCATTATTTTTAGTATTATTGGATACTAAAACCGTATATCCATCACTATCATTTACATCTAAAATAAGGCATCCTTTATCTACTTTTTTTAAAGAAATTCCCTTGTTGGAAGTGATATCGAATGAGCTAGTAGTATCTTTTACTGTTAAGAACGTTGATTTTTCTTCTGTTTTTAGTAATGCAACAGCTTTAACTATTTTATTATTCCAGCTAAATTTATCCAGCAGAACTATGTAAAAATCACCTTTCTTAATTGATGGGTGAGTTGATCTTTCATATAGAAGTCTCGCTAAATCAATAGAGCTCTGATAAAATGAATCTGGAAAATTAAAAATATTACTGATAGTGTCTTTGGCTAAATTAGAAGGTAATGAGTCTTCAATAGTAAAACGGTATATTTCGTTGTCAGAAAATGAGTTTGTAATTAGTCTTACTAGATCTTGCTCTATATTTTTATATGCAATCAAACATTCAGAGAATTTTATGCCTTCACCAAGTAGAAAATTTCCCACTCGATGTATTATTAAACTAGAGATTGAAATATTAGAAGAAATCATATTTTTATTGTTCAATTACATAATTTGGTATTAATCCATCATTATTAAAGAAAGTGGCAACGGTATGAAAACAATCTAGTTCATCATTTCCTTCCCAAAAAGTGGGATCAGTATGTTCTATCATAAATATTTGAAATTTCTCTTTTCTATCTTCAGTTGCCCATTTAACAAAATTATTCATTATATAATATATCTCATAAAGTTTTTGCCTATCAGAATCATCTTTTGATGTATTATCTGTAAACAAGTAAGGTTTACTGGGTTGATCAATAAATAGGAATGCAGGAATAAGGCTATCGTTTCTCATTAAACTAAATTTTTGTAATCCTAGAAAGTAGGCAATATGTAGAAACATATAATTAGATTGACTGCCTATGGTTTCTTTTGGAAAAATAGTTTGAGGTTCTTTTATTTTTAGCACATATCTTTCAATATCAAAATCTACAATATAATTATTGTATTCCCCCATTGTTTTAAATTGATCGTATATATACTGTATATCCTTTTCTAATTCTAATTTCAAGTTGTTGAGTAGAATTTCAATACTAGGTATTTGTGATGTACGTTCTAATTCTGATGTATATTGTTGTAAGATACCTTCTGATGAAAATGGTTCAGGCAATTCTTTTTTTGCATATTCCAAATCTGATTCTATTTTTCCTGCAAGTTTAAATATGTCTGAGAATTTTGCATACTCGTTTTTGACCTGAGATCTACTTTTTATTTCAGTCTCTATTTCTTTAATCTTTTTTTGTAAAACATTAATTCTGTTGTAAACATCATTGCTTGGCTTTTGAGGTATGTTAATTGCTGCTTTTATCTTCTTTAAAGATTCCTGAAGAGCGTCTATGAAGCGTATCGTTTCAATGGATTGAATTAATTCTTCTTTGTTTTCATATAAATATTCAATAGGTTCTAAAGAATCGGTTGATTGTTTAAGGTTTTGTATGTATGTATTGTATTCTTCTATACACTTAGTGCAATCATCAATTTCTTTTTTAACTCTCCAACGCTCTTTTTCAAGTGCTTCTCGCTCTCGAATTATCTTTGAATTGTCAGCAAGCATACTAAAGCGTTTTGATATCGTGCCTAAAATATCGAAAATGTAGTCATTAGTTAATGTGGAAACTTCCGTTTCAGGAGATTCTAATAGTCCATTTTGGAGTGCATTTATGTATATCTTTTCAAGTTTATTTCTATATTCTTTTTGCTTGGCTATAATGTTATTTTTTTGTCTCAACATTCGCTTTATTTCAGCTTTCAAAAAAAGCCCTCTTTTAGTCGCTTGGATATACATTGAATTTAGCCCCAAAGCAAAAGGGAATGAATCTTTTATTGAAATTGTATCTTGGAAATAGGACGTATCATAAAATTGCTCTTCAATAGTTATGATATTTTCTGTAATTATACAATATGGAAGAAAGCTCCTGAAACTAATTTGTCTCTTATCTTTGATTCTTTGTTTGCTCAAATTTAGAATATCTTCTGTAATTCCCCATTTTTTATTTAATGTGTTGAGTAAATCTCCTAATTCTATATTAGCTATAGGCATATTATTGGTGAGAGCATTTCCTTGAACAAAATATAATTCAGGAGATATAACTCCATTTTTAGGAGCTTTTCTTGCTATAGAATAGTATTTATCATCCTTGAAAAAGCATATTCCATACCATGATACATTCTCATTTATAATCGTTTCAACCAGCTTGGAATAAGGAGCTAATAAACAATAATCTATAATGGATAGAAAACTTGTTTTCCCTTTAGTTGCCGTCCCTGTTATAACGTTTATCTTATTAGGTTCTAAAAAATAACTTTTAGGTTCAAAATTTCCATTGAACCACAGTTTGATTTCTTTTATGTAAAAATTCATAATCTAATTCTTAATAGTTCATATAATTTTTCCGTAGAATACTTATCTATTAAAGATAAAAATAATGGTATGATATGGTTGATTTTATTCAATCTATCACTTAATTTAGAAATATCACTATTAATAATGAAATTCTTTTCATTTGAGTAAACTATTCCGTCTTTATACGATCCAATATTAGAATCAACAATTATTTTTAGGCTATTAATCACTACTGGTAGTAACCCATAATAATAGCGATTACACTCCAATTGATATTTAGCTGTTTGTTTGAAAAAGCATTTAAGAGATACACTTTTTTCTTCATTTAACACATCTATTAGTTGATCATTTAAAAGTACGGAAACAACAACCGTTATACGCGATATTTCAATTACTCTCGTCTGTTTTAATATTTGAGCAATCACAAGAGAAACAATGGCTTCATTATTATATATGTAAAAAAAACTATTCATATTTATTATTTATAAAGTTTTTCCCAAAAGAAATGCCATCCAATTACAGGTGGTTTATTTGCTAGAGTATAGAAGAAACCATTACTCAATATAGTATCTAAATTTTGTTTCCTGTAAAATATGTCTTTATTCCTAACTTTCGATAAACAGCCGAAAGCTAGAGGAATAATCTCTTCTTCTTGAAGCTCATAAAATGGGGCTTTCCTTAATTTTACATGGAGTGAATGATATACTTCCTGAAAGGAATTATCCCAATGCCGAATAGCATTTGCTTTCATTATTTTATAGTCTTCAGGTAATAATAATCGATTCCAATCTAGCATATGATTGTCCCATGCAAGTTTGCAATGGTGTGCTTTTATAATATCCATATCACTATTAATTGCATAAATATCGTTAAGTTGTCGAATATAAATCTCTTTTTTTAAGAGTTCGAAGTCCAATGATGTTTCTATAGGAATATCTCTGATTGGTAGATTTTCTCTATCGTACGCTTCTTCAAAACAATTTCTATATTTTTGATTAAAATCGTCATGTGATAAGGAGAAATTTATATTGCCTTTTAAAGCTGAAAATTTATCTTCAAAAATCGAAGAAATAAGTAATTTATATACTTTTTCTAAAGATGATGGATTAAATCTGCAAATCAATTCCAATTCCTTCTTTATCTTAGATATTATATTATCATTACCAGTTTCATAGACTATACTCTTTAGTATTCTAGTCAATTTACTTTTATTAAATGACTTGATGTTATTTATGTGTTTTTGTATATCTTCATCATTGGTTTGGCCTGAAAGTTTCTCTAACTCATTTATGACGTCATTAATTGATATTTTATTTTCTTTTAAATCATCTAGAGTGTTAATTATCGATCTTGTTCCTATATTTTTATTAGTAAATAGAACATATGAAATAGAGTCCAATTCTTGTACTGTTTTTTTTGATGCTTTAACCCAGTCAATCCAATTAGAAAGAGTTTTCCAAAGATCAGAATCTAGACTTGTAAGATTAATAGGATTTCCATCTGCTCTTTTTAGAATAGTATGCTTTACTTGTATTAACTTTATGTGACCAGTAGAAGATTCAATGTGTACATCATCTTTCGTTTCGTACCCCACTACTTCTCCTTTTTTTAATTTGAGCAATTGGTATACGAATGAATAAAATTGATAGCTAAAGGCAGCATCACCACCAGCAGCAGAATGTTTCTTTTCAAAATTACTCAATTCATCCATAGTGTAAATTTTGAAGGTTTATTTTTTAGTTACACAACTAGATATTAATAATAGCGATAATAATATCAAATTGGCGGTTGATCCTTATTTTCTATTAAGTGAATATATTGTTTTTATCATAATCAGATATATTCTCTATTTTACAACTCCACCTGATTGGATATCATTTATTCAGCACAACTACAAAGATAACTTTTTTTTCAGAAAGACGTGTGTGTTAAGAGAATAAGTATTATCAATTCTATTTACAGGAACTAAAGCATTTGCTGAATTGGAGAATTAATTCAACATTTCGAGAAAATATGTACAACTGATATACTTTTAGATTGATAAAAACTCATAGTCTATGTCTTTTCTTTCGTTTTCGTTTTAGTTTGGGTGTCGGATCCTGGGAAATTGGTGTTTGTGAAGAATCTCCACCAAATGCAATTAGTGAATCAGGTGTTTGATCGTTTTCCTGATTGAAAGATCGATTAACAGAAGCCTTACTTTCTCCTTTGATAGTAATATTGATATCGCTGTTACAAGCCTGATGACCTTCTTCTCTGTTTTCAGGATTGATAGAAAACAAGTTTTTTTGATTGTCATTCTGATTGATTTCTGTTTTTCTTTCATGTGATTGATATTCTTTCTCTTGTAAGCTAAAATGATTGGATAAAGTGTCGTTCATCATTGTGTTGCAATAATCGAATGATTCCGTTAGTTCTCGATTGTAATTGAACAGTTTATCAAATCCTTGTTCTACTCGCCGGAATAGGTTTACTCGCTCAAAGCCACCTTTGATTACTCCGTTCTTGGTGCTTTTGTGGTTGGTAAGCGGTGATAGTTTCTTTTTGTTGAATTGGTCTTTCCGGCTGACAATCAGATGGCAGTGCATATTCAGTTCGTTATCTGAACGGCTACGTTTAAAATGAATCTTACCGTAAAACTTTATATCCGAGGCGGATAGCTCTTTATTGAAGTTCTTGGCATATTCAGGGATAAATACTTCACGAATATAGCGTTTCATGGCTTCGGCTTGCTCTTGCTCTGTATTACCCATTGCTCGGAGTTCGTTTTCCGATGGGCTGACATGGATAGCGTAAAACTTAGCATCTGTATTCAGGAGTTGCCCGATATTAGTATCTATATCTTTTACGACCTTTGATTTATAGATGTTATCCTCTGTCAGATTGAAAAAGCCTTCGGTATAAATACCTTTCTCCATTCTTTCTAAATCTTCATGTTCCATATAATTAGCGAGTTGTCGGCAACTCCCGGCATTATTATATGTTCCGTTCGATGGTGGGGCAAAATCTATGTGCATAATCCTATGTATTTATCAGATTGATGATTTCTGTTTTAGGCTCTCTTTCCGTTTGCTATCCATCACACCGCAGGCGGACAATTCCGAATAGAATTGTATCAGTTGGAACAGCTTCTTATAGTCCCGTTGATGTATTTGGAATAGTGCATTAAGTTGTTTTCCCTGTTGGTTGATTACATCAGCGTGCTTGCCAAACTGCTCACTTACTTTTTGTAGTACGGCTGTTTGCTTCTCCCGATTGGATTCCAGTTGAGAGAGTATGAGAGTTTCCAAAGTTTTACCGATAGCATCGAAACGCAAAGCAATAGAATTTGTTGTTCGTATCATGGGATTCAGTTGTTCTTCCTCATAGTGGCGGATGAAACGGATAATATCATCCTGTCTCTTATTTATTTTCGCCAGTTCCGATTTTACGGATTCAGGTGCTTCGGAAGGATTGATATGTGCCTTATCAATATATCCAAACGCCAACTTTACAACTTCACTCTTTTTCAGTGAATAGAGTTTGCATATCTTCTCTATTAAAGCCGCCGTTTCCTTGTCTATGGAAATGGTAGTGAATATCGTTTTTCGACTGTTATTTGGCATGGTAATTACTTTTTTATAGAAATATAGATAGATAAATTCCTGATAATAAGCATTTGAAAGAAAGTACTTATTACAGGTGTCATTACAGCGTGTTCTTGTAACATGCTAAAGCCGAAGGCTTTGCCCCGCAGGGCAAGAGGGAAGAACAGGACTTGTCCAGTTCCCTCTTGCTCGATTTAGCGAAACGGGCTAAACCAATAGGTGAGGCAGTTTCTGCTAAATGGGGAGCGATAGTTCTTCATCAGGCGGTAATATTACCCACCTTGGTTTGCCTCAGTTTGCTTATCGAGTTGGTTTTCCTTTTTGAACCGTTCGTATGTCTTACAGTCGGCATTTTCTTGAATAAATACCCGAATATCAGCAGCACGATAATAGGTTTTATGACTTATCATAAAGTAAGAAAGTTTACCACTTACCCGATAGCGTTGCAGGGTTCGAAAAGATACTTTCAGCAGGAAAGCTAAACCCTGATTATTCAATATCTTGTCGTTAGGATCTAATATTTAGTCGGTATTAATAAGAGATTTTAGGTCTTGTCCGATTTCTATAAGTTGTTATGTACCAATGCGTTTTACCACTCTTTTAGATAGGAACAATCTACTTATTATTTCCATAATTTCAATAAGATAGGTTTCGTCTGTAAGGTAGGATAGCGTTTTAAAAAGTGTGTAAATCCCAATATTTCTTAGATTTGTATTGTAACCTAAAATGAAAGAGAAATGGAATTTACACAAGAACAAATGTCTGAAATTATTTCTTCACTTACAAATGGTAAAGAAGGATTTCAGGAATTAATCCGTTTAGGGATGGAATCATTAATGAAATCAGAGCGTAAGATTTATAATTCTCAGACTGATGATGTGAGTAATGGCTATCGTGATCGTCGAGTATGATATAAAAGAAAGAGGAGTTAGTGAGATTAATTTATTTGTATGCGATGGCTTATCTAGTATTGAAAATTCTATCGCACATGCATTTCCTGGTGCAGATATCCAATTGTGCACGGTGCATTTAAAGAGGAATATATTGGGGAAAATTAAACCTCGAGATAAAAAAATAATTGCGGCTGAAATGCAGATATTATTTAGGCCGGATCAAGATTTGGCCACCCCTGAAAGCTCACATAAACAATTTCTAGATTTTATAGATAAATGGGTGAAGAGTTACCCCATGCTTAAAAGGTATAAACATGAAAGGTACAAATTCTATTTCACTTATTTCAAATATGAGAGAGAAATAAGAGGTATGATATATACAACCAATTGGATTGAACGACTCAATAAGGATTTTAAAAGAGTGCTGAAAATGCGTGGTGCGATGCCAAACTATGATTCTGTGATATTATTGCTTGGCAATGTGGCTATGAATAAAGATGTATTTAAATATCCAATTTACAACTTTCTTGAATCAAAGCTTTTTATCAAAACAGAATAATTATATTTTTGAGAAATATTTATGCCTAAGAAATAAAACATACACACTTTTCTGAACATTACCAATTGAACCGGTATGATCCGTTGTAAGGTTATACGCAGGTCACGGCTTAATGTCGTACCAACAAAAAGAGGCTCGGAGATAAATCTCTAAGCCTCTTCTCTTTAGTGATCCGCCTGGGGCTCGAACCCAGGACCCCAACATTAAAAGTGTTGTGCTCTACCTGCTGAGCTAGCGAATCAATCCTTAGTGCTAATCGGTTATTTCCTGATTGCGGGTGCAAAGGTACAACTATTTTTTAATACTCCAAATCTTTTCTAAGTTTTTTCTTATCTTTGTACCATTATCAACAATATACATTATCTATTATATATATGGCTGACGATAAAAAAATAATTTTCTCAATGGTGGGAGTGAGCAAAGCTTTCCAACCGAATAAAAATGTGTTGAAAGATATTTATCTTTCGTTTTTCTATGGCGCAAAAATCGGTATTATCGGTCTGAATGGTTCCGGTAAATCGACATTGCTTAAAATCATTGCGGGATTGGAAAAATCTTATCAGGGTGAAGTGGTCTTCTCGCCCGGATATTCCGTGGGTTATTTAGCTCAGGAACCGCATCTGGATAATTCAAAAACAGTAAAAGAGGTGGTCATGGAAGGAGTACAGCCTATCGTGGATGCCTTGACTGAATATGAAGAAATTAATCAGAAGTTTGGCTTGCCCGAATATTATGAGGATCAAGATAAGATGGATGGCTTGTTTGCCCGTCAAGCTGAGTTGCAGGATATTATTGATGCAACGGATGCTTGGAACTTGGATAGCAAACTAGACCGTGCTATGGATGCCTTGCGTTGTCCGCCTGAAGATCAGATTGTAGAGCATCTATCTGGTGGTGAACGCCGTCGTGTGGCTCTTTGCCGTCTGTTGCTTCAAAAACCGGACATATTGTTGCTCGATGAGCCGACCAACCACCTTGATGCGGAATCGATCGATTGGTTGGAGCAGCACTTGCAGCAATACGAGGGTACGGTGATTGCTGTAACGCACGACCGTTACTTCTTGGATCACGTAGCCGGATGGATTCTTGAACTTGACCGTGGTGAGGGTATTCCTTGGAAGGGGAATTATACGTCATGGCTGGAACAAAAGACTAAACGTATGGAGATGGAAGAGAAAACGGCAAGTAAACGTCGTAAGACTCTGGAACGTGAGTTGGATTGGGTACGTATGGCTCCTAAGGCTCGTCAGGCTAAAGGTAAGGCGCGTTTGAACTCGTATGATAAGTTACTGAATGAGGATGTGAAGGAGAAGGAAGAGAAATTAGAGATCTTTATTCCGAATGGTCCTCGCTTGGGTAATAAGGTGATTGAAGCGAAGCATGTGGCTAAGGCTTACGGCGATAAGTTGCTGTTTGATGATCTGAACTTTGTGTTACCTCCTAATGGTATCGTTGGAGTGATTGGTCCGAATGGTGCCGGTAAAACAACTCTTTTCCGTTTGATCATGGGATTGGAAACGGTTGATAAGGGTGAGTTTGAAGTCGGTGAAACCGTAAAGGTGGCTTATGTCGATCAACAACATAAGGATATCGATGCGAATAAGAGTGTTTATCAAGTGATCTCTGGCGGTAATGATTTACTTCGTATGGGTGGACGTGATATTAATGCACGTGCTTATTTATCGCGTTTCAACTTTTCCGGATCTGATCAAGAGAAACTTTGTGGTGTACTTTCGGGTGGTGAGCGTAATCGCTTACATTTGGCTATGGCCTTGAAAGAGGAGGGTAATGTCCTATTGCTCGATGAGCCGACCAATGATATTGACGTGAATACATTGCGTGCATTGGAAGAAGGTTTAGATGATTTTGCGGGATGTGCAGTAGTGATCTCGCACGACCGTTGGTTCCTTGACCGTATCTGTACGCATATCTTAGCCTTTGAAGGTGATTCGAATGTATTCTACTTTGAGGGATCGTACTCGGAATATGAAGAGAATAAGATGAAGCGCATGGGTAATGAAGAACCTAAGCGCGTTCGTTACAGAAAATTGATGGAAGATTAAAGATTTTGATGAAGTCTATTTTGATAAATTTAACATCTCTTCTTTTTGGGTTTGTTAAAACAGAATGATGCTTTATTAGAGGTTTGATTAACCTTCTATCGTAATATAAAGCTCCGTGTTTAAGGCACGGAGCTTTATGCTTTTATGCATTTTATGCTTGTAAACATGTTTGTTTGTTTTTGTCATATGAATGTAATATTGTTCTAAATAATATTAATTATATTTGCTTTCACTTTATAAAAGTTAAATCTATATTCAATTAATTAATTTACATTATGCTTAAACAAATGCGATCTTTATGGCTTGTAGCAATCCTTCTTATTGTTGCTACAACGATCCGCGCTCAGGTTACGACTGCCAGTATGAGTGGTAAGGTGACTGATGGACAGAATGAATCGATTATTGGTGCAACGGTAATGGCGGTCCATGAACCGTCTGGTACCCGTTATGGTTCTGTAACCAATGCTAATGGACGCTTCTCGCTTCAAGGGATGCGTACAGGAGGGCCTTATAGAATAGAGGTTTCTTACATTGGATATCAAACTTCTGTTTATAAGGAAATAACTTTGAGACTTGGAGAAAACTATTCTTTGAATATACAAATGAAGGAATCTTCTGAAGTTTTAGATGAGGTGATTGTAACTGCACAGAAAACAGTTGAAAAGATGGGTACAATTACTAATGTTAGTGAAAGACAGCTGACTACTTTGCCAACAATTAGTCGTAGCATTACTGATTTTACAAAGTTGTCACCATATGCTGGAGGAAGTAATTCATTTGCAGGACGTGATGGACGTTATAATACAATAACCGTAGATGGTGCAGCATTAAATAACAACTTTGGGTTGAGCAGTAAAAATATGCCTGGTGGAGATGCTCAACCAATATCTTTGGACGCCATTGAAGAAATCAGTGTTAATGTTTCTCCTTATAGCGTTACCTATTCTAATTTTACAGGAGCTTCTATTAATGCTGTGACAAAGAGTGGAACCAATGATGTTAAAGGATCTATTTATACTTATCAAAAACCTAAGAATTTTATTGGAAAGTCGATCAATGGAGTTGATATATCTAATGTAAGCACTTATCGATCAAGTATGTATGGATTTACTTTAGGAGCACCTATTATTAAAAATAAGTTATTCTTCTTTGTAAATGCTGAGATGGAGAATAGCAATAGCCCTGGTATTTTATGGACCCCAAATCCTAATAAAGATGCTTCAGGTGATAACAGTAATTTTATCTCTAGAACTTGGATTCAAGACCTAAAAACAATTAGTGATTTTGTTAAGAAAACATATAATTATGATCCAGGTAGTTATGACAAATTTGATGACTTTGAGAGTAAAAACTGGAAATTAATGGCTCGCTTAGATTGGAATATAAATAAAAAACACAAATTCTCTTTGCGCTTTAACACAGTTAAGTCTGAAAACGATCAAAGTATTAGTTCGACATCGTCTGTTATAACTAAAACAAATTCAAATAGATATGGAGTTGATGCTTTCACTTTTGGTAATTCGAATTATAAGTTCAAGAACATTGTGACATCAATATCTGGAGAATTGAATAGTAATTTTTCTACTTCAATACAGAATAAATTACTAGCAACATATACGCATATTCGTGATACTCGTGTTGAGCTTGGTAGCCCATTTCCTATGATTGATATTTACAAAGACAAGAAGCAATATATGACATTGGGAACAGAGTTGTTTACTCCGTTCAATGATGTTGAAAATAATGTGTTTAATGTGACTAACAATTTAATGATTAGCAAAAATAATCATTTGATTACATTAGGTGCCTCTTTTGATCGACAATATTTTAAGAATTCTTATCTAAGAGCACCTTATGGATACTATAGATATGATTCTATGGATGACTTTATGACTGGTAAATCTCCAGCATTATATGGTATCACTTATGGTTACAATGGTGAACAAGCGCCAGGTGCTGAATTAACCTTTGGTATGTTAGGCTTCTATGCGCAAGATGAAATTTCATTTACTCCAAACTTTAAGTTGACTTATGGAGCTCGCATTGATATGCCAATTTATTTCGATAAACTGAAAGCAAATCCGGTATTAGAGAAAGAATCATTCAATGGAACTCATGTTGATGTTTCTAAATGGCCTAAAACTCGTCTTATGTTCGCTCCTCGTTTAGGGTTTAACTGGGATGTTAAGGGCGATCGTTCGATTGTATTAAATGGAGGTACTGGTATATTTACTGGATTATTACCTTTTGTTTGGTTTACTAATCAACCGACTGATGCTGGATATTTACAAAATAAAGTTGAGTTTACCAGAGGTAATGATCTTCCTGCGGATTTTAAATTTAATCCCAATTACCAAGAGACTCTAACTCAATATCCGAATTTGTTCCCATCTGTTTCTGGAGAAAATGTGCCAGGTTCTGTTTCTTATGTAGATCCTAATTTTAAAATGCCTCAAGTTTGGCGTAGTAATTTGAATGCAGATATTCAGTTACCTTACGGCTTTATGATGTCTTTAGGTGCAATGTATACTCGTGATGTGTATAATATTGTGCAAGTAAATAGAAATGAAGCTACTCCTAGTGGTGCTTATAATGAACAGCCTGAGCGAATATATTGGTTGAAGAATAAGTATTATGCTAATCCAAATACAAAAACAGTGATTGAACTTACTAATGGAGATAAAAAAGGTTATCAATATTCTTTCAATGCTGTATTGACTAAGAAATTTGAATTTGGATTCACGGGATCTTTTGGATATACCTATACTATGGCTAAAGATTTAACAGCTAATCCTGGTTCTTCTGCATCATCTGTTTGGCAAAATAATGTAGCGGTAAATTCGTTAAATGATCCGGGTATGTCTTATTCTTTATTCTCGACTCCTCATCGTTTCATTGCGAATGCATCGTATGAGATTGCTTATTCCAATATGAAAACAACAATATCTATGTTTTATACAGGATATCAACAAGGGCGTTTCTCATATACGTATTATAATGATATGAATGGAGATGGAAATTATTCTGATTTAATTTATGTACCTGCATCAAAGGATGAAATGACATTTGTAGACATTAAGGACAAAACAGGTGCTGTGACATATTCTGCTGCTGATCAGGCTGACGATTTTTGGAATTATGTTAATAATGATTCTTATCTAAAGGGAAGAAAAGGAAAATATGTTGAGCGTTCAGCTTCTTTGGAGCCTTGGATTCATCGTTTTGATATGAAAGTAGCCCAAGATTTCTTTGCTAATATTGCTGGTCGTAAATATGGTATCCAAATAAGTTTAGATATGCTTAATATTGGTAATTTATTGAACTCAAAATGGGGAGCTTATCGTTCTTGTGGTTTACAAAGTTATGATAACGTACGTTTAATCAAGACTTCAAGTTCTATTGGACAGCCTCTAACTTATCAGATGAATGCTTCATCTAGAGAAACATTCCTTAAAAATTCTAAGTGGGATTATAGCGCGTCAACTGGTAGTGCATGGCAAATGCAGTTGGGTGTTAAAATTACGTTCTAAGAATTGCATTAGAGATTTATTATTATAAAATACTCCCTCATTTTATTTTGCAATAACGATAAAGCAAAATAAAATGAGGGAGATTTTTATAACCCTAATCTCATAATCACTGGATTATGACTGCTATAATCTAGTTCTGGAGAGTAATAGTCTATGCCTTGAAACTCGTTGGAATGAAAAATATAATCTATGCGAAGAAGTTTTTTGAAATGACGATAAGTATACATGTAGCCAACACCGGCAGTCTTAAATCCATCGTTAAGATCACCTTTCATGGTGTGATACACGTAAGATGATGGAGTGGAGTTGAAGTCCCCACAGACTAAAGTCGGGTAAGGAGATTTTTCGATTAGTTCCTTCATCGTTTGAGCTTGTCTGGCTCGTCTTTTATAATTTTCACCTAAATCGTCTTTTAATTTAAAGGTTGCATCAAGCAGGCCAAGAAGATCTTTTTCATGAAGAGCCGTTGAGAAGTGACCTCTATTTTGGCTAACTTCTGTGGTCTGGAGGTGGTTGTTGAATAGACGGATGGTTTGATTGTTCACTTGAATATCGCACCATAAACTACAGTTTAGTGTATTGGGATAAGTGACTAGTGTTGCAGTCTTTTGGTCAATGGGGTATTTGCTAAATACAGCAGTTTGGAGTATTGGATTGAATTTGTCGTGGGGAATATAGCTGTATGGCCAATCCTTCATTAAATGTTTGACGCTATCGGCTGTGAATTCTTTATTAATCAAGAACTCTTGAAAACAAATGATATCTACATGTTGCGCTTTAAGAAAGTGTGCGATTTCTTTATAAGATTGTTCTATAGGCTGATGTCTTAGGTCGTCAATATTATAGGTCGCTAAAGTGAGTTTCTGGACGTTAGACGTAGGAGTTTTGGTGAATAATCTCACTTGATAAGCAGAAGAGAGGTTGTGATAGTTGAGCAAAAGAATAAGCAATGGAATAAATATCCATTTCTCTTTTTTTATAGCCCAATAAATAGCAAACAAAATATTAATAAAAAGGAGTAACGGCGTTATTAAACCTAAGAAAGCAATGATGCTTAAAAAGGTTGGGGGGATGTAACATGATAAGGTTGCAAGAAGAGTTAATGCTGCTAATATAATAGTTAAACGTATATTCATATAACTTTGAACTTAATAAGTTTTAATTATGCAAAAATACGTAAATATATTATTTAGCCTCTATTGAAACAGTTTTTTTGCGATTAATGTGAGAGGTTACGTGAACTTAACCACCGGTCGACAATGTCGTTTAGCTGATTTTGTGAAAACGGTTTAGCAATAAAATCGTTGCAACCTGCACTTAAAGCCGTCTTTTTTTCATTGTCGTAGGCATAAGCGCTCTGGGCAATGATAGGTAATTCGTTGGTTAATTCACGAATAATCTTTGTTGCATCCAAGCCATCTAGGTTGGGCATCTTGATGTCCATTAATATAAGATCCGGTTTGAATTCCTCGTACATGGTTACCGCCTCTATACCATCATGTGCGTGTAATAATTGGTAATTTGTACCTAAGAATTTATTAATGAGGTCGTAGTTGTTCTGAATATCTTCTACAATAAGAATTGTTTGTTTTCTTTTATTTATTTTTGGTTTTACAGTAAGGTTGTTATATGTATCTTGGTTAATGCTATTCTGTGCCTTATTGACTGAGAATACCTTTGTTCTCTTAGGTTTCTCAGTGGGGAGTGCAAAGGTAAACTGGCTGCCTATGCCCGGTTCTGATTTCACTGATATGTGACCTCCGAGTCGTTCGACAATCGTTTTGCAAATCGACAAACCTAAACCGGTACCTTGAGCAAAGGTATTCATCTTTGCAAATCGCTCGAAAACTCGATCTATTTTATTGGCTTCTATGCCAAGACCTGTATCTCGTACATAGAAGATCACAAAATCGTCGTTCTTATAGTACCCAAAACGTATGCTGCCCTCTACGGTAAATTTAAAGGCGTTACCGATCAAGTTGGACATGACTTGGAAGATTCGGTTCTTGTCCGTATTTAAGATTACGTCATCCGGAGAAGGCTCGTATATAAGTTTTACATTTTCCGGTGTACGGAAGATATGGGCATTGTAAATCTCTTTAAAGAGGTTGTCTAGAGCTACAGGTTCTATCGTGAACTCTACGATTCCTGATTCTATCTTAGATAGATCGAGTATCTCGTTGATTAAGTTCAGCAAACGCTCATTATTTGCCTCCACAATATCGTAAAACTCTTTACGCTCATCCATGCTATTGCTTTCTGCAATTAATCTCGAAAATCCGACGATCGCATTTAGTGGAGTGCGAATCTCATGACTCATATTGGCTAAGAAAGCTGATTTCAGTTTGTCGGAACTTTCGGCTTTTTCTTTAGCCGATTGTAGCTCTCGCTTCATTAATTCGAGCTCTGTGATATTCCATTCGATGCTAATGATAAGCGAGGGCATGATACCGTTACCTTTAGCTAAAATCTTGCGTTTGTCAAATACATAAATATTATCGTCGTGATCTCTAATCTCGATAGTAAAATGTTTACTTTGTCCCGTAGCCAAGATATCTTGGTCCTCCTTACGTTTTCTTTGCGCAATGGTGATGGGGTAGTAATCGAAGTCGTTTTTACCACGAGAATCTTTGTCCGGAAGTTCATGGTTATAGAGGTACGATTCTTTGTTTCTAAGGACGTATTGGAAATCGTTATCCGCATCTTTAACGATAATTCCGGCTGGTAAATTATCGATGATGGTGTTCATAATCTGGTTGAGCCGCTCAATCTGCGATTCGTTGCGAAGCCTCTCCGAAATATCGTGTGCAAAGACCCAATACAATGGCTCATCATGGTCGTCGATAATATGGTATAGGTCGACTTCGAAAGCTAGAATATCTTTGCGGTGCGTCAGTGGATTGCGAATAATCATCTTTACCCCTTCATCTGTTACAGCTCTATCACAAAAACTTTCCCATTTGTTCAAAGAAGCTATAGATGGGATAATCTCGTATATCTTTAATTGATCAATATTGGGAAATTGACTTAAATCGTGATATTCTAGAAAACTGGAATTGGCAAAGACTAGCGTTCCGTCTCTTCTTGCTGCAAAAATGCTTTCTTTTACTTTATTTATTATATTAGTTAAAGCATCAACATCATTACGCTTTTCTTGAAGGTCTGTAATATTCTGAACGTATGATTTTATATTGAAGCTTCCATCATCTAATTTTTCGCGCAGATAGATCTGATGAAGTAGATAAAATACTTTATTATCGAATTTAATTCGATATTGTATGCTATCGGTAGCATATTCGATTTGGCATCGTTTATACCAATCTATAAAGCATTGTTTGTCGTCCTCAACAATCAGTTCGATGTAATTCTTAAGTGAAAGTTGAGTGACTCGTTCGGCATAGGGCTTACCGATATAGCCTTTATATTCTATGGCGTCCTTATAGGTGTTATAATTCCACTGACCAATTTGAGCAATTTTCTGAATGTCTTTAAAGGCTTGTTCAGAACAAGGAGGTGTTTCTTCGTTATGAGGCCTCTTTTCAATATGATGATATTGGCAGAGTAGCATATTGTCGTAGGGGTGAACCGTACACTCGAAGCTATAAATATCTTTTTCTATAGGAATCTGATAAGACAAACTGGCTTTCTGCTGTTTGCTGAGTACTTTATTAAAAGTTTTTTGAATACTTTTTGCTGTATCTAATGGGAGAAGTTCGAAAATATTTTTGTTGAGTAATTCCTTTTTTTGAAGAAACCACAAATTACTGTTAGAAATTACATCAACACAAACACCTTCTTTATTGATCAATAGAAGAGTTTCGGCTATCTTATGTAGAATCTTTTCTGTATTTCTGCTATCATGCAACAAACTGTTCATGTTTTAAAGGTTTAGAATCCAAGCCTAACTAATCGCAAAGATAATCAAAAATAGTAAAAATGAAAATAAATCATATATTTCGTTTTGATTTTTCCCAAGTACCTTTTCCTTTTGATTTTCTCAAATAGCCTATGCCTCTCAGAACGTTAGCATTCATAAATAGAAAATAGTATGGGACAAAGAGTATTTTATTCTTTATCTTTTTTGTTGATAAATAATAACCGCCAAAGGCCATCAGGTAGAATATCAATTGCAATAGAAGGATGGTGCCGAAAAGTTTAATATTGGTCGGCATCAGTATAATGTTTAATGGGATCAATGTTAATAAAAAGAAAGGTGTAATAGACCAGCGTAGAACGCGATGAGAAATGTACTGAAAGCTGAGAATTCCATATTTGAATGGATTTAGAAGGGATTTTAGACGAATAATAGATTGTATTCCGCCTGCAGCAATACGTACTTTGCGTTTTTGTTCCTCATGCATATCTGTTGACCCGGATTCAATGGCATAGGCTGTACGACAATAGGCAATGGAGTAACCTCTCATTGCAATACGCATAGAGAGCACAAAGTCGTCTAGCAATGTATCTTTTTCCATTTCCTCGAATAGCTCTAAACGTATGGCAAATAGCTCACCGGCAGCTCCTACGGCAGAGTATAGTCTTGAGTCAAGCGCTTTGAGTGTAGATTCATATTTCCAATACAAGCCTTCTCCACCGGATGCAGCATTACTTTTTTCTTGTGATGAAATTCTTTTCTCTCCTGCGACACAGCCAACATGTGGGTTCTGGAATGCTTTAACAATCTCCGATATGGATGCTTTGTTTAACATGGTATTTGCATCGGTAAAAACGACTAATGGGGTATCGATCAATCTAACACCTCGATTCATTGCGACGGTTTTTCCTTGCCGCTCCGGTTGGAAGTATACTGTTGTTTGATCTTTCCACTTAGTTGCCAAACGTAGGTTTGTTCCATCTGTTGTCCCGTCTGTTACCCATACGATGTGTAGCTTCTCATGTGGGTAGTCTAGCTCTAGGCTATTCTTCATTTTTTCATCCACAACATCCTCTTCGTTATATGCAGTAATAAATAGGGTAACATCGGGCCAATTATTTTGACTTGTAGGAAGTAAGGCTTCTTTCGGTTTAATGAATAGCTCTTTAACTTTGACCATCAGATAGAGTAGGATACCGTACCCAATATAGGTATAGAAGACTATAAAAAGAGCAATCCCAAAAAGTATTTCAATAGAGGACATAGGCGGTGATTTTATTTTTTTATGCGATTGAGTAATTCTAATTTTCGAGTTGATTCTTTGAGTTGATTGACGAAATAAAGAGCATCTGTTTTGTTTGAAGTGTTAGATCGATCTTTCTCAAATTTTTCTACAAAATGTTCTGCATGCTCGACTAGATACTTTCGACAGTCAATATTTACCATTATCCCATCTTCGAAATTGCCAGATGAAAGTCCTTTAACAAGGTCATTTGAGGTCAGTTCTTTTATATCTTCCTGCTTGATTCCACGAAGGTTCACCGTTATAGATGGGAAATAAAAGTGTTCTCCTCCTTTTAGGTCAATGACGAGCTTGATCGTGTTTTCGTCGATTTGTTCTAAATGAAGAGTGCTGTGTATGCGATAGTAATTGTATTCGTAATACTCTTCTTGAGAAGGAAACCAAACTGAATCATCTCCATCTTTCCCGTAGGTGTCGTTTAACCAACTTAAAAAGTTAATCCATGAGGTGTCGCTGCTGTGTATACCAACATAAATAGCTTTTCGCTCTTCTTTCGGTAGCTTTAGCTCGTTTGCTATTAACGCTTCGATGTCGATGGGGTTATCTCTAAAAAAACGTTCAATAACTATTTTAAATAGATCATTTTTAACTTTAAAAGGGTATAATTTAATTGCATCTTTTTGTGCAGTTAATGTTTCAATATCACTCAACGATTGTGCCGCATGAATATATTCTTTATTTCCATCAGGTTCTGCAATCATCTTACAGAATCTGTCTTGGAGTTTGTCTGTTGTTAGTTGTTGTGATCTTTCCAAGTGCTCTGCGATGTCATTTGCTACTGTTTGATCTTTTATATTAACGTTGTGGAAAGCAATGGCGTTACCATAGTTTAATAATTCTTTGATATTTCCCCAGACTAATCCGGCCTTTTTATAAAACCGGTATAAATTTTTAGTGTATCCTTTTTTGATAGATGTTTTTACATTCATAAAATCCCACTCTGGAGCAATTGTCGTTGTGAAATGGAAACGTACTTCTTGCCCTGTTCCATTGGTGCTCCCCAATGTCTTGTTCAGGTAATAGATATTTGGTGGGAGGTCGCTTGCTGATAGATGAGCAACGTCATAGAAAAAATCTTTTGATAATGGTTTCCCATTAATTGCAGCCCAAGTATAGCAAAATGCTGAGTGACTGCAGTCATCTTGTGTAAGCATGAATAACCAGCTTTTATTGTGCTTTAGTGATGGCATTTGGACTTTTAGTGTTTGAATGTTTGTTGGCACTTTAGTTTTAATAATTAATTCAAGCCGACCTGTATTTGTTTCGTCTTTGAATGAATAAAAGAAGGCCGGCTCACTGATAACTTCTTTGTTGGCTTTGGTCTCATCGTATAGATTTATTTTATCAATACACGATGAAAGTATAAAGGTTAATAATAGATTGCTAATTATATAGAGACTTCTCATGTTTGCATTTATTTTATTTTATTTTATTTTCAGGATGGTCTTTATACTCATTGGTTTTTATGAAAAAATGATTTATATTCTTTAGTGATCGTTTAGCCCGTTTTTTGAAACTGTTAAATAATGTGCCATCTGTGTTTAGTGTCCCACAGCTTGTCATAACTCTGGCTTTTCTGGTTTTTATGAAAACTATATTGCCATGTTTTTTCATGTTTAGAGCTAAAAAACCGTCTTCCCCTCGAAGAATGTCTGTTCGAAATCCAAATAGTCGACCGACCTCTGTTTTGAAACTAAAACACATGCCTCTTACACAAAGCTCTGGTCGATTTATTGATAATATGTTTAGATAAATATCTCTTATGAATTCATATAATCGGAGTTGCCTTCTGGAATGTTCATGATCTGGGATGAAACTCCACAGTCCATATACAGCTACCACATTGCGTTTCATTAATGTTTTGATATGGGTGTTAATGTAATGTGGTGGATATATCGTATCGGCGTCTATGCATAAATAATATTTACCTTTTGCATGGTTTAATCCGCATTGGCGTGCATAGCCTGGTCCTTTTTGAGTTTCATTGTAATAGGGTATTTGGAGTTGCTTTAAAAGTTCTTCTGTCTGATCGCTTGAGTTATTGTTGACGACTAATAATTCGATAGGAAAGTCTAACGAATTATTGGCCAATGACCATAGGCAACTTAATATTCGTTTTTCTTCATTGTGTGCGATTAAGACAATAGAAGCTAGTGGTTCGTTTGATTGTTTTTCTTTAATCAAAGTCGATATTTTTGTTATCGTGTCGGGCGATAACTCTTTTAAATTTTTATTGTATACCTCAAGGTAAATGCGGTGCCAATTCATTTTTTATGTCCTTTTATTAGTGTTTTAAACAATGTATCCCATTTTTTCATTATTGATTCTTGCTGATATTTTTGGATATTTTTTTGGCCTTTTTTCCCCATTCGTTGTCTAATTTCCGGGTATTCTATTAAATCAATGATTTTATCGGAAAGTTCATTGATATTATTGTTTTCTACTAAATATCCGGTTTCGTTATTGACGATGATTTCTGAAGGTCCATTGGGGCAATTGAATGAGATACAAGGTAGTTCGCAAGCCATTGCTTCAATGAGTACTAAGCCAAAACCTTCGAATCTGGAGCTCATAACATAAATATCGGCAGATTTATATTTTTCAATAATTTGAGTTGTTGGTTGTAAAAAAGAAACATTTTCGCATAAGCCTAACTTGTCTCGCAATTGTAGAAGTTTTGTTTTCTCTTTTCCTTCACCATATATTTCTAGTTTCCAGTCGGGGTGTGTTGAATGTACTTTTTCCCAGGCTCTTAGGAGCAAATCATATCCTTTCTGTTCTACTAATCGTCCTACTGATATGACTGTTTTTGTTTCTTTTTTTTGGTGTGTTATTCCTTCGTATTCCGGACTAAGCATGTTGGGAATGACTGAGGTTGAGGTTACCACAGTCGACCAACTTTTTGCTTCTTCTTGGGATAATGTGATGAATGCGTTTACGTTGTTTATGTATCGATAAATTTTCTTGTTTTTAAGCTGAAAGATAATGTTTTTAAGAGGATTTTGAGAGATTGGCTTTTCTATGCTCATTCGTGCACTATGATTCTCTATAATGGTTACAACCTTTCCTTTTACTTTGCTTAGAGCCTTCATGGTTGAGTATTCACAACTGGCTCCAATCATTACATCTGCATGAACTGATTGTATTAGCCTTTTGATTTCTGTTATAAATTTATTTTCCATGTAGTAATGGATAATTAAACGTTTAACAATGTTACACTCGTATTCTTTGTAGAAGAGTATATTTAGATCAATGTGCTTAACCTTGGGCGATAATGGGAAAATAATCGGGTGCTTCCCTTGTTCATATGTTATGATATAAACGTTGTATCCGCATTTTTCGGCTAAATAATTTGCTTTATCGATAAAGACTTTCTCAACGCCTCCAAAAACAGCGAGCGATCGGTAAATATAAACAATAGTCATCTTCTCTTTATTTTGATATTACGGATTGAAATAATTGTTCCCATTGTTTTGCAATAAACTGCATCTTAAAACGTTGAGCTGTGGAATGTGCATTTAATGATATACTCTTCCTTAATTCAACGTCTTCAATGAGCAATGAAATGTTTTTAGCTAATTCTTCGTGATCTCCATTTTTAACAAGAAGACCATTATACTTGTTTTTTATCATATCTCTTGGGCCACACGGACAAGCAAATGCTACCGGGGCTAATCCGTATATCATTGCTTCTCCCAGGACTAGCGGTAATCCTTCATAGCGTGAAGATAAAACGAATATAGAACTTTCAAGATATTTTTCGGAAATATTCGATGTCGTTGGACATAGAATGCAATTTTTTGTTAGTTGTAGTTCTTCAATTTGTTTACTCAAACGCTCTTTTAAATGGCCTTCTCCATAAATACTGAGAGTCCAATCGGGATGTTTCTCTGAAACGATTTTCCAGGCAGATATTAATAAGTCAAATCCTTTTTGAGGGGTATAGCGTCCAATAGCTATGACTTTCTGACTGGATTGCTCGGATACTTTCTCTTCAATCGGTGTTGAAATGGGATTCGGGATGATTTTAATATTTGATAATTCAGGAAAATCTTTTGCACTTTCTTCTGTTAACAAAACAACCTTTTCGAGTTTTGACAGATTAGAGATGAATTTTCTTGACCAATATTTTTTTATCCAATAAACGAGCTTGTTCTTCTGGTTAATAGCTTCAGCTCCATATTCGTATCTGGTTACATGAAACTCACCTATTTTAATGCTCCCATCCGTTATTTGTGTTAGGAAGTTTATTTCTCGTCTTAGGGTTGAAATGGTTATATCTGGCTTTAATCTTATAAGAAGTTTTGAGAGTCGTCTCTTAAATAAATAGTATCGAAACGGATATTTAATGATTTTTAGTAAACGTGGTTGATTATAGGGAATATCAAACGGAACGTTTATGTCTATATGTTTGACTTTATTTGATAAAGGAAAATAGGGCATAGACTCTCCTTGCTCAGAAGTAATGATGGTCACTTCGTAGTCTTTGTAGTTCTCTGCAAAATAATTAGCTTTGAATGTTACAATACGTTCAATTCCTCCCGGGGTCGATAAGGATGGCAAATAATAAACTATTTTCATATAGCTTTTATATTATGCGATTAATAATTTGTCTTTGATATTCTTCACCGGCATCTTCTACTTCTTTGCCATTGGCCGATTCGTTGACATACTTTCGTTGGAGCTTAACTTTTCGTTTAGCTCTCATGCGCCACCATTCATACTCTATATCTACATGACCAATATCGATAGCTTGATATCCGGCCCGTGCCAGATCGTAAGCTAATACAGTTGCCGTTGGTCCTAAGGCGATGAGAAACAGGGATTCTTTGTTGATTTGAAGGGCTTCATTTAAAATCTCAGCATACTTATCAAATGCATCGCGTGGAGGACATAGAATGCGTCGAATGCTTTTGGCATTATCGAATAAATCATTTCCTACACCCAACCTGCTCTTTTCACCTTCGATGAATACGATATCTCGATGGTCCCATATTGCTTTCATTTTTTTAAACCACTTTTCGCATTGATCTTTTGACAAAAAGTCCATATAGGGTCTGGTCACAAACGTATTATAATACAATCTTTGTGGGTCTAGAAGTTGTTGCCAATAGGACTCGTAGAGAAAAAAATGGGTGCGCCAAAAGCGACGAGCCTTTCGGTTATATCGATAAAGGTCGTAGAAGGTATCGGAGACGCATACCACATGATGGTCTTGATGGCTCTGAAAAACCTCCTTTAGTCGTTCGGCCAATAAAACGTTGCCGGTCTGAAAGCCAATCTCTTTTTTAGGATTGGTCAATAGCATCTCACCATCACCAAAACGGCTGACCGAGCATCTTGTGTTGACAATATAATCGATAGTTTCATCAATAGTTGCCACATGTGGTGTGATCTTGTGCTTCTTCCGTAAAAGGATCGACCAGAAATTATACCATTCGACGGTTAGTCCATATTTAAGTTTATACTTTAGGGTGTTAAGTATATTGTTTATAGCCATAAGTCTAGATCGTTTCGTTAATTACTCGTTGCATTTGTACTTTCCATGAAAGAGTTTGTTCAATGCTTTGCCTGATCTCTAAAGGTGTTTGTTTAACTTCTTGATAAAAAAGAATCAAACGTTCAATATCTATAGGAGTTTCATCTGCCGCTATCTTTAAAATATAGGGCTGATGATCAAAGTCTTCGTCATTCTCTGAGTAAATAAACGGAATGCCTCGAGCTGCATATTCTCTATTCTTTAAAGTTTTGATATTATAGATTCCACTCCGGTGTCTGGCTAGGCTACCAATGCCAAGGTCTGACAAGCTGAAAATATCATCTAGCTCCTTGCCGTATAAACCGCTGTGGAAAATAACATATTGTTCCAAATGATGCTCTTTAACGAGTTGTTTATAATAATCGACGGTTTCCGGGACTCCAAATCCGACAATATGAAAATAGAGAAGATAGGGGAACTTACTTTTATTCTTATAATAAAGGGCTAATCCTTTAATGACTCTGTCGAACCCATGCCAAGGATGTATGGTTGCTACTCCAATGAGGTGCAGTTCTTTTGACGTATCGTTCTTCTTTGACTTAACAGGAAGTTCGTCAAAATCAATACCGTTTGAAATTTGAATTGTCGGTCGGTTAAAAATCTTAGTATGGTTAGAGAACGTGACGATCTTATCAATCGATTTGGCTAATGTCGTTCTAAAGCATTTGTCAATAAAAAGAATGCGTTGGTAGGGTAATGGCATACCCTTGTATTCTTGGTCGTATGGATAAGTCGGTATTTCCATCACAATTTGACTTTGGCATTTCTTCAGTTGTTTTATGAAGCGGATGGTAAACGGATTGGCATTGTGCGCATAACGAATATAGATGAACTGTATTTGCTGCTTCCGTACATAGTCAACTATCGTCTGAAAATTTGTTCGTTTTCTGATTTTTCCCATAAAACCTGATCCATAATCTTCTAAGATCTGATCATCGATCATACGGTATTTATGTCCGTCTTTATCATCGAGCCAACACGTCTGTACATCAACTCCGCATTGTTTTAATGCTTTGATCTGATATCGTATCTTTTTGCTGATTCCATTGGACTCCTCAAAACCGTGAAAAATGAGAAATAAAGCTTTTAGTGCCATGTGATTTGATCTATAAAACAATGAGTCTTAGTTTTTTTTGATTACTTTCTTCAGCTTGAGTAGAATGTTATATTCATTAGTCAGCTGAATGTATGTTCCTAATATAGTCATAAAAATGATCCCTTTTACTATCAAACTGAGAAAAATATTGGAAGAGCTCGTTAGATAATAGACCGGAATTAAAAAGCCTGCAATACTCAGACTCAGCACAAAGGGAGAGATTAACTCCCGGAGTAGATATTGAGCCTTTCGATGAAAGGTTACGACGTACATTTGGTAATAACATTGGATAAAATTGATGCTGAATGCTATAACGATGGCCCAAGCTACGGCTACCAGAGTTTGAAAGACAAAGATACCGACCAACATTGCACTGACATTCAAAATCGACGAAAATAATCCGCAGATAAATAAGCTCTTGGTGTCTCCTGCCGCTTGAAAAATAGAGCCGGATGACGATAGAACGATTTGGGTACCTACCGATAGAGCTAAAACTTTAAAGACAGGAACTGAAGCTAGCCATTGATTGCCGAATACGATCAAGGTGATTTCTTTTGCTGTAAAGAAAAGAAAGACGCTTAAGGGGAATCCGATGAATGCCAATAGACGTATGATGCGTTCATACGAACTAGCTAGCTTTTCTTTGTCGGATTGATAATCGCTTAAGACCGGATGCATGACAGGCGTAATAACTTGTGTGATATTCTGTAAGGGGAGCATCATAAGTCGGTAAGATTTCTCATAATAACCCAACTGTGCGAGACTCATGTACTTTCCTATAAGTAGTTTGTCGAGATTGCGACTGAAGTAATTGATCATATTAAAGAGGAACTGATAAGCCGAATAAGAGAAAATCCGCTTTATCGTTGTCCAGCCTAAAGTCCATTTTAATCGCTGTGGGTAATAGCGTATGGATATGATAAAGAGAAGAATGCTCGATAGTATCGGATTAATGATCAGTGCATAAAGTCCGGCTCCCATAAATGCAGCGATGATGGCTGCTGTTCCTCCGAGAAATTGTATGCTTAAACTTCTGATGGCAAGAAAACGGAATTCTTTGTTTTTATAGAATAAGGCATTGGGAACAATATTGGCAGAGGCAAAAAATAAGTTGATGCTAAGAAACTGACACAATTGTCGTAAGATGACACTATCATAATAGTGGCCTATTGGCCAAGAAGCCATAAAGAATAAGATCGAGAGTAAGATTCCTGTCCATATGGTGAAGGAAAAGATATCAGATAGTTCTTTTGTGGATAGATCTTTGTGTTGAATGATGGCAGGTGATAGTCCCATATCTGTGAATATTCCGAAGAAAGCAATGATCACAGTGGCTATCGCTACTATTCCGAAATCATCCGGTGATAGTAGACGAGCTAAGATTCCGGCTACGACAAGAGAAACGATGATTCCGCTATATTTAGCTAGTGCGGTATAAAAGACGCCTGAGAAGAGTTGTTTTTGTACAGAATTTGTCATCCGGATTATTTATTAGAATGAGGTAAATATTTCTTGATAAGTAAAACAACTAATGTACGGCATTGTATATATCGTTTATATTTGAAAAGGACGATCAAAAATAAGTTGAGTCGTTCTTTGATAGGTAGTGTATGGCCTTGCCATACCACAGAGTCTAACATTTGATTGAGATGTGTATCGATGGCTTTTTGCTCCTCCAAACTTTTGTCTTTTTTGAAGATGAGAAGTTCTTGTGTCACTTTAAGATAACTTGATACATTCTTCCATTTAAAAGTTGAAGTCATGATCGACTGATTTCTAATTCGACGTTTGAAGAAAACTTCTTCGATTCCCATCGTTCTATGGGAAAGCACATAAAGTTGTGCTGTAAAAAGTTGATCTTCATGTAAAATATGAGGATAGAACTGTAATTGATACTTATCTAAGAACTCTTTGTTAATACAATTAAGGCAGACGGAGGAGGTGAAAGATCTATTTTGTAGCTGCTTCTGGTAGGCTTCTAGTCCGGAATATATCCTTTGAGTTAGTCCTTGGGCGTGTTTATAAGTTAAAACGAGTGATCTATTGATAGGGTCATCTTGAAAGGTCTCTGCATCAAAAAATACAAAATCTAGATTATTCGCTTCGCATGTGTGATAACAAACCTCTAGAGCTTTCTCTTCTAGCAAATCATCGCTATCCATGAAATAGATATATTTCCCCTGAGCTTTGAGCAAACCATTATTCCTTGAAATCGATAGTCCTTGATTCTCTTGAGAGAATACTTTGATTCTTGAGTCTTTTGCTTGAATCTGGTTTATGATATTTAAGGAGAGATCGGTCGACCCATCATTGATCACAATGATTTCAATCTCTTGAAGTGTTTGATTACAGATACATTGCAGAGTCTTTTTGATATATTTCTCTGTATTGTATACGGGAATAATTACACTTACTTTTATCATTTGGCCTATCATTGTGTTAAATAGCTACATCTATGATTCAAATATATAATAAAAAAATAATAAATTTTAGAAAAACTGTTTTTATTACAGAATAATCTACTGAAACGACGATATACAAATGGTTTCATTGCATTCCTTAGTGAGTTTGTTAGGCAATGCTTAATCGTTCGCCTATAGGCGAACGAAAGAAACACCATAGGCGGACGAAAGTTTGCCTATAGGCTAACGAAAGAATACGTATAGGCAAACGAATAAGTCATCGCATCTGAATGGTTTAGCTCTTCCGGTGGAGAAGGTTAGTTTATGCAATGTAGAAGTTTAGTTCCTGTAATCGGATAGACAAACTCTTCAGAATGATTTTCGATGGATCGTTATAAGATTAGTTTCGATGCTCGGTATGAATAAATTTTTTATTAACCCCTTTCAATTTGAATACATTTATAAATGTAATGACGATCAATAGAGGCAATCGAACAATCGACTTGAGCATCTTGTAGTTTCTTAACGATTTGGGTAATACCATGACGAATACGGCGACTTGCACGATTGAGATGAACCACCATTTGATGGATAAAACAGCCAAATGCGGGACGTATAATCCGATGATTGTTGTCAATAGAGTAAAAAACAGCAGTGCTCCAATTTGTATCAGTCTTGGAGGGAGCATCCATTGTATGATTTTGTCGATATAACTGAAGTTTCGTTCTTTAATGGCTTGCCCCAAATAGGGTAGGTTTTGACTTAAAGAGGCGTATTGAGCTGCAATCCAACGACGACGCTGTTGGGTAATGGCTTGCCGGCCTTGAGTCTTTTCATCTAAAATGTTAACCCATGAGACATAATCTATCTTTATTTTTTCTTTTAATAATAAGGCTTCTAATTCTTTGTCTTCTCCGGCCGTATGAAGTGAGGTCACATGCTTTTTGAACCAGGAAAAGTCGAAAGACATACCCGAACCGATCAGTCCGCAAGATAGTCCTGCGGCAACGTGTCCGCTTCTAAAAATAGAATTATTGATTTCCTCGCTGGCAGCATCCAACCTCGCAATATCTGTGTTTAAGTTTTTGGCCATGCGATGGGCCTGTATGGCGCGGGAACCGTTGCTGTACATCTTGTTGAGTTCTTGTAGAAAATGAGGGTCGGCCATATTATCTGCATCCATGATCACTGCTAGATCATAGTCTACTGTTAATGATTCCGACATTGCCAAGGAGAGGGCTTTTGCCTTGGTACTGTCTTTGTAATTGGCAACAAGGACTCTGGCTCCAAGTTCTCGAAGGGTTTGGCAGGTAGATTCAGTCATGCCATCGGCTACGACAACAACCGTGTAAGCTTCTTTAGGGTACTCTTGATTAAAGAAGGAAGTGACGGATGATATGATGATTTGATCGGCTTTGTAAGCCGGAAAGATCACGTAGAATTTATGTCGCTTATTTGTTGGTGATGGTAGATTAGGGGCATAACGTTTGGCATAAATCCCGAATATGACAAAGTATAATACACAAGCACTGAGTATGGTAAATAAAATAATGTCGAGTGATAAATATAAATTCATTCGTAATATAGCTTTATGGTTTATTTACTGTTTGTTCATTCTGTAGAAATCGTATCCTCCTTTAATTGTGGCTTTTAGAATAGCCCATTTTTGCTTGAATATCGCAAAAAAGACCGCTTTGGGGAGGGCGATGAGGTATTGATAACTAATAGATAAGAACCGATTAGATGAAGGTAATTGTCTGTAAGCGAGCAGTAATCGATTACGAGTCATGTAGTAAGCTTGTAATGGACTAGATTGGCCGGTGCTTTGACTTTCTTTATGAAAGATGGTTTGGCAGGGATCATACCATAACTCATATCCGGCTTTTTGCATCGAAATCGACCAATCTAATTCTTCGTAATACAGAAAATAAATCTCAGGCATTAGCCCGACGCGATCAATGGCTTCCTTCTTTAATAGCATGGCTGCGCCGTGAAGATAGGGAGTGGAATGGGCGGTATCATAATTGCCATTATCCAAACAATTATATCCAATGGTTTCGTTGCGCAGAGTAATTGGGGTTAGAGGAGTGAACCCGGCATATTGAACCGAGTAAGGTGGAACTGCAAATCTAATTTTTGGAGAGACTCCACCTATGACTGGGTTTTGCTCCAAACGGTCTATTAACTCTGTTAGGTGATCTTCTTTTATTAAGGTATCATTATTAATAATAAATAGATAATCTCCTTTTGCTTGTGTTATTCCGAGATTATTACCTCCTGAAAATCCTCTATTTTCATTGCTCCTTATGGTTACGACAAAAGGATACTTGGAGTGTATCTCTTTGGCTTCATCGCTTTTTGAAGCGTTGTCTATGACAATAATTTCGTAGGATACCGATTTAACGGCATCGTTTATAGATTGGATGAGGGCGCAAGTGTCCGATAATCCATTGTAGGTTATCGTGATAAACGATACTTTTGGTTTAAAACTCATGATAGGGGTAGCTTTTCTGATTCCGATAGAGACTTTCTGGTTAACTCTTTGTCGATATATAGACCTGCAAAGCAAAGGGCAAATCCGGTATATATGGTGATTCCATTAGGATATTGCATAATGTCATTGGCGTAAGCAACGACAAAAAAGCCGGCATTCATCGATATCCATGCTGTGAGCAGACCTCGAAGACGTTTGTTGTGGATGCGAAACATGATAATCCATGAGCACCAAGCAAAAAGAACGCCGTGTACTCCGAGATATAATAGTAAACCGATAATTCCGGTTTCCACCCAAACGCTAACGAGCCAAGAATCGGGAGGGTATGGCATGCGCTCCTTAGGATAAAATCGTTCTCCTTTCGATAAACCGAGTCCATATCCTATTGGCTTTCTAACCATCAGCTCTTTCATGCGTTCTCGATTAGCGACCCGTAGTTGATAAGAGGCATCTTCTGTTGGGTTAAAGGCTGTACGCATACGACGAATCTGATCATTACCCTCGCCAATTGTGGTAAACTTAAAAAAGACAAAGACTAGGGCGACGGCAATAAGTCCAAGGGTGAATGCGGTCTTATTCCGGATCAGAATAATGTATAAGGACATTCCGATCATTGGTAATGGGATGGCACTTCTGGTTCCGGAGATCAGCATGCTATAGATGGCTGCCAAGAGGACAAAGAAAAAATAGATTTTTAAGAGGTTGTTTTTGACGTAGAAAAGAGATATTCCAAAGCACGTTGCTGCCATAGCCATGTGTACCCCATAGTTCGCTGCGTCGGTAAAACAAGAGAAGTATCGAACCCCAGTGCTTAGAATATGTGTTTTTGCACCTCCTAACTCATATAAGAAGTACATCTCGCGAGCATTAAAACCATAATTTTTTTGCCAATAACCTTTTACTGTGCCAACGATCACAAATAAAGACCAGATAAATAATAACCATTCAATACCTTTTGTACTTCGTATGGCTATGGGTACTAGGATAGCACATAATAATGGGTAGACTAGATATTGGGTAATGGCTATATTCCAGGCTTCCATCACGTTGTTGGGATTGGCTATTTCTAATATGCAAAAGACGCCATATATCATGAAGACGTAAGTCATTAGATTTTGACTTTGAGAAAAATCTATAGGACGATAGATATTGTGTATAATGAAGAGTATAAAAATGGACAGAGTTAGAATTAGTGTGCTGACGCCTAGTTTTAAATCCATAAACATAGTGGCTGCCATTAAAACAAATTGGATGGCATAAAGTACGTAGAAGCTTGATCTTGTGTTTTGTAATATAATTACGATAGCTAAGATCGAGAGCGGAAGGAGTCCTATCACTATAGTTGATGTGATGCTTCCTTTAGTAATTAGAAAAAAATACAAACAAATGGACAGAAAGAGTAAAAGCTGCATGAGCCCTTGCGTTTTGACATACAGATGCAGCTTTCCTTTTAGAAGTCTATACCATTCTTTGCTTGATCCAATCATTTGTTTTTAGCACTTTTTTTTGAAGGTCTTATGTTGAAAGACATTTTTTCGGTTAATGCCAATTGTGATATTTTATAGAAAATGCGTCTTCTAAGAGTATATGGAGGAAGCATTCCTGTGAATCGTTCTACAACAGTTGATGTTGAATGGTTTAAGTAGATATAGAGAGGGGTGTCTCCAATCTGTGATTTTAGTTTTTCCAACAAAATATGATCTGTATCTTTCCAGCCAACGATTGCAGAAACAATTAGCAAGTTTAAATTTGCTTCATGGAGTAATGCATTTGGAATATTCGTCCGATTTAGAGTAGGATGCTCTACTATAAGGATGTCTTCATCTCCTTTCTGGTATAAATCGTTTAGACTTGTAGCCAATGAGTAGTCTCTTGAATTTGGATTAAAATCTTTATCCCAAGATAAATGTCGAACCTTAAGCCCTTTTTCCTGCCATATCGTTTCAAGTAAAACCGCCAAATGACTCTTGCCGGTTTCTTCGCTTGTACTTAGCAAATTAATGATGTATGGCAGGTCTGGATTGTGGTTGGTGAAAAAGCGTAGAACACTTATGCTTAGGAAATTTGCTGCAATCAGTTTTCGTTCTTTATTAACTTGTGCGTTTAAAGAAAGTACAGAGTTGGGATAAGCCCCAAGAACTTTGCATCCCGTTAGTCTGAATGTTCTAATCGGGTCGCGTAATGTTCTATCAAAGAGTTCGATGAGCAATAGAAATCCTAATATGAATACGAAACTTCCTAAGAAAGAAGCTAACACTAGTTTCTTTCTAGAACTTTGTTCGGTACTAATAGGGTACGCCGGTTCATTAAGAACCCGTAGACTCGCTGATGTCATTTCTAGGTTTTTACGACGAATAAGAGCTTCATTATAACTTTGCAGAATGGTTAAATAGTTCCGTTCTGTGAAGTTGATAACTCTTTCCTTCCGTTTTATTGTTGAGCCGACAGGAGCATAAAAGGCATATTTATCATTAAGTTCTAAACGACTTTCTCTAATGATCTCTAATTCCGCTTTGGCTTTTTCGAAAAGAAGAGTCTGATCTAACCATTGCTCTAAGATTGACTTTTTGGTCATTCCTTCTTTTGTATATTGCTGAGCAATATAATTGTTCGATATAGTAGATAGTTCTTTTCTGGCTTTTTCTAACCGATTTTTATACTGTTGTAGAGAGTTTTGTCCTTCAGTCTGGTCTGAATTGATGGTCTCAAGTTCTGTGATTTTTCCTGTTAGAGAGGAAGCTTCTTTGAGCTTATCGATCAACCGAACATTGTTTAAGGCTTGTTTGGTATTGCTGTCCATTTGCCTCTCTAGTTCTTGAAGCATGGCTTTTGAACTATTATAGGCAAAAAGAACATCTTGTTCTCGTAATTCGTATTCTTTATTTATTGAAGCAATTTCTTTGGTTTCGTCGACGTAGTTTATAATTCGTTTTTCGACATTATATTCGGTCAGATCATCTTCATTTTCGCGTAGCTCTTTCCCTATTCGTTCAAGCTCACTTTTAAAGTAGGCAATGACTTTGTCAGTTTCTCCATAACGAATCGTCTTATACTCATTAACAAATTCCCGGGTTAAGAACTCAATGGTGAAGTATGCTACACCTGGATCTGACGACTCATAGCTGATATCTAGCAAATCACTATTCCCTTTGCGAAAGACATTGATATTTCTTAAAGCATTGTAACTGAAGAATGGGTGATTATAATAGAATAACCCATACACATAATTGGTCTTGTCGGGTTGAGTGTATTCAATTAAATTTTTTATTGTTTTTTCTTCACTGCTTTTATCTATTAAAGATAAGATATGCTTTCCATCCGGGCTATTCTTAACATGGTTGTAAACCATATTGTAAGAAGAGGAAGTGATATGATTGACGTTGTTTTTTGGATCACCGTAGATCAGAATATGAGCAAATAGCCGATACGAAACCCTTTTTAGGGTACTTTCGGCTTTTATAATATTGATAAGGTTGTCCATCGCATTTTGGGTTTCACTCCAATCCATCTTAGAACCATTATCTTCAATCGTGTATCCGGAAACAATTCCGGTATAAAGAGTGGCTTGTACGCGATAATTTCCTCTCATGTTTCGCGTCATATAGATGACTGTGAAAGTCACAATGAAGGTGCCTAGGATCAACCACCAGATTGACTTGTATAAAAAGCGAAAAAGATACCGAACATATTCCATAATAAAACGAATTTATTTTCGTAAAATAGAAGTGTTACTGACTACTTCTAATATCATTAAATCTCTGGTCAACTGAAATTTGGTGTTTTCAAACCGCTCTAACGCTAATGAATATCTCTCTTTTTCTGATGATAATTCACTGGATTGAATGTTGCCGTTAGCAAAATCCTTCTCGGCTATTTCGTATTGTACTTTAGCTAAAACGAGACTTTCTACTCTTAATTTTAGAACATTGAGTTGAGAGGTCGCTGATGCATAGAGGCTGATAATTTCTTTTTTTATTTCCTCAAACTTGACTTCTTTTTCTAATTCGGCAACTTTTGTGTTAAACTTTTGTCTCTTTACTTTACCGCCCAAGTCAAATAGCTGATCTAATGGGATCATAACGGCTCCTCCAATGGTATATCCATTTTGTGCTTGAGTCGAATAGCTCAGATAGGGAGGAATAGAGACGTCGGTATAAGTCGACTCATTTCCGAACATGCCGTATTGATAGCTTCCCCGAATGCTGAAAAAGCTCAGAAAAGATCTTTTTTCTTTGGTTAAGAGTTTGCGTTCGATTTGTTCCTTAACCTGAGAAAGTTGATAATTTGGAGTGCTTTTGGCATTCTCAAACAATAAACTTAGTGGAGGAAGAGTTATGTTTGTATACTCTTCAGTACTTAATGAAGAGTAATCGCTGACTTCTTGAGCAATTCCTTTTTGAGTAAAAATCATCAGGAACAGCAGAATGTAAAAATAGAGGATTCTCATATTTAATTCAAAAAAGAGTGTTTATAACCTTGCAAATATAAATAATAATTTCATAATACTGTGTAGAAATTTGTGCTTTCACTCGTGCTTAAATCATATTTATCAATTTTCTATGGTGTTTGGTCTGTTTAATGCTCTTTAGTTATGGGCTTTTAGTAAATGTTTTTGTACTTTATCTTTTTTGAAAAATATTTTTTTTGAAAAAAGAATCGTGTTTTGTTTGTATATATCAAGTATGGTGAGTTAATTTACAGTTGAATTATAGCTTTTTAAATGTATTAATATATTTTTTATCTTTTATGAATAAACAAATTTTATCGTTTTTTGTTCTTTCTGCTGCTTTTTCCTCTTTGCAAGGACAAACGAATAGCGGCGGAATCAGTGAGGTTATGCTCAAAGAAATAGAGCAAAGTTATCATGAAATGCCTGCGGATAAAGCTTTGAGAAATGCTATTGGTAATAATGATATTCGCAAATTGGCTTTAAATCAGGATAACCTGAAGGAGATGGATACTTATTTTTCTGTTCGAGTAAAATCGAAAGGTATCTCTAATCAGAAGTCCTCGGGACGCTGTTGGCTTTTTACGGGATTGAATGTGATGCGTTCGAAAGCTATTGCTAAATATAATCTTGGAGATTTTGAATTTTCCCAAAATTATAGCTTCTTTTATGACCAATTAGAAAAGGCAAATTTGTTTTTGCAAGGCGTAATTGATACCGGCAAAAAACCGATGGATGATAAAATGGTTGATTGGTTGTTTCATAACCCTCTTAGTGACGGAGGTACGTTTACCGGAGTAGCTGATATTGTAAGTAAATATGGATTGGTTCCTAAAGGAGTTATGCCGGAAACTTATAGTAGTGACAATACTTCTAGAATGGCCGATTTGTTAAAACAGAAACTTCGTGAGCAAGGTCTTCAACTTCGTTTAATGATTAAGCAAGGAGATAAAGCGACTGTTGTTGAGAAAACCAAAGTAAAGATGCTTGGAGAAATCTACAGGATGTTGGTTTTGAACTTGGGTGTTCCTCCGACTCAATTCTCTTGGACGCGTTATAACTCAGCAGGTAAAGCGGTTGATACGATGGAATATACACCTCTTACTTTTATGGAGAAATATGGTGATGTGAATCTTCTTCAGAATTATGTGATGTTGATGAATGATCCAAGTCGTGAATATTACAAATCGTATGAAATTGACTATGATCGTCATCGTTATGATGGGAAAAACTGGACATATGTCAACTTGCCGATTGAAGATATTAAAGCGATGGCTATTTCTTCTTTAAAAGATAGCACGATGATGTATTTTTCGTGTGATGTGGGCAAATATTTGAATTCAGAACGAGGTTTATTGGACGTGAATAACTATGATTATTCTTCTTTGATGGGCGTTGATTTTGGTATGGATAAGAAACAAAGAATCCAAAGTTTTGCAAGTGGATCTAGTCATGCCATGACCTTAATGGCTGTAGACATTGATAAGAATAACAAGCCGACTAAATGGATGGTGGAAAATAGCTGGGGGGCTTCTTCCGGTTACAAAGGACATCTGATTATGACCGATAATTGGTTTAATGAGTATATGTTCCGACTTGTTGTTGAGAAAAAATATGCGACAGAAAAAGTCCTTGAGATCCTTAAACAAAAGCCGATTCGTCTTCCTGCTTGGGACCCGATGTTTGCTGGAGAACAATAATAAACCGGAAAGTGTTTAAACAAATTTATTTCGTCTAGAGATAACGTTGTTTTTAACTCGCAATATTTAGAATGTGTTCGTGCACGAGAGTAATTACGGAAAAAACTCCGTAATTACTCTCGTTTTTCGTTTTTAATCCATTATTATTTATTACTTTTGCGGGAAAATTTTTGAAACTATTATTTTATATAACATGGCAAATGTAATTAAGTTACGTAAAGGCCTCGACATAAAGCTCAAGGGAGCAGCTGCCGAAGAATATGCTAATGTGAAGGAATCTGGATTCTATTCATTGGTTCCGGACGATTTTACAGGCATTACTCCAAAGGTTGTGGTTAAAGAGCAGGAATATGTTATGGCTGGTGGACCCTTGTTCGTTGACAAGTATCACCCTGAATTAAAATTTGTTTCGCCCGTAAGTGGAGTTGTGACGAGTGTCGAACGTGGCGCTCGCCGTAAAGTTCTCAATATTGTGGTTGAAGCAGCTTCTGAGCAAGATTATCAGGATTTTGGTAAGAAGAAGGTGTCAGAGATGACGGATGAAACGGTTAAATCTGCATTGTTAGAAGCAGGCTTGTTCGCATTCATCAAACAACGTCCGTATGACATTATCGCTGATCCTACGATTAAACCGAAAGCTATTTTTATTTCAGCTTTTGACTCTAATCCGTTAGCTCCTAGTTTTGAATTTGCTCTTAAAGGAGAAGAACACAATTTCCAAGTTGGGTTAGATGCGTTGGCTAAGATCGCTAAGACTTACTTGAGCATCAATGTTAACCAGAAAGCAACGGCTTTGACTCAGGCTAAAAATGTTGTTGTTACAGCATTTGATGGTCCGAATCCTGCTGGAAATGTTGGCGTTCAGATTAACCATATAGATCCGATTGTAAAAGGAGAAACAGTGTGGACAATCGATCCTCAAGCTGTTATTTTTATCGGACGTTTGTTTGAGACCGGGCATGTTGACTTTACACGTATTGTTGCTGTTACGGGCTCTGAGATTTTAAAACCGTCTTATTGCAAACTTAAAGTAGGCGCATTGCTTACCAATGTTTTTGCCGGAAATGTAACTAAGGATAAACATTTGCGCTATATCAGCGGTAATGTGTTGACTGGTAAGCAAGTTTCTGAAAATGGCTTTTTGGGAGCTTTTCATAGCCAACTGACCGTTATCCCTGAAGGAAATGACGTTAATGAACTTTTCGGATGGATCATGCCACGATTCAACCAATTTAGTGTTAACCGATCTTATTTTAGTTGGTTAATCGGCAAGAAGAACTACGCAGTAGATGCTCGTGTGAAGGGTGGTGAACGCCATATGATTATGTCTGGTGAATATGATGATGTATTCCCTATGGATATTTTACCTGAATTCTTGTTAAAAGCAATTATTGCTGGTGACATTGACAGAATGGAAGCACTTGGTATCTACGAGGTTGCACCTGAAGATTTTGCTCTTTGTGAATTTGTTTGCTCATCAAAAGTGGAAATTCAACATATTGTTCGTGTAGGATTGGATATGTTGCGTGCTGAGATGTGCTAATAAAAGAGCCGTTTTTAAGAATATAAATAGTAATATTATAAATAATTTAATGAAAGCGTTAAGAAATTATCTCGATAAGATAAAACCTAACTTTGAAGAAGGAGGGAAATTCCACGCATTTCGTTCGGTTTTTGACGGTTTTGAAACATTTTTGTTTGTCCCGAATGCAACTGCGAAATCTGGAACGCATATTCATGACTCGATTGACAGTAAGCGTATTATGTCAATTGTAGTTATTGCATTAATACCGGCATTGTTGTTTGGTATGTATAATGTAGGTTATCAACATTTCACTCATACCTTGGGAGCGCAAGGTAGTTTTGTTGAAATGTTCGCTTATGGATTTTTAGCTGTGCTACCAAAAATCATTGTATCGTATGTTGTTGGTCTTGGTATTGAGTTTGTTGTAGCTCAATGGAAGAAAGAAGAAATACAAGAAGGATTTTTGGTTTCAGGTATGTTGATCCCAATGATTGTTCCGGTAGATTGCCCATTGTGGATTTTAGCTGTGGCTACTGCCTTTGCTGTAATTTTTGCGAAGGAAGTGTTCGGTGGAACTGGTATGAACATCTTTAACGTTGCTCTTATTACACGTGCTTTCCTATTCTTTGCTTATCCGGCAAAAATGTCGGGTGATGCCGTTTGGGTATCCGGTGAAAGTGTATTGGGGTTAGGTAAAAGTGTAGATGGATTAACTGCGGCAACTTCATTAGGTATTGCTTCTACTGCTGTTGATCCGAATGGTTTCCCTGCTTTTTCATGGGATATGGTTACTGGGTTAATACCTGGATCTATTGGTGAAACAAGCGTTATTGCGATTATGATCGGTGCGGTTATCTTATTGTGGACGGGTATCGCTAGTTGGAAAACGATGGGTTCGGTTTTCGTGGGTGGTGCTTTTATGGCATTTGTATTCAACACAGTAGGACCTGATACTGCAATGGCTAATATGCCTTGGTATGAACATCTGGTTCTTGGAGGTTTCTGTTTTGGTGCCGTATTCATGGCAACAGACCCTGTGACTTCTGCTCGTACAGAAAAAGGTAAATATATCTTCGGATTTTTAATTGGTGTTATGGCGATTGTTATTCGCGTATTAAACCCAGGATATCCTGAAGGTATGATGCTTGCTATCTTGTTGATGAATATTTTCGCACCGCTGATCGACTATGTTATTGTACAAAACAATATCAAACGTCGTGTGAAACGTGCTATTAAATCTAATAATTAAAACCGGAGATCAAACGATGAATACTAATAGTAATGTTTATACGATCATTTATGCTTCGGTAATGGTTATTGTCGTTGCATTCGCTTTGGCATTTACTTCTGCTGCATTAAAACCGGCTCAGAAGAAGAATGTGGAGCTTGATAAAATGAAACAGATTCTTCATGCATTGAACGTAGATACTAAAGGTCAGAATGCAGAAGAGGTTTATCATAAATATGTAAAGGCCGATCAGGTGTTGAATGCTAATGGTGAAGTTGTTGCTGAAAATGGTGGATTTAAAATAGAAATGGCCACAGAAATGGGTAAATCTGTTGCAGAACGCCAATTGCCGTTGTATGTTTGTGAGGTTGACGGACAAACTAAATATGTTGTTCCTTTGAGCGGTGCCGGACTATGGGGACCGATCTGGGGTTATGTTGGTTTGAATGATGACAAAGATACTGTGTTTGGTGTATATTTCTCTCATGCCGGTGAGACTCCGGGACTTGGTGCTGAAATTACGACACAATCTTTCCAGGGACAATTTGCCGGAAAGAAGGTCATGAAAGATGGACAAATCGCATTGGCCGTAGAGAAATTTGGAAAAGTAACAGATCCTGCGTATCAAGTTGACGGAATCTCAGGTGGTACAATTACATCTAAAGGTGTAGATGCCATGATTAAGAGCTGTCTGACTTCATACGATAAATTTCTAACAAATAAATAAGGAGGAAAATTAGAATATGAGCCAATTATTTTCTAAAAAGAATAAAGATGTGTTTTTCTCTCCGCTGAGCATGAATAATCCGGTAACCGTTCAGGTACTTGGCATTTGCTCGGCTTTGGCTGTAACATCTAAATTGGAACCGGCCATTGTTATGGGATTATCGGTGACTGTTATTACAGCGTTTTCTAATGTTGTTATTTCATTTTTGCGTAAAACGATTCCTAATAGAATTCGTATTATTGTGCAATTGGTGGTGGTTGCTGCGTTAGTGACAATTGTAAGTGAACTTCTGAAAGCTTTTGCTTATGATGTTAGTGTGCAGCTTTCTGTATATGTTGGTTTGATTATTACAAACTGTATTTTGATGGGGCGTCTTGAAGCTTTTGCTATGGCCAATGGTCCATGGGAATCTTTTTTGGATGGAGTAGGCAATGGATTAGGATATGCTAAGATCCTTGTTATTGTGGCTTTCTTCCGTGAACTTTTGGGTTCGGGAACTCTATTGAATTTCCGTGTTATTCCTGAGGTTGTTTACAATGCAGGGTATATCAATAACGGTATGATGTTGATGCCTCCTATGGCCTTAATCATTTGTGCTTGTATTATTTGGTATCAGCGTGCGAAACAAAAAGAATTGCAGGAAAAATAAGTATTAATCATTAAAGAATGATGAGAGTTGTAGACTTTGTCTATCATTCAAAAACCAATAATATATGGAACAATTATTAAGTTTATTTGTCCGCTCTATATTTGTAGACAATATGATATTTGCATTTTTTCTCGGCATGTGTTCGTACCTTGCCGTTTCGAAGAATGTAAAAACTGCTGTAGGATTGGGTATTGCGGTAACTTTTGTGTTGGTTGTTACAGTACCTGTCAATTACCTGCTTCAAACACAAGTATTAGGTCCTAATGCGATAGTTGAGGGAGTCGATCTCAGCTTCTTGAGTTTTATCTTGTTTATTGCGGTTATTGCAGCTATGGTTCAGCTTGTAGAAATGATCGTTGAACGTTTTAGTCCTTCATTGTATGCTTCATTGGGTATCTTCTTGCCTTTAATCGCAGTGAACTGTGCGATCATGGGAGCTTCATTGTTTATGCAACAGAGAATAACGATGGATGGCGCTAATCCGCAGGCTATTACTAGTGTTGGTGGGGCATTTGCTTATGCATTAGGTTCGGGTATTGGATGGTTGTTGGCTATTGTTGGCCTAGCTGCTATTCGTGAAAAAATGGCTTACTCTGATGTACCTGCTCCATTGCGTGGGCTTGGTATTACGTTTATTACGGTAGGACTTATGGCTATTGCCTTTATGTGTTTCTCTGGATTGAAGTTATAACTAAGTAAAAAAGAAAAAACAATGACGTCTTTAATTTTAGCGAGCATAGGGATTTTCCTTGGAGTGATCATATTGCTCGTCATCATATTACTCGTTGCGAAGAATTATCTTTCTCCTTCTGGCGAGGTCAAAATTATAATGAACGGTGAGAAAGAACTGACAACTGAACCGGGAAGTACATTATTAAATACGTTGTCTGAAAACGGTGTGTTTTTATCATCTGCTTGTGGTGGTAAGGGCTCTTGTGGGCAATGCCGTTGTCAGGTGACTGAGGGCGGGGGTGAGATTCTTCCAACGGAAACGGTTCATTTTTCACGTAAACAACAAGCCGATCATTGGAGATTGGGTTGCCAGGTGAAAGTTAAACAGGATATGTCGGTTAAAATCGACGAGTCTATCCTTGGCGTGAAAGAGTGGGAGTGTGAAGTGATTAGTAATAAGAACGTAGCTACCTTTATCAAAGAGTTTATTGTGGCTCTTCCTAAAGGTGAACATATGGATTTTATTCCAGGTTCATATGCACAAATCAAGATTCCTAAATTCTCTATGGATTATGACAAGGATATCGATAAGTCTCTTATTGGTGATGACTATTTGCCTGCATGGAAGAACTTTGGGTTATTCGGCTTGAAATGTAAGAATGATGAGCCAACCATTCGTGCTTATTCTATGGCAAACTACCCTGCAGAAGGAGACCGTATCATGTTGACTGTTCGTATTGCAACTCCTCCTTTTAAACCAAGACCTCAAGTCGGATTCCAAGATGTAATGCCTGGTATTGCTTCTTCGTATATTTTCACTTTGAAACCTGGTGATAAGGTAATCATGAGTGGTCCTTATGGCGACTTCCATCCGCTCTTTGATTCAAATCGTGAAATGATGTGGATTGGTGGTGGTGCCGGTATGGCTCCATTACGTGCGCAAATTATGCATTTGACTAAGACTTTGAAGACCACTGATCGTAAGATGTCTTATTTCTATGGTGCACGTGCATTGAATGAGGTTTTCTATTTAGAAGATTTCCTTCAGATTGAAAAAGACTTCCCTAACTTTAGTTTCCATTTAGCACTCGACCGTCCGGATCCTGCTGCTGATCAAGCTGGAGTGAAATATACAGCAGGTTTTGTTCATCAAGTGATTCATGATACTTATTTGAAAGATCATGAAGCTCCTGAAGATATTGAATACTACATGTGTGGTCCTGGTCCGATGAGTAAAGCTGTTGAAAATATGCTTGACTCTTTAGGTGTACCACCTCAAAATTTGATGTTCGACAATTTCGGCTAATATTGCCTTAAATTTATAGTTTTAATTAAATCCCTTGTACCTTATCCTCTTTTTTGTAATAGGAAGGATAAGAACAAGGGATTTTTTGTATTTTTGTTTTTATGATAGATAAATCTAAACTTATACCGTCTGTTCTTCTTAATTTGAAAATTGAGAAGTTAAACCGGATGCAACAAGCCACTTTAGACCAGATTGATAATATTGAGGACCTCATATTGTTATCGCCAACCGGTTCAGGAAAGACATTGGCTTATCTACTTCCTTTATTGGGATTATTGAAGGGTGAAGATAAAACCACGCAAGCGCTCATATTGGTGCCTTCACGTGAACTTGCTCTGCAGATTGAAACTGTTTTCAAACAGATGAATGTGTCATGGCACATGTGTTGTTGCTATGGAGGACATTCTGTAGCTGAAGAGAAAAGAAGTATACTCGGTACTCGTCCGGAAATTATTGTAGGTACACCGGGACGTGTCCTTGATCATTTGCGTAGGGGAGTGATCCTAACCGACGAGATTCAGACGTTGATCATTGATGAATTTGATAAATCTTTAGAATTTGGATTCCATGAAGAAATGTCGGATATCATTAAGATGCTTCCGTCGTTAAAGAAGCGTATGCTAATTTCTGCTACCGATACTCCGGAGATACCCTTATTTACGGGAGTGAAGAACCCAGTAAAACTGAATTTTATAGATGATACAGCGGAAGAGAATGATGATCGTTTGAAACAAATGCAGGTTATTTCTCCGTTGAAAGATAAACTAGAGACCTTATATGCTCTTTTATGTACTCTTGGATCTCAATCGAGTATTGTCTTTTGTAATCACCGAGAGTCCGTTGATCGGGTTTGTAAGCTATTGGGCGAAAAGAAAATGGAGGTTGGACGATTTCATGGAGGGATGGAACAGGTTGACCGAGAGAAAGCCTTATATAAATTCCGTAATAAGAGTTGTAATGTCTTAATATCTACTGATTTGGCAGCAAGGGGATTAGATATTCCTGAGGTCGAACACATTATTCATTATCATTTACCTTTAACGGAGGAAGCCTTTATTCATCGTAATGGACGTACGGCCCGTTGGGATGCTACAGGAACATCTTATATTATTCTTTATTCGGAGGAACCGAGTCCTAGTTATTTGTCTCAGCCATTAGAAACTTTTCATCTGCCTAGTGACCTACTTAAACCTTCAAAACCGATTTGGCAAACTTTGTATATTGGTAAAGGTAAAAAGGATAAATTGAGTAAGGGAGATATTGCCGGTTTCTTTTATAAGAAAGGGCGGCTCACTCATGAGGATATTGGATCCATTGATATTAAGGAGCATTATTCTTTTGTTGCAGTTAAACGTTCAAAAGTTAAACAGCTTCTTGCATTAATCCATGATGAGAAAATAAAAAATATGAAGACAATTATCGAAATCGCTTATTAATCACTTGGATATTTCATTTTGATAACGTTTGGGTTTATATGCGTAGCGTATATTGTTAACGGTTTTATTATAAATGTTAATTATTAACTAAACGTTGTCATTTTGATAGTTTTGAGTATTTCTCAATCGTTTGTCTCTTCTCTTTAATGTGCCATTATTATATTATAAAACAGTAAAGAAAAATTCTAAATTTATAAATATTCGTTTTTTTATCTTTTTACTTTCAAATCTTAAGCAAATTTCATTTGTCAAGTTTATTTTTGCGTTTTAACATATTTCTTGTTAGATGTGTATAACAAATCATACCATATATCTTTAGTAATAGAATAAAAAGAAAGATTATTCGTTGTTAGGGTTATAATTTTATAGAGAAACATTTGTTGTAAAAATATAAATTAGTAAATTCGCCAAATCGAAGAGATACTAATTAAGAAAAATGTTAAACCAAAACAAACTTCAAATGAAAAAGCATAATTTCAGTGCAGGACCTTCCATACTTCCTCGTGAGGTAATAGAGGAAACAGCAAAAGCTGTTTTAGATTTCAATAATTCTGGTCTATCTTTAATGGAGGTTAGTCATCGTGGTAAGGATTTTCAAGCAGTAGTAGACGAAGCGGTTGCTTTGTTCAAAGAAATACTTGGCATACCTGAAGGCTATTCAGTGATCTTCCTTGGTGGAGGAGCAAGTCTGGAGTTTTGTATGATTCCATATAACTTCCTTGAGAAAAAAGCAGCTTATCTGAATACTGGAACATGGGCTAAGAAAGCTCTTAAAGAAGCTAAGGGCTTTGGCGAAGCTGTTGAAGTTGCGTCATCTGCTGAATCAAATTTCTCTTTTATTCCTAAAAATTACAATGTTCCTGCTGATGCTGATTATTTTCACATCACCACTAACAATACCATTTTTGGAACAGAGATCAAGACTGATGTAGAATGTGAAGTTCCGGTGATTGCCGATATGTCATCTGATATTTTCTCACGTCCTATAGATGTTTCTAAATATATCTGTATTTATGGTGGTGCACAAAAAAATTTAGCTCCAGCCGGAGTCACTTTTGTCATTGTTAAAGATGATGCATTAGGTAAGGTGACTCGTCGTATCCCAACAATGCTTGATTATAGAACACATGCCGAGAATGGTTCGATGTTTAATACTCCTCCTGTACTTCCTATTTATTCGGCGATGTTGACATTGCGTTGGATTAAAGCTCAAGGTGGTGTGAAAGAAATGGAACGTCGTGCGATCGAAAAATCAGATCTATTGTATGGCGAAATTGATAGAAACAAACTATTCGTGGGCACTGCTGCTGAAGAAGATCGTTCACGCATGAATATCTGTTTTGTTATGGCACCTGAATATAAAGAACTTGAAGCTGAGTTCTTGAAATATGCTACTGAAAGAGGTATGGTCGGTATTAAAGGACACCGTTCTGTTGGTGGATTCCGTGCTTCTTGCTATAATGCAATGCCAAAAGAAAGCGTACAAGCTTTGGTTGATTGTATGCGTGAATTTGAGAAATTACATTGATTCATCAATTAACAATAATGACATGGTAAGATAAAAGTTGTTTTTTCTTACCATGTTATTAATAATGTCTAATCTTTAATTATTTAATAAGCGATGAAAGTACTTGTTGCTACAGAAAAACCTTTTGCAAAGGTTGCAGTAGACGGCATTCGTAAAGAAACCGAAGCTGCTGGATATGAATTAATCTTGCTAGAGAAATATACTGAAAAAGCTCAATTGCTTGATGCGGTGAAGAATGTAGACGCTATTATTATTCGTAGCGATATCATAGATAATGAGGTGTTCGAAGCTGCTTCAAACTTGAAAATAGTGGTACGTGCCGGTGCTGGTTATGATAATGTTGATTTGGCTTCTGCTACAGCTCATCAGGTTTGTGTGATGAATACGCCTGGACAAAACTCGAATGCTGTTGCTGAGTTGGCTTTAGGTATGATGGTATACGGGGTACGAAATCTTTATAACGGAACTTCAGGTACTGAATTGATGGGTAAGAAGCTCGGTATTCATGCTTATGGAAATGTTGGCCATAATGTGGCTCGTATTGCTAAAGGCTTTGGAATGCACCTTTATGCTTTTGATCCGTTCTGTCCTAAAGAGGTGATTGAAAAGGATGGTTTAACTCCGGTTGATAGTGTTGAAGCACTTTATAAGACTTGTGACATCGTTTCTTTGCATATCCCTGCAACTCCAGAGACAAAAGGCTCTATTAATTACGATCTATTGAACTTAATGCCAAAAGGTGGTATGTTAGTCAATACCGCTCGTAAGGAAGTCATCAATGAAGCTGATTTGATTCGATTAATGCAAGATCGGGCTGACTTTAAATATCTGACGGATATTATGCCTGTGTCTCACTCGGAATTTACAACTCACTTCCCAGGACGTTATTTTGCAACACCAAAGAAAATGGGTGCACAAACTGCTGAAGCGAATATTAATGCAGGTATTGCTGCTGCTCGGCAGATCGTTGGCTTCTTGAAAGATGGCTGCGAGAAGTTCCGTGTAAACAAATAAGAGACTCTCTTATTGAAAAATCAAATACTTTAAATTCTAGAAAAACACAATATTATTATGGCTGTTATAAAACCATTTAAAGGCATTCGCCCACCGAAGAACTTGGTTGAAGAGGTCGCTTCTCGTCCTTATGACGTTTTGAACTCAGAAGAAGCTCGTTCTGAAGCGATGGGTAATGAAAAATCTCTTTATCATATTATTAAGCCTGAGATCGACTTCCCGGTTGGTACAGACGAACATGATGAAAAGGTCTATGTTAAGGCTGCTGAGAATTTTCAAATGTTCCAAGATAAAGGTTGGTTAGTGCAAGATCAAAAGGAGAATTATTATATCTACGCTCAAACGATGAATGGGAAGACTCAATATGGTTTGGTCGTTGGAGCCTATGTCCCTGATTATATGAGTGGGGTGATCAAAAAGCATGAGCTGACTCGTCGTGATAAGGAAGAAGATCGTATGAAACATGTGCGTGTAAATAATGCTAATGTGGAACCGGTGTTTTTTGCCTATCCTGATAATGATTTGTTGGATCGAATTATTGGAAAATACTCTTCTCAGAAGCCGGAATATGATTTTATAGCACCTGGAGACGGATTTGGACATACGTTTTGGGTGATTGATCAACAAGAAGATATTGAAGTGATCACTTCTGAGTTTGCTAAAATGTCTGCATTGTATATTGCTGATGGACATCACCGCTCGGCTGCAGCAGCTTTGGTCGGTGCAGAAAAAGCTAAACAGAATCCGAATCATCGTGGTGATGAGGAATATAACTATTTTATGGCGGTGTGTTTCCCGGCTAGCCAACTAACCATTATTGATTATAACCGAGTGGTTAAGGATCTTAATGGACGAAGTACTGAGGAATTCATTAGTGAGTTGCAGAAGAACTTCGTGGTTGAGAAGAAAGGTGCGGATGTTTATCATCCAACAGATTTGCATAACTTCTCACTTTATATTGATCAGAATTGGTACAGCTTAACCGCTAAAGCCGGAACTTACAATGATCATGATCCGATTGGTGTGCTTGATGTGACGATCTCTTCTAATTTAATTTTGGATGAGATCTTAGGCATTAAAGATTTGCGTTCGGATAAACGAGTGGATTTTGTCGGTGGTATACGCGGACTCGGTGAATTGAAGAAGCGCGTCGATAGCGGTGAAATGAAAGCAGCCTTGGCACTATATCCAGTTTCAATGAAACAGTTAATGGATATTGCTGATACTGGAAACATCATGCCTCCAAAGACAACTTGGTTCGAACCAAAGTTACGTTCAGGTCTTGTTATACATAAACTTTCGTAATTCTTATTTATAGTCGCTCTATTATTTTGAGCGTATTGTTTTTAATACTGTGCAACCAGAGTTTAAGCATCTTCACCGTGCTATGACTTTTGGTTGCACATTCTTTTTGTTTCATCGTTATTAATAATTGAGAGGTAAATAGACGTATTTATCTTTTTTTTCTGTAAAAGCTGTATCTTTGCAGTTATGAGTGAAGATACTTATAAAACAATTATCGAACCAGTTGAAGCTATTTACACAGAAAAGAGGAGTAAGTTTATTGCAATCGCATATCCTGTATCCTCTGTCGAGGAGATAAAATCACATCTTGAGGTCTGTCAGAAAAAATACTACGACGCCCGACACGTTTGTTATGCTTATATGTTGGGATTCGAACGGACAAACTTTAGAGCGAACGATAATGGTGAGCCTTCAGGTACGGCCGGTCGTCCTATTCTAGGTCAGATTAATTCAAATGAGCTGACTGACATCCTAATTGTTGTGGTCCGTTATTTTGGAGGAATCAAATTAGGGACGAGCGGACTCATAACGGCTTATAAAGCTGCTGCCGCAGATGCCATTGCTAATGCGTCAGTGATAGAAAAGACGGTTGATGATCTAATTACCATTGCTTTTGAATATCCGTTTATGAATGATGTGATGCGTGTCGTGAAAGAAGAAGAACCGGAAATCGTTTCACAGTCGTATGATATGGATTGCTTGATGACGTTACGTATTAGACGGTCGATGATGGATCGATTACGTGCTAGGTTGGAAAAGGTGGAAACGATCCAGGTCATTGAGGAATGATAGATTAATTATAGAGTTAGAATAAACATTTAAATTAAGATTTTGAGTATGGCATTTGAAGCAACTAAGCGGGAGTGGAGCGAATTATATACATTTTTTCGCTTGTTGGCCGATGGCAAAGTGGTGATGGGAGATCCGCAAGCTAAAGCTAGCGAGAACAATCGTCCGATTGCAATGGTTCAACGTGAGGAGCATGATGGTACACGGTGCTATTATATAGAAGGTGAAACGATTCGCATTAAAGGTGAAGAGTTTGAGAAGGAAGTTGCTCGTGAAGATTTTGCGGTTGTTGCCGGATTGATTTTAGATGCGATGAAGGAGTCGACTGAAAATGAGGTCGCTTCACCCGATGGGGTGGAAGAGTTTCTTGATGAACTCGCTATCTTTAACTTGGAAGCACAAACGAATGATCGGACAGATTTGTCTATTGCCTTCTATCATCCGGAAGCTCCACTTCATGGATTCAATGTGCGTTCTCGATTGAGTGTCATGTCTCCGCTACTGGACGGAGGGCGAACAGCCAATTTGAAATTGGAGCAATCCGGTGTGAAATTTGCAACGCCTACCGTAAATAAGGTGAATGCTGATTTTGAAGATGCTCCGAATGAGGTGGCTGCACGTATGTTGATGATTGAACGTCTAGGTGGTGTTTTAAAATATTCAGATGTTTGCGACCGCGTTTTCCGATCGAACTTATTGATGATCGATCTTCATTTCCCAAGGTTGCTTGCCGAAATGATTCGGGTGATGCATTTAGATGGACTGACACGCATTAGCGAATTGACTGATTATATGAAGCAAGTCAACCCTCTAAAGATTAAAGAAGAGCTGATTGTCAAACACGGCTATTACGAGTTTAAAATGAAACAATTCCTATCGGCCTTAGCTCTAGGAATGCGTTCGGCTAAGATCTACAACGGTACGGATTCTGCTGTTGAGGGTTTCTTAATGGTCGATCGTAATGGAGAGATTCTTTGTTACCATAAATCGGATAAAGAAAACTTCGAGAACTTTTTGTTTTATAATACCAAGTTTGAACGTGGGGCTCTTGAAAAAGATAAATACGGTTATTTGGAGAGAGAGAATGGACTTTATTACTTCAAACTAAATGCAAAAATCGGATTTGTAAAACGATAATTGAACTCCAAAAATATGAATAAGGTTATTGACGCAATAAAATCACGACGGAGTATTCGTTCGTATACTTCTGAACAAGTGCCCGAAGAACAGTTACTGGAAATCCTTCAAGCGGGTGTTTATGCTCCTAGTGGGATGAATTATCAGACTTGGCATTTTGTAGGCATACAGAATGGTGAGAAACTAGAAAAACTCAATACGGTGATTAAGCATGCATTTGGTCGAAGCGATCAGAAGTTGCTTCAAGAACGATCTCAAAGTGAAACTTATTGCTGCTATTATCACGCACCAACGTTGATCATCGTTTCTAATGATCCTACTCAATGGTGGGCACCAATGGATTGTGCTTGTGCCATAGAAAATATATTTCTTGCCGCTCATTCGCTAGGTATTGGGTCGTGTTGGATTAATCAGCTAGGAACGACTTGTGAGGATTTGGAAGTGCGTGAATTTATTACGAGTTTAGGCGTTCCTGCTCATCATAAGGTCTATGGCTGTGTCGCTTTAGGCTATCCTAGTTCGGATTTGGTCTTAAAAGAAAAACAGTTGAAGCCGGGAACAATAACTCTGGTGAAGTGATTGATTCATTCATTCATTCATTCATTCATTCATGCTATTGTGCTCTACTATAGTATTTAAGGCTATTTAGATGATCATAATAGCAAAGCATGTCTTTTTTTAAATAAGGTTGACTCCTAACATGATTGATTATGAAAATTGAAGATTATTTGAAGGCCCCCACTTGGGCCCCAAAGATTCCTGAGATTTATCGCCTTCGTATGGTTGATGGTCTGTTAATTTCTGAGATTATGCAAAAAATGGAGTGCAGTCGTACGTCGATTTATCGAGCTTTAAGTATCTTTGAGTCAGACAACCCTCAAATCGCCGAAATGATGAAAAAAGAAGGCAAATCTGTAATCCCAGAAGATTACAAACGACTCTTATCAGAGATCACCAAACTAAAGAAGGAACTCGCTCAAGAGCGTCTACGTGGTGATTTCTATGCAGAGATGGTTGAATTGGGCAAAGACGTTTATGGTCTTGACTTAAAAAAAGCTGGCACCAAGTAGCCTATAGACTTCACACACGGGATGAAAAGCGTTATCGTATTCTTCCCATGTGTCGCCTACTTGGTGTAACCAAGCAAGCCTATTACAAGCATGAGAATACGCTACTCTCTACTCTTGCTCGAGAAGCCTTTGTCGTTGAGTTTATCAAAGAAATTCGAGTCAAAGATCCTGGAATTGGAGGCAGCAAACTTTGGTTGATGTATCGTACGAGGTTTGGAGAAAAGAACAGCGTGGGCTATAATCGCTTCTATGATATTATAGAACGCTATGGTTTGAAAGTCCGCAAGCGTAAGCGTCGCGTTCTTACCACAGACTCTAGGCATCATTTCCCGATTTATCCCAATCTTATCAAAGACTTCATACCGGATGCTGCTTGCCAGCTCATGGTTAGCGATATAACCTATCTGCCTCTGTGGATAAATGAGCAAGGTGAATATACCTTCTGCTATCTATCTTTGGTTACTGACTATTACAGCAAAGAAATCATCGGATATAGTGTTGGGAAAACTTTAGAGACTAAATATACGTTAGAAGCTTTAAAAATGGCTCTAAAGCATTATAGCAAAAAAGGATTTGATCATCTTGTTCATCATTCGGATCGTGGGGTACAATATGCAAGTTATGTTTATACCAACCTGTTAAAGACACACGGTATAGTTATAAGTATGACTGAAAGTGGTAATCCCAAAGATAACGCTGTGGCCGAACGCATAAATAATACCATAAAGAATGAACTGCTTAAAGGAATGGAGTTTTATACCATAAATGATTTGAAAAAAGCTTTGCATTTGGCCATAGAATTCTATAACAACGAACGCCCACATTGGAGCTTAGAAGGCATGACGCCTAAACAAGCTGCTCAATGCACAGGGGAATTAAAGAAGAAATGGACTAGTTATAGAGAAATTGCCATTAAAAGGAAGTATGCATAAAAAATAGAATAACTTTGCATGACTTCTTAATATTATCTGAGCAGAAAAGCGCAACTGCTAAATAAATGATTTACTTGACTTTTTATTATTTGATATCAGTGTAGTCAACTCATCTTATCAATAAAAAGAAAAGTAGTCAACGTGATTTATTAATAAGTTTAACTAGGGTCAACTCATCTTATCAATAAAAAAAGAAAGAGTCAACCTGAATTAAAAGTAAGTTTAATCAGAGTCAACCGACATGGTGAATAAGGCAAAAAACGGTCAACTAAAATGGTTAACTGACAGCATTTATTGCTTCCTCTTCATTAGATACGGTTCTTGTTGTTCCGGAGTACGGTCGTCGGAGCGTTGGAATACGGTCGTTGTGACGCTGGAGTGCGGTCGTCAGGTCGCTGGGATACGGTTCTTTTGGACGTGGAATACGGTGCTGTTTTTTTGAGCTTACAATGAATAAAAATATGGGGATGTGTCCGTTTCGGCACATCCCCATTTCTGTATAATTATTGGGTTGATAGATCTTTTTTTGATCGCCTTTCATGATTAAGTCAAACCCTCTCTTTGTTCGACTGCATCATGAGAAAACCCTCAAAAGCTTAGATATTGCAGCAACCACCCAAGCTTGGTTGTAAGTTGCGATCGCCCAATGTGTTATCGACGCGACCAACGTTAACCCAGAACTTGTTTAAGCGTACACTCTCAATCGGGTAAGCAGCTTTCTCACGAGAATATGGATGAGTCCAATTGTCTGCAACAACTTCATACTCTGGATGTGGAGCATTGACTAGAACATTATCTTCGCGACTTTGCTCACCTGTTTTAACTTCTTCAATTTCATGCCAGATCTCAAGCATCGTATCTACAAAGTTATCTAACTCAGCCAAACTTTCACTTTCGGTTGGCTCTACCATAAGTGTTCCATGTACCGGGAAAGAAAGAGTCGGAGCATGGTAGCCGTAATCCATCAGACGCTTAGCAATATCATTTTCTGATACGCCAGTTTCCTGTTGAATATTTCGGCATTCTAGAATCATTTCATGGCCAACAAAACCGTTTGTTCCGCGATACACAATACCGTAAGTGTCTTGTAAGCAAGCTGCCAAATAGTTTGCGTTTAGAATGGCAATCTTTGTGGCTTGAGTTAATCCTTCAGTACCCATCATGCGGATATAACCATAAGTGATTGGCATGACTCCGGCACTACCGAATGGAGCAGCTGATACTTGATTGGTTGAATCGCCGAATAAGTCGTGACCCGGTAAGAATGGAATAAGATGTTCAGCAACTCCGATCGGACCAACACCGGGACCGCCACCACCGTGAGGGATTGCAAAGGTCTTATGAAGATTGAGATGGCAGACGTCTGCCCCTATAAAGCCAGGGTTGGTTAATCCGACTTGAGCATTCATATTCGCTCCATCCATATAGACTTGGGCGCCACATGCGTGAATGATTTGGCAGATCTCTTTGATCTCTGTCTCAAAAATACCATGTGTCGATGGGTAGGTGATCATTAATGCAGCCAAATCATTCTTATTGGCTTCTGCTTTCTCTCGAAGATCATTCACATCGACATTTCCATTTTCATCGCAAGCACAAGTTATCGTGGAAAATCCGGCTTGGATCGCTGAAGCGGGGTTCGTTCCATGAGCTGAAGCCGGTATCAGTACCTTGCTACGATGGCCTTCTCCTATACTTTCAAGATAAGCTCTGATGACTCTTAGTCCGGTATATTCACCTGCAGCACCAGAGTTTGGTTGTAAGCTGATTCCTGCAAATCCGGTGATTTCCTTAAGCTCGTTACCGAGGTTTTCGATCATTTCTCTATAACCTGCAGCTTGTTCTTGAGGAACTAAAGGATGAATGCTGTTCCATTTGGCAGAGCTCAATGATAACATTTCTGAAGCTGCATTTAGCTTCATTGTACATGAACCTAATGAGATCATGGAATGTGCAAGTGAAATATCTTTGCGATCGAGGCGTTTCATGTAACGCATCAATTCGGTTTCTGTGCGGTATTTAGAGAAAACCTCATGTGTTAAAAAGGCTGTTGTTCTCTTTAATGAAGGGTGAATATGAACTTCTTCAGTTAATTCCTCTCTCTTTTGATAATCTTTTCCGGCTGCAATGGCAAATATGGCTAATAAAACATTGGCCTGTTCAAGATCGGTCGTCTCATCGATGCTAAATCCGACGTCACCGTCTTCAAAATAACGGAGATTGACTTTCTTCTCCAAGGCGATAGTGCGCATTTGTTGGATAGAAACTCCTGCCGGAAGTGTAAATCGGAGGGTATCGAAGTAGAATTCGTTGGTTTGGCGATAGCCTAACGCCTGAATATCTTTATCAAGCATAGAAGCGATGCTGTGGATGCGTGAGGCAATCGAGGTGATGCCCTCTTGTCCGTGATAGACCGCATAGAAGCCGGCCATTGTAGCTAGGAGAGCTTGTGCGGTACAAATATTTGAAGTGGCTTTTTCACGTTTAATATGTTGCTCGCGTGTTTGTAATGCCATTCGGAAACACATTTTGCCATATTTGTCTTTCGACCATCCAATGATTCGTCCTGGAATGTTACGTTTGTATTCGTCGCGAGTAGCAAAATAACCGGCCGATGGCCCACCGTAGAACATTGGAATTCCCCAACGTTGGGTACTACCGAACACGATATCCGCTCCCCATTCTCCCGGAGGAGTTAATAAGGCCAAACTCATGATGTCGGCTGCTACTGCAACTTTACATTCTGCTGCATGAGCTTTTTCGGTGAATGCTTTATAATCTTTGATTTCTCCGTCAGCATTCGGGTACTGTATGACGCAACCAAAGATGGCTGGAGAAGCCTCAAATTCTTCATATTTTCCAATGAGCAGATTGATTCCTTGAGGGATTGCTCTGGTTCTCATAACGGCCAACGTTTGTGGGAAGATTCTCTCATCGACGAAAACCGTATTTGCACCCGACTTCTGCTGAGCACGAGAGCGCAAAGCGAACATCATTGAAACCGCTTCTGCAGCAGCTGTGGCTTCATCAAGAAGTGAGCTGTTGGCCAAAGGCATACCTGTCAGATCGGATACTGCGGTCTGGAAATTCATTAAAGCCTCCAAACGTCCTTGAGAGACTTCTGCCTGGTACGGCGTATAGGAAGTATACCATACTGGATTTTCAAAAACATTACGTTGGATCACAGCAGGTGTAATGGTGTTATACCATCCCATACCAATGTATGTGGTGTATAATTCATTCTTTTCACCTAATTGGGTTATATGTTTGGCATATTCATATTCCGTCATGGGCTTTGGAAGATTTAATGGCTCTTTCAGCCTGATATTAGCCGGAATAGTTTTGTCAATTAACTCATCCAATGTGTTTACGCCAATTTTGCGTAACATTACTGTAATGTCATTTTCATTGATGCCGATGTGACGGCAAGTTAACAAATCGGTTTTCATGTTTTTCTATAGATTTAATTATCTAAAAAATGGATTCTCTGCTTTTTCTATGCCAATAGTGGTTGGAGCCCCATGTCCGGGATAAACAATCGTTTCTGCTGGTAAGATGAATAGCTTACTACAAATATTTTCGATAAGCTCATCGAAGTTACCTCCAGATAAATCGGCTCGCCCTATGCTGCCTTGAAAGAGAACATCGCCGGAAAACATACAATGATCGGTCTTGCTGTAATAGACCAAACTTCCCGGTGAATGTCCCGGTACGTGTATAGCTTCAAGTGTTGTATTTCCAAAAGAGATGTGATCTCCATCGTGTATATAGTGACCAAGTGGAGCGGGTGTCTCTTGTAAGCGAAAGCCAAACATGCGACTTTGTTTTGGAGCTTCTTCCAACCAAAATTCATCGGCTTTATTACCGGAAGCTTCTACCTCGAACTCTTTAACCATAAATGGATTGCCAAAAATATGATCTAAATGTAGGTGCGTGTTAAGTAGATGCTTCACTTTTAATCCGTTGGTTAGAATAAAGTTCTTTAAGGTTTGTCTTTCTTCTTCATAAAAACATCCCGGATCAATGACTACTGCTTCTTTGGTCTCATCCCATAATACATAACAGTTTACGGGAAACATATTGAATTCAAATCGTTTAATCTTCATAAATTAAATGTACGTCGGTAAAACAAAGCTTTAAAGTGGTACGTAAACGACTTTCTTTGTTTCAAAGAAAGGTTCCTTAAATTCGTCTTGTAGCGGATGAATCATAACTTTATGTTTCACTGGCATGGTTTCATTTTCTAGCTCTCCACCTTTTAAGCAAATGAGTCCATTGGGTAAGGCATTATTTTGTTTGCTAGAAATATTCTTTGTGACGATTTTGATTAAATCGGCTAGTGGCATTACCGCGCGACTAACCACAAAATCGAATTTTTGTTTTTCTTCTTCTGCTCGTGCATGTCTGAAGGTTACATTCGTTAGTCCAATGGCTTGAGCGACTTCTGTGGCTACACGCACTTTTTTCCCAATGCTATCGACTAAGTGGAACTTAACGTCTGGAAATAAAATGGCCAATGGAATGCCGGGGAATCCTCCTCCTGTTCCGAGATCCATGATGGTAGTTCCCGGACGAAATTGAATCAATTTGGCTATACCTAAAGAGTGTAAAACATGATGCTCATACAAATTCTCAATATCTTTTCGTGAGATGACATTAATCTTGGAATTCCAATCTGTGTATAAATCATAGAGGGCAGCAAATTGTCTCTCTTGATTTTCTGTGAGATTCGGAAAATAGTGTTTTATAATTTCCACGTTATTCTGTAACTGGTTATACAATAAATTATTTAGTTAAATCTTTTATAATCGGATGATTACTTAGTAGATGAGCCATCATGCTAAATGGAATGGATACTTTTACAGGCCCCATAGCGTATGGAGTAATATCGTAAACATTATAGTAGAATGTGATGCCATCTGAACTCAGATAGAAGTTATCTGTAGGAGTGATATCACCGGTTGAGCCATATCCTAAGTCCTCTAAAGCTTCATGAGTGGTTACTTTGTTTTCGGCCATGAGCTGATTCCAAATCAGATCGGTTAAGGCCTCTTTATAATCGGCGATGAAGAGCTGATCGATTTTGATCGGACTTTTCTTGTTCAAATCGATGTTTAGGAACGTAGAAGTGTATATTCCATGCGCTCCTCCGGTGTATTCGTTGTAGTCAATGCGATAAACAAGTAGTGCGTTTTTGTAAAATTGCACATGACTTTCAATCGCTTTGTAATAGGAATACCATGCGCTTATCGATGCTGCATTGTCTTTGCCCCTTTCTTTCTCATCTTCAAGATACATAGGTTCTAAGTCGTGCCGATAATTGTCTACGTAATTTTGGGCAAACGACTTGATAACTTCCTTTGGATTATCTGTTAAATATTTTTCACCAAAACAAGCTGTGATGAAATAACTCTCCAGACTATCTTTTAAGACTTTATCTGCCGATTGGGTTGGATAAGTGAAATTAATCGTTAGATTACAAGCCGGCTTTGCCGTGTCACTGAACAGGTGTGAAGTCTGGTTGACTTGTATACTATCGAAAATCAGTTCACCCACTTTTTTGTTCATATTGTTATGACATGAAAATAAAAGGCAGCTTACTGAAAGTATAATTATAAGCAGACTGACATATTGTTTTTTCATAAATTTATTCTTTAAATTCAACAGATAATATTGATTTGCTTTGGAGCAAATATAGATTAAATAAGTGAATCCGGCCAATAAAAAGAGAAAATAAATTAATGAAAAAGCAAATCATGATGTTTTAATAGCAATGAGCTACAGCGGATGATCATACTTTATTGAAGGGTTATTTTTTTCTTATATTTTATTTTGTATATTTGCGTTAATACCTTAATATATTTATCTTTCAACTTGTATTTTAGAACAAAAACTTAAACCAATGAATAATATTAATAAAAAAACTTATCCTGTGCTCAATATGCATTGTGCCAGTTGTGCAGCTAATGTCGAGAAAACTGTAAGAAAACTCCCCGGTATACTTGAAGCGAATGTGAACTTTGCGACGAATAGTTTGTCTGTTTCTTTTGAAAAGGATAAGCTGTCTCCTGAAGACTTGCGTTCGGCTATTGTTTCTGCCGGGTATGATTTGATTATTGAGGAAGCGAACAAAGAAGAGCGTCAAGAGGAAGACGGGCAAAAACGCTTTCGGGATTTGAAGAGAAAGGTCGTCGGAGCTTGGATCTTTGCAGTCCCTATGCTACTCTTATCTATGGTTTTTCATGATTGGTCTTACTCTGTTGTCTTTCAGCTGCTTTTAGCTTTTCCAGTCCTTGTTTATTTTGGAAGTCCCTTTTATGTGGGGGCCTGGAAGCAGATTCGTATCGGGCGAGCAAACATGGACACGCTTGTGGCTTTAAGTACGTCAATTGCTTTTCTCTTTAGCGTTTTTAATACATTCTTTCCTGACTTTTGGTTGAATAGGGGACTTGAACCTCATGTTTATTATGAAGCTTCTGTTGTAATTATAGCCTTTGTTCTGACTGGTAAGTTGATGGAGGAACGTGCAAAAAGTAATACATCTAAATCATTGAAACGTCTAATGGGGATGCAGCCTAAAACAGCTCGAGTTTCCAAAGGTGGGGTAGAGGTCGATATTCCCATAGAACTTTTGCAGGTTCGTGATGCGGTTATTGTTCGGCCGGGAGAGCAGATCCCTGTGGATGGCGTGCTTCTTGAAGGGGAGTCGTATGTGGACGAGAGTATGATTAGTGGTGAACCGATTCCTGTTGAGAAACAAATTGGGGATACGGTCTTAGCCGGTACGATTAATCAACGTGGATCTTTCGTTATTGAGGCTCGTGAGGTTGGTAGCTCTACGGTTCTTGCCCGTATCATACGTATGGTTCAGGAAGCGCAAGGGAGTAAGGCTCCTGTGCAGCGTATTGTGGATCGTGTGACCGGAATCTTTATTCCGATTGTCTTGGGTATTTCTTTATTGACGGTATTCCTTTGGATTCTGTTAGGTGGGGATGCTAATATTTCTTATGGTATGCTTTCGGCTGTATCGGTGCTTGTTATCGCTTGTCCTTGTGCCTTGGGATTGGCTACGCCTACGGCTTTAATGGTTGGTGTTGGTAAGGCGGCCGATCATCATATTTTGATCAAAGATGCTGTGGCGCTGGAACAGATGCGAAAAGTGAATGCTATCGTGTTCGATAAGACAGGCACATTGACTGAGGGGCATCCTACTGTGACCGGCTGGTTGTGGGCTTCTACGCAAGATCCTTTATTTAAACGCATTCTTTTGTCTGCTGAATTGAAGTCGGAACATCCTTTGGCGACCTCTATTGTTGCGTCGTTAGAGGAAGAAAAGGTGGAATCGATTCCGGTCGATTCTTTCAAGAGTTTAACAGGTAAAGGGGTTCAGGTTGCTTTTGAATCGAAAACGTATTGGGTTGGAAGCCATAAGCTTCTAAAGGATTTTAATGTTACGATTCCGGAAGTGATGATTTCCATGTTGGTGGAAGATGAATCGGAAGGGAATAGTATTATTTATTTTGGCTGTGAAGGAGAGTTGTTGGCTATCATTTCTGTAGCCGATCGTATTAAGCCGACTTCTGTGGAAGCTGTAAAAGAGCTGAAACGACAAGGCATTGAATTGTATATGTTGACTGGTGATGGTGAACGTACGGCACGTTCTGTTTCTAAAAAACTTGGAATCGATCATTTTATGGCTGACGCTTTGCCTGATGATAAAGAGGAGTTTATTCGTGAGTTGCAACTGCAAGGTAAGAGAGTGGCTATGGTTGGTGATGGCATTAATGATTCGCAAGCTTTAGCACTAGCCGATGTGAGTATTGCCATGGGAAAGGGAACTGATATTGCGATGGATGTAGCGATGGTTACTTTGATGACTTCCGATCTTATTTTGCTTCCTAAAGCTATTCATATCTCCAAGCAAACTGTTAACTTGATTCATCAAAATCTATTTTGGGCTTTCATCTATAATCTGATTGGTATTCCTATTGCTGCCGGTGTGTTGTATCCGATAAACGGGCTACTTCTGAACCCTATGCTGGCTAGTGCTGCAATGGCTTTCTCTAGTGTCAGCGTGGTTCTAAATTCCTTGAGTTTGATCCGTCGGAAGTGATATTGAGGTTGAGGTGTGCATAAATAGTTTCTAAAACGCATAGTTGCATTTAAATTATAGCTATTTTTGCACACGAATTTTAAATAGAAAGAATATAAATGATAGATTTTGGGCGATTTCCTAATCCTTGTTACATCATGGAAGAGGAACTGTTGAGAAAGAATTTAAGTGTCATAAAAGGAGTAGCTGATGCCGCTGAGGTTGAAATTATCTTAGCTTTTAAGTCGTTTGCGATGTGGCGTTCGTTTTCTATTTTCCGGGAATATATCAATCACTCAACAGCTAGCTCGGTGTATGAAGCTCGCTTGGCTTTCGAGGAGTTTGGCAGTAAGGCGCATACTTATTCGCCTGCTTATACGGAGGAAGATTTTCCCACAATCATGGATTGTAGTAGCCATATCACCTTTAATTCGCTATCGCAGTTTGAGCGTTTCTATCCGTTAACTTTGGGTCATCGCGATCCCATTTCTTGTGGTTTGCGCGTTAATCCTGAATATTCGGAAGTCGAGACGGAGCTTTATAATCCATGTGCTCCGGGTACTCGTTTTGGTTTAACTTCCGATTTGTTACCCGAAAAGTTGCCTGTGGGAATCGATGGGTTTCATTGTCATTGTCATTGTGAATCGTCTTCTTATGAATTAGAGCGTACACTGCAGCACCTTGAACAACGCTTCTCCAAATGGTTCGATCAAATTAAATGGTTAAACTTGGGAGGTGGACATCTGATGACCCGCAGTGATTATGATGTTTCTCATCTGATCGAAGTTCTAAAGAGTTTGAAATCTCGTTATCCTCACCTGCATGTCGTATTGGAACCCGGATCTGCTTTTACATGGCAAACAGGGGTGTTGACATCTAAGGTTGTGGATATTGTCGAGAGTAAAGGGATAAAGACGGCGATACTAAATGTTAGTTTTACCTGTCACATGCCCGATTGCCTTGAGATGCCTTATCAGCCGGCTGTTCGTGGAGCTAAGGCGGGGGATGAGGGTCCGTTTGTTTATCGTTTGGGTGGAAACTCGTGTCTTAGCGGCGATTATATGAGTTCATGGAGTTTTGACCATGAGCTGTCTATTGGTGAAGAAATCATCTTTGAAGATATGATTCATTATACGATGGTTAAAACAAATATGTTTAACGGGATACACCATCCGGCCATTGCTCTTGCCCGAAAAAATGGAGAGGCGGAAGTTTTTAAACAGTTTGTTTATGAGGATTATCGAAATCGAATGAGTTGATAATCAAAAAGATCCTTTTAGAGCGGTTTTAAAGGAAGAAAAAAGCACTAAAAAAAGCTGATGTAATATTTGCAAGTTAGTGAAAAATGTCTACCTTTGCAACCGCAAACTAAAACGCGGAAATAGCTCAGTTGGTAGAGCATAACCTTGCCAAGGTTAGGGTCGCGAGTTCGAGTCTCGTTTTCCGCTCTTTTTCTTTGATTTATTGGAACGTCTTTGCCCAGGTGGCGGAATTGGTAGACGCGCACGTTTCAGGTGCGTGTGTCGCAAGGCATGCAGGTTCGAGTCCTGTTCTGGGCACAGACAATAAGACATATCTGTAATGGAGAGGTGGCGGAATTGGTAGACGCGCTACTTTGAGGGGGTAGTGACAATTTGTCGTGGGAGTTCGAGTCTCCTTCTCTTCACACAGTTTTGCGGAAATAGCTCAGTTGGTAGAGCATAACCTTGCCAAGGTTAGGGTCGCGAGTTCGAGTCTCGTTTTCCGCTCTTTTTTTATTTGTTTATATATTGCGGAAATAGCTCAGTTGGTAGAGCATAACCTTGCCAAGGTTAGGGTCGCGAGTTCGAGTCTCGTTTTCCGCTCATCAACTTATCCTTTTAAATTTTCCTTATTTTTTATATTTCTGAGACTCTTCGATATGAAGCTTGGCGCTTCTTATCTTCTTTCTTTGGACTTTTGTGTCTTTTTTATTGAGTGAATGGTCTTGCTATAACTCTTTTTTTAGTTCGCTCTCCTTCTGTTGTAAACTCTTTAGTTTAACCGCCCATTCCATTTTTCGATCAAACAGGGTTTCTTCTTGAATTTTATTGAGTAGTAAGGTTTGGTTTTCGCGATTAATCTCCAGTTGCTTAAGGATTAACTTATAGTCGTCAATGCTTCTTTTGTCGATATTGACAAAGTAACCGATTTCGTCCGCAACAGATAATAATGAGAGTTTGTTGACTATGCTGTCGAAGAGGTCCTTTAGGTTGTGGCACATGGGACAAGTAACATCTAGTGATTTTAACCAATCTGTAATAATCCGATCATTCGGGTCTGGCTTGAACCATCTGGTAAAGGTAAGATTGTCGACGATCATTTTATCTGTATTAGAGTAGGCGACGCGCTTATCACACCAATTGATGCAATATTTATTGTCACTTTGCACGATTAGAAACATATGAGCTGGAAAAATCTTTTGAACTAAGTAACATATGGTTTTTATGTTTTCTATCGACTTTATATTTACTTCTGATATGATGATCTGATTGTAATTATGATGATTATTCTTATAGTTTTGTAAACCTATTGTTTGTGTTTGAAATAGACCTCTCATCACTATGGACTCAATATCGTCTTGGACGAGTCGTTTTTCTGTCGCAGAAAGAGAAATCTTATCCGTAAATGCTTTTTTCTTAATGGGTATATCAATTTCTGCTTGTGATGGTATCTTGAAGTATTCTATCATAATTCTCTTTTATAAATCGGTTTTTTAAATCACTCTTATTGTTCGTTCAATGATGGTGTATTTATTGATTTGTTTTAATATATTATTTGTTCTTTTTTTACAAAACTACAAAAAATATTTTTATATTTATTATACAGTCCTCTGTTTTTTTATAAAGGCGTATTAAAAATAAATTATCTTATCCTCTGACTCTATTTTATTTTCTTATTAATATCTTGTTTTTCACCAAAGAGCTATTTAGCCTTAATATAATAACGCTTTGGCCTTTAATACTGCATCCTTAAAATATATTTTTTTTTGGATCGCTTAATATGATTTGTATTATCTTTGTACGAATTATAAATGATCTCAAAAATATATAGTTTATGAAAACACTACACATTTTCTTTTCAACTCTTCTTTTTGCCTTTACTTTTACCTTGTTTAATTCATGTAGCGTAGAAAAAAATAAAGTACGTGTGATGAGTTTTAATATTAGATACGATAATCCTGCTGATAGTGCCAATGCTTGGGCGTTTCGCAAAGACTCTGTTGCCGCTTATATCCAGTCAACAGGATCGGATATTATTGGTATGCAAGAGGTTTTGAATAATCAATTAAATGATTTGCAAACTGAATTGCCCGATTATGCTTATGTTGGTGTGGGTCGCGAGGATGGGCATACCAAAGGAGAATATGCACCAATCTTTTATCGTAAAGATAAATTTGAATTAGTCGATGGAAGCACATTCTGGTTGTCGGAATCTCCCGATAGTGTCAGCTTAGGATGGGATGCCGCTTGTGTCCGAATTGCAACTTGGGCTAAACTAAAGAATAAACAGACGGGAGCAATCTTTCTTGCGGTAAATACTCATTTCGATCATGTTGGAGTGGAAGCTCGTCGACAAAGTGCCTTGCTCATTATTGAAAAAATAAAAGAAATCGTTGGAGAACACCCTACAATGTTGACCGGTGATTTTAATGTTTCAGATTCCTCAGAGGCTTATCAAACCCTAACGACCAATGCGTTCGTGCTAAAAGATGCTTGGAAAGTCGCTTCACATAAAGAAGGAGTAGAGTATACATTCCACGATTTCGGACGCTATCCTCAAGATCAGCGTGAGAAAATCGATTTCATATTTGTAACGCCTAATATAACTGTTGGAAAAGCTGTGATTAAGTCTTCCGAGTTATCTAATGGCTTGTATCTGACCGATCACAATCCACATTTTGCCGATTTAGAATTTTAAATGATTGATATGAAACGATATTTTTTGCAATTAGGGCTCGTTTGTCTTTTGGGGCTTACGGCTTGTAAGAGCTCTAAAACAGATGTTGAATCACCTAACGGAAAACTAAAGTTAGCTTTTCAACTCAGTTCGGAGGGGAATTTATCCTATAAGGTGCTGATTGACGACTCACTATGGATTGCTCCATCGGAAATGGGACTTAAAGGCCAGGAGAGGTTGAGTTTAGATTCAGGTTTTCACCTGCTGTCGACTACTTTCTCAGAAAAAGATGAGACTTGGAAGCAGCCATGGGGTGAGAATAAATCTAATCGAAGCTACTATAACGAGATGGCGGTCAATCTAAAGAATGACGATCAAGTAGAGTTGACTATTCGTTTTCGCTTATTCAATGATGGTCTTGGATTTCGTTACGAATACAACGTACCGAGTGTCGATTCTCTGATGATCACAGACGAACAAACTTGTTTTCGTTTTGTGAACGATGGGCAATCTTGGTCTATACCAGGAAATGCCGAGACTTATGAATTCGCTTATACCGAACAACCGCTTAGTCAGGTTAAAACAGCAAATACGCCTTTTACCTTTAAGACGGTTGACGGTAGCTATGGCAGCATTCATGAAGCTGCGTTATACGATTTTCCTGAAATGACTTTAAAGCAGACCGATCGTTTGTCTTTTAAGGCAGAGTTGTCGGCCTGGCCTGACGGTATAAAAGCTCGTAAAGCGAATCAGTTTGTTACAGCATGGCGTACGATTCAGATCTCACCCGATGCTGTGGGATTGATTAATTCGTCGCTCATCCTTAATTTGAATGACCCTTGTGCTTTGGAAACAACCGATTGGATTAAGCCGATGAAATATGTTGGTGTCTGGTGGGGAATGCATCTCGGCATTGAGACTTGGAAGATGGACGAGCGCCATGGAGCGACAACAGCCAACGCATTGCGTTATATTGATTTTGCTGCGGATAATCATATTGATGGGGTGCTCTTCGAAGGTTGGAATCAAGGTTGGGAAGACTGGGGTGTTGGTCAAGGATTCGATTATACTAAGCCTTACGCCGATTTCGATATGGATGTCATTACTGCGTATGCTGCAAAGAAAGGTGTACAGATTATCGGACATCACGAAACCGGAGGTAATATTCCTAATTACGAACGTCAGTTAGACAAAGCGATGAAGTGGTATACCGATTATGGAGTGCATAATCTAAAGACCGGTTATGCCGGTGGCTTCCCCAATGGACATTTGCATCATAGTCAATATGGCGTGCGCCACTATCAGAAAGTCGTGGAGACCGCTGCTCGTTATCAAATGACGATTGATGCTCACGAACCCATCAAAGATACAGGCATTCGTCGGACATGGCCCAACATGATGACTCGTGAGGGTGCTCGAGGGATGGAATGGAACGCTTGGAGCGAAGGCAACGCCCCCTCTCATCATGAGATCTTGCCGTTTACCCGTTTGTTGGCCGGCCCGATGGATTATACTCCCGGAACTTTTGATATCTTGTTTTTGAATAGTCGGAACTCACCTCAACGTAAGCCGTGGAACCCTCTCGATAAAGGTAATAGTCGCGTTAATACGACTCTGGCAAAACAACTTGCCAATTGGGTGATTCTCTATTCCCCTTTACAGATGGCTTCCGATCTAATCGAGAATTACAAAGATCACCCCGCTTTCCAGTTTTTCCGTGATTTCGATCCGGATTGTGATGAGTCGAAAGCATTAGCCGGTGAACCGGGACAGTTTATTGTGGTCGTTCGTAAGGCTAAGCAAAATTACTTCTTAGGAGCCTCGACAAATGAACAACCTCGTACGGTCACTGTTAAGCTCGACTTCTTAGAGAGCGGTCAGAACTATAAAGCCGTGATCTACGCTGATGGCGAGCATGCCGATTGGAAAACCCGTCCAACGGATTATACAATTACGACAAAAACGGTAACGGCTAATGATTCACTTACGATAAAAATGGCTGCGGGAGGAGGGCAAGCTATTTCATTCTTTCCAATATCCAAGTAAGATTAAGAGAGGAAGATAATCCTTTAATGCAATACGCAAAAGTTTTAATGCTTGACTGATGCGGTAATTGACTGTTTGCGGAGAGACTTGAAGTTTCTCCGCAATTTCTTTATGGGTTAATTGCTGATTTCTATTCATCTCGTAAGCTTGTCTGAACTCCATCGGTAGCTTATCGAGTGCTTTTTGATAGAGATTAAACAACTCGTTATTCAAGTAAAAATCAGGTGAAGAAAACTCTTCATTATATTTATTGGCAATTTCTAAATGGACCTTTCTGCGAACTTCAAAATGAGCGATACGGTTGATTGCTTTATTCTTCACAATGGTGAAGAGTAAAGTCTTAAGCATCAAGTCGGGCATTAATCCGGTACGATTTTCCCATAACCATATCATGGTGTCTTGTACAATCTCTTCAGATTCACCTTGATTGACATATTGTGAGCAGAAAGCGCAAAGTTTACTAAAGTAACATCGGTATAATGCTTCAAAAACCTTTTTATCATTGGCTTTTAAAGCTAAAACAATAGCTTCGTTATTTTCGTGTTCGATATGAAATGTCTGTATATTCATTCCTTGTAATGATCATGTAATATAAGGCAAAAGTAATGAATGGTACAGAAAAATGAAATGAAAAGAGAGAAAAACAACTTTTTTCTTTTTTTCATTTAGTATCTTTGCTTGTATAACTGTTATTCTAATAGTAAACAGACTGTAAAAAATATGAATGAATCTATTTTATTAGATTACTTGAAAGGTATTAGTAGCGAGGAGGATTGCCTTCGCGTTGAACAATGGTGTGACGAATCACCCGATAATCGAAAGTTATTAGAGCAATTATATTATATCAATTTTATCGACGAACGTTTAAATGTGCTGAATCGTGTAGATACTGAAGCTCATTTGGAGAGGGCTAAAGCCAAGCTCTTCAACTCGTCGACTACCTCAAAAACTCAGAAGGTGCCGAAAAGGTCGTGGAGGAGATGGGCTGTGCCTGTTGCCGCTTTTCTTACAGGTATCGTTTTTATGGGCTTTTTGTTTTGGGGATGGGATAATGTCCGCAATGGAGATTATATCGTATCAACCTTGCCGGGACAGCGTGCTCAGTTTGTTCTTCCCGATGGAAGTAGGGTTTGGCTAAACTCGTCTACCCAGTTAACCTATCACTCTTCATTCTTAAAACGCAAACGTCTAGTCGATCTATCGGGAGAAGCTTACTTTGAAGTCACTTCCGATAAGCATGCGCCTTTTGTGGTAAATGCCAAAAATATCAAAACCAATGTTCTTGGTACTAAGTTTAATGTTCGTGCCCGTGAAGACGAGCGCGTTGTCGTGACCACCCTTTTGAAAGGACGTGTAAGAGTTGACTCACCTTTGCATTCGGATGATGGCATTGTCTTAAACCCCGGTCAGACATTGACGGTTAACGCAGATTCTTACCAGACGAAGCTCGTGGAATACCCTCGTCCTGACGATGTGCTACTGTGGATAAACGGTCGTTTATGTTTCCAAGAAAGTTCATTGTTGGATATTACCAACACGCTAGAGCGATTATACGATGTCCGTTTTGTCTACGAAGACGACTCAATAAAAACAGAGTGTTTTACTTGTGAATTCTCGACCGAGACTAAACCGGAAACCGTGCTTTCTGTAATTTCTCAAACTCATCGTGTGGCTTATAAGAAAGAAGGATCGGTGATTCGATTGTCGAGAGTACGATAAAAAGAGTCGTTGACTAGAGCTTAATTGAAGGTTATTGGATTCATAATGGCATTTTCTTTTTAAAAAAGATCTTTTTGAGATTTTATGCGACAGCATTTCTTTGCAAAATGATGTGGTTTTGGCTGAAAAGTATTAATTTTGCCCGTAAATAACTCAATAATTTTATGGATTCGAATAACCTTTCTCCTTTGCGTAAAGGGATCGTCGGTGTGCAATTTCTTTTTGTAGCCTTTGGTGCGACCGTACTTGTTCCTTTATTAGTGGGGCTTGACCCTTCAACAGCTTTGTTTACGGCTGGTATCGGTACTTTAATCTTCCATGCCGTGACTCGCGGAAAAGTGCCTATCTTCCTTGGAAGTAGTTTCGCGTTTATAGCGCCCATTATTAAAGCAACTGAACTTTACGGATTGGCCGGGACCTTGTCCGGTATGATTGGTGTTGCCATCGTTTATTTTGTGATGAGTGCTTTGGTTAAATGGCAAGGTGTGAAACTCATTGAACGGTTGTTCCCTCCTGTGGTTATCGGCCCTGTGATTATTCTTATTGGTTTGTCGCTTGCCGGTGTTGGTGTCAATATGGCCAAAGAAAACTGGGTGTTGGCTCTCGTCTCACTCGTTACTGCAGTTGTGATTTCGATGAAAGCCAAAGGGTTATTAAAGTTGATCCCAATTTTCGGAGGAATTATCGTCGGTTACCTTGTGGCTTTTGTTGCATACGACCTCGATTTGTCGGGTGTGCGCGATGCGGCTTGGTTCGGCTGGCCTCATTTTGTATTCCCGGTATTCTCTTGGGAACCGATCTTATATATGATGCCTGTTGCTATCGCTCCTGTGATCGAGCATATCGGTGATGTGTATGTTGTTAATACGGTTGCAAAAAAAGATTTTGTAAAGGATCCAGGCTTACATCGTACTTTATTGGGCGATGGATTAGCTTGTTTGACAGCCGGATTCTTGGGAGGCCCTCCTGTGACCACCTATTCAGAGGTGACCGGCGCAATGTCGCTGACTAAGATTACTAATCCGCAAGTGATTCGTATTGCAGCCATTACTGCCATCATCTTTTCCGTAATCGGTAAGGTAAGTGCTCTATTGAAATCTATACCTAGTGCTGTTTTGGGTGGTATCATGTTGTTGCTCTTTGGAACAATCGCTTGTGCCGGTATCTCGAACCTCATCAATAGCTGTATTGATTTGAGTCGCACTCGTAACATTGTCATTGTTTCTTTGACCTTGACCATCGGTATCGGTGGTGCAGTCTTGACGTTCGGACAGTTCTCTCTATCCGGCATTGGTTTGGCTGCTTTGATCGGAGTTCTCCTTAACTTGATTTTGCCTAACGACAGTGAAAGCGAGAATAAATAATTCCATGCTATCGGATGCTATATTGATCATAGACTGATCTCGATACCATTTAAATAAAATCAGCCCTGCTACCATTTGGTAACAGGGCTGATTTTGTTGAGAGCAGCCCCCTTGTGTGAGATTACTCCTATATTCTATTTATAGCTTTTTCCTTCTTAATGTAAATCATTAAACTGGCCATGGCTGTGATAAATGCTAAACCGTCGGATACCGGCATGCTCACCCAAATACCTTTCAGTCCCCAGAAATGAGGGAAGATTAGCAATCCGGGCAACAAATAGACCAATTGGCGGGTTAGCGATAAGAAGATACTGATTTTAGCCTTACCAATGCTTTGAAAAAAGTTAGAGATCACAATCTGTGCACCGACTAACGGGAACATCAAAATCCCGTATCGTATTCCTTCTACAGCAATGTTAATCAGTTCGTCATTATCCGTAAAGATGGCCGAGACCCCATGTGGAAACAATTCACAGATGATGAATCCGCTACTAGTGATCACAACTCCCGAAATGATACCCAAACGTAAAGTTCTCTTCACCCGTTCGTGTTGTTGAGCCCCAAAATTATACCCGATGATCGGTTGCATGCCCATGGTTAAGCCAATCACAATCATGACATAAAGCGTTAGCAGGCGGTTGATGATGCCATATGCTCCCACAGCCATATCCCCTCCGTGCGCTTGTAAGCCGTTATTGATAATGATCACGATGGCGCAGGCACAAACGTTCATTAAGAAAGGTGACATGCCTATGGCAAAGATATCTTTTACGATCGAACGCTTTATTCGCCAGATATTTCCTTCAAAATGCACCATGTTCCTTTTATCGGCAAAATGGTGTAACACCCAAACCATACCAATGGATTGTGAGATCACTGTGGCGGTAGCCGCTCCCTGCATGCCCCATTCAAATTGGAAGATAAAAATCGGAGCGAGGATAATATTAGCAAATACCGTAACCATTGAAGTCAGCATAGCCTTTTTCGGATATCCCGTTGACCGCATTACATTGTTTAATCCGATCATGGTATACGATATCGGAGTGCCAAGCAAGATGACTTGCATAAAACTCCTGGCATAGGGCAGTGTCTCGTGGCTAGCACCGAAAAACATTAAGATGTCGTCTAGAAAGATGAAAGACATCAGTCCAAACACGATCGAATTGATCAGACACAAGCTTAAGGTATGTGATAAGATTTCGGTGGCCCCATTGACATCCTTCTGTCCCAATCGGATCGATGCAATAGTCGACCCGCCGGCCGATACCAGCATACAAAAGGCAATCACCAGATTCATTAAGGGAAAGCTAACTGCCAATCCCGCAATAGCGATAGCTCCGACACCATGACCGATAAAAATACTATCGATAATGTTGTACATTGATGTTAGCGTCATTCCGATAATTGCCGGAATAGAATATTGTAATAATAGTTTTCCAATGGGAACCGTACCAAGTACGTGTGGGTCATTTTTACTCATTACCTATTGAATTTGTTACTTGGGTTAAGTTTATATTCTGAGAAGAATATCTTTTAATCTTTTTCTTGCGCGACAAAGTTACGAATTATTTGGCTGATTTGACTATGATTTGGAATTTTGACTCTCTTTTAATCCCTTTGAGATCTTTCTTTAGAGCCAACAACAGAGAAGACTCAACTAAACCTGCAAAACTAGCCGATAAACTGGAAATCTTTTTTTAATTTTGTAGATCAGACTTTCTATAAATACTAAAAAGACCAACTCGCAATAAAACACAAAATTATTAAGTAAAAATTCTATGACTAAAACGACCCTTTTATCTCTTATGACTTTCTGTTTCTCTCTTGCGGCTCAAGCCGAGGGAGTCCGGTTTTTACATGAATTAGATTTGGGAAAAGCCTATCAACAATTTGGTGGTCCACTTGTTGGAGAATCGCCCATGGGGACGATACCAACCGTTGCCGGAGTAAAACACCCCAATACTGTTTGTGTTCATAGTCGAAGCGTTATAAAAATCAATTTAAAGAAAAATGGGTTGATTTTAGAAGGAGGAATTGGTGTAGCCGACCATCATATCGATTATTCGGCTAAAGACATGACTTCAATCTCGCTCGTAGATGGCAAACGGATGTTTTATCAGTTGACCCAACAGTCGAAAAGATTTGTTGGGATCGAAGGTGCAGAAGGAAAGGTCGATCATGGCAAAGTACTCTTTAAGGTTGTTGGAGATGGAAAGACCCTCTATTCAAAAGTCATGAGACAAGGTGATGCGATGGAGAGTCTAAAGCTTGAAATTAAAACGATTGAAACTTTGGATCTAATTGTTGAAGATGGTGGAGATGGAAATAGCGGAGATTTTGCCTATTGGATCAATACCTCGATTAAATACTTTGAGATTCCCCCGGTAACAGTCAGTCCTGAGTACGTCGGTTCGGTGGGTACGATGAGTGCAAAGACCAAAGAACATCTTCGCAAACAAATCGATCGTCTTCAAACCATCAGTCAGCCACTCGAACAGCCCACTTATGATTGGCTTCTTGACGGTGAAAAAGCAAAAGCCAATGTTTACGCCACAACTGATGGTCAAAGCGTGGTCTTGTCGAATGGACTCATTGCAAGAACGTTTCGCATCTATCCGAATCTTGCCACGATCAACTATCTCAATCAGATGACCGGAGAGAATATGTTACGGGCAGTGAGTGGTGAAGGCTCGGTACAGATCGACGGGAAGAATTATTCCATTGGCGGTTTGCGAGGTCAAACACAGAGAGGATATATCCAAACAGAATGGATAGACGATATGACTCCCATACCAAACTCCTTTATCGTAGAAGATTTGAGTGTAACTCCGATCATAAAAAGCATGAAATGGACCCCTAAACGATGGGCTTTAAATAAAACCCTACCAACAGGAAAGTCACTCACCTTTGTACTGAGAGGGCAAGGAGAATTGGCAAAGGTCGTTATTAAGCTTCATTACGATTTATACGATGGGCTTCCCACCATACGAAAATATATGGAGATCATCAACGAAAGTGATTTACCGTTCAACTTAGATCAGTTTAAATTAGAAGAGTTAGCGTTTGCCGAGCCTGAGAGTCCTGTTAGCGGTGATCCCAAAACCTTCCGATTGCCCAACATCTGTGTGGAAAGCAACTATGCTTTTGGCGGCTTCACGGAGAAAGAGTCGACCACTACCGTTAAATGGGTTACGGATCCCTCTTACACTTCGCAATGCAACTATGCCTTACAAACACCTTGTATCTTAGACGTGTCATTACCTATTGGTCCCGATCAGTTAGTGTCGCGAACCTCGCCGTTTACTTCAATGGAAGTTTATGAAATGCCATACGATAGCGATGACCGTGAACGTAAAGGACTCTTTAAACGTCATTTTTACAGAACTGTAACCCCTTGGCTCACTGAGAATCCTATTTTCATGCACCTCATCAGTATTGATCCTAAAATTGTTAAGACAGCTATCGATCAATGTGCCGAGGTTGGATACGAGATGATCATACTCAGTTTCGGAAGTGGAGTCAACATGGAGACCAACGATCCCAATCATATCCGTCAGTTAAAAGAATTAGCCGATTATGCCCATAGCAAAGGCATTGAGATTGGTGGATATTCGCTCTTGTCGAGTCGATGGATTAGTGATGAGGTTGACGTGATTAACCCGGCAACCGGTAAACGTGGCGGTATGATATTCGGCTCATCGCCTTGTTTGTGTAGCGAATGGGGGTACGACTACTTTGCGAAAATAAAATCCTTTTATGAACAAACCGGGTTTAGCGTATTTGAGAATGACGGTTCCTATCCGGGTAACGTTTGTGCTTCGGTTAAGCATACCTATCACACCGGATTAAAAGATTCCCAGTGGAAACAATGGAAGAAGATCACCGAGCTTTATGGTTGGATGTGTGAGCAAGGCATTTACACCAATATTCCCGATTACTATTTTCTCACCGGATCGAATAAGACCGGGATCGGATATCGAGAAGTGAATTGGAGTCTTCCTCGAGAACAACAGTTAATCCTTGGGCGGCAAGTGAATTATGCCGGCACATACGATCGTTTAGCTTCGTCTTGTTGGACATTTGTTCCGCTGACAGAATACCAAGGTGGTGGAGATGTCGCAACGTTAGAACCTCTGGAAGAGCATATCGATATCTATAAGCAGCATATGATACAAAATTATGGTTCTGGAATACAAGCGTGTTATAGAGGCCCTAGACTATACGATACTCCAAAGACTAAATCCATGGTTAAGGAGGTTGTAGACTGGTATAAGAGATATCGCGTGATACTAAACCGTGACATTATTCATTTGCGGAGACCAGATGGGCAAGATTGGGATGGTTTTCTACATGTTCATCCTAAAGGTAAAGAGAAAGGATTAGCCCTGTTTTTCAATCCAACCCATCAAGAGATGACTCGAGTGATTACTCTACCGTTATATTATACGGGGTTGACAAAAAAGGCGTATATTCGCCAAGGAGAAGGCAAACCAAAGAAATACGTATTAGATCGAACGTTTAACTGTAAGCTGACTGTAACCATTCCGGCTAACGGATATACTTGGATGGTTATAGAATAACCGAATGGTTCGCTTTCGTTCTATTTCTGATTTTATATCTAACTAACTAAATGATTAAACGATGTGTAATTTAAACAAAATAGTGACTTTATTCGATTTTGACGGAGTGATTATGGATACTGAATCTCAATACACTTTGTTCTGGAATCGAATGGGAGAGGAGTTTCTCGGAGTGGAAAACTTCGGTCCCGACATCAAAGGACAAACCATGGTGCAAATCTACGACCGTTACTTCAAAGGGAAGCCCGATGAACAACGAACCATCAGTGAGCATCTCTATGCCTATGAACATGACATGAGTTATGAATATATTCCCGGTGCAGTGTCTTTCATTGACGATTTGAGAGCCCATGAGGTGAAAGTTGCCATTGTGACCAGCTCCGATGAACGAAAGATGGATCTGATCTACGATAGACATCCTGAGTTGAGAACGATGGTCGACGTGATCTTGACCGGTGAACGATTTGCACGTTCTAAGCCTGCTCCCGATTGTTTCTTATTAGGTATGGAGCAGTTTGAAGCGTCGCCGAAGCAAACCTTTGTTTTCGAAGATTCTTTTCACGGATTGAAGGCCGGGATGGACTCGGGAGCTACCGTTGTTGGCTTGGCCACCACCAACTCTCGTGAAGCGATTTCCGACCATTCGCATTTTGTGATTGACGATTTCACTCGGATGACATATTCCAAACTTGTTGAACGCAACTTCGAATAAGTCGTTATTTGAGTCTAAAAATCCCTTGAAATGCTTTTTAGCACGTAAAAAAGGGTGTGAATTATGAAATCTTTTCTTTTCTTTATTTGTTCTTAATTAAATGTTGTAACTTTGCGCCCAATTTCGGTTAAAAAAAGATTTGGATAATTAATTTTTATAAATCACAAAACTTAGAAAACATGGCTGGTTATATATCAGATGACACAAGAAAAGTGACAACTCATCGCCTGGTTGAGATGAAACAAAGAGGCGAAAAGATATCTATGCTAACATCGTATGACTATACGATGGCCCAAATCGTCGACGGTGCGGGTATTGACGTTATTTTAGTTGGCGACTCTGCTTCGAATGTTATGGCCGGTAATGTCACTACATTGCCAATTACTCTTGAACAAATGATCTATCACGGCAAATCAGTTGTTCGTGGTGTAAAGCGCGCAATGGTCGTTGTCGATATGCCATTCGGCTCTTATCAAGGTAATGAAATGGAAGGATTAGCTTCGGCTATTCGTATTATGAAAGAGAGTCACGCCGATGCTTTGAAACTTGAAGGTGGTGAAGAAGTGATCGATACCGTAAAGCGTATCTTAAGCGCAGGTATTCCAGTGATGGGCCATCTCGGTTTGATGCCTCAGTCTATCAATAAATACGGAACTTATACTGTACGTGCAAAAGACGATGAAGAAGCTAATAAGCTGATTAAAGATGCTCATTTGCTTGAAGAAGCCGGCTGTTTTGCACTCGTTTTAGAAAAGATCCCGGCTAGCTTAGCTGAAAGAGTAGCTTCCGAATTGACCATTCCGGTGATCGGTATCGGTGCCGGTGGCGAAGTTGACGGACAAGTATTGGTGGCCCAAGATATGTTGGGTATGAACAACGGTTTTCGACCACGTTTCTTGCGTCGATATGCCGACCTCTATACGGTAATGACCGATGCAATCAGTCGTTACATCTCGGATGTGAAGAATCGTGATTTTCCTAATGAGAAGGAACAATATTAATCATTTATGGCTGCAAGATTGTGGACCAATCAGTTTATGAAGGTATCTTTATCTAACTTTCTGTTATTTACATCCCTATATATGCTATTTCCTGTTTTACCACAGGAAATAGCTGAACATTTAGGTGTGAACGTCCAGCAAACAGCCCTAATGTTCTTGTTTTTTACGTTAGGTATGTTGGTTATAGGCCCTTTCCACGCCTATATTATTGATGTTTATAAACGGAAGTATATTTGTATGTTAGCTTCGGCGTTAATCGCTGTCTCTACGTTAGGCTACGGTTATGTCGAAAATGTCACGGAAGTGATGGCTTTAAGTGTGGTGCAAGGTATGGCTTTTGGTATGGCAACGACTGCAGGCATAACCTTAGCTATCGACATCACAAATTCTTCCTTGCGAAGCATTGGAAATATTGGCTTTGCATGGATGGGACGTCTAGGAATGATTACAGGAGTCGCATTAGGCATCTCGTTTAATCATCAGATTCCTTTTATGCATTTCTTGTATGTCTCTTTAGGCATTGGATTGCTTGGTGTTCTGTTTATCTCGCGGGTGTATGTCCCGTTTAGAGCACCAATAACGAATTGCTTATGTTCGTGTGACCGGTTCTTATTACTTCGGGGCTGGGTTCCGGGTATTAATCTTATTCTGTTGACCTTTATCTTGGGTCTATTGATTGTTTTCCCACATTCATTCACCCTCGTATCGGTACAAAATATGCAGCTTTCTGTTCCCTTCTTCGCTTTAACGGTAGTTGGCTATCTCGCTTCAATGTCGCTTTCTCGACTGAAGTTGATTAAAGATAAGACTCTACATGTGGTTGTTTTAGGACTTTTGTTTATTATGATCGCATTGATCTTCCTTGGTTATGGAACCGTTATCATTCCTGCTGCCATCTTGCTTGGATTAGGCTTTGGACTGACCATGCCTGAATTCCTTGTGATGTTTGTGAAACTATCCAAACATTGTCAGCGCGGTACAGCTAATGCGATGCACCTATTATGTTGTGAGATCGGTATCTCGCTGGGTATTGCTACTTCACTGCTGACCGATGACAAAGGATCGGTTTTATTGATGAGTCGAATTGCAATCTTAGTGGCTTTGCTGTTCTTTGTACTCATTACTTATCCGTATTTCTTGAAAAAGAAAGTACGATAAGCTGACAAAGAAGCTTTTTGCTTATCAAAATAAAATATAGCCTCGTTTATCGAGGCTTTTTTTTGAATGTTTTTCAAGTAAATCCCTCTTAAATTAAGATTATCACGTCGTTTTGAAAATTTATCTTTAATATCTGTTTCTCCATATTTGGATTGTTTGTATATTTGCTGCATGAATATGTATATCTAATAATATGGGAAATAAAATGTCTGTTTTGAGAAAAAAATGTGAGCCGGCCTTGCACTTAAATTGGTGGCTTTCATGGGGAGGAATCTTGATCGGTTGTACAATAATGGCTGCCGGTTTTGTGTTTTTCATTAACCCTTATAATATTATTCCGGGTGGGGTATATGGTGCGAGTATTGTGCTCCATAATCTATTTCCCAGTGTTCAAGTCGGTACGTTCGGGTATATGTTCGATATCCCCTTGCTGATCCTCTCTTTATTGTTATTAGGTGCACATTTAGGCTCTCGCACGATAGTGGCAGCCTTATTGACCCCTTTTCTCATGAACATGATGTCGCATCTTGTTTATCCTACCCAACAAGCTCTCGAAAAGTTAGACCCGGCGCAGCTTTTAGGCGGAAGCATGGATATGACCCAACACTTGATGTTGACCACTATCATTGGGGCGGTTGTGATTGGTGTTGGACAAGGTATTGTGGTACGCAATAGAGCTACTACCGGAGGAACAGATATCATCAGCATGATCATCCAAAAATACTTTCACATTCGCTTTTCTACAGCTATCTTGATGGTCGATGCCTTGGTCGTTGGTTTCGGATTGATCGTTATTGGCTTTGGAGTCGGTACTTCGAACGGAGATTCTTTAACTCCTTCGTGGCATCTCTCTTTCTATTCATTGATCTCTATTTTTGTCATCTCTAGAGTCTTGGCTTATGTCATTAACGGAGCGAAAGATGATAAGTTGATCTTTGTGATCAGTGAGAAGAAGATGATTGAATTCCATCAATTCATCTTGAAGGATCTTGACCGCACAGCAACTTGTATCAAGAGTAGTGGTCTCTATACGGGGGCTGAGAAGGAGATGCTTTTCTTGGTGGTTAGTCATAAAGAGGTAACTAGGGTGAAGCATAAAATAAAAGAATCCGATCCCTCTGCTTTTGTTGTGGTGACCGATGCTTACGATACCTTTGGTGAAGGATGGAAGCAGTTACCTTCAGTTGGAGAACTACAGCCGGAATAGGATATCAAAATGAAGTATATTATTATTTTTTCACTCTTGCTTTTAGTTTCATGTAATCAAAAGCAGGCGGTTCATACAGATTCGGATGTTATAGTAGAATCTTTTTTCAATACTTACAAGAATCAAAGTCCGAAGGTGGCATTAAACGAGATATTTGCCACTAATAAGTATTTTGAGATAATGCATTCTCAAAGCGTAGATGAGGTAAAGGATAAATTGCTTTCTAGTGTGGATTCTATAGGAGAATATTGTGGGTATGAAATTGTATCAAGGCGTACCATCGGTCATTCTTTAATACATTACTCATGTGTGCTTAAATATGAGATACAACCTATTAGGTTTATGCTCACTCTCTATAAACCTAAAGACAAATGGTTATTGTTCAATTTCCAATTTTGCATGAGCTTTACAAACGAGTTAGATGAGTCATCTCAGTTTTATTATATAAAATGACGACGGAAAAGCCTGTGCTATGATTAGTGGGGGACTTCAATCCTTTTTTTATATTTATGGTTACTAAATGTATAGTATTATAAATTATACAAACTAAATTATGAAAATTATTGGTTGATTCCCCTTGGTCTACTCATCTTATCAATAAAAAGAAAAGTAGTCAACCTGAATTATTACTAAGTTTAACTAGGGTCAACTCATCTTATCAATAAAAAAAGAAAGAGTCAACCTGAATTAAAAGTAAGTTTAATCAGAGTCAACCGACAGGATGAATAAGACAAAAAACGGTCAACCAAAATAGTTAACTGACAGTCTGTTAATTTCTGAGATTATGCAAAAAATGGAGTGCAGTCGTACGTCGATTTATCGAGCTTTAAGTATCTTTGAGTCAGACAACCCTCAAATCGCCGAAATGATGAAAAAAGAAGGCAAATCTGTAATCCCAGAAGATTACAAACGACTCTTATCAGAGATCACCAAACTAAAGAAGGAACTCGCTCAAGAGCGTCTACGTGGTGATTTCTATGCAGAGATGGTTGAATTGGGCAAAGACGTTTATGGTCTTGACTTAAAAAAAGCTGGCACCAAGTAGCCTATAGACTTCACACACGGGATGAAAAGCGTTATCGTATTCTTCCCATGTGTCGCCTACTTGGTGTAACCAAGCAAGCCTATTACAAGCATGAGAATACGCTACTCTCTACTCTTGCTCGAGAAGCCTTTGTCGTTGAGTTTATCAAAGAAATTCGAGTCAAAGATCCTGGAATTGGAGGCAGCAAACTTTGGTTGATGTATCGTACGAGGTTTGGAGAAAAGAACAGCGTGGGCTATAATCGCTTCTATGATATTATAGAACGCTATGGTTTGAAAGTCCGCAAGCGTAAGCGTCGCGTTCTTACCACAGACTCTAGGCATCATTTCCCGATTTATCCCAATCTTATCAAAGACTTCATACCGGATGCTGCTTGCCAGCTCATGGTTAGCGATATAACCTATCTGCCTCTGTGGATAAATGAGCAAGGTGAATATACCTTCTGCTATCTATCTTTGGTTACTGACTATTACAGCAAAGAAATCATCGGATATAGTGTTGGGAAAACTTTAGAGACTAAATATACGTTAGAAGCTTTAAAAATGGCTCTAAAGCATTATAGCAAAAAAGGATTTGATCATCTTGTTCATCATTCGGATCGTGGGGTACAATATGCAAGTTATGTTTATACCAACCTGTTAAAGACACACGGTATAGTTATAAGTATGACTGAAAGTGGTAATCCCAAAGATAACGCTGTGGCCGAACGCATAAATAATACCATAAAGAATGAACTGCTTAAAGGAATGGAGTTTTATACCATAAATGATTTGAAAAAAGCTTTGCATTTGGCCATAGAATTCTATAACAACGAACGCCCACATTGGAGCTTAGAAGGCATGACGCCTAAACAAGCTGCTCAATGCACAGGGGAATTAAAGAAGAAATGGACTAGTTATAGAGAAATTGCCATTAAAAGGAAGTATGCATAAAAAATAGAATAACTTTGCATGACTTCTTAATATTATCTGAGCAGAAAAGCGCAACTGCTAAATAAATGATTTACTTGACTTTTTATTATTTGATATCAGTGTAGTCAACTCATCTTATCAATAAAAAGAAAAGTAGTCAACGTGATTTATTAATAAGTTTAACTAGGGTCAACTCATCTTATCAATAAAAAAAGAAAGAGTCAACCTGAATTAAAAGTAAGTTTAATCAGAGTCAACCGACATGGTGAATAAGGCAAAAAACGGTCAACTAAAATGGTTAACTGACACTGACAGTCTCTAGGCATAATAAAGTACGGCCGTTGCGGCGCTGAGGTACGGTTGTTATCGCGCTGAGATGCGGTCGTTGTAGTTTCGGAGTACGGTCGTTGTGCCGCTGAGATACGGTCGTCATGCCGCTGAGGTACGGTTCTTTTTATCTCACATTTTGTTGCTTATCTTTCACCCTCTCTTAGTTATCCGACAAACGGTTTCTTTGAGGTTTTTATTCTCGTCTTTTGATTTCTGGTTTATTGTATTGATACCGCCTGAATCGCTAAAAATGGTGCGGTGTGGTAAGAAAATAGCACACTGTGATAAAAAAATAGCACGCTGTCGTAGTAGAATAGCACAGTGTGCTAGTAAAATATGACAATGCCATTTTTAGTCTTATAAGGGGGACTCTTTCTCATTTTAACAGCATGTTTTGATATAAATATTTATCGGAAGAACATCCTCCCTTTAAAAAATAGTCTTATTTTTGTTTCAATTAATATTTTCTATTCTCCTAATTCCCTTCCTAGTTTGTCATATAAAACTAGTGAAGAAATTATAGTAATAACCAATACGTATAAGTATTTTTTATGGAACAACACAATCCTTCTTTAACACTGACTCAGAAACCACACTATGTACTTCTAAATGGTTTAAGAGGAGTCGCAGCTCTCTTTGTTATCTTATTCCATCTTGGCGAAGGCTTTGCCACAAGCCCTATGGATCAGTTCTGCAACCATGGCTATCTTGCCGTAGATTTCTTTTTCATCTTATCAGGCTTTGTGATAGGTTATGCCTATGACGATAGATGGAAGGCAATGGGTATAGTAACTTTCTTTAAACGCAGGTTGATTCGATTGCACCCCATGATTATTGTGGCGGTTGTCATTGGTGCGATAAGTTATTTTATTCAAGGCAGCGTAAAATGGGATGGTACATCCGTGGCGCTATCTACCGTGATGATAGCTTTTGTACTTAACTTATTTTTAATCCCGAGTTTGCCAACGGCATCGACTGATTTACGTGGCTATGGTGAGATGTTCCCATTAAATGGTCCTACCTGGTCTTTGTTTTTTGAATATATTGCTAACGTGATGTATGCTTTGTTCTTACGCAGATTGCCAACTAAAGTGTTAGGGGGATTTGTCATTGCTACAGGTGCAGCATTATTGTGGTATGCTTTGACGCAAGCAGGTTATGGGCACATGGGCGATGGTTGGAGCTTAGCAGGCACGCAGTTCGGCGGTGGTATGTTAAGAGTTACATTCTCATATTCTGCTGGCTTATTCATCTCGCGCATCTTTAAACCGTTGCGTTGCGTAAAAAATGCTTTCTTGATTTCTAGCTTAAGTATCGGATTTATCCTTTTTATGCCTCATTTGGGAGGCGAGGATGCCACTTGGATGAATGCCATTTACGACACGGTTTGTATCGTTCTGTTTTTCCCATTGATACTTTACTTTGCAGCCTCATCAAAGCAAATGGGCACCAAAAAAACAAAAATGTGCAGTTTGCTTGGTGATTTATCTTATCCTCTGTATCTGATTCATTATCCTTCTATGTATTTATTCTACGCATCTGTTTGGAAGAATAACTATACTTTTGAGCAGGTATGGATGGTTGCAGTTGGTCTTGTCATTTTTAATATTGTATTAGCTTATGCTTGTCTTAAACTATACGACTTGCCTATTAGAAATTATTTATCAAAGAAATTTCTAAATCCCAAAAGATAAACATGATTTCAATTCTAATTTCTATCAGATGATAAAAAGATATTCATGGAATTGATTCTTTGAAATAAGGTTATTCAGGTCGAATGGTAGATAAAACATCTGCCACCTATCTGTCACCCGATCTGCAACGCTATAACTTGTTGATTATTAAATTGTTTTATCTTAAAGTGTGTAGGGTTGCAGATATTTCTCAAAAAACAATAATTATAGGAGAGGTGATTATACACGAATAAGTTAAAAGCCCACCGTTCTTTTTATGAGATGAAAGAACGGTGGGCTTAATCTATTTATATGATATACACATGCATAAAAACTCTTTTCAATTTAAGTTTTTATTTATCGTACTAGTTTCTATTAATACTTTTTACCCCTTTTACCGTACGTAGCTTTTTAATCAGAGCTTCGAGTCGTCCCGTGTCGCCAACCATGACGGTAAGCGTTCCGGAGAACAGACCATCGTGAGAGTCTATGCCGATGGAGCGTAAGGTGATTCCATTTTCTTTCGAGATGATCGAGGTAATGTTAGTGACAATACCGATATCGTCATGGCCAACGATTCTAAGCGTGATAGGGTATTGAGTCCCTTGCGACTTGCCGGCCCAACGAGCTTTCACGATTCTGTAGCCAAAACGTTCGCGCATCTGTCCCGCATTGGGGCAGTCCGATCGATGGATCTTAATTCCTCCGGTTACGGTGACGAAACCAAAGACGTCATCTCCATAAATAGGGTGACAACATTTGGCTAATTTGAATTCCAAACCTTTTAGGTCTTGGTCGATAACGAGTACGTCTTCTTTGGCCTTGGCGTCTTCGAGCATGGTTGGTTGTAGGTTATAACCTTCCGCACTGCGATAAGTAATGTCATCGTGTGAATCGGTGTCTTTCTTTTGTAGCTCAACGTATTTGTCTAGGATATCGTTGACGTCCAAGGTCTCGTCGGCCAATTTCTGATAAAACTCGGTCACATTCTTAAAGCCAAAACGCTTGATGAGACGCATCATCACAGCCTCATCGTACTCTAGTTTACGATTTTTGAATTTACGTTCTAAAGTCTCCTTGGCAAAGTCGATCTGATGGGCAGTCATCTCTTTTAAAGCCTGACGAATCTTGGTTCGTGCTTTCGAAGTGGTGACGATGGATAACCAGTCGCGTTTGGGCGTTTGGGTGTTCGAGGTCATGATCTCGACCTGATCGCCACTATTGAGCTTTTGTTTCAGCTGTACGTTTTTACCGTTCACTTTGGCGCCAATACACTTGCTTCCCAATTTGCTGTGGATGTGGAAGGCAAAGTCGAGTACGGTTGCCCCTTTCGCTAGCTTGAACAGGTCACCTTTTGGGGTGAAGACAAACACTTCGTCTTCGTAGAGGTCCATCTTGAACTGATCCATCACTTTCATGGAGTCGCTGTCGGAGTTCTCTAAAGCTTCACGAACGGAGGTTAGCCATTCGTCAAGTCCGCTTTCGCCTTTAATCCCTTTATATCGCCAGTGAGCGGCCAATCCTCGTTCGGCAATGTCGTCCATGCGGCGGGTACGGATTTGAACTTCAACCCACTTTCCTTCCGGTCCCATCACGGTGATGTGAAGCGACTCGTAGCCGTTGCTTTTGGGAATAGAGAGCCAGTCGCGCAAACGTTTTGGATTAGGCTGATACATATCGGTAACGATAGAGTAGGCTTGCCAACACTCTTGCTTTTCTCTGTCCGGTGCCGAGTCGATGATGATACGGATCGCAAAGAGATCGTAGATGTTCTCGAAAGAGGTCTTTTGCTTCTGAATCTTGTTCCAGATGGAATGGATCGATTTGGTTCGTCCTTTGATTTCGAAAGTCAACCCTTCGGCTTCTATCTTTTGTTTGATCGGATCGATAAATGCAGCGATGTAACGGTCGCGTGAAGCTTTGGTCTCGTTAAGTTTGTCTTTGAGGTAGTAGTAGGTCTCTTTTTCTCTATACTTCAATGAGAGATCTTCTAACTCCGATTTGAGCTTATAGAGTCCGAGCTTATGAGCCAAAGGGGCGTATAGATAGGCCGCTTCGTTGGCAACTTTCAAACGGGCTTCTTCGTCCGAGGCGTTCTTGATCTGCCGCATGATGTTGACTCGATCGGCAATCATAATCAGAATGACGCGCATGTCTTCGGCAAACGATAGAAGGAGGTTGCGGAAGTTTTCGGATTCGATGGCCGGGCTCTTGGTGTAGAGTTCGTTGGTTTTTACCAAACCTTTAATGATCGAAGCGACATCTTCGCCAAATTCGTCTTGAACGTTATCTATGGTGAGCTGACCGTTTTTTACAATTTCGTGCAACATGATGGCGATGATGCACGACCCTTTCATCCCGATCTCATCGGATACAATGATCGCGGTTTGAAGGTCGCGGATGACCGGATTCATATTGAAAGTGCTACGTTGTAGTTTTTTACATTCTACAGCTGCCGAGAGGTGCTTCTTTAATTTTTGACAATCTTGCCAAAAAAGACTCTCTCCGGCCGATCGCAAAATTTGCTTGTAAAGCGAAAAGAGTAACCTTTTATCTTCAATAGTAAAAAAATCGTTCATAGTTAATAGTCTTTATTCGACGTAAAATTAGTTTTTTTCTTTATTATAGAGCAATAAGTAAATAACATTTTGTATTTTTGTTCATCATTTAATTAAAAGTCGTATTATGATAACAGCACAAGATAAAGAGATGTTTGCTCTTAAGGGTATTTCCGAAGCGAAGATCGCTGAACAACTGGCTTGCTTTGAAAATGGCTTTCCTTTTTTGAAATTAGAAGGGGCTGCTTCGATGAGTAAAGGCATAAAAGTCCCCGACGATGATGAGAAAGAGACTTATGTGAAGCAGTGGCGTGCGTATAAGGAGAAGAAGAGGAGCATTACTAAATTTGTCCCGGCTTCCGGAGCCGCCAGCCGAATGTTTAAAAATCTGTTCGAGTTTCTAGAGTCTGAATCGGAGTTTCCTGTGGAACGTTTTGAGAAAAAGTTCTTTGATGGAATGTCCGATTTCGCTTTTTATGACGATTTAGATGAGGCTTGTTGTCGCTTGTTCGATCGAAATATAGAGACTTTACTGCAGCAGAATCAATACAAATTGGTGGTTCGGGCACTCTTGGAGAAAGAGGGCTTGAATTATGGGGCTTTGCCTAAAGGATTACTTAAATTTCATCGCTATCCCGATGATGTACGTACGCCGCTTGAAGAACATCTCGTTGAAGGGGCGTTGTATGCTGCTGAGAATGGGGGAAAGGTGAATGTTCATTTTACGGTATCTCCCGAACACCGTGAATTGTTTGAAGAACTGGTTCGTTCGAAAAAGACTGTTTATGAAAAGGCTTATCAGGTGGAGTATGTGATTTCTTTCTCCGAGCAGAAGTCGAGTACGGATACGTTGGCGGTCGACTTGAATAATGAACCGTTCCGCGATCATGGGGCATTGGTGTTCCGACCGGGAGGACATGGGGCGTTGATCGAAAATTTGAATGATTTGGAGGCCGATGTGGTCTTCGTGAAAAATATAGATAATGTGGTGCCGGATCGATTGAAAGCAGATACAGTACTTTATAAAGAGGTTATAGCGGGAGTTTTGGTGGATCTTCAAGAAAAGATTTTCCGCTATCTTGAATGTCTGGATCGTGGTTCGTACACCAACGAAGAGGTGCTTGAGATCTTACACTTTGTTCAGAAGGAACTGTGTTGTAAGAATCCGGAGACGAAGTTGTTGGAAGATACGGAGCTGGTGATCTATCTGAAGAATAAACTTAACCGTCCGATACGGGTTTGCGGAATGGTGAAGAATGTCGGTGAACCGGGTGGGGGACCGTTCTTGGCTTATAATGCGGATGGAACGATCTCTTTGCAGATCTTGGAAAGCTCGCAGATCGACATGACTGATCCGGAAAAGAAAACGATGTTCGAACAGGGAACGCACTTTAATCCGGTCGATCTGGTTTGTGGTATTCGGGATTACAGAGGTGAGAAGTTCGACTTATTGGACTTTGTCGATAAATCGACGGGATTTATTTCTCAGAAGTCGAAGAGTGGACGGGAGCTGAAGGCTTTGGAGTTACCGGGACTGTGGAATGGAGCAATGAGCGACTGGAATACGGTTTTTGTAGAGGTGCCTCTTTCTACTTTTAATCCGGTGAAGACGGTCAACGATTTATTGAGGGAACAACATCAATAGGAATTAGGTTTTTTAGATTCTATTTGCAACAAAATACAATACACTTCAAAGAAATGAAAAAAATACTTTTGCTTGGCTCAGGAGAATTGGGTAAGGAGTTTGTGATTTCTGCACAACGTAAGGCGCAGCATGTCATTGCATGTGATTCGTATGCCGGAGCACCGGCTATGCAGGTAGCCGATGAGTTTGAGGTTTTCGATATGCTCGACGGTGAAGCTTTGGATCGCGTCGTGAAGAAGCATGGTCCGGATATTATCGTGCCGGAGATTGAAGCGATTCGTACCGAACGCTTATACGATTTTGAAGCTCAAGGTATTCAAGTAGTGCCGAGCGCTCGTGCGGTGAACTTTACCATGAATAGAAAGGCCATACGCGACTTGGCAGCTAAGGAACTTGGATTGAAGACTGCAAAGTATTTCTATGCGACATCGCTTGATGAATTGAAAGAGGCTGCAACGAAGATCGGTTTTCCGTGTGTAGTGAAGCCTTTGATGTCTTCGTCGGGGAAAGGGCAGTCGTTGGTGAAATCGGCCGATGAACTGGAACACGCTTGGGAATATGGATGTAGCGGAAGCCGTGGAGATATCCGTGAATTGATTATCGAGGAGTTTATTCGTTTCGATAGCGAGATTACTCTGTTGACGGTGACGCAGAAGAATGGACCGACGTTATTCTGTCCTCCTATCGGACATGTACAAAAGGGTGGCGATTATCGCGAAAGTTTCCAACCGGCTTATATCGATCCGGCACATTTGAAAGAAGCGGAGGAGATGGCCGAAAAGGTGACTCGTGCTTTGACTGGTGCCGGTCTGTGGGGTGTGGAGTTTTTCCTTAGTCATGATAATGGGGTTTATTTCTCTGAATTATCGCCTCGTCCACACGATACCGGTATGGTGACTTTGGCGGGGACTCAAAACTTGAATGAGTTTGAATTGCATTTGCGTGCGGTGCTTGGATTGCCTATTCCGCATATCAAACAGGAACGTATCGGGGCTAGTGCGGTGATCTTATCGTCAATCTCTAACGAAGAGTGCCCTAACTATAGAGGATTAGAAGAAGTTACTGCGGAAGAGGATACTTATGTACGTATCTTTGGTAAGCCGTTTACTCGAGTGAATAGACGAATGGGCGTGGTGCTTTGTTATGCACCTGTCGGTAGTGACTTAGATGCTGTACGTAATAAAGCGAAGCGAATAGCCGAGAAGGTCGAGGTTTACTAGGCATCGACGTCTATCAATTGATATAAAAGTATATCCCATGCTGATCTAAACAAGATTAGCATGGGATCTTTTTTTTGTGAAAATGAGATTTGACAGTTCTCTGCTTTTATAGTGCTCTTGGTGGTGTATAGACTACTTTTCCTTTGTATTGTTGGCTTTTTGAAAGCTTTTCGAACACATTTGTGAAATGCTTTTTTAGTTTTCATAATGAGGGGAGAGGACGGACGAAAAAAAAACAGTATTTAGTGAACAATGAATGAGATTTCTTTTTACATTTGTATAATTGCTTAATCAACTATTCTTTTAAGCAATCCTTAAATCAATAGCATCGTTTGTAGTACAACCTTTGAAGAACACAATCATCGCACTACACGATCAATAAGAAAACGTTGAAGAATTATTAAATAAAGAAAGGTGGTTTATGTCAGAGATCATAGGGCATATTTCTCAGGTTATCGGACCTGTCGTTGATGTCTATTTCGAAGGAACAGATGTAGACTTGGTCTTACCTAGTATTCGTGAGGCTTTAGAGATAAAAAGGCCTAATGGAAAGATACTGACCGTTGAAGTTCAACAACACATTGGAGAGAATACCGTTCGTACGGTCGCAATGGATAGCACCGATGGATTGCAGCGAGGCATGAAGGTGTACAATACCGGTAGCCCAATCATGATGCCTATCGGTGAACAGATCAAGGGAAGACTCCTAAATGTGGTTGGAGAACCGATTGATGGATTATCCGATTTGAGCAATGAACAGGCTTATTCGATTCATCGCGATCCCCCAAAGTTTGAGGATTTAACGACTGAACAGGAGATCCTACTCACAGGTATTAAAGTGATTGATTTGCTTGAGCCGTATGTGAAAGGGGGTAAAATCGGTTTGTTCGGTGGAGCAGGTGTGGGTAAAACGGTCTTGATTCAGGAGTTAATCAATAATATTGCTAAAAAACATCATGGCTTTTCGGTGTTTGCCGGTGTTGGTGAACGAACCAGAGAAGGGAACGACTTGCTTCGGGAGATGATTGAGTCCGGAGTCATTCGTTACGGAGAGGAGTTTAAGAAAAGCATGGAGAAGGGGCAGTGGGACTTGTCGAAGGTCGATTATGAAGAGATGAAGAAATCGCAGGTTTCTTTGATCTTTGGCCAGATGAATGAACCGCCGGGAGCTCGTGCTTCTGTGGCTCTATCGGGACTGACTGTCGCTGAATCGTTTCGTGATGCCGGGTCTGAAATGGAAAGACGGAATATTTTGTTCTTCATTGATAATATTTTCCGTTTTACTCAAGCGGGGTCTGAGGTTTCGGCGTTGCTGGGACGTATGCCTTCGGCTGTAGGGTATCAACCGACGTTAGCGACTGAGATGGGAGTGATGCAAGAACGAATCACTTCTACAAGAAAGGGATCTATTACTTCTGTACAGGCCGTTTATGTGCCTGCTGACGATTTGACCGACCCGGCTCCGGCAACGACATTCTCTCATTTGGATGCTACAACTGTTTTGGATCGTAAGATTACTGAACTTGGCATTTATCCGGCAGTCGATCCGTTAGCCTCTAGCTCCCGTATTCTTGATCCGAATATTGTTGGCCAAGAGCATTATGACGTGGCTGAACGAGTGAAACAGATTTTACAACGTTATAGAGAACTGCAGGATATTATTTCGATCTTAGGTATGGAGGAGTTATCGGAAGAGAATAAGCTTACGGTTCACCGCGCACGTCGGGTGCAACGTTTCTTATCACAACCGTTTGCTGTTGCCGAACAGTTTACCGGCGTTCCCGGGGTGATGGTGCCTATCGAAGATACGATAAGGGGATTTAGTATGATTATGGACGGTGAGGTGGATGAATTACCCGAATCGGCATTCTTGAATGTAGGTACAATAGAGGAGGCTATAGAGAAGGGGAATCGGATGTTGAAACAGTTGGACGGTTGGCAGTAAGATGGACGATTTATATTTGAATATTGTATCACCCGAAAAGAGCATCTTTGAAGGAGAAATTAGCCGGGTTACCTTACCCGGAACAAAGGGCTCGTTTACTATATTACCTCAACATGCACCTATCATCTCTTCTTTGCGAAAAGGATCACTATCGTATGTCACAATGGATGGTGAGGAGTGTAAATTAGAGATAAAGGAAGGGTTTATTGAACTGAGTAATAATGTGGTTTCGGTTTGTGTAAATGTATAAAAGAACAAACGATCATGATGAACGAAATGAAACGTCGTGGAAAGTACTATTTTATGAAATGGCATACTTTGGGGGCTTTGCTTTGTGGGGTGATTGGAGCTTTGATTCTCATTCATGGCATTCCCGGAGCCCAGTATTTTAAAGCATTTCCAATGGTTCCGATCTATTTCTATTTATGGGGATCGCTGAGTATCTATTTATTCGATTATGGTCAGCGACAGATGCCTAAGAAAATACTCTTGATTTATTTAGGAATTAAGAGTGTGAAGATGATTTTGTCGATTCTCCTATTAATCGTTTTTACAATCCTTGATCCTGAAGATGGGCATGTCTTTCTATTGACGTTTGTAGCGTTTTATTTGGTTTATCTCGTTTTTGAGACTTGGCTGTTCTTTTCATTCGAGAAAATGATAAAAGGGAAATATAGAATAGAACAATGAGTGGGTATTTAAAGATTATCGTATTAATAGGTTTTGTTTTTTTAGGGATAAGTCCTATAAATATGCAAGCTCAGTCGCTGAATTCTCCTGTTCAGGAAGAGGAGGGACAGATTGAGGTAAAGGATATTGTCTTTGACCATATTGGTGATGCTTACGAATGGCATATTACCAGATGGGGCGAGAGGGATATTGTTGTGCCATTACCGATCATTGTTTATAGTTCGATGAGTGGTTGGCATTGTTTCTTGTCGTCTAAACTAGAAGAGAATCGTGGGGTTTATGAAGGATTGTATATTGCGACGAGTGGCTCCAAATATGAAGGGAAGATTGTTGAGAAGAACCGGTTAGGTGAGGAAGTACGACCTATCGATATTTCTGTGTCTAAAGTGGTTCTGGCTCTGATGGTGAATAGCTTGATTGTGATCTTCATTGTGTTAAGAGTTGCTCATTGGTATAGAAGGAGAGAGGCTGATGATCCTGCACCGAATGGTTTTGTCGGCGCTATTGAAATGTTGATCGTTATGATCTACGACAATGTGATTAGACCTTGTGTCGGACCTAATCATGCTCGGTTTGCTCCTTATTTGCTGACTGCATTTTTCTTCATCTTTATTAATAATCTGATGGGATTGATTCCTCTATTTCCGGGAGGTGCTAATGTGACCGGTAATATTGCGGTGACCATGGTTTTGGCTCTTTGCACTTTTGTTGCGGTCAATGTCTTCGGATCAAAGATGTATTGGAAAGAGATTTTATGGCCTGATGTGCCTTGGTGGCTGAAAGTACCGCTTCCTATTATGCCGGTGATTGAGCTATTTGGCATATTTACCAAGCCTTTTGCTTTGATGATTCGTCTATTTGCAAATATGCTGGCGGGACATATGGCCATGTTGGTGTTGGTCTCACTCATATTTATTTCAGTAAGCATGGGGCCGGTTTTAAATGGATCGTTGACCATTGCTTCGGTTTTGTTTAATATCTTTATGAATGCCCTTGAATTGCTTGTGGCATTTATACAGGCTTATGTATTTACCATGTTGTCGTCTGTCTTCATCGGATTGGCGCAACCTGCTGAGGAGGAGAAAAAAAGATAAAAGTATAAATCTTAAAAAATAAAGTTATGTTATTGACAGTATTATTACAAGCAACAACTGCTGTTGGAATTAGTAAATTGGGAGCAACTCTTGGAGCTGCTATTGCAGTAATCGGTGCAGGATTAGGTATTGGTAAGATTGGACAGGCAGCTATGGAAGCTATCGCTCGTCAGCCTGAAGCTGCCGGAGATATTCGTATGAGTATGATCATTGCTGCAGCATTGATTGAAGGTGTAGCTTTACTTGCTGTTGTGGTTTGTTTGTTAGTGTTCTTTTTATAATTAGAGAGTATGTCATTATTGTTACCCGATAGTGGTTTGTTATTTTGGATGCTGTTTTGTTTTGGGGTGGTCTTTTTCATCCTAGCAAAGTATGGCTTCCCGGTAATTATTGCCATGGTCGAAAAGCGGAAGGCCTATATTGACCAATCTCTTGAGGTTGCTAAAGAGGCTAATGAACAATTAGTGACTTTGAAGCAAAAGAGTGAGGCGATTGTGGCTGATGCGAATAGAGAGCAGGGGCGTATTCTTAGAGAAGCGATTGAGGAGCGAGATCGAATTATTCGTGACGCTCGTCGACAAGCCGAAGTTACCGCACAAAAAGAACTTGATGGAGTTAAACGGCAAATACAACTTGAGAAGGAGGAGGCTATTCGCGATATCCGTCGACAAGTTGCGATGCTTTCTGTCGATATTGCCGAAAGGGTGATCCGACAAGAACTTAGCAAGGAAGAGGCTCAGATGGGAATGATCGACCGCATGGTGGACGAAGTGATTACTCGTAGTCGAAATTAATTATGGAAGTTGGTATATTATCGATGCGTTATGCTAAAGCTCTGATTGACTTTGCTACTGATCAAGGAGCCGAAGGGGTGGTGTATGAGGAGTTTCTCCGACTGACCTCTGGTTTTCGAACTCATCCGGCGTTGCGGACGACACTTGATAATCCAATTGTGCCGATGAATGAGAAAATAACGCTTGTCTCTGTAGCAGCTAATGGGGATAAACCATCTAGTGAAGCTTTTACTCGATTTATCCGCCTGGTCTTAGAGCATAAACGGGAAGAATATTTGCAAACCATGGGGCTGATGTATATTGATCTGTATCGAAAACTGAAACATATAGGAGTTGGACGTCTAGTGACGGCTGTGCCGGTCGATAAGGCGACTGAAGAACGCATTCGTTCTACGGCTGCACATATCCTTCATGCTCGTATGGAGCTGGAGACTGTGGTCGACCCGTCTATCGAAGGTGGGTTTGTGTTTGATATAAACGATGTTCGCTTGGATGCTTCTGTGGCTACTCAGCTGAAACGCGTGAAACAGCAGTACATCGATAAGAATAAGAGAATTGTATAAAGAATAGAAAAAGAGTTGAATCATGTCTGAAAATATAAGAGTTAGCGAGGTCTCTGATATCTTACGCCGCCAATTGGAGGGGATAGATACCCGTATACAGCTTGATGAAATAGGAACGGTGCTTCAAGTGAGCGATGGGGTTGTTCGTATTTACGGATTGCGAAATGCTGAGGCTAACGAATTGCTAGAGTTTGAGAATGGGATTAGAGCCATTGTGATGAATTTGGAGGAAGATAATGTCGGTGCAGTTCTTTTGGGTCCTACTGATAAAATCAAGGAAGGATTTATTGTGAAACGCACGAAACGGATTGCTTCCATACAAGTGAGTGAACGTATGCTTGGACGAGTCATTGATCCGCTGGGCGAACCTTTAGATGGGAAAGGAGCGATTGGTGGCGAACTGTATGAGATGCCTCTGGAACGTAAAGCACCAGGTGTTATTTTTCGTCAACCGGTTAATCAACCTTTGCAAACCGGTTTAAAGGCGATTGATGCGATGATCCCTATTGGTAGAGGACAGCGAGAGCTGATCATTGGTGACCGACAAACCGGAAAGACGGCTATCGGTATTGATACGATCATCAATCAGAGGGATAATTACTTGAAAGGGGAACCGGTCTTTTGTATCTATGTGGCCATTGGTCAAAAAGCCTCTACGGTGGCTTCTATCGTGAATACATTACGCGAAAAAGGAGCTATGGAGTATACCATTATTGTTGCTGCGACTGCTGCTGACCCTGCTGCTTTGCAGTATTTTGCTCCGTTTGCCGGAGCGGCTATCGGTGAGTTCTTTCGTGATACCGGTCGCCATGCGTTAGTGGTTTATGACGATTTGTCAAAACAGGCTGTGTCTTATCGTGAGGTTTCTTTGATTTTGAGGCGACCTTCCGGGCGTGAGGCTTATCCGGGAGATATTTTCTATTTACATTCTCGTTTATTGGAACGTGCAGCTAAGATTATTGATCAAGAAGAGGTGGCTCGTCAGATGAATGATCTTCCGGATAGTATTAAAGACCTTGTTAAAGGGGGAGGCTCATTGACTGCTTTACCTATCATAGAAACACAGGCGGGCGATGTATCGGCATATATCCCGACTAATGTCATTTCAATTACAGACGGACAGATCTTTCTAGATACGAATCTTTTTAATCAAGGTAACCGTCCGGCGATTAATGTTGGTATTTCTGTGTCACGTGTTGGAGGAAATGCTCAAATAAAGGCGATGAAGAAAGTGGCCGGTACGTTGAAAATCGATCAGGCTCAATATCGTGAACTTGAGGCTTTCTCTAAGTTTAGCAGTGATATGGATCCCGTAACGGCAATGACTTTGGATAAAGGACGTAAAAACACACGTTTGTTGGTTCAAGCTCAATATGCACCTATGCCTGTTGAACAGCAAATTGCTATATTATATTGCGGAACACATGGGTTGCTGAGAAACATTTCATTGGATAAGGTGCGCGACTTTGAATCACGTTTTATAGAACGACTTAAGTTGAATCATCAAAAAGAGGTGCTTGATGTCTTAAAATCAGGAATCATTGATGAGGAGGTAATCGGGATCATTGAGGAAACGGTTAAAGTTGTTGAGAATCAGTATCTTTAATTTTTTTTTTTAGTTTAATCATAAAGGGATAGAGATGATTGCATTAAAGGAAGTTAAGAATAGAATTAATTCAGTAAAGAATACACGAAAAATAACTTCGGCCATGAAAATGGTGGCTTCTGCAAAACTTCATAAGATGCAAGGTCTTATTCAGCGAATGTGGCCTTATCAGCAGGAACTGAATAGGATTGTTGCCAATCTTTTGAGTTCGGAGGTCTCGATATCTTCACCTTATGTTTTGAAGAGAGAAAAGGTGACTCGCGTGGCGATTGTAGTTTTCTCTTCAAATTCGTCGTTGTGCGGTGGCTTTAATACGAATGTGATTAAGGAGTTTTCGCGAAAGATGACAGAGTATGAAGAACTGGGATCGGAGAATATTCTAATTTTCCCCATTGGACGTAAGATAGAGGAGGCGGTCAGACGCATGGGACTTCAATCACAAGGTTCTTTCGATCGTCTTTCTGATAAACCGACTTATGATGAGGCGATGTTATTGGCTAATAAACTGATGAACCTTTTTGAAACCGAAAAGGTGGATCGGGTCGATTTAGTCTATCATCATTTTAAATCGAGAGGGACACAGATCCTTAAAGATGAAGTCTACTTGCCGATAAACATCAATCATCTGATTCGGGATGTTGAACAACCGGAGGATTGTTGCTCAATAACCGATTATATCATCGAACCTTCTGCTGAAGAGCTCATTGAAAAGCTATTTCCTACGCTTCTGAGGCAGAAAATATTCACAACGGCAGTTGATTCCAGTACATCGGAACATGCTGCTCGTACATTGGCCATGCAAATAGCAACGGATAATGCCAATGATTTAATACAGGAATTAACTAAGCAATATAATAAATCTCGCCAACAGGCGATAACAAACGAACTATTGGACATCGTAGGAGGGAGTTTGCAATAAATTGGCAGTAAATCCCTATATTTACGGAAAAATACAACACAATGGAACAGAATGAAGAACTGCGACTAGCTTGGCAGTTCATCGAACATACAGGAACTCATCTTTTTTTAACCGGTAAAGCGGGTACCGGGAAAACAACTTTCTTGAGACAGCTAAAAGAGCGATCGCCAAAGCGTATGGTGGTGCTTGCTCCGACAGGGATAGCTGCAATTAATGCCGGAGGGGTAACGATTCATTCTTTTTTCCAGTTGTCATTTGCCCCTTATGTGCCTGATTCTTATCAGAACTCTTCTCAAATGCATTATCGGTTCAGCAAAGAAAAGAGAAATATTATTCGGAGTATGGATTTATTGGTGATCGATGAGATTAGTATGGTCCGTGCGGATTTATTGGATGAGATTGATGCTGTATTACGACGTTATCGGTATAGTGATCAACCTTTTGGGGGGGTACAATTGCTCATGATTGGCGACTTGCAACAGTTGGCACCGGTGATACGGGAGTCTGATTGGCAATTGCTTAGTGCTTATTATGATACCCCTTATTTCTTCGCTAGCCGTGCCTTAAGAGAAACGGTTTATAAAACCATTGAATTGAAAACGGTTTATCGTCAGAAGGATAGTGATTTTCTGACGATCCTTAACAAAATTCGAGAGAACGTCGCCGATGATCAGACCTTTAACTTGTTGAACAAACGTTATCTACCTCATTTTCGTCCGGATGAAAAAGAAGGCTATATCCGATTAACCACGCATAATTATTTAGCACAACAGATTAATGATCAGGAATTGGCAAAACTACCTGGTGATTCCTGCAAATTTAATGCTCATATTGATGGCACTTTTCCTGAACATGCTTATCCTACCGACAAACAGTTGGTCATTAAAGAGAAAGCTCAAATCATGTTTGTGAGAAATGACAGTTCGTCTGATAAGCGTTATTATAATGGTATGCTTGGTGAGATTATTGCTCTTACGGCGGATAAGAAAATCTTAGTGCGTAGTAAAGAGACCGGATTGGAATTTCTATTGGAAAGGGAGGTTTGGCCAAATTATAAGTATGTCTTAGATGAGGAGACGAAGGAGATCTCCGAAGAGTTGGAAGGTTCGTTTGAGCAGTATCCTATTCGATTGGCATGGGCTATTACCATTCATAAAAGTCAGGGGCTAACTTTTGAGCGAGCGATCATCGATGCTCGTAACTCTTTTGCGCATGGACAGACTTATGTGGCATTGAGCCGTTGTCGGAGTTTGGAAGGGTTGGTTTTAGAGGCTCCTTTACATCGGGATTCGATCATTAGTGATGCTACTGTAGATGCTTTTTCGGAGCGCATGAAGAGAACGCAGCCTCAGCAACAAGATGTTGATCTTCTTAAGAAAGCTTATTTCTTCGAATTGCTGAGAGACCTTTTTGACTTTTATCCTTTGGGTAATGCGTTTAAACGCCTCCTTCGATTATTGGATGAACATCTTTATAGTGTTTACCCTCAGTTGTTGAATGAATATAAATCCCATTTGGAGGTTTTGAATGCTCAGATTGTTGAAATCTCTACTCGCTTTCAAGGACAGTATACTCAACTGATTAGTCAATCTGATAATTACGAGGTCGATCAAAAATTGCAAGAGCGTGTCCATTCTGGAGCTAGTTATTTCTATGATCAGTTGAGGCCATTGAGAGAATTATGGGAACGTACTTTTATCTCCTCCGATAATAAAGCGATTGCTAAACAAATCACTGAGCGTAAACAGGCATTAAATGATGCTCTTTGGATAAAGGAGTTGTTGCTCGAACATTTTCGTTCGGAGTCATTTGGTATTTCTGAGTATGTGAAGGTTCATGCGAAGGTTCTTCTTGATGTTGAGATGGACAAGTCGACTCCTGCGGCGAAAAGGAAATCAACGAATGGAGAGGGCAAGGTTAAGGAGCGTTTGAAAGTAGAGGTTCCTTCGGATATTCTTCATCCGGAACTTTATGGACAATTGTGCGAATGGAGAGGAAGGAAAGCAAGTGAGCTACATGCTCCGGCTTATACTGTCGTTCAACAAAAGGCATTAATGGGGTTGACTAATCTCTTACCGGATACGTTGGATAAGATGAAGAAAGTGCCTTATGTTGGTGAGGCTACTTTATCTAAATATGGTCTTGAATTATTGGCCATGATTAGAGAATATATGAAAGCTCATCGATTGTCTTGTCCGGAGCTCATTGAAACAATCGTCGAAGTGGTACCTAAAGAAAAAAAGAAGGAGAGCCGTTTGGTGACTTATGAGATGTTTATTGCTGGGAAATCAATTGAGGATATTGCTGAAGAAAGATCACTGACTAGGGCAACAATTATTGCCCATCTAGGCACTTATGTTCGTGAGAATAAGTTAGATGTGGATCGGATTGTCGATCGCCATAAAGTTCACCGAATAGGAAGTTTTATTGAATCAAATAAAGAATTAAAGAGTTTGACAGCCATTAAAGAAGCACTAAAAGGTGATATCTCGTATGAAGACATCAAATTGGTTCTTGATGCATTGTATGCTAAAGAACAACGAGAGTAAGATGAACTCTTTAATAGCTTTATCCAAACATCTTTTTTAATCCTTCATCGATAGATAGGGGAGTATAACCGAAAGCATTTCGAGCTTTATCAATATTTAGGCCACTAAAGCGTGGACGAGCTGTGGCTTCATTTAAACTTTGTGTTGTTACGGGTTCAATGAGGGAGGTATCTAGTCTTAAATAATCTGCAACCTTAAAAGCAATGTCGGAGATCGTTAGACAATCTTTTCCCGTGAGATGAAAAAGCCCGGTTTGCGAGTGATTAATGAGTTGTTCGATTCCTTTAGAGATATCACCGACAAAAGTAGGGGTTCTCCATTGGTCAGAGACCACTCGTATGGGTTCTCCTCGTTTTAACTTTTCGGCTGTCAAATGGAAAATGTTTCCATGTTGTCCGGTAAGTGGTGAACCATAAACAATAGCTACGCGGACGATAGCGTGGTCTTCACAGAGTTTTGCAACTTGTTCTTCACTTTTCCATTTGGTGAAGCCATAATAATTGACTGGGTCCGGTTGATCGTTTTCTGAATAGAGCGAGGTTTTTGATCCATTAAAAACAAAGTCGGTTGAAAGATGGATCAGTTTGATTTGTCGTTCCTCTGAGAGTTGAGCCATTTGTTCGACTGCTGTAACATTGGTTTGGTAAGCTTCATCCCGGTGTTGTTCACAATAATCAGGGACAGATAGAGCTGACGCATTAATAATAACATCAGGTGCCGTTTGGGTGAGTAATTGTTCGATTTCTTGGGGGCAACGAAGATCCGCCCGATAGAAATCATATGGATATGGAGATTGACCTGAATATAAGTCCTCTCTCAGTGATGAACCAATGAGATGATAATGTTGTTCTGATGCTAAATCGTTAAGTAGTTGTCGTCCGGTGAAGCCATTCGCTCCAATAATGAGTATTCTTTTCATAATTTCTAATAAGGATAGTTTCGTCCTTGTCGTACTTCTATACGAATGCCAAAGGCCTTGTTTGCCGATTTTAGTTCAAATCCTCCGTTAAAATTGTTCTTTTCCCATGGGAGCGCACTTCTTTGTGGAATCTTCCACCCATCGGCATTATAGTTGCCATAAGTACTAAATTGCCATCCATTATTGAGTTTAAATGTGCTTTTTCGGAAGGTTTCGGTTTGTCCAAATGATGAGAAATCATTTAACCCTAATGAATAGGATGATCCGATCTGTTCTTGTGAGTAAATTGAACTCTCCGGTAAACGAAAGAGGGCATTATAGTCTTTAGCGTTGTCTGTAAGGGTAAAATCGAACTTTGGTAATTTAATCATTGTAGCTTGCATCAATCGCATATCAAGCAGAAAATCACCGAATTGCTTTATACCGGTTTTTGTGGTATGGCGGATGCTATCGGTGGGTAATTCAGATTGAGCTTTAAGCGTGGTTAGGCTTGCTACTGAGAGCAAAAGATAAATCATTAACTTCTTCATGTTTGCAATCGGTTTGGATACAAAAATAATAAAATGATTTGAAAAATAAAATAGAGCTGATATTTAATTGTGAATTAGTCAGATTCATCTGTCATTGTGTCTCTGTGGGCGTTTTGCTGATCATGTTTTTCAGCATTATCAATGATTTCTATAGATAGATTTATTACCTTTGTCATTCAAAACATAACTAAATTACCTCTTATGAAATCTGATATTGAAATTGCTCGCAGTATTGAACTGAAGAAGATCAAACAAGTTGCGGAATCTATAGGTATTCCTCGTGACGAAGTGGAAAACTACGGACGTTATATTGCTAAGATTCCTGAACATCTTATCGATGAAGAAAAAGTTAAGAAAAGCAACCTAATATTAGTGACGGCTATCACAGCAACTAAAGCTGGAATTGGCAAAACGACTGTATCTATAGGCTTGACTTTAGGTTTGAATAAAATTGGCAAAAAGGCTGCTGTTGCATTGCGCGAGCCGTCTCTTGGTCCATGTTTTGGCATGAAAGGAGGAGCTGCCGGCGGCGGATATGCTCAGGTGCTTCCAATGGAGAAGATAAATCTTCATTTTACAGGAGATTTTCATGCGATAACCTCTGCTCATAACATGATATCGGCTTTACTTGATAATTATCTTTATCATAACCAATCGAAAGGTTTTGGTTTGAAAGAGATTCTATGGCGCCGTGTTCTTGATGTGAATGATCGCTCTCTTCGTTCGATTGTGGTAGGGTTGGGTGAGAAGACTAATGGAATAACCCAACAGTCAGGTTTTGATATTACTCCGGCTTCAGAGATTATGGCTATTCTTTGTCTCTCTAAGGATCTTGATGATTTACGTCGGAGAATTGAGAATATCCTTCTAGGTTTTACTTATGACAATAAGCCTTTTACCGTGAAAGATTTGGGAATAGCAGGAGCTATAACGGTGTTGCTTAAAGATGCGATCCATCCTAATCTTGTACAGACAACTGAAGGTACAGCTGCTTTTGTACATGGTGGCCCGTTTGCGAACATAGCTCATGGCTGTAACTCATTGTTGGCCACTAAAATGGCTATGACTTTCAATGATTATGTTATTACTGAAGCAGGCTTTGGAGCTGATCTTGGTGCAGAGAAATTCTATAATATCAAATGTCGTAAAGGAGGATTACAACCTCGCTTAACGGTTATTGTTGCCACTGCACAAGGATTGAAGATGCATGGTGGAGTTAGCTTAGATCAGATCAAGGAGCCCAACATTGAAGGATTGAAAGAGGGATTGCGTAATTTGGATAAACATGTACGTAACCTGAAATCGTTTGGTCAAACAGTCATTGTAGCATTTAATAAGTTCGCGAGTGATACCGAAGAGGAAATGGAGTTATTACGTCATCACTGTGAGGAAGTCCTTAATGTTGGATTTGCCATTAATAACGCTTTTGCTGAAGGTGGAGATGGAGCTGTCGATTTGGCTAATTTAGTTGTTGATACGATTGAGAGTCAGCCATCTGAACAACTTTGTTACACTTATGAGGAAACAGATAGTGTACAGACTAAGATCAGTAAGATTGCAAAAGGACTTTATGGCGCAGAAACGATCACATACAACAGTGCAGCCCGTAATCGTATTAAACAGATTGAGGAAATGAATATTGCTCATTATCCGGTTTGTATCGCTAAAACTCAATTCTCTTTCTCAGGAGATGCCAAGAAGTATGGTGTTGCTGAAAACTTCGAGCTTCAGATTAAAGACGTGGTTATTAATAATGGTGCGGAAATGATTGTTGCTATTGCAGGAGATATCTTGCGTATGCCGGGATTGCCAAGAGAGGCCCAAGCGGTGCACATTGACATTGTTAATGGAAATATAGAAGGACTAAGTTAATTCTGGATTATTATCGTGTAGATTATCTTTATCACACGATTTTATTAAAATAACGAGCCGTTGTACTTATTTATTGGTACAACGGCTTTTCTTTTTTGCTTTTTATACCTACAAATCATGATTGACCCATAGCGACTATTTGGGATACCTTTGCAGCAAAATAATTTAAAGATGCGCAGCAAGGTTTTTTATTTGATTATAGTTAGTGTATTAAATGCTTTTATCGCTTTTTCCCAAGAGAAGAAGGACTGCGTGGTGATTGGAGTCGTTTGTGATGCGCAGACTAAGGAACCCTTAAGTTTTGCAACTATTCAATTATTTGCAACAGGTAATCAAGCGGTTTATAGCGGAATATCAAGCGTTAGTGGGCATTTTAAGATTAAAGGTCTTTCTTCTGGAGAATATACGGCGATTGTCTCTTTTCTTGGATATGACAAGTTTGTCTATAAGATGGTTGTTCCTTATCATGGCATTTTATCGTTTCAACTATCTTCTACTATAAATGCTTTAGATGAAATCGTTGTTACAGCTTCTGAATCGAAAGGGTTAACGAGCTCTTCGAAGATTGATCGTAAAGCAATGGAGCATCTTCAGCCAACGAGCTTTACCGACTTATTAGAGCTTCTTCCTGGTGGTAGATCGGTCGATCCTAATATGAGTGGTGCGAACTTGATTCGTTTGCGTGAAGCTGGAAATACAGATGTCGCTATAGCTTCATTGGGAGTTGATTTCATTGTCGATGGCTTGTCGATAAATACAGATGCCAATCTGCAATATGTGCCGGGTTATAGTAAGGGAGGAGATAAAGAATCGGTGGGACTGGGAGTTGATATGCGAACATTATCTACAGATAATATTGAGAGTGTGGAAATTGTTCGTGGTATTCCTTCGGTAAAATATGGTAATCTTACTAGTGGTTTAGTGAAGATTAAACGTAAGCATTCTGCTTCTCCATTTACAGCGAGGTTTAAGGCAGATCAAGTTGGAAAAAGTTTCGCTATTGGAAAAGGGATTAGTATAGGTCGGTCTCATGTCTTGAATGTGGATTTGAGCGTTCTGGATTCTAAGATAGATCCACGTAATAGTTATGAGAATTATAAACGGCTTATTGGCTCTATTCGTTGGGATGGGTATCGACAAAAAGCTTTTGGGGAGGTTAATTGGGGGGTGAATGTTGATTACACAGGTTCTTTCGATAGAGTGAAGCGCGATAAAGATGCAACAATAAAACAAGATAGTTATCGTTCGAGTTATGACAAATTTAAATGGTCCGCTAGATATCATGTTCGTTTGAATGATGATTATACCTTACGTAAGTTAGATATTGATGCATTATGGTCTTATGAATTGAACGAGATTAGAGAACGGCGATCGGTTTCTATTGATCGACCGACGGGTATTCCAACAACTTCTAATACTGGTGCTGCAGATGGATTCTATCTACCTTATCATTATGTCGCGGATTTGAGAGTTGATGGTAAACCCATATATGCTAGTTTACGCATGAATAGTGAATGGCGTTTTCGTGCTTTGGATGCTTCTCATAAAGTGCTTTTAGGGGGAGAATGGAATTTGAACAAAAACTTGGGGCGTGGGCCGATTTATGATCTTACCAGACCTTTAAATGCAGCGTCATTTATTCGCCCAAGATCATATCGGGATATCCCAGCTTTACAGCATCTTGGTTTTTATGCCGAGGATACTATGGATTGGTGGTTTCGTAAGCATCGATTGAGTTTCTCAGCCGGAGTACGTGGAACGACATTGCTTGCTCTGGATAAAGCATATCAAATGCATGAACGTGTTTATTTCGATCCTCGGTTAAGTTTTCAATGGGAATTTCCAATGTTTAGAGACGATTGGAAAGCTAATATAAATGTTGGTTTTGGTTGGTTAACTCGTATGCCGACATTGATGCAGATTTATCCGGATGATATCTATGTGGATATTATGCAACTCAACTACTATCATGTGAACGCTAATCTTAGGCGACTGAACTTGATGACCTACAAATGGAAGAATGTCAACTATGATTTAGAACCGTCGCGTAATAAAAAATGGGATTTACGTTTAAACTTGACTCATAAGGGGCATAGTTTTTCAATGACCTATTTTACGGAATCGATGAATAATGCATTTGGTGTAGAGAGCTATTTTAAGGCTTTACCTTATAAACGTTATGATACATCTTCTATCAATTCGACGGAATTAGTCGCTCCACCTAACTTGCGATTGTTGGACTATCGAGAGGATAGATTGATCAATACATATGCCAAACAAGGCAATACGATTTCTATACACAAGAAAGGAGTGGAGTTTGAATATTTTTCACCACGCATGAAAAGGATCAATACTCGAATTTCGTTTACTGGAGCGTGGTACAAGACAGTGTATCGTGATAAGAGGCTAAAATATAGAGAGGCTTCGATTCTGATTAATAATGAGCAGCTACAGTATATAGGGTTATATGATTCTGATGGTGGTGTTGAAAATGAACGATTGAGCACCAACTTAACGATTGATACTTATTTACCTAAAATAGGAATGCTGTTCTCTTTTTCAAATCAATGTACTTGGTTCACTTCTAGAAAACAGCTATGGGAAAGTGGTGTGCCTATTAGTTATATTGATCGGAGTGGGACAACTCATCCATTTACCGAACAAGATAAGGGTGATTTACAGTTAAAACATCTTCTCAAGACGTATGGGGATTCTTATTTTCAGCGAAATACGGTGCCCTTTGCATTGGATTTAAATATGAAATTAACCAAGAAGGTCGGTCAATATATGCGTTTATCTCTTTTTGTCAATAGACTGTTAAGCTATTATCCCCAATATAAGGTTGGAAATACTTTGATAAAGAGGACGTCTTCTCCTTATTTTGGCATGGAGGTCAATTTGAACTTTTAATTTCTTTGTTGAGTATTGTTAATTTAAAATTATAAAAAAATGAAAGTAAAAAAACTTATTTTATTTGGAGCCTTAATCAGTCTATTTGCATTAGGGGCTTGTAATAATGATGAGATAGTAGACTCTGAGGTAAACTTAAGTGTTTCTATGGCTACTAGCGTGAAAGAGGAGTTGACGATAACAGCTGGCTCTTATTTATTCAAAAATGTAAATACCGGATTAGAAACAATGGTCGATTATGCCGATCAGAAAGTTTGGTTGACTGATGGATTGTATAATGTTTCGTTTACAGGTACGGCAACCTATAATTACGATCCGACTCTTTCATCCTCCGGTACAAAATCTTTATTGTTTAATGTGGCGGTGCAAGGAGCTCAACAGAATGTTACGATTAAAGGAGGTGTAGTTAAGCTTAACTTGGAATTGAATGTGCGTCATCTTAATGATAAAGGTGATTTTGTCATTGCTGAGATCTTTTGTTCTGGAACTTTAAATCCGCAAACGAATAAACAGTATAATGGCGATCAATATATTCGTATTTATAATAATTCGTCCGAAACATTGTATGCAGATGGGCTAATTATTATGGAATCGAACTTTATGACTGTTAGAAAGATGAATTATATGCCTAATATAATGGATAAGGCGGTAACTGTACAAGTCGTAGCTATGATTCCGGGTACGGGAAAAGAATATCCTATAAAGCCAGGAAAGAGCATGGTGATTTGTGATAATGCAATGAACCATCGTGAAGCTAACCCTGCTTCAGCAGATTTGAGCCAAGCTAATTTTGAATGGTTTACCAATTCGACAAGTACTTCTATTGTTGATGTGGACAATCCTGATGTGCCTAACCTTAATATGTTATATAACTATACTAAGACTATTTGGGTACTGAATAAGCAAGGTAATAAGGCTTATATTATTGGCCGTTTACCTAAAGAGGTCTCTATTGAGGATTACTTAACTCAGTATACGTATACCTATAAATTTGAGTTACCAACCGGCACGATTTCCAGAGACATGAATGACTATTATTTCCCTAATGAATGGGTTATTGATGCTGTAAATTTGAGCCCAAAGAATGACTATGTTTGGAATGTGACACATGCTTCATTGGATATGGGTTTTGCATCTGTTGGATTGAATGCTACTGTTGCTGAGAATATAGGAAAAGCGGTTGTCCGTAAACTGGAGCGGATCGAAAATGGTCGAGAGATTTTAAAGGATACTAATAATTCAACGGAAGATTTTAATTCTTCAGTTCGTGCAACTTTATTACCATAAGCCAATTTGTTGTGATCTTAACATGAATAAATCTTTTCTTCTTTTACTTTTTCTGATTACAGTGTGTCTGGATACATTACATGCTAATGGGCCAGATACACTCGTAATACAAAAGAAACTGATTAAGTCCGATCGCCCAGCTGTCAGCTTCCGCTCTCTAGTGTTTGATAATCCATCTATGCGTTACAGTATGCAGAATTTTAGTTTGACGACTATTTCTTTAAATGGATGGCATGAGCGAAAAGATCAAGGAGCATTGATACAAGAAGGGGATGGGAGTACTTTGGGGCAAATTGATGTTTTTTCATTTGTTGCATTGGATTCTTTAAATAGACTTTTTGGATCGGCATCTTATTCTAATGGGCGAGTAGAAAACATGCGTTGGAATGAAAACCTAGATCTTTCTGTGATTCACCCGTATGTGATAGGAGATTCTATTGGGGGATTCATGAAAAAAGAACGGTATAACTTTTCCGGAGGGTATATACACCGGTTTAATAACTGGCGTGTTGGTGGAGAACTTAACTATCTGGCTCAAATAGGATATCGTGATATAGATCCTCGTCCACAGAATATAACGTCCGATTTGTCAATAAAAGCATCTGTCTCTAGAGCATTAGGGCGGTGTTATGATTTTGGGACTTCGTTTTATCTACGCAAGTATCATCAACGAAGCCATATCAGTTTTCGGAACGATAAAGGTTCAACTTCTGTTTATCAGATGCTCGGACTTGGAATGGATTATACTCGTTTTGCCGGTGCTCAATTTTCTGCTAAGTATAATGGATGGGGAATGGGAATAAGCATTGATCTAATTCCATTGAAAGAAAATATGGTTTCATCCGGATGGTCTGTATCGTTACAAACTGATCTTTTCAATTTATCAAAGGATCTAGATGGTATTAGCACCGAACCCTTAAATACCTTGCGTGATTTGAACTTTGGCTTGGAGGTTAGTTGGATTAAAGAGTCTCATAATTTTAATTATGGGGTTAAATTATTAAGTTGTTGGCGCATGCGAAACGGTTACGAATCGTTATTTGGAGAACCGATTGGAGCGACTTACCCTTTATTGAGTCGTATTCGGCAATATCAGAAAAAAGAATCTCAAATTGGGTTATATGGTCTCTTGCAACACCAACTATTGGAATCTCAAAATTGGGATTGGAAAGTGATGCCACGTGTCGTGTTAAGTCGTATGGACGTTGATCATTTATCTGCTAGACGTTGGGTAGATATGGCTCATGTTGAAGGCGGAGTGGATCTTCAAGCTCGTTGGAGAAAGAAAAGTTGGTTGATCACTCCTTATTGTGGATTGGGATATCAGACCAATCTTGGCTCAAAACATCAGTTGCCGGGACTGAATGAGAATTCATCTATTGGACAAATGATCATCCATGATATTAAGGCACTATCGAATAATCGTTTCTTATTTGATTTGACTTTAAGAGTGGATTATCAAGTTACATCCAATTATGGTTTTCTGTTTCTGACTCATTGGAGTCATACCGTTTATGAGACTTACGGTAAGACAAATACTTTAGAGTTGAGTTTGGGTATTAATTTTTAAACCCATTCAATCATTATAACTAAACTATTATTAAAATAAACAACATGAAAATGAAAAAAGGGATTATTGTATTGGCCATGATGGCCATTGTTATGACGGGAACGTCGTGTGCAAATAAGCAAAAAAAAGTAGTAGAAGTATCGGTTACCGAAAGAAAAGGTTTAGATGATGCTTTAGAGGTTGATTCTTTGTTGGGAAGTGCCGAAAGACTTTTAAACAAGGAGGTAACCGTTAAAGGTCTTTGCACTCATACTTGTAAACATAGTGCGAAGAAAATATTTCTTATGGGAAGTGATGATACACAAACCATTCGTGTTGAGGCTGGAAAATTAGGATCATTCGATTCAAAATGTATAAATTCGATGGTGAGAGTTACTGGGTTAGTTAGAGAACATAGAATCGATGAGGCTTATCTGCAGAGTTGGGAAAACCAAGTGAAGGCACAGTCTAAAGAAGAACATGGAGATGATGCATCAGGTTGTTCTACGGAAAAGAAAGCGCGGGGAGAAACGGGTAGCACAACCCAAGAGCGTATCGCTGATTTTCGCATGAAGATAGCTCAATCTAAAGAAAAAACGGGGAAGGATTATCTCTCATTTTATTTCATTGAAGCTATGTCATATGAAGTGGAAGAGTAGTATTTTTTATAAATGGAATCGGTCTATTCATCGTGAACTTTCATTCTTCTTTTCCGGTATGGTTCTCATCTATGCAATTTCTGGAATAGTGATGAATCATAGAGATAAGATTAATCCTCACTTTTCCATTGAAAAAAAAGAATATATTCTTGAGCAGGAATTGCCTGCTCAAGATCTTATTTCTATTGATTTGATCAAGAAAATACTTTCCCCTCTTGACGAAGAAGACCACTATACGAAACATTATTTCCCTAATCATCATTGTATGAAGGTCTTTTTAAAAGGAGGTTCGAATTTAACTGTTGATCTAGCAACCAATTCTGCCGTTTATGAATCGGTTAAACGTCGCCCGATTATTGGGAACATGGCTAAACTTCATTATAATCCAGGGAAATGGTGGACTGTTTTTGCTGATGTTTTTGCAATAGGACTTATTGTGATTACGATCACCGGTCTTGCGATGCTTAAAGGAAAAAAGGGAATATTAGGGAGAGGAGGGATTGAATTGGGACTAGGGCTTATTCTTCCATTACTATTTCTTCTCTTCTCTTGAAAATAAGAAAATATATTTTAGCGCAATTAGCTTTTGCCTTAGAGGAAAATATCTAATTAATAATATAATAATGATTAAATGGAATCGATAATAGAGTGTGAAAATCTAACCCATTACTATGGTAAACGTTTGATTTATGAGGATTTGAACTTTTGTGTCCCTAAGGGGAGAATATTAGGACTTTTAGGAAAAAATGGAACAGGAAAAACGACAACAATAAATATTTTGAGTGGATATTTGAAACCTCGTTCCGGAAAATGTCGGATTTTTGGACAGGATATACAGACTATGGATGCCACATTAAGACGGCATATTGGTTTATTGATAGAAGGACATGTGCAATATCAGTTTATGACTATTAGGCAAATTGAACGATTTTATTCGGCGTTTTATCCTAATCAATGGCGGAAGGAAGCTTATTACGAATTGATGAACAAACTGCAAGTGGGTCCTGGACAGTTAATATCAAGAATGTCTTGCGGGCAGCGCTCTCAAGTTGCTTTGGGACTTATTTTGGCTCAAAATCCTGAACTGTTGGTTCTAGATGATTTTTCTTTAGGTCTTGATCCCGGTTATCGCCGATTATTTGTCGATTATCTTCGGGATTATGCATGTAGCGAGGATAAGACGGTTTTTCTTACGTCCCATATTATTCAAGATATGGAGAGATTGATTGATGATTGTATCATAATGGATTATGGCGGTATTCTATTCCAATCGCCTGTTGATAAACTCCTACGTGATATTCGTCAGTATACTTGCAACGTTCCGGAAGGAACCTTTTTGCCTGATATTCAGGAACTTTATCACCCGTCCATTATCCGTCGGACATTAGAATTTGTATCGTTCCTTCCTATGGACGAAATTAGAACTTTGTTGAAAAAATCCTCGATCAATTACACTGATCTAAAAAGTCGTAACGTGAATCTTGAGGATGCCTTTATTGGGCTGACTGGGAAATATTAATAAATGATTAAAAACTAAATTAGAGTGAATACTGCATTGTTTTATAAAGAATGGATAAAAGTACGATGGTATTTTCTTTTATCTGTAATAGCAACACTTGGACTTTCTGGGTATACGATGTTGCGTATCAATCGTGTCGTTAATCATAAAGGTGTAGAACACGTTTGGGAAGTCATGTTACAACGGGATGCCATTTTTATTGATTTATTACAATATATGCCATTAATTGTTGGCTTATTGATGGCTATTGTACAATTTGTACCGGAAGTTCAACGCAAATGTTTAAAGTTGACTCTTCATTTGCCTCAGAAAGAGATTCGATCAATAATCATGATGATGCTTGTGGGCTTGTTATTGCTGTTAATAGAGTTTGCTTCAACTTTCATCTTCATGGACATTTATCTTGATTCGATTTTAGCATCGGAACTAAAATGGCATATTCTACTAACAGCTTTACCATGGTACCTTGCTGGTATTGCTGCTTATTTCTTGATTGCTTGGATCTGTTTTGAGCCGGTGTGGAAGATGAGAGTCTTCAACTTAGTCATTGCGCTGTTAATTCTTCGTGTTTTCTTTTTATCAGATGCTCCGGAGGCTTACAACAAGTTCCTGCCTTATATGGGACTTTATACCTTAGTTATAATTTGTTTTTCTTGGCTTTCTGTTTTAAGATTCAAGTCGGGTAAGCAAGATTAATTTTATAAAAATAAAAAGATGAAACGATTTAGTCAGTTATTATTATCTGTGACGATCTTATTTTTGCTTTTGTGGCAACTTCCATGGTGCTATAATTTCTTAGCATCTACCTCTGATCGTACCCCTTTTACAATATATAGTACTTTGGTGGGTGATTTTGTACAAACACTTCCTAACCAGAATGGTAAAGGTGTTGTCCGGCGTGATCTTTCAGGTAAAGTTTATACTGAATCAGAGTTCGATAGTATACTTCCAATGTTTTATGTTCGTCAGTTGGTCGTTGACGAACGTTTTCCCGATACGATTTGTGGAGTATCGGTAAATCCGCGGTTGGCTCAAATGGAAAATTTCACGTTTCGAAGTACCCCATCTGAGATTAACTCTGTAAAAATTGGACTTTACCCATTGATGGAGTCGTTGTCTGGTCGGGTAGATTTGAAAATGCCTAATGACGTTTTCCGCATCACATCAGAAGGACTTGAGTTTATTGATATCCAATCAAATTTAATTAATCAGTCTAAAAGTCTTCTGTTTACAGAAGCTTTAAAGCGCAAAGGCTTTTTGTTTCCTGCTATTGAAATTGCTGGAAATCCCACAGTGCGCAAGGATTATGATGAGGGATACCTTCTTTTGGATTCTAAAAAGCAATTGTTTCATTTAAAACGAATGAGAGGGCGCCCATTTGTCCGGCAAATAGAGCTTCCTCAGGATTTGGTGTTGAAACATCTATTTATCACTGAATTTAAGAATAGAAGAACTTTGGCTTTTATGACGGATGTTAAGAACCAATTCTATGTTTTAAAGGCTAAAAGCTATGAAGTCGAACCTACAGGGATCAGTTCTTTTAATCCTGAAACGGATGATTTGATGATTTTTGGAGATTTGTTTAATTGGACAGTTAAAATAGCGCATCTGAATATGGACACTTTTTATGCTCTAAAGGCTTCCGATTACTCTCTTGTGAAATGTTATAAACGTGAGGTTTATTCACATTATATGCCGGGAATTCATTTTTCATCGTTCTTGGATAACGATATTTTCCCTCGAATTAATTAATGATTTGAGCTATAACGTAAAAGGCTATCTGACGTAAATTTTCAGATAGCCTTTTTGTTATTTAATATTTCTTGTTCGCTTAATAAGCAAAGATTGGATATTTTTCCATTGTCTTATTTACACGTGCTCGTACTTTTGCGATAACATCTTCATTTTCAACATTCGAAAGTACAGTTTCGATCATTTCAGCTATTTCAGCCATTAATTCTTCTTTTGCGCCGCGTGTTGTAATGGCTGGAGTGCCTAAGCGGATACCAGAAGTTTGGAAAGCCGAACGGCTATCGAATGGTACCATGTTCTTATTAACAGTAATATCTGCTGCAACTAATGCTTTCTCAGCAACTTTTCCAGTTAGATCAGGGTATTTAGTGCGTAGGTCGACTAGCATAGAATGGTTGTCTGTACCTCCAGAAACAATGCTGAATCCACGTTCAATAAGAGCTTGAGCCAATGCAGCTGCATTCTTCTTAACTTGTTTTTGATATTCTTTATATTCTGGCTGTAAGCATTCACCAAAAGCAACGGCTTTAGCTGCAATAACATGCTCCAATGGTCCACCTTGTGTTCCTGGAAATACAGCAGAATCAAGCAGTTGAGACATCATTTTAATTTCCCCTTTTGGAGTCTTCTTACCCCAAGGGTTTGGAAAATCTTTTCCCATTAAGATTACACCTCCACGAGGGCCACGTAAGGTCTTGTGAGTTGTAGATGTTACAATATGGGCATATTCAAGAGGATTATCAAGTAAACCTGCAGCAATGAGTCCTGCCGGGTGAGCCATGTCAACCATGAAAATAGCTCCAACTTTGTCAGCTATTTCACGCATACGTTTGTAATCCCATTCACGTGAATAAGCCGATCCACCACCGATAATCATTTTAGGCTTCTCGCGTAGAGCAATTTCTTCCATTTGGTCATAGTCAACGCGGCCTGTTTCCTGGTTTAAATTATATTCACAAGGAGTATAAATGATCCCTGAAGTATTTACTGCAGAACCGTGAGATAAGTGACCACCATGAGCCAAATTTAATCCCATAAATTTATCCCCAGGATTTAAAACGGCTAAAAACACTGCAGCATTGGCTTGTGCACCGGAGTGAGGTTGTACGTTAGCCCATTCTGCTCCAAAAATTTCTTTGAGGCGATCAATAGCGATTTGCTCACTTTGATCCACAACTTCGCAACCACCATAATAACGTTTGCCAGGATAACCCTCTGCATACTTATTGGTTAAGCACGATCCCATGGCTTGCATAACTTGATCACTTACAAAATTCTCAGAAGCAATCAACTCAATACCTTTGAGTTGACGTTGATGTTCTTTTTCGATGATATCGAAAATCAAATCGTCTCTTTTCATTCTTTTATCAGATAAGATTAAATTTCTAAATTGAGATACCTTGTTTGCCCACAAATTTAGAAAAATAAATTGAGATTGAAGAACGTAAAAAGAATTTGTTGGTGGACTCTGTTATATAACAGTTCCTAAAAATTAAAAGAGTAGGCCAAATGAAAAACTTAAAGTGCTTTCTTTACGGCGAACTGTTATATTGGAGTTGTTTGATGTCGTTTGTGAAGGGTCTGAAGTATATGTAACAGATTTGGACAAATTAGTTATGCCTTGTTCATACCTAAAATCAAAAAACAGCTGCGATATAGTCACCCCAATGCCAATAACGATTCCGACGTTTATAGGATGTAACTTTTCTCTGATGTTTTGTTGATCAAAGTTCTGAAATTCAGTATCACACTTGTTTTTCCATAAGTAACGGAATTTCGGTCCACCAAAGATAGCCATTGAATATGGGAAGGATTTTACAAAATTATATCCATATAATATAGGAAGATCAAAACTATGAATAGTCGATTTTATAGATGAATAAGTGACTTCCTCTTTTAAATCGCTATTTTCTTGTTTATCGAATGCTATCTCCGATTTATTTATATTATAAGATAATTCAGGTTGTATAAAGTGATTCTTGATATTGAATCGTGTAAAGAAGGCTAGAAGATATCCGTTTTTATAATTATTTTGGATCTCATCAATTGTGTGATCATTAATTTGGAGTTTAGACACCATAAACATCGACGAATTGAATCCGGCCCTTATTCCGAAGTTTATACTCTTATTTTTATCAGTGGAAGTTTGGGCGTTTTCTTTTGCAATAGTCTGACTTATTCCAATAAAGGCTATTATAAAAATAAGAAATGCTTGTCTCATCATTATTGATCTATTTCTGTTTTTTGTTCTTCTCAACACTCCATCCGAATTTTCCGATTTTATCACCTAAGTCGTAATATCCCCCATGCACATAGACTAAAGGATGAGCTTCTGCTAGCTCTAACTTTCCGGTCTGAGCATTTAAATGTCTGTCATCTGCGCGTACGTTTACAACATCGGCAATGAACATATCATGTGATCCGAGTGACATAATTTCTTTGACTCGACACTCAATACATAAAGGAGACTCTTCTATCAAAGGCGCATTAACTACCGTACATTTTCCCGGAGTTAATTTCATCTCTTTAAATTTGTGATAATCTTTTCCTGAACGAACGCCGCACCAATCCGTTGCAAAAGCCATATCTTTAGTTGTCAGATTAATCACAAACTCCATGTTCTTTTTTATGATATCATAAGAATGACGCTCTGGTCGTACAGAGATATAGCACATCGGAGGATTGGTACAAAGGGTGCCGGTCCATGCTACTGTAATAATATTATATTCTTTCTCTTCCGAACCACAACTGATTAAGACAGCCGGAAGAGGATAGATCATTGTTCCTGGTTTCCAATCTTGTTTCATATATAGTCAAATATAAATGCCATCAGTAACAATGAGGATTGGGCGCTACTGATGACATTGATTTTAGGGGTTATTTATAAAATTGAGAAATCTTCTCTTTTTTGCTCTTTTTCGCAATAATGGCATTTTACAATACACTCTTCCTTGTCAATAACATGAAAGATAGTTGGCATTGGTTCATTATTGGTGATGCATTTGGGATTTGCACATTTAATAATACCTTTTAGCTCATCTGGCATTTGAACCTCTTTTTTCTCTATGACTTCATAGTCACGAATAATGTTCAGTTTGACGTGTGGCGCTACAACAGAAATACGATTGATTTCTTCGTCACAGAAATATTTATCGGCAATTTTTATGATTCCTTTTTTACCTAACTTTTTGCTATCCAAGTTGAACCCGATAGTGATATTGCTGGTCATTTGTTCAATCCCTAAGAGTTGTACAACTGTAAATAATTTCTCAGAAGGGATGTGGTCGATAACTGTTCCGTCTTTTAATGCGGCAACCTGTAAAGCTTGTTTATTTTCCTTCATAACTTTTATCCTTTATAACATCTTCCAAAGTAATACCTAACACATCGCAAAGAATGGCCTCACGTGCATAAAGACCATTTTGTGCTTGTTGAAAATAATAAGCTTTAGGGCTCTCATCAACATCGTATGCAATTTCATTCACACGCGGTAGTGGATGCAAAATACGGAGATTGTCTTTGGTTTGCGCTAACATCTTATGACGGAGAATATATACGTTTTTAACTCGCTCGTATTCCATTAAATCAGTGAATCGTTCTTTCTGAACCCGAGTCATATAAAGAATATCGGCATCAGCAATGATTTCTTCATTAAATTCAGTGTGTTCTACATATTTGATGTTATGCTTCTTACAGTACAATTTGTATTCTTCCGGCATTTTTAACTCATCAGGAGCAATGAAATGAAATGTAGGATTAAAATGGCGCATAGCCATTAATAAAGAATGCACAGTACGTCCGTACTTAAGGTCGCCGACCAAAAAGATATTTAAGTTTTCTAAAGTACCTTGAGTCTTATAAATCGAGTAGAGATCGAGCATGGTTTGTGAAGGATGTTGGTTTGCGCCATCACCGGCATTCACAATAGGCACCGGAGCCACTTCACTAGCATAACGGGCTGCTCCTTCAAGATAATGTCTCATGACGATAATATCGGCATAGTTACTCACCATCATGATGGTGTCTTTTAATGTTTCACCTTTTGAAGAACTGGTTACTTTAGGATCAGTGAAGCCGATAACACGTGCTCCTAGTCGATTGGCGGCTGTCTCGAAACTAAGACGAGTGCGAGTGGAAGGTTCGAAGAAGAGAGTTGCAACAACTCGGTCTTGCAGTAACCGGCGATTAGGGTTCATTTCAAACTGTCTCGCCATTTCAAGCATATAAAGGATCTTCTCTTTTGAGTGCTCGGCAATGGTTACTAAACTTTTGTTTTCCATTTTGTTATGATTAAAAATGTGGATAGAACTTGAATTACCGGAGTGTAAAGATAGTAATATTTTATAAAACTAGATCGATTTTAAAGGTTATTGTTTGAGATTTTAATTTTGCGAACGTGCTGATTCTTTTGACGATTTGATAAACGAACGAACTCTTGAATAAAGAAGTATAGGTCTTTATAGAGATTACTTAATGCGATATAAATAAATATTAAACGTGCTTGGCGTGTGAGGGATTTTATTTAACTTTGCGCTAATTATAATAAGCTTTAAGACTGTATTTATTTTAATTAGAGTATGATAAAAAAGATAATAAAGAGTCTCTGGATATTGTTTGCAGTAGGCGTATTGCTATGTGTCGTTGTTTTTGCTTCCATCTCTTATGGATGGATAGGTTATATGCCTCCTATTGAGGAATTAGAAAATCCTAATTATAAATTTGCTACGGAGATTCTTTCTGAGGATGGGAAAACGCTTGGGACGTGGTCGTACAGCAAAGAAAATAGAGTGTACACCGGTTATGATGAATTATCGCCTAATGTCATCAATGCTCTTGTTGCTACAGAAGACGTGCGTTTTGCTGAGCATTCGGGGATTGATGTTAAAGCTCTCTTTCGTGCGCTGATTAAACGAGGATTATTCTTTCAAAAAAATGCAGGTGGAGGTAGTACCCTTTCCCAGCAGTTAGCTAAACAGCTTTATACGGAGAATGTGGCTAAAAACACGTTACAGCGTTTGCTTCAAAAGCCGATTGAGTGGGTGATTGCCGTAAAGTTGGAGCGTTATTATACTAAGGAGGAAATTTTGAGCATGTATCTGAATAAGTTTGATTTCTTAAATAACGCAGTAGGCGTCAAGACTGCAGCATATACTTATTTTGGCTGTGAACCTAAAGATCTTAAACTAGAGCAAGCTGCAACATTGATTGGTATGTGTAAGAATCCTTCTTTATATAACCCGGTTCGCTATAACGAACGTTCGCGTGGACGTCGTAATGTTGTACTTGACCAAATGCGTAAAGCGGATTATTTGACGGAAGAACAATGTGATTCTTTACAAGAATTACCTCTTAAGTTAAATTATCATCGAGTAGATCATAAAGAAGGATTGGCTACTTATTTCCGTGAATATTTACGTGGAGTGATGACTGCTAAGAAGCCTGATAGAGGAGATTATAGATCTTGGCAGATGCAGAAGTATTATGAAGATTCTTTAGATTGGGAGACGAATCCTTTATATGGTTGGTGTGAGAAAAACCACAAGAAAGATGGTACTCCCTATAATATATATACAGATGGGCTGAAAATTCACACGACCATTAATTCACATATGCAACGTTATGCTGAAGAAGCAGTTAAAGAACATATTGGAGAATATCTTCAACCATTATTTTTTAAAGAAAAGAAAGGACGGAAAAAAGCCCCTTATAGCAACCAACTCACTCAAGAAGAGGTGGATGCTATATTGAATAAAGCCATGAAACAATCGGATCGATATCGCATCATGAAATCTGGCGGAGCTTCTGAATCTGAAATTAGAAAAGCGTTCAATACTCCTGAATCTATGTCTGTTTTTAGTTGGGAGGGGGAAAAAGACACTATAATGACTCCAATGGATTCTATTCGCTATTATAAATGTTTCTTGCGTGCCGGATTTATGTCGATGAATCCCAAGAATGGTCATGTGAAAGCATATGTTGGTGGACCTAATTATACTTATTTCCAATATGATATGGCTATGGTTGGACGCCGTCAAGTCGGATCGACTATAAAGCCTTATCTTTATACCTTGGCAATGGAGAATGGATTCTCTCCGTGTGACCAAGCAAGACATGTCGAACAAACTCTTATCGATGAAAATGGGCAACCGTGGTCACCACGCAACGCTAATAAGAAACGTTATGGTGAGATGGTGACATTGAAATGGGGATTGGCAAACTCAGATAACTGGATTACGGCTTATTTGATGAGTAAGTTGAATCCTTATGCTTTAGCCCGATTAATTCATAGCTTTGGCGTACGGAATAAGGATATTCAACCGACCGTTTCACTTTGCCTTGGCCCATGTGAGATCTCTGTAGGCGAGATGGTCAGTGCCTATACAGCGTTTGCTAATCGAGGAATTCGTGTGGCACCGTTGTTTGTAACGAGTATTGAGGATAACGAAGGTAATGTGATCGCTACCTTTACTCCACAAATGAAAGAAGTTATCAGTACGACTAGCGCATATAAGATGCTTGTAATGTTGCGTGCAGTTATTAATGAAGGAACTGGTGGACGCGTTCGTCGTTATGGAATTACTGCCGATATGGGAGGAAAGACGGGAACCACTAATCGTAATTCTGATGGTTGGTTTATGGGATTCACGCCTTCACTTGTATCTGGTTGTTGGGTCGGTGGTGAAGAACGTGACATTCACTTTGACACGATGACTTATGGTCAGGGAGCTTCGTTGGCTTTACCAGTCTGGGTCAAATATATGAAAAAAGTTTATGATGATCGGTCATTAGGTTATAGTCAGAAGGAAGAATTCCAACTGCCTGAAGGTTTCGATCCATGCAATACTTCGGAAATACCTGATAGTGATATTCCGGAAGAAACTGGTTTGGATGATTTATTTAACTAATAAATGAGTCAATGTCTCATAGCTATAGGAAGTAACTATCGGCGGCGGGAAAATATGCTTTCTGCGCGCGACAAGTTGGAGAAGATGTTTCCTTCTATTTGTTTCGCTCGTGAAGTAGATACTGTTCCGATTGAGTTTAAAAATCCGGCTTTATTTTCCAATCAAGTTGCGGTGTTTTCTATTGATGAGACGCTTGCGACTATTCAGCAGAAACTAAAAACCATTGAAAAAGAAATAGGTCGTTGTTCTGAGGATAAATTGGTTGAGAAAGTTTGCATTGATATCGATTTATTGGCTTATGACGGTCATATTTTAAAAACGGACGATTGGGATAGAGATTACATTGTCACGGGGTTAAAGGAACTAAAGAATAAAATAATATTATATCAGATGAAATTTCTAGGCATTATACCTGCTCGCTACGCTTCCACGCGTTTCCCGGGCAAACCACTCGCTTTGTTAGGAGGAAAAACGATGATTCGTCGTGTATACGAACAAGTTTCGGATGTGCTTGATCATGTTGTTGTGGCTACTGACGATGAGCGTATAGAAGAAGAAGTGCTATCTTTTGGAGGAAAAGTGGTGATGACTTCACCCGATCATAAGAGTGGCACCGATCGTTGTTATGAAGCTTTTACGAAGGTTGACGGCCATTTTGATGTTGTCGTTAACATTCAAGGTGATGAACCTTTTATTCAGAAACAACAATTAGAAGCGATCAGATCTTGTTTCGAGGACTCGACAACTCAGATTGCTACATTAGTTAAACCGTTCACATCTGCAGATTCTTTTGCTGCATTGGAAAATGTTAATTCCCCGAAGGTTGTGGTGAATCGTAATTTTAATGCTTTATATTTTAGTCGTTCTATCATACCGTATCAACGAAATCAAGATCAAAAAGTATGGTTAGCTAACCATACTTATTACAAACATATTGGTTTGTATGCTTATCGTTCGAATGTTTTACGAGAAATCACTAATTTGCCTCAATCGGCATTAGAGTTAGCTGAATCATTAGAACAACTTCGTTGGCTCGAAAATGGATATACGATAAAAGTTGGTTTGAGTGATGTGGAAACAATCGGAATTGATACCCCTGAAGACTTAAAGCAAGCAGAAGATTTTTTAAGAAAAAAAACAGATCAAGAATGAATCGTACGATACAACCCGATATTCAAACTTTAGAGACCATTCATCTTGCTTTACCCCAGCGACAGACTTTACCTAATGGCATTCCGCTGACGATTCTTAATGCCGGATCACAAGATGTGGTACGTATTGATATCATTTTCTCGGCAGGGCAATGGAATCAGTCTCAAAAGTTGCAAGCTCTTTTTACGAATAGAATGTTACGCGAGGGTAGTCGTTCTTATTCAGCTGCAATGATTGCCGAAAAGCTCGACTATTATGGTTCATGGCTTGAGTTATCTAGTGGTGCTGAGTATTCTTATATTACGCTTTATTCTTTGAATAAATACGTTTCGGAGACGTTACATATCATCGAATCTATCATCAAAGAACCTCTTTTTGGAGAAAAAGAGTTGAACACATTGGTTGATGCTAAAGTACAGCAACATTTAGTCAACCGGACGAAAGTTGATTTTTTAGCTCATCGCCAGCTTCTTAATGCCCTCTACGACCCTTCTCACCCTTGTGGTAAATTGGTTGAAGAAGAAGATTTTCGGGCGATTACTCCTGAGGTGTTGAGAGATTTTTATAGCGAACATTATCACTCTTCCAATTGCGCAATATTTGCTGCCGGCAAAGTGACCGATGATACTCTTCGCTGTATAACCGATATTTTTGGCTCTTCTTTTGGTGAAAGGCGTGCTCAGACATTGAAAATTGATTATCCTTTTTATAGCAGTTGTGAAAAACGCATCTTTGTGGAACGTGAAGATGCTTTACAGAGCTCCATAAAGATGGGTCTTACTACAATTACCCGTCATCATCCGGATTACCTTAAACTTCGTGTTGTGAATGCTATTTTCGGAGGATATTTTGGTAGTCGGTTAATGTCGAATATCCGTGAAGAAAAAGGCTACACGTATAATATTAATTCAGGCATAGCTTTCTATCCCGGTAGTGGATTATTTGTTATTTCTACCGAAGCCGATAATGACTATGTTGAACCGATTATTAAAGAAGTTTATCACGAGATTGACAGACTACAGCAAGATTTAGTTAGCGTGGAGGAGTTGACTCTTGTTCGTAATTATATGTTAGGTGAGATGTGTCGCACTTATGAATCTCCATTTTCTATTCTTGATGCTTGGATTTTTATATACACATCAGGAGTCGATATGAATTATTTCTCTAACTCCTTAGAGGCTTTAAAAACCATAACCCCGAATGAAATCCAAGAATTGGCTTTACGTTATTTATGTAAAGAGAGTTTAAAAGAAGTCATCGTGGGTAAAAAGATGTCATAAAACAAGGGCGTAGAGTCCGGTTTTTAGATAGAAATTCTATCTTTGTCGAAAATGAGATAGATCGTTTTATAATTGAAAAAAAGAAATCCATGAAATTTAAATATTTACTCACAGCATTTGCGTTAGTATGTGTCACCCATAGTAACCCTGTTGTAGCACAAAATAATAACCTGTTTGAGAAGTTCAAAAACATATTTTCTTCCGAAATTAAAATTGGAAATTACACCTTTAAAGATGGTAGCGTTTATACCGGAGAACTGAAAGGAAATAAACCGAATGGTAAAGGTAAAACGGTTTTTAAGAATGGAGATGTCTATGAGGGAGATTATGTGAAAGGTAAACGACAAGGTTTTGGTATCTATGCTTTCCCAGACGGTGAGAAATATGTTGGACAGTGGTTTCAAGATCAACAGCATGGTAAAGGTATTTATTATTTTATGAACAACAATCGTTATGAAGGGATGTGGTATCAAGACTATCAACATGGTAAAGGTACGATGTTTTATCATAATGGCGATTTGTATGAAGGCAATTGGGTTAATGATAAACGTGAAGGTGAGGGAACATATACTTGGGCCAATGGTGCACAATATAGCGGTCACTGGAAAAACGATAAAAAGAACGGGCAAGGAACGATGAAATGGGATGACGGATGTATTTACGTTGGAACATGGAGTAATGATGTTCGCCATGGAAAAGGTGTTTTTGAGTATACTAATGGCGATAAATATGACGGAGATTGGAAGGATGATATACAGCACGGTCGAGGAACTTACTTTTTTCATACGGGCGATCGTTATGAGGGAGCTTATGTTTTAGGGGCACGTACCGGACAAGGAAGTTATTATTATGCCAATGGTGATAAATATGTTGGAACATTTAAGGATGGCATTCAAGAAGGTGAAGGTTCTTTCTTTTGGGCCAATGGTGCTGTGTATGAAGGCCAATGGAAGAATAATGTTCGTGTAGGTCACGGTAAATATAAATGGAGTAATGGGGATCTTTATGAAGGCGAATGGAAAAATAACCGACCGGATGGGGAAGGAGTCATGACGACAATTGCCGGAGTACAATATAAAGGACAGTTTAAAGAAGGACTTGAAGATGGACATGGCGTTCAGACTGATAAGAATGGAATTGTATATGACGGGTTCTTCAAACAAGGTCAACGTCATGGGTCATTTGTTGAGAAAGATAAGGATGGAAATCTTATTCGAAAAGGTATTTACAAGATGGGGCATCCTGAAAATGTGTAAATCATCCATTCGAATTAACATGTAGATGGCCATCTGAAACGTTCTTTTAATAAAAGGTCATTGATCATCTTCATGCATATTAAAACAAGAAGGAGTCAAAATGTAACTCGTTACATTTTGACTCCTTCTTGTTTTATAGTAACTACATTTTAGTCTTGTGGATGATATAACTAGTCATGTTGTCCTTTGTTTTAACTTGCTGTAAAGTCCGTCCTAAATTGAAAAACGACCATTGCGGTCGTTATTTCTTTAAATCAAATAGATAAGTGACTTTCGCCGTTAACGTACTATGCGCAGCTCTTGAAAAATAATCCTTTTTAGTTGTGCCCATAAAGTCTGATAATGCAAAATAATAGCGTCCTTCTATTAGAAAACTGCCAAGCTTTGCTGTTTTTAGTTCCAATCCCAATCCTCCTGTAATTCCATAATCGAATTTATTATCGGCTTTGTTGGTATAGATGGCTTGTTGCGTTGATGTCAAAGTCCATTGATCGAGAGATGGACTAATCGATTCCTTTTCAGAGAGCAAAAAACCGATTTGTGGTCCGGCATTAATAAAAAACTGAAATCCTCGGTCTTTCCCGAAAGCCAAGTGAGCAAGAAACGGAATATCAATATAATTCATCTTTCGGACATACGAACGTGTATTGTCCTTTATGGTTTGGCCGTTAGCATCTGTCGTTTCAAACAATTCGCTCCATCCTCGTTGTGAGTAGTTCAATTCCACTTGTGCTCCACAGATCATTGCGAAATACTTCTCAGAGATATAGCGTACTGTGATTCCTCCGGTTAGTCCGGTCATCGTTTGCTGTTTTATTTTATACTGGAAAGTTGCATTGTTGAAGTTTACTCCTCCATTGAATCCAATAGCCAGATTCTGACGTTGTTCCCCGATTTGGGCAAAAGTTTGTAATGAACAAAATGCAAGCGAAGCCGCAAAAAATAATCTTCTAAGTTTTACCATCTGATTTATTGATGTAGATATTTTGAGTTATTATTCAAAATCGAGTTTGACCAATTCATAATTCCTTGTAAAACGTACAAAGAATGCTTTTTTATTGACGAATCCTCCCCAGTTGTTTACCCGTTCGAAGTTAAATCCGGTTTGTATAGGGGTGACATCCACTCTATTGAGATTGCTTTCGAAAGTTGATCCGAACCGATTAAGTCCTTTGATAAAGAAGAATCCGGTGTCAAATCCAAGCATGGCATATTGTGGATAACAGTTAGGCAACATATCTTTACTATACCATTTGTGGTAAGCTTTTGTGAAGTGTATGGCTGCCGGAAATAGATTGTTCGTATAAAATGATGAGTAGAAATAGGTGTCTAAATCGAAGAAAGTTTCTAGGTGGTCTTTCGTATAAGTCTGCCACTCCGGATACCCAAATAAATGAATGTTCATTTCAGGAAACTCTCTAACTAATAGGGTTAACTGAGGTAGGGTTTTAATCAAGATGATATTATTTCCCGAAGTTGGAATGAAAATATTCTGCTTGTCAGCACGTATCGCATTTTTGAGAATATCGGTTGTAGCTGTTTCACTCACGTTTTCGATACTAATTTTATTGCGTCTCAGTTCGGCTTTAAGTCCTTTGATGAACTCTTCCTTATCTTTGTCGACTTGACTAGGATGGATAAAAATGACATGAGCGTTAGAGAATTGACGAATGAAATGTTCGTAAACCTCAGAGTAAAGGTACGACTGTGGGGTATTAATTTGATAAAGATTAGGGTAATTAAAGACCTCGTTAACTTTCGATGAGAAAGGAATAACCAAACGAATATTATTGGCTTTGGTAAATTCTGCCAAAGGCTTGATGTGTTGCGATTGTGCCGGGCCTATAATCAAGTCCATCTTTTTAAGCTCTTCTTTAGCTAAGATGCTTTGCAACGAAGTTTGATCCTTCGCACAATCGTAAACGTGAAGGTCGATAGAAATACCCATCTGTTTCAAGCTGTCCACTGCTATGAGGAATCCTTCATAATATTCCACCATTCGTCTGTCTTCTGTAAAAGGAAGGAGCAAGGCTGTTTTGACGGTACTGAGTGACTTAGGTGCCACCTTGTTTTGACTAAAGAGCTCTGTGTTAGTTGGTGGAAGCAGATCCTTGGTTGCCTCTCCATTACTTTTGGCTGTCGGGTAGGAAATACAAAGAAGCTGTCCCTTTTTTATGCCATTCTTTAATTCAGGATTTGCTTTTATTAGTTCGTCTTGTGTAATTCCGTATTGGCGACTTACACTAAAAATAGTCTCTTTCCGGCTGACGCGATGCATTTCCTTGCATTTAGACTGTACCGGACCTTGAATATTATTTTTGACTCCTTCGCTAACCACAGTCGTATCAGTATTGCTTTGATTCAATGGGATGCGGATGACCTGACCAATACGGAAATTATCTGCGCTTAAGCCGGGATTTGCTTCACAAATGGTTTTAGCAGAAACTTTGTAAATTGTGGTTAGACGATATAATGTTTCTCCGGACTGGATGGTGTGGAACGTTTCTCCATTTAAATTGACTTTCTTTCTAGGAATTTTTATGGTTTGCCCAGAATATATCTTTTCTTCACATCCTGGGTTTAAACGGATAATATCAGATGTGGTGACATCGTACATGTTTGAGATAGAATATAGGCTTTGCCCTTTTTCTATGGTATGAAGAAAGTAGGATTGATTTTCTTGAGCCTTGCAAAAAAATGAGGCACTTATTACGATTAAAAATAAGATAATTCTTCTAGTTGCTTTCATTTAAGTTCAAACGTTTAGTTTCGAATTTGTGCAACAAAGGTAAACATTCTGCCCTGAATTTTAGGTATAATTGCGTTAAGAAAATAATAATAACCCTTGTAAACGTTTATATTTTCGACTGGAAACATTAATTTTGCAGATTATAGATTTCGATAATACGTATGCAAGAAACTGAATATATAAACGTTTATGGCGCACGCGTCCATAATTTGAAAGATATTGATGCGGAGATCCCAAGAGATAGTTTGACTGTGATTACCGGATTGAGTGGGAGTGGTAAGTCGTCTTTGGCCTTCGATACCATTTTTGCTGAAGGACAACGGCGATATATTGAAACCTTTTCGGCTTACGCTCGTAATTTTCTAGGGAACTTGGAACGTCCTGATGTCGATAAAATCACTGGATTGAGTCCGGTGATCTCTATCGAACAGAAGACCACGAATAAGAATCCACGGTCGACCGTAGGGACGACCACTGAGATCTACGATTATCTACGTTTGCTTTTTGCCCGTGCCGGAATGGCCTATTCATACCTTTCGGGCGAGAAGATGGTGAAATATACCGAAGAGCAGGTACTCGACCTGATCTTAAAGGACTATCATCATAAGAAGATTTATATGCTTGCTCCGTTGGTTAGGGCTCGAAAAGGACATTATAAAGACCTCTTTGAACAAATTCGACGTAAGGGCTATCTATATGTTAGGGTAGATGGCGTGATTACTGAAATAACTCACGGGATGAAACTCGATCGCTATAAGAATCACGATATAGAAGTGGTGATTGATAAGTTAGTTGTCGAAGATAAAGACGACAAGCGATTGAAACAGAGTGTGTCGACGGCTATGCGTCAAGGTGATGGACTATTGATGATTCTTGAAATGGGAGCGGATCAAGTCCGGCATTACAGTAAACGATTGATGTGCCCGGTCACCGGATTGTCCTATCGAGAACCGGCGCCTCATAACTTTTCATTTAACTCGCCACAAGGAGCTTGTCCGAAATGTAAAGGTCTAGGCGTGGTTAATCAGATCGATATCGAGAAAGTGATTCCGGATCAAGAACTTTCTATTCATGAAGGAGGAATTGCTCCTTTAGGAAAGTATAAAAATGTGATGATCTTCTGGCAGATTGCGGCTTTGCTTGAGAAATATGAAATATCACTGAAAACGCCTTTGAAAGAGTTCCCTGAAGAAGCACTCGAGGAGATTCTTTATGGCTCTGATGAGCGACTGAAGATTAAAAGCTCGTTGATTGGAACATCTTCCGACTATTTTGTGACTTATGAAGGGGTAGTGAAGTACATTCAAATGTTGCAAGAGAAAGATGCTTCGGCTACCGCTCAAAAGTGGGCGGAACAATTTGCTAAGACGGCGGTTTGTCCCGAATGTAAAGGAGCAAAACTGAACAAGGAAGCGCTCCACTTCCGGATGCATGACAAGAATATTAATGAGTTGGCGTGTATGGATATCAGTGAATTGTATGTTTGGTTGGAACAGGTCGATGAGTTCCTAACCGACAAGCAGAAAAAGATCGCTGCCGAAATCTTAAAGGAGATTCGTACGCGACTGAGATTTTTGCTGGATGTGGGTTTGGATTATTTGTCTTTAAATCGAAGTTCAGTGAGCTTGTCGGGTGGAGAGAGCCAACGTATCCGGTTGGCTACACAGATTGGGTCACAATTGGTCAATGTGCTTTATATCCTCGATGAACCGAGCATCGGACTTCATCAGCGCGATAACTTACGACTGATTAATTCATTGAAGGCTTTACGCGATATTGGCAACTCGGTGATCGTGGTTGAACATGATAAAGATATGATGATGGCGGCCGATTATATCATCGATATGGGACCTAAAGCAGGACGTCTTGGGGGAGAAGTGGTGTTTGCCGGTACTCCTCAAGAAATGGTGCAGACCGATACCTTAACGTCGCAATATCTCAACGGACAAAAGCAGATTGAAGTACCTGAGAACCGTCGCAAAGGGAATGGGCATTCTCTCTGGTTGCGTGGCGCTAAAGGTAATAATCTAAAGAACGTCGATGTCGAGTTTCCTCTAGGTCGCCTGATTTGCGTGACCGGAGTCTCCGGAAGTGGAAAATCGACGTTGATTAACGATACATTACAACCGATTCTTTCACAACGTTTCTATCGCTCATTGCAAGATCCCTTGGAATATGATTCGATTGAAGGACTCGATTTTATCGATAAGGTTGTCAATGTAGATCAGTCGCCTTTAGGTCGCACGCCGCGCTCTAATCCGGCCACTTATACCGGAGTCTTCTCCGATATCCGTAATCTGTTCGTTGGCTTACCGGAAGCTAAGATTCGTGGTTATAAGCCTGGTCGCTTTTCGTTTAATGTTTCCGGTGGACGATGTGAAGCGTGTTCGGGTAATGGGTATAAGACGATTGAAATGAATTTCCTGCCTGATGTTTATGTGCCTTGTGAAATCTGTCATGGTAAACGTTACAATAGAGAAACGCTTGAAGTGCGTTTTAAAGGAAAATCTATTGCGGATGTTCTGGATATGACCATTAACCGTGCGGTCGAGTTTTTTGAGAATGTGCCGCAAATCCTGAACAAGATTAAAGTGCTTCAAGATGTCGGTCTTGGTTATATTAAGTTGGGACAATCGTCTACCACACTATCGGGTGGAGAGAGTCAACGGGTGAAGTTGGCTACAGAACTTTCTAAGAAAGATACGGGGAAGACGTTGTACATTCTCGATGAGCCGACCACCGGATTGCATTTTGAAGATATTCGGGTACTCTTGAAAGTGATCAATCGTTTGGTCGATAAAGGCAATACGGTGATTGTTATTGAACACAATCTGGATGTGATAAAAGCCGCCGATTATATTATCGATATGGGACCTGAAGGTGGTAAGGGTGGAGGAGAGTTACTGAGCTTCGGCACTCCGGAAGAAGTTGCCCAAAGCTCGAAAGGATATACCCCACGGTTTCTTCGTGAAGAATTGGCCTTATCTTATAAATAAACTCTTTCGAGAACGATCGATTGCTTCGGTCTAAATCGATCGTTCTCGAAAAGAAAGATAGAACTTATTGCTTCTTTTTAGCGTCCTTGATGAATTTAATTTTGTCAAGGGCTTTTTTTTTTATATTTTTGCTCAGCAAAATAAAAATAGACTGACAAAATGAAAATAAATAAGACAAATGTGGCTCGATTGCTCGATAAAGCAAAGGTCGCTTATGAGCTCATCCCATACAATGTGGATGAAAACGATCTGAGTGCCATACATGTAGCCGAAAGTTTGGGTGAAGACATCGAACAAGTCTTCAAAACTTTGGTCTTACACGGCGACAAAACAGGCTATTTTGTTTGTGTCATTCCGGGTGATCATGAAGTAAACTTGAAGTTGGCTGCTAAAGTCTCCGGTAATAAAAAATGTGATTTGATTCCAATGAAAGAATTACTGCCGTTGACCGGCTATATTCGTGGTGGATGTTCACCTATTGGAATGAAAAAACACTTCCCGACTTACATCCATTACACTGTCGATCAATTCTCTTATGTTTACATTAGTGCTGGTATTCGAGGTTTACAAATAAAAATCGCTCCAAACGATCTGATTCGTGAATCTAGGGGCGAAGTTTGTGTCTTGTTTGAGTTGTAGATTCATAAAAAAGCATATATTTGCATCAATTAATCATTTTACTAATCTAATATTTAATTACGTATGTTTGAAGGACAACCGAAAGGTTTATACGCTCTGGCATTAGCCAATACGGGAGAGCGTTTTGGGTACTACACAATGCTTGCGATATTTACCCTGTTTTTGCAAGCAAAATTTGGTTATACAGCATCAGAAACATCTACCATCTTTGGTTCTTTTCTTGGTTTTGTATATTTCATGCCTTTGATTGGAGGTATATTTGCTGATAAATGGGGTTATGGAAAAATGGTTACCATTGGTATCGTAGTCATGTTTATCGGTTATTTATTATTAGCTATACCAACAGCCGCTAACTTGTCGGGTAAGATTATGATGTTTGGTTCATTGGCTTTGATTGCTTGCGGAACAGGTTTGTTTAAAGGTAACCTGCAAGTGATGGTCGGTAATCTTTATGATGCACCCGAATATCGCTCAAAGCGTGATACAGCCTTTAGCTTGTTCTATATGGCTATTAATATTGGTGCGTTGTTTGCGCCAACAGCAGCCACTAAAGTTACGAACTATGTCTTGGGACATGCAGGGTTGACTTACAATCCTCAAATTCCTTCGTTGGCTCATCAATTCTTGAATGGAACAATTAAACCTGAAGGTGCTGATTTGTTGAACAACTTGCAAGCTGCACAAGGTTTTGCCGGTGATACCACAGCTTTCTGTAACACTTATATTGAAAAGTTGTCTGAGGCTTACAACTACGGTTTTGCCGTCGCTTGTATTTCGCTAATTGCTTCAATGATTATCTATATCGTTTTCCGTTCGACATTCAAACATGCTGATTATAATTCTAAACAAGCAGCGGTGAATGGTCATCAAGAACCTGCTTTGAGCGCATCTGAGACTAAAGATCGTATTGTGGCTTTATTGTTAGTGTTTGCTGTGGTGATTTTCTTCTGGATGGCTTTCCATCAGAACGGTTTGACCATGACTTTCTTTGCACGTGATTATACCGTACAATCGGTTACCGGAATGGATCGTCTTGGTTTCCAAGTGATGAACTTGGTGATGATCATCATCATGGTTTATGCCGGATTCTCATTGTTCCAATCTAAGACCGGTAGAGGAAAGATGATTTCGGGCGTGGCTATTCTAGCGGCTTTTGGTCTATTAAGCTATATGTATTCTTCTATGGACGAAACCGTAACTATTCTTCCACAGATCTTCCAACAATTCAACCCATTCTTCGTGGTTGCTTTGACACCGTTCTCATTGGCTATATTTGGTCATTTGGCTAGAAAAGGTAAAGAACCTTCTGCACCTCGTAAGATTGGTATCGGTATGGTGATTGCAGCTTGTGGTTTCTTGTTATTAGCCTTTGGATCATTTGGATTGCCTACACCTTCTACGGTTGAAGCAGGCGGTATCGATTCTAATCAGTTAGTTTCTACTAATTGGTTGATCTCGACTTATCTGGTTCTGACTTTTGCTGAGTTGTTACTTTCACCAATGGGTATCTCGTTTGTTTCGAAAGTGGCTCCTCCTAAGTATAAAGGTATGATGATGGGAGGCTGGTTCGTTGCTACGGCTATCGGTAACTATATGGTTGCTCTTATCGGTTACTTGTGGGGCGATATGGAACTTTGGATGGTATGGAGCGTACTTATCGTATGCTGTTTGCTTTCTGCTTTGTTCATCTTCTCTATCATGAAGAGATTGGAAAAAGTGGCCAAGTAAGAAGTCTATTTCGACCGGAGGATAGAATTGAATCTACTATCCTCTGCGTTTAAAATAAAAGAAAGAGTAAAATGAACCTTATGGTTTGTTTTACTCTTTTTGGTTTTAGAGTGCTTTGTCCTTGGCGTGCTTTGTTCTTTTTCATTGTTTGGTTCGGTTATTGTTTGAGTTCTCTCAGAGTTGACTTGTGGCCTGATTTTATTTAGCGTAAGCGGATAAAAAATGATTGATTAGATCAATAAAGATCAAAAGTGGATCAACCCAAATAGTTAACTGACTGAGATACGGTTGTTGTGCTGCTGGAGTACGGTCGTTGCGCTACTGAGGTACGGTCGTTGCGCTACTGAGGTACGGTCGTTGTGCTATTGAGGTGCGGTCGTTGCGCTACTGAGGTGCGGTTGTTGCGCTGCCGGAGTACGGTTGTTGTGCTGCCCGAGTACAGTCGTTATAGCGCTGAGATAGGATATATCTTTCATCCCATTTTCCTCCTCCCTAAAGATTATTGTTTTGTTGTTTATCGCACACCTCTATCACTTTTTTTCTTGAAACAACCATGAATAAGTAGATTCGGAATAGTGTGAGATCATTAAATTCCCTCATTTATCCCACACTTTGTCGTTTATCTCACACTATCCTTCACTCTTCTGACAAATAGTCGATTTTGAGGATGTTTTCCTTTATCTTTCAACAGATAATCACCTGTTTTAATATCTTATAGATTACTTAAAATGGCCTATTTGTGAAAAGAACGGTGTCGTGTGGTGAAAAAATGCGAAGATGTACGATTTTTCTGGCACAGTGTCCTAGTAAAATAGCACAATGTCCTAGTAAAATAGCGCAGTGTGCTACGAAAATAACGCAGTGTGCTAGTGAAATGGTGCAGTGTACTAGGGAAATAGCACATTGCTATAGGAGTGTGCCATTGTTTAGAATTTACCTTTGTTTAGAATTTACGCTTTTTGTACTACGAGGTTATAGTTCAATCCGCATAATATAGTCGTTCATGTAATAACCTTGTCCAATAGGGAAGTCGCCTTCTCTGTGGATGGTCATTCCCATTTGATGGTAAAAGCCGACTGCTCGATTCACTCGATTGACGTTGAGTTCCATGATGCAAGGCTCGGGGTGTAGTTGTTTAATCTCTTTTATCATGAGTCGGAATAAATCTTCTCCGCAATGTTGTCCTTGAAAATGGGGGAGGACGTAGAGTTTCTGAAGATGAAAGAGGTGCTCATCTTCTTGCTGTATCGAGGCATATCCACACAGGTCGTTTCCGCAATAAGCAATAAAATAGCGATGCCCTTGATTCATTTGTTTCTCTATGTTTTGAGGGGTATACATCCATTCCATCATATAAGTTAATTGTTCGGGCGATAGAATGTTTTGATAGGTGGCCGGGAAAACAACTTTAGCCATTTCATGAATAAGCATACGATCGGAAGAATCAGCGGGGCGAATAGTTAGCATAATATGTTAATGTCAGGGTCTCAATATAAATATTTCGTTCGACTATAGTCAAACAAATTAGCTTTACTTAACAAAGGTAATTGTTCTTGTAAAGGAAATCAATAGGAGATTAGATAAAAAGCGTTAAGGAAAGTCAGGAAAGAGGTTTCATAAACAAAAATCTCCCATAAATTAGCTATTGTAATTTATGGGAGATTTTATCAATGATTTTATCAGACGAGTGCTATGGTTTAGACGTTATAAGTTTGGCCAAGAAGATGGCTCAACTTGAGATTCAACAGCATTTTCTAATTTATCAGGAAGATTATGGAAGAAGTCAATGCCTGTTAGCTCCTCTAACTTGTCAATGGTAATCACCTGCTCAGATAGATTATAGGGGGTAGGATAAGTTTTGTGTTCAAGCCAAAATCCAATGGCTTTATATCCATTTCCTTTTTTACAAAGCAATGCCATAAAATAATATTTAGGAACAGGCTTACTTTTATCTCCGCTAATGTAAGTGAGTACTTGATTATCTTTGTCGATTGTGCCTCCTTTGGCAACATATAAAGTATCTCTAAACGTATTACTTCTTCCCCAGGTTTGAACTTTTTGTTCGAGGTTGACCCATATACCTGCATTAAAGCTGTTGCGTTGCGGACTCATATTTGAGTAGTAAAAGGTCTGTATGTTAGCTTCTATACTATAGACACGATCTTCAGAAGCGCAAATATGCCCGCGATCATATCCTTTTTGTCCAAAATCCGATTGAACACGTTGGTATTGATACGGAATAGATGGGTCTGGTTCAAAGTCCTCATTTCGTCCGGTGTTTTTTTGTCCCGTCTGATTATCAAATCGAAAAGCGACCCAGCGTGCATGTTTCTTGCTACAGTCGTATTCTAAGCTATATGTTGTCGTTTCACGCCCATTAAATCTGGTCTTATGTGAAATAAATAAATTCGATTCTCCACTTTGTAAAGCTGGAAGTTCAATAGGTCCTGCCGGAGTAGAAGGGCCAATCGGATCTTCTGAACCTTTGCTGCAAGAAGAAAAAGCAAGAATAGTTGCCAGAAAACAGGAATAGGCTAATGTTTTAAGATATTTATTCATTTTAATGTAGTGATATAGGGAAAAAAAGGGGGTTATAAGAATAACCCCCTAGTCTTTTTATAAGAATTTGATTATTTAACTTCAGAAATTTCGAAGTCATCATAATATACGAATCCGCCGCCTGCGTTGTCTTTGTAAGTTCTCACTTCAAAGCGGAATTTATCTGCAGTAGCTGGAGCTTGGATTTGGAAAGTCACTTGTTGCCATTCTGCGTTATCGGTAGAATAGGTACCAGGCTGTAGCTCTGTTTTGTTGTCTGTCAATACAGATCCGGTTGCTAGCCAAGTTGACCAAATGCGAGATTTGGCATTAGCATCATTATCTAAGAACCAATATGAAATCTTGTAGGTTTTTCCACCTTCAACTGAAACTTCTTGTTGAATCTTGAAATTACCTGATGCTGTTGGCGCAGTATGCATTGCAGAGTTTGAGCCACCATGTTTGATGTTTGTTGATTTAGTAACTCCTGTGTTATATGTGGCGTTATCCCAGCTAGCTGCTAAAGCGTCTGTCCAATTCTCAAATCCTGGATTAGCAACAAGATTACCTGTTGTTGGTTCACCTCCGCCACCAGTATTTCCTGGAACAGCTACTTTTACATTTTTAATTTCCCATGTTCCAGCTTTTGTAGTGGTGCTGATGTATTTGAATGCAATTTGTACAGTCTTACCTACGTAGCTCTTAAGGCTGATTTCTCCAGCAGGTACAAAAGTCCAGCTCGCTCCATCAGAGAATGTAGGAATAGTTAATTGTGTCCATGCGTCTTTTCCTGCTTCAGAAATCCATAAAGTAAAGTCTGTTGCATTGCTTCCTGCAAAACGGTTAACGTGATCGAATGTTAAGGTTGCATCAGAAATTTGAGATAAATCCAATACCGGAGAAACTAGCCAGCTTTCAGATGCTAAGTTTTGACCCCCAATATATGCACTTGCTTTCATATAGCTTGTAGACCATTGCCAAACGTATGTAGAACCTGTAGGTAAAGTAACGTCTTTGATTGTAAATGCACCTTGGTTGGTCGCAAATGACTCTACGTAAGCTTGATTGGCTGTTACAACAACCTTATCACTAGGAGTTGGAGGTTCTTGTCCACCACCTTGAACATCGCTTGTTCTGATGTTGTCTAAGCAGTAAGTTGCAGAACTCTTACCTCCTTGGCCAATGTATTGGAAGCCAATGAAACCAACTTTTCCGGCAAACGGAGTTAAGTCAATTGTTAAGTCTTTAGACCAAACATATGATCCTGTGATAGGAATACCTGCTACATTGATTTCTGTTTTGTTCATTACGCCGTTCACCAACTCAAGGAAGTAAACTTTTAATGAAGATGTTTCAACATAGAATGCAACGCTACAGTCGAAAAGGATCTTTTTGTCTTTTACATTATTTACAGTGAATGCAGGAGTCGCAAACCATGTTTCATAAACTTGGCCTTCTGTGGTTCCGTAAGCTGTTGCTTTGATATATTTATCTGTATTAAATACAGTTCCTTGCCATTTTCTGTTTCCTTGAACGTAAGCATTCGACCATCCTGTCAAAGCATAGTCTGTCTTGTCTACTACATTTTCAAAGTTAGCAGAGAATGTGTTTACCGGATTGGCATCAGATAGACCTAATGGATTATTTCCGTCAACAGGACCACTACCACCAATTTCCACTCCGTCAAGAATTGCTGCAGATGTTTCTTTGATACCTGCTACGCCGAAGTATTTTGTTAGCTTTCCTGAGATGATAACTGCTTTTCCTAAATTATCTGCATGATCAAGAAGGTTTAAAGCAGAACGAACGTCACCAGTTAAGAGTTGAACAGCAATACATTTCTTGTAATCTGTTTCATCTTTTGAAGCAGCAATAAGAATGTTACTGCTTTTTGTAAATGGAGCAGTAAATACAGCACTTGTTTCAATGCTGATGTCATTTACTGCACCTACAATGTATCCCATAACCCAAGCTTCCGAATTGTCTTGTTTCTTCATAGCTGATGCTATGTCGTAAGGGTTTTCTTTTGTGCCTTCGCCAGTTAGCGTGCCTCCACCCTCATTAATGTCATAAGGAGAAGGTACATCACTACAACTAAATGTGGCTAGTGCCAATACAGCCAATAAAAGGCTATTAAAAATTTTCTTCATGATTAATTAATTATAATTGAATTAGTTATTGGTTTTAATATCGTTAGCAGTTCTAGCTACAATTTGCCAAGAACTATTATAGCGGCTTAAGATACCCGTAACATTCACTTTACCGGTAGGCATGATGTCATTAGAGAAATTAGCATATGCACTTGTGCGGAAAGTCAAAGTAGTAGACTTATCCAATTCTAAAGTGCGATTAACACCATTACCTCCGTCTTTTTCTGCATCAGGTGCAAAAATGGCATCACCGTCAGCTTCCACAATTTTAACATTTTCGAACGTCACTAATATTGGAGCTTTATCTTGGTCATACGCTTTAAGTGTTTCTGCAGTGAAGATTTCTGGTGTTAGTTCTGCATAATCCAAGCTTGGTTTATCTAGAAGTCTAACATGTTTTTGCCAAGTTGCAAAATCCATGCGTCCAATAGCACCTTGGTAGGTTGTACCTAGTTGGGCTTGTTTGCCGTATCCACCAATGTATAGGTCTTTGCAGTCAATGACAATCTTTTGACCTGCAGGACATCCGGCGTAAATACCTGTTGAATTGATTCCAACAACGATAGCTCCGGTTTCATCTTTAACGATGAGTTGTTTGTAGATATTTCCACTTTCATCATCGCCTACAACGACTGCAACAATACGTGTATCTTCCGCAATTTGCTGCAAACCGTTTGTGGAGATAATGTCTTTATATTTCGTTTTAAGATCCGCAATCGAAATGGTGCGTTCTTTATTTATATTGTTATTACCGTATGTGTTTTCTGTATTAGGAGTATCGAAATCATCCATGCAGGAAGTCAATCCAACAGAAAGTGTCAAGATGCCGGTTAATAAAATAGATGTTATTTTTTTCATATTACTTGTTTTTATGAGGCATTGGATATTAGAATCTGTATCCTATATTTAGGAAAGCATTGCATGCCGGTGCATAATAATATTTTGAGTTTTTAGAGAAAACATAAGTACGCTCAGAACCGTCTTCGTAGCTATCATCTCTGTTTTGTTCATACCCACCTGTACGAAGGTTAGTATTGTTCAAAATGTTATTAACGCTGAAGTTGATACTTAAGCTATGACCATTCTTCAAACGAATGAGTTTTCCGACAGAAGCGTCCAACATGAAACCACCATCAAGTTGTTCTTGTTCTGGAATAGCTGGAGCAACTGGGTTGCCGTTAGCATCTACTGTACCACCATTGTTCTTACTTAAAACACTACCTAGACGACGATAAGTTGAGAAGTCAAGATATACACGGTGGTAGTAGTTACCGGTGACGTTAAAGAACCAACCAGAAACATTGTAATCTAATCCTAAGCTATAAGCAGAAAGAGGAGTACCGTTGTCTTTTAAACCTTTGCAATAAACGCGGTCGATGTTTGATTCGCTTTCACTCTCGTAAGTACGTACAGCTTCAGGGTTATTCATATAGCGAGCATCCGACCATGTCGCAATCGTAGTCATCGATAGTTCAGGAGTAATTTTGATAGTTGCTCCAAGTTCGACTCCCCAGTTTTCTTTATCGATTCCGTTCATTGATAAGTAAGTGAAACGAGCTTCGTTATCATTGTAGAATGCATCCATTTCAACTTGATCATTGAATCGGGTATAATATCCGCTGATTCGTCCTGTGATAACCGGTGTGCTGAAACGATAACTAAGTTCGCCGTTGTAGATCTTTTCTGTTTTTAATCCTTTTGCGAAGTCGTTTTTGATACGTGGTGCGATGAACGCATTGTATGCTAATGGTGCGCGGTTTTCATAGCTAGCATTTAATTCAATAGAATGATTTCCATTGATGGCATATGTTGCTCCGGCTTTGATTGCTCCTTCAAGGAATTTGGCAGTACCACTTTCTCCTAATGATTTTTGAGGAGCACGACCGTTTCTCATTAAACCGTCACGGAACATTTGTGTCGATCCTATTTTACCGGCTGCAAAATAATTGAATTTATCTTTGTTACCTTGATAGCGTAACCAAGCACTTTGTGTATTGACGTATACATTATAGTTATAGCCAAATTTATCACCTTCACTGATTCTTTTGTTAGGATTGTCCAAGTCGTTTTGGATAATAGGTGAGTTATAGCCATAATCGCGAACAGAGAACTTGTCGATATCAGTATAAAGGTTGCCACCTAGAAGATCTTTCATCTTTTTATAGTGCATACCTTTTGTTGAACTGAAATGAACACCAGCAAGAATCGTGTTATGTTCATTGATGTTATGGTTCAATACCGAGTTTAAGTTGAATGCCAATTGGTCATTGTGGCGTTCTTCTAAATAATATAATGTTTCTTTATTTAAAGCATTAGCTTGTTGGTTGGTAAAGTACATCATATCCCAATCTAGTTGGCGAGCAGCTTTATTGTTTCTCCAATTGTCTGTAACGTAGTGGAATGAAGCTAACTCATCGGCAGACGGAGTGTAATCTTTATCGTAAACATTAAACACAGAACTAGGTAATTTCTTGTAGTAATCCGGACGTGGATCAGAAGCATTTCCACCCCATCCGAGAGCACTTGTTCCATAGTTACTATACCTAGCACCTAAAGAAGTCGTCAATTTGTTCTTTTTGTTAATGTTGAAATCCCATGTTGTTACTAAAGAAGGTTCGAAAGAACGTACAACACGTGCATTTCTTTTTTCTCCGTTTTGGTAACCCCAGTTTGGGTTGTAGTAGTGGCTATTAGCTAAATAGTAAGCTTCTTCGGTTGATGCTCCTTGTTGTCCTCTCTCTGTTGGGGCACCCCAAGTTGTAAATGATAAACTGTGTTTGTCGTTGAACACTTTTTCTAAGCTAAAGAAATATGAAAGCGCATTATAGAATGTACCTTCAATAACACCTTCGTTAGCCCAACGGTAACCGACTGAACCGGTAAAAGCCCAACCGTTATTCATTAAACCTGTTGAATAAGTATACATGCCACGTAAAAGGTAGTTGCGGTTACATCCTGATAGGGTTAATTTTGATCCCGCTCCATATTGACTTGCTCTTACGTTGATATTTGTAGATCCACCAATAGAACCATAGGTGAAGTTATTCATCTCAAATGGGCTGATTCCTTCTTTGTTTCTGGTTGCATCGTTTAATCCGCCGATCAATCCGTAACTGAAACGTCCGGTTTCTGCGTCGTTGAACTGAACTCCATTGATGTACATGTCATTGTATTGAGAGTTGTATCCTCTGACACGAAATCTCATTGGACTAAATAAATAGCCGACATTTGACAAATACACGTCGTTGTTGGAAGAAACAAAAGCCGAAATACTCTGCATAGCATCATCGTCTTCGTTTAATTGCGATTCTGTGAATGTGAAAGATGAATTGTCTTCACGAGCATTTTTTTGAACTTTCTGTTGCGCAAAGATTGCAGGGGAAAGACAAAATAACGCGATCGCTATTCCTAATCTCTGTTTCATAATTAAAAATATTAGTGTTAATTCGTATTAATTCATTTTCAATAATATCCCTTTAGAAAAAAAGGAATGGAATTACAAAAAAACAAAAAAAAAAGGACATAACATGAAAAAAATGCAGAAAAAATGCAGAAAACAGCTGATTTTTCGTTTTCTTTTCAGATATTTGTCAAACAAATGCAATGTTATTAAACAGTAAAACAATATAATGTAATGAAAAGGAAATTAATATTTTTAAGTTTGTTATTGGCTTTTTCAATGACAAACTATGCCCAAGAAAAGAGATATGCTCTTTATAGTGTGGCTTTTTATAATTTGGAGAATTTGTTTGATACCATTCATGATTCAGGTAAAAATGATTACGAATATTTGCCTGATGGTAAGAATAAATGGAATTCTATGAAATATGAGTCCAAATTAAAGAATATGTCGGAGATCTTATCTTTTCTTGCTACAGATAAATTACCGATGGGATCTGCTGTTATTGGACTTTCGGAAGTTGAAAATCGCAGAGTTTTGGAAGACTTGTTGAAACAACCTTCACTTTCGTCTAGGGGTTATAAAATTATACACTATGAAGGAGAAGATAAACGTGGGGTAGATTGTGCCTTTCTTTATAATCCGAAATTCTTTGAATTACAAGAAAGTAAACTTGTTCCTTATGTTTATATAAACGACACTATACATAAAACACGTGGTTTTCTGATTGCTAGCGGAATGATGGCGGATGAGAAAGTTCATTTGATTGTAAACCATTGGCCTTCTCGCGGTGCAACTTCTCCTGCTAGAGAAAGAGCTGGAGAACAAGTACGTGTATTGAAAGATTCTTTGATGGCTGCATATCCTAATTCAAAAGTGATTATTATGGGTGATATGAATGATGACCCAATGGATAAGAGTATGTCTGTTTCATTAGGGGCTAAACGTAAAATGAAGGATGTCGGAGCGACCGACTTATATAATCCATGGTGGGATACCTTGAAGAAAGGTACCGGGACGTTAATGTATAGAGGCCGTTGGAATTTGTTTGACCAAATTGTGATAAGTGGAAATCTGCTTGGAGATGACAGAACAACGTTGAAGTATTATAAAAATGAAATCTTTAGACGTAATTTTATGTTCCAAGAAACAGGCCAATATAAAGGTACCCCATTACGTACTTTTGGTGGGGGAGTATGGCTTAATGGCTATAGCGATCATTTACCGGTTATTATCTATCTTGTTAAAGAGATGAAATAACTTCTATTTATAAATTAAAAGAGTTTTAATAAAACATGAGACAAAGTATGTTAAAGGCTCTGTTGTTGATGATGGTATCAATAATGATTGGAGCTTGTAATGGGGATGAGAAAAATGAGCCGTTGATTAATTCCGACTTTACAGCAGAAACAGACCTGACAAACAATGAAATCAAATCACAAGGTGGTAGTTTCTTTTTGACTATCAAATCGGATGGCGAGTGGAAAATTGAAGCAAACGAAAAATGGTGTGTTTTCAATAGAACCTCTGGTGTAGGGAATGCAACTATAGTTGGTAAAATTCACGCTAATAGTGCGACAGAAGAAAGAAATGCATTGGTTACAATCATATCTGGAGAAAATAAAAAAGAGCTTCGCATTAAACAACTTAAAGGTGATGGATCTACAACTGATCCAGATCCGACTGATCCAACTAACCCTGACCCAGAAAAGCCTTCTGGTTATGCCGGACGTATTGAAATGCCGAAATTAAAAGGTGGAGCTGATAATTTATTCTATACACATACAGTAAATTATAATGGTAAATCGTGTATCAATTACAGTGCCGAATATGACTGCACTAAGAAGCATACGCGTTGGGTTGCTTTTTTCTTTGATAATGTAAACAACCAGAAAAACACTAGTCGTACCGATGATTGGGGGCAAGATCCTAATATTCCTTCGGCATACCGTACTTATAATAGTGATTATGATAGCCCTTATAATCGTGGACACTTGGTGGCATCGGCCGATCGTTATTTGACAAGAGAGGCTAATCAGCAAACTTTCTATTATTCTAATATGAGTCCCCAGATCATCAAGTTTAATGGTGGAATATGGAATCAAATGGAAGAAAAAGTACGTAGCTGGGCTGGTGGGCTTAACGCAAGCGATACATTATATGTGGTTAAAGGTGGACAAATCGATGGGACTATAGCTGATGGCACGCTTCTTGAATACACCGGAAATCATGTTGCTGTTCCACGTCATTATTTCATGGCGCTTTTATCGTTAAGAGGCGGGCAGTATAAGGCAATGGCTTTCTATATCGATCAAAAAGGATATAGTAGCTCTTCAATTGCAAGTTATGCTATCTCTATTGATGCTTTGGAACAAAAGACAGGAATCGACTTCTTCCACAATTTACCAAATGATGTTGAAGATCGTGTAGAAAGTTCCTATAATGCAGGTAGCTGGTTCTAGACTGCTCTGCTGAGAAATAATTATTTAAAGCTATCTCGTTAGTTCGGGATAGCTTTTTTTTTGATTTTGCTTTTCAAGCTACATGCATTTTTTTACCTTTGTATTATATAACGAAACCAGTGAAGCTATGAAGTATAAATTATTAGTACTTGATGTAGACGGAACGCTTTTAAATGAAGCGAAAGAGATCAGTAAACGCACACTGGCTACGCTCTTGAAGGTGCAGCAAATGGGAGTGCGTATTGTATTGGCTTCCGGACGCCCGACGTATGGTTTGATGCCATTGGCTAAACGATTGGAGTTGGGGAACTATGATGGGTTTGTGATCTCTTACAATGGAGGACAGATCATGAAGGCTAGTAACGGAGAACTGCTGTTTCAACGGCGGATTAATCCGGAAATGCTGCCTTATTTGGAAAAAAAGGCTCGAAAGAATGATTTTGCCATTTTGACTTATAATGAGAACGAAGTGGTGACTAATCGGCCTGAAAATGAACATGTGTGTCGTGAGGCTGCATTGAATGGGATGGTGGTCGTTGGCGAAGAGGAATTCTCTACGGCCATTGATTTTGCTCCGTGTAAATGTATGCTGGTGAGCGACGACTTAGATAAACTTATTGATCTTGAAACACACTGGAAGAAACGTCTTAATGGCGCGTTGGATGTGTTTCGATCGGAAGATTACTATTTAGAAGTAGTGCCTTGTGGCATTGATAAAGCAAATTCTTTAGGTGCTTTACTTGAGCTTCTGAATATTAACAGAGATGAAGTGATGGCTATTGGTGATGGTGTCTGTGATGTAGCGATGTTGCAAATGGCCGGTTTGAGTGTTGCTATGGGCAATGCCATCGATTCGGTGAAAGCTTGCGCCGATTGGATTACGGTTTCCAATGAGGAAGATGGGGTAGCGGTCGCTGTTGAAAAAGCCATTCTGGCCGAAGTTCATCCGTCTGAGATTCCTCTTGACCAACTGAATGCGCAAGCTGCGCATGCTTTGATGGGTAATTTAGGTATCCAATATACTTATGCTTCCGAAGACAGAGTAGAGGCCACAATGCCGGTTGATGAACGAACACGTCAACCATTTGGTATTCTGCATGGCGGTGCAACCTTAGCTTTGGCTGAGACGGTTGCGGGATTAGGATCGATGATTCTGTGTCAACCCGATGAAATTGTGGTTGGGATGCAAGTGAGTGGTAACCATATCTCTTCAGCTCATGAAGGGGATACGGTGCGTGCTGTGGGAACGATGGTGCATAAAGGCCGCTCATCGCATATCTGGAATATCGATGTTTTTACTTCAACGAATAAACTGGTTTCTTCTGTTCGAGTGGTCAATAGTGTGATGAAGAAAAGATGACAGAAGAATTTTTGAATATAGATACCGATTTAGAAGCCTTTATTCGTGAAGGTCGATCGTTTGCTTTTTATCGAATTCCGGGTGAGAAGAAGTTTAGTTTTCTGACTCAGTCGACGAATGTAAACGTACAGACTTATCAAGATATAAAGGATTTAAATGGTACATGCGGATTTATTGTTGCTCCATTTCGGGTAACTGAGAACTGCCCGGTTGTTTTGATACAGCCCGATGAGGTGATGAGTTATGATTTGCCGATGGGGGATGTTCAAAATGACAAAGAGGACACTGATCACCTCTTATGGTCCAAAGAGGAACAGTGCTTTGATGACTACCAATCGTGTTTTACGACGTTTATCAAGGCATTACATGGCAGGCGTTTTGATAAATTAGTGCTTTCCCGTTCGCAAACGATTCAACGGGATTCATCGTTTGGATTACTCTCTGCTTTTTTTACGGCTTGCGGGATGTATACCCATTCGTATGTTTATCTGGCTTATACTCCACAAACCGGAGTTTGGCTAGGGAGTACTCCGGAAGTCCTTTTATCGGGTGAACGACTGAACTATTATACGGTGGCATTAGCCGGCACTCAGTCGATTATCAACGGAGTCTTGCCCGATGAATGGGACGAGAAGAACCGCCAAGAACAAGAGTTTGTGGCACAATACATTCGTAAGCAATTGCATTCATTAGGTATTTTACCCCATGAGAGAGGCCCGTTCCCTGCTTTTGCCGGGACGTTGTCGCATCTGAAAACTGAATTCGACTTTTGCTTGTCCAACGAACAGTTGCTTGGCGATTTGTTAGCCTTGCTTCATCCCACACCCGCAGTTTGTGGTTTGCCTAAAGAATCGGCTTATCAGTTTATTCTTGATCATGAAGGATACGATCGCCGATATTATTCCGGATTTGTTGGTTGGCTTAATCCGAAAGGGAAAACCGATATTTATGTGAATTTGCGTTGCATGCAGATTGGCGATAAAGAGTTGACACTTTATGCCGGAGGTGGACTATTAGCCTCTTCTAATCTAGCCGATGAATGGACAGAGACGGAGAAGAAGTTGCAAACCATGAAAAGAATTTCTATTTCATGAATAAAAGACTGTAATTTATGGTCTGAGAGAATTGTTTTTTACTGAGATATAGACTAATCATCCTGCTTATGTTTACAGATAAAAGAAATGTACTTCAACTGGTGGCTTTATTAAAGGCTCATCGGATCACGAAGGTGGTATTATGCCCGGGGAGTCGGAATGTTCCTTTGGTGCATACCTTGTCGACTCATCCGGAGTTTACCTGCTATCCGGCTACAGATGAGCGGAGTGCCGGGTTTTTTGCTTTGGGATTAGCGTTAAATGGGGGGCAACCGGCAGCAGTGTGCTGTACTTCCGGAAGTGCGTTGGTCAACCTATATCCGGCTGTAGCAGAAGCTTATTATCAACAAGTCCCGTTAGTGGTCATCTCGGCCGATCGACCTGCGGCTTGGATCGGTCAGATGGATGGACAGACGATGCCACAACCCGGAGTATTCGGGAGTATGGTGCGTTGCTCGGTCAATTTGCCCGAGGTGCATACGGATGAAGACGATTGGTACTGTAACCGATTGATTAATGAGGCGATACTTGAAACGCAACATCATGGGAAAGGACCGGTGCATATCAATGTCCCAATTTCGGAGCCTCTGTTTAATTTTACAACCGAACAATTGCCTGAGGTGCGTGTGATGACTCGTTATCAAGGATTGAACGTTTACGATCGCGATTATAATGATTTGATCGATCGTTTGAACCAATACAGCAAACGGATGATTGTGGTTGGTCAGATGAACTTGATCTATTTGTTTGAGAAACGATATACGAAACTTTTATATAAGCATTTTGTTTGGCTGACAGAGCATCTGGGAAACCAGACCGTACCCGGCTTGCCGATTAAGAATTTTGATGCCGGAGTGGTGGCCTTATCTGACGAAAAGGCTGAGCAGATGGCCCCTCAATTGTTGATTACTTATGGTGGACACGTGGTGTCGAAGCGGTTGAAGAAATTCCTTCGGAAACATCCACCTAGAGAGCATTGGCATGTGGCAAAGGATGGGCAGATTGTCGATTTGTATGGCACGTTGACAACGGTGATTGAGATGGACCCTTTTGAATTCTTAGAAAAGATTTCCGGATTGTTGGACACCCGTACGCCGGTTTACCCACAACTTTGGGAGAATTTCTCCAACACGATTCCGGAACCTTCGTTCGCTTACTCGGAGATGACCGTGGTTGAGAAAATGATGAAGGCTTTACCGCCAGAGTGTGCGTTACACCTCGCTAATAGCTCGGTGGTTCGCTATGCCCAACTGTATGCACTGCCTTCGACAGTTGAAGTTTGCTGTAACCGTGGAATTAATGGGATCGACGGATCGCTGTCGACTGCCATTGGTTATGCTGCCGCTTCCGATAAGCTGAACTTTGTGGCGATAGGCGATTTAAGTTTCTTTTATGATATGAATGCACTTTGGCTGACAACCATTAAGCCTAATCTACGTATTCTTTTGTTGAATAATGGTGGAGGGGAAATCTTCCACACCTTGCCGGGATTAGAGATGTCTGGTACCTCGCATAAATATATTACGGCCGTGCATAAGACCTCGGCGAAAGGTTGGGCCGAGGAGCGTGGGTTTATCTATAAAATGGTCGAACACGAGGAAGAGTTGGAAGAAGCAATGACGTTCTTCACGCAGCCGGAAGAGACTGAGAAACCTCTTTTACTAGAGGTGTTTACGAATAAGAACAAAGATGCTCGCATCTTGAAAGATTATTATCAACAACTGAAGAACTTATAAAATTAAATAATTCACACTAATAATAGAGATTATGGCTCAAAGAGAATGGACGACGATCCGAGAATATGAAGATATTCTATTTGATTATTATAATGGCATTGCTCGAATTACGATCAATCGCGAACGTTACCGTAACGCCTTTACACCGACTACAACCGCTGAGATGAGTGATGCACTTCGCATCTGTCGCGAGGAAGGTGATATTGACGTGATTGTGATAACCGGTGCCGGTGATAAAGCGTTTTGTTCGGGTGGCGATCAGAACGTAAAGGGACGCGGCGGCTATATTGGTAAGGATGGCATACCTCGTTTGAGTGTGCTTGATGTGCAGAAACAGATTCGTAGCATTCCGAAACCGGTCATTGCTGCGGTCAATGGTTATGCGATTGGCGGGGGACATGTGTTGCATGTGGTGTGCGACTTGTCGATTGCTTCTGAGAACGCCATCTTTGGTCAGACCGGTCCACGTGTGGGTAGTTTTGATGCCGGTTTTGGGGCCTCTTATTTGGCTCGTGTTGTGGGACAGAAAAAAGCGCGTGAGATTTGGTTCCTTTGTCGTCAATACAATGCCGAACAAGCCCTTGAAATGGGATTAGTGAATAAAGTGGTGCCGTTGGAACAATTGGAAGATGAATATGTACAATGGGCTGAAGAGATGATGCTGCTTAGTCCGTTAGCTCTTCGCATGATTAAAGCCGGATTGAATGCCGAATTGGATGGACAAGCGGGTATCCAAGAATTGGCGGGTGATGCGACTTTGTTATATTACCTCACCGATGAAGCTCAAGAAGGAAAGCATGCTTTTCTTGAAAAACGTAAACCAAACTTTAAGCAATACCCTAAATTCCCATAGTCGCTTGGGAGAGAGAAGTCAAGTCTAAAACATAAAGTCATGAATTGTCAGTTGGCCGTTGTGCCTAAACAATTACATTTTAAATCTCCTGCCGGAACCTCACGTGGTGTTTATACCACCCGGCAGGTTTGGTATATTCAGGTCACCTCGTCAGACTATCCCGGTCGAGTTGGGATAGGAGAGTGTGCGCCTTTGCCTCAGCTAAGTTGCGACGACTATCCCGATTACGAAGAGAGACTTCGAGCAATTTGTCGATCCGTCGAACAGCACGATGGCGTCTATGATGCCGAATCCCTAAGAGCTTTTCCTTCGATGTTATTTGGTCTGGAAACGGCTTTCCTTCACCTGACTAAAGGTAGTTTGGCGCTTTTTGACACTCCTTTCTCGCGTGGTGAACAAGGTATTCCGATTAATGGATTAATCTGGATGGGCCATTATCGGGAGATGCTGGCTCAAATCGAAAAGAAAGTTGCAGAGAATTATCGTTGTATCAAATTGAAAATAGGAGCCATAGCGTTTGAACAAGAATTGGATTTATTGCGACATATTCGTTCGGCTTTTTCGGCCAAGGAGATTGAATTGAGAGTCGATGCCAATGGTGCCTTTGAGCCCCATGTGGCGCTTGATCGATTAAAACAGCTGTCCGAGTTCGATCTTCATTCCATTGAGCAACCTATTCGGGCCGGACAATGGGAGGAGATGGCGCGGTTGACCGAATTATCGCCTTTGCCTATTGCGTTCGACGAAGAACTGATCGGCTGGCACACTTGGGAACAAAAAGGGAACCTATTGGATGCCCTTCATCCTCATTATATCGTTCTTAAACCTTCTCTACATGGCGGCATGAGAGGAAGTGCGGAATGGATTAGAGCGGCCGAGCAACGAAACATCGGATGGTGGATCACCTCCGCTTTAGAGTCGAATGTCGGACTGAATGCCATTGCTCAATGGTGTGCTACTTATCCGAACTTAATGCCTCAAGGATTAGGCACAGGACTCCTGTTTACCGATAATATTGATCTCCCATTAGAAATACGTAAAGACTGTTTGTGGTATGGCACAGCTGATCATGAATAGAGACGATCAACGGTTGTGGTTGGACGGACGGCGCTATACTCCGGAAGAGATTCGTCGGTGGACAGGCGACTCCGATCGAACCCTTTCCGCCGAAAAGCGGGAACTCTTTACCTTCCTACAGCGTTGGTTCGATGATTCCGAAAAGCTGACGGTACAAACCTCCGGATCGACAGGAACTCCCAAACGATACGAGGTCCGCAAAGATCGCATGATAGAGAGTGCCTGCATGACTTGTACCTTTTTAAACTTACAACCCGGAGAGTCGGCTTTGCTTTGCATGAATCTACGGTACATTGGAGCGATGATGATGGTGGTTCGCGCGCTCGTTGCCGGTTTGCATCTCACGGTTCGCCCTGCAAGTGGTTCTCCGTTGGAACACGTTGACCAACCAATCGATTTTGCGGCCATGGTACCCTTGCAAGTGTACACTTCCTTAAATCAGCCCGAAACCAAAGCGCGTCTGAGTCGTATCGGTCGCCTGATCATTGGTGGGGGAGCCATTAGTCGCGACCTAGAAGCACAACTTCGCTTGTTGCCTCATCCCATCTATTCGACCTACGGCATGACGGAGACCCTTTCTCACATTGCGTTGAGAAGGATTAATGGTCCGGAAGCGGATGCTTATTATCGACCTTTTTCCGGAGTGACGCTATCGTTATCCGTCGATCAAGCCTTGGTGATCAATGCACCCGGTCTTTGTGATACCCCGTTGCAGACCAACGACGTGGCCGAACTTTGTGCCGATGGCCGATTTCGTGTGATCGGACGCTTAGACAATGTCATCAATAGTGGTGGTATAAAAGTTCAGATAGAAGTGGTCGAAGAACAACTCCGCTCGTTGATTGATCGCCCATTTGCGATCACCTCTATTCCCGACGATCGATTGGGAGAGGCTGTCGTCTTGTTGCTGGCGCAGTCGGTTGATGCAGCTCAGTCGGTTAGTATAGCTCAGTCGGTTAGTATAGCTCAGTCGGTTAGTATAGCTCAGTCGGTTGATGCCGCTAATGCTAATAGTGTAGCCAATGCGGATAGTCGTGCAGTTAATGCGGATCGTGCAGATCATCTGAACAACTTGATGGAGCAGATGAAAGCCTTACTGCCTCTTTATCATTCGCCCAAGTGTATCCTGCTGACCGATATCATCCCATTAACAGACAACGGAAAAGTCGATCGGCTCGCTTGCCGTAAGTTAGCCCAAGAATTGGCTTAATCTTCCTCGTCGCCATCCAAAGGAAGGAGGTTGCGACTCTCGTGATCCGGTAATTTCTCCACTTGACGGAGCTTTCGTTCGATGGCCCGCGTGCGTTTGCCAATGACCTCTTCCAATTGATCACCTGCATTTTGCAGATTCTTCTGAACCTTTTCCAGCAAACCGCCGAACTTTCCGAACTCTGTCTTTACGGCACCCAATACATTCCAAACCTCCCCGGTTCGTTTCTGTATCGCTAATGTCCGGAATCCCATTTGCAAACTATTTAAGATAGCGCCTAGAGTGGTTGGCCCGGTAACCACCACCTTATATTCTTTTTGTAGGGTTTCGATGAGAGCCGTGCGGCGAATCACTTCAGCATAAATACTCTCGAAGGGTAAAAATAGAATGGCAAAGTCCGTTGTAAACGGTGGATCCACATATTTGTCGTGAATATCTTTAGCCATCTTCTTGATGGTCGTCTCCAACTGTTTACCCGACGATTCCATTAAAGCCGCATCGCCTGCCTCGAAGGCATCGTAATATTGCTCGTATACATCCTTCGGGAATTTCGCATCAATCGGCAGATAAACCGTGGTCTGATCCTCATCCTTTCCCGGTAACTTAATGGCAAACTCCACAAACTCACTACCACTCTTCTTGGTCTTGACATTCGCATCATATTGCTCAGGGCTCATCATTTGCTCCAATAACGCTCCCAGTTGCACTTCACCAAAAGTACCCCTCATCTTCACATTGCTTAGCACCTTTTTGAGTCCCCCAACATCTTGTGCCAGAGATTTCATCTCACCCAACCCCTTCTGCACATTCTCCAATTGCGACCGGACAATCTCAAACGATTGTCCGATGCGCTCATTCAGAGTTTTTTGGAGTTTCTCTTCCACCATCAGACGCATATCGTCCAGACGCTTCTCTGTCGATTGAAGAAGCGCCTCCTGTTGGCGTCCCATCGTGTCGAACTTCTGTCTTTGGAGTTCGTTAGTAGCCATCATATTCTTATGCAAAGCATCCAACATCTGTTGCATGCTCTGATTTAAGGTCTGAGTCAATTCCATACGTAACTCTCTGAGACTGCGATTCAGCTCTTCACGGTTTTCCTGCATCTGCGTGCGTAAAGCCGATTCGAATTCCGCCTGATTATTTTTCTTGGTCAGCAGAAGAATCAAGATCACGACCAAGCAGGCCAAGATGATAGTGAGTAAGATTAATTCCATAATGATAGATCGAATACGATCAATTTAGTCCGTTATACTCTTGTTAGTCTTTAGTTCGTTAGGACTTTATTTAGTCCATTATAACTTCGCTTAGTAAGTTAAGATTTCATTTCCCGTTTCGGTGATCAGCAGCATATTTTCCCACTGTGCAGAAGGGAGACCATCATCGGTACAAACGGTCCACTCGTCATTCTCATCCACAAAGACGTCATACGTTCCCATGTTGATCATCGGCTCGATAGTAAACGTCATGCCCGGCACAATCAACATCCCTGTTCCAGGTCGTCCAAAGTGTTCCACATCAGGCTCTTCATGAAATTTGACTCCCACACCATGTCCGCAGAGGTCGCGCACCACACTGAATCCATTCTGTTCAGCATGCTTCTGAATAGCCGCACCGACATCGCCCAATTGTGCCCATGGCTGAGCTTTCTCGATACCAATTTCCAGGCACTCTTTAGTCACCCGAACTAGCTTTTGCATCTCCGGACTGACCTCGCCAATCATGAACATACGCGAAGCATCGGAAAAATAACCGTTATAGATGGTCGACACATCCACATTAATGATGTCCCCACTCTTTAGAATCTCGTGTTCACTCGGAATGCCATGACAAACCACATCATTAATGCTTGTGCATACACTCTTAGGAAATCCCTCATAGTTGAGTGGGGCAGGGATAGCCCCATGCGCCGTTGTAAAATCATAGGCCAATTGATCAATCTCGGCGGTCGACATTCCTTCGTGAATGTGCTTGGCAATATGATCGAGCAATGCCGTATTAATCTTGGCACTCTCTTTGATCCCTTCGATCTGCTCAGGCGTACGCAACATCTTTCGTGGAGGAAGTTTATACCCTCTTTTTCTATAGTTTTGAATCTTTTTTTCTACCTCATCCGAATAATTAGAGGGCGTAAAACGGAATCCCTTAATCACATTTTTCATTATTATATCATATTTATTGATGCTGAACTCGATCACTCTAGTTCGCATCCTTTTTATTTCGTTTATAAATTAGTCGCCTTGAATACCGGTTCAGCCTTTTGAATCTCCGATTCGAATCCAAACCAATACCCTTTGCCCTCGTCATCGACCGGCAAGAAACAAAGTCGCAAGCTCTCTTTATACTCTCCCGAAAGAACCGTCCATGTTTCCGGTGGCACTTGGCGTTTCGTTCTCACTCTTTCCGCCGGGGCTTTTTTGAGCGACATGCCCGCTTCAATCCATGCGATAGAAACATCCGTCAGTTCCTGTGGATAATTCCTTTTACAGAAATCGTAAAGAATCAACCCGCGTCTTTCCAAACTCAAGGGGTTGTCGATCACATCTTTCTCTGTCAGCTCCTCCAACAGCCTATGAATGAAATCCTCATGACGAAGAATCAGTTGTCGCGTGATCTTTCGCCACACCGGTGTATTGTAAAATCCATCCAAGAGGCGCGACAAGCGTTGCGAGACTTGTAACTCTTGTGGCGTAATCTCATTCGTTTGCAACACCTCGTAAGGCGGAAGTGGCGAATAACGAATGCCTAATTCCTCAGCCCGTCTACGCATTTCCGTTCCGGGTAATAGTTTCAACGATTCCAACTGAATCTCTCCCGCACCAAAATCGGCTAAAACCCTAATATCTTCGAAGATCTCATTCAATCGATACAACGGTAATCCCGCGATAAGGTCGGCATGCGTTTCCATATTGGGCAGCGAACAAAGAAACCGTAATCCCTCTAAAGCTAGCGAGAGATGCCCCATTCGTTTGCAAGCCTTCAGTACCGGTTCCCTTAAACTCTGTATTCCCGCTTCCAGATGTAATAAACCTTTTGGCAGAGTCTTCAATTCAGCCTTTAACTCCTCAGAAAGCAAAGCCGGATGAATTTCAAGGTGAAAACAGATATCCGGAGCATATTGTTTGAATAAGTCGAGCATCTCTTTGGCCCGTCTATTATTATAGTTAAAGGTTCGGTCGAGTACACGCACGTTTTTGATCCCCTTCCGGTGAATGCGATCAAGCTGGCGTTTCACCTTTTCCAATGGAATCACCCTTAACGGTTTTTCGCCACCACTGACACAAAACGCACACGTGTTGAAACATCCTCTGGTGGTTTCCAACTGCACAAACGGTTTGCTCCAATTATAGAACGCACTCTCCTGAGGGGAGACCAGTCCGTTAAAGTCGGCCACCCGTGCGATGCCATGATCCACATATTCCCCCGATGCCTTTAAAAGGCAAAGTCCCGGGATCTCTTCTTCTTCGAAGTTGAACTGAAGGTTCTTCGATAGCTTTTCCAGAAAGAGCGGAACCGATTCTTCGCCCTCGCCACGAAATACAAACCGAATAAATGGGTGATGTTCCAGGAATAATCTATTATCTCCAAGGAATTCCGGTCCCCCGAGTGCGATGATACATTGAGGGAGAAGTGCATGAACTCTCGATAAAATATGAATCAGTTCTTCGTGGTTGAACAACCAGCAAGTCGCTGTAATTAAGTCGGGTTTATGTTGAAAGATTTGGTCAACAATCATTCCGACGTTTTCGTTGATGGTTGCTGATAGAATATTCCATTCTATATCAGTCAGTTCTTGAGTCTGTGCATGAATAGCAGGTAAAGCAAGAGAAGAATGGGCGTATGAGCTGTTTAAATCAAGCCAAAGAAGTTTCATGTGATAATGCATATAATTTAGTTACAAAGATATAAAATGTAACTGTGAAACATTCCTCTTTTTAGTAATTGTGTTATTTTTGTAGAAATTTAAACTTTAAAGATATGAAAAAAATGAAATTTTCTTTGATAGGAGTGCTGCTCTTGACTCTTTTGATCGGGGTCTCGTCCTGCCAAAGTGACGAAACGATCTACGATCGTGTTGTAGGACGCACTTGGGTTGGTGATCTAGGTTTCTCTGACCAAGAAGGTCCATTAGAAAGTGGCATATACTTTGGATCAGATGGATTTGGTGAAGATAAATTAACACCATTTGGAGTTGATCAAGTTGTTCGGACCCTACGTGTTCAATGGCATGTCAATGACCAAACGATATACATTAGTTATGGAAATGTTGCAGAACCACGTGAGATTCGTGGAGCCTACGTATCTAGTGGTCGATTAAATGGAGAATTATATATCGGTGGTCGTTATTTTGACTCTATAACCTTGCGTTTATATTAAAAAGTCATATAATTTTGTTAAACTAAAAAAGGAGCATAACGCTCCTTTTTTTTATGATAGATCTCTTATCTGATCATTACATTGAATAACTACCAACCTGCATGTTCATTTTTGTTTTCTTTAGAGTCGACTTCCCGTTCCTTCTCTCCGGTATAGTTCCACTCAATTTCATCGGTCAACTCTTTCCCATCAATAGCTACGACGGCTTTTAACGTGTTTTTCCCTTCACTCAATGTTACTTGGTCGAACACATAATGAACCGCCGTATAGCCTTGGCGGATACCGGCTAATTGTTGCCCGTTTAGGTATACATTAGGCGTACCTACATTACAATAAACGGTTACGGAAGTCTGCTTTTTCTCCCGGTTTACATTGCGGCGTTGTGTCAGATAAAGCACAGGTTCTTTACTCCAATTGGCCTTATACCAGAAATAAGAATCTTTTTTAGTTTTTCGGTCGAAGGTCACTAATCCTTTTAGGTTACGTGCTTCCACTCCTCCACGTGTCCACATGGGCACAGCAAAATCGAACATATTCCATAAATAGGAAGCAATGATGTAAGGATGCTTGGCAATAACAGACCATTGATATTCGTGTGTTTTAGTCTGAAAAGTTTCGGGATAGAAAGGCTTACCCCAGTTAAGCGCATCTCCCAATAGTTCTGTTTGATGATCCAAGTTGGCATCAGCGCCATATTCCGTTAGCATTAGTTTCTGCCAAGGATAGTTCTTTTCCAACCCCTCGACCCATGGCTCAATATCCTGAATCTTCTTTTCGTACCAGCCAAAATAGCGATTCATCCCCTGAATATCGGCATTCTGATTCACCGGATGTTCTGCATGTCCATATCCGTTTACAGCCACTGTATATCGGTCGGGATCTTCGGTCTTGGCTAAATCATGGAGGGATTGAGTCAATGCGGAAGTATATTCATGTGGGTGATACACCTCATTATGTAACCCCCACACATAGATAGAAGGGTGATTAAAGCTTTGACGGATGAGTTCGCGAAGCTGACTTTGTGCATTCTCCGTTTCATAACCCGTTACACGGTTTACAAAAGGTATTTCTGCCCAGATCACTAACCCTAATGAATCGCAACGCGAATAAAGATATTCCGACTGCTGATAGTGAGCAAAACGAACTGTAGTAGCCCCCACATCCATAATGGTAGCCAGATCAAAGTCATGGTGCTCGTTTTTCAGTGCACTACCTAATCCCCACCAGTCTTGATGGCGAGTAACGCCATACATTGGATATTTCTTATCATTTAGATAGAAGCCTTTACCTGCAACGATCTCGTATTTTCGTACACCTAATGGTTGTACCACCTCATCGACAATTCGCTTCCCGTCAAGCAAGCGAGAAACAACTTTATACAAATAAGGGTCTTCACGTCCCTGCCAAAGGTGAGGATTACGAAGTTTAAAGGTTGAACTATACGTTTGTGTACCTTGTGGAGTGAGATCGAACGATTGTCTATGACTATCGACCTTTTTTCCTTCACGGCTATAGATCACATTCTCAAGTGTCAACGCAACAGGTGCGAGCGAACCATTATCTAACTTAACCTTTACGGTAACATCGGCCGATTTCTTCGATACATCTTTTTGTGTAATGTACACTCCCGGAGAAGCACAATCGGTCACTGTAATGTTAGTCGGTTCGGTCACGATCAACCATACAGGACGATAGATACCGCCGTACACACCAAATAGATTATGGTTGACCGGAATTACATCTGGGCGAGCTGTATTATCGGCTTTTACCATAATTTCATTTTCTACTCCCCAGCTCAAGGCAGTACCTATTTCACAGGCAAAGGCCGAGTATCCACCTTTGTGCGTTCCTACCAATTTGCTGTTTACATATACTTCGGCATTGGCACCTACTCCTTCAAAGCGCAGAAAGAGACGCTTCCCTTTCAGTTCTTCGCCGAAAAACTGTTTCTTCTTGTAATAACCTACTCCTTCGTAAAAAGAGGCTGCTTTCACCTGCATATCTTTAGCATTCCAGGTATGAGGAATTTCTACTTCGCTCCATTTACTGTCCCATTGAGCAGCAACACGCATGGGCTCCGAAGAAAAGGGCCCCCGTTTGAACTGCCAACCCGAATTGAAAGAGGTAACCTCGCGAGCCGTCACTGTCATAGCCCAGAGAGAAAGCAGACAGATAGCCATCCGTTTTATTATCAACATTCCATTCATTTGTTTTTTGTATTAGTTTAATGCCTTGCAAAGATAACTTTAAATGGATCTTTCAAATGCTAAATTTCTCCCAATTATGTGACCATATTGTCCGTTTATCTTAAACATGCATCTATCTGTTTTTATCTTGATACAATAAAAAATCATTCTGCCATTTTATAAATTTGGCAACCAGCTAGTAAGAAAGCACCTACACCATAGACCTCGGTCATCTCCCTGGTTACTTTCTTAGGGTCGGCACCGATCGGTTGTACAAAGCCCAACTTGCCATCAAAGTCTATAGCACTAGTCAATGCTTTCCAGCCTTTTACTACAACGGGCAGATACGTTTCTCTATTCAATAATCCCTCATTTATACCATAAGCCAATGCGTACACAATAAATCCTGTAGCACTCGTCTCTGGAGAAGGATAAGAAGCCGGGTCGAGTAAACTTGCATGCCAGTATCCATGGGGACTTTGAAGTGTTGCAATGCGATGGCACATCAGAATAAAGAGCTTTTCATAGAAAGTACGATTTTTATCTTTACGTGGTAACTCTTGTAACATTTCGGTTAGCCCTCCAAGTACCCAGCCATTTCCACGTCCCCAGAATACTTTAGCGCCATTATTTTCCCGCTGTTTAAAATAGCGCCAATCGCGATAAAATAAGTTTTCTTCTTTGTCGAATAAATAGTTGTAAGAAACTTTATATTCGCGATTCATAAACTGGATGTATTTCTTATCTCCCGTAAGTACATAAAGTTTAGTATAAGTAGGAGGTGCCATAAATAGCGCATCACACCAAGTCCAGCGTTCCAAGGTTTCTACCTTACTGTAATCGAGTTCAAAAGAACCTTTCGAAGGATGAGATATTACCCACTCAGCACGGGCAATAGTAGGGTTTAGCATGGCCTGATTCTTATACTTGCGATATAGGTCAATAAAAACTTGGGAAACGGCAATATCATCAGCATGGTACATACGTTTATCGGGATGCCAACCATTGCGTCGGCCAATAGCTGTGAGCCATTTATAATATGTGGCATCATTATCTTGCTTCTCGGCCAGTTCCGCCCAATCGATCATTCCCATATATAACGCGGCATTTGTCCAATTCAGATCGCCATGTTCATATCCGGTATTCGGGTTAGCAATCTGCCAATCGGCTACACGCTTCATGTCGTTTTTTACTTCGGTTTTAGTGAAGGGTATTTGTGCATTTGCACCGACACACAAAGTCAATGCAAATGCCACAAAAAATGATTTTCGTTGTTTCATACTTATTTACTAGAATATTTATGATGACTCTAATCACTATGTTAGCGCATCACGATATTTATTGGCTGCTCCTTTTTCTTCTTTGATTTGAAGTTTAATAACAAATGGTTCTCCCGGCTCTACCGAAGGCATAGATACATTATATTCGTTGCGAGCTATTTCCAGTACCTTTACATCACCACCATGAATCAAGTGCGCTCCAATTATCTGAGTACCTTTTGGCGTTTTTACTAATAACTGCTTCGTATAAGGGCGATTGAATACAATCATGAAAATATCTTGTCCTTTACGAGTATAGTATCCCCAATCTTGTTTAGGCCATCCGGCATAATCACAGCCATAAATTGCTTCACTATATTGGTTCATCCATTGCCCCAACGAGCTAGCAAGCGCTTTTTCTTCGGGACGAAAATCACCATCAGCTTGAGGTCCAAAGTTAACAACCATGTTTCCTCCCATAGAAACGGCATGAACAATACGGTCGATCACTTCCAATGGAGTTTTTACATAACTCAAAGACCAGTCTTTATGATAGCCCCATTGATTCTCGGGAATAGTCATACAAGCTTCCCAGTCCCATTGTGTTACTTCGAGATCCTTAACCGGATCGGGTAGACGGCGTTCGTATCCCGATTCATAATCGCCCATTAGTCTGCCATTACTATCGAAATGGCGTTTACCATAATCATCAGCGCGCAAACGGCTGTTGATTGTAACTCCCGGAACCAATTCTTTCAAAGTCTTTTCAATGTGAGCAGTCCACCATCCGTTTTTTTTGATGCTAGAATCCCATGTGCCATCAAACCAAAAGTCTTTCACTGTAGGGTAACGAGTCGCCAACTCTTTCAACTGATTATCTGTGAAAGTAAGGAAACGACGAAAAGCAATACTATCAGCTTCTGATTTGATGCTGTATCGATAATCAGGATGGCTCCAGTCCATTACCGAGAAGTAGAAATGCACATCAATGCCTTCGGCATTATAAGCTTTTACGATTTCACCTAATATGTCTTTCTTGTAAGGAGTATTCGCTACGGTATATTTGGTATACTTACTTGGCCAAAGACAAAATCCTTCATGATGTTTTGTGGTGATTTTCACATAACGCATTCCCATATCCTTAGCCATCTTGGCCCATTGTTTAGCATTAAATTTAACCGGATTCCATTGTTTCATTAACGCCATCCATTCATCCGATGGTACCTTTGCCCATGACTTTAACCATTCGGCTGCCCCGTTATAGACCTTCCCATTCCATTCACCGCCCGGAATAGCATATAGTCCCCAATGAATAAATTCACCTAAACGGTTATCACGAAACTTCTGCATAGCCGAATCTTGGCGTTTACCAACATAAGTAGCACCATATTTCAGAGGAAATTCCTGCTTCGCTTCTTGGGCAAAGGCCGTTAGAGTAACAAAAAGTGTGATCACAAAAACTATTCTATTTTTCATTTTGTCTGATTTATTGTCTATAAAAATAAGGAAAAGAATTCGGTACGAACTCATTACGCTCATACCGGATTCTTTTAAAACTAAACTTTATCTGTTATTTTTCGCCATCAGCTTCTAACCAACCCGGATTCTGCGTCAAATTCGAATTTAAACGAATTTCTTCAGCAGGAATAGGCCATAGATAACGATAATCGCTCCAAGGAAGTACCCCTTTAATTGTTTTCTTATAAGGACTTTTTGGGTAGCAAATCAAGAAGTTTTCGTCATCCAAAAAGACATCTTTATCTATCACAACCTTCACTGCAACTCCTCCATTCTTACGATCTTTGTGTGAACCGTCATACAGCTTTTGCATTTCTGCATCAAACTTCATGCCTCGTAAGGGAATAGTCAACAAGTTACCTGCCTTCCAACGCATCAAATCAGTATACCGTTGATTCTCCAATACAAACTCAACGCGTCGTTCGCGACGAATCTCACGTAACAACGGAGCCACAGTATAGTCTAATTTATCTGCATAAATCCGATCCAAACGCGGATCGATGGGCTCTTGACCGACCACTAATTTAGCAGTAGGATATTTGGTGAAATCGAAGCCAGCTCTTTTACGCAAAGCGTTGATTGTCAAATCGACATCGGCTTGAGATAATGTTCCATATAACTCATATTTCACTTCAGCATACATCAGCAGTAACTCGGCATAGCGGAACTCAATAGCTGCTTGAATACCTTTTGTCGTTGCATCCTCTTCTTCTTTGTCACCCATCCAATGCTTAATGAAGCGATATCCCGTTACAGTACTGCCACTTCTATTGTAATTCAATGCCGGATATTCAATGCCGTTGGCAGGGTCAATAACCCCAGAGAGATAGATCGTAACGTATTCACCCGGGCGACAAATGGTCTGAGTTAAACGCGGGTCGCGATTATCTAATTCTTTCCACATACCATACCCTTTAAATAAAGGATTTGACTCGTAATTGCCTTCAGAACCTCCGGTATATATTGGACGCCCGTCAGCACATAGATATTCTTCTATTAATCCTCGTGTAGCTCCCATTGCTTGGCGATTGGAGTTGTTTTGTCCATAATAACGTTGAAACGAAGTACCATATTCATCCTTGATGCAAGTACGTCCTAAAATAACTTCCGGATTATTGTCATGGGCTGTAGCACCTTTAGCCGTAAACATCTTATAGTATGAATGATCTCCGTCTTTATTGTACAAACTATACTTTCCGATCAACGCGTTGCAAGCTGTTTCGCACTCCTGAAGAAACTTGGTACCATCTAATTTAAGCTCTTTATGATACTTGCGATAAGTACCTTCGAATAGACAAATGCGTGCCTTGAGGAAGTTAGCCATATCTTTATTTAATCGGCCCTCTTCTTCTTTTCCTTTTATAGGCAAATGAGTCACTGCTTTATTTAGGCAGAGTAAAATAGAGTCCATCACTTCGGCACGAGGAGTTCGCTTCATGTATAACTCCTCCGAATCAACATTCAAATCGGTAGTCATCCAAGGCACATCGCCAAAGTACAACACCTTTTTATAGTACTCCCATGCTTTAAAAAAATAAGCTTCGGCAGCATACTTATCAAGGGTCGCTTGTGGTAAATCAGCGCGTTGATAACGTGTTAGGAAAAAGTTGATGTTGCGAAGATTGCTCCATTCCCAACCATTGGCACTTGTTCCTGTTCCTGTCGGGATTTTCTTTGCATCAGCCAAGTCAGTAAATTCATTACCCGTACGAATACAGTTGTCCGAGAAAACATCACCATATGCCAACGGACTGCCTGTGACAGGTAATGGATAAATGTATTTTTGATTCGCCCATCCATCACCATGCCCAATGATATATATCGGGTAAAACTCATTTAAATACAATTTCATATCACCCTCTGAGGTCCAGAATGCCATATCAGTGGGCACATCCAATGGATAACGCTCCATGAAATCATCGTTACAACCAACCATCATGGTTGCCAATCCTAACGCTGCAATATATTTTTTAATATTCATAATTATTTCTTTTTTAGTCATCATTAAAAGTTAACCTGAACACCCAATGCGATGGAACGCATCATTGGATAAGCAGACTGAATAGATTCGGGATCGAAGACATTGGGGACTCCTGAAATCGTAAATAAGTCGTAACCGGAAAGGTTGAAACGCACCGTGTTAAGTGATAACTTCTTGGTCCATTGTTGAGGTAGGGTATAACCTACTGCCAATGTTTTAAGACGTACATACGCCCCATTGTACATATAACGACTATTGGTTACTAAGTTTTGACTACGTCCATACATATGATATTGAGAGTTTGGATTTTCAGGCGTCCATGAGTTCTCAAACGTATGGAGATTACCTCCTGAATCACTACCGCCAAAAAGCATTCTGTCGCTGATAAATACATCACGTTTAGCAACGCCTTGAAAGAATAGATTCAAACTAAAGTTTTTCCAAGAAACATTACCATTCAAACCAAAACGGAAACGAGGGGTGGAATTACCCAACACTCGAAGGTCGCCTGAGTTGTAGACTGTATTCTCTCCATTAGAAATTCGATTATCGGGACCTGCATCACTCTTTCTTTCATCTTCACCTTTAGTACCCCCCAAATCGGCAAAACGAAGATCTCCAGGGTACCAAGTTGAGCTTATATCGGTTTGTGAAGCACCTTTCAGTATATATTTTCCATTTTCATCAACATCAAAATCACTCTCTTGCAAAATGCCCAAACATTCGTAACCCCATATCTCACCAATCTCCTTACCATCGTATAGACTAGATAGAGATTTATTCTTGTTGCCATTGAATTTCTTAACGGTAGTGATATAGTCGGACAATACAAAGCTAACATCATAGCTTAATCCGTTCTTCAAACGATCTTGCCATTTCAAACTTAATTCCCAACCATTGGTTTTCAGAATACCAGAGTTCTTTTTAGGAGCTGAAGCCCCCAATGTAGCCGGATATTGGTCACCTGCCATTAAGATATCCCTAGTCTCACGGTTATACCAGTCGAATGAAAAGTCTAGGCGATTACCTAAGAAAGAAGCATCCAATCCAAAATCGATAGTCGTAGCTGTTTCCCATGTTAATGAAGGAGAGACTAATCCGGAAGAACTAATTCCGAACGGTCTTGTTCCTCCCATATTCCAAGGCACATATTCTACTGCACCATATTTCGCGATGTAAGCATAGTTGTCTACATTCTGATTACCTAAAGAACCCCATGAACCTCTTACCTTTAGGTTATCCAACCAAGAGCGTGTGCTAGTCATGAAATTTTCTTCCGAAAGTCTCCAGCCGGCAGATAATGAGGGGAAAAATTTGAAACGATCGGCTGTTGGAAAACGTGATGTTCCATCATAACGTCCGTTGAACTCTACTAAATAACGATCATTATAGATGTAGTTTGCACGGACAAATGCTCCACGAACAGCCCAGTGTTCAGCACCATCTCCGGCATATTGCTTACCTGTAGCTGTATTTATCATTGGAAGGTTCGGATTGAGTAAATTTTCACCTCTGGCATCGGTACTGCGATAAACATACCACTCTTGATTAAATCCCAATACACCTCCTATGCTATGTTTACCCAACGTCTTGTCATAGGTGGTATAAGCATTGATCGTATAGAAATCAGAATGACTAATGTTCTCCGATACATAGGACGGATCGGTATGGGTTTTGATAACAGACGACCAATCATCTACGATATACTCACGAGTCGGTACAACTCTTTTCTGGTAATATTCATTAGGACGATAAGAAAACTCTCCCTTTACAGTTAACCCCGGAAGGATCGTAATAGTAGGAGTTACATTAAACACGGCATTTGTACGTTTAGTGTCACGAGTAGCCCCATAAGCCAGCCAGCCTAATACATTGTCAGTCCATGTATTAGGTTGCGGATCATTCGGCCCCGATTTAATGGGCATACAGATGTTGCGACTCACTTCGCCCATCATAGCTCCCCACAATGTACCTTTTTGAGGATTCAGATAAGGCTCGTCATAACTACTGGTATTGTAACTGATCTTTGTGGCTACTTTAAACCACTTGTTAACCTCTGTATCTAGGTTAATCATACCATTGAAACGATTTTGTACATCAGTCTCAATTTTATACATACCCTCTTGTCGTTGATAGCCTAAAGATATATAGTAACGAGTCTTAGCCGTACCACCGGTAAAGCTCACTGTATGTTTCTGCATCGGAGTCCAATCTCTTACCGCTTCATCATATGGATTCATACTACTCACCCAATCAAATCTGGTGGAGCTTCCTTCTTTGTATATCCATGCAGGTGCATTTTGTGGATCATCTCTCCATGCCTTTTTTGCAGCCAATAGTGTTTCGTTATAGGTCGACACCGTTCCTCCAGTTAATTTTGTTAATTGGTTTGCTGCTAATTGAATAGTATAAGCATCCATAATATCAGGTCGAGCAGATGGAGTATTCCACTGCATGTTGAAATTATAAGTCACATTAGCTTTTTGTTCTTTTTTGCCCGATTTAGTTGTTACCAACAAAACACCATAGGTGGCACGAGCACCATAGATAGCCGATGATGCAGCATCTTTCAATAACGATATATTCTCGATATCATTAGGGTTCAATATACTCAAATAAGTCTCGTCCATCTGCACACCATCGACCAAGATCAAAGGGCTGCCGTTCTTTACCGCCCATTTCCCGTTACTATCTTGCTCCATTGATGTACCACCACGCACGTTGAAAGTAGGAACAGCATTAGGTGATCCACTAGTAGGGGAGATGTTTAAGTTAGGAATTACCCCTTGCAGTGCCTGTCCAATATTGCTTACCGGTTTGTTTTCAAAGACTTCCGACGAGACAGAAGCTACAGCTCCTGTTAAGTTAACTTTCTTTTGTGTTCCAAACCCGACAACAACGACCTCATCAAGAGTCAAAGCATTTTCCTTTAATTCAATTATTGCTTTAGTACCAGCTTTTAACTTCTGGGTAATATATCCGATATAGGAAACCACTAAATTAGAACCCGCTTTAACTTTTAAGGTATAGTTGCCCTGAAGGTCAGTAATCACTCCATTAGTTGTTCCTTCTTCCAATACATTAGCACCGATAATAGCCTCTCCCCTTGAATCGGTTACAGTGCCCTTAAGAACCAGTTCTTTTCCGAAACTAGTGACCATGTTCTTTTTTAATGGGAAAAGAGCTATTTGCGTATTTACAATGTCATAGCCTAGATCCGTTCCTTTCAGTAAAGATGTCATCAATTGCCGAATCGTAACTTTATTGACATTTAATTGAACTTTCTGATTGACATTCACCTGCTCCTCATCGTAGAAAAAGGTATACTTACTTAGCTTTTCGACTTGTGTCATAGCTTTAGAGAGCGGGATATTTGAAAATTGAAGCGTTAAAAGCTTCTCTTTGTGTTGTGCCGAGATTGTGACACACAAAAATAACAGCAACAATGTTGCTAGATATTCTTTAGATTTCATACTTTTGTGAGAATTTAATGTTAACTGTTAGAGTCAGTTGCGAATTTTAAGGTGTTCAAGCTTTCTCGCAATCCGACTTCTGTTAATTGAATTTAAACGGAGAAGGATACAACCATATAGTGTTGTGTCCTTTTTTTGTGTTTTTCATTTGTGTCTTTTACATAAGCATCAATTTTATTGGTTAATACAAATCAGCAGTTGAATTTATCTTCTGATTCACTTTGTTAAAAGGTTATTGTTTAGTTAATGATCTTCTTTCCTTTCTTTCTCAATCTTCTTTAATGTCAATCTATTAGAAAAATAAAGCACTCATTATTCCAATGATAATTCATAAGGACAAAGAGTAAAACTTATAAAAAGATATATGCATATCTGCGATGATTATGACTTAAAAATAGGGATCAAAGGTTAACAACTGATTCGCCTAATTAATACATACAATTGATCTTATTGTGCAGATATTATTAATTCATTTTGTTCATTAAACGTATAATTCATCGGATGAATGCGATTCATAATGCGCATAACCTCTTCCAATGACTCTTTTTGTAGTTTAAATGTATAAAGATATTTATCCGACAGTCGTGGGTCAAGCTTAATCTTGACATTATACCATTTCGACAAAAACTTACAGATAACCCCCAATGGGCGTTTCTCAAAAACCAACTTATCCTTAGCCCATGAAGATTCAAAGTCAACATTCGTTTTTTCTACTGTAAGCTGATTACTGTTTTTATTGTAGGTCGCCATCTCTCCAGGCTTCAAAAAACGTTTCTCTATACTCGTCTCTAAAGCCACTGAGCCTTCAACCAGGCTGACAAATGTGTTTCCAGAGTCAGGGAATGATTCTATGTTGAACTTTGTACCATGAACGATTACCTTCATTCCTTCTGTCTGAATAATAAAAGGTTTATCTTTGTTATGTGCGACATCAAAATAAGCTTCTCCTGTCAAATGGATCTGTCGGTATTTCCAATCATAATATGTGTCACAAGTCAAAGACGTTTTCGAATGTAACCAAACTTCTGTTCCATCCGGAAGAGTCATTCTAGATTTTCCGATAAGGTTGTTATAAACCAATTCTTCAACTTTCGGTTGACCGACTTTAATTCCTAGGTAGAATGAAATAGAAAAAATTACAACTAACGCAATGCACGCAACTGCTGCATATCGGCGAATGAAACTGATAAATGAAAGAGGTTTGGTGTTCGGTTTAGGTCTAACTCCATTATCAGTTGCCCCCATGCGTTTAGACAGCTCTTTCCAGTAGCGATTGCTGTCGGGCACATAACTCGAGGCATTATTTTGTACTTTTTGCCATACTTGCTGCAATTCATCAAAGACTTCCTTATTTCGGTTATCGTCCGTCCACCTCATAAGTTGCCTATCTTCTTCAATCGTTATTCGTTGCTGAAGCTTCAAGATTATCAAGTCCCAAGGAATTCCTTTTTTCATATAATATGCGCCATTTAACGTTCTATACTACTATGACACAAAAACTAAGGCTACCCCTTACTGAATCTAACAATAATTTTTCTTTTTCTCTCAATATCATCAATTGGGACTTTCTTTCTCACCATTGGCAGAACATGTGTTGGTCCATTTTATCTCATACAAAAGTCGGTCGTTTCCCTATCAATGAATGCACACTCATTGATAGGGAAACGACCGATTTAACCTGTTCTTAGATTTGTTTTTTATATGCAGAAAGAAGTTATGCCACGTCTGTTTGAAAGGGATACTCTAGAAAGAAACACTATAATATTCTATCTTCATTATTAATGTTCTAACGACATCAAAATTTAGTGACATGGCATCTGGGCTTGCTTTGTAAGCATTAAAAAAGATATGTATACTGTTCACCCAGAAACTCTTTAATACGCTTCAAGGCTTTTGTGATCTGTCCTTCTACTGTTTTTATGGAAATTTGCATCTCGTTGGCTATATGCTGATTCGAAAGGTTTTCCTCCCGGCTCTTTCTAAAAACCTCCTGACACCGGTCGGGAAGTGAACAAATAGCTTCTTCTATCAAGTGAGTCAGTTCTTCCATCTCTAGAGATGAAGGATCTACAGCGATCTGCCCTTGGTCATTTAGTTCATCTAGCGAAAGATTTGTTCTCCGATCGCGTAAGCAGTTTAAGCATTTATTGCGAGCGGCACGAAACAAATAAGCTTTTAGAGATATTTTCACTTCTATTTCTTGGCGATGCTCCCATACATACAAAAAAATATCCAAAGCTAACTCTTCCGACTCTTGTCTATCGTTTAAATATACATTCATAAAACGACACAAAGAAGAAAAATAAGTATCAAACAGATACTTAAAAGCATGTTCATCGCCGGATTGAATTAACTTCAAAAGCAGTATGTCGTCAGTCGTGTTCATAGTGTAGATTAATCCTTCAAATGCAAAATTAGAATATTAATTTTAGTAAAAGAATGTTTTCCGGGAATTTTGAATATGGAGTGTTGGTGGTTTTACTCTTGAATCTGTAGTTTAAGGATTTTCGGCTAGCACTTTAACGTTCATAGAGTGGACGCACTAAATTGTTTTTATAATTATCGGAAAAGGCTTATAATGTAAGGTAACAAGGATGCATCGAAAACGAACTGATTACTTCATCGTTCATTCATTCATTTATTTATTTATTTATTTATTTATTTATTCGTAGGCGGATCATAATCTCTTCTCTTCTCCTGGTTTTTTTTGAATATGATCTGCCATCTGCCATAAGATGATTATTAATATGTTGATTTACAGGTATTAAATGGTGTTGTGGATAGGTGTTGCAGATGGGTGGCAGATCAATGATCTGCCACCTAGTGGGCGTATGTTTCTTGACAATAATCAAAGCCTTCTGATAGGCAATTAAAAAGGAAAAGGAGGTATTTTTTCTCCTATCTTCCTTTTAACGTGATTTAGTCAACCCGATTTAGTACGTATGCTAAAAAAGGTCAACCTGATTGGTTCTTCTTCAATTTAGTTGAAAAAGATATGCTCCATAACCATTTTTCTCTTTAATAACTCAAGTCCTGACTTTCCATACATTATGCGCTTTATGGCTTTTAGTTTGTTGACAAATCCTTCAGTTATACCATTAGTGATATTGTATCTAATTGTATTCTTAACAGCTTTATAATCCCTTTTTATACCTATTAGAAAGGTTTTTAGCATAGGATTCCCAGTCTTCCAATACCTCTTCATCCATTTTATTAATCTGTCAGATTCGGAACCAGTAATGATTGTATAGAAAGATTTGGCTGCATCATATATCTGGGTAAACCAGTCAAATTGTAGCAAAGTATCTATCAGTTGCTGTTCAGACGAATTGATAACCTTGTTGTATATAGAGCGGTCTATTACTGATGATATTACTTTTAGTGGTACTAGTTTGGATCTTTCATCCACAGGTTTTGCCGCCTTTTCCGTTTTATTCTTGGAGGATTTACGTCCTCTATGTCCATCACTTAAATATGCATAATGAGTATAAAATGGAGTTCGTGCACCTTTAAATCCACTATTAGATATTTCTTCATAGGCACTCTTAAGCGTATTACCATAAGCAATATGCTCTTCTACATATTTGTCGTAAATGTGATATTCATTTCTTTCTTTACTATTGCGTTTGGGCAGTTCAGTAATATTATAATATTTTGTTGCTGTCTGGCGCGCTATACCTAATTTTTTTGAGATTGTAGTAGGCTTAAATCCTTTTGTTTGAAGTTCTTTTACCTCTCTAAACATGATTATTCTAAAATCCACCTTTTGCTTTTTATGAGATGGAATAAATGTAATAACTTTTTCTTCTGGGACATTCTCAATTGTAGGCTCATTCTTTCTAATAACCTCACGATAATCAGCATAGTGTGCACTAATCGTTTTCAGAAGACGGTCTGACATATTCTTGATTAGATGAAATTTATCAGCTATTTCAGTGATAGGTCGCCCAATAGCTTTTACAGCAGAGCTATAATCGGTTGATCTATCCCGACTTACCATGTTTACCTGCTTATGGTTTTCAATCCAACTTTTAAAGCTCTCTTCGGCTCTATTTCCCAATAGATCTACTGGGTATTTGCTATGCATATCAATAATAATAGTACCATAATTAACCCCCTTGCGCCATGCCCAATCATCTACTCCAACTGTTTTAATATCGTCAAATTGAGAGGGAGTTAGACGATGTATATTGCGAAGAACAGTGGAGTAACTTAAATTAATGCCTAAATGGAATAGCAAATTGCTAGCAGATATAGAAGAAGTCTTTAACCCATGTCGTGTTATAGTTAATTCAAGTCTACGTGTATTACGTCTATAGCGAAAAATCTCATTACCTGGTTGCTCTGCAAATGTTCGCTTGATACACTCTTCGGTGTTACAGAAAAATTTACGTATTTCAAAAACTAGGATGACTCCCCTCCCCAATATAGATAAATCTTTAATTGTTCTTGTGTATTTACTATGAACACGTTTGCTTTCATGGTTACAATAGGGACAAGTACCACTATTTTTAGAAGAACGAGCATATAGAAACATCATATTGTCTTTATGCTCTATATTTTCAATAATAATTTCTGAGGATAAGTATATAGAGGATATCTCGTTGATTTTACTAGTATTGGTTGTAGAATTTTGAAGGCGCAATATATTTTTTGTAACTTTGTTACGGTTAGGCTTATTTGTCATTAGTATTTCTTTGTGTTTGGCGATATAAAGATACTAAATATTTGACAAAAAGCCTAGCCTTTTTACATATAAAATACTGTATATTAATCGATTATATGTATATGAAAGTGTGTCAATTCTCCAATCAGTAAGTAATCTATCAAACCTTACTACAACTTACGCATAAGAAATCAATTCAACTAAATTGAAGAAGAACCACCTGATTTAGGGATAATAAATAATATTGGCAACTAAATACCGTCTAGAGAATATAAAACGTCAACCATTTCCAGGATAAGACATTGCCATTTTAGTTTCCTCATTTGGAAAAATATTTTCATACGTCGAAACTGACGGTTTGAGCGTATGAAACTTTTGCTTTGTCAGTACGAAACTAGAACTTCATTGGGATGAAACTTTTTTGCTCGCTGTATTAAACTTAGATCGTAATGTATTCCTATGACTTTTACTGAATTGAGTAGACAGTTTTTATTCTTTCAAACTTAAAAGGTAGACTGTTTTGTTTTTCCTTGCCTGATTTCATTTACAGTTTTAATCTTTAGGATCTGAAAAGCTAGACAGCTCCTTTTCTTTTACACTGGTTTTGTTTACACAATTAGATTTCAATCTCTAAAAGTATGGACAATCCAGAGCTGGGCTTGTTGTTGGGTAAGAATGAGAGGTATTCGATGTACCTCTCGTTCTTGCTCTACTGATGGTTTAAACCGTCACTAGAGCTTGTTGTTGGGTTTGCAAATCTATAAAAATGTCAGGGTTTTCAGTTACCTTTTTCTTATAAATTTTATTCTTCCACATTTTATATTGTGATCCGGATTGTTCATGTGTGCAATTTGGCGTTTGCATACCTATGCTCATATGCGGTCTCTTTTCATTATAAAAGCGTATAAATTTACCGATAAGTTCTTCTGCTTCTTTGTCATTCTTAAAACGGTCTATTCTATAAATTAATTCTTGCTTAATGATGCCGTTCATACGCTCAGCAATAGCATTGTCGGTCGGTTTGTAATCTTCCGTCATACTAATACTGATATTTCTGCATTTAAGCTCTTCTACATAAGCATTGCAGCAGTATTGACTACCGCGGTCTGAATGATGAATCAGTCCTTTGAGATCTTCTTTCCCCGTACCTTTAATTGCTTCTTGTAAAGCACCCAATGTATGAATGGCTTTAAGTGAATTAGACAATTTCCATCCGATTATTTTATGGGAATATGCATCGGTTATCAGGTGAAGATAAAGGCATCCCACTTGGGTGTCTATGTAAGTGATATCACTCACCCACAACTGATTGGGCGCACTGGGTACAAATCCACGTATGAGATTCTTATATTTATGATAACGATGATTAGAGTTGGTCGTATGACGAGTCCTGGGCACAGGAAGCATCAACCTTTTTCTACGTAATAAATAGAGGAAGCGATCTCGACCTGGCATGTTTTCCCGACCGAAAATTGAAACTAACATAATATAAAGTTTAAGGCCACCGATACCAGGGTCTTCAGTACGCTGTTCTTTGACAGCAGAAAGAATACGTTCTTGTTGACTACATTCCTCTATATAGTTGGTTTTTAGTTGATAATAAGCCTGTCTACAATGGCCAAACAGTCTACAAGCAGTACTAACGGACAGGCCATGCTGCTTGCAAAGTGTAGTTACTGCTTGGCCCCAGATTTTTTTCTGATGGGAATGCCTACTTCTTTTTCTGCTATATCAATCAAAACATTTAAAGCACGAGTTTCTAACTGAGAGTAAGCAAGAGCTTTCTCTAAAGCTTTAATGCGCTTTTCTAAAGCTTCTTTTGAATCAATAGAGGATAAATCATCCGGTTTTTTTTCGGTCATAAGCAAGTCGGTATGTAAATTGTCCAAATATACCGAATACTCTTCAATTGGGTAACTTTTTATCCAACGATTTAATAAAGCAGTACCGCAAAGAAAATACTTCTTTACAATGAAACTTTTTGACTCACAACTGCTGTAATAATCACGAAGAATAGATAACTTTTCACTCTCTGTGTAACGACGAATTTGTTGATCTCTCATAAAACACTATTTTTTAGTTACTAATAGTGTCTACCTATATCAGTTTAAGTCACTATAAGACACACTAATGAAATATAATCTATACCGAATGATTTCATTGATAATGTTTACACTTTACTTTGCATACTAATGATATTTTGAAATACAGACAATGGAAATAGAGAACGAAGAGAAAATACTAATTTTGTGCTAAAATCCGAAGTATATCTCATTCTCTTGCTACAGCTGTTTGCAGCTTTATAAATTGTTTCAGCATCTAATCTTGGAGAATATCCCTTTTTGTAATTTTTCATCAAATAACTATGCCATTTTTTGAACTTAGTCTGGTATTCAATCGAATAATTTTCAATTGGCAATTCAAATACGGAATTATAGATATTTGTTCTGACCATTCCAGGTTCAACGATTTTTACTTTTATATTGAATGGCTTTAGTTCGTAATAAAGACTCTCACTGAATCCCTCTATTGCCCATTTAGATGTATGATAGATAGATTGGAATGGAAATGTAACACGTCCGGCAATGGAAGAAATATTCACTATCGTTCCTGATTTATTTCCTCTGAAATGCTCTAATACTAATTTAGTGGTATATAAAACCCCTTTGATATTTGTGTCAATAATATCTTCGATAGTTTCATTCGATGTTAATTCAAGTGGGTTAGTTGTATATATCCCAGCATTGTTTACAATAACATCAATTTTTGAGAAATCAGTTATAACCTGTGTTATGCAGAGTTTAATGGACTTTAGGTCTTTTACATCTAGAAAATAGGCTTTTATGTTTTTATTGCCAGCAAACATTGATAAATTCTTTGGATTTCTCATAGTTGCTGCTACGTTCCAACCCCTATCTGCAAATAGGATAGCAGTTTCTTTACCTATTCCGCTTGATGCACCCGTTATTAAGACTGTTTTCATATTTTTCGTTGTTTTCCGGCAAATATAGGCAAGGCGGAGCATTTAACTCCCTAACAAATGTTAGTTAATAGGTTTTCCTTATACGACTTAATGATTCCGGTTGTATGCCAATGTATGAAGCTATATATTTTACTGGTACATTCTGAATAATATCCGGTTTGTTTTCTAGTAGTTTCTGGTATCTCTTTTGAGCACTTAATGATAGTTGCTCAATGATACGTTCTTCTTTCTCAATTAGGAAACTTTCCATCAATTTTCGTCCAAAGCTTTGCCATTCTGGACTAGTGGAATATAAACTGTCTAAATCCGACCTTGAGATATATAGTAACTCACAATCTGTAATAGCTTGCAACTCTTCTTCGGATTTTGTGCCAAGAAAGAAACTATTTAAGGAAGTTGCAAAATTATTGGGAGCATATAAATGAATAATTAATTCTTCTCCTGAATCTGCTATTTTTGAATATTTTAAATATCCAGAATTTATAAAGAATACCTTATCTGTTCGTTTTCCTATCTCAATCAACGATGTGCCTTTAGAGGTAAACTGATATTTAAAAAGGGACTTTAGTAGTTCTGTATCGGATTGTTCCGGTGACAGAAAATTGAATATTTTATCATTAAGTTTTGAATACATATACGATTTAAGAGTTACTTTTATTTTTGCAAAGATACAGAGAATAGCAGCTATATTAAATAATAACCGGTATAAATTCAAAATTTGTACCGGTTAAACTCAAACAATACATTTTTTCCAGAACGGATTAATAACATAAGCTCATTAGTGTCCCGTTAAAATCAGGACAAGTTAAACATTAATCAAATGACCCCGAAAGAGGGAATTATCGAGTCTTTTGAGATCGACGGAATTAGTCTTTTCAAACAGGCCTTTATTAGGTTTGTAAATCTGTAAAATAGTCTGGATTTTGCAAATAGAAACATTGAATCCCCTAACTCCATACTATGAAGTTAGGGGATTCAATGTTTAATTGATCTTTGTCTTTAGTTGTTTCTATCGTCGTCGATCTTTTTCCTCCTTACGAGCGGTTCTTCAAGAATAGTTTCTTGAATTCACCCGGGTACGGAGTTTCAAACTCCATCACCTGACCGGTTACCGGATGATAGAAGCAAAGCTTGAAGGCATGTAACGCCAATCGGTTGATGGGGTTGGGGTTGCCTTCGCCGCCGTATCTACCATCTCCAATGATCGGGTGTCCTAACTCTTGCATGTGTACACGAATCTGATTCTTACGTCCGGTTTCCAGATCAAGCTCAAGCAAAGAATAACCATTTGCTCGTTTGATGGTCCGGTAGTGAGTGATCGATTTCGATCCACCATCGTCCACGGGGCTAGAGCTGACATAAAGCGTACGGTCGGTTAGCCATGAGGTAACTGTACCATAGTCTTTTTCCATCTCGCCTGTGACTACGGCTACGTATCTGCGGTCGGTCACAATCTCTTGCCAGTTGTCGCGTAAGGTATGCTGTGTCTTTTCGTCTTTGGCAAACATCATGATGCCCGAAGTGTCTCTGTCTAGGCGATGTACGGTGTAGACTCTGCGATTTCTAGCAGAACGACCAACGTACTCATTCAAAATGCTATAGGCTGTACGCTCTTTTTGGCGCTCGGTGTTGACCGATAATAAGCCTTGCATCTTATTGATGACAATGATATATGCATCTTCGTAAACGATCTGCATCAATCGGTTACTGAATTCTTTCTTGCCTTTTTCTTTGCTAATCTGAACTTTCATGCCCGGTTTGAGGAGAAAGTTGAATTGTGTGGTGATCACGTTATCGACCAATACGATTCGTTTGCTTAGCAAGGCTTTTAGTTTCGTACGACTAGCATCCGGCATCTTGGCAGCCAAGAAGGCCATGAGCTCCATGGGCTCTTTAACAGCGTAGTCGGTATATTGAGCACGAGCTTTCTCAGCCGGTGTTCTTCTCATTTTCTTTGCCATAATCTTTTTTAAATTTCATTAGTTTCTGGTCTGAGCTCAAGCAAGACCACGTTTTCCACATGGTGAGTATGTGGGAACATATCCACCGGTTGTACAGCCAGAACCTTGTATTTACCATCGAGCAGTTGTAGGTCGCGAGCTTGTGTAGCCGGGTTACAGCTGACATAAACAATGCGTTTAGGCTCTGCGAATAGGATCACATCAACCACGTCTTGGTGCATACCTGCACGAGGAGGGTCGGTGATGATGACGTCGGGACGTCCATGCTCGTTGATGAAGTCCTGAGTGAGGATATCTTTCATGTCTCCTGCATAGAACAAGGTGTTCTTGATGCCGTTGATCTCAGCGTTGATCTTGGCATCTTCGATGGCTTCGGGCACATATTCGATGCCGATCACCTGACGGGCTTGACGAGAGACGAAGTTGGCGATTGTTCCGGTTCCTGTGTATAGGTCGTATACGAGTTCTTCGCCGGTTAACCCTGCAAATTCGCGTGCGATCTTATAGAGGTTATAGGCTTGATCGGAATTGGTCTGATAGAACGACTTTGGTCCGATCTTGAAACGAAGACCTTCCATCTCTTCGAAGATGTGATCATTTCCCTTGAAGACATGGACATCAAGATCGTTGATCGTATCGTTGCATTTATTATTAACGATATAGAGTAAAGAGGTGATTTCAGGGAAGGTATCGGCTATGTATTGTAGAAGTTGTTTGAACAGCTCCATCTCTTGATCTTCTACGATCTTACAAATCACGATAACCATCAGTTCGCCGGTCGATGAGGTGCGTACGATCATGTTACGCAACATACCTTCTTGTGAACGGAGGTTGATGAAGGAGTAATCGTGTTCGTAGGCGTAGTCGCGTACAGCGTTACGGATGCGATTGGAGATGTCGTCCTGAAGCCAACATTTTTCGATGGCCAACACTTTGTCGAATGCACCAGGAATATGGAAGCCAACAGCGTTCATCTGGTCGTATTTCACATCTTGACGAACTTCTTCGGTGGTCAGCCAACGTTTATTGGAAAAGGTGAACTCTAGCTTGTTGCGATAGAACTGCGTTTTCTCTGATCCTAAGATTGGAGAGATTTCCGGAAGATCGATCTTGCCAATGCGTTTTAGATTGTTCTCAACCTCTTGTTGCTTATATCTGATTTGTTCCGAATAGGGGAGGACTTGCCACTTGCATCCACCGCAAACCCCATAGTGCTGACAGAAGGGGACAGCGCGTACTGCTGAATATTCATGGAAGTGAACAGCCTCGGCTTCGGCATATTTGTTTTTCTTACGTTTAATCTGGAGATCGACTACATCACCGGGTACCACATAGGGTACAAAAACCACTAAGTCATTTACTTTTGCAATGGCCTTGCCTTCTGCAGCCACATCTGTTATTGTTACCTTCTCTAATAAAGGAAGCTCTTTCTTCTTTCTTGCCACTTTTACACCAATCTAATATTAATGCTGCAAAATTAGGTATTTTTTTTAGAATATTTTCGTGTATCTAAAAATATTCGTAATTGTAAAGTCGAAATTACATTTTAGGTCATTTTTTTTATCACAAAAGTTTTCAAGTTTCCGAAATATCTTTAGATTTGCGAATGGAAATACAAATCTAATGCAACTTTAAAATCAATATTATGAATAAAAAAAGAGTTTATACCTTTGGAAATGGCCAAGCTGAAGGCAAGGCCGATATGAAGAATTTATTGGGAGGTAAAGGAGCCAATCTTGCTGAAATGAATTTGATTGGCGTGCCCGTTCCTCCCGGATTTACGATCACGACAGACGTTTGCACCGAATATTATGAATTAGGACAAGATAAAGTGGTTTCTCTATTAGGCGATGAAGTTAAAAAAGCTGTTGCTAATGTGGAAAGCCTAATGAAATCGAAATTCGGAGATGTTGAAAATCCATTATTACTTTCTGTACGTTCGGGTGCCCGTGCTTCAATGCCGGGAATGATGGACACCATTCTAAACTTAGGTTTGAATGACGAAGTGGTTGAGGGGTTGACCCGTAAAACCGGTAATGCACGTTTTGCATGGGACTCTTATCGTCGTTTCGTACAGATGTATGGCGATGTGGTACTTGGCATGAAACCGGTCAACAAGGAAGATATTGATCCGTTCGAGGCGATTATCGAGGAAGTAAAACACGCTAAAGGTGTGAAGCTGGATAATGAGCTTGAGGTGGCTGACTTGAAAGATCTAGTGAAGAAATTTAAATTGGCTGTCAAAGAGCAAACCGGACATGATTTCCCAACGTCTGCAGAAGAACAACTTTGGGGAGCGGTTTGTGCGGTATTCAACTCTTGGATGAACGATCGTGCAATCCTTTATCGTAAGATGGAGGGAATTCCTGATGAATGGGGTACAGCGGTTACTGTGCAAGCGATGGTCTTTGGTAACATGGGCGACCATTCGGCTACAGGAGTTTGTTTCTCGCGTGATGCCGGAACAGGTGAAGATTTGTTCAATGGGGAGTATCTGATTAATGCTCAGGGTGAAGATGTGGTAGCTGGTATCCGTACACCGCAACAGATCACCAAGATCGGTTCTCAACGTTGGGCTGAATTGGCCGGAGTAAGTGAAGAGGAACGTGCAGGTAAATACCCTTCAATGGAAGAAGCAATGCCTGAGATTTATAAAGAACTCGATGCTTTGCAAACCAAACTTGAAAACCATTATAAAGATATGCAAGATATGGAATTTACCGTTCAAGAAGGTAAACTTTGGTTCTTGCAGACGCGTAACGGTAAACGTACCGGTGCGGCGATGGTTAAGATTGCTGTCGACTTGTTACATCAAGGTATGATTGACGAGAAAACGGCTGTGATGCGCGTTGAACCCAATAAATTGGATGAACTTCTTCATCCGGTATTCGATAAAGAAGCCTTAAAACAGGCTAAAGTGTTAACTCGTGGATTACCGGCTTCTCCCGGAGCAGCAACGGGTCAGATTGTTTTCTTTGCTGATGATGCTGCGGAATGGGCAGCTGCGAAGAAGGATGTGATTATGGTCCGTGTGGAGACTTCGCCGGAAGACTTAGCCGGTATGGCAGTGGCGCAAGGTATCTTGACTGCACGTGGCGGGATGACTTCTCATGCTGCGGTTGTGGCTCGTGGTATGGGTAAATGTTGTGTTTCCGGTGCCGGTGCATTGAATATCGACTATAAGAATCGTACGGTAGAAATTGATGGTATTACTTTGAAAGAAGGGGATTATATCTCATTGAATGGTAGTACAGGAGAAGTTTATCATGGTATGGTGGAAACAAGAGCTGCTGAGTTATCGGGCGATTTTTCCGAACTGATGAGCTTGGCGGATAAATATACGCGTTTGACGGTTCGTACAAATGCAGATACGCCTCATGATGCTGAGGTGGCTCGTAACTTTGGGGCAGTCGGCATCGGACTTTGTCGTACGGAGCATATGTTCTTTGAAGGTGAAAAGATTAAGGCAATGCGTGAGATGATCTTGGCTGAGAATGCTGAAGGTCGCCGGAAGGCATTGGCGAAGATTTTACCTTATCAACAAGAGGACTTTAAAGGTATTTTCAAGGCAATGGAAGGTTGTCCGGTAACGGTTCGTTTGCTTGATCCTCCTTTGCATGAGTTTGTTCCTCACGATTTGAAGGGTCAACAAGAGATGGCCGACACCATGGGCGTTAGCTTGCAATATATCCAACAACGTGTAGAATCATTGTGTGAGCATAATCCGATGCTGGGTCACCGTGGTTGTCGTCTTGGAAACACTTATCCGGAAATCACTCAGATGCAGACTAGAGCAATCTTAGGTGCAGCTTTAGAGTTGAAGAGAGAGGGTGTAGAGACTCATCCGGAAATCATGGTGCCGTTGACTGGTATCGTTCATGAGTTTAAAGAGCAAGAAAATATCATTCGTGCTGAAGCTAAAGTGTTGTTTGCCGAATTTAATGATAGCATCGACTATAAGGTCGGTACAATGATCGAAATACCTCGTGCGGCTTTAACTGCCGACCGGATCGCCTCTTCGGCTGAGTTCTTCTCTTTTGGAACGAACGACTTGACGCAGATGACTTTCGGTTATTCACGTGATGATATTGCTTCATTCCTTCCGGTTTATCTAGAGAAGAAGATCTTAAAGGTCGATCCATTCCAAGTGCTCGATCAAAAAGGCGTTGGACAGTTGGTGCGTATGGCTACTGAAAAGGGTCGCGCTAGTCGTCCGGACTTGAAATGTGGTATTTGTGGCGAACATGGTGGTGAACCATCTTCTGTGAAGTTCTGTCATCAGGTTGGTTTGAACTACGTGAGCTGTTCTCCGTTCCGTGTACCTATTGCACGTTTAGCAGCAGCGCAAGCAGCGATTGAAGAGATGAAATAAGCTGATTGTTAAGTTGGATACAAAATAAGCTGTTTCAATAATCAATTTGAGACAGCTTATTTTGTATCTCCTCTTTTTTATATTAGGATGCAAAGTCTTATTTATAGGATTATAAACGATTTAGAATTTAATTTATGAAGATAGATCATTTAGCGATATGGTGCGACGACTTGGAGGTCGTGCGTGCATTTTATATGAAATATTTTGATTGCACATCCAATGAGATGTATTTTAATCCGATAAAACAATTCAAATCTTACTTTTTGTCTTTTCCTGATGGAGGAAGTCAAATTGAGTTGATGAGTCGTCCTATTATCACAGAGGAACCTTCTTCACGAGGATTTATAAAAGGAATTGCTCATTTCGATATTGAAATCGGTACTGAGAGGGATGTGGATGCATTAGTAGACCTTTTGCGAAAGGATGGTTATACTATAGCTTCTGATACAAGGCGTACCGGTGACGGGTGTTACGAGGCCGCTATTATTGATCCGGAAGGTAACTACGTGGAATTATCTGCAATCAAGGAATAAATATAGCTATTGGAATATTAATCAATGAAATATTCTGATGGTGTTTTTCCGGTGTATTGCTTGAAATTTCGAAGTGCAGTAGCTCTCGAACGAAACCCAACGGCATAGAACGTATCCTGATAATTTGTTGATTCCTTGTTTTGTATACGTCTTATGAAGTCTTCGATGCGCAACGTGTTAATATAAGCGCTGAAGCTAGCATATCCCAATTCGTGCAGGGCATTTGACAGGGTGGTACGATTGGTACACAATGCGCTGGCCAAAGTATTTAGTGAAAGATCGGGATCTCGATAGTCGTTAGTACAGTTCATGTGCGAGATGATCTTTTCGCATAGAGGATGTTGCTTTGTAATCGGTTGTTCTATAACAACCGTTTTGTCAATTGAGTGAGGAACCACTTCGGTCATGGCTACCGGATGTTTTCTTATAAGCCTTTCGAAGAGTTCCATATAGGCAATGTAAAGACTGCATCCTACGCTGATGTAATAATATAAGGTTCTGACTATTAGTGAATCGGATATGAGCAAAGTTATATAGGCCATGATGTTTACTGTGAGGCATAGGGTATATTTTAAAATCCATGTCTTATTGGTGTTGTTATAGCGTCGCGTATAAGGAATAGTAAATACGAATAGTACCGGGGCAAAAATCAACATCGCAAGCAAAAGACGAAACCAAACATGGAACATTGTAAATTGAGGGAGCATGTCGAGTAATGAATGGTATGGTGGAAATTTTACGCCTAGTTGCAGACAGAGCCCATAAATTGCGGCTAGTAGTATACAAGGGCTATAGAGTTTAAGGATTCGTCTGAAATTGAGATAGTTTGGCGAGATGACCTCAATGGGATACATGATGTAAGAAATTACCATGAATAGAGCGAGGACTAACATGGGAACCGAGATCACCAAATTGGGTTCTTCGTCGTGGCATAAAGCTATAAACCGTGGAATATAATTGAATACTGAAAATAAGACAATGCAAGCAAGGATCACACGTGAGCGCTCTCCACTCTTTCTACGGGCAAAGATTAATAGAGAGGTGAGTAGGCAGGTTATTGCACCTGCAAATATTGTGGCTAAATATAGGCTTTTCATAATGGGTACAAATGTAAGACTAATTTAGATATGGTATTCAGATTATAATAATAAATCACGATCTTTTGTCATTATGATAAATCGATGCTGTTATTATGGAACATGGCTTTATTAAAGGTTAGCCGCTTCTTTCTTTGCTCGCTTTGAGTTTCTGGTTTTGTCTTAATCTAGAGGTGAATGAGTCTTTTTAGAAATAAACTCTATTGTAAATAAATTTATTTTTTTGTTTCTAAGTAGAAAAAAGCATATATCTTTGTCTCGGTTTTTTTAAGAAATAGTCGTGTCAAAAACGACTTTAGTGTTAATTTAAAATAGGATTAAAAATGAAAAAGATTGGATTAGTATTTGTGATGGTCATGTTTTCTTTTGTGGCTAAAGCTCAAGTGTATGTTGCAGGAAGTACTTCATTATGGAGTAATGATGATGAAAACACAACGACATTCTCAATTGCTCCTGAAGTTGGATATAATTTAAATGAAAAATGGGCTGTCGGTGCTTCTTTTGGTTTTGTACACTCTTCTTTTGATGATTCTGACGTTTCTACTAACGCTGTCGTGTTCAATCCGTATGCTCGATATTCTTTCTATGAAAACAAAATTGTTCGTTTGTTCGTCGACGGTGGTCTTGGAATTTCTTCTGTAAAAGTGAAGGGTCACGATTCTGAAGCTGGTTTTGAGTTTGGACTTAAACCGGGCATTGCGATAAAACTAAGTAAGCATTTTAGTGTTTTAGCTAAATGTGGATTTGTTGGCTATAGAGATGATTACGCTTTAGGAGATAATGGCTACGGCTTTGCTTTAACTAGTGAAGACTTATCGTTTGGTGTTCATTACGAATTTTAACGCCGATTTCAGCTTTTTATAATAAGACTTTAAGTCTTAAGACTTAAGTGTATTTTAGGCCATCGCCCCTTTCGAATAGATTTGATCGAAAGGGGCGATGATTTTTTTATAGTCGTATTTGAGTTGTCTTGATGGATGAAATTATTTCGATAGTTCTACTTTGTTTTCCTTTTCTTTTTTCTGTTTTGCTTCGCGACGCTGCTTGTTTCTGATTTTCCAATTGTTCCAGAAGAATAGGTCGCTCCATTTATTGAAATCTTTTTTATAAATGATTCCTATACCCTGAGTCGTTAAATTGGTTTTAGTATAATATCGATCGTTGGTTTCGTTATAAGCTTTTAGACGAAAATCGCCTGAGCGGGTCATTAACCATTCAGCTTGGAAGTCTCCAACAAAGTTTGTATTAGCCAATGGATTGTCTCGATAACCAAAGTTACCGTTAATCAGGAGTCTATTATTGAGCAATTGTCCCGATAAGATGCCTTGTACTTCCACATCAGTCCATCCTTTTTCGCCTGTGCTTAGATTGGTACCGAAGTTCCAGGTGTTGCTATTCAATATCTGCGATAAAGCATTGTTTAGTTGTCCCGATAGCGTTGAAGAGATCACGGAAGGCATTAAGTTCGAGTTCTGAGTTTTATTGATCGAGTTATCGGTATAGAACTTACCTATACCGAGTAAATATAGAATCTGCATATTTATCTGCTCGTCGGTACTGATGTAGTTGCGTACGAGAGTTTGAATCTCATCTCGTTCGTTGGGAAGTTCAATACCTAGCTTAATGGAGGGGTGAGGCAATAGCCCTGTAAGATCCATGATACAATTTACCCGAACGTTTGGTTGCTGGATGAAAGTCGACGCTTCAGGAATGAGGTCATTGAGTGAAGCGGAGTTGACTGTATGAGAAGCTTTAATGTTTAATATGGCTTCAAGTGGAGCGCCATTGAACATGATACTACTTCCTTCCCGTATCTGAAAATCTTTTCGAATGACTTCTTGTAAGCTGAATTTGTAAACTCCTTGTGTGATCTGATAGTTTCCAAACATTTTGACGTCACCTTTATTATAAAACTCGGTACGGATATTGCCGTAACCTCTAGCGGTAATGTTATCTCCGGCTATAGGATCCATAAGGATTTTCATTGTGGCATCCGGAGTAGCATCGACTAAGATATTGAGGCGGATGTCGCTTGTAAACTCGTCCTCTTCTTTGGATTGTGCTTTTTCTCTAAACTTATCGTAGTAGAAAGGAGTGGAAAGGGTATCTTGCAGAATACGTTTCGGCGTTTTATCTACAAATTTGATAAATTGGCTGTTGGTTGCAGAAGCAACGCTGCTGTTGATATAAGTGAAGGTGCTATTACGGTTGGTGGTCATAGCGATGTTTACATCGAGCCCTTGTATGGCATTCCCACTTAATACGGCGTTGCCTGTACCATACATGGTTCCGTAGAAAGGCAAATCGGTCGATTCTTTCGTATTCATCACTAGCATGTTTTTGGTTTGCACTTCAAAGAAGTATTTCATGTCCTTGAAATGTTTGAAATGCAAATAACCATTTAAGGTTCCTTCATGCTTTTCTGCATCCTCTATCTTGGCATTATTGAAGGTAAGTCCGGTAGGAGCAAGATGTATCGTATCTTTAATAGCAAAACGCGTGTTAAGAATGTCGAATCGCATAGAAGCATCTGTCTTAACTTGGCCGTCAAGGTTTAAGGCATTAAATTTGCCGTACAGACGCACTTTGCCGGTACCTCGTCCCTCAATATCTTTGGCAATTGAACTCATGTATTCTTCTAAAAACTTAATATTTAGACCACCTGCAGTGATATGTAAGTCGAGTCCACTTTCCGGTTTTAATGGGAAGATGTAACCCACCACATCCGACTGGTAGATTTCGCCATCTTCTATATGGCCATTAAGAAGAATGCCTCGTTTCTCGTTATCCCACATCCCATAAATATTTAAGTCTCCGAATCGTCCGTTGTTGAGAGCAAAGTCTGTTACATGCAACTTGGTTTCCATGATTGGAGTTTTAAGCATTCCACTAGCGTAGGCTGTCCCTGTTGCATCACCTGAAAAATGTATGTCATCCGATATTTTTACGATGTCGAAGACGTATTTTACGTTAATCCTTTTTAAATCGACCTTCACTGTGTCTTGGTCGCTTTTCGATATGCGTCCATTTATGCGAATGTAACGGTCGTGATTATTAAATAAAAAATTGTCAATGGAGATATTACCCGATTCAAGAGTGACTCTGGATGGATTTAAGTTCCAAACACTGTCATTTAGAATAATAGTTGTTGGATGGATGTCGACCACTGTTTTTAGAATTGGCTTTTCATCTGCTGTTTTTAGAAATTGAACTATAGCATCGAGTTTGCCACTATAGGTTACAGATGAGTTATTGCCCCAATTTACGATGGTACTTATCTTGTCTTCTTTGGCTTTGATATCTAAAGCATAATTGATGGCATCTTCTTTTTGAAGGGTGGTGAATCGAATCTTAGAATGTAAACAATCGGACGAATTGTCGAGTGTGAACATGCCTGATTCGACAAAATCATCTTTATATTGCAACTGCGGGAAGTATCCTTCGATCCGTAATTGGCCGGTTTTTTCATAAAAATAACCTTCTAGCGCGGAGGGACTATAGAATGTTACGGGGATTTTAAACACAGTATTTAGTAAATCTGTATTTAAGACCTTTATTTTGAAGGTAAAGGCGTTGTTGGTCTCTACCGCTTTTTTCTTTGATGGTGAGATCAATGATGGTAAATAACGTTGAGCGACCTTCATAATACTTGCCGGTAAGGTATGATAGCGGAAATTGCCATTTAAGTCGGCCGTCATAAAATCGGAATTAACTTTTAAGTGATTTCCTTCGGCATCTTTATATGTTTTGAGGACAAAGTTATCCATAAAGTAATTCTTCTCGGAGGATTGGAATTTCAGACTATCAATATTGATTTCACCAACTAAATTGTCAGGTTTGTCGCCTCGAAAGTCAGCTTTTAAGCTTAGAGAGACTTCGGCATCTTTATAATCTGGAGTTAGCTTTAATTGGTAGGGGCGAATGTTCGATAGTTGTGCCGTTAACTTGACAATTGGTGTTCGGGCTGCAAGATCAATAGAGCCGTTAATGGCTAGTTGTCCGTTTGGATCGTTCATGTTTAATTTTCCTTCGAATCCTTTTGGCGAATATTTCCCGTCGACGGTGATGTTTTCGTAAGTGTAGTGGTTGTAGTCGATAGCACTTAATTGTCCCTTCACTTCACTTGCTATTGTTGCAGCATCACTGTAAGTACCATTGAGGTCAAAGTTAAAAGAAGCCATGCCAAGCTTATTGTTTCCGGTCAATAGACCTAGATTTAAACGTTCACTTTTGATTGCTCCCGAATAGCCTAATATCTTTTTTTCTTTTTGCGTTGTTAGTTTCAAATCTGTTCTGATGGTACCAACGTCAGTGCGCAATATTCCGTAAGTAACCAAGTCGGTGAAATATCCCGAAACTTCTCCTTTAAATGAAATGTCACCTAGATGTTCTAAGATGGGAGGAATGCCGTTATAATCATGACTTAAATTACGCACCAAGAATCCTGTACCTCGCTTACTGATGTTCAATTCGGATAGCTTGCCGAAGATATAGGTTTCTTCGGGATGTGTTAGGTTTTGACCGCTTCCTTCAGCGGATAGGCTAAAGGTGCGATCTTCGGTCGATAAAGCGAATCGAGGACAACTCAACTGGTTTATGGTTCCTCTGGCTTGTAGATCCAACCAAATTGGTTCTTTGAAGTTCTTTAATGCCGGAACAAAAGAAGAAATGTCTTTTAATGTCACATATGAGGTGGGTAATATGCGCATCGAGAAAGCGACTTTGTCGGCTATATGTTCAAAAGCATCCGGTGCAGAGTACATTAAACTGATGTTACCCATCTGAATCGAACTTTCAGGGAAATCGATCGTGAAATGTTCTATTTGTGCTTTTTTACGGTTGGCTATGAGTTTTAATTTGAGCTTTTTTAAACTAAAGCCGGATTGCTCGTCAAAACTGAGGCGTTTAATGCCCATATTCAGAGAATCGGGCGTTAGAGCTTTAAGCGAGAGGTTGGCTATAATATTGTGGACTTCGAGGTGGTTCGGGTTGAAGGTGCCCGGAGTTTCCTCTTCTGATAACACGTCGTAGGAAACTTTACCTCGTCTGATCAATATTGAATTAATGCGTAGATTGATATTCGACTCCGTCTTGATCGTGTCTTTTGGAGCGAAAGCATCTATAACAAATTTAAAATTCGAAGCGGATTGTGGAGTTTGCTTATTTAATTGTGCCGTGAATCCAAAGAGCTGCACGCTGTTGATAGAAATTTTACCTTCTAATATTGATTTTAATTCGAACTTAGCCGATAAACGGGTCACCTTTAAGAGCTGCTTTCCACTTTGATCATCGATTAACATGTCGTCAACAATGATGCGGTTGAGTAAACCTAGATTAACTTTACCAATGCGAACGTTGGTATGGAGCATCTGGGATAGCTCTTTTGATATGACAACTGTCATTTTTTGCTGAACATAGGGGATGTTTAGCAAGATGATAGTTCCGATATACCCTCCAAGTATGATGTAAACTATCCAGCGTAAGGTGTTTTTTATTGTTTTAATAGGGGATGTTGTTATTTTGAGAACAAAAATATAAAATACTTCGTTATGAATCCTACTTTTATGATTACTTTTGTATCGTTTTATAGTTTATAAGAATTATGAGTATAATAATATTAGGTATAGAGTCTTCTTGTGATGATACTTCGGCAGCAGTCATCAAAGATGGATATTTGCTGTCGAATGTGGTTTCTAGCCAGGCTGTACATGAGGCCTATGGCGGAGTGGTGCCTGAATTAGCATCGCGTGCACATCAACAAAATATTGTTCCGACAGTGCATGAGGCGCTTAAGAGAGCAGGGGTATCTAAAGAAGAATTGAATGCTATTGCTTTTACTCGTGGTCCTGGATTAATGGGGTCTTTATTGGTTGGTGTTTCTTTTGCTAAGGGTTTGGCACGTTCGCTTAATATACCAATGATTGATGTTAATCACTTGACAGGGCATGTTTTAGCTCATTTTATTAAATCGGAAGATGAGGAAAATGTTCAACCTAATTATCCCTTCCTGTGTTTGCTCGTTTCCGGAGGAAATTCTCAGATCATTTTGGTCAAGGGGTATAATGATATGGAAATCCTTGGACAGACGATTGATGATGCTGCTGGCGAAGCGATTGATAAATGTTCTAAAGTGATGGGACTTGGTTATCCAGGTGGACCGATTATTGATAAATTGGCTCGTCAAGGAAATCCTAAGGCGTTCTCATTTAGTAAACCTCATATTCAAGGGCTGGATTATAGCTTCAGTGGATTGAAAACTTCGTTTTTGTATTCCCTCCGCGATTGGTTGAAAGAGGACCCTGACTTTATAGAAAAAAATAAAAATGATCTTGCTGCTTCGTTGGAAGCAACGGTTGTAGACATTTTAATGGATAAGTTAAGAAAGGCGGCTAAACAATATCATATTAATGAGGTTGCTGTAGCTGGTGGTGTGTCGGCCAATAATGGCTTACGTAATGCTTTTCGTGAACATGCCGAAAAGTACGGTTGGAAAATTTTTATTCCGAAGTTTAGTTATACAACGGATAATGCGGCAATGATTGCAATTACGGGTTATTTTAAGTATCTTGATCAAGATTTTTGTTCGATAGATTTGCCCGCTTACTCGCGTGTAACCCTAAAATAGGGTGTAACTCATCTTTTTTATCGATGAAAACGATGCTTTTATGTGATTAAAGCATGTGCTCGTTTGTTTTTTTATTCTTAGACAGAAAGGTAATGATCGTATGTTTGCAGAAATAATAACCATTGGTGATGAGCTCTTAATAGGGCAGGTAACGGATACGAATTCGGCTTGGATGGGCGTAGAATTAAATAAAATCGGCATCGAAGTGATTCGTAAGGTCTCTGTTCGTGATCGCGAAGAAGAAATTTTAGAAGCGGTGACCGAAGCGATGAAAAGGGTGGATTTGGTTCTAGTTACCGGTGGATTGGGTCCAACTAAGGATGATATAACTAAACTAACGCTTTGTCGGTTCTTTAATACCGACTTGGTTTTCAGTCAGGAGGTGTACGACAATATAAAAACAGTTTTGGGCGATCGATTATCGATGAACGGCTTGAATAGAAGTCAAGCGATGGTGCCACGTGATTGTGTGGTTATAAATAACACAGTGGGTACGGCATCTGTTAGTTGGTTTGAACGTGGTAAAAAAGTTCTCGTTTCTATGCCGGGGGTGCCCCTGGAAATGATGACCGTTATGAATTTAGAGATCTTACCTCGATTGCATGCCACTTTTCGTTCGGATTATATTCTGCATCGGACGATTTGGGTAAAGAATTACCCAGAATCAGTCTTGGCGGAGAAATTGGAAACGTTTGAAGGGGCTTTGCCGGAGTGGATTAAATTGGCTTATTTGCCTAAGCTTGGAATTATTCGTCTGCGGTTGACAGGACGCGGACAGGATGAAGCAGGGATCAAGGCGGAGTTGTCTGCTCGGGTCGATCATCTTAAATTGATTTTGGGTGATGCTGTTTATGCTGAAGATGATACGCCTCTTGAGGTTATTCTAGGTGAGAAGCTTAAGGAAAAGGGGCTGACGGTTTCTACAGCCGAAAGTTGTACTGGAGGAGGCCTTGCTGCATGTATTACCTCTATTGCCGGGGCTTCTGAGTATTATAAAGGCAGCGTGGTCGCTTATTCAAATGAAATTAAATCTCAGGTCCTGGGAGTTTCGACTGATACGTTAGCCAAGTTTGGCGCAGTTAGTGAACAGACGGTAGTGGAAATGGTGAATGGAGTGAAGTGCTTGTTGGGTACCGATTGTGCTATGGCGACCTCTGGAATTGTTGGCCCTGGAGGGGGTACGGTAGATAAGCCGGTAGGCACGGTTTGGATTGCTGTTGCCTATAAAAATGAAATCCAAACTTTGAAGCAGGAAATAAACCGAGGACGTCTGATGAATATTGAGAGAGCGTGTAATAATGCCTTATTGTTGCTTATTGATAAGATTGGATAAGGAAAAATTGATGCTTTGGGGAGAATTAATTAAAAAAAACCTTGTTTTATACGGATAAAAGTGCTTACTTTGCGCTCTGTTTGGAATAAGTAAGGATAAAAACTATAAAAATAAGATAGAAATGTCGAAGATTTGTCAAATTACCGGAAAGAAAGCCATGATTGGCAACAACGTTTCACACTCAAAGAGAAGAACTAAAAGAAGCTTTGATGTAAACTTGTTTAATAAAAAGTTCTATTATGTAGAACAAGATTGTTGGATCAACCTTAGCATTAGTGCTAACGGATTGCGTGTAATCAACAAAAAAGGACTGGATGCTGCTTTAAAAGATGCTGTAGCAAAAGGTTTCTGTGAATGGAAAAGCATTAAAATAATCGGCTAAACGTAGAGGAGAAAACTTACAATGGCAAAAAAAGCAAAAGGTAACAGAGTGCAGGTGATTCTTGAATGCACAGAGCACAAGGATAGCGGAATGCCGGGAACATCTCGTTATATCACTACTAAGAATAGAAAAAATACAACTGAAAGATTGGAGTTGAAAAAATACAATCCAATTTTGAAGAGAGTAACAGTTCACAAAGAAATTAAATAATAAAGACGTATAACCCATGGCTAAGAAAGTAGTAGCAAGTTTGCACGACGGAACTAAAGAGGGTCGTGCTTATACAAAAGTTATCAAAATGGTAAAATCAGCTAAAACTGGTGCTTACACATTTGATGAACAAATGGTTCTTAATGAAAAAGTTCAAGACTTTTTTAAGAAATAATTAATTAGCCTTTGTGGCTATTATAAATATAAAAGCCTCTCATCGTGTGATGGGAGGTTTTTTTTTGCTTCTTTTTTTACTTTTACAATCCTTTATTATATCTTTGTGAAATAATATATGATGCAAATAACGTAAATATGGGATTTTTTAGTTTTTTTTCCAAAGAAAAGAAGGAGACTTTAGATAAGGGATTATCTAAAACCAAAGAGAGCGTTTTCGGAAAGATCGCTCGTGCTGTTGCCGGAAAAACAAAAATAGACGATGAAGTTTTGGATAACCTTGAAGAGGTTCTGATCACTTCTGATGTTGGTGTTGAAACGACGTTGAATATTATCAAAAGAATCGAAAAACGTGCAGCAACAGACAAGTATGTTAACACTCAGGAACTAAATCATATTTTACGTGATGAGATCGCTGCGTTGCTTACTGAAAACAACTCTGATGATGTTACTGATTTTGATGTGGATACATCAAAGTCTCCTTATGTCATTATGGTAGTCGGCGTCAATGGAGTTGGAAAAACGACAACGATCGGTAAATTGGCTTATCAATTTAAGAAAGCCGGAAAATCTGTTTATTTAGGAGCTGCAGATACGTTTAGAGCAGCTGCTGTTGAACAATTGGTGATCTGGGGAGAAAGAGTAGGGGTACCTGTCGTTAAACAGAAAATGGGCGCAGATCCAGCCTCTGTAGCTTATGATACACTAAGCTCGGCAGTCGTTAATGGAGCTGATGTTGTTATCATTGATACAGCAGGACGTTTGCATAATAAAGTGGGCTTAATGAACGAATTAACCAAGATCAAGAACGTGATGAAGAAAGTGTTACCTAATGCGCCAAGCGAGGTATTGCTTGTTCTTGATGGTTCTACTGGACAAAATGCATTTGAACAAGCTAAACAATTTACGTTAGCGACTGAAGTTACTTCTTTGGCCATTACGAAATTAGATGGTACAGCAAAGGGTGGAGTTGTCATTGGCATATCTGATCAGTTTAAAATACCGGTTAAATATATTGGTTTAGGAGAAGGTATTGAGGATTTACAAGTCTTCCGCAAGAATGAATTTGTGGATTCTTTATTTGGAGATAACGCATGAAAAGAAAAAATATAGATATTATTAGCTTAGGATGCTCTAAGAATTTGGTGGATTCTGAAAAATTAATTTTTCAGCTTGAAAAGTATGGATATAAGGTTAATCATGATCCCGAAAATCCAAAAGGAGAGATCGTTGTGGTCAATACTTGTGGGTTTATCAATGATGCCAAAGAAGAATCTATTAATACAATTTTGGAATTTGCTCAAGCTAAGGAAGAAGGCTCAATTGAGAAGCTCTTTGTAATGGGATGTTTGTCTGAAAGATACCTTAAAGAGTTGTCTTTGGAGATTCCACAGATTGATAAGATATATGGTAAGTTTAATTGGAGCCAACTCATTAATGATCTAGGGGAAGTTTATAATGATGAGTCTGTTTATAAACGGACGTTGACGACTCCAAAACATTATGCCTATTTAAAGATCTCTGAAGGATGCGACCGGAAATGTGCTTATTGTGCTATTCCTATCATGACCGGAAGCCATGTTTCTAAGCCAATGGATGAAATTCTCAATGAGGTGAAATATTTGGTTAGTCAAGGTGTGAAAGAGTTTCAGGTGATTGCTCAGGAGTTAACTTATTATGGAGTTGATTTGTATAAAAAACAAATGTTGCCTGAACTGATCGAGAGAATTTCTGATATACCTGGAGTGGAATGGATTAGACTACATTATGCTTATCCTGCTCATTTCCCAACCGATTTGTTCCGAGTGATGAGAGAACGTAATAACGTTTGTAAATACATGGATATTGCATTACAGCATATCAGTGATAGCGTTTTGCAACGTATGCGTCGAAACGTGTCTAAAGATGAAACTTATCATTTGATGGAGCAATTCCGTAAAGAGGTGCCTGGCATTCATCTTCGAACAACTTTGATGGTTGGTTATCCAGGGGAGACAGAGGAAGATTTTGAGGAGCTTAAAACATTCGTGAGAACGGTTAAATTTGATCGTATGGGAGCTTTTGCTTATTCAGAAGAAGATGGAACCTATGCGGCTGATCAACATGAAGATAATGTACCGGAAGAGGTTAAGCAGAAAAGACTAGCTGAATTGATGGACATTCAACAAGGTATCTCTGCAGAATTGAATGCGGCTAAGGTGGGTCGTCAATTTAAAGTGATTATTGATCGCCTTGAAGGTGAATATTATATTGGACGTACGGAGTTTGACTCTCCGGAGGTCGATCCGGAAGTTTTGATTAAACAGGAAGACCAGGAGCTTACTTTTGGTGAATTTTATACCGTTGAAATATTGGACTCTGACGACTTTGATCTTTATGGAAAAGTAGTTGTGTAATGAATAATAAAGAATTTACATCAGAATTATCTAATAGGTTGGGATATACAGTGAAAGACACTTCTGAACTTATATCTTCTTTGTTGTCTGGTATGGTACAAGGATTTCAAGAAGGGAATTCTGTGTCTATACAGGGGTTCGGTTCTTTTGAGGTAAAGAAAAAGTCGGAGCGTATTTCGGTTAATCCGGTAAGTAAGAAACGATTATTAATACCACCTAAACTTGTTCTGAGTTATCGTCCTAGTCCTTTGCTTAAAGACAAGTTTAAATAAAAGACTTTTGATATGAATGATAAACTGACTATTCAAGACCTTACGGATTTACTCGCCGATAAACATGGGCTGAGTAAAAAAGATGCTGAAGCATTTGTTAAAGAGTTTTTTGTTCTGATTGAGCAAGCTTTAGAAAATGATAAGTATGTTAAGATTAAAGGATTGGGTACGTTTAAGCTTATTGATGTCGAAAGTCGCGAAAGTGTTGACGTTAATACAGGGGAACGGATTGAGATAAAAGGGCATACTAAGGTCTCTTTTACTCCAGATTCTACAGTCCGTGAAGTCGTAAATAAACCTTTCTCGCATTTTGAAACGGTTGCACTGCGTGATAGCGTGGTGTTGGAAGATACTCCCATTATTGATGGTGATCTTGATAATGATGAATCGGACTTTGATAATCTGTCTTCTGAAGAATCGATATATGAATCTGCTGACGTTAGTGAGAACTCTGAAACGAAGATTGATGAGTCTCCTTCTGAAGAACAATCCCAAGGGAAAATTGAAGGAGATGATCAGGAGGAGGTTGCTACTGTTAGCCAAGAAGAGGTTATTACCACTAGTCAAGAGAAAGATCTGACTGGAGATCATGAAGAATTACTCCAAGAGGTTGAAGTGAAACCTGACTCGGCTTTAGATTTAGTTGAAGAAGAAGTTGAGATGCCTACTGAACAACAAGCAGAACAACAACCAGAAACTCAACCACAGCGTAGACTAACTGCCGAAGAGATTATTGCTCTAGAATTACAGAATGATCGGTTTGCATTGCATAGTGATAAAGGGATAGGTGGTTCAAAGAGAAAAGAGAAATCGTCTGCTTTATCCTTGGTCATTACGATTGCTATAGTATTGGTATTATGTGGTGGCGTTGTATTGTTGATTTATTACCCAGATTTACTCTCTTCTCAATCTGTAACAGAACAGCTTGACCCTCCTACGACTATTGCTAAGCAATCGCCGGTACAACTGGTTGCCCCTATTGATACGATAGTGCCTAAAGATACCTTGTCGCCCGATTCTTCTAAATTGAAAGTTGAAAAAAGCATCAAAGAGGTCGCTAAAGTTAAAGATCAGTCGTTGCCTAAATTGAAGAGTGAAACGATTGAGAATAGGAAAGAATCTCGAGTTGTTAGTGAATCGAAGCAACTTCCTAATGTCGATTCTGTAGGATATAAGGTTATCGGTACAAAGGCAACTTATGTTATAAAAGAGGGGGAAACCCTGACGAGAGTAGCTATGAAGTTCTATGGGACTAAAGCTTTGTGGCCATATCTTGTAAAATATAATAAAGATGTGATCAAAAATCCCGATCATGTTCCTTATGGAGTTAAGATCAAAATTCCGGAATTGCAGAAGAAATAATAATAAATGTAAAAAAGCTCGTTCACCCGGCTATATTGTTTTAATATAGTCGGGTGAAATGTTATGTAATATGAAAGTAACTTAATCTAAAGATTTCACATCTTTTTTTAATAAAATTTAGTTGCAATGGTTAATTTTATGATGTACTTTTGAATGCAGAAAGAGAATATGAGACGATTATTTTTCTTTATCTCTTAATTAATAGATAATTAAACAATAGAAATATTAAAGAATTATGGCTGAATCAATTGATATTCGCGAATTGAATGAGCGAATTGAAAGACAAAGTGCTTTCGTAACCAATCTTACCGTAGGTATGGATCAAGTAATTGTTGGTCAAAAACATTTGGTTGAATCATTACTTATTGGACTGTTGTCTGATGGACACGTGCTTTTGGAAGGAGTTCCTGGATTAGCTAAAACTTTAGCAATTAAAACATTGGCATCTTTAATCGATGCTAGATACAGCCGTATTCAGTTTACCCCCGATTTATTGCCTGCCGACGTTGTAGGTACGATGGTTTACAGTCAAAAAGATGAGTCGTTTAAGATTCAGAAAGGTCCGGTTTTTGCTAATTTTGTTTTGGCCGATGAAATTAACCGTGCACCCGCTAAAGTTCAGAGTGCACTTCTGGAAGCAATGCAAGAACGTCAAGTGACTATTGGCAAAGAAACGTTCCCATTGCCAGAACCTTTTTTAGTATTGGCAACTCAAAATCCTATAGAGCAAGAAGGAACTTATCCTCTGCCGGAAGCTCAGGTGGACAGATTTATGCTTAAGGTTGTGATCGACTATCCAAGATTAGAGGAGGAGAAACTGATTATTCGCCAAAATATTAATGGAGAGAAGTTCAATGTTAAGCCTATCATGAAGGCTGAAGAAATTATTGAGGCTCGTAAGGTGGTACGTCAAGTCTATTTAGACGAGAAGATCGAGCGTTATATTGTTGATATTGTTTTTGCAACTCGCTTTCCTGAAAAATACGATCTTAAAGAGCTGAAAGGAATGATTGGTTTTGGTGGATCACCTCGTGCGTCAATCAATTTAGCTTTAGCAGCACGCACTTATGCTTTCATTAAACGACGTGGATACGTTATTCCTGAAGATGTCCGCGCTGTAGCACATGATGTTTTACGTCATCGTATTGGATTAACTTATGAAGCAGAAGCGAATAATATATCCTCTGATGAAATCGTTAGTAAGATTCTTAATAAAGTAGAAGTGCCCTAATTCATAACGGATTAAATTAAGAATTTATGAGTTATTGATCATGCATGTCATTATTTAAGATGGAAACAAGTGAAATATTAAAAAAGGTTCGACAAATTGAGATTAAAACAAGAGGATTGTCGAATCATATTTTTGCCGGACAGTATCATTCGGCCTTTAAGGGAAGAGGAATGTCTTTCTCTGAGGTTCGTGAATATCAATATGGTGATGATGTTCGTGATATTGATTGGAATGTAACGGCTCGCTTTAATCGACCTTATGTTAAAGTGTTTGAGGAAGAGCGGGAGTTAACAGTTATGTTAATGGTGGATGTTTCCGGAAGTTTAGAGTTCGGTACGGTAAAGCAATTTAAAAAAGATCTAGTAACAGAAATCTCTGCTACATTAGCGTTTTCTGCGATACAGAATAATGATAAAATAGGAGTTATTTTCTTTTCGGACCGTATAGAGAAATTTATACCACCTAAGAAGGGTAAAAAACATATCTTATATATCATTCGGGAATTGATAGATTTTCAACCGGAGAGTCGACGTACGGATGTTGGGATGGCTTTGGAATATCTGACTAATGTGATGAAAAGGCGTTGTACGGCGTTTCTTTTATCAGATTTTATTGATCAGAAAAATTTCAATAATCCGCTAACCATTGCCAATCGTAAGCATGATGTTGTTGCTTTACAGGTCTATGATAGACGAGTTTGTGATCTTCCAGCGATAGGGTTGATCAAAATTAAAGATGCTGAAACAGGTCATGAACAATGGATAGATACATCGTCTAAAGCTGTTAGAAAGGCGCATCACGAGTGGTGGATTCAAAAACAGACGAAGTTGAATGAAGTGTTCGCCAAAAGCAATGTCGATTATGTATCTATTCGTACAGATGAAGATTATGTTAGAGCGTTATTGAACTTATTTGCTAAACGAAACTAATTAGAAATGACAAAAAGAAAAATCCTAATACTGTTGGTGTTTTTGTTGCCTAAATATATATTTGCCCAATCGGTTACGGTGGAATCGAAAATAGATTCATTGCAAATATTGATTGGCGAGCAAGCTAAGGTGAGTTTGCAAGTCGCTATGGATGCTAAAAGTAAGGCTGTTTTTCCGACTTATACAGATACGTTAGTAAATGGTGTCGAGATTGTCGAGATCGCTAAGCCTGATACTCAATTTCTTAATGATAAACAGCGACTACTTATCACACAAGATTATATTGTCACTTCTTTTGATTCGGCATTGTATTATTTGCCTCCAATGGAAGTGAGTGTGGATAATAAAATTTATAAATCTAAGGCATTGGCTCTTAAAGTTTATTCGGTTCCGGTAGATACCCTTCATTCCGATCGTTTCTTTGGACAAAAGACCATTATGAAAGCTCCATTCGATTGGGGCGATTGGTATGGTTTGATTGGACTTTCGTTTTTAGTTATCCCTTTGATGATTTTATTAATCTACTTTATTCTTCGTATTCGTGATAATAAGCCAATTATACGGAAAGTGAAGTTGGAGGAAAAGTTGCCACCGCATAAAATTGCATTATTGGAATTTGATCGTATAAAGAACGAAAAAATTTGGCAAAAAGGACAGTCGAAGGAATATTATACAGAACTAACAGACGTCGTTCGTAATTATTTGCAGGATCGTTTTGGTTTTAATGCCCTTGAGATGACCTCTTCGGAAATCGTAGAGAAGCTATTGACATTTCAAGATAAAAAGGCTTTAGCCGATTTAAGTGGTTTATTCCAAACTGCTGATTTGGTTAAATTTGCGAAGCATCATCCTGATATGACGGAGAATGATGTTAACTTGATTAATGCCATTGATTTTATTAATGAAACCAAAGCCCCCGAGGAAGAAAATATTAAACCTCACCCCAAAGAGATAACCATTATAGAAAAACGGTCATTAAAAACAAAGATTTTCTTGACATTCACTATTGTTTTCTTGGCTGTTGCTATAGGAGCAATTTTTATTTATATTGGGATGCAATTATATGATCTCTTAGGATAATTTATTTAGTCCTTTAACATTTTAAAGATATAAAGATGATTTTTGCCAATATTGAATATTTGTTTTTATTATTGCTTCTTATACCTTATATAATTTGGTATATAATGAAACAAAATAAGAGTGAGGCAACTCTTCAGATTTCTGATGCAAGAGTATATGCTCATACTCCTAAGAGTTATAAGAATTACTTGTTACATGTACCTTTTGTCTTGCGTATAATTACTTTAATTTTTATCATACTCGTACTTGCTAGACCTCAAACGACAGATAGATGGCAGAATAGCGAAATTGAGGGCATTGATGTCATGATGGCTATTGATGTGTCAACTAGTATGTTGGCTGAGGATTTGAAGCCTAACAGATTAGAGGCGGCTAAGGATGTTGCTGCTGAATTTATCAATGGACGACCTAATGATAATATTGGAATTACATTGTTTGCTGGGGAGTCTTTCACTCAATGCCCGTTAACGGTTGATCATGCTGTTTTGTCGGATATGATTCATAATGTTAAATGCGGATTTATAGAGGATGGTACAGCTGTTGGAATGGGTATTGCGAATGCTGTAACACGTTTAAAAGAGAGTAAAGCTAAGTCTAAAGTCATCATTTTGTTAACTGATGGTACTAATAATAAAGGTGATATTTCTCCGTTGACGGCTGCCGAAATTGCTAAAAGCTTTGGCATTAGGGTTTATACAATTGGTGTCGGAACAAACGGTGTGGCTCCTTATCCTATAAGGGTTGGGAATACTGTACAATACGTAAACGTTCCTGTTGAAATCGATGAAAAGACTTTAACGCAAATAGCAGGGACAACGGATGCTAATTACTTTAGAGCAACAAGCAACTCAAAGTTGAAGGAAGTATACGAAGAAATCGATAAGTTAGAACGTACAAAACTAAATGTAAAAGAATATAATCGTAGGGACGAGGAATACCAATGGTTTGCTTTGGTGGCATTCTTGTCTATTCTTATTGAAGTTCTTTTACGAAATTCTATCTTAAAGAAGATTCCTTGATTGTTTAATCTGTAAATGAAATTAGAAAATGTTTCGATTTGAAGAACCTGCATACCTATATTTACTATTTTTAGTTCCGATTGTCATTGCTGGGTATCTCTACTCTAACTATAAGAGACGTAGAGCCATTCGTAAATTCGGTGATCCGTCATTATTGACTGAGCTTATGCCGAACGTATCTAAGCATCGTCCGGATGTGAAATTTTTGCTCATGACTCTTGTGATTGCGTTATTTGCTGTTTTATTGGCTCGTCCTCAATTCGGATCTAAACAAGAAACAGTGAAGCGTAAAGGGGTGGAGGTTATTATTGCATTAGATATATCAAATTCGATGTTGGCTCAAGATGTACAACCTAGTCGTTTGGATAAAGCCAAGATGCTTATCTCAAAGTTGGTTGATAACTTGGATAATGATAAGATTGGTATGATTGTATTTGCTGGAGATGCTTTTACTCAGCTTCCTATTACTAGTGATTATGTCTCAGCAAAAATGTTCTTAGAATCCATTAATCCTTCTTTGATTTCTAAACAGGGAACGGCAATTGGGCAAGCTATAGACCTCGCCGTCAGAAGTTTTACTCCACAAGAGAAGGTGGGACGTTCAATTATTATTATAACTGATGGAGAAAACCATGAAGGGGGGATTGATGATGCAGTGAAAAAAGCAACAGAGAAGGGTATTCAAATCAATGTATTAGGGGTAGGATTGCCTAATGGAGCTCCGATTCCTATCGTTGGAAGTAATGATTACCGTCGTGATAACGAAGGAAATGTTGTTGTTACTCGTTTAAATGAACCTATGTGTCAAGACATTGCTAAAAAAGGCGAAGGCGTTTATGTGCGAGTGGATAACACAAATTCTGCACAAAAAGTCATAGCGGAGGAAATAGATAAAATGTCTAAGGCAGATGTTGAGTCAAAAGTTTATAGCGATTATAATGAACAATTCCAATCTGTAGCTTGGATCATTCTTTGCTTGTTATTAGTTGAAATGTTGATACTGGATCGTAAGAATCCCTTATTCAAAGGCATTCATTTATTCTCTAACAAAAAGTGATTATGAATAAGATGAAATATGTATTTGTGCTCATTGTTGGTAGTTTGTTCTTATCAAACAATGTGTTAGCGCAGAAAACAGAGCGTAATTATATCCGAAAGGGAAATCGTTTTTTTAAAGATAGCACTTTTGTCGATGCCGAAGTGAACTACCGTAAGGCTTTGGAAGTTAATCCTCAATCGACAATATCGATGTATAACCTAGGTACGACTTTGTCACAGAATCAAAAGTATAAGGAAGCAATGGAGCAGTATGTTGCTGCTAGCAAAATTGAGAAGAATAAGAATAAATTGGCTCATATTTATCATAATATGGGAGTGCTGTTTCAAGCGGGAAAGAATTATGCTCAAGCTGTTGAAGCTTATAAGTTATCTTTGAAAAACAATCCTAAGGATGATGAAACTCGATATAACCTAGCTTTGGCCCAGAAGATGTTGAAGGATCAACAACAGGACCAGAATAAAGATCAGAATAAGGATCAAAAGAAGGATCAAAAGAAAGAGAATAAAGAGGATCAGAATCAAGATAAAAACAAAGATAAACAAAAAGAAAAGGAGAAACCAAAACCTGAGCAATCTCAAAAGAAAGAGGATAAAATGTCAAAGGAGAATGCAGAACAACTTTTGAATTCTGTGATGCAAGATGAGAAAAATATTCAAGATAAGGTAAAAAAACAACAGAAGGTTATTCAGAGTGGTCGACTTGAAAAAGATTGGTAACTTTGATATCTAAATAAAACTTTCCTTAGTAATATGAAAAGATTAATTATAATATTAATTTTATTTATATCGGCAACTCCTAAGTTATTTGCTGATAAGATTGTGTTTTCAGCATCGGCACCTGATGCTGTTGTGGTTGGGGAGCAATTCCGTTTGTCATATACCGTTAACAGACAAAACGTAAAAGACTTTAGGATACCAGCAATTAAAGGTTTTGATGTTTTGATGGGACCTAGTAGATCTCAACAAAGTAATACTCAAATCATTAATGGTAATGTATCTTCTAGCAGTAGTATTACTTATACTTATATTTTAATGGCAAATTCTCCTGGTAATTTTAGTCTACCAAGTGCCACTATAATTGCTGATGGAAGTCAGTTGTCATCTAATAGTCTCAAAATAAAGGTTCTACCCCCAGATCAAAACGCGCAGGCACAGAACGGATCTTCTAGTAGAGCTACTTCTAATCGCTCATCCGGCGTTTCAAATCAAGATTTATTCATACTAGCGTCAGTTAGTAAGTCATCTGTATATGAACAAGAGGCTTTTGTCTTGACCTATAAAATATACACAAAAGAAGCTAATCTGGGGATGAATAACGTGAAACTACCTGATTTCAAAGGGTTTCATTCTCAAGAAATAGAGTTACCTACTAATGCTCGATTTATGCAAGAGCATTATAAAGGAAGAAATTACCTAACAACGATTTATAGACAGTTTGTGTTGTTTCCTCAACAGAAAGGAAAATTGTACATTGATCCGGCTCAGTTTGATATGACTGTTGGAAAGACTATTGAATCAAGTGATCCGTTTGATGCCTTCTTCAATGGTGGTAGTAATGTCATTCAAGTTAATAAAATGATTAGAACTCCTCGAATGGCTATTGATGTTAAACCGTTACCGGCAAATAAACCTGCAAATTATTCTGGTGGAGTAGGAGAGTTTGCGGTATCTTCGTCCATAAGTAGCCAAAAGATAAAAACAAATGATGCTGTTACATTAAAAATCGTGATTTCCGGGACTGGTAATTTGAAGTTGATATCAGCTCCTACTGTGGACTTCTCGAATGATTTTGAGGTTTATGATCCTAAGACAGATAATAAGACCCTTCTTACTAAGAATGGAGTTTCTGGTAATAAAGTTATAGAATATTTAGCTATTGCCAGACATGCCGGTAAATATAAAATACCAGGCATTTCTTTTAGCTATTTTGACATTCAAAGCAAATCATATAAGACGATTAAGACTGAAGATTATGAAATTGTTGTAGAGAAAGGTGCTGGTAATGCGAGCCAAGTTGTTTCTAATTTTACAAATCAAGAAGAACTTAAAGTTTTAGGCGAAGATATTCGTTTCATTAAGAAGGGAGAAATCACAGAACTTGCTTCTCGAACAGACATGTTTTATGATTCTACTTTATATTGGATGTTTTATATTATACCTATTTTAAGTTTGATCACTCTTCTGATTATATATCGTAAAAAGGCTAAGGAAAATTCGAACGTCGCTAAAATGCGTAATAAGAAAGCCAATAAGGTCGCAAGTAAACGTATGAAGCTTGCTTCGAAATTACTTGATAATCATCAGAAAGATGCTTTCTATGATGAAGTTTTGAAGGCCTTATGGGGATATATTAGTGATAAGTTGAGTATTCCAGTGTCTCAATTGTCCAAAGAGAATATTGAGGACAATCTAAGAAATAAGGGGGTTAATCAAGATTTGATTACTGAATTTATTTCGACCTTAGATAGTTGCGAATTTGCCCGATTTGCTCCGGGAGATGAAAATCAGGCTATGGATCAAGTATTTAAGTCATCTATAGAGTTAATCAGTAAAATGGAAAATTCTATTAAATAAACGTTTGTAAAAAGATAAAATGATGAAAAATATAGTTTTGATAATAAGTCTATTATTGTTTATTCATTGTTTTCCACTTGGAGCAAAAAACATGAATAGTCTTAAGGAACAAGGTGATTCGGCTTTTGTTAAAGGTAATTATGAAATGGCTATTGATAGCTATGAATCTTTACTCAAGGGAGGCGAGTCTGCAGATGTTTATTATAATTTAGGCAATAGTTATTATAAAGCAGGAAAAATAGCTAAATCTATCGTTAATTATGAAAGAGCTTATTTATTACAGCCTGGCGATGGTGACATTAAAGCTAATCTTGAAGTTGCTCGTTCTAAAACCATAGATAAAGTAGAGCCTATTCCTGATATTTTCTTTATAGGATGGTTAAAGGCAATAGGTAACTTGATTAATCTTAATTCATGGGCTATAATTGGAATCGTTGGGTTTCTGCTATTTATATTTTCATTGTGTTGCTGGATTTTCTCTAAGCGAACCTCTTTGCGGAAAATAGGCTTTAGCTTTGGATTATTATTTCTCGTTTTGACTATTTGTGCTAATTTTTATGCATCTTATCAGAAAGATAAATTGTTCAATAGAAATGCTGCTATTATAATGCAGCCTAGTATAATTGTTCGTAGTACTCCAAGCGAGGGAGGTACAACTCTTTTTATCTTGCACGAGGGGCATAAAGTTTTCATTAAAGATAATTCTATGAAGGAATGGAAAGAAGTACGATTGGAGAATGGAAATGTGGGATGGGTTCCAACATCCTCAATTGAGGTTATTTAACAAATATATCTTACTGTTTTATAAAAAAAAGATAAGCAAATAATTTGTTTTATCTTTTTTTTTTGTTATGTTTATAGCGTTATAAATAAACCGGAGTCATTAATCCATTAAATTTTATGATAATATGAGAACAATAACATTTAATGAACTGCGTAAGATCAAAGATTCCTTGCCGAGCGGTAGTATGCATAGAATTGCTGATGAATTAGGATTGCATGTCGATACCGTTCGAAATTTCTTTGGTGGGCATAATTTTAAAGAGGGGAAGAGTGCTGGTATACATCTAGAACCTGGTCCGGATGGTGGGTTGGTTATGATAGATGATACAACCGTTCTTGATCGAGCGTTGAGGATACTTGATGAGACGAGTTTTGGTATAGAACAAGAATCCAGTCTTGAACTGATTCATAATTAAAATATTTGTTTGATAAATCCCAATTACAATTTTTGTGATTGGGATTTTGTTTTCATTGTTAAACTTAAATAGGAGTAAATATGGAAGAAAAATTAGTAACATTAGCTATTCTTACTTACACGAAAGCTCAAATACTGAAGACCGTTCTTGAGAGTGAAGGCATTGAAACGTATATACATAATGTCAATCTGATACAACCTGTTGTTTCTTCTGGAGTTAGATTGCGCATTAAAGAGAGTGATCTGCCTAGGGCGCTTAAGATAACGGAAAGTTCAGCTTGGTTATCTGAGAGTATAGTAGGGGATAAGGAGCCAAAGCTTGTTGAGAAGTCGAATAAAATACTTATTCCAATTGATTTTTCCGATTATTCAATGGGTGCTTGTGAATTTGGTTTTAAATTGGCACAGAAAGTAAACTCAGAAGTTGTATTATTGCATGTCTACTTCACACCGATATATGCTTCTTCATTACCATATGGAGATATCTTTAATTACCAACTTGGAGATGATGAGTCTATTAAAAAAGTTGTACATAAAGTTCATGATGACTTAAATAATTTTTCTGACTCGATAAAGGATAAAATTGCTAAAGGTGAATTACCAAATTTGAAATTTACTTGTGTATTACGCGAGGGAATTCCTGAAGAAGAAATCTTGAGATATTCTAAGGAACAGCATCCAAGATTGATTATCATGGGAACCAGAGGTAAGAGTCAGAAAGATGTTGATTTGATTGGTAGTGTAACAGCTGAAGTTATAGACCGCAGCAAGACGACCGTTTTGGCAATTCCTGAGAATACTACACTTAAGCAATTTGCGGATGCAAAACAAGTTGCATTTATAACTAACTTCAATCAACGTGATTTAATATCATTTGAATCGTTTTTTAGCAAATGGAAAGTTTTTGATTTCTCTGTGCATTTTATTCATTTGTCTGAATCTAATGACGACGCATGGAATGAAATTAAGCTAGCAGGGATAAAAGAATATTTTCATAAGCAATATCCTAAATTGGAAATGCATTATTCGGTTGTTCCTAGTGATGATTTGTTGCAAGGACTTGATAAGTATATCAAAGAACATAATATTGATGTTATTACTTTGGCCTCCTATAAGAGAAATGTTTTTGCACGACTTTTTAATCCAAGTATTGCTAGAAAAATGTTATTTCATTCAGATACACCGTTATTAATAATCACGGATAAACAGTAAATAGGTCCAAAATATCGAAATCTAGCAAATGGAATAATACATATTATGTTTAATAGAAAAATCGGGATATTCCCCATTTTGATCATAAAATGAGTATAACAAAATATAGTAGATAGATGGATTGGTATAAGATAAAAAAAGAGAGATCGAAATTTCGATCTCTCTTTTTTTATCTAGGCATACGGTATACCTCTTATTCTTTCATAAGTTTGTCGATTTCTTCAAACTCAGGTCCCATATTCAAGTTATAATAAACTCTATAAAGTCCTTGTATCCATAAATCTTTTTGCTCAGGTTTTAAAGCTCTTGCTTTTTCATAGAAAGGCTTGGCCTCTGCATATATTTTTTTGATATTTTTTTGAGCCTCTGCATATTTAGGGTCATTGATATCTGTTGTTGACTTGTCTGCATACTCTTGTGCTTTCATAAGATATGCTAAGCCTACATTAGAATATGCTTCTGCATAATTAGGATCTTTTTCGATAGCTTTCTTGTAGAATTCAATAGCCTTATCATAATCTTTCATGTTATGATATAAGTAAGCCTTTACATATAAATAAAGCTTGTTATTTGGATCGCTATTAAGCATGTTGTCTGCAAAATCCATTGCTTTAGAAGCTTGGTTTGAGCTATTGTAATAGTCAACTAAGTTTGCAAAGAAGTAATCATTTCCTGGGAATTTAAGGATTCCTTCTTCTAATGCTTTAATCCATTTTGCGGTATCTCCTTTAGATTTATAAGCATCAGCCATTAATTGCATCGCAAATTTACCTCCTTCTTTATCTGTAAGAGCAAATGGAGCGTATTTGATGACAGCATCTTTATCTCCTATTCGGTCAGCAGCTAGAGTTGCATAGTAAGCCACTTGAGGCATTAAAGTGTCATTTTTAGCTAATTCATTATCCGCTAGCATTGGGTAATTTGCAGATTCAACGTAAACGCCAAAGAATTTTAGAGCCTCTGCGTTTTTATTCGTATTGAAATATTGAATACCACCATTGATCAAGTTAGGACGTTCCATTAGCATAGAAGAAGCATTTGCTTTTCTAAATTTGTTCTTAATCTTACCTTTTTCATTAGGAATTTGCGCCAATTCGTCACATTTCAAATAGTATTCATACATTTTAATAATGCTATTATATACCGCCAATGTGTCGTATGGTTTTCTTAAAAAAGCATTTTTCATTTGCTCTTCATTGATTCTCTTTTGGATAAATCCTGCTACATCCCAAGTTGCCGGATCATTTTGAGTTTCAGCATTTTTCATAGCTTCGCCAATTAACTGCTCAGCTTTTGCAAAATCAGGTTTTGAATCATTTGCGATGCTTTTAGCTTCTTTTACACTTTTTTCTTGTGCAAACATGAAACTAAATGTCATCAGTAAAACCATTGAAAATAATACTCTTTTCATGATTGATTGTTTAATTTAGTTATTAAATAATTTGTTTATTCATTAAAAGTTAAAAGAGCCTTGTCCGAAATCTTCAGAATCATTTGATTCCTTTTTTGATTCAGGTTGTTCTTCCTTTTCTTCGTTTATCGAGTTTTCATCGATTGATCTGTCTTTTTCTTCATCAGCAACTTCAACTTCTACAAGAGGTTCGTTGTTGATGATTGTGCCTTCGGCTTCTTCTGCTGGAACTTCATCTTCTAATGATTCACTAGTCACTCTGCAAACAGAGCCAATTTGATCATTTCTCTTTTCCAAATTAATTAACCGAACACCTTGTGTAGCGCGTCCCATAACTCGTACATCGCTCATTTTTAAGCGAATAGTGATTCCTGATTTATTAATAATCATCAAATCATTATCATCTGTAACCGATTTTATCGCAACAAGACTACCTGTTTTGTCAGTGATATTCATTGTTTTAACGCCTTTACCACCACGGTTGGTCTTACGATAATCTTCTATTTCAGAGCGTTTTCCATATCCTTGTTCAGAAACAACCATAACGGATTCTGAGTCGAGATCTTTAATGCATATCATACCGATAACCTCGTCTTGACCATCTTCGTCGAGTGTGATTCCGCGTACTCCTGTCGCATTACGGCCCATTACACGAACTGCTGATTCATGGAAACGAATTGCGCGTCCGTTGCGATTTGCAATAATTATTTCATTATTACCATTAGTCATGCGTACTTCAATAACGCTATCATCTTCACGAATAGTAATGGCGTTTACTCCATTTTGACGTGGACGAGAATATTGTTCTAGAAGTGTCTTCTTGATAACACCTTTCTTGGTACAGAATAATGCATAGTGACTATTGATAAACTCTTGATCATCAAGATTTTTAACGCGTAGGTATGCCGTTACATTATCGTCAGAGTCTATGTTAAGAAGATTCTGAATAGCACGACCTTTAGACGTTTTTGAGCCTTCTGGAATTTCATAGACTTTCAACCAATAGCACTTACCTTTTTGAGTAAAGAACATCATCGTGTTGTGCATGGTAGCTGGGTAAATATGCTCAACGAAATCAGCATCTCTCGTTTCGCTACCTTTCGATCCAACCCCACCACGATTTTGTGCACGGAACTCTGTTAAAGGAGTACGTTTGATGTATCCCATATGCGATATGGTGATAATCATCTCATCGTCAGAATAGAAATCTTCCGGATTAAACTCTTCAGATGAATAAACAATCTCAGAGCGTCTTACGTCACCATATTTAGCTTTAACTTCTTCAAGTTCGTCCTTTATTACTTTGCGGCAAACGTCATCGTCAGATAAGATGCTCTCTAAATACGCGATCTGCTTCATAAGTTCTTCATATTCAGCATGAAGTTGATCTTGCATCAATCCAGTCAACTGTCTCAATCGCATTTCAACAATGGCTCTTGCTTGTATTTCTGTCAAGTTGAAGCGTGACATCAATCCAGCAATAGCATCATTTGGCGTTTTAGCAGCACGAATAATTCGGATAACCTCATCGATATTGTCAGAAGCGATGATGAGTCCTTCTAATATATGTGCACGTTCTTTTGCCTTTCTAAGCTCAAATTGTGTTCGTCGAATAACCACTTCATGTCTATGTTCAACGAAACATTTTACTAAATCTCTTAAATTTAGAGTTTTAGGACGTCCGTGAACCAAAGCCACATTGTTAACTCCAAACGACGTTTGCAAAGCGGTCATTTTGTAGAGTTTATTCAATACGACGTTTGCGTTGGCATCGCGTTTGATATCGATAACGATACGCATACCGTCACGATCCGATTCATCGTTCACATTAGATATACCGTCTATTTTCTTTTCGTTGACAAGGTCGGCGATATATTTAATAAGCTCAGCTTTATTAACGTTATAAGGAATCTCTGTAACAACAATCTTATCGTGAGAATCTCCGGTTTCAATTTCGGCTTTAGCACGCATCACGACGCGTCCTCTTCCTGTTAAGTAGGCTTCGCGTACACCGGTAATACCATATATATATCCACCTGTTGGGAAATCCGGTGCTTTTACATATTCCATCAGTTCTTCGATGGTAATTTCCGAGTTGTCGAGATAAGCGTCACAAGCATCAATTACTTCCGATAAATTGTGAGGAGGCATATTGGTAGCCATACCGACAGCGATACCCGAAGCTCCATTTATCAAAAGATTAGGGATACGAGTTGGCATCACTTTCGGCTCAGACAAGGTGTTGTCAAAGTTCGGGTCGAAATCGACAGTATCCTTATATAAATCTTCCATCATGGCTTCGCCCAACTTATTTAAGCGAGCCTCGGTATAACGCATTGCAGCAGGACTGTCACCGTCAACCGAACCAAAGTTACCTTGACCATCAACTAGAGGGTAACGCATAGCCCATTCTTGTGCCATACGAACCATTGCAAAGTAAACAGATGAATCACCATGTGGATGGTATTTACCAAGCACCTCTCCAACTATTCTGGCGGATTTTTTATAAGGTTTATCTGATGTATTTCCAAGCTCCATCATACCATATAATATTCTACGGTGAACGGGCTTAAATCCATCTCTAACATCAGGAAGAGCACGTGAAACAATAACCGACATTGAATAGTCAATATACGATGATTTCATCTCTTCCTCAATGTTAATTTTTATAATTCTGTCTTGTTCAAGCATTTAAAATGATTATTAATTATACATTCAACGGTCTATCAAAAACCACGCTAAAGTACTACTTTTCGGTGATATACGAAAGTTTTTTGGACATAATCTTTACTCCTTCCCTATAATCACGTTTGCGTAATTTAATAACAGAATGTTGAAAGAAGGCGTTTTGACATTTTGATTTTTTCCCTATGCTACTTCCGCTTCTTTTCGCTATAATAGACGATTAATTTCAAATATTAGATTCTAATCCTGTTTGCATTTTTAATAAAAACAGTATTTATGTACAAATTGTTCCTTTTTGCGTGAAACATTTTGATTGTTATGTTAATTGGAGATATTATTAAAAGATTTTAATTCAAAAGGATAAAAAAATAAGATGGTTATGCTGCCTAAACTAGAACTGAAAAGGGGTTAAAATGGAAATAACTAAGCAATATCCTTACTTTCAATTATGATCACCCTATTTCCCGATCTGTGATAATAATCTCGCACTGCATTATTTTCCCTATTCCATTGTATAATTATAATCGCACATTGTTTTATTATAACGATACAATGGAATAATTTAAAAATGCAATGCCATTTTAAAAGATTCCAGGGTACATTTAGAGTTAGAACAAGAATCATCTGAAAAACGAGGTCAGATTAAGCTAGTTAAAAACGTTTTAGGAATCTATGAGTTAGAATATAGATGTTTTTTGTTTCAAATAGCTCTCTATAAGTACAATGAAGTGTTAAAATGAAAATTAGTTTAATGATATACCTTATATTATAAGTGTTCACAGAACAATTCTGGCATGGCATTTGTAGATATAGATATAGCATGAATAAAATTTATGCTTATATTTGTCAATGAATAGAGGCTCATTAATGAGATTTAGAAAGGAATATTTATGAATAGTCAGTTCTCACAAAAAGTATCCGATATTATTGTCTATAGCAAAGAAGAAGCGAATAGACTGAGGAACAGAGATATAAAGCCAGCTCATTTACTGTTGGGTATCCTACGCGACGGTGAAAGTAAAGCAATTGAGATATTATCAAAGTTAAATGTAGATTTGATTTTAATAAAAAAACAGATAGAAGACATTCTAAAAAGAGAGTCGGACGATTTATTATTGCCCGATGCCGATGTGCCAATGGCCAATGACACTGAGAAAGTGCTTAGAATGTGTATCCTAGAAGCACGTGGTTTGAAAAGCCCGATAGCAGATGTGCAACATGTTCTTTTAGCTATTTTGCGTGAAGATAATAATATTGCAGCGTCTGTGCTTCAGTCTAATAACGTTAGCTACGGTAAAGTCGTTGAGCAACTCTCTTTGCAACCGGATTCCGGCCCTCGGATGGGCTTTTCGGATGATGAAGACGAAGATGAAGAGCTTTCATATTCGCATGACGGTGGTCGTGAGCCGATCGATTCGCCTCAAACAAAGACCCAAAAGGCAGCGAATAGCACTCCTGTTTTAGATAATTTTGGTATTGATATGACCAAAGCGGCCGAGGAAGGGAAATTAGATCCTGTTGTTGGCCGTGAAAAGGAAATTGAACGTTTGGCTCAAATTCTGAGTCGACGTAAGAAAAACAATCCGATTTTAATTGGAGAACCAGGTGTGGGTAAATCGGCTATCGTTGAAGGGTTAGCACTCAGAATTGTTCAACGTAAAGTCTCTCGTATTTTATTCGACAAACGCGTGGTTACTTTGGACATGGCTGCTGTGGTGGCAGGTACTAAGTATCGTGGACAGTTTGAAGAACGTATTCGGTCTATTTTGAACGAATTGCAAAAGAATCCGAATGTTATTCTATTTATAGATGAGATACATACCATCATTGGAGCGGGTTCTGCGGCTGGTTCGATGGATGCGGCAAATATGCTGAAACCGGCATTAGCTCGCGGAGAATTACAGTGTATTGGAGCGACCACACTCGACGAATATCGCAAGAATATAGAGAAAGATGGTGCATTGGAACGTCGATTCCAAAAAATCATTGTAGAACCGACGACGCCGGAAGAAACTTTGCAGATCTTAACTAATATAAAAGATAAATATGAGGATCACCATAATGTGACTTATACTCCTGCCGCACTTGAAGCGTGTGTGAAGCTTACAGGACGCTATATCACTGATCGTTACTTCCCGGATAAAGCTATCGATGCTTTAGATGAAGCCGGATCGAGAGTTCATTTATTGAATATCACTGCGCCTAAAGAGTTGGAAGAACAAGAAAATAAAATAGAAGACGTTAAGCGTCTTAAGAACGAAGCGGTGAAATCTCAGAATTTTGAGTTAGCTGCAAGTTATCGCGATAGCGAGAAACTTCTGACTGCCGAACTTGAGACCATGAAGAAGCAATGGGAAGAAGGTTTAAAGGCTAATCGTCAAGTTATTGATGAAGAAGATGTGGCTAATATTGTTTCGATGATTTCAGGCATTCCTGTTCAGCGAATGGCTCAAGCTGAGGGTATTAAGCTTTCTGGGATGAAAGATCTACTGCAATCGAAGGTGATTGCTCAAGATGCTGCTATAGATAAGCTGGTTAGAGCTATTTTGCGTAGTCGTGTTGGTCTAAAAGACCCTAATAGGCCCATTGGTACTTTTATGTTCTTAGGCCCTACAGGCGTTGGTAAAACGCTGTTAGCGAAAGAATTGGCTCGATTTATGTTTGGCTCATCCGATGCTTTGATCCGTATTGATATGAGTGAATATATGGAGAAATTTACGGTCTCTCGCTTGGTTGGAGCCCCTCCGGGGTATGTCGGATATGAAGAAGGTGGCCAGCTGACTGAGAAGGTGCGCCGTAGACCTTATTCTATTGTCCTTCTTGATGAAATTGAGAAAGCTCATGCTGATGTCTTCAACTTGCTGTTGCAAGTCATGGATGAAGGCCGATTAACTGACAGTTATGGCAGAGTTGTCGACTTCAAGAACACTGTGATTATCATGACTTCAAATGTAGGTAGCCGTCAATTAAAAGAATTTGGACGTGGTGTAGGCTTCAGCAGTCATGCCGAAAGTAATGAGAAAACCTTCTCTCAAGGTATCATTCTTAAAGCATTAAACAAATCGTTTGCTCCGGAGTTTCTAAATCGTATTGATGAAATCATTACCTTCGATCAATTGTCTTTGGAAGCCATTACGAAAATTGTTGATTTGGAACTATCTTTCTTGGTAAGTCGTGTTAAATCAATTGGTTACAACTTGGAAGTTAGCAAAGAAGTGAAGTCGTTTTTGGCCACAAAAGGTTATGATGTACAGTATGGAGCCCGTCCATTGAAGCGAGCCATTCAGACTTATCTAGAAGATAAATTGTCGGAAATGATCATTTCTTCAACCTTAAAAGAAGGGGGTACGATAGAGGTTTCGATGACCGAAGATCAAAAGGATGTTCAGGTTAAGCTCAAAGAGGACTAATTTTAATTAAAAAATAATGCGTCAAAATGTCAGGCTTTAGGGTCTGGCATTTTTTTTGTCTTAATTGAGAACGTAAACATAAAATATTCATCAATATAAAATATACATTATTATGCAAAAAGGTAATATTGGGGTTACAACAGAGAATATCTTCCCTATCATTAAAAAGTTTTTGTACAGTGATCATGAAATTTTTCTTCGTGAACTCGTATCGAATGCTGTAGATGCTACTCAAAAGTTGAATACTTTGGCTTCTATTGGTGAGTTTAAAGGGGAACTTGGAGATTTGACTGTTCGTGTTACTTTAGGTGAAGATACGATCACAATCTCTGATAGAGGTATCGGATTAACTGCCGAAGAGATTGATAAATATATTAATCAGATAGCATTCTCAGGTGCAAATGACTTTTTAGAGAAGTATAAGAATGACGCAAATGCAATTATCGGACATTTTGGATTAGGCTTCTACTCTGCATTTATGGTTGCCAAAAAGGTTGATATTATCACCAAATCACATAAAGATGGCGCTAAAGCCATGAAATGGAGCTGTGATGGTAGTCCTGAGTTTACGCTTGAAGAAACAGAGAAAGCTGATCGTGGTTCGGATATTATTCTTCATATCGATGATGACTGTAAAGAATTCCTTGATGAAGCACGTATTAGTGGCTTGTTGAAGAAATATTGTAGTTTCTTACCGATAAAGGTTGCGTTTGGCAAGAAGAAAGAGTGGAAAGATGGTAAACAAGTTGAAACGGGAGAAGATAATGTCATAAATGAGGTGGCTCCATTGTGGACACGTAAGCCTAGTGAGTTGTCTGATGAGGATTACAAATCGTTCTATAGCCGCCTTTATCCAATGTCTGACGAACCTTTGTTCTGGATTCATTTAAATGTAGACTACCCTTTTAATTTGACCGGTATTCTGTATTTCCCTAAGGTGAAGAGTAACATCGAACTAAATAAGAACAAAATTCAACTTTATTGTAATCAAGTTTATGTTACAGACTCGGTTGAAGGCATTGTTCCGGACTTTTTGACCTTGTTGCATGGTGTTATTGACTCTCCCGATATTCCGTTGAATGTATCTCGTTCGTACTTGCAAAGTGATTCTAATGTTAAGAAAATCTCTACTTATATTACAAAGAAAGTATCCGACCGATTACAGTCGATCTTTAAGAACGATCGTAAACAATTCGAAGAAAAATGGAATGATCTGAAGATTTTCATTAATTACGGCATGTTGACTCAAGAAGATTTCTATGAGAAAGCACAGAAATTTGCCCTTTTCACCGATACGGATGATAAGCATTATACTTTTGAAGAATATCAAACGCTAATCAAAGATTCTCAAACAGATAAGAATGGAAATTTGATTTATCTATATGCAAACAACAAAGATGAGCAGTATAGTTATATTGAATCAGCTAAAAATAAGGGCTATAATGTGTTGTTGATGGACGGACAGCTTGATGTTGCCATGGTTAGTACTCTGGAACAGAAGTTCGAAAAATCTCATTTTACGCGTGTAGATAGCGATGTGATCGATAATCTTATTGTTAAGGAAGATCAAGTTAAGGAAATCTTAGCTGCTGATAAACAAGAAGCTTTGAGTGCTGCATTTAAGAGCCAGTTGCCTAAGATGCAGAAGATCGAGTTTAATGTAACCACTCAAGCTCTAGGCGAAATGGCTGCTCCTGTTATGATTACGCAAAGTGAATACATGCGTCGTATGAAGGATATGGCCAATATTCAGGCTGGAATGAGCTTCTATGGTGAAATGCCGGATATGATGAATTTGATTTTGAATTCTGATCATCCTTTAGTGAAGAAAGTTATTTCGGAAGAGATGGAGGCTTGTCAGGCTGAGATCGATCCTTTGGCAAAAGAAATGAGTGATTTGGATGTTCGCCGTAATGCTTTAAAAGAGAGCCATAAGGATAAAAAAGAGGAAGAAATCCCTACTGCTGAGAAAGATCAAATCAGTGAAATGGATCAGTCGTGGGACGAACTTAAGAATAAGAAAGAAGCAATTTACGCTCATTATGCTGTAGGGAATAAAGTGATTCGTCAACTGATTGATTTGGCTTTGTTGCAAAATAATATGCTTAAAGGTGAAGCCTTGAATAATTTTGTAAAACGTAGCATTGAACTTATTTAATCTTTTTCTTTAAATAAGTCAACATAAATCCGAAAGAGCATTGAAGGTCTAAATCTTCGATGCTCTTTTTTTATCAAACTTTTGTTGAAATTGTTATCAAACAAAAAGTATTATTTATCTTTGGCTCTAGTAAATAAAAAGATTGTATCATTATGCGTAATAAATTAGTATTGGTTTTATTATTTCTATTCTGCTTGTGCCCTGTGGTGTCCGCGCAAAAGGTTGGTTTGGTCTTGAGTGGCGGTGGCGCAAAGGGGCTGACTCATATCGGCATAATACGGGCTCTTGAAGAAAATAATATTCCGATTGATTATATTACTGGAACCTCTATGGGGGCCATTATTGGTTCTATGTATGCAATGGGTTATTCTCCCGATGAAATGCAGGAATTGATAAAGTCTGAAGAGTTTAAACGTTGGTATTCGGCCGAGGTAGAAGAAGAATATATTTATTATTTTAAGAAAAATCGTCCGACTCCTGATTTCTTTAATATTCGTTTTTCATTTAAAGACTCTTTAAGCTTTAAACCTCAGATCTTGCCGACTAGTGTCATTGATCCTATTCAGATGAATCTCGTATTTATTGATTTGTATGCTCGTGCTACAGCAGCTTGTAAGAGGGACTTCGATAATTTGTTTGTTCCTTTCCGTTGTGTGGCTTCTGATGTTTATAATAAGAAGCAGATAGTGATGAGAAAGGGCGATTTAGGTGATGCGGTACGTGCTTCAATGAGTTTTCCTTTTGTTTTTAAGCCGATTAACATCAATGGGGTATTAGCATATGATGGGGGGATTTACAATAATTTCCCGACAGATGTGATGCGGGAGGATTTTCACCCGGATATTGTTATCGGTAGTGTTGTGTCGAGTAATCCGACTCAACCTAAGGAAAATGATTTAATGAGTCAGATGGAGAATATGGTCATGCAGAAAACTAATTATTCGATCCCGGATTCTGCTGGGATCTTGATGACGTTTAATTACAACGATGTGAATTTGATGGATTTCCAACGTCTTGACGAGCTTCATGATATCGGATATAATAGAACGATGAGCCTGATGGACTCTATTAAAGCGCGAATTCATCGAAGAGTTAACTATGACAATATTCGCTTAAGGCGTTTGGTTTATAAAAGCGGATTCCCGGAACTTCGTTTTAAGAATATTTTTATCGACGGTGCAAATGCTCAGCAGCAAGTCTATATTAAAAAGGAGTTTCGTTCATCAAAAGATGAAACATTCTCTTATGAAGACTTAAAAAAGGGGTATTTCCGCCTATTATCCGATAATATCATTTCTGAGATTATACCACACGCTGTGTATGATGAAACGACTCAAATGTATGATTTACATCTAAAAGTAAAATTAGAGGATAATTTTGCTGTTCGTCTCGGTGGAAACTTCTCGACCAGTAATATGAATCAGGTGTATTTGGGTTTGAGTTATCAAAATTTAAATTTCCATTCGAAGGAGTTTATATTGGATGGTCAGTTAGGAAAGGTATACAATAATCTTCAATTTATGGCTAAAATCGATTATCCGACGACAATTCCGACTTCGTATCGCTTTATAGCTTCGATTAGTACATTTGATTATTTTAAACAAGATCAGTTATTCTCAAAAGATGATCGTCCAGCTTTCAATAAAAAGGATGAACGCTTTCTTAAAATGAAGGTTGCCTTACCATTTATGTCGAACAAGCGGGCTGAACTGGGTTTTGGTATTGGACAAATGCAAGATCTTTATTTTCAGAAAAATGTGATTGACTTTACAAAAGATAAGTTTGATAGAAGTCGTTACAATCTTTTAGGAGGATCTATTGGTTTTAATGGAAGTACCTTGAATGCTCGTGAATATCCTACACAGGGCTCACGTGAAGCTTTAATTGCTCAAGTCTTTTCAGGTAAAGAATATTTTCGTTCTGGTGATGGTTCTGTGGATGAGTTTGTTAGTCAACGACACGCTTGGTTGCAGTTTTCTTATGAACGAGAAACTTATCACCGATTAGCCGATAAGTGGACTTTGGGTTCGTACTTTAAAGCATTGTATGCTTCTCGTAATTTTTCTGAAAATTATACAGCGACTATGATGCAGGCTTGTGAATTCTCTCCTACTGCTCATAGTCAAATGGTTTATAATGAATCTTTCAGAGCGAATCAATATTTTGGTTTTGGAGCACGACCGATATATAAAATAAATCAATATCTGCATGCAAGAGGAGAATTTTATGGATTTTTACCTATCTCTCCAATATTGAAAAACTCGATTAATAGGGCATATTATGGAAAAAGCTTTTCTCGTTTTGAATATCTTGGAGAATTTTCGGTTGTCTGTCAATTACCCATCGGATCCATCGCAGCATACGTAAATCATTATAGCTCACCGAGAAGGAACTGGAATGTCGGGTTGCGGATCGGTTGGCAACTCTTTAATTATCGATTCATTGAATAATTTTTTGCAAAAAAAACACGGAAACGCTTGCTAGTTCGAGAAAAGTCCGTATCTTTGCACCCGTTAAAACGAAACATTGGCCGCGTAGCTCAACTGAATAGAGTAGCTGACTACGGATCAGCCGGTTACAGGTTTGAATCCTGTCGCGGTCACTTTCGGATTTAATATTGGCCGCGTAGCTCAACTGAATAGAGTAGCTGACTACGGATCAGCCGGTTACAGGTTTGAATCCTGTCGCGGTCACCTCTTCTGACTAATTAAGGTCGCGTAGCTCAACTGAATAGAGTAGCTGACTACGGATCAGCCGGTTACAGGTTTGAATCCTGTCGCGATCACAAAAAAGCATCTTCGGATGCTTTTTTTGTTTATTTACTTTTTCCCTATTTTAAAATCGTTGGATTTACCTATTTTGGTTTTCTTCCCTTTCTATGCGCCAATAATGAAACAATTAGGAGAAGCACAGTTATAGTTATCCTTCTCAGACTTCTTTCCTGGGCTAATTTCTCTCTTTTGGAAAGTATCATAGTGTATCTGTGGTTTTTGTTGAAAAAATGTTGTTGTATGCTCAAAAATGAGTAATTGTATCCCGTGGAAGAATGTATTCTGTTTTAGGACTTCTGGAATTTTGTTTGGTGCCCATTATCGTTTGTCGTACCTAATCTATAATCTCTTGCTATAAAATATTAATTTTTTCCCAGAAACTTGCTATATGGAGATGGAGGTTGTAAGATGATAGAGTGGAGCTATAAAAAATCACCTTCATTAAACGTTTTGTTTAATGAAGGTGATTTTAGTTTTCTACTTTATTTTCTCTATATTGTTTCTAGCACTTTATATTTAATTCATTTAAAACCTTTCTGATGGCTTCAAACGTGGTAATACGCGTCGGTACTAGAGGGAGTCTAAGTTTGTTTTCAATCATTCCCATAGCATTAAGCATTGATTTTACACCGGCTGGATTACCATCCACAAACAATAGATTGAATAGTTCTGTGAACTTATGGTGAATGGTAAGGGCATTTGCAAAATCTCCTTGTAGAGCTAAACGCGTCATGCGGCTAAATTCGCGTGGGAAAGCGTTTCCAATAACAGAGATCACTCCAACTGCGCCTAAAGTGATAAGTGGGAACGTGATGCCGTCGTCTCCTGAAATAACATCAAAATTAGCTGGTTTGTTTTTAATGATATCATCCATCTGAGTGATGTTGCCGGATGCTTCTTTGATGGCGATAACATTATTAAAGTCTCTTGCTATACGTAAGGTGGTTTCGGCGGTCATATTTACGCCTGTACGTCCAGGAACGTTATATAATACGATAGGAAGCTCTGTTGCTTCAGCTATGGCCTTGTAGTGTCTATAAATGCCCTCTTGAGATGGCTTATTATAATATGGAACAACAGATAATATGGCATCAACACCTGTAAAATCATCATTTTTCAGGGTCTCGACTACTGCGCGGGTATTATTTCCACCTACACCTAAAAGGATTGGAACACGACCGTTAACTCGTTCAATAACCATTTTTTTTATGGTTTTCTTTTCTTCTTCGGTTAAGGTTGGTGTTTCTGCTGTAGTGCCTAATACGCACAAGAAATCTGCATTATTCTGCAAGAGGTAATCTACCATGCGCATTAATGCATCATAGTCAATGCTTTCGTCCTCTTTGAAAGGAGTAATCAGTGCTACCCCCATTCCTTTCAATTTAGTCTTTATCATGTGTTTTAATTATAATCTATAATTCATCTAGCTACAAAAGTACGAATATTTTTCATATCTTACGATATTAGTATCAAAAATTCCTCCTCGTTTAGTATCTGAATGCCCAGTTTTTGGGCTTTTTCAAGCTTCGACGGTCCCATATTGTCACCGGCAAGTATAAAGCTTGTCTTAGCCGAAATTCCGGTTACATTTTTGCCTCCATTTTTTTCAATCAACTCTTTATATTCATCTCTGGAATGGTGTGTGAAAATACCACTGATGACGATCGATTTTCCGGCTAACTTATCGGTGTATTGACTGAGATCTTTTTCTTGTTTATGAAGTTGAAGACCAGCTGCTTTTAATCGTTCAATAAGTCTTTTGTTGGAGTCGTTTTGAAAGTAGTTGATTATGCTCCTGGCAATTTTTTCGCCGATTTCATCGATGTTTTTTAAAGTTTCAAGGTCGGCCGACATTAACTCTTCTATTGTATCGAATGCTTTAGCTATCTTTTTTGCAACGGTCTCTCCGACGAATCTGATACCTAATGCAAAAAGTACACGTTCAAAAGGGACTTGTTTGCTTTGCTCGATTCCGTTAATGATGTTTTCCGCCGATTTTTCTCCCATTCGATCCAATTCTTTGATGTCGTTTGTGGTGAGCTGGTAAAGATCGGCTGTGTTATGAATCAATCCTAATCGATAGAATAAATCGACTGTTTCCGGACCTAATCCATCAATGTTCATGGCCTTGCGACTGATGAAATGTTCTATTTTTCCTTTAATCTGTGGGGGACAACCCGTTTCATTCGGACAATAATAAGCTGCCTCTCCTTCGTATCTGACTAGTTTACATTTACATTCCGGTTCCGGACAATGAGTAATGAATCGGACTTTTTCTCCAATATCAAAGCCACGAGAATTGAAATCGACTCCGGTTATTTTAGGAATAATTTCTCCGCCCTTTTCTACGTAAACCTGGTCTCCGATATATAAATCGAGGTTTTTAATAATATCCGCGTTATGTAATGATGCTCGTTTTACGATTGTTCCTGATAGTTGTACCGGTTCTAGGTTGGCTACGGGGGTTACTGCTCCGGTGCGCCCTACTTGATAAGTCACGCTGTTTAGCCGAGTTCTGGCTTGTTCAGCTTGAAACTTATAAGCAATAGCCCATCTAGGTGATTTTGCTGTAAATCCGAGGTTTTTTTGTTGTCTTAAGTCGTTCACTTTTAGAACAATTCCGTCGGTTGCTACCGGTAGGTTTTTGCGTTCGATATCCCAATAATTTATAAAATCGAATATTTCTTGAAGAGTTCGACACTTTTTAGTTAAATCTGAGATCTTGAATCCCCATCTGCTCGCTTCTTGTAGGTTTTCAAAATGCCCGCTGCAAGGAAGGTTTTCTCCTAGTAGATAATAGAGGTATGCGTCTAATTTTCGTGAAGCAACAGTAGACGAGTTTTGTAGTTTAAGTGTTCCGGAAGCTGCATTTCGCGGATTGGCAAATAGGGATTCCTCACGAGCTTCTCTTTCGCGGTTGAGTTCTTCGAAAACATCCCATGGCATTAAAATCTCTCCTCTGATCTCGAAAGACGAGGGATAATTATCGCCGTGAAGGACTAATGGGATGGAACGTATGGTTTTAACATTATTGGTTACGTCATCTCCTTTTTCGCCATCGCCACGGGTTACTGCACGAATCAATTTCCCGTTTTCATAGGTTAGGGAGATTGATGTGCCGTCGTATTTCATTTCACAGCAAATCTCAAATTCTTCGTTCAAAGCTTTACGCGTTCGTTCGTAGAAATCGGCAACTTCGTTTTCTGAATAGGTGTTACCCAATGATAGCATCGGATATTTGTGGGTAATCTGAACAAAATCTTTATTGATATCACTGCCCACACGCATGGTTGGTGAATTCTCGTCTTGAAATTCTGGATGTGCTTGCTCTAAATCTTGTAGTTCACGCATCTTTTTATCGAAGAGTTGATCTGAAATCGTTGGTGAGTTACCAATGTAATAATTATAGTTATGTTGATGCAACTCTTGTCTGAGTTGCTCAATCTTAGCTTTTATATCCATGTTTATTCTATTGTTTTAGGCAAAAATAAGGGTTTATCTTTTTATTTTGTAATTTTGTAGCAAAATAAAAATGTATGCGTATTGATATTATTACTGTATTGCCTGAAATGATTGAGGGCTTCTTTAACTGCTCTATCATGAAACGAGCTCAAAATAAGGGACTTGCTGAAATACATATTCACAATCTTCGTGATTATTCAGAAGATAAGCATCGGCGTGTGGATGATTATCCATTTGGCGGGTTTGCCGGTATGGTGATGAAAATTGAGCCGATTGAACGATGTATTAATGCATTGAGAGCCGAACGTGATTATGATGAAGTTATTTTTACGACTCCTGATGGAGAGCAGTTTTCTCAACCAATGGCTAATAGCCTCTCTCTTGCTAAGAACTTGATTATTTTATGCGGGCATTTTAAAGGTATAGATTATCGTATTCGTGAACATCTTATTACTAAAGAAATTAGTATTGGCGATTATGTGCTTACAGGTGGCGAGCTTGCAGCGGCTGTGATGGCTGATGCGATTATACGTATTATTCCTGGTGTTATTTCTGATGAACAATCTGCTTTATCGGATTCTTTCCAAGATAACTTGTTGGCTGCTCCGGTGTATACTCGTCCTGCGGAATATAAGGGTTGGAAAGTTCCTGATGTATTGTTGTCAGGACATGAAGCTAATATAAAAGAGTGGGAACTTCAACAGTCTCTTGAGCGTACTAAGAGGCTTCGTCCTGATTTGTTAGGTGAATAAAACGAATGTATTCTCTGTAAAGAAAATAGCCTATAAATCCGAACGGATTTATAGGCTATTTTTATATAATTATTATTGAATTGATGTCACTCGTTTTTTGGATTTTCACCATCGTTTCATTTTTAGAAATTACGGTTTGAAATGCTGATAGAGGCATGAGGTGAATTTATCATAATATAAATGTTAATCCTGCGAATGGCATCGATTCGTTTATTCTTATATCTCTAGTGCTCCAATAATATCATTCACGGATTGATAATTGTGTCTATTTAGATAATCGTTGATCCCTTCTTCTACCTTGACGGTGATGGCAGGATCTATGAAATTTGCAGTTCCTATTTGTATGGCTGTAGCGCCTGCTAAAATAAATTCCACTGCATCTTTCCAGTTCATAATCCCACCTAATCCAATGACTGGTATTTTTACTGCATTGGCGGTTTGCCATACCATTCTGAGTGCAATGGGTTTTACTGCAGGGCCAGATAATCCTCCGGTTATGGTTGATAAAATTGGTTTCCTTTTTTCTGCATCAATTGCCATTCCTAAGAGGGTGTTGATTAATGAAACACTGTCTGCTCCGTTGGCTTCTGCTGCGCGTGCCATTTCGGTGATATCGGTTACGTTCGGCGATAGCTTTACTATTAAGGTCTTTTTATAAACAGAACGTACTGCACTGACAACTTCTGCTACTCCTTTGGTAGTAACTCCAAAAGCCATTCCGCCTTCTTTTACGTTTGGACACGATATATTTAATTCTATAGCCGGGATTTTCTCTAATTCATTAATAATCTCTGCCGTTTTCATGTAATCCTCAATTGCAGAACCGGATACATTGACAATTATATTCGTATCGATATCTTTGATCTTTGGATAGATATGGTCTACAAAGTAATTGACTCCTTTGTTTTGTAGTCCGACGGCATTTAGCATACCCGATGGTGTTTCTGCCATTCGTGGATATGGGTTCCCTTCGCGGTGATGAAGTGTAGTGCCTTTTACAATGATACCGCCAATTCGTGAAATATCGATAAAATCAGAAAATTCTTCTCCATAACCAAAAGTACCCGAAGCTGTCATAACCGGGTTCTTTAAATTGAGTCCTCCTATCTTTACGCTTAAATCTGCCATCTTAGTTTGTTTATATTAAAAATTGGACCATCTTTACATACACACACATGTCCTTCCGTTGTGTTCTCTACGCAACATAAGCAAGCGCCAATTCCGCAGGCCATCGTGTTTTCTAACGAAACTTCGCAAGAAATATTGTGCTGCTTAGCGTATTTTGCAACTGCCATCATCATAGGTTTCGGGCCGCATGTATAAATTTGACTTAACTCTATTTTAGATAAAATAGAATGCTGGGTGACATAGCCTTTCTCACCATGGCTTCCGTCTTCTGTTGTAGTGTATACGGTTCCGTATTTGTTAAACTCCTCTAGTTGTAGTAGGTCGTTTTTGGTGCGAGCTCCTAAAAGGAAAGTTGGTTTATATCCCTTTTTCTTTAGTTCTTCTCCAAGAAAGAGCATTGGGGCAGTTCCAACTCCGCCTCCAATTAGAAGGATCTCGTCAGTCGTTGATTTCGGAAGGCTAAAAGTATTTCCAAGTGGTAGTACGACATTGATGATGTCATCTTTTTGGGCTTCTGCTAAGCATCTTGTGCCATCACCAACAAGTTGGATTAAAAACCAAACCTCGTTTTTAAGTCTGTCGACGAAATTAATAGAGATAGGGCGGCGTAGAAAAGTGGAAGGGGATTTGTCAACTCGAAGCTCTGCGAACTGTCCGGGGAGCATTTCCGGTAAATCTGTTGGATGAGTTAGTTTTAAAAGAACGTAATTAGAATTTAATTTGGTGTTTTCTTTAACGACCAAATCTAAAATAAATTTCTTCATGTATGGATATAAACTTAAAATTCGTATTCATTTGGCAAATATACGGCAAATTACTTAACCGACCGTTTTAAATGCTCAATTTTCGCCTCTAAAAGTTTCATAAGTGTTATCATCAAAGAATATCCTTATTTCAGTTATTTTTCTTTGAGGTTTTTCTATATATCGTATCTCTGATTTAATGATCTCCTTCTCTTTTGGTTCATTTTCGTCTGAACTATCGCTAGCTGTTGTGTGGACATCAAATAAGGAGGGCTGAGGCGTATTGGGCGATGTATTAGGATATGTCGCTATCTCTGTCATTTCTCCATTACCATATAATAGCCATTCTAGGTTGATGTCATTATAGGTTTGGTGGATTTTCATAATAACCTCTAGACTTGGGTTATTCCTGCCATTTAAAACATGTGAAAGCGTTGATTGCTGCATGCCAATCGTCTCTGCAAAGACACGAGGTGTGATCCCTTCTTTGTCGATGATAAGTTTTATTCGATCTTTAATCTCCATATGATTTCTTTATTTCAGTTCACAAATGTACTAATAATAAAATACAAATGCAAACATTCGAAATGTGAACATTTGTATTTGTGAATCACTTCAGCTGTTTACAATTGTAATAGCGTATTGTAATCGATTCGATTAATGCTAAGTTTTTATATAAACTAAAGCTTTATATAAAAAATATAACAAACTGATTATTAATGTTTAAATATTCTTTAATAAACGTTTTTCCCGCAAACATACTCATAGTATTTACAATTGTTAATTATTGTTTTGATCTAAAATTGATTCAAACAGCATAAACATCTGATTACTAATAATATAGTGGCCTATATTTTCATTATACATACGTACAGTACACAAATGTATTGTAGCTGTGATTTGCATTTATAATGGCGCATATACAAATGTAAATTCATAATATGAAAGTAAAAAGTGAATAAGAATATTAGAATTATACATTTAGAAAGACGCCTAGTTTACATTTGTAAACTATATATAGTTGTTTTAGCAAGTTTTTTTAAGGGTTTTATAGGAGAATTTTGAGGATTTTATGGTTTGGGTATTCTAGTTAGATTTGGGTCATAAAAAAAGGATATATATGTTTGTGTAGACATATATATCCTTTTCTCCTCTAGAGTAGATTAGATCTTAAATTAATGCAGTATGGTAAACGCTAGCTCCTTTAAAATAGTTGCATCTGTTTCTGAAGCGTTATTGACTCCTTTTGATTTAGCATCTGCATATCGTATTGCTCCTATTATTTGCATGGTTTTTACTCCGCTGTATCGACGCATGGCTTGTATGTAATCTCTGGCTTGCCAAGTCGATCGTAATCCAATCATTGCAGCGACTCCCTGCTCTGACTTATCAGGTGCATAATATGCAAGCATTAGATTAGAGTAAAAGCTGAATAGAAACGATAATATAGGCTGTATGGGGTTGGATTTTGGGTTCTCCTCGAAATATTTAATGATCTGATTCGCTTTAAATATATCTTTTTCTATAAAAGCGTTTTTTAGTTCAAATAGATTGTAGTCCTTGCTGATGCCAATGTTTTTTTCGATCTGTTCAGGGGTGATTCGCTTCTGGTGACTTGGAAGCGTTATAATAAGCTTCTCTAATTCACCGGTAAGTCGGCTAAGATCCCCTCCTACACTGTCTGCAAGCATGGCGGTAGCCTTGGGCTCCATGTCGAGCCCTTTTCGCTTCATATAGGAGCTGATAAATCCTTGTATTTGGTTCTCTTTAAGCTTCTTAGATTCAAAAAGAATCCCCGTTTTCTCAATCTCTGCGGCTAATTTTTTCCGTCGATCCAGAGTGCCATGTTTGTGGCACATGACCAGAATGGTCGAATTTAGAGGTTTCTGAACATAATAAGCCAGTTCCTCTATTTTATTAATTTGTTGAGCTTCCTTGACAATGATAACCTGGTACTCGGACATTATAGGATATCTTTTAGCAGCGTTGATAACCGTAGCGATGTCTGTATCAGCTCCATATATGACGGTCTGATTAAACTCTTTCTCGGTCTCATTTAGTACGTTATCACTGATGTAGTTTGCGATTAAGTCGATATAATATGGCTCATCGCCCATCAAATAATAGATGGGACGATAGTTTTTAGTTTTAAGCTCTTTAAGAATATCATCACAAGTTAGTAATTCCTGTTTAGCCATATTTCTGTTTTACCAATCGAATTTTAGATGTTTAACGGTCTTCTTTTCATCGATAATCATACGAAGAGAAGCAATACCGATTTCAACATGCTCTTCTACGTAATTTCTAGTCACTACATTGTCGCTTTTGTCTGTTTTTACGCCTTCCGGAGTCATTGGTTGATCGGAAACCAAAAGAAGTGCGCCTGTAGGGATGTGATTTGCAAATCCACAGCTAAATAAGGTTGCTGTTTCCATGTCGACTGCCATTGCACGAGTTTTCTTTAAGTATGATTTAAATGATTCATCGTGTTCCCAGATGCGGCGGTTGGTGGTATAAACCGTTCCTGTCCAATAATCACGGGCGTGGTCGCGAATTGCTGATGAAACAGCGCGCTGCATCATAAATGCCGGTAATGATGGAACTTCTGCCGGGAAATAGTCGTTTGAAGTACCTTCTCCTCTAATGGCGGCAATTGGTAAAATTAAATCTCCAATATGATTTTTCTTATCAATTCCACCGCATTTACCTAAAAACAAACAAGCCTTGGGGTGTATAGCGCCTAAAAGGTCCATAATAATGGCTGCATTAGGGCTTCCCATGCCGAAATTGATAATAGTAATGCCTTCCGCACTAGCAGAAATCATGTTTGCATCTCTTCCTAAAACCGGTACATTAAAATGTTTGGCAAAGATTTCTACATAATTATTGAAGTTCGTCAACAATATATAATCATCAAAATCCTCCAATTTACGTTTTGTGTAACGAGGCAACCAATTCGATACAATTTCTTCTTTTGTTTTCATAATTATTCATTAAATTTGTATCTCCTAGAAAGGAGATCATTATTTAACTTACAAAAATAGTAAATGTTATTGTTAAACCTACCAAGATTTGACGCAAAAATAACCGTACAACAAGGAAAAAAAGTAATTTTCGATGTTATACGCAAGCGTTATGTGGCTTTGACTCCCGAAGAATGGGTTCGTCAACACTTCGTCAACTTCTTAACGACTTATAAAAATTATCCGTCCGGGCTGATTGCTAATGAAGTGCTTGTGAGGTTGAATGGTACAAAGAAGCGTTGTGATACGGTGCTTTATCGGCGTGATTTATCAGCGCGAATGATTGTGGAGTATAAAGCTCCGGATGTGGAGATTACGCAAGCTGTATTCGATCAAATTACTCGATATAATATGGTTTTAAAAGTTGACTACCTTATTGTTAGTAATGGTTTGCGCCATTTTTGTTGTCAGATAGATTATGCTCGGCAGACTTATACGTTTTTGTCGGATATTCCTAATTATGAAGAACTGAAATAGGTGGTAGCCGGTCATTGAAGATTCCAGTGTGAAGTGTTGCCTACGTGTTATCCAATGTAGGCTTCTATAATATAAAAAGGTGTGCAGAAGAAATCTACGTGATACGCAGGGGTCTTCAACACACCTTTAGGCTTATAAATATTTGAAGTCGTTAAACGACCTTATGAGTTATTCAGCTGTCTTTCTTCTGATTGATCTTTTCGTTGTAGTTGCCGGAGCTTCTTTTTCAACTTTAGATTCGAAGGTGATGCCAGCCAATTCTGGGTCGATCATGATGCGTCCGCAATATTCGCAAACGATAACTTTCTTACGTGAACGGATATCCAATTGTCTCTGAGGTGGAATCTTGTTAAAGCAACCGCCACAAGCGTCACGTTGAACATATACCACACCTAACCCGTTACGAGAATTCTTGCGGATACGTTTGAATGATTGGAGCAAACGAGGTTCGATCTTAGTTTCGAGGTCTTTCACCTTTTCTCTCAACTTTTCTTCTTCTTGTTTTGTCTCAGAAATAATCTCGTCCAATTCATTTTTCTTTTGTTCAAGATCTTTTTTTCTCTCGTCCAAACCTTGTTCGGTTTTTACGATTTCCGCATCTTTGCTTTCTTTGTCAGCAGTATATTCTTTGATTCTCTTTTCGCAAAGTTCGATTTCTAGCGATTGGAATTCAATTTCTTTAGTCAAGAAGTCATATTCACGGTTGTTGCGAACATTGTCTTGTTGAGATTTGTATTTTTCAACAGCAACCTTAGCTGTTTCAATCTCTACCTTCTTACCAGCGATAGCCGATTTTAATTCGTCAACTTCAGCTTTGATTTTCTCAATACGAGTACTTAAGCCGGCAACCTCATCTTCCAAATCCTGTACCTCAAGAGGTAATTCTCCTCTTAACGTTTTGATTTCGTCGATTTTAGATAGCATTGTTTGTAGTTGGAACAATGTTTTTAGTTTCTGTTCCACGGTTATCTCTGTAACTTCTTTTTTTGCTTCTCTAGCCATTTTTCTTAAAAGTATTTTATAGGATTTGTATTTATCTTGCTTATTTGTACGTCCAAATTCGGATATAAATCGCGAATGATGGAATGAAAAATTTCCTTGGTGTATTGCTCACTTTCGTAATGTCCCATTTCGACCATTAAAAGATCATCTTCGTGTCCGAAGTAGTCATGATACTTAATTTCACCGGTCAGAAACACATCCGCTCTTTTTCGTATGGCATTCGATAGAAGAAAAGCTCCCGATCCTCCACAAAGTGCTACGGTTTGAATCTCTCTTCCTTTGAGTTTGTTATGTTTCAAACACCCAACTTCGAACGTTTTTTTGACACACTTCAGAAATTCCAGTTCTGATATTGGTTCCTTCAACTCCCCGATCACTCCAGCTCCGGCTTGCATCCAATCGTTCTTGATCGGATAAATGTCATAGGCCGGTTCTTCGTATGGATGGGATTTCAATATTGCTTTTATTGCTTCGGTTCTTTTATAGAACGGCAGGATTGTTTCTATTCTAACCTCCTGCTCACGGTGCTGATTCCCAATTTTTCCGCAATACGGTTGTGTCCCTTCGTTTGCGCGGAAAGTCCCCTCTCCTTTTAGATTGTAACTACATTCGTCGTAGTTTCCGATTGTGCCGCAACCCGCTTCAAAAAGCGCCTTTCGTACGTCGTCTGCATGGTTGTTAGGTACAAAAGTCACCAGTTTTAATAAACTCTCGGTTTTAGGTGACAAGATCTGTACGTTTTGCAATCCGATTTTTTCGGCAATCTTGAAATTGACGCCTTGAGGGGCGTTATCTAGATTGGTATGTGCCGAATAAATCACGAGATCATTCTTGATCGCCTTCAAGATGCAGCGTTCTACATAATCTTTGCCTGTAATCGATTTATAACCTTTAAAAATAAGAGGATGATGCGATATAATCAAATTATATCCCAATCCGATAGCTTCGTCAATCACAGATTCGGTAACGTCAAGACACAACAAAGCCCCTGTTGCTTCCACGTCTGTCAATCCGATTTGCAGGCCGGCATTATCAAATCCGTCTTGCAATGGCAGAGGTGCGAACCGTTCAAGGGCACTTACAATTTCAATAATTTTCATCTTAAAGAAAATTTGTGCAAATATACATAAAAAAGGAGAGAATGAAAATTTTAAAGTGATTTCTTTGATAAAATCCCTCTCTGAGGGCAGAATGGTGAGCGCAAATCACAGAAAACAGAGCAATTAAAAGGATTGGCTAACAAAAGGATTGGCTAGGCTCTATTGTTGTTCGGGTGACGTGGGTCTTGATGAAGGTGGAAGTCTTTAATAATTGATGATGTGTTGAACCTTGTTCTTAAGTGCATAATGTTCGTCGACCACCTTATCGGTTGGGAAGAAAGTGAGTACAAGATGCCACTCTTCTTCTCGAAAAACAAACTTCCGACCTGTTGCTCCGTTGTCGATCAATAGTTTCTTCTTTTGGATAAAGTTTTCTAGTCCGCTAGGCTGTTTCCGGCCTTCACGGATAAAATGCTCGGTAATAAAGAATCCCGGAATCTTTAACCGTTCCACCAGATCGAATACCTCTTCCCTCCTGTTCATGTTTCTTTTCTCTGCTTACTCCTTTTCTCTTTGGTTTGCTTATTTTTTTTTGCTTTTCCCCTCTTCCCTCTTCTCTCTTCTCTCTTTGCTTTTTCTCTCTTTATCCTTTCTCCTTAACTCTTTATCTCGGTTACTTCCTTTTCCTTCGTTCGGTCAACACCTGTCGTAGTTTTCCGTAAGCATCGAATGATCGTCGCGAAGCCAACGAAATGGTGACCATCAAAGAAAGCATTGAAGCGGTGAAAGTGATGACCATAATCATCATCTGATATTTAATCGCTACGTTCGGAGATGCTCCTCCTAAAATTTGTCCACTCATCGTCCCCGGAAAGGCAACCAGTCCCATGACTGCAATATTAGCGATCAACGGACTAAAGGCTTTGATGACCGCTTGTCGGATGAAAGGGGCTTGCGCTTCTTGGCGTGTTGCCCCGTTGCCGAGCAGGTAACAATACAGTTGTTGTTCGCGTTTCAATCCACTATAATAAGTGTTTAAGGCGATGACATTGCTCGAAAGCATGTTCCCCATTAAGATCCCGAAAATCGGAATGAAATATTGTGGGCTAAATGGGTCCCTTAAGTGTAATACGGCAATCATGAAATAGACGCCAACCAATATCGCGCTACAGAAAAAGCCAATGGTGATGGGAATAAACAATATTTTTCGTTTGAGGTGCGTGCGTGCCAAAGCTGTCTGTCCGGCTACGAGGACCATAATGATTACCCATAGAAAATTGATCCAAGGATTATCCCATAAGAATAGATATTTCAAGTAAACTCCGATCAGTGAGAGTTGTACTACCATACGGACGATGGCGATCAGCGTTGGTTTTAGCAAATCCGTTTTAAACTTCCACAAATAAAACAGAGGAATACCGAGCAGTAACAGCCCGATCAATAAGTTGCTATATGTAATATCAATAATTCCCACAATCTTTCTCCTTTTATATTATACCGATTACATTATACCGATAGGTCTATCTATCTTGTCATCCATCTTCCATAGACATCTCTGATCACTTATTCCCAGTAGAACGAGTTTATATTGACATCGCAATTTGGTGTATGGTATAGGCAAGTCTATTATATAAACTCTACAACCTGATAAATTGATCACACCCCTCTCCTATAATTTCGTCGTGTGATACGACTAACACCGCTTTTCCTTTTTCGGCTTCGTGGCGTAGAAAGAGTAAAACCTTGTCCGTCGAATGTGGATCAAGAGCGGAAGTTGGTTCATCGATCACGATTAAAGGTTTATTTAGTAAAGCCGCTACAGCCAGCATGATTCGTTGGCGTTGCCCTCCGGAAATCTCACAAGTCCGCTTCTGATAAAGTTTTCTGCTGAGTCCTAATACCTCGAAATACTCAAACAGCAGGTCCTCCGAGAATGGCGTATGCTTATTGCACTTCAAGGTAAAAGGTAGCGCAATCATCTCCTTAACCCATTCTGTTGGGATAGCCAATTCTTGAGGAATAAAGGCAATTTGCTTCCGGATACTATCCACCGTTGTTCGGTCGAGCAACACCTCGTTAACCCGAATGGTTCCGCAACTTAGCGGTAGAAGTCCCAATATGGCATTGAGTAGAGACGTTTTTCCTCGTCCCGACTCTCCTGAGATACATGCGGTTTCTCCTTTAGCAAGCGACATGTTAAACTCCGAAAATAAGATGTTTTCGCCAAAACTTATACTGGCATGATCTATTTGCAACATGATAATCGATCTTTCTTATTTTACAAAGGTACTCTTTTTATGAAAAATACTATCTTTGCGTAACGAATTAATTTGATGACATTATGATTTTAAACGAACGCGATATACGTCACGAGCATGTTCTTCATGTAGCTAAGCAAATGATGACAGCAGCACGCACTGCACCTAAAGGAAAAGGAATCGATATTATAGAGACCATCATCATCACTGATGGAGAAATTGAACAACTATCGGCGAAGATGATTGCAATGGTCGAAGAGCATGGTATGAAGTTCTTTCTTCGTGATGCCGATAATATTTTGCAAGCTGAATGCATCATGCTGATTGGAACGCGGGAACAAACTCAAGGACTAAACTGTGGACATTGTGGATTCGCAACTTGTGCTGCGCGTTCGGAAGGTGTTCCTTGTGCTCTAAACAGCATCGATCTTGGGATTGCCATCGGTTCGGCTTGTGCCACTGCAGCCGACTGTCGTGTCGATACCCGTGTGATGTTCTCTGCCGGACTCGCTGCACAACGCCTTGGTTGGCTTAAAGAGTGCAAGATAGTTATGGCCATTCCGGTGAGTGCCAGTTCAAAGAATCCATTTTTCGATCGTAAACCAAAACAATAATAGTGTACTATGGGAATAATTGTGGGTTATCCGTTTCATCAGAACTCTGAGAAAGACTTGGAGTTGAACATTGAGAAAATGGTTGTTGAGCAGATGGAAGTCGATTCTCCTTTTTTGCCTGCCGAATGGTATCCGCAGAGTGGCATCCAGCTGACTTGGCCACATGCCGAAACCGATTGGGCACACATGCTTAAGGAGGTTGAGGCTTGTTTTATTAATCTTGCGCAGGAGATCGCACAACGCACCCTACTGTTGATCGTAACTCCTCATCCCGAGGAAGTCAAGCGTCAGATTGAAGGGAAAGTCAACCTTGCCAACGTGCGCTTTCTGAGTTGCCCGACTAACGATACTTGGGCTAGAGATCACGGCGCCATTACGATGATGAACAGTAAATCGCCCACATTACTCGATTTCAAGTTTAATGGTTGGGGGCTGAAGTTTGCTGCTAACTACGATAATTTGATTACTCGTGCAGCCGTTGAGGCCGGTGTGCTTCATGGTACCTATGCCAACTGCCTGAACTTTGTGCTTGAAGGAGGTTCGCTCGAGAGTGACGGAATGGGCACTCTGCTTACAACCTCAGAATGTTTGCTGTCGCCCAACCGTAACGGACAAATGAACCGTAGTGATATCGAGCTTTATCTGAAGAAGATCTTTAAGCTACATCAGGTGCTTTGGCTCGATCATGGTTACTTGTCGGGTGATGATACCGACAGTCATATCGATACCCTAGCGCGTTTCTGTTCGCCTGAAACCATCGCATACGTGAAATGTGAAGATCCGACCGACGAACATTATGAGGCTTTGGTCGCTATGGAGCAACAACTTCAAAGTTTCCGAACGCTGAACGATACCCCTTATCGGTTGTTAGCTTTGCCGATGGTCGATCCGATAGAGTTCGATGGTGAACGTTTGCCGGCTACCTATGCTAACTTCCTCATTATGGATACTGCAGTACTTTATCCGACCTATGGACAACCCGATAACGATCGTCAAGCCAAAGAAGTCCTTCAGACCGCCTTTCCACATCTTGATATCGTAGGGGTCGACTGTACCGCATTGATCAAACAGCACGGTTCATTGCATTGTGTTACCATGCAATATCCTCAAGGCGTATTAAAATAAATAAAAAGAACGTATGAAAAAACTAAAAATAGGACTCGTCCAACAAGCCAATACCGCTGATATGCGATATAACATGATGAGCTTGGCTAAAAACATCGAACTTTGTGCGGCACATGGTGCTCAACTTATCGTTCTACAGGAGCTTCATAACTCCCTCTACTTTTGTCAGACCGAGAACACTCAACTGTTCGATTTGGCAGAACCGATTCCGGGCCCATCGACCGGGTTCTATGCAGAGCTTGCAGCAACTTATAAGATTGTTCTCGTGACCTCTCTCTTTGAGAAACGAGCTCCGGGACTTTACCATAACACGGCGGTAGTGTTCGACCGTGACGGAAGCATTGCCGGTAAGTATCGCAAGATGCACATTCCCGATGATCCCGCTTATTACGAAAAGTTCTATTTTACACCCGGTGATCTTGGTTTCGAACCCATCCAGACCTCACTTGGAAAGCTTGGCGTATTGGTTTGTTGGGATCAGTGGTATCCCGAAGCAGCTCGCCTGATGGCTTTGAAAGGTGCCGAACTCTTGATCTACCCTACCGCTATTGGTTGGGAAAGCAGTGATACCGACGACGAAAAGTCTCGTCAGTTGAATGCTTGGATCATCTCTCAACGTGCTCATGCCGTAGCCAACGGTCTCCCTGTTGTCTCGGTCAACCGTGTCGGTCATGAGCCTGATCCTTCGGGACAAACCAATGGTATTCAGTTCTGGGGAAACAGTTTTGTGGCCGGTCCTCAAGGCGAACTGTTGGCTCAAGCATCTAACGATACGCCTCAGAATATGGTGGTTGAGGTCGACATGGAACGATCGGAGAATGTTCGTCGTTGGTGGCCTTTCCTTCGTGATCGTAGAATCGATGAGTATGATGGGTTAACGAAACGATTCTTGGACTAGGCGGATTAATCTATTCTTTGATTTACCGGATAAGTTAAACCCGAATCATCCTACAAGATGGACGGATAAAAAAGAGGACTTCTAAAAGCCAAGATACAATTACAATAAAATTAAACCGCCAATATCAACTCCGGCCGAAGTTGATATTGGCGGTTGCTTTTAATCGTCAGTCTATAGGTTAACGATTAAAAGGTGGCTAACAAAAGTATTAAAGATCGCGAAGAAGAGTACTAGCGGCGGCGAGAAATCCTCTACGTCGATCTTTTTGTATTTAAGTTTCGCAAGTTCATAATCTGTTTCAAAATCAATCAAAATATTTATTAAGCATGATTTATTCCTAAACTCGGGCTTTCGGCTTTTCCTTATTGTTTGCGTACATTAGAATGAATAACACTTGGCAATTCCTCTATTATACCTTCATTCTTCCATTTGCTGAAATACCACTATTTCTTCCATAGTCTGCTGCAACTGTTCCTTTCGTATAGCCTCTGTATGAAGTTGTAAGAATGGAGAAGAAGTATACTGAACAGCATATAAAGGAGGTGATTATTGATATATTTATCAATAATTTGAATATACAAGTGAAATGTGAGGCTATTTGTCAAAGATTTTGGAGCTAATTTATTATATTTGCAGAACAGCAATTAAATATATTAGTAATGGCAAAGGATTTCAATCGACTTAAAGTCGTATTAGCTGAAAAAAGAAGACCACTAAATGGTGTACAAACACCTCTAAACCCACCTTGGAGATGCTTTTGCAGATTACTCTACCATATCAAAATGGTGCACCAACTCTTCACAGCCTAGCACTGAGGTGCTGGTGCAGATAGCGAAATTGCTTGAAGTGGATGTGAAAGACCTCTTAAACTCGTCAATCGACGATAATATACAAATGGTAAGACTCGTGAAATAATCTTCGTTAGTCATAACCTCAAAACATTATTAAAATGAATAAGACTGAATTGCGAAACAAAATACTTAAGTTGGATGGTTTGACCAGCGATGAGAAGTCTGCCCTTATTGAGCTTCTGAACAAGCAGAAGAAGTACGGACTTGTGTGGGAGGATAAGCCTGAAGATGTGGAAGAACGTCTTCGAGAAGAATTACCTGTACTAATTGAGGACGAGAGCAAAGCTATCATTAGCGATAATACCGATGCACCTAATCATGTTTTGATTGAAGGCGATAACCTTGAGGCTTTGACAGCCTTGTCTTATACACACGAGGGACAAGTGGATGTTATCTACATAGATCCTCCATATAATACAGGTAATAATGACTTTGTGTATAATGATAAGTTTGTGGATAAAGAAGATACTTATCGTCATAGTAAGTGGTTGTCGTTTATGGCAAAACGTCTTCGCATTGCAAAGCAATTACTTTCGGATAAAGGTGTAATCTTTATATCGATTGATGATAATGAACAAGCGCAATTAAAGATGCTTTGTGATGAAGTGTTTGGAGAACAGAATTTTGTTGCAAAATTTGATTGGCGTAAAAAAACAGGTGCAAATGATGCGAAAGATATAGCTGTAGTTACAGAATCTATTATTTTATACGCAAAATCTAAACAAAATTGCATAAGTGAAAAAATATGGGCAAGAGACGAAGGGTCGATTAATAAAAACAGATATAAGTATTCCGACGAATTCGTCGATATACGTGGAAAATTTTATTATGACACTCTTGACAGAGGTGGCCTTCAATATTCTGATTCTATGAACTTTGGTATTCAAATGCCTGATGGCCAATTATTATTTCCTAATGGACGTTCGGAATTTGTTAATGATGGCTGGATTTGGAAATGGGGTGTAGATAAAGTCAAATGGGGACTTGAAAATAAATTTTTGGAAATAGTTAAATCAACAAAAAATTTTCATACAAAATATACCATAAAATATAAAGTATATGAAAAGGTTGATAATGAAGGAAAGCCAAGGGAGACAAGGGGACGTGCTTTTATGAATTTGATAGGCGAACCCATAAACCAGCAAGGTAATATAGAAATGACTAATATTTTCGATGGTGATTGTCCTTTTTCTAATCCTAAACCTTGCGGTTTGATACAATATCTTTTTAGAACTATAAAGATAAAAGATTCCATTATTCTCGATTTTTTTGCCGGTAGTGGCACAACACTTCATGCCACCATGCAGCTCAACTCTGAAGATGGCGGTCATCGCAAGTGTATTCTTATAACAAACAATGAAAACAACATCTGTGAAGAAGTAACTTACGAGCGTAATAAGCGAGTAATCAATGGCTATACCACTTCAAAAGGAACTGAAGTAAAAGGCTTACACAACAACACGCTACGCTACTACCGCACCGCATTTGTAAACCGCAATCGTACCCCAAAGAACATGCGACAACTGATGTCGCTTGCTACCGATATGCTCTGCATCAAAGAAGATTTGTACGAAGAGCACAAGACGTTTGGCGACTTGCCAACACACCCAAAAGTAATGCGCTATTTTGCCAAAGATGACAATGCCATGCTCGTAATTTATTACGAAGCAGCCATTGCTGAGATTGTAGAGCAAATAGAAAAGATAGACTTCAAAACGAAACTCAAAGTGTATGTATTCTCACCGAGTGAAGACCCTTGGGAGGAAGACTTTGAGTTCGTAAACGACAAAGTGGAGCTTTGTGCTCTGCCGGCAGCCATATACAACACCTATAAGCGTATCCTGCCTAAAAAGAAAGATAAGCTTGTGGCAATAGACCAAGAGGACAGTTCCAATCAAGAGAGTAAAATAAGAGAAGATATGTTGAACTTTGAATTTGAAGACGAGGAGGATTAATGATGGATGAGCAACCAAATAAAGGAAACATCATACTCTACCAAACGTCAGATGGCCAGTCGAAGATAGAAGTAACACTTTCAAATGATACAGTGTGGCTTACCGCCGACCAGATGGCAGAGTTGTTTCAAAGAAATAAGTCAACCATTTCGCGCCACATTAAAAATGCGTATGAGGAAGGAGAACTGCAAGCCGATTCAACAGTTGCATTTTTTGCAACAGTTCAAAACGAGGGTACAAGAAAAGTGGAGCGAAACATTGCGTTCTACAATCTCGACATGATAATCAGCGTGGGCTATCGTGTGAAATCACATCGTGGCGTTCAGTTTCGTATATGGGCCACACAAGTGCTCCGAGAATATCTGGTGAAAGGATTTGCCTTGAACGACGACTTACTGAAACGTGCAGGCGGAGGTAACTATTTCGATGAGTTGCTAAGCAGAATCCGCGACATTCGTTCTTCGGAGAAAGTCTTTTATCGAAAGGCACTTGAAATATATGCTTTGAGTATTGATTACGACCCAAGAGCGGAAGCAACTCAACGCTTTTTCAAAACGGTGCAAAACAAGATGCATTTCTCTGCTCACGGACATACGGCAGCCGAAATAATCTATGAACGAGCAGATGCCCAAAAAGACTTTATGGGATTGACGTCGTGGACTGGAGCATTGCCAAAACGCAGCGATGCGGAAATAGCTAAAAACTATCTTTCGCATGATGAATTGGACACGTTAAATCGCATTGTCAGCTTGTATCTCGACTTTGCAGAACTTCAAGCCAAGTCGCATCAGCCTATGTATATGAACGATTGGATTCAGAAGCTCGACGATTTTCTAAAACTTTCTGGGAAAGAACTGCTTAGCCATGCAGGGAAAATATCAAGTGAACTTGCCAAGCAAAAGGCAAATGCGGAATATGATAAGTTTAAGGAAAGAACGGCATTAGAGTTGTCTCCCGTAGAAATTCATTTCCTAGAGAATTTCGAAAAAGAAAGAAATCGTCTCACCCCCTAATTCGTAGAAACAATGAAAGATTTACAATATCAACAGAAAGCCATCAAAGAGCTAACGAATAAGACTATAGACTTGCTGAACCTTGGCGAAAAACGCAAGAAACTTATTTTTGAAGCGCCTACAGGATCGGGAAAAACCGTCATGGCGAGTATGGCACTCAGCGAGATTGTTGAAGAACTCAAAAATCGTGGTGACAGTAAGTATCAAGAGGCAGCCTTTATTTGGATTGCTCCAAATAAGCTCCATGAACAAAGTTATTTCAAGATAAAGCATGCCTTCAACGAGAATCGACGCCTGCGTCCAGTGATGTACGACGAACTGGATCATTCAGACGGTGTTCTTCATCCAAGCGAAATACTTTTTGTAAACTGGGAAAGCATTAATAAAGAAAATGCCATAATTGTTCGTGAAAGCGAACAGGGCAAATCGCTGTATGAAATAACAGAACGTACACAAGAAGAACAAGGCACTCCCATTGTGGTGATTATTGACGAAGAACACATGTTTTGGTCGAAGACTGCGGACAAGTCTGCACAAGTTCTTGATAGAATCAATCCTGCTGTAGAAATCAGAATATCAGCTACGCCTAAAAGCCGACCTCATGAAAAGGTGACTGTATATCGAAAGGATGTTATTCGAGCCGAAATGATAAAGGAAGAAGTGGTGCTTAATCCAGATCTGAAAATAGATGCTATGCAGAATAATACACTTGATGAATACCTTATCAAGACTGCACTCGAAAAGCGAAACCAGTTGGCGGAGGCCTATCGTGAACTCGGTGTAAGCACCAACCCACTTTTGCTCATTCAACTGCCAAACGATTCAAAAGCATCGATGACAGCCGAAGATACTGCTGTTGCTGAGCATGTAAGGTTGTATCTTGATACCGCAAAAGGTATCAATACGGACAACGGCAAACTTGCAGTATGGCTATCCAACGAGAAGACGAACTTGGAGGATATTGAGAATCCTGATAACTTGACAGAGGTACTTCTCTTTAAACAAGCCATAGCTCTCGGCTGGGATTGCCCTCGTGCTGCCGTATTGCTCATATTCAGAAAATTGAATAGCGATACATTTACCATCCAGACTGTTGGTCGCATCCTGCGTATGCCAGAGCAGCATTTCTACACCAATCCCATTCTCAACCGTGGGTATGTTTATACAGACTTGTCAAAAGACAAGATTCAGATTGTAGCAGAAGACATGGATTATCTTCATGCCAATGTGTTATATTCCACAAGAAGGAAAGATCTTGTAAACGTAGCTTTGCCTTCGGTTTATTCAGAGAGATTAAGTGCAGAACGTAATCGCCTTGGGGCTGATTTCAGAAAAGTGTTGTTTGAAGAAGCTGAAAGTTTCTTCAAAATAGAATCTCAACTACTTCTGTTTAGCTTTGCCGAACTGGCTTCGTTGAAGAATAGCGATGACTATTCTCCATTGCCAGATACCGATGATGAAGCTATCGATCACAATCGAGATAAAGTTAAGCATACGATACGTTTGGATGTCAAGAACATCAACATAGAAATCCCTCGTGATGTACACTTCCAAAATGAAGTCGGTATTATAGATGTGGGCGAAAACGTCAAGTTTGCCCGTACCACATCTGAAATTGACCGTGTATTCATTACTTATATTTCAAGCCGTCTGGGTGCTTTTGAACGTGCTCATTCTACAGATAAGCTTGCAGGTTATCTGCTGGAGTTTATGGCAGAATACTTGGGTGTCTTTGAAACGGATGCCAAAAAGGTCATCTTGTATTATCAAAACAAGCCTAAGTTTGACGATTTCATTGCTAAGGCGCTTGATAGATATACACAGAAATTAAATCTGCGAAAGAAAGAAGCCCAAAGGCGTGCTTTCAAGGAGTATACGTGGGAGGTGCCAGAAGAACGTCTGTATGACGAAAATTCCAATCATTATGACAATGCTGAAAATCATGCCTTGTTGCCATTTGTTCAGCTCAACAATGCTTCCAATCCCGAAAAGAGATTTGAAGCCTATCTTGAAGCAAACAAAGAACATATTGACTGGTGGTATAAAAATGGAGATGGCGGTCGTCAGCACTATTCTATCGAGTATCTGGATATGGCAAGCGTTCCTTCTCTTTTCTTCATTGACTTTGTTGTTCGTATGAAGAATGAAAATGTCTATCTGTTTGATACAAAAAGTGCAGGAAGTGATTTGAATGCCGTAAACAAGCATAATGCTTTCATCGACTATATGAACGAGCATCCAGACTTGAATATCAAAGGCGGTGGTGTCATCATTCAGGATGGCGAAAACTGGCGCTATTCACCTCTAAAAATTAGCAATACAACAGAACTAGTAGGCTGGAATTGCTTCTATCCACATAACGCTTAATACAACAGTCACATGAGCAAAGGTATTGACTATGAATTCGTTCACTACGGTATTCAACAGAAATGGCATCGGCATTATCTTCACTTGACCGTCTGTCTCCAAGTTCAAATATGAACAATAGGCTTGCTGAGTCAATCGTGGAAACATATAAATCCACCAATGGTGAGCCAATTTCATTTGACTTAATGTTGAAAGAATACCAGTCAAGAATGAAGGATGCAGAAAAGGATGATAGTATTTCTTCTATTCTGAAACAGTTAGTTCGTGCCAATATCTTTGAGACCTCAGACCAAGCAAGTCTTATTGATGATTGCTACATAGTTAAAATGGATGGCTATCCAAAGGATGGACCGATAGCCAAGGCTATTGTGTATTTTTTGATGTCAAAACTCAACAACATCTATGAGCAGATTGACAAACAGGCTGTTCTTGTTTTATTCCACAAATTAAAAATAAGTAAATACTTTTTTTGTATGGTTCTTTGGGGTTAATTTACTGAATAATTTTATTTTGTAAATAATCTGATTTAATATCTGTTTTGTACGATCTAAGTCTCTTATAGTAACGTGCAAGGTTTTTTTTATACCTTGTCATTAATCTTCCTCCTATTGTATTTAACTGATCTTGAGCTTCAATTAAGTTTTGTCTAAGTTTTATGTGTTGAGCCCTCCTTCGAAGGCTCTTCAGCCCTCGAAGGAAAACCCATGAGCCCTCGAACGAGGGCCGAAGAGCCCACGTTCGAGGGCTCAACAGATGCCGGTTAACTGCCAATTAATCAGCCTTTGAAAGCAGTTAATAGGATGGAGTCGACGCTTAATTAAATAGAAATATTGAATTAACAAGAGGTGATATATGGGGTGAATAACCTTACAAAGTCTTAAACCGAGTGCCGTAAATTTTTCTAGTTAGTGCTGCAAGTTCTCTTGTTTAGTATCTTAAGTCTTCATATTCAGTGTTATAAGCCATCTTATTCGGCAGTATAGCTCTCTTATTCAGTGTGGGATACGTTTTATTAGTGTGGGATAAAGGTCGAAAAAAGGATCCCACACTTCATCCCACACTTCATTCTAAAGCCCATGAATAAGGCCTTTCGAACGTTGAGGTGTGGGAGGTGTGGGATAATTAGTGTTTTTATTCTACAGGAGGAGTGTTTGTTCTCCTCGTCTTGTTGCTTACTTGGCTTTGTTGCTTTTCTCGTCTTGCAACTTTCTTCGTTCTGCCGCTTTCCTAGTCTTACTGCTTTCCTCGTCTTGCTGCTTCTCTTTTATCGCTTTTTGATTGGGACGTAAGTCATGTCCTCCAAAACATTCTTGTAAGCCGGACGGATGATGCGTTTGCCTTCGAAGGTGAGCTCTTCGTTGCGGTGGGCGCACCACCCTACAATACGTGCCATGGCAAATAGTGGGGTGAAGATCTCTTGTGGCAGTCCGATCATCTCATAAACAAAGCCGGAATAGAAATCAACATTGCTTGACACGGTTTTTCCGTTGTTCTTCACGCGACCAAAGACTTCGATGGCACGTTGTTCGAGGAGCTCCAAGAAGGCAAACTCTCGTTCTTTATCTTTCTCACGAGCCAGATCACGGGCTAGTTCTTTCAGCAGAAGGGCACGTGGATCGGAGATGGTGTAGACGGCGTGTCCAATGCCGTAGATCAAACCGGATTTGTCGTAAACCTCTTTATTCAGCATACGGGTGAAATAGGTATCGATCTCGTCGACGCTGGTCCAATCGTGTATGTTTTCTTGCAGATGATGGAACATGTCGGCCACTTGAATGTTAGCTCCACCATGAAGCGGTCCTTTTAAAGAGCCAATACCTGCGGCAATCGACGAGTAGGTATCTGTTCCGGTTGAGGAGGTGACGCGCACGGTGAAGGTGGAGTTATTACCACCGCCATGCTCAGCTTGAAGGACGAGCAAGAGGTCGAGTGTACGCGCATCGAGCTTGGTGTAGTCTTTCTTAAGCATGTAAAGGAAGTTCTCCGCAATCGATAGATGCTCTTGTGGGTGACGGATATGCAATGAACGTCCGTGAGTGGCGTGACGAAGCATATTGAAGGCGTAAGCGATGATCGTTGGAAACTTTGAGGTCAACTCAATACTTTGGCGCATCAGATTATCGCCGGAGGTGTCGTCGGCCTTAGGATCGAAACGATACATTTCGAGTACGCTGCGAGCAAGAATGTTCATGATGTTATTGCCTTCTAGCTCGATGATGTTCATCTTGGTCTTCTGCTCCAAAGGCATATTGTCATTGATTAGTTCCAAGAATGAGGCAAGCTCTTCTTTGTTGGGCAGGCGACCGGAAAGTAAGAGATAGGCCACTTCCTCAAAGCCAAACCGCTTTTCTTTTATGGTCGCATGGACGAGGTCTTCAACATCGTAGCCCCGATAAAAGAGCTTTCCCGGAATGGGCTTTAAGCCACCGCCGGGGATGCGTTCGTAGCCGACCACATTACCAATCTTGGTGAGCCCCACTAGTACTCCTGTGCCGTCTTCGTTGCGCAATCCGCGTTTTACATCAAACTTATTAAATAATTCGTTTTCGATTCGACTGGCTTCTTTCATCTCTTCCGAGAGCTTGTAAACTAAATATTCTTTCTTCATCACTATGTCGTTTTAATAATTAATTAATTAATCATTGTTACTTTTTATTATTTCTTTGTTTCTTATTCTTTTGTTTATCAGTTCTTTACTTATTAGCTCTTTACTTATTAGCTCTTTACTTATCAGTTCTTTATTCCTTAATCCTTAATTCCTTATTTTATCTTATCTTATTTTGTCTTATCTTATTTTAGTCCTTATCCTCTTTCTTGTTTTCTTTATCTTTTCTAATCTTGTTTTCCTAGTCTATTTTCAATAATCGATATCCTATAGTTCGTATTCCCTAGTCTGTATTTCGTAGTCTATATTCCCTATTCTATTTCCCTTAGTCTATTTCCCTTAGTCTGCATTCTCTATGCGTTCTATGATCTCGTCCGTAAACGCAGTCGTCGATAGGGAAACGCCATTGGGCATGAAACGTGCTAAGTCGGCTGTGGCACGACCGGCCGTGAAACTATCCTCTAAGGCATTTTCAATTAGGGTGGCCGCTTCCGTCCATCCGAAGTGTTGGAGCATCATCACCGCAGAAAGGATAATCGAACAAGGGTTGACCCGGTTTTTCCCTGCAATGTTGGGAGCAGTGCCGTGAGTGGCTTCGAAGATGGCGTGACCGGTATGGTAATTGATGTTCGCTCCGGGAGCAATGCCGATACCGCCCACCATCGCGGCTAACTGATCGGAGATATAGTCCCCGTTGAGGTTGAGGGTGGCAATTACGGAGTAGTCTTCCGGAATGAGCAACGTGTTTTGTAAGAAAGCATCGGCGATGCAGTCTTTAATCTGCAAACGTCCGTTGGCTAGTTCTTCTGCAAACTCCCGTTCGACGAGTTCGTATCCCCACTTCTTAAACCCGCCCTCGGTATATTTCATGATATTGCCTTTGTGAACGAGGGTCACGGAGGGGCGTTGATGTTCGAGGGCGTACAGACAAGCGGCACGAACAAGGCGTTCGGTTCCCTCTTTTGAAACGGGCTTGACTCCAAACGATGAGCTTTCGGGAAAGCGAACCTTGCTCACTCCCATCTCATCGTGCAGGAAGCGGTAGAACTTCTGAGCTTCGGGAGTGCCGGCCTCCCACTCTATTCCTGCATAGATATCTTCGGTATTCTCGCGAAACACACACATGTCGACCTTCTGAGGCTCTTTGATCGGTGAAACGATTCCTGTGTACCAACGTACGGGGCGCAAGCAGACGTATAAATCGAGCGTTTGTCGCAAGGCAACGTTCAACGAACGAATACCGCCACCAATTGGAGTGGTCAGCGGACCTTTGATGCCCACTTTATGAGTACGAAAGGCTTCCATGGTTTCATCCGGCAACCAGGTGCCAAGTTCGTTAAAGGCGCGTTCTCCGGCCAAAACTTCTATCCATTCGATGCTTCGATCGTTCCGGTACGCTTTTCGAAGAGCGGCGTTTACCACGGCTTGCATGGCGGGGGTGATTTCTGTTCCTACACCGTCGCCGGTAATGAAGGGTACTATTTTCTTTTCCATAGATTTATTCTTTTCCATAAATTTATTGGTTTCCATAGCTTTATCGGGCATTTAAGGCAGAACCGGCACGGAACCAGTCGATCTGCTGTTGGTTATACGTATGTTGAACGTTGAAACGCTCTTCTCTGCCATCGTCATGGTGGACGACGATCGTTAGAGGTTGATCGGGAGCAAACGACGATAGACCGACGACGGAGAGTTGATCGTGCTCTTCGATCTTGTCGTAATCGGATTTATCGATAAAGGTAAGAGCCAGCATCCCTTGTTTCTTGAGATTGGTTTCGTGGATGCGTGCAAAACTCTTGGCCAGAATCACCCGAACGTTCAAGAAGCGTGGTTCCATGGCGGCATGTTCGCGGCTAGAGCCTTCGCCGTAATTTTCTTCGGCGACCACCATCGACGATCGGCCTTCCGATTTGTACTGTTTGGCAGTTGCCGAAACGGTATCATACGTTTGTGTGAGGCGATTCCACACCTGGTTCGTCTTTCCATTAAAGGCGTTGACGGCTCCCATGAGAAGATTGTCGGAGATGTTTTCCAGATGTCCGCGGAAGCGAAGCCACGGCCCTGCCATGGAGATATGATCGGTTGTACATTTGCCTTGGGTCTTGATGAGTAGAGGCATTTGTAAGAGATCTGTCCCTTCCCAAGCCGGGAAAGGGCGTAAGAGTTGCAGACGTGTGGACGAAGGGTCGACTTTGATCTCTGTTTGAACCTGGTTGGGCGCAAGATAGCCTTTCTGTCCCCCGATGAAACCTTCTATGGGGAGTTCTTCTCCAATGGGTTCATCTAGTCGCACGCGCTCTCCGTCACGGTTGAGCAGCGTGTCGGTTAGCGGATTAAAACAGAGATCTCCGGCAATGGTTAAAGCCATAGTGATCTCCGGCGATGCAACATAAGCATAGGTGTTGGGGTTGCCGTCGGCTCGTTTGGCGAAGTTACGGTTGAACGACGTGACGATTGAATTTTTACGCTCAGGATCGTCGGTTTGTCGTTTCCACTGACCGATGCAAGGGCCGCAGGCATTGGCCATGATGATGGCACCGGCAACTTCGAAGGCGGCCATCATCCCGTCTCGTTCGGCTGTGGCTCTGATTTGCTCGGAGCCGGGGTTGACTATCAATGAGGCGGCAACGTTGAGGTTCTTGGAGCTGACTTGTTGCGCCAATGAGGCCGCACGGCTTAGGTCTTGATAGGACGAGTTGGTACACGATCCGATGAGTCCCACTTCCATCTTCCGCGGATAATCGTTGGCTGTAACGATCTCGGCAAACTTGGAGATGGGTGTGGCGGCATCCGGTGTGAAAGGTCCGTTGATGTATGGTTCGAGGGTCGATAGGTCGATCTCAATGAGTCGGTCGTAATACTGCTCAGGATGTGCTAAAACCTCAGCATCGGCACAAAGATCTTCGGCAACCGATGTGGCCATCCCGGCAATCTCTTGGCGACCGGTCGCCTGTAAATAGGCAGCCATGCGTTCGTCGTAAGGGAAGAGTGAGGTGGTGGCACCAACTTCCGCTCCCATGTTACAGATCGTCGCTTTTCCGGTAGCCGAAAGAGAGGCTGTGCCGGGACCGAAGTATTCGATAATGGCATTGGTGCCTCCTTTTACGGTAAGTAGGCCGGCTAGCTTTAGGATGACATCTTTAGGGGCTGTCCACCCATTGAGTCTACCGGTTAGCCGAACGCCAATGATACGTGGCATTTTGAGTTCCCATTCCATCTCGGTCATGACGTCTACGGCATCCGCCCCTCCCACTCCGATGGCAATCATACCTAAACCTCCGGCATTGGGGGTATGGGAATCGGTACCTACCATCATCCCACCCGGAAAGGCGTAGTTCTCTAGAACGACTTGATGAATGATACCGGCACCCGGTTCCCAGAAACCGATACCGTAGCGCGAAGAAACGTCGCGAAGGAAGTGGTAGACCTCTTCATTGGTCTTTTTGGCTGTGGCGATATCTTGTTGTGCGCCTTGATAAGCTTGGATGAGATGGTCGCAATGCACTGTTGAAGGGACGGCAACCTGTTCGCGTCCGGCGTTCATAAACTGTAGCAGAGCCATCTGGGCGGTAGCGTCTTGCATCGCTACACGGTCGGGACGGAAGTTGACATAGTCTTCTCCTCGTTTGTAGGCTTTAATCTCGTTCTCGTGATATAAATGAGCATAAAGAATTTTTTCTGCTAGGGTTAACGGACGTTGCAGCGTGATCCGAAGACGTTTTATCTTTTCCCCGTAGGTGGCATAAAACGCCTTGAGCATTGTTAAATCATACACCATAGTACTAATAATCTTTTAGTTTTAGAGTTTGTAAATATTACAAAGTTGTATGATTAACGTGTGCCGTTGGCTTAATGTTTAATAGAATAAAACACTTTGTCTTTAAAAAATGATAAATAATAACTTTAGTCTGTCGATTTCTGATAATTTATGAATAATGATGCGTAAAGCCTTTGTGAAGGGAATAAAGTTGTATTTGTGAAAGGAATAAATTCGGATCTTATTATTCTGAAACGATTATAAAACTATTCTGAAACGGAAGGAACATCGTGATGGTAATGATTATCAATATAGGTCTATCCTATAATTTGCTTGAAGTTTCAATTCACAAGCTAAAAGGCTGTATAAACTAAAAGTCTGCATAAACTAAAAGGCTGTTGCATTTGGTCTTGTTCCTATTCGGAGCAGGACTATGCAACAGCCTTTTGTTAGCTTATGATCAATTTATGGTTCGGTCTTATTTCACGGTAAGTCCGTTTTCATTCATTCGAATCATATATTGTTGGATGATGGCTTTTAGCTTATCCTCCATCTCTTTCTGTTCTTTAACCGTATTGACGAGATTCTTCTTTAGCAGACGGTCGGTCTTAAAGGCATACACGCCGATGCTCTTCTTTCCGTCGAACTGTAGCAGGTAATCACCTTGGAAATATTGATAGATCCCGTTGATGTAGTTCACTGCAAAAGTCTCCGCCGGCGGGGTTGTTAACAGGTCGCAACCAAACGAGACATAAGGCTTGTCGTACCCTAGATAGCTAAGTACGGTTGGCATGATATCGGTTTGTTGGGCCACAACATCTCGACGAAGTCCTTTTAGCGTACTGCCATGATGGTAGAATACGATTGGAATGGCAAACGTGCCACACTCTGTTTCATATTCCGGACGCTCATTGGAGTTGGTATGGTCGGCTGTGATCACAAACAAGGTATTGTCGAACCAAGGCTCTTTTGATGCCGTTTCGAAGAATTTCTTCAGCGCATGATCGGTGTAGCCTACACATTCCCGTATGGGGCGATTGCCTTTTGGAAAGACGTTCCGATAAGCCTCTGGCACAGCAAACGGATGGTGCGACGACAGACTGAAAAGGGCTGTTGCAAACGGTTGCTTGAAGGTAGACAGCGTATGGGCGAAATATTGGAAGAAGGGTTCGTCCCAGATTCCCCAATTCCCGTCGAAATCATTATTGTTCGGGTAGGCTGCATTATATTCTGTTCGTCCGAAATAGTTTTTGTATCCGGCCGTGCGTGAAAAAGCTTCGAATCCCATCGAGCCATTGTCGGCGCCATGAAAGAAGGCTGTATAGTATCCCTTTTTACCTAACTCGCCACCGATGCTCGATACATTGTTTAGAGAGGCTCTAGTCAAGAAGAAAGGTTCGATGAACATGGGAATGCCCGAAAGTACCGATGGCATGCCGTCGATGCTTTTCTTACCATTGGCAAAGGCATATTTGAATGCTAGTCCTTCGGTCATCAGTGAATCGAGGAAAGGCGTAAATCCTTTGTAATGTCCATTATCCAATTCTTCGTTTAGTAGTCCGCTATTCTCTCGTCCAAAGCTTTCGATGAGTAGAACAACCACATTGAGCGGGCGGAATTTCACACTATCGGCCGGTTGGTGTACGGGGCTATAGAGCGCTTCCATCTCCTTGCGATCGTAGTAATCGGGAATCGCAAAGGCTTTCTTTCCAAAGGTGCGGTAGATCGAGAATGGTGTGTTAAGCACAATGCCGGTCTCTATCGGACGATCGACGTATTGATTGGCATTACTGATCGTGATGGGACGCACCATGCCGGTGAATCCTCCTCTTAGGCCACCGATACAAAGATAGGCTCCTAAGCCTAACGTCAATAGATGAACCAGATAGTAAACCGGAAGATTGACGATCTTTTCCTTTTTCGGTGTAGAATAGAATTTTACTAAGGCAATACCAAATAGAATAGCCAAGAGAGTCAGATACCAGTGGTTCAATAGTTCCGTGCCGATGATTCCTCCGAGATTATTCTCATTCTTAAATTCAGTAAAGACTGAGGCGGTGGTCCGGCGACTGGTATATTGAAAATAGACGGTATCCATGAGGTTCGTGAGAATGACGATCAGGTTCGTGACCACAAAGAGGATCTTTGCTGCTTTCTGATAACCTTTCTCCATTTTATAATGCAACGGAAGGAGCATCATGACAATATATAATATATTGGTATATAAGATCCCTGAGGTATCGAATAATAATCCTCCCCGAAACATCGTTAGCAGTCGCCCGAACGAAAGATCGGTAAACATGCTGTAGTTCTCTGCCAGAAAGACGATGCGACAGAGAACAAAACACCCCATCACTAATAAAAGGTTTTTTAGAAGTGATAGGGTTGTATTGTAGAGTGAACGATAATTCTTCATCGTTTACTGTTCATCTTTTAAATCAATGATTAAGTTTAACTCTTCAAGTTGTGATTGTTCGATGCGAGAAGGTGCGTCGAGCATAACGTCTCTTCCTGAATTGTTTTTCGGGAAAGCGATACAGTCGCGGATGGAATCCAATCCTGCAAATAGAGAAACCCAACGGTCTAGTCCATAAGCCAAACCACCGTGAGGAGGTGCACCAAACTTAAAGGCATTCATCAAGAAACCGAATTGCTCTTCAGCACGTTCAGGAGTGAAGCCTAACAACTTAAACATTTTGTTTTGTAATTCACTGTCGTGGATACGGATAGAACCGCCACCCACTTCAACACCATTGATGATCATGTCGTAAGCATTGGCGCGAACGGCACCTGTGTCGCTGTCGAGTAAGTGAATATCTTCCGGTTTCGGAGAGGTGAACGGATGGTGCATAGCCATGAAGCGTTGTTGCTCCTCGTCCCACTCGAATAGAGGGAAGTCGATGACCCACAAGCACACAAACTTGTTCTTGTCGCGCAAGCCCAACTGTGATCCCATCTCCAAACGAAGCTCGTTCAGTTGTTTTCTGGTTTTCATGGCATCGTCGCCCGATAAGATTAGGATCAAATCGCCCGGTTGAGCATTGAAAGCCGCCTTCATCTGTTGTAGAACCTCTTGAGAATAGAACTTGTCGACGCTCGATTTTACAGTACCATCAGCTTCTACGCGAGCATAAACCATACCTTTAGCGCCAATTTGCGGACGTTTCACAAAGTCGGTTAATGCGTCAAGTTGTTTACGGGTATAGCTTGCAGCTCCTTCGGCACAGATACCGCCGATGTATGCAGCGTTATCGAATACAGAGAAACCATGACCTTTCAAGACCTCCATCAATTCAACGAAAGGCATACCAAAACGTAAGTCCGGTTTATCGCTACCATAATATTTCATGGCATCGGCCCATGACATCCGTTGGAAAGGTTCGTTGATTTCTATGCCACGAATGGTTTTGAAAAGATGCTTAGCCAAGCCTTCGAACGTATTCAAGATATCTTCTTGCTCAACGAAGCTCATTTCACAGTCGATCTGCGTAAATTCCGGTTGACGGTCGGCACGTAAGTCTTCATCACGGAAACATTTTGCAATCTGGAAGTAACGGTCGAATCCCGATACCATAAGCAACTGTTTCAAGGTTTGAGGCGATTGTGGAAGAGCGTAGAACTGACCCGGATTCATGCGTGAAGGAACCACAAAGTCGCGTGCGCCTTCAGGAGTTGAACCGATCAAAACTGGAGTTTCCACTTCGATGAAGTTCAATTGATCGAGATATTTACGCACTTCGATTGTCATCTTGTGGCGAAGCTCTAAGTTAGAGCGTACACAATTTCTACGCAAATCTAAGTAGCGATATTTCATGCGGATGTCATCTCCACCGTCTGTGTTATCTTCGATAGTGAACGGAGGAGTTGTTGCAGCATTCAAAACATGGAGTTCGGATACAATAATCTCAACGTCTCCGGTCGGCATGTTAGCGTTCTTGCTGAAACGTTCGTTAACCGTACCTACGACTTGAATCACAAATTCGCGTCCGAGCTTATTAGCTTGTTCGCATAATTCGGCATTCACTTCTTCGTTAAAAACCAATTGGGTAAGTCCAAAACGGTCACGAAGGTCGATGAAGGTCATCCCTCCCATTTTACGGCTACGTTGTACCCATCCAGAAAGTGTAACTTGTTTATTTACATCGGAAATTCTTAATTCCCCGCAAGTGTGTGTTCTAAACATATAATTATTATTTTGTCTTTTTTTTCTTTGTTTTCAGAGTAATATCCTGCAAAAATACATATTCTATTAGAATTTATACTCACAGATATCTATTAATTTTCCTTTTTCTTGGTCAGACGGTCGACAATCTTTTTATTTCTGTCGGCGATATTATTGAGGATCGATTCATTAATCAGTTTGATGCCGTTGACGTATTCTTGAGCTTTTGTCAAGACATTCGGGTTCTCCTTATGCGCATCATCGGGTATGATGACCCGAAGTCCGTCTTTGATCAACTTGATGTTTACGTCTGCATTGGTCTCCATCGGATCACCGTCGAAATGAACGACCCCGGCATTCGCTCTGCGGATAGAGAGCTGCTGGCATTGGAAGGTTTTGATGCGGCTGTTCTGGTCGATGGTGCGGTTGAATAATTGAAAGGCAAGTGTGGGAACATCGAGAACGGTAAAAGGTTCCAAGATGGTTACGTCAAGTAGACCGTCGTTCAAGGTGGCATGTGGAGTAATATAAGCATTGTTGCCGTATTGGGAAGCATTTCCGCAAGCAATCAAAAAGGCTTTATAGTGTGAAACTCCGTCTTCGGTTATCAATTCATATGTTTCCGGCTGATACTTTAGCCATTCTTGCAAAGTTTTTTCCAAATAGGTGGCTAGGCCACGTTTGCCTGCATTGGCAAACTTAAAGCTGACAAAGGCATCGAAACCCACTCCGCAAGTACAAAAAAAGCTGACGTCGTTTATTTTGCCATAATCGATTAAAGCCTCTTTGCCTACATTAATAATATCGATGGCTCTTCGGGCATCCATTGGAATCTCCAGATGTCTGGCCAATCCGTTTCCGGATCCACACGGAATAATACCTAAAACCGTATTGGTGTGTACCAGTGAGCGGGCTACCTCATTGATCGTGCCGTCCCCTCCTATAGCGACTACCATTTCTACGCCTTCTGATGCGGCCTTTTGGGCTATTTCTACAGCATGTCCGGCTCTTTCGGTATAAACTACTTTCCAAGTGTATATATCCCGGTTTATCTTTTTGTCTAATAAACTCAAAATAAGATTCTTGTTTTGAGTTCCTGAATTTGGATTAACAATAAAGACAATCTTTTTCATATGCGTTGGTCTGGTCAATTTATTCACTAGAAATTACAAAAGTAATGCAAATATATTAATTATAAATCCAAATATCAGCATTGAAACAGATTTGCTTAAGTTTTTTCTTGTAAAAAGAACAGTAAAAAACAAATTTTGTTATCTTTGCCCCCTGTTTTGAAACATTAAAACAGCAAAAAACAGATCAAACGATCTATGCGATAGTTTAAAAAGAGATTATATAAATTACAATTCATGGGATTATTACAAGAGAAGTTAGCTAAATACGACCTCCCCCAGCGTATAAAGGAAAAAGGCGTATATCCGTACTTTCGTTGTATCGAAAGTGAGCAAAACACAGAAGTCATAATGAGTGGACAGAAGGTATTGATGTTCGGTTCGAACTCTTACTTAGGCTTGACCAACCACCCGAAAGTAATTGAGGCAGCTGTTGAAGCTACACGCAAGTATGGAACAGGATGCGCTGGTTCGCGCTTTCTAAATGGAACGCTTGATCTACACTTGCAGCTGGAGAAAGAATTGGCTGAATTTGTAGGAAAAGAAGATGCTATTATCTACTCTACCGGATTTCAAGTCAACTTAGGCGTTGTGTCGTGTGTTACCGGCCGCGAAGATTATGTGATCTGTGATGAATTAGACCATGCCTCCATTGTGGAAGGTCGTCGGTTGTCTTTCTCTACAGCCTTGAAGTTTAAACATAACGACATGGCTGATCTTGAAAAAGAATTGAAGAAATGTCGTCCGGAAGCGGTGAAATTGATTGTCGTTGACGGTGTGTTTAGTATGGAAGGCGATGTTGCCAACCTACCTGAGATTGTTCGTTTAGCTAAGCAATACAACGCTAATATCATGGTTGATGAGGCTCATGGATTAGGTGTATTGGGTAACCACGGACGTGGAGCTTGTGATCATTTTGGAGTGACTAAAGATGTCGACTTGATTATGGGTACGTTTAGTAAATCGTTGGCTGCTATTGGTGGATTTATTGCTGCTGATGCGTCGGTGATTAATTATTTGCGTCACAACTCTCGTTCATATATTTTCAGTGCAAGTAATACGCCTGCTGCAACAGCGGCTGCACGTGCTGCTTTGGAAATCATGAAAACCGAACCTGAACGTATACAGCACCTATGGGATATGACCAACTACTCTTTGAAATGTTTCAGAGACTTAGGTTTTGAAATTGGACATACCTCTACTCCTATTATTCCGCTTTACGTGCGTGATATGGAAAAAACATTCATGGTGACTAAGATGTTGTTCGATGAAGGCATTTTCGTTAACCCTGTTGTTCCGCCGGCTTGTTCGCCTAACGATACTTTGATTCGTTTCTCATTAATGGCTACGCATACTAAGGAACAAATTGATTTTGCTATAGAGAAATTAGTAAAATGTTTCAAAGCATTGGAGATTCTGTAAAGAGATCAATAAGATAAAAAAAAGAGCCATCTATGGGTAGTTAATAAATTCCATAGATGGTTTTTTTTTATGCATTTTTAGGTAGAGATTAATCTTTCAAACGTCGAATTCTACGGGATTTTCTGTTTTTCTTTCTTGTGATCACTGTCTGATCTTCGTTCGAAGTACAAAGAATATTTCTCTCTTTTTGGGTCTTTCAGCTTTCGCGCAAAAAAAAGATAAAAAATATTCAAAATACAAAAGCATGATATTCAGTCTCTTTGTAAAATAATGCAAAAAAACTTTCGGGAGAGTGTTGCGTAATTCAAAAAGAGTCTCTATCTTTGCATCGCTTTTGAAAAATAACCCTTATGAATAGCGGGGTGTAGCGCAGTCCGGTTAGCGCACCTGCTTTGGGAGCAGGGGGTCGTGGGTTCGAATCCCGCTACCCCGACTAGGAAAAAAGGGAGTTCTATTCAAAGTTTCTTTCGGGGTGTAGCGCAGTCCGGTTAGCGCACCTGCTTTGGGAGCAGGGGGTCGTGGGTTCGAATCCCGCTACCCCGACAGAAAAAGAAAGAAAGTTGAATTCAAAAGTTTATTCGGGGTGTAGCGCAGTCCGGTTAGCGCACCTGCTTTGGGAGCAGGGGGTCGTGGGTTCGAATCCCGCTACCCCGACAAAATAAAGAAGCCGTTTTACTTTTAAGTGAAACGGCTTTTTTATTTATTTAAGTTTGGACCGATCCTTCTAAATCTAGCCGAATCGGTCTGTTCCCCTACTCTATGTTTAAATAAAACGCCCGAGTGAGGCGGATATATTCGTCACTGTATTGATGACGTGCTTTCTCCGTTAATAAGATTTCCGGGCTGTATTCTCTCTTTTCGGTCGAAAAAGAGATGAGCGTTCGTCTAGGTGCGCCATCCGGCTTAGTTGTGACGTAGAGTTGAGCGACTTCGGTCAATTCGTTATGGTGTGCGATCTCTTTGATGAGATCCTCGACCTCTATCGGAATAATAAGGGTAAAAGTGCCTTTATCGGCCAATAGGTCTTTAACTCGTGCAAAAAGGGTTTCGTAGCTTAGTGAATCATCATGTCGTGCTGCTGCTCGTTGATTATCCGGGCATTTTAATGAATTCTTAAAGTACGGTGGGTTGGACACGATTAAATCGAACTTCCGGTCGAATGTGTGAGTTGTAAAATCATCACAAACGATATTGATTTTCTCCTTCCAAGGCGATTTGTGCACGTTCTCCCGAGCTTGTTGTGCTGCTTCCTGATCAATTTCAATCCCTGTGATCGAAACCTCCTCCGACGAACGCTGTGCAAGCATCAAGGCTACAAGGCCGCTGCCGGTTCCAACGTCTAAAATCTGTTGACTATGATCTATCGATGCCCATGCGCCAAGGAGAACACCGTCGGTTCCCACTTTCATGGCGCATCTGTCGTGCCATACGGTAAACTGTTTAAACTGAAAATAAGGATTTGCCATATTGTCGTAACTGTCTTTTTAATCGGCAAAATTAACCAATAAACTTGAAAATAGCCGATTGTACTCTTATTTTGGCATTGTTTTTGTGTTTTTATAATTAACTCTACTAAATTATTAATAAGAATGCATTACCTTTGCAGGCAATTTATGCCTGTTTGCATGACATAAACTAATTAAAATGAAATGATGAAAGAAAAATATTTTTTAGAAGATTCTGATAATAATTCATTTTCACTAATTGCCGATTTTGAAGGGAATGACGAACAGATGTTCGACGTGAAAATTGATTCCGGCGAAATCTTACCGGTATTACCACTTCGAAACATGGTCCTTTTTCCGGGCGTGTTCATGCCTGTATCCGTTGGACGTAAATCTTCTCTAAAGTTAGTTCGTGAAGCTGATAAAAAGAATTCGAATGTTGCCATCGTTTGTCAGAAGTTGGCTCAGGTTGAAGAGCCATCGTTCGAGGACTTACATGAAGTCGGAACGGTTGCCCGCATTGTCCGTATTTTGGAGATGCCCGATCAGACGACCACTGTCATTCTTCAAGGAATGAAACGGTTGACATTGAAAAATATTACTGAAACTTCGCCTTATCTGAAAGGGGAAGTAGAGCTCATTGAAGAAGAATCTCCGGCAAAAGATGATAAAGAATTCATCGCTTTGGTCGAAGCTTGCAAAGATCTGACGATTAGATTTATCAAATCATCCGATGCGATGCATCAAGATTCGGCCTTTGCCATTAAGAACATCAACAGCCACATGTTCCTGGTGAACTTCATCTGCTCTAATCTACCATTGAAGAAAGATGAGAAGGTCGAACTATTGCGCATCAGCTCAGTTCGCGAACGCGCTTATCACCTACTCGAGATTCTAAATCGCGAGGTACAGTTGGCCGAGATCAAAGCTTCTATCCAGATGCGTGCTCGTGAGGATATCGATCAGCAGCAACGCGAATATTTCTTGCAACAACAAATCAAAACCATTCAAGATGAGTTGGGTGGTGGCGGACAAGAACAAGAGATTGAGGAGATGCGCCGAAAAGCTGAAAAGATGAATTGGAATGCCGATGTTCATGCCGTGTTCTTGAAAGAACTAGCCAAGCTAGAGCGTACTCATCCACAATCGCCCGATTTCAGTGTACAGTTGAATTATCTGCAAACCATGTTGAGTTTACCTTGGGGCGTTTATACGACCGATAGCTTAAACTTAAAGCATGCACAGAAAACCTTAGATAAAGATCATTACGGCTTAGAGAAAGTTAAAGAACGTATTCTGGAACACCTCGCTGTATTGAAGTTGAAAGGGGATATGAAATCGCCCATCATCTGTTTGTACGGCCCTCCGGGGGTTGGTAAAACCTCATTGGGTAAATCGGTTGCCGCAGCTTTAAAGCGTAAGTATATCCGTATGTCACTCGGTGGCGTGCACGACGAAGCTGAGATTCGCGGACACCGTAAAACCTATATTGGAGCGATGCCCGGACGTATTGTGAAAAGCCTCATTAAAGCAGGTTCTTCCAATCCGGTATTCATCCTCGACGAGATTGACAAGTTGAGTTCCGATCGTCAAGGTGATCCGTCATCAGCACTATTGGAAGTACTCGATCCCGAACAAAACACGACCTTTCATGATAACTTCTTGGATGTGGATTACGACCTGTCGAAAGTCCTTTTCATCGCTACAGCCAATAATCTGAATACCATTCCACCTCCTCTACTTGATCGTATGGAGTTGATTGAAGTTAGCGGTTACATCACTGAAGAAAAAGTTGAAATCGCTCGTAGACATCTAGTTCCTAAGGAAATGGAAGCCAATGGTATCGAGAAAGGTGATTTGAAGTTCTCAAGAGAGACCCTAGAAGCGATTATCGAATCATATACCCGCGAAAGTGGTGTACGCGAATTGGAGAAGAAAATCGGTAAGGTATTACGTAAGTCGGCTCTTCAATATGCCATTGACGGGTTTTTTATGAAGCAAAATATTAAGCCATATCATTTGAAAGAGTTTTTGGGTGCACCCGAATATTCACGCGATAAATACCAAGGCAACGAGTATGCCGGAGTTGTAACCGGTCTAGCTTGGACTGCTGTTGGCGGTGAGATCCTTTTTGTCGAAACCAGCTTAAGCCGCGGTAAAGGCGGACGGTTAACTTTAACCGGTAACTTAGGCGACGTGATGAAAGAATCGGCTATGCTAGCCCTTGAATATCTCAAATCGCATGCTTCGTTCTTGAAGATCAATGAAGAAATCTTCGAGAATTGGAACATTCACGTACACGTTCCTGAGGGAGCAATACCTAAGGATGGTCCTTCGGCAGGTATTACCATGGCCACCTCATTGGCATCGGCCTTGACTCAGCGTAAAGTGAAAGCGAACTTAGCCATGACCGGTGAGATCACCCTTCGTGGTAAAGTGCTTCCTGTAGGCGGTATTAAAGAGAAGATCCTAGCGGCTAAACGTGCCGGCATTGCAGAGATCATCTTGTGCCAAGAGAATAAAAAGAATATTGAAGAAATTCCGGATATGTATTTGAAAGGTTTGACCTTTCATTATGTGAGTGATATAAAAGAAGTTTTTGCTATTGCTTTGACCGATGAGATAGTGAAAGACCCAATCGACTTATCCGTTAAAAAAGCAACAGCATTAGAGAATGAAATTTGAACTTCAACATACTGATAGTAAAAGTAACGCTCGTGCCGGTCTGATCACGACCGATCACGGGCAAATACAAACTCCTATTTTCATGCCTGTGGGTACACTGGGTACCGTAAAAGGAGTCCATTTAAGAGAACTAAAAGAAGACATTAACGCACAGATCATTCTGGGAAATACCTATCACTTGTATTTGCGACCGGGATTGGATGTGATTGAAGCTGCCGGTGGATTACATCGGTTCAATGGGTTCGATCGTCCGATGCTGACCGATAGCGGTGGGTTTCAAGTCTTCTCATTGTCGGGCATTCGTAAGCTAACTCAAGAAGGTGCGGAGTTTCGTTCTCACATCGACGGGAGTAAACACTTCTTCTCTCCGGAGAAGGTGATGGACATTGAGCGTACCATTGGAGCCGATATCATGATGGCTTTCGATGAGTGTCCTCCGGGAGACTCAGATTATGCTTATGCCAAAAAGTCATTAGAACTGACACACAACTGGCTCGATCGTTGTGTGAAGCGTTTCAATGAGACCGACCCGAAATATGGTTACCAACAATCGCTTTTCCCTATTGTACAAGGCTGTGTATATCCCGATCTTCGTAAGCGATCGGCTGAGTTTGTTGCCTCAAAAGGAGCCGATGGTAATGCGATCGGTGGATTGGCAGTTGGCGAGCCGGTTGAGAAAATGTACGAGATGATTGAGGTGGTCAATGAAATCTTACCTCAAGACAAACCTCGTTACTTGATGGGCGTTGGTACTCCGGTAAATATCCTTGAGGGTATTGAAAGAGGTGTTGATATGTTCGACTGTGTGATGCCGACTCGTAATGGACGAAATGGTATGCTTTTCACCAAAGACGGTATCATGAACATGCGTAATAAGAAATGGGAATCGGACTTCTCTCCTATCGAAGCTGATGGCGCATCGTATGTCGATACGACTTATAGCAGAGCTTATTTACGCCATTTGTTCCATGCACAAGAACTTCTGGCGATGCAGATTGCTTCCATTCACAACCTTGCTTTTTATCTCTGGTTGGTAGGTGAAGCTCGTAAACATATTATTGCAGGCGACTTCTCAACTTGGAAGCCAATGATGGTTAAAAGATTGTCAACACGATTATAATGAAGAAGATCAATCAATATATTAAACGGCTCGACTGGTATATTATCAAGAAGTTCTTGGGGACGTATGTCTTTGCCATCACTTTAATTATATCGATTGCGGTTGTATTCGACTTTAACGAGCGTATGGATAAGTTCATGGAGCATAACGCGCCATGGAGTAAGATCATATTCGATTATTATATGAATTTTATCCCCTACTTTGCTAACTTGTTTAGCCCGTTGTTCGTTTTCATTGCCGTCATCTTCTTTACTTCTAAACTGGCAGAGAACTCTGAGATCATTGCCATGTTCTCCACGGGTATGAGTTTCAAACGGATGATGAGACCTTATATGATCGCGGCGGGTATTATTGCACTAACCACTTTCGTTCTTAGTGCTTATGTCATCCCTAAAGGTAGTGTGACTCGTTTGAATTTTGAAGATCAATACATTAAAAAGAAAAAGAAAAGTTTTGTGAGCAATCTGCAATTGCAGGTTGACAGTGGTGTCGTGGCGTATATTGATAATTACGACGATATCAACAAGACCGGTAATCGCTTTTCTTTAGATAAGTTTGTCGATAAGAAGCTCGTTTCACATCTTACTGCCCGTCGAATCACTTATGATACCACTACGGTCAATAAGTGGACGATACACGATTATATGATCAGAGAACTTGATGGCTTGAAGGAGAAGATCACTAAGGGGGAACGGCTAGATTCAATCATTGATATGGATCCAAGTGATTTCTTGCTGATGAAGAACCAACAAGAGGTCTTGACCAGTCCACAGTTGAGTCGATACATTGAGAAACAGAAAAAGAGAGGTTTCGCCAATATTAAAGAGTTCGAGATTGAGTATCATAAGCGCATTGCGATGTCGTTTGCATCGTTTATCCTGACGATTATCGGAGTTTCGCTCTCTTCCCGGAAGATGAAGGGCGGCATGGGTTTACATCTCGGTATTGGTCTGGCATTAAGCTTCTCTTACATCTTGTTTCAGACCATCACCGCAACATTTGCTGTAAGTGGTAGTATGCCTCCGGTTGTTGCCGTCTGGATACCTAACGTTCTCTATGCCGGTATTGCTTTCGTCTTGTATCGAAAGGCACCGAAATAAAGAAGAAAAGAATAAAAGAATAAAAGAAGAAAAGAATAGAACCTCCTTATTCAGTTTGAAATAAACTTGATAAGGAGGTTTTCCTTTTTAATCTCCCTATAATGTTTTTATCGAATTTATCTGCCATCTGCAACTTTTGGGTTTTAATTATTTTATATTCAAGTTGTTATGCTGTTGCAGATCGGTGTTGCAGATGGGTGGTAGATCGGGTATCTGCCACCTATCTGCAAGCGTCTTGTAAGTGTTTCGCAAGCATCTCGTAATCGTCTCCGCGATACCGTTATCTTTCTTTGCTCCAACTATTCGATAATAAACTTCTGAGGTAATTTCTCTAGGATAAGAGACAGGATAAGACACACTTTCCAGGATAAGACAAGTGCTCATGCTAGTTCCAAAGGGCGCCATTTTAGTTTCCTCCTTTGAAAATATATTTTCATACGTTGAAACTTTAGTTTCGTTAGTATGAAACTCGGTGTTTCACCGTATGAAACTTTTTTGTTTGCCGTATGAAACTCAAAATATGACGCAAGGCTGCGATTTATAGGCGCTTTGCGGATCTTCTTGGTCGCTGTGGATTTACGCTTAAATACTGAAAAAGTTGACTCTTCTTTTCCTTAACTCCTAAAATGGTAGACAACTTTAGAGGTTAAACCCTAAAACGGTTGACTGTTTATGTGCTCTTGATTGATGACTAAGGTCTATTTTCAATTGATTGGAACAATGGCTTATCATAATGGGGCTGATCTTTGATGGTATGCCTTGAAACGTGTAAATCTCGCATCTATCTGTCCCCCTTTTAGTTTCTGAAAATTAATGCGTTATACTGATTGAGTAAAGGTGTTGCAGATCGTTAAGCAAAAAGAAACTTATAGGAGGAATGAAAGTACTTCTAAAACTGTTGTCCGCCTTTTATGTTGTATGTATTTTTCTTTCTTTAAAAATGTGGAGACATAAAAAAACCGTATATTTTTAAATAAAAAAAATATACGGTTTATAGTAAAAGTACACCCTCAGGGATTCGAACCCTGGACCCACTGATTAAGAGTCAGTTGCTCTACCAACTGAGCTAAGAGTGCTTGTTTTCTCAATTGCTCTGCAAAGGTAAACTTTTCATTTTACTTAGCCAAAGAATAAATAAACTTTTTTGAGCTTTTTTTTAAAACTCGTAAACATCCGACGAAAGCGTTCGTTTTAATGTAAATAAATTCAAATCTTTACCGATGATGTAGCCCTTTTCTTTTAACTTCAATTCCACAGTTTTATAAGCTAATTCAGGATGGTTATTATCCTTACTCAGGTGGCATAACCAGATATATTGTAAGTGCTCAGTCATGTTGTCCGCAAGAAATATGGCGGTGTCCAAATTGCTCATATGACCGGTGTTGCTGCTGATTCGCTCTTTTAAATACTTTGGATAAGGGCCCATCTTTAGCATTTCATTGTCATAGTTAGCTTCAATGATCAAGTAATTGCTCTGAAGAATATATTTAGCAGCAGTTGGTGTTATCTCGCCAAGGTCGGTCAAGAAAGCAAATCTCTTGTCCCCTATTTCCACATAATATCCAACGTTATCCGTTGCATCATGCGGAATCTCGAACGAAGTGATTCGAAAATCATAAATAGACAGAGGCTCTTCTTTTTCGAGATATTGCGCAGACGTGTGAAGCTTCTCGGTCATGCAGTAGCTTTTATTGATGCCTTGATGAATCAATGTCGTGCTGTAGATTGGAATATTATGCTTCTCACCTAAGTGCCCCACCCCTTTGATATGATCGGCATGATCGTGGGTTACAAAAACGGCTTTGATTTGTTCTAGATCAACATTGATCTCTTTTAGCTTCTTCTTTATGGTGCGTATACTTATGCCGGCGTCTATTAATATTCCATAGCTTTCAGTGCCTAGATAATAGCAGTTACCACTACTACCACTGGCTAAACTCATAAACTTGACTTTCATTATATGTTGGTTTCAAGTAAATTTCTAAATTTTACTTCTGTTAAGCAGGTGCAAAGATACTCAAAAAGGTCGTAAAAAGATTATTTGCTTGCCTTTTTGTCGGTATTGATCCTATTTTCTCTGAGGAGCAAGAAAAAACTTTTTTATTCTGTTGCGACTTCATATTGATTTACAAATAGATAGAGCTTTTAGCGAAAATTTTCTTAAAAAAAACTCCAAACAGGTTTGGTGTTTAAAAATAAAGCTTTAATTTTGCACTCGCAATTGAGACAATAAGCACTCTTAGCTCAGTTGGTAGAGCAACTGACTCTTAATCAGTGGGTCCAGGGTTCGAATCCCTGAGGGTGTACAAGTTTAAAATGAAAGTTCCGAAAATCATTGGTTTTCGGAACTTTTTATTTTGTTCTATATCTCCAATGCATCGCGTCTTCTAGTAATTATAGGGTCAGTCCGAAAGCCCTGTGTGGGTATTTTAAATAATCAATCACAGAGTTTACATAATCTGAATAAAAAGAATGGGATGCCTTTTACTCTCCTGAATTGTGCTCTAAAGGCTTTAATTTTGGCATTAAAAGATTTTGTAAAAGCATTCGTCTGTCTGTTAATTCAATTTTTCCGAAAAACGCTGAGAAACTGTTTAAAAATCAATCAAAATATTTATTAAGCATGATTTTACAGAAGGCCAATTGTATCATGGTAAAGTAACAGCTGTTTCTGCATAGTACTCGTAGTCAATGGTAAGCCTTCTGAAATTCTCAAGCCATGCAAAGCTTCTTTCTACAATCCAATGTTTGGGTAGAACTTGAAATTTGGATGGACACTCATTAGGTCGTAAAACAATCTCTAATTCCCATCCAAATTTATCCAATATCCAATCAGCGAGAGTCCCTCTGTATCCTCCGTCGGCGAGTATTCTGATTAAAGGGGGAAATTTGAATGCGAGTTTGTCAATAACTTGCAGAGCGCCCTTGCTATCATGAATGTTTGCTTCATGAACAGCTACTGCCATTGGAAGTCCAAGAGTATACACAATTACATGCTGTTCTCTCCCTTTTATCTTTTTGTGACCATCAATACCTCTATCGGAATCAACATGATGATAAGTCTTAACGCTTCTCGAGTCAATAACTCCTAAACTCGGGCTTTCGGCTTTTCCTAATTTTTTGTGTACATTAGAATGAATAACGCTTAGCAATTCCTCTATTATACTTTCATTCTTCCATTTGCTGAAATAGTAGTATACGCTCTGCCAAGGCGCAAAATTAGAAGGAAGCATACGCCATTGGCAACCTGTTTTTAGCAAGTAGAGGATGGCATCAAAAATACCACGAATAGAATATTTTCGTCTTCTCTTTTGTGTATTCACTATTTTTTCTATAAATTTCCACTGTTTATTAGTGACGTTGGTTGGATGTTGTTCCATAACTTAATGTGTTGCTAAACATAAAGTTAAGAACAATAACTCAATCAATAAACTGATATTCAATATAATACATGCTTACGTAGCAATTATTTTAATTCATTTTTAAACAGTTTCTCAATATGCTATGTTGAAAGACAATAATTTCTATGCTCCCTTCATGGGCGATAATAAAACTCTCAGCGTTGGTCTAAATCCGCTTGGAATACGAACAGCATCAGAACAACTGTTTACCACGCTATTGCCTGGTCTTAACGTTGTGACTTTGCGTATCAGATATTACAGCTTTTATTGCTGGCTATTAAAAAGATTCTATGCACAGCGTTCTCAAGCCAATTTAGCAGACCTACGCAGACACCTTCGTCTATCAGAGTTGCTTATGGCATTGATTCATGCCCAAAGTAATAACAATGGTGGAGTTCCTGGCATCACTCGTGCTTTGGAGATTATTGGCAGAGACGGTGAAGTTATCAAGTTTAATGAGGATGCGATGCCAGGAGGCAAACCATCTGGTGGATATTGGAAAGGCACACTTGGTGCATTCGGCACATACTATGCAGCGTCACTTCAAGAAATGGGTATCATACTCCCTCTTATCGACAACACTAATTTGTATAACGTGACACCTAAGACAGATGATTACATCTTTGGTGAAGAGTTAGCTGATGCTTTTTCTGAGACCATAGGAGAAGATATGATGCATACTTTCGAGAACTGTGCCAGAGAAGGAGTCGTAACCCGTAAGCAATTGGCTGAGATGGAGCCATATTTCCAGTCGCACAATCTTCCTGAGAATAATGAAAGTCGCCTATTGCTCAGTTTGCTTTTGCAAAACGACCGTCCATCATCAGAACAAGAAAGTCAATTAAGGAAGAATACACTTCGTTTATTGCTCAGTTTTCTAAAAGACATGCATGTTAGAGGATTCTCTGAACTTGAATTTGCTAGATACGTTTATGGTCGATACAGCAATGGCACTGATAAAAGTACTGCAGCTGTAGGCTGGTATGCCTATTATCTAAATGATAGCAGACAATTTGAGGCATTGAATATCTTTGATGCCGTTTTGAATAGGCTGAAGAATAGCACTAAGCCTGGACAATGGGAAAACATCAACGAATTTACCTCACAACTATCAGAAGAAGTTTGTGACTCTTTGAACGTAAAAAATATGACGGTCAATGAGGTGTTGACAAATTGGGAATCAACAAATGCTCCACAAGATCCGATGGCTCACGCATTCTACATCATTTTGGATGATTACAAACGCAACCCCAATTACCGAGATTGCAAAACAATCGTACGTACATTTTTCAGAAGTGTCAGTAATGATGCTCTGGACGCTTTTGATGCATTGGAAAAACATCTGGAGAACACGATGGAAACGTATGTTAAGCAATACATCACTGAGGACGTCATATACAAGCACTATTCGGAATCTATGCGTAAGTTTAGTCAGAATGGCATACCTACTCAAAAACTTACTATTGAAAATGGATATGTCAGAGGCTTATCAACTTATGAGGCAACGCATAGTTCCCCACGTATTGATACTCTCAGAAACTATGTGACCGATTTAGGACTTATTGATGGGTACAAAGTCACAGATAAAGGTCTTGAACTTCTAAAGAATCTTGAAAATGATTGAACGTAAGAACATTATAAAGCTATTGAACGAAAGGACAAAGTCCAATGTTTATCATTCGGCGATCTTGACTTGTTACAACTTTGATTCAATATTCTTTGAGTCAGTTTACCTCCCTTCATTACGATCCTTAGGAGTCACAAATGTAATAGTTCTAATGGATGCAGGTATGTATGATAATATGCTTGCTGATGCTTCGTATGTATGCCACAGAGTGTCACCGTTCAACTATACTTTGGTTAGACAGGAGAATCTACATCATGGAGTTTTCCATTCTAAGATTACACTTTTGTTTGGAGAAGAAGAAGGTGTCTTGGTTATAGGAAGTGGAAACCTAACTTTCAGCGGTTTATCCAACAATGAGGAGGTGTGGAATGCCTTTCATGTTGTTGGAAACGAATCTGTTCATTACCCTTTATTATTGAAGGCATGGAATTACATAAAAGAAGAGTTAAATGACTCTCCTTCTCTCGTTAATAAGCAACTTGGTTGGATCCCAGAACAAAGTCTATGGTTACAAGATAGTAACTATGAAGATGTGATTACACTTGAATCTGGTGAGCAATGTTCTATTATGTATAACAGTGCTACAAGTAGAATTTTTGACCAAGTTATTGAAGCTATAGGAAATTCTGTTATTGAAGAGATAACAGTCATTGCACCTTTCTATGATGCAGAAGGTAATGCACTGACCGAATTGAAGAAACGATTTAATCCAGCTCGGATGAATTGCGTTCTTGATTTGGACAGACAAAGTGCTCCTTATGAGCTGCTTAAATCAAATACTGACATAGCGTTCTTCAAACACTCTGCCCCTAACCCATTACATGCTAAAATTATTGAGTTTCACTCTAGCAATGGAACATGGCTTTTGTCTGGTAGTGCTAATGCTGGAAATATGGCATTAGGATTGAGCAGCACAGTATATAACGATGAGATGTGTGTTTTGCTGCACAGCTTAGAAAGAAAAAGCTATGTCGCTGAACTTGGAATACAATATAATCCGCTAAATGAGGATGACCGTAAATCCATTGAGCGACCAAAGCAGAATCCATCCGAGCCTTCAACTATTACAACCACGCTCAAGGCTTGTGAGGAAAAAGCCGGGAAATTATATCTGCATTTTTCTCATAATGGTATTAAGGGCTTTGCCATCATACTGGATAAGGAACAAGAGATTATCTATAAAGAAGAGATTGTATCAGACAATACAGTTGAACTCTTTATGGATGAATCCCTGTTATCGAAAAGCCATATTGCTGTATTGATGGATAATGAAACAAGATTGTCTAATAGTTGTTTGATAATTAAGGAGTTGTGTGTTGAGAGTTGTAATCCTGATCCCAAGCGTAGGAGGCTATCAAGTCTGCTTGATGATAACAGTTTACTACAAAATCTCACTCATATTTTGGGCTACGTTGAATTTGATGAGAATGAAAAGAAAACCAAGTCAGCAAGACTTGCTACAAGATCATCATCATCAAAAGACAAAGAAGATATTGTTGTTGCCCAAGACCGTTTTAATGAACTGAAAGATAGTTCTTTGAGCATAAGCATGCATTCGGGAGTAGGTATTCTTGCTTATTTACAACAGATTCTTTTCAAGAAGGACGATACAGAAAAGAGTGATGATGACTTGCTTGAAATTGACAAGGATGAAAATGGTAATGATGATGACAAAGAGAATCCAAACTATGATCACCAGAAGATAGAAGCAAGTTCTGCAGCTGACGATGCTAATAAAATGAGATTAGACATTGTGAATTTCTTAAAGAAGATGCAACAGTATCTTTTGAATATGACTACAGATACAAGTATTCATGGTGAAGTCAACAAGGCTGTAAACAGACCAAAGTTGATTGCTGTGCCAGGGCTGAATGCAAGTTCTTCCATTGCTATCGCATCGAGAGCTGTTATAGTATTGATGAACAAATATGGAAGTAACGTAATCAAACGAACAGAAATAAGAGAACTGCTAGTTAATTGTGCTGGTCTGTTCTTCTCTCTGTATGCCAACTCTGTACCTGATGACAACAGCAATATTAGCAGGAAAATCAGAGAACTGGTGAAAGATGCCTCTGTAGATCTATTTTCTGCCCTTAGCTTCTTTGATTTCGGTAAAAAAGACGTATCCCTTCCTCCTGTTGTTCTGAACTGTCTAGATCTTTGGAAAGATATGGAAGAGCTGCATTTGATTATACCATTATATGAAGATCAGCTTTCTAAACTTGATATTAAAAATATTCTTCAAAAGACAGTTGAGAGAATCTTACTTATAGCAAAAACGTATCTCGAAGAAGATGTACCTGTAAGAGAATTTAGCCGTTATGATGATGTAGTTTATTTATACAGAAAAGGCTATGGATTCTTGTTAGTTGATAATATTAAGCCTAGTCCTGGCAATTTGAGCTATGAATACCATGGCTCATGGTTTGATGATAAACTCACATCAAATGCCACAAGATATAAGGGTTACAAGGATTTATAAAGAAAATATCTATCTTTTTGGTGATTCTTATTGTCTTGTGAAGATAGATTGCACAGATAAATTTTATATTTGCGCTGTAAAATATCGATTATTGTATTAAATATGGCAGCTGAATTCAAGCGGATAATGCAATCTCCTTGTAATCCATATTAGTTAATTCTTTAAATTTCTCTTTTGGAGTCATATAACCTAATCTCTTTCTCGTTCTTGAGTTTAAGATATTTTGAACCTGCACCACTTGTTCATGAGTTATATCTCCGAAGTCTGTACCTTTTGGGAAGTATTGCCTTATGAGGCCATTTTTGTTCTTGTTGGCTCCTCTCTCCCAAGAATGGTATGGCTTTGCAAAGTAAATGGAAATATCCAAATTATCTGCAATCTCTTCGTGAAAACTGAATTCTTTTCCGTTATCAGCCGTTATCGTGTGTATTATGTCCTTGATAGGCAAGAGTGCTTTTATGGCAGCTTCCGTCAGTGGGGCGGCTTCTTTCCCACTGAGTAAACGTATCCACACCAAACTTGTTGTTCTATCATTGATTGTGAGCAATGCTCCCTTATGATTCTTTCCGATAACTGTATCAATCTCTAGATCACCAAATCTAATCTTTTCGTCTACGATGGATGGTCTCTAGTCAATATCAACGGGGTTCTTGATAAGCCTACGTCCATTCGTCTTAGAGCCACGCTTGGTGTAATGCCTGCCACGTCTTCGTAGATGTTTGTAAAGTTCTCCACCTTGCTTTTTGTCGCTCTAAACGTAAAGATAGATAGTTTCGTGAGAGACGCATTCTAAACCTTCCGGCTTCATGCGTCCTGACATCTGTTCAGGGCTATAGTCTTTCTTTAGACGCTCGTCAACACGAGTCCTGTAAAATGAGAGCAAATCACAACTATCTGGGTATTCAAGTGGAAAAGACTAAAGAAATGTGGTGTCCTTGATTGGCAGGTATATCAATGGGAAACACTCGACTTGGTTATTGGCGTGTGGCGCTTAGCCGTCTACTTACATCTGCAATGTCTAACGACAAGTTACGTAGGGTAGGATATACATTACTATCTCAAATGGTATCCATAATAGGAACCGCCAAGTGCGGATCCATATGCTTGATGGTGTGGGAGGTCGAAAACAAAAGTCGGAGAAAACTACTTTAATTTTCTCCGACTCGATTGTTTTTCTATTCAACTAATCCCTATTTATATCCCACATTTAGCTGAACGATAAGATTAGTAGTTGTGCGGTTAGTACCCTTAAGAACATGGTCAAAGGATAAACCGTTGCGTAGCCTACTGCAGGAGCATCGCACGAGGTTAAATCGCTAGAGTAAGCCAATGCCGGTGGATTGGTTGACGAACCCGCCAAGACTCCAATAAGGGTGTAATAGTTCAGTTTGAAGACGTATCGGCCGATTAAACCGGCTATAAGTAAAGGAACGATGGTGATAATGACTCCATAGCCAATCCAAACATATCCTCCGTTATAGATAATGGTATTTACAAAGCCTTCTCCCGCACCTAAACCGACACAAGCTAAGAAGATGGATATACCGATCTCGCGAAGCATTAGGTTCGCACTCATCGTGGTATAAGTGATGAGCTTATGCTGAGGGCCGAAACGGCTAATAAGAATAGATACGATTAGCGGACCACCTGCCAATCCTAGTTTCACTGGTTGTGGTATGCCTGGGAATACGAAAGGGATGCTACCTAAAATACAACCTAAGGCGATACCTAAGAAGATTGGAATAAGGTTTGGATGGTTCAATCGTTTCAACGAGTTACCAAGAATCTTCTCGGCATGGCTGACGGCTAGTTCTTCTCCCACAATGGTAACGCGGTCGCCCATTTGTAGTTGGAGTTGCGAGGTTGCGACCAAGTCAACTCCCGATCGGTTTACTCGAGTGACGCTTGCTCCAAAATTGTTTCTAATATTTAGCTGTGAAAGTGTTTTGCCGTTTAGCTCCGGTTTGGTGATCAGAATTCGTCGTGAGATCAATTGCTTGTTCGACTCATCCCATTTTACATTGATCTGCTTTCCGAAGAAGAGCGTAATTGCTGCGATATCGATCGGCGTACAAATGATTAAGATCTCATCCGATAGGTGTAGTACGGTCTCGGAGTTCACTAGCTCTTGTTCGTGAACGTCGCCTTTATGACGGATGCGAGAGATCACAAAATCGTGATTGATCAAAGGGCGAACTTCTTTTACGGTTTTGCCTTCTAATGCTTCGTTTCGTATTTCTAACGAGATTCGACGCACGGTGAGCTCTTGGAGGTGTCCTCCTCCTTTAATGGCCTCACCCTCTTCTTCTTTCGTCTTTATGCGTAAGATGTACTTTAACGCAAGGAGAGTACATATAATACCGACAACTCCCAACGGATAAGCGACGGCGTATCCTAAGGCAATCTCCGGTGCATCAATGCCGGTCAAGTCACTATTGGCTTGCTGTGCGGCTCCTAACCCTGGCGTGTTGGTTACTGCACCCGAGAGTATGCCCACCATGGTGGTGATAGGAATACCTGTGATGTAGTGTAAAGCAATGGTGGTGCCGACTCCTAGAAAGACAACGATGATGGCCAGTAAGTTAAGCGTAAGGCCGCCTTTCTTAAAAGCTGAGAAGAAGCCCGGGCCGACTTGTAATCCGATGGAATAGACAAATAGAATCAGTCCAAACTCTTTGAGGAAATGGAGCAAATGCTCGTCGAGGTTGAGGTGGTAGTGACCGAATACTATTCCGACGAATAAAATCCAAGTGATACCTAAGGATATGCCTCCAATCTTGATTTTCCCTAGCATGATTCCGAAAGTAATCACCAGCGAAAGGATAAGTACTGAATGGGCAACGCCCCCACCCCATAAATCGGGATATCCTTGAAATAGATGTGTTAAAAAGTCCATGATATAAATATTTATAATGTTTGTTTTTGGGTAAAATATCCCCGTAGAATCACTTCTACAGGGATATACACATTAAACATACTACAACGGTATATTACCGCATTTTAGAAAATCTAGTCATGTCGCGTTTCGTGTGTTTGTTTTTTTTATAAATGTAAAAGGTTAGCATGGCATTAACGTTATAGCATATGCGGCTACATATTATAGCACGACAATGCAATAATCCAGGCTTTTAAAATAAACGTTTAAAATATAAATGCTTAATTTAGTATTCTATTTCTCTAACCCACGAGTAAAAATAGACTATAATGAATGGCAGGTCTTCTGACTAGCTCCCATTCTGAACCTTCCCAACCTTAATGGTCAGTGGTAAAAGTTATTTTCAGAATGTTTCTTATAGAGCTTCACAGCAGCGGGACTGTTCAGGATTCTCACCTAATTCCCTTTTAATTTGAATAGTAGTAATACTTTTCAAAACCAATTCTCTGCAAAGATAAACCAAAAATTAGATATTACCATCATGATTGGGTCTTTAGATTGGAATGTTTTGCTACTATTTTAAAAAATAACGTTTTTTTAGACGACTTCAGTAAACAAAATAATGGGATGACGTGTTAAGATATTGTGTTTTTCATAGTATTAGATATAAGATTAATTTAATGGGATGTATTTCGCTTGTGAAAGTGGTAGTACATTAAAGAATAGAAGAGTCTGTTCTATTTTTGATAAATGTATTTAGGTAACTGTCTCAAAACAAAAATGTTTTTTGTTTTGAGACAGTCTCTTTTATGGGTTTTGCCTTATTTGCTAGTATGTTTGAAATAAAATGTGTACGTTTGTGTAAGAATATCCAAAATCGTTCAGTATGAATATACCTGTTATTTTTGATTTTTTAAATCAGCTCTCGGCAAACAATAATCGGGATTGGTTTAATGTAAATAGAGCTGAATATGATCGCGTACGCAATGAGTTTGATGTTTTTTTAGAGAAATCTATTTCTCGAATATCTCTGTTTGATGAAACAGTGAAGGGGCTTTCTCCTAAGGAATGTACCTATCGGATTTACAGAGATACCCGCTTTTCTGCAGATAAAACTCCTTATAAGACGCATATGGGGGGATATATAAACTCGATGGGTAAGAAATCACATCACTTCGGTTATTATATCCATTTGGAACCAGGAAAGTCAATGCTGGCCGGGGGAAGCTTATGTTTACCGCCTAATATCCTTAAGGCTGTAAGGGAGTCGATCTATCATAATATAGATGAGTTTGTATCTATTGTGGAAGACGACGCTTTTAAGAAGTTTTTCCCTGTCGTTGGAGAAAATCCATTGAAAACAGCTCCTAAGGGATTTGATCGTAACTTTAAACAGGTTGATTATCTGAAGTTCAGGGAATATACGCCGTGCTATTATGTCCCGGATTCGTTTTTCCTTCAACCTGATGTGCTCGACCGTATAGCGGAGGTTTTTGTTCAGTTTAAGCGCTTTGGAGATTTTATGAATTATACCATTGATGATTTTGAATAATTAATTTTATAAAGAATATGATAGTAGACAAATTAGAAAACCTTAAGCAATATGAATCTTTGCATCCTTTATTTTCAGTAGCTAGGGCTTTTCTTGAATCACACGACTTAGAAACTATGGATTTGGGCAAGATCGAGTTAGAGAAAGATCGCCTAATGGTTAATATTGCGACCACCGGAATTAAGAACCGGGAAGCGGCCAGATTAGAGACTCATCATCAGTTTATCGATATTCAACTTCCGTTATCCGGATCTGAGATCATCGGATATACGCCGTCTAAGGATTGCTCTCCGGCAGACGCACCTTATAATGCTGAGAAGGATATTACCTTTTTTGAAGGTGAGGCGCAGACTTATATCACTCTTCATCCCGGAATGTTTGCCATCTTCTTCCCGGAAGATGGCCATGCTCCAGGCATTACTCCTAAAGAGATAAAGAAGGTGGTTGTGAAAGTCAGAGCATAAATAAATTAAAAGGTTATATGGAAAAGACACTTAAACTTATTCAGAATGATCCTTGGCTGGAGCCTTATAGCAAAGCCATCATGGGCAGATATGATCATGTACGGGAGAAAAAAGCGGAGTTGACCCGTAATGATGAACAGACTTTAAGTGACTTTGCTTCCGGTCATTTGTTTTATGGGTTGCATCGTACGTCCGAAGGCTGGATCTTTCGGGAATGGGCACCAAATGCTACTCGAATTTTTCTGGTTGGGACATTCAATCACTGGGAAGAGAGAGCAGAATATGAATTGAAAAGTATCGGTCATGGCAATTGGCAGGTCTTGATTCCGTTGGAGGTTCTGGCTCATGGTGATTTGTATAAACTGAAGGTTTATTGGCACGGCGGGTGCGGCGATCGAATACCGGCTTGGGCCACTCGTGTGGTTCAAGATTCGTCGACTGCGATCTTTTCTGCTCAGGTTTGGGCACCAACCGAACCGTATGTTTTTAAAACGAAGAAATATAAACCGCAAACTTCTCCGCTGTTGATTTATGAATGCCATGTCGGTATGGCTCAACAGGAAGAAAAGGTGGGAACTTATAATGAGTTTCGTGAAAAAGTTCTTCCAAGAATTGCGAAGGACGGCTATAATTGTATACAGGTTATGGCTATACAAGAGCATCCTTATTATGGGAGTTTCGGTTATCATGTATCCAGCTTCTTTGCGCCTTCGTCTCGTTTTGGAACGCCGGATGAGCTGAAGGCGTTGATTGATGAAGCGCACCGATTAGGTATCTCTGTCATCATGGATATTGTGCATTCTCATGCGGTGAAGAATGAAATGGAGGGCTTAGGTAATTTTGCCGGTGATCCGAATCAATACTTCTATCCGAATGAACGACGCGAACATCCGGCTTGGGATTCGCTTTGCTTTGACTATGGTAAAAATGAGGTGCTCCATTTCTTATTGTCTAACTGTAAATATTGGTTGGAAGAGTTCCGCTTTGATGGCTTTCGCTTCGATGGCGTGACTTCAATGCTGTATTATAGTCATGGCTTAGGGGAAGATTTCTGCAATTATGGTGACTATTATAACGGACACCAAGATGATAATGCCATTTGCTATCTGACTTTGGCTAATCAGCTCATTCATGAGATGAATCCTTTGGCTATCACTATTGCTGAGGAGGTTTCCGGTATGCCGGGATTGGCTGTTCCTGTGGCGGATGGTGGTTATGGCTTCGATTATCGCATGGCTATGAATATTCCGGATTATTGGATTAAAACCATCAAGGAAAAGGTGGATGAAGAATGGAAACCTTCTAGCCTATTCTGGGAGGTGACTAATCGCCGAAAGGATGAGAAGACGATCTCTTATGTCGAGAGTCATGATCAGGCTTTGGTGGGCGATAAAACAATTATATTCCGATTGATCGATGCGGATATGTATTGGCATATGCAGATCGGTGACGAGACTTATATGGTGAATCGCGGTATTGCTTTGCATAAGATGATTCGTTTGCTGACGGTGTCGACCATTAATGGCGGATATCTAAACTTCATGGGTAATGAGTTTGGCCATCCTGAATGGATTGACTTTCCGCGTGAAGGTAATGGCTGGTCTTGCCAATATGCTCGACGCCAATGGGACTTGGTCGATAATCAGAACCTGACGTATCATTACATGGGCGATTTTGATGTGGAGATGCTTAAGGTGGTGAAGAGTATAAAGAATTTCCAGAACAGTGAGATTCGTGAGATTTGGCATAACGATCAAGATCAGATCTTGGCTTATCAACGCAAGGATTTGATTTTTGTGTTTAACTTTAATCCTAAGCAGTCGTTTGCTGATTATGGACTTCTGGTTGCTCCGGGCGCTTATGAGGTTGTGCTGAACACGGATAGTAAGGCTTTTGGTGGTTATGGATTCTCCGACGATTCTTTAACTCATTTTACGCTCATCGATCCTCTATATAAGAAGGAGAAGAAGGAATGGTTGAAGTTATACATCCCGTCAAGATCGGCTGTCGTTCTACGAAAAAAGAAATAGTTTTAAAGAAACGGATTGGCATTTTAAATGCTGTCGCTTTAAACCAGCTGACTGAATAAATAAAGAGTCCCTTGAATTTCTTCGTTCAAGGGACTCTCTTTATTTTCGTTAATATGGATCGATCAGCCTTTGGCTTTTGCTGTTTTTGGGAGTACCCAATTCAATACGGCGTATCCGATAATTCCGGAAAGAATGGTGCCCGATATTACTCCAAACTTAGCTTGATTCAACAAGATCGGATGAGTCGTTCCAAACGAGAGATTAGCCACGAAGAGTGAAACGGTAAATCCAATACCTCCAAGTAAGGCTACTCCGGCAATGTTCTTCCAGTTCATTCCCATTGGCATTTGAGTAATGCCACTCTTTATCGTTAACCAAGTGAAGGAATAGATTCCAATGAACTTTCCTAAGAGTAGACCTAAAGCTACTCCAATACTCACCTCTCCTATTAGATCGGCATCGCCGTTGAACATCACTCCGGCGTTTACAAAAGCGAAGAGTGGCAGGATGATGAAGTTGACTGCACCGTGTAGGTTGTCTTCCAACGATTGAAGGGGACTGATCACGCGGTCGGATGCCGATTCTACAGCTTTTAGTTTGGCGATTTGCTGATTGTTTAATACGATATTTTCCTTCTTAGCATCAAGTTCCGGGAAGGTCGAGATCACCGTTCGGATATACTCTACATACTTGGTGACGTTGAGCTGAGGTTTAGCCGGAATAACTAAGGCTAAAAGCACTCCGGAAATGGTACTGTGAATACCGGATTGTAAGAACAGATACCAGATGATCACTCCGACAATCAGATAATATAGTTTTGCTGTAGCTCCATGTTTGCCTATGAAATAGAGGAATACATAAAGTACGGCTGCAACTAATAGATAGCCCCAAGATACGTGCGACGTATAATATAAGGCAATCACTAGAATGCCACCAATATCGTCAACAACAGCGAATGCAACTAGGAATACCTTTAAACTTAAAGGTACTCGACTGCCTAATAAACTTAAGACGCCTAATGAAAAAGCAATGTCTGTAGCCATTGGAATAGCTAAACCTTGTCCCATTGTGGTTCCCGGAGGACAGATGAACGAATAGATGAGCACTGGAATGATCATTCCACCACAAGCAGCTATGAACGGTAATATCGCTTTTCGGAATGAGGATAACTCGCCGACAAGCAACTCTCTTTTAATCTCTAAGCCAACAGATAGGAAGAAGATACTCATAAGCCCATCGTTGATAAACTCAATCATGGTCAGGTTCTTCCCATTGTGCGATAGTAGATTAAAATCACCAATTCGTAGATGCAGTTCATGAGACAGGAACTCCTGATATTCAGGCGCAATAGACGAATTTGCTATAATAGCAGCTCCTATTGCTGCTATAAACAGTAGGATACTCGATGCTAAACTTTCATTCGAGAATCGTTTCATTAGACCTAGTAACATTTCTTATATGTGTTTTTTAATAGTTTAATCTAGTAACTTCTTAAAGCCAACTTTTTCACCCAAACGACAAAAAGTCCGGTTAATACTAAATTCAAAACTAAGGTTAATACGGAGATAATCAAGGCTGGTCCTCCTAAATTATAGCCTAATGCTATAAATATGATGCCTGCTCCAACTTCTCCTCGAGTAAACATACCGATGGACAAAGCTAGTCGCTCGGTTAGTTTGCGATCTCTATAAAAGAATATCGGACACAGTTTACCTATGTTTGAAAGTAGAGAAACAACGAATACATGGAATAAGATCATCCCCCAAGACATGATGGGTTGAGATCCGGTTATGGAATGAGTGCCCATATGGCTCTCTGCAAAGTTGACTCCGATAAAGTGCGGCATGCTTAATCCGACTAAGAACATGAACAAAAACGAAACGCCGGTTGAAACGCGTCGTTCAATTGGGGTATCGTGTTCTTGATGCTTCATCATCATACCTAGAACAAAGGCTGGAAGAAGGACTTCAATATGGATGCTTCCCTCTTCTCCATAAAGTTGCTTCGATCCCCAATAGATAAGTTGGGTCGATAGGAAGACAAAAACAGCGTAGAATAAGATGGCTTTCCAATCTTGGCGCCATTCATGTTTATTGAGCTGTTTCCAACCGATCGATAATAATAGAAAGACGATAATGACTACAATGATGAGTTGCCATCTTAGGCCAATCATCATGATTTGTAGTGGTATCATCAACAGTATCGTATCTAAATCGTCGAAGATAGCTAGGATCTGTATCTTTTTATAGATCCAACTGCTTTTCAAGCCGATGGCGGCTAGCATGGTGAACAAAATTCCGGCAGAGGTAGGAGCCGCAAATCGGCTCAATAGAAGGTTTTCTTTCCATGCTTCCCAACTATTCCAATATTCGGGAGGGAGAAGAATGAATACATAGTAGAAAGCAATGATAAACCACGGCATAGCTGCTGTAGCCATTGCGATAAAGTAGTCTTGAGCATAGCTTTTCCATCGAGACTTGTCAAGGACAAACTCTCGACCGACATTGATCATTATAAAACTTAAGCAAACATATAGTAATACGTTTGCTACAGACTTAATTGGGTCATAAGCACTTCCACTTAACTGGGGTAGTACTTGTGAAACGAGTAGGCCTACCATTAAGAAGGCCGAGAAGGACAGAACTTTTCTCATTTATTTTATGGTTTTAAATGAAGTGATTGCCAAGAAAGCTCTGCAGACAGAGAACAATCACTATTTTACGTTACGAAATGAGAACATTTATTCAAAGAGCTTTCCTTGAATAAACATTCTACTTCGTATATTGTTTTAATCCAGTTTTAGCACAGCAAGAAAGGCTTTTTGAGGAACTTCAACATTACCAATTTGTTTCATACGTTTCTTTCCTTTCTTCTGCTTTTCTAGCAGTTTACGCTTACGACTGACGTCGCCTCCGTAACATTTCGCTGTAACGTCTTTACGAACGGCCTTGATCGTTTCCCGGGCAATAATTTTAGCTCCGATTGCAGCTTGAATGGCAATCTCAAATTGTTGTCTCGGGATCAGTTCTTTTAGCTTTTCGCACATTTTCCGTCCCATCTCATAGGCATTGTCAAAGTGGGTTAAGGTCGATAATGCATCAACCGATTCGCCATTGAGCAGAATGTCAAGCTTAACAAGCTTTGACGGACGGAAGCCCGCAGGATGGTAGTCAAAAGAGGCATACCCTTTTGATATACTTTTCAAGCGATCGTAAAAGTCGATCACAATCTCACCTAACGGCATTTTATAATGGATCTCCATTCGATTTCCGGAGATATATTCTTGTTTAACGAGTTCACCTCTTTTTCCTAAACAAAGCGTCATGATCGGACCGATATAGTCGCTCTTGGTAATGATTGAGGCGTTGATATAAGGCTCTTCGATATGATCGATTAGCGTTGGATCGGGCATTCCACCAGGGTTGTGTACCTCAGTCACTTCTCCTTGTTTGTCGTAAATGAGATAAGAAACGTTGGGAACGGTTGTGATCACATTCATATCGAACTCTCTATCCAAACGCTCTTGTATAATCTCCATGTGGAGCAATCCCAAGAAGCCACATCGGAATCCGAAGCCAAGGGCTAGTGAAGACTCCGGTTGGAAGGTTAGTGACGCATCGTTCAATTGCAATTTCTCTAATGAAGCACGAAGATCTTCAAAGTCTTCAGCTTCTATCGGGTATAAACCGGCAAAGACCATTGGTTTAACTTCTTCGAATCCCGAAATTGCTTTTGTACATGGACGTTCGATATGGGTAATCGTATCCCCTACTTTAACCTCTTTTGAGGTCTTAATTCCTGAAATAATATAGCCTACGTCACCGGTGCGCAATTCTTTGCGAGGCGACATTTGCAATTTGAGAACTCCAATTTCATCGGCATCGTACTCTTTCCCGGTATTGAAGAACTTTACTTTATCACCTGTACGAATTACTCCGTTCAAGATCTTGAAATAAGCGATGATACCACGGAAGGAGTTGAATACAGAGTCAAAGATCAAAGCTTGCAGCGGTTCTTCTTCGCTTCCTTTAGGATGAGGAATGCGCTCGATAACAGCTGCTAAAATCTCCTCTACTCCCATTCCTGTTTTTCCGGATGCCCGGATAATCTCTTCAGGATCGCATCCTAACAAGTCGACAATTTCATCTTCCACCTCTTCAGGCATTGCACTTGGCATATCGCACTTATTGATGACCGGAATGATCTCAAGATTATGGTCAATAGCCATGTAAAGGTTAGAAATGGTTTGGGCTTGTACGCCTTGCGAAGCATCTACAATAAGTAGTGCACCTTCGCAGGCTGCGATAGAACGTGAAACTTCGTATGAGAAGTCGACGTGTCCCGGAGTGTCAATGAGGTTGAGAATATACTTTTCACCTTTATATTGATATTCCATTTGTATGGCATGGCTTTTGATGGTGATTCCTCGCTCTTGTTCGAGTTCCATATCATCGAGCATTTGCCCTTTAGTCACCTGAATGGTTTTAGTATACTCTAATAATCGGTCGGCCAAAGTTGATTTACCATGATCAATATGAGCAATAATGCAAAAGTTACGTATATTCTTCATTTAATACTAATAAGTTTCTTAATTTCAATCGTTTAATGACAATTCATAATGCTTTGATCTACACCGCTTTCCTGGTTATTTGTCATGCGATATGGATAATAGCAAAAATTGTGCACAAATATAGTGAAAAAATAGGTGAAAATAAAATGTTGGATCTATTATCGAACCTTATCTTTTCTGGTAAGAGACGCTGCCAACAGTGAGCGTATTTCCACCACTATACTGATAATTCAGCGTTTCTGTTCGACCGGATTTGTGATCTAGTCGTAACACTGTTGGCGAGGCACTCCAGTTAAAGCTGGAAAACTCCTCTTCGGTCCCATCGTATGTGTTTGAAATATCTCCGGTTCCGTCGGCTTTTAGATTCAGATAAAACACTTCATGCGGATCATCATTAGAAATCCATGAGCCAACTAACCTCATCTCTGTGTCGGTTAGCTGTGTCTCTTCCTGCGTACAACTATTGATGAATAGCGGCAACAACAAAAGCAGTGCAAGTAATCCTTTCTTTCTTATCATCTGTGTATATAATTTGTAAGTTTATCAATAAGAGTCGATCGCTTTCTGATGAAATTACAGTTCGTGTATTCGATCTAGTTAAGGCGGCCGATTACTGTCAGAAAACTCAAACAAAGATAAAGATTTGTCGATGATTGATCACTATTTTTTAACAAATTTTAATTTGTATCTAGATCTGTTTTCTATACTGTATCGCTTTCATTTTGGGCATTCATAAATAATAATATTGCAAATTACAGTATATAAACATTAATTTATGTATAAAAAGAACTTGCAAAATGAATTAAAACCTATATTTGTTATCTTCAAATATAAGCCTATAGATAGATGATTACTAGATTTGTAGGTTTTAGACTATAATAGCCTTATATTTGTGATATTCATGTGTATATTCTATTACATCTTATAGCTATCATGAAAAAACTATTAATTATTTTCCTTTTTTTACAATGCATGGGCTCGATCAATGGACAAAACTGTCAAGTTGTTGTTGGAGCCGAGCGGCTTGAAACTTATACTCCCCTTCTTGACGGAAAGCGGATTGCGATCTTTTCTAATCATACGGGTATGGTTGGACAGCGTCATTTGCTCGATGTGCTTGTAGACCAGAAGTTTAATGTCACAGCAATCTTTTCCCCTGAGCATGGATTTCGTGGAACAGCCGATGCCGGGGAACATGTAGCCAGTTCTACTGATCCAACGACCGGAGTACCCATCCTTTCTCTTTATGATGGAAATTCTAAAAAGCCATCTAAATCGTCGATGCAGAAGTTCGATCTCCTAGTCGTTGATATCCAAGATGTCGGACTCCGTTTCTATACCTATTATATCTCAATGTTCCGATTGATGGATGTTTGTGCGGAATACAAGAAAAAAGTTGTTTTGCTCGACCGTCCGAACCCTAACGGATTTTATGTTGACGGTCCGCTGTTGGATATGAAGTACCAGTCGGGTGTCGGTGCGTTACCTATTCCGGTTGTGCACGGTATGACCCTCGGTGAATTGGCACAAATGATTAATGGCGAACGCTGGCTTTCCAATGGACGGGTTTGTGATTTAACCGTAATCCCTTGTCTGAATTACACTCATCAAACGAAATATCGATTACCGATTCCTCCTTCTCCTAATTTACCTAACATGAAATCGGTTTACTTATATCCGTCGACTTGCCTATTCGAGGCGACTCCCGTAAGCTTAGGACGAGGTACCGAACTTCCTTTTCAGATCTATGGTCACCCCGATATGAAGGGATATCATTATGAGTTTACGCCAAAAAGTAAGCCCGGAGCACAACATCCGCCTCAAGAAAATAAGACCTGTTACGGGGTTGACCTTAGTCAGCTGAGCGATGAACTGATCTGGAGCAAAGGCCTCGATTTGAGCTATGTGATCGATGCTTACCGTAACTTAAACCTTGGAGACCGTTTCTTTCGTTCGTTCTTTGAGCGTCTGATTGGTAATGGAGAGATCCGAAAAATGATTGAACAAGGTAAGAGTGCCGAAGAGATTAAAGCCACTTGGCAAGACGATGTCGAGAAGTTTAAGAAGCAACGGAAACCTTATTTACTCTACAAAGAATAATTCTAAACTTATAAAAACCCTTTGTCATGACACCTACTTCTATATTACTGACCATTGCTGCTTATTTTATCGTTTTATTTCTGGTCTCTTATCTTGCCGGGCGTAAAGCCGATAATGCCGGATTCTTTGTTGGTAACCGACAGTCGGCATGGTACATGGTCGCTTTAGCCATGATTGGTTCGAGCATTTCGGGAGTGACTTATGTTTCTGTTCCGGGAATGGTTGAAGCCAAAAGTTTCTCTTATCTTCAGATGGTTATGGGATTTGTTGTGGGGCAATTCATTATTGCCTTTATCTTAATCCCACTATTTTACCGCATGAATCTCGTGTCGATCTATGAATACCTTGAGAATCGCTTCGGTCGGTTCTCTTATCGCACAGGTGCTTATTTCTTTTTTCTATCGAAAATGTTAGGTGCTGCTGTGCGTTTGTTCTTAGTCTGCATCACACTACAGTTCTTAGTGTTTACTCCGTTAAATATCCCGTTCTATATCAATGTGGCCTTGACGGTTGCTCTTGTGTGGCTGTATACGTTTCGTGGTGGAGTAAAATCCTTAATTTGGACCGATACACTAAAAACCTTTTGTTTGGTTGTCTCTGTCGGTCTATGTATTTATTATATCGCTTCCGATTTGGAATTTAGTTTCAGTGGGATGCTTAAAAATGTTTCCGAAAGTTCTCTGTCTCAGCTGTTCTTCTTAGAAGATGGAAATGATAAACGGTATTTCTTTAAACAGTTTTTGGCCGGAATCTTTACGGTGATTGCGATGACGGGGCTCGACCAAGATATGATGCAACGAAACTTGAGTTGTCGGAATTTTAAAGACTCACAGAAAAACATCATGACGAGTGCCATTTGTCAGCTATTCATTAACTTGCTATTTTTGACTCTTGGCGTTCTATTGTATCTTTATATTGCTCGCAATGGCATTGAAGCTCCCAAGAATAGCGATGAACTTTTCCCGATGATTGCTACCGGAGGATATTTCCCGATGATTGTCGGCATACTCTTTATCATCGGCTTTATTTCCTCAGCTTACTCGGCAGCGGGATCGGCTCTTACGGCTTTAACGACCTCTTTTACGGTCGACATCGTAGGCACAAAAGGGAAAACCGAGGCCGAAGTCCTTCGCTTGCGTAAGCGAATTCATGTTGGTATGGCGGTGACTATGGGAGTCGTAATTATTATTTTTAATTTGCTGAATAATACGAGTGTGATTGATGCTGTTTATGTTTTGGCCAGTTACACCTATGGTCCTATTCTGGGACTGTTTGCTTTTGGCATTTTAACGAAAGAACGCGTGCATGATCGTTTCATTCCTTTGGTGGCTATTGCCTCTCCTTTGCTCTGTTACATCCTTCAGAGTCATTCGGAAGCCTGGTTTAATGGCTATCAGTTTAGCTATGAATTATTATTATTCAATGCCTTCTTTACTTTTGCCGGACTCTGCTTCTTCATCAAAAGAGACCGAAGTGAGAATTTAAAAACAAAATAAACGTTATGATGAGAACTATTGTTAGTGTCGGTTTGCTCCTATTCTCAATAGGCGTTTCTCTGTCGGCACAATCTCTTCGAAGGGTTACGCCCGATAAGGTTGGTCTAAGTGCTAAACAGTTGGCTTATGCCGATGAGTCTATTCAGAGAGCGATATCCGACAAAGAAATACCCGGTGCCGTACTGATGGTGGTTCGGCATCAGAAAATTGCTTATCTGAAGGCTTACGGGAATAAGCGTTTGGAGCCTCAGGTTGAACCGATGGATATTCATACGGTATTCGACTTGGCTTCATGCACCAAGCCTGTGGCAACTGCCATAAGTACGATGATCTTGGTCGAACGGGGATTGTTACGGTTTGAAGATCCCGTGAGTCGGTTTCTTCCTCATTTTCAAGGGTGGATAGACGATTCCGGTAAAGAGACGCCGATTCGCGTTATCGATCTCTTGACGCATACCTCGGGACTTCCTGCATATGCTCCGGTTTCTGAACTTCAGAAGCAATACGGGCGACTTCATCCGGAAGGGTTGGTGACCTACATCTCTGAATGTAAGCGTCATTTTAAGCCACAGGCTCAGTTCCAGTACAGTTGTCTTAACTATATCACTCTGCAACAGATCATTCAGAAGATTAGCGGACAAAACTTGCGAGACTTTGCCAAGCAGAACATCTTTGACGTACTTGGCATGAAACATACCGATTTCCTGCCACTTAAAGAAGAGGAAAATGGTTTTTGGGGCAACTTAACTTGTCCGGCATGGCAGAAAGATATTGCGCCGACCGAACAACAATCCAACGGACAGATCCTTTGCGGACAAGTTCATGACCCTTTGGCACGCGTGATGAATGGCGGGATTTCGGGTAATGCGGGACTCTTTTCGAATGCGAACGATCTAGCTATTCTTGTGACTAGCTTATTGAATGGAGGGGCTTATAAAGGGCATCGTATTCTCAGTAAGCTTGCCGTTAATGCCATGTTTACGGTACCACGCGGATTGGAATCGTTTGGACGTACACCGGGATGGGATTCTTACTCGGCTTATTCATCGAATAAGGGAAACTTGTTGGGATTGCATACGGTTGGACATACGGGCTACACCGGTACGTCTATTGTGATTGATCCCGATCATGATTTAGCCATCATCTTATTGACCAATGCCGTACATCCCAAAGATGTGACGAGCGTGGTTCGTTTGCGTGGAATGGTCGCTAACACAGTGGCTGCCTCAGTGCTGAAATAAATAGCCTTTATATAACTAATGTGCGCCGATGAGTAGACTTACCCATCGGCGCACATTTTCGTTTAATGCTTAGCGACTAGCTTAGTCGGATAAACCACTCGCCTTCTATCTCTTCCATCGATAGTTTATCTTCTCTTAGTAACCACCCTAAGCCTAGATGAAGATCCTTCTCATTGAGCTTAGCTTTTTTCTTCAGTTCTTTCAGTGTCATTCCTTCAGTACCATTGAGTGCTGTCCAGATTTTACCGGCTATTTCGCCTGCTTTTTCTTTCCACATTTTGTTAGTCATTTAAAGTTCGACATACTTATCACCTTCAATCAGAGGTGAAAAGGGTTAGTTTGAATAATGCAAATGTAGTAAAAAAAGTATAAAGTAAACAAAGAAGTTTGTAAAACTTAATAAAAATGTAATATAATGATTCTGGAATAGACGATTTTATTTCTTTTCGATATGTTCCACCCAGATTCGCGCAGCTTCTTCTACCATCTTTGCGCAAGGGCGTTTTGCGTAGTATTGTGTGGTGCGTTCTTCCGGTTGTGACGTCATATTTTCCTTGGGGCGTAATCCTAAAAGTTCTGCACAAATCATTGATCCGTTTCTCTTTTTAAATTCTTCGGCTAATTCCTGAACCAAAGCATAATTGGCTGCTTTTCCTTGTCGGTCTGTTGCTTCTACAGCTCCATTTTCTAGTCCGGCCAACAAAAACATGCCGCACGCTGCGCCACAGGTTTCTCGCATTCGTCCGATTCCTCCGCCAAAGGATGCCGCCATGCGTAAAGCTTGTTCTTGATCGAATCCGTACATATCAGCGAAAGCAGCAACAACCGATTGAGAGCAGTTATATCCGCTCTTAAACAGTTCTACTGCTTTTTCTACTCTTTCTTCCATTTCATTTTATTTTTTGTTGCGTTGCAAAAGTACAAAAAACGCCGGTTATCTGTATTTCAACCGATGCATTATTTGTGAGGAACAGGGTGGGATGCCCTACTCTATTCCATTTCCAACGCCATCGGACAATGATCGGAATGCACGACTTCATTGAGTAGGCGTGCCGATTTTAAAGACGATCGTAAACTTTCGGTGGTCATGCAATAATCAATTCGCCAGCCTTTATTCTTTGCGCGTGAATTAAACCGATAACTCCACCAAGTATATTGTTGTTTATCGGGATAAAGCGTGCGGAACGAATCGACAAATCCAGAGGACAAGAAACCGGTCATCCATTCTCTCTCTTCGGGCAAGAAACCACTATTCGTCGCATTACGTACCGGATCGTGAATATCTATCGGTTCGTGACAGATGTTGTAATCTCCGCATAAAACGAGTTTAGGGCGTTTTTTCTCTAGATCGAGCACATAGCGTTGAAAGGCATCCAGCCATCCCATTTTGAAGGCTTGACGTTCGTCGCCGGTGGTACCCGACGGATGGTAAACGCTGACAACCGAAAGGTCTCCGAAATCGGCTCGAATAAAACGTCCTTCGGCGTCGTACTGATCTATTCCCATGCCATATTCTACATGATCGGGTTTCTGTTTACAGAGAATGGCAACGCCGCTGTAACCTTTCTTTTGGGCACAATGAATATACGACTGATAACCTAAAGCATCGAATACTTCACCGGGATATTGATCGGGCTGAAGCTTAAGTTCCTGAAGGCACAACACATCGGGATTCTCTTCTTTTAACCAGTCGGCGAACCCTTTAGTTAGAGCTGCGCGTAATCCGTTGACATTATAGGTGATGATTTTCATGATCTTTTCATTTGTTGTTCGTATTCTAGTAATCTTTTCTTTCGCTCTATTCCCCAGTGATAACCTCCCAACTTGCCGGAAGAGGTTAGTACTCGGTGGCAAGGGACGATAATCGACAGATTATTGCGCCCAATTGCTGTTCCAACGGCACGCACAGCCTTTGGACGGCCAATCTGTTCGGCAATGGCTTTGTAGGATGTTCGCTCTCCAAAAGGTATGTTCATTAAAGCTTTCCATACTTCTTTCTGAAATGGTGTACCATGAAATCGAAGAGGCACGCGACAAGGTTCAGTGGTCCGGCTAGTTAAGAAAGTGAGGCCTTCACGAAGATGATCGTCGGTGCCTTCTTGAAAAAGGGTGACCTCTTTGAGTCTTGCTTTCAAATCGTCTAAAGCCGATGAACGATCGTTATCGGTAAAGCCCACGAAACAGAGTCCTTTACCATCGGAAGCCATTAAGACTTCTCCTAAGGTGTGGTTGAAAAATAGATAGTGAATCGTCATGATGTCTGTTTTTTATGAGAATAAAAGCATGATATTCAATATAGAAACGATCGTGGCAATGGTGTAAAGCACAAAAGTACTCCATCTGCTGTTGACGTATTTACCCATGACCCGACTCGATGACGTTAGGCTGACTTGCAGGAAAACGGTGAACGGCAATTGGATACTCAGAATCATCTGTGAGATCAGTAACCCTTTAAACGGATTGCCAATGAAGAAGATCAAGAGTAAGGCTAGTCCTAAGGAGAGTAGTACGCCGAGTTGTGAATGTACATCTTTAATGTGATACGACTCTCCAAATATACCGGCAAAGATTGATCCGGCAGCCATGCCGCTTGTGATCGTTGACGAAACTCCTGCCATAAGTAAGGCCAATGCAAAAATAATCGCTGCATTATTGCCGAGCAGAGGCTCGAGTAATGATTTGGCTTGTTGCAACTCGCCTACCTGAATATTGTTCTTAAAAAAAGTTGCCGCAGCCAGAAGGATCATTGCGCTATTAATGGCCCATCCCACAATCATGGAGAACAGGGTGTCAAACAACTCGTACTTCAACACCTTTTGGATGGAAGCATCGTCTTTTTTATTGTATTCGTGGCTCTGTATCACCTCAGAATGTAAGAATAGGTTGTGTGGCATGACTACCGCACCTAAGACGCTCATCACAATAAGCATACTTCCCTCGGGGATGGAAGGGGTCACCCACCCTTTTGCGGCCATTGGCCAATCGATATCTACCAGAAAAAGCTCATAGATGAAAGAGAGACCGATGACTGATACAAATGCCACAATCGACCGCTCGATCTTCTTGTACGAATTGGTGAACAACATGATCGAGACAAAGACCGTGGTGAGTATCGCTCCCCAGACAATCGAAATGCCGAATAACATCTGCAGAGCGATGGCGCCGCCTAAGATCTCGGCTAGAGAGGTTGAGATAGAGGCTAAAATGGCTGTACCCAATATTGGGCGTGAGACCCACTTTGGAGTATATTTCGTGGCTGCTTCCGACAAGCATAGACCGGTAACGATACCCAAGTGAGCTACGTTGTGTTGCAGGATAATCAACATCGCCGTCGATAAAGTCACCACCCATAGTAAGGTGTAACCAAATTCAGAACCGGCAGCAAAGTTAGAGGCCCAATTTCCGGGATCGATAAAGCCAACAGTGACCAATAACCCGGGACCAATATATTTAAAGACATCCAAACCGCCAAGGTAGCGTTTGTGGTCGCTCTTCTTTAATTCTTTTAAAAAATGTTTCATGCGTTTATTTTGTTTACTTATTTACAAATATATCTATTATGAACGGGCTTTCATCGTTTTTGGTTCAAAATACCGATAAATAGCGAGTCGAAATTAGAACCATTCGTAGGCCGAGCCTCTTGTAAACAAGAATTTTGATCTACGAAAAATAAACAATTGATCTAAAAAAAAAGATCAGCTTCGGGGTTTAATGCCCAAAGCTGATCTTTTTTTTATATGATTCGATGGTCAGTCCATCAATACCCCATCTCATGCAAAGCACGACAGAGCTGGTCGGGACAAGAAGTCGGACGACCTCCACAGTGGATCCCTTCTAGTCTGGTGAGGACTTCCTCAACCTTCATGCCTTTAACAAGTGATGAGATGCCTTGTAGATTACCATTACATCCCCCGTCGAAGGAAACCTCCTTAAGAACGTTTTCCTCAATGGTTAGATGAATATGTGTACTACAAGTTCCTTTCGTTTTGAACGTATACTCCATGCCGAATTATTCTTCTCCTCCTTCAGCAGGTTTCATATTCGTATAAACGTTCTGTACGTCTTCATCGTCTTCCAGGCGTTCTACCATCTTGTCGATTGTAGCGCGTTGCTCGTCATTCAACTCTTTCTCGTCGTTTGGAATACGGGTAAATTCGGCTGCTTTAACTTCAAAACCGTTGTCTTCAAGATATTTTTGGATTTGGCTGAACGATTTAGGATCACCATACAACGTGATTTCGTTTTCTTCCTCATCCATATCGTAATCATCTTCTACTCCGAAGTCGATCAACTCAAGAATCAGCTCGTCCATATCGACTCCCTCTTTAGGAGTGATGGTAAACATTGATTTGCGAGTGAAGATGAAGTCAAGACTACCTGAAGTACCCAATGAACCTCCAAGTTTATTGAAGATACTGCGTACGTTAGCTACGGTACGTGTAGTATTGTCGGTTGCTGTTTCCACATATACCGCAATACCGAAAGGACCGTATCCTTCGTAGTTCATTTCCTTGTAATCTTTCTGATCTTTACCTAATGCGTTCTTGATAGCGCGTTCAACGTTATCCTTCGGCATGTTCTCACGTTTCGCAGTAGCGATCACAGCACGAAGATGCGGGTTGTTTTCCGCATCGGCACCACCCTCTTTTACTGCAATTGCAATTTGTTTGCCGATTCTAGTAAATGTACGGGCCATGTTGCCCCATCTTTTAAGCTTGGTCGCTTTTCTATATTCAAACGCTCTTCCCATTGGTTTTATATTTTGTATGAAATTTAATAGATTCTATTATCTTAATTTGGCTTCCAATCGTGTTTCGAAGTTTCTCACCAATTTAGACATGATTTTATCGATCGTCTTTTCGTCGAGTGTCTTAGTTTCATCCTGTAAGAAGAAACTTACTGCATACGATTTCTTTCCGGCCTCTAGATTCTTGCCTTCGTAAACATCGAACAAAGTCACCTCTTTCAATAGTTTACGTTCAGTTTCGAATGCCATCTTTTCGATATCGGCAAACTCCACTTTCTGGTCGATCAATAGAGCCAAGTCGCGTTTTACTACCGGATATTTAGAGATCTCATGATAGCTGACTTTAGTTGAACGAATGGCTTTCATCAACTCTTTCCAGTTCAAGTCGGCATAGTACACCTCATTATCGATGTCGAAAGCCTTCAATAGCTTCTTAGTCACAATACCAAATGTAGCCAAACATTTGCCACCTCTAGTGTTCACCGATAAAGCAGTTGAATAGATATCATTAGTCAGCTGACCAACAACCAACTGGTGTAAATCGAGTCCCAAACGTTTCAAGATATTTTCCACATAAGCCTTAAGCTCATAAACCGAACTATTCTGATCGGCATGTGCCCAAGAGTTAGAATACGTCTTACCGGTTACCCACAAGCCTAAGTGGTACTCTTCAGAATAAGGTGCAAGTACTTTCTCTGCATTCTTCTTTTCTCCGTTGTAATGGTAACAGTTACCAAATTCGAAGAATTTCAAATCGGCATTCTTACGGTTGGCATTGTGAGCAACGCTCTCTAATCCACCGAAAAGAAGAGACTGACGCATCGCGTTCAAGTCGTTACTCAACGGGTTAAGTAACATTACCGATTGGTTAGCCGGATAAGTCTCCAGACCTTCATAATAGCCGGCACAAGTCAACGAGTTGTTTAAGATTTCATTGAATCCACAGCCGACCAATTGCTCTGCCACTAAGTTTTGCAATTTGTTCGAACGATCTTCATCACCTTTTGTGGTCAGACTTGATTTCAAAGTTGTAGGGATCTCTACATTATTATATCCGTAGATACGTAAGATATCTTCGATCACGTCACAGTCGCGTTGTACATCTACACGGTAAGGAGGTACGGCCAATGTCAATCCTTCAGCAGTTTCGGCTGTGATTTTCATTTCCAAGCTAGTGACAATGTTCTTCACGGTCTCTGTCGGGATGACTTTACCGATCAATGTGTTTACTTTCTGATAAGGCAACTCTACCACGAAGTCTTGAATGGTTTCGCTGCATACATCTTTGATCTCGCTAGAGATGGTACCTCCGGCCAATTCTTTGATCATCAATGCTGCAAGTTTCAAACAATACATCACATTGTTCGGATCCACTCCACGTTCGAAACGGAACGAGGCATCGGTATTCAATCCATGACGACGAGCGGCTTTACGCACCCATGTTGGGTGGAAATAAGCACTTTCGATAAAGATGTTCACCGTTTGTTCGGTCGATCCCGATTTTAATCCGCCAAAGACACCGGCAATACACATCGCTTCTTCCTTGTTGCAGATCATTAAGTCGCGTTCGTTCAACGAGCGTTCTACTTCATCGAGCGTAACGAACTTTGTACCTTCCGGTAGAGTTTTAACAATAACTTCACCGCCTTTGATCTGATCAGCATCAAAGCAATGTAACGGTTGTCCGAAAGCATGAACGATGTAGTTGGTGATATCCACCACATTATTGATAGGGCGTACGCCGATGAGACGAAGCTGGTTTTGCAACCATTCCGGACTCTCTTTAACGGTTACTCCTTTTACGGTAACGCCGGCATAGTGTGGACACGCTTCTTTGTTTTCTACACTAACCTCTATATCTAAATCGTGATTGTCAATAGAAAAACCTTCAACCGAAGGACGTATTAGAGTCGCTGTGCGACCGTTCTGCAAAAGATAAGCATAAAGGTCGCGAGCTACACCATAGTGTGAGCAAGCATCTGCACGGTTAGGAGTAATATCCACTTCCAACACGTAGTCGCTCTTGATGTTATAATAATCTTTAGCCAATGTACCCGGAACAGCTGTTGCCGGTAATTCGATAATACCATCGTGAGAAGTTCCGATGCCAATCTCATCTTCAGCACAAATCATGCCTGTTGATTCAACACCGCGTATTTTCGATTTTTTTATTGTAAAACACTCATCGCCATCGTAAAGTTTAGTGCCAAGTGTAGCGACTACAACCTTTTGTCCGGCAGCTACATTCGCAGCACCGCAAACAATCTGCGTAGGTTCGTCACCACCTAGATTAACAGTAGTAATGTGTAAATGGTCAGAATTAGGATGTTCAACACAAGTCAGTACTTCACCGATAACAAGGCCTTCCAAGCCTCCTTTAATGGTTTGAACTTCTTCCACGCTACCGGTCTCAAGACCAATTGAAGTTAGCGCAGCAGCAACTTCATCAGGTGTTAAATCGAAGTCAACATACTCTTTCAGCCAGTTATAAGAAATGTTCATATTATTTTATTTTTTGTTGTTTCTCAAAAGATTTGCAAATTTAATAAGAATTTTTGTTATGGCACCACAGAATGTGGATATTCACACATAATTTTCTTATTCTTAGACCTCACAGATGCCCCACTTCTCTCTAAATAGAAAGAAGAAGTGCGTGTAAAAACAAGTCTGTGCTTAGACGTTAAAACGGTAATGGACCTTCTCCACCTCCGCCAAACGGATGGTCGGGTTGAGGAGGTAAATCGCCCATTGAAGGCACCGGAGCATTCATGCGTGAGCCCAACATGGCTCCTGCATCGGGCATTGGAATCACCAAATCGTCCTCCGGATTTTGGAAACGTGTAAACTCGCCCTTGAATCGAAGTAATACATCGCCTACGGCACCATTACGGTGTTTGGAGATAATGATCTCCGCCATGCCTCGAAGGTCGTTTCCTCGATCGTCCTGATAGATTTTGTAATATTCCGGACGGTGAATGAAACACACCATATCGGCATCCTGCTCGATGGCTCCCGATTCACGAAGGTCGCTCAACTGTGGACGTTTTCCGTCGATACCTTCACGACTCTCGACACCACGATTCAACTGTGACAGCGCAATAATCGGGATATTCAACTCTTTGGCCAACCCTTTTAGTGATCGTGAAATGGTACTGACCTCTTCCTGACGGCTACCGAACGACATACCGCTCGCATTCATCAACTGCAAGTAGTCAATGATAATTACCCTTACTCCATGTTCGCGTACCAAACGTCGTGCTTTTGTACGAAGTTCGAATACCGATAGTGAAGGCGTGTCGTCGACATAAAGAGGGGCATCCAACAAGTCCTTTAATTTATAATCGAGTTGCTGCCATTCATAAGCAGCCAACTGTCCACTTTTAATCTTTTCACTCGGAATCTCGCACACGTTGGAGATCAAACGATTCACCAACTGTACGTTGCTCATTTCAAGCGAGAACAACGCTACCGGATTTCTGAAGTCGACTGCAATATTTTTGGCCATAGAAAGTACAAAGGCCGTCTTACCCATGGCGGGACGAGCAGCGATAATGATCAAGTCGGAGTTTTGCCATCCGGCTGTCATCTTATCGAGCTTCGTGAATCCACTTTCCAAACCACTCAAACCATCGGTTCTGGCGGCCGCTTTCTGGATGAGCTGATACGCTTCGTCAATAATCGGATTGATCTGCGTATAATCTTTCTTTAAGTTCTGTTGCGAGATTTCAAATAGCTTTCCTTCGGCCTCTTGCATCAAATCGTCTACATCGAGTGTTGCATCGAACGCCTTACTCTGAATATTGCTGGTAAACGTGATCAATTCACGTGCCAATGCTTTTTGCGCAATGATTCGGGCATGGTATTCAATGTGAGCCGATGATGCCACCTTACTACTCAACTGGGTGATGTAGAATGGTCCGCCAACCTCTTCCAGATCCCCTCGTTTATTGAGCTGATCTTTTACGGTTAGGATGTCGACCGGCTTTTGGTTGATCGCCAAGTCGGTGATGGCGGAGTATATTAATTGGTGACGATGTTCGTAGAACGAATCGGGACGTAAAATTTCGCTCACGAGCGAATACGCATCTTTTTCGATCATTAATGCTCCCAAGACGGCTTCTTCCAGCTCAACAGCCTGTGGTTGTATACGACCATAGTCGTTGACCGGTTGTACTTTGGTCTTGGTAGTGCGATTATATTTTCTCTGTTCGGGCATTTTGCGTTTTTATAATTTAACCGATGCTAATTTGAATTTTCCTTCAAAGATAAGGAACGACAAAGATAATAACAATTTTTGTGTAACTTTGTAACGACATTCGTAAACTTTATACGACTTTATACGATTGTGCGTAAAATGAACCTTTATTTTAAAAGACAATAAATAACGAACGATATGCTGACTTTCCCTAATGCTAAAATCAACCTCGGTTTACGTATCATAGAAAAGCGTCCTGATGGGTATCATAACTTAGAAACCATTTTTTATCCTGTACCGGTCGAAGATGCTTTAGAAATCACGGAATTAAAAAACAGTACAGAACCTTATCTGTTTCAACAAGTGGGTCTACCTGTGCCGGGTGATTTGAATGATAATTTAGTGGTTAAGGCTTATCAGTTGATGAAGAAGCACTACTCCTTACCTCCTATCGACATCCATTTGATTAAGCACACTCCACTTGGTGCAGGGTTGGGAGGCGGATCGTCCGATGCGGCTTTTATGTTAAAACTGCTTAATCAGCAATTTGCTTTAGGGGCATCCGATGAGGAATTAGAGGGGTATGCCGCACAACTTGGAGCCGATTGTGCCTTCTTTATTAAAAACAAACCGGTCTATGCTGAAGGCATCGGTAATCTCTTCTCTCCGATCGATTTCTCATTGGCCGGCTATCAAATTATCTTGATCAAACCGGATGTTTTTGTTTCTACTCGTGATGCTTTTGCACAAATCACGCCCAAACAACCGGAACTTTCTTTGAAAGAGATCATCCGTCGCCCACTATCGGATTGGAAAGAACTGATGGTGAACGATTTTGAGGCTAGCATCTTCCCAAAATTCCCAATCATTCAATCCATTAAAGAACAGCTTTATGCTCATGGTGCCTTTTATGCTGCGATGAGTGGTTCAGGCTCTTCGGTTTTCGGACTTTTTGCACCGGATAGCATCTTACCCAAATTGGAGAGGAATAGGGAGTGGTTTTATTTTGAGGGAAGATTGAAATAGTGGCTTGAATAAGCTATTCTGAGGAGGTGTGAAAGTTGTTTCATCACTCTAAAAAGAGTGCTTCAATTCGGAGTACGGTCGTTGTGTCGCTGAGATACGGCCGTTGTGTCGCTGAAGTACGGTCGTTGTGTTGCTGAGGTGCGGTCGTTATCTTGCTGAAGTACGGTCGTTATGTTGCTGAGATACGATGCTTATGATTGAAAGCTACGGTCGTTTTTTTTCGGATTGATGATGAAGCATCTTAAGATTGATTTGCTTTATTCTTCCCTAGAGAATTTTATTTTATGATTTATCGCACACCTCTATCACTTTTACAATCCAAACAACTATGAATAAAGGGTTTTAGGATAGTGTGGGATCGATCTTTTTTCTTTTTTATCCCACACTTTGTCGTTTATCTCTCACTATCTCTCACTTATCTTACAAATAGTGAGTTTCTAACTTGACTTTCCGATCATTTGATCGATAATAAACCTATAGGCTATCGTGCGGATGGCTAGTAATAACACGATGTGGTAAATAATTGCCACAATGCAGTAAATAAATAGCGCGATGCGCTAGTGAAATAATGCAATGCGCCAGTGGAATAGTGCAATGTGTTAGGAAAATAAGACAGTGTGATAAGAAAATGAGACAGTGCGTCAGAGAGTCAGTGTTGTTGGCACACTGAATAAAAAAAACGGTACCACGACTCACGTCGAAGTACCGTCACAACACAAACACAAAATAAAACACGACAAAACTACTATGAAATCTAACCTGTATATGCTAGTGCATATGTACGATCAATGTATATTCACATACTCATAGGTCGTCAGGTTGATCTCCGCAAATAAACAAATATTTTTTATAATAAATTGTATAACTCGTGTTAATTTATGTAAAAATTATTATTGAATTCCTCTTTCGCGTAGCTTAAGCTGCCAATTCCATGCAGAACGCAAGGTATCCTCTATCGTTTCGACAGCTTTCCAGCCTAATTCGTTGTTCGCGAAATCCGGATTTGCCCATACTTTTTCAATGTCACCGGCACGACGTCCAACAATTTGATAATTTAACTTGACTCCTGTAGAAGCTTCGAAAGCGTGGATCAATTCAAGAACAGAAAGGCCACGTCCGGTTCCGATGTTGAAAACTTCAACTTTAGCCTTTTGTTTTTGTTCTAGGATGCGTTGGATGGCAATCACGTGTGCTTTAGCTAGATCGACTACATTGATGAAGTCGCGAATACATGATCCGTCCGGAGTGTCGTAATCGTCGCCAAAAACACTAAGTTTCTCACGAATGCCCATAGCGGTTTGTGTTAGGTATGGGACCAAGTTTTGAGGTACACCGTTTGGTAATTCACCTAATAATGCTGTTGGATGAGCGCCAATTGGGTTGAAATAACGCAAAAGAATAGCGCTGATTGGCGATCCTGAAGCTACGGTATCGTGAATAATCTCTTCGTTGATTTGTTTGGTATTGCCGTAAGGGGACTCTGCTTTCTTAATCGGTGCCTTTTCTGTGACCGGAAGTTCGTCCGGTTGACCGTATACGGTACATGATGAGGAGAAGACAATGCCTTCAACACCATGTTTTGGCATCAGCTCGAGAAGGTTGATTAAAGAAACTAAGTTATTGCGATAGTACATCAATGGCTTTTCAACCGACTCGCCTACAGCTTTGCTAGCTGCAAAGTGGATAATAGCCTTAATGCCCTGATATTTAGTAAAAATACCATCTAGACCTGCGTAATCTAGGCAATCTATTTTTTCAAAGACCGGACGGATGCCCGATACTTTCTCGATATTATCGACTACGTCTGCGTTTGAGTTTGATAGGTTATCGATAATGATAACTTCGTATCCACTGTTTTGAAGTTCGACTACGGTGTGCGAACCAATGTAACCTGTTCCTCCGGCTACTAAAATTCTTTCTTTCATAAGTCAATAAAATGGTTAGTTTTTCGTTTTTATTTGTTTAAGCTACAAATGTATAGATTTTATGCGATATGACATTCTTGTTGAAAGGTTTTCTTTCCTAGAATTGGGAAGGGATGACTAAAAAAACAGGGATGCTTTTCTATTTGACTAGAACGCATCCCTGAATGATCAAAGTTTTATATCGTTTGTCTTAAACAACGCCTGAGAATCCCATGAAAGCCATAGCTAGAAGTCCGGCAGTGATTAAGGCGATTGGAGTGCCTTGCATGCCTTTAGGTACTTTAACTAAGCTCATTTGTTCGCGTAAGCCGGCAAAGACAACCAATGCCAATCCAAAGCCAATGGCTGTAGAGAAGGCATAAACGACGCCGGTCAGCAAATCGTAATCTTTCTGAATGACCAAGATGGTGACTCCAAGAATACAACAGTTGGTTGTGATCAGAGGCAAGAAAACGCCTAGGGCTTGATAAAGAGCCGGTGATACTTTTTTAAGGATGATCTCTACCATTTGAACGAGTGCCGCAATCACCAAGATGAAAGTGATGGTTTGCAGATAGCCTAGTCCAAAAGCGTCGAGCACGAATTTCTGAATGAGGAAGGTTACGATGGTTGCAATGGTCAGTACAAAAGCGACTGCCGCACTCATTCCCATTGCGGTTTCAACCTTCTTCGATACGCCTAAAAATGGGCAGATACCCAAGAACTGTGACAACACGATGTTGTTCACAAACACGGCTGATATAAAGATTAATATATATTCCATATAGTTGACTGAATGTTAGTGTTAAACATCTACTGATTAGGCTTTCTTAAAGCTATTAATTAATGCGATGAGATAGCCTAATGCGATAAAGGCACCTGGTGCCAAAACAAAGACAAGCATACCATAATCTTCTGAGAAGAGTGATATGTTGAAGATTTTACCGGTACCTAGAAGTTCACGTACTGAGCCGAGTAATGTGAGTGCAATGGTAAATCCAAGTCCCATACCTAGTCCATCGAACATGGAAGAGAGCGGATTGTTCTTTGCAGCAAAAGCTTCCGCACGTCCAAGTACGATACAGTTCACAACAATCAACGGAATGAAAAGTCCCAGAGTTGCGTACAGTCCCGGTACATAGGCTTGCATCACCATCTGTAATAAGGTTACGAACGATGCGATTACAACAATAAAAGAAGGAATGCGCACCATGTCGGGGATTAAGTTCTTAATTAACGAGATCACTACATTCGAGCAAATCAGTACGAACATTGTAGCTAATCCCATTCCCATACCGTTGATCGCCGAAGAGGTGGTTCCTAGTGTTGGACACATACCCAACAAAAGCACGAATGTTGGGTTCTCTTTGACGATCCCATTCATTAAAACTTTAAAGTTATTCATCTGTCGGTCTCCTTTTAATTAGTTGTTTTTACACTATCGGCTGCACTGATTGGTGCTTTAACCGGTTCGTTCTTATGTGTGGCTCCTGTGGTTGCATTTGTACCGGTGTTGCCTTTATAAGCTTGATAGGCTTTGTTAACCGCACCTAAGAAAGCTCGTGAGGTAATGGTCGATGCAGTAATCGCGTCTACTTCTCCCCCATCCTTGCTGACTTTAAGTTCGCTCTCACCCGGATTTAAGCCTTTGATACCCCGCTTATCGGTTGCATGTTCGGCTTTAAACCAATCGGCTGCTTTCGATCCGAGTCCCGGAGTTTCGGCATGAGCCAACAATGAATAGCTATAGATTTTTCCTTCGGCATCGAATCCGACAAGAACTTTTAGTTCGCCTCCGAAACCTAATGATTTCGATTCGACTGCAGTTCCAACCCATTGATCACCGTCTTTGGCAGGATAGATAATGAAGTCGACCATTTTCTTACCGTCTTTTTCACTGAACAAGGTGTCGCATTCGGCTACCGGATTGTTTGTGAATTTAGGGAGAACTTGCTTCAGAGCTTCATTAAGCGTTTTGGCATTGGCCTCTGCAATAGGCTTTTTAGTCAACTCGTTGACGTATGCTAGTAGTGCTACAGAAACAGCAGTTACGCCGGTGAGCACAAGCAACATGTTTTTTAAAGATGATTCTAGCTTTTTCATTTTTTCTTCGCTACCTCCCCAAAGCGTTTTGGTTTACAATAGTTGTTGATGAGCGGAGTAAAGGCATTCATGATGAGAATGGCAAACGATGCTCCTTCGGGATAAGCTCCGAACAAACGGATGATGATGGTTAAGAAACCGATACATACACCATAAATCAACATTCCCTTTTTACTCATTGGTGAAGTCACATAGTCGGTTGCCATAAAGATAGCTCCTAACATGATACCTCCCGAAACGAGTTGGATCACAGGCGATGCATAACGCATCGGATCGACCATGTGCATAATGCCACCGAATACGAAAACCGTAGTCAAGATAGACACCGGTATATGCCAGGTGATGATCTTACGCCATAACATATAGGCCAAACCGATCAATAGAGCGAGTGCGCTGACTTCTCCTAAACAGCCTCCGTTTTGGCCTAACAATAATTGGAAGGCAGAAGGCAGCTGATCCATGGTTACACCCGGAGCTCCGTTGATGACTCCTTTCATGATAGCAAGCGGAGTCGCTCCTGTTGTTGCATCGGTATAAGCTGTCAGCTGACCAACAACGGGCCAAGTGGTCATCTGTACCGGGAACGATAGTAATAAGAATACGCGGCCTGCGAGTGCCGGATTGAAAGGGTTGCAACCTAATCCGCCAAATGACATCTTACCTACTCCGATTGCAAATAAAGCACCGATAATGATAATCCAGATCGGTAAGTTTGAAGGGAGGTTGAAGGCCAAAAGTACACCGGTAATGATAGCCGATCCGTCGAAGATAGTCGTTTCTGCCTTTTTCATAATGAATTTGGCGATAGCCCATTCAAAGAACAAGCAGGCAGCGACTGACGTTAAAGTCACCACAAGTGCTCCTAATCCGAAGAATAGCAGCGAGGTGATAAATGCAGGTATTAAGGCTATTAATACCCCATACATATTTTTTTGTACACTGTCGCCGCTATGAACGTGTGGCGACAAGGATACGATAAGTTTATTTTCCATATTCGATTATTTTTTTGCTTGACGTGCACGAATCATTGCCCCTACTTTCGTTTTGCCTAAACGACAATAGTCGAGCAGCGGACGATTGGCCGGACAGGTGAACTGACAAGAACCGCACTCAATGCAATCCATAATTTTCTCATTCTCCATTCTTTCGAAATCGGCATTCTCTGACAACGCACCCAATAAATAAGGTTCTAGTCCCATTGGACAAGCGGAAACACATTTTGAGCAACGGATACAAGTTTGTACTTCGCCTCGTTTAGCTTCTTTCTTGTTCATGATAAGGATGCCTGAGCTTCCTTTAGCTGTGGGAACATCAATGTTCATTAATGCTTTTCCCATCATCGGACCACCACCGATCACTTTTCCGGTATCTTCGGGAAGACCACCACAAGCTTCAATCAGTTGGCTCATAGGTGTTCCAACGCGTGCACGGAAGTTCGATGGTTTAGCAACCGACTTTCCGGTAACGGTGATGATGCGTTCGAATAAGGGTTTGTTTTTTTGTACGGCTTCGTAAACGGCAAAAGCTGTTCCGACGTTTTGTACGACTGCTCCGGTAGAGATTGGTAAAGCGCCGCTGGCAACTTGACGTTTGGTGATGGCGTCAATGAGTTGCTTTTCACCACCTTGTGGGTATTGTACCTTTAGAGGGATGATTTCAATGCCGGCATAATGTGCGGCCATTTTAGTCATCAGCTCGATAGCATCAGGTTTATTATTCTCGATTCCGATAAAAGCTTTATTTACTTTTACGGCTTTCATCAACAAGCATACCCCAACCATAATTTCTTCGGCATGCTCAAGCATGAGCTGATGGTCGGCAGTCAGGTAGGGTTCACATTCTACAGCGTTGATGATGACACATTCTGCCTTTGCTGTTGGAGGTGGGGTCAGTTTGACTTGTGTTGGAAAACACGCACCGCCTAATCCGACAATTCCGGCGTCGGCTACTTTCTTAATGATCTCTTCCGGAGAGAGTTGGCACTCTTTAACTAAAGTTGTGCTTCGGTCGATAGACTCTTCCCATTCATCTCCTTCAACATCAATAAAAATAGCTGGTTTGGGATAACCACTAGCATCGATAATCGTATCGATCTTTACCACTTTACCGCTAACGGACGAATGGATGGCTGCAGATACAAACCCGGCGGGTTCTGCAATTTTGGTGCCGACCTTAACTATGTCGCCTTTAGCTACAATAGGTTTGGCGGGCGCTCCAATATGTTGACCTAAAAGAATCACCGCTTTCGAGGGGATTTCTGCCGCAATAATAGGCTGATTGGCCGAGAATTTATTCTCTTGCGGATGTACACCACCAATTGAAAATGTCTTTAACATGATATCTTTTCCTATTTTAATAATCAATTAATTCTGAACACTCACCGGAGTTGCCTCTTCAGCTTTAGGCTTACGTGGTGGGAAGTTTAATTCGATAATTGTGCCCTGAGGACAAACTTCGACGCATTTACGACAAGATCTACATTTGTTCGGATCAATGTAAGCGAGGTTGTCTTGTAAGGTGATGGCTTCAAACGGACAAGTCTTAACGCATTTGCCGCAACCGATACAGCTCACGTCGCAAGCTTTACGAGCAACCGCACCTTTGTCTTTATTTACACATGAGATGTAAACGCGACGTGACTTTTTGCCTTTTGGACGGATCTCAATGATGCTTTTCGGACAAGCTTTGACACAAGCTCCGCAAGCCGTACATTTTTCTTCGTCTACCTCTGGTAATCCGGTTTCAGGGTTCATGTGAATGGCATCGAATAAACAAGCCGACACACAGTCGCCACAACCTAAACATCCGTAGCTACAACCGGTCTCACCACTGTAAAGTGATGCGGCAATAGCACAACTTTTTGCTCCGTCGTATTGATTGATGCGAGGGCGATTTGCGCAGGTACCGTTGCATCTTACCACAGCCACTTGAGGCTCGGCTTCCGCTACGGCTAGTCCAAGGATGTTGGCGACTTCGCCCATTACCGGCTGACCGCCGACCGGACAAAATTTACCTTCGAGTGAGCCGGCTTTCACACAAGCATCGGCAAACCCGCTACAACCTGGATAACCGCATCCTCCACAATTGGCTTGCGGAAGAACCTCGGCAACTTTTGCAATGCGCGGATCTTCATAAACGGCAAATTTCTTGGACGCCACATACAATATGGCAGCTGAGACCAAAGCAATGGCACCCAATGAAATTACTGCAATCAGAATCAAATTCATAATTTTAGTTATTTAGTTGGTTTTATTGTAAATGATAGTTTATGTTTCAGACGTGTTTTATTGAAATTTAAAATGAGATAATAGGGTATCAAGGTGCATAATGATAATAAAGCGGCATGCAACTCATTATCGAACCATGACATGAATAAAAACAAGGAGGTGATAAGAATTAAAAACGGAATAACAAAGGCTAACAAAACAGCAAACAGTCCCATAGACATTTCGCCTATGACCCATACTTGTTGCCCGATGCTATAAGACGAGGGTGATGAATCGTATAGATCGATTACGCGATCTTTACACTCTGAAGAAGAACAGTGCCCCTTTGCGCTGCAAGAAGCACAACCTGAGGTCTGGACGATTCTCACGCTAATATGAGAACCCTGTATGTTTTCCACAATACCTAATTGCTTTATCGTATTAGTCATTTTGCAAACTCAACATTACAAATTGCGGCAAATTTAAACATTATTTGCGAACTATAAAGAGATAAAGTCTTTTTTTTATTTCATTAAAGAATGTTGTTGGTTATCGTTGCGTTATCGCACACAGAATTTAATTTTCTTGTAGTGAGTGAATTCTGCTGATGATTTTTTCAGCCGAGAGATTTCGATTCTACTTCGAAAAGATGATTTTCTTTTGAGGGTGATCCTAAAAGTGGAATTCCCCTTGTTGCATGAATGACCAGCAACAAGGGGAATTCCACTTTTAGGAAGTGGCGTTTTACCACTTATAGTTAATACCGAAACTTAACAATTCTTTCAATTGGAAATAACTTGTTCCGGTAGTTGGTTTGGCACTATCGTCAAAACGCGCATGAATAAATAGTTTGGTTGACAAGTAGCGGTTAAGAATGAAATTGAAGGTGTTCTCCCACTCCATACGTACCCACTGATAGTTGGTCAGATAGTTCAATCTTGAATCTAATGTTATTGATGAAATAATCTTCCAAGACAATGTTGGCTGGAATTGCGAACCGATATCATGTTTTGAACTTTCGCCCGCTTTAAGACCAAACTTCTCTTCGTTTATTTTATCGTTTCCGATGTAACGGTAGCTATAGGTTAATGGGGCAATGTAAAGTGATAAATTGATTTTCTTCTTATTTAATTTGTAATCCATACCAATACCTGCTGAGAAGTCGGCCGGAGCAAGGAATGCAGAGATGAGTTCTTCATTGTTGGCCTTATAACCATTAAAGAACTGAGTTTTAAATTCTGCCGAAAGGGTATAATACCATTTACTATTATGCTTGGCTCTTAAACCGAGTTTACTATATAAACGGAACTGGTCGGTTGTAATTAAGTAGTCGTGAAACTTATCGGATGGGGTTGACGAAATACCCACTTTAGCTTCCATTTGATTCTCGAACAAGATACGTTCGCGGTCGTTGTAGTTAGCAAACAATTGCAAAACGGCCATTCCGGAGTAGTTGCTTTCGCCTCCCTTATACCAGTTTTCGGAAATATGGTTCTGGGTGATTTGCAGTGATCCGTTACCACCGGTTACCCACCAGTTCGGACGTCTAATCTTTGTTTCTACCGTTTTAACGTTCTCATTGACCTCTTCCGGTTGAAAGAGAGCCAGAACTTTGGCTTTCGGAGAAATTTTAGGTTTGATATCTTCTCTAAAGATATCACGACTCATAATTTTATCTTCTGTGGTAACGACCAACTGAGGATTGTTGAGATATAAGCTCATTAACGTACGGTCGACCAATTGGTTGGTTCGATCGATAGCGGTAAATGTTGACGAAGTGTCCGGCAACGATAAACTGTCGGGAGTCGACGGCTCAAAAGAGGACTTGAAAGGAGGTTCGAGTTTCCAATTCAATTTCGAATAACGCTCCATTGGTGAATAATAGAAAGCTAATGGAGAAAACAGACGATAATAATTCGGATCCGACGCTATATATCTTTCCGGAACTGCCGGATCGTTCAGATAATCTAATTGAGCAATATACTTATTATATAAAATGGATACGGTATCTAACTTTGGTGGTTTATGATCCATATTTAACTTCAAGATAAGATAACGTTGAAGTTGGGCAGAAATGGTGTCGACTTTTGTAGTAGCTTTATGCGTTTGATGGTGTGTAACTTGAGCCAGGGACTGTTCTACCCCGGTCGATAAAGATAAAATAATCGCAAAACTTGCAGAAAGAATAAAATGTCTCTTCATAATTCACAATATTTGTCACAAAAATACATTAAATTGTTCAAAAAACATAGTCTTTATTTAAAATTGCATTTTTTAATAAAATTGTTCAAAGGAAAGGCTGGATTCTTCTTCTTTTTTTTATATTTTTGCAGTTTTTAAGTTATAAAATCTACGAGTAAACAAATTAATTAAACAGTTACGCTGTGGGAGAAACAAAGTATATTTTCGTAACCGGTGGTGTAGCCTCTTCTCTTGGAAAAGGTATCATTTCATCATCCATCGGAAAGTTGCTGCAAGCAAGAGGTTATAAAGTAACTATCCAAAAGTTCGACCCGTATATCAATATTGATCCGGGAACGCTAAATCCTTATGAACACGGAGAGTGCTATGTGACAGTCGATGGTCACGAAGCCGACTTAGACTTAGGACACTATGAACGTTTTCTAGGTATTCAGACAACCAAAGCAAACAACATCACGACAGGACGTATTTACAAAAGCGTAATCGATAAAGAACGTCGAGGCGATTATTTAGGAAAGACGATTCAGGTGATTCCTCACATTACAGACGAAATTAAACGTAATGTAAAATTGTTGGGGAATAAGTATAAATTTGATTTTGTTATCACTGAAATTGGAGGTACTGTAGGCGATATCGAGTCTCTTCCTTATTTGGAGAGCATCCGTCAGTTAAAATGGGAATTGGGTCAAAATGCACTTTGTGTACACCTGACTTATGTTCCGTATTTAGCAGCTGCAGGTGAGTTAAAAACAAAACCGACTCAACACTCTGTAAAAGAATTGCAATCGTTAGGAGTTCAACCTGATGTTTTAGTGTTACGTACTGAGCATGAATTAAGCACAAACCTACGTAAAAAAGTGGCCTTGTTCTGTAATGTTGAAGAAGGAGCTGTGGTTCAGTCTATCGATGCTTCGACTATTTACGAAGTGCCATTGTTGATGCAAGAACAAGGTTTGGATGAAACTATTTTACGTAAGATGGGCTTGCCAAGTGGTGAAAAACCAAACTTGGGACCATGGCGTGAGTTCTTGAAACGTCGTGCTAATGCAAAAGATACGGTGACTATTGCCATGGTTGGTAAGTATGTTGAATTGCAAGATGCATACAAGTCTATCCTTGAAGCATTGTCGCAAGCCGGTACTTACAATGATCATAAAGTGAAGATCGAATACGTTTCTTCAGAAAAGCTTACCGACGCTAATGTCGAAGAGCTGATTGGCCATGCCGATGGTGTTGTAATCTGTCCGGGATTCGGTTCAAGAGGTATTGAAGGTAAGTTTGTTGCTGCTAAGTATACTCGTGAACATGATGTACCAACTTTTGGTATCTGTTTGGGTATGCAATGTATTGCAATCGAGTTTGCTCGTAATGTTTTGGGATACGAAGATGCCAATTCAGTAGAAATGGATGAAAAGACCAAGCACAATGTGATCGATATTATGGAAGAGCAAAAAGCGATTACTAATATGGGGGGCACGATGCGTCTGGGAGCGTTCGAATGTGTGGTTGATAAGAAATCGAAAACTTATCAAGCTTATCAAGAAGAGCATATTCAAGAACGTCACCGTCATCGCTATGAGTTCAACAACTCTTATCGTAATGAATATGAAAAAGCCGGCATGAAGTGTGTTGGAATCAATCCGGAGTCGGACCTTGTTGAGATCGTGGAAATACCAACATTGAAATGGTACATTGGTACACAGTTCCATCCGGAATACAGCAGTACGGTGCTTCACCCTCACCCATTGTTTGTTTCATTCATTAAAGCTGCTATTGATAATAAAAAACAGTAACTTAATAAAAACATAACTTTATGGATAAAAATACCATAACAGGTCTGGTGCTGATTGGCGCTTTGTTGGTCGGATTCAGTTTTTGGAGTCGTCCCAGCGAAGAACAGTTAGCTGCTCAAAAAAAGTATTATGACTCTATTGCTGTGGTACAAAAGCAGAAGGAAGCACTGGAAGCTAAGACTGCTGCAGCTTTGGCCAATGAATCGAAAGTTGTTGAACAGAAAGATTCTTCTTCATTGTTCTTCAATGCACAAAATGGTTCAGAAACGTTCACAACGATTCAGAACAATGTTGTAGCACTAACCTTATCTAATAAGGGAGGTCGTGTTTATTCGGCTCAACTGAAGGAGTACAAGTCGCAAGACAAAACAAGCCCTGTTGTTTTGTTCGATGCTGATGAAGCCGGATTGAATTTTAACTTCTACAACAAAGAAGGAGTCATTCAAACCAAAGACTATTACTTTGAGGCAGTCAACCAAAACGACAGTAGCGTAACGATGCGCTTAGTTGCCGATAGTGCTAGTTATATTGATTTTATTTATACGCTTAAACCGGATAGTTACTTGATGAGTTTTGTGATCAAGGCAACCGGTATGGATGATAAGCTCTCATCGACGACTCATTATGTCGATATCGAATGGGCACAAAAGGCTCGTCAACAAGAAAAAGGATTCATGTATGAGAATCGTTTGGCTGAGCTGACCTATAAAATTACAGGAGAACATGCTGATTATCTATCGGCTAGTAAAGATGATGAGAAGAAGATCGACGGTTTAGTAAACTGGGTCGCTTTTAAGAACCAGTTCTTCTCTTCTGTATTCATTGCTAATCGTCAGTTTGCTTCAACCAAATTGAACTCCAAAATGGAGAAGCAAGGTAGCGGATATATTAAAGATTATTCTGCTGAGATGAATACGTTCTTTGATCCTTCCGGTAAAGAGACAACTGATTTGTTCCTCTATTTCGGTCCTAATCATTATAAGACTTTGAAGTCGCTTGATGAGAATCTGGATGCAGATTGGGATTTGGAAGATTTAGTTTACTTGGGATGGCCTATCGTGCGTGAAGTGAACAAATACTTTACGATTAACATCTTCGACTGGTTGACTAAGCTAGGATTGAGCATGGGCGTTGTTCTGTTGATCTTAACGATTGTTGTCAAAGCTGCTGTATATCCGGCAACTTGGAAGACTTATATGTCGTCGGCTAAGATGCGTGTGCTTAAACCAAAAGTAGACGAAATCAACAAGAAATATCCAAAGAAAGAGGATGCAATGAAGAAGCAACAAGAGATGATGGGACTTTATAGTCAATATGGTGTCAGCCCAATGGGTGGTTGTTTGCCGATGTTGCTACAATTTCCTATTCTGATGGCACTCTTTATGTTTGTGCCAAGTGCGATCGAATTGCGTCAGGAAAGCTTCTTATGGGCGAGCGATTTATCGACTTACGATGCTTTCATCACTTTCCCATTCCATGTGCCTCTTCTTGGTGATCACTTGAGTTTGTTCTGTTTATTGATGACGGTAACAAACATCTTGAACACTAAATACACAATGACAATGCAGGATACCGGTGCTCAACCACAGATGCCTGCTATGAAATGGATGATGTATTTGATGCCTGTGATGTTCTTATTCGTGTTGAACGATTATCCTTCAGGTTTGAACTACTATTACTTCATTTCGACTTTGATCAGTGTGGTGACTATGATTGTTCTTCGCAAAACGACCGACGAGACTAAGTTGTTGGCTATTTTGGAAGCAAAGAAGAAAGATCCGAAACAAATGAAGAAGACTGGATTTGCAGCTCGTTTGGAAGCGATGCAAAAACAGCAAGAGCAAATGATGAAAGATCGTCAGAAGAAATAAATCGTATCTTACGTCATTTAATATAAAACAGACAAGGCCGTCTCATTTCACGATGAGACGGCCTTTGTTTTTACCCTATTTCCCAAAAACGACGATTCGTGTTAGGGACTGATTTGATTGTTTTTTTCTCAATTAAACTCTGTTAATCAAATAAAAAAACAGTATCTTCGTCAGTTGATTATATAACTATTCATTGAGCAAATAGTAAGCTGATGGTTTTGATGTCTTGCTGTTTGCTGCTATTACAATTTAAAATACTTATGAAACAAACCAGTTTATTTATCATGTCGGCAGCAATGATGTTAGCTTCCTGCGGCGGAGCAAAACAAGCCGGGGAAACAGACCAGGTGCTTATTGAGAAATCGGATTTGAAAATTGACGGTAAACGCATGACTCCGGAAGCTTTGTGGGCTATGGGACGTATTGGTGGATTGTCGGTATCGCCCGATGGACAAAAGGTCGTTTATTCGGTAGCTTATTACAGTATCCCTGAGAACAAGAGTAACCGTGAGGTGTTTGTCATGAATGCCGATGGCACAGAGAATCAACAAATCACCCGTACTACTTTTCAAGAGAATGGAGCCGTATGGATTAAAAATGGAACAAAGATTGCATTTTTAAGCAATGACGACGGTAGCAGTCAGCTTTACGAGATGAGCCCGGACGGAACAGACCGCAAGCAGTTGAGTCACTATGAAGGCGATCTCGAAGGCTTCTCATTTTCTCCTGATGAGAAAAAAATCTTGTTCATTGCACAGGTTAAAACGGTGAAATCGACTGCAGATAAATATCCGGATCTACCTAAAGCTTCGGGTATTGTTGTCAACGACTTGATGTATAAACATTGGGATGAATGGGTGACAACAGCTCCTCATCCGTTTATTGCCGATTTTAATGGAGAGACTTTGAGCAACGTAACCGATATTATGGAAGGACAACCTTATGAGAGTCCGATGAAACCTTGGGGGGGTATAGAACAATTGGCTTGGAATACTACTTCTGATAAGATTGCTTACACATCTCGTAAGAAAACAGGATTGGCTTATGCTCTTTCTACCAATTCGGATATCTATGTTTACGATTTGAAAAGTAAGAAAGAGACCAATATCACCGAAGAAAACAAAGGTTACGATACCAATCCTCAATTCTCGCCTGATGGAAAATCGGTGGCTTGGTTGAGCATGGAGCGTGATGGATACGAAGCAGATCAGAACCGTTTGTTTGTGATGGATTTGGCTACAGGCGAAAAGAGATTCGTGAGCAAAGCCTTCGACTCGAATATTAACGAGTTTGTTTGGAGTAAAGATGCTCAAACCATCTACTTCACCGGCGTATGGCATGGTGAGACACACATCTATACTTTAAATCTGTCGAATGATAGTATTAAGCCGATAACATCAGGGATGTACGATTATGAAGGATTGGCTTTGTGCAATGATAAATTAATGGCAAAGCGTCATTCGATGAGTATGGGTGATGAGATTTATGCCGTTAATTTGGATGGTCATACCACTCAACTGACTCAAGAAAACAAGCATCTATACGATCAGATGGACTTTGGTAAAGTAGAAGGCCGTTGGATGAAGACAACGGATGGTAAGCAGATGTTGACTTGGGTCATTTATCCTCCTCATTTCGATCCTAACAAGAAATACCCTACCCTATTATTCTGTGAAGGTGGACCTCAGAGTCCGGTCAGCCAATTCTGGTCGTACCGTTGGAACTTCCAGATTATGGCCGCAAATGATTATATCATTGTGGCTCCGAATCGTCGTGGATTACCGGGATTTGGTTTGGAATGGAACGAGCAGATCAGTGGCGATTACGGTGGTCAATGTATGAGAGACTACTTCACGGCTATTGACGAGATGGCTAAGGAACCGTTTGTCGACAAGGATCGTTTAGGTTGCGTTGGTGCTAGTTTCGGAGGCTTCTCTGTTTATTGGTTAGCCGGTCATCACAACAAACGTTTCAAAGCATTCATTGCTCACGATGGTATCTTCAATATGGAAATGCAATATTTAGAGACCGAGGAGAAATGGTTTGCTAACTGGGATATGGGTGGCGCTTATTGGGAAAAACAGAACCCAATTGCTCAACGGACGTTTGCGAACTCACCTCATCAGTTTGTCGATAAATGGGATACTCCTATTCTATGTATCCATGGCGAGAAAGACTATCGCATCTTAGCAAACCAAGCCATGGCTGCATTCGATGCCGCAATTATGCGTGGTGTTCCGGCACAATTGCTGATTTATCCTGATGAAAATCACTGGGTACTTAAACCTCAAAATGGAGTCCTTTGGCAACGTACGTACTTCGAATGGCTCGATAAATGGTTGAAGCCTCAGGCAAAATAATAACAGATGAAAAAGAAATAGAAAGTTAAGTTTAATGATTTAACGAGTTTTTATTTCATCAAATAATTAGCCGATTTTTGTATCTAAGCATACAAAAATCGGCTAATTTCGTAATAGAGGACGTTCGAGCAATTTATCCTAAAGATCGGATGATCTGTTTATGCAGATCGATCCTCAAGCTTCCTTGATTCTTATTCCTTATAAGTTTTCTTTGAATATCGAATATGGGACCTCTCCTGTCCATGGTTTCGGTTGCTTCGCCCCAAATAAGAATAAGATGACTGAAGCCGTGTTGACCGTATTATTGGCTTCTTCGATGATAAATCCTTCTTTAATCTTTGCACCGGTAATGCCCCAAGGAACAATCATTTCATGCGTACTGACTCCTCCGTGTCCATATTCAAGGCCTCCATGATCTGATAGGAACATAAAATGAGTGTTTTGATATAAATCGTTTTGTTTTAGTCTATCAATAAGACTTCCGATCTCAACATCGGCTTCTTCAATCGAACGGATATACTCCGGAGACATCCATTTATACTTATGTCCGGCATGGTCGGTATGAACTGAATAGAGAAAGGTTAAGGTTGAGTTAGCTCGATTAGTCACTAGAAAGTTGAAGGCTTTATCGTAATTTGCACGATAGCCGTCTTCCTCTAAAAAGGAAATCTCATCAAAGTATTTCTTGTTGTATGGGTTGATGAGCGGAGCCCAATTGTAATAAAACGCTGTTTTGATCTCCGGCATCTGATCTTTTAAGACCTTAAAAACAGAAGGATAATACCCCTCATCGTCAGTCTCGATAGCCGGTAACTTGTATTTTGAGATCTCCCAAGAGTTATCCACTACCCCATGTTGTTCAGGTCCGCTACCGGTTAGATGACTAGTCCAGTTGGGCAAGGTCACCGAAGGCATGACAACACGAGTTTTAATCGAGAGTGCGCCTTGAGCCAACAATTTATCCAAATTGGGCGTGTTTGCCTTCTGAAAGCCTTCGACGCATATACCGTCTAAGCTAATCATAACAAGATGTTGGGCGATTTGTTTTGCTTTTTCCTTTTTACGAGTAAATGCTTTTATTGGCTCAGGCAGAGATAGTGCTCCTAACGTGATGGCACCGGCCAATCCTTCCTTAAGAAAATTTCTTTTTGAATGGTCCATAATAGATTTAAAATTAGTATTTGTGTGCGTTGGGTACGGACTCTTCTTTCTCGTACCAACGACAAATGTACAAAATCTATTTTAAAAGTAGTGTAAGGTTCAATCTTTATGTAGTCATAAGATGCTCAATCTTTTGAGGAGCAATTGGACTCTGTTGTACCCTATAAAAGCGCTTGTGGAAATGGAGTGTTATCTACAGCAATAACTTTTGATATCGGATGTTTTTACTATCTTTGCTACATGAATTTTGGTGTTACCCATTTCCATAATCTTCGAAATGAGTAATGAAAAGGGAATCAGGTGTAAGTCCTGAACAGACCCGCTGCTGTAAGCTCAACCAAAATCCGTATGCCATACTCATTACCACTGAAACATGGTCTCCCTTTTTTATAAAGGTTATAGAGAACATCTTTTGGGAAGGATGCATTCGGAAGAGTAAGTCAGAAGACCTGCCAAAATAGACGAAATAAGTTCCCGTGGACTGGAATATTATTCAACCTTTTTATTATACATTTATTTATTTACAACATGAAAAAGATTCATTTGTTAGCGATGTTATTCGCTATGCTTGGCTTTGTGGCTTGTAGTCACGACGATTTTGTGTCACAGTTAGCCACTGATTTGGAAGTCGATAACCTAGCATTCTCTTATGAAGGTGGTGAACAAAGCTTTTCTTTGACGAGTAATGAAGAGTGGTCGATGAACAGTCTGCCCGATTGGGTTACGGTAGTGGTTAAAGATGAAGTGGCTACCCGAAGTTTGAATTATGCCGAAGGAAATAAAGAGTTGACGGTTACAGTACAACCGAATGCCGATTATGCCGCACGTTCAACCGAACTGATCTTAACCTCTCTTTCCGGAAAATCACTTAATCTGAAGATTGAGCAGCAAAAGAAACCGGAGCTTGTGGGGTATTGGATTTTAAGCGAAGGGTATGCCGGCAAAGGAAATACGGAATTAGCATGGTACGATGTCGCGACCAAACAATTATTGAAGAAGCAATTTGTGGCAATAAACGGAACAGCATTGGGAGACACCGGCAACGATCTCAAAATTTACGGAAGTAAGATGTATTGTGTGGTGACAGGTCCTGGTTTTGGAGCAGCAGCCACCGAAGGGACCAATTATATTGAGGTGATCAATCCGGCCGATGGGAAGTCGATTAAGCGTATTCCCTTTGTTGATGCTAAAGGGGCGCCTGCAAAACCTCGTAATATCATTTTTGAAGGCGGTAAGGCTTACATCAGTAGCTATTCTAATGAAGTGGTACGTTTAGACACGTTGTCGCTGACTTTAGATGCTCATGCTGCATTGAGCGGTACTTTAGCCGAGAACCTTTGCTATAATGACGGTAAAATTTATGTCTGCAACTCCGGACAAGGAGAGGACAATAAGATCTCAGTTGTCGATCCGGGAAAGATGCAGGAAGATAAAGTGATTACCACAGAGAAGAACCCTACCGGCATTGTTTCAGCCGCCAAAGGAACGATCTATTTTAGCACCAATTATAATACTTATAAGCTCTTTAAATTGACTACAGCCAATGATCAGATTACCGAAGTTACAGGGCTAAAAGTAGGCAATATGACCATGATGAACGGTCAGCTTTATGCTTGCTCTTTTGACTGGACGTCTTATAAAGGGAGTTCTTATGTTTTAGATCCGGCAACAGATGCGGTGACGGAACTCGATTTTAACTTGAGTAGCGTTGGCATCGAAATGTTGATGGAATATCATATTGGTCAGATTAATGGAACAGACGATCTTTTCTTAACCGGTATGGGACAAGATGTCGTCATTCTTAATCCACAAACGAAAGAGATTAAATATGCTTTCCAAACCGGAGTGGCTAACGGGAACAGCGTGGTTGCTTATTATAAATAAAAACAACTGTTTTTAAATAGATCATTAGACTTATTCTAATCTCTTATCAAAAAGGAATTGCCGGATAGTAGCTTTGAAAACGACTATCCGGCAAGTTTGTTTTGATCTCTTTCAGAGATGAACGATTGTTTTATCTATTTATCCATCTATAGGTTTTATTTTACCCAGATGTGTTCGATTTCTACCACGTACATCTTGTGGAAACCTCCATGGGCTTCATCGTACCAATGATCGATCAGCGTAGGGTCGATGAATCGTTCCGGCTCTATGAGGTCGGTATAGAGTTTGCGACATTCCAAGCTCAGGCGTCCTTGCTCAAACAAAACATTTCCACTAGCCGAAGCGATCGGCTTTAATCCCGTTTCCTTGATCTTATCAGTATTCCGACCCGATTTCTTGCCACATACGGCATGAATCGATTGATTTTCCTGACCTAGAAAGGTTAGAGTCAGCGTGTCGTGCTTTTCGGTGAATTCGTAAGTATAGCGTTCGGGACGGACAAAAACGAAAGCAACCGGCTTGTTCCACAACCATCCTATCCCACCCCAACTGGCAGTCATCGTATTGAAATGGTCTATTGTACCGGCAGTCACTAACATCCATTCCTTTCTGAGGATATCGAAGACGTTTTCGTTTAGTTCGCTTAATTGTAATTCTTTCATCGGTCTTAATGGATTATATTTTTTAATCTTATAGGTTATTCAGATCATTCTTTTCTATTGACGTCGCAATTTGACGACCTCGCCAATAAAAGGTAATTCATAACGGATATTCCGTCGTTTCGCTTCAGTCTTAAACACTTGTGGCGGATCGTGAAGAGGTTCGTCGGAGAGGTCGAATGTGCCGTAATGCATCGGGATGGTGATCTTTGCTCCCATCTCTTCAGCGGCGGTAATCGATTCATGAGGCGAGATATGGTTCGGACGCATAAACCAACGAGGTTTGTAAGCCCCGATGCCCAATAATGCATAATCGGGTGCACCAAACAGATCGGGTATCTCTTTGAAATGTTTCGAATAGCCGGTATCACCACTGTAGTAAAGCGACAACCCTTCGACTTGTAGCATGAAAGCTCCCCATAGTCGCTGTCCGCCATCTCGTATGGAACGTTTGCTCCAATGTTGAGCCGGAAGGAAGGTGATCTTTAGATGCTCATCAGCCGTTTGTTGATACCACCCCGCTTCGATGACTTCCAGCTTAGGGAACCATCGCTTAACCAAGCTGCCGGTACCTAATCCACAGAACAATTTCATCTGAGGATTATTGCGTAGAAGGCGACCGATACTTTTCTTGTCAAGATGATCAAAATGGTCGTGACTGATCAGCAGATAGTCGATATTGGTAAAGACGTCTGGATGTGCCGGGAACTCACTTTGACGACGGACAAAAGGGATATGTCCGAACACCGGATCGAACATGATACGTTGGTGTCCCAACTGAAGAAAGAAGGAGTTATGTCCCAACCAAATGAGGCTATCACCAACTACATGATCGAGCGTGTGCAAATAGCAGATTTCCGGTTCCCACTTATTCGTCTTCTTTTCCTTGCGTTGGGGATTAGAAGACAATCTCCATTTGAGAAAATTGCCCATTCCGGGACGATGACGATGCTGTCGGTTGAAAAAGCGGCCACGTACCACTGGATTTCCGCGCCAATAGGGATTAACGCTACCTAGACGTTCATTTCTTCTAAAACAAATGTGTTCGCCCATATCTTTTTACCTTAAATAATAATGCAAACATAGCAAAAAAATAGAAAATAAAAAAAGTGTCCCGCACACACACCTCGGAACACTTTTTTTATGAAATCGAAAGTTTATTTAAATCACATGAAGTCCATATAAGGGAAATTGCCAACCTAGTGCTGATAGGTTTATGATAAAGAGTACCAATCCGATGACCCAAAGGACAAAGAGCACCCACTTCGCTGTGGCGTTCATCGGTGGCCAGTTAAACAGCTGACGGATTAAGGTGTAGACCAACCCGGCTAAAGGTATGCCTATCAAGGCTACTCCGCCCCATGTTCCGGCAATGGTGAGCAGTGGAGATACCGACATAAGCGGTGTCCAGTTAATATCCGGCATGATGTTAAACAGTAAGGCTCCTCCTCCAATGGCAGCAGCAATCAACCCAATAATGAGGGCTACAAAAGCAACGGCCAAAGCAAAAAGTACGGGGAAGCATACGATGAGCAGAGCAACGACGAATAGTTTAAATACAAAGGAAGCTATACTGACGAGAGCATCACCGACTTGTTGAAGAAATGAACGAGGTTTACCCGACCGTACATAGTCGTTTACGCCATTCGATACTCTTTCAAATCCGTCGGTCACTGTCTTCCCAATATTTTCTAGGGTTACCGCTTCACCGCGCATCTTTAATTTTTCAGCTGCGGTGACGGCTTCCGGAACAACAATCCATAGAATGATGTATATCAATACGATAGGAACATAGGGTACAAATATCAAGGCTACCATCAAGATGCGTACAAGGGCCACATCCCAATTGAAGTAAGCTGCTAATCCTGAAGCTACCCCAGCTAAAACTCTATCATCGATATCACGATACAATTTACGGTAAGCTGTTCCGGACGACTGGGTATAGGTACTCTTTTGTTCGCTGCTATGCGTTTGATCTTTGTTGGGTTCCTCTTCAGCAGTGTCGTCTGCAAAATCTTCCGGTTTGCCGACTTGTGCAATCACCTCTTCCACATCGTGAATAGAGATCACTTGGCGACCACCTTGGAGTTTTTCTCCAAAGAGTTCAGCGATACGGTTCTCAATGTCCGTTACAATTTCTTCTGCACCTTTCTGCTTGCGGAAATGATGTTTCAAATTGGATAAGTAGTTATCCAACAGTCGGTAAGCATCCTCATCAATGTGATAGACGGTACCTCCTAGGTTGATTGTTAATGTTTTTTTCATTATTATTTATTTTATCGGTTTAACTATTGGCAATGTGATCGACTGTTTCGTTCAACTCCTTCCACGAGAGTTCAAGTTCGTTAAGGAACAGCTTCCCTTTTTCGGTCAGCTGGTAATACTTCCTTGGGGGCCCCTGAGTCGATTCGATCCATTCATAACTCAATAAATCATCGTTTTTCAATCTGGTCAGTAACGGATAAAGTGTTCCTTCAACCACAATGAGCTTGGCTTCTTTCAACTTCTGAATGATGTCTGAAGCGTAAGCCGACTCCTTATGCAACAAAAGCATGATGCAATATTCCAGCATGCCTTTTCTCATTTGCGACTTTACATTATCTACATTCATAGCTTTGTTTTTTTTGGTATGCACAAATCTATGTATAATTTTGGTACTATGTATTGCATAATACTATATATTGTGGTTTATTAACTAAAAAATAATTCTAAGAAAGAATGATTTGTGATCAATCTTCAAACAAAAAACAACCTTAGACCTTTATATATAGGTCGTTTATCGGTTGACTGTTTTTCTATCAATAAGTGACGACTTTGTGCAATCATGGTGAAACACCTTACTTATAACAAATCCGACACCGAAAAGATGAGGAAGTCGGATAAGATTATTATTTTTGTACAATACTTTTTTCACAATACCCATAGGAATACGATAAAACTAGAGTCTAATGTGGATATATGAGCAATAAAGCAGAACATATCACTTTTGAAAAGATCGTGAGAGAATACCATCCAATGGTGTTCAGAACGGCGTTGGGATTTGTTCATAACAAAGAAGATGCGGAGGATTTGACGCAAGAAGCGTTTTTAAGGGCTTATCGCGCTTGGGGACATTTCCGTGGAGACGCGGAAGTCTCGACTTGGCTCTATCGTATTACGATCAACCTATCATTAAACTATATCAATATTAAAAATAGAAAAGGTTGGCTTCAACTTGGAGAAGAAGCTGTCAGAAAGCTCTTAAACTTAGAGAGCGACGGATGTAATCCTCAAGAGGAACTGGAGCAGCAAGAGAGTGAACGAAGGGTGGCAGCAGCCATTGACTCGTTGCCCGATAAACAACGCACCGCTTTTGTTTTATTGCGTTATGAGGAGTTGCCCCAGAAAGAAGTCGCACAGATTATGGGAATCAGTGAAGGGGCGGTCGAACAATTGTTGATTCGTGCCAAAACGAATCTGCAAAAAAAACTCACTCCGACCATAGGAAATAGAAAATAAAAAGGTCTAACCGTATAAATTGAATGACATGAAAGAATTGAACGACTATATTGCACAACAAAAAAAGATCGAACCGTCGCCTTTTTTGGCGGATAAGATCTTGAATAACCTTGCGCATTCGAAGCCACAACGGACGCTTCGACTCTGGCAAGCAGGTGCAATAGCAGCCGGATTCGCTATCGTTGTTGCTTTAGGCGTGACGCTTGGGAATCAATATAGGCAAGCTAATTATTTGTCGATCAACGATGAACATATTGAAAACTTAACGCTCTTTACATCCGATGAGAATAAATAAATATACAACGCTTTGGTGGGTCGTTATTTTATTGCTCACCCTTAATGTGGTCACTATCGGAACGATTATTTACCGCTCTTATCACCCGTTGGCTCCGCCTACTATCACTATCGAACAGGACACTCCTCCCCTAAACGGAGCATTCTTTAGAAATGAACTGCATTTCGACGATAGTCAGATGGCTCTTTTTAAATCTGAAAACCAGAAGTTTAAAACAAAAGCGGTCGTGACCGTCGGTGAGATTGAACGGTTGAAACAGGACATGTTTAAGGTACTCGATTCGGATGAACCCGATGAAGCTAAGATCCGTTCGATTGCGGAAGAGATTGGTAAGCAACACCGAAAGCTGAAGATTGAAACAGCACAGTTCTATTTGACGCTCAAACAGATGTGTCGTCCTGAGCAACAAGATAAGCTGTCGACGGTTTTCCGTCCATTATTCAAGGCTTGTCCAGCTGCCGGCTCAAAAGGGTGCTGTCGGATGAAGAAAAATTAGCCGGATAAAAAAAAGACTAAATGATAATGATATAGATTTAATTAAAATAGATTATTAATTTAAAAAAATGATTCGTATGAAAACTAAATTATTTGCTGCTGCTTTAATGATGATGTTTGTATCAACTTTAGCTTTCGCTCAAAACAAAACTCAGGCTAAACAACCAGAAAAGGCAAAAACTTGCTGTGTAGATAAAGACAAAAACGGTAAATGTGATAACAAGGAAAACGGAACTTGTAAGTCAGGTTGTAAAGATGCTAAGATGAGCAAATGCGACCAAAAGAGCGAATGTAAATCTCAGTGTAAGAGCGAATGCAAGAAGGAATGTACTAAAGACGGAAAGAAGTCATGTACAAAGGCATCTAAAGGTGAATGTACATCTAAGAAAGAATGTGCAACTAAAAAAGAATGCTGCAAGAATAAATAATCCGGTATGGATGATCAATGTCACGACAGTCTTTACGGTCTGACGGTTGATCGAAATACATTGGATGTTTTTTGATTAAAAAGGCCTTGTTCGGAGTTTTCGGATTCTCGTAACAAGGCCTTTTCATTCTTTTCAAAGAAGCGACAATTCTGAGTCTAATTTCGGTGAATAGATAAAATTATGATACAAATAAGTCCAGGAATTAAAACCTTTTTTCATGGAAAAATGTTTATTAATAAATTAGTTTTATCCGTCATTTAATTCATCATTCAGCCAATGATCTGATTAATGACTCATTTTACCAGATAACAACATGAGAACACGCTACATTATTTCCTTGATTTTCATATTTATGCCGTTAATGGTCGTTGCACAGCCAACCAGACATATTAAAGGCCGCGTGATCGACGAATCGGGACGCGAACCTCTGGAATTTATCAATGTCATTGTCCTTGGACTGAACAGAGGAGTCGTCACAGATGCTAAAGGAGTATTCAATATCGACGAGGTGCCACCGGGCATTTATCGGTTACAGCTCAGTGCCATCGGTTATAAAACGCTGATTACGCCGGAGTATATCGTATCGACAAAAGATCTTAATCTAGTCCTTGAGATGGAAGAGAGTACGGTCGATCTGCAAGAAGTTTCTGTCACGGCCTCTCCTTTTCGGAAGAATATCGAAAGTCCACTCAGTTTGCGTATCATCGGTTTGCAGGAGATTGAAAAAAGTCCCGGAGCAAATAGAGATATCTCACGCGTCATACAAGGCTATCCGGGGGTAGCTTTCTCGCCCGCAAGCTATCGGAACGATCTTATCGTACGAGGTGGATCGCCTTCGGAAAATCGGTTCTTCTTAGATGATGTAGAGATTCCGAATATCAACCACTTTGCCACACAAGGGGCTTCCGGAGGACCTGTGGGACTGATTAATGCGGATTTGATTCGAGAGGTGAACTTTTATAGTGGGGCGTTCCCGGCCAGTAAGGGGAATGTGCTGAGTTCGGTACTCGACTTTAAGTTGCGCGACGGGGATATGGAACGTCGATCGGTCAAGGCCACTTTGGGGGCGTCGGAGGTATCGCTAGCTTCAAACGGCTATCTCGGTAAGAAGACCTCTTATCAAGTCTCCGTCCGTCAGTCGTATCTCCAGTTCTTGTTTAAGATGCTGAAACTGCCGTTTCTGCCAACCTATACTGATGCTCAGTTTAAGATCAAAACGCGTTTTGATGCCCATCATGAGCTTACGATACTCGGGCTCGGAGGAGTCGACCGACTGAGATTGAACGACAAAGCGGATGGTGAAGAAAATGAATATATATTGAGCTCTTTGCCGAAGAACGAGCAGGAGACGTTTACTTTAGGAGCGGTTTACCGCCATTATGTGGGACGAAATGTGCGATCGGTGGTGCTGAGTCAGAGTTATTTCAATAATCGGGCGATCAAATACCGTGATAATCGGACTGACGATCCGGATTACCTAACGTTGAACTATCGTTCGGTGGAACAAGCTACGAAGTTACGTCTTGAAAATACGACGAATTTGCCTCATTTGAAGTTGGGAATCGGAGTGAATGTCGACTATCATCAGTATTCGAATCGGACGTACGAGAAAGCGTTTACGACCGTTCCGCGGGTTTACGATTACGAGACTTATCTCGGATTGATGCAATGGGGCGTGTTTGGAACGATCAGCTATACGTCGCCCAATGAACAGTTCAACGCTTCTTTAGGCTTAAGGGCTGATGCAGCCGATTATTCGTCGTCGATGCGCGATCTATCAAACCAGCTCTCCCCTCGCCTGTCGCTTTCTTATCGGCTGACCGATGAGTGGACGGCAAACGGTAATATGGGAATTTATTATCAACTTCCGCCGTATACGGCTTTGGGGTACAAGAACCAGCAAGGAACGTTACTGAATAAACACCTTCTCTACCAGCGTGTGGGACAAACCGGGATAGGCCTGACTTGGCAGCGAGGGAATGAAATCGAACTGTCGGTCGAAGGTTTCTATAAGTCGTACGACAAGATACCGCTATCGTTGACCGATAATATCCCTTTAGCTTGTAAAGGCAACGATTATGGAGTGGTTGGTACTGAGGAACTCGTCTCTTCGGCCACCGGACGGTCGTATGGCGTAGAGGTTCTGTTTAAGTGGCTGATCGCTCAAAAGCTGAACTTAAGTTCTTCGCTGACTCTCTTTAAGAGTGAGTATCGAAACAATGAGTTAAGTGAATATATCCCTTCAACCTGGGACAACCGTTATCTTTTCGATTTACGAGGAACGTACATGTTGCCTAAACAATGGAGCATCGGACTCAAGGTCAGTAGTATTGGTGGGGCACCCTATACGCCTTACGATGAGGATAAATCGTCGCTTGTGCAAGCATGGAACGCTCGCTTGGCTTCTTATCTCGACTATTCAAGATATCATCAAGAGCGGTCGGATGCCTATACCCAAGTCGACCTTCGAATCGACAAGACCTTCTACTTGAAACGTTGTATGCTCGGTTTTTACATCGACATCCAAAACCTTACCGGGAGTAAGTACAAACAGCCGGATGTTTTGATGAGCACGGGGGTGATTGCCAATCCTGAAGCCCCTATTGATGAACAACGATATGTCATGAAGTCGATTCGCCAGCAGAGCGGTAGTGTCATTCCGACCATTGGACTGGTGTTTGAGTATTAGTCGCCATGGTTCAATGCAAACGCTGACGCATGTTTTTTTGAAATCTCGTTAGTAACACCAAATCGGTATTCAAAAGATTTTATATCTTTGGTGGGTAAAGTGAATCGTATGAGACATCAGTTACCTATCTACTCAACGGAACAAGAACTTTGGAGTGCTTTCCGAGCAGGAGAACAACAGGCTTTTAGTTTGCTGTTTCATACTTATGTCGATGCGATGTATGCCTATGGAAGGAAGATGACCACCGACGGGGAGCTGGTGAAAGATACGATTCAGGATGTCTTTGTGAAGCTGTATCATAACCGAGAGAATCTTCGGGAAACGGTATCGGTTAAGGGTTACCTTTTTGTGGCTTTAAAACGGGCGCTGATTAACGCATTCAGCAGCCGACCGATGGTTCGTCTGGATGACAGCGAAGAGATTGTTTTTGAGATTGAATTACTCTCCGAGAAGGCTTTCGATGAGGTCGAAGAACGTTATGACGATGAGGTGAAGCAAGAATTAGCTAAAGCGTTGAAGGAATTGTCCCCTCGTCAACGGGAAGCCATTTACCTCTACTATATACAAGAAATCCCGCTGACCGATATTCCCGATTTGTTGGGAATGAGCTATCAGTCAACGAGAAATCTTTTGTATCGGGCCATGACGAAACTTCGTCAGCAACTACAAGCTGTTTCTACTTCCGCGAGTATGTCGCTCCTTTTACTCCAATACCTTTCAAAGTAATCTTTTTCCAACCCGACGGTAGAACACCGGACGACTCTTGCACAACGCCTTGATCGGTGATGGCAAGTCCCCCGAATCCCATCAGAATGGTTTGAAGTACCCCTCCGGCACCGGTTATGAAATAAGGATTTGTTCCGCCTTTTGTCTCGGCGATCACTCTAAACGGTGGGTTTAGATTTGGCAGATAAGCATCTTTAAAGAAGTGACCGGCTTTATCAGCATCGCCCAAGCGAGCGTAAAGCAGTGAAAAGATTGCTTGCGTCATGGCCGGCGTGCCCTTCTCCGGTACCCGAGTCTCGTAATACTGCAAGTCCTTCTTAATTTGTTCGTTGCGAGTGATGAGTCCAAGCGGATAAGCCAACAGATTCACATCGGCTTGTTTGATCGGTTCTCCCTGATAAGTGGCGTGTTCACGCGTTGTTCCGTCGGGTAAAGACAAGATCACCAAGCCATCGGCTATTCTCTTCCATTGCGGGTCGGGCGACTGCTTCAATAGCTGTGCCGCTTGTGTAGCGGCGCGAAGGTTACAGATGGCTACTCCATTGGTATAGGCATTATCATCCACATTCTCGGCCCACTCATCGGCGGCTACCACATTCCGAATATGATACTTCCCATCGCCACTGCGTTCTACGCGATCGGCCCAAAACTCGGCGGTCGCTTTTAGCATCGGATAGCCCTCTTCACGTAACCAATTCAAGTCTTGTGTCACCCGATAATAGTTCCAAGCCGCTAAAGCCACACATCCGGTGACATGATGTTCGAATGTGCCGGTCAGCGCCCATACCGGCGTCTCCTCACAACCACTATCGGCACTTTCCCAAGGGAACATCGCTCCTCTATACCCATGCTCAAAGGCATTTTGCCGTGCAGCTTCTAGACGCTTAAACCGATAGTCGATCAGCGATTTAGCCAATGCCGGTTTAAGCATTAGTAAAGCCGGGAAAATCCACGTGTCGGCATCCCAAAACACATGTCCGTTGTAGCCCAACCCGGAGAGTCCCATTGGCGAAACAGAAAGCGCCGATCCTTCGCGAACAAACGAATAGAGATGATAGATCATGTTATGAACATCCTGCTGAGCTTGTGCATCGCCTTCGATCTCAATGTCACTCTGCCAAAGGTCGCTCCAAAGGTCGGTGTGGCGTTTCATCAATCGTTCGTAGCCTTCTAAGCGAGCAAAGATGGCCAGTCGTTCCGATTCATTGGTCGGATCCGGATGATGAGCTGAGGTTAGCGTAGCCCCGATAATGCAGAATCGATACGTCTCTCCTTTTTTTAGGAGGCGGTTGAACTTCATGTAGTGACTATTACTGTTGGGTGTGTTGTGCACCACTTTAGGCTCCTGTCCCACAGCATCAGGAAATAAGAACGTTGAGGTTGCGCTTATTTTTAGACGTTCGGTGGGACTATCTGCTTGAGTGGACAGTAATTGGATCGTCGCGTGTTTCCGATAGAGTTCGTTATAATCCATCTGTCCGTTTCTGAAAGCATCCGGAATCTCCTGGATATTGGTGACCGTCAAATTGAAATCGGCTGTTGGATGCACTTCCACGACGAGCATGGCACAATAAGGCAATTGTCGCAAAGCCAGATAGCTGTACGATAGTTGTGCTTTACCGGGCACCGAAAAGGTGGAACGATGTTGCGCGCCTTTCATATCGAGCGTTTGCGTGAAACCCTCAATATTCTGTTTGTTGATCGTCCGACCGTCGATAGCCATGGAGACATTGAGCATGTTGAATCCGTTCAAGAAATTGCTGACTCGTCCCCGACCATATTTATCGTAGCTACCGCCTAAAACGACCGTACTGGTTTTCAGGGGTTCGGGCGATGAGACAAGACCCAACATCCCGTTGCCCACGGTCACCCCATAGTACTGATCGGCCTGTATATCGGTTGCCGTAATCTGCCAAGGATCTTGAGCCTGCACGTGATGAATCGTCAGAAATCCGATGAAGCAGGCTAGAACTGTTTTTTTTATCATAGTTTAGTGTATTAAGTAAATGCCAAAAGATAACGCCGGCGTTTCAAGAAGCACTTTATTCCCTTTCACGGTCAGCTTCGGTTTCTCGCACCCCGGAGTGACAAAGATAGGTAAAAAAGAGCGAACACCCTTAGAGAAGCGATAAGAGGTTTTTGTGATTCGACCGGAAGGATTGATACAGATCAGCAAACGTTGAGATCCTTTCCGACGTTCGTAAACCATGGGATACGGCTGACGAGCAGAAGTCAGGAACTCAATCGATCCGCGACAAGCCAGAGCCGGATAAGTTTCCCGCAGGCGCAACAATGTGCGAACCATATTCAATGTCGAAGAGGAATCAGCTTGTTGACTTCCCACATTGGGACGATCATTCAACGCATCAATAGGAAGGTAAAACTGTTCCGGTGAGGCGCTCGAGAAGCCGGCTCCGGCACTTTCGTCCCATTGCATCGGGGTGCGTGATCCGGCACGATTGCCTTTACTCAGAAGACTGCCTTCCTTATCGGGCAATCCGTCGATGAAACGCATGCCGATCTCATCCCCATAATAGAGACAAGGCACTCCCGGTTGCGTAAGGAAAAAGGCTAAAGCAGTCTGTACCTCTCTCAAATCATCCCGTTGCCCACAACGGATGCGTTGGAAGTCGTGATTGCCGGTCGGGATACAAAGATGTCCCGTCGTATCGGCCACTTGCAAGCAATCGTAAAGGTTCTTGATGTAACGTTCGGGACTTCCTATGCCCCGACGGTCGAAATAGCAAGTATCTCGGCGATAAGTCCCCACCTCATTAAACATTAGTTCCCGATATCCCGTTTGTCCGAAGTGGATGATGAAATCCATCATAAAGCCCACCTTCAGCGCCTTCTGCGGATTGCTCCATTCGGCCAATAAGATACCTTCGGGATACAACGCTTGGAAATGACGACGCACCTCCTGCCAAAGAGCTGTGGTTCCTTTCAACTCCGGATCATTCTTGACCAACGAACCGGCCATGTCGACCCGAAAGCCGTCGCACCCCATTTGCATCCAATAGTCGATGATGTGTATTAACTCTTGTCGTGTGGCGGTCGGCCCCGGAGCATCGACCGGTTGTTCCCAAGGAGCGTTCGGATTGGGCTCGCCATAACCATAGTTCAATGCCGGCTGACAGTCGAAATAGTTTTTTCGATAGGTTCCGTTGCGTTCGAACGTTCCTGCTACGAACCGATCCGGTCGAATGGTCGAGTCGTTGGTCCAAATATACCGATCGGTATAAGCATTACGCTTTTTCATCTGCGAATAGTGAAACCAAGGCGAACGATCGGAAGAGTGCCCCGCCACAAGGTCGAGCACGACACGCATCCCTCGTTGGTGAGCCGCTTCAAATAGACGACGGAGATCATCATTTGTTCCGTATCGCGGAGCCACTCGATAAAAGTCAATGACATCGTACCCGGCATCCTTAAAAGCAGAATGAAAGCAAGGGTTTAGCCAGATGGTATTGCACCCGATCGATCGGATATAATCCAAACGACTGATAATACCTTTGAGATCTCCTATCCCATCGCCGTTGGTATCTTGATAGCTCTGTGGGTAAATCTGATAAAACACCGCCTTTTCAATCCACTGTGGAAGATGGAAAGAATGCTCTTGTGCCTGTACGCCAGAAAGCAAAGTGAGCATCAAGCTCCAAATCATAAGGTTCTTTTTCATGTTTTAATTGTTGTTAGTCGTCCGTATGAAAAAAGCTCTGTAAAGGAGAAACAACAGATGTTGTCGGCCTAAACAGAGCTTGATTCTTCAACTATATAAGACTAATACCTGTCTGTTTCAGTTTAATATCCCGGATTTTGAGTAAGATCGATATTGGCCTCTTTTGCGCTCAACGGAATAGGCAACAGAATCTTAAAAGGTTCCGAAGCCGGCTTCTCATATCTGGCAGCACAGTAATGATTAAAGCGAATCATATCGTTTCGACGAGAAGGGCCGTCCCAATAAAACTCGTAACCACGTTCGTTATAGATCTGTTCTAGAGTCAACTCATTCAACTCGTATGGACGAACGCCGCGTTTGGTACGAACGGCATTGATATCGACCAAAGCTCCTGCAACATCCTTATTACGGAATTTAGCTTCCGCGCGGATCAAATAAATATCCGATAGACGATAATATTGGAAATCGTTTTCGCTCTTATTTCCGTAAGTTGATGCCGGATCCGGGGCATATTTCACCACACGTGCCCCTTGTGCCTCTCCTGAGTTCTGAATGCTAAACTCCGGAGTATAAATCAAATCGGCCCCGGTACGCGTTTTCAACTTGTTGCCTGTCAAGTCGTATTGCTGTCCCACCAAGATACCCAAGTTAAAGCCGATCTGACTCTTCAAACGGTTATCCTGATAACGAGGGTCGGTAACCTCCCAGGTGCTAAGGAAATCCGGTGTCGTGCAACAGCCGTTCCACATCCCCTTGAAGGTGCCAAACGTCTGATTATAGTGCAACGTAATGTTCAGCCAATCGATGCCCTTCAAGCCGGCAGTCATGTTGTAGATAATCGGCAGAATGGTCTCAGTCTGATTCGAATACTCTTCATTAAAGGCCATATAAAGCTTCCAATAATCGTCCGCCAAGACATATTTCTTCGAGTTGATGATCTCGTCACAAACCGCTATCGCCTCTTTCCACTTCCCTTGTCCGTCGCTAAACGTCGGAGCAGTGCCCGTGTAAACTTGGTGATTGAGGTACAATTTGGCTAAGAGTGTTTGTGCTGCAGCACGAGTGATTCGTCCATAAGGCACCTCACCTTTGAGTTTCAATACCGGGATGATCTCCAAAAGTTCTTTCTCGATACGAGCCACAGCCTCCGAACGTTGCATGATGTGTGGCTGAGCGGAATAATCGATTTCGGTATATTCACGCATCGGGAACTGACCGAAGCAATCCATCAGTTGGTACATCACTAACGCTCGTATAAACTTGGTCTCGTTGATGTAGTTAGTAATCTCATCGGTCGGTTCGAATTGAGTGAGGTATTGCAAAGCAATATTACAACGGCTCAATCCAATCATGAAGCTATCCCATGTGTATTTGATATACGTATTCTTATCGTCATACTCATGCGTAAAGAGCGTGCGGTAACTAGCGTTGTTCCAGTCGGTTCCACGTGTCGGGAAAGCCACCTCGTCGGTCACGCTCTCCATCACCAACCACACCCCTGTACGGCTTTGTAAGTCACGCAGGTAAGCGTAGACCGGAGCCACAATCATTTGAGCACTTTCACTCTTCGAGATCGTCTTACTGCCATCCACCTCATTTAGTATTTCTTCTTTTAGGTCGGTACAAGAGGCTGTGAACAAAGCCATAAGTACCGTATATGCTATCAATTTATATTTTTTCATAGGTCTTCTTTTTAAAAATCAACAGTTACACCAAGACTAAAGCTACGGGCCATCGGATAAGTTGTCCATCCAATGCCTAACGATGGTACGCCATTTTTCGTTCTATTGGCATTAACTTCGGGATCGTAGCCGCTATATCCGGTGATCACAAACAAGTTATTGCCCGTCAACGTTACCTTCATATTGCTGATCCACTTCTTATTCTTCAACGGAACGGTGTATCCCAATGTGGCACTACTCAAACGTAAATACGATCCGTCTTCGATGTAACGGCTCGAATAGTCGAGAATATTATCGAGCGATTCCGGTTGTGTGGTCGCATGAGGTGTCGTATTGAATCCCTTTGAGAATAAGCTCAGATGATCCATCACATTACCTAAGTTGTTGTAGACATCATTACCAAATACCCCGTTAAAGAACAATCCTAAGTCGAAGTTCTTCCAAGACACCGTGGTATTGAAGTTGAGTGTAAAGTCCGGCTGAGCATTACCAATGCACTTCTCAACCTTCTTGCCATCGGCATCCACCTCATATAAACTCTTTCCGTCCTCGTCGAATCCCAAGAAATGATATCCCCAGAAGGTACCGATCGGATAACCACTCTTGATGATCTGTGAGTTGAACCCATCAATACCCGGGCCACTCGGCTGACCGGTGGTTAAGTATGACATCGGCAAATTCTTCACCTCATTCTTGATGGTCGAGAAGTTAACTCCCATGTCCCAATGCCAATCTTTGGAGTTGATCAATAGACCATTTAGTCCGAACTCCCAACCTTTATTTACGATCTTCATGTCGCGTACATTCCTCCATACTTTTGGAGTTGGCGACGGACCGATAGAGTTCACTTCCAGTAATACGTCACGAGTAGTCTTTGAGAAGTAGTCGATCGTACCACTCAAGCGGTTTTTAAGGATCGCAAAATCGAGTCCGAGATTCACTTGTTCGGTACGTTCCCATTGGATATCAGGGTTTGGTGTGCGCAGCAACGTCACTCCGGGTACGACCGTATTGCCCCCATCTAAGATGGCTCCGCCGGAAGCAATGCTACTGCTACCCAATGATACTTGAGAGATCTTGTTCGGAATCTCTTGATTACCGGTAATACCCCATCCCAATCTCAGCTTGAGGTTATCGAAAGTGTTTAAGTCCTTTACAAACTGTTCTTCGCTCATACGCCAAGCCAAAGCTGCCGATGGGAAGAATCCCGTTTTCTTATTCTCCCCAAATCGAGTTGATCCGTCGGCACGGAAATTCATCGTCAACAAATACTTATCCATCAAGTTGTAGTTAATACGTCCGAAGAACGACTGTAACTCATTGACTAAGATGCTGGAAGAACCATAGATCTGTGTTTGTTTGCCAAACGATAAGTTGTAGATATAACGAATGTCGTCCACCTCAAAACCTGTTTCCGAGAAGCCATAACGATAGTTGCGGAAGCGTTGATACGAGTGTCCGGCCAATAAGTTAAAGCGGTGCTTGGTGCCGATATTGAAGTCGTACGTTAAGTAGTTTTCAATCAGGAAGTTGCTCGATTCAACATTGTTGATATCCGCCGTACCCTTATCGGTAAGGTAGATCAAGGCCTTGTCTTGTGTGACCTTACGACTAGCCTTTGTCTCGTCGAAGGCCATATTCATCTTATACTTCAAACCCTTCCAAATGTCGAGCGTCGTGTTGATATTCGCCAATATGCGATCGGTTGTTGTACGGTCGTCTGTGAGATTAATCATGGCTACCGGATTACGAACATCCTTACTCTTTTGGAAATACGTCCCGTCGGCATTATAGATGGGATAAGTCGGGTTCACCTTCAACGCCGAGAGTAGCACATCCCCTTCAAAGCCACCCGATTCACCGATGGGCACTCGTTGGTCGTTGGTGCGTGTTGCGGTGAGGCTGGCTTCAATATTCAACCGATTATTGAGTGCCTTCTGACTAATAAACATTCTACCCGTATATTTCTTCATGCCGGTACGCTTCACGATACCCTCTTGATCTTGGAAGCTGATAGATGCACGATAGTTACCGTTTTTAAATCCACCGGTGATCGATAAGTTGTGATTATGCGAATAAGCGGTGCGGAAAATCTCGTCTTGCCAATTGGTGTTGGCTCCACCATCTTCTATGGTGACATTCTTCTCTTTGGCAAACGTGCGATAACGATCGGCATCCAACATCTCATATTGTTTTGGCAACACAGAGATGCTTCCGTAAGTGGAGTAACTCACCTGACTTTGTCCGTCGCGTCCCTTTTTCGTAGTCACAATGATCACACCGTTTGCACCACGAGCTCCGTAAATAGCCGTTGCCGAAGCATCTTTCAACACGTCGATCGACTCAATATCGTCCGGATTGAGGAAGTTCAGAGGATTTTTTGTCGCATTACCGCCCACACCGGCCACGTTTGCTCCGGAAGGCTGCTGGTCGTCCGAAACATCCAAAGGCACGCCATCGACAACATAAAGTGGATCCTGACCGGAGCGAATGGAGTTCGATCCGCGCACACGAATGGTCACGCCACCTCCGGGCTCTCCACCGTTGTTCGTCATATTCACTCCCGACACCCGACCTTGGATGAGTTGTGACGGTGAAGTCACCAAACCCTTGTTGAAGTTGTCCGATTTCACACTAGCCACCGATCCGGTCAAGTCCGATTTCTTCATTGTACCGTAGCCCACCACGACGACTTCATTCAGGACTTTTGTATCACTTTCCATACGAACGTTCATCATGTTCGACGGTGATAATTCTATCGGTTTGTATCCCACATAGGAGAATTGTAGAGTCTTTCCGCTTTCAGTCTGAAGCGTATATCGACCGTCGATGTCGGTAATGGTTCCTTGTCCTGTCCCCTTAACCTGTACGCTCACACCAATCAGAGGCTCGTTGTTCTCATCACGAACCACACCTGTGGCATTTACAGCTTTTGAACGTCCTTTCTGTTCGTCATTCTTAATGAAGAGAAGGATCTGACGATCAGAAACTTCGTAGGCGATATTGGTTCCTTTCAGTAAGGCTCCCATGACTTCATTGATCGATGAAGAGCGGATGTTGAGAGTCACCTTTTTATTGAGGTTAACCACCGAACTGTTGTAGGCAAAGACATATTTGCTTTGTTTCTCGATAAGTGGCAATACTTGATGAATCGGAGTGTCTGTCACTTTAAGCGTGATCTCTTTCTCCTGAGCAATCATGATTTTTGGGGATGCAGAGGCCGATATCGGCAGCGGAGAAGCCCCCCAGATAAATAAAATATAACTTGTCAGTACAAACTTATTACGCAGAAAATGCGTATAATTGCAGAAATAATGTTTATTCTTCATTATTTACTAGATTTTGGTTATTAAAAGATTAATTGTCAAAGTCGCACTGGCCGGGGAGATACCGCGAATATCTTTCCGGCCTTTTTGTTTTCTGGTTTCTTATCTTGTTTCTTATCTTAATTCATAGGCTTTTGCGTTTTTAAGGATTCTACGTTTATGAAGATTTGATTTTGCTTTCGGACGACTTTAATTGGGGCTATTTTGCTTAAACGGTCGAAGAGTTCGTCAACAGGCACGCTCATGTCTAGTTTACCGTTGATTTTGATCTTCTCCAATTCCGTCCAATCGTAGGTTAAATCGATTTTGTAGATCTCTTCGATATGCTTCAAGACCTGACTCAGCGATTCTTCATGAATAATCATCAGATCTTCTTTCCAACCGATCAACGGCATTGGATCAAGCTCTCGTTTGAGTGTCATGGCTTGCGTTTGAGTACTGTATATCAGCTGTTCATTAGGTTTCAAAATCACCTTTTTCCCTTTTTGAGGTTCGACTTCTACTTTTCCTGAAACGAGTAAGACCGATTGATCTACCCGATTGGGATAGGCCGATACCAAAAATTGCGTTCCTAACACCGAAACATTCAGTTTGTCGGTCAGGGTTACAAAACGTTTGGAATCGTCGTGTGCAATCTGCATATAGGCCTCACCGACAAGATGTACCGTACGTTTACTAGCTTTGAAAGCTAATGGAAAGATGAGCTTCGATTCTTCGCGAAGGGTGATGCGTGAACCATCGGACAGCGTAATCTTTACTTTCTGTCCTTTGGGAACAGCGACCTGTGCATAGCTCTGTCGAGCTTCGGAGGATGAGATCTTGAAAGCCTCTCCGTCTAGTGGTCTAACCTCAACGCCATTGGTCAAAACGGCAATCTCCGATTGTTTCGGGAGATCTAATCGTTGGTCGTCAATGAATAAAGAGACTTGTTTTAAGGTATCGACATTCACCAAATTGGCCAATCGTTGGTAAGGTGACGAACTCGTATCGAAATAGAACCAGAAACTCAATGTAAATATTATGGTTATGATCGATGCAGCAACCCACCAAGTGCGGAAGGGTTTGATGGATTTTCTGTTTTTTATGGTCCGTTGTTCAATACCTTGAAACATCTGCCTTTTTTCGTCCAAGGTTAAGAGCGGTTCACTCTTTTGGATGAGATGCTTCAAAGTTTCCATATCAAATGGTAGTTTGGGTATTGGTCTATTCATACTGTTTAGATTAACTCTTGTATAAGCTATACAGTCGGCCGTAAGATTTGTACTCACCTAAATCGATTTTTTTTAAATAAAATAAAAAAGACCACTCATACGATTCCCTCCAACCGATTAAAGAGAATTGTCATTTCATAATAAGTTGATCGTTTAGAGTGGATTAGTAGAAATAACAAAGGGATTAATCTAGAAATAACATCGAGAGAATTAGGACAAATTGCTTGGTGGAGCTTAGAAGACAGTTCAAGAGTTTTTTAGCACCCCATTATTAATGACTTTTCTTATTGAATTTATTTTTTCTCAAAAGCCCTTTAATTGCCGGCTAAGTCTTGTTTCTTGAGCCCTCGAAGCAGGGCTCTTCAGCCCTCGTTCGAGGGCTCATCGGTTTTCGTTCGAAGGCTGAAGAGCCCACGTTTGAGGGCTCAAGAAATGACGGTTTAGTAATGACAAAGCGTCGTTTCGTTACGGCTAAACAAAGCATGACAACCATTAAATACACTGAAGCAGTAATTTATAACTGGGGGCAACGACCATGCTGCACAACAGCGTTTTTATACGTACACATCATTGCTTTATTTCGATACAACACTATTCCAGACCTGCACATCACGGTTCTATGTCTGCGCAACAGTAGTTTATATCAATGACATCAATGACATCAATGACATCAATACAATCGTGATAGAATAGAATGGAAAGAATCATTTATTACACGATCGTATTAATGAAGAATCGTGCCAATTTTCTCCTCTTTACCTGATGAGGAATGATCTGTCTTTAAGTTTTTATTTTATAGTTTTAAACAATAGTTAAAAATAAAAGTGAAGCAAACTTTTTGTTTATCAGCGTGTTAGAATATTTACATATTAAACAATTACAGATGAAGTACCAACCCGTAACCGCCGTATGGGAAGTCACCATGGGGTGTAATATGAACTGCAAACATTGCGGTTCATCGTGTCAACAGCCCCTAATCGATGAGTTGACTACCAATGAAGCTCTAGCTGTTATTAATGAAATGAGTCAGATGGGTCTCAAGTGGATCACCCTTTCAGGTGGAGAACCATTGATAAGGAAAGATCTTCCTCTCTTGATTAAACAACTGAAGAAGGTTGGCATCACCACCAATGTCATTACGAATGGATGGTTGCTAAAGGAGAAAGCAGCTATGCTGAAAGAAGCCGGCGTAGACACTGTGGCGGTGAGCATCGATGGAACGGAACAGATTCATGATAGTATCCGCAAACCTCGGTCGTATCAACATGATAAAGAAGGGATCTTAGCCTTGCGGAAGTTGGGCGTCGAAGTGGGCGCCATCACTACCCTTTCCAAACGGAACATCAATATTCTTTCTCAACTGAAAGAAGAGTTGATCGAGATGGGAGTTCGTTCGTGGCAAGTTCAGATTGGCTTACCAATGGGCAATATGGCTGCACATAAAGAATGGGTGCTTGATCCTGTTCAGATGAACGACATTATTGATTTTTGTTTTCAGACCTCCCGTGAAGGACGAATCAAGATATTCCCGGCCGATTGTATCGGTTATTACGATTTGAAAGAACAAGAGGTTCGTCAAGCGTCATATCAAACGAGCAACACGCTTTGGGATGGATGTAATGCCGGCATTCGGGGCTTCGGACTTCTGCATAATGGCGACATTATCGGGTGTACATCCGTGCGCGACCGACAGTTTATTGAGGGAAATCTTCGTGAACGCTCTTTGAGTGATATTTGGAACGATGAGCAATCTTTTGCTTGGCGCAGAGGGATGAAGAAGGAACAACTATCTGGCAATTGTAAGCGATGTATCTATGGCAGTCGATGTCTGGGAGGATGTACCAATACGCGTTTAACGACTCAAAATACGATTTACGGTGAAAATCATTACTGCACGTACAATAACTATTTAAAAGCCTTAAGTCGGAAGATCGGCGAACAGATCGATTCAAAACAGTTGTTTTATGATGCTCAGATAGCGGTACAGAAAGGCGACTTGCAAGAAGCGGCATTGATGACAGAAAAAGTGATCAGTCTCGAACCCGAATGCATTGATGCTTATCTGTTGAAAGGCTATGCCGAATATATGTGTGGCAACTATTCAAAAGCTAAGGAAGAGAACAAAACAGCTTTATCTCTGGCACCCAACAACCCATACGCCATGAAAGGTTTGGCTCTTTCACTGCATAAACTGAAAGAAGTTCCGCTAAAGGAGGTGGTCGATATCCTCGAAAAAGCTAATGAGCTCAGCGGGTATAGTGATACGGATCTGATCAGCGATTTAAATATCATCAAACAAGAGTATTTAGCTAGCAAATAGTCTGTTTCTCAATGTCTAATTAAAAAAAATCTATTAACATGAATGAATCGATTACCGCTTATCAAGGCAAAAGTTTTTGCGTAAATCTTGAATCTCATTTAGGAAGTACAAATTATGGTTGGTGTTTGATCTCTATGCCCAAAGGTATTATTCTCGCCGGACAAGCCAATGATCCTGTCGATGGCTTATCGTTAGTCACTCAAAAATTCTTTTTTATTGCTGTAGAGCCCACTGAAAAGCAACCTGTAAAGATTGAGTTTGGACTTTGCTGTTTAACTCAAGTAGCTTCAAAATTAAGCCCGTTTAAATATGAGGAGAAAGTCGTTGTTCATGTTCAAGTTGTGCCTTCGGATGGTGTGGAAGGACGTCGATTTGTGAAATACAACGAGAATGAAGCGCATTATGCCGGTCACAATGCGGACTTACTAGCCGCTTTAAAGTATGGCTATCCTCCATTGTTGAAGTATGGTTATCCTTGCGTTGAGAATGAGTGTGTGACCGAAAAATATGGTTTCCCACCTATCGTTAAATACGGTTATCCGCCTCTTGTTAAATATGGCTATCCACCTACGTTGAAATACGGTTATCCGGGATCTACGAACGATGAGTGTTGTGGTTAGTACCCTTTCCGGTTAAGATATATTCAATAACGATTTGAGCAATCAATTGCAGCGTATTTCTTAGGTTAGTACATTCAAAGCGTTATTGTCTATTTCCTTTTAGATTTCGTGTCATAATAACGACATTCCTCTTGCCCTATAAAGAAAGGCAAGAGGAATGCTTTTTTATCTCTGTTGTTCTATTTTGTGTATATTCTATTTTGTATAGATTCGGTCCGTTCTGTTTACTTATTCCGTTCCGTTTATTCAGAGTGTTCCGTTTAGTTTCTTTTTTTCCAAAGTTTATTCATCTCTTCCAGAGTCTTTCCTTTGGTTTCGGGTACTAAACGCCAGACAAAGACTGCCGCCAGCAGGCACATGACTCCGTATAAACTATAAGCAAACATCGGACTAAAATCGTATAATGCCGGAAAGGTTGAGGAGATGAGGTAATTAAAGATCCATTGGAACGCAACTGCAATCGCTATCGCCTTACCACGAATGGTGTTAGGGAAAATCTCGGAGATTAACACCCAGCAGATTGGTCCCCACGACATCATAAAGAAGGCTGCATAGACGATCACGGAGAAAACCGGTAGCACTCCTTTTACTCCCATACTGTCGCATAGGGCAACCGCAAATGCTCCGATGGCCATGCCGATCGATCCGATGATCAATAATGGCTTACGGCCAAAACGATCGACGGTGAAGATGGCTATTAAGGTGAAGAGAATGTTCACGATTCCCATCACAACGGTCTGCATCATCCCTCCTCCTTCGGCACCTGCATTTTCGAAAATACGCGGAGCATAATAGAGTACGGCATTAATGCCGATGGCTTGTTGAAAGACAGATAGCAAGATTCCGACCGCGATGACGGTGACTCCATAAGTAAAGAGACGCTCAGTCTTTTCATGAGCCGTTGCTTTGATCTCACTGAGGATTACTTCGGCTTGTTTCGGACCATTGATTCGGCTCAAGATAGCCAATGCTTTCTCTTCTTGGTGAACCAGCATCAGGTAACGCGGCGTCTTTGGGACGAAGAAGAGCAAGAAGCCAAACAGTGCTGCGGGAGCAGCTTCCGAGCCAAACATGTAACGCCATCCTTCACGAATGGTCCACATATCCGATTCCGGGCTGACTGAGAGCAAACCTTCGGCACTTTTCACGAGTACCGGGTTTTGGTGACCGTCCATAATGAGATAGTTGACGAAATAGACCACCAACATACCGAAGATAATGGCAAACTGATTGCACGAAACCAGAGTTCCGCGAATATTCGATGGAGCGATTTCGGCAATATACATCGGACAGACGGCAGAGGCCAATCCTACGCCGATACCACCAAGGATACGATACAGATTAAAAGCGACTAATAGATCCCAACTCGCTTTGCCATGGGTGAAGAATAAAAATTCAGGGTTGTAAGAACCGAGAGCGAATAAGAAAAAAAGCAAGGCAGCCAGACGAAGAGCATTTCGACGTCCTAAGCGAGAAGCTAACACGCCTGAAAAAGCTCCACCGATGACACAACCGATTAAAGCGCTTGATGAGGTAATGCCATGCATCACCTTGTCGTACTGGAAGTCGGTTGCCGTAAGAAAGAAGGCTTCCAGTCCTTTTTCTGCACCGGAGATCACGGCGGTGTCATAGCCGAATAAGAGTCCTCCTAGAATGGCCACTGTAGTAATCGAATAGAGGTAAAGTTTATTACCTTCAGTGGTTATCGTGTTCGTCATATTAAAATATTTTAGGGTTAAGAAAAAAGGAAAAAATAACGCACCTTTTTCATCGTTGCTTTGTCGTAAGTTAGTTGGGTTTGCTCATGCGGTGTTTGGTCACGACTTAGGGATACGTTATTTCTTCAATATTAATTTTCCAAGATTAGTTTTCCAATATAAATTCTCCAATATAGGTTCTTTGTTGGTTTAAAGACGATTCATCGAAAAGCGAAGGATACGATAAGCCGCACATAAAGTACCGCTTATCGTGATCTTATTATCGCTATTCCAATTAGCGATACGTCTTTAGATCAGCAATACCTATTTAGATTAGCAATACATGTTTAGAATCGCTTCATACAGTTCTTGTTTGCCACTCACCTGTTTCGGTTCGCCATTCTCCTTAGCGTAAGCCACTAAATCTTCGAGTGTGAGTTCACCGTTCTCGAAAGCAAGTCCTTTGCCACCATCGAACGAAGCATAACGTTCTGTGACCATTTGCTGATAAGGCGATTCGTTTAAGAGTGCAGCCGCACTTTCCAAGGCGCGTGCCATGGCATCCATCGCTGCAATATGTGCAATGAACAAATCCTCAGGATCGGTCGAGTTACGACGGGTCTTGGCATCAAAGTTGGTGCCACCGTTGCCGAATCCGCCGTTACGGATCACTTGCATCATGGCTTGAGTCAGTTCGAAGCTATCTATCGGGAATTGATCGGTATCCCATCCATTCTGATAATCACCACGGTTGGCGTCGATCGATCCCAACAGTCCGTTGTCGACTGCGACAGCCAATTCATGTTCGAAGGTGTGTCCGGCTAGTGTGGCATGGTTGACTTCAATATTGATTTTAAAATCATGCTCTAAGCCATGAGCTTTCAGAAAACCGATCACTGTTTCCGTATCCACATCATATTGATGCTTCATCGGTTCCATCGGCTTAGGTTCGATGAGGAAGGTACCTTTAAAGCCACGTGCACGACCGTAATCGCGGGCAGCCTTCAACATCTGAGCCAGATGTTCCTTTTCACGTTTTTGATCGGTGTTTAAGAGCGACATATAGCCTTCACGTCCTCCCCAGAAGACATAGTTCGATCCGCCAAGTTCGATGGTTGCGTCAATGGCATTTTTGATCTGAACGGCTGCACGCGCTACCACATCAAAGTTCGGATTGGTAGCGGCTCCGTTCATATAACGAGCGTGACTAAACACATTGGCTGTACCCCACAACAGTTTGATGCCGGTTTCTTCTTGCTTTTGTTTGGCATAAGCAACCACCTCTTTAAGGTTAGCTTCGTAAGCTTCGATGGTGTCGGCTTCATTGACCAAATCGACATCGTGGAAACAGTAATACTCGATTCCGATCTTTTGCATAAACTCGAATCCTGCATCAATTTTATCTTTTGCGGCTTTCACCGGATCACCATCAACGTTCCATGGAAACTGTTTCGTTCCTCCACCAAACTGATCGGCTCCTTCGGCACAAAGCGTATGCCACCATGCCATTGAAAACTTCAACCAATCCTTCATTTTCTTACCGTTGATTTCCTTTTCCGCGTCATAATAACGGAAGGCCATCGGGTTTTTACTCTCTTTACCTTCAAATTTAATATTCTCTATACCTGGAAAAAACTCTTTAGTTGCCATAGCTCTAGTATTTTTAAGTTTTAATATTTTAAAGTTTAATGTTTTTAAGTTGTTCTTTTGTTTTTGCACGATGGTTAGGCTTAACGACTGATTTGGATGTCGCGCTTATCAAGTCATCGTTTATTTATTTAATGGTTATTCATCTAATAATTATTCATTTTCTCCTTTAGGCAATCTCTCCATCGGTTATAAGCTTCTTGGTAGGAGGTTTCTAATGAGGAATCCGGAACGATGACCTCTAATTGCTTGAGGGTTGCAAAAGCCTCTTGATGGTCGGCGTAGATACCCGCACCAATTCCGGCACCCTTAGCTGCTCCTACCGCACCATCCGTGTCGTACAGTTCGATCGTCGCTCCTGTAATACCGGCTAAGGTCTCTCTGAAGATCGGACTTAAAAACAAGTTTGTCTTTCCGGCATGAATCTTCTTAACCGGAATACCCATCTGCTCCATGATCTCGATACCATATTTGAAAGCAAAGACAATACCTTCCTGAGCCGCTCGAACCAGATGTGAACGGTCGTGTCGATTAAAATCGAGGCCGTGCACGCTACAACCAATCTCCCTATTTCCTAACATCCGTTCGGCTCCATTGCCAAAAGGTAAGACCGACACTCCCTCACAGCCAATTGGAGCCTGTGAAGCCAAGGTGTTGAGTTCGTCGTACGATAATCCTTGCGGAGCAATATTCCGACGGGTCCAAGCATTAAGAATGCCCGTCCCATTGATGCACAGAAGAACGCCTAGGCGGGGTAAATCGGCCGTATGATTCACATGGGCAAACGAGTTGACACGCGATTGCGGATCGTAATTCACCCGACCATTCACTCCATATACCACTCCCGATGTTCCGGCAGTTGATGCAATTTCTCCGGGATTGAATACATTTAATGAAAGAGCATTATTAGGTTGATCGCCTGCACGATAAGTAATGGGTGTTCCCTGAGCTAAACCGAGTTCATCGGCTACCTTTTTCGAAACTCTTCCTTGCTCAGCAAAGGTGGGGCGTATCTCTGGTAAGAGCGTACGATCGAATCCGAAATAATCTAATAGAGAGCGACTCACCTCTCCGTCTTTAAAATCGAACCACATTCCTTCGGAGAGTCCGGATGTTGTGGTGCAAACCTCACCGGATAACCTCATTGCAATGTAATCGCCTGGAAGCATCACTTTGTCGATGCGTTCATAGATTTCCGGTTCATTTTCTTTCACCCAAGCCAACTTTGCTGCGGTAAAATTACCCGGTGAATTGAGTAGATGTTCCAAGCAATAGCTTTTTCCTAAGGAGTCGAACGCCCGTTGCCCGTAAGGAACAGCGCGCGAATCGCACCAGATAATTGCGGGACGTACCACCTGCTGATCCTTATCCACGCAAACCAACCCGTGCATCTGATATGAAATGCCGATGGCTTTGATCTCTGTTGGAGAAACCGCCGATCGTCCCATGATCTCTTGGGTTGCCTCTTTCAACGATTCCCACCACATTTCGGGGTTTTGTTCGGCCCATCCGGCTTGTAAAGCGATGATAGGTGCCTCTGATTTGGGATAGAAAGCCGAGACCACACTTCTTCCGGAGTTCACCTCCACTAAGCTCGCTTTGACCGACGAGCTACCAATATCGTAGCCTAATAAATAATTAGCCATTGTCTATAGATAAATTGAGATTGTTTTTCAGTTGTATTTTCTTCAGTAGACTTTTTAGTCACATTAGACTTATAAGCCAGATCCATAAGCTAGATCCATAAGTTCGATTCATGAGTCTGATTAATAAGCCCGATTCACGATTCCGATTTATGATTCCGGTCTATAAGTCCGATTTTCTAATCAGACTCATGAGTTAGACTCAACGTCTGAGCTTATTATAGATCTTTTTATCGAACTTATAATAACGTGCAGCTCGGTGCGATACCCCCTCTTGTCGTTCTTCCAATGGAACGACGTAGTCCATCAGCATAATTTTCTTGTGAAAGTTGCGCACATCAATTTCTTTCCCGTTGACCAAGTCGTAGAGGATGCGAAGTTGTGATGCCGTAAACTTACGTGGAAGTAATTCAAATAAGATAGAAGGGTTGTGCGTAGCATACTGTCGAATATACTCTAGGGCCTCATTGATGATCAGGTTATGGTCGAAGGCCAAGGTCTTGATCTCATCCAATGCCACCCAAGAGGCTTTATATCGATCGAGGTTCTTCACCAAAGCGCGGTCGATCTTTACCACAGCTAGGTAGCCGGTCGTCACAATTCGTTCGACCTTCGATTGAATGGCTCTTTCAAGCCAATGTACATCTTTAGGATTCTTTGTGCGGTCTTTCGAACCGAACGTTTTAAACTGCATCAGATTGACATGCCTCAATCCCGTAAGCTCATGCAGTACTCTCCTAGCAGCTTCATCCAAATCCTCATCTCTATAAATGAGGCTTCCGGGAAGTTTCATATCACGACTCACCTGCCCTTGTTCTTCAAGAACACGTTCAATGAGCAATATTTTCAACTTTTCTCCATCGAAACCAACAACCACACAATCGACGGAGATGTGATTGTTGGCCAGAGGTTGATTCTTTTGTATATATCCGGTCATAGTAAATAGCATTAAGACGTTGCAAATATATAGTCTAAAAATTGAAATTCATAGTCCGATACTGACTTGTAGATCAAAAAAATAGATATCATACCAAAAACAATAAGCCTTGTTACTGTTATTGTCCGGATTACAATATGTATTCTACTGAATAATACTCAGGATCAGATCTATACATCGTGATAAATGGGGAGAGATACTCAGAACGATCTTATCGATTCAATAAATGAGTGGGTAGATTCGGGGACTTATTGTACTTTTCTTTCGATTATATGTCAACGAAAGATCGTTTGATGAAAGGAGTGAAAACGTTCTGTTAAAAAAACAAAACGTAACGGGTCTGATGGCACTTCTCTTCCTCGTTTTTCTTCATGAGCGTTCCCATCGGTGGGATTATGCTTTAAATGCTGAAGACACTTTAAATCCTAAGGGTATTTTAACTGAAGATACTTGGCGTGTTACTTTGTTTGGACAACTTTAGTGTGATAGCTAATTTCAGTGTGATCCTTAGCTTCAGTGTGATCACTAATGTATGAGAAGGCTTAGGTTATGAAGAGGCCCAATTTATGAGGGAGACTAGGTTATGAGTAGGTTTAGGTTGCCGTTGTTAGATATTAAAACTCTGATAAATAGACTCTTCAGATTTTACACACTCTTAAATTTAAACAATGAAATGCACAAAAAACGAAAAACTGTGCGGTCGTTTCGCAAAAATCCCTACCTTTGTGCCGCAATTAACAATAATTTAAACAGTAAAACTAATGAAAGCATTTGTATTTCCCGGTCAAGGCGCTCAATTCGTAGGAATGGGTAAAGACCTGTATGAAACGTCAGCTTTAGCAAAAGAATTGTTTGAAAAAGCCAATGATATCTTGGGATATCGCATTACAGATATTATGTTCAACGGCACAGACGAAGATCTTCGTCAAACCAAGGTGACTCAACCTGCCGTATTCCTTCATTCCGTTATTTCAGCTCTTTGCATGGGCGAAGATTTCAAGCCAGAGATGACCGCCGGTCACTCATTAGGTGAATTCTCAGCTTTAGTGGCTGCCGGTGCGTTAAGCTTCGAAGATGGTCTAAAACTTGTTTATGCTCGTGCGATGGCTATGCAGAAAGCTTGTGAGATGCAACCTTCGACCATGGCTGCTATCATCGGTATGGCTGATGAAAAAGTTGAAGAGATTTGTGCGGCTATTCATGCGGAAGGTGATGTTTGCGTTGCTGCAAACTTTAACTGCCCCGGACAAATTGTAATTTCAGGTTCAGTTCCAGGTATCGAAAAAGCTTGTGAACAGTTGAAAGCTGCCGGAGCTAAGCGTGCTCTTCCATTGAAAGTTGGTGGTGCATTCCACTCACCATTGATGGATCCTGCTAAAGTAGAACTTGAGGCAGCGATTAATGCGACAACTTTCCACGCTCCTAAATGTCCGGTTTATCAGAACGTGGACGCACGTCCTCACACCGATGCTGCAGAGATCAAGACTAACCTTGTGGCTCAACTTACAGCTTCTGTACGTTGGACTCAAACCGTGATCAACATGGTAGCCGACGGAGCAACAGATTTCACTGAATGTGGTCCCGGAGCCGTTCTTCAAGGATTGGTTAAGAAGATCGACAGCAGTGTTACAGCACATGGCATTGCATAATTGCCATCTATCCGGTCGTGACGACCGTAATTGATATAAGGTATATGATATAAAAAGCGGCATCAATCCCATAATGGGTTTTGATGCCGCTTTCTTTTAGAGATCTGTTTGTCTATTTGTATCGGATAAATTCCTTTTCCTTCTCATTCCAGATCCAATATGTACGTTCGGTTTCTGTTTGTCCGGTATTCGGATTTTGCAAACCATATAACGTAATAAATAAGAAGCTATTTGGCTGACTCTCACATCCCGAACCAATATCTCTGTATCCTTTTTGGGTTGGTAAATCATAGACCTTACCGGTTGTCGTATCGATCATTACGCCCTCTTGAACGCTAGATCCGCATCCCCAAGTCACGACCTGGTAATGTCCGGCAAAGTTGACGGTTTTCGTTTTATAAGCCTCGTTTAAGACCGTTTGAAATTTTTGTGCACGCGGATTACTTGTCCGGTCGATTTCTGCCTTAGGAGACTGAATACCTTTTTCTGAATCAACCGGGCAATAAGCAAATGTGATCTCAGGCAGATTTGTTTCGTCAGCCGGCTGATCAACCTTATCAAAGATGACCTCTTGTTCCGATCGTTTGAGATGGAGTCGATGCAAATTAAACGATTCGATCAGATAACGTTCATTGTCGACGGTCATCTGATGATTACCTAACCCGATGGCAGTTAGAACTAACGTATCTTGAGTAATTCTCCACTTCTTATAGATCAATGTTGCCGAATTTATTGAATAGGCAGTGCTATCCGGGTTGAGCACAAACCCAATTCCTGCTCCATCTTCCTTCGACTGTTCCATCCATGCCCCAAAAAACGCCTTATGACTTTCGGGCTGAATTCCTTTTCCTGAATAGAAAACATCATCATCGGTATAGTTAAACTTATAGATACCCAATGCTAAAATTAGAACGACTACGCTTATAACCGCTCCTAAAATAATTCCAATTGTTTTCTTTTTCATATTTTGTCGTTTGTTTAAATGAGGTTAGAATCAAAAGGTTCAATCGATTCATTCTGCCTGTTTAAAAGGCTCTAGAGCTTCAGTCGGCTTTCCACTTCTATCGAATGCTCCAAGAGTATATCCTTTCCAATTGTCATAAGCCTGCGGTTCCCAATAAAAAAGGCCTAGACACCCCGGATCAACAACATGCTTTGCTTTACTCATCAGATCAGTAAGAAAAGCCTTTGCTTCGATTGAAGCATCCCACGGCATGCCCACTTCACAAATCATGACCTGACATCCATATCGACGAACCAAAGCATTCATATTGCGTTCACATTTTACATTCAGTGTTGCCCAAGAATCGGACGACCAAGACGGATAGATCGAGAGTCCAATCACATCCCATTGACCACCATTTGCTTTTAAAGCATCGAAGAACCAAGTATATAAATCGACATTCCCTCCGTCGTCCAAATGTACAATCACCTTAGCCTTAGGATAAACCGTTTTCACAGCCGCATATCCTGCATTAATCAGTTGAGCAAAGTTCGACGAATCATCGGCAGTGACTTGTCCGTCGGGCCATAAGAAGCCTCCTCTTGTCTCATTCCCGACCTGTACCCATTCCACTTCTATCTGATGGTTCTTCAGTAGCATCAATGTGGTTAGGGTATGGTCCTTAACGGCATTCTTTAGCTCCTCAAACGAAAGTAATCTCCAAGCCTCAGGTTTTTTCTGATGTCCCGGATCGGCCCAGGTATCGCTATAATGAAAATCAATCATTAGACGCAATCCCAAAGCCTTAGCTCTTAAAGCCTTAACCAACACATCCTCCTTGTTACACCATCCATCGATTGGATCCACCCACACGCGTAAGCGTATAGCATTTACTCCAAGAGATTTTAATAAAGTCAAAGCATCGGTTGCCTTGTCTTCTCTTGAATAAAAAACTCTTCCACTTTGCTCCATTTCAGTCAGCCAACTCACATCCGCTCCTTTAGCAAATGAGCTCTTATTATTAGAGGGTGACTGTGGAATATCCTCATGGCGACTACAAGCACATAAGCATAAGAATAAAAATAAGAGATAAGTCCAATATTTCATTTAAAGATATCGTCTAAAAAAGCGGCATCGAGAAGGATGAAACGTTTTCCTCGATGCCGCTATCAAAAAAACCTTATTAAGAGAGAGAGAAGAGAATTTTAGTATTCTACGACACGATCGACAGCCAATGTATATGCTCCATCAGTCTTAGGAAGCTTATATTGAATTTGTCGTGTTCCACCCGTCGGATTTGCATTTGTATCCCCATCTTTATAGACCGGAAAACGACGGCAGAACGTATTTTCAACAATAGCAAATTCATCGTGTCCCATATATCCTTTGCTATTCTTTTTATCGAGACTCAAATCGGGCAATTCCAAAGCCAACAGTTGAGCATCTTTCGTAATTGAATATCCCATCAAGCAACCATAGCTTCCGCTGCCATCAGAAGATAGATAAACCATCACTTCCGGTCGTCCATCAATGTTTAAATCGCCGACTTCAGATCCGATGACCGTATAACCCATCATATCACGCTGAACGGTTTGGGTCGGTATTTCCTTACCCTTCGTTTCAATATACAGCGAGTCGCCTTGTACAACGACATTAAACTGATAATCGTTCCATGATAAATTTTGAGAATATTCTACCGAATCGGAATTAGCAACCTCTGTATATTCAACCTGACTTTTGGTCTTACCGGAACAAGCCACCATTCCTAGGCAAACGACTGCAAATAGAATCTTTTTCATGCTCGATTAAAGTTTTGTAATTCTTTTAAATAACAAACTGTCAGCAACTTTGGTTCATCTTCTTTCCATAATGTTTAAGCCAGGTATATCCTTTACGCTTTCTGAGGTACAAAGCATCATAACAATTACACTTTGCTTCCCAATCAAAGATGGAGCGCCCGAAGACTAATTTTTCCAGTCCATACAACAGATAATAGGTTAAAGGAATAAATACCCATAACCACCAAGAGATGAAGAAACCAAGAATCAAGATCGGAAGAAAAATCAAGCTCAGACATTCGTCGTACTGCTTCTTATAGATTCTCATCTCCATTTCTTGATAAAACTCCATATTGCGATGTTTGGTGAATATCACTCCAAACAACATCATGCTATGCTTTTTCCTACCCAAAAAAAGCTTTGCCAAAAAACTATTATATACTATCATTTCAAAAAAAACTAATCAGACTTTTTGTCGAAATATTTAACTAATTTAATAATAACAACTATCTGATCAAAAAAGTTATATTAAATAAAAAATATTTTGTGTCAGCTTATATTATGAAAGCAAAGATACAGGCAGAATCCCTATATGTTTCCTTTCGATAGGCATGATTTATACTTTATTAAGATACTTGGTTTGTAAATCTCAAAAAAATAGAAAATACACGACAGAAACGTTATGATATTTAAAAAATGCATTTATTTTGTTTATGCATTTATATACAATCGATTGTGTATAAACTTTCTAACTAAACCCATATCTATGAATAAACGTGTTTTTCTATTCTTATTGCTCTTATTGGGCAGGCTTGGAGATACCCTTTCTCCCCTTCAAGCCCAACCTTCCAGAAAGAAGGTTGCCGTCGTTCTTAGCGGAGGAGGAGCCAAAGGTGTGGCTCATGTTAAAGCCTTGAAAGTGATCGAAGAAGCCGGCATCCCCGTCGATTATATTGTTGGGACGAGTATGGGGGCTATTGTTGGAGGTCTTTACGCCATTGGTTACACTCCCAACCAACTCGACAGCCTGGTACGGAAGCAAGATTGGAGCTTTATCCTCAGCGATCGCATCCGTCGTCGCGATATGTCACTCACCGAACGTGAACAATCAGATCGGTACATTCTTTCTCTCCCATTTGTTCGTAAGAAACAAACAGAAGTCTTCGGTGGCATGATTCAAGGACAAAACCTGTCGAATCTTTTCTCAGAGTTGACGATGGGGTATCACGACTCGATCGATTTTAATCGTCTGCCCATTCCTTTTGCCTGTGTGGCAACCAATATTGTCGATGGTCGGGAAATCGTGTTTCATAACGGCGAACTTGGTACGGCGATGCGTGCCAGCATGGCCATTCCCGGGGTGTTCACCCCGGTGCGAATCGATAGCATGGTGCTCGTCGACGGTGGAATCACGAATAACTTTCCGGTCGATATCGCCAAAGCGATGGGCGCGGACTTGATTATTGGTGTGGATGTCCAAAATCGACTGAAAACCGCCGATGAACTCAACAGTATGCCCGATATGATTAAACAAATCATTGACCTGACGTGTCAATCGAACTACCGGAGCCATGTTGAACAAACCGATCTATACATCAAAGTGGACGTTACCGGTTATTCTTCCGCCAGCTTCAATCCTGTAGCTATCGACAGTTTGTTAAAACGCGGAGAGGAAGCCTCTCGGCGTCAATGGGATAATTTATTGGCTCTGAAGGAAAAGATTGGATTGACTCCGAATGACCCTCTGCCCGTCGATCATCCCTACTTTGCTCCCGATAATACCAAAGAACTCTTCATCGATAAGATCTCGTTTGTGGGGACAACGATGACCAATAAAGAATGGCTCATGAAAAAATGTCACCTTAATGAACATCGGTCGATTACAACCCAACAGATCGAGAAAGCCTTGAATTTACTTCGAGGCAATCAGTCGTTCTCCGGAGCGAGTTATAAGCTCACCCCCGACGAGAAAGGCTATCACCTCACCTTCTTCATTGAAGAAAAATACGAGAAAAAAATCAATCTTGGTGTGCGGTTCGACTCCGAAGAGATTGCGACACTGCTTCTGAACGCCACGGCACGCCTGAAGACTAAACGTCCCTCGCGATTGTCGCTTACGGCACGACTCGGCAAACGATACGCCGCACAAGTGGACTATACCCTAGAAACCCTTCATGATCGGTTTCTGACCTTCTCGTACCGTTTTCAGAACAACGATTTTAATCTTTACGAAGAGAGCAAACGGGCTTATAATCTCTTATATCGACAGCAACAAGTCACCGCCGAGTATTCCAATCTGTGGTTCAAGAATCTCCGGTTTGCCATAGGCGTACAGTTCGATTATTACTATTACAACAATATCCTATTGCGAATCCCCGAAGAGGTTGAGCTTAGGAAGACCGACCGACTGTTCAACTATTACTTTAAGATTAGTCACGACACTTACGATAGCGGCTATTTCCCCACTAAAGGGAGTCGGTTCAACGCTTGTTTCACGGTGCATACCGACAATCTATCACGTTATCGGAATAACAACCCTTTTATCTCGCTGAGTGCCTCCTGGGAAAAAGCCTTTCCCGTGACCCGACGCTTCTCAGTCCTCCCGTCGGTCTACGGACGACTCATTACCGGCGACGATCTGCCCTATATGCTCAACAACGCCATCGGGGGTAACGGATTCGGGTACTTCCTTGCCCATCAGGTTCCGTTAGCCGGGATGCCCAAAAGTGAGATTGTGAATCAAGCGGTAGTGATCAGTACCCTGAAGTTCCGCCAGCGCATGGGAAAGAACCATTACCTGACCCTAAGCGGTTCGTATGGCTACCACAACGAAAAGATACGCAACTTGATGAGCGGTGAGATGCTGGCCGGAGCCTCGTTGACCTACAGCTTAATGAGTCCGATCGGGCCACTCGACCTTTCGCTCGGTTATTCCAATCACTATAAAAAAGCCAACTCATTTATCAATATCGGTTATCGATTCTGATTTTCATTCTAGTCCTCATGATGAAGGAAAAGAAAGATTAATCCTTATCTTTGTCCGAAAATTAACTCAAATAGAACATACAACTATGAAGAAGCACTCACTTCTGATGCTTTTAGTTCTTGCAGGAGGAATCTTGACCACTCCTTGCAAGTCATTTGCCAAGAGCAAACAAGACCCTAGTTCATATGTCGATCCCTTCATCGGGACGGACGGCATTGTACACACCTTCCCCGGTGCCACCTATCCTTTTGGAATGATACAACTCAGTCCCGACGGCGATACCAAAGGTTGGAACTGGTGTTCGGGCTACCACACCTCGGACGATAATATCATGGGATTCTCGCATACCCATCTCAGCGGAACAGGCTGGAGCGACCTAGGCGACATCCTCGTGATGCCCACTGTTGGCAAACTCCAATTCGAGCCGGGCGACAAGAAAGATCCCGACTCAGGATACCGCAGCCGTATCAGTCACGCACCCGATCAAGAACAAGCATCCGTAGGCTATTACAGCGTTGTTCTGCAAGACTATAAGATTCATGCAGAGCTGACTGCCTCGCCGCGTGTAGGCTTCCACCGTTATACCTATCCGAAGAGTGAAGATGCTCATTTGATCTTCGATCCGACGCATAAGATCTTTGGAAAGACCACCGAGACTTCTGTTAAAGTACTCGACGACCGTACCATCGAAGGTTATTCGAAGAGTACCGGCTGGGGAGGCAACCGCACCACCTATTTCGTGGCTCGGCTCTCTAAGCCTTTCACCAAAGCCACCACTTCCCTCGACGGCCTCCCACAAGATCAATCGGAAGCTCAAGGAAAAGATGCGAAGATCGCGCTGACCTTCTCGACCGAAGCTCAGGAAGAGATCACTCTAAAAGTGGCCCTTTCGTTTGTCGACCTTGAAGGTGCTCATCGTAATTTCAAAGCCGAAGCCGAAGGCGTCGATTTCGATAAAGCGTTGGCACAAGCACGGAAAGCCTGGTCGGATAAGCTCGGAAAATACGATTTCGAAAGCTCAGATCGTGCACAGTTGCGCATGCTATACACCGGACTCTATCACGCGATGATTCAGCCAAACCTCTGTCAGGATGTTGACGGACGCTACTGGGCACTCGAACGCATCCAACCGGCGAGTGATTTTGTTAACTACTCGACCTTCTCGCTTTGGGATACCTTCCGTGCCGTACACCCGCTCTTTACCATAACCGAACATCAGTTAACAGCCGATGTGGCCCGTTCGTTGGTAAGTCGTTACGAGAGTGGCGGTCAGATTCCTTTGTGGGAGCTTTGCGGGTACGACAACACCTGCATGATCAGTTACCCGGCCGTATCGGTGATCAGTGATGCCATCCTAAAGGACATTCCCGGTATCGATGCCGAGAAAGCCTTGAAAGCCATGATTGCCGTATCGAACTACGACTACGTGTCGAGTAGTGATGGTCTGAGCGGAATCGCAGAATACAACCGATTGGGTTACGTCCCTGCTCCTCTACACGCTTCAGTGTCGAAGACCGCCGAGAATAGCTATTACGATTGGTGTATCGCTCAGGTGGCCCGTAAGCTCGGAAAAAAAGCGATTGCCGACACCTACACCAAACGTTCGTTGCGCTTCATGAACCATTTCGATGCAGCCAGCGGACTTCTCTTGCCAAAAGACAGTCTCGGAAACACGATCGCGGTCGATCTGCACGATTGGGAATCGTTGCGTCCTCATTATATCTCCGGAAACATTTGGGCCTATTCTTATTTCTATCCTCATGCCGTCGATCAAGTGATCAAAGCCATGGGCGGTGCCGATCGTTATGTGGCCAAGATGGACAGTTTGCTACAAACTCCACTCGATATGCGTGGTGAACAACACGTCGACATCTCCGGTTTCTTCGGCTCTTACGGCCACGGTGACGAACCCGGACATCAGTTCCTTTACCTCTACAACAAAGCCGGGGCGACTTGGAAGATTGCCGATCAGGTGCATCGTGTGGTAGAAGGCGCCTACAACGATACGCGTAACAGCATGGCGAATAATGACGACTGCGGACAGATGTCGTGTTGGCAAGTCTTCTCGGCACTTGGGTTCTATCCCGTTTGTCCGGGCGACGGTCAGTACACCATCGGTGCTCCGATGCTTCCAAAAGCCACCATCCGTACCGATCGCGGTACCACATTCACGATGATTGCTCACGGATACAGCCCTCAAAACCGCTACATCCGGTCGGCTCGTCTTAACGGCAAACCTCTGAAGCGTGGTTATATCACCTACGATGAGATCATGAACGGATCGACTCTCGAATTCGAGATGAGCTCCACACCAAACAAGCGACTTTTCCGCTAGACGGATCTGAATCCCCATAAAAAGAGCCCTATCAACACTCCAAACCGAGTTTGATAGGGCTCTTTCCTCTTTGTCAGGCCGCTTATTATACGTTTATCAGGCCGTTTATTACAGGCTTATTCATATTCCACGTCTATTACATGCTAAGCGTCTATTACATATTAAGCGCCTATTAAACGCTTATCTCTTAGGCGTCGGAGACTCCTTCAGATCCCAGTCCGATTCCGCATTAAAGCACGGGCACTGCTTGATCCACTCCTCCGGTTCGATCTCCCCATCCCCATTACGGTCGGGACTCAGATCACGATGCCCACACACCCTGCACTTCGGATAGTCGGCCAATAGCGTCCGGATCAACACCCTGAGCGAGTGCTTTTGCCACGCCGTCCGCGTATCCTTCGGTCGCCCGTGACAGTCGAGCCCGCCCTCATAACAAATGCCGATGCTGTGCGCATTAAATCCCTTGACATGCGCTCCAATGCGCTCAATGGGCCGAGTCGACTTGATGCTTCCATCTTTACGGATATAGAAGTGATAGCCCGTTCCATTAAAGCCCCGTCGACGGTGCGCCACCTCCAGATCATATTCCGTAAACTCCTTATCCTCCCTCGTGGCCGAACAATGCACCACGATCAGATCGATCGTTCTCATTCCGTTTTCCCCAGCCGATGGTTACACTCCTTATTCCGGCACTGCAACGCCAACGCCTCCGACAGCTCCTTGCGAAGTTCGAACATCTCGGCATGCATCTCCTTGACCCTTGCACTCAGGTCGAAATAATCCTTAAGCACCTTTTCGACCTGCTCCATCAGAAAGCCATACTGCCCTTTGACCAGTTCGCTGAACTCTTGCACCTCCTCCATCATCTCCTTTCTCTTCTTCCGGTTACCCAGAAACGGAATGACGGCCATAATAATCTCTATGATTTTATTAAACATGACAATAGTAATTAGTAATCGATTAACACTTGGTTGAAATACACTAAATACGATAAGTTGAAATGGAAAGGACACGACCTCCGTGAGCGGTTGGTCGTTAAGGATGAGTCAAAAGACGGTCAATCTTGATCATTTTATGATCATAAAATGAGTCTAAAAATAGTCTAAAAACAACATAAAAGCAGTATAGTCGTCAATCCAAACAGAATAATCCGGATCGCTGTCGGTGAAAAATAAAAACTGCCTCAATCGCGGCCTTTCGGATATCCAACAGTTCACGAAGTGATTCGTAAACCATTTATCCCCCTTAAAACACCCGTCGGCACCCGTCGCTGCGAAAAGCGATTAAGCCTGCGTTTCGTCGGCGGATAGCCGTCGGCTCTGATTGAGACAGTTTAATAAGCAGATTCTACAATCGTACACTCCTGTACATTATCTTAAACTATTTTGCGTACGTCTTTTCGACGTTCTTCATCTTTATCTTCTTTTGACTTTCAAAATGCCGATCTTATTCGGTCGTTCCTTTTCTCATTAGCGCTTTATCCAATCGGATCAGGAGCTTCGCCTTCATCGGTGTGGCCGGTTCCTCCACCGGTGGTCGATTCTTCTTTCGGTTTATAAAGATCGAACGCCACATTATTCTTACTTTCCACTTTTTCAAGACTGGCATTACCCAATCGTAAAGCTCTATCAGGCAAGAAACTCACCGACACATGGTGGATGCTTCTCACGCCACACTCCTTTTCATCCGCTTCGCCTTTACATCTCAAGCTCAGGTAAAAGATCCCCAGTCCGTTGACTTTTACTTTAATGCCCGAGGTGACGGCGAGTCGAATCTGATCGACCAATTCTTCAATGACATGCTTTACATCACTTGCGCTTAATGACGTTTTTGACTCAATAATTTCAGATAGACTGTCAATTTTCATCATTTTAACATCTCCGGTCTTTTGACGAAGATAGTACAACATTGGGGAATCTTTCTTCCCAATAAGTTTTGGGCGTTTATAACGCTCCAATACAACATCCATGATAATAATAATTAAGGTTTAGGTTAGGTTTCTCGTCGTTCGAACAACACCGTAAAGATACATCATGAAAATATAAAAGTCAAGTATTTTTCTAGTTTTTTTTCAAAAAAAATCATTTTATTTTCAAACTAGATTGACTACCGGAAATAGAACGGCGATCTGATTAAATAAAGTCAGAATATTCCTTCTTAGATGCGATTCACTCCCCGTTCCATTGAACATTTGTTATAAACACCAAAAGATATCATAAAGTTCTGTAAATAGTTATTTTTCTATACGTATATTTTCGATCGATAAGCAAGTGGACTCTACTATTTTATATATATTTGCCCTCCACGCATCTAAAAAGCGTTAGAAGAACTTTTAGTAATTAAACGATTTATAGTATGAAAAAGAGATTACAACTCCTATCACTATCCCTTTTATCCGTTGTCTTGATGAGCTATGGGCAGTCAGCAAGTCGCATCGAAGGTCGCGCTGAAAAGTCGACAGTCATCATTAAAAGCATGCACCTCACCGAATCTTGGAGTAAGTTGTACACCTCCAATATCCAAGCTTTAAAAGGTCAGCTGACCGGCAAAGACAGTCTTAAGTTGATCGAGATTGAGAAACAACTGTCCGATGAAGCAGTCACCAAGAAGATAAATTCGGCTTTCGACCAATACTTTAGCAATGAAGACATCGATGTCTTATACAACTTTGTGCAAACCGAGACCTATAAGAAGATCAATATGGTGCGATTTCAGAAAACGATCCGTGACCAGTTCAAAGACATCGAGCAAGAGATCAATACCTTGAAGCAACAACTGACTGAATCAGAATCGACAGCCGAAATCACAGAGGCGTTCGAACCTATAGCCGTGGATCGCAAAAACGGTTTTTATCAAACCGTCGATTATGACCATTCAGCACCTCAGAAAGACGTGAAACTCGAAGCTAAACCATCGTTAACCTTCAAGGATGTTTCAACTGCTAAAAAAGAATACTCGGCATACAACCATCAGACGCAAATCTTATTGACATTAACCAAAGACGGTGCATTGAAATTCAGAGAGCTGACAAAGAACAATATCGGACGCCCTATTGCCCTCGTGATTGCCAAACACATCATATTCATGCCAAACGTAAACAGTGAGATCACCACCAATCAAGTGATTATTGCCGGCAACTTCTCGGATGAAGAAACAGAACAGCTTTTTAAGCAAATCATCGATAAAAAAGAATAATTCGTCTGTTATAACCTCAAAATCGCCTCAAAGCCATTGACTTTGAGGCGATTTTCTTTTTTGTTTTTACGAATGCGCCTTCAGTCCCAGTAGCTTCACAAACTTAGAAGGCGTACACAGACTCAGGTCGGTGGTCAGAAACACTCCGTTATAAAAAGCAGAGAAGATGGTGGCCGGTGTCGGAGCCTCCTGCGCCTGTTCCATGGTCTCCAGCTTGATGACTTTAAGTGGAATTCCGTATTCCTCTGCCAAAGTCCGCAACGGTTCGTTGACGTAGTAATGGGTCATCGGACAGCGGTTGGTGTAGTAAATCACCAAACCGGCTTTATCCTCACACTCCCCGCTCCTCACACACGCCTTAAACGTCGGATCGGGAGCAGCAGCATCCAACTTCAAGGCCAAGAGCGAAAAGCCGTCAGACAGCTTCTCTGCCGTCTCAAACCCCTGCTTGATGAGCCACTTCGTCTCACCCATAAAATGAAACTTCTTCGTCCCCACAACGGTGACCAGTCCCCTCTTGCCTTGTGCCTTAGCATCGTCGATAGCCGATTGGAGCAACGCTTTGGCATGACCATGCCCTTTATACTGTCCCGACACCCAGAAACAATTCACCATCAGATACCCCGGTGCATCCACCGCGATCCAAGCATTCTCGGCAGGCACATACTCGATAAACACCTTCGCCCGTGCCTCCAATCGTCTGAATACATACCCCTTGTCGAATTCCTTTTTCAACCAAGCCTTTTTCAGGTTATACCCCTCCGAACACTTCTTATCGGAGAATCCGCAACAGATATGTTCCGAATCGATGTTCTCTTTCGTCAATGTCAAATATTTAGCTTCCATCATATTATTCGATCTTTTATTCAATATTTTACTCTTTTGAGCAAATATACTCATTTCTCTACAGTTAAATCCCATCCTTCTCTCTATCGACCGAACTATTTCATGCCCATTACATCCATTTTACTTGTACTATTTGTACAATCGTTCAGTTTACCCGCCCCTCAAGATAAGCTAAAAACAACTAACAATCAGCCGAATAGGCTCAACTTCCCCTTAACTCCTATGACATCACCTAAAAAAAGACGACTAGTATTATTATAGACAATTCTTTATCTTTGTTACTCAATTGACACAACTAAAATCTTTACTACATGAACAAAAGTAAGACCTTATTTCTACTCCTTCTGACGAGCCTCTGTTTACCGGCTCATAGTCAGAGCAAGGAGTACTCGTTATGGTACGACCGTCCCGCTTACAACCGGGGAGGAGATTTCACCTACACCGTAGCCAGAGGGTTTCCCTACGATGAAGACTGGGAAAAGTGGTCGCTTCCTATTGGCAACGGAGCGATGGGAGCCAGCATTTTCGGACGCACAGACACCGAACGCATTCAGCTATCCGAGAAGACTCTGGGCAATAAAGGTCCTTATCGGTTTGGCGGGTTCACCAACTTTGCAGAGATCTACCTCGACATCCGTCACCATTCGGCAAAGAACTACAAACGAACGCTGAACCTGAACGAAGCCATATCGACCGTCAGCTACGACCACGATGGTGTGCATTACACCCGCGAATACTTCGCCAACTATCCCGATCGGATCATTGCCGTTAAGCTGAAGGCCGATCGTCCTAAGATGATCTCGTTCACGCTGCGTCCGGAGATCCCCTATCTGCGTCCATTCGACAAGACACAAGACGGACGTACCGGAGCCGTGAAAGCGGAGTCGGATGTCATCACCTTGGGTGGAGAGATGCAATACTTCGGGTTGCCATACGAAGGTCAGATCAAGGTGGTCAACTTCAATGGCGAACGCTCGTGCAAGACCGTCGGAAAGAACGGCGTCATCGAGGTGAACAATGCCGACAGTGTGGTGCTGTACATCGCCGCAGCCACGTCGTACCAACTCAATGAAAGCGTTTTCTTACGTCCCAACGCCGAGAAGTTCAAAGGGAACGAACATCCCCACCGATTGGTGACAGAACGCATCGAGCGGGCCACAGAAAAAGGATACGACCGCTTACGGAAAGAGCATATAGCCGATTACCAACACTTCTTCAACCGGGTCGATCTCCATCTGACCGATCAGATCCCGACTATCCCAACCGACAAACTACTGAACCAGTACCGTTTGGGCAAGTCGAATGCGTACCTCGAAGAACTCTTCTTCCAATATGGACGTTACCTGCTGATTGCTTCCTCACGTGCCGGATCGCCTCCCCCCAACCTACAAGGCGCATGGACACAATACGATTACTCTCCGTGGTCGGGTGGCTATTGGCATAACGTCAATGTGCAGATGAACTACTGGCCGGCCTTTAATACCAATCTAGGCGAACTGTTCGACTCTTACATGACCTACAACGAAGCCTTCCGCAAGTCGGCCGTCGAAAAAGCCGTGGAGTATATCAAGGCCAACAACCCCGAAGTACTTGACCCGGTAGCGGAAGAGAACGGATGGACCATCGGTACCGGAGCAACCGTCTTTAACATCGAACGTCCCGGAGGGCATTCCGGACCGGGTACAGGCGGATTCACCACGAAACTGTTTTGGGATTATTACGACTTTACACGCGACAAACAATTGCTCAAAGAGCATGTCTATCCGGCTTTGTTGGGCATGTCTAAATTCCTGTCGAAGACTCTAAAGGCACAGCCCGACGGCACACTGCTCGTCGACCCATCGTCGTCACCCGAACAGCGTCATCAAGGAGAGAACTACCGTACTAAAGGATGTATCTTCGATCAGAGCATGATTCTCGAAACCTATCAAGACCTACTGAAAGCTTCCAAGATTCTAGGCCTGAACGATCCGTTCTTGAAGACCGTTGAGCGACAGATCCCTCAGCTCGATGCCATCCAGATTGGTGAGTCCGGTCAGATCAAAGAGTTCCGCGAAGAAAAGAAGTATGGCGATATCGGCGAATACACTCACCGACACATCTCTCACTTATGTGCGATGTATCCCGGATCGACCATCAACAGCTGCACTCCGGAATGGATGAAAGCTGCGATCGTCACTCTCGAAAAACGTGGCGACAAGTCGACCGGTTGGGCCATGGCACACCGTCAGAACCTATGGGCCAGAGCCAAGAATGGTGAAAAGGCTTATCAACTTTATCAGTACATCCTATCTAAAGCCACCTCCGAGAACTTGTGGGGAGTGCATCCTCCTTTCCAGATCGATGCGAACTTCGGAGCAACAGCCGGAGTAGCCGAGATGCTGATACAGAGTCACGAAGGATTCATCGAGCCGTTGGCTGCGCTACCTGAGGCTTGGGCAAAAGGTTCTTTCAAGGGACTGAAGGCTCGCGGAAACTTCGAAGTGTCGGCCGACTGGAATAAGGGTTGTGCCACTCACTTCTCGATCCAATCGAACGAAGGAGAGCTCTGCCGATTGAAATACCACAATATCCAAAACGCACAGATCACAGATAGCCGCGGCAAACGGGTGAAATACACTAGCGTTGGCGACGACCTGATCGAGTTTAAGACGAAAAAAGGCATGGTTTACCAGATTGTGTGGTAAGGAAAGAATAGACGATAACTATATAGAGTTATTCTAAAAAAAATATGGGGTGAATCGAGCGTTTTGTTTCGATTCACCCAATGCTTTTTTGTGTAAAGTTCAGCATATCAATCTGCTTCTACTATGTTTAGCAAATATTGATCTTCTTCACTGTCTGTTAACGAAAAATAATAGCCGGAACTAAAAAAATCTTCCTCGTCGCTGGTATCAATAGGCCAACCAGGGTATTGATTCCCAGATTTATCAAAAACCCACATGAATTTAATATTATAATCTGTTGGGTCATTACTTTTCAGCACTCCTCCTAAAACACTTGTCCCATCTTCAAATATGGCAGAAGCCATTACAATAGGACTTCCGGCATCCATATCCGATGGTACTGTTGTCTCTCCATACATAATGTTCGACCAATCTTGTTTGCCGTTTTTGGGCAAGGTCATTGTTGCTGTGAACTTCGGTTTTGAATTTTCCATCTTCTTTTTCTTTTAATTATTAACAACAAAACTACACCTATCCTCCGATATTAGGAGATAGTGCATCTTTTGGGGGTCTATCTTATTCCCAACTCGCCTCGTAAAAATACTAATTATTTGATACACAGACCTAAATATCGATTAAAATCTTTGCCCCCACCTCTTTGAACTTAAGTCCGACAAAGCATAAAGCGGTTTTTTCATCTTACATTTATCTGTCTTTGAACAAGTCTTTTTGAAAAGTAGAACGTCTTTTAAAAAATAATAATAATTTCAAATGCAACCATTTTGCTCTGCTTGAAAAGCAATATCCTTGGATTTTTATTCTATTTTTGTCCGAGAAAACATGTCGTTGATAGTTCCACGGGATGAGAGGCTTATATGTAAACAAACCTAAACAATAGACCTACACAACAATAACTATAAACCGGAATTTCGTCACACTAAGTGACTTAAATCAAAAAACGAACAATATGATAGAAATTAAAACAAAGATCGAATTAAAAGAATACATCAAACTCATTTATATCCTTTCCTACCGTCAAAAAGGGATGATCATATTCCATGCCGTTTGTATCTTGCTTTGCCCCTTGATTCTCTTACATTTTATGGAGCTATTGACTTTACCCTCGATAGAAATATTAATCGGATTTTCAATCGTTCCTCTTCTCTTCTTCCCCATTATAATTTATTTTTCGGCAAAGAAGACTTTCAAGACCCATTCTCGTATCCAAGAAGAGATTATTTATCAGATTGATCCCGATAAAATTTGCATGATCGGTGAATCCTTTAAAGCCGAAGTCAACTGGGACAAATTGTATAAGATAGTCGAACGAAAGAATTGGTTTTTGTTTTATGAAAACCAGACTTCTGCGCATTCCATTCCCAAGCGTTGCATTGGAAATCAGAAACAGGAATTGAGAGCAATGATCGGTCAACACCCCATAAAGTCTCAATTAAGAAAGGATTAGAGAAAATAACAATAGAATGAAATCAATAACAGAAATTAATAACAAAATAAATACAAAAGCCATGTTGAAGAAAGCAACTATACTGCTCATAGCGGTCATTTCGATTACGGTTTCATCGTGCGATCAATCGACAACAAAATTCAAGACCTACCAACAAGCCCAGAATGCTCAGTTATTCGATAAAGGATGGATTCCCAATGAGTTGGTCAATGAAAATATAGAAGATATTTTCTTAAAAAACAATTTAGATCTAAACACCTGCATTTTTTCATTTAAGATCAAATCTCTACCCGGCAATCTGCGTCTTCGTGAAAATGAGTATAAAGTAGAATCCATTCAAGGGATAGAGATTCCTGCATGGTGGAAGAAAGAGGTTGAAAACTGTCAGGTGTGCGACTATGTTAATAATACGGCCATTGCCATAGATACCGTTAATTATAAGTTATATGGTTGGACGGCTCCTCAACCGGAGAATATCCTCACTAAAAATGTAGGAAAATACCCGCATGATATTGTTGATTTCTTTGGCGATAATACGATTACAGAAAGAATTAAGCAACTGACCGGTGATAGGTATTCAGAGATTGTTGAGAAATTCAATACTCAAACGCCCATTTCATGTGAAAATGGCATATATAAAACCTCCGGTTGCAAACAACACGATTGTGCGGGATTTCAGACGACCCTTGTATATGATGCAAACAACGATAATCTGAAAGTGATGGTTTCAGTAGAAGATAAAGTTCAAACGTTCTCCGAAAAGGGAAAAGGATGAAAGAACTCCCTTGCTTCCTATGCGAAGTCAGGGAGTTGTTGTATGTAGCCTAAAACATTTATTCAAACAATTATTCAAACAACAAAAAGCATTTTTTAGCTGCAAAGTGTCAAGAACTACCGTTTTATTGATATTTTTGTTTTTTATGAAAAACATAGAAACAAAAATATCAATAGAAAGATGAAAACACGAAACCTAATTCTATTCAGTTTTGCCTTTGCAGCCATGCAAGCCTATGGGACCACCATCCCACGTATCACCACAAACAATGTTGTAAACCGTTCGTCCGCCGACTCCATCATCGTCGTTAAAGATCAGAACGCATTTGCCGGAGCTTTCTTGCCTAGTAAAGACTGGCAACCCCCACGCGACCAACAAGCCATTGAGAAGCTCACCGACTTTCAAGATCTTAAGTTCGGCATCATGTTTAACTGGGGTACTCAAACGCTCTTTAAAACGATCGACCAGTCGTGGAGCCTCTGTCCCGAACGGTTCGACTGGAATCGCCGTCCGAGACCATTCAGCGAAGCAACCGATTGGGATACCTATCGAAAAGCCTACGAAGATCTGATGAAGACTTTCAACCCCGAACAGTTCGATCCTCGCGAGCAAGTCTCCGTGATGAAGAACTCCGGCGCAAAATATATTGTAGTCGATGCCAAGCACCACGATGGCTTTTGCTTCTTCGACACCAAGACCACCGGTTACCGAATAACCGCCGAAGCCTGTCCCTACTCGACGAACAAACACGCCAACGTCATGAAAGAGATGCTCGATCAAGTACGCGACAACGGCTTGTGGACGGGTATCTACTTCTCGAAAGCCGATTGGAACGTGCCTTACTATTGGGCTCCACAATTCGGTCGCCCGACCACCAGATGTGAGAACTACGACCGTAAAGCATTCCCCGATGTCTGGGAGCGATTTGCACAATTCACCCGCGATCAGCTCGAAGAGTTGACCACCGACTACGGGAAAGTCGACATCCTATGGCTCGACGGCGGTCAGGTGAGCGGTAGCAGCTTCGACCTTGCATCGGTTGCCGCCAAAGCCCGCAAACGAAATCCCGGCATGCTCGTTGTCGACCGCTGCAATGGTGGCGGATACGAAGACTATATCACTCCCGAAGGTGTTCATCAAATGCCTAAAGCCTATTGCCCCGACGCTTGGGAGGCTTGTATGTCGCTTGGTGGTCACGGCTGGGCGTGGACCGAACTGGGTGAAGAGAAGAGTGCGCCAACAGTGATCCGTTATCTCGTGAAGGCCACAGCCCGCAACGGGAACTTACTTTTAGGCGTTGGGCCCGACTATAACGGTGTCTTCTCAAAACGAACCGTCGAAGTCTTAGACAGCATCGGCAGTTGGCTGAAAGTGAATGGAGAAGCGATTTACGGCACGCGTCCCATCGCACCTTACGAAACCGGCAATGTCTTCTTTACTCAAAAAAGAGATGGCTCAACCTATGCCATTGTTTTGTCGAAGACCGATAATGAGACAGCCCCCGGTCAGGTGGTGATCCCTTCCGCACTGATTAAAAAGAACAGTGTCGTGAGCGTGGTGGGCACCAATCAGGTGGTTCCATTCAAGATCGGCAAGAAAGGCTTTGCAACGATCTATCTCTCGAAAAAGAATCGTCCGACGGGATACGCTGCTTGGGCTTTCAAGATCAGTCACCGATAAAATCATTAAGCTTTTAAAGTTATTAGTAAACGTAATATAGAGGAATGATAAGGCAATTTATTAAACGAGCGATATCTAAATAATGAACCAAACTGATATGGATCTATCTGCTAGAGTCACGAAGGTTTAGCGTAAAGATCGCAGAAGTTTAGTCTTTAAACTTTTGAATATAATATTTTGGTAACGTATAAACACTTTAGTTTTAAATTTATTTCTTCCTTGAATAATAGTAATCATAATAAACAAGTTTATTTGCTGAGACTTTAAAAAGCGTTTCATTATTTAAGAAATAATGGATATGAATAAATAAAAATACTATCTTTACATAGTAATTACATACTTAATGTTGGTCTCTTTTACGCAATAATCTAATTGCTAATCAATTAAGATTTTACAATCGTAAAAGTCGATGAATATAGAGTATAAGAACCTTATTATTAGTATAAAAACACAGAAATGAGAGTATGGAAATTAAAAAATTTGATGAGATAGATCTCAATGATTGTTTTTTTGATTCTCTAAAGGAGGACTATCCGGGATTTGAAAATTGGTATAAAAAGAAAGCTAAAGAAAGTGTTTTCATTCAAAAAGATCAATCGGGAAATTTACAAGGATTTCTATATATGAAAAATGAAGATGAAGCATTAATCGATATAACTCCTAATATGCCACCAGCTCACCGATTGAAGGTTGGAACTTTCAAGATAGATGCACATAACACAAAGTTAGGAGAACGATTTGTAAAGAAAATAGTAGACAGAGCCGTTCTTGACAGAGTTGATGAGATATATGTAACTATATTTGAGAAACATAAAGGGCTAATTAAGCTATTTGAGAAATATGGTTTTAAGAAGTACGGGACAAAAGGTGAAGGAAATCCCCCTGAATTGGTTTATACTAAAAAGATGAATACTGTTTCGGGAGATTTATTACTAGACTTTCCTTTAATAGAGACGACAGGAAAACGTAAATTTTTACTGTCAATAAAGCCAAAATATCACACCAAACTATTCCCTGATTCTATATTATTTAATGAGAAGGCAGATCAAGAAACTCTAGTAAAAGATATATCACATACTAATAGCATCCATAAAATTTATCTATGCTTTATGAAAGGCACAGAAGATTTAAAGAAAGGCGATCTCCTATTGATATATCGGACTACAGATAATTTAGGGCCTGCTAAATTTCGTAGTGTAGGAACTTCTGTTTGTGTAGTAGAAGAAGTTAAGAGACCTTCTGATTTTGGAACAGAAGAAGAGTTTATTAAATACACAAATGCATATAGTATTTTTAATGAGAAAGATTTAAGAGAATGGTATAAAATGGATAAGACGGTAGTTATAAAGATGACTTATAATGCCGCTCTTTATCGAAGAGTAACAAGAGGACAAATGATTGATTTTGGAGTTAGTGAAGACCAATATTGGGGGTTTCTAAAACTGACCGATGATCAATTTGATAAAATATTAAAAAACGGAAAAATAAATGAAAGTCTTATTATCAATAAAGCCTGAATTTGCAGATAAAATATTCTTAGGAACAAAAAAGTATGAATACCGAAAATCTATTTTTACAAAAGAAGTAGATCAGGTTATTGTCTATTCCACTAAACCGGTTGGGATGCTTATTGGAGAATTCACCATTGAAGAAATTATAGTGGATTCGCCATCTGCATTATGGGAAAAAACCCAGAAATTCTCAGGCATTACTAAAACTTTCTTTGATTCATATTTTGAGGGAAGGAAACAAGGATATGCTTTAAAAATAACTTCTCCCAAGTTATACAATAAGCCTCAAAATCCAATCGAAATCATAAAATCCTTTGTCGCACCTCAATCTTTCAAATACATAGAAGAAGAATTTGCTTCTCTGTAAAAACAAACTATAAATTGATAAAAAGAATAAGGCATTTGAGAGATTTTTACTCTTAAGTGCCTTTTTTATTTTTGCGAAGAAAAATTATAGCCTAAACTTTCGTATTCAAAAAACAGTGTCTTATACTATCGATTTAAATAAAATCTGTATTATCCGTGAATTCTCTATTTCATAAATGAGCTGAATTAAAAGAGAGGCTCTTGCCTTATAAAAACAAAGCGATTGTCCACATCATTCTCAAGTGAATCATTGAGGGCAATAAAATAAGAACTAAGACATAATTAAAGATTAGTCATGAAAAGCCCCCCCTTGCTTTCCTAGCGAAGTAAGGGAGTGCATTGTTTTCAGATCGTCGTTTTCGGATAATCCTCAATACGCGTCAACGACCTGTTATGATGGAAGTTCACGCGGCCCGTCTCCCCGTTGCGCTGCTTAGCCACCAAGATCACCCCTAGCCCTTCGGTGGACAGATGCGTCTCCAGATCGTAAGTCAGATGCGCCAAGGCCGGACGATACAACAACAGAACCGTATCGGCATCCTGCTCGATGGAACCACTCTCACGCAAGTTCGACAGTTCCGGACGCCCTCCGATCTTATTGTCGACCTCACGGTTCAGCTGACTCAACAAGACGATCGGAATGTTCAACTCCTTGGCCAATAACTTCGCCTTGCGACTAGCCTGCGACACCTCCTGCTCACGCGTACGCTTCGCATTCTCGCGGTCGGTCACGTCGCACAACTGCAAATAGTCGATCACCACCATGTCGCACGCCCCACGACTCTTCAACAGTCTGGCCGAGTGCCGAATATGCTCCATCGACATGTTCGAATCATCGTCCACCCAAATGGACAGTTTAGATAACTCCCCGGCCGAGAGTCGCGCCGCCTGACCCTCCTTGTCGGAGAACGTCCCATTACGCCAGTTGCGCGGATTGATGTCCGAGGCCGAGACCAGCCAACGGTCGGCCAACCGTTCGCCCTGCATCTCCAGACTATACACCGCCACCGCATGTCCCGTTTCTGCCGCCCGACGTGCCAGATGAAGCGCAAAGGCTGTCTTGCCGACCGAAGGTCGTGCAGCAATGATCGTCAGCTCTCCGTTTTGCAATCCGGAAGTCAGCCCGTCCAACTCCGTGAGTCCCGTTGTAATGCCGGTTACCCCATCCTTATTCTTCGCGGCACGATCCTCCGCCTGGGTGATGGACTGCTTCATCAACGTCGGCATGTCCCGCAAATGCTCCTCACCGCCAAACTCATTCTCCATACGGTCGATCAAGTCGTGCGCCGCCACCATCACGTCGCCCAGATCCATCGTCTCGTCGACCGCTTGAGCCGAGAGCTTACTGAACCCCACCGTCATCATCCGACGGATATATTTTTGTTTCACGATGGCCGCATGATACTCCAGATGTGCCGCCGATCCCATCCTCGAACTCAAGTTCACAATACCAAACGGACCACCCACCGCTTCGAGCTTTCCCTCTTTCAGAAGAGCTTCCTTCACGGTCAGGATGTCGATCTTATCGCCACGCCCATACATGTCGAGCATCACTTTAAACAGGAGTTGATGACTATTCTTGTAAAACATCTCCGGACGTAATTTGTCCGCAACTAAAGGCAGGGCTGTGCCTTCAACGAGGCAAGCCCCAATGACGGCTTCCTCGGTTTCAACAGATTCGTTGTTCATGATCATTTGATTTTGGTTTAATCTCAGTTTTATTTGGATTTAATCCTAGTCTGATGTTGATTTAATCCTAATCTGATTTTGATTGTATGATTAAGATTATCTGATTAAGATTTTCTAGTTTTGACTGCGTAATTAAAACTGCATAAGTAATATTGCGTAATTAATATTGTTTGATTAGAATTGTTTGATTAAGATTATCTGGTTTTGACTGTTTAGTTTTGACTGTTTAATTAAATTTGATTTCGATCAGGTCTTAGTTCGATTAAAGTTCCTTTAGAAATATTCATTCAGAAAAGCCTTGTTAGCCAGATAATTGGCTGCATGCAGAATAAACCGTCGATCATCTTGATGATAAGCATACTGCTCAATGTTCTTGATGGCCAATTCCTGCTCTTGGGGTGTCAACTGTAGCCATGCCTTCATCACCCGCGCCTTATCGGTTTTCGGTTTTTGAAGCAACTCGTGATAACGCGTCATAAACGTGTCGAACAGCGGATCAGGTTCATCCCCCACTCTTATCGGTTTCTCAGACAAAGGCATTCTCTGATCCAGAAACTCCTTGTATCCCACCAATTCAAAATGATACCTCAACGTCCCATTCCTCACCTGCCTCAAATACCCCAAGTGGCACATCTTCTCAAAAAAATGCTCCGCAGATCCCCTTGAGCACTCAAAAAGTTTGGCCCAAGTCGTGATGGAGCGCACCGCTTCCCCCCGGCAACACGTTATCTTTTTGCCATTCGGACAAATCAGCACACAGTCCTTGTAGTTCACACAGCTCATCAAGATGATCAAGTTCAACACTTCATCGCGAGTCAGTCCCAACGCCTTTTCCTCCGTTAATGGGACGGCTTCTGTTCTTTGGCGAAACAATATTCGGGGCACAGAGATGTACCCATCTTGCAACCAGTTGACTTTACACTTTCCCGCGTTTGTATTGTCTTTGAGGGCTGTATCGTTTTTGAGGGTTGTATTGCTTTTGAGTGTTGTATTGTTTTTAAGAATTACATTGCTTTTGAGATTTACATTGCTTTCCATGCTTATATCGTTTTTAAGGTTTTATCGCGAAGTTATTGTGCGAAAAAAGGAAATGCAAATCGGAGAATTGTAATTGGTCGGGGTTGATCAGATTGGGTCCAAAACAGTCTTTCTTTTAATCTATTTTAACCTTTTTCAGTGGGTCAAATTGAGTTTAGTCGCCTGTTATCCGGGTGGACGACATGTTGTGACCGGAAAAATGCAATCGCCCGTTAACAAGCCAACATGACGATAAAAATGCCGCAATGCCCTATTTTTCTACCACAATGTCGGAATTTTATGCCGCAATGTGATTTTTTCGTACGACAATGCCTTATTTTCCTAGGACAATGTCGCATTTCGATCGGTTAATATGGCGGGTGTTCCGCTCTACCTCACGAGCATCGACAATCGTCATTCGGCATCTCATATTTGAGCGATCCCAAAAGTCGCAGCGGAACGTTTATCGGCTGATTGACAGCCAAGGAGAAGTCGAAAAAGGCGAAAAATTGCATCTTGGTGGCATGACCCCCAAAAACAGCAGGAAGAGCAAGTCTTAAATTTTGCTTCAAACGCTTGTACCGTATTGATTATCAGATGTTTGTTTTAAATCAGCGCCGGAACCTTATAGGTGCACAACTACTGGCATCACTTTTTGACTGATAACAGACAAGTTATCAGTATATTACGAATCCATCGTAGACGGAAGGTGGCACGGGATCTGGCATATATAAAAAGAAGAGAATATATAAATATAAAAAAAACAAAAAGGCCAAAAGGCAAAAGGGCAGAAAACAAAAAGAGCCGAAAGTAAAAAAGCCCGAACAAGATCGACGACCATCGTTCGGGCTAAAAAAGAAAATCACAAATCATTGCCGGCCACGCCGTCGATTTTGGGTTTGAGTACCGGGTAACCGAAATGATGAATAATAATATCCTGTTGCAAAGGGGTCAAACGCAATGTTTTGTCTGTGTACTCCGCATCACGCAATTCATCATACAGCACTTCGTTTTTCTTAATCTCTGCCCTCATTCGTTTGCAAGCAGACTCTATGTGTTTGAGGTTAGGAAAGTACATAAACGATAACTTAGAAAAGTAAATGAAACCTTCAATACGATAAAACGTTTCAGTTGCTTTTTCTGATTCATTTTTTTGTTCCATAATTATTTGATTTAACGATATGCAAAGCTATATAGTTTTACAAAAACAAACAAATTATTTAATATAAAATTGAATCTATTTCTTTACATTTTTATAATTTTTGAACGTAATATAAACCAGATTTTTAGGTTTGTTTATTACAAACCGCATCCTCGTTTGTTTAAACTCTTACTCAGGATATTAGGTGTCTATTTGTTACTATAATTTGTAATAATTGGAGAACTTTCTCATCTTTAATGATTCTTCATAAATAAAGAAAACTTATTTAAATTGCAACTTTATTTAAAGTATAAATAAAGTTGCAATTTAAAATTTTGTAATTTAATATTCATTTCAATAAATTAATTCATAATTGATTATGCTAACAGACGCTACCTCCTACTCTATTACGGCTTTATAGAAAAACAGAAAAAGACTTCATGCAACTCTACAAAATTACAAATTGATAATTTTATAAAACAAAATAGATTGACTTCATAAAATATAATAGATCAATATAAATTTATATACAAGATGGTTATTTATTACAACAACTAAAACGGGATTTATATCATCGTAAAAAAAGAGAAAAAAGATGGAAAAATTTGATGTCGTGATAAATTTACTTATTATTTTTGTGGGTAAAGTTCGTTAATGAGTTAAAAAGATCAATCATCAAAAATGAGATAATCGACTATAAATGGACATAAAAACACTTTTTGTATGACTTAAATCTAAAATAAACATACGATTATGAATTGGAAAAATGACGCCGAACTATCATCAAAAATAGATGATGCTATTAAAAGCTCAATAGAAGGCTTAGTCTCTAAACATGAACCAGATTATATTGCTGCGTTAATGAAAAAATTGCCAAACAGTCTTTCGGATATATTAAAATCTGAGGTTCCAAGCGTAAAGTTTAATATTGGGGGATGTTTCATTCATCAAAAACCATTGGCTAAGTTTTGCAACTCAAGAGGAAGTGAAAAAAAACCAGAAATAGGAGATTTGCTTATCGTGTATAAAGAAATACGAGAAAATGTAGATGTATGTAATGCTTTATTATTACAAGCGAAGAAAACAACAGATATTTACCGGACAACCGTACATTCTAACGATCAACATCAGCTATTGCTATACACTAAATGGCCAAGATTTAAATACGCTAGAGCAGGTAAGCTCAATGGAAAAATTAGAAGTGTAATTCCTAAAACCATTACTCCCGGTGCGCAATATTTACTAATTGGTGAATCCCCATATTATGATTCACCTTTATTGGGGTGTGCTATGCCAGACAAGACCCTCGTTGCTTCAAAATTATTTGCCTCAGTATTAATTGACCTAATGGGGCTTCACACTGGCAGAACTTTTTCTTCAAAGCCAATAAAAACGGATCATTGGTCAAGAATGATTTGGGATTTATTGGAAATATCAGCAACCTCTGTTTTCAATCTACGTACAAGTGGTTTTAAAAATGAGAGAAGAGCATCCGATGACATCATTAGTATGTTGTCAACCTATAAAGAGGAAATTACAAATAATCAAAATACAGATGGCCCAATATTATCAGAAGATGGAATTTCCATTCTGTGTATAGAAGCTTACGTAACTAATGATAACAATTATAACCAATAAGATTTGCAAATTGCCTTTCAAATTAGATGGAAACGATAAGGTAATTTGGCCTACAGTCACCCCCGATTAGTCCTTCTCCACTCTTTCCACCAATGCCTCACCCCGTCGATTGGCGCATAGATCAGCATGCGAGGCCCCGAATAACGCATCACGGCTTTCATCTGCTGTCGCATCGACGGTTTGTAACAATGGGTTGGGCATTGGCGACAAGTGGGCTTCGCTTCACCGTACCGGCAGCGATCCAATCGGTCGAAGGCATAACTTAGCAACTCGGCACACTCCGCACAAAGAACGGGGTGATGCCCTTTTTGCTTACAGTATAAGCGAATCATCTTCTCTACAACCCTTTTCTCTTTTTCTATACGCAATGGCTTCATTCTGCAAAAATAAACATTTAACAATGATATTAAAAATTGGAGACAATTAAATAGAAGTTAGTCTAAAAGTTTTCTTATATTTGTAATGAATTGATCTCTAATATATAATAAGAAAGACATTGATAATGAAACGAATGAAGCAAACTAAGTAGACAACAAACTTACTTACACATAATCGTAGAAAATGGGTTAAATAAACCTCTTTTCCATTTACATGTATGGGTAAATGCTTTACAACGAAAGGAAACGTCCGAAGGGCCTATCACAAAAATTATCTTTAATGCATTAAGTATAAAGGAGAAGGGGTTAATAACTCTGAAATAGACAGGTTCTAAACGTTTAAAAATCATGGATAATTAAATGAAAAAAATGAAACAGACGAAGCAATCGAAATCTTGGATTGAACTCAGGGCTGGATTTAAAACTCATTTTAGGACTCATCTTATTATTACGCCCATTATGAGCTTCGCGATGATGTTGATCATTGCACTATTTTCCAACGTGCAAATTTACGCACAACAAATAGCCGGTAAGCTAACAAACAGTCGCGGAGAATCGATTGAGTTGGCCAATGTTTTGTTGTACCGGTCGGTCGACTCCACCTTTGTTACCGGAACGATTACCAATCAGAATGGTGAGTTTGTGTTTAAAAATATCGTCCCGAAAAAGAACTATCTCAAGGTCTCATGCATGGGTTATTACGACGCGATATATAGCGATGTGGTGGGACACGTCAATTATGTTCTAAGAGAGAACACGCAGACTCTCGAAGAGGTCACGGTGACAGCTAACAAACCGATTGTGAGGATTCGCGAAGGAGCGTTGGCTTTTGAGGTCGCCACACTGATCAAACATCGACCGATCAATAATGCTTTCGACATTTTAGGAGAGATACCGGGTGTGGAGAAGATGGGGAATAAAATTCAGATTATCGGGGCAAACTTCACCACGATCATCATTAATAATCGGGTAAGCTCGATGACAGCCGATCAATTGATTGACTACTTGAAAAATATTCCACCGGAACGAGTCAAGCAGGTGGAACTCTTATACGTGACGCCACCGCAATATGGAGTCAATGGCTCTTCGATCAACTTGGTTATCGCTAACGACCGCAGTCCTGTTAAGAAGCAAAAGGCACAAATCACGCTGGAAGGAAATCAATCGTACTATTTCTCTCCTTCGGCAAGCGTCTCTTATTCATTGGCCAATGCACATTCGTCATTGAATGTCTTATATTCGTTTCGGTATGACCATGAACATCCGAGTGAGCAGATGGAATCGTTTCATCAATTGGGCGATGATCAACATCGGGTTTCTTTTGAGAATGCAACAAAGGGAATTTATAAAGCTCATCACGTTGGAGTATCTTACGACTATGATTTCAAGAATAAGGATGTGTTGAGCCTTTCCTACAACGGAACGATCAACCGCTCTGATGCCAGACGATCCGGATTGATCGTGATTGATGAAGATCGAAAGATTAGCTCTGCGAATAAGAGTGAAGGGCCTTCTGATCTGCATCATATCTCGCTCGATTATACGCATCGTAATCTTCACCTTGGTGCTAATTATTCTTTTTATAATAACAAGAAGGATCAGTTTTTGGTGAATACTTTAGAGCCAACTTCGTCGGGAATTCTCTTATCCGAAGTCGCCTCCGGTCAGATCACTTCGAACTCTAAACAATTGGTTCATCAAGGGTATGTTTACATGAGCAACCAACACAGCCTAAGGGGAAAACAAGTCTTCTCTTATGGGGTGAATGCTAGGATAAACCGGTCGAATAATGATCAATCGACATGGGCTGACGAGAGTCTTGAAGGAGGCTTCTCACAAAAGCATTCTGAATATGCGGTCGACGGCTTTGTCGGGTGGTCTCAAAACTTGGGAAAGAAGGTTTCGGTTAATGCGAATTTATCGTTGGAATATTATAGGGCAAAGATCAAAGCGGGTACTGTCGAACAGACGTTATGGAAAAATTGGGAGGTATACCCTACTCTCACCTTGGTTTACAAGATTGCTCCGATGAAAACCCTGCAATTCTCTCTATTGAGTGAGAGGAAATATCCGTCGTATTGGCAAACGACGCCTAATATCACTTATCTGAATGATTATGTGGCTAGCGAAGGCAACCCGAAGATTAAGCCGGCAAAGATTTATTCGGGAAGATTGAGTTTTATCTTAAAGGGGCGGTATATTTTCCAATTGTTCGGTAATCTCTCTTCCGATTATATTCAGCAATCTCTTTATCAATCGCCGGAGAGCTTACATGCAACTTATAAAATCATTAATCTCGATAAGCACAATATTGTGGGAAGCTTGGTGGTTCTACCCTTTAAGGTGGGGCAACGGCTCGATTCTAAGTTGATGGTGTCGGGGTTCTTGATTCACGATAAAGGGGCATTGGAAGAGGTGGCATTCGATAGAAAAAAGATATTTGGCCGGATTTCGATGAACAATAATCTCTATCTGACTGCAAAGAAGGATTTGTCAGTTCAGCTAAATGGGTTTTATGCCACACCTGCGATACAAGGGATCTATGATATCAAACCAATGTATAACCTTTCGTTGGGCATGGTATGGGAAGCGAATAAACGGTTAAACGTGAGTTTGACGAGTGACGATCTCTTGAATGGACGAAAAGGGAGAACAACCACAAAGATACAGAGCCAAAATTACAACCAAACCATTCATACCGATTCGAGACAAATCGTTCTGACGGTGAGATATAACATTGGGGGATATAAAGAAAAGAAATCGTCTAAGATTGATACTTCGCGTTTTGGGTTATAGTTGCTGAGTTGACGCCGTAGCGAAGTATCGAATAGACCTAACAAGATGTATCGAAGACGCGTAATAAGGCCTGAGGAATTGACGAACAATCTTTTAAGGCAGGGTCCAATAAATTGTGTCGCATATAAATAACTTTTCAAGGGGCGACTAAATAGAAACATGAATATTAACATCTTTGTTGCTTTCGATCCATGCATCGTATATAAATTGATAGATATAGTAGTGTGTGTGTGCCATTATGCTTTTTCCTTCCGGAATAATTTTAACGCTAGAGAGAAACCATCCGGGTCCTTTTGTTTTTTTATCATAATTTTCATTTCTAACAATAATTTCATAGATTTCTCCAAGATCAGGAATTCTTGTTTTAATAAAGTTTTTCGATGAGCCTCTTTCGAAAAAGCCTTCGGTATTAAAATCAAGAAATTCTGACTGTACTTTTTCCCCTTTGAGTATCCCTTTGAATAGTATTTTAATAAACCGGTCAGTGCCCGCAAAAGCCTTATTCCCGGTATTTATTTGAACTAAATAATCGACTTCACCTCTGGTTAAATTTTCTTGCCTATTAATGACATATTGCTCTGCAGCCTTCTTTAATTGTGTAATACGACTTTCGTCAGATTCATCAAGTAGTTCCCATATTCCGACTAATGGTGATTTTTGGGGTGTTGAAGGTGGAAATTCCAACGTAACTGCCCCAACCTTCAACGCCTTTTAGTGTTAGCAGCGTCTAGCGAGATCTCAATTTCATCAAGGAAAGTACGCACTCTAATTGCTTTTTTTTACAGTTATTTATTATTTTTTCCAATTTTTGTATGTTGAATATCTTTTATATTTGTGTCTACTTTAACAAACATTTAGGTGTGTTTTTTCTCAAATCGAAAACTTAAAAAGAATGAAGCTTATACTTGAAAAAAATGCTTTCGTGTTCTCTAAAATTATTCTTGTAATCGGCTTCCTCTTTCTCATCGAGGGGGCTATTTTCGCCATCCCCAAAAAGAAATATTCAATCCTCATTGTTAATTCATTTTCTAAGGAAAATATTCATTATAAAGCGGTTGTAGAAGAGCTTAAGGATCGAATAGGGTCTGCTATGGTCGACGTTGAGTTTAACAGTATCAACCTAAATGTCAGGGCACTGAATTCCTTCAAAGAGTTTAACAAAGTGAAAGAACAAGCTTTGAGTCGACTGAAATCGGTTAAGGTCGATCTGGTATTATATCTCTTTAATTCTTCTTTTCAACTGCTGAATGCGGATTTGTTCGCACTGTATCCTGAGACTAAAACGATTCTTTTTGCTGAAGGTCAGTACATCGGTACGCCTGAAGAGTATTTCAAGCAGACTCCCGGAAGTCCTAGGGATTGGACTCACCTTTCTAAGTTCGAGAATCGCAAAAATATGACGATCATCTATGCTTCGCCTTATTACTACTATTCGCTGGTGATGATGAAGCAGATCGTGCCCAACTTGAAGGAGGTTCTCTATGTGTGTGATCATCTATGGGATAACATGGAATATACACAAAAGATGCAATCTTACTTAACGAAATATTTCCCGGAGATTAAATTGAAGATTTGGTCAAGTCGTGAGCTTACGACAACTCAATTAATCGACTCGATCAGTGATAACCGACCGAACTCGGCTGTGATATTCGCCTCATGGAGCATATATCGGGATACCAATAAGGATCGGAAATATTATTTAAAGTTACCGAGCTTAATCAGTCAGCTCTCCCCAAGTCCAGTGTTCACGCTTTACGATGGACTGCTGGATCAGGCCGGTTTAATACCGCAAGCCGGTTTACTGGGAGGTTACTTTCCACTGTGGACCGATATTGTAGAGACCATCGGAAAGGTTTGTAAGGACAATCTATTCAACCGTCACTATAAATCGCAAGTGGTGAGCATTCCCGCACAGCCTATCTTAAACTATGCGGAGGTCGATCGACGGAAGCTCGACTTGAAGAATCTACAGATGACTCCCCTCTTCTACAATCAGCCTTATTCGCTTTGGAAGGAGCATAAGGGATTGATCTTGAGTGCAGGTTTTATCGTGATCTTGCTTCTGGGATATAGCTTTGGACGTATCCTAATGCTTCGGAAGATCAGAATCATGCAGAAGGGCGAGATTGAACGCATGAGTCAGATTATGCAGGAGCTCCAATTGGCTAAAGAGAAGGCGGAAGAGGCTAATCGTTTGAAGTCGGCTTTCTTGGCGAATATCAGTCACGAGATCAGAACGCCGTTGAATGCGATTGTAGGCTTCTCGGATATCATCGCTTCGGGCGACTGTCCCGAAGAGGATATGGATGAATATCGGCATATTGTTAAAACGAATAATAGTCTACTGCTGCAGTTGATCAATGATGTGCTCGATCTTTCTGTGATGGAAAGCGAGAACAACCACTTGAATATTGAGGAGGTTCGCCTGATGCCAATCATGAACGAGGTGAAAGAGATGTTTTCTGTAAAACTTTCAAAACCACTCAATATTGTTTTTGAGTCAAACTCCCCTGACATTCTCTTGTCGGTCGATCGTGGAAAATTATTGCAGGTTATTCATAATTTCCTGTCGAATGCCATGAAGTTTACGCTGGAGGGGGGAACAATCACTTATGGCTATCGGACGATTGGAAATCAGTCCATGGTGCGCTTTTATGTAGCGGATACCGGATGCGGAATAGCCAAAGAGAAGCTAAGTCAGGTATTCAACCGTTTCTTCAAGGTAGACGAATATACTCAGGGAGCGGGTCTTGGACTGGCCATTTGCAAAGAATTGGTTCAGAAAATGGGTGGTACCATCGGGGTCAAATCGGAATTGGGGGAAGGTACGATGTTCTGGTTCGACTTGCCGATCAAGATCCAAGCCTAAAATAGACCAATTTAAAATAATGCTATTTGAAATAATAGCTATTTGAAATAACCCAACTTAAATGCTTTTTTATCTATCTGGAAAATAGTTTATTTTTTATTGACGATTTTATTTGATTATATTTTTTGTTTTATTTACTTTGTGTTTATAAAACCTTTAAATATTTTTTTATGAAATCAATTTATGTGTTTTTATCCGCATTATGTTTGATTGGTGCTTTGTCAAGTTGTTCAACTAATGACGGCGACAATGAAATTCCCATTGATCCACCGGAACCGGAAGGTAATACAGAAATCATGTATGCTAACCAATTTGCACGTGATGTCTTGTCGGACATCTATCTATGGAGTGATGAAATAAGCGCTGACTTAAACAAATTGTCCGGCAAATTTGATCCTATTTCTATTGTAAAAGAAATACGTTATCACACAAGTTGGAAAGAGGTTGATAAATGGACAATGCTAACCAATGACTATACAAGTTTTATGAATAGCGTTATCGGAGTAGAAACAACTTTTGGCTATAATTTATTGTTGGGCAAGTTTTCAAATACTGAAACATACTTTTTCATTATTAGCCATGTTTATCAGAATTCACCAGCTCAAAGAGCAGGATTGAAACGAGGAGATATAATCGTGACATTAGATAATGCAGAGATTACTGAAAAGAACTATATGAAAGCACTTAATAGTTCTTCTATAATATTAGGGATGGGAATATCGACGGGAAATGGTATTGAGTTGGGAAATAAAGTACAAATTACGGCTACTAAAATGTACGAAGATCCTATTCTTGTCTCTAAAGTATTTGACTGTAATGGGAAGAAAGTCGGCTATTTGGCTTATAGCAGCTTTAACATGATTTCTGTACCTAAATTGATTGATATCTGTAAGGGCTTTAAGGCTCAGGGGGTAAAGGAGCTAATTCTCGACTTACGTTACAATGGTGGCGGGTCGGTTACAACAGAGAATATTCTAGCTTCGATGTTTGCACCGGAAAGTGAAGTTAACGCCAAAGGCCTTTATCAAACAGAAATATGGAATAAGAAATATACGGACTACTTCAAGCAACATGGACAGAGCACAAATACTTATTTCTCGACGAGTTTTGAGATTGAAGATGAGAATGGAGTCGTGAAAACAGTAAGTACAGAAGGTGCAAATATTGGCTTAACGAAGATTTATGGTATAATTAGTAGATATTCAGCTTCTGCATCGGAATCTTTGCTGATCGGCCTAATGCCCTTTATGGATGTTGAGTTGATTGGAAGTGAGAACACGCATGGGAAATATTGCACTGGGGCTGTTTTGTCTCCTTCGCATATTTATAAATCAGATAATGGAGTCGATTATACTCCACGGGAAATAAAAAACTGGGGCATTTATGTGATGATCAATCGTTATGCGGATAAGAATGGCAATAATCCTTGTATGCCTTATGGGTTAGAGCCAACAGTGAAAGCTTCAGATGATCCAACAGAAGGACATCAGTTGGGTGATGAACAAGAACCAATGTTGAACGTAGCATTGGCGAGAGCCGGTAAACCGGGATTGACACGCACACGTAGCGTTGTTACTTTGCCTAAATATGATACTAAAATGGTTTCTAATAACCCGTTGTTTGGTTTGCGTATCGACGACCGGTTGGATCGCAAAAAATAAGAACAATAGCAACCACTAAACTCGCTCTGTTCTCTTACTCTCTATATTTTATTCGCTCTTGTTATAATCATTTATAGCAGGAGCGAATTGTTTTATGATTATTTTTTCTATTTTTGATATCAGATGTCTAAAACAAATGTCTAAAACAAAAAAATATGAGAAAGTACCTGACTGAAATTCGACAACAGGCTCAAGAGGCTATCCGATCGAATCCCGTGGAAATTTTGATTGCTTTAGCAAGTTGCATCATTCAATATCTGGTCTTTGAAAAGGTGATCACCGGCTGGCAGAGCTTGCCTTACTATTTCCCGATACTCTTTATCTTTTCTTATACCCTCAACCAATGCTCGTTGGATAAGAAGCCGCTGAGATGGTTTTATTATGCTTCATGGTTATTAATCATCCCGTTTGCTTGGACGGAAGAGCCTCGGGAGTTTTCGTTCTACATGGTCAACTTTGGAGTCTTCTTTGCCCTCTACTTCATCAGCAAGTGGCAGGCGGATAATGATCGTTTCGTCAACACGGTGCTGCGCTTTTTGCGTTCGCTCGTATTTGCCGGGGCCTTGAGCTTAATCACTCAACTACTGCTGATCTCCATCTTCTTCTCGATACAAAGCATTTTCGAGATTTGGCAAACTCAGATGACACGATTCTTGGCTTATATCATCCCATTGGTGTTTATGGTCGAGCTTCCGTTATTGTTCATGATGTTCCATCGTGAGAAGACCGAGAACTTCATTCCCGATAAGGTGACGAGAGCATTGCTGAATTATGTCTTGTCGCCGGCATTACTGATCTATTGTGCCATCTTGTATGTCTATGTTGCTAAAATTACGCTGACCGGTGTATTACCTAAGGGACATTTGGCGATGATTACAATCTGTTTCTCTATCGCCTTGTTTATGCTGAAAGGGTGTCGCCCGATGATGGGGCAACGGGCTTATGCTTGGTTTTATAACCGGGCCTCTTGGATTGCTCTCCCACCCTTGGCTATGCTATGGGTCGGCACACTGTACCGGATCAACGAGTATGGCTTTACAGTCGAACGGGTCTATCTGGTCGTGACAGCCGTAGTGCTGACGTTAAGTGCATTTCTATTCTTCACTCGAAAGACGGGACGTTACCTCTACGTCCTGCTCATGGCTATTCCGTTGTTTGGAGCGGTGACTTATATCCCGGGATTCTCGGCAGCGGATATTGAACGGATCTCACAAGCAAAACGGGGAACGGATCAAAAGAAGGAAGTGGTCACTAAGTATCATGATTTCGAATTGCAGGAACCGGTCTTGACCGAAGGGTTTAAATCGGTTGAACCTGTTTTTGGGCATGAGGTTAAAGGTATGATGAGGTTTGATTTGAGAAACGATTCATTATTGGTATACGATAGACAAAGCAAACTTATCTATCAAGCTGATGTTCGATCACTAGCCGAACAGCAGATGAGAAAAGTGGGACTGACGTTCTCGGATACGATCGACATGAAACGCGATTACTCCCCAATGATGCAAGTTGAATTGGATTCGGCATTGCTCGTTTTCGAAAGCATGGGACTCAAACAGGATTCTGTATATCATATCAACTATATCAATTCGGCATTTTATTTAAAAAAATAAACTCGTTGCGCCATAAAGAAACAGAAAATAGGGCAATCGAGGGTCACCACTAAAAATAAACACTCATGAGAAATAAAGTTATTTTGTTAATGTTGTTGTGTTTCGGCTTATCGGCTTGTTATACCCCACGACATCACATGAAAAGAAAGCAGAAGGGCAAAACCGAAAAGACCATGCCTCCGGGACAAGCTAAAAAGGTGTACGGTGAGAAATCGGCAAAGAAATTTGCACCCGGTCATCGTAAATAGCGGTCACGTTTGATCTGGTCTTGATGAATGGAAGCCACTGAACCTAAAAGGGGGCGACAAAGAGAGATCAAAATGACATTGAAGAACGTCTAGTCGGCAGCCGCTAAAAGCAGAAGGCTGCATAGTCGATAAACAGGGCCATCTCTAAGCTCAACATGGAGCCAAGAGATGGCCTTTTTTTATGGGGTGTTCTAAGCTATAACGTTTTTATTCTCAGGTCTGGTGGGTCGGTCGAGTTTCTTTGTGACTTATCGGTCTGGCCCCAATCGGATGACGTTAAAAAATGACGTGATTCTGTTAACGTTCATTATTTATAAGATCTTGATCGATAAGGTGTGCTTGGTAGTTGCGAATAATTCTTTACTTTTGCGCCCCGAAACAAAAAATAGTGTATGAAAGTTTTTTTTAAGTTATTGTTGATGACCGTTGTGATGACGGCTTGTAGTAGTGGAGAACGTCACGAGGATATACCTGAAGAGTATGGAGATATTGCGGGAACAGTGCATTTATACGACGACTTAACACATAGTGTTGAAGCCGGTGGCATGAAAGTGACCGTGGAAGGGACTTCACCGGAGATCTCTACACAAACCGAATTGAGCGGACGCTTTAGATTGACGCATGTCCCACCGGGAACTTATCGTTTGCGTTTTGAAAAAAGTGGATACGGTACTTTTATCAAAGAGAGCGTTGAGCATGTTCGTGGTGAGCTACTAACCTTTGTCAGCGGATTACCGTCGTTAGGGGCTAAGAGTACGACCGGAATCACTAAGCTTTCGTCGATCGCTGAGGTGGATCAGGTGAAGATTCTAGCTGAGACAGATCCGGAGGCGTATGGCGGTAATAGACGATACCTTCGTTTCTTCTACTCAACGAATAAGGACGTGAGCCACCAGAATTATAGGGCTTATTCTGAGACTCAAACAGCGCAGATCAATCCGTTTGAATGGACAGTGAAAGCAAGCGATCTGTATGCGATGGGCTTCAAGAAAGGCGAAACGGTATTTGCTAGGGCATACGGCGATTCTTTCTTTAGCAATAAGTATCACGATGTAAAAGAAGACAAGATGATCTTCCCAAACCTCAATGCCCAGACGGTAGAGGCGGTCTCATTTATCGTGCCTTAAAGGGTTACTTAGGACGTTAGAGGGACTCCATTTAAAGATTTTCCTTTCAAGGCTTTTTACAGAAAAGATTCTTGAGAAAACGTCATTTTGAAAACGTCATTTTGGGAATGTTCTTTAGGAAGTGTTCTTTAAGGACTGTTTTTGAAGAAGAGACCTTGGAGAAAGAAAGTTCCCTCCTCAAAACCCATAAAAGAGTTTAGAGAAGGGACCAATCCAACTAACCAGTTATCGAAAAAAGAATCTTATTTTTTTAGTTTAAAGGATCTTGTTACGGGTTCATCGGTGCAGACATAGCCTCGATGAATCCGTAATGTCTTTTCTAGAGCGACCTGTGCTGAAGAAGGGCCGATCATGATTTTAAAATCGCCGGGCTCTACAACGCGCTTCAAATCGGGATCTATCAGACTGAATGCTTCTTTGGATAAGGTCATGACAACCGATCGACTTTCGCCACGTCTGAGAAAGATCGGGCGGAAAGCTTTCAACTGTTTTTGCGGACGAACGGTAGAAGCATACTCATCCCGAAGATAGAGCTGAGGAATCTCTGTTCCGTCGTATGCTCCGATATTGGTGAGCTTAAAACGAACGGCGTAGCGGCATTCACCGATGGAGTCGATCTGTAGATCGTCGTAAGCAAAGGTGGTGTAGCTCTTTCCATATCCAAACGAATAAAGCGGATCGGAAGCGATCTCGACATAGTTGTGGGACTTAGGGTGCTTACGATTATAGTAGCAAGGTATTTGTCCCACTTGTCGTGGAACGGAAATCGGTAAACGTCCGCTTGGGTTATAATCGCCAAAGAGGACATCGGCAATGGCCGTGCCACCTTCCTGACCCGGATACCAAGCGGTCAGCAGGGCATCGGCATGTTCTGAAGCCCAATTCATATTGAGCGGACGTCCTTGAAGGTAGACCACAATCATCGGCTTACCGGTATGCTTAATAGCAGCAAGAAGTTCCATCTGTCGCCCCAGTAGATCGAGGCTGGCACGGTCGTATCCTTCACCACATTCCATGTCGCTAACGGATGTGGTTGCCACTTCTGCCGCTCCGGTTTCTTTATAGGTGGTTTTGAAATCGCGGGCACTCGAACCACCGACTACCACCACAGCTACATCGGCTTGAAGAACGGCTTTAACCGCTTCGGGAATCGCACTGTTCGCCGTATCTCTGATGGCACAGCCTTTGGCATAAATCACATGGTCGCTCCCAACCTTCTGAGCAATGCCTTCGAGGACTGTGGTGATGGCGGCTTCGGGTTGCGGAGCGGTATAATCACCGAGTTGATTGTACTGATTATCGGCATTCGGACCGACAACGGCTACACGAAGATGGGTGCGCCTTAACGGTAGAATTTGATGGTTGTTCTCGAGCAAGACGACCGACTGTTGGGCGATGCGTCGTGCCAAATCAAGGTGTGCAGGCTGTGCAACGTCATTCCGAGCAGTCTCCGAATCAACGTAAGGAGAGTCGAACAGTCCCATACGAAACTTAAGTTCGAGAACGTAACGAACGGCGCGATCCACAACTTTCTCGTCGAGCTTCTTACAACGAACAGCATCGACCAGACGCGCAAAAGCTTCACCTCCCAAATCAACATTGGTGCCGGCTTCTATCGCTTTGATCGCAGCATCCTGATCGCTCTCGGCAATGTAATGACTCGACCGGATACCTTCTATGCTGTATAAGTCGGACACGACATAGCCTTTAAAGTGCCATGCGCGACGCAGAACATCGGTCAGCAGATGCTTATTCATGGTCGATGGGATTCCATCGATGGAGTTATAGGAGGTCATGACCGACAAAGCACCGGCGTCGATCGCGGTCTTAAACGGATAAAGGAAATTCTCGTGCAAGTCGCGAGTCCCGACAACCGACGGGTTGCCATTCTGTCCCCCCTCAGGAGAGCCATAGGCCACAAAATGCTTTAAGGTCGAGATCACCCCATGTGGAGAGGTCAGATCTCCCCCACCCAATCCTCTGACTAAGGCTTCGCCCATGGCAGAGACGAGCTCGGGATCTTCACCATAGGTCTCCTCGACACGCGACCAACGTGGGTCTCTGGATAGATCGAGGATTGGCCCGTAAGCAATATGCGCTCCTTGAGCACGCAACTCTTTTCCGATGACCTGTCCCATCTCTTTAATCAGTTCGGTGTTGAAAGTAGCTGCCTGTCCCAAGCTAGTTGGGAAGATGGTCGTACCAATAGCCATATGGCCGTGAGCCGCTTCTTCAGCCAGAAAAACCGGGATACCCAGACGGGAATGTTCGATGGCAAAGCGTTGCAGAGCATTGGCTGCTTCGGCTGCTTTCGAGGGCGTCAGACCATTCTCTAATGTTTTCCGCGTCCATGGATCGGCACGAAAGGTTGCCCAGAGCATGCCGGCGTGATAGCGCTCGATCATGTCACGAAACTTATCGGAAACGCCAACCGACTGCCGATCGGTTTGATACATGTCCCACCCTAAGAAACAAAGCAATTGACCGACTTTCTCTTCAAGGGTCATACGTCGTAGAAGGTCGTTCGTTCGCTGCTCGACCGACAAAGCCGGATTCCGGTATTTCGGACGATTAGTCGCTTGGACGGTAAAGACGCCACAAGTCAAGAGCAAACCCAGACAAATCGAGAAAGAGGGCGTGAAGGGAATTAAGAAAGAGAAAGAAATTGATCTTTTCATAAGTATAAGTAAATGCATCATTAGGTTCTGGTGAACTTTCCGGATTCAGGGGTTCAAATTTAGAAGTTCAAATTTTAAAGTTCAAAAGGACCTTGTCAATCATTGGTTTTTAATCTTCTGTGTATAAAGAAAAGAACTGTGCAACTAACCGATAGCTGCACAGTTCAGCTGTTAACTTTACTTTTATTAAGATGCCCTCAAAATCAGAAAGGACATTTTACGTTATCAATCCACTGAATATTGGTTGTGGTTGCGATTGCATCGAAACCATTACCTGTTTCATCACGGACTGTTTTTCCATCTTCTTGTACCGCATTAAAACGCCAGTAAGCTAGTAAGCCCGGAGTTTTCGGATCGACATAACAAGCGTTGTCTTGAATCTCTTGCATGGTCAACGCTCTCGTCCAGAAACGCGCCTCACTGATTGCTCCATTCAGACGACGACCTCCGCAGGACTGTCCAAACCAGAAGCCATCGAAATAGTCAACATTAAAGTTGATGGTTCCGGGACCTGCACCGAACTTCACATCTAGGTTTCCGTCGACGTAGATGGCAACCGATGCACCATCGTATACACAAACAACTTGATGCCAATGGTTGGGCTGATAGCGAGTATTTCCGGTGGTGAAATATTTCTTGCCACCAATCATCGCCGGTGCCAACTGAAGTTGATTCTTCTCAATGCTGATGTCTCCGAAACGGAATAAGAAGTTTTCTTCAATACCCATCAGTGAAGAGATTCCCGGATTCGCATTGGCCGAAGGGAAGCTATTGGCACGTACACGGATCTCCATCGTAACGGCTCCTATTGCCGACACACGGGGATCGGTCTTAAACAACGGCACGTTGAAGGCATACTGTCCTTTCAAATCGACGGCACGGCTCACAATGGTGCGATTGATCACGACAAACATCGTACGTGAGGCTTCTAATACCGGCATATCGCCATCGGTAGAAAGAATAGAGAGCGGCACACAATAGATCTTACCCTCTTCAAAACCGTCGAACGATTTCAAGTTAAATCGAACAGCTTCAGAGACGGTCTGTCCCGATTTAATCACGGTCTCTTTGCTTTCCAACTCATACGTTCCGTCGGGAGGCAACACATATTGACGTCCGGTCTTCCGGTTGTATGCTTCTAACAGATCCTTTGCCACAGCTAGGCTAACCTTCGTGTCTCTTTTGACTTTATCGGTTGCACTTACAGTAACCCCCATACTTCTTGGCTCTTCCACCACAAACTTAACGGCTGGTGAAGATTCGGTTCCCGTAAATAGTAGAACATCTTTATGCTGAGCAGCTTCTTGACATCCTGAGAGGAGTGCTCCAAGAAAAGAAAAATATATCAATAGTTTTTTCATCTGTCTTTTTATTTTGTATACACATTAAATTCTCTAAAATACACGCCGTAAGAGGCAACCTGACGAACCACAAACTTAAGATAACGTGCCGATACCGGACTGTAGAAAGCAAGATCCCAAGTTCCGTTTGTATTATTCACATGACCTTGCAGGTTCCATTCATTGCCATCTTCACTGGTGTAGATTTCGGCTTCTCTAATTCCATAAGACGAAGAATAATACTCAATTTTCAGTCCGCTTAGCGTCTGATAGCTTTGTTGCATATCGACCGTAAAACCGGTATTCTCATCGTAACTCTGAATGCGATAATTGAGATAGTTATTGGAGTTCCCATCGAACAAAACACCGACAGAACCACCGAACGAGGAATTGGCGGTGGTCACCGTCCAAGCTTGTCGTTCGGTACCCAACAAGTTACCCTTCTCTTCCGGAGTCACATCCCAGATGTTATCGGTATCCTCAGCAATGTTCACTAACAGATACACCGTATGGTAATTCTCACTGATTTGAAGCGAACCTTTAACTTCAGTGATCTTCACCGGCACTAGATAGATCTTCGATTCGAGAGTCGCCACCTTTTCGGTGTTAATATTGAGTTTCACAGAATCCGCCGAGAGGTATTGGCCGGTTGCAATCACCAGATTTTGATTACTCACCTCGACCATATCGGCCGGTAAAGTAGAGTAAGTGGTACCGTATTTCTGATTGTATGCATCGACTAATCCATTATCGACTCCAATACTAACGGTGGTGTTCTCTTTAACCGAAACCGTCGACCGAATCGGAAATTCAGCCTTGACCTGTCCAACGACCCCTACAGGCGTTTTCAAAACATGACCGACAAAAGTGTTGGGCGTACTGTTCACTTGAGTTGAGGTCGGGGTACTGACATAGATGGTTCCCGGACCTCCATCGAAATCATAATGTTTCTCATCGCAAGAGCTTAAGCCTGCCGATAAAGAGAACAAGATGACCGGAAGATATTTAGCAAAGATATTTTTATTCATGACATCTGATTTAATAGATTACTTAACTGAAGGATTCGCACATTGAATGCCATAACGGAACCATTTATACGGAGGATCATTTCCATAATCGCGCTGACCGTAGAATGCACCAAAGCCTCCTTTACGCCCTTGAGTCGGATTCCAACGAGCCATCCCTTCTAAGGAATACAACCGTTGATCACCCAAGCCCCAGCCACTGAGAGTATTTCCATCGGCTTCGGTGAAAGCTGTACCTCCGGTAGCATAATAGTCCCCGATATTCTCCGTCACAATGAAACGTTCGGGATTTAAACCATGCGAATAGACTTGATTGAATCGGTTTTGTAAATCACTTGCTCCCGAACTGGCATAAGCCTGAGACACGAAATAACTCAAATACTCGTATCCCCCATTGATGGGCCAACCATCGACAATCAGAAGTTTAGAGCTGTCTTTACCCTTTGGCCCGATTTGTTGTCCAAGATATTCGATGAGACGAACAAATGGATCGCCATGTAACCAACAACCGTCAATCTCATAGTCTAAGTCAATACCATTCAGATCGTTATCGTAAATAATCTTCAGAAAATGATCACCTAACGCAGGAATACGCTCTTCTTCGGGCAATGCCATGAACTCTTTAGCCCAATCGCCATTGGTATTGGGAATAGTCACATACGTCAGCCTCATACCTTTGACCTGCTGGCAAAAGCGCATCTCTTCGTGTACCTTGGGATTATAGAACGTGTTGGGTTTATCTTTCACATTCGACGGAATGCCACCCCATAAGCTACAGATATCCAAGCTATCGGGCAAGCCCAGAAAATGAAGTCCCATGCTATGCGTCGCTGAATAATCGGCAAACCACATGAACGAGACGGCATGATCCGACTTCTTATAATCACGTAAGTTCTCGTAATATCGATCACTATAAGTATATGGTTTCTGTACCGGTAGATTCTCAACCTCTGTATCACAAGAAGCCATTCCCCATGATAACCCGATTACAGAAAAGAATATTGTTATTTTGTTTATTAGTTTCATATCAATAAATCGTTTAATAGATCAAGGTTAATTCTTTTTATCCCACCATAATGGCGTTCCACCGTTATCCTCACCACCGAGTAGCGTGGTTGCTTGTTCTACAGCCTCACGATTGTCGCGATATTCTGTATTTGGGAACTGCATGCGACGGATCTGTCGTTGAGTATTGATCTTACCACCACTATTGTTTACTTTCACCGGGAACACCTTAGGATAACCTGTACGACGAAACTCCGACCAAGCCTCCTGACCATCCGGGAAAATAGCCAACCACTTCTGAGTGATGATGCGTTCAAGCTTACGCTCGAAGTTATCCGCATCGGCCCATTTGATGGTTATCGTGCCCAATAACGGATCACCGGCAGCAATGCTATTACCTGAAGTCGACGGATCGGTATAAGCCATCGGAACAGCTGTATCGTTTTGTAAATAAGCATCTACCCCACTCGCTCCTGAGAAAGCAAAGGAAATTCTCACGCCCTGCTCATAAAGCGCCTGTGCCGTAGCCCCCATGTTCCAACCGCGTAAGGCTCCTTCAGCTCGTAGGAAATAACTCTCGGCCGGATTCATCCAGACCAAATCGCTAGAAGCATTGATATTCAAATCAGAAAATGGTGCTTTCTCGGCATACTTCTCACGAATGATGTTGATACCATTACGAATACCGGTATATTTTCCGCCGGTCGACAGTTTGAAATAAGAGCCCAATCGCGGATCGCTATACCCGTTCATATATGAATCGATGGTAGCGCCCATGCGTACATCGTTAAACTCTCCCTGACCAATCACATACAACGGGTGACGATAGGTCAGCTTCTCCGTATGATTCAGTTTCACGGTCTCAGAAGCCGCTGTGATGACTCCAACCGAATGGTTGACAGCCTCTTCAGCCATAGCTTGAGCCTTAGCCGGATCGGCATAGACGATACGCATCGCCAAGCGAAGTTTAAGCGTATTGGCAAATTTGATCCAGTTCGCCACATTCCCGGCAAAGATAAAATCGTAGTTCTCTAAAACCTTAGCTGCAGGATCTTTCTGATTGAAATCGGTCAGTACCTCGATGGCTTGATTCAACTCTTCGAAGAACGCATCGTAGATCTCCTTCTGACCGTCATAGTTATTCTTCACGTTGCCATTACCAAATGTCAGATAAGGAAGCGGACCATACAAATCGGTAGTACGGTGCATCGCTTCCACCTTTACGATGGTAGCTAAAGCTTCGACTTGTGGTTGTTGATTCTCTTTCGCCTGTTTTGAGATGGCCTTCCACGCCGGCATCACCCCGACAAATGCGCGTTCGAAAGCTGTGCTATTCCAGTCCAAACTCAAATTGTAAGTTGTACTGTTATTGCCACCATTCCAAGTGCCGCATGCTCCCATATATCCCGAGTAGACATCGCCTGCCAAGTTCTGAATGGTTTGATATGCATCCGCTCCGATAGAAGGTAATTGCTCGATGACAAAGACATTCTTCTGCATCTGTACGAAGTACGATCCGGTAGAAAGATTGTCCCATTGCATCATCTCATCAGACGCCTGATGCTCGTTCGTATTGTAATCTAAAAAACGATCCGTACAACTCGTCTGTGAGAGCATGATCAATGCTGCCACTCCGAATCCTGAAAGCCCTTTAAAAGCTGTTTTATGTAGTTTATTCATTATCATGTGTATTAGATTTAGAAGTTCAATTTAACAGAGAATCCAAGGTTCTTTAAGCTCGGTTGCATAAAGTAGTCGATCCCTTGGAAGTAAGTACCCGTACTAGCTGTAGCTTCCGGATCATAAGGAGCTTTAGAATAGAACATCAGCAAGTTACGTCCGATGAGTGAAACCTCCGCGTTTTTGATAAACGGACACCATTTCTGAATTGGAAGGTTGTACGACAAGGAAACTTCGGCCAAGCGAATGTTTGTGGCATCATACACATACATCGATCCGATACCCGAGATACCGCCTCCGGTAGTCGTATAGAAATCTTTTGCAGGAATACGCTCACCGTTCACCAAAGCCCCTCCGTTATCGCGAGCATCTGCCGAAGCCTTAGATACGCCATAGGCATCCATCTTAGCTTGAGTGGCCGAAACGCCGACACCACCAAAACGACCGTTGATCAAGAAGCCGACATTCAGTCCCTTGAACTCAAAGTTGTTTCTCCAGCCGAGCGTATAGTTCGGACTTGAATTTCCGGCTTTCACAAAATGGTTCGGATCGGCCGTTACCTTTTGCGACACAATATCGACAATGTAATACCCATGCTCGTCGGTTTTCAAAGTATTGACATAAATATCACCCATCGAGCCGCCTTCTTTCAAGATCATCCGATAACCATCTGTTCCGGCTACGTACATCTCAGACATCGAAACAGTCGTCCCCAACGGAGTCATCGTTTCGGGCAATAACTGTACAATCTTGTTTCTATTGATCGAATAAGTCAGGTTAGAGTTCCATTTCACAGGACCAAGATTTTGATTCAATCCCAAGGTCAACTCCAATCCTTTGTTATCAACGCGTCCGGCATTGACATAATAGCTCGTATAACCGGTACTAGACGATAGCGAGGGGTTAAACAACTGATTGTAAGTCGACGATTTGTAAACCGAGAGCTCAACGTTCAGCTTATTGTTGAAGAGTTTAGCACTCAAACCGGCTTCATACGACTTCGTCAACTCCGGACGAATATCATCATCGGCCAAATAAGTCGTTGTCTGTGGATAGCCACCTTTCAAGTCGTATCCCGGGTTACAGATGAAACGAATCGGAGCATTACCGACTTCGCTATATGAAAGACGCGTTTTCAAGAATGAAAGCACATTCGACCGGATCGGAAAGATCTCCGTCCAGATGGTCGACAATCCGACCGAAGGATAAGGAATAACCTTTACCTTAGAACCGGCCAGCTGACTAGCCCAATCGGCACGTCCGGTTAGATCAAGATAGATCATACTCTTATACCCCACTTGAGCCGTTGCAAAGAGCGATTGGGTTTGATCGTGATATCCCTCTTGTTGCAGCGTACGCAAATTGCCTAAGTTACCAAACGTAAACAAGTTAGGCACGCTCTGTAGTGATCCGCCTATTTGAGAAAGATCGTACTGAACGTCACGTATGCTTGCTCCGATGGTAGAAGTGATAGAGAAATCACCAATATACTTATTGATACTCAACATGGCGTCACCATACATCTGTACCGCTTTCAGGTTATCCCGACGATACTCACCTTGCGGACCGGCAAACAGTCCCAGAGTCGATGCACTGAACTTCTGTGAACGTAATTCGAAATTGCCGTCATATTTCACACGAGTCGAGATATTCATCCAGTCTGTAATATCATATTTCAATCCCGCATTGATCAAGAAACGGTTCTTGTCATTATTGAACTTATTACGTTCAGTCACCCAATACGGGTTTTGCATCTGCATACCTTGATCGCCATACGACCAATATTGAGTCTTGAAGTTACGAGTCGGGTTATACCGTTCGAACGTTTCATATTTGCTGAAATCGTCCCCTCTAGGGAATAAATAAACCGGCACCAACGGATTGAAGTACTGTCCCTGAGCCAACATGTTCTGTTCTTTCACGTTCATATACATAAAGCCCAGATCGAGATGTAGCTTATTGTTCAACAACGATGTTGAATTGCGAAATGAGATATTATACCGATCGAGATCGTTGTTGTGGATGATGCCTCTGGCAGAGACCGATCCGGCAGAGAAATACGTTTGATTCTGTTCCGATCCGGTAGACAAGCTCACATTATTCGTCACATTATAACCGGTTTGGAAGAAGTCAGCCGGATCATAATTGCTTGGCTGATCGAGTTTGGCTCCCCAGCTCGAGTATTCACCAAGGTTCGATCCGTAGGTGTTTTGAAATTCCGGTAAGATGAATGGCGAGCTGAATGTCGTACTGTTCGAAACGCTAACCGATAGCTTACCGGCCTTTCCTTTCTTCGTATTGATCATGATGACTCCATTGGCTGCATCACTACCATAAAGCGCCGCTGCGGCCGCACCACTCAAGACCGACATGCTCTCGATGTCCTCCGGGTTAATCATCGAAGTTCCATCACCCGACTGTCCCATACCGGTATACATATCCCCCGGTTGTGTGGTTTGCAAGGAAGCCAATGGAATACCATCGACAACGTACAACGCATTATTATTGCCCGAGATCGATTTGGTACCACGCATCACTACGCGGGCGCTACCACCCACACCGGTAGAACTGGTGTTGATCGTTACCCCGGCCACCTTTCCGGCCAATGAGTTCATGAAGTTGGCGTCCTTCACCGTCACAAGATCGGCTGCCTTCAACTCCTGTACATTATAGGTCAAGGCTTTTGATTCCTTCTTAATACCCAAAGCCGTCACGACCACCTCGTTCAGCACCTTGGTATCCTCCTCCAAGATCACCTCCAGGCTCTTTGTGTCGACCACCTTCACTTCTTTCGAAGTGTAGCCAATATAAGAAACCTCTAAGAGAGCTCCCTTAGGAACCGAAAGAGTGAAGTTACCATCCAAGTCGGTTATGCTACCCACCGTCGTACCTTTCACCTTCACATTGGCCCCGATAATCGGTTCACCATGATTGTCTTTCACTACCCCTTTGATTTGTAGGTAAGCTTGTTGTGGCGCAGCAGGAGCCTTCTGAGTCGATAAGATGATCTGTTTATCTACAATGGTATACGTTATATTTGTTCCTTCGAAAACGTGATCAAGCATCTCTTTAATGCTTGTAGAGCGACTATGCAGCGATACGATCTTGTCGGCCTGAATCGTTTTGTCGTTGTATAGAAATACATAATCCGAGCTCTTCTCAATTTGGTTAAGCACTTGCTCAATAGTCGCATTCGACATTGAAATCGACCTGCGTGTGCGTTGAGCATATCCGTCTCTTGCAGAGAGTTGCAGGATCACGGAAAAAAGCAAGACTAGACTAATCCTCATAACTAAAGGTAGTTTTAGATTTAAAGCACAATTTTGTTTAAATGCAATAAATGCACATTTTTTTTTCATAACTTTGCGGTTAACTAAAGTTTGTTATTACGATAATAAACTAGATTTTGACATCCGGTTGGAATTTGCAAGACTCTGTACCGGTTTGTCTTGGTTACATAGAAGAAAGCCGCTGCAACGGTTTTCTTCTTTTTTTTCTTTTATCACACTATGTCATAGGCTGTTTCCTTTTTTAATAAGTGGTACATTAATTGGTTTAATAGTTGGTTTGATCAATATAAATCGACACGAATTTTCTTCTTGGTAAAGCTGTCGTCCGACTGTCGTACGGAAGGCTCCATCTGCCATTTGAATGCTGCCGATTCACTCAGATAATCGAGGATTTGCGGTAACGTCTCATTACGGAAGGTGGCCCGATAGTTGTAAACCTTTCCGGAACGGTTATTGAAGACAATATCGACATTGAAATGACGTTCCAGACGCTTTAAGACCTCATCAAGCGGTGCATTCCTAAAGATTAGTTTACCCTCTTTCCAAGCCGTCTTCTCATAAACATCGACTATATTTTTCGTTCCCTGACGACTGCTCTTGTTGTAGTAGAATTCCTCTCCGGGCTTCAACACCACCGGATGTGAACGATCGGACGAAAGGACGTTGACCTTCCCCTCTTCCAATACCGTTTCGATGTAATCGTCTTCGGGATAAGCACTCACATTGAACTGGGTACCATAGACGTAAACGCTCAATCCATCGTGTGTATTCACATAAAACGGACGCTTGGTGTCGGCTTTCACATGGAAATAGGCTTCACCAATCAGTTCCACCTGACGATCATCTCCTTTGAAGGTGGTCGGGTAACGCAAAGAGCTTCCGGCATTCAGCCATACCGTCGAATGATCGGGCAGCTCATACCGAACAACGGTTCCTTGAGCGGCGGTAACCTCTGCATAGCGAACCACCTCTTCCGAAGGAGACAACAAAAGATAAGTCAGGAGTCCCGACAACAGGAACAGAGGCAAAGTCAGAATCGCTGCCGTACGCATTAAGTTGCGTTTCATCCGTTCCTTACGCCGATCGACGATGATAGAATGTGTTTTGCGATAGCCTTTCTCAAGATCGATCGATTCGACCTCTTTGATATCTTCCATCAGAGATTGGGCTTTTCGCCATAGAAAGTCGGAAGTATGGTTTTCCATATCTTAAATAGTATAAAGCGTACAAGATTTTGTTCCAATAACATTAATAATACAATCGAATCGGGAAAAAGGGACAACCTTTTTTAATCTTCGGACAAAAAAAAAGTTCTAATTGTATTTTCAACAATAAGGATCATGTTTTATAGAGAGGCTTTATACGCTGATTAAACCATGATTACAGTCTTTCAAGGCTTCTTTCCTTATTGTATAAAGAAAAGAAGTATAAAAAATAAATCTTTAAAAAAACTTGAAAAGATGAGTGTACTTTAAGGAAAATAAAACATAAAAATAGTGGGATAACTGCCAATTATTAGGAAGTATTACCATTTTTATTCTATTTTTGCGCCCGAACAAATCTCGATGCCATGAAACTATCTTTTCCGGAGACCAGTCGCAAAAAAGCTTTTAAGGAACTTTACGAAACGTATTACGCTCCCTTTTGCCTCTATGCGAAAAGATACATCGACGACCGTCCCATACGGGAAGATCTTGTCTCCGACGTCTTTGCAACGCTATGGGATAAGCAAGAGGCGATCAACTTTGACTCGGGAACGACCCTAGCCTACCTCAAAATGTGTGTTAGGAACAATTGTCTGAACTATCTGAAGCATCGGGAATATGAATGGAACTATGCCGAGGCCGTCCAGGTACAAGCTCCAATCTACGAAGAAGAACCCGATAGCGTCTATACCCTCGACGAACTTTACCACATGCTTTATGATGCACTGAACAAGCTTCCGGAGAATCACCGTAAGGTCTTTGTGAAAAGCTTCTTTGATGGAATGACACACGCTGAGATTGCCGAAGAGATGGAGCTTAGCGTCAAGTCGGTGAACCGCTACAAACAAAAAACCATGGATTTCCTTCGTCAGGAATTGAAGGACTTCCTACCGATCTTCTTGATCATGATTGCTTCAAAGTCGGTTTAATTAGGGACAAGACGGCATATAACACTACATATAACACTACGTATAACACGGCATATAGCACCGCAGGCAAGACTGCATATAAGACTGCATATAACACTGCAGACAAGGACGATTAAGAAGATATACAAAGAATAATACGACATTGTCGCAAAAAAACACGGCATTGCCGTAATAACATAAGGCATTGCCGTAATAACATAAGGCATTGTCACGCGAAAATAGGACATTGTCACATGAAAATAGCACACTGCCGTATGAGTCATACCACAGTGTGCTATTTATATCTTTCTCTAGCGATCAGAGAACCCGAACAATCGTACCGCTTTATTTCGCCATGTGCAGAATAAAGGTCGTTGCTCCGATGGTTACAATCGCTTCATCCTCCAATCTGATCTGATCTTTATCACGCAAGATCGTGTTCTTTAAGAACGTTCCCGTCAAACTTGGAGCATCGCGAAGCGTATAGATCAGCTTTCCTTGCTTATTGCGTTTCACGTTAATGATGCAATGGCGTCTGTCCATGCTCATATCACCCGACTCTATGGCCGTATTGATCGTAGTACCAACGCATCTCCGTCCGATCACATTATCACCCTCCTGCAATGGTAAAACCTGTTTGTAGCCAAACACATTCTCGATGACCGCAATATAGCCATACTCCTCTTTAAGTGCTTCAGCTTCCTGTTCAAGATCTTCCTCTTTCCGCATCGCTTTCACCTTGCTCTTGCCTAGACGAATGCTAAACTGCTTTCCACAGTTCTCACAAACAAACACTAAAGACTGTCCTTCGGTATATTTCGTTTCATCAAAATAGAGGTAATTTTCACATTTGGGGCAAAGAATTCTTTTCATATATCTTTTTAGTTATTCGCTTGGACGACATTTTCGTTATGGAATTTTTAATTTTCAGAGTTTGGCCAACAGTCTTTTGCGACTCTTCTTTTACAATCAATCACGATCAACGACCATAGTCTTATCATCGTCTGATCACGATAGAGATCAAAGTTCTGCTCTTCAAAGCTCTGTTCGACCGTTGTCCGATCGGTTTTTATTGGCGTAAGATCCAAGCTGTTTTATACGCCTCATTTTTATTCAATTGGTTCAGTTGCTTATTGGCTTCCTGATAAGTAGAATAGGACGAGATACTCACTCGTATCACACCACCCTTTAATACCTGCGCATGAGTATATCCATCTTTCTTTAACTGATCGAGCAAAGCTTGAGCAGCACCTTGTTTGATGCTCGATGCCACAATGATATGGTAAGGATTTCCTGTAGTCGCATTTCCGGTTGCCACTTCCGCTTGACGTCCCGAAGAAGGTGTTGCTGAAGTTGTAGACGACTTAGAAACGATTTCCGATGTAGACGACGTTTTCGGTGTTTCAGAAGCCGAGACCTTAATCTCTTTGACCTTTATAGGGTGAGAGGTCTTCACATCTTTCGACGTTAACTTCTGAGAATCGGTTTTTGCGACCGGATGAGCCTTTTGTTGAGCGGCAACCTTCTGAGTTGACTGAATCGTTCCCCGATTTCCTCCATCGAAGACTTCCAACAACTCCGTCGGAATCAAGCGAGCATACTCGGCTTGGCTAACGGTGGTATTCTCTATCGGAGTGGAGAAAAAGAAAAACAAGAAAATGGCTGCTACCATGGCCACTGCATTTCGCAGAAGGGCGGTACTGATCCTAAACTCAATCGCATTTTTCGACCGCTTCTTTGACGATTCGGTCTCTGTTTTCATCAACGGCGATTTCTCCTGAACATGCAGACTCCGCTCTTTAGCCTCCTGCAAAGAAAGCAGGCTGCTCATCTCGAAAGAGTCGAGTCCGTATAAATCGGGAGTGACATACTTGTAATCGTAAGGTACGAATTCGTAAGTCCCATTAATGGTATAGTGAAGTTCACCGATGTTCTCCAGATCGACCTTGCCATTCTCATGCAAAGACTCCACCAAGTGTGCAATCTCCTGTTCGACCCGTCGACCGGCATCCGAAAAATTTGTGTCGTAAACCGACATATACGATTGAACCAATACACCATCATTCAACTTCAACTGAGCATTAAACCCAATCTTACGCGAAGGGGCCAAAAAACGATGTTCTTCATCCATTCGCACGGAAGGCGTGTAATGAGTCACAAAGCCTCCAAACCCCGGCAAAATGACGCAGTCGTTTTCCAATAATAAAGCCTCTATGTGTTGTGCCAATTGATTCATGATGCAAAAATAAAAGATTAAACGAACATATCCCAACAAACTTAGAAAAAATCACTATTTTTGCGTACTTTTATACAGCATTTATCGAATATGAATTATATACAAACAGAAATAGATGGCGTTTGGTTGATCGAGCCTAAAGTTTTTCGTGATGAAAGAGGCTATTTTATGGAATCTTTCAAAAAAGAAGAATTTGAGTCGACCGTCGGCCCCATCAATTTCATTCAGGAAAACGAATCCAAATCGTCTTTTGGAGTCCTCCGAGGCCTCCATTACCAAAAAGGAGAACAGAGTCAGGCGAAACTCGTGCGCGTCATCAAAGGTGAAGTTCTCGATGTCGCTGTCGACCTCCGTCAGGCCTCTCCCACCTTTGGCAAGCATATCAGTGTTTTACTAACCGAAGAGAATAAGCGACAACTATTGATCCCTAGAGGGTTTGCCCACGGTTTCTTAGTGTTGAGCGAGGAAGCCATCTTCTGCTATAAGGTCGACAATGGTTATGCTCCGCAAGCCGAAGCCAGCATCCAGTACGACGATCGTACCTTGAGTATCGACTGGCCCATCTCGGAATCACAGATTCAGCTTTCGCCAAAAGACAAACAAGGCGTTGCATTTAAAGATGCTATCTATTTTTGAGAATAGATTTAAATACAGAAAAACAATCGTTTAATTTATGAAAATAGCAATTGTAGGAACCGGCTATGTCGGATTAGTTACCGGTACTTGTTTCGCAGAAATCGGTGTTCACGTCACCTGCGTAGACACCAATCAACAAAAAATAGAATCTTTACAAAAAGGCATCATCCCCATCTATGAAAACGGATTGGAAGAGATGGTGACCCGTAATGTTAAAGCCGGTCGTTTACAATTCACCACCTCATTGGAAAGTTGTCTGAACGATGTAGAAGTGGTCTTTAGTGCCGTAGGAACCCCTCCGGACGAAGACGGGAGTGCCGATTTGAGCTATGTGCTCGATGTGGCACGTACCATCGGACGAAACATGCAACACTACACGCTGGTCGTGACCAAGAGCACCGTTCCGGTGGGAACAGCCAAGAAAGTGCGTGCAGCCATTCAAGAAGAATTGGATAAACGCGGAGTCGATCTCACCTTCGACGTGGCTTCAAACCCGGAATTCTTAAAAGAAGGTAATGCCATCAACGATTTTATGAGTCCCGATCGTGTCGTAGTCGGCGTAGAATCGGAACGTGCCGAGAAGTTGATGACCAAGCTTTACAAGCCATTCTTGCTTAATAACTTCAGAGTGATCTTCATGGATATCCCATCTGCCGAGATGACGAAGTACGCGGCTAACTCGATGTTGGCTACTCGTATCAGTTTCATGAACGACATCGCCAATCTTTGCGAACTCGTTGGTGCCGACGTCAACATGGTACGTCACGGCATTGGCTCAGATAGCCGTATCGGACGGAAATTCTTATATCCGGGCATCGGTTATGGTGGATCGTGCTTCCCTAAAGATGTGAAGGCGTTGATCAAAACGGCCGAACAGAATGGATACGAGATGAAGGTGCTGCGCGCTGTGGAAGATGTGAATGAAGCACAGAAAAGTGTATTGTTCAACAAACTCTCTGCCCTGTTCAACGGTGATCTGAAAGGTAAAACCATTGCATTATGGGGATTATCGTTCAAGCCTGAGACCGACGATATGCGCGAAGCTCCGGCATTGATTTTGATCGAGAAGCTATTGGAAGCCGGTTGTAAGGTACGCGCATACGATCCTGCGGCAATGACCGAATGTCGTCGTAAGATTGGTGACGTAATCTACTATGCTCAGGATCATTACGATGCGATCCTTGAAGCAGATGCTCTACTTCTGGTAACCGAATGGAAAGAATTTAGAATGCCTTCATGGCCGGTGGTTAAAAAGACCATGACACACCCGATCTTGTTGGATGGTCGAAACATTTACGACAAGAAAGAGTTGGAAGAACAAGGCATCATCTATCAGTGCATCGGCAAATAAACTTGTCACAAAGAGACTAGGAGCATCAATGCTCCTACTCCATTAAACTCAGATAAAGGATTAGGTTCGAATTGAGCTTTAAGGGGATAAAAATGCGCTGTACCTCACAAGAATAGAAATCACCTCTGCTACAAAATTATAGCAGAGGTGATTTTGTTTAGAAAAGAGTCATTAAACCTAAAGGAATTTGCCCCCTCTTAAAATCAAAAAATCCGCTTGACTTTAACGTGTAAAGTACAAGCGGATTGTTCTGTTGTATTCATTCCCTCATGTATCCCCCGATCATTATTGATAAACGATCAAAGGTTCTAAACTTTCTCCAAGTTTAAAAAGCTAACCTAGCTTTTTCAGATAAGCAGAAAGTTCTTCTACAGAGATGTTTTTGGCTATAATAACACCATTTCCATCTAATAAATAGTTAGCGAAACCTCTATTTAGCTCATACTCGTCGAAGAGCTCCGATTTCTCGCCACCCGTTTCCACGAAACAGTTTGGCGTAACTATTTGGTCCTTACGAATGGTTTCTTTAAAGATCGACGCATATTCGTCGAAAGCAATCGAAACCAGTTCCACTTTTGGGGAATCATGAAGCGCGCGACTAAAACGAATATTCTGCATTCGCGACGGTGCGTCATAAGTGGCCCAAAAACTCAGCAAGACGGGCTTGCCTTTAAGATTCTGCAATTGAAAAGCAGCATTCTTGTTCGATGTAGGAATTTTAAAATTGGGGGCTACATCCCCCTCACTCAAACCTTCGGCAGGCTTCTTATCTTTCTCAATGAAAGACGTCAAGGAACTAATTAGTAATACAACAAAAATCCATTTTACATATCTCATGTAAGTCGGTTTTGGTTAATACTGGCTCATTTATAATCAGTTATCGATAGACCGAAAATCGGCCGTATAAAGCAGACATAAACCAAGCGTTAATTCTAATTTGACACCTCAAAAAAGCTCAAATCGGGGCAAAGATATAACATTAATGCTGAAAATCAATAAAATGTATCATTATTTTATGTTACATAACATAAACAAGCCTTTAAAATAGGGCCGAAAAGCCCGATAATACGGGGAAAAACGTTCTTATTTTCCTCGAGAGGCTGCGATCAAGTCCGAAGCATCGTTTTCATGTCCCAAATGCTTCACATCCTGCCCATGGATCAAGTAAATAGCCGACTCCGCAATATTTGTCGCGTGATCGCCTATACGCTCAATATTGTAAGCCATGCCGTTGATCGATAAGATATCCGTCAGATCTTTCTGCGAAAGCATCTTATCGGCTTCATCTCTCGGCAATCCACGATGCACCACATGGTAAAGCTCATCCAGATCATCATCCAGATCGATCACCTCCTTCGCCAACACATTCTCACTCTTCACAAACGCGTCAATCGCCCCGCGAGTCATTCGTGTGGCAAGGAACAGCATCTCTCGAAGTTTATCCTTATATTCCGAGAACATCGGACCATTCACATTCGTTCCCTTCAGCGAGTTGGCAATATTGATAATCATATCCCCTACACGCTCCAAGTTGGCCGCCATGTCGTAATACGAAATGATAATCCGAAGATTAGTGGCACGGGGCGCATAAAGCACAATCGAATTGATCACCTCGGCACGCATCTTAACCTCAAGGCTGTCGATGATATGTTCGTTCTTACAAATCTCGTTATACAACAGTTCGTCCTGATTATTGTCCAACATCTCACCGATCAGTTCGAGTTGGCGAAAGATCTCAGGGGCCAATACATTAAAGTCGCTTGTAATCCGACTAAAAACTTTCTCTTTCAGTGTAGTCATCCTATTTATCGTTTTAAGATTTCGTTTAAGATTCTATTTAAGATTCTGTTTTAAACTTCTGTTTTAAACTTCTGTTTAGACTAATATCCGGGGTTTGTCCTGTTTAGGATTAAATTTCGGATTCTGCTTAGGCTCATGTTTAAGACTCTGCTTAGAACTTCTTTAAATCTAGAATACACAAAAGGTCAAAAGGTCAAAAAGACACAGAAGATCTAGCAGATCCAGAATATACAGAAGTTCAAGTTGATCAAGTCAATGAATCCGGTTAAGTCAATGAAGTTGATCAAACCAATGAATCCGATCAAGTCCCATTAGCCAAACTGTCCGGTGAGATAATCCTCAGTTCGTTTATCCGTTGGATTGGTGAACATCACTTTCGTCTTATCATATTCCACCAGCTGACCCAAGTACATAAACATCGAATAGTCGGAAATACGAGCCGCCTGTCCCATATTATGCGTCACGATGATGATCGTAAACTCCTTTTTCAAATCGAGCAACAAATCCTCGATACGGTTCGTTGCGATCGGATCGAGTGCCGAGGTCGGCTCATCCATCAACAACACATCCGGCTTCAGAGCCAAGGCACGCGCAATACACAACCGTTGCTGCTGTCCACCCGAAAGGAACGTTCCCTTTTTGAAAAGAGAATCTTTCACCTCATCCCATAGGCCGACATTCACCAGACTCGTCTCCACAATTTCATCTTTCTCCTTCTTCGAGAGTCCGATGCCATTCAGCTTATAACCCGCAATGACATTATCGTAAATGCTCATGGTCGGGAACGGATTAGGACGCTGGAAAACCATACCGGCCATACGGCGAACCTCCATCGGGTTCATCGCCAGAATGTTCCGTTGATTCATCAAGATCTCACCCGACACCTTAATATCGGGATACAGCTCATGCATTCGGTTGATGGCCCGCAAAAGCGTACTCTTACCGCATCCCGAAGGACCCATGATGGCTGTAATCTTATTCCGATGAATATCGGCGCAAACCCCTTCGACCGCGTTCTTTCCCGGCGTATAAGAGATGGAAACATCTTTAATCTGTAATATAGGATTGTCTATCTGTAACATTGTATCTATCGTTTTAAAATCGTTATTTTACTGAATTCGCCATTTACGAGCCACACTCTTGGCAATAAGGTTGAGCACCAGGATGAAAAGGAGTAGGAATAAAGAAGAACTCCAAATCATGTCGACCAGATTAGGGTCGTTATAGAATTGCCAAATCAACAAAGAAACAGCACTCGTCGGCTTCGTCACCTCCCAGTTAACGATGGTCGATCCTAGAGCCGTTAGCATCAGAGGAGCCGTTTCTCCCGTCACCCGTGAAATAGCCAATAAGATACCGGTAAACAATCCGCCAAATGCCGAAGGCACCAATACCCGAAGAATCACGCTCGTATACGACGATCCCAACGCCAATCCCGCCTCCTTCAAACTGCTCGGAAGCATCTTAAGCGTCTCCTCTGTTGAGCGGATAATCAGAGGCAGCATCATGATGGCCAAAGCCACACTACCGGCCAAAGCCGAATAACTGCGCAACGGCATCACCACCCAAGCGTAGGCGATCAGACCAATCACGATCGACGGTGTACCTTGCAATAAGTCGGTCAGGAACCGAACGATATGCGAGAACTTCGCTTTCGGTTTTTCCGACAGATAGATCCCTCCCATGATTCCCGTCGGGATGGCAATGATAGACGCTAGAACCACCATTAACAACGTACCGGTGATTCCGTTGACGATACCGCCGGGGATGATCTCATTCGCCCCTTTAGCCGTCATCGCCTCTAGCGTACTGGGTGCCACCTCGGTAAAGAAGCTGAGGTTGATCTGTTTATATCCTTTTTTTAGTAGTTCCCAAAGAATCACAATCAAAGGGACAGCCGTCAACGACGACAGTAGACAGACCGTCCAAAAGAACGCACGGTCTTTAAATTGTCGAAATCCGACAGCAGGCGATTTAGAAGATGTATTTATCATGCTTTACTAAATTTGGTCATAATCACTTTACCTATAAAATTGATCAGCGCCGTAATCAAGAAGAGCAACAATCCGATGGCAATGAGCGAACTCAATTTCAACCCATCGGCTTCGCCAAACTGATTGGCAATAACGCTGGCCATGGTGTTACCCGTAGCTGTGAGCGAAGTCGGGATGTCGTTTGTGTTACCGATCAACATGGTCACCGCCATCGTTTCGCCCAAGGCCCGTCCGAGAGCCAAGATATAACTGGCAAAGACGCCTGAGCCGGATGCCGGGAAGATCACGTTTCGGATCACCTCCAAACGAGTGGCTCCCAAGCTATACGCGCCTTCTTTCAGATCGCGTGGTACCATCGAGATAAATTCAGAACTTAACGACGAAGCATACGGAATGATCATAATGGCCAATACCATGGAAGCCGTTAGGATGCCAAAGCCTTGTGCCGAGAGATGTAAGTCGACCAGAATCGGTCGCAACGTGTAGAATCCCCAGAGTCCGTATACAATCGAAGGAATGCCCGCCAAAAGTTCGATGATCGAGCTGATCACCACCGCAGCACGCGTCCCTCTGAAATATTCGCCGGTAAACAAAGCCACCGGCAGTGAGAAAGGAATACAGAAAAGTAAAGCAAGGAAAGAAGTCATCACCGTGCCTACCATAAAAGAGAGTGCGCCATATTCCTCATGGTCGGGTCTTGGATTCCATTCGGCTGTCGTGACAAAGTCGAAAAAGCCGAAATGGCTGAGTGCCGGAATAGAGCCACTCACCAAGGAGTAGATCATTCCTCCACAAATCAATAAGACGAGTGCAGAACACAGCAGCAAAAGTATTTTAAAGATTTTATCTTTCATTCTATCGTTTCTTGAATCTAAGGTTTGATTCGCTATTCAAAATTCGCTATTCGCAAAAGCTCAAAACCCGGTTAAACAAAGTCTGCAAGATGGCCTCCGGCAACCAACGGTTGCAGAGGCCAAAGCTGTGTTTAAGCAAGTTTTTAATTTCAAATTGACAATTATTTTAAGATCGCTTGTCCATCGTAAGTCACCGACTTCAAGATCGTTTTAGCATTCTTCACCGCCGATTCAGGAAGTGGAGAATAGTGGATCTTAGCCGTCAACCCTTGTGCTTGAGCATTGGTCATCCAATCCAAAAGTTTAAGAGTCGCTTCCGCTTGTTTCTGACTTCTTCCGTTATAATTCTGTTCTTTATAGATCACGATCCAAGTGAAACAAGCAATCGGATAAGCATTCGGGTGATCAGAGTTGGTAATCATCGCTCTTGTATCAGCAGGCAGTTCACCGGCTGCAGCAGCAGAGATACTCTCGGTCGAAGGCAAGATAAAGTTGCCGGCCTTATTCTTCAGTTCTGCCACCGGCAAGTTCTGAGCAAAAGAGTATTCCGATCCGATGTAACCAATAGCTCCGGCAGTCTGACTGATGGTTCCGGCTACACCCGGGTTACCCTTTCCGGCAATACCCACCGGCCATTTCAACGCTTTATCGCGTCCCACCTTTTCACTAAACTCCGGACTCACTTTCGATAGATAATCGCTGAAGACAAAAGTTGTCCCACTACCATCCGAACGATAAACCGGGTTGATCGTACTATTAGGCAACTGAAATCCCGGGTTGATCTCCGCAATACGCTTGTCGTTCCATTTGCTGATCTTACCCAAGTAAATATCGGCCACCAACTCACCCGTCAGTTTCAAATCCTTCACTTCCGGCAGATTGTAAGCCAACACAACAGCTCCCATACAAGTTGGGATATGTACCACCTGACTTGGCATCTTTTCCATATCTTTATCCGACAAGAAGGCATCGCTTGCACCAAAATCGACAATCTGATCTTTTAAGCTACGAATACCACCGCCGCTACCGACGCCACCATAAGTCACCACCGTTCCGGTAGAATCTTGATAACTCTTGAAAGCTGCATCATAGTAAGGCTGAGGGAAAGTAGCACCCGCACCCGAAAGTGTAATCTTAGAGGAACCATCCTGTCTTTTACCGCCACATGCAGCAAGAGCAATAACCAATCCGAATAATAGAACTTTCTTCATTGTTGTATAAATTTAATAATGTAATATCATTTAATAACGTGAAACCTTTAATAGGGTCTATCTCTGATGAAAGAGTGTACTCCCTTTTTCCGAGTGTAAAATTAGATGATCATTGCTACAGTGTTAAGTCATAAGTGCTACAATTTCAAGACACCACTATTACAAAACGATGACATCCGTGTGTGTTTCAAAACGATTAAAACTTAATCTCCATATTCATAAACAAATAGGTCGAAGCCTTTCCATTGGCAGGGTTCTGCGTCTGAATGTTCGGAGAGAAATTTAAGTAACGAAGCGGACTATACTGAACACCGGCAATGGCTCTTCGAGTCTCTCCGCTGAAATAATGATCCTTTGAAGTCAGCTCGTCATAACGTCCGTAAACCGCAAACTTCTTATTGATGAAGACCGTTGCATAGGCCGAGTAACCGGTCTTATCCTGATTTTTGATAAAATCGGAACTCCACAACTTATTGTATTCTAGTCCCAAGCTGAAATATTGATGTTTATAGCCCGCAAACAAAGCCATCGACTGTTGAGCCTCTTTGCCTGCACCATCAGCATCATAACGATCGACGTATGCCCGTAGAGTTAACGGCTTGATCGGAGTGACGGTCACCCCTACTCCATAACGGTTATTATTGTCTTTATTAACCTTCTTATAACCTTCACCATTGATAAAGGTCACATCGGCACTCAACCACTTGTTGAATTTATACTTGGCCACAATTCCCATATCCGCACTAGAGTTGAACTTATACTCGTCCTGGAAAGACTTCCAGATATAACGGTATCCCCAGAACTTCTCCTGAAGTCCGAACTGTTCCAAACCGATCAACCCCACGTTGAACGTAAAGTTACCCGGCGTCCAGCTCAACATCGCATTCTTAATATAAGCTACGCGTTCGAGATCGGAACCCGCCACCTTTGTCGATCCGACGTCAAAAACCACCTTACCACCAAGGTCTTTAGAAAAGTTGAATTGGTAACCTAAGTACGAACGATCGAGATTAAAGCCCGACTGACCGTTGGCATTTCCGAGTCCGGCAGAGTAGTTGGCATAAACAGCGACAATTGGCTTGCCGGTGATTTTCAACTCGGTTTTAGTCTCTTGTTTCACGTCCTGTTTTAGGTCTTGTTTAGTCTCTTGCGACTCACCTTGGGCAAAAGCAGTAAAAGGCGCTGCAATCAGTAATGCAAATAATGGAATCGATTTGATTGTTCTCATGTTGCTTTAGAATTTATTAATCTATCTTCATTTCTTTCGGCACAAAACTATAGAGTCCAAATTACACACAAGCTACACCGGTATTACAAACCTATTAAACGTGAAACAGGTATGAATACCCGACTAAAATCCAATGAAATACACAAAACGTTTCTGTTCCACTATTGTTACTCTATTTTTCATCGGCAAACCTCTTCTTTAAAACGGGAAAGCCTTTTGTGATCGAACGTTCTGTTTCTATTGTATAACCGCTTTACCTATTAAATAGTTCATAAACAAAAGATTAAAACCAAACCGTATCACCCTCTGTCGAAAGAAAGTCACCGTTTTCAATCGCCGGTGATGAAACAAGATGTGTCATTAGCGTTTCATCTTCATAGATCAAAACTCAAGATATTCCATCAATGGGCAAACCTTTTTTATGTTATGTAGCATAGCTATAAACTTTTTTTCTACCTTTGTAAGATTAAAATTTGGAATATGTTGTCATCAGAAACAGAACTCATCCTTATTCGCATTACCGGAGAAGACCGTCCAGGTCTTACAACCTCCATCACAGAAATACTAGCTAAATATGACGCAGCCATTTTAGATATTGGGCAAGCAGACATACATAATACACTTTCATTAGGCATCCTTTGCAAAACAGAAGAAGAAAACTCGGGATTCATCATGAAGGAATTGCTATTCAAAGCATCCTCATTAGGCGTTTCCATACGCTTCTACCCCGTGACCACCGAAGAATACGATTCTTGGGTAAAGATGCAAGGGAAAAACCGCTATATCTTAACGGTTCTAGGACGTAAACTCTCGGCCAAGCAGATTGCAGAGACTACACGTGTCTTAAGTCAGCAAGGCATGAATATCGACTCTATTCGCCGTCTCACGGGACGTGTACCATTAAACGAATGCGAGGTAAGTCCCAGAGCTTGCATCGAATTTTCGGTCAGAGGTACTCCTAAAGATCGCATAGAGATGCAATCGCAACTGATGCAACTAGCGGCCCGTCTCGACATGGACCTCTCGTTCCAATTAGACAATATGTATCGCCGCATGCGACGACTGATCTGTTTCGATATGGATTCCACCTTGATTGAGACAGAGGTGATCGACGAATTGGCCATCAAAGCCGGGGTTGGCGATGAAGTAAAAGCCATCACCGAACGTGCCATGCGTGGGGAAATCGACTTCAACGAGAGCTTCACACAACGTGTTGCTTTACTGAAGGGATTGGATGAATCGGTGATGAAAGAGATTGCCGAAAATCTGCCCATCACTGAGGGTGTAGATCGACTGATGTTCGTTCTTAAAAAATATGGTTACAAAATTGCCATATTATCCGGAGGATTCACTTACTTTGGAGAATATTTACAGAAGAAATATGGAGTCGATTATGTTTATGCCAACGACTTAGAGATCATAGACGGTAAGCTGACCGGACGTTACCTCGGAGACATTGTCGACGGAAAGCGTAAAGCTGAGCTTCTACAACTCATCGCTAAGGTTGAGAAAGTAGACATCGCACAGACCATTGCTGTGGGAGATGGAGCCAACGACCTTCCGATGTTGGGAGTAGCCGGTTTGGGCATTGCCTTCCACGCCAAGCCGAAAGTGATGGCCAATGCTAAGCATTCCATCAATACCATCGGACTCGACGGCGTGCTTTATTTCCTCGGATTTAAAGATTCTTATCTGAATATGTAATTTGAGAATATGTAATTTCAAGATGAGATTTCAAGAGGCAATCTGAAGGTCTAATCTGAAGGTCTAATTTGAAGACAAGATATCAAGATGCGATTTGAACATATAATTTGAAAAAACAAGAAATAACAATAGAATGAAGTTTTCTGAACTTGCCTTAAACGATAGCATACTCGAAGCAATCGATGCCATGCGATTCGACGAATGCACTCCGGTGCAAGAGAAAACCATTCCGGTATTACTCGAAGGGAACGACTTGATCGCCGTTGCCCAAACCGGAACGGGAAAAACCGCAGCATTTCTACTTCCTGTGCTTAATCAGCTATCGGAAGGAAAACATCCGCAAGAGGCCATCAATTGCATCATTATGACGCCGACTCGCGAGCTTGCTCAACAAATCGACCAACAGATGGAAGGATTCTCCTATTTTGTTCCGGTCTCGAGCGTTGCTGTATACGGCGGAAGTGATGGCATCCTCTTTGAACAACAAAAGAGAGGGCTGACTTTAGGCGCCGACGTGGTCATTGCCACTCCGGGACGTCTCATCGCTCATATTAACATGGGATACGTCGACCTTTCGAAAGTGTCTCATTTCATCCTCGATGAAGCCGACCGCATGCTCGACATGGGATTCTATGCCGACATCATGCAGATTGCGAAACTCTTGCCTGAGAATCACCAGACCATCATGTTCTCGGCCACCATGCCAAGCAAGATTCAGCAATTGGCAAAAACCATCTTGAAGAATCCGGTAGAAATCAGTTTAGCGGTATCGAGACCCGCCGATAAGATCATACAAGCCGCTTATGTTTGTTATGAAGCTCAGAAGTTGGGCATCATCCGCACCTTATTTGCCGAAAAGCAACCGGAACGAACCATCATCTTTGCCTCTTCTAAAATCAAAGTTAAGGAGGTGACCAAGTCCTTAAAACTCATGAAACTGAATGTTGGTGAGATGCACTCCGATCTGGAACAATCGCAACGTGAAGTCATCATGCGCGAGTTTAAAGCCGGCAGAATTAACGTTCTTGTCGCTACCGATATCGTAGCGCGCGGAATCGACATTGATGATATCAAACTAGTCATCAACTTCGATGTTCCACACGACAGTGAGGATTATGTTCACCGTATCGGTCGTACAGCCCGTGCAAATAACGAAGGACTCGCCCTAACCTTTATCGGAGAGAAAGAGCAATACAAGTTCCGATTGATCGAGAAGTTCCTTGAGAAGGAAATCTATAAGGTTCCGATGCCCGAAGAGTTGGGTGAAGGACCGGAATATAATTCGGAAACTCATGGCAAAGGATCAAAAGGAAGTGGCTCTAAAGGAAAAGGTCCAAAGAAAAAGAAATTCTATAAGAAACCGAACGCTAATCACGAGAAGTAAAAGAATGTGTCTATTTACGACAATACCCTAAATAAGTTTGGTAACAAATTAACATCGAAAGCTCTTTGCTATTAACGTAGTTTAAGAATCTATAATGTAAAAACTTTGTCATTATCTATACTATCATTAAATTTACAGAGTTTTTAATCGACAGCAGGTATAATATGACATAAAGGCATAAAAATCCCTGACAAAGCGACAACTCTGTCAGGGTGTCTTTTAAAAGAGTTGGAAATCTCTTATTTCTTTTTCTCACTTTGAGATAAAGCACTTCCAGCGATACTCTTAGTTCTTGCACTTGAACGTCCGTCTTGCAATGCTTTAGACGCTTTAGTAGCAACAGCTTTTGAAGTAACTTTCTTTGCCATAACTTTTTTATCTATTTAGTGACAACATATTTCAGGTTGTTGTTATCTCTGCAAATTAGCAGAATTATTAAGCTATATGTGCTTATGCACGCTTGAGAGAACTCTTTATTGCGCTGTAACGCAATTTGAGTGAGAACAGCAATACTATTAAAGATTGCTTGGCACAGGCACTAAAGTCTCAGTCACTTCAAAAACATCTGCTGAACTTTTTTGATTACAGCTGTTACATAATGGAACTATGTACCAGCTGTTATCTGTGCTATAAGCCTTTTGTACATGCGCTCCAACTAGATCTTTGCTTAGGCAGCTTTTTTCAGAACAATAAGTTGGATTTTGCCCTGTTTGTTTCTTCCAATAATCCAACCAAGATGTGTATCCTGATGGAGAAGAATATCTACCTGAACCATTCACGTTTTTAACGTACATAATACAGTAAACTTTTTAGGTTAAACAATCTATTAATTCTCCCGATATTTATACAGATAGGTATTCTGTTTATGTTAAGTATCTTCAGTTATACAGGGGAAGAATTTATAAAAGCCTGCTACATACTCTCACGAGTTTTGGCTGTATTAACCTGAGAATAATCTCATGGCAAATTCAAAACAAATGCCGTGCCAATACTTTAACATCCGTAAAGAAGTTTTCAACAAAGTTATCTTATTCGTAAATAAAACATTAAGAAATATGAATAAGACAATAATTTCAATCTAAGAACAAGATAATGGTGGCAAGGAAGCTACTATCATTCTAATAGGAGAGCGTAATAACCAGATTTTATTTGAAGAGCAATTTGAGTATAAGAATCAAGAAAAGCATTTTCTTCGATTACATTTCTTAATTGACAAATATCTAAATAATCATGGGATGCTAAAGGAAAGAATATGGTTATTCCAAGCATTAATAAGATCCTTAATGATATTAAACTCCGGAGTAAGATAAAAGCTAATGCTGATTATACAGTCAGAAATAAATGACAAGTATTTGATAAAAAGTCGGGAAGGTTGAGAGCCATAATAAAGTTAATTCACTCTTTCTACAAATACTTCTCCTTATTCGAAAACAATCATTTCTGTTAGTTGCAAAAAGTAATCAGTAGACCATATATTCAAACTATCAACATTCTTGAGAAAAGGTTCCACATCCTGTCTGACCATCCTCATGTCAGTACTAGCAATCTTCTCTTTTAGCTGTTTGATGAATCCTTCTCTATTTACTTCTATTCCGTTGAATTCACGAATACGCTCCTGCAAATGATTAAAATCTAGCTTAATCCCATTTCTTACATACCATTCAAAATCATACCAATCTCGTCCCTTTACTCGATTCTTCCAAGACCTAAAGACCAAAGCATGCATCTTACCTGCATATAAATCAGGCAGAGTAAAACAACGCGTCATAAATGAGAATGGATGCAACAGCAACTTTTGCTCAGTTTGAAAATTCAGAGGTGGTTTTGTATCAACTTCAATCTTAATTTTCAAACTTTTCTCTGTTTGAAATACGACATCATACACTTCTGTATCATCTTTCAGAAAAGCAGATTCAACCTTCCCAAAACTTCGCTTATCTTTTTTGGTAATGACGACGTCACGCCCCAATGTACTAAACTCATCTCTGATAGCCGGAAAATACTCTTCTAAGTTGAACGATTCATCGTGTGACAAAAGTGAAAAGTCCATATCTTCCGAAAAACGCTCCAACTTATGAAATATTCTCAAACATGTACCACCATAAAAGGCGGCTTTATCAAAAAAACCTCCACGATAAAGTCCTGCTAAAGTGATCTGTTGCATGACCTCGTAGATGGAATTGCGACGATCTTTATCGCTAACAATCTGATATCTGGAAAGCATCTGTTCAAAAATAGTATTCATCGCTGTATGAGTTTAAGTAGATTTGTGAGGGTAGACTTTTTTCTACCCACTTTTATGCAATGTTCAAATATCGATTTATCCATTTGATAAAAAGCCTCCATATCGAAGCGAAGATCCTCCTCTAAATATAATAATAGATCTTTCTGGAATCGTAGATTAAGATTTGGAGTATGGATAATTAAGTCACAGAGTGCTTTTTCAGGGCAAGCCATCAGAAATGAAGTAAGTCCTTTTATTTCTTGTCTGATGCCAATTGAGAAGTACTCTTTTGAACATTGCGTATATTGAAACGTTCCAAGTGAATTTTTAAACTCTTTAGAGTGTTTTGTTGTCATAGACTGAATGGTATAGACACTCTCAGGTATAAGGCCGTAATATCGCAATGCAAATTCCATCGAAACATAAGATGGTCCATATAGATGATTCGCGATAAGTTCTTCGGACAACAGCTTTCCGCTCACATGGGGAGACACAATATACATACCCTTTTTGAGCCTGAGAAGTTTGCCGGACTTTTCAAGTTCACTGATTTTATTATGTACCGACTTATAGTTGGGAAACATTGACTTTAAAACCGCAAAATCAATGGGTGTATTACCTAATTCAGAGAGTAATGTCATATCTTTCACTTCTTATGTACGACAAATATAGTCAAAATTTGAATAGATAATACTTTTCAATTGAATTATCTATTCGAAAAATTACTATTTTAGTAGAATACTCCCAGAATTGGGATGACGTTGTGCAAACGAAGTCGTCATCTCTTCGATCAATATTAGAATGGACGGAGAAAGGAAGCTAGTAAAACAATTGCAAAAGCAGGGGGGTATTGGGAGACAAAAAAAGAGCGGTACTTCAGAGTGAAAAGCACCGCACCTCAGCGTCATGGCGACCGTATTACAGAATTGTGAGCACCGCACTATAATGCTACAAGCACCGCACTCCAGAGCAACAACAACCGCACCTAAAAAGTCACCTCTTTAAAAGAGGCCGAATGAGAACCATTTTTTCTTTTTCTTCGTCTTTTGCTGTTTTGCGCGTTCAAGACCATAAACGTCATCGAATGATTTTCTCTCTTTCACCATTTGGTAAATCATTCCCCAATCGGGCAAACCGCCAACGTTTCGGTCGTCGATAAACATGTCGGCCTTCAGCTTACGTGAAAAACCTTGGTGCTTCTTTTCTTCTTCCGGATAATCTTTATTGACTGAGTAAAATTCCAATCCTCGCTGTTTACACCATTCAACGGCCTCGTCCAGAAGTTCTCCTTCACGAACACTCCATAGAATCAATCGGTGCTTATCTTGTTGTAAAAGTTTCAATGTCTCTACTGCAAAAGGAATCTCCTCCCCTATTTTCGGATAACGATGTTCTACTATTGTGCCATCAAAATCTACTGCTATAACCATAAATATGCTTTATTTTATATCGTTTATATCGTTTACACTTGATTAAATGAATTGTATAATTTAGGACAAAGATAAGGGGTGTTGTGCAAATCTAACTCCTATTCTTGTTTTATTAACATATTTTCTTGACCAGAACCTACAACCCCACCGGCCATTTCAAAACAAACCAAAGCATAAACAGCAGCGTCCAAACCACTAATATGGCTAGAGAATACCGCCAAGTGTATTTGAATAGTGTTCCATAACTGACTCGCTTGGTGTATTGTTGCATGTAAACCAAGACCAAGGGCATATAGAACAAGAACGGTGTAATGGCATTGGTTGCGCTATCGCCGATACGAAAGGCACACTGTACGACCTCCGGTGAGATGCCTTTCTCGGCAAACAACGGAATAAAGATGAAAGCCATGAAGCCCCATTTGCCGGTGGCGGAAACCATAATCAAGTTGACCAGTGTCACCACTAGAATAAACACAATCAGCTCCGGCAGTATGCTGAAGTTAAACGATGCAAACCAGTTAACAGCCACCACCGCGATGTATTTGTCCAAATGAGAATAGTCGAAACAAGCAAACATCTGTGCAGCGAAAAAGGCAATGATGAAGAACGAAGCCAACATCTTAATGGGCTGCACAAAGCCTTCAACGATCTCCGAATCTCTATGGTAACGTCCGGAATAAATGCCATAGGTTAGCCCTGTAATCCCGATGCCTAAAGAGATCAGGAACAGAATACCGGCAATAAACGGCGAGTGCATGATACCTCCGTTAACGCCGCGAAGGATGCCATACGATGAAAAGGTTAGGAACAAGATCAAAGCCGTGTACAAACCTAAGACCACTAACGAGATGATCAGAGCTCTTCGCTCCTTTCGGGATAACTGCTTATAACCTTCGACACGAACCTCACCTTGATACTCACCCATGGAAGGTAAGAGCCACCGCCGAGTGATGACATAAATCACTCCAGCAAGGACAAACGTTGAAGCGCTCATGAAGAAGTAGTTACACAAAGGTTCTGTGTTGCCTTGGTAACCGATCTCCTCTAACGCCGCTTCCTGAGTCAGATTGGCCAATAGCGGGTCCATCGTACTCAGAAAGATATTCGCACTATATCCACACGCCACAGAAACGTAAGCGGTGATGATACCGGCTATGGGATGAAGTCCCACCCACTGAAAGAGGACGGCAGCGATGGGAAGCAATAAGATGTATCCTCCATCACCAACGGCATTCGACAAGAGTCCTAGAAAAATGACGCCGATAATGATGGCTTTCGGATTCCCCTTTTCACCGATCCCCCGTCTGATACAGGCATTGATGAGTCCCGAATGTTGGGCAACGCCTAATCCGAACAATGCAATAATCACCATTCCCAATGGGGAAAAGCTCGTGAAGTTACTGATAGAATGGCGCAACCACCAACGTATCCCCTCCGGACTCAACAAACTCTGTACACGCAGTTCTTGCCCGGTATTGGGTAGAACGACTTTCAGTCCGTAAATCTCACAGATCCACGAGCAAAAGACGATCCCTAGAGTTAGTAGGAAAAACAGAGTGGCCGGATGAGGCATACGCCATTTATTCTTCATCTTCTTCTAAATTATCCAAATCAATAATGCGAAGTTCCAAAGCTCTGACCACCAAACGAGTCGCATTGATCCCTACCCTTTCGCCATGGGCAAACAAGCGGTTGATCAGATCGTTCTGTCTCTTCTCAAGCGATTTAACCCCGAAAGGCATGCCTTTGAGGTTGGCAATCATATCTTTGGTGTATCCTAAAGCCAAGTGGCGCAAGAAACGCTCGTCGTATTCGTCGATATCGTAGTTGATCACAGCCTCTTGTCGCTTGGCATCGGTCGCTACCGACTTCTTAAATCGGTCGACAATCTTTTCGAGTATCGGATAGTTGAACACGAGCTTTTTCCCATCCATCACCGCCTGAACGTCTGTCTTAGTGAGCAGTTCACCTGTCTTGAGGATGATGCCATCGGCTCCCGCATCCAAAACATCGACCCACAACTTCTCATTCAAGATTTCCCCGGTAAAGATCAGAACGTGTACGCCTTTATACCGTTTGAAAATGTTTCTACAAATATCAACGCCAATGGTAGTCGACCCTCCAAGTCCCAAATCCAACAAAACAAGATCGGGAGTCTCAGCCTCTATCAATGGCCAGAATTCTTTCTCAGTCATGGCCGTACCAATAATCTCTGCGTTTGGTATTTCATGCCGAAAAATCTCCTCTGTGCCTTTTAATTCAAGTTTTACATCTTCGACAATAATAACTTTGAATTTCTTTTCTTCCATTCTATATCTAACTTTTATGTGTGTTTCAATTCTCGTTCAAACGTTTCCCAATATCACTTAACCGTGTTTAAAATGTCGCCTAACCGCGTTTCGATTATCATTTAACGGCGTTTCAATTATCACTTAGACACGTTTCAATTACCACTTAATCGCGTTTCAATTACCGTTTAGGGATCGTGAAATAGATGCTGAACCCACCATCCGGATAAGGTTCGGCATTAATTCGGCATCCTCTACGTCCGGCGAACTCATCATGATCGCGTATGATCTGTTTGCAAATGAGATATTCTGTTCCTTTCAGTTCTCCCTTATCATCGGCCGTCATCCGCTCAAGAGAGGGATAAAACAGTTGGTTCAACTCTTCAGTCTCTTTTTGACGTCTACGGTCGGTGAAGATAAAACGCACATAATCGCGTTCACCGACCACCGACAGGCGTAGTTCCCCGGCTTCATCGACCGTCAAAGCTTCGTCGATGAGATTCTCAAACAAGAAACGCAACAGGTTAAGATCGCCCAGCACCCTGAGGTCGGACGTTTCGGTAAGGAGACGAATCTCTGAACGAACCGTTTTAGAGGCTTTCTTAAAATACCGCTCAGCAAAGTCGAACAACTCTTTCACCGAGATGATGGTCCGTCTAAAGGTGACTTCTTCGAGTTGGCGCGAGGCACACGAACTTAAGATGGTGAAAATCCCTTTATAGTATTCGATCAGTTCGGTAATGGCTTCTACCGCTTCCAATTCCTCAGCAGTTGCAAGCGACTTCGTATTTAGTCGGTCGATGATCTGCTTGATCTTATTCGGATAATAGATCGTTTCGTGCTTAATCGTCGACAAACAGTTATCGAGTACCATGTTTTGCACGTGCAACACGCCGTCCTCCCAGGAGGCGCGATAAGCCTCTTCTTGAGCGGACTCAATGTCCCGATATCTTAAAGCTAAGGTAATCACCGCATTAAAGATCACAATGCCGACATACCGTCCAACCAGTTCGAAAAGCAAACTGTCGGTGGCCTGTTCGGTTCCGATGCGACGTTCTAAGTAGAGCACCCCGACGCATTTCTCCTCATCGCGCACCTCCACCATTAGAGGTAAGGTTTGAGTTCCATCCTTCGAGATGAGGGTCTTGGTCGCGAAACACTCTTCAACGATGCTCGGCATGGGACGGTTCGGACGCGAGACATAGTCCAAGGCATTCGTCGTCTCGTTGTATACCGCTATCCCCATACATTCAGAGGTCAGCAGTTCGTTGACACTATCGTAAGCTTCATCCACGATGCGCTTAGGGATCTCCTTCAACGCATTATCTTCACGTTCCAAGAGATCGACCGGTCGCTCTTGTCGAATGATGGAAGCTGAAAACACGCGCTTATTGATTTCGAGGACTTGTTCCAAGTTAAATCTGTTTTGAATCCTTTTCCGCATATAAGCCAAATAGTACACAATGAGATAGAGCACTAACAAGACAAGACATAAAATGATACCGATCGTTTTGTTGATCGTCGATTGTTCGAGCTGGCGACAAAAAGCTTCCAACGATTGATCTTCCCCTTGTAGCTTGTAGAGATCGGTAAAGGCTGTATTGTTATAGCTATACGCATCGAGTTGCTTTAGTGCAAGAAAGGCCACCGCAGCCTCGTTTCGAATATCTAGAATGACGTGAAAATCGGTATTGTACCCCTCGTTCCACCAGAAGATTTCGGCCGGCTGATCTTGCCCTTTAAGAGTCATGAAATGCTGTTCCTGTTGGTTGGTCTGCTTGCTGACTTGTTGGTTAAGAGAATACTTCCGATAGTGTGCATTAAGCAAATTTATCGCCGAATCAACATATTGAATGGCCAGTTGATGGTTCTTGTCAATATTGGCATAATAAGCGGAATTAGCATAGTCTGAAGCTTGATTGAGCAAATCCTCGTAAAGAGAATCTTGAACCACCTCCGATAAATTCTGCGGTTGGTCGTCTTCCATCCGTTGAGCAGGCCCTTGCAGACAAGAGGCAAATCCCAAAGGAAGCAACATCAATAACCAAATCGTTAATGTTTTCCGTACCCCTAGCGGCAATCGAAAATAAAAACGGCTCCCCTTACCCTGTTCGCTGTCCACATTAAACAGACAAACCTTAAACAGAGGATTGGTCTTCTTGTATTTCTCAATGATGCCTTTGCAGTTCATCAAGCCGAATCCACTCCCCTTACTCTTCATGAGTTGTTCGGGGTCGACCGTATGCTCCATACCAATCGACCGAGAATCATAAATCTTCTCCTCAATAATGCGACTGACATCCTCTTGGGAGAGTCCGGTACCATTATCTTGCACGGAGATTTCAACATAGTCGTCCGATGCCGCCGCATAGACCTCTATTTTGCCTCCTTCCGGAGTATATTTACGAGCATTCTCAGCCAACGTATTGATCATAAATAAGGTCAGCGCGCGATCGGCCTTCACCCACAAGTCCGTCGGTTCAACCTGGAGCGTTTGCTTCTTCAACTCATAAGCCCTTCGTCCCTTGCCAAGCAAATCAAAGAGCGCATTCAGTTCGAAAGTCTCAATATTCAGATTGAGCGATCCTTGTTTCATCTTAATCCAAAGCGCCAAGATATCGTTATACTCATTGATCGTCGTAACCAGTTCATCGATGTATCGGAACTTCTCTCTTTTGATCGCGTCCTCTTTCAGATAATCCAGCGACGTCAACTTATGCACTTCATTGAGAATGCGGTCGATATAAGGCGTCATGCCGTTTACAATGGCCAGACAAGATTTCTTGATTACATTTTGCCGTTTATTCGTTGCAATATGCTGTTCGTAGATATAGCGTTGCTTATCCAACAGTTGTCGCTCGTCGACCAGCTCCTCCATCATCTGTTCATTGCTTAGCGCCCAGTCGACATACGGTTGTATCAACAATAAGATGGCTTTATCTTCCTTATTCAAACGTTGAGACAGTTTGTAAAGAGCTTTACCATCGTCATCGAGATGAAGTTCTAGCTTGTTCTTCCCAAAGACCTCATCAATGCCTTGCTGTATCGAAACCAAGTCGACTGGTATCGATGAGATGATATCCTTACATAACTCCAGCGTCCGTTGTAGACGTTCGAGATAGAGTTGATCACGGACTTTCATTCGTCTATTGAAAAAGATGAAAAAAATGATCAGCAAGACCAATCCTCCGATAACCACCAACATGACAACGGTGAGCTGATTAGACTCTGCCTCGAGAGATAAATAACGACTCTCCAGTTCTTTGTCTTGTCGGGTGAAATTCAAGATATCCAGATAGGCATTTCGATTATAATCGGAGGCCCGTTTATTGTTCAGCCCGGCATACGATACGCTCAACTGCTCACGAATACGGGAGATCCATTCGGGCACGGTCTTAATATTGGTATGATCGCTCCAGGTCACGGCACCGGAATCGAAGTTTTCGTTAGAATACAACAGAAGCTGATCCTTTTTCTTGTTCGAAGAATGATAGAACTGTTCATGATGGCGATTCACACAGTCTAACGCCTTGGAAAGGGTATCTAAAGCTTCTTGATAACACCCATGAGCATTCAGGTAGCGACCGATCGTCACATAGGCTCCGGCAACTTGATATAGGTCGTTGTATTTCTTAAATAGGGATAGCGAGGTCTGAGCGAGCTTTAACGGCAATAGCGAATCCGATTCCACTCCGAGTTTCTCAATAAAATGTACTCTTCGTGCTTTGAAGAAATCGAATTTCGACGATGAGATCATGAGTCCGGCTAAGCCTTGTAAGCTATTTGCCTCAAAGTATGGATACCGTTTCTGAGAAGCCAACCGCCACGTATAATAGAGTTCGTCAAACTCTTGCAACGCTCGATCTTCTATCGTGTCGGCATGAGATAAGGAAGCCGATCCCTTAATATAATGGTAGTATAAGAGCTGGTTCGTATCGGTAGCAAGCGCTTCTTGGTCGATTTGATCAAGCGATGCAATGGCTTCGTCGCGCTGTTGCAAATAATAATAGTAGACGGCTGAAACGATATAGAATTCTGTAAAGGCATAGTTTAAACGAAGACGTTCGTGTCGGTCGACAAACAAGTCGCTATCTTCTTTGATCCGCTTCATTCGTCTTAAGGCGCGGTTCCGATAATCATAAAACTCCTTATTCATTGCCGTCCGCTGACAGATCTTCATCAACCCGATATCGGCGATCAACAGTTCAAGCTCATTCTTCGCAAACTTATAGACTTCTTTATGCAAGGATTCCGCTTTCTCAAAATCCATCTCCATGAAGGCATAAAAACCGAGGTTATTGCAGGCTTCTGCTTTTCCCGATTTATAGAAATCAATCTGGCCGTATGCCTCACGGGCATATTTATAACAGGAGTCTAAGTCCCGATATTTATAGCTATACGCCTTACCGTTAAGCGAATCAATCAACCGTACTTCTCGTGTCGGCACCATATCGGTACAGGAGAAAAAGGCTCCACACAAACCGATCACGATCATTATATATAACGGAACACGTAAATTCATACCGTAATTCAAACTCTTTTAGATAGCAAATCTACAAATATTTCCGGTAAAGTAAAGATAAATGCTTGACAAAAACCACTATTTACGAGTAAAATGAACATAAAAAAAGCAATTATTTCTGCTATGGACAAAATAAACCGGAATAAAAAGAATCTTTTTTGCCTTATGTTTTTTGAAATAAATCTTTTATAATGCCTCAAGAATTTATACCTTTGCAGGCAAATTAACGAAATAGGTAACAACTATTAAAAATGAGCGAAAAAGCACCCTTTATGGTATTCTCGGGAACGAATTCGAGATACCTGGCAGAAAAAATCTGCGCAAGTCTCAATTGCCCTTTGGGAAACATGAACATTACTCACTTTGCCGATGGTGAATTTGCTGTATCTTATGAAGAGTCAATACGCGGTTCACACGTCTTCCTTGTTCAGTCCACCTTCCCAAATTCAGACAATCTAATGGAACTTCTCCTGATGATCGATGCAGCAAAAAGAGCATCAGCGAAAAGTGTAGTAGCCGTTATTCCTTATTTTGGATGGGCTCGTCAGGACAGAAAAGATAAACCACGTGTTTCGATTGGAGCTAAATTGGTAGCCGATATCTTAGCTGTGGCAGGTATCGACCGTTTAATCACAATGGATTTACATGCTGATCAGATTCAAGGTTTTTTCAATATTCCAGTTGATCACTTATATGCGTCAGCCGTATTCCTTCCTTACATCGAATCATTAAACTTAGAAGATTTAGCCATTGCTACTCCTGATGTTGGTGGTTCAAAAAGAGCTAGTACCTATTCAAAATATCTTGGTGTACCATTGGTATTGTGCAACAAATCTCGTGAAAAAGCAAACGAAGTGGCTTCTATGCAGATCATCGGTGATGTGACAAACAAAAACGTGATCTTGGTAGACGATATCGTTGACACAGCAGGTTCTATCACTAAAGCAGCCGACATTATCATGGAAGGTGGAGCAAAATCAGTTCGCGCTATTGCCAGCCATTGCGTGATGTCCGATCCTGCTTCTTTCCGCATCCAGGAATCAACATTAACTGAAATGGTCTTTACTGACAGCATTCCTTACAGCAAGAAATGTGCTAAAGTAAAACAATTAAGCATTGCAGACATGTTCGCTGAAACCATCAAACGTGTGGTAAACAATGAATCAATCAGCTCACAATATATCATTAAGCGATAACTCAAGAGCGCAATAAACTAAAGGACTATCTTAAAGGCTTTCTTTAAGATAGTCTATTTTATTTTATGAAAAATGAAAGTCTATACTGAAGAACAAAGCATTGCACGGCTAAACGATTTAGGTCGGAAGAAACGTGCATTCATCTTTATCATTGATTATTCCGGACAGAACTCTTATATTGAAGAAATCGACCGTATTGATCCTTCGGAAGTGCTTTATGACTTCAACGGCTATTCCAATTATACATCTCCCTGCACCCTTCAAAACGCCCCTATCCTATGGAACACGTTTCCGGAGTCTTTTGAATCTTACAACGAATCGTTCAACATCGTTAAAACGAATATCCTAAGTGGTAATAGCTTTTTAGCCAATCTAACCTGTCAGACTCCCATCGAGACGAATCTTTCTCTAACCGATATTTTTTCTCGATCGAAAGCCCTTTACAAGCTTTATATTAAAGACCACTTTGTGGTATTCTCGCCTGAGATCTTTATCCGGATCAACGGAAACCAGATCAGTTCTTACCCAATGAAAGGGACGATCGACGCGACGCTACCTCATGCGAGAGCATTACTCCTTGACGACGTCAAGGAAAGTGCCGAACATGCGACCATAGTCGACTTGATTCGCAACGACCTTAGCATGGTTTCGAAAGACGTTTCGGTCAAGCGCTATCGATACGTCGATACCCTAAAGACTAATGAAGGCAGCATCCTACAAACAAGCTCGGAGATTGTAGGCCAACTCCCCGAAAACTATCCCGAACATTTGGGAGAGATCATCTTTAAACTTCTTCCTGCGGGTTCAATCACCGGTGCCCCCAAGGTGAAGACCAAAGAGATTATTCATCAAGCTGAGAAATACGACCGCGGGTTTTATACCGGCATTGCCGGATATTATGACGGCCATCGTCTGGATAGTGCCGTTATGATCCGGTTTATTGAGCAAAAAGAGAATCAGCTCTATTTCAAAAGCGGAGGTGGCATCACTTTCCAGAGTGAAGCCGAAAGTGAATACCACGAAATGAAACAAAAAGTCTATGTACCCATTTATTGAAACCATCTGCATTGAAAATAGTCGTGCCCTCAATCTCGACTATCACAATGAGCGACTCAACCGGACAAGAGCTCGTTTCTATCCAAGCGGTTCGTCGATTGATCTTCAAACGGATTCGCCTATTCAGTTTCAGGCTGATTCGGATTCGATCATTAACACTCAAGCTGATTCGATCATTGATCTTCAAACAGTCATGGCTTGTCCCATAAAAGAAGGTAGAGTTAAATGTCGGGTACTTTATGCCGATTCAATCTTGGAGATCGACTACGCCCCTTATGTGATCCGTCCGGTTTCCTCCCTCCAAATCGTTCAAAGTGATACCATTGACTATGGCTATAAGAGTAGTGACCGGAAAGATTTAAACACGCTTTTTGATTTACGGAAATCGGCAGACGACGTCCTCATTGTTCGCCATTTGCGGCTGACAGATACTTCCATCGCCAACGTTGCGCTATACGATGGCAAGACGTGGGTTACCCCACAGCATCCCTTACTCAAAGGAACCAAACGAGCTCAGCTTCTTCACGACGGACTGATCATGGAAAAAGACATTCATTTAGAAGAGTTGGCAAACTATACTCACATAACGTTATTTAACGCCATGATTGAGTTTAAACAAATCGTTTTACCCATCTCTCAGATTCAACTGTAAGATCGATCTCTAAAGCCTTTTATGACATTCTCGCTAGCGATTGTACGCTCTCTCAATCGACGATAATCAGCCGATCCCAAGAATAAAAAAAGGTCACGCAAACAAACGTTGCACAACCTTTTTAAAAAACTATATTTTAGTCGAATATTTATCGTAAACGATCTGCAGCTTTCACCATCACTTCGTCACGTCCGATAGCACGGATCGCTAAATAGTTTAGGACCATGCCCACAAGTGGCAAACAAAGCGACCAGCTAACCTTAAGTGTGCTAGCGTCGGTCTTTAAAGCAAAATAGAAGGCGACGAAAGCGATATAAAAGCCAAGTATAAGCAAGGAGTTAAAAACAGTCATTCTGATCTGCAATACTCGATTCTTAAAAAGCAAGATTGTTGCAAAAGAAATCATAGCGCTAAGAATCAAAATGCCCAATAATCCCCAAGTCGACTGAACAGTGTCGTTCACAACAACTCCTGATGCATTAAAATCGAATAATCCCGATGGGGTAACAAATGTACCCAAGGGTAAACACATAGTAACTATCAATAAAGCCGTCACCACTAATAAGTAAACGGATTGGATGCGTTGAATCATATCTGTTTTAAGATTAAATTAAATAATAATAGCCAAGCGATCAAGGTAGAGATACCCCTCACCTAAATAACTTGACTATAATAAGTTTTTCTAATAAAGAAGTTTACTGCAATCTTTCTTTTTCTTTTGCAGGGTTTCTATAATAAACCTTTCCTTCAAGATATTCTTGCGTAGCAATCAAATTTGGCTTTGGCAACTTCTCATAATAACGAGAAATCTCGATTTGCTCTCTGTTTTCAAAAACTTCTTCAAGATTATCATTATAAGAAGCAAATTCAGCTAGTTTCTTAGATAAATCACTCTTAATTTCCACGCTAATCTGATTTGCTCGCTTACCAATGATAGAAACTGTTTCATAAACATTACCTGTATCGGCACATAAGTCCATCATGTCACGAGTCACAGTAGTGCAAGGAGCATTGGTTTTTTTGTAATCCATAAATCTATTTTAAATTAGTCTTTTATTACTTTCTTAGAATCTTCAAAGATCTTTTCAGCCTCTTTCAAATACTTACTTTCAGGAAACTCATTTTTGAAAGCATAATATTCATCGATTGTTTCACGATAGCGTTCAACCTTCTTCTCTTCGACGCTATAAATAGCCATGTTATACTTCGCCTTCAGAATCAACATAGAAAGTTCCTCTCTATATTCAGTATAAGGGTAGTCTCTTAAAGCATTTTGAGCGGTAACGACACACGACTCAAAATTATTACCCATATAGTTTCCTAAGTTGTAGTATAGTCGAGCAGAATAAAGCTCCTTCTTTACCAACTTATCTTGAAGTTCGAAGATCATTTTCTGAGCTTCTTGCTTTTTAGAGCTGGTTGGACAATACTCCATAAACATCTGAAGCTGTTGAATGGCTTGATACGTACTCGTTTGGTCCAAGCGAGGTTCAGGAGTATCTAAATAGAGCGCTTTACCGGCATGGAATCGCGCTAACTCAGCGAACGTTCCACGAGGATAAGTATTGTAATAAGTTATAAACGTTTGGGCTGCAGTCGAATAATCGCCATCATTATAATAGCTCATACCTAACATGTATAATGATTCTTCTGCCTTATCTGTTCCCTTAAGAATCGTTATTAACTCATTCAGTAAAGTTGCAGATTTGGTATATTTTCCTTTAGCAAAATAGTTCTTGGCGGCCTCATATTTGTATTCGTAGTCGGTACTTTTAAGCACCTTATTATACTCTCCACAAGATGAAAGAGCCGTAGCCAATAGAATTGTTATAGCGATATTCTTTTTCATGCTTTTAAAAATAATGGGCAAAGTTACTTAATCGTATGGAATTAACCAATTAATCAATGTTTTTTTATACAAAAAAGAAGTTAAGTGCTAAAAAAAGTTCTTTTACACTTTAATCAAACGAACATTCGAGTCGATAAAGTGTAAAAGAACTCTAATTACAACGAGAGAAATAGGATCTATTAATTTGAGATGGCATGGTCGGCTTTCACCTTCTCGCCTCCCCATGCTTTTAGATTAGTCCATTCCGCATAAGGTAAACTCCAGAAATCATCTTCCTGCGATAAGCCTAATGGTAAAAACCCACTCACACAAAGATAAGTACTTCCTGTATTGATATATTCTTCTGAAATCGAAATCTGATTACCATTAAATCCAACAGTCAGCCATCCGTTAGCATCAAAGTTAGCACGACCTTTAAATTGCTTTTTTAGAACCTGCGTCATTCCGCAACGCACTTGTGCAGGAGTAATCGTCTTTGGTAATTTATGAAGCAATGCCGCTTGTCCTAAAGCATGGAACACACCAACCCGGTAAACGATTGACCGCCCCACAACAGGATAAGTCCCTTCCGGTGAAATCATACGTTCCAACTGCTCAGCATAACGAGACAATCTCGGATATTGAACCTCCAAAAAGTCACTGCCTTCAATCTGATGCTTATGCATCACAATCAGGATATCGGTAAGCATCGGATGAATCACGAAGCTATTATAATAGTCGACATGGAATTTCTTTCCATCACTATATTGTCCGTCCCCACAATACCAATCATTCTGAAAACGCTTAACACCATAAGTGAGGCGTTCAAGATCGCATTCTCCGGTGAATTCGAGCAAAGCAGCTTCAACCATAGAAGTAAAGAGCAACCAATTGTTTGGATTAGGCTTGATCAGTCGGCTCTGTTTAAGTTCATAGATCACACGCTGTTTCGACGTTTCATCCAAGTTACCCCACAATTGCTTAGGAGCTCTTAATAATCCCTCCGCCAAGAAAGCTGCATCGACCAACGACTGAGTCGGAATAGAGAACTTCATATAATCAGGAGACGATGGATTTACGGCATTCGATATCGCCTTTACAGTCATTGCAATATATTTCTCACGCAACCGGCCTTCCTCTGAAGGATCAGGCCCCAACTCGAGCCATGGAGCGATACCGCAAACCGTACGTCCCAAAGCCTCCAAGTACGAATAATGCTGTCTATTGCCGGCTAAAGACTGATAAGGCATATGACTCTTAAGGGTCTCATTGGCCAAGTTACTCAATACCGGGTCTGAAATACGCAATAAAGTACGCACCCATAATTTGCGATCCGCCTGACCGTCTGAGGTTTTTTTAGCCATAGCAGAACCCGTCGATAAACAAATCAAAGCAAACAGAACTAAGGTTATTCTTCGTCTCATAACAATGTATTTTTATTTACTAAATCAGTTACTTTTACTTTCGATACTCTTTTTACGCTTCAGTGCCTCAAGGTAATAATAATCCGCATAATTTAAAGGAACATCAATCTCACTATCATGAGGAATACTTCCGACACTATGCATCAAGATGAATCCACCATTAGCACCGACCGAAGCTCTATACGATTTAGAAGCCAAAGACTTCATGATGCGATCTGCATACTTCTTATAAGATTTAGCATTAGGAATGTCGAAGGTCGAGATCTCATACAGAGCCGATGCAATGCAAGAAGCCGTAGAAACATCTCTAGGTTCATTCGGAATATTTGGCGCATCCATATCCCAATATGGAATCAAATCCTTTGGCATGCGAGGATGATTCTTCATCATCTCAAACGTCTTTAAAGCTTGTTTCAGATACTTCTCATCTTTTGTTTCACGATAACACATGGCATAGCCATAAATAGCCCAAGCTTGTCCGCGCGACCAAGTAGATCCGTCGGAATAACCTTGAGCCGTTTGCTTATGTCTAGGCTTACCGGTCACTAGATCATAATCGACCACATGAAAACAACTCCCGTCGGGTCTAAAATGTTCAGCTAAAGTGCGATCAGCATGATCGACGGCAATATGATAATAAGTCGAATCGCCCGATAATTTTGTGGCTTCGAACAACAGTTCCAAGTTCATCATATTATCAATGATAACCGGACACTGCCAACCTCTCTTGCTTTGCCAACTGTTTCCTTTCACGTCCCAGCTTTGAATAACCTTAGGTGCAGGGCGGAAACGGGTAGATAACGATTTCGCAGCTTGCAACACAACATCGACATACTCCTTGTTTTTAGTCAGCCGTAAGCCATTCCCAAAACTACAATAGATAATGAAACCGATATCATGATGCCAAGTCAGAAACTGAGCTTTGCTGATGGAAGTGGTATATTTTTGAGCAAGATTCAAATATTTATCATTATCGGTCAGTTCGTACAAATACCATAAGCTTCCGGGGAAGAAACCACTACGCCAATCGGCATAGCCACAATAATACACTCCTCCCTTTTTGTTTAAAGTCACAGGGTTCAGACATTTGTCGCTCTCACTAGCCATTCGATCGAGGGCATAGTCCATCTGTTTACAGACCTGACGAATATCTTTTCGTGTTTGCCCATGAATGTCATGTACCCCGAAGATTAGGAAAAGAACTGAGTAAATCAGAATTTGTTTAATTTTTAAGTTCATAGTTTAGTCAATGTTTTTGATTTATCACAATTTCCGTCCGGATCAATCTTCGAGGTCAAAGAGCTTCCAAGGGTCTCCCCTAGCCCCAAGCCATCTCCCATTCATCTGGACTTCATTATAGATGCAAAGAAGAGAAAAAAAACAGATGACGACTTGACTTATTCTTCCAATTCAATAGCACAAATTATCCACCGGGGCTGAATATCAGAAACATTTATAAAAAATGGACTATTTCCTAACCGACTTCCTATAATCTTGTGGCGACATATTATACTGCGTCTTAAAACAGCGGCTAAAATAAACCGGAGAACCGAATCCTAAACGGAAGGCAATATCTGCAATTTGCAAATGATCGTCATTCTTGAGCATCGCAGCAGCCAATTTGAGTTTATAGTTTAAGATAAACGTATTGGGCGTCATGCCCGTCAGGGACTTAAACTTCGAATAAAGTGACGTCCGTCCTAGCCCGATCTCACGACACAAAACATTGACATCGAACTTCTCATCATCAAGATTCTGTTCGATGATAACGACCACCTTCTCTAGTAGCTCTTTATCCAACGGATTGATAGCGACTAGATCAATATCTTCGATAGGCTTCTTCACGAATTGATTCTTCAGCAGCACGCGATTTCTAATCAGGTTGTTGCAACGGGCAATGAGCAGTTGAGCATTAAAAGGCTTAGTGATATAATCATCAGCACCCCGACCCAAGCCCTCAATGTTTTGTTCCACCAAGTCCAAGGCCGTCAACAGGATGACAGGAATGTGGCATAAATCGATGTTGTTTTTGATATGCACACACAGATCCGTTCCACTCATTACCGGCATCATCACATCACTGATCACGATATCGGGAGATTCCTCAATCACTTTCTTCAAACCAGCCTCCCCATCTTGTGCCAAGACAATCTGATAGAATGGCTGGAAGATTTTCTCCAACGTATAAAGAAGTTCTTCGTTATCTTCAACAATGAGCAGTTTATACTTTTTGACCCCATCGACCACCAAATCATCGATTTCCGTCTGACTCAAACGACTATCGTCAATGATATTGATAATCGAATCGGGCGTATAAGACGTCTGCTCCTCCTTCGTCACGAGAGCCACGTCACTCCGCTGTTCAAAATGAGCCCGATCCGTTCTCAAGATCACTTGAAACGTACTGCCCTGTCCGGGCTGACTCTCAACAGAGATGACTCCCCCATGTTTTTCTATGATGGTCCGCGTTAGAGCCAATCCAATCCCCGTTCCAAAGGTACTGTTGACCTTCTGTTGATTACCACTCTGATAGAACGCATTGAAGATCTGCCCCAAATCGTTTTGAGCAATGCCGACCCCATTATCTATAACCTTTAGCACAAGGTCGTGTCCCTTATGCTCTAATTCGATAGAGACCTCCCCACCATCGGCCGTGTATTTAAACGCATTCGACAGCAAGTTGAACATCACTTTCTCCATCTGCTTAAGATCAAACCAACACACAATATCCTCCTCCTGAATATTCAGGTTGAAAGTGATGTGCCTACCACTGGCGTAATTATAGAAAGTGGCATAGATATCCTTTAGGAATGCACTCAAATTATTTTCCGAGACATGGATCACAAAATGGTTTTGTTCGAACTTACGGAAATCGAGCAACTCCGATATCAGGTTTTTCATCTGACAAGCATGCTTGTTGATCATCGATATGCCATTATACACTTCAGGGGAGATCTTACTCTTTTGTAACAGCATATCCACTTGAGTCACAATCAGCGTCAGCGGCGTACGGAACTCATGACTCACGTTCGTAAAGAAATGGAGTTTAGCCTGGTTCAATTCGTCAATTCGCTTCTTCTCGGCCTTTTCGATCTCCAGCGACAGACATAGGTTTCTTCTGAGCCGAACCACTCTATAGATCCAATACAAGAGAGAAAGAACGAAAAGAATAAAGAGGGTGATGGCCCACCAAGTATGATACCAGTACGGAGAAATGACTATTTTAAGAGAGATCTCTTGTACATATTGGTTCTTGAGAGCATTAGTCCCCTTTCTGACATGCAAGATATAAGTCCCGGGATCCAGATTTGTATAATTCAATCGCGAATGAGTCGTTAGAATCCATTTACGGTCAAACCCTTCCAACCGATACTCATACGAGTCACTATTCAGGATGTCGATATAATTCGAAGTTGCAAACTCAATAGTAAAACTGTTCTGGTTAGCCTTCAAATCAAGTTCCTTAAGGAAAGGAAGCGATTCGCTTAAAATGCCATGATCATCATCCGGACGGATCTCCGCATTATTGACCAACAACTTCGAGAAATAAAGTTTAGGCGTTTTATAGATGGCATCGAGTTTTTTCTCCTTGAAGGCTATGAGTCCATTGGTTCCCCCCACAACAATCATGTTATCGTTTGTAACGCAAGTCCCGCATCCATCGATGATAGAAGACAATAAGAGTCCGTTCTCCAGTTCGACAGAGCGGAACTGTCCATTGTGAGGTTTATACAATGTTATGCCGCGATTAGACGTGATCAGAATGCTCTTATCGGTGGTTTCCAGAAGATTATAACAATAATTACTCAACAGATGCCCCTCTTCGAAAGTAAACCTCGTGAACTCCCGCTTATGCTCATCATAACAGAACAATCCCGATCCGAGAGTTGCAGCATAAAGCTTCCCGTCCGACGATCTCAATAATTTGACAATATAGAAATTGCAACCAAACGGTTTTAGACTGTGATGTTCAACTTCCTGAAGATTATCCAATCGCAATTTAGTGATGTAAGAACCGGTAGCCAACCACATCTGATTCTTTTCATCAATATCGAACGTCTGATAATAACGCCCATCATCGACGAGCACCCTAAACTCGTTCGTTTCAGGATTCATCTCGAAAACACCATTACGAGCAGCCACGTACAAACGGTCATGATGGAAACAGACTTTAAAGACGACATCATTCGGCCCCTTTCCCCCTTCATAGCCCATCTTGAGATAGTTATAAAACGTCTTGGTCCTCAGATCGTAACGGCACAACCCACCAAGGTGAGTGCCGATGTATAAGACCTCACGTTTCGAATCGTAACAGATGCTTTTAAGATTGTTATGCGGCAAACGATTGCCACCACCGGCGGTATATGAAGAAAACTCATTAGTCGAACGGTTTAAGCAAGTCAGCCCACCTCCATCCGTACAGATCCAGAGATTAGAGCGTTTATCTTCCACCATTTCACCGGCAAAAGGATAATTCAGATCCCCCCGCCTGTCGGGGTCATAAGAATAATAAGTAAAAACATGATTATCCGGATTAAAATAGTTGACTCCTCCATAATAACTCCCGACCCAAATTGTTCCTTGAATATCTTGATAAAGAGAAAAGATCGACTTATGCGCCAGTTCACCCACATCGTACGTCCTATTAATAAGGGTGTAAGTCCCCTTCTTCGGATCGTACTTCTGTAATCCGTCGAAAGTACCAAACCAGATGTTCCCATGCCAGTCCTCAACAAATTCGCGAATCTGCGAACTCGATATTCCTTTAGGACTGAACGGCATATAAGGCACCTTATTAATCTTACCCGCACGGTCGATGCGATATAAACCTTCTGTGCGACACCCGACCCACAGCTCTTTCTTCGAACTATAAAACGTACGATACACATCCACTTCCGGTATGAGGCATTTAACCGATCCGTTTTTCCGGTTCATCTCATACAATCCTTTTTTTGTAGAAATGAGAATCGATAACTCCGATACCGTGATATAGTTGATCATAGGCAGATGAACCTTATGGCGAAAATCCAAACCACCACTCTGTTCATTATACATAAAGATCGAATCGCGCGAAACCACCCAAATGTTGCCGTCATGCGTATTCATGGCATATATGACTCGGGAAGTCACTTTTTGGAAAGACTCTTTTCGAATACTATACTTCAGCAGCTTACCATCGGCTACGATAAAGACATCCCCTTTCCGATCGCCCTTTATGAAAGAGATCTCGTTACCGATCAACACCGAATCGCATCTAGAGTTTGCTCCACTCACCCAGCCTCTATAAGAAGTGATTTTTTCCTGATCGTAAACATTGAGACCTTCACGGGTACCAAACCACATCCGGCCAAGTTGATCTTGATAAATGGCCATCACAGACGACTGCGAAAGTCCATCTTCTTGTCCCAGATGACGAAAATAACCCGCGAAAGCAGATAGATGTGTAGATAAGAGTAATAAACTTAAAATGAGTGAACGTGTTTTCATGGTTTTGTTTTGTGCGCGCAATGCTAATAGCGAACAAATATATCTCATATATTTATATTACACAAATAAAAAACGGCCCGATTTGTATTGCAACGATGGGGCCTATAGACCATGAATAAGTCAAATGCCATTGTACAATTAACGCAACACCACACCCTATTGAGCACAAATTAGGATTGAAAAAAGGCAAAAATATAAGCATAAAAGCGTCGACTGATTTGTATTTCTCAACTATTTTAACGAATATTTGTAGCTTGTTTTAAAATCTATGTAAATTCTAAAAGAAGCATTATGAAATTACTCCAACTCGTTGGATACCGAGGACAAACCAGTATCCGCACCGAATGCATAGCAGGGCTAACTACTTTTTTGACGATGTCGTATATCCTGGCGGTTAACCCGGATATCCTATCTCAAACAGGAATGAGTAAAGAAGCAGTATTTACTGCAACAGCTGTTTCATCGGCTTTGGCCACTTTCTTAATGGCTGTTTTAGCCAAATTACCTATCGCCTTGGCACCTGCCATGGGTGTTAATGCCTTTTTCACCTTTACCATTGTACAAGGCATGGGAGTCAGCTGGGAAACCGCTATTACCGCCGTATTCATTGAAGGTTTGATTTTTATCCTAATCACCGCTTTCAACATCCGGGAAGCCATCGTCAACAGCATACCACTCAGTCTGCGATATGCCATATCGGCGGGTATCGGTATGTTTATCTCTTTCATCGGATTAAAGAATGCGGGAATCATCGTATCTAACGAAGCAACTTTCGTGATGTTGGGTAAGTTCACCCCGGTTGCATTATTAGCCGTAGGCAGTATCATGTTGAGTGGAGTCTTAATGATCTTAAAAGTTCGCGGAGCGTTATTCTATAGTATTATCATCTGTACCCTTGTCGGCATTCCGATGGGCGTGACTCATCTTCCGGAAAACTTCTCACCGGTTTCACTCCCTCACTCTGTAGAACCGACTTTCATGAAATTCGATTTTAGCAACATCTTCTCTTTAGATATGGCCATTGTGATCTTCGCTTTGATCTTTATGGACTTGTTCGATACCATCGGTACACTGATCGGTGTTACGGCCAAAGGAGGATTAATGGATAAATACGGTCGAGTACCCAACATCAAACAAGCGTTATTGGCCGATGCTATCGGTACCACATTCGGTGCAATGATGGGAACATCAACCGTAGGTTCATACGTTGAGAGTGCTTCAGGTATCAGCGAAGGTGGTCGTACCGGATTAACGTCGTTAGTCGTAGCCGGTCTATTCATCTTATCTCTGTTCTTTGCTCCAATCTTCTTGATCATCCCAAGTGCAGCAACCACCGGTGCTTTGTTTATTGTGGGTGTATTGATGATTAGCAATATCCCGAACGTTCGTCTCGACGATATTTCAGAAGCTTTACCGGCTTTCGTAACCATGCTTATGATGGTCTTAACTTATTCTATTGCCGACGGTATCATCCTTGGTATGTTAAGCTACGTCATCATCAGAGTTTGTACCGGCCGATACAAAGAAGTCTCATTAACCATGTATATCCTCTGCGTCTTGTTTGTTCTCAAACTCGTCGTCGGATAATAAATAAAACTGAATCAGCAGACTGAAGTGAAAGCCTGAAGAATACGCTCAATCTTTTACTTCAGTCTTTTACTTCAGTCTTCTACTTTAGTCTTTTACTTTAGTTTAAAACCTAATAAAATCATGAACTTTGAACTCACTGCTGCTTACCAGCCAACAGGCGATCAGCCGGAAGCGATAGCCCAACTGACCGACGGGATCAATCAGGGGCTTCCTGCACAAACGCTACTGGGAGTCACCGGCTCCGGAAAGACGTTTACCATAGCAAACGTGATAGCACAGATCAACAAACCCACGCTGATCTTAAGTCATAACAAGACATTAGCGGCTCAATTGTATAGTGAGTTCAAAGGATTTTTCCCAAACAATGCGGTAGAATATTACGTTTCGTACTACGACTATTATCAGCCGGAAGCCTATCTACCCAACACCGATACCTATATCGAGAAGGATCTTGCCATCAATGACGAGATCGACAAGCTTCGTTTAGCGGCCACCTCTGCCCTCTTATCGGGACGGAAAGATATCGTGGTCGTCTCCTCTGTGTCGTGTATCTATGGTATGGGCAACCCTTCCGATTTCTACAGCAATGTCATCGAGATCGAACGCGGACGATTGCTCGACCGTAACGTTTTTCTTCGACGCTTGGTCGACAGCTTATATGCTCGCAACGATATCGAACTCAGTCGTGGACATTTCCGCGTTAAGGGCGATACCGTAGATATCTTCTTAGCCTATTCGGACAACCTCTTACGCGTCTCTTTCTGGGGAGACGAGATCGACGGTATTGAAGAAGTCGACCCCATCAGCGGAGTCACCTTAAACAAGTTCGAGAGCTACAAGATCTATCCCGCAAACCTCTTCATGACCACCAAAGAGGCCACGCTTCGGGCCATTCATCAGATCGAAGACGACCTCACCAAACAAGTCGCCTATTTCGAATCGATCGGAAAACCCTACGAGGCCAAGAGACTATACGAACGCGTCACTTACGATATGGAGATGATGCGTGAGCTGGGACATTGTTCGGGCATCGAGAACTATTCACGCTATTTCGATGGTCGTGAAGAAGGATCACGCCCCTACTGCCTACTCGACTTCTTTCCGGACGACTTTCTCATCGTAATCGATGAGAGTCACGTGAGTGTTCCACAGATACGTGCCATGTATGGCGGCGACCGTGCCCGAAAGACCAATCTTGTAGAGTACGGATTCCGTTTACCGGCGGCGATGGACAACCGTCCATTGAAATTCGAAGAGTTCGAAACCCTTGCCAAACAAGTCATCTATGTCAGCGCCACACCTGCCGATTACGAGCTTATCCAATCGGAAGGTATCGTTGTCGAACAAGTTATCCGTCCTACCGGACTGCTTGATCCGGTTATCGAGGTTCGCCCAAGCATGAATCAGATTGACGACTTGATGGAAGAGATTCAGCTACGCATCGAGAAAGAAGAGCGCACGCTGATCACCACGCTGACCAAACGCATGGCAGAAGAGCTTTCGGAATATCTGCTGAACAACAATGTGCGCTGTAACTATATCCATAGCGATGTCGACACGCTAGAACGCATCAAGATCATGGACGATCTCCGCCAAGGTATCTACGATGTGCTGATCGGCGTCAACCTCTTGCGTGAAGGACTCGACCTACCGGAAGTCTCGCTCGTTGCCATCTTAGATGCCGATAAAGAAGGTTTCTTACGTTCTCACCGATCATTGACCCAAACAGCCGGACGAGCGGCTAGAAATGTTAACGGTAAGGTGATCATGTACGCCGATAAGATGACCGACAGCATGAAGCTGACCATCAGTGAAACCAACCGAAGACGAGAGAAACAGTTGGCTTATAATGAGGCCAACGGCATTACTCCGACACAGATCAAGAAGGCGCGCAACCTGGCTGTCTTTGGAACGAATGACAGCGAAGAGGCGAACGCTCTGAAACAACGTCATGTGTATATCGAACCGGAAACGCCAAATGTAGCGGCCGATCCGATCGTTCAATACATGAATGTCTCACAAATGGAGAAGGCGATCGAACGTCTGCGTAAACAGATGCATGAGGCGGCAAAAAAGTTAGAGTTTATCGAGGCAGCACAATATCGAGACGAATTACTCAAATTGGAGGATCTTAAAAAGGAAAAATGGGGATGATTATTAAAAACAACACCTATATCTTCTGTTTTTGTTAAAAAGATCGTTAATTCACGATATCATCGTTAATAGACGTTATATATTTAACTAAAAAGAGGGCGTACTATTGCGAATTACAAAACAACCCCTATCTTTGTACTGTGTTTTTCATAGTATTAGATTTAAGGTTAACAAAGGTTGGAGTACAGCGGTACTCCTTTTTTTTTATACCTACCTCTGTGTCACATTTACACAGCACATTGCCGCATTTACACAGCGCATCGCCGTAGTGAAATAGCGCATTGTTGTAGTGAAATGCCACAATGCGCTATTTTATTACGACAGTGTACTATCATGTTCATTATTGTTAAATGCCACATGGGTGCCATTGAATTAAATTTAAACAGGCTCTAAATTTCAATAGAATAATCATTATCAAACGATTCTTTACCATCAATCACCTTATTCTATCATTACGAAGCAAATCGCCGCAATGTTCACGAACACTCTCAAAGATGTCGCGACAGCGTTTTTCACTCATTTTGACTTTGGTTCCGATGGTTATCATATCACTCAACGAAGGACTACCCTTGCCATTCACCGAAGTAGCATGCTCGCCATTGTAACCCTCGGCGCACCAAGTCAAATCGTAAGCGGGAGCCAATCTCCAAACAAACTTACCCACAGAATTCTTCCTACAAATAAAACTGAAGTTCTTACAATGGTCATCTTTATTGTCCGTCAGATAGTTAAACACCATACGACGGAACATCTCTTCCACGTCTTCGCGGCTTTGAGTCAAGAATCCGGTTAGAGCTAAAAGATTGCTATAGTCAAGCATGGGGTTCGACAAAGAGATACAAAGCAATCCTCCGGCTGTGACCACATGAAAACGTTGCCCGTTGGAAGATAGGTCGAACCGCCGAGATGCAAAATATCTGTCGTTTACCAACTTGAAGTCGGGTACATCAATGCCGCACCCACAAGCCACCTCATTATAATGATATTCTTGAATTCCCATATCTAAAGGGTCATAGGTATGGCGAAACTTCACCATCCAATGCCCATCCGCATCGGTGAACAAAGCTTTGGGTCGGCATCCGCCACTATTCTGACTATTGAACAGAAGTAATCCGGCATCATTGTCATTCTTTTCTTTCAACACTTCAAAAGCCAATTGTTGTAGACGGTCGAAATCACAGGGTTCAGAATTTTGCTGAAGACAAGTTTCCGGTTCGTAAGTCAACGCTCCCATCCCTCCATTTCCCACCAAGCTAAGTCGGTCGAGAGAAGAAAGATCTGAGTCATTGATTCCATTTTTTAGCAAGACCTTATGGAGCAAATGCCGACCATATCCATCGGGTAACGAATCTTCAAAGATGCCAAAGTTACCATAAAACGGCGTGGGAGAAGCGATGAAAAGTCCGGGTTTCAAAGGCAGTTCCAAGGGAGAAATAGAGAACCCTTCGGCCAGCCATCCCGCATCGTACTCAAACGCGCAAAGGCGATTATCCGGTGTCAGAGAAAGCTGACCAACCGTTTGTCCTTGATATTTTACGATCAATTTATCTATCTTCGTCATTTCTATACGCCCTCTTTTTACTTGCATTTTTGCGAATTTGACTCAACTCTTCCATCGTTTCATATTTAGGTTGAGCAAACAGATTTTTGATCTCTGATCCATACCCCATCGCCAAGGCCAAATGAATAAGATTACTTAACGAAATTAACCCCTTCTGTTCAAATCGGACCACATTACTCACCGAAATTCCGGTTTTCTCAGCTAGTTGCTCTCGCGTCAAATTCTTCTCCACCCTACGACGACGGAAATCTGTAGCGATTTCCATCCCTATTTCATCGGCATTTGGAAGCGAATAGTTATCTAATACTGATAACATATTATTTGAATCATCTCTTATCATATCATTACTATGTATATATTATCAATAACAAATATACGATTTTCCGATGAAAATCACTCAAAAAGCATAAAAGAATAATCAAACGACGGAAGCATTCTTTTCACTATTTTTTATATCAGCGACACAAGAAGCATTCAAAAATGTTTAAGAGCAGGTAAAGGAATTTTCATTTGAAAAAACAAGTCCAGTTTAAGAAATAATGATACATTTGTTCTTCAATAAATAGTCACTTTAAAAAGATCGCATCAATGAAAATACACAGAAGCTTAACTCTCTATCAGGCTTTAATCATACTAATGATCAGTTGGACATATACTCTTATGGTTAATGACTTTAACTTTGATGACTCACTCTATAAAATATATGCCACCCGAGGAATCCCATTCACATTAATAATTCAAGTCATTGCAGAATATGGAAAAGAAAAAAGCAAGATCGGGCAACAAAGTCTTCCCAAGATCACGACCAACGCAACGGAGAAGTTTAATCAATCACGGGAGATACGGTACTCGCAATCGTGAGATGCGGTCGTTGCAACGCTGGAGTGCGGTCGTTGCAACGCTGGAGTGCGGTCGTTGCAACGCTGGAGTACGGTCGTTGAGACGCTGGAGTACGGTCGTTGCGACAACATCGTTTTAGACTTCTCATCATATAGAATCAACGAAAACAGAGTAAACGAAAGTTTAGGCATACATACAACAAAAAAAGCTCTGTAATCATTAAGAACCTGTTTAAAAATCAATCAAAATATTTATTAAGCATGATTTTGCAGAATACCAATTGTACCATGGTAACAGCCGTTTCTGCATAATACTCGTAGTCAATGGTAAGCTTTCTGAAATTCTCAAGCCATGCAAAGCTTCTTTCTACAATCCAACGTTTGGGTAGAACTTGAAATTTGGATGGACATTCATCAGGTCGTAAAACAACCTCTAATTCCCATCCAAATTTATCCAATATCCAATCCGAAAGAGTCCCTCTGTATTCTCCGTCGGCGAGTATTTTGATCAAACGAGGAAATTTGAATGCGAGTTTGTCAATAACTAGCGGAGCACCCTTGCTATCATGAATGTTTGCTTCATGAACAGCTACTGCCATTGGTAGCCCAAGAGTATCAACGATTACATGCTGTTTTCTCCCTTTTATCTTTTTGTGTCCATCAATGCCTCTATCGGAATCAACATGATGAGAAGTCTTAACGCTTCTAGAGTCGATAATTCCTAAACTCGGGCTTTCGGCTTTTCCTAATTGTTTGCGTACATTAGAATGAATGGCGCTTAGCAATTCTTCTATTATACCTTCATTCTTCCATTTGCTGAAATCGTAGTATACGCTTTGCCAAGGTGCAAAATTAGAAGGAAGCATACGCCATTGACAACCTGTTTTTAGCAAGTAGAGAATGGCATTAAAAATCCCACGAATAGAATATTTTTGTCTTCTCTTTTGTGTATTCACTATTTTTTCTATAAATTGCTACTGTTTATCAGTGAGGTTGGTTGAATATTGTTCCATAACTTAATGTCTTAGTAACCATAAAGTTAAGAATAACACATCAATTAACCAACTGATAATCACTGTAATATATTCTTGCATAGCAATTATTTTAATTCATTTTCAAACAGTTTCTATCAATAAATGGACAATGAAAAAAATAAAGAACTTATATGTAGTCATACTCTTATTGCTAGTGGCTTGTTCCACTAATTCGAGTAAAATAGGTAAAGAAAAATCTGATCAGAAAATAGAAAGGAATAAAAAAGTATCAGTAGGATTGCCGATTCTTGATTTGAGTAAAGACTACCCTAAAAAAAAGATCACTCTGCAAGACATTGCCGATGTGGAATATATTGCACTCGAAACAAACGAAGATGCATTACTGAAATCGACTTCTATATATATAACCAGTAATAAAATAATCGCTTCCGATCTACTTGGTACAATAGTAATCTTTGACAGGAGAGGAAAGTATCTCCATTCTTTTAATCATAAAGGGCAAAGCGGAGAAGAATATCGTGACCCAATTAGTATAGCAGTCGATAATGAAGAGATATTTGTTGTCGATTTTTGGAAAAAGTGTATTCAAGTTTATGATTACGAAGGTAAATATAGACGAACATTGAGATTACCGGCAAAAAGTAATTTTTCATCTTCTATATTTAATTATAATGACGATTTTTTATTAGGTAATGATAAATATATGGTTGATACAGGAAAAGATGACCAGACAAATAAAACTCCTTATTGTAAGATTTCAAAAAAAACAGGAAAACTTACACCTCTCCCTTTGAAATTTACGAAAAGAATAGGAGATGAGTTCGTTCAATATATTGATGAACAAAACTCGATAGGTGGTACATTAGGAGTCTCTCCTTTGGCGACTTTTGGTTCAGATGGACTAATTGCTGATTTTACTTTGGATACTGCTTATATTTATCAGAATGATGTATTACAACCTATAGCTGTAAGAAAAAATTGTGTTAGTAATAATAACAAGCCAATAATATCAACAATTGAATTTCTTACAGACCGATACCAGTTATGGTTTACGCAGGAAAAAAATCTCGATTTTAAAACAAAAAATGTTCCTGAACCGGTATTTTATTTAATTGACAAAAAGATTAATGAGTGTTATCTTATCGAATTTTTCAATGGAGATGGAGTTACTTGGGCAGATGTGACAACTTCGATATACGAAAGATTGTCTGCAAATATACATTCAGTTCCTCCAAAATATGCAATACAAATATATAAGCCTGAAAAACTTATAAAATTTAACAATGAAGGAAAGTTGAAAGGTGAATTAAAAATAATTGCTTCCAAACTAAAAGAAGATGATAATCCTGTATTGATGATTGCCAAATTTAAAGAATAATAATATGAACCCATTTGCAGATATAACCGCTAAAGATATAGAATATAATCTTGTTCATTTAGGATCATACCTAAATCCTGAGGGACTTTGATTGATAATCTTTATCTTTGCCCAAAAGCTTATGAATTACGATAGCTTCCTGCGTTTTATCTTTCCCGATGGCATGTTTGATTACTTCGACATGGTTCGTTTTAATGAGCTTTCCGATAAAGTTGAAATTTATTTTGAGGAGAGAAATAATCCTCCTGAAGAATATCAGCAGGATAAGCTTGAAAGCAAAGGATTTTATGAGGAAGTTCGTATGCATGATTATCCCATGCGCGGACGGAGCTGTATCCTTTATATAAAGAAACGCAGGTGGTATAATCATACCAAAGAAAAATACGTCTCCCGTAACTGGTTATTAATGGCTCAAGGCACGCAAATCTCCTGTGAATTTGCGTCTTTTTTAAAAGCGATGGATTGACTCGCGCGCCCTTAGCATCAGTTCATTGGCCGATCACTATGGTTTGGAGGCCAAGCAACTCGAATCACAGTATAAGAATCATCTGAGCAATTACAGACTTTGGGATCAACTTCCTCATGCAGAAGATTGGATCTTGTTTGAAAAGAATATCGGTGCTCATGTAGGACCGGATGAAACAAGTCTTTCCCGTGGAAAGTTATACACAATTCTAATCAATAAGGAAGCCCAAGGTAAGAAAGGAAGCATTATTGCCATGATTAAAGGAACAGATGTACAAACAGTCTCGAGAGTATTACTCAAACTATCGCGCAGACGTCGTTTTCAAGTTCGTGAGATCACTTTAGACATGGCCTCGAACATGCATCAGGTTGCTCGTATCTGTTTCTCCGCCGCCCGGCAAGTGGTCGACCGTTTCCATGTTCAGCAATTGGCCTTTGAAGCCGTACAGGAAATGCGTATTAAAGCACGTTGGGAGGCTATGGATAAAGAAAATATAGAGATTAGTTATGCTAAGGCCTGTGGAATGCAGTATAAACCTTTGGTGTTTGAAAATGGAGACACGCTAAAGCAGCTGCTTGCTAGAAGCCGTTATTTGTTATTTAAGAAAGAGACAGCCTGGAGTAGTTCTCAAAGTAAACGTGCAGCTATTTTGTTTAGAGAATACCCGGACATCAAAAAAGCATACTATTTAAGTATGCGCTTAGGACTCATTTATCATCAGTCCACGCAAACGAAAGTTCAGGCAAACATAACAACAAAAAAAGCTCTGTAATCATTAAATTACAGAGCTTTTTCTTTTACTTTGCTTTCTTCGAAAGCGGTCTGGACGGGACTCGAACCCGCGACCCCATGCGTGACAGGCATGTATTCTAACCAACTGAACTACCAGACCAAAATTTTCTTTTATTACAATCTCTCTCAATTGCGTTGCAAAGGTAGACATTTTTTTGAAACCTGCAATAAAACATAAATATTTTTTTTATTAAAAATAGGGTTATACCGTTTAATGGGCTACATTTGCTTGCAAATCTATTAACCTAGAAATGCATAAATCTATTAACCTAGAAACACATGAAAGATACACCGATTAAAAAAGAATTAGTCGACCAAACCATTCGCGATTTTCAGCTTGTCGACTTTGGTAAAGCCACCATTCGTGAAGTGAAAGCCATCGCCTCAAAAGTTGAGCAGTTATCCGGCACAGAATTTATTAAAATGGAAATGGGTGTCCCCGGACTACCTCCATCTTCTGTAGGGGTCAAAGCTGAAATTGAGGCTCTCAATAGCGGAATAGCGAGTCTCTATCCCGACATCAACGGCATCCCTCAACTCAAACAAGCCGCATCGGATTTTGTCAAAGCATTCATCAATGTCGATGTTTCACCGGAAGGCTGCATTCCCGTTACCGGGTCGATGCAGGGCTCTTATGCTTCCTTCCTGACTTGTACGCAATGTACTGAGGAGAAAGACACGATCTTATTTATCGATCCGGGATTTCCCGTACAAAAACAGCAGTTGCGCGTCATGGGTAAGAAGTTCGAGACGTTCGACGTTTACGAATTCCGCGGCGATAAACTCAGAGAGCAATTGGAGAGCTATCTCAAACGAGGTAATATTGCAGCTTTGGTCTATTCCAATCCGAACAATCCGAGTTGGATCTGTCTAAAGGAGAACGAACTACAGATCATTGGTGAGCTTGCGACTCAATACGACACCATCGTCTTGGAGGATTTGGCTTATTTCGGCATGGATTTCCGAAAAGATCTGAGTCGCCCTTACCAAGCGCCTTACCAACCGTCTGTGGCTCATTACACCGACAACTACGCGCTTCTGATCTCCGGCTCCAAAGCCTTTAGTTATGCCGGACAACGAATTGGCGTCGTCTGCATCTCGAACACTTTATATCATCGCTCCTTCCCCGGGTTGACGCAACGTTACGGAAGTGGAACATTCGGCAGTGTCTTTGTTCAGAGAACTCTATATGCGCTATCATCGGGCACGAGTCATTCCGCACAATATGCTTTAGCAGCGATGTTCAAAGCAGCCACCGAAGGGAAATATAACTTCCTAGATGAAGTCAAAGTCTATGGCGAACGGGCGAAACGATTGAAAGAAATCTTCCTACGCCATGGGTTCTACTTGGTCTACGATAATGATTTAGGGGAACCGATTGCCGATGGATTCTATTTCACGATCGGCTATCCGGGCATGAGCAGCGGGGTCTTGAGTCAAGAACTGATGTATTATGGAGTGAGTGCCATCTCATTGGCCAACACGGGGAGTCATCAACAGGGACTCAGAGCATGTACGTCGTTCATCCAAGCCCATCAATACGATCTTTTGGAAGAACGAATGGCTCTATTTGCCGAGAATCACCCGATTCATTAACAGTTATCGTTTGGTACTTTTCATACCTCTAAAGCAAAAACCCCTAAGAAAATTAGGATAATTGAGTTTTAAATCATACATTAGAGGTATGAATATCGATACGAACCTATTCAAAATTAAAACGAATAACGTTTTACCGTCTCGAGGAAAGATCTTAATTTCAGAGCCTTTCCTCGCAGACAACATGTTTGGACGATCAGTCGTACTCCTCATCGATCATACCGATGATGGGAGCATGGGACTGATATTAAACAAGCCCTACCCCCTCTTTCTAAACGACCTCATTGATGATCTCACGCATTTGGATTTAATTCCATTGTACAAAGGTGGTCCAATGGCTCCGGACACGTTGTTCTACATCCATCGGTTATCCCACATCACGGGGGCACTCCCCATCGAGAAAGGGTTGTATCTAAATGGTAACTTTGAGGAAATCAAAAATTATCTGTTGGAAGGGAATCCGTCAAAAGGAGTGATCCGCTTTTTCTTAGGCTACTCCGGATGGGAAAGTCGGCAACTCAACAAAGAGTTGGAAGAAGACACGTGGTTGGTGTCGAGAAGTGAGCAAACTTTTCTGATGGATACTGATATCAAAGAGATTTGGAAGGAGGCGCTGATTAGCATGGGCAACAAGTACAAAGCTTGGGCACGCTTTCCTCAAGTCCCCTCCTTAAACTAATAATATTGAATAAATCCGGGGGCAATATAATCTAGGCTAATCTAGTTTAATCTAGGCTAATCTAGGACTTATCTGAAGCTAGTTGGGATAAGTAAAGAACTAGTCTTGACTAGTCAAGAATTGGTGAGGATTAGTCAAGAACTAATTAGAATTAGGCAGGACTATTCAAGAATTAGTTCGAATTAGGCAGGACTATTCAAGAATTAGTTCGAATTAGGCAGGACTAGTCTGAAACTAGCTAAAGTTAGTCAGGGATTAGTCTAAAATTGCTCAGGAACCAGTCAGGAACTAATCTTAAATAATTCAAGAATAATCCCGAATTGCATGCAATTAGACGCAACGCAACTATCGGGATTTATTATTATTCTCAATTAAAAGCTTACTTTGATTCGGTTGCCGAGTGAGTTTTCGTCATTCGAGGATTCTGGCATTGCATCAATACCGCATCCACATAAGTCTCCTCCAAGAAAAGCCAATCTTTGAGTATGCCGGATTGCTGAAACCCACACTGTTCGAAAAGGTGACGACTAGGCTGGTTTGTTACGGCAATAAAGGCACATAGTTGCTTCAATTTCAAGAAACGGAAAGCGTAGTCCATCAACAATCGAAGGGCTTCTACCCCATACCCTTTTCCTCGACAATCGGCACGTAAGGCAATGCCAACCGATGCTCGCGAATGCAACGGCACAAAATCGGTAATATCAATCGTACCAATCGTTGTTTGATCGGCCTGGCGCACAATCATCAGTCGTACTTGCTTATCGGCATACAAATCGTATGAGGTATCAAGGATGTATTGTCTGAGGACGTGTTTGGAATAAGGAACCGTAAAGCTGCTAATATCCCACATCTCCGGATCATTTTCCATATCGAACATGATATCAAGATCTTCAGGCTCTACAGCACGTAAAAAGATCAATTCACCATTTAAAAAAGAAGACTTCATCATCAATCTTTTATTTCATCTTTAATCTTAAAACTTTCATCTTTATAAATATTAAGTTCGGCACGAAGCTTTTTCTCGCTCGGCACACAGAACAGAGAAGCAGTCAGTGTGATCAACATGCAAAGCAATCCGGTACGACTTAATGTCAAATAATAACTCACTAAATTCATCAATAGAGGCACTCCCAAAAGGGCTAAGCGAATCAAGCTCCAGAAGGCATAACGCTTCAAAGCAACATCAATGGCAACTTCATCGATCTTCTTACGGAAGATGCGACTAAAAAGTTTAAGAGCCAGAGGAACACAGATCGCCGTGAAGAGAATACCTAATGTCTCCAACACATAACTCACCGTGACGTCATCGGCATACTGACCGACCGGTATCCATTCGGATTCACCGGCAATAATAATCATGATCGGCAACAACCAGAATAGACGATAACTCCAAATGATTCGTTGACTGGTTTGTTTTATTTCTCTTTCCATAGTATTCTGTACAGTTTTATATAATTTTGATACGAGGTTTATTTGATACGGGCTTTATTTGATACGGCGTTTATACGGGGGCTATACCACGTTAGGCAGTGCCATTAAAGAACTACATCATGTTATTAATGTACATGCCATATTTAATGTATATGGCGTTATTAAATGTACATAGCGTTATAAATGTATATGCCGCCAAATAACTACATGGTACCATTAACAACTACATGGTACCGTTAAACGGCGTACGGTTCACAATGCTTCGTCCCAAGGTTACCTCATCGGCATATTCCAACTCATCTCCCACAGAGATGCCACGGGCAATGACGCTGAGTTTCACCGCACTCTTCTCTAGCTTGCGATAGATATAAAAGTTGGTGGTATCCCCTTCCATCGTGGTACTTAAAGCGAGAATCACCTCCTTTACTTCTCCGCTTGTCACCCGTTGCACGAGGCTATCGATCTGCAAGTCGGAAGGACCGATACCATCCATCGGCGAGATCACCCCACCAAGGACGTGATACAATCCCTTAAACTGTTGGGTCGCCTCGACCGCCATCACATCACGGATATTCTCAACCACGCAGACCACCGAGGGATCGCGCTGAGGATTTCCGCAGATCTGACAAACATCGGTATCGGAGATGTTGTGACAAACACGACAGTATTTCACTTCACGTTTCAGCGTGATGACCGATTGTCCAAAAGATTCAACAGCCGAGGCCTCTTGACGTAACAAGTGCAAGACCAGTCGCATAGCTGTTTTCCGACCTATACCGGGCAATTTCGCAAATTCGCTGACTGCTTTTTCAAGTAATAAAGAAGGATATTGTTGATTCATCAATTTCTATTTTTTCAAACGCAAATATACAGATATTGTTTTAAGTCGTTCTTTCTTTTTTAAGGAAACTTTAAAAAATGTTCACCGAGATGATGCTCTTCGGTTTTGCAAAAGGAGGGTGTCGATCTCATAGAACGATCATCCTCTATCTTATAAAACGATCGTCTTTGGTCTTATAAAAGAATCTTTGGGGTTTCATAAAACGATCGTCTTTGGTTTCATAAAACGATCGCCTTCGATCTCATATTCAACAAGAAATATTACCTTTGCGACTATTATGGAAATTCTAATTACAATTGTTTGCTATTTCACTCTGCTTCTGATTATCGCCCATTTCACGGGGCGCAAGAGCCACTCAGACGCTGCCTTCTTCAAAGGGGAAAACAAATCACCTTGGTATGTCGTCGCTTTCGGCATGATCGGGGCCTCCATATCCGGAGTGACTTTCGTCTCGGTGCCCGGCATGGTTCGGTCGGCCGATCTGACGTATATGCAAACCGTCTTTGGCTTTTTCTTCGGCTATCTCGTGGTAGCCCATCTCCTCCTCCCACTCTATTACAAGCTCAACCTCACGAGTATCTATACCTATCTCGATCATCGCATCGGGAAACAGGCTTATCGGACGGGGTCACTATTTTTCCTTCTTTCCCGTCTGTTGGGAACGGCGGCAAAGATGTACTTGGTTTGCCTCATTCTGTATACTTATGTCTTCAGCAGCATGCACGTTCCGTTCTGGCTCATCGCTGTCGGTTCGGTCACCTTGGTGTGGATCTACACGCATAAGAGCGGCATCAAAACCATTGTGTGGACCGATACCTTACAGACCTTCTGTCTGATTGCAACGTTAATATACATCCTCATTTTCACATTCGAACAGTTGCAACTGAATGGCGATAATCTCGTGCAGACCATCGCTTCACATCCTCATAGTCGTATGTTTGTGTTCGACGATTGGGTGTCGAAACAGAACTTTTTCAAACAATTCTTGAGTGGAATCTTCATCGTGATTGTCATGACCGGACTCGATCAAGATATGATGCAAAAGAACTTAACGTGTAAGAACCTTAAAGAGGCACAAAAGAATATGTATTGTTATGGCTTCGCCTTTATCCCCCTCAATCTTCTCTTTCTGTGCTTAGGCGTTTTACTGCTGATCTTGGCTCAACAGATGAATCTGCAACTTCCCATGGCTAACGACGACATTCTACCTCTGTTTGCCACGCAAGGGCATCTCGGATCGATCGTCACCGTATTGTTCACCATCGGGATCATTGCCGCCTCGTTTAGCAACTCCGACTCGGCACTGACGGCGATGACGACGAGTGTGTGCATCGACTTGCTGGAAACCGATAAAAAGGAAGAAGCGAAAGCTCTTCGCTGGCGGAACCGGGTACACTTGGGGCTCTCCGCTTTACTGGCGTTATGCATCTGTCTGGTCAACCTCATCAACGATAAGAGCGTGATCGATACCATTTATATCATCGCCTCTTACACCTATGGCCCACTTCTTGGAATGTTCGCCTTCGGCCTGTTCACTCGTCGACAGACGGTGGATCGCCTAACCCCGATCATCGCTTTAGCAGCACCCGTGCTTTGCTACCTCATCGACTTTTGGGTCAGCCGTCAAACCGGTTACAAGTTCGGATACGAGCTCCTAATGCTCAATGGTGCGTTAACGTTCTTGGGGCTCTACCTCGCTTCTTTTAAAAAAAAAGAACTATCTTTGTCGCAATCGTAAAAAAAACGATAAAATAAACCTATGGATATTAAAAGCGCAGAATTTATCATAAGCAATACCGATGTCAAGAAATGCCCGAGTGGAAATTTTCCCGAATATGCTTTCATCGGACGCTCAAACGTTGGAAAATCGAGTCTAATCAACATGCTGACGGCTCGCAAAGGGTTGGCCATGACCTCTTCGACACCGGGAAAAACGATGTTGATCAACCACTTTATGGTCAACGAGAATTGGTATATTGTCGATCTTCCGGGTTACGGCTATGCTCGTCGCGGACAGAAGGGACAAAAACAAATCAAGAAAATCATCGAAGATTATATCTTAGAGCGGGAACAGATGACCAATCTGTTTGTGCTCATTGACAGCCGATTGGAGCCTCAACACATTGACCTGGAATTTATGGAATGGCTAGGCGAAAATGGCGTTCCGTTTTCAATCATCTTCACCAAAGCAGATAAGCTGACTAACAATCAAGTGCAATCGAGCATCAAGAAATATATTAAGAAGCTCAAAGAAAAATGGGACGAACTTCCTCCTTATTTCATCTCTTCATCGGAGAAGCGAATGGGCCGTGAGGAGATTTTGGGCTATATCGATCAGATCAATAAGGAGCTTTTTGCCTCTATTTAAGACATTTTATCCTATCTACAGAATAATTTTAGTAGAAATAGCTTAACTTTGGCGCTGTAAAATCAAAAGAAAAGAATATGAAAAAGATACTTTTTTTGTTCACCTTGCTCATTGCAAGCATCGGTTTCACCTCGGCACAAAATGTCGCTGAGATTAAATTCGACCAAACGACACACAATTTTGGAACGTTCTCTGAGAACAATCCGGTAGTGACTTGTACGTTCACCTTCACCAATATAGGCGATGCTCCTCTCGTTATTCACCAAGCGGTGGCTTCTTGCGGATGCACCGTTCCGGAATACACGAAAGAACCGTTGCTTCCGGGAAAGAAAGGAATCATTAAGGTGACTTACAATGGTACCGGAAAATACCCCGGTCACTTTAAAAAATCGATCACTTTACGCACTAACGCGAAGACTGAATTGATCCGTTTGTACATCGAAGGTGACATGAAAGCGAAAGACGCTAAATAATCGCAAAACATAACAAACAACATGAAGGAGAATCTTTTGATTCTCCTTTTTTTTTGCTTACTTTGAAAACTATTATTAAAATAAAACAAAATTAACAGTTCTAGTCGGAACATCATTCTAAAACCGAAGCATAATTCTAAAACCAAAACATAAACAATTAAAAACGTATGAAACAAGAACATGAAGACCCAATCGTCGGTCTACCCGAGAATGCGTTCAGAGAACTCAAACCGGGAGAAGTCTACAACCCTCTGATGAATCCTTCAAAAACCTATCCTGAAGTTAATTTCTGGTCGGTTTCATGGGGTATTGCTATGGCTATTCTTTTCTCTGCGGCTGCAGCCTACCTAGGATTAAAAGTCGGTCAAGTTTTCGAGGCGGCTATCCCTATTGCTATTATTGCAGTCGGCGTATCCGGTGCCGCTAAGCGCAAAAACGCTTTAGGCGAAAATGTGATTATACAATCGATTGGTGCTTGTTCCGGAGTGATCGTGGCCGGAGCGATCTTCACCCTTCCGGCGCTTTACATCTTACAAGCGAAGTACCCGGAAATGACGGTAACGTTCATGCAAGTTTTCATCAGTTCATTACTTGGAGGCGTTTTAGGTATCTTGTTTCTTATTCCTTTCCGTAAGTACTTTGTCAGCGACATGCACGGACAATATCCTTTCCCGGAAGCAACAGCCACCACACAAGTTCTCGTTTCGGGCGAAAAGAGCGGCAGTCAAGCTAAACCATTACTTATTGCCGGTTTGGTTGGTGGATTGTACGACTTTGTCGTAGCAACCTTTGGTTGGTGGAATGAAAACTTCACCACTCGCTTCTGCAGTATCGGTGAAACGATTGCCGAAAAGACGAAGTTGGTCTTCAAGGTCAACACCGGAGCAGCAGTTCTCGGATTGGGTTATATTGTCGGATTAAAATATGCTTCGATCATCTGTGCCGGTTCATTGGCCGTATGGTGGATCATCATTCCGGGGATGTCGGCCATTTGGGGAGACAGCGTGATCAACACTTGGAATCCGGAAATCACGCAAGCTGTGGGTATGATGAGTCCCGAAGATATCTTTAAATACTATGCAAAGAACATTGGTATCGGAGGTATTGCTATGGCAGGAATCATCGGAATCATTCGTTCATGGCCCATCATCAAAAGTGCTGTGGGACTTGCCGCACAAGAGATGAAAGGAAAGAATGACGTAGAGAAAGCCACGGTACGCACTCAACGCGATTTATCCATGAAGATCATCGCCATCGGTTCGATCATCACTCTTATTCTTGTCACTCTATTCTTCTATCTGGATGTGATGCAAGGCAACTTACTTCATACCATCGTAGCAATCGTCCTTGTTGCAGGAATCTCCTTCCTATTTACAACAGTTGCAGCCAATGCCATCGCGATTGTAGGAACAAACCCGGTATCGGGAATGACCTTGATGACGCTGATCTTAGCTTCTGTCGTTATGGTTGCCGTTGGCTTGAAAGGTCCTTCGGGAATGGTAGCCTCTCTCGTTATGGGTGGCGTGGTTTGTACCGCACTCTCTATGGCCGGCGGTTTCATCACCGACTTGAAAATCGGTTATTGGTTAGGAAGTACCCCGGCTAAACAGGAAACCTGGAAGTTCTTAGGAACGATTGTCTCTGCTGCAACAGTCGGCGGTGTCATGATCATCCTAAACAAAACTTATGGTTTCACTAGCGGAGCGTTAGCTGCTCCACAGGCAAATGCGATGGCAGCCGTTATCGAGCCTCTGATGAGCGGTGTCGGTGCCCCATGGTTATTGTATGCCATCGGAGCTGTTCTAGCTATCGTCTTAACGTTCTGTAAAATACCGGCTTTAGCCTTCGCTTTAGGTATGTTCATTCCTTTACAGTTGAACGTACCATTGGTAGTCGGCGGCGCCATCAACTGGTATGTCAGCGGTCGCAGTAAAGACAACCACCTCAACACGTTACGTAATGAGAAGGGTACGCTCCTAGCTTCAGGTTTCATCGCCGGAGGTGCATTAATGGGAGTGGTCAGTGCAGCAATGCGTTTCGGTGGCATCAACATGGTCAACGAGGCTTGGTTGAACAACACTTGGTCTGAAGTTCTTGCTCTTGGTGCTTATGTGATGCTGATCCTCTTCTTTATCAAGTCATCGATGAAAGTGAAATAAAGAGGTGATCGAAACCCTAGTTTATTAAGGATATTAAATCTAGGGCATTAAATCTAGGAAAAGATATTAAAATCATAAATTTTAAAGGAGCCATTTATATCTCATACGAAATATAAATGGCTCCTTCTTTATGACTTATTTGTTGGCGTCTGTTATCGTCTGATTGGTATCTAATATTGTTTGATTGCCGTCTGATTGGCGTTTAATCATCATCTGATTATCGTTTAATTATCGTATGATTGTGATTGTAATAGCCTATTACCTACAATTTATCTCTTTTATCGACCGACAACATTTATCTATCGGCTCAATCGGCAAGTTGTATTCTTATTGCCCGTTCCAACTGCTGTTTGACTTCCTCCATCGAGACCTCATGTCCCAGTTCTTGTTTCAAAGAAGTCACCCCCTTATCCATAAACCCACAAGGATTGATATAACTAAAATAGCGCAAATCGGTGTTGACGTTTAACGCCAATCCGTGCATAGTCACAAAGTGACTGCTTCGTACGCCAATGGCACAGATCTTACGTGCTCTCGGCGTATCGCCCTCTAGCCATACCCCTGTTGCTTTATCCAATCTTCCGGCCTCGATACCATACAGACGACAAACATCGATCACCGCCTCTTCCAGTTTATGGATATACGCTTTTAAGCCGAGATCGAACTCTTCCAGATTTAAGATCGGGTAACAAACCAATTGTCCGGGTCCATGATAGGTGATATCCCCTCCTCGATCGATATGGTATAAGGTTGCATCAATCTTAGTGAGTTGTTCATCGGAAAGCAACATGTTAGCGTCCTTCCCACTCCGTCCTAAGGTGTAAACATGCGGATGTTCACACATGATGATTCTATTTTCGTAAGGTTCATTATTCTGTTTCGCTCTAACCACTTGATCAAACCATTCCGTTTGTTTATCCCACGACTCGGCATAAGGAATCAAGTGCCAATCGATCATATTCATTTCCATAGTATTCTAGTATTATATTCGTCTATGACAACGAAAATACAGTTTTTTTTCGAACTACGACAGAGCAGATCGCATTAAATGAGACTTAGACTAAAAAAACAAGAGAGTGTAGTTCAAAAAATAATTTTGACACACCCTCTTCAATCATTTGGAATGATAAAATCTAAAGATTCAATTTTGTTTCATCTAGTTCATCAATCATATTTTCAGCATCCGTAATAGTGATAAGCCCATCATGAGCATATTTACTAATCACGCTTTTTCTTTTATTCAGCACCATACGGACGGTTCGTGCAGTAATTGCTTTTTTAAAGTTCACCGGGTGACGGCTTTCCAAACGGATCATAAATTTATCCGCTTCGCCCATGTTAAATCTAATCTCTTGAATGATGACTTTGATAGCATCCCGTTCCGCATCACTGAACACATTATGCGTTGCATAATCTTCAATTAACTTCAAACCGGCTTGTTGCTGCAGAATGAATCCACGCGTCAAGTCATAACGTCGAATAGTCTTTCCGGGGAAATAACGGTCTAAGAATTTACGGTACCACTCCGGAGCTGGGAAACCAAGAAGCATTGTCGGCTTCCTCAATTCTTCAAACAACTTACCCTGCTCACTCAGAGACAAATGTCCATCAGCGTCGTATAAATCATCGACTAAAGAAAGCAGTTTTCTTAGCGAACGACTATTGATAATTCCCTCGTTAAACAATTCCCAGCAATAGAGTTTCTCATGTCGCACACATCTCACCCTAAGGTCCGATATAAAGTCTATCTCATCGACTTTCTCCAAATTATTCAGATCCTCATGTTCCGGTAAGAAGTTTTTTACCACTTCCCAATCTGTTCCCTCAAGGTTCTTACGTTTCTTCAATTCATCGAAATAACGATCCATTTCATCCGTAAACTGTTTATGCACGCTCAGTCTCAACAACCGTCTAACCTTCGATTCATCGCGCAAGCCTAGTTTATCAATCATCCATCCGATAGTTGTCGCATTGATCAACAAGGTCAAAGTCACCACACCTCCGGTCAAGAACAAGATCTGTTGTCGCACCTCTTCCGGTATTTCTGTCGCATAACTCACCATCAAAGCCAACGTCAATCCGAGTGCTCCTCTTAATCCTCCCCAAGATAAAACCACCGATTCTCGAATGGAAAGGCCATATCCAAAACGTTTCAACAACGGATATAACATAATAATCATCAACCACCGGATCAGATTCAAACCGATATATAAGCAAGCCAAAACAACGAAGCTACTCCATGTGAAGTCTGTTTTTAAAGCAATCACCAAACCTACAATGATAAAGATCAATGTATTCCCCAGGTGAGCCGCAAGTTCCCAGAACTCCTGCATAAACGAGTTCACCCTCGGCTTTAATTTCAAACGTCCATAATAAGAGATCGCCAAACCAAAACAAACCAAGGCAATGATACCCGAAACATTCAGATAACTCTGAGCTAACAAGAAGACCAGATAAGCCGAGACGATGATCACACTACTTTGAATCATGACATCCCCATGGACTTTAGTAATAAAAGATAGGCAGAAGAAAGCCACTAAAGCTCCTAATATCGCTCCGCCGAACACCACAAAGAGAAAGTCCCCAAACGGTGAAGTCACAGGACCGGACGACGTATAGGTTCCAAAAAAGATCATGAATAGGACGATACCGGTACCATCATTTAGCATGGACTCGGCATCCACCAAAGTCGTAAAGCGCTTACTCGTATTCAGTTCCTTAAGCAAGGCAACCACGGCCACAGGGTCCGTCGCACTAATCAAAGCACCAAACATAAACGCATAGTTCCAATTCCATCCGGAATAACTTCCCACATACTTGTGCAAGACCACCATCAAAACGCCCGTGAGAACCATTGCAACCACCATTCCGGGGCCGGCCAACAAGGAAGCATTCGTTAAGTTCTTACGGAACATATGGACGTCCAGCTCATACGCCGCATCGAAAATCAAGATAGGAAGGAATAAATATAATATCAAATCCGGATCGGCGTTGCTAATCCCCTCTACAGATGTTTTGACCATATCCACAGAGTCGAACCACCCAAAACGCACCAAGAAACCGATTATCAATCCAAAAAGGAACAAACCCACCGTATAAGGAAAAGGGGTCTTTTTTAATAAATGCTTTAACACTCCACCGGCAATAAGACCTACTATGATAAAAATAAGTGGATAAATAATACTGTTTAATTCCATAAATAAGATATTATATATTACAAACTGTCAACTATCAAATTATGGCAGGGCATTCACGATCTCCCAATTCAGAGGAATGCGAAGTCATTTACTTGCAAAAATACAATTTAGAAACAATATACCAATTTAAAGCACAGCATTAATTAAAAAGAGCAGAATAAAGTTGACGACGATCAATTGACTCTCTCAGCCGAAGAGCCAAACCCAGTACCAATAAACAAAAAAAAGACGGGCTAAAATATTTCGATATTTTAGCCCGCATATTCTCGAGAATAACTCTACTTATTGTTTGTTCTTATACCAATCGGTATTCTTCTTGCCGAATGATTCTGCCCAAGTTGTAAATTTTGGATATTCACCAGGACCACCAATCTGTTCCTTTTCAGTCACAGGCTCAAAGTTCAAAACAGGAATATCGATTGCGAAGGGGAAACCTCCATCTTTATCCACATAGAAAGCATCGTCTAACGTTCCGGTTAAGGTCGGGTTAGCCCAAGACGTTGCACGTGTTTTAGGCAAATGTACCTCCGTTCTATTCTTAGCACCATCCTTATAGTTGATAACGATAAACGGATTGTAATCACGTTTATAAGTCACCTTATTAACCGACGAAGAGAACTCACGTACCACACGATAAGATTTATTTTGCCCGGCAACATCTTTCACATTAGGTAACACGATAATCTGATTCGTTTCCTCAACCTTATGCAAATTCGATTCTCCAAGATTTATAACTCCCAGAGAGCTGTTAATGACATAACCAAAAGCGTTGGCATTGAAAGCACTATTCACTTTATTCACCGGACGGAAAATATCTTCAATCTTCTTAATCTGATTCTTATTATTAAAGGTCACAATCGATTCGTACTCCACGATCACATCATTCATGTCATAATCTCCTCCGGTGGGCCATACGTCTTCGAAAGCCAATGTACCTTTAGTCTTTTCAGTCACTAGGATCTCGTTACCGGTTCCACCATCAATCACAGGAATATCAGGACTATCCGGATTAATCACCGCTTCGATCGGATCAGCTTCCACATAGAACAAGACATCTTCATAGCTCTTATCAGAGTTAGACAAATTGTTGTAAGCTTGATCTTCAAACCCAACAATAATCCGTTGAGACTTCTTATCGTATAGAGAGATACATCCCGGCTGTTGATTATAATTAGCCGACTGATTAGAGTAGATCGTAAAATTATTACCGTACGCCCATTTGATGCGTTCTTCAATCTTCGAAAGCCCACTCCAATAGTAAGTTCCACCATCATTAGGGAACATATTCGATACAATCATCCATCCAACGGTATACCCTGCCGGGAACACATCTGTTCCGGGCTCAGTACCATTTTCACCAAAGAATTGCAAACGTGTTTTTATCACGGCATCCGGCATACCGGAAGTCATACGCGGTAAAACGAAATACTTCGGAAGATTCTTGATCTGAGCGCCGCTAAGGTTAGAGTTCGTCTTATAATAATAATAAGCAATCGAGCTATGATAGTTCCCGTTATTATCAAGGAAAACAAGATCTAAATGTGCACCGCTAACCGGGTTTCCATTAGGCATTGTCGACTCAACAGTAATATTTACAGCCGATTCTGGAGCCACTAAAGCCGAATTATCCGTTTTCTGCAACGCATTATCAACACGACGCATTAACTCTCCCATCGTGCTTTCAGCTGTCAATCGCGTATTTGTCCTAACTGTAGTATACAATCCCGGAACCGACGAATTATAAGGTTGCCAATAATAACTTCCATTATACGGAGAATAATTATCATATAAGGAATAGAACTTATAGGTCGAACTGATCACTCGTGGCGTTTTACCAAGATCAACACGAGTAGTAGCCGCTGCACGAGTAGTCATGGCCGCAGATTCCTGTTGATTAAGATAAGCTGCCGTTCCATTTTCAATTGGTAACTTCAAGAGTCTTTTAACCCCTTTAGTTGGAGAATACACATATAGTGTATCTGCAGAACTAGGCACCTCTACATCTCCCGAAAAAGACGTATTGTCATCCGTAAACACTTTATAAATGGCGTCAATAGACTCATCTCTGACGAATTCCTCATTGAGGGGATTCTCTACGTATACCTCACATAAAGCCGAATATCCGTCAAATCCATAATCCAGATTTAGTTTAACCGTCTTTCTTGTAGAAAAGTCGAAATAATCGCTTTCTACTTTGTCTTCAGGCTTCTGATAATAATTCTCTTCTTTAACGCACGACTGCACAAGAAACGCAGCCAGCATAAAAAATAGTAGTCTTACTAAAGAGTTCTTTCTCATAATTTTATAATCAAATTTGATACTGAGTACAAAGTTAGATAAAAAACAATAAAAAGAAATTAGTATACACCTTTTTTTTACAGCATTCTACCATTTTAACATTTTAGGCAAAAATTTGAATCATTTCTAAACCAGCAAACAAATCATCTAAATCGATAAAAGCCAGCTTTTACACTTTAAAAAGCATTGCTTTGTGCGAAATTAGCGAGCCATATCGGCCATAAATAGATGAATAGTATTACATTTGTTCTTTCGAACATCAGAGTTGCCCCGTCATCAATCAATTAACAGTTAAATTCTTCTTTAATATGGATACTAAAGCCTATATACACGACAGTAGCTTCGAACAAGTTGATTACACCACACAACCCTTAGTCGAAGGAGAATACGAGAACTGTGTCTTTAAAAATTGTAATTTTCACGAGCAAAATCTCTCCGAGTTTCAATTCATCGACTGCCAGTTCATCGATTGCGATCTCAGTCTAGCCAAGCTCAATGGAACCACCTTTAGAGAGGTCGACTTCAACAACTGCAAACTGCTGGGATTACTCTTCACCGATTGTCATCCTTTCGGTCTCTCCTTCTCTTTCCGGCACTGCATCTTGAACTACTCCTCGTTCTACAACCTTAAAATAAGGAAGACCACTTTCGACCATTCACAGTTTGAAGAGGTCGACTTCACCGAAAGCGATCTCACCGCTTCAAAGTTCATTGAATGCAATCTGAATCGCTCCACATTCGATCACACCATTCTCGAGAAAGTCGATTTTCGGACTTCCCACTATTATTCGATCGATCCGGAACGCAATAGAATACGAAAAGCCAAGTTCTCGATACCCGATATCGTGGGACTTTTAGATAAATATGATATTGAGATCACACCTTAATCCTTCGATCAATCTTTAATTGTAGAATGATTCTTGACGCTTTACAACGTCTATCATTAAATAAAGTATAAAAAAGTGGCGCACATCATTTTTCAATGAGACCCAAGAAACAATTAAAAAAACAAAAATCAATATAAGAAACTGATTATGGATCAATTACATTTAAACTTAGATGAAAAATCAGAAGCAATGCAATGGGCTAACAATCAAGCAAATAAAGTTGGAGCAAGAGAACATGGCAGAAAAGGGTAAAAAACACATTTCATTTGATACGACTTGTGAAGCTAATGGTTGCCATGTAATAGAAAATGTAGACTTATCTTCAATAAAAAAACAAAAATTCCACTCAAATCAAGATCTCAGTTAATATAAATTACCCTTCAACAGGAAAACCGTGTGAATTATATCAGATCTAATCAAAACCAATCAGAAAACAATGCTCTAGAAAAGCGACTATTAACTTTTCTAGAGCATTATTTTCAGATAATCGCAGACTAGTATTCGCCAACACCACCATTAAAATAGTTTCAAATCCAACTAGAAGTAAGGTATTAAAAGCTATTCTTTTATTTTTTCAAAAAAAATGTCAAAATCGAACAAGATTAGTGATTTTTCATACATTTGTGCTACAAATAGAAACAAACATCTTTAAACAACACATTATTATGAATCAGAAAAAGAATTTAGCTTTAGTTGCATTGCTTGCTATTCATTTAGTTGCAAATGCATCGACAATCACCTTTAAAGCCAAAAACGCCGGTGATAACAGTCGTAGCGCCCTCATGTTCCCTTCATCACCACAACCTCAGCCACTCGCATTCAACGCAGAAGGCCAGGCACAGTACGAGTTCAACGAAAGTTCTCCTCAATACGTCAAATTCTATTTTGGAAAGAGCCGGACTCCCAAATTATTATATCTTGATTCAACAAAAGACCTGACCGTTTCATTCGATGCGCAAGCCATGGATTCCACCATTCAGTTTATCGGATCCACCAGTCAGATCAATGCCTATTTGAATGGCGGGGAACTAAAATCCCTCTCATACAAAGATTGCAATATTCCCGAAGCGGATTTTATGAAGAAGACCGACGACGTCTACAATAGCAACTGTGCTGTTCTAGCTAAATACCGGCTCGATCCAAGCTTTGTCAAATTGGAAACCGCTCGTTTGAAATATTCCACTTATGAAGCCTTGCTCAATTTTCCGAGAGCTTACCAATACATGACGAAAGATGCCGCCTATCAGCCTAGTCAAGCCTTCTACGACAAAGTCAAATCCTTATATGTAGAAGATGCTGCTTTACTCACGCTTCCGGAGTATCAATCGTTCCTCCAAAGCTACATCTATGCAGTGATGCCGACACCGACTGCCGACAATGCCGATAACTTTACGGTAAGCATGTTGGAATACATCGATGCTCAGATCAAAGATTCGGCCATTAAAGAATTTTTGGTTTATAACCTTGTAAAAGAGACCATCTCATACAACGGTTTAGAGAACAGCGACAAGCTGCTGGAAATCTTCCATAAAAATGTAACCGCCCCTACTAAGGTCGACGAAATCAAAGCCCTTTGTGCTAAATGGGAGCCTCTCAAACCGGGGAACCTCTCACCTAGTTTCACTTGCCAGGACATCAACGGAAAAACCGTTTCTCTAGCCGATCTCAAAGGAAAATTCATCTATATCGACGTATGGGCAACTTGGTGTGGTCCTTGCCGTGGCGAACTTCCTCACTTGAAGAAATTAGAGAAAGAATATGGTGAGAAAGACATCTGCTTCGTGAGCATCTCGTGCGACAAGAACAAGAAAGCTTGGGAAACCATGGTGGCTAAAGAAGAACTTAAAGGTGTACAGCTCATCTTCGGTGAAGACGACAGCTTCTCTAAGCAATACATGATCACCGGCATTCCACGTTTCATTCTTCTCGATCGTGAAGGAAAGATTCTGAAAGCCAATGCTCCTCGCCCCTCTTCACCGGCGACTGCTAAATTGTTCGATGAACTTTTGACGAAGTAATCCGACTTCTTTGGTCAAACCGATCATCGATATAAGCATCCCGAATAAAAAAAACCACGAGATATCATCTATCGTATCTCGTGGTTTTCAGTTTTAGATCACCCCACCCGTTCGAGTGGCCGCCCTCAGGCCAATCAATTAAAACCGATACTTCAATCCGCAAGTCACCACCTGCGTCTCATAGTAGTTTGCCTTATGCATCGTAAACTCTTGTCCGTCGACCGTCTGTTTCATTTGGAACGTATTCAGCAGATCCGTAGCCGACAAAGAAAACTCCAGTCTGCCGTCAAGGGCTTTTTTACGCAATCCGATGTCAAGCGATCCCCGTCCATCGATCACCCCTTGCGGTATCACATCCTTCGCATAATAGATGTACGCCCCTTGCACATCGAGACTCTGAGTCACCTTCAACGACGTGTTCAGTTTCACATTCCACGTATTCCCCTTCGTTTCTTCAAAAGAGAACGACTGTTTGGTCGGATAAAGAATCTCACCATCAAAAGCTCCGATCACATTCTTATACCAGTTGAACCCGGCATTAACGTTCCACTTCTTGGTGATTTGCTGTTCGAGCACAACCTCCAATCCGTAGTTCTTTCCACGACCCAAGTTCTGAGTCACCCCGTTTAAAACATCCCATTGATAGGGGTCGCGGACATAAACACGTGTAAACGGATCCCAGATCGTCTTATAATATCCCGCCAAGAACAGGCTTCCACTATTCCAAGAAGCCTTATAAGCCATCTCCATCACCTCAGTAAACTGTGGTTTCAAATAAGGATTTCCCGTTTTCAAGATTTCAGGATCATCATATTTCGGGAAAGGTCTTAAGTCAAACTCTCCGGGACGATCCACTCTCCGATTATAGAACAGAGAAATCTTATGTGCATCGGTCAGGCGGAAAGAGATCCTCACATTGGGGAACAAATTCAACCGAGTGTCCGCACGTTCACTTTTATAATATTGATTCATCGGATCCACTCGATAGTCCGTCACAGCCTTCTCGGCACGCACTCCCGCTTCGACATCCACATATTTCGATTCAAAGACATAATTGGCATACCAAGCATAGATATCCTCCTGATAGTCCGACCATCGTCCCAAGTTGGGATCCAGAATCGAGTTCTCACCCGGGAACAAGTTGTAAGTGATCGGGATAGAACGCCATTGCATCTTAGTACCCGCTTCAAGGCGACCGTTAAACAACGGCTTCACATAATCCACTTTCAGTGCGGCAATCTTCTCTTTAGCCACAAGTCTCGTCTCGTCGGTCGAATTTCTAAACTCGCTCAAGTCCGTGAATGGGAACACCTCGTCCTCCACCCCATGCGTATAAAGAAATGACGCCTCCAAGACATGTCCGGCTTGAGCAAACTGATGCTTATAAGCCGCCTGATAATTCATCGCCCAAGTGCGTTCATCCTCAGCCCACGTCCAGAATCGCTTACGTCCCCCTCCGTCGAGATAATCATAAGGCACATGTCCCCGATCGATGTGATATTCATCCTCAAACAAGGCAAAGAAAGTCAGCTGATCATTCTTTCCCATCCACCAATCCAATCCGAGTTTAACCGTGTATTGTTGTTGCTCACGGTTCTCGAGGAACTGGGACAACAGATCGCGACTCCCATTCGTATATCGACGAGTGGTGAACTCATTCGAGTTGACCTTCTTCCGGAACATAGCATCCGATTGCAAGAACAAATTAATCTTATTGGTCCGGTAGTTCAGATTCACACTCGGACTATATTTCGGTGTAAACGAATATTTATCCATGATATCCGGCAGATTATCCTTTCGTTTGGTCAGCTCTCCCAAGCCAAAGTTAAATCCGGCTTCACCGTTTAGCCCCTCCTTCTTTTCCTCCTTATAGATGATGTTGATGATCCCCGCCATACCTTGGGCATCGTACTTCGCCGACGGGTTATTGATCACCTCAATACGATCCACATGCGCGGCAGAGATATTATCCAATCCCTTCTGGTTGCCAAATCCCGTTAAAGACGACTGTTGTCCGTCGATCAGCACCACCACCTTGTCACTGCCCCTAAGGAGCACCTTTCCCTCTCGGTCGACCGTCACCCCGGGCAAGTTACGCATCACTTCAAGTACCGAACCGCCGGCCTGAGCAATGTTATCCACTACATTGAACGTTTTCTTTTCCAGCTTCCCCGAAACCATGTTAGCCTGTCCCTCGACCACCACTTCACCAATCGAAGCCACCTCTTCCGAGACCGGTATAGTCCCCATATCGTAAATATGGTTCACCTCACCGATATTTACCTTCAGACTATCAGTACGATAGCCCACACATGAGAACCTAAACCGATAGCTCCCCTTTTTAAGATCATTCACGGTAAACCGTCCATGGGTATTCGTTACCACACCCCTCACAAAGGTACCGGCATGATTCACAACTGCGATAGAAACATATTCCAGCGGAGATTTAGATGTTTTGTCGATCACTCTGCCGGAAACCACCGACTGACCATAAACGGTCGTGCACCATCCGCAGAGCATAAGAATAATAAATAAATGCGTTTTCATTTTATATAAGATGTTGAATTTGTATTGATCCTTTCATTTGGACATGAGAGATCCGTGCAAGAGATTACCCCTCACAACAGAGATAAAGAAAGGTCCGTCACGGGAATTTATCCAGTAGACAACCCAAAAGAATAAAAAGTCGGCATTTGCCACAAACGTCGATAAAAAGCCGACACAACTCACGATCCATAATCCTTTAAGATTAGAATGACGTAGGAGCCATCAGCTTGTTTGCGGTTTCAGGGAGGTTCCATTCCCTATATTAAGAGACTACAAAAGTAGCCTTTTTTTTTCAAAAAGAAACGAGAAGATTCGCAATCCAAATCATTTTTCTGTTAAATACATTAAAAAAACGACTTCTTTTCGGGGGGATCTCGCTAGTGATCTGTATTAATAAGTGTAGACAGAAAATAAATCTATTATGAAACCACTTCTTTATCTTCTAAGTAGCGCAACTGCACTTTCGGCATTCGCCCAAAAGAGTCCCGATCGTTCGAAAAAAGTTGCCGACAAAACTCATCCGAATGTAGTCGTCATTGTAGCCGACGACCTAGGATATGGTGACCTGAGTTGTTATGGTGCCAAACGGTTACAAACTCCGGGGATGGATCGCATCGCCAACGAAGGCATTCGCTTCACGCAAGGCTATTGCACGGCCGCCACATCGACGCCGAGCCGTTACTCCCTCCTCACCGGTTGCTACCCCTGGTCGAACCCCCAAGCGCGCATTCTTCCGGGTAATGCTGCACTGATCATCGACACTCAAGCCATCACCCTACCTAAAGTCATGCAACGAGCAGGCTACGTCACCGGCACCATCGGCAAATGGCATTTGGGGTTGGGCAACGGATCGATCGACTGGAACCGCCCCGTCTATCCCGGAGCTTCGGAAGTCGGATACGACTACTCCTTCGTCCAAGCGGCCACCAACGACCGTGTCCCGTGTGTCTTCCTCGAAAACAATGCAGTGATCGGATTAGATCCGGCCGATCCCCTCTATGTCAACTACCGGAAAAACTTCGAAGGTGAACCCACCGGAGCCGATCACCCGGAACTCTTACGCATGCATCCCAGTGTAGGACATGCCGGATCCATCGTCAACGGTGTGCCCCGTATCGGATTCCAGAAGGGGGGCAAGTCCGCTTTATGGCGCGACGAAGATATGGCCGAGCTCTTCCTGCGCAAAGCCCAACAGTTTGTCGAGACCCATCAAGACCAACCTTTCTTCCTCTACTACGGGCTACACCAGCCTCATGTGCCCCGCGTTCCCAACGAACGCTTCGTGGGTAAGTCGGGTATGGGACCTCGTGGAGATGTGATTCTCGAAGCCGACTGGTGCGTCGATGAGTTTTTAAAGACCCTCGACCGGTTGGGACTAACCGAGAACACCATTGTCATCTTTACGAGCGATAACGGTCCGGTACTCGACGACGGTTACCAAGATCAAGCCGAAGAGCTCGTTGGTGACCATCGTCCGGCAGGCGAACTACGCGGTTGGAAGACCACCCTCTACGAAGGTGGCACACGCATCCCTTTCATGCTCCGTTGGCCGGCTAAAGTCAAGCCACAGACCTCCGATCGTATGGTCTGCCAGATGGACCTCTTAGCCTCGTTCGCCCATTTCTTAAAAGTGCCCTATACTGAAACACTCGACAGTCAAAACACCTTCAAGACCTTCCTCGGACAGAAAGGCAAGGGACGTGAAGCGCTCGTCATCGAAGGATATTCCAATTACGCCTACCGCGAAGGCGACTGGGCATTGATTCCCCCACACGGCAAGACGAAACACTACGAGCTCTACAACCTATCCGATGATCTCGGTCAGCACCTCAATGTGGCCGACCAGCATCCTCAGATTCTGAAACGTCTCATCGATCGTTTCGAGTATATCAGCCGTCACACGAACAAACAGACAAAATAAATTTCAGACTGATCGGCCAAACAGTAGAACAGATGCGTTTTTAACCGACTAACATCTGATCATTTTCATCTAACAAAAAATCGGTTGAATCTTCTTATAAGATTCAACCGATTTTAGTTTTCACAGTCCACAGCCACTTCACAGATTCGACTGCGCCAAACACCTATCTCATGTTATCAAGTCGTACTGTCGTTAAAAAGCTCTTATTCAATTCTGCGATCTGTAGCATGTCGGTATGGTCCCAAATCATTCCATTAGATGGATTATTCTACTTTCTTTCCAAAAAAGAGAGAGATAAAATTGATAATTAAAAACAAGACTTTATTTTTGTAATCGAATGATCAAATAATCGCATAAAATGATAAAGCGTAAAGATGGATTTTTAGGTGAGCGTTCCCTTGTTCTTCCGGCAAAAGTTATATCTGAGCTAGAAAACGACCGACTAGCACGAGTCCTACATATCACCGATATTGGTTACTATCCAAATGCAAAACATCACTTTAGAGAAAGAGACATCACAATTCCTCAATACATCCTGATCTATTGCGTGGAAGGAAAAGGTTGGTTTAAGGTCAACAACAAGCGTACAGAAGTTGAAGCAAACCACTGCTTTGTTTTGCCGGCCAACAAGCCACATAGCTATGGCTCTAATCCGGAATATCCATGGACAATTTATTGGATACATTTTAAAGGAGAGTTAGCCGACTATTATGCTTCTTTTCTACACGAGCCCATCAAGCTAAAACCCCATTCCTTTTCCCGAATCAATGATCGGATTAATTTATTCGAGGAGATCTATCGCACCTTCGAATCGGGATACAAAACAGAAAATCTACGATATACCTGTTCTACATTTCATCATTTCATGGGGTCGATCTGTTATTTAGATTCGTTCAGAAGCACCTCAACCGAGCATTCGTCGAACGATTTGATAGATGAAGTCATTCACTACATGAAAGAAAACATTTCAAAGAAGCTCACCATATCCGATCTCGTTGAGCACACCGGTTATTCATCCTCATACTTCTCGTCTACCTTTAGTCAACGGACCGGATATTCCCCCATCAACTATTTTAATCTGCTGAAAATGCAACAAGCCTGCTTTCTGATTGACTGTACAAACATCAAAGTCAATCAAGTCTGTTATAAAGTCGGCATCAACGATTGCTACTACTTCTCCCGGCTTTTTACAAAAATCATCGGGATTTCACCTTCGGCCTATAAAAAACTTAAAAGAGGATAGATTGATCAACAAAACAGCAGTTTTACTTTATGGAGGAATTATTGATCAATAACCCCTGAATAAAGTAAAACTGCCATTTATCAAGAAAGAGCGACCGGTTTAAGCCAACGTCGGATTAATGATTCCAGAGTTGCTCCACCGAAGAGTTCAACTCCTTCTCTTTAGCTTCCGGTTCACTTAGATCGAATATCTTGTCAAGCTGATAAAAGTCCAACCTTGCTTGAGGCTTAAACTCCTTCGAAGAGACATAGTTCTCAACCGAATAAATCAGTTGTTTAGTGGCCAATCGACGATCAATATCCTTCACCGGATCGACGCACAACACAAACAAACGCCCGTTCGCGACATTCGCTTCAAAAGCAATGCCTAGCTTATTATTATACTGATAAGAATCGATACTCTGGATAATAGGAGTCATTCCCTTGCAATCCTCAAGATCAACCGCAGTGGCATGATTCAAGATATCCCACCATTGCCAGTCAGCAAATGAATCTGTAGGGAAGTCATTAAAAGCGCCACTTTTTGAGTCGATCAAAGTACCGACAATCATCGGATCCCAGTTAAACATAATCGGATTCCAGAAATGGCTGGCAAACCGCGCCTTTCTTCCCTTTATCTTCTCAGGAATGAGAAGCACATTTTGCCCTTCCTCCAGAGCTTTTTTCAATCGGTCATCATAATGAGTCGCATATAAGAACCCGTTCTTTTCCACCTTAGGCGTTTTAGGATAAACCCATATCGACCACTCGTTATGATATTTCCCATCGACTGTTGCATGTAGGGTTAATTTCTGCGGAGAATCGATCTGATGGAGAGGCAGATCGATCGTGTTAAGCGATCTGACCGTGCCACATTCTATCGATCCGGTCGAGAACGTTCCGCTCTGAATCACCTGGCGATTTTCATCCTTAAGCGCCCATCTAAAGGTTCCTTTCTTGATCGGGAACTCTCCAAAATGGTAAATTTCAAATTGAACCTTAAATCGCTCATCCGGAGTAAATGTCCGTTTATCCAATCGAGCCAGCAAAACCGTCGGAGCACACGATTCTCTATACTTCTCAGCCGACACAAGTCCCTTAGATTCGGCAAAAGCATCCAATATCCCAACAAAAGCACTTCCTTGTCCCGGGAAATCAGAAAGTCCCAACAGCTGAAAACCACCGGAGTTTTTCGTACGGAGTAGCGACTCATTAACCTCCTTATATTGAAGCACCGTATGAGCACCTGTTGCCTTAAAGAAATCCGTTGCTTGATCCAACATGCCATGTTGAGTCAACCGTTCTTTGAAGACTTCAAAATTACGAGGCGATAAGACTCCGGTATATTTCTTCATCTCCTCAAAGTTAGGATACATACACCGTTGTCCCGTCTCGTGGGCAATAACCGGCACATCAATATCCGACTCTTTACTACGATCCCAATTCGTCGAAGGCTTCCCCTCATAAACGGTGATCCAACCTTTCTTAGTCACATGCGACACATAATATTGATCCGATTGGGTATGCGTGCGGGCCGTTGAAGCCGAGAACAAATGTCGGTCATCATACGCCATGCCCTTCCGGACGAGATCCTCCAGCACACTAAAGTCCCCCTCATTCTCATTTCCATTACACATCAAGATAAATGAAGGATGATTCCCATATTCATCCAATATCGCATACATCTCTTTCTCAAAAAACAATCTTCTCGCAGGATATTTCCCCACATCTTTAATCCACATCGGCAACTCCACCTGTAGATATAGTCCCAGCTCATCCGCTGCAACAAAAGCAGCTTCCGGTGGGCACCAAGAATGAAACCGAACATGATTGAACCCATAATCCTTAACCGTCCGAAAAAGAGTCTTCCACTCTTTTGAGTCTGTTGGAGGATATCCGGTCAGAGGGAATACACAGCAATCCAGCACTCCCCTCAAATGAATATTCTTATTATTCAGGCGAATGTGATGCTCTCCCTGAGAGACCTCTCTCATTCCAAACGTCTGCTCCAAGGCGGTGCGTTTATCCTCTGAGACCAGTTCGAGCTGAACCTTATACAGATTAGGATTAAACTCATCCCACAACTGGACCGATTTCCCCATTCCCATCTCGCGGTTAATCAGGTTATCTCCCTTTTTCAACGAGATCGTTTCTTCCTTTTCGGCAACTTTTTTCCCGTTATGATCCAATAGGCGAATCAGCAATTTATTTCCGGCCTTCTCCTCCGGTTCATTTTTGATCGAGATCGCCAAACGAACATTCTTATCCACGATATTTGGAAACACCTTCACCGACGACAAATACGTTCTCTCATGAGCCATCAACCCTATCTTCCCTACAATACCATTCCAATTCGTCTGGGTATATTCCGTCGTACCATGATTCCATTGATCCATCGGATATTTTAAGCGATTGTCCACACAGATCGTAAGCGTATGCACTCCCGGTTTAAGTGGTAATGGAATCTCGAACCGATTAGGCACACAAAGATGTTCTTTTTCCCCCACCGATTTTCCATCGATGAAAACCTCTGTAACCCAGTGGCACCGTTCGAGCAATAGCACCACCGTCTTGTTGTCCCACCCCTTCGGAACAACAAATTCCCGTTGGTACCAAGCTTGCCCACAATATTCAAACTTACGACTCAGTCGATCAATATGCCGTGCAGTAGTAGCAATGCCTTTTCCCCCCAGATCAGTCGTCCCGGGTAAGTAAATCGTTTCAGATAATTTTGTTTTATACAGTTCAGAACCCGCGGTCTTGCCAAACCCCATCATGTCTGTTTGGAATCGCCAGATTCCCGAGAGATCGATAAATGACGTTTGTTGTGCAAAAACAGACGGGACACACCAAAATAGAAAGGTTAATAATAAAAGTTTTTTCATATGATAAAAAGTTTCAAAAGTATCCATACCCCTTCCACAACAGTGACAAGTTATAGAAGTTTTTTCCATTTACAAAAGAAAGGTCTTTTTGCAACATAAGAAATGAATTAAACAACTTTTTTGATGGACTATACCACTATTCGATCGGTCTATTCAAACAAAAAAGAGTTACGGAAAAGGAATCCAACGAATTGAATCCTTTCTCCGTAACTCTACCAACTAACTTACGTAACTATTATTTTATCTCTTTCAGGTCGCCGACCACGCCTTTCACCGAGAGCGTTGCTCCCGAGACGCCATCCACCGTCCGACCCACTTCCAGTTCGTCCGTGGTCTTTCCGAGGAACTTTCGGCTCCATTTCGGCAATGTGATTTGAACCCCATACGACGACGAGTAATTCAAGATCTTAAGAAACACGATCCGTCCCTTCCGGTCGAAGGCCACCGCATATTCCATCGGTTCCGACTTCGGGACAATTCTTCGGAAGTGCAGCGAGCCATACGGCGTCTCCCCTTTCCAGAGTTCAAACACCCCCGGCTTCGTGCTCTGCTTGATCAACAGGCCGTCCACCTTCAGTTCCTTTTCCAATGTCTTTTTAATCTTTGCCAGTTGCTTCTCAGGATTCACCGTGAGCGATCCCAATAGGCAAAAGGCAAAAATCAAAAGAGCTACTTGACTAAACTTATTCATCTGTTTCTTTCTATGCGTTTTAGTTCATTCTATCCGTTTTAGTTCTTTCTATGCGTTTTGGTTCATTCTATCTACATTCGTTCGAGACAAGCTCGTTCGATACAAACTTGTTCTGTCCGAACCCGAATCTATCCGAACCTAGAACCTATCCGAACCTAAAAACTAAATCCAATGCCACAGTTCAACCAGTTCTCGGTTTCCCCACCGGCCAATTGGCTCGTTTTCCGTTGATAATCCACCTTAAACACGATGCCGTTGGCAGGTTGGAAGCCAATACCGGCAATCCATTCCTCTTTATGCAGCGCCTTGTTCGGCTCCATGTTCACAGTCTTGTGGTGCGTATTATAATTCTCATAGCGCACAAAAGGCACGAGTCGTTTGCTACCATCGAAGCGATTGTGCAACAAGTTGTATGCCGCCTCCAGATAGAACCCGTTCATCTGACTACCCAGATCCCCCTTCTTTCCACCGATCGCGTTATACTCCGCCGTGTTCCCGATGAAGCTATGGATGTATTCCCCGCGAAGTTCCAAACCACCTAGCTCATATCGGGCATCTACCCCAAGCATAGCGATATTCACCACCGACGAGTCCGCCACCTGACGGGCTGCCGCATCCTCCTTATCCAAGTTGTTGAACAACTTCGACTGGCTCTTACCAAAATAACCCGCCAAGCCGATGTTCAAGTTCTCAATGCCATAGTAGTCGACCTTAGCCGAGAAGTTAGGCGAGGTGATATAACTCTCCAAAGCCTTCTGGCGACCGCTTCTAAAGCCTTTTGCCCCATTCAATTTCTGTCCGTTGTCGTAGCCGTTAAACCCATTGAACACATACGCCTGATAACGTAAGCCCAACGTGTGCAAGCGGCCATGCACGCCGATACCGATCTCGCGCCAAGTGGTGGGTACGATCACCGAGCTCAACGACGGGCGATTCACCCCGTTGAACGTGGTCGGTTCATGATACTCATTGATAATGCCCATCGGGATCAACATCACCCCGCCTCTAAACTGAACCGCATCGTTCAATCGGTAGTTCACGAACGCTTGTTCCACATAGAACTCCTGTCCGTGCTCCACCTCAAACTCACTTACAAAATGAATATTCTTCGCAAACTGATAGCCCAAGAACAGCACCACCCGATGAGGGTCGAGCTTACCCGCATACTGCGTCGAAGACGAAAAGCGCTGTGTGTAATCGATCTGTCCGTACCCGCCAAACTGGAACTTATTCTCTCTCTGTTTCTCTAAGTTCTCAGCAGCGTTTACATTATAATTTTCCGATGTAGTCTGTGCAAAAGAAGTCATTGAAAAACAAACTCCCAGCACTGCTAAAACCAATTTCATTGTTCTCATTGATGATTGTTTTAAATTACACCGCAAAGATCGGGTGATTTCCGCATTCCCGAAATACCTAAAAAATGGGATATTTCGGTCGGGGCATCACTATATATAGTTATTCCCCCTCACATATTACTAAAATATTACGCTTCGGGAAACAACCCGACCAACGAAGACCCTATTATATAGAAACCCGTACCTTTGCCTATAAACCAATGACAAACGCCACATGAAAACAACGCTATACGATGATATTCTTTCCAGAGAAGAAAACGGTAGTCGGTCGATCTATCTCTATCCGGAGAACGATCACCAGCCCTCCTTAGCCGCCTATGCCCAATCGGCCCAGAAGATACAAAGCTATATTCCCTCTCTCGTAGTCGAGCAGGTCTCTTATAAGCGGCACACCATCGACATGATTCGTCACATTTCTCTCGAAGAGATCTCTACCACATTTCCCGAAAGTCACATCTGGGTTCAAGATGAATACTTGAAGATCCTGATCTAACCCATCCACCAGTCCCCCTACTATCTCTCACCCATACCACCCTCCGGTATGGGTATTTTTTTTATCTTCCCCGACCTCCTCTCCATAAATATCCTTCTTCCGCAATCAATCAATTTTTTATTACTAAATTATTACGTTAGCCAAGAAATAATATTAGAATAATAATTAAATAATAAAAAAGCATCATTTTTGAAACCTAAATAAAACAAAACATGAACACGCGTATTACAACTATTCGAATCTTAACGACTCTAACGATTCTGTCTATTTTCTTCAATCAAGGCTATTTAATCTTCAACACCTATCACTACACCGTCCAGACCTACTTAGATCACCTCAAAGAAGACCTGACGACCATTGAAGAAAAGATGCTTCACACCTATTCCCAATCCCTCTCGCCGGAGAAGACCGAGGCCTTCGACTTAACTCAATTCACCACTCTGTTACAAGCTCACCACATCCCGGTCGAAGAGCTCCGACTGTCCCTATCGGATACCATCGTCTGGCGCCCTCAATATCGCCAAAGCAGTCACAACATTCATTCACATCTGCAATTCATTCTCCCCTACCAGCCCTTGGAAAGAAAAATCGTGTCCGGCACAATTCCCATCCCCCTCTATCCCATGCTCGCCCGCATGAGCTTCCAACTGATCTGGAGTTTCATCCTCTGCCTCACCCTCTCTTGTTGCCTGACCTGCCACCTCAAAGCCTTGATCAAGCAAAAAGAGACCGAGGAGACCCGCAAGATGTTCATCAACACCATGCTACACGAGCTCAAACGCCCCGTACAATCGTTAGTCATGTGCCTCTCCTTTCTAAAAACCCACGTCCAACAGCGACGGGCCACCCCAACCACCGAGGCGGTCAACGATGCCATGTTCGAGCTCGAACACCTCTCGGCTTATCTCGAGAAGATACGCAACCTGGCACGAGCTAAAGAAAGCGCGAACGCCCTGAACCTCACGACGTTCGATTTCAGAAAAAACATCGAGAAGATTGTCCGCTCCTACGATGATAAAGTCAAGAGAAAAAAGGTGCGTATCAGAACCATCTTCAAGAGCAAAGAAGTCTTAGTGACCGGCGACGCCATACACCTCTCGAACATCGTGAGCAACTTGGTCGAGAATGCGATAAAGTATTCAACATCCGACGTGACGATCAAGATCACCTGCCATACCGACCGTCAAGGACTGTTCCTCAAAATCGCCGACAATGGGTATGGTATCCCTGTCGATGAACAGCCCAAAGTGTTCGATCAGTTCTTTCGAGGACAGAACCATCCGTCCGATATTCCCGGCATCGGTCTGGGATTAAGCTACGTCAAACTGATGACCGAAGCCCATCAAGGCACCATCACCCTAAAGAGTCGCCCCCACATCGGCACCACATTCATCCTCAAAATTCCACAATCCAAATGAAAGCGCTAAAGATCCTCTTAGTCGACGACGACCTGAAATATGCCATCTACCTCAAACGCATCCTAAAACAAGAAAACTATCAAGTCTACTATGCCGGAAATGGCAGCATTGCCCTCGAACAGTTTTCTATTGTACAACCCGATTTAGTGCTGTTAGACATCAACATGCCCGGGTTAAACGGTTTCGAAGTGGCCGAATACATCCGCCTGAAAGATAAGCACGTCCTGATCTTTTTCCTATCCGACCGTTCCGAAAAGGACGACCGTCTAAAAGGCTTTCGTCTCCGGGCCAACGATTACCTGCCCAAGCCCTTCTATCCCGAAGAGCTCGTCGCACGCATCCGCGATCGCTTCAACCTCGATCAGCCGACCGACAATGTTGAGGACGAGTTCTATCAGTTCGGACAAACCCTATTCAATTACAACAACAATGAGATCATCACCCCCCGGCACAAGACCGTCATTACCACCCGTCAAGCCGACATTCTCCGCCTGCTGGCCAAGAACCTCAACAAAACCGTCCAACGGTCGCTCATCCTCGAAACCGTCTGGGGCGATACGTCATACGCCAACTCCCTGGCCTTAAATGTACAAATCACCTATATCCGACGCCTCTTGCAATACGATCCGAGTGTTCAAATCCGATCCATCACTCGAAAAGGTTACCTTTTGGAAGAACATGAACCGCCCATTCCTACCTTCACTCCGCACTAAAGTGATAAAAATAAACGAACCAAGCCCCGGTAAGTCCACGCTTACCGGTCGCTTGGTTCGTCGCAACAACCAACAAGTCCCTAACCCTAGAGAGTCGAGTTACAAGAGATCATCCATCCATTGAGTCATTCATCCATTAGATCAAAAGCTATCCATAAAATCAAAAATGATCCACTGAATCAGAAGTTATCCACTAAGTCATGGATCATGGATTATTTCTCCTGTTTAGGCAACTTGTTCCAGTATTCCAAGTTCGATATCCGTTCGATCGTCACCTTCCGATCTCCCTCACGCACTTGGTTTACTTCGCCCGGCAACATCGCTGCCGCACGTTTACCGATGCCACGCGCTTTCAACTTATCCTCGGCCACGCCTCGTTTCTGAAGCGCCTCCATCACCACTCGGGCACGATTTCTCGACAAGTTCATGTTATAGCCATCGCTACCCTTAGCATCGGTAAATCCGGTGATCAAGAAATGCTGATGGTCGAACTGCTTCAAGAAATACGCCACTTTGTCGAGCAACGCTTCCGACTGTTCGGTCAGCACATCACTGTCGAACTCAAAGTTCACATGATCGATCATCTCACAGATCTGTGAAACCGCAGGTGGCCTTGCCGGCACCTCTTTCTCCACGATCCGTTCTACAATCCGCTCAACCGGCTTCTCCACCTCCACATATCTCACCAGTGGTTCCGGTCGCTTGTCACTTCCCCCGATGCGCCACATCACCCGTAACGTCATCTGTGCAAATCGTGGTAAGTTCTTCTCGATCGGCATCAAGTATTCCGCCTGCAGTCCCAACCCCAGCGAGTTATTCAGCCAAGCGTTCACCCCTGCTCCCAGCGAGAGAGGAAGAAAAGACCGTTTATCGTTCGACCGTCCGTCGGGGTTCCACGTATCCGAGGCCACCCACTGTGCCTCACCCGTGGCGTCATCGACAAACCCGCCGGTGTAGATCGTCTTGAAATCCTTATAAAGGTAGTTCATCCCGACACGGAGATAAGGCTCCACATACTTCGACTTAAACAGCGGACTCAAACGCCACTGTAAGCCCAAGCCTCCCATATATAGGAAGTTACGTTTCTTACCGTCGACCGCCACCTCATTCTTGGCGGTACCAACAGTACCCTGCAGATCCAAATAAAACCATGAATTCAGTTCTCTGGCGATATAGAGATTCGCTCCACCCATCAGATGATGCGCCTTCAAATTGTACCGATACTGATCACCCGAATTCTGAAAACCCGTGAGTGAGACCCTATTCCAGTTAATCAGTGCTCCTCCCAAGCCAAACTCCCACGCTTTTGTCTTTTTCTGCAGGGTACCCTCTGGTTTCACCTCCCCCAAAGAAGGCTGTGTTTGTGCCATGACCATCGTTCCCGAAATCAAAAGACAACCAACCCCATAGATCCATCTATTTTTCATCATCATATTCCTTTACTTTAATGCTTAGTTTAAAAAATCATCCGGACAATCCTCAACCGGCACCGTAACCTTCTGCTGAGCATCGTAATAATTTTCTAAGAAATACTCACCGGTAGACGTATTCTGACGCAGATAATACGCATAATAATCGCGATAATACCCATTGCTACTATTCATAATCTGAATAGAATTATTCGGATACGCACTCACCAACTTAAACCGACTGTTCACGAAAATCGGACGTTTAGACGAAGCATATACCGTACCCGTAGTTCCCGATACATTCGTTGTCATGGCCAATCTTAAATAATAACTATCCGAGATGTCGCGTGCAGCCACCTGTCCTCCGTTCGGACTCCAGATTAACGACGTTGCCTCCTTCACATAACTGCCCACAGGATAGAAATAACTCAACTGATCCACATCGAACTCTCCCCAGAGAGTCGACACCCCCTGCTTAATCTCCAACTTGATATTCTTCAGTCCACAAATCGGATTAACCTCCGGCGACCACATCTTATCTTCCGCAAACACCTTCTGTCCGTAGTCATTATTCGAACCGTTATTATCGCCAAAGAAGATTGCAAAGTAATGATTTGTGCCGTCCCACTCAAACTTCTTCTGATTACTGTTTGCTCCTGCAGGAGTTTGTACATAAACCTTTTCGCTCGGAGTCAGTACATAAGGACGGGCAATATAGACAAAATCCGTACCATAAGTTCGTCTCCACTGGCTCGTCTCCGCATCACTCAACACATTCGCTTCGTCGACCGGCTGTGCGATATTCTTAACCAATCCGACATAAACCGCCGGTTTCGGGATATCATTAGGATAGAGATTCCAAACTCCGTTCACCTGACGTTCAATCTTATAACTCACACGGATCACCGGATCGTTCGTCCCCCAATTGCTTGGATACACCTGAGTTACCTTTAATCGCGTATTCACTCGGTTCGGCACCATCGTATTAGCTGCCGACGGCTCCGTCACCCCGTTGATCGTCACGCTCGCCGTGATTCCTTTTCGTTCGGCCAAGATCTTCAAGTTCGGTAATTGAGCCGCAGGCACCTTAAACAGTCCTCTATTATCTGTCGTAAACTCCAAACTCTGGTCAAGCCCCGGCAACCCTTTCACCACGGCTCCCGCCGGTGCAATAGCACCCGACTTATCGTAAACCTGGAAGATCACCGATCCATCCGAAGGCACCACATATTCCGCCAGTTCCGCATTCCAATATTGAGGAATCACATTATATTTTCCAACCTCAACCACGATCGGTGCATTCTCGCCATCCTTACCGTCACTTCCACGAAGGAACTCCCAAAAGTCGTTTAGCGACGTCTTCTCACAATCCCACGGTAATCCCGGGTTATGCGGATCCATCACCTGCGGTCCCGAACCATCGCATCCGGCTTCCACGCTCTCCTTCCAAAGCTCATACGCACTCTTGCCGTTTGTTCCGTTCGTCCCGTTCGACCCGTTTGTACCATCCGCGCCATCTTTACCAAATGCCGGTTTGTTCGTATCCACGCCATTGATAAACCAGTTACCGTTGTCCCCGATCGTCACCGTTGGCGGCACAGCATCCTGACCATTAGTACCCGGTTCTCCCTGAGCCGGAATACCCGTATCCGTTGTTCCGATCCACCAATGTCCATTATCGCCGATATGAGGCGTTTGTCCATTCTCGCCCGTAGCTCCCGTCAAGAAGATCCAGAAGTCCTGCACCGAGTTCTTGCCCGCATTCCATTTCTGTCCCGGGTTATGCGGATCATCCACCTCACCCGAGGCGATCGTCTCTTTCCAAATGTCGTAAGCACTCTTTCCGTTGGCCCCGTCTATTCCATTCGTTCCGTTAACTCCATCCTTACCTTTTAAGAATTTAAAGAAATCCGGAATCTCCACCTCATTCTTCGGCCACTCCACCGTGCCATTCAACACACTCTCTTTCCAAACCTCATAAGCCGAAAGCCCGGTATCTCCCTTAGGCCCCTTAGGCATCGTTATATCCAGATTGGTGCAAGCCATCAATCCAAACATAAACAGCACAGTAGTCAGCAATGAAATTCTAATCATTCTTAATGTCATATTTTCCAATTTTAAAGTTTCACGCTGCAAAAATACGACCCTACAATTCGAAAAGGTTTACACTTTTCTGCCGATGTTTTACACATAACCGACAGCTTTGTTGCAGATCTATTAAACTTTACGTCTCCGATTCCGCCCGTCTATGACGAATCACCGTTGGCGTATCTCCCAACATTTTCTTACAATACGTCGTAAAGTGAGCCGCCGATGAAAATTCATATTTCTGAATCAGATCGGCAATCGACAGATCAGAGTTAGCCAAGTCGCGACCAATCCGCATCCCTTTCTGGTGATTCATCCAGCGACTCGGTGCTTCATGAAAAGTCTCCTTAAACTTACGTTCAAAAGTCCGCAGCCCCATATTCAGCCTACCGGCCAACTCTTTCACCGATTTCGCCTTGAGGTAATGCATCAACACCAGTCCCCTGAAATCCAAATCGCTCGTGAGCAAGGGCGAGAAGAAGCGCACCAGTTCCTCCCTCGCATAGAATGCCCGAAGTAAAAAGATATATTCTGTCTGTTTCAAGTCGTGCATGTGTCGGCAAAACATCTCCGAATCGATATACGAAATCACTTGGTGTAAAAAATCGTCCACTACCGGGAAAATGGGAAGCGGATAAAACTCAACGCAGAAATCCTTCTTTGCAATATCCTTCAAGAAGAACTTATCACAGACAAATGGCTTATTATTGAAAAGCAACTGCAAAGTGGTGACCTCTGTGACCGCCGTCAGCAGATGCACCTCATTTTGCGCAATAAAAAACATCCGACGCGCCTCCACCAGAGCCCCCTCACAACGCTCTGTTTCCACGTTCAACACGCCGTCCAAAAGAAAAACAATACAATCTTGCTTTTGATTTTGTATTTTAAAAGAACTCTTTGCCGTTGCTTTATGATAAGAAAACCCAACTTGATAATCATTGATGTAGTGTTCGCACGCTTTGTGTTCATTGATGTACATTATTTTCATAGTTTGTAAGTTTAAAAAAACGTTAAAAACAAAAATATTAGAACAAACACCCAATGCCTTACATAAAGTAGACATATTTTTATATATCAACGTCAAAACGCACAAAAAGTTAGAATAAAGGCTCTTCTTGATCAATCAAAAATAAAAAAAAACGAATCAGACCAGAATTTCACAAAACGCGTTAATCACAACCATTATATAAACACAATAAGCCTACTGCATTAAGCAATAGGCCTATTATCGAACCATTAGATTTTAAGTTTATAAAATCTTAAAATCAGATTCTTCGTCCAAAAGTTTTTAATCTTTCCATAATTACAATTCGAAATCAAGATGCAATTGCTTAGTCCATTCTGCAATACGCGCATTTGTTTTCTCCGGCTCATTATCTTCGTCAATAGCCAATCCGCAGAAAAAGCCATCTTTTTCCGAAACCGACGAATCAAACGAATAATCCGAACTATTCACTTTATTACCAACCAACAATGCCCCTGTTTTTTCGATAGCTTCGGCGAGTTGTCCTAAAGCATCACAGAACGTCTCCGAATAAGAAGAAGAATCTCCTGTCCCAAACAAAGCAACTTTTTTACCACTGAGATTCAATCTTTCCAATTCCAACAAGTCCCAATCATCTTGAATATCACCAAACCCCCAAGTAGAAGAGCCTAAAAGTAAATAATCATAATGGCTCATCTTGTCCATTCCCGTGTTTGCAATATCATGAATCTCCTCTTTAGCAATGTCGAGATTTTCCGCTATTTGTTCAGCAACAGCTTGTGTGTTGCCTGAATTAGAACCATAAAAAATTCCTATTTTTTTCATAACTATTATTTTTTTTAATTAATTTATTTCACTTTTTCCACCAATCGTCCATTCCTTTGCTCGATTATAGGTTTCCCACATACGAGCGTACTGTCTGTTTATTGCAAGCAGTTCCTCATGGGTACCCTCTTCAGCTATGACGCCTTTATCCACATACAAAATACGGTCGGCATTGGTAATTGTCCCCAGTCGATGAGCAATAACCAGTACTGTCTTCCCTTTGATCAGATGAGAGAATGCTTCCAATATCTTTCCCTCATTTTCAGGGTCGGCAAAGGCAGTGGCTTCATCTAGTAGAATAATAGGAGCATCTTTTAATATGGCGCGAGCCAAAGCAATGCGTTGTGCTTCACCACCGGAAAGATAAGTGCCTTCTTCGCCCACCAATGTTTGATAACCATTGGGCAGAGCTTCTATAAACTCATGGCATTGAGCGGCACAGGCAGCCCGTGCTACCTCCTCAAAGGTTGCTCTCTTGTTACCCATACGGATATTCTCTTCTATGGTATCGAAAAAGAGCATATTGTCTTGAAAAACAAAAGCCATATTATCCATCAACACAGAAGTGGAGATATCTTTGACAGGCACTCCCCCTATTAACACTTCTCCACTTTGAACGTCCCAAAAACGAGCAGCAAGCATGGCAACAGTGCTTTTGCCGGCTCCGGAAGGGCCGACTAGTGCCGTTACCGTGCCCGGATGGGCGATGAAAGATATCTTTTTAAGTATCGGCACGGTGTCGTAGGCAAAAGAGACATTACGAAACTCTACCGAAGCATCTTTGGGTAGTTGAGGGGCGGTAGATTGTTCAATTTCATCCATATAAAGAATATCATCAATCTTCTGCACGCCCATGTTGTTCTGATTTAGAAAGCTACCTATCCACAAGAGTTTAAGCACGGGAAAAAAGACAGCTACGCCGAAAAGCAAAAACATAAGCACCACAGGCACAAAAGCCGCATACGAAGCATTTACCACAAGTAGCCATACAGCCACAGGGATGATAAAGAGCAGTGCCGAAGAAAGTATAGTGAGAAACCCCACATAGGTGGGCTGATACTGCACGTTTACATCATTGGCAAATTTGCGATACTCCTTGATATCATCATTCAGTTTACGATAAGCATCGGTCGATTCTGTAAAAGTTTTAACGACCTGAATGCCACGAATATATTCTACGATGCCGGCATTCATCCTCCCCAAAGTCTCCACATATCGCTCGGAAACCTTTCGAACGGTTTTACCGGTATACATCCGAACCATTAGATAGAACGCTAGGCCCAATACTGCCAAGACTACCATAGCCAACCGCCAATCTACAGCAAACATATAACCAACGAGCATCAGCGGAAACAATACAGCCGTTACGATATCAGGAATGTGGTGGGCAATGAATAGTTCGATGCGTTCTACATCATCGCTCATGATCTTCTTCAATTCTCCCGAAGCCCGACGGGTAAAAAAGCCTAAAGGCAGACGAGTCATCTTTTGAGCCAACTGCATCCGTATTTCATAGAGAATGTTAAAAGCAGCAATGTGCGAAAGCATTAAGGAAGCAAAGGTAAGCACTCCGAAGGCAAAAAAAGCTCCCAAAGCAATATAGGCCCATCGCCAAATGTATGCCTCGTCAATCAATGAGGGATCGAGCGCATGCTCCGCCAATTCGATGAGAATATTATACACCGCCATGATCGGTACAAACTGCACGATGGCAGTGATGACTGCCAGCAGCATCGCTCCGATGAGCAATCGACGTTTAGTTCCGGCAATTTCTATCAACCGTGCCAGCCCGGTCTTGCGTTTATTTATATTCATGATCTTTCTGTTTATTAGATTATTAGAACTTCCACCCTTTCACTCGTTGCTGCTCCTCCCAAAGGTTGCGATACAATCCCTCTTCTTCGATAAGTAGTTGATGTTTGCCTTGCTGCACTACCCGTCCTTGGTCAATCACCACAATATTATCGGCACTCAACACCGTTCCCAAGCGGTGGGCGATAATGACCACAGTTTTTTCTTTCACCAAGTCGTTGATGGCATCTTGGATGTGTACCTCATTCTCGGGATCAAGCGAAGCGGTTGCCTCGTCGAGCAACACGATAGGTGCATCTTTCAAGATGGCACGAGCAATAGAGATGCGTTGCTTCTCGCCTCCGGATAGCGTACTTCCCCCTTCGCCGACCATCGTGTCGTATCCATCGGGCATGGCAGTAATAAAATCGTGACATTGCGCTTTGCGTGCCGCAGATTCGATTTCTTCGCGAGTAGCAGTCTCACGTCCCACACGGATGTTATTATAAATGGTATCGTTGAAAAGATACACATCTTGAAAGACGATAGAGATTTGCTGCATCAATGTATGCACGGTATAATCTTTGATGTTTCGTCCGCCGAGCAAGATTTCTCCATCGCTCACATCCCAAAAGCGAGCAATGAGGCGTGTCAATGTTGTTTTGCCCGATCCCGATGGTCCGACAAAAGCGGTCAGACCCTTTTCGGGAATGGTAAGCGATACCCCGCGAAGCACCGGAGTATCGGCATTATAGGCAAAACTAACGTGACGGAACTCTATTTCCGAATGGGCAACTTTCTCTATCGTACCCTCCGGAAGCACCGGCGTTTTGCAGAGAGTATCAATGCGTTCGGCTCCCAACTTCATATAGTTGATGAGAGCAATAAAAGTCAGAGCGTTGATAAGCGGAGCATAGATTGCAGACCCTGCCAATAAGAACATAATATAGACGGGCACGGAAACTTTGGCATCCAACAACATTGAGCAGCCGAGTAGCATAATCAAGACCAGCCCGCCATTGAGCAAGGTAGAAGCCAGCGTGATGGTAGGTGCAGGTGCGGCTTCCAAGCGAATGCTCTCTCGCTTAAGATCGCGAAAAGCCCGTTCCAATCGTTCAAACTTATTGCCACTCAGGTTGAACGCCTTAATCAGACGGATACCTTGTATATATTCAATCATACGCGAAGCGGCATTAGTCTTTATTTTCTGATGCCTTTTACCCAAGGTTGCCACAAAGTGATTGGTAAGCAGCATCATGGGAAAGGCCAATGGAATGACAACCGCTGCCGCCAACGCCAATTGCCAATTGAAAAATGAGAGCGACACCAAAGCAACAACAGGCATTGCCAAAGCACCGAAGAATTGGCTGATGAGATGTGTGGTGAGCATCTCCACGTTGTTGTAATCGCTAACGATATATGCTCCGATATCGCCGGGATCACGACTATTGAAGAAACTCATCGGCAGCCGGCGCAGATGATCAACCACTGCGAGACGACCGTCACAACAGATTTCGTAGCCATCTCTATAGGCTACAAGATAGGCTTTCTTGCTAATCAACCAGAGGCAAACAAGCGATACTGCCAGCAAAACGCACGCCCAACCGATATTCCCAATATTTATCGCCGTTCCGGGATGTTGTAGAGGCTTAAAGACCTCCCAGACGACAAGTAGCATCGCCCCATAAGGCGCACCGCGAAAGAAGTATTCCGCAACCGTCCAATAGATCAATGGACGCAGGCGACGGGGTTTTCCCATCGTGGCGGAGTTGAGTATTTGAGAGAGATTGTTCATAAAGATATTCTTTTGAAAATGACATTTCTTTGAAAAGAGATTACTTAGTTAAAAAAAATGCATATAGGCAATATTTCCACTTGTCGATAGTGCCTGTCTCACCTGTCCGGTTGCGAGATTGTATGCAAAGACTCCCGAAGCGTCTAAACCATAAGCAGCAAAGAAGATCTCGCCATCATGATATTCTATGGCCACGCTATGACCATCCGTATAAGGTATTCCTTCAATCTTCTTGATCGTTTTAGCATTCAAATCAATCATCACCGCCATGGAATTGCGTGCCGTATAAGGATTATTACCATTTAGCTCCACAATACCGACATAAGCAGCAACCTTTCCATTACCAATATACTTGCAGTTGAACACCGTTGCCGGTTTATAACTGCTTCCTTCAATGTTTGTGTGGCTTATATTCCATGTTTTAGCTTCATCAAACTCTTGTCTGCCTGCGGGAATACAAACAAAACCATTTCTCAAGTATGTGGGGTCATATCCGAAATAACCTGTGCAAGCCATGTAAATGTCATTTTGTTCGTTTGTAAATACCATCCCTTTCAGGAAAGGACGAGTAGGAAAACAAAGGCCGCTTTTTTTCTCGGAAATAACTTTTACCACCTTGTCGGTTTTAGTATCAATCACAGCGACGTCCACCTGTCTATAGTCTGCAAGAGGCATCCAGTTTTCGCCAAGCTGATTGAGAGGCAAGTAATATAGGCCATCACGCAATATGCCGTGAGCAGGTTCGGGACTTGCATCATTGTGGGCATATGGCTTCAAATCTATTTCTCCTTTCTTTTCCAAAGTCTTCGGATTTACAACCATTATTCGCCCCAAGACATACGTGGGGATATAAGCTTTCTCTGCACTCACTTGTATCAGGTTAATGGGATAAGAACCGGGAATAATCTGCATTTCTGCGGCTTTCTCAAAACCTTTCTGAGAGCGCGCATATCGAATAATGGTTTGTGTGCCTTTGCCACCATGCTCAGGAAAGACAAAGACATCATTTTCCACGATAGAGATAGAGGCTGCAAACCCTGTCTGAATACCATTCGTCATGCCCAATGTGCCCGACAACGCAGGTATCTGTTGCAAATAAGATTGTCCACTTGCACCATCAGCATTCTTTACGGTGGTCTCTATAAGAATATGCCCTTCTCCTCCCAGAGGATTATTGGGGTTTGGTTCATCTCCATTATTTTTCTCACAAGATGTTACAAACATCATCATTGCACTCATGGCTATCGTTTGCCAATTTTTAAATACTGTTCTCATTTATTTATTCTCTTTTAATGATTACTGCTTAATTTCTATTTATCTGAAAACATATCGCAATTTTATGCCAAGACTTCTGCCTGGCAGGGGACGATTAAATTCCGACAATACCATGGCATTGGTCAGGTTTTTTATTTTTCCCGAAAGGAACAGGCGCTGATTCATAAAACTGTGCTCAAAACCGAGATCTACCGTTGTACTTTGAGGAATACGCCGTTTTGCATTTTCTGTGATTTCAAAGTCATAGAGATATTCTTCCACAAAAGCCATATCGACAAATAGCCGTGTGTTTTGCCCTTTGCCACCGAAAAGATTTTCTTTATGAAACTCCAAGCCTGCATTTGCCATGAGATAAGGAATATTTGGCATTCGTTTCCCTTTTGTTGCATTGGGTATATTACTACCTTCTTCATACTTTCTTACATCGCGTAAATCTTGGTAATTAACATTACCATAACCATATAAGAAAGGAAAGAGGTCGGCCTTCACTTCAAACTCCACACCAAGGGTTCGCATTTCTCCGAAATTTTGGTATTGAGCACCGAAAATCCCTTTTGTAAAACGAATCATATCCTGCAAATACATATAGTATCCACCCAATTCTATTTGGAGATTACTCAGGTGAGTTCCGGTTAGATCATAGAGTAAACCGGCATTCACACTCAAGTTGCGTTCAGGCAATAATCGCTCCGACGGACTAATGGTATAGCCATCACCTAACAATTCATTCTCTGACGGAATACGTACATCATATCCACCCGACAATTTTGCCATAAAAGAGGGCGTCAAACGATAGCGCATGGCATTACTAAATCCGATACTGTTCTTATTCAAATGAATATCCTCTAGAGGGATGTTTACATAAATATTTTGATAGGAGGTATTCATCGAATACCAATAATATCTCGAAGTGAGCGAATTGAGAAACTTATCATTCGCCGTGCGGTAATCGTAAGTCAGACCTACCGTCCAGCTTCGCATATGCGAGTCAAAATCCGTTTTCTTCCCCAAACTTTGTTCCTTGGTTGGGTCTGAAGGATACCCATTGGCCAAGGTGAAAACCGAATTAAAACTGATAGAATGATGCTTATCTATGAGGTATTCCAGATTCAACTTATTCATCAATGTGACTTTCTTATTATCCGATTCTGAGGCGTATCGTGTACCCAGTTCACCACCATAGAGCGAAGGAGTGGGATAAGCCTCTCCACTCCAATCATACCATACTTTAGCGGTGTCTACCAGTCCATATTGCGTATAGCCAATCGCTGTACTCATATCCAAGTCTAATCCTTCTAACAGAAAATTATCTTTCTCCAATTTATTGGCTAACAAATACATACGCGATCTTGTATGCGCCTTTCTTATATCGGCTTCTATACCTTGTATCTCCTTATAAGTATCAATGAATACAGGTTCAAACTCAACTTCATCAAACCACCACTTCTTGGCTTTAAGACTTCCTCCTACGAGTATTTTCCTAAAATTGTCATGATTACGTTTAATTTTCAATCCTTTAACGTAAGGAGACTCCATCGTGTAATTATTGTCAGCATAAGTATAGCCTCCTCCAATGCCAAATACCAATCCGGCCTCTTTCAAGTTTCTTTTGAACACCGTTTGCGCTTTATTGACATTAAACGATTCACGAGTATAGCTTAGATCTGCATAACGATCCGGATATTCTTTTATGACGATGTTAACTGCACCTCCCATTGACGATCCTCCAAACTTGGCAGGAACCACGCCTTTGTATATCTCAATCCGATCAATCATATCAATAGGTATATCATTGAGGTCAATAAAATCTGATTGGTCATTCAGAGGCGTTTCATCAATAAAAAACCCAATACGTTTGCCCTCTAAACCACGTACAGACAATCGGGAAGTGCTCCCCACCCCCCCGGAAGAACGAATGGCAACACCTACCGTCTTCGCCAATATTCCTTGTACATCGCTCACAGTTCCCTGTAGCTGCTTCATGCTGATGACAGTCACCGGCATGGCTTGCTCCCGGATTTTACGAGCTTCGCTTTTACCCATCACCACCACCTCGTCAAGCGATTTAGCTTCGGCTTTCAAGCGAATAATAATCTTCTTCCCACTCTCTTGACTCACGGTTACTCTCTTAACTAGTGTGTGATAACCCATAAACTTCACGGTGAGTGAATAAGTGCCGAAAGGAATGCCTGAAAAAGAAAATTCGCCGTATTTATCCGCTACGTCGCCCTTTCTCAGTGCCTCAATAAAAATGGTTGCTCCGGGCAATAGTTCTTCGCCTGTATCGTCGATAACCACGCCCGCAATTCGTCCGCCTCCTGTTTGGGCGGATACACTGATGCTCATGAGCATCAATATTAATAGAAAAAATAGTACTCTCTGTTTCATTGTTTATCTATATAATTGTTTATCTATATAATTGTCTATCTCAAACAAATATTGATCTTCTTCCCATCGGAAAGTGTTAGATCTTTTTCAGTTACTGATCCTTCACCACTGAGTATCATGTCAATCGGACCATATAACTTAACACCAAAGAGGTTTCTGTTCAAAAAGAAGAGCGAGCCGCACATTGCACGCGGCTCGCTCGATAGAATAAACTGTTGTTCATCGCCTCTAAAAGCGAAGACAACAAGTCAGCCAATAAATCGTTCTTGCAAAGATCATCATCATAGATATTGCTCAGACCGATACCCAATCGTTTAGTCTGACGCATAGACATAACCTTAAAGTCTTTCCTTAAAAAGACTTTCCACACTGTTTCAGGCAATAACTTGCGTGCATAATCCCTCGTTGTTTGCATCAGTCAAAAAATAGTTCTTCGTTTTACAGTGCAAAGTTCGAAAGATTTCTTTTTGACTACAATACCTTAAAATAATGATTTTTCAATTAAAATATCCCCTATTATAGTAATTCAACCAACTAGATTATTATACTCAATAGATCAATTACGCATCAACCGAAGCTATAAGTATGTACTTAAAAAATGATCGTTAGATTCTTACTTATACTCCGCCCGTGCCTCAAAGATTACTCAATAACAGCGACGTATCCACCATTTCTAGCCAACTTAATCTTGATTTTGCTTTTACAATTAACTGTTGACGTTTTTTTTCGATAATCCATGGCTTGGCGATTTGCATTGATGCCATCTTCAAAAGAGGTCAGATGAAAATCCTTGTTTGCCTCTAAGAAATCAAGGCTAAGCTCAAATGTTCTCTCTTTTTCTTTATTATTCGTGATCCCCCCTATAAACCATTTTCCCCCTTTACGTTTGGCCACAATGGCATATTCACCAATTTTAGCATCAAGCGCTCTGGTTTCATCCCAGGTTGTAGGAACTTGCGTGATAAATTGAGTGCATTCTGCATTTCTGTAATACAGTGTCGGGTTATCTGCCAACATTTGTAAACCACTCTCAAACATCACAAATAAAGCCATTTGATAAGCACGAGTACCGATACTTGCTGCATTAGGGCGTTTTGCGGCATAAACTTCGGGCTGCATACTGATCATGGCGCCCGGCGTATAATCCATTGGACCAACGGCATTACGCATAAATGGGAGGTAAAGACTGTTATCCGGCAGACACCCTTCCATTTGCTCGATCCCCCTGACTCCTTCGTAGGCTAAAATATTAGGATATTTATATTCTAAGCCCGATGGTTTGAAAGCACCATGAAAGTCAACAAACAACTTATTTTTAGCTGCTTCTTTAGCCACACGTTCGTAGAAATTGACCATCCATTGGTCACTTCTGTTCATAAAATCGATCTTTACCCCTTTAATCCCCCATTCTTTAAACGTTTTAAATAGATCGAAGTTATTTTCCACAGCCAACCAAGTCAACCACAAAACAATCCCCACATTTTTTTCTTTTCCATAGCGTATCAATTCATGCAAGTCAATTTTAGGATTAGGAGTATAAGGATTATAGGTATCTTTAGCCCATCCCTCATCCATTATCAGGTAAGGAATCCCAAATTTAGAAGCAAAATCAATATAATACTTGTAGGTTTCTAAGTTATAGCCGGATACGAAGTTAACATCCGGTCCGTACGGAGAAGCATCGTTCCACCATTCCCAAGTCACTTGACCGGGAGTGATCCATGAGACATCCGACAATTGATTTTCACCGGCCAATTTGCAGTTCATGGTATTCTCGATCAATTGTTTATCCTCTTTAACGATCACAAAATATCGCCAAGGAAAACTTCTACTACCGGATGTTTTAGCAATATAATCCGCCTCTTTGATTATTTTCAAACTTCGATCTCCATCTTCGCCATACAGAAGAGGAACTTTTGGGAATACACCTGTTGCTCCATGGCCGTCAGTTCCTTTTAAGAAGAGACCGGGATAATCTTGCAAATCCGATTCACTCAATAAAATTTTATAGTCTTTTTTGGTGTCAATCAGTATAGGCAGAACAGACATACGGTCGGATGTTTTCCATTTATTGCTTTCTAAATGTGTATAAGGCTCCTCATAAGCTGTTCTAAAGTCGTATGGTTGCTGCAAATGAAGGGTATATTCTTCGGGGAAGTGAATACGAAAATCTTCATTGGTGACTTCAATCGAGTCTTTCAAAGTGGTTATGAATCGATAAGCGATTCCATCATCAAAAGCACGAAACTCCACGACATAATGTCCCTTAAACGACAACATCAATTGGTTGTATGTATTATCGATTGTCGAATGTTTGAAAGGAACGACCGGCTTTATGGTTTGTTGAACATGATTTATTTTCTTTTTCACAAGCTTAGGATTGCTTCCTAACGTCTGTTTACCAATAGTTAGACTTAACACATTATCGGTGAGCAGTTTTTCATTTTCACAAAGAACATCATAATAGATCTGATCCGACAAACGAACTTTAAGATTGATCTTCCCATTTGGAGAACTTAAATTTACTTCTTTTTGCGCTTGAGCAACCAATGTCAAGCAACTAATAAAAGCCCAAATCACAAGTTTTCTTTTCATTTTTTTGAAGTGTTTATTAATAGTAAATAGTTTTTCTGGCGGCTTCTTTCGTTTCTCTTCTTGAGAAAGCGATCTTTTAGTTTCTCGGGGTCGACAAGTCTCCTAAGCTGCTCTTCCGATCGAACAGGAAGACGTTGCCCACTCTTATCTCCTTTAACCCTCAAGAAGTTAGTTGATATTTCTTTTGCAAATATAGCATTTCTAAAAAGCAAACGACGTCTTACTCGTTTTTCTTCTCGACTTTAAACTTTGCAACCAACTTGCATTTAAATCCTTTTATCTTTGCAAACAGATAAAACAGACGATTATGAAAGAAGATTTTATTATAGATTTGCTCAGTGATCTTGGAATCAGACCAACCACCACACGCGTTTTGATCTTTCAGTTTATGACCAACCAAAAGAACACGTTTAGTCTTCGTGACATTGAAGATGTTCTGCTCCACATAGATAAGTCCACAATCTTTAGGACACTGATTCTTTTTGAAGAGCACCATCTAGTCCACAGCATTGAAGACGGAAGCGGCGTGATGAAATATTGCTTATGCCCGAATTACGGAGCCTGTGACGAGCACGAATCACACTGTCACTTTTACTGCAAGACATGCAAAAAGACCTTCTGTCTGGACGACAGTGTTACGATTCCGGAGATCCCTCTACCCCAAGGATTCACGATGACTCAGATCAATTACATTATTAAAGGGATTTGCAATAAATGTTCACTCACTAAATCATAACCATCATGGGAAATCATCACAATCATTCACCTAAAAGTAATGCCGAGAAAAATATCTCGATTGCCTTTATTCTCAATTCAGTCTTTGTCGTCATTGAACTTGTAGGAGGCCTCATGACCAACAGTATTGCCATCCTATCCGATGCCTTACACGATTTTGGAGATTCACTCTCATTAGCCATCGCTTGGTTTCTACAACGGAAATCCAAACATCAAAGAGATGCCAAATACTCATATGGCTATAAGCGATTTTCATTGCTAGGAAGTGTCTTTCTATCCGGCGTATTAACGGTCAGCTCGATCTTTATTATCATAGAAGCGGTTAAACGCCTCATCACCCCCGCCGAAGTCGATGCACAAGGCATGTTATGGCTGGCTATTTTCGGCGTTCTGATCAATGGAGCTGCAGCACTGAGGGTAAAAAAAGGCTCGTCCATCAACGAGCGTTCGGTCTATTTGCACATCATGGAAGATGTCTTGGGCTGGATTGCCGTACTTGTGGTCAGCGTGATCATGCAATTTGCCAAGTTCCCAAGTTTAGATCCCCTGCTTTCATTGGGCATTAGTCTTTGGGTGCTGAGCAACGTCTACAAAAACATCAAAGCCACCTTTCAGATCTTCCTTCAAGCGATCCCCGAAGATATCGCAACCGATGAATTAAAAGACAAGCTATTAAAGATCGATGGCATACTCTCTATTCACGACCTCCACCTCTGGAGTCTTGACGGCGAATCACACGTCATGACGCTACATCTCGTGACTCGCCGAGAGGATCCCACGGCAATCAAACAACAAGTGATAGAAATTGCATCCGAATACCAGATCACTCACTCTACGATCGAGTTAGAGAGTCCGGATTCGACTTGTCTAACCTCTTGTGAGGAGATCAATTAAAGAATAATCGACTTTTGCAACCAGGTTGCAGAAAGAGACCCCTATATTTGCAAAAGACATCAGAAGCATTGAGTAATAAACATCAAAAGCATTGAGTAAAAAACGTCACATCCCATGGATTGTTCTATCAGTATTCATCTTATTGATAGCCCCTTATATACCTCATCATCATCACGAAGGTATACCATGCCTTGTTGAACGTTGCGAGCAAGACAGCGGCTCCGGGCACGACTACATCGAGCATCAAGAGTCGCTACCAAAGCCCGTTACGGCGACTTTATGTATTGAAAATATTCAGTACCTCACGGCTAAATCAGATCAGAAACATCCGGCTTCATCCGGCCATTATTTCATACCATCGGCCGATTTGGCCCCGTTAAATCGTGCGCTTAGCTCCGACATCGACGTCAGAACACAGCTTCTATATAGTGCATATATCATCCATGACCTCTCTACCGAGGTCATACCCTCCAACGGGTTAAGAGCCCCTCCTTTTACGCTAGTCTAAAGCCCCATCCTCGGGTCTTTTTCCATGTGCCTCTCTCGATTGAGGCACCTCAGGTTCTGTATTTCTAAACGTACACCACCGTTTACAATCCGCCGTTTCCATTCCGGCTCAATCGTTTATGATTCCGACATCACAGATGTTATACGGAACCATAGCACCCCTGTCGGCTCATCACGAAACCGGTGTCCGGGCAACTTCCGGACATGCCAGAGAAACGGGACAACAAGGAGGACTCTCCATCTCAAAACAATTTTAAAACAGAAAAAAAATGAAAACAACTCTATTTAGCCTATTCATAATAGCCTCACTATTTATGGTGAGTTGCAATTCATCGACTAATAAGGATCAAGATCACTCGAAAGAAGCTCAGGAACAGCATGCCGAAGGTGATGGTCACGATCATGGCAGTGAAGCCGAGGAAGGTGAACATGCCGACGAGATTGCGTTTACCGCCAAGCAAGCCGAAGCGGCAGGATTAACCACCGAAACCGTCAGCCCTTCTTCATTCCGCCATGTCATTAAGACGAGCGGACAAGTTCAGGCTCCACAAGGCAATGAGCAAACCATAGCGGCAACCAGCTCCGGCATTGTCTCGTTTGTAAACCCTTCTATTACCGATGGTATCGCTGTTCGTACAGGAGAAGCCATCGTCACCATCTCGGCCAAGAACCTGCAAGAAGGTGACCCGGCAATCAAAGCTAAGATAGCCTTTGAGACCGCACAAAAAGAGTATCAACGAGCCGAGAAGCTAGTGGCAGATAAGATTATCTCCGCGAGAGAATTCGAACAGACCAAGTCGAGATACATGACTGCCAAAACCGCTTATGAGGCACAAGCAGCCAATGTCACCACATCGGGTATCCGAGTTCCCTCTCCGATCAATGGCTATCTTAAGAATCGTTTGGTGAGCCAAGGCGATTATGTCTCTATAGGACAGCCCATAGCCACGGTGACTCAAAACCGTCATCTTCAACTTCGCGCAGAAGTCTCGGATAAGTATTTTAAAGATCTGCAAAACATCAGCAGCGCCAATTTCAAGACCACTTACGATCCCACCATCTATAAGTTGTCCGAGATGAATGGCAAGCTACTCTCTTATGGTAAAACCACCAACAATGAGTCGTTTTATATTCCGGTGACTTTCGAGTTCAACAACGTCGGACATCTTGTTCCCGGGACATTTGCCGAGATCTACCTGTTGGCCGCACCACGGACAAATATCATCTCTGTGCCCGTCTCGGCGCTGACCGATGAGCAAGGCGTCCATTACATCTACCTTCAAGTAGAGCCCGAAGCCTTCATCAAACAAGAAGTGACAGTGGGCCAGAACAATGGCGAACGCGTTGAAATCACCAAAGGCCTACAAGGCGGCGAAAAGGTAGTTATAACCGGCGTGACGCAAGTGAAATTAGCCTCCGCATCCGGTGCAATTCCCGAAGGTCATAATCATTAACCCTTGAAAGAAGTTAAGCTATGTTGAATAAGATCATAAAATTTTCTCTCAACAATCGGTTGGTCGTACTCGTTGCATCCGTATTGTTGATGATAGGCGGAATATTCACCGCTACCAATATGGAGGTCGATGTTTTTCCGGACCTCAATGCGCCTACCGTTGTTGTCATGACAGAAGCCAAAGGCATGGCTCCCGAAGAAGTGGAGCGATTGGTCACCTTTCCCCTCGAAACCGCCGTCAACGGGGCGACCGATGTCCGTCGTGTCCGCTCCTCATCGACCACCGGGTTCTCTATCGTATGGGTCGAATTTAATTGGGGAACCAACATCTACATTGCCCGTCAGATTGTTTCCGAGAAGCTGGCGATGGTCAAAGATCAGCTCCCCTCCAACGTGGGGAATCCGACACTTGGCCCCCAATCGTCCATTCTAGGAGAGTTGATGTTTGTGTCGCTCACTTCCGACACCACGTCCCTACAAGAGCTCCGCACGATGGCCGACTGGACCATACGTCCACGCATCTTGGCCACCGGCGGTGTGGCACAGGTCACCGTTCTTGGTGGAGAGATCAAAGAATACCAGATCCTTCTTAACCCGGAACGAATGAAGCATTACAACGTCGGCTTAAATGAAGTCAACGCTGTGGTGTTAAACATGAATCAGAACGCGGCAGGTGGAGTGTTGTACGAATATGGAAGCGAATATATTATTCGTGGCGTCCTTTCGACCGACAACGTAGAGGCCTTGGGTAAAACCGTCGTCAAGACAGTCGACGATGTCCCCATTCTACTCGAAAATATAGCCGAGGTGAAGATCGGCAATAAAGCCCCTCAAATCGGTTTGGCCTCCACGCGCACAAAGCCGGCCGTCCTCATGACCATCACCAAGCAGCCCAATACCAGCACACTCGATCTGACCGATCAGCTCGATGCCGCACTTGTGGAATTACAAAAAGGGGTGCCGGCCGATGTAAAGATGGCCACCGACATCTATCGTCAAGAGCGGTTCATCAACAACTCGATCGATAATGTACAAAAGTCCCTTTACGAAGGTGCGATCTTTGTCATTATCGTCCTTTTCATCTTCTTGATGAATGTCCGCACCACCCTGATCTCGTTGGTGACTATCCCTCTCGCTCTGGTGACCTCGATACTCGCCCTCAAATGGATGGGGCTTACCATTAACACGATGAGTCTGGGAGGTATGGCCATCGCCATCGGATCACTGGTCGATGATGCCATTGTCGATGTGGAAAACGTGTTCAAACGCCTGCGAGAGAACCGAAACAAACCCGAGAGCGAACGCAAGAGCGTGATGACCGTGATCTTCGATGCCAGTAAGGAAGTGCGTATGCCTATCTTAAACTCCACCTTGATCATCATTGCCAGCTTCGTGCCCCTATTTTTCCTTTCAGGTATGGAAGGCCGCATGTTGGCACCGCTAGGCATTGCCTTCATCGTGGCTCTATGTGCGTCCACTCTAGTCGCCTTAACCCTTACGCCGGTCTTGTGTAGTTACCTCTTGAATAAAACCAAGAAGAACAATAAAGAGCCCGAAAAAGAACCTTGGATTGCCCGTCAGCTCAAGCAGGGATACGACAGACTACTCACGTGGGCCCTTCAGCATAAGAAAGTCGTGCTGTCGATCACCGGTGCCATGCTGATTGGTGCCATCGTGATCTTCACCACCTTAGGGCGTAGCTTCTTACCCCCTTTTAACGAAGGCTCATTCACCGTCAGTGTGAGCACTCTTCCGGGCATCTCTTTGGAAGAATCCGACAAGGTTGGCCGTATGGTCGAAGAGAAGCTACTGACAATTCCGGAGATCCAGACCGTTGGCCGCAAGACCGGTCGTGCCGAGCTCGACGAGCATGCCTTAGGAGTCAACGTCTCAGAGATAGAAGCTCCTTTTATCCTCGACAAACGCTCCAAAGAAGAAGTCTTGGCCGAGATCCGTGAAAAGGTGAAAAACATTCCCGGTGCCAACGTCGAAGTCGGGGCTCCCATCACCCACCGTATCGATGCGATGCTATCAGGCACACGCGCAAGTATCGCCATCAAACTATTCGGAACCGATCTCAACCAAATGTTTTCCATCGGTAATCAGATCAAGGGGGCCATTAAAGACGTTAAGGGGATTGCGGACTTAAATGTGGAGCAACAAGTCGAACGTCCACAGTTAAAGATCGAGCCCAAGCGTGAAGTATTAGCCAAATATGGGATCACCCCTCCCGAGTTTGCCGAGATCGTCAATGTCATGCTCGCCGGAGAAGTCGTTTCGCAAGTTTACGAAGGCAACAAATCGTTCAACCTAACGCTTAAGGTAAACGATGCCAGTCGTGAGACAGCCGACAAGATCCGGAACCTCATCGTCGATGCCAAAGGGCGGAAAGTCCCCCTCAGTCACATTGCCGAGATAACCTCCTCGGTTGGTCCCAACACGATTAACCGTGAGAACGTCTCTCGAAAGATTGTTATCTCCGCCAATGTAGCCGGTCGCGATTTGCTGGGAGTTGTAACCGACATTCAACAGATTGTAGACGAAAAGATCAAACTTCCGGAGAACTACCGTATTGAGTATGGCGGTCAGTTTGAGAGCGAGCAAGCCGCATCACGCACGTTGATGATGACGTCGATCTTCTCGATATTCGCCATCTTCCTACTGCTCTTTAATCAATTTAGGAGTGTGACGCAATCGGTGGTTATCCTGCTCAATCTACCGTTAGCCATTATTGGTGGTGTTGTAGCCATCTGGATCACAGGAGGGGTCATCAGCATCCCGGCCATCATCGGATTTATATCCCTCTTTGGTATCGCAACGCGTAACGGTATGTTGCTCATCTCCCGTTACAACGATCTCCAAGACGAAGGATATTCAGCACAAGAAAGTGTCTTGCACGGTTCTTTAGATCGATTAAATCCGATTCTGATGACCGCATTAACCACCGGATTGGCGCTTATCCCCTTGTCAATCGGGGGAGATCTACCGGGGAATGAGATTCAAAGTCCGATGGCCATCGTGATCTTAGGGGGACTGTTCACCTCAACGCTGCTCAACGCGTTCATCATTCCGATTATGTATCTTTTTACCAACAAACAAATCGTCGAAGAAGTCATTACCGACGACGAAATCAAGGAGGCATAACCATGAAGAAAATCATTTTAACCCTCATCGCAATTGTAGCGACAAGTTCGCTCTTTGCACAAAACTCGATCGATGAGTTGCTCAACACCATCGAACAAAACAATACGACGCTCAAAGCCTTGCGAGAGTCGGCCGATGCACAGAAGTTAGGTCAGCGTACAGGCCTCTCTTTACCAGACCCGGAGATTGGTTTCAACTATCTCTGGGGCAACCCTTCCACCATTGGAAAGCGCCAAGACCTCAGCATTAAGCAGAGTTTCGATTTTCCGACCATCACCGGTTTGAAAAGGAAAGTCGCCGATCAACAAAACAAGCTCGTCGATTGGCAATACAAGGCCGACCGGATGAGCCTCTTGCTTGAAGCGAAGAACTACGGCTTAGACTGGATCTACTACAATTCCCTAGTGGACGAGCTGACTCTCCGCCTAGCCCATGCCGAAGCCATTGCCGTGGGACAGAAAGAGCGCCTAAAGAGTGGTGAAGGCAATATCTTGGAATACAACAACGCTCAACTCAATCTATCCAACGTCAAAGGAGAGATCTCCCGCATCGAGACCGAACGCAACAATGCCCTCTCCCAACTGACCCGGTTGAATGGAGGGAAAGTCCCCTCTTTCAACCCCTCTCGGTTTGAGGCCATCGATATGCCGATTGATTTTCTTCAATGGTACAGCATAGCAGAAGAGAAGAATCCAATCCTATCGTATGTCAAACAGGAGGTGGAGCTCAGCAAAAAGCAAGTCTCCCTCAGTCGATCCATGGGACTGCCCACGTTATCGACCGGCTATATGAGTGAGAAAGTCGTCGGACAACGGTATCAAGGCATATCGATCGGGATCTCGATCCCTCTATGGTCGAATAAGAACCGGGTGAAACAAGCCAAGAGTGCCGTTCGTGCGGCAGAAAGTCGGAAGATTGATACCAAGCAACAATTCTTCATTCAGCTACAAACCCTCTACTCTCGCACCCTGGGACTGAAGAAAGTGGCAGAGACTTACCGAGCATCATTGAAGAATGCCAACAACAGTACCCTGCTCAAACAAGCGCTTGATACCGGGCAGATCTCAATGTTAGATTATATCGTAGAAGTGGGGCTTTACTACAACACGATCGATCAAGCTTTAAAAGCAGAACTTGATTATCAGAAAGCCTTTGCAGAACTGTCTGCTGTCGAACTCTAATGAAACGTAGATACAGACGCGCTTTAGAACGAGAAAAGGCAAAACGTCAAAAGCGAAAAAGCGGCCCACCCCGATGGGTGGTGATCGCTAGTCTGTCGAGTGGTGCAGTTGCCGGTTTCTGTTTCTGGTATTTCGTTTCAAGATGCGGAAGTGAGGATTGCTTTTTCAACTATTATCCCCTCATGGAAATTGTATGTTCACTACTGATCTTCTATGCGTTACCTCATGTGATCTACGGGAGTCGGTGAGTTCAACGATCCGGTAACTAAACGATCCAATAGATGGGTTCAATAAAAAGGGTGGCCCTGCTTCAATTAGAAGCAGAGTCACCTTTTTTTGTCGATCCCATTCCTAGCACAGGCTCTTACTTATACTCCGCCCGTGCATCAAAGCAGGGGCACGCCTTACGCATGGATAGCGTTTTAAAAAGTGTGTAAATCCCAATATTTCTTAGATTTGTATTGTAACCTAAAATGAAAGAGAAATGGAATTTACACAAGAACAAATGTCTGAAATTATTTCTTCACTTACAAATGGTAAAGAAGGATTTCAGGAATTAATCCGTTTAGGGATGGAATCCTTAATGAAATCAGAGCGTAAGATTTATAATTCTCAGACTGATGATGTGAGTAATGGCTATCGTGATCGTCGAGTATGTCATGGCGGTCAAATGTTTGAGATTCGCGTTCCTCGGAGTCGTGAGAGCAACTTTTATCCTGTTTTATTAGGGGTACTTAAAGATCAAGAAGCTGAAGTTCAGCGCTTAATTTGTAGTTTATACGCTCAAGGCTTGACCACCAAGCAAGTTGGTGATATCTCTGAGGAATTTTACGGTAAGCATTATAGTAAGAGTCAAGTAAGCCGGCTCCTTGATACGGCACGTGGAGATGTTTCTGCGTGGCTGAACCGTAGATTAGATGCACGTTATCCAATCGTTTATATTGATGCTACGTATGTTGCCACCAGGCGCAATGACTCGGTTTCAAATGAAGCATACTACGTAATATTAGGAGTAAAAGAAGATAGAACTCGTGAGGTCTTATCAATTGTGAATTTCCCAACCGAAAGTGCTTCCAACTGGCTTGATATATTCGATGATATAAAAGAAAGAGGAGTTAGTGAGATTAATTTATTTGTATGCGATGGCTTATCTAGTATTGAAAATTCTATCGCACATGCATTTCCTGGTGCAGATATCCAATTGTGCACGGTGCATTTAAAGAGGAATATATTGGGGAAAATTAAACCTCGAGATAAAAAAATAATTGCGGCTGAAATGCAGATAGTATTTAGGCCAGATCAAGATTTGGCCACCCCTGAAAGCTCACATAAACAATTTCTAGATTTTATAGATAAATGGGTGAAGAGTTACCCCATGCTTAAAAGGTATAAACATGAAAGGTACAAATTCTATTTCACTTATTTCAAATATGAGAGAGAAATAAGAGGTATGATATATACAACCAATTGGATTGAACGACTCAATAAGGATTTTAAAAGAGTGCTGAAAATGCGTGGCGCGATGCCAAACTATGATTCTGTGATATTATTGCTTGGCAATGTGGCTATGAATAAAGATGTATTTAAATATCCAATTTACAACTTTCTTGAATCAAAGCTTTTTATCAAAACAGAATAATTATATTTTTGAGAAATATTTATGCCTAAGAAATAAAACATACACACTTTTCTGAACATTACCTACGCATGTTCGCCGTAAGTTGATAATGCCCCGCCACCACGGCACGAGGGAACACCTTCTTCAGTTCCTCGACGACCCGTCGGAGCGACTCTCGCTGCGCCTTCGTTCGCGTATCGGCCGGATGTCCCAAAGCATCGAGTCCCCCTTCATAACACACCCCGATGCTGTTGAGGTTGAACCCGCGCGCATGCGCCCCCACCTCAGCGAATGGGCGCGTCTGATGCACCACCCCATCGGTGGTGATGTACAAATGGTACCCAATCTTCCGAAAGCCCCGTTGCAGGTGACAAGCCAACAAGTCGTCCACCGTAAACGGATGCCCGGCTCGCGTGGCCGAACAATGTACCACAATATAAAAAATCCGGCGGGGATTGTACTCCGCCAGACTTAATTTAAGATTCTTCTCAAGGTTCTTCATTCCTTCATTTAACCATTTAATTAGTTAATCAGCTAATTTCACCGATTATAAAGTAAAACGGTCCCCTTAGAATCCCATGCACGAGGTCGTCGTGATGGTAGAGATGATCGCCGTAGCGATGGTAATAATAATCTGAAGCACTTGCTTAAACACATTCTTTTTCATCCGTTCAAATTCGTTTTAAAGGTTCGTACTGTAAATATCTATCTCAGAAAGACAACCGAAGTCCGTGGTTATCCGATGGGATCTGGAGCCTCACCGGTTCCGTCGTCCGTTTTACCCCCGGCAGGTTTACCGGTGCTCTTCTTCTCCTCCGTTTTGAGCGAGAACTCCATGGCTTTACAGAGCTGGCGCAAATCCTTGCCCGGCAAGAAACGCACACGCGAGCGACTGATGCAGGTGATGGGGTTGAACTTCTTCGGATCATCCACCGGTTTACCCGTACTGATGGTCACCCTAAAACAACCCAACTCACCCAGAGAGACACTATTGCCTTCCTCCAACTGGTTGTGCAACTCACGCAAGAACTCCCCGATCACCCCGTTCAACTCACCTATCGAATACGTCGACCGTTGGTCGATACATTTCACCACATCCTCAAGGCCCACCAGTTTCTCTCTGACGGCTTGCGCATAATACTTCGCCGGCTGAGTCGGCTTCAATGGATTTTTTCTCTTGACAACAACAAATTTCTGTGACATAATCATTTTAATTTTAAAGGTTAAACACTCAGTTTCTTTGTTAATTAACACGACAAATATACCACCTCGCACAAAGTCAATGGACGACATTGAACGACACTGAACGACAGAAATCCAATAAACGACGTTTAAAATTTAAATTCCGTAGAAAACCCAAAAGAGTCAACGCCCATCTCTGCAAGTCTCAATATTTAGCTCTCAGACTCCCCGATCGTTTGCCCGAAAACCGCCTCATTTTCCTCAAAACGTGCTCGATCTTTGGTCAGAAAGCCCCTCTTTTCAATCGCTAATCCTTTGAAATCTCCTCAAAAAACAGTAAATTTAAAGGATAAAAGAGAGATTTAAACGTATTAAAATCAAGACAATTATGGAAGATATAAAGACCCCTATGGAAGAACCAAAATTCACCATTCGCTGCTACAACAAGGTCGACCTGGCCACCATCTATTTCAAAACCCTCACCCCCAACGTCGCCGTGGCTAAGCTCCGCCGCTGGATGCGCAACTGCTCCGGTCTGATGGACGAGATCGACAGCGGCGACTTTCACCCCAAATCGAAGATGTACACCGCCCGCGAAGTGCGACTCATCGTGCGTCATCTGGGCGAGCCCGACTAAAACAGGCGTTAGGCAACTCCAACCCATACTGCGTCACCTCCGGACTATCCGCCTCGAGCCAATCGAGCCAATTCCCGTCGCCCAACTCATCCGTTGTCGCTTCCACTCTCCTCCGGTCGGCAGCACTCTTGTTCCGCTCGCACAGGGTTTCCACGCCGCCAAACGACGAGTAACGCCCATTCAACACGTTATAGCGAAACAGCGCCTCACCGGGCTTCCCCAAGTGCTTAAACTTCACCTTGTCGACATACACCCTCACGATGCCCGCCCCATCATCACGGTCGACCACCAACCCAAAGTCCGCTTTATTGAAGAAATCCGCCGTACCACTGATATCGTACATCTCCGGACGATGCGACTTACCCGTGATATCCTTGTTCATCTTACGCGGATGCGCCACCAAGATCACCAGACAATGCGACTGTTGCGCAAAGCGCGTCATCTCGTTGAGGAACGACGACAGATACTGCGTCTCCGTCTGCCCCGGACGCATGGTATGATCGAACCGGTTGAGCGGGTCGAACACAAACACCCGACAGCCGCGACGCTTCACCAACTCCCGACACGTATCGAACACCAGATGCGGCGATGCCTCACCCTTGGGACAGATGTGCGTCACGTTCTTCTGCAAGAAACCGACCACCTGACGAAAATCTAATTCCGTGACTCCATTTCCCTGTTCAAACTTACGCCCCAACAGCTTATCAGCCAATTTGTTATAGTGATACACCACCGGCACGTTCTCGGGACTGAAGAAGCCGATCTTCCAACCGTGCAACAGACAGAGACGCAACACCAGTTCATCGACAAACTCCGACTTGCCCGAACCCGGAACACCCGTCACCACCGCCAAACGATTCAACTCGAACGAGCACAGATCGTCCAAAGCCGCCCAACCCGAGCGTGCGCCCGACTGCAACCCATTGCGATACAACACCTCAAACTCGCCGACCACCCGATCGGCCGTCACCACCCCTTCCAGAGGTACCTCCTTCGCCTGATCGAGCATCACCTGTAAGCTCGCCACACCATAACGTTGCAAGTGCTCATTCGCATCCTTGCATCCCTCGCCAAACGACATGATCCGACACCGATACGCCCCGAAGTACTCCACCAACGCCCGACGAAGCCCCTCGCCCGCAGCATCGCGATCCACCGCAATCACGATGGTCTGCTTATCGTCGAAGTGCGACGCCTTAAACCGATCGAACGCCGCCAGACTCGCCTGAGCCCCAGTGGGCACCGAGATGGCATACGGTCGCCCGGCCGTGACAAACGCCAACGCATCGAACTCCCCTTCGGTAACGATCATGATGGGCGAATCCCGCACCGCATCGATGTTGTACGGGATAATCTCCGCCCCGGCGAGCATCTTAAACTTCTTGTCGAGCGTGCGGAACTTCGTGTTCACTAACTGTCCCTCCTCGAAATAGTTGAAACAGATGCACCGTTCCGCCTTGCCCGTCTGCGGCATCACCGTGGTCTGCTCCGTGATCCGCATCCCGGCAATCGTCTTCTGCGAGATGCACCGCTTCTCCACCAGATAACGTTCCACCTCCTCCGAGAGCGTCAGCTTCGAGGCATCGAACACCGGACGTTGGAAATGCTGCGGCACAGACCGAACGCTTCGTTCCCGACGCTCCTCCTTTTCCCGTTCCTCCTGCACCGTGGGCACATAAAACCGATGCCCACAGTGGTAACAATGACACCAACCCGTATCGAGGTTGACATACAGCGATTTGTCACGTTTATTCTTGCGGGTCGACCGACATTCTTCACAATACGTTTTTAAACGTCCGGCCGACCGTCCACGCGTATCGATGCCGAATTTGGCAAAGTCTCTAAATTCCATAGTTGTAGATTATTTTAAAGTTAAACACGATTATTCTTTTCAAACTAAACACATAGATGCATCAAAGTCACACACTGTCGGTTAAAGCGATCCCGCCATCTTTTACAACGATGCACGGTTACCCCATCAACGATGTACGGTTAGCCCATCCAACGATGCACGGTTACTCTATCCGACAACCTAAAGTTAGCCTACCCAACGACCTGAGGTCGGACTAAAAACCGAATACTTCGACGGCCGTGGGGTCGCATACATCGGGATCTCTTCGCCTGTCGGATAGAACCGTCGTCCATCATGATGCACCTCATACCGATACGGGTTGCGTGCATCACGCGCCTCCTGCTCATCCTGCAAGCGCTTCTTCAGCAGCTTCAACGTGTTCGAGTCCTCACGCATGAAGTTGGAAAAGTAATACTTTACATCGCACCGCGTGACCAGCCCGCCTGACGTGCCGTACAGCTCCACATGCTCCTTAAACAGTTCCAAGATTCGATCGACCGACTTCATAAAATCGCGACCCATCTTCGAATGCATCGCCACCTGACGCAAGTACGTCTCATCGTCCAGCAGATCGTCGACCCAGTCGCGCCAAGGCTTTTCCGAGGCAGAAGAAGGGAAAGAATCAAAAGAAGATTTCTTGCCCGAGGAAACTCTCGTGGCAGCAGCAGCGGCAGAAACAGCGGCAGGAGACTCAGCGTCAGGAACATAACCGGAGCAAGGATCTACCGTCGACCGAGAGTATCCTTCTCGAGTAAAACGAGATGAAGATGAACGAGAAGAAGATGAACGAGACGAAGGCGACTGAGAAGCCGATAACCGGGAAGTCGACGGCCGGGATTCCAAACGCCCATAGCCCCGATTGTCTCGACCCGAACGGTTGGGAACCACCCGAGTAGCAGAATCATTAGGAACCGACCGAGTAGCGGACTCATAAGAAACCGCCCGAACAGTAGACCGACCGGAAGAAGAAGAAACAGGACGATCAACAGCCGGTCGTTGATTCGTTCTTGGCGAATCCATCCCCGACCGATCCATTCTTGATTGATTCGTTCTTGACTGAGCTGTTCTTGACTGATCCGATCTCGGCTGAGCTATTCCTGACTGATTCATTCCCGACCGATCCGATCTTGGCTGATCCGATCTAGCCGAAACCCTTTGTTGAGAATTCGGAATCGCGGCCATTGGTCTTTGAGGCATTTGGCCGTTGTTTTTTTCTTTTTTTCTCTCTCTAATCTTATATAGAGATATACTATTAATCTTTGCGCCCGCGTATGTAGAAAGCTGGCGACTGTCAGTCAACGAGTTACACGTTTTCTTAATCTCTTTTTTCACATTCGTTAACTCAGAACGCTCACTGAGTGACTTTTTCTTCGGATCACCGCCCTGTAACTTATTTTCCTTAGTTGTGAGCTTTTTAATCCTCAACCGAAGCATAAAATCGGTCACCGACGGCGAGAAAAACTCCTCCCCATCCATCACAAACAACCCATAATTCTTAATGATTTTCATCAGGAAGTTAGCCCGAACATGCGCCAGACGCGCCACCGTCGAAAGCAACACCAACGGAAAACGATAGTCCTCCTGGTGACGGAGCAAATAATTCAACATCATATAAGCCCCATAACCGACTAAGCCCTCACATTCCATCAAGTTCAACACCCGTTCATCCATCAATCCCAAGTCCTCTTTTAACGTCACATCTAGTTTTTTCATTTTTTTAAAATTTAAGATCGTTTTAAGTATTCTTTGATTACAAATCAAAAAGCCGTTTAAACAACAACATTAGCCAACGTACCAAACGGGAGTAACTCACAGTTTAACAACGTCTTAATACGTCACTCGGCCACCGCTTAAATCGGCGTCATCCCATTCGCTTGCGATGACACGACAAAGGTACCACCCCCTACATCAAGTGATAGCGCAATTTTTTGCGCAGTCTAAAAGTCGCAAAAGCCGTAACTTGAACAAATTAAACACCAAGACAAATCTTAAACAAAATGAAAACAGTAAAGGAAAACGACAATTATTTTCTAAATATAGCAATGACAAGATGCAAGTTAGTTGGACAACTCGAACATAATCTACGATTATCGACACATACACCGGTGATCGACCTCGAAGAGCTCGCCGAACTCCCGAAACGCACCATTAATTATATTGAGAGCGAAGGACACAGCACTTCCACCAACGTTGCCATTCTTTTCGAACCCTACCCTCGCTATTTCGGTTGTAAATTCTATTTACCAGAATTTCTTAACCTCGTGTTCAAGGCTATCGAAGAGGGCCAATCCATCCGACTCCTCCCCATCCTCCCCACCAAAGGTACCGAAGGGATTGAAGACACCGAAGGGATTGAAGACACCGAAGGGATTGAAGACATTGAACCATTCGAACCATCGGAAGACCAAAAACATCCCAAAGGCGATGAACCGTGGCCTTCCGAAAACCATAACCAGTGGCCCTCCGAAGACCAAGAATATCTCAAAAACGAGAAGTCTTTCAGGAATTTGCCCAACGAATGTACGCTCCTATCAGTCGCACCCAACCGTTCGCATCCCTCAAAGCTAGAAATCCCCTACGATAGGCTCGACCAACTCATCGACCAATACCATTCAGATGCCGAGAAGAACTGCCTCTGCATCGGACATTTCGAAGAACAACTCCGTTGGCTGTGTGGACTTTCGCGTGAAAACGTCGAAGAAGAGACTCACATCGCCCGCAACACCATCCACAGCGCAGAAACCCAAGGTCATTCCCGCTGCCTAATTCTCTCCGAATTACTCGACTTTTACGCTCGTCAACTTCACGTCGAGATCTCCTTGAAAGTCTTCCTCGACGAGATCTACAAAGCCATCACCCAAGGCTATGGCTTGCGAGCCGTGATCTTTGACCAACGTTCCACCGATCGAGCAACGACTTCGGAGGGCATTCGAATAACGCCTCCGAAGGTCGATAGAATAACCCCTTTGGAAGTTGACCGAGGAGTTGAACCGGAGACCAATCCGAAGGTCAATCCGGAGACCAATCCAAAGATCAATCGAGAAACCACCCAACAAGAAAGAGTACGCAGAGCGCCCGGAGTCGTGCTTCGTAGTGCTATCACGACAGCAGAAGATTTAAATAAATTAAGACAAATAAGAATGTACAACTATTTAAATTTCGAGAATCACGATGGAAAATTACGGACAAAAAGGGAATCATAAAAAAGTGAATAAATCTTATTTTTAACACGATTTAAACCATTAAGAATCAACGGAGGAGGTTAGATGAAAGAGATACGGTGGTCAGGAAAACGGAGTACGGTGGTCAGGAAAACGGAGTACGGTGGTCAAAGGAATGGAGTACGGTCGTTGTAGCTCCGGAATGCGGTCGTTATCGCACCGAGATGCGGTCGTCATGGAGCTAGAATACGGTACTTTTGACTTCATTGATAGCATTGATAGCATTATCCGCTAACTCAGCAGATCTTAACTTTGTGCCACACCACGACAGCGCAAGATACCATAGAAGCCTATTTCCTGCTACCCAACGTCAAGAAAATCCATTTAGCAGAATACCGTCAACGCAGGAATAGATTCGAAGATATTTTGTAATAGACTTATTAAAGTAGAAAAAAAGCGGTAAAATTTAATTTACAGCTTAAGACTAGTTTTAAAAGACTTCAACTATTTTTTTGTATTACCAGATGGCTTTCTATCACTATCGTTACGTTTAATAAAGATAGAAGCTACCGATACCAATGTAGTACCTCCCATAATTCCGGCAAACCAAGGTTTGTCCAAATAAAGAGCATAACCAGCAAGGGCTACCATTGCAACTATAGCAAGAAAAGCAAAAAACATCCCCCACCAATTCATTCTTCCATCCCTTGTATCAGCCTTTCTAATTATACTCAACTTATTCTCATCCATTTTGTGTCGATGATTTTGCTCCTTTACAGAAGCCTCAATAAGATAATCTATAATTTTAGGATCGATATCTTTATATGCCGATAATTCTTGAGGTGAAGGTAAGCAATTATCATCAACAGTATAAGTCTGTTCTAATTGTTTTCCAACTCCATTACCTGTAGAGACTTGGGTTTCTCACTGTTTTAATTCTTGCTTACCCATTGTTTATTGCCATTTCATTGAAAGATTTACGAACATCTCTCTCAATTTTTTTTCGATCTTCCATCAAATTTTTCTTATTATCAATTCGATTTCGATCTGTTTCCAGAATCTCTTTTCTGATTTTAGAGATTGCTTCGGAGTCTTGCTTATAATGCCCTTGAGAAGCATCACGAAATGTAGAAGCTCCATTTTTAATAAAACGTCCCACTTCCTTTAATATGCACATATTTACCTCCTATTTAAATTACAATACAAATATAAAAATAAAACGATAGAGTAGAGGTATTGTTCTCAACATTATACCCACAATTAACCATATTTTCACCTTTTAACTAAAAAAAAGAAGAAACAAGTTTAATGTTTATAAGCTATTTGGCACCGAGCCTTATTCCATTCTCGGTATTTGCCAAATATATCTACCGCCCCAATGACCGATGTTTTTACCTTGTCCAAAACTCATATATTGACGCAGTCTACGACATAGTTCTGTTGCTTTACCTATATATACGATATGTTCTCCATCAATCCAATTTGAATTCAATTCTTGAATGGAAACATTTGGATTTTTACCTTTAAAGAATCCTGCGGTTCCAACTTCACAAAAAAGTGGTTTATCATCTCCCTTGGAATACCACATTATAATGTGATTATAAGACCGATCGCATCTTAACTCTATCTCAAATCCTTCAAAATCACAATAAAATATGATTTAAGCTTGTTTTCTAAAAAAATACACTATATTTGTTTTTAGAATCACAATACAATAGGAATATGGACCATCAAATCAACTCATTACGGACCACCCTCGGCGAGCAAATCCGTCACCGCAGAAAAGAGCTGATGATTACACAGCCCGATTTAGCCGATATTGCAGGCATCAGCGTCAATACCCTCTACAAAATTGAACGCGGACAGGCAAACCCGACTATCGAGGTACTGATTAAGATTTTGGAAGTGCTGGGGTTGGAAATAACCGTAGGTGTGAAACCACTAAAATGATAAGTCATGCGAAGTGCAAAAGTCTATATGAAAGGCATTGAAGCCGGAACTCTGACCGAGACCGACAACGGAAGCTATGTGTTTGAGTATGAACCGGGATATCTAGCCAACACCTCGATGCCGGAAGTGAGCTTAACATTGCCTAAAACGCAAGCGAGATTTACAAGCGATTATCTGTTCCCGTTCTTCTTTAGTCTACTCTCTGAAGGAGCAAACAAAGAAGCTCAATGCCGCTTGTTGAAGATCGACGAGAAAGATTATTTTGGACTTCTTCTCGCCACCACAGCGCACGATACCATAGGAGCAGTCACCCTAAAACCTATTCAATGATGAAACTGACCCATTGCCCGTCGACCCTTGCAGAAGGGTATGAAACTTATTCTCCCATTGCACTGAAAAATCTCTTTGCCGGCAAAAAGGTTTCCCACATCCTTGCGTATGATTCTCCGGAGAAAAACGAAGCAGATAACGAGAAGTTTATGGCGAACATAGAACATGTTTCCATTTCGGGAGTACAAGACAAAGAGGTCTGCGTGATTGACAAAGGTAAAATTCGTCTATCACAAAAGGGAGAACAAAGTACGCATATCTTAAAGCCGATCCCACTCAGTCGCTTACGAAGAGTGAAAGAGATTCCCGCGAACGAAAACCTGACGATGCAGATCGCCTCACAGGTCTACGGAATTGAGACAGCAGCCAATGGCTTGTGTTTTTTCCAAACCGGCGAGTCGGCCTATATCACGAAGCGTTTTGATATTGGATCAGGAGGTGCAAAGCTGCGCAAAGAGGACTTTTCTTCATTGGCAGGTTTAATGCCCACAAACGGTGGAAGCAACTATAAATACGAATACAGCTATGAAGAACTGAGTGAGCTCATCAAACGCTATATCCCTGCATGGCGCATCGAGATTGAAAAGTTCTTTAAAATTGTACTTTTCAACTTTCTCTTCTCAAACGGCGATGCCCATTTAAAGAATTTCTCTGTGATTGAAACGTCGAGAGGTGACTTCCGATTGGCTCCCGCTTATGACTTGTTGAATACACATTTGCATGTTGATGATAGTGATTTTGCTTTGAGTCGCGGTCTGTTTCGCGAAGGAGATCAATCGGAGTTCTTGAAATTTAACGGCAAGGTCAACGGTCGCTCATTCGAAGCGTTTGGGAAGCGTATCGGGATCCGTGAAAAACGGGTGACTGAGATTTTAGCTCAATTCACGGCTGCATATCCACTCACCGAGCAACTCATAGAAGCCTCTTTCCTCCTACCCGATACCCAAAAGACCTATTTAGCAGAATACCGTCAACGCAGGAATAGACTCGAGGATAGGAAGTGAGAAGAACTCGCAGAAAGAGAAACAGCATCACCTCTTTGCCGAATATCCCCTGCTTCTTTTTGTCGTCATAAAGCTGTTACTTTTTTCAGTGTGCTTGCGCATGTCTTTCATACAAAAACAGGCAAATTATACACCGGCAATAATTGTAAAAGACCGTCAACATCTAACTCCGAACGTGTATTTACTGCAAAAATGGTCGCAATTGCGACTAAATTTGCAGTAAATACAAGCAAATTCTTGTTGATTTCAAAAAATAGATATACCTGTCATCTTCTGTGGGTTCACTGACAAACCCTCATAAACTTGCAGGCACTGCAGCAACATTGGTTGACAAGTCCACATCAGACCACACTATTAAGAATTATCTTGATTATCTTGAAGATTCGTTCCTATTTTGCAGTGCTAAGAGATACAACGTGAAAGGAAGAAAATACTTTGGTTCGATACAGAAATACTATTCTATTGATCTTGGATTAAGAAATGCAAAATTGAATTTTCATCAGCAAGAACGCTCCCATCTTATGGAGAATATGATTTACAATGAAATAATCCAGAGAGGATATAGTGTCGATGTAGGTGTTATCCCATTCCTACTTAACGACTATATTCTCTCATAAAGACACCTAAATAGCGGAACAACTTCAAGTGACTTCTTTATCGTTGCGAGGTCATAAAACTTCAAGGCACAAGCTATCGAATGAAAAATAGAAAAAATATATTTTAGATTATCATCGGTTTGACTTAACCGGTTGAAGAATAAACTTTTCGCAGAGTTTTTGAATTTCAGAAGTAACGATTTAGTAACCGTGCGTATTTCAGCATTTTACGGTGCAATACTATCAAATAACTCGGCTGTAAAGGTAAGGAATTTCTTTGGATTTGAAGTATATATTTTTCCTTTTTATCTGGTAAACACCCCTCTTATGGAAAGGATGAATAAGGCAAGGCTTTTATCGAAAATACTCTTTCTCGTACCTCGAAAGAGTATTTTCGATAAAATTCATTTTAGCCTTGACGTTTTATTCTTGAAATATACCTTTGTGTTCAGATAATAAAAGATATTCCAACTATTACCCTTAGGTTAAATACTTTGATTGATTTTTATCTCTACCTTATCTATAGTTTTTGAAGAGGTAAGTATTTTCTGTTGCAAATGCTCTTCAATCGGTAATTTTGAATAGTTTGCAGAATTCTCACTATGAATAGGAATAATTCCAAGAGCCGGATTAACAAGATTACATACTTCTGCAAGAAATTCGGGAGAGGCGTGTCCGCTTGTATGTAATTTCTCCATGTTCGGAAACATAGAAACGAACTCAATATATCGCTGTATAGCGTGTTTTCCGCTATCATTTATATATTCTTTCCACATAGAGTATATCAGCACCGTATCCTTAGAATCTAACCGGGATATAAGTGTTTGATAGTAATATTTAAACTTATCGGTTGCCCGAACAAACATACAAAACCCCTTATCCTCCATCCAATGAATAAGTTTTGTATTCTTAGGATTGAAATCATAGGCTTTATCAAAACGAAATAACGAAGTGTGATTACCCGCCGATGTAGTAAATATCTCTAATACATTCTTTTGGAAACGGTCGCATATAAGAGGTCTGTTTCTTAAATTTTTATTCGCAGCATAGAACGATGCCAGCCGTTCCATATCCGTAGAAGAACACATTACAAATACATTTTTGTATCGTGCCATTATTTCCCCGGCTTCTCTTTGTAGTTCATTTTCAGTCATCACCCTTTCGCCAAGCCTTGAAAGCATAGTTCCCTCAGTAATCAGAAAGTCAACTTTGTCTTTTGGTAAGATAAGTTTCTTTATGGTCGGCAATAAACCTTTGCTCAAATATCCATGCCCTCTGAAATCTCCTGTATGTAATACCCTTTTTCCGTCTGATTCAATCAAAAACATATAGGCATCATAAGCAGAATGACTTACAAAATAAGGTGTAACTTTTATATCTCCTACATTTACAGTCTGTTCAGGAATGAGAATACTCATTTTATCAATTTTGGAAATCTCTTCTTTCGACAACTCCTCTCGACCTTTGATGTATGATAACTGTCGATGCTTGCAGAGGGCAATCTGTTTGGCTACTTCACCGATATATTGTGGAATGTTATCCGACACATAGTGGAATAACCCTAAATGGTCGCCGTGATAATGAGTGTAGAAAATCCCATCAATGCCTTGTGTGATTTCCCCTATTGCTTCCCGGCTCGCTAAATCGTCATTCACAGCCCCCTCTCCATCCGGCAAATTTTGCCCTAAATCAATCAATATCCGAGCATTATCAGTGGCGATTTCCGTGATACAGCCCCCAATTTGGTCTATGCCTCTATGAATAATTATCTTCATAATGCAATGTGAGAATACTCTATATGCTCCATCTTTTGGATATGACTATCATTAAGGAGAGTTATGACAGCGGGGGATATTAGCGGGTGAAGTTTTGCTGCAAGAAAATGACCTTTGATAAAATGTATTTTATTTGAGTTCAAAGAATTATATAAAACATCAAAATTTCTATATTCGCATTCTTTCGCATTTGAGGGATATTTAATTCTCCGATTTTTAATATCATTCATAATGTTTACATAATACATCAATTCGGATATAATCCCAACCATTATATTATCTGGTTTCTTCAACTCAAAAACATGCAAAGTATCCCCACGTAAAGCCCATATGTCGATCTGGCTTTTACCACGTGGCATTACGCAACTTTCTTTTGACACGACACTGTTAAACACGCCTACAGGGAGTTGTTGATCAATTACATCATAGTTTCTTTTCTGATTAGCGATATAATTTCTTTCAAGAATAGCCTCATCACCTTGTGCTTCTTTGTCAGCTTCATCACATGGAAAATTTATAACCCAATTTTTGAGATTTTCCCCGTAATAATCCATATTAAACAAAGAACCGTTTTCAGCCCAATCATAGGTTCGGATAAATTTCCATACACGATATTTAAACCTCTCATAATGTAGTAAATCCGATTTTTGAGTAGTTGGATTCCAACAAATTAAGACTTTTTCAATCAAATCTGGAAGCCACGCTTTTAGACAAAGAGCCCAGCCTTCAAAAGCTGATTCATTTGATTGCATATTCGCACATACTCCTTTATCTGAAAGGTTAATTCTGAGGATACCATCTAACACTTCAAAATCAATAGATTTTGGTAGATTTACATTCGTGTTTTGACTGATTTGACGGAGTTTACAAACTATTTCTTGATTTTTCATTTATTCTTTAAATTCTGCTTTTAATTCCCTATTAATAGCTTGTAGAGGTTTCTTAAATGCGGTTTCTATCTTAATCATGCTTGCTATCAGGAAATCTACCATTTTATCCCAATCATCTTTTTCATATAGACTGACATTACGTAACTCCTGTTTTATTCTACATGCTTTTTTATTTTCTAACCGCTCCCATTCCAAAGCACCTGTTTGCGCTTCAATCTCATCTTTGTGTTTAAATAGTTTGTCGAAAACAAATTTATTCTCTTCGGTATTGCCTCTTGACATATAAACCTCGGTTCTAGCAAAGCTTTTTCCTATAGAGAAAACAAAACCTACACCACTAACACCAGAACCGGCTGTAATCCAATGATCTTTCGATGGACTGACATTTGCAAAAAGACCAGTTTTAGGATTTAATTTTGATAGTAATAATTTCCAAAATTCAATCCTAATTTTATGCCTTGTCACTTGTTCTTCTTGAGTGCTTTGTTCCTCTTGGGCTTTCTCTGCCATTTTTATGGTGTACTCTTCCACCTCATGAACAGGTATGATTTGTTCAATATTGAGAAATATTTGTTCTCCAAAAGAGAATGGGGTTGCTTTAAAACATTGAATTTTAAGATTATATTTCTGCAACAGCCACAGAACAGTAGAGGTGACCTCCTTTCTATAATTGCCGGATACTAAAATGATTCTTTGGGTTTTGTTTAATTGGATTTCCTTAAAATCTTCGGCATCTAAAAAATCTGAAATATTGTTTTCCGCATTTTCAGAGTTCCCCTTTTTATCAAGGTAAGATTGGTAAATGTCCCTTATTTGCTGCTTTGACAAACTTGAACAATATGAGGCATATTTTAAAACCTGCCAAGTTACATCTCTTCCACTGTCGTCCAGCTTATTTTCAATGATAACCAAATCCCCTTGTTTGTCTATTGCAAGTAAATCAAGTCTTTCACGTGTATCATCAAATCCATCAAATTCCTTTTGGATGAACAATAATTCATCGTCTTCACCAAAGGCAGTAGGAGTATTTTCAAGCCATTCCTGTAAATGTTCTCGTTCACGAAATTTCAGATCCGAAAAAGTACAGCATTTGACTTTATTTATTCTATTCTTCTCTTTATCAAGGACAAACATTCTATACAGTTTTAGGGTTGTATTATTTAATCATTTAGATAGAATATCATTCAGAAATTCCCAAATGATTTTCGCCTGCAAATTTAACAAATACCTGTGAATCAGCGATAATTATCTCTAAAAACCTTTGCCTTTATTTAGTTCCGGCTTTACGGAGGATTATATTCTTCTTCCTTTCTTTGGCGTGGGTAGAGCAGGTTTGATATGCGGTCTAACCGTCTGCCGGATTTCCTGATACTTCTGTTTAAACCAGTCAATGATATTTTGCCCGTTGATAGATAGTTTCAGTATGTCGGAGTCCTTGCTCTCCTTGAATAACTGCAATTTGGCATCCTGCACGTTGAATGATTGATTATGTTCGGGAGAGTGGAGTTTTCCTGTGACTGTCAATGCTTCACCCTTAAATAGCTGCTTAATGGTGTCTATTATCAATCCGATACCCTTGCATAACTGCGCTATCCTCAGGCGTTCGTTTAGATGCGGAAACACACTAAACAGAAGATTAATATCATCCTGCGCCTTATATGGCTTATAATCCTACTTGAGTTGTTCTATACGGGCTTCCAGTTCGGATATTTCCGTCTCTTTCCGTTGGGTATATTCGTTCATATTCAGGAACTTCTCACGCGCTTCGTCCTTGCGGTCGTACATATCCCGGACTTCCTTGCAACATGATAGGTCAGCCGGGGTTTGATACCACACTGTACGCCTATCTTTTTCAGTTTCTCGTTGCAACTGCTGTTGCTCGGAACAGGGAAAACACGGTTATCCCCTGTTAAGCCTTTGTATTTCTCTATTATCCGCTTAGGAACGTCCAATAGCCGGATATTGGAATCGGTGTTGGTTTTCCGCCTGCGGGTAATAATCCACAGGTTGCCGTCAAAGAATGTTTGCAGGTTGTCGGTGGTGAGTTTCTTCACATCCGCATACGACAAGCCGGTGAAGATAGAAAAAACGAAGAGGTCGCGCACGAGTTCGTATGTTTTGTTTTTCATCGGAGCCTCGATAAGCGTTTGTATTTCTTCCTCCGTAAGATACCCCCTATCCACGTTTTCAGGGCTGTTGATATATCCTGCGAAGGGATTGAACGGCAATAGTCCAGTATTCCGTGCAATGGAAATAATATGCTTTAAAACAATCATATATCCCCATACGGTATTGGTACGGCATTTCTTTTCTTCTCGCAGGAAGTACTCGAAATCGTTGATAAATGTCAGATTCAACTCTTTAAGCGGTATATCCTCTCTGTGGTAGGTAGAGGGAAGAAACTCCCGGATATGTTTACAGACAGTGCGATAGCGGGCGAAAGTACCCTGCGCACGGCTGTAGCCTACTTTCTTCTCAAACTCTGCGTTGTGCTGTTCGAACAGTTTCAGCAGTGTTTCCTGCTTTACTCCAATTCCGAGATAGGCGTTTCTCAACTTGGTGGCGGTAACGTAGCCGTTTGTCTGCATCAATTCCTGATAACGGCGGTTTACATCTACTCGGATTCTGTCGATAGTACGGTTGATTTTCTGCGCTTCTGCACTCTTTCCTGATGCGCGATTGTTCTTCACATACCACAAGTAGAGCGGAATATCCATTTTACAGCTAAACTGTTTAACTTCGCCGTCTACCGTGATACGGCACATCAAAGGCAGGTTTCCGTTAGGTTTCTCGCTGCCTTTCTTCACATAAAATAATACTCTGAATGTCGACTTCATAACTCAATGTTTTTTCTGGTTACAAAATTAGTTATCATTGAGTTATCTGACGGCATGCAAAACTACGCAATACACTGAATAAAAACATATTAGCAGAGAATGTGCATCGTTATTCAAGTAACGAGATGGTAACGAAACTCCTGCTGTGATTCGCTTAAATATGCTTTTTAGCCTTTGGTATTACAAAGCAAAGCAGAGCGTAACGAACGCTTTCCCAGCTAATTCGCTACACTCTGCTTATCTTTACTTTCTGCTTAGAAGTTTATTTTAATACATTAAAAAACTAATCAAGCCTTTGATAAGTATGAATAAAACTGTTGATTCAAATTTTCCGAAAAACGCCGAATATAAATTTGCATATTACAAATATTCTTATGGCAAAACGACACCGTTTATAATAGTATTAGGGACGACTATATAATCCCAAACTCTTTTTTATCTTTGTTTGAAATGAGTGGATTTTCTATAAGGAATGGAAGAACCAATGCCCAATCTTTATCAGTCACCATACCGCAGTAACCTCCCTTGCCCAGCACTTTATCACGATTCACTCTAAACAACTCGCTACAATCCAGCCAACTATCATAATCAAGTATTGTCGGATAATCCTTTCGTTTTAATGGAAACTGGCAAGCACCGAGCTCTACAGTTGAGTCATTGGGATTAGAGTTAATAAGCAATGAGCCGACAACATAGCCATCTGCAGTCAGCCCCATCACCACAATAAATTTATCTCGTTTTTTATATCCAGCTTTAAGGATCAAGCCCTCTTCTTCCGACAGAGGAACGTATATTATGGTTCCTTTTGTCAACTGGTCATTTTGAATAATTGGAAAATGTTTCTTCTTCTTATGTTTCGTTTCTATCTCCGGCTTTTCACTGTTTTCTCCTACTATTAGTCGGGATAATTGATCTGCCAACGTGTCATTCATTGCTCTTTTCTGCGTTTACGACTTACAAAAAGCCTCAAATTCTTGTGACTGCCGGATACGTTCAAGAATAGCATCATTTGCACCACCAGCACGAGCTATACTTACAAGAGACATATAATTATCTCGTGGATCATCTTGTGCTCTGGTATCTGCTACTTTCCATGCGTTGTCATGTGAAGCCTGAGAAAGTGTTTGCGGCGTCTTTCCCTCATTAATCTTCAGAACCCGGACAATGACAGAGACCTCAGCTAACGCCAATTCGTCCATATCAGGCTCATCAAGGGCAGTAACAAAACGCACATTATTTTTTTCCTCAATCTTAAAAGAAGAACCAAATCTTTTCATATCCTCCGTTGCATCCGTATAACCATCCAGAGCACGACGAAACGCCGCATAGGTAAAAGATGGAACAGGCCCTAGTTTCTGAGCACGAAAAGAATCCTTGAATATCGGTCGCCCATATTTTACAAGAAATTCCTGCTGAGAAAAGTACATGTTTTTAAATAGACTAATGAAATCCATACTCCCGCCTGACTCTTTAAGAATATAAAGGATCAGAGACTTAATTTTACTAATTTCATAAGATGCTTTCATACGACATCAATTAAAGACTATGCAAAATTAAATAATAAACTGAGTTTAAGCAATTTTTGTTCTTGATTTATACAAATCTTTTAGAGAAAGAAGAATGATATCACTCCTTTTAAGTCATCCATAGCTTTTTCATCGTTTATTCCTACTCGGTACCCATTACATTCTTTGCCATAATTGTAACCTATCATATAATATGCAATTATCCCCTTATTTGTTTATTATATGATAGGTTGACGAATTATTTTTTTTATCTCAGCGAAATCAACTATCTTTGCTATCCTAACGACTATAGGCTACAAAACGATATGAAATCAACCCTCACCATGCTTGGCACAGGCAATGCCGCTGCAACTAAATGCTATAACACTTGTTTCGTCATCTCCACGCCACAATCGCACTTACTCGTCGATGCCGGCGGAGGAAACGGGATCCTCACGCAACTCGAAAAAGCAAACCTTCGCTTAGAAGAGATCCACCACCTCTACATCACCCATGCCCATACCGACCACATCCTCGGATGCATCTGGGTGGTACGCATGATCGCGCAAGCGGCCGCTAAAGGGAAATACGACGGACAGTTGCACATCTACGGACACGACAAAGCCTTGCAGGTGCTGAACGACATCTGTCGCATGACCCTGCCCACGAAGATTGTCAAGCAATTCGGAGAGACCATCTTGTATCATGAAGTTAAGCATGGAGAAACCCATCCGGTGGGCGATCTGAGCCTCACTTGTTTCGATATCGAATCGACCAAAGAGAAGCAATTCGGCTTTCGAGCAGAGCTGCCCGGTGGACAGAGCGTCGTCTGTCTAGGCGATGAACCTTACAAAGAAGCCAATCAACCTTTTGCCGAAGATGCGGACTGGTTGCTTTGCGAAGCCTTCTGCCTCTATGAAGATCGTGAGAGGTTCAAACCGTACGAGAAACACCATTGCACCGCGAAGGATGTGGGTGAAATGGCGAGTCGACTCCGGCCCAAACATGTGGTGGTTTATCATACCGAGGACAGTAATCTGGGACATCGAAAAGCACGATACACCGCCGAAGTGTTGGAGTGGTTCGACGGAGAAGTACGTGTGCCCGACGATCTGGAAGTTTTCGAACTCTAAAGGGCGATCTACTTTCCAAGCAGAAGGAAAGACGTGACTTTGAACCTCGATAATAGAGCGATCCAAAGCAGACTAACGACGAACATAAAGCTAAAGAGTACCGCAACTTGCACCACGGCATATTCCGATATCCCACTCCAGTCAATCCCCAAGAGCAAGGTGAAATTGATGTGTATCGCATAAATGCCCAATGTGTTTTTAGCCACATACTGTGCTAACGCCGACGTCTTGACATGAGCATACTTTCTAAAGACGACATACGCCCACAGACAACCCGAGAGTCCCAGAACCATCTTGTAGACATAAGAGAAGATGCTTCCAAGATTGAGATACTGATAAAAAGTAGGACGCTCACTCAACACAAAGAAGGGACAATTGAGCAGATAAAAGACGAGCGACACCCATAGAATGGTCGAATAATGCTTCGCCACAGCCTGTTCATGTTTCCGAAGATAATAGCCGATCGTAAAGAAGACCAGATGCCAGACGATAAGATGCAGCCCGTAAGCACTCACCTCCGTCATATAAAAAAGGACGTTAAGCCCGTAAACCACCACGAGCGAGACGATCTCCTCCCTGATTTTCAGACGAGAGTCGAGCCGATGCGATAAATAACGAGCCAGCTTGTTCGAGAGATAGGTGATCAGCGAGATTACGAATAACACATATAAGAACCATAAGCCCAAGTCCGGTTGATAAAAGGTCTTTCCCAAGACGTCGAAAGCCTCATTCGCCTTTCCCTTAACCACACAAAGCAAGATCGGCCAACAGACAAACGGGATCATCAATTGGAGAAAACGCTTCTTGACCAAACGAAATGAGAGTTGTTCCCCTTTGTACGAGAAGTAACCACTAATAAACATGAACAACGGCATATGAAACGCATAAATGTAGTTAAATGCCAAGTTGTGTAAGAAGTTGGGGTCGACCATCTGAATGGAATGGCCTAAGACCACCAACACAATAGCAAACACCCTCAAATAATCGGCCCACGCCGCTCTACGACTATCGATCTGCATAAGAAAAGTAACTACGCTAGTTGAAAAATTTGTTCCATGAGCACCCACTTCTCGTTCGATGCCGCACCGGGTTCAGCCTCTTGAAAGCGTGCCATGTAACGCTCCCACTCCGCTTGTCGCGGCAACTCCGCCAGACGGGCATTATCCTTCACCCAGTCGAACTCGTCCACCGTGTCGACAAAATCCATCATTCCGCCACCACGGTTGATAAACGCGTCCGTCACATAGCGAACAGCCTTCACCATATAGAGTCGCTCATTCTCCGAACACACCGTCCGGCGAGCCTTCAATTCATATATTGTCGCATCCGAGCCAATGTCGACATACGAGTCGTCATACTGAGCCGCCTCCTTAAAGAAGGACACGTGACCACTATGCAGCATGTCGTAACAGCCCGATACAAATACTTTCTTATTCATGACCACAAAATTAAAAAAAATCTTGATATCTCTTTCCATACCATGCCCAATTAAACTCTGAAAGTCTAAATTCAGAAAATACTGAGTCGAAAGATATTGAGTTGAAAAATACTCATTCAGAGGGTATAAATGATAAGTTGTGGTACAAGTTGCGCATTCGCAACAAAAGCCTAATGGAAGAAGCCAAAGATAGACTCAAAGCTTCCTCCTTCGACCATATCTGCCTCACCGACGACGTTTATTTTTCAAGTAGCATTCAGCATTTAACGAAGAAATTCGAACTCAGCATTTACGTCTATTCTGATCTGGAAACGCTTGAAGCTTTCCTTGTTAAAGAGAATTCTAACAAGACCTACAAGCTGTTCAAGAAAAGAAAATTATGGGGTGAAAATTCAGATTGTCTTATTAAAATTACCCCTATATAAAGTGCGCCATATTTTTGACGTGAACTCAAAAGCCTGTACACTTATATATTAGTATACAGGCTTCAGGTTCTCAATATCTAAAATACATGTGATGATTGTTTAAAATCTTATAAAGCAATATCAAATGTCGATTTAACCTCTGTCAAAGAAAGCTCATTAACGTAGGTCATAGCCACAGTTACTGTAAGTACTTTCCCTTTTTTCTCTGCAGCTACCACTTCAAAATGCGGAGCTATCAGTAAAATATCCGAATCAAAGACTCTATGACTGACTGGCCTCCAAGCATCAATAGATAGATTGTTTTGAATGGCTTTATCGCAATATAATTCCAACATTCGACCATCACGACGCATTTCCATTTTTGTTGATTTCATCCAGATTGAAACAGGATATTTTTTCATCAACTGCATAACATCGCCATCAGGAGCATTCTTCAAACGACTACTCATATAACTATTCAATTCTGGCCGAGTAGAAAGCGTCCATTCATTTTTTAAATCAGAAAGTGGCTTAAACCCGGTAAAACGATACTCAAAACAAGCCAATTCATGATCCGAATTTGCAAATGTACTTAGAGTCAGAAGACAACTCACTGTATTGCCTATACGATCAATACTTCTGCTTCCTGGAACGATTTCAACCAAAAACACTTTATCATCTGGCGTTTCTATAAAACTACCATAAAAAGAACTTAGATATTCATAAACACCTTGTGCGTAAAAGTAATTAGGTTCATTGGTTGGTTTAATCAAGTTCTTATAATACTCATTCTTATCAAAACTTAGTGAAGGACGTTCTTTGAAGGCTGTTTTCCCTCTTGTTCCATCATAAGACAAAACAAATGTGATTTTCTCATCTGAATATTGAACTTCCGATATTTCTGTTTTAGCAACATCTTCATCTGTAAACACATAAAAATCTGCACCTTCCGGATTAGTAGAATAAAATCTTACCCACTGGCTCAAATATGCTGCTGTAAACTGATCAGCCTTTCCCAAACGATAAAGCTCATCAAAAGCAATTTTGGAAAGTTCTACAGGTTTAGCTTCGTTTTTCCATTCTACCTGAACACGATTAGCCATAAAATACTTACCGGGTTTTTTCTTCAAGCCCTTACAAGCGAATTCAACCTTAAATTCTTTTCCGTTTATTGTACCTGAAACAGAGCTGATAAACGAACCGTCTTCATCATTGCGTTCAATTACATTGGTCTCTTTCACCTGGATTTTTCTTCCCTGGATTTTTTTTTCTTCTGTAGACGCTTTTATGCGTAGGAGAGATTCAGACACATTTAGTTCTGAATGTATATCGAAATAAGCTTTTAACTCCATTTCTGTTGGCTGAGCGGTATACTCATTTTCAACCTCGTCATCATCTCCGGAGTTATCAGATGTACTTGTTTCAGATATAGGCCTCGGTTTGATGTCAAGAATTGGCTCTTCTTTTTCACAAGCACTTAGTAAAACAACCATTACAGAAATAAAAAAGATTTTTTTCATAAAAGTTTAATTAATATAAAACTATAACGTTATTAAAATTCAATCAGTATCAGACAGTTGGTTTAGGCAGTATGATCCATTAAAACAAAAAAATCACCTGATACTAATCAATGCTTTTTAAAATTTGGGTGGCAAAGATATATAAAATTCTAAATATGTGCAAAATATTAACCCTAGACCAAAAAAACAAAGACACATAAACACTTGCAAAACAATTAATTACACCTAAAAATGCTTAATAATATTAATAATTTTTTATTTTATTATACACCTTATATGATTGCTGTCTATTTTAAATAAGCTGAGTGGTACCTGATTATTATTTTGCTCTTTGACTTCTAAGATAGCAACAAGACATATGCATCAGAACGTGAAAGACGGAGATGTTTTCATCTTCATAAACCGTACCTGCACCAGCATGAAGATACTCCACATGGAATATGGTGGTCTTGTAATTTATCACAAGAAACTTGAATCCGGCATCTTTAAACTACCGCAAAGAAAACTTGATTTTCAAGGCTTTGATGTCTTACCGGAAGAAAAATCGCTTGCCGAACAAACCCAAAAACAGATCATAGAATATAAAATTCGTCGCACTCTAGCAAAAAATAATGATAAACCAGTACGCCAGAATTTGCCTGATTCTTTGGAACGAAGAGAAGAACGCATCAGACCATCACATCCCTTTCTATCGCCAGTTGCAAATATTTAAGCAAGCAGGTCTTTTTTTGTCTGCATCGACAGTAAACGGATGGTTTTCAGAATCGACTGATATGCTTAGGCCATTATACTACAGATTAAAAGAAATTATTATTTCTACGCAACATATGCCTTGGAGCAAATAGCACTACTCTATGATGTGGAAAAACAAGCTGATAATGAAAGCCTGTCTTATGAAGAACGTGCTCATCTGCGAAGCAGAGTAGCTTATCCTATCCTTGTACTCTTTGAGAAATGGCTTAATCAGTAATACGATAAAGTACTCCCCAAAAGCAGAATAGGCAAGGCTATTAGCTACATGACTACGATAACCACTACAACAAAGATCTTGCTGGACTTCTTCCTCACAACCTGAAAGCCCAAATAAGAGAAAATTTATAAATTAGGGTGTCTTTGAAGGTCTCCTAACAGTCTCCGAATGTTTTAGGAGTTTTTGAATATATCATTGAAAAATAAAGCAAATCCTTGAAGAATATCGAAAGTCTACAGATATTCTTCAAAGATTTTACAATACGGGGTTTACCGAATGCTTACTTTCCAAGTCAAAACAAAATTAGCCATTTGACATCATTGCCCATTCGTCTGTAATGACAATTGTCAACTATTTTCCCTGTTTTCTATTTCCTATTTCTCTTTTCTTGAAGATAGAAATATAGACCACCAATAGTGGCAATCGCACAGACCAAACCAAACATGACTAAAGCTCCCATATTCATCTCTATTTTAATGGTTCCTATTCCATTCATTCCTATTTGCCCGAATCCTTATTTAGAACCGTCCTTATTTATAAGAGTCCTTACGCCAGTTGAAAAATTTGTTCCATGAGCACCCACTTCTCGTTCGATGCCGCACCGGGTTCAGCCTCTTGAAAGCGTGCCATGTAACGCTCCCACTCCGCTTGTCGCGGCAACTCCGCCAGACGAGCATTATCCTTCACCCAGTCGAACTCGTCCACCGTGTCGACAATCATGAACAATACCCGACCGTGAATATAGATCTGCATATCGAGTATGCCCACCTCACGAATGCCTTGTTGAATCTCCGGCCACACCTGTTGGTGCTCCTTGATATACGCCTCGATCAGCGCCTTATCGTCTCTCAGACTTAGGGTCTGACAATATCGTTTCATTCTGCGTTCCTCCTGATTTTGATTCGGATGCTTCCTTCTAAAGGCTTCTCGCACACCAACGCCAGATAGCCGCCACCACCGGCACCCGCCATCTTCCATGCCAAGGCTTGATCGCGATACTTGTCGATCTCCTCTGCTACGCCCGGCGCCATCATGCCCGGGAATAGAGCGATCTGTGCCTCGAACGACGCTTGGTAACTCTCGGCAAACGCTTTCAAGTCGCGCTGCATGATCGCGTCCCAACACCGATCGGCCGCTACCGCCAACGCCTTCACGTTCGCTTCATTGAGCTGACGTCCCACGATGACCGACGTACCGGGACGACGAGGGAACATCGGCATCATGCAGATATGCTCCTCCAACCACGACAACACCTTCTCATCGAGACACGTCTCAATCTTCTCCGGCCAGTAGTTATGATCGTAATAATGGCGATTCAAGCCCGGCATGCAAATCCCGATCGCATCCTGTGCGCCCGACACATGCTCCTGCTTCGTCGGCTCGTTCTCGAAACAGAACAGCAACTTCGCCAACATCTCACTATTATTGTTCGGCAACTGATACGGCCAGATCTTCTTCGCTGCATTGCGCGTCGACGTCGACATGCCACAACGCTCCTCGAACTCGATCGTCGGCTCCAACGAAATGGTCAACGCCCATCCCGGAGCAAAGCACGACACATACGGCTGATCGATCCACGTCCCCGCCAGATCCAGACGATAAGGCAACTGCGACTTCACCGTATTCCGCAGACTGGTGGTCGACCGCGCCTCTAGTCCCGCATCCGGCTCACGCTTCAACACCACATAGTCGATGCCCCGTTCGGCACAAAACTGACGCTTCGTCTCCGAACCCCCATCCTCGTTAACGACAAAAATGTCCGGTTGCACGCGCTCCACCGTGTCGATAAAATCCATCATTCCACCACCACGGTTGATAAACGCGTCCGTCACATAGCGAACGGCCTTCACCATATAGAGTCGCTCATTCTCCGAACACACCGTCCGGCGAGCCTTCAATTCATATATTGTCGCATCCGAGCCAATACCGACATACAAGTCGCCATACTGAGCCGCCTCCTTAAAAAAGGCCACGTGACCACTATGCAGCATGTCGTAACAGCCCGATACAAATACTTTCTTATTCATCTGTTTATATGTGTTATTCAGTTGTTTATAGATTAGATATTATTCATTAGAGGTCAGACTCGATGTATTAGAGACTAGACTTATACCAGTCGAACAATCGCGCAACCCCTTCTTCAATCTCCACCTGATGACGCCAGCCTAAAGCATTCAGCTTCGACGGGTCTGTCAGCTTACGCATCGTACCATCAGGTTTAGTCGCATCGAAACACACCCGACCTTTATAGCCAATGGTGCGACAGATGATCTCCGACAGTTCACGTATTGAGACCTCCTGACCGGTTCCCACATTGATGTGACAGTTCCGCACTTCCCGATCACCCTTGGCAAAAGTATCTTTAAAGTCGACCTGCTCGAGCACATACACCGAAGCATCCGCCATATCTTCACTCCAAAGGAACTCACGCAACGGCTTACCGGTACCCCATAGTTCCACTCTGTCCTCAAAAATGCCATACTTCGCCAAGACCTGTCGGATCGCCTCTTCCGAAGCCCCTCCATCTACGTTCTCTACCGGACGCTTATTCAAATCCTTTTTGAGACTCTCCCAATCAGCGTTCAATAAGCAATGACTCAAAAAGAGCTTACGAATCATGGCAGGCATCACATGACTCCGTTCCAAATGGAAGTTATCATTCGGCCCATATAAGTTAGTCGGCATCACCGCAATATAGTTCGTTCCATATTGCAAGTTAAAGCTCTCACACATCTTTAGTCCCGCAATCTTAGCAATGGCATACGGCTCATTGGTATATTCCAACGGAGAAGTCAGTAACACCTCCTCCTTCATCGGTTGAGGAGCCTCTTTCGGATAGATGCACGTACTTCCCAAGAAGAGCAATTTCTGCACGCCATGACGATAACTCTCCCCAATGACGTTTTGTTGAATCTGTAAATTCTGATAAATAAAGTCCGCCCGATAATGCAAGTTAGCCATGATTCCACCCACGTGAGCAGCAGCAAGCACCACCACTTCAGGCTTCTCCTCATCGAAGAACGCTCTTACAGCTACCGCATCGAGCAAGTCAAGCTCCGCATGCGAGCGTCCAACCAAGTTGGTATATCCCTTTGAAAGTAAGTTATTCCAGATGGCCGAGCCCACCAATCCGCGGTGTCCGGCCACATAGATCTTCGACGTCTTATTCATTGCACTCCCCCTTTGCCATCTGGTCGCGCATGTGCAACTTCTTGACGAATCGCAAGTCATGCTTCACCATAATCTCTACCAATTCAGGGAACGATGTTTTAGTCGGGTTCCATCCCAAAAGCGTTCTAGCCTTCGTTGGGTCACCCAATAATTGTTCCACTTCAGCCGGACGGAAGTATTTCGGATCGACCTCTACCAATACGCGACCGGTAGCCACATCGATACCCTTTTCATCCACGCCATGACCTTCCCAACGCAAGTCGATGCCCGCCTCTTTAAACGCTAGCGAAGCAAACTCACGCACGGTATGGTATTCACCCGTTGCGATCACGAAGTCCTCCGGTTTATCGTGTTGCAAGATCAACCACATACATTCCACGTAATCCTTGGCATATCCCCAATCGCGTAAGGCATCCAAATTACCCAAATAGAGTTTATCCTGATACCCCAAAGCAATCCGTGCGGCTGCCAATGAGATCTTACGAGTCACAAACGTCTCACCGCGACGTTCACTCTCATGATTGAACAAGATACCGTTAACCGCAAACATGCCGTAGCTCTCACGATAGTTCTTCGTGATCCAGAAGCCATACTGCTTAGCGACCCCATAAGGCGATCGAGGGTAGAACGGCGTAGTCTCTTTTTGAGGCACTTCCTGCACCAAGCCATAAAGCTCGGAAGTCGAAGCCTGATAGATCTTTGTTTTCTTCTCCAGTCCAAGAATACGTACCGCCTCAAGCACACGCAATGTTCCTACCGCATCCGTTTCTGCCGTGTATTCCGGCACGTCAAACGAGACCTTCACATGGCTTTGAGCTGCTAGGTTATAGATTTCGTCCGGTTGTACGTTCTGAATAATACGAATCAACGAGCTAGAATCGGTCAAGTCGCCATAATGCAAATTAACCAATCGATCTTTCTTCATATCGCGCACCCACTCATCTAAGTAAAGATGTTCGATGCGACCTGTATTGAAAGATGAAGAACGGCGAAGAATGCCGTGTACTTCATATCCTTTTTCTATTAAAAACTCAGCTAAGAATGAACCGTCCTGACCGGTGATTCCTGAGATTAACGCTTTTTTCTTCATAAACCTATTTTTTATTAGAACGTTTTTTAATTTTCCTGTTTTCCCTATTGATTGAATTCTATATATAAACACCTGCAAATATAAGAAGATTTTTCACAACATTACCCCGTACGTTTACAATGATTACCTAGCAAATACAAATTCTCTATTCCATTTTCTAAGAAATAATCGTATTTTTGCAATCGAAGAGAATGATTTGCATATTACAATTACAATGATTTGATAAAAGTTTTGCGAAAGAATTTATAAAAGTGTGAGAAAAGAATGAACGTTATCAATACTAAGTTGTGGTACAAGTTGCGCATTCGCAACAAAGGCCTAATGGAAGAAGCCAAAGATAAACTCAAAGCTTCCTCCTTCGACTATATCTGCCTCACCGATGAAGTTTATTTTTTAAGTAGCATTCAGCATTTAGCGAAGAAATTCGAACTAAGTATTTACGTCTATTCTGATCTGGAAACGCTTGAAGCTTTCCTTGTTAAAGAGAATTCTAACAAGACCTACAAGCTGTTCAAGAACACCAACTCAATGCCCGTAACCTACGATGAACAAACCGTTCGTCAAACCCAAGCCTTCTTCAATGGGTATAACGGCGAATTTAGAATAGTCAGCAAAATACCCTCCCGATCACAAAGATGCACGATCAAGTATTTGCAACTCCCCAAGCTAACCGGCTATTATCAGAATGTGCAGAAAGCACAGATTGATAAATTCTATATCCAGTTATTGGAAGATCTCATCGTCTTTATCCCTGTGCCCAAAGAAACCGTTATGAATCTTACGGCAGATGAGGAAGAAAAGGAAAAGAAAAAGAAGGAAGAAGAGGACAACAGAACCAAGAGTCGATGGATGATTCTAAGAACTTACGATGAAGAAGATTGGAATGAGAAGTTAAGTCGGTGGAATGAAAATATGGCAGAGGCGATAAAGAAAGGTAAAGCTGCTCCTTGCTCTACTTTCCTACCCAAGCGAAAAGAAATAGACCGCAATGGCAAAGAACGGGTGAAGCTGCTGTTCCGTGGATACTTGTTCATCAAAACCACAGTCAACAATCTGCACACCATAGAGACGGAATTGGATAGTGTTTTAAAAAGTGTGTAAATCCCAATATTTCTTAGATTTGTATTGTAACCTAAAATGAAAGAGAAATGGAATTTACACAAGAACAAATGTCTGAAATTATTTCTTCACTTACAAATGGTAAAGAAGGATTTCAGGAATTAATCCGTTTAGGGATGGAATCCTTAATGAAATCAGAGCGTAAGATTTATAATTCTCAGACTGATGATGTGAGTAATGGCTATCGTGATCGTCGAGTATGTCATGGCGGTCAAATGTTTGAGATTCGCGTTCCTCGGAGTCGTGAGAGCAACTTTTATCCTGTTTTATTAGGGGTACTTAAAGATCAAGAAGCTGAAGTTCAGCGCTTAATTTGTAGTTTATACGCTCAAGGCTTGACCACCAAGCAAGTTGGTGATATCTCTGAGGAATTTTACGGTAAGCATTATAGTAAGAGTCAAGTAAGCCGGCTCCTTGATACGGCACGTGGAGATGTTTCTGCGTGGCTGAACCGTAGATTAGATGCACGTTATCCAATCGTTTATATTGATGCTACGTATGTTGCCACCAGGCGCAATGACTCGGTTTCAAATGAAGCATACTACGTAATATTAGGAGTAAAAGAAGATAGAACTCGTGAGGTCTTATCAATTGTGAATTTCCCAACCGAAAGTGCTTCCAACTGGCTTGATATATTCGATGATATAAAAGAAAGAGGAGTTAGTGAGATTAATTTATTTGTATGCGATGGCTTATCTAGTATTGAAAATTCTATCGCACATGCATTTCCTGGTGCAGATATCCAATTGTGCACGGTGCATTTAAAGAGGAATATATTGGGGAAAATTAAACCTCGAGATAAAAAAATAATTGCGGCTGAAATGCAGATAGTATTTAGGCCGGATCAAGATTTGGCCACCCCTGAAAGCTCACATAAACAATTTCTAGATTTTATAGATAAATGGGTGAAGAGTTACCCCATGCTTAAAAGGTATAAACATGAAAGGTACAAATTCTATTTCACTTATTTCAAATATGAGAGAGAAATAAGAGGTATGATATATACAACCAATTGGATTGAACGACTCAATAAGGATTTTAAAAGAGTGCTGAAAATGCGTGGTGCGATGCCAAACTATGATTCTGTGATATTATTGCTTGGCAATGTGGCTATGAATAAAGATGTATTTAAATATCCAATTTACAACTTTCTTGAATCAAAGCTTTTTATCAAAACAGAATAATTATATTTTTGAGAAATATTTATGCCTAAGAAATAAAACATACACACTTTTCTGAACATTACCCGGAATTGGACTATGGCATCCCTTCTATCCGAAGAGCAGTCATTCAGGAGCGCTACGGGATTGATAAAGAAAAAGAGAAGGAAGAGGAAAAAGGAAAAGGAAAAGGAAAAGATAAGAGTAACAGCAAGGCAGTAAGTTATGCGTCCATAAAACCGGCATTCATCAGAGAGAATGCCATGACCACATTTATGTTCGCTTCAGAGATAGAATCAGGTGAACTAGAATATGACCTCTTTGATTACTGTATAGATGAAAACGTGGTCTATACCTGCAAAGAAAGTCCGTTCTATGGTAAGATAGGTAAGTTAAGCCGAAAAGGAAAAGATCTTTATATTGTTTTCAGCTTTGGAAATATGTGCGGAAATATAAAAATGCCGGCAATAAAGGTGGAAACTCATCAGATTCGTAAACTGACGGAAGAGGAAAAAGAAATGAACAGCATCCGCAAAATCACAGACAATGATTAGCGTCTTTTATAAAACCTTTTTTTAGTAAGCTTTCAATAAAGCATCTATTATAAAATAGAATTGCTATAACTTGATCTGATAGTCATAACAATTCTATTATTATCATTTTTGTTAGAGGATGATTATTTATAATCTTTTTACTATTTCCACAAAGTTCTCGATAACATAATCCAGATCCTCATCTTCCATTTTGGTATTCAGCGGCAATGTAAGTTCATTTACGAACATATTGTAAGCATTGGGATAATTCTTGATATCAAAGCCAAGCGCCTTATAGGCTGTCATCATAGGCAGTGGCTTATAATGCACATTTGTAGCAATACCACGTTCTGCCATTTGCTCTATCACATGATTTGTTTCCTCGCGTGTTTTACCCAACAGACGTACCATATAAAGGTGCCCGCTACTTGCATGGTCTTCACCATAATGATTCAGCACAGCTACATTAAGATTTTTGAAAGCTACATCCATTTTCTCTATCATCTGACGACGACGAGCCAACATACTAGGATAACGCTCAAACTGAACCAAACCCAAAGCAGCCATAATATCTGTCATGTTGCATTTATACCAAGGGCCGATGATATCGTATTCCCAAGCACCAAGCTTAGTCTTAGCCAAAGCATCTTTATTCTGTCCATGAAGGCTAAACAGCTGACTCAAACGATACAAAAACTCATTCCATGTCTCACCCTCGATGAAAGGTACAGGACTGCCACAATAAACCTGTTGACGCCCCACCTTTTCATTGCCAAATGGAAGATTCCAAGTAATAGCACCACCTTCTGCCGTCGTGAAATTCTTCACCGCGTGGAAGCTAAATGAACTGAAATCGGCAATCTCACCAGCCATCTTTCCATGCCACTTACTACCGAAAGCATGTGCGCAGTCCGCACTAATAACAATACGACCCAACTTAGCCTGAATATCATTAGAGGGTTGATACAATGCCTTAATCTTTGGACTGTTCACAATTTCAAAGACCTTATCATAATCACAAACAATACCAGCCAAATCAACAGGCACCACCACCTTTGTTTTTTCGGTAATTGCAGCCGCTAGTTTTTCGTAATCCATTTCCAGACAATCCGTCTGCACATCTACCATTTTGATAGTAGCACCGACATGAGCCACTACCGAAGCCGATGCAGTATAGGTATATGCAGGCATGATTACCTCGTCACCAGGGCCTACTCCCAACAGATGAAGCACCATTTCCATGGCAGCAGTAGCAGAGTTCAAGCACACAGTCTTTTCTGTATGTACATATTCTGAGATAATCTTTTCCAATTTCTTTGTGCGTGGACCAGTTGTTATCCAACCACTCAAAATAGCGTCACGCACTTCATTGGCCTCCGCCTCTGTCATATCTGGAGGGCTAAAAGGCACATTTCTCAATTTCATTGTCATAATATTAATATTTCAATAAATAATCCACTTTAATATACATGCTCTCTAAATGCGAACGACTTCATCATAGGCAGAGTAGCCATCTATTTTTTGTTATCTTTTACCACGCTTTTAATCACCTCCACATATTTGGCTGTCCCCACTTCGCGTGTTAAGTTCTTCATTACAAAGGCACGCCCATTTCTTCCCATTTCAACTGCTTTAGCTCTATCCTTATATAATGAAAGTATAGAAGCCTTAAAAGCCTCTTTGTCGCCAGCCTTAGTGAAAATGCCACAATTATTATCGGCAATAATATCCTTCAATTCATTTTCATCGAAGTTAGCCAATACAGGTCGAGAAGCAGACATAATACTCCACGTCTTCGAAGGCACAGAAGCTGCACCTGTTCCTGGCTTTGAAATAACAAGCGAAGCATCACCCAATGAAAATACATACGAGATATCCTCATAAGGTTGGAAAGGAATCAAATGAATATTCTTCAATTTCTTTTCAGTAACAATTCGTTTTACATCATTAAGGTATGCACCTTCACCAACAAGGACAAAGTGAATATCTTGAAAAATGGGAGTATCTTGGAACTCTTCTGCTACGTTAAGTAGCATATCCATATTCTGGGAAAGACCAATATTGCCATTATAACTAATGTAGAACTTCTCACGAGCTAAACCATACTTATCAAACAGTTTGTTTCTATCACGCGGGATATCCACTACTGCATTTTGGTCAACCCAGTTATACACCACCACGATTTTCTCCTCAGGCACACCCTTTGCCATAATATTCCGCTTAAAATCTTCGCTAATAACGATGATCTTATCCGCATGCTTGTACGTGAAGTTCTCTATCATACGACCAACTTTCCATAGCAGACCACCCTTCTTGGCAAGACCGTTGTTTACCAAAGAGTCGGGGAAGATATCTTGTAGGTTATAAATTAAAGGCATTTTGTTGAATTTCTTCACCAATGCAGCCATTGCCCCCTGGATCGGTGGTGTGCTCAACACGAACAACGCTTCACACTGACGAGCCTCCTTTGCGTAAACGGCTCTTTTAAACTGCTTTACACACGATATTGTGTAGCGCACAGCACGCACAAGAGCATTCTTACCTTCTGCCATCAGCATGAATCTATGTACTGACATCTTACCATTGTAAAGCCTTTCATTCAGCCTTGTTCTATATTCTTTCTTTACACCTTCCGAAATGCCTCTAGTTGGAATTGGCGTATATACCACCATCTCCATACCATCATCCGTTATGGCCTCATACATGTTATCAATCAAATATGAACTAGCTGCATGTTCTGGCTGAAAATATGCAGGTAAATGTAATATTTTCATTTTCTCTAATTATATAGGCATATTTATAGTATCTTTAGCTTTCGATATCCCAGGATTTCCAACGGTTACCATCTTATCATCAGTTGAATTGATTATGTTAGTCCCACAGCCTACAATGTTGTAACTTCCAATCTTAACATCGTCTTTTACTGTAGTGTTTAGACCTATAAAAGAATGCTCTCCAACCTGAGTGTAACCACCGAAAGCAACTTGAAGAGATAAGAAACAGTAGTCTCCCAACTCTGTATCATGACTTAGCGTGCAGTTCTCATAAACAATGACACCATCATGTATTTTACTTCCGTGACCAATAAAGCAATTATCCGCTACGAATATATTTTTGCCAACAATGGTCCCATCCCAACAGAAAGCCTTTGGTGAGATGTAGTTGACTAGTTCATAACCTTCTTCCAAGACCTTATTACAGACCAATTCTCTATAATAATTGCAACGGACGTAACCAATAGAAACCAGTACCTTGTATTCTTCTTTAGGATACAATTCCTTACATTGATAAAAATGTACGACTGGCAAGCCACAGAAAATAGAATCTACACCCTCTTTATCATCTACAAACGCAACAATATCAAACAGACCATCTCGCTTATTGTATTCAAATATTTTTTTTCCAAGAGAGCCAATGCCATACAAAAGTACCTTTACCTTTCTCATATCACTCAGTCTCCAATTTTATGTATTCTATCAGTTTTTCAGCTAGTGCGATAGCTGCCTGTGGCGTCTTTTCAGTAACTATCACATGTCCGCTTCGGCAGAGCGATGAGGTCACCTCCTGTATCTCGTCACCCACCTTGTGATAGATTTCCCACTCATATACTCCCTCGCACTCTAATATCTCAGTTTTGCTGATGCTTTTCAATATTCCTGGTTTAGGACAGAAATATCGGATGCACACAGCCTGAGGAACAGCCTTTGGTGTCAAGTCCGGCTCTATGTTTAGTGCACAATCCACAGCCGCTGCCACCATGTCTATACCTGTGCTAAGCTTAGTCAAAACCGTACTAATAAAGTCCCCTCCCATGCGTGCACCAATCTCCATCAAGTAGGCTTTACCTCCCATCACTTTTACCTCTGCATGACAAGCGCACTTATCTACACCCAGGGCCTTCACTCCCTTCACGGCCGCATCATTTATTAACTCGACGGTCTCCTCGGAAAAGCACGATGGTTGGTTGTGTCCCAACTCTACAAAATGTGGAGCCTCCGTTGTCTTCTTGTCTGTTAGGGTCAGCACGTTCACCTTGCCTTTCCACACGATAATTTCAACCGAAAACTCCGGGCCCTCAATGAACTGTTCTATCAGCACCGAGTTGTCGCGACTCTCTCTTAGAGCAACATCATACATGCGCATAAAATCCTCCTTTGAAACCTCTGGAGAACCCTGAGCCTTTGATACTTTAGCTATGCCTCTACTTCCCGAATTGCGACTTGGCTTCAGTATGGCATCACCCTCTATATCATTACAGAAACGTTCCCAGGCATCCTCAGCCGACTTAGCCAGGATGCTCAATGGACTTGGCGCACCACCTTTCTCAAATGCCTCACGCATTAGGTGCTTATTCGTTGCCACCACCGCCTGCTTGCGCGAAACACCACTCAGATTCAACTCATCATTTATCCTACCCATCACAGCCATCGACACCTCCGAACACGGGTGAATCACACCATCTATTCCTTCACGTTTCGCTATCGCCACCATCTCATCTTCGTTGGTGATGTTGGCACATATCTGTTTGTGGGCATACTGCAGACCCACAGCTTCCGGATTTCCATCTGCTGCTATCACGTAGTACCCCATCTCACGTGCTCTCTTTATCACAGGCACCTGCAGAATACCTGCAGCCAATACTAATAATTTGTTCATTTCTTGTAGTTTTCAGCGGTATTAATGTTTTCTCTGAATAATACAGACTTAATAGTCTTCAAGATAATCTTCACGTCCATACAAAAACTGATATGATTAGCATAATAAGCATCCCAATGGAATTTCTCATCCTGAGTAATAGAGTTTCTATAATAAGCCTGAGCATAACCACTGATTCCAGGCTTTACTTTAAAACTATCACGCCAGTCAACTTTCATATTTTCCAGCGTTAATTCCGAAGAATACAATTTCGGACGAGGACCCAGAAAACTCATATTACCAGTCAAGATATTCAGGAACTGTGGGAACTCGTCCAGACTAGTCTTACGAATAAAGCGTCCAATAGGAGTCACACGAGGATCGTTATCGCTGTTGAATGTAGATCCATCAGGATTCTTTAAGTCAGGCGAATTTACATACATCGACCTTAGCTTATACATTTTAAAAGGCATATAATCCTTTCCTGCTCGAGTAGCATTATACAATATAGGTCCCTTATCCGTGAAATAGATAAAAGGAGCACACACTATAATCACCAAAAGCACAAAAGGAAGTGCACAAAGACCTATTAGGATATCAATCCCCCTTTTAAAAAAATGAGCGTACATATATATTACTTTTATGTTAGCATCCAATTTTGACGTGTAACATATTGAAAACCGCTTATGTGCGTTTTTCTTATAAAGTTTGTCAAAATTAAGATTGTTTTTCAATATTTATTGTCGTTTATCCCGATAGTCATCGGCCATAAATTCTCATAATCGGTACGACCAAGCACTATCTGTTTGAAGAATTCCTTCAAACATTTCAATACATGGATGCCATACATCTTGCAGGTAGATATGATCGTATGATATGCCGCTGATACACCAGCCATCTTTCCGCTGCCAAAAAACAAGGAGTTTTTACACTCTCTTGCCAAAGGGCGCATGAAACGTTCGGCAATGGAATTGTCGATTGTGTATGAGCCATCATGTGTATATGAAAACAGCTGAGTCCCCAAAGTATTCAGATAACGAAGAACTTTTTCCGGCAGTAACCTGCCAACAAAATCACGCTCTCCACATTTTCCTTTGGTAGCTTATTAAAATCCTCTGGGTTGTCAAGATCTAAACTTACATAGTCTACACCCAAAGCATCATAGTAATCTTTAAAGCGATTCTTTCTACCGGTCACCAGCACCTTCTCACCCTGGTTTACCAATTCTGTCACGGTGTGAACACCGATAAAGCTTGTTGCTCCAATTACAATGATCATATCTGTAATCTTTATATGTTTATTATTTCTTGAATTATACTCTTTAATCAACACCCCAATAAACAATTAATTAACCATTTCAAAAACAATTCTTTCATGTTTACAATAGTTAACATAAAAGCGAACTGATATATCTGCCTATAGGGCATCATGAATATCTTAAACACTATATATTTTTAACGAACTATTGGCTTAACCAATTCCATTATTGTCAAATATTCTCCTTTAGAACGTCCAATTCCTCAACCGTGAGTCCTTCTTTTTGGAATAAACTAATCTTCTCCTTAAGGACTGCCTCTGGAAGATTCCACCACTTTATTTCTTCACGTTTTTCAATAACATCTTCTGAAAATCTATAGCGAATAATCTTAGCAGGTACACCACCTGCAATAATCAATACAATTTCACCATCAAAATTTGTTCTAGAGCCAAGGTCCCTTCTAAAAAGTAATTTTGAGCACCAGCAAGCCAAGAATTATAATGTTTCCAGCCTTCTATAATTTTATTAAAAGACTCATGCCATTTTATATTCTTTATTTTTAATTTTATTTTACACACAAGACAATAGCCACAAGTTGTTGCGAAGGCTCCACTTTCGCTTGTACTTTGTGTAGAATAATGTGTAGTCTTGGATGCAGTTTAGTTTGCGCTTCTTTTTATTTATGGTCTATTTCCTTTGATCACCCTAGCAGGATTACCTGCTATGATTACATCATCTGGAAAAGTTCCACAAACCACACTACCAGCTCCAACAACAACATTCTTTCCAAGTGTAGTTCCCTTGAGAATAAACGATCCAGCTCCAATAAAGCATCCTTCTCCGATAAATATAGGACGTTTCTTTACTTTATCTTTTTGTTCTGGGAATCTCTCGCTGTATGGCAATGGGTGGAAGTCATTATCTATTATCTTACAACCAGAACCAATATCTGTATGGCTACCAATATTTATTGATTCCATTGAGTATATAGTACAACCACTCATACATACACCTACTCCTATATTTATTTTCCCTCCATTTTTTGCAACGATAATAGTTCGTTGAGGAAGCCCTATCATATTACTAAATGGATGAGAGAATATATTACAACACCCCTCTTTACTGAAAGTAATCTCAGAACCTGGAAATGCATGAATTACAGTAAATCCTCGGAACCAAATATTCTTTCGATACTTTATTCTATTTTTAAGATATTCGAAGTAAAGTATGATTGAGCGAATTAACATTTCCATCTATTTACAATACTTTTCAACTGATTCAATGTATAACTTAGCAGCCTTAACATCTGTAAGACTTTTAGCAGTCTCTATAGCATAACGCGAAATTTCCTGTAATTTATCAGGTACCATTCCACGTATTTCAGTCACAAGCTTTGCAAGTTCATTGACATTACCAGCCTCACAAAGGAATCCATTTACACCATGTTGGATGATGCCATCAAAACCTTCCTTCTTGGCTGCAATAGTAATGCAACCTTGTGCCATAGCTTCAAGATAAACGAGACCGAATGCTTCGTTGCGGGAAATCATCACAAACACATCAGCTTTCTGTAATTCTTCTACGACTTGATCTCGTGGAATGAATCCCAACTGATGCACATTTTCTTCTACGTTTAAGTCCTTTGCATATTTCTCAATCGCTTTTGACTCTATTCCTTCGCCAATATACGAGACATCAAATTTCACGTTGCCATAAACCTTTGCTAGAGCCGGTATAATCTCGACTGGATATTTACGTTTAATGAGAGTACCAACAAATACAAATTTGCTAACATTCTTGAAATCACGCTCACGGGGGTGCTCTGGAATATATTTCTCTGGCACTCCAGAATAGCACTGAAAAGAAGTTCTGTTATAAGTAAACTTCTCACAGAACTTGTCTTTTATATAAGCAGAGCGGAATCCAATCAAGTCGATGTTATCAATAAGCGACTGGGAGTATTCATCCGTATAGATACGTTCAAACTCTATAGGCTGAATATGAGCTACGTAGCAAGTTTTTACTCCGTACTTATTCTTGAGTCTATCCATTATCTCCAACTGTGGGTTTACCCAATGGGAGATAATGACATCAGGAATGAATCCTTCTCTCTCCAAATAGGCAATGGTCTTGTCGTATGCCTTATCTATCTGAGAAGAAGAAAAAGCTCCATGTAGTTTCGTTTTAAGCAGCGGGAACCTCGCTACACTTACATTTTCCCACTTATATATGACATCCTTAAGAGGCTTTGTTCTAATTACAACTCCCAACCTAGACGATATTTGCTTTTTAAACAAAAAAGCTCCCCACATGAATATCCTAGGAAAATTCGCCGGATAATGTATAACTCGCACATTATAGCCCACATTTACCCATTCTTTGGTAAAGTAGTGGACAACAGGTGTATCTCCCTTTCCCATGTCTGGAGATGGGTAGATATTAGTGAGAATAAGTAGGTTATTCATTGTTTATATGAATATTTAATAGGTTGAGTATTTATACAGCATAATACCATCAAAAGAAATACTAGCATAAATTCAGCCCATGCGAAAACCATCTCTGTATTGCACGTTACTAATAGTACAAATACTATCATATAAGATAAGACACATTTCTTTCTTATATATTTAAAAATCGGAGCAAACATGCTAATATATAAAATGAATCCAATAATACCTATTTCTGCTAATTCGAGAAGATAGAAATTATGAATGCCAATATAGTTATCGGTTGAATGAAAAACCATAATTGATTTCTCTGGAAAAATGTTCCCTGGACCGGAACCCATGTATAAATTTTCTTGCATAGATTTCATTGTCAATTCAACAAAATCTTCACGACCTGTAGAAACATCACCTGCAGTTTTAATAACCTCTGTTCTTTCTATTAAAGGGTCAAATACTCCGAATCTATTCAATATGTAGATACCCACTATAAAAACTATAATAGATACAAGCTTTCGACCTATGCTATACTGCTTAAAATAATTAAGATAAAACAGAATAACAACATATACCAACCAAACGAGCGATGATCCTCTGCTTACAGTAAATAAAATTCCTATGGATGCCACCACAAGAAGGCTAATTCTTACTAAAAAGTTATATTCCATAAATGTACAGACAATGATACCCAACATCATAATAGCAACAGCTGTGCCTGTAGCAGCACCAACAGTCGTATTAATGCGAAATATACCTCCTGTGCTATACAAACCATCTGTCAGATTATCACCTGCAGCTGAAGTGTAAGTAAGGATACCTAGGTCGGCATTGTAGATAAGATTACTTAGCTCCTTTTCATCGTAGCAAGGGCCAAAGAACCATACATTACTCTGTAAGCCAAGATCCCTAGTCAGCTGCAGTAAGTCATCCGTCTTCTCACCTCCGCCGATGAATGTCAGATTGTATTCCTGTCCTCTCTTTTTACAAATTACCATTGCATGAAGAATTTGGTCTAGTTTCTTCACAGGAGTTAAGCGTCCTACAAAGAATAAATTAGGATTGTTATTGCCGAAGTGATCTGTATAAACAGGAGTCTCTTTCATCTCCTTGCGAACAGCCAACTGCTGGTCGTATGCCAATGAGTTATGAATGGTGAATAGTTTATCGGGATTAAAACCTTCCTTGATCATCAACTCTCGGCCATAGTTGTTATAGATAAATATACCACCATTCGGCAACTTGAACTCAAGTTTCTTGATAAAGTTCTCCAATCCAGTTTCCTTTCCATACCAACCATGAGTCCAGAAATACACCTTCTTCTTCGGTTTCAAGATGCGAGCTAAGATACAAAACATCCAGGTACTCAAAGCGCGTGTCTCGCCGAGAAGGATATAGTGGTTATAATCCTTAAATAACTGCGACAACACCTTAGGCTGCCAATACCAACTGCCGAAGAGCCTCTTGGTATGTGTCTCAGTCACATTTCCTTGAAGAAGTGCGTAATCCATCTTCTTCACGTCACTCATTGAGTCTCCAAACACGAAATCGCAATCAAACGTCTCACTCATCAGTTTAAAGATCTCGGTGCGATAGTCTGAGCAAAATTATATATTAAACAAAGCTTCATATATGTAAGTTACTTCTTCTTTATTGAGAGTAAATCTTTCATAGAGACTTGGCGGCCTAATTCTTCAGCATACTCCATTGTATAAAAATTCATTATTCCTCCATTAGAAGTAAACGTCATTTCTCCAAAGTAGATTTTCCCTTCAATGTCATATAAATCCACGCGCACAATAGGGAACCCTTTTGAAAGAGTCGACGCAATTTCTAATAGGCGTTCAAAATTCTTTGGCTTAGGCAGCGCAAAAGTTGGTTCTTTGTGATATCCACCTTTCTTATCATAAACCATGTGCTCCTTGTGCTGTATCCAATTCAAGTCGTAGGAATGGAACTCAACACTCTTGTTACTTCTATTAGTACCAATGAAAAAAGAATAAGGTTTTCCATTGAAGCACCAAATCTTATAATCAATGATACTTGATGTATACTTTGCGTCTTCCTCAGGATTATGTAGGAGTTCTTCGGCAATGACACATGGCTTCATACCTTGGTAATGGAATTCTGAGGCACGAGGTTTTTCTACCTTCTTCAAGAACATATTAAGTTGAGCAGATAGCTCTTCTATGTTTGCCGAAGATTTATCTTTTACCACAATATTAGTTCCACTACCGTTATTTGTTTTGAGAATGAACTCATTGGGCAGGATATCCCAATTAACATCCTCGACCTTTTCCCATTTACCATACAAAGTTACAAGAATTTCTTCGAGTCCACGTTCTTTTACAAATTCTCGAACAGCATACTTGTCCGCTAGACGTGTCCACTCTGTTGTATCTGCATAAAAAGACTCCCATAGAATCTGGGCGTTGATATCTGTAGGATTTTTTAAGTCCAGTGACTTTCTGAAGTATTTCTTATAGCGGAGTTTAGCCATTTGAATCGGGAAAGTTGTGTTTAAGAACACAACGACTTCACTTTTAATTTTGTTTATCATATCTGTAATTAATATTTGAGGCATAGTGTTTTTTTACGAGTATTGCAACTCCAATTATCGAAAAACTGAAAATTGTATTCTGCACTAACATAATTCCAGTTAATCCTCTCATACAATTGAATAAGAAAAGACCAAATATAAAAAGCGCCTCAATAGACAATTTTTCTTTCCTCAATTTCCAAACCTTAATGAGTAGTTGTAACATGTAACACACCATAAATAGACCACCAAAAAATCCAAGGCAAACAAATGTGTCCATATAAACATTATGGCATGATGAGAACTCTCGTGGCTCAAGCTTTACCCAACAATCACCTAGAATAGGAGAGTTAATAAATTTATTAATGGCAATATCCATTAATATATCTCGATTCCCGGTATCTCCCTCAACAATTGTATTCATCATTCTAATATATAGAGAGGGGGCAAAATCTTCTAATAAATTAACGAACGCAACGCCTGCAAAGATGACAACCCCCAAAGCAGCAATTATTGACAAGATTTTTGTTTTTGAGGACGATCGCAGCCAATAAAAAAATAATGCAAATACAGATGAAACCAGAGGGCCTCTTGACCCAGCTTTTGCAATCGCAGTGATGGCAACTGCAAGACCTATAGCATAAAAAAGTATTAAAAATTTCCTTTTATCAAAAGACCATAGAGAGCATGTCAAAATAAGGAAATATCCACCTAGATCACCAAATGTAATTGTGGAAATCTTGTCATTCATATTATAACGACCATCAGCTGTCATTTTTGCGTCAGAAATTCCCACAATAGAATACATGAGTATGATTAGGATTAAAAAGAATAAAACCCATAAGCATCTAATCCACCTTATTTTATCAAAAGATCTATAGAAAGCTAATACTGGAATAAAGACAATGCCCCAACAATAAAGCAAACACTGTGTTCTAACAGCTGGATATTGTGTATCTGACCACTCACCTAAATATAAATCAAAGCAGGTTCTTAATATAAAAATCAATAAAAACAAAAAATAAGGCTTAATACCGTCATATTTTTTATATGAGCTCTTTGTTTTTAACAGACATAGACAAGCAATGCCTAAAGCGAGCCCTCTATATATAATGGAACCGAAACTATCGGTTAGTATAAACGAGAAAAATTGAAACCCAATCATTATCAGAATGGCATTTAACTCGTAAATATTAATTGAAAAGTTCTTAATTAATTTCATGATTTATTCGCTAAATAATTCCGCCCATCTATTATAAACAGTATCACAATCATATTGTAGAGACTTCACTATTGACGATGTCTCAAGTTGAGATAATAGTTTAGGTGAGGAACAATAATAAATCAATTGTTCTGCAAAAGCATAAACATTGAATGGCTTCACCAAAACGCCATCAACTCCATGAGATACTATCATAGATGCAGCTGGAAAACTATTAAAAACAAATGGAGTACAACCGTTACGCATACCTTCTATTGTGACAAGTGAAAAAGATTCATGTGTAGAGGTAACACATACCACTTTTGCGTCTTTGTAATAAGAATCCGGATTTACTCGACCTTCAAAATTTATGTTTTTTAAATCCAAGGAAGAAGCAAGCCTTTTTGCATCATCCAGATATGTGCTAGATCCAAGAACTTTAAGTTGCCAATTCCCAATTCCCTTATCGCAGGCTGTTTTCCATATTTGAAGCATCAAGTCGGTTCGCTTAACAGAAAAGTCAATGGTTCCTACCCAGAGAATAATATTTTTTTTATCTAAAATGTTATCAATCGGATTCCCCTTTACACAATTGGGAATAACTTCAGCTTTAGATATGTGACGTATTCCACACATTCTCTCTAATTCTTCTTTATGACCTGGACTCAATAATATGACCTTGTCGCTAGAATTTACCATATGTATATAAAACTTACGGTATTTCTGGATATAAGCCCAGGTTAAGAGATTTGATACCAGTCTAGTGTTAAGAATCTTGAAGACTATTTGAAGATGACGCGTCTTTAACGAATACTCTTTTTGAAAAGAATAATTATAAACTTGAGTTAATATTGAATTGTGGATACATGACCATACTTTAACACTAGTTTCTGCTTTTACTGTTTCAATAAATAGTACAGAAGCTTGTACCATGGCAGCCTGATTAATTACTAAATCTACTCCATTATCTCGGATAAAACTAGACAAAAAAGAGATATCTTCTGTATTTAGAGAACCGATCGGAAGAAAAAATTGCTCATCATCATATTCGTATTCTTGGAGTTTTTTTGCTCCAACAAGCATTACCCTATGGCCTTTTCTCCGAAATAAAGCTGTTAATGTATGCGTTATCCGCGATATTCCTCCAGACGTTGGTATAATTCCATTATTATGAAAAAAAAGAATATTCATTTTTTTATTAGTTCATATAATTTAGGGAAAGACATCCTTGTTAGAAATAACTGATTCAGTTTCCTATCATTGATATTTTGTGCTGTATAGTATAGATAGAACTGGTTGTCAACAACACCACCTGTTGGCTTGTAAATTCCAATTTTTCCTGATGAAGCATTTGTCATAAGAGGTTTGTGGAACATATTAAAATGTATTCCATCCTCGCTTTCTGCAAGGCAAATATCCGCATTGCTTTGATTGCTCTGAACGATAGCGTATAGCTTGTGATTCCATTCAAAGAAGTCCATGTGCCAAGGGCGATATAGTTTATTGCAGTTTGAAAATACAATGGTTCTATCAAGCTTATATGTACCACTAAGCGTATCCGAGCTCCATTGAGCAATGCCATAACTTTTTTGCTGGCTCCAAATACCAAGAAGATCACTGATAGTAAAGATATGGCCAAGGATTTTTTTTACAAGTGGAGACAATTTGGTAAACCATGAATAATGAAACCTAAGACTCATTGCCAAACATTTATAACGGCCATCTTTACCTTTAATAAAAGTTGGAGAGACCTCAGTGTCTTTTTCAAAATCATTAGTTCCAACAAGAGGACCATAGACTTCACCAATTCCATCAGAAATTACTTCTGCCCCGAATGTAGCACGGATAAAATTTGAATTATCACATCTTGGGGTAAGATTTTCACGCCACATTACAACTAATTTTCCTTCAGAATACAATAGTGTCGGATCTGAGTTGTAACCTTTCTCTGGTTGCCCTTGCACCTGGCAAAAGAACTTCCAATGCGTTGGAGGAACAGGCTCATTACTATCCGAATAGCAAAGAATTGGATTCTCCGTAGTATCATTAGCAGCATAATACGGTGTATATACCATCCACCATTTATGACCAAGAAAACTTTCTTCTATATACCGAACACATGGGTGTACAACATCTCCGTAATTAATCTCTTCTTCAAAAGGGTCATGTGTACATAATTCTCCTTCAGGCATACTGCCATATTTGTGACGACCTAGTATCTTATATTGAACAGTTCTATATTTGGATAATAACTCTCTAAGCATCTCCTAAGCTATTTACAAGAAAATTCATAGATTTATTACGAGCTTCAGATAATCTCTCCTCGACTATTTCATAATCTACCGTTTGTTCTAGTATTGACAATACTGTATCATAGGAGATTTCTGTTGTCATTCTATCAGACATGCTCAACATATCTAATAGAGAGGAAAACCTTGCCAATCCTCTTTTTTCGTTACCAATGACCGCGAATTGCTTATGGAAGAGTATACTGAAGACCATTCCATGAAAAGAATCTACCAAGACATACTTTGCATTTCGAATACTTTCGAGCCAAGCATATATACTTTTATAGATAGAATATTTGTTGGAAGGATATAGGTTTACAATTTTTGCCTCATATCTATCTGCAATCTTATTTACTATTTCCGTTTTTTTAGGATCCGGATCAAGAATGTAGGTAACTATCTCATTTCTGTTTTGAGACTTAGAAAGTAGGCTATTATAATCAGACGCGTCTAATAAAAGAGTTGGATCAAGGACATGAGCCGCAGGAACACCAAACAAATCCTCACATAATACAACGCCAGAATCCTCTCTAACTGAAACACTGTCAAACTTATTCAATAGTTCTTTTACTCTAAAAGTTTCCTCTTCTGTACCCTGCCATGTATCTTTACCGTACGATGCAGCATAGGATATTCGTTTAATCCTATTGTCTTTTACAAAGTCTAGGAAGAAATCAAAACCCGCTAAGCGAGTATTTTCTATTCTCCATACCTGATCACTACCAACAATGACAGCATCAAGATTTTTAGTTACGGCATTTGTTTCTTCCGTGGTCCTAACAATTGCTGTTTTATTTGGAAGTTCATCATCTACAAACAGATGAAACCTTCCGCATAGAATCTTATGATATACAGAGCGTTTTATATCTATCAAAAAACTAGATTTTCCAATATTCCAACGTCTATCAATAATTATTGGTTCATGCCCCAATTTCTCTATTGTGTGATATAAAGCCCACATCTGTACAGCCCATCCATAGTTTGCCTCAAATGGGAGAGTTATTATTCCTACTTTCATGAGAAAAATATTGTAATTTGATCAATGATCTTTGAAACTGCTGTTCTAAAAGGATGTGTGTCTTTATCCTTAAAATAATGAATTACAGTACTAAAACCCTGATTCTTGTAATTAGCAAAGAATTCAGCCCTGCAATTAGGTTTTTGCTCATCATATTCTATATTAGCATTGCCGCATGTTTGCTCATATTGAAAATCAATAATATCAAGATCTAAGGATTTCAACAATGCAACGCCCTTATCTGTATAGGCTAATGCCATACTTACGCCATCAGGTGAAAAGAATTCTGGATAATACCTGTTTATTCCCCAATAGTCCCCAAGTAATATATCACTGCCACTACGCCCCTTCCTTGCTGGGCAAGAATAACAGGATTGGCGTAAAATAATGTTATCAAGAAAAACTTTAAAAAACATATTGAAATAATGTTTCTCTTGAACAATAGGCTTATAGGACTGTGAAACTGAATTTTCTTCGCTTCGGCATTTGCCTTGCGAAGAAAGGACAACGAAACTGTATTTTTTCCATCCTAATCTTTTGTTTCTGAAGTTGATACCCTTAATAAGAAGAGCATCATCTTCAGAAAGAGAAGAATAGGTAGGAGACGAAACTGTATTATTTCGCCTTTTCGGCGAAATAATATATCGTAAATAATCTCTCCATACTCCAGGGCTAGGTGTTCCATGACAGATTACATCTACACATGTAAGATTGTCGTAGTCTTTTCGTAAATACGTTCTTAATCCCAGTATCTGACATGGTGTGCCTGTAAATAGTACTTCTCGCCCATCCTTAAGGAAGCGTTCTGCCTCCTGATAGCTTTTGCCAATTCTACTTTGAACATATTTTGAACTGCGGAACTGTTTTATACCATCCAAATTATTAGTATATGAATGCTCAACATCCCACAAATTGGAAAAACGAGCACCGAATACTACCCCCCCCTTACGGATCGTTTTTTCGGCAAGCAATGAAAATACACCTGCTGATGAACTTGTTTTTACGATGTTAATATCTTTACCTTTCGCAGCATAACATTCAAGAGGCAATCGAGATGATGACTCTTGTAATTCTGGACATACTTTTTCGCATAATCCACAATCAACACAAGTGGTATGGTTTACGTGGGGGTAATAAAACCCCTCATCATCAATTTGCATTGAAATACTTTGCTTGGGACATTTCTGAACGCAAGCAGAGCATCCACAACATTTGGATTTATCTATTATATTAATCATCTCTTAAACTTATTTATAATAGGTTTAACAAGGGAGCGTTCAAAATTATTCATACTTAAATAATAGAACAGAGGTATGTATACTGCTGTATAGATGCATATGCATATAATAAGATGTACCCATGAACCTGTATCAAACCAACGAAGCGTAATGCCAAATATTAAAGTATAAATAAAGGGAACTACATCCATTTTTAATATTTCTTTCCAAAATCTTGTAATATCGATGTGTTGTTTTCTCTTATAGTATATATTCATAATAAGGCCTTGTCCTATGAACAAAGCTCCTGAAATAGCTATTGCACAACCAATACCAGACCATTTTAAAGCAAGCAGGTACTCAAGACCTAATGCTATAACTGCAAGTATGATATATAGTACAGATCTAAACTTCATTTGATTACGTGCCTGAAGTATAGTAATTCCAAGATTTTGAATTAATGGAACATATAAAGAGACGAAGAATAGAATTGTAATTATATAAGCATCTTTATACTCAGGACCTACCCATAGTTGAATGAAAGAAGCCCCAAAGAGGACGAAAACGAAAAGAACAAATACCATTATGATGTTTTGTACTCTGCCTGTCTTTATAAATAGATTCGATAGTTCTGCATCATTGTTATTCAAAACCACCATACTCGTAACCTTCGGTAAGAACACACCTGCTATTGCTGAAGAGAATTGTAGATACATAGACTGCAATTGTATTGCTACAGCATAAACAGAGATTGCAACCGTACCAGCTACTGCACCCAAAACAAATTGGCCAGTACTCCAATATATGCGATCCATAATAGCATTTAAAAAAATCCAAAAAGAATATACAGCCACCTCGCTCAAGAATGCCCATTGGAATTTTCCGTAATGAATTTCTATATGCAGTTTTCTCTTACAGTATATATAATTAATAATGAGCGTCAAAACATTAAATATTGTCTGCAAAACGACCATGGCTACAGCTTTGTAGCCATATTGCAATAACACAATCATTATCAATGTGTTTAGCACAACTCTGATAATGTTCAAGGCCCGAGGAAAAACAAATCTCTCATAAGCTGATATTATACTAGAAAATATACTCATTGGAAAAGAAAAAGCAAGATTAAACACAAGGATAAGCATCATAATTCTTGCATTGCCTAATTCGGTTGAGGTCATGGTGTTTCTAAAGAGATTATCCACATTGAAGAATAATCCAAGTCCACCAACAAAAGCTATTATACCAATTACCAAATAAAGGATAAGGAACATACCAAACATTTCGTACTGTTCCCTAGTTTTTCCTTCAGCTCTATACTTTGCAGTATAGCGTACAATGGCATTTCCAAAGCCTAGATCTAAGACTGTGAGGTAACTTATTACTGAAGCCACCAAAGAGTATAGACCAAATTCACTCTGTCCCATCATACGAAGCATGTATGGGGTATAGAGCAATGCCACTAACGCATTTAATATGATGAGTGCGTAATTAAGAGCAGCACCCATTTTCAATTGATTTAATGCCATTATCAAAATTAAAGAAGCATCTTCAGATCCGCACTAACTAATTATTGCGAGTAATTATTTATGTGTGGCCGTTGGTGTAGTTTCTGCTGACGCTGTTAGTTTTATTATTTTTACTGTAATATCATTTTAAAGAAAAGGTCTGCTATAATATACTATATACAATGTTATACAATTGTAATTATTTTTTTTATATTCTGCAGTTTCAAAAACAAGTCATTTCTTCCTTGAGCCTAAAGCATGTTCAAATTAAGAGCATGCAACGGATAAAGCATTCTTGCAAAACAAATAATCTGCAAGAAATAAACACTTTGCATCCATTTTTCTCCAATTAAAACCAAAGCCATAGGCTTTGCTATAGCAGCCAAGGCAAGCATACAAACAAATGTGGAAAGCATAGATATGCGTATAACTCTACGATATGCATTTCTTAGTCTTTCTCTATCATCTTGAATACTACTAAGCACAGGGTAAATAACTCTCTAGATTATATTTGTTAAAATTACCCACAACGACCTCGCTGTATCTAATAAAGCTGAACATAGAAGTTTTCATCTTGTCTCAGCATGGTAAAGTATTTCTTTGACATCTAGCGTGATGTCATTTTTTATTGCCTTTATTCTCTATTATATCTAATAATGACATAAGGCACATTGTAATATAGAACTATGGACGTTAGACACACATTCGTTTACTCATAAATTATTGTGTTATTTTTTGAGTGACATTATCTTAATCACGTCTAAAAATATCACGTGTATAAACCTTCTCCTCCACATCGATCAGACAGTCATCATATCGATTAGCGATAATCGCCTGGCTCATTTTCTTAAACTTACTCAAATCATTCACCACTTGACTACCGAAGAAAGTCTCACCATCTTCCATTGCAGGTTCGTAAATGATAATAGTTGCCCCTTTTGCCTTAATACGTTTCATAATACCTTGAATGGCACTTTGACGGAAATTATCTGAATTAGATTTCATTGTCAAGCGATAAACTCCGATGACGCATTCTTTCTCTTTTTCCTTATTATAGTTATTTTGATCACTATAACCATAATATCCGGCTTTAGACAACACTTGATCGGCTATAAAATCTTTTCTAGTGTGATTACTTTCTACAATAGCCGTCATCATATTCTGAGGCACATCTTGATAATTGGCTAAAAGTTGCTTGGTGTCTTTTGGTAAACAATAACCGCCATAACCAAAACTAGGATTATTATAGTGTGTACCAATACGTGGATCGAGACCTACCCCATTGATGATAGACTGAGTATCGAGACCTTTCATTTCAGCGTAGGTATCTAATTCGTTGAAATAACTAACACGCAAAGCTAGGTAAGTATTAGCAAAGAGCTTTACAGCCTCTGCTTCTTTCAAACCCATATACAAGGTCTCTATATCTTCTTTTATCGCTCCTTCTTGAAGAAGACGAGCAAACGTATGTGCCGCTTCTTCCAAATGATGACCGGCTATCGTCTTTATAGCTTCATTCTCTTCATCGCAGAGTTTAATCATTTTGGGATGACCTACGATGATACGACTCGGATAAAGATTATCATAAAGTGCCTTACTTTCTCTCAAAAACTCAGGTGAGAAAAGAATACGAAATTTGCGAGTCGTATCCCATCCTTTTTCTTTGAATATCCGGGCATATTTCACATACAAGCTACGGCAATAACCTACAGGAATGGTACTCTTAATGACCATGGTTGCATCAGGGTTATTTTCGAGCACAAGATCGATGACATCTTCAATATGATGAGTGTCGAAGAAATTCTTCTGTGGATCGTAATTAGTAGGAGCAGCTATAATAACAAAATCAGCTTCTTTATAGGCTGCGGCTCCATCTAATGTCGCTGTAAGCTTTAATTCTTTTTCAGCAAAATAGCGTTCAATATAATCGTCTTGTATTGGTGAGATGCGACGATTGATCTTTTCCACTTTTTCCGGAATGACATCTACAGCGATGACTTCATGATGTTGAGCCAAAAGAGTGGCCATACTTAGACCGACATAACCTGTTCCGGCTACGGCAATCTTTAAATCTTCAAAATTCCGCATAATAAACTTAATAGATATTCCCTTTCTTATAATAAAATCTACATCTTAATTTAACAAATTAAAAAGATTCAATTTTATACAAATAAATAAGGACTAGGGAATTATAAAAATAAAAGATTTCTAAACTATAGTTTTCTTCTCAATCTATTTGATAAAACCGTTGCTGAACGGTGATTAAGATTTAATTCAATGCTATAAAACTAGATCACTTGATCTAATGCCTCAAATCTTGAGTTCTTAGAGATAAATTCAGGTACCACCTTCTTCATCAGAGTAACGGTTTCAGTCACATCTACGTCACGAGACAACCGTTCAAACTCTTCATAATCGCCTAAAATATCGGCATATTCATAATGCCTTACCTTAGCAATCATAATCTTTTTATGATCGGTCTTAATGGTGTTTTCCTCGTTACTGAGCACCTCTTCATAGAGTTTCTCTCCCGGTCGTAACCCGGTATATTCAATCTTAATATCTATATCAGGAGTCAATCCCGCCAACTCGATCATGCGAGTGGCTAAATCGACAATCTTAACGGCTTTGCCCATCTCGAACACAAAGATATCGTTTCCGTGTCCCATGGTAGCAGCTTCCATCACCAAACGACAAGCTTCGGGGATAGTCATAAAGAAGCGAATGATATCGGGATGGGTCACGGTGACCGGACCACCATTTTCGATCTGTTCTTTAAAGCGAGGAATCACTGAACCGTTACTACCTAAGACGTTACCAAAACGAGTGGTAATGAATTGAGTGTGTCCCTTGACTTTACCTTCACGAATGGCGGTTCCCAAACTCTGCACATAGATCTCAGCGAGTCGTTTGGAAGCTCCCATGACGTTGGTCGGGTTAACGGCTTTATCGGTAGACACCATAATCATCTTCTCGGCTTCATATTCCACGGCCATATCGGCTACCTGACGAGAACCGATCACATTGACCAGAACGGCTTCACACGGATTTTCTTCCATCAACGGTACATGTTTATAGGCTGCGGCATGGAAGACGATCTGCGGACGATAGGTCTCGAACGTCATGCGAAGACGGGTCGAGATGCGTACATCACCAATGATGGGGATGAAATGCAGATCGGGATAGCGTTTCTCTAATTCCAAACGAAGGTTATGCAGGGGCGTTTCGGCCGAATCGAACAGAAGAAGTTGCTTGACGTTCATCTGGGCCAACTGGCGACAGAGTTCACTACCGATACTACCTGCTGCTCCGGTCACCAAGACGATCTTTCCGGCAAACTGTGAAGTGACTTCGTCCATATTGATCTGAATCTCATCGCGTCCCAAGAGGTCTTCGATGCGAAGTTCGGGGATGTTACGATAGTTCACCTTACCGTCTTTAAGCTCGTCGACCGAAGGGAGCATGAGCATGCGCACTTTGGCTTTGGTGCAATAACGGATCAAACGATCTTGTTCGGTATCGACATCACGATGGGTGGTGAACAAGAGGTATTTGATCTGACGGTTACGAACGAGTTGCAGGAACTCTTCATAGTTTTGTGCGGGAAATACGGTATATCCGGCAATGCGAATGGACTTGGTACGATCGAGACTGATATAGCCGTCGACTTCATAACGACCGAGACGTCCGATCAAGGAACGGGTCAATGCACCGGTATCGTTCTTATTGATGTAAACCAAGAGTTTATCGCGATTGGCGGAGAAGTTACTGATGATATAGTGATAGGCGGTGGTAATGGCCACACGACAAATGACTAGCAGGAAGAAGGTCAGGAAGCAGTCGATCACTGAGCCTAGAATGTAGAACCGACAGGTCATCTCATGAACTAAGCAAGAGATGGGCAAGATCATCAAGCCGACTTTAAGCAAGGAGCTGACCGCCAAACGACCGATCTCAAGAAGCGTAGAGTGACGGATAATACCTTTATAGGTACCTAGAATTAAAAAGCTGATGCCACTACAAAGTATAGAAATAAGTAACACCAGACTGAAAGAGGTAAAAGAAAAGTCAAACTCACTGATATAGATGATAAATAATATCGTGATTAAACTGCTAAAAACGGAGATCAATAGGTCAAAACAAAAAATAATCCACCGATTGATATATTTAAAGTTCATTAATATCTTTAACGCGACGTTCTTATTCATATTTCAATTTTTTCATTTGCGTTCGTCCAATAGGCTTCTCATCATGCCATAAGAAATCAACAAAGCAGAACCATGGAGGTTCAATAGAACAGCAGGTTTAACCTACCGCTCAATGTTGAAAAACATGATTTATTAAAGGCAAAGATAGAGATAAAAAGTTATTATTGTCGATCTTTTGATAAAAAAAAATACTTTTCTGAATGAAAAATGAGGTCTTTGTAAACAGAAAAACCATTTTTGAAACCTTTATATCAAGGAGTTATAACCTCCGAAAACTCTCTTATTTTCTTTGTAGAATTCTTTGAATTCGGTTTTTGTCGATGATTTGAGGGGATAAAAAGATTTCAGCATGGATCATATCGGCTCGAAATACCCCTTTTTTCTTAGAAAAAGATTACTTTTGCAGTCATAAATAATGAACTTTTACTTAAACAGAAAAGATGGGAGTAGTTATTGGAATTGATGTGGGAGGTAGTACGACAAAAATTGTCGGTATCGAACACGGAACGATTAAATCACCGATGTTTATCCGGGCAACGGATCCGGTCACTTCATTGTTTGGAGCTTTCGGGCGATATATGTATGAGAATAATATTGCACTAGAAGAGATCGAGCAGATTATGCTAACCGGTGTGGGAAGTAATGCCATCGATCAACCGTTGTATGGACGGCCGACCGAAAAAACGGGGGAGTTCTTGGCGAATGGATTGGGCGCTAAGGAGGGGACGAACCTGGATCGCCTGATCGTGGTCAGCATGGGAACAGGTACGTCGTTCGTGAAGGTGGACGGAGATCAGATTGAGCACATCGGAGGTATCGGCGTTGGCGGCGGTACGTTGCAAGGATTGGCGCGACTGTTGCTCAAGACGGACGACATTCATCATATTGCGGAGATGGCGTTGAAAGGTGATGTGGCGAACATCAATCTGCAGATTCAGGATATCTGTAACGTGCCGCTACCGGGATTACCACTCGATGCGACGGCTTCGAACTTTGGTAAGGCGGATGGGAATGCGTCGAATGGGGATCTGGCCGTGGGGATTATTCACCTGGTGCTTCAGTCGATTGGACAGGCTGCAATGCTGGCGGCACTCAATAGTTCGATCAAGGATTTTGTATTGATCGGCAACTTATCGCAACTGCCTCAATGTGATGAGGTCTTTCCGAAGATAGAGAGTATGTATGGGGTGCGCTTCCATAAACCGCAATATGCGGAGTTCCGAACGGCAATCGGTGCGGCACTGACGTACATTGAACGATGACGATAAAAAAGCCATCTATTGGAGGTCTGAACCTCGAATAGATGGCTTTTCTCTTTGACGGACCACTCTCGTTGGTCTAACTATCGAAGGAGATAGGTTTCAATACTACAATTGCCGACATGAAGGGAGGCCTCGGATGGAGCTTTTACCGGATATTCTAACAGATCGGTCTGTTGGGTGCTCTTCACCGGGAAATAAGACCGAAGATGCGCATCGGTGGCAGATCCGTCGTTCACGCTGTCGTATAGACGGATCACCGTAGCGGGACTGTCTTCGTGTTTCTTTAACGCGCTAATGTATAGATGTGGGGCATCGATGCTGAAGAAACTGAGGCACTCGGGCAAGTGAGCCGTGCGATAGGATTCGGGGGCATATACCACGGAGGGCACATGGTTCGCCGCAATGGCTTGCAGGCCGGAGGTGGCATCGCCCGCACGATCGGTACGAAGGCTGAACAGGAAGTGATGATCGCCTTTTTGTGCGTAGAACTCTCCTAGCCAATGGCAACTGCGACGGGAAGCGAAGAGGATGGGCTGAAGAACGGTCTGGCTCACCGGGTCGGGGGTCGGATCGATATAATCGGCCACCACCACGCTGCTACTTAAATGGGCAGTCACCTCGGCATCGGAATAGCCGATCCAGTTGGTCACGCTACGCGGATGGATGTCGGACGGCTGGTCGAGATAGCGTTCGCCTGCGGGTTGGGCAATCTCGTCTTTACCCACTTGCACGGTACCAAAGGGGACGTCGTAGCTCACTTGACCTTGACGACGCATCGGGAAGGCTTGACGGAACTCGCGATAGTCGCGTCCGGTGAAGCCGAGCACTTCGGTGGGGAAGTCGATGCGTTTGATCTGTTTGTAGAGCTTGAGGTAACGCACGATGGTGGCATCGGCAAACGGGGTCTCGCTCTTGTAAAGGGTGTACACGGGACCGGTGTTGACCGGATGCCAACGGGCTTGGTGGGTACGGGTGGACTCGAACTCTTCCATTGACGGGCGTTGGATGGACGAGAACTCTCCGGCACCATTGCCGACCGAACGCATGGAAAGGATCTCGCCGATATCGAACTTGGCGGTATCGAACAAGCCGATGTTCAGGGTACGATCGGTGATCTGGGTGAGCTGTCCGTCGCTGAACGACAGAGTGTAATAGGCCGATTCTTCGGGTTTGAAGGCGGACGAGGGGTGCTTCGGGCGACGGGCATTGAGGTAATAGGTGACGTATCCCACAGATGGCAGGTCTTGCGCAATGAACTCGAGGGTGACACGGGTCGGCGTGCTTCCACTGATCTGATAGGCGATCTCCTGCCCTTTCGCATCGGTCAGCGTCAGACGGTCGATCGGGGTGTCACGCGGGTCGACGGTGAAGGTGACGGGCGCACTGTGGACTACCGACAAGGGGTTGAACACCACCAGTGGGGTGCCACGGCGATCGTTGAAACGGATCTGTGACGCGATGGAACGTGCGGCTTGCTCGGTGAGCTGACCGGCTAAGGCATCGGCTTCCCGATAACGGGCATGGAAAAGGGAATCGGTGACGTGTCCGCCATTGCCGCCCCAACCGTGATCGGCGTAGATGAGGTCTTTCCAAATGGCATCGAGCTCTCGCTTCGGATAGGCACAGGCTTCGGGACGCAAGAGGGTAGCAATGGTACTGAACGTTTCGGCCGATTGCGCTTTACGGTTGGCTGCACGATAGGTAGTCAACGCGCGTTCGTGTCCGGGACCGTGAATGTATATCCAAATATCGGGACGTTCGCCTTTCAGGATCGGAAGTACCGGGTTGCTCTGTTTCAGATCGGCAAAGAAGCGATCGGACGTGGAGTGTTGCAGCTTGGGCATCGGACTCTTCATCCGGTCGCTGAAGGCAGCAAACTTGTCAATCCAATTGTAATAGGTATGTGCGGGGGCCATGTCTTCGGCGGAGAGCATGCCGATGACGGGCGCTTTGCTCTTATCGCTGCGTACATCGGGAAGCGTCTCGACGTAAGTGTAAAACGACTCTAATCCTTCTTCGGGGGTCTTACGGAGGAACTGTGCGGCAACCCCGTAATGTCCCGGCGTGTGCACCATCACGGTACTCGAATCGGGCGACATCCAACGGTAGAGACCGCGCTCGTGGCGACTGTACTGAAGACCTTCTACCCCACTCTTCTTTAGGATCTGTGGCATCTGCAAGGTGCGTCCGGGAACATCGACATTCCAATAACTGCGCCCTTGGTAACCGTTGAAATTTTCTTTAAGGTAGCGCTGACCGTAATAGAACTGTCGCACCAAGGCTTCACCGGTCTGCATCTCTTCGTAGGGCTGGGTATAGCTGGCTCCGACACCGAGCTGTCCGTTAGCCAAGAAGTGAGCAATCTCTGCACGCTTGCGCGGGTTACGGGCGATATATTCTTCGACCATCAGTACATCTTCGATGTCGTAACGATAGTCGGGGTGTTTCTTTAGGAGTTCGAGTGCGGGGGTGATGATCACATCGTCGCGCTTCTCGATGCAACGGTATGGGGTATCCATCCAGGCAATGTCTTGATGAGAGGAGACCATGATGTGAACACGCGACTGTTGCCAAGGGGCTTTCGCGATGCGTGCCAGATAATCGGGAGCGGTGGAGTACGAACATTGCTTCATATATTCGGTAGCAGTGGGACGGCTCCACTTCACTAGGGTGTGTCCATCGAGATAAATGCTGTCTTTGAAGGTGGCAAGGCGATCGATGGCAAACCACTCGTGGTCTGCTGAACCCACGCGAAGGGCTTGCAGAGATTCGTTCTTGGTCAGCAGCGAGCTGAGGTCGAGGATGGACTCGGAATGACGGGCCACAAAGCGAACGGTTTGGGGTTTCTTCCCGTTGACCGATACGTGCACGGCGGTTCCGCTGTATTTTTGAGGGGCAACAAGATGGGGCTTACCACCATCTGTTTTAAGACTGAAGCAGGCATCGGTTTCCGATCGGTGAACCAATTGACGCACTAAGTCTTTGTTTTTAAAGACCATGAACCAGTTGTTGGCTGAAGCGTTCTCGCCGACCAGCTTGAACGTAGCCGGTTGCCCGATGGAGAGCTGCGAAGCGGGAACGGTGAGTTCCATGAAGCAGGCCCCATCGCCCCAGTCGTTACGACCAATGCGTCGGAAGTCGGCACGCGCTCCATGTGAGAGGTCGACCGTCTGTGTGGCTTCATGGAAATTGGTGAAGGCACCGTATGGGCGATCGTTGATATAGAAGTTGAACTTTAGTGGGGCATTGGCTTGATCGACACAAACCAACAGGAAGAAATGCACTTGTCCGTCGGGGGCCGCCTTGGTGGGTTCGGACGCCCAGACGATGGCCATCTTGCCGGTGGTGGTGCGCGTGAGGAAAGCTTGATCTTGGGTATCCCAAAGGTTACTGTAGGTGATGTCGTCGCCTGAGATCTTACGGGCATAGCCGTTCGTTAGCATGGAAGCCTTACGAGCAAAGTCGGATTGGCTGTTGATCAGTTCGATGGATTGTCCCCAGACCGTATGGGAGGTGAGCAGGACAAGAAGGGTTATCAAGAGTGTTTTTGGAGTGTTCATAGTTTTAATAGAGTATTCATCGTTTAAAGTCGGTTCTATTTGACGAATTAAGGTTATAGTTCTTACGAGCTATAACCTTAATCTGTACTCCCTCTAAGGGAGGTTTTATTTTAAGTCAAAATGCAATGTCCGTCCATGAATCAACTCGTCGTGGGTCATTCGATAACTGTTATATCGACGTCCATTGATCGAGATCTTTTGGATGTACTTCGCTTCTGAAGTGGGACGATGAGTGGTAATGACCAGTTCGTTCTCTTTGTACCATTTGGGAGAAAGACGGATGGTCACCTTATCGAACACCGGCGTGGTCAAGGTGTATTCGGGTTTTCCGGGACAGTCGGGATAGAGTCCCATCATGCTGAAGATCGCCCAGGCCGACATCGTTCCGGTATCATCATTGCCCGGAATACCATCGGGCTTTGTGGTGAAGAACTTCGCCAACAAGCGTTGGGTCTGTTCTTGGGTACGCCACTCTTCGCCTTTAAAGTAAGAGAACAGATAAGGATAAGCGATATCGGGCTCATTCGCCGGATCGTAAAGTCCCTTATCGAAGATCATCTGAAGCTTCTTGACGAAAGCGTTCTTCCCTCCCATCAGCTTGGCTAAACCATAAACATCATGAGGAACGTAATAGGTGTAATTCCAAGCATTACCTTCATGGAATCCGGGACTCGGTTCGAAGTTCTCGCCTTGCATCGGATTGAAAGGACTATAGAACTCGCCATTCGGAAGAATAGGACGAAGCGTTCCATAGGTCTTGCAGTAATAGTGCTTGTAGCCTAATGAGCGTTTGTAGAACAACTCGGCATCTTTCTTCTTCCCTAAGGCATCGGCCATACGCGACAACGCATAATCGGCAATGTAATATTCTAAGGCATGAGAGATGGAGTTGTCGTAAGGTGAACGCAAAGGAATATAACCGCGCGACAAGTAGTCGTCGTTATCGGGACGCATCAGGTTGTCTTTACCCGGAAGGGTGGCCGACTTGTACATGGCTTCGTAAGCCAGATTGACATCGAAGTCGCGCAAGCCTTTCATCCAAGTGTCGACGATAACCGGAAGACTCGGATCGCCCTCCATGGTCAAGGTCTCACGACCGAAGAGTTCCCACTTAGGCAGCCAACCGTGTTCGCGATACATGTCGAGCATGGTACGCACCATCTCGATCTGACGTTCGGGGTAAACAAGCGTGAGCAATTGATGGACGTTACGGTAGGTATCCCATAAAGAGAAAACGGTATAGCGATCGCCTTTGGTCGTCAGGATCTTATCGCTCTCCATCGCCGGATATTGACCGTTGACATCTTGCAAGATGTTCGGATGCAAAAGGAGGTGATAAAGGGCGGTATAGAATACGGTACGTTGACTGGCGGTTCCTCCGTCGACTAAGATGCGCGAGAGGTCGTCGTTCCAACGTTGACGCGACTGAGCGTAAATCTGATCGAAATGTTGGTCGGTCTGCTCTTGGTCTAAGTTCTGACGGGCATTGGCCATGCTGACAAATGAAACGCCCATCCGGACTTCGAGCTGCTCGCCTTCTTCCGTGTCGAACGTGAAATAGGCACCAACATCGTCTCCGGCCAGTTCTTTACCATAACCCGGGTAGAGCTTTAGCTTGCCACTATCTTTGTCCCACTCGGCTTCTACACCGACCATCGGACGTTGACGCTTCCAAAAGCCGGTGGCTTTAGGCGCTTTGCTGACGCGCATCACGAAATAGATCGGGAAGACGGCTTGCGGATTATAGCAAAAGGTGCCGAGCAACTTCATACCTTCAATCTCACGATCGTTCACCCGGCGAACCATGGCGCCCGTCTCGTTAGTCAGCCCTTCACCCAAGTTGAGGATGATGTGGCTTTCTCCCTTGGGGAACGTGAAACGAGACAATCCGGTACGTGGGGTGGCAGTCACCTCGGTACGAATACCGTATTTGGTGAGGAAGTTGGTATAGTAACCCGGTGAGGCTTTTTCGTCTTTGTATTTACTCCCGTAGTCTTTGTAATCGACATTCAAAGCACCGGTCGTGGGCATCAGTAAAAGTGAACCCAGGTCGGGACACCCTACGCCACTTAAGTTGACATGCGAATAACCGGTAAAATAGGTGTTGTGGTACTCGTAAGGAGCCGACCACCAACGAGCGTCTTTATCGTACTTATTGTCCGACGACCCCATCACATTGAATGGTACCACCGACATTAAGCCGTTCGGACAGACTGCACCCGGATTGGTCGCCCCAAAATTGGTGGTTCCAATGAACGGATCAACATAGTCGACCGGCAATTTCTGATCGGTCTGTTGATCGGTCTGCCGGTCAGCCTGTAAACACGAAAGGCTTTCGCCCTTTACCCCGAAGGGTAAAAGAGAGAAAGCCAAAGTATAAATTAATAAACGATGCTTCATTTCTAAATGATACTGGTACGTTTTGTAAATTCTATAATTTCATCGATATATCCGAATGCTAATCCGGTCACGGTATCGGCACAACCATAATAGATAGCGATACGTCCGGTGTCAGCATCGTGAAGAGCGGCACATGGGAAACAAACATTAGGTACATCACCCATACATTCGTAATCTTTTTGAGGCGAAAGAAGGTATGGACCTGAACGGTATTTCACTTTCCAAGGTTCGTCTAGATCGAGTAAAGCTGAACCGAAGCTATACACAAAACCGTTGCAAGAAGCCAACACGCCGTGATAGATAAGCAACCAACCTTCGGAGGTCTCGATAGGAATAGGACCTGCACCGATCTTAGTACATTGCCATGCGCTCTTCTCGAATGGTGCCGGTGCCATCACATGACGGTGACGTCCCCAGAATTCCATATCGGGTGTTTCGCTATAGAAGATATCTCCAAATGGGGTATGTCCGTTATCGCTCGGACGACTCAACATCGCAAAACGACCGTTGATCTTACGAGGGAACATCACACCATTACGATTGAACGGAATGAAAGCGTTCTCCAACTGGTGGAACGTCACAAAATCGTAGGTATAAGCTACACCGATAGTTGGACCGTGGTAACCGTTACACCAAGTCACATAGTAACGATCTTCGATGAAACAAACGCGAGGATCGTAACCGTAAACCCAAGTACCGATCTCTTCGTCATCACACTCAAAAGTCAACGGTTCTTCGTTGATGGCCCAGTTCACAGCATCTTTGCTGAAACCCACATGAAGACGCATGCGACGGTTGGTATCGTCACAACGGAACACACCGGCATACCCACCTTCAAAAGGAACAACAGCACTATTGAAAATACTGTTCGAGGTAGGAAGCAGATCACGAGGAATAATCGGATTGGCAGAACAACGCCAAACCACATCTTTACAATCAACCGGACGGTCTTCCCAAGGCATTGAAGGCAGGGCCTGACCTGCAATTTTAATTGAACTCATCATTAAAGTGGTAGTTTTAGTTAGTTATTTTTTTCTTTCTATATTCTGTATGTTATGCTATAGATGCATCATATCTCCCAAATCTTCTACAAAAATAGGAAAAATGTCGATAGGTGCTTCTTATTTTTTCTGATCGTCGTAAGTAAATGGAATAAACCAGGTGATAATGAACGCCGGAATAGCTGCGATCAAGACATAAATAAAGAAATCACGATAGCCTAAAAGGTCGCTCAAGTAACCACTCGCCGCTCCCGGAAGCATCACTCCAAGATTCATGATCCCTGAAGCAAAGGCATAATGCGACATCTGATGTTTGCCCGGAGCAATCTGTTGCATCATAAATAAAGTCAGCCCGACGAATCCGAAGCCATAACCGAAATACTCCAAGGTAATGCAGGCTCCGATCAACGAGAGGCTTTCCGGTTGAACAACAGCCAAGAAGGTGTAAGCCACAAACGGAAGATTGAAGACGCAGCACAAAGAGAACAAGGTTCTCTTCAACCCAAAACGGGAAACATAGAATCCGGCTAATAAAGAACCGAGGACGAAAGCCGCCGATCCGAAGATACCGTTCAGCGTACCAATCTCTGTTAGAGTCAACCCTAACCCACCATGGGCACGCGGTGCACGCAGAAAGAGCGGTGCAATCTTCATAATGAATCCTTCGGCAAAACGATAAAGGATGATGAAGAAGATATAGTAAACGATATGTTTCTTTGAGAAGAAGTTTTTAAGGACCAAAACCAGTTCGTTCAAGATCTCACGAGAGGTCTTATGACCGACAGCCGGCTTTTGAGTGGAAGGCAACATACGCATGTGATAGAATCCGATCAAGATCAAGATGGCGGAGATCACGCCAAAGATCACCATCCAAGCGGTAGAATAAGCTCCCATATTAGCATTCAACGGTGCTCCTTCGATGGCTCCGAAATGCTCGGCCAACTGACCGGCAAGAGCAACGAGTCCACCATTAGCGACCAACTTAGCCACATTATAGAAAGCACCTTGTACGCCGATATATCGAGCTTGATCGGCTTGATCGAGTTCTTGCATATACACCCCATCGCAAGCAATGTCGTGGGTTGAACCGCTTAAAGCGATCACCGCCATGGTAGAGATACTAATGGCGAAGAAATAATCGAAGAACAGCGAGAAAGCGACCACTCCAAAGAGCACGCCGCTCAACAACTGGTTGAGGACAACGAAGTATTTTTTGGTTTTATAAATCTCAAGGAACGGACTCCAAAGGAACTTTAAGGTCCATGGCATCATGATGATGGAGGTCCAGAAAGCAATCTGGGTATCGGAAATACCGAGATCCTTAAACATGAAAACAGAGACGAGGTTAATAGCGATAAAGGGAAGACCCATAGCAAAATAGGCTGTGGGAACCCAAGACAGAGGACTAACCGATCTACGGCTAGGCGTGCTTTCATTTGGTTGTAAATTCATAAGTAATAGATACTGTTTATGTTAGAATGTTTATATAATAATACAATCGAAAGGGGCAAACTACTAACGTCTACCCCTCTTTTTTTATTTTATTGTGACCTCATCAATAAAGAACCAAGAGTTATGCCCCACTCCATAATGCCACGTCGGACACACTTTTGTTCCGGTGACCTCTACTTTGACATAGCGAGCCTTAAGCGGAGACGGTGAGTCACTCTTCACGCCAATGAACTTCACAGCATTCGACTGATCTTCGGGCAGGTCGTGCGTTCCCCAAGCCTTATAGTTCGTTCCGTCTTCCGAATACGAGTAAACCACCTTCAAAGGAGCCAAGATCCAAGCCCCAATCTGATGAAGGAAATCGGTCTCGACACTATGGATCGACTGTACCTTTCCTAAGTCCACGACAAACGATGCATCGACACCTTCCCAGCCAATCCAACTCTCTACAAACGTCGACCCGCCGAAGAGACCATCGGTCAGCGCCTTTGCTCCGATCTCGGCATAACGTCCGGACGGCGGAGTGATGAACTGAACAGGAGCTCCAAGTGCCAAACTCTTTTCACGGCCCGGCATGAAACGTTCGCGATACAAGCGACAGTAATCGACCGGAGAGTTAGAGCGTTCGTTTAACGTCGGCACCTTAAATTGTTTCACCCGTTCTTCAAAGAGATTGAGCTTACGGGTGATATCGTCGACATCCATGGTCGGTTCGGTACGTGCAATCTCCAGTTCTGAATACTGAAGAGGCAAACGCGTGCGTTGCAAACGAGCCAAGAATTGAGGGTCGTGAGCCACCGCTTGTTCAGCCTCATCGAAGAGCCGGTTGTAACGACGCATCAATGCCGGTTTCAGCATGCCTTGCTTGTGCGATACCGGAGAATCATAGATCCACAACCGTTGCCCGCTACCCATCAACGCGCCTTCCATCATCTTGATGTAGCGGTAAAGGTAAGGACCGGCCTGACCATAATAGCCATTTAAGAAATGATGCGTTAGGGAATCAACATCTGCTTCAGGATTCCACATCAACTTAGAAACGAGGTAGGTACGCAACTCGGCAAAGTCTCCTCCGCGATTGCTGGCAATCTGTGAGAAGTGCATGGTCACGTGATTCTTCTTGAACAGACGAATGTTATCTTGTAAGATATGGAAGTTAGGGAAAGGCGACAAATAATTGTCGAAGTTGATCCCGTAATCCCAAACGAAAATATTATTAGTGAGTTTAGCCCATCCTTCGAGCGCTTTCGTGAATTCTTGTCCGCTAGCATTCTCGGTAAGTGAGACTTCCCGATTACAGTCGATATCGCACAACATAATCACCACGTTAGGCAACGGCTTCACATGCTTCGGCGGATTCATGGTATAAAGGTAGGCCAAGGTGGCAATCTCTTTATCGGGGAAACGAGCCGCCAGACGGTTGATGAAATGAATCAAACTTCCGGAGAGTGCACCCTCTTCGTCGTCGAGCTTCTTACAATCGGGACAAGTACAATTGGTATAGTTACCGTCGTTCTGACTCACGCAAATGAGCTTCTGATCGGGATTTGCTTTGAAGATAGAATCCAGACGTTGCACCACAATGTCGAACACCTCAGGATTGGTCAGACACCACTGACTCGCCTTACCCGGGTGACGTTTGCCTTTGAAATAGGAATAGTATTCGGGATGGGACTTGCCATAGACTGCCGAGGGTAATAATTTATCGAATGTGTGCACCCAATAACCGGCAGCAAAGACCTCCTTAGGCTCTTCAAGACGGTTCCACCATTTATAGATTGAGTCGTTGGCCATGCCGTAGAACTGTGTTTGACGGTAGCGGAAAGCCGGATTATCCACGAGTTGAATCGTTTCGGGTAGGACGATGGTTGGCGTTGCCTTCAAACGATATTCGTTCTCTCCCCAATAATCGACTCCTAAATAGCGTTCCAACAAGGTCACGACGCCATAAACCGTTCCGTTATCTTTTCCTGCAATGGTGAGTATTCCTTTATGGGTCGATAGCGAAAAGCCATCCCCTTTTAAGTCGGGCGTCACTTCTCCCCCGATCACCACATCTCCTCGACGGGGCGTTGTGTGATCGACAATAGGTAGTGTACAGTTTGAGATACGCTGCACAAACGTTTGTAGTAAGGTCGCCGCCGTGCGATCGACCGCATGACCTTCTGTTAATACAATTCTTGATTTTGAGCGACCCTTATCGGTCAGCTTGATCTGTGCATTTGTTTCACCACAAAGAGTTAAAACAAAGCCAATCAGTAGTAGTTTGCTAGTTAAATGTTTAATGTTTTTCATGTTCAGAGTTTTTAAACAGCCTCTATTGGCTTAAAACGTCTGCAAGATAAACAAAAACGAGCAATTGGAGAAGAGTTAGGAGAGGTTTTTGAGAACAGCATGACCGTCTTTAAACATGAAGGTGCATGAAAACCAATAGGCTTTTCATACACCTTCATCAAAGAGGGAAATGCTCATGCGATACGGTTAGAAAGCGATGATATGCGATTCTAACGTACGTAGATCGATGGTCCAGAGCTTTCCACTCAACACAGAACCGCAGCCGGTTATTATCTTAATGGCCTCGGATGCTTGAATGCTTCCGGTCACAGCAGGCGTTACACCTAAAACACCTTTGAACGGTGTCGTTTGGATCAAAGCCTCCCGATTGGGATAAAGCAGACGATAAGATCTGGGATCTTCGCCATAATGAAACACAGAGACTTGTCCCTCGAATCCGGAGATCGCTCCATAAACATAAGGGATACCGAGTTGTCCACAAGCCTCATCGAGTAAATAGCGGGTTTCGAAATTATCACAAGCATCGATCACGATATCGTACGCCGAAACCACCGAAGCCACATTGGAGGCCTCCAGTCGCATGGGGTAAGTCTTGATCTGTGTCTCGCTATTCAACGCTTGAAGACGAGCCGAAGCACAGTCGACCTTTAAACGATCGATCTCCGACTCGGTATACAAGACCTGTCGTTGCAGATTGGTCAGGCTCACCCGATCATCGTCGACTAAACCGATCGTCCCCACCCCGACGGCCGTCAGATAGAGAGCAATGGGCGACCCTAGTCCCCCGACCCCCACCAACAGTACTTTGGCCTGTTTGAGTTTTTGCTGCCCTTCGATTCCGATCTCCGGGAGCATGACTTGTCTATCATATCTCATGCCTTTTCTCTTTTTTACGCACGATCGAAACAAGCATCCCAATCCTTCCAAACCGGTTCGCGTCCCTGCTTACGCAACGCTTGTTGCACCTCCAGCGCCTTACGTTCGTCGCTGACGTGAAACTGTTCGAGCGTTTGCGGGTAGCTGTAATATCCTCCCGGTTCGGTCTTGCTCTCGGCACTCATGGTGGTCACCCCCAACGTTGCCATGTGATCGCGGAACTCCGCCGATTCACGGGTGGAATAAGAGATATCCACATCGTGATCGAAGAGACGCATCGCAAAGGTGAGCTGGGCCAACTGACGGTCGTTCATGATGACATTCGGCTGAAAACCGCCATTCTCCGATGGACGCATCCGTGGGAAGTTGACGCTATACTTCGTCTTCCAATAATGCTTTTGCAGATAACGCAAATGATGAGCCAACATGGTCACGTCGGTGCGCCATTCTTCCAGTCCGATCAAGACCCCCATACCAATTTTATGTACCCCGGCCTGTCCCATACGGTCGAACCCGTTCACTCGCCAGTCGAACTTCGACTTCATCCCACGAGGGTGATAAATATTATAGTTGGCCTTATTGTAGGTTTCTTGGAAGCAGATCACTCCATTCAGTCCATGACCGACCAGCTCGGCATACTCTTCTGCCTTAAGAGGCATCACCTCAATTTGCAGCTGACTGAAATAGGGTTTCGCCAGATCGAGAGCACGGGCGATGTAAGGCACCCCTGCAGCAACAGGATTCTCTCCGGTAACGAGTAATAGGTTATCGAACGGAGCAAGTTTCTTGATGGCTCGATATTCGTTGACCATCTCCTCGTCAGTCAGAATGGTGCGTTTCATCGGGTTACTGATATGAAATCCGCAATACACACAAGAGTTGGTACAAGAGTTCGTCAGATAAAGCGGTACGAACATCGACATCGTACGCCCAAACCGACGAAGCGTATACATTCGGCTCAACTGAGCCATGGTTTCCAAATAAGGTTCTGCAGCCGGAGAGATCAGTGCCATAAAATCATTGACATCCAGCTGTCCGTCTTTAGCCAATGCACGTTGCACATCGGCTTCAGTCTTAGAATAGATGGCCTCTGTGGTCTCTTTCCAATCTATTTTTTCTAATTCTTCAGAAAACATCTTTTTTCTTTTTTTGAGGTTTAAAACTTCTCATCCGAAGACTGCTCATCCGACAAGTTCTCATCCGGCAAGTTCTCATCCGAAGCTTTCGTCTTTTTCAAATCACGCGAGAGGCGCATCGCACAGAAGTTCGGTCCGCACATGGTGCAATATTCGCCATCGGTATGACGTCCCGCATGGAAATAGGTCTGAGCACGTTCCGGGTCGAGCGACAAATCGAACTGGTCTTTCCATCGGAACTCGTAACGCGCCTTACTTAAGGCATTATCACGCACTTGAGCACCCGGGTGACCTTTGGCTAAGTCGGCAGCATGGGCGGCAATCTTATAGGTCACCACACCTACGCGCACATCCTCTTTATCGGGCAATCCTAAATGTTCTTTCGGGGTGACATAGCACAACATCGCCGTGCCCATCCATCCAATCTGTGCGGCTCCAATAGCCGAGGTGATGTGATCGTAACCCGGAGCAATATCGGTCACCAAAGGGCCGAGGGTGTAAAACGGTGCGTTGTGACATTTCTCGATCTGACGGTCCATATTCTCTTTCAGTTTGTGCATCGGCACATGTCCCGGACCTTCGATAAAGGCTTGCACGTTCTTCGCCCAAGCACGGGTCACCAGTTCGCCCATGGTGTCGAGCTCTGCAAACTGAGCTTCATCGTTCGCATCTTGGATCGATCCCGGACGAAGACCATCGCCCAACGAAACCGCAACATCGTATTGAGCCAAAATATCGCAGATGTCGTCGAAGTGTTCGTACAAGAAGCTTTCTTGATTGTGCACTAAGCACCATTTGCTCATGATACTTCCTCCGCGACTCACAATACCGCACAGTCGTTTCTCAGCCAGATGGACGTTATGACGGCGGATGCCGGCATGAATCGTAAAGTAATCGACGCCTTGTTCGCATTGCTCGATCAACGTATCACGATAGATCTCCCACGTCAAGTCTTCGACCACGCCATTCACTTTCTCCAGCGCTTGATAGATGGGAACGGTGCCTACCGGAACGGGACAATTCCGTACGATCCATTCTCGTGTTTCATGGATATTATCGCCCGTAGACAGATCCATCAACGTATCCCCTCCCCACTTACAACTCCAAACCGCTTTTTCCACCTCTTCGTCGATGCTTGAGGTCGTCGCTGAATTTCCAATATTTGTATTGATCTTCACCAAGAAGTTTCGTCCGATGATCATCGGTTCGGCTTCGGGATGATTAATATTGGCCGGAAGTACGGCACGTCCTTCGGCAATCTCCTGACGTACAAACTCGGGAGTGATAGGAGTTGGAATGCCCATCTCCTCGCAATTCATATTCTCACGAATCGCCACATACTCCATCTCCGGAGTGATGATGCCTTGTTTGGCATAGGCCATCTGCGTAATGGCACAATCGGCTTTCGCCCGATAAGGCAAAGCAATATGTTCGAATCGTAAGTGATCGAGCGTTTGATCGTCTCGACGCATGCGTCCATAGCTCGAAGAGATCTCCGACAATTGCTCCACATCGCCACGCTTAAGAATCCATGACTCCCGCAGGCGGGGCAACCCTTTCTTCAAGTCGACCTCGACGTTCGGATCACTAAAAGCGCCACTGGTATCGTAGATCAAGACATCGGGATTGGGGGTATATGACTTTTCATCACCATCGACGTGTACACTAGGAACTTGCGAAACCTTGCGCATCGCTACACGGATTTCAGGAAACAGCTGACCGGGCAGATAGACTTTTTCTGAGCGAGAGAACTTTATTTTTTGTTCCATAATTGATTCTTCTTTTTGAGGGTTAATCATTAATCTAAAAAGGCTGTCAAAGGCGAACTAGCTACGGCTTGTAGATTCAGCACCTGACTTCCCAAGCCGGCTTCATAAGCACGGCGGCCCGCCATCACTGATTCTTTAAAGGCTTTGGCCATCTCGATCGGATCACCGGCAACGGCAATGGCGGTGTTGACTAAGACGGCTGATGCCCCCATCTCCATCGCTTCTGCGGCATGACTAGGAGCTCCAATACCGGCATCGACCACCACGGGAATGCCCGCTTGCTCAATGATGATTTGTATGAAATCGCGTGTCTGTAATCCTTTATTTGTACCGATAGGTGCTCCAAGTGGCATCACAGTTGCCGCACCGGCTTCTTCTAATTGTTTGCAAAGCACCGGATCGGCCTGACAATAAGGCAATACCACAAAACCTAACTTAACGAGCTGCTCGGTAGCCTTTAAGGTCTCGACAGAATCGGGCAACAGATAACGAGGATCGGGATGAATCTCTAGTTTCAACCAATTGGTACCAAACGCTTCGCGAGCCATTTGTGCGGCAAACACGGCTTCTTCGGCATTTCTAACCCCGGAGGTATTCGGCAAAAGCTGAATATGAGGATGCTTGATGTGTCCTAACATATCGTCGTTGTCATCTTTCAAATCGATGCGTTTCATCGCCACCGTTACCATTTCCGTACCGGAAGCCAAAATGGATTGTTCCATCACACTATTGGAATCGAACTTTCCTGTTCCTAAAAAGAGACGCGAAGTAAACTCACGTCCTGCAACCATTAATTTCTTCATAACTATTAATGTTATTATGTCATTATGTTTTTATGTTATTATATTTTTATGTCTATGACCGATCTTAGAACTTGAGTTCTGCAATCGATCTTAAAACCGTCTATTGACGATCGATCTTGATCTCTCGGAAGTCTGAACCTTTAGCGTAAGCCGCTCTGTAAGAAGCGTTCCGTTTCCACCTTCGGATCGGCTGCATTCAAGATCGATCCGGAAAGTGCAATGCCGGTAATGCCTACCCGCAAGAGATCCGGAAGATCAGCCTGTGTAAGGCCTCCGATGGCCACTAAAGGCAAGTCGATACCTTCTGCTTTCATCTGTTGAAGAATAGAAGCGTAGCCCTCTAAACCGAGAATCGGACTTAAGTTTTGTTTGGTAGTGGTATAACGAAAAGGACCTACGCCTAAATAATCGACTCCGGCGTGATACAAACGACGGACATCATCCATCGTATTGGCCGTTCCACCAATGATGAAGGACGGACCGAGCATCCGGCGCGCTTCGTCGACCGGCATATCGTGCCGCCCCAGATGAACCCCATCGAGCTGAAGACGTTGGGCGATCTCGACCTGATCGTCGACGATAAACGTCGCGCCATACGAGCGACAAATCGGTTTTAATTGTTCGGCTGCTTGTTCGATCTCTTCAGGAGAAGCCTCCTTCATACGAAGTTGAATCCATCGGCATCCACCTTCCAGAGCTAAACGCGCTCCTTCGATTTCTGAAAAGCGAGAGGTGCGATGTGTAATAAATTGTAAGTTAAGCATCCTCTTTATCCTCCGCAAGCCGCTTTAATGATAACGATATTATCGTTTTCCTGAAGGACAAAGGTATCCCAATGGACCCGTTGAACTAAGCGGTTGTTCACAGCGACTGCAATTCCATCGATTGACACATCGAGGCTTTGAATAAATTCTTGAAGGACAGAATAAGAGGTTTCGACTTCTTGATTATTGACCATTACTTTCATTTCCATATAGGTATTAAGGGTGAAAGTAAATCCAAAGAAGTGCTATAATGAAGAGCAAAAATGTGGAGAAACACAATCCCTTCGGCAGTACTAACTGCATCAGGTTCGTAGGGTATAATCTCAGCCCATGCTTGGGCACCCCTTTGTCTTTACTACCGCAAAGTAAATAAAAAAATGAGCAGTAAGGCCCTTATTTTACTTTTTTTAACCCTAATAATTCTTAGGGATCATTTCCATGATGAAATCTCAAGAGCAAGACCATCTAACTGCTCTTGCAACTCGGAAATCAACCGGGAAACATGAAAACCATCGCACACAGCATGATGGACTTGAACGGCAAGTGGAATGAGGCATTCACCCTGATTATCAACATATTTTCCCCAAGTAAAAATAGGCAATAGATAACTGCCATCGGAAAAGACATTAATATTAAAGCTAGTAAACGTCGTCCAAGGTAAAGAGGAAACATGAAAAATAGACTCTGGCATTTCCGGTTTTATACAAAGCCCGGAGTTATGTCCATAAGTCGCCATATCGGAGGCGTAAGAAACGAGAAACTCCTCTAGCCCTCCTCTACTCTCTGTCCATAAGGTAGAGAACGTTTCATCCGAAGGGTGAAATATGGTATAAGACGGGACTGATTCTTGCCAGAATCCTAAGACCCCATCTTTATTAATTGTCGTCCGAAACTCTTCATGCCGATTGACGACTTGAGTTAGTGCATAAAGCAAAATCGGATATAGTTTTACCCCCTTCAACTTTGCATGTTGCAAGAGAGCAGTAATATTCAAGTTCGTGGTCAGACTATAAGTGCATCGAGTCTGCTCGTAAAAATGGAGATAATATGGAGCACGTTTCCACGTCTCAAGATCAATCGGTTGGAATAAAGCCATGTTCAGTTGATTTAGCGTTGTATTTAGAGTCTTCACTCAAATTAGTTTTTCATTCATTCTTCCATTAATTTGTTCTTTCATTACTTTGCTCTAGCGAAAGAAATGATTCAGCGGACCATGCCCCTCACCAATAGAAAAGTCAGCCCCGCTCTGAATGGCTTGACGGACATACGTATGTGCATCATTGGCCGCCTCATTGAGCGAGCGTCCCTGAGCCAAGCCGGCCGCCAAGGCCGATGAAAGGGTGCAACCGGTCCCATGAGTATTCACCGTATCGATGCGATCGCTTTCCATCTTAATCAGTTCATCCGTTTCTGCATTGTAAAACCAATCGCATAACTTCGAACCCTTCAGATGTCCTCCCTTTAAATACACCGAGACTTTACGACCGAAAGATAGACGCTTTGCATAATCGCCAAGCGACCGATCATTGGACCTAAACTCATCATTAGGAATAGACTGACCGAGTAAAATTTCAGCTTCAGGAAGATTCGGTGTGATGACTCTCACAGAAGGAATCAAGACCTCCCTTAAAACATCAATGCCCTCATCATCGAGCATCTTGCGGCCTGAAGTTGAAGCCAGCACTGTATCGAGAACGACATTCCGAACCGAATAGGTCGCCAAGAGTTCAGACACCCGTCTCACAATCTCAGCATGACAAAGCATCCCTATTTTTATAGCATCGGCTCCGATATCTTCAAGAACGGCTTTCGCTTGTTGTACAACCACTTCGGCGTCTACCGGATAAACCGCTTGTACGCCCAGAGTGTTCTGCACCGTAATAGCCGTAATGGCAGAGGTCGCGAAACAGCCATGTGCCTCAATCGTTTTAATATCAGCCTGAATACCGGCCCCACCACCCGAATCACTTCCGGCAATGGTAAGCACCTTGCAATAAGTTTTTTTATTCATTAGTCTCATCGATTAGTCGAACAAAGATAGCTGTTTTTTCATTGACATAAAAAAACAAGGAGAAAAACGTCGCCGTTTCTCTCCTTGTCGGAAAAGAGTAATGAACAATAACCAAACCCTACTTATTTGGCATATACATTAAATTCTGTAACACTTACCGTATTGGAACTTATTCTATTCATATCATATTTCAAATAGCGTGTTTCAACAGGTTGTAAGAAACGGATGTTTTGCATGCTGCCATAAGTCTCGACAGAACTTTGTGAAACCCATTCCACACCATTTTTCGACACAAATAGTTCGACATTACGAGCACTATAGTAAGAACCATAGAAACGAGCTTGTACTCCGGTCAACGTTAAGACCTGACCCAAATCGACAGTGATCCAAAATCCTTCTCCACCATCGCGTGCAATGTCAGTATTTGTTTTACCGTCGATAAGATTGGTCACAGCTCCACCACGTGTACCATCTTCAACCTTTAAGTTCCATCCCGAACGATCTGCCACTAATGCACCCTCTGTCGGAACTCCAGATGCAATATTTATGAAAGCACTCTTCACCACCGAAAGGTTGATCGTTCCAAGATTGCTACTCACACGAACGTTACCATCCTTACTGTTAAGAGCGTTGATAGAAATCGACCACGCATAAGTTGTTTTTGCAAGGTTATCCAATTGGAAGCTCCAATCCGGAACAGATACCGTAACCTCTTCAGAAGAGGTTGCTCCGGCTTTAATGGTGACTTGTTTCTTGCTCATCTGTACCTGATCAGTTTGATCCTGACCAAAGACTGTCGATAAATCGACCACGATATCCGAAGATATCGGCTTCTGGATTTTAGCCACAAAAGTCGTCGTGACTTCGTCGCCTGAGATTCCAGTAGCATCATGAGAGAGGTTATACACTTTTTGAGTGATCAAGTGGTCAGCTCTCTCGAGATATACATACGTGGCCTTCCATTCATTGAAGTCAGCGTCATTGCTGCAAGACGTGTTTAACCCCATGACGCATAAGCCTAAAATCATGAATAATTGATGATATATTTTTTTCATAATATGATCTTTCATTGAATCAGTTATTTATCAAAACGAATTTTCTCAGTCCAAGTGAATGTTCCTCCGGCAGTCATATCTCTACCGTTAGGTGTGCTGTCTTTGAAGACATTACCTTCAGCTTCATCCATCTTCCAGTATCCCATCAAGTTAGAATCACTTGATTTCGCCGCATAGAACATATTCGACAGAATCTGCGTCGGTGTCAAAGCGACTTTCCAAAGACGAAGTTGAGCCATCATACAACGGTTACGGAACCAGCTTCCACTAGAAACGATCTGCATTTGTTCGAAGTTTGTCGGCGCTCCCTTCGTTTGAAGAGCCACATCCTTAACCCCATTAATATAAACCGTTACCAATCCGCTAGAGCTACAAGTGATAGCCACATGATACCATTTATTAGCTTCAAACAGAGTCACGGTATTTACCTGAGAACCCTGCGTCTTAATCTGCAACGAGTTGTATGGAATTGAAGCATCCCCGAAACGAATATAAACTTCTGTTCCTTTACCTCCGGAATTAAAGAGTGCTTGGTTGTTGATCGCGAAACCGTCCATTTGTACCCAAGCTTCTAAGGTCCATTCGCTAGTCACCTCATTCCATGGAATATCCGGGTTAGTCACCGCCTTATTGGCCGAACGAAGTTGCGGAACAGACTGTACGAGCGGTTGGTTAAGTAAAAGAATAAAATGACCGGATTGCCCGATAGAAGTCACGTCGCCTTTTGTCACCTTCAACTTTACAGGAAGAGCATATTGCTCACCGTTAGGAGTTTGATAAGGTAAAATTGAGATATCAGTGGAAAGCGCTTCAACCTCACCCGCTTTAATCACCACCTTTTTATCAAAAGAATAGAACTCTTTAGGCAAGACTTCGAAAGAAGCCATATTTGATTGGTTGTACTGATTCAAAAAGTCTTGATCAATCTCGATCTCAGCTTCTAAATCCGATGTTAAAGGAGCAGCCAAGCGAGCTTTAATCGAAGTTGTAATAGGCGATTGAGGATCCACCGTCACTTTGGTTGCCAAAGCAGTAGATGCTTCTTCCCAATAAATCGCATTATCAATGGTTTTATATTCAGCATTATCACAGCCGGTCAACATGCTGAAGCAAATTAACCCCGCTAATGCATAATTTTTTATTTTAAATTGTCTCATAACAGTAATCGGTTTTATTATTTAACAGAGGGATTCATGATGCTGATAGAGCGGCGAATATATCGATACTCCATATAAGTTGCATCTTGATTAGGATAGTCGTACTCCATATGATAAGTACCTGTTCCACCTTTACGTATCAATTTGCCATCAATAATAGGTGACCAACGAGCCATTCCCTCAAGCGATTTCATCTTATTTCCATAACGATCAGTGAAATTAGTACCTCCAGTTTGTGCCAACGACTCAAAGTTTTCAGTCACGATATATCGGCTTGCCACCTCTTCAGGAGTCAACACATCTTTAAAGTTGTCAATTGTACTTTTCAATCGGCTATCAAGATTGCCATCACCAGAACAGCTATAAGCTTGAACGATGAAGTAATCGAAATAAGGTCCTGTTTCCGCAGGCATCGATTGAGGTTCACCATCTACTACCAACAAACGTCCCGTACCCGATTTCGGTCCGATGCGTTTCGATAACGCTTTTACAAACAGATCCATACGATTTGTTCCTCCAGGACCTCCGGCTAGGTTACCCGGAGCGCCATAATGAGGTTCATAGTCGATATCGAATCCATCATAATCGTACTTATCGATGGTGTCACAAATTGCATTGGCATACTTATCGATGGCCGCTTGTATCTTTTCATCATCACCATCGACCCATCCCCAGAAATCTTTCACCGCTTCACTCTCGGAAGCAAATCCATTCTCTGCATATTTCTGACGAACCTCTGAAGGAGTCAGCTGATCACCAACATTAGCCACAATGAAACACACTAAAGCACGAATACCTTTCACCTCTTTAGCCAATCGTTTATCCTCAATTCTAGCTTCATCTAAGTTTCTCCAGTTTCCCCAAATAGAAACAAAATCGACACTATCGGGAAGTCCCATCATAGAGTTCACCATCGAAGAACCTTTTCCGGTCCAGTTACCAAACCAGCCAAAGCACATTTGATGATCGCTCTTCTTGTATTCTCTAAGATTCTTGTAATAATCTTCTGATGGCTTTTCAAAGAAGTCCTTTGCTTCAGAGTCCGTCCAATCGCTACACCCAAACATCACACTAACCATGAGTGTGAATAATGTTATATATATACTAGATCTTTTTTTCATAATAAATTCATTTAGAGTTTAATTTTTCTTAGCCCACCAAAGGTCTGTAGCACCAGTATCAGGACCACCAAGCAATCCGACAGCAGCTTCTACATTGGCACTATTTCCTTTTTTCTCAGAGAATGGGAAAGACAAACGACGTTGTTGACGCTCTGTATTGATCACCCCTTGGCTCAAGTTATCGACCGTTGGGAAAATCTCCGGATAACCGGTTCTTCTATAATCTGCCCAGCCTTCAAAACCCAATGGGAAGTTTGCAATCCATTTTTGAGTAATGATACGCTCCATCTTCTCTTCAAAAGCTGCCGCTTCATCCCAAGCAATCGTGATTTGAGTTTTAGGAACATAACCACATCTCGCATTACCTTTAACATCAGCAAATGTTTCCGGTTTTAAGGTATTGTTAGCTAGATAACCATCGACTCCGCCTGCTTTATGTTGTTCAAAAGATAATCTGATCCCTTGCTCATAAAAGCTCTGTACGGTTCCGGCACCCATGTTCCATCCTCTCAAGGCTCCTTCTGCACGTAAGAAAGCCACTTCAGCAGCACAGAACATCATCATGTTATCTTTCTGCTCATAGTTTGGAATAGAGTATTGCTTATAAGTAGCCGGTTGTACTCCCGCTAAACCTGAACGCATACCTGCATATAGTTTATCACCGGCTAAAGTTGATTCAGTGAAATAATCGGCACGACGAGGGTCTTCATAACCATTCATATAACTCATGATGGTTGCATTGGCACGAATTTCACCCCAACCGAAACCAACTAACCAATGTGGATTAGGTTCAGCTCCAACATTAACCATGGCATTCTGATCGTTTGTTTCAATCAATCCTCCCTGATCAATAACCGCTTCTTCAGCTTTAGTTTTAGCAAAGTCCGGAGCGATATTGCTGATACGCATCGCCAATCGCAACTTCAAAGAGTTAGCATAGCGAATCCACATCTTATAATCTCCGTTATAAACCGCATCGTATCCCGCCAAAGGACGTAGTGACGTTTCAGCTACAAAATCTTTTAAGGTCTTAATCGCATAGTCCAAATCTTCAAACATGTGCTTGTAAACATTTTCCTGTGAGTCGTATGCCACACTAATCTTACCCGCTTGAATCATGCCATAAGGAATTGGTCCGTAACAGTCGGTCACCCGATGCATGGTATTTACACGAAGCAACTTAGCCATGGCCCAGAAATGTCCTTTACTTCCGGTGGCCTGTTCTAACTTAAAGTAGTTTGGATAGAATTTCTCAAAAGGCGTATTAAACGGAATCTGATTCCAGCTATCCGTCTGATTATACGTATTAAAGTTTGATCCTCCCCAAGAGTTTGCCATGGTAAGATAACCACCGAACGGGCCACCAACCATTTGGTCGATCATCTGGTTGTCGTTCTGTTGAACATTGATGCCTGTTGTAATCATCTGTGCAAAAAGCATCGGAGGATTTAATTTATGAGGTTCGTAAGGATTAGTATTGTATTCCTCATAGTTACCTGTGCAACAGCATAACAATGGAGAAATAGCAGCAATGGCGACAATATTCCATATTTTATTTTTCATGTTTCGATAATTTTAGAATGAAAGTTTAACGTTAAATCCAATATTTCGCGTACTAGGTTGCATGAAATAGTCCACTCCTTGGTAGTAGTTACTTGTGGTAGACGGAGTCATTTCCGGATCGAAAGGAGCTTTGCAATAAATCATCCAAAGATTCTTACCCACCAAACCGAGAGTCAATCCGACCTTATTCTTAAACCATTTTTTCGGTAAAGTATAATTCAAGTTCAACTCTTGCAAACGAACATTAGTCGCACTATATAAGTAATATTGACCTAAACCTCCTGTTGCACCACCAACTGTTTGATAATACGTCTTCGCATCGACGAAACCATTGTTGATCGAAACGCCACCTTTATCGCGAGCCACTGCCGAGTTTTCAGAAACGCCATAATAATCGAGTACACCTTGAGTATTAGAAACCACGAGTCCACCGACACGAGCCGTTAACACCACGCCTAAACTCAAACCTTTATAAGCAAAGGTGTTATTGAATCCCATATTATATTTAGCATTCATCGTTCCCACTTTTTTAGGAGCATCGTAAGTCTCTACCGCCAATTTACCCGATTGAGAATCCACCCAGATCGCGCCATTACCATCGGTTTTCAAACCTTTATCGACATATAAATCGCCCATTGTACCACCTTCTCTGAGTATGACACGAGGTCCATAACCGGCGAAGCCAAGTGTTCCAAGACGTAATTCATCCATTTCAATGACCTCTCCGGTCAACGGATTCTTAGCTCCTCCGGCTAGACGTTTAACCTTGTTGCGATTCAAGGTATAAGTTAAGTTGGTGTTCCAAGAGAAATCACCCCAAGTGTGTCCATATCCAAGAGCCAATTCAAGTCCCTCATTTTGAATATTTCCGGTTTGTAAAGTTGCAGATGAATATCCACTTGAAGATGGAAGAGTTATAGTAAATGTTTGGTTGTATGTGTTCGATTTATAATAAGTGGCATCAAAAGAGAAGTCGTTCCAGAGGCGAAGGTTCAAACCAAATTCCCAAGACTGCGTATCTTCAGGTACTAAATTAAGAGCCGCCATTTTGGTTGCTGAAGCCCATTGATGCGATTGTTCGTTGAATTCATAACCCGGATTCGACAAGTAACGAGAAAAAGAAGATCCCACTTTACTATACGATCCACGCATCTTTGCATAAGAAATCGCTTCCGGCAGGTTAAACATCTCGCTAAGAACGACAGATGTTCCGACAGACGGATAGAAGAATGATTTGTTTTTAGTAAAAGCTAAAGCACTTGGCCAGTCGGTTCTTCCGGTTAAGGTTAAATAAACCATACTCTTCCAACCCATCTCCAAGTTAGCAAACACACTTTGCGTCTGATCGTGATAACCAAATTGTTTAGGCTTATAATTGTTCTCGTAGTTAATATTTCTAGTCGTAAAGAAGTTGGCAATACCGGCTAAGTCTCCGGCTCCACCCATTTCTTCATATTGTAAATCGGTGATTGAAGCTCCAATATTGGCAGAAATAGAGAAGTCTGCAATCCGTTTGTCGATATTCACCATCACATCACCATAGATCTGGCGGTCGGTACGCATTTGATCAGAATAATAACCATTGTCTCCGGCAAAAGTGGTCAGAGTTGAAGCATAACGTTTTTGTGTAAAACGGAAATCCGAATTATCGATTTTAAGACGACCACCCACATTAATCCAATTCGCAATCTTATAAGTCACCGAACCATTAAGTGTGTAGCGTTTCTTCGATGTTTCACGATTCATACGTTTCATGATCCAGTAAGGATTTTGCAAACTCAAACCGTTATCACCATAAGGCCAGAACTGAGTGTAAAGATCACGGCTAGCGCTATAACGTTCGAACAACTGTACCTCCTCGAAGTTCTCATTACGCGGGAAAAGGTAAAGTGCCGGTAGAGGATTAAAATATTGTCCCTGAGCAGTAATATTCTTATCATCCTGTACCACATAAGTCGCACCAACATCTACCGTCATCTTCTCTTTTAAGAAAGTCGCGGTATTTCTGATCGAGAAGTTATAACGGTCATAGCTATTGTTAGGCAAAATACCCATAGCATTGGTTGCCGAGATCGAAGCATACGTCTGATTACGACTTGTTCCGGTAGAGAACGAAACCGAGTTGATTACGTTAACTCCTGTATTAAAGAACTTCTCCGGGTCATAACGTTTGTCGGTCAGATTTCCCCAGCTTCCGAAATCGCCACTATGATTACCATAGCGATTCTGCATCTTCGGCATGATATAAGGATTCAAGAACATCGTGCTATTTGTATAGTTCAATGTCGTCTTTTCTTTTGTTCCTTTCTTTGTATTGATAAGTACCACACCGTTTGCCGCCTCACTACCGTATAGAGCAGCAGCGGAAGGGCCAGTCAACATATTGATACTTGCAATATCGTCCGGGTTGATATCAGCCACACCGTCCGATCCGCTCTGAGTGGCATATGCACCATTTGATGCACCAAAGCTAACGTTAAACATTGGGATACCATCGATCACATAAAGAGCATTATTATCTTTTGTGATTGATTTGCTTCCGCGCATCACCACTCTTGAAGCAGAACCGATACCACCGGCAGAATTGTTGATCTGAACACCGGCTACTTTTCCTTGAAGTGAATTGATAAAGTTCGCGTCTTTAACCGCAGTCAGCTCGTCGCCTTTAATCTCTTGCACATTGTAGCTCAATGCTTTCTGAGCACGTTTGATACCCAAAGCTGTAACCACGACTTCGTCCAAAACCTTTGTATCTTCACTCAATACGATCTTTAAGACTTTAGCATCGACCACTTCAACAACTTTCGACGTATATCCAACGTATGAGAACTCAATGAGATCCCCTTTCGCCGCTTGAATAGTAAAATTACCGTCTATATCTGTGATCCCTCCGGTCTTGTCTCCTTTAACAAAGACACTCACGCCAATAAGCGGCTCTCCTTTAGAGTCGACCACACTTCCCGAAAGTTTCATTTTATTTTTTTGCTGCTTGCTCGCTTCTTTTTTTACGGAAAGAACAATGTGTCCGTCCACTATAGAGTAAGTGATGTTCATTCCTTTCAAAAGTCGGTTCATCACTGAAGTCAACTTTTCATTTGAAGCTTTAATAGACACAATACGGCTAGGATTAATATCACTCGTACTGTAGACTATCGAAAAAGAAGTCTGTTTTCCTATTTCAGATAAGACATTGCCCAATGGCACATCTCTTAGGTTAAAATTCACATACGCTTCCTGAGCCGAAGCATAAATGAATGCCGGAATAATCAACAGAAAAAAGAACAAGTGTCTAAACTTGTGTTTAATGTTTTTTTTCATTTTGATGGTTTTTTGTTTAGTAATAGTTATTGTAATTAAGGTATTAAAATACTTATAAGAGGGATAGGACTATATCCTACGTAATAATGGGGATTTAGCTATAATTCATAATGCACAATATTATATTTTTTAAAGTTGGTTAACAAATAGCAAGCTTGTATTTACTATTAATACAGTTTACATGCAAACCTTACTAAAGTCATCCTACATTTTTTTTCAAAAAGTTTATAAGCCGAGAAACGATGCCCCCATCTCTAATCATCTTTTTAAAGAAAAAATCATTTTCTATTTTTTCCACATCCTATAAATTCCGTTATCTTTGCCCTAAGAAAGATAAATATTCGACACATATGAAACAGACAAAACGACTTCTAATCGGCCTATTCCTTTTAATGATTGGCCTAGCCCATACCGCGAATGCGCAAGAGTGGTCCACCCGACAAGCCCGTAAATGGGCCAAACAAGGTGAATGGGCCAACGGATTCCAACCCATGCCTCATCGAACCACAAACTATAAGGTGTTTGCAGAACAATATCACAAGAACAAACCGGTATGGGATAAGACTTTTAAATGGTTGGCCACTCACGATTTAGCGCAAATGCCTGCGGGACGTTATCCGGTCGACGGTGATCACGTTTATATTAATGTAGAAGATGCCATAACACAAGAGGCTTCAAAACGAAAGATCGAAGGCCATCGCCACACGATCGACCTACAGTATGTGGTGACCGGTACCGAACGATTTGGTCTAACCTCAGCCAAACATGCTAAACCCATCACAGAATATAAGCCGGATGTGACTTTTTACGAATCGACACGAATGAAATATGTCGACTCCACTCCGAACTGTTTCTTTATCTTTTTCCCGGGAGATTATCACCAAGCATTGCTAAGAACCGGAAAGACCGGTGAGAAGATACGAGTGATTGTTGCCAAGATAGAATACATCAATTAAACAACACCAGTGATAAAGGAGCCTTGATCAACGACCTCTAATTGATAATCGATAATTTTTAAACAATCCTTGATGAGCAAATCTTAATCAACAAATCTTAACCAACAAACGAAACGGATTAAAGAGAAACGGATTAAAGAGAAACCACTTGATTCAAACAAATTCAAATAAATTAAATAAATACAATCGCATATTCATGAAGCCAGTCATTAGAAAAACAAGCACTACCCTGCTCCGATTCCGTTATTGGGGAAGGAAGAACTATGCTGCATTTGCCAGTCTGGGCCGTCAGGTTCTGATCGGCCATCTGCATCATAATGTCTTGGCTGATGCTCTGCTTAAACAGAATAATGCTCAAACTTTACCTCATTTTAGTTCTATGACTATTGAAGAAATTAAAAACCAAGTCTTGGCCGGTATCGATATCTCTATCGATCAGGCCATCTGGTTGGCTACCCTAGCCGACCGTGAAGCGGTTTATGCAGCCGCACATGAGATCACCGAAGCTCGCGCTTCCAAAGAGTTCGATACGTGTTCCATCATCAATGCCAAATCGGGCAAGTGTTCAGAAAACTGTAAATGGTGCGCACAATCTTCTCACTATCAAACTGCAGCTAAGACCTACAGTCTACTCCCGGCCGACGAATGTCTACGTCAAGCTCAATATAACGAACGTCAGCAAATCAATCGTTTTTCCCTGGTCACCAGTGGCCGAAAGCCTTCTCCCAAACAAATCTCATCCCTCTGTGACACCGTTCACACCCTTCGTCAACAATCCTCCATCAAGCTCTGTGCCTCACTCGGCCTACTCAATGAAGACGAACTCCGATCGCTCTACTCAGCCGGCATCACACGCTATCATTGTAATCTAGAAACGGCTCCATCGTATTTCCCGAACCTCTGTTCGACGCATACCCAAGAAGAAAAGATAGAAACCATCCAAGCCGCCCGCCGCGTGGGAATGGACGTTTGTTGCGGTGGCATTATCGGCATGGGTGAAAGCCTAGAACAACGCATTGAATTTGCGTTTACCTTAAAACGACTCCAGATCACCTCTATTCCGATCAATATTCTCAGTCCGATACCGGGCACTCCGCTAGAAGACACCCCTCCAATCACCGAAGAAGAGGTCTTGATGACCATCGCCCTCTTCCGTTTCATCAATCCAACGGTCTACCTCCGTTTTGGCGGAGGTCGCATGCGACTCTCGCAAGATAGCGTTCGCAAAGCCCTATACATCGGTATTAACTCTGCACTCGTGGGCGACCTCTTAACCACCATCGGAACAAAGATTGCCGACGATAAAAAGATGATCGTTGAAGAAGGGTATCACTTCCCGGCCTCTCAGTTCGATCGTGAACACTTGTGGCACCCTTACACCTCGACCACCCATCCTTTACCGGTCTATAAAGTCAGATCGGCCGAAGGGGCTACCATTACGCTCGACAACGGGCAAACCCTGATCGAGGGGATGTCTTCTTGGTGGTGTGCGGTACATGGTTACAATCATCCGGTTCTGAACCAAGCGGTTAACGATCAACTCCGGAAGATGTCGCATGTCATGTTTGGAGGCTTGACCCACGACCCCGCCATTCAACTCGGTCAGCTGCTACTGAAGATCGTTCCCCCTTCCCTACAAAAGATTTTCTACGCCGACTCAGGATCGGTAGCCGTCGAGGTTGCTCTAAAGATGGCCATTCAATATTGGTATGCCGCCGGAAAACCGCAAAAGAACAATTTCGTCACCATTCGCTCAGGCTACCACGGAGATACTTGGAATGCCATGTCGGTTTGCGATCCGGTGACCGGCATGCACAGCCTCTTCGGTTCCTCGTTGCCGATTCGTCATTTCCTTCCGGCACCTCACTCCACGTTTCACGGTGAATGGGATCCCCAAGAGATCGAGCCTCTTCGCGCCTTGCTCGAGAAAGAACAAGACAACCTTGCTGCGTTCATCCTCGAACCTATCGTACAGGGTGCAGGCGGAATGCGCTTTTACCACCCACAATACTTACGCGAAGCCTCAAAGCTTTGTCGCGAACATGGTGTCTTGCTGATCTTCGACGAGATCGCAACAGGCTTTGGACGTACGGGCAAGCTCTTTGCTTGGGAACATGCAGGTGTAGAACCGGACATCATGTGTATCGGCAAAGCCCTCACCGGTGGGTATATGACTTTATCGGCCGTGCTCACCACCAACCGAGTAGCCGACACCATCTCGAACCATGCTCCCGGAGTCTTCATGCACGGACCAACATTTATGGGCAATCCACTCGCTTGTGCCGTTGCCGCAGCTTCGGTAGAACTTCTGCTCTCCTCCGATTGGCAAGCCAAGGTGAATCAGATCGAGCAACAACTGAAAGAAGAGCTGGCACCGGCCAAAGCGTTTCCACAAGTAGCCGACGTGCGGGTATTGGGTGCCATTGGCGTCATAGAAACCCGATCGGAAGTCGACATGGCTTTCATCCAACGCCGTTTCGTGGAGGAAGGGGTTTGGATCCGACCTTTCGGACGATTGGTTTACATCATGCCACCATTCATCATCAGTCGGGAACAACTCCGCCGGTTAACCTCGAGCTTGTTGAAGGTGGTTCAAGAACTTGAAAGTTAAAATCGTTGACTCCACGTTGACTTGAATTTAAAAACAAATTTAAACTCGAAAACCATTTGAAAACAAACAATGATGATGACTTCACATTTTTCTATGCAACAACAACTGATCTAAATGGAACAACAACTAATTTCAATAACGGAGCAATAAAAGTCAACTTCACTTTTACACCAATCTAAATGGAACAACAACTAATCTCAATAGAGCAACGACTGAATGAGTTAAGAGCGGTAGACAACTACCGTTCTTTACCACAGATCGATCATCACGGGAAGCAGATCCAAGTGGGGGAACAGTCGATGCTCAATCTCTCGTCGAACGATTATCTGGGACTGGCCGAAGATCTTGATCTGCGGCGAGCCTTCCTCGATCGATTGACCCCGGAGAGATTCATCCCTACTTCCTCCTCTTCTCGACTGCTCACCGGCAACTTCTCCATCTACCGAACATTGGAGGAACAATTGGCACACCTGTTTGAAACGGAAGCGGCTCTGGTCTTCAATAGCGGATATCATGCCAACATGGGCATCTTACCCGCCATCAGCGATAGCAATACCTTGATCTTGGCCGATAAGCTCGTCCATGCCAGCTTGGTGGATGGTATCCGTCTCTCCACAGCAAAGAGCATTCGCTTCCGACATAACGATTTGGAACAGGTGGCACGCTTACTCGACACGCATCATGCTCAGTTTGAGCGTATCATTCTCGTATCGGAGAGTGTTTTCAGCATGGATGGCGATGAGGCAGATTTGCCCCGATTGGTTGAGCTGAAGCAACGTTATCCAAACGTTTGGCTCTATATTGATGAGGCTCATGCCGTTGGGGTGCGAGGAAAGAGAGGTCTGGGCTGTGCGGAAGAACACGGCTGTATTCAAGAGATCGACTTTCTGGTAGGCACTTTTGGAAAAGCCCTCGCTTCAGTCGGCGCCTATCTCGTTTGTCGTCAACCGATCCGCGATTATCTCATCAATAAGATGCGTACCTTGATCTTCACCACGGCGCTTCCACCGATCAACATCGAATGGACCTCCTTTGTCTTGAGTCAGCTCGAGCGATTTAGCGACCGCCGCGAACACCTTCAGCGCATCAGTCGACTGTTGCACGACGCTCTCGCCCGTTTGGGAGGTCCGATCGTCTCATCGAGTCATATCCTGCCGCTATTGGCCGGAGAAAGCCGTGAAGCTGTACGACTAGCCAAAACTCTACAAGATCATGGCTTCTATGTCCTTCCGGTACGACCGCCAACGGTTCCCGAAGGGACTTCAAGGTTGCGCTTTTCGCTGAATGCCAACCTCACGGAAGAAGAGATCGGACAACTGATTACTGTGATTCAAGGTTTGACCTAAAATTTGATTTAAACGTTTGATTTAAACGTTTGAACTAAAATTTGACCTAAACGTTCAGATGATCGATTCACGTTATTTTAAACCATTCACATAAACTTGATTCAACGTTTAAACACTTGATTCAATTTTCAAACACTTGATTTAATTTTCAAACGATGCAACAATATAACATACAACACGGGCATTCCACGCATCTGATCTTATTCTTTGCCGGATGGGGAATGGACAGAAATCTATTATCAATTGGGGACAGCCTTTTATCAGTGAACGACTTCGACCCAAAGCTAGACGCAGATCTAAATACGGGCTTGGGTGCGAACCTAAATACGAGCCTGGACGCAGACCTCATGATTTGCTATGACTATCGTTCGTTGGATTTCGACTTTACCCAATTACAATCGTATCGTTCGATCACCGTTGTTGCTTGGTCGATGGGCGTTCGTATGGCCGACATCGTTCTCTCTAGAGTAACCGATCTCCCCATCACACAACGGATAGCAATCAACGGGACGCCCTACCCCATTGACGAAGAACGAGGCATCGCACCGGTCATCTTCAACGGAACACTTAACGGGCTTAACGAACAGTCGCTGCTCAAGTTCTACCGACGGATGTGTGGATCGGCCAAAGCCTATCAACAGTTCCTGCCACACGCTGCTCAGCGATCGGTCGACGATTTAAAAGAGGAGCTGGCCGCTATTGCCCGACATGATCACGAGGCGTCTCTTCAGGAAAAGACGACTTTCGATCACGTTCGGAATAGAGCTTGTAATGATGTTCGAGACAATATTAGAGACAATGTTCGAAACGATGTCTGCAATAATATTCAGAATAATCTTTCCGATAGCACTTGCAATAGTGCTTGCAATGATGCTTGTAATGATGCTTATGATAATCTTTCCGATAGCACTTGTGATAAGTCTTCCGATAACATTTGCGATAAGCCCCATGATAAAATCCATGATAAGACTTGGGATCGAGTCATCATTGGACAACGCGACCAGATCTTTACGCCCGATGCTCAGACTCGTGCTTGGGAAGGGATTGCTGCGATCATTGAGTATCGAGAAGTCGCCCATTACGATCCGGAGCTCTTCACCGAATGGTTTCATCCTTCAATCCTCCCTCTATGATTCAGAATAAATCTATCATTCAGGATAAATCTATCATTCAGAGCACATCAACGACTCAGAACAAGACCGTCGTTCAAATCATAAGCGAAACTCAAAGTAAATCCAAGATTGAAAGTACACCCATGAGTCAGCAGAAATCAGCCATGCAGAGTATATCAGCCGTCGAGAGTATACCAACTGTTCAGAGCATACCAACTATTCTGAGTATACCAGTCGTCGAGAATACATCAGCCGTGCAGAGCATGCCCACCGTTAAAAGGACACCTTCTAAAGAGTTGGTTGCCCAACGGTTCTCAAAAGCAGTGGCGACCTACACCGAGGAATCGTACGTCCAACAGAAAATTGCAAAAAAGATGATTCGTCTGTTGAAAGAGTATACGACAACCGATCATGCACGAATCATCGAGCTCGGATGCGGCACCGGATTCTATTCTCAACTCCTATTAGAGTACCTTCGGCCCGATCATTTATGGTTGAACGACCTCTGTCAGCCGATGCTCGACAGTTGTCGTCGTTTAACGAACAGCCATTCAATGAGCAGTCGTTCAGAAAGGAGCCATTCAATGGGCAACGATTCGACAAACGACGATTTAACAAACAATGACTCAATAAACGACGATTCAATAAATGACGATTCGACAAGCAGTTGTTTAACAAGTCACTGTTTACCAAGTCGCCGTTTAATGAACCCAACGAACCAAAAGATCTCTTTCTTGCCCGGAGATGCCGAAAAGATCCCTTTTCCGGAACAACTTCATCTGATCACCTCCTGCTCCACCCTCCAATGGTTCGACTCTGTCCAACAGTTTTTTGCTCGTTGTCAAGAGGTTCTCAAAGAAGAGGGCTATCTGGCTTTCAGCACTTTTGGCGAGAAGAACATGACTGAGATCCGGCAGCTCACCGGTCGCGGACTTCCCTACCATACTAAAGAGGAGTTAGAAAACTGGTTAGCCAAGGACTACACCTTGATCTATTCGAGCGAGGAGTCTATCCCAATGCGATTCCATTCGCCCATGGATGTCCTCTATCACTTGAAGCAAACGGGGGTTACGGGACTTCATCAAAACGCCAATCATTCGTGGACACGAAAAGATCTTTCGGACTTTTGTGCGCGTTATTACGACTTATTTGGTGATGAGAAAGACCCAGAATCGAACCCAAAATTGGTTTTGCTCACCTATCACCCGATTTACATCATTGCAAAGAAAAAGGAAAAAGAAAAGAAAAAGGAGTCCACGTGATTTATGAATAAGTTGAACTAGGGTCAACTCATCTTATTAATAAAATGAGAAAGAGTCAACCCGAATTAAAAGTCAGTTTAATCAGAGTCAACCGACGGGATGAATAAGACAAAAAAACGGTCAACCAAAAGAGTTAACTGACACCACTAAAAGAGTTAACAGACAAAGATACAATGCTTATACTCGTGAGATGCGGTCGTTGTGTCCGTGAGATACGGTGCTTGTGATCGTGAAGTACGGTCGTTGTGCCCACGACATACGGTCGCCATCGCGCTGAAGTACGGTGCTTGTGTCGGCAACATACGGTCGTCATGGCACTGATGTGCGGTCATTATAAAACTAAATTGAAGAGCAACTCGATTGAAAAAAGTAGAACTAAATAATAAAACGAAACAATAGAACTAAATAACCAAATCAAATAACAAAACATCATGGAAAGAGAAAAACGAAAAGAGAGACTCCAAGAAATACTATTTGTCAGCGGCATTGATACCGATGCCGGAAAGAGTTATGCTACAGGCTATCTGGCACAACAGTGGAATGCTCAAGGAATACGCACCATCACTCAGAAATTCATACAAACAGGTAATGTCGGTCATTCCGAAGACATTGACCTCCATCGTCAGATTATGGGTATCGCACCCACTATCGACGATCAAGAGGGGTTAACAATGCCGGAGATCTTCTCCTACCCTTGCTCGCCTCATCTCGCAGCACGCATCGATCAACGTCCGGTCGATCTCCACAAGATCGAACAAGCCACGCAGCAGTTGTCCGAACGGTATGATCGGGTGCTCGTTGAAGGTGCAGGGGGACTGATGGTTCCGATCACAGAAGAATATTTCACAATCGACTACATCGCAGAGAAGAACTATCCGCTCGTCTTTGTGACCTCAGGGAAATTAGGAAGCATCAATCACACGCTATTGAGTCTGGAAGCCATCCGACATCGCGGAATAGAGCTTCATACCGTGGTTTACAACCTCTACCCACCGGTAGCGGACAAAACCATCCAAGAAGACACTTTATCGTTCATCACGACGTACCTGAAGAAACATTTTCCAGAAACAGCCATTGTCTTGCTGCCGGAGATCGAATGATAATCACTAAATAAAATAAACACATTAATTATTATACCCTAAAAGGTATAATATCAAACACATTGACTAGTTTTATACCCGAATGGGTGTAATTATAAACATTTTCATTATATGAACAGATAGCAAAACTTATTCTGCAATACTCCGATGTACCTAAACTTGATGTGGTAAACTTTTGGGAACAGGTTGTTTTCTCCTGGCTGACGGGTAATGCAGACATGCACCTCAAAAACTTTTCACTGTATAGCCTGCGTAAAGGACATTATTTACTCACTCCGGTCTATGACATGGTTTCGACAACCCTAGTGATGCCCGAAGATACAGAAGAGTTAGCTCTAACGTTGAACGGAAAGAAACGCAAAATTAAGCGATCTGACTTCAAAGCCGCAATGAGCAATAGCAATCTGGAAACAAAGATTATAGACAATTTATTGGCTAAATTTACAAAGGTTTCAAAAAAGTGGTTTGAGTATATAGATCGATCATTCCTCCCCGAAGATATGAAAGTGCAATATCAATCTATTATAAAAAACAAACTAGAGATCTTGACGGAAGCCCCGACATCCGTCGCCCAATAGTTGATGCCGGAAGAATATCTAACTAACCCCAATGATATTCTTTCCGGCATCTAAAAAACTATTCTTACTAACAATAAACAAAATGAGAGTTCTTGCCCACCAGATATCACATCGACAAAACAAGAACTAAGTGTATCTTTATCTTTTAATAGATCATTTTTTTACGACTGATGAAAGCAACGGTTTTATGAATCTCCTTATACATCACCACGTCGTCCTTCACAAAAGGGACCTCTTTGCGGTATTCTGCGAGGAAGGCCTCTAAAAGCGGAGATGTTTTAAGTGGGCGGCGGAACTCAAGTCCCTGAGCACCATTCATCAGTTCGATCGCCAAGATATGCTCGAGGTTGAACATGATTTTATACAGTTTAGTTGCCGCATTGGCTCCCATGCTGACATGATCTTCCTGACCATTCGACGACACGATAGAGTCGCTCGATGCTGCATAACAGTACATCTTATTCTGGCTCACCATCGAAGCTGCTGCATATTGCGGAATCATAAATCCGGAGTTCAATCCCGGGTTAGCCACCAAGAATTCAGGCAACCCACGGAGTCCCATGATGAGCTGAGCCACCCGACGTTCAGAGATATTACCCAATTCAGCTAACGCGATAGCCATAAAGTCGTAACAAATAGCCAACGGTTGTCCATGGAAGTTTCCACCGGAGATAATCTTATCCTCTTTCGGGAAAATCGTCGGATTATCGGTCACCGAGTTAATCTCAGTCAGCAACACCGAAGTGACATACCGCAACGCATCTTTGGTCGCCCCATGCACCTGAGGGATACAACGGAACGAATAAGGATCCTGCACATGTTTCTTCGGACGCTTGATCAGTTCGCTACCGTCGAGCAACTTGCGGAACGCCTCTCCCGTCTCAATCTGACCTTTATGAGGACGAATCTGTTGGATACAATCTTCAAACGGATCGATACGACCGTCGAAAGCCTCCAAAGAGATCGCCGCAATTAGGTCCGCCCGTTTCACCAAACGACCCGCTTTCAAGAGCGCAAAGATGCCATTAGCACTCATAAACTGAGTTCCATTGAGCAATGCCAATCCCTCTTTACTCATCAACTTCACCGGTGCCCATCCAAATTCATCGAGCACACTGATTGCCTCACGTTTTTGTCCCTTATAATTCACATCACCAACGCCGATAAGCGGTAAGAACAAGTTCGCCAACGGAGCCAAGTCGCCCGAAGCCCCCAATGACCCGCGATCGTAGACAATCGGCAACACGTCGTTATTGAAGAAATCGAGGATACGTTGTACCGTGATCACCTGTACCCCACTATGTCCCAACGACAAGGCATGCGCCTTGAGTAACATCATCAATTTGATGATCACCGGACGAAGTTCGTCGCCAACACTGCAAGCGTGACTCTTAATCAAGTTCTCTTGAAGCGTACCCAGCTCATCCAATGAGATATTCTTAGAGCAAAGCGAACCGAAGCCGGTCGTGATGCCATAGATGGGATCTTTCGAATCGGCAATCTTCCGATCCAAATAATCGCGACAGTCCTGAATCCGTTTGATCGCTTCAGGTGCCAATTCTAATTTGATATTATCATTGATGATATGTTCAATGATCTCTAGGGTTAGCTCTCCTGAGCCAACTTGATATACATTCTTGCTCATAACCGTAGATCTTGATTAACTGTATCTAAAATTTCTTTCTCAATGAGACCGGCCTTCTTTTCCAAGTCGTCTGCTTCAGCTTGCAACCCTTCGGCAAACTCACGATCCTTAATCGATCCCAAGTTAATGCGAACGTTGAGCAACGCGCCAAGCACCGCCGAGCGAGCCGCCATCATCGCTACCGTAGCATCAGTCACTGCATTCTGATTACCCAAGCGAGCCACATCCGCAATCATCGGCATCAATTCGAATGCCTTCTTAGCCACTTCCATCGGCACCAAAGCCGCATGTTTCGTTGCCTCTTGAATCGCCGCACTACGAGCCGCCTTCTCTTCGGGCGTCTCCTTAGGTAGTTTAAAACAAGCGAATACCTGATCATAGGCTTCAGAATCCTTATCGATCAGAGCCACAAACTCCTCCATCGCTTCGTAAGTCGTTATAGCCACATGCTTCATAATCTCCTCGCTCAATTCATAATTCTTCTTGCCGATGGTTAGCCGCGCTACCATCCCGGCCAAAGCCGAGGCAATCGCTCCATTCAAGGCAGCAATACTACCACCTCCGGGTACAGGATCACTTCCTGCCACTTTATCTAAGAAATCGGTTACTTTCAAATCTACTAACATAGTGTTATTCATTATAAGGTTAAATATTTGTGATCAGATTAATGAGTCGTGATCAAAGGTTGACAGGATAAGACACTCCCTCTTTTATCGTAGTCTGCACACAATTCATGCCGATGTAATAAGGAAGAATGTTATAATCGGACGATTGGAGTAAGATCAAGTCCCCTTTCTTACCCACCTCAATACTACCGATCTGATCGGCCAGACCAAGAGCAGCCGCTCCATTCAATGTCAGTGCGGTGATCACCTCTTCAATACTCATTTTCATATAAATACAAGCCAAATCGATCGTCAACGGAATAGACCCCGAGAAACAACTTCCCGGATTAAGGTCGGTTGCCAAAGCCACCGCACATCCCGCATCGATCATCTCACGTCCGCGAGCATAAGGTTCCTTCAACGCAAAAGCCGTCAGCGGCAATAAGGTTGCCACCACACCTGCCTCTGCCATTGCCCGAATGCCCTCATCCGAAGCCTGTAACAGATGATCGGCCGAGAGCGCTTTTAGTTCGGCAGCCAATTCGGCACCTCCCAACGTTACGATCTCATCGGCATGCAACTTCAGTTTAAATCCGCGACTTTTGGCCGAAAGCAACAGACGTCGCGATTGCTCAACCGAGAACACCCCTTTCTCACAAAACACATCACAACAAACAGCCATGTTGTTATCGTGAACCAAAGGAAGCATCTCATGAATCAAAAACTCGATATAGTCGTCGGTACGCCCCCTATATTCCGAAGGCAGAGCATGTGCACCCAGAAAAGTCGATACGATATCCACACGTTTTTGAGGGTCATTATTCAAACTGCGCATCACGGCCAGTTGACGAAGTTCGGTATCTCTGTCGAGCCCATAACCACTCTTTCCTTCAACGGTTGTGACCCCCATCTGATGCATCTTTTTGAGGAAACCGGCAGCCGATTCACGTAACTCATCGAACGATAATCCCCGAGTCGCTTTTACCGTACTGGCAATACCTCCACCCCGTTCCATGATCGACATATAGCTCTCCCCTTTCAATCGCCAAGAGAACTCCTCTGCCCGCTGTCCGCCAAACACAAAATGCGTATGCGAATCGACAAATCCAGGAAGCAAACAACACCCTTTGGCATCCTCATGAAAGTATTTATTATAAAAACCCTCATGCTTCTCACCACGGTTCGGTCCGACATAAGTGATTATCCCGTCCGTCACCTCCACCGTTGCTTGTTCAAGGACAGTCAGTTGCGACATGGTCGCGCCCTTACGAGCCGAAAAGCCCGTAGGGGTCACCACCCGTGCATTATAAATAATAAGGTTTCTAGTCATGATTAACGTTCACATCTAATAGGAATTCATTATTCCATGATTCTAGACTCTAGTACTTGTTGCATAGAGAAATTTTCCAATCCCAGATAATACGAAGCCGTATCGATCAGAGCCTCTATCGGTACTAAACCAATAATTTCGCTTCCCACAATGCTCACGCCATAACGACGAGCCTCGATGCGTACCAACTCGAACGCCCGATAAAGTGCCGTACGGCTATAATCAGTCATGTTGATCGACACCTGTGTGATGTGACGGTCGGTCAGCTCTACTCCCATGGCTTTCACAAAACGTAATCCACCATTGATATAGCGAATGTTCTTGGCAATCTTCGAAGCGATCTCCAGATCGTTCGTATTTAGATTAATGTTATAAGCTACCAGCGGCATGCGTGCTCCAACAGCCACTGTTCCGGCCGTTGCATGACGTTCAGCCGGTCCGAAGTCCGGTTTCCACTCGGGTAATTTAATTTTCTCAGCCATGCCTTCAAACTCGCCTTTACGTACCGCAGCCAAGTTCTCACGATGAGGAGCCGAAGCCGACTTCTCATATAAGAATACCGGTAAGTTATATTTCTCGCCCAAAGCCTGTCCCACTTCCTTAGAAAGGGCGATAGCCTCTTCCATAGTCACATTCTTGATTGGAATAAACGGCACCACATCCACCGCACCCATACGAGGATGTTGTCCTTGATGATGATTCAAGTCGATCAGCCGAACAGCCACTCCAATAGCCTCGATCACGGCATCACGCAAAGCCTCCGGTTCGCCAACCAGCGTCACCACCAAGCGGTTATGATCTTCATCATTGCTATAATCCAAGAGTTTCACTCCGGGTTTTCCTCTAAAAGGAGAAACAATTTGATCTATCTTAGCTAAATCACGTCCTTCACTAAAGTTAGGCACGCATTCTACAATTTTATTCCAGCTCATAGCTATTCTATTTAAGTGTTTATTAAGATATTAAGATTAATAGTCTAAAAATCAATATATAAAAGAATCAGAGATAAAGATTAATTTAATCAGATGATCTCGTGTGATAATCTCGTGCGATGATCCATCTCATCTGATGATTTGCTCCAATAAATAGTCTACTTCAACGCCTTACGGATCAACTCCTCATCGGCCACAAAAGGCATTGTGATGTGATAGCCGTCGGCATACTCCCGATTAAAGTCCGCACACGTCTCAATGGCATGTTCATTGCGTGCCCATGAACGACGAGCCACACCTCCCATAACATCCCAAAGCATGGCCGAACGAAGAATGCGGTCGACCCGTTCGCTACCGTCGCACACCATACCGAAACCACCGTTCACCGCTTTTCCGATTCCTACACCGCCCCCATTGTGCAGAGCCACCAAGCTCATTCCACGGGCACAGTTGCCGGCAAAGCATTGCACCGCCATATCGGCCATGACATTACTGCCATCTTTAATATTCGACGTCTCACGGAAAGGCGAATCGGTACCACTCACGTCGTGATGATCGCGACCAAGCATGATCGGACCCACTTCTCCATTACGTACCATCTCATTGAAACGCAAAGCGATCGTCATCCGTCCCACCGCATCCTGATAGAGGATACGAGCCTGAGTGCCGACCACCAAACTATTCTTTTCCGCATCGCGAATCCAATTATAATTGTCCAGATCCTGACTCCGACGATTGACATCAATACAAGCCATTGCTGCATGATCCGTCTTAATCAAGTCCTCATGTTTTCCACTCAGACACACCCAACGGAACGGTCCGTAACCATAGTCGAACAACTCCGGTCCCATGATATCTTCCACGTAACTCGGCCAGATAAATCCATCCTTCTCATCGATGCCATTACGCGAGATCTCCATCACTCCGGCATCATAGATCGCCTTCATAAACGAGTTTCCATAGTCGAAGAAATAAGTGCCGCGAGCCACCAGCTTCTTAATCACCTCAAAGTGACGCTTCAACGATGCATCCACCTGTTGGCGGAAAGCCTCCGGCGATTCATGCAATAAGCGTGTACGCTCCTCGAAAGTAAGCCCCACGGGACAATAGCCCCCTTCATACACCGCATGGCAAGAGGTCTGGTCGGACAAGAGTTCAACCTTAATTCCCTTCTGTTCGGCATACTCCAACAAGTCGACAATATTGCCATGGTAAGCGATAGAACAAGGCACTTTATCGGCCATTGCCCGATCGGCCAAGCGGAAAGCCTCTTCCACCTCTTCGGCCACATGTCCCACCCATCCTTGCGAGTGACGCGTCTCAATACGTGAACGGTCGACCTCCGCGATGATGGCTGTTGCTCCGGCAATCTCAGCCGCTTTCGGTTGAGCACCACTCATGCCACCCAAACCCGAAGAGATAAACAGATGTCCCCTCAAATCACCGTCCTGCGGTATTCCGAGTTTCATACGTCCGGCATTGAGCAACGTGTTGAATGTGCCATGCACGATGCCTTGCGGACCGATATACATCCATCCACCGGCCGTCATCTGTCCGTAGTTGGCTACTCCCATCTGAGTCGCCACATTCCAGTCGTGCAAATTATCGAATTGCCCAATCATCAAGCCATTCGTGATAATCACGCGAGGTGCATCGGGCGATGAACGGAACAAACCCAGAGGGTGTCCCGACTCAATGACCAAGGTTTGTTCTTGAGTAAGCTCTTCCAGATAGTTCTTGATATAGTGATATTGCATCCAGTTCTGGCAAACCTGACCGGTCTCACCGTAAGTCACCAGTTCATACGGATACAAAGCGATATCAAAGCAAAGATTATTATCGATCATGACTTGAAAAGCCTTACCCTCAATACACTTCCCGCGATACTCATCGATCGGTTTAGCATTCAAGTTACCTTCCGGACGAAACCGATAACCATAGATACGTCCGCGTGTTTTCAATTCATCCAGAAATTCCGGGATCAATTGTGCATGAAATTTAGTCGGGATATATCGTAAAGCATTTTTCAATGCCACGGAAGTTTGGTCGGGTGTTAATGAATAACCTCGATCGGGAGCTCGTCTTATCCCACTCTTGAAAGTAGGGTATGCCGGCAAAGTGTCAAAAAGAGCGATCTTCATAATAAATATATTAAGGTATAACATTTAGTAAGCAATAGGCTTTGCAAGACCCCCGCAATTTAGGAAAAAATAAACGAAACCCAAATACAATATTCCAAATATTATCAAAAAGATAGTATAAAACATATTTTTTAGTCCGATTCCGGCAAAATTGATTCTTTTTTTCATTTACTCCATTTCCACCGTCGGATGGTAAAGAATAGGTCAAAGCCTATCTTTCGGATACAGACTCCACACGAGTTATTTAAGGGTCGCCCACCGAAAAAGATGTCATAAAAAACTCTTTTCCCCCGCGATGGCTCCCCCCTAATCCGCTCTTTTTTCTAGCAAATATTTCATTTTCCCTCTTGTTAGCCACCTCTATAAAATGTATCTTTGTCTGGTTAATCAACCTATAAAAATTAAAACAAGTCACAACTTTAAACATTTATAATTATCTATTATGAACTACAAGAAACTAATACTAGCATTAGTATCCATTCTTTCTGCCGGTTTACCTCTATCGGCTCAAGAAGTTAGTCAACCGGAAAGCGACGCTCAAAAGAGCAAACGCATGGAATGGTTCGACGAAGCCAAACTCGGTATTTTTATCCATTGGGGTATCTATGCCGTCAACGGAGTCTCCGAAAGTTGGTCGTTTTTCAACAACTACCTTCCTTACGATGAATACATGAATCAAGCTCAAGGATTTACCGCCTCTAAATACGATCCAAAGAAATGGGTCGACCTCATCAAAGAGAGTGGTGCTCAATATACCGTGATCACGACCAAGCACCATGATGGTATGGCCTTGTGGAACACTAAGACATCGACTCATAATGTCGTAGAAGGCACGCCTGCCAAACGCGACCTGATTGCCCCATTCGTTAAGGAAGTACGCAAACAAGGGCTTAAGCTCGGTTTCTACTATTCGCTACTCGACTGGTCGCACAACGATTATCCCAACAAGACGCGAACAGAAACCCGTTATAGCATCAAGGAAGACCCTCAGCGTTGGAATCGCTTCGTACAATTCAACTTCGCCCAACTCAGCGAGTTGAACAAGACTTGGAAGCCCGATCTATATTGGTTCGACGGCGACTGGGAACAAAGTGCCGAATCGTGGGATTCCAAGGGAATCATCAACTTGTTGCGCTCGACCAATCCGAAGGTGATTGTAAACTCACGCATACAAGGCTATGGTGATTACGCCACACCTGAACAAGGCGTACCGGTGGTTCGTCCGAAAGATAGTCACTGGGAACTTTGCATGACCATGAACGACTCTTGGGGCTACCAACATGCCGACACCAATTACAAATCGCCGTTCATCCTCCTTCGTACCTTCGTTGACTGTCTCAGCATGGGCGGTAACCTCCTAATGGATATCGGCCCGAAAGAAGACGGCACGATTGCCGACGAACAAGTGGCCATCTTGAAAGAATTCGGTCGCTGGACTAAAAAGCATAAGGAAGCGATCTACAATACTCGCGCCGGCATCCCGAACGAACATTTCCAAGGCTATACCACCCTGAACAAAGCCGGTGATGTGCTTTACCTTTATTTGCCTTACAAGCCTAACGGACCAATCGAAGTCAAAGGGTTGGTGAATAAGATTAACCGTGTATGGGTGGTTGGTAACGGCACCATTCTCCCTTACAAGATCTACAACAAGAACTATTGGAGTGCCGTGCCCGGCAACCTCTATATCGATGTGCCCGAACGCGTGCTCGACGAGCAGATCACCGTCTTAGCCATCCTACTCGACGGTCCGATCAAGCTTTACCGTGGCGAAGGACAAATCATTTCAAGCAACTAATTTAATTCAATAACATGAAACGACCAATCTATTTACTTACAGCCCTACTCCTATGGGCTATTTTACCGGCTCACGCGCAAAACAATCTGTTTGCGAAATATGCCGAGCGCCTGACTTTACCTAAGAACTATGTGTGTTATCGCACCACAGACAAGATGAAGATCGACGGTCAGCTGAACGAGAAAGCTTGGCAGAAAGCCGCCAATACCGATTCGTTTGTCGATATCAGCGGCGCAGGTTTTGCCCAGCCGAAGTTCGATACTAAAGTTAAAATGTTATGGGACGACAATTATCTATACGTCGGCGCAACGTTGGCAGAGAGCGATATCAAAGCTCGTCTGACTCAACGCGATACGATCATCTACCATGACAACGACTTCGAAGTGTTTCTTGATCCGGATGGTGACGGACACAACTACTTCGAGATCGAGAACAACGCTCGTGGCGTGATCTTCGACTTGATGCTCGATAAAACCTACCGTTGTGGCGGTAACTTTATGATCCAATGGGACTGCCCGGGATTGATCCTTAAAGTACACCACCAAGGTACCTTGAACAAACCCGGCGATCAAGACAAAGCGTGGACCGTTGAGATGGCAATTCCACATAAAGCCTTAACTGTTAACTTCAACAACCCATTGAAAGCCGGTAACACTTGGCGTGTGAACTTCTCACGCGTACAGTGGTTGAAAGCGAAAGGCCCTGAAGAAAACTGGGTATGGACACCAACCGGAAAGATCGACATGCACATGCCCGAACGTTGGGGATTCGTTTATTTCTCGGCTAACACTGTAGGTGGTGCAACCGATACCTTCTCTTATCCTTACCACATGGGAGCTTACAAACTTGCATGGGCGATGTTCTACGCACAACAAGACTATTACGCTAAAGAACGCAACTATATCCGTGCTAAAGAAAACTTCTTCTTAACCGATGCTGAATTGAAAGGCTTGCCCGAACACGCTGAGGTAAACGTTGAAGCCACTGCAAACACCTTCCTCGTATCGGTTTCCGTTCCTCAACAGAACGTTCGCTACGTCATCGACAACGAAGGTCGTTTCTCTGTCGTTAAGATCGCTCCACGATTCGTAAAGAACTGGGTATGGACTCGTATTGATAAGAACAAAAGCCCTGAAAGCTACAAGAAATGGTTTACCCTATTGAAAGAGTGCGGCATTAGCGCTGTTCTTTTTGAAGGTTACGAAGAGTCACTCTTCAAGATGTGTAAAGAAGCAGGCTTAGAAGCACACTACTGGAAGTGGACCATGAACCGCAGAGAACTGTTGAACGTACACCCTGACTGGTATGCGGTGAATCGCAAAGGAGAATCCGGTTACGACAAACCGGCTTACGTAGACTACTACCGTTTCCTTTGTCCAAACCACGAAGGAGTAGCCGATTATCTGGCACAAGACTATGTGAAAGAAGCCAACCTTCCTTATGTAGACGGCGTTCATCTCGACTATGTTCGTTTCCCGGACGTTGTCCTTCCGGTCAGCTTATGGAAGAACTATAACATCGAACAAACCTCTGAACTTCCTCAATACGACTATTGCTATTGCGACGTGTGTCGTGCGAAGTTCAAAGCACAAACCGGTAAAGATCCGTTAGAAATCAAATTCCCAATGGAAGATCAGTCGTGGATCAACTTCCGCCTAGACGCCATCACTCATGTCGTAGATCACATCACCAAGGCCATCAAAGCCGATGGAAAATCGATCTCTGCAGCCGTCTTCCCCGGTCCTTCAATGGCTCGTAAGATGGTACGCCAAGATTGGGGCAACTGGCATCTAGATGCTTACTTCCCAATGATCTACAACGGATTCTACTACGAAGGTCCGGAATGGATCGGCCGTTCAGTGAAAGAAAGCGTACAGACCGTTAACGGTAAAGCTAAGATCTATGCCGGCTTGATGTTCCCGGATATCAAGAAAGACTTCGAGAAAGCCTTAGACGAAGCTTACGACAATGGCGCATCGGGCGTCTCTTTCTTCGACGGACCAAGCGAAGAATACTTGTATAAGTTGAAAGACTATCTTCAAAAAAGAGGTTATCAAGTCGCTAAATAAACCATTCGTCAGAAATTATTCATCAGAAATTATTCGTTAGACACCATTCATCAGATGAAAAAAAGGTTAATCAGTCTTCTATTTATAGGGTTAGGGTTAGCTGTCGCAACAACGGCAGCTAACAAACACCAGAAGCTATCGGCAAAAGGCGATTGCACCCTCACGGTATTCGACAAGGCAAACGTTCGCTTTGTACCGAAAACCTATACGGGAGGTTACTCTAAGGCAGATAGTTCAGGCATCATCCACTTAACGAACGGACGAATCATCCTCAAGAAAATCACCCTACCGAAGTACCAACGCAACGTATCGGTCAAGCTTAAGCTAACCGTTTGTTCGAATGGCGACCGTTGGGACAAGTCAGGCTCTTGTTTCGTTCTTCCTAAGTCGTCCGCCATCAATCTGCTGAACATCGCCCAAGGAACCTCTACTTTCCCGGCGATCGACAGTTTAAAGTTGGAAAACATGATCGGCATCGTTCCGGGGAAAGGCTATCAGCCCACCGTCGAACTGATGCGCTTCATGACCCCTTTTGGCGTGGGTCACTACAGTCAGAACGATGATAAGCTGACCGCCAAACGTCGTCCGGTCTACATCCCTAAATGGGAAAAAGAAGTCTCTTGGGAACAAGACATCACCGATCTTTATTCGTTGTTGGAAGAAGAAGCATATGTCGGCGTGTTCATCGACACCTGGACGCCGGAAGGCTATATGGCCACCCTTCAGCTCGACCTTAAAGAGAGCCGATTGGAGTGTGACAAGCTCGTTAAGCGTCATGTTGAACCGTTGATGAATACGGTTTACTACATCGGACAAAGCTATCCCGATATCTTTGCGAGAAAGAGCGTCACCGCTCCATTCACCCTTCCGAAAGGTGCTAAAAATGTTCGTTTGAAATACATCGTCACCGGTCATGGTGGTCATAGCGGTGGAGACGAGTTTGTACCTCGCCGTAACATCCTGTCGATCGACCAAAAAGAGATCTACAACTTCACCCCTTGGCGCGACGACTGTGCTTCATTCAGAAGATTCAACCCGGCTACCGGAGTATGGCTCATCAAACGCTTAGCGTCGTACATCGGTGACGATGGCTACACCGAGAAGGAAGTGGAAGAACCGTTGGCATCGTCCGACCTCTCCCGCTCGAACTGGTGTCCCGGATCGGATGTTGTTCCCGAAGAGATCAAGCTAGATCACCTGACACCGGGACAGCACACCTTTACGGTAAGCATTCCGGAAGCTCAGGAAATCGATAAGGAAAAGTTGAACCACTGGCTGGTTTCGGCTTATCTGGTTTGGGAAGAGTAAGGAATAAGAAGGAAGTTAAGATACCAGACTTTCATTTTTCACCCACTTTGCAGATTGATTGAACTGCAAAGTGGGTGAATTCTTTTATGGGGAGTCGATCTATAAAAGGACTTAAGTTATTGCATACCTCCCAAATGTATTAAAGTTGACCACCTACGCCCTTAAACTTCTCTATAAACAAAGTCAGTTTCTCAAAGACACTATGTTTTTTTGTCAAATACAGAGGATTCAGAGGGCTCATTTTAGGCAAGATAGCATTAAGTTCAACCCCATTCTCACTAGCAAACTCACGCTTCAAAGAAACAGTGATATAACGCCTTGCTTCTTCCTCATTTAAATTCTCTTCCTTGATCAATTCAGCAGCCTCAATTTTCTGTTTTCCCTGTGCATATTCAAAGAAAGAATCCATCAAATCGGCTTTATCTAAGATCGCATTAAAATCCGTCTCATTAATAAAGTCCACCACTAAACTCTCTTTGGCCCTATTGCCAATACTAGCACGAATCACTCTACGAGCTTCTTCTATCAATGAAGCTTTGTCTTTTTTCTTCTTGTTATGCTCAAAAATTAATTCGAGAATATAATCAAGGTTTATTTCCTGCGACTTGAGCAAGTCAATTTCAAAAACAACATCATCCCAATCGACAGTCGATTTCTCCGCCCCTTTACCATCTCGCTCACGTCTTAACCAATCACGAATATCATTATACACAGAACGATAATTTTGGTTAGCGCGATCAGTCAGCACTTCTACATCCTGCATGGCAGCAAATTCCTCATCCGTCAAGAAATAAATCCTTTTAAAAGCCTCAACAGCTTGCGGGTCATCGCTATCAATGGTTTGAAGTGCCTTCAGCTTAGTAAATTCATCGTAATTCTGCAAAACATTTTCTATGCGCAAATACTCTCCAAAAAGTTTTGAAAACGCTTTCTTATCCTTCTCCGTAGCAATGGCATCCGGGTCTGGAAATTTCTCATTTAACTCCTTGACCACCTCAACATAACCTCTACGAGCTACTCCTGTAGCAACATCAATAAAGCCGTCTAAGTATTCCTTATAACTATTTTCAAGCACAACGTTCTTCGTATTTTTATCGCCAAAGATCGTAATCGCTTCAACCGTAGCACTTTCCAAATCCCTGAACGTAATAATATTACCAAAGGTTTTTGTCGCATCATAAATACGGTTAGTACGTGAATAAGCTTGTATCAGCCCATGATAACGCAGGTTTTTATCTACAAATAAGGTGTTGAGTGTAGGAGCATCAAATCCTGTGAGGAACATTCCCACAACAATAATCAGATCCACTTCTCTATTCTTAACTCGTTTGGCAAGATCACGATAGTAATTCTGGAACTCCTTACTATCAACCCCATAACTCGTTTTGAACATCGCATTATAATCGTTAATTGCTTTAGTCAAAAACTCTTTCGCACTACTGTCCATGGCAGAGGGTTCGAACGTTTCATCCACAATATCTCCGATGGCCTGTTGCTCTTCATTGGCCGCAAAGGAAAAAATTGTCGCAATCTTTAATGGTTTATCGCTTCCTCGTTGCAAATGGTTCAATTCGTCATAATAACATTTTGCAGCATCCACACTCGACACAGCAAACATCGCATTAAATCCGTTGTCGCTCCCTAAATTTCGATGCGTTTTTATCCGAAAACTCTGTAAGATGTACTGAGAAATCTCTTTAATACGAGCGGGATGAAGTAATGCCAATTTATTTTCAGCAGCACTCAACTTAACCTCATCTTGTTCCGATTCTATCCCCTTAAATTGAGGTCGTACATTATTATAATCCACCTTAAATTTTAAGACCTTCTCATCTCTAATGGCATCGGTAATCACATACGAGTGTAACTCCGTTCCAAACACACTTTGCGTCGTTTCTGCCCCTAGCGCATTTTCAGTGAAGATCGGTGTTCCGGTAAAACCAAACTGATAGAACCGTTTAAACTTTCTCTTTAGATTCTTTTGAGCCTCCCCAAACTGAGATCGATGCGCTTCATCAAAGATGAACACAACCTGTTTTTGGTAAATAGGCAAATCGTTCTCACTTTTCATGAGGTTATTCAGCTTCTGAATCGTTGTAACGATGATCTTATTATCATCCTTCTCGATATTCCTTTTTAAGCCCACAGTACTATTCGATCCATTCACACTATCAGGTGAGAACCGTTGATACTCTTTCATCGTTTGATAATCCAAATCTTTACGATCGACCACAAAAAACACCTTTTCAATAAAATCAAGTTGTGTAGCCAACCGAGCAGCTTTAAAACTTGTCAACGTTTTACCCGATCCGGTGGTATGCCATATATACCCCCCACCCTCAGGTTTAGACCATTTTTTCGACTGATACGAACTTTTAATCTTCCACAAGATTCTTTCCGTTGCTGCAATCTGATAAGGTCTCATCACAAGCAACGTATCACTCGTATCGAACACCGAATAAGTGAACAACACATTTAAAAGAGTCTGCTTTTGAAAAAAAGTCGCTGTAAAATCTTTAAGATCTTTAATTAGCGTATTGTTGGCTTTGGCCCAGTTCATGGTAAAGTCAAAGCTATTCTTATTACGCTCAACAGTATTTGCAAAATAACGACTATCCGTACCGTTGGAAATCACAAAAAGCTGTAGATATTTATAGAGCGAGTTATTGCTGTTAAAGCTCTCTTTTGAATAGCGATGGACCTGATTAAACGCCTCACGAATAGCGACTCCCCGTTTTTTAAGCTCCACCTGTACTAAAGGCAAACCGTTGACCAATATGGTCACATCATAACGATTGGCTTGTGTTCCTGATTGTGCAAACTGTGAAATGACTTGTACTCTATTTCGAGCAATATTATTTTTGTCCACCAAATAAATGTTCTGGATATGCCCGTCGTCAAACACAAAATCATAAATATAATGATCGTGTATCTTTCTAGTCTTTTCCACCAGGTTATCACCCGGTTTATTCAGATATTCCTCCACATAACGATTCCATTCACCATCAGTAAACGTCACATCATTAAGAATCTGCAACTGCATTCTTGCATTAGCAAGCATTTGCGCAACAGAAGTAATATTGGATAAATTTTCGTAACCTTGATTGACTAGGTCGCGAATAAACTCACGTTCAAGGGCAGATTCCGTCTGATACCCAACAGGAGCATCATGTGCAATGAAATACTTTGTGTAATCATCAAGAACAATAAAATTATTTGTTTCTGCGATAGTATTATACTGTGCCATTCTGTTTTTCTACTCTATCAGTTTAGGTATTCAGGCATCAACACTTCACGATTGAAAGAGAATACACATACATTTTGTTTTATTTAGTCGGTCTTGGTATTTTTACAATAAATTGTTCACCTGCAATATCATTTATTAATTCAATATTGGGTTGTTCTGCGATAGCCCGTCTGATACCCGACCCCAAGCCACTAAAAGGCATCGTTTTTGAAGCAAAAGCGACTAATTGATTATTTCTAATAACCGGATTCCCATACTTAATATCTTCTACAGTCAAGCTATTGGGCAATTTCCCCGGGCTTATAATTTCAACTCTATCGTCGAAAATCAATACACGAATTGGTGAATTCTTAAAATAGTCCCTATGCACTAATGCGTTCTGCACCAATTCAATTAACGCAATTTCAGATATTTCAAGTTTCCCGTTCGAATTAAAGCCTTGGCCAGATTGCAGATACTGCAGATTGGATTTAAAAAAGCTCATCGCCTCATTAAACAATTGAGGTATTGTACCCCTAAAATCAGCCGGTTTACTTCTATATTGCGTTCCAAAAAGGTCATTGCCAATAAAAGAAACAGCTTTTATTGTAAATGCAGGCTTAATGCGTTGCGGATCATTCCCAAAGAACAAAACTCCCGCTAAAGACAATTGACCATCCGGTAATATTCTTTTGGCCTTCAACGCTTGCTCATAGGTTAATCCCTTTTCCTCAAAAGTTTGTCCAAACTCTTTCTTAAAATACTCAGAAAAAGCCTCTTTATCAATATCATCAATAGACGTACCATATACCCCCATCTCGTCAGCAAGCAGATTTCCACTATGTTGGAATAATCGCATGATTTCAGCATTATCAGTCACCAAACGTTTGTTTGAACCCTGCTTAACATATATTTCCCCTTTAGCCGTTTTGTAAGGTTTGTTGATACCCTCTTGAACATGAACAACAAGGATGTTTTTCATCGCACCCTCCACATCCACTCTGATCACCTCAGTAGAGATATATACGATAGGTTTAATATTATCCGCAATTTGAGAAATCACTCTATCGTACTCCTCAATCTGTTCGGCCGACAAACCGACCAATTGGCCGGTAACATCCTTCACGCCGATCAAGACAACTCCCCCCATCGAATTAGACATTGCTACTATTTCTTGAGTGATGCTATCTTTCTGGGGAAGATCTTCTTTAAATTGCACTTTACTCGTTTCCCCGGTACTAACAATATCTAATAATTCAACGATATTCATAAATCCGCTACCTCCCATATTTTATAAATATTACGTCTGAAATCAAACGCCTCTTTTCCGCCCTCCATAATATTAATAATCTTTTTTTGAATAGATTGACAGTCAATACTTCCATTATCCAATTTGATCTCCTTGCCATCCATATATTCGCAAGCAACCAAGACTTCACTATCACCCAACACGGGTATATTGGCATTATGCGTCGCAAAGATAAATTGCATTTCCCCTTTCAGCTTTTTTATTTCCCGAATGACATCCTTGTAGATTGTTTGATTATCCAAGTCATCTTCAGGTTGATCAATGATTAATATATCATTTTCTTTCTGAGTTAAAAGAAAAAGAATCAGAGCCGAAGCCCTCTGCCCCAAAGAATGATCTTTCAGAGGTTTACCTTCAAACCGGATCGTCAACCGATTGTCGACCTTAAAAGTCAGCAAGTCGACAAGATGCTCATTGAATCTCTTCTTAAAATCGACCAATTGGCTCTCATTCAAGATATCCGTCAATCGTAAGAACTTATCCTTCCAGATATCCACAAAATCCGCATAAGCCTGAACAATAGAATCGTAAGCCGTCGATCGAATGCCCGAACCGCGGCAGAAATCTTGTAACTTAGTTAGGAACTTATCCTTCCGATCCTTATAGCCCAACTCGATAGATAATTTGGTACTACCGCTATTGATCTTCTCCACCTCCAATTGTAAGGTCGTAAATTCCTCATGCCATAAAGAATCCAATTTCACACAAGCTTCCGACAAAGAGTGTAACAGTTCCACCCTTTTACTTTCCGACTTTTCAATTTCATTCAGTTTCAATTTAGAAGTCTCCAGCTCCCGATTGATTTTAATGAAATCATCCGGATTCAATTCCGGAATATTGATTTCTCGTTTAATTTGAGCAAACTCCTCCTTTAGTGCCTCCCTTTTATCTTTCAGTTGCGTGAGTATCTGCACAAATGCCTCCTTCGAACGCTGCACATTTTTGACAATTTCATTCAGCTTATTCATTTCAAGCTTCAGGCCCTCTTGATTACGGAGCACCAATTCGGTTACCTCCTGATTCATTGCCGAAAGAGTGATCGGTTTAGACAAATAATTATTATTCTGAATAAGAGCAGTGACCTCTCCGATATAACTCTCCAAACCTACGATATATTGATTCACCTTATTGATATCCGAATCAAAGTTAGTCTGTTTCTGTAATTTGTCCGACACCCCTTTTTCCACAAACAATTTCAACTGATGCTCTGCATTATTTCTGATCGCTACAGTTTCATTTTTGAGTAAAGAAAGGTTCTCGAATTTCTTTAACGCAAAGACGATTCCATCTATCACACGTCTTTGATCATCGATCTTCTTGTTAACCACATCCAATTTAGCCCCAATGAGCTTCCTAACCAAATCACTCTCGAAATCAGCATCTTTATTCGATAAATCCTTTTGTCCAAAATAAATAGGACGTTGAAGAATGGCATCCAAAGTTATACCTTGTTGTAGAACCCCATCTTTATAAATATCCTCTTTCTGGCCGTAAATCTTCTCCACTCGATACAAAGCCCCGTGCCGATTGATCAGCTCAATAACGACCTTACCGCCACTCTTTAATATATACTGAATTAAATCCTTCTTATACCCCACATCTATAGCCTGAGAGCCTAGAGGAATATTCAGTGCATCCCGTAGTATCTCCAAAATAGACGATTTCCCACTACCACGAATACCTATCAAGCTATTCAATTCAGGAGAGAAGAAGATCGACTTGCCATTCAACAATCCCCCTTGAAAAGAGATCGATTTGATCCAAGAATTATGTATCAGAGGTTTTTCCTTCCCGACACGGTGTTTATGATCGAGCAAAGCATATTGTAAAGCCTCAAAATTGAAATCCCCTATTTTGAGATAAGTCACCCTTCCGTTTCCGATACCTTCGATGCCTTTATCCGCATTATCCGAACCTTCCACACAAGCGATCTCTCTACCGGCTAATTCGCATAACGTTTTATAGTTGTCCCAATTACCGCTTTTTTGTATAGCCAGCACTTTCTGAAAAGCCTCTTGTTGAACAAAATCTTCCCGGGTACGTCCCTTTAAGACCACATTCAATCCGTTAGTTGTATCCACATGAGCCAGAACGATAAAATAGTTATATCCTATTTTATCCAACTTCTCCACGGTTGTAGCCAAATCGAAAGAAGAGTTAGGGTAAGGAGGAATATCAAAGTTAGGAATACCATAAAAAGCAGTACGCAGGAAATCATTAATCGAATCACTCTCCCCTTTATACCAAGCTTCATCAAAGACGATAAGGATATGAAGTCCATTGTTTAAAGAGAACTCCACTCCCGGGAATAAACCAATCCCTTTATTATTGGCATCCCTTTTCAGCGCAACGAATTCACCTTTGTTAAATTTATTATGATTGGTTATTACTCCAACACGAATGTCTTTTTCCACAAGTTTATCGACATACGCTCTTGTAAAATCATTTTCATCGCCACAATACGGAAACGCCTTATCAGCCTTCGTGTGCAAATGAAAATCAGCACGAAGCCAAGTCGTGCCATTCTGGAATAATGTACTTCTATCCATAATCTTACTAATCTACTTTTCGGTTATCTCACTGAAATTCTCTCCCAGAAGGAGGATTTACAAAAATATAAATTAAAATTCAATTTCAGCGCAATTTCCTCGTGTTTAGTCAACAACTTTCCGGTATCGGTTACAGTATAAGTAAGAAGTCGGCGATTACGATTCTTTCCAATAATTATTATCGACAAGATGGTTGAGTAGAAATTTCACTATTTTTTTCTCTGGCTCAGTAGGCTCTGGTATTGCTTCATAAGACAACGTAGAATGACTTGTAAACTGAATTATCCTATTGTAATAAGTTAGTTTATCATCTGGAAGTAGATCCGACCACTGGGGATACCCTAAAAAATTTGCTGTTTTTTCGTATAGATTCCGTAAAAGCATAAAATGATACTTTTCAATACTATTCGTTTCAATAGCTTCTTCAATGACTTGTTTAATATAGAGATGATAGGAGAAACTTTTGTTCGAATCACCAATTTTTCCTTGAAGATTGAAAGTGCCATCCTCCTGTTTACTCAGCATATAACAAAACTCTTTCCCCTTCTTATTCTTAGATTTTAAATTAAGCTCATTGTATAGCACATTATAAAAAAGCGGATTATGCGTTGTAACAATGAACTTTAAACTTGATTTACTTAATTTTATTAATTCCGCGACATTTACTGCTAACTCAATTAAATGATTATCATCTAATGAACTTACAGGGTCGTCAATAAAAACATATTCCAACTCATCAAACTGATTAGTTTCGCGCTCATCCTGTTCATTATTTAAAACTTCAACAACTTCTTTTAATAGGCTGTAAAACACACACCAGATTAAACAACTTTCTTCTCCCTTCGAGATCTTTATATTTTCAATGTTCTCTTCATTGCCACTTTGAATAGAAAAAGTTATTTCATTATCATTTGTGTTGATATGTGGCATTAGTTTATCATTGGTATAGTGTTGAAAGTTTGCCACAATGTGTCCATCTTGACCTTGATCTTCAATAATCCACTTAGTAAAACCATTAGGCTGTATTTTTAGTTTTCGATTTGAGCCTGAACCTAAATCATTATCCCAATAAAATAGATCTTCAGTGAAAGCATTATAATAAATTATTTTGCCTGTTGAATTTTGATCATCTGGTTCATGTGATTCATTTTCTTTTGGTGCTACTAATTCTTTAAATTCACGAGATAATCTTGTCTTTCCTATGCCATTAAATGCATAGATTAATTGAACTGTTTCACAAGACCCTCTTAGAGTTTGTGCTATTTCTGTTAATGTCTGTCCCATATTATAGATTTAAACTGTCCTTAGGAAATGTGAGCAATCTCTCCCGATAATACTCATATTGCTTTTGACGTAATTCGATCTCTTTGGGAAGACCTTCACTGATAGAAGTGGTGAGGGTATCGAATTTATCAAGGATTGAAACTATGCGCTTTTGCTCTTCGAGTGATTTCTTTGTATCGTTTGGATATGGAACGGGGATTTTTGTTTTCTTTAAATTGTCATTATAAAGCCGTTGAATAGTACCACCTTCAGCAATTTCCCATTTCGCAATCTGATAGCAATAAAATAAGTACTTATTCAAAATATGTTTCTCATCGTTTTCAATCCACACAATATTACTATCCTGAAAATATGCATCTATACCATTAAAAATAACAGCTCTGCCAATTGTTCCACTTGCAGAAATCAACACATCTCCTATTCTAGGATAGTTGTATCTTGCTTTATATTCGTCGAACAATTCTTTTGAAATATAGGCATCTGGATCTTTACCGAAAGTACCAATCTTATAAAAAGGAATCTCACCAACATAAGAAGTTTGTTCTTTAAGAATACGCTTACACATCCGAACTTCTCCTATCTCTCCCAATGGCTTCAACTCAACTTCATTCTTTTCACAATTTAGCAACTGATCTCGATAGTAGTTATACTGCTTATTACGAGCTGTAAGCTCTGCTGTAAGCTCTGCTGTAAGCTCTGCTGTAAGCTCTGTAAACGTGTCTAGAATACGAACAATCTCTTTTTGAATGAAGAGTGAAGGAATGGGAATAAAGAGTTTTTCTAAATCTTTTGGATATACATGTGGAACTCCAGAACCTCTTTGCAAATTATAAATCCATTCCTGATTATTTAATAAAAAATGGAAAATATATTTTGTATCAACAATGCTTAAAATAGGCTTAACCGTAAAAGCATCAGAAACAAAAATTGGTTCATTCCAATACATAATATAACCTGCATAAGCACCACTACCAGCTACAGTTATAGTTTCACCTTCTCGATTAAACTCCGAATTGTAGTAAGCAGGCTTTTGTCCACCACTAATTACAGGAATAGTACCATCTGATTTATTCTTAGCTGTAATGGTCTTTCCTCGTTTTAATTCAGCTACTTCCCCTAGCGTCTTCCACTCCACCTTAGCACCTTGCAATAATTTATCTAAATAACTCATGCTTCAATCTCCTTTAAAATAGCATCAATATCCGCACGAAGTTTATCGATCTTAGTCACCGTTTCCGAAATCTCAGCGTTCAGCTTTGTAATATCAATCACCTCCCGATTATCCTTTGCTTCCACATAAGAACTAACAGAGAGATTATAATCATTCTCAGCAATTAACTTATTATCGACAGATTTAGCAACATACTCCACATCCTCCTTGCGATCGAAGATTGTCATAATCTTCTCAATATGTTCGTCTTCAAGAATATTGTTGTTCGTTACCTTCTTGAAAAAGCCCTCACCACTAGCATCGATAAACTGGGTATTATTTTCCTTTTTGTTTTTGGAAAGCACCAAGATATTGACTGCTATCGAAGTCCCATAGAACAAGTTTGGAGCTAAAGAGATCACCGTTTCTACAAAGTTATGATCTACCAAATATTTTCTAATCTTCTGCTCAGCACCACCTCGGTAAAAGATACCCGGAAAGCAGACAATAGCCGCCCTTCCCCTACCGGATAGATAGCTTAAAGCATGCAGTACAAAGGCAAAATCAGCTTTCGACTTTGGAGCAAGCACGCCGGCAGGAGCAAAACGATCATCGTTAATCAGAGTTGGATCGTCGGAACCAATCCAGTTGACTGAATAGGGAGGGTTAGAGACAATGGCATCGAAAGGTTTGTCGTCACCAAAATGCGGATCTAAAAGCGTATTACCTAGTGCCATGTTAAACTTGTCGTAGTTGATGTTGTGTAAAAACATATTCATACGAGCAAGGTTATAGGTGGTATGATTAATTTCCTGACCAAAGAAACCTTCTTCAATGATGTGATTATCGAAGTGTTTCTTAGCTTGCAAAAGCAAGGAACCAGAACCGGCAGCAGGGTCATAAATTTTATTAACTGTGATCTGCTTATGCATGGCAAGCTGTGCAATAAGTTTGGAAACATGCTGTGGAGTAAAGAACTCACCTCCCGACTTTCCTGCATTCGCGGCATAGTTTGAGATTAAGAATTCATAAGCATCACCAAATAGATCGATTTGGTTATCCTCGAAATTTCCAAAGTTTAACTCTTCCACGCCTTTCAAGATCGCTGTCAACCGACTGTTTTTATTCTCAACCGTATTACCTAGTCGCGTACTGGTCGTATCAAAATCGGCAAACAAGCCTTTAATATCATCTTCCGACGGATAGCCACTTGCCGAGCTTTCGATAGCGTCGAAAATAGCTTTTAAGTCGGTGTTCAGATTGGAATTAGTATTGGCATTTTTGGCAATGTTAACAAAAAGCTGACTGGGATAGATAAAATACCCTTTGGTCTTAATCGCATCATCCTTGATCTCCGGAGTGATCACCTCATCCGATAAGTTGGCATAGTTGATACTAGCATCTCCTCCTTCAATGTAATTCGTAAAATTCTCGCTAATAAAACGATAGAAAAGCGTTCCTAAAACAAATTGTTTAAAATCCCAGCCATCTACAGCGCCACGCACTTCATTGGCTATCTTCCAAATCTTATTTTGCAATTCATCACGTTGATTTATACTTGTCATTTTCTTATCGTTTTATTTTTAGTTTTTAACTTTAGGTGTTCGGCTGGGTTGAAGACCACATTTGTGCATAAGACAACGAACGATACACATCGATCTAAAACGCTGTTATCCGTTTGCATTGTGATTGCTTGACCTAAATTTCTATGATTTTAATGACAAATGTAGTTATTTATTTTTTAAGCTTTCACTTTTTTAGGCAAAGCTTTCGATGATTAAAGAGCGAAGGTTCTCGATTTATGCTTATTTGCATCGTTGCAATTGCCCCTTAAAACGATACAAATAGGGTTAAAATCACACACCCATCTGATCATTAATCAGATGGGTGCGTCTTTTATAATCGTCTCCACAATTAGCGATATTGCTTCGCTTATTCTTGTTCGAGTTTAAAAGCCATCTTAGCCGAAGCCACCTTGAGTACCGACTTCATCCCAATATAGGAAGCCTTGATCTCGGCATCTTTTGGTGCTCTCAACTTAAACAGACCATTAGTATCAGTCACCGTACCCATCGTTTTACCATTAACCGTCACAGCAGCACCAATAACCGGGTTACCGGAAGCATCTTTCACAACACCTTCAATCACCATCATTTCAGCTACGCCATCGCTATCGCTAGTCCGATTACCATCGACCTTTTTGCCCCCCAAAGCGGTTGAATGATCTTTTTTCGGACCGGTGGTCAACACAATCACTCCGTTTTTGCCTTTCTCACCGTAAGTAGCAATAGCCGACTTTCCTTTTAAAACCGACATACTAGCAATCGTCGAGGCATCAATACTCTCCAAATCAGTCTCAGAGATTTCCTTACCATCTATAATGATCAAACGCTTACCCTCGGCCGACTGATCGGAGCTCGTCACCGTAACCTTACCCGAAGTCAACGTAGCCTTTATTGAGCAAACTTTTTCTTTAGAACTACAAGAAAAAGGCACCGTATATTTCGTTGTAACCGATTTTCCATCTTGCACCGCAGGAATCCAATTAGGCATCATACGAACCACTCTCAACGCTTCTTGGTCAACCTCCGGAGCAACTGAGCGAATCACAGTAGGGTTAGTCACCCGACCGTCTTTTTCAACTACAAACTGCACAATGACGCGCTTATTCTCATACTCTTTATTTTCCGGACGCTTGAAGTTAGAATGAATAAATTCCATCAAAGCCGATGACCCACCTTCGAATCGTGGCATTTCATCCGGAAGCTGAATTACAACTTTCTCTGTCCGTTTCCGTTGAACCTTTACTGTGTCTTTAACCACCGTTTCTGAGATTTTAACTTGTGGTTGTTCGATCATCTCATTTAAAGTTGTAACTTTGAGCGTTGAAAGATCGTTCAGCGTTTCCGCTACTTCCGGTCGTGCGAAAGCCGTTACGGCAATTGAAACTAAAGGAAGTACATAAAGGTACTTCAACCGTGCCCAAGGGCTGGATTTTTCTTTTGACATCATAGTGATACGTTTTTTAAGTTTACTGTGATTAAAGCTGTTGGCCATAGAGTAGAGCCTTGTGCCGACAGCTTTTTTTATTAATAATAGTTGATATTGTTTTATGTTTACGCCTTCATTAAGCACCTGCTCATCGGCCTGATACTCATGAATATTCTGAAGTTCCCGCTTTAACAACCAAGCTCCCGGATTGAACCATTGCACACAGATACAACCATCGGCCAACAAGAGGTCGAGCGAATGTCTCTTGGCAATATGAGCCTGCTCATGAATCAAGATCTCACGCCCACTCTCTTCGAAATCGGTACGCGACAAGACAATGGCCTTCATCCAGCTAAACGGAGCAATCTTTTCGTCGTGCAGATAGAGCGTTATGCCATGCTCTAATCGACGTTTCTCGCACCGTTTTAGTAGAAGCAAGATCTGCGTCAACGACCAGACGAAACGAATCACAAAGACCGCCACACCGATGAAATAGAGGAGAACTAATCCTTCGACCCATGGAAAGGCCGATTCCGTTGCCGTTGTCGCCACCTCCCCAGATGTTCCAAACAAGTCGGCCATCATCAGCAGCTCCTCGATAGTCAACACCGTCCGGTGAATCTCCGTGGGCTGAAAGAAAGAAACCTTCAGTACCGGAAGAAGCAGTGAGAGCGCTAAGACGCTCAAGAGTGCCCAACGATTGAATCGATGAAACGTGTCACGACTCAACAACCAACGATGAAACAGATAGAATGCAGAAAGACAGACTGCCGATTTTAAGACATAAGCAAAGAAAAGGCCCATAAAATTATTGATTTAAAGCATTTAACAACTCTTTTTTCATCTCTTCAACTCCCGGAAAACCGATCTTCTTATACACCACCTCACCGGAGCGATTGATGACGAGATAAGCCGGAATACCGGGGAAATCGTAGCGGGTACACAAGTCGCTCCACTGATCGCTCGTCAGCCGATAATGCACACCGTGAATCTTTGGAATAGCCAGACGCCATTGTCCTTCGGGAGAGGTCTCACCCGTCACAAAGAGATAGATCACGCCTTTGTCCTTCAACGCCTCCTTGATCGGCGCCATGCTTTGCATCGCTCGCCTACAAGGGCCGCACCATGTTGCCCAAAGATCGACCAACACCACCTTACCACGATAATCTTTCAAGAGTGCCGGCAAGAGTTCCTCACCACGCAAGGCCGAATCGAGCTGCACGACCGTCGTACTGTCGCTCAACGTGGCCAACCGCAGTTGTTCCACATTCCGTTGGTTGACTGTCAAGACGTAGTCTTTAATCGCTTGAGTCTCCACACTATCGAGGGTGAGCCATTGCGCGTTGGTCAGCGGCTTGATCTGTGAAACCGAGCGACCGATTGTTCGGATGCGCTGAAAATCGTTCCACAACGCCGGTATGGGGCGTTCATCGAGCTTATGTTTCATAAAGGCTTCGGCCACCGATTTGTAATGATCACAAAACATCAGAGCCGGAGAAGAGAGCGAATCGAGCTTCAACAGATCGTCGTAATAACCTTCGGGAGTCGTCAGATCGCCCCGCTTCTGCCCTCGTTGTATAGGCGAATAGCCAATGATATATTTCGCGGAATAGATACCTGAAAAGGTGGTTGCACTCAGATCGAGCAACATCAGTTGGCGGAACGGATCGCTAATCTTTCGATCTTTCAGCAACCGTTTTCTAGTCTTGGCATAATAACTCAAGAACGCCTTCTTCAAGTCCACCGTCGACATCACGCCAATATTGCTCACCTCATCCAATAAGTTGAAATGATAACCTGCTTGATTCAACTCCGTGTTCAACTGCGCATAATCGCCTTTAAACCAAACCTTCCGCTGTTTATCCATCTCTTTCTTAAACAGATGCGTCTGCGCCAAAGTCAGCGAGGACCAGTCGACCGCCACCTCTACCTTTCCACCGGGCACCAGAAAAACACGCAAAACACTATTACCCAGTTTAAACTGCTTGATGCCGGGGGTCATCAGATCGATATCGACCGAGAAAGAACCGTCCGAAGCCACCGAGATGGGTTGAGGAGCAAACCGCCAACACACCCAATCGCTCATGACATACCCTACCGTTATCGGAGTAGAGCCTCGCGGCAAACCAAAGATGCGCCCTCTGAATTGGGCTTTTCCAAATTGAGTCACGGCAGCAGGCAACGGACGAGAGCGATCATCCGGAGTCGTCGTCCACTCCTCAGGGACCGTCACCTTAGGCCAATAACCATCCAATCGCACGCCATAAACCGCCCAACCGTCGTCCCCTCCTTCCGAAAAGTTCATCTTAGTGGTTTGCAACGGAATCGGTTTAAAGATTAGGCAACCATTTAAACAGCCACTGGCCGGCACACGCGTATACCCCTTGGGAGCAAACCCGCTCTTTGAGAGCAATGGAAAAAGACGCCCGTCCGCTTCGATTGTGGCAGACGATAGGATGTCCACTTCATGACCGGGCTCACCGTAAATCTGAACGTGAAGCACCGTAGAATCGGGATAAAGCGTTACCCGACCAATCTCTAGTCGGTTATTGTTACGAGATTCGAAATAAGGCGAATTGACGACTTTCTTATTCTTGCCGAATCCTGCTATAGCCAACATTAGGAAAGTCATCAGAATTAAACAGTTTTTCATCATAGGTCGTTTTTTCATTAGATTTTCATCGGATTTACCATTCGAGTTTACTATTCGAGTTCACCATTCGAGTTTGCCATTCGTTATTGAACGGAGACGGCATTCGCTATTGGACGGTGGTGGTGTTCGTTATTGAACGGAGATGCCGTTCGTCACTATCATCTCGGTCATCACGACTCCGACTGCTCCACCTCTTCGATCAGCTTCTTCAAGTCGCTCAAAGAGATTTGCTCCTCTTTGACCAACGACGAAACCGCGCTTAAATAAGAGTTATTAAAATACTTGCTAATGACCCCCTTCAGAGTCACTTTACGAAAGTCGTCTTCGGTCACCGTGGCATAATAGCGATAGGTCTTGCCAAAGTTCTCGTGTGAAATAAATTTCTTTTCTTCTAGCCCCCTCACGATGGTAGACAAGGTATTAAAATGCGGCTTAGGATCATCGTAGAAATCAACAATTTCCCTCACGAACAAAGGCCCTTTCTCCCAAAAAAAGCCCATAATTTCTTCTTCTTTCTGCGTTAATTTCTTCATATCAATAAGTTTATGCCACAAATAACTAGAATTTATAGTTTATAAACTAACTTTTATAGTTAAAAAACTAAAAAGAATAGTTCTATGACTATAAAAAATAGTTTAACAATATTCAAAGTTACAGCATTGGAAACATAAAGTCAAATTTTTTACTCAGAAAATAAGCGATCCAGAATAAAAAAGCAGGAATAACGCTCGACCGATTCCCTCGTAAATGATGAACAGATAGCAATGACCCGCAAAAGCGAGGAAACGCCCGACAAAAACGCGACCATGCGCTACTAGAATCTGGCAATGCGGGGCTGAATTAGGACAATGCGATACAAAAACACGACAGTGCACCACGGGATTGCGACAGTGCGGCACGAAAATAAATTGCCAACATCTACTAACCAATGAGACACCACCAACAAAACATTAGTAACAAGATTTCGCCGACAAAACTTAACTGACGAAACTTCAGCGACAAAGCCTCGCCAATAGAGTATCACTCTTTCAAGAAACAGCTCATCAGAGCCTTGTAGCAGGAAATTACAAACAAAAATCGACCGATTGTACTAAACAAATAACACAATCGGTCGATCAACAATGGATTAAACCGTCAGCTAACCCATTCAATTACAAACTTAGTTTCAAGTTTAAACCACGTAAGGCAAATAATCGCTATACCCTTCAGCAGTGCCACCACCAAAAAGTTTGCGCGTTTGAAGATTTTCATTCACAGGATACCCATTCTTCACTCGTTCAGGATAATCCGGATTGGAAATAAATTTCCGGCCAAACCCGATCAGGTCAACCCAGCCATCTGCTATGAGATCCGAACCCTCATGAGGCGTTTTATTACCTGTCGCAATAATAGTTCCTCGGAATAATGTTCGAAGATGCCGACGGAAATCTATCGGTATCTGAGGCGCATCATCCCAATCGGCTTCACAAAGATGAAGATAAGCCACTCCTAGTCGATCTAACTCGGCAGCTGCCAACATGATCGTATCCAAAATATCAGGATCATCCATATCCTTGAATCGAATATAAGGTGACAGACGCACGCCCACACGTTCGGCACCAACGGCTTCAACAACCGCAGTCGTGACCTCTGTAAGAAAACGTAAACGACGCTCTGCCGAACCTCCATATTCATCGGTCCTCCGATTACAGTTAGAGCGCAGAAACTGATCGATGAGATAGCCATTTGCGCCATGAATTTCAACGCCATCAAATCCGGCCTCGATAGCTTGTTGTGCCGCTAGTGCAAAATCCTTAACCGTCCGACGGATATCATCTAAAGTCATCTCACGAGGCTGGTCGACCGGCACGAAGATTGCATCACCTCCGGGCGCTCCATCGAAAACATAAACACTCGTATCCTTGGCCGATATTGACGAAGGCGCAAGCGGAACCAAACCGTTCACCTTTGCACTGGAAACACGCCCCACATGCCACAACTGGAGAACGATATGCCCTCCGGCTTCATGTACCGCCTTGGTTACCTGCTTCCATCCTTCCACCTGTTCAGGAGAATAGATACCCGGCGTACGGGCATATCCTTGTCCCTGAAGAGAGATCTGAGTCGCTTCGGAAATAATCAGTCCCGCCGAAGCTCGCTGAGTATAATACAAGGCCATCAATTCGTTTGGCACACCTCCCGGATCGGTACTCCGCGAGCGAGTCATAGGTGCCATTACAAAACGATTTTTCAACTGAGCCCTCATTAAAGAATAAGGCTCAAACAAATGAGATACAGATGGCATCATTTAGTCCTCCTCCCCCATTGATCGATCGATAGACGATTGTGTTCGACATAAAACAAAAGCACAAACAGCATCAAAGCATACAGCATCTGACCGCCAGCCATATCCCACTTTTCAATTAGGCAAGATCCCCAGATTAGTGCACAAATCAGCAGTGCCGCTCCCGACAAGGCCTGTTTGGTAAACCAACCTAAAATCATCAATAGTCCTACAGAGAATTCCAAAACCGGCAATGCCGTCGCAAAAGCCGAAACCAGAGAAGTTGGGAGTAAAGAACCATTAAACAGTTCAACCATCCAATCTCTAAACCCACCGATCTTTGGCAAACGTACCAAACCGTGTCCAAAGAAATTCACACCTACCGTCAGCCGAAGTAAAAAGTAGGCCCATTGCTTAGTCGTAATATCTTTCATCTTTTCCTCCTTTTTTAGTTAGACCTTAATACCAACTCACCAGTTCCTCCATCGGGCGACGAGTTTTTTCTCCCGGATCACTCTTACGATAACCAAAAGCCACCATATAAGCGATGCCATATTGAGAGAAATCGATTCCAAGTTCCTCCGCTAGGATCGCTTCGGATGTAGCCGAATGAAATCCCTCAATCGGGCAAGAGTCAATTCCAATAAGTGCCGCAGCAGTCATCATGTTCCCTAAAGCAATATAACTCTGTTTAGCCGCCCAATCGAACAATGCCCGGTCGTTAGTTAACTGAAAATCCTCCTTCTGAAACGTTTCAAAGAATCCGATTCTAGCCTTAATGCCCTCTTCGGGAAGTTTCTGAACCCGTCTCATGAAATCCTCAACATATGGAGCATCAAAACGGATCAAAGGAGCCTTCATCGACAGACAGACCACAAAGTGACTGGCTGTTTCCAATTTAAGTGTGGCTCCCCATGCCCGCTCTTTGAGTCGTTCACGTAGTTCCGGCTTCTGAATCACTAAAAAATGCCAAGGCTCAAGTCCCAAGGAACTTGGGGAGAGGCGTCCCGTTTCTAAAATGAAACGAAAATCATCATCAGAGATCTGTTTCGTTGGATCGAACTCTTTACAAGCGTGACGAAACTGATAAGCAGCCAATATTTCTTCTTTTCTCATACTTTTGTTTTTTTTTAATTATTATACTTCGATTCCGTTTCATCGATCGGTGTGTGAGGATCATCTTTAATCATTCGGGCAATCTCGTCTTTACGCATAAAGACTACCCCTGAATGCTGCTTAGCGTACTCGATAAACTCACTGATCACCTGCACCATGGCCGGTGTACCACCAATACGATCGTGTAAACTAACGGACATCATCCGTCGTTTGTTCTGTCCCTCGAGATAAAGTTGGTCGAACTCGGCTTTAAGTTGTGCCAAAAACTGATCGGACGACCAGTGTTTACCTTCTACACAAACAATGTCATTGTTGCGAAGAGTATACGGCATCACCACAAACTTCTTTCCGCGAACAAGGGTGATAAAAGGCTCATCACGACTCACATCGTCAATATGATAAAGGAAATCAAGATGTTGCAAGACTTTCAAGGTGTTGGTACTACGTCTGAGCCAGTTACAATTATAGCCGACAGCCCGCTGGCCGGTAATTTCACGGACAACATCGACGCCTTCACGAACAAAAGCCAACTCTTCGGCATACGACTTATCCCACTGGTTGCTCCAAGAAATTCCATGTCCGGCAATTTCATGTCCGCGTTTAGCGATCTCACGAGCTAAATCGGGGTATCGACGAGCAGCATCACCAACCACATGGGAAGTCACCTTGATGCCATAACGATCCCACAAGTCGAGCATCCGACCAATCCCCTCGTTGGCTCCATAGCGAAACCAACTCTCAGCCGGCAAATCGGGAGTTCCCTTAGGTAATGGACTCCCCGAAAAAGGACTCTCTGCTCCCTCCGGCTGACCGCCGGTTTCAAACTGCATAGAAAAACTGATCACTAAGTTGGCGCCGTTGGGCCATTGTTTATTGGCAACTTCTTCTTTCGACCACATCTTTTGCGGCATTATGGCAACCACACAAAAGAGAAAAACAACTAATAATTTTGATTTCATATTCTTACTTTTTTATTGAGGCAAAGATATCCTCATTACAAAAAGGAATTTAGGTATAATTCAATGGTTTTACAGTAAATAGATACAGTACAGGTTTTAAAAAAGAGAATAAATGATAAAAAAATAAACGACAGAAAAAAGATCTCACCACAAAACATATCTTTGTCGAAAACAGTTCTCTTATAAAGAAGCGCCATGGAACGTTATAAGCAATACACCCCCTTCACCATCATTGAGTTTGAAGCTGAAGAATGGAATCATCCGGTTCACAAACATAATTATTACGAAGTAATCTTCATCTTCGAAGGTAAAGGACAACACACCATAAATGACGTCACATTCGACTATCAAGCCGGAGACGTCTTTCTGCTTTCCCCGGAAGACTATCATCAGTTCCACATCACTCAAAAGACTGGCTTTTGCTTCTTTAAATTCACCGAGTTAATTTTCAAAAAGGATAAAGCAGATTTGGGACAGAGGCATTGGATGGAGCGAATAGAGTCGATCATCACGCTACCTAATCAGATTCCGGGGCCTATAAGATTCACTCATAACGATCGAGATTTAGTGATGTCATTATATCGTATTATCATATCCGAATACCATCAACCCCGTTGTTATTCATCGGATATCATCACCGAAACGATGAATAGCCTAATCAGCATCATCGCTCGAAACTTATGCTACAGCTATCGTTCGGCCGGCATCAACCAGAGTCAGCCAAAAAATGAGATCAGTGAACTGCTGACATATATCCGACATAATGTGTATGATAGTAAGAAAGTCTCCCTGGAGGCCATCGGCAAACGCTTCGGTCTATCTAAAAACTATGTCGGCATCTTCTTTAAAAAGCACACCGGAGAGAACCTACAAAGCTATCTGATTAACTATAAGTTACTTCTAGCTGAGAATAGAATCACTCACAGCAACTTATCGCTCGAAAATATTGCACTCGATTTAGGGTTCACGGATTTGAGTCATCTGAATAAACTCTTTAAACGCAAGTTTGGCATGATGCCTGGAAAATACAGAAAGGAGAAGTTCAGCGGATTACCACTAACCTCTCCTTTCTAAACCATCGTGATCTTTTGATTTATTTTTTCCGATTCGGCCTCGTTCGACGAATAAGCTCTAAGAACTGCCCGGTCGGACAACAGTAGTTGCACCACGGACGAGGCAGAACAATCGACAACAGGAGGAAGGTTACCGCCAATACAATGACAGGTACAGAAGCTGTGGTGATCAAAAAGGCACTGAACGGCTCGATATGAGTCAGGTCGAACGAGACGCCTACCAACAAGAGCACAATGAGCAGCGCAAAAACCGTTTCACGAGCCTTAGAAAGCACCTTTTTCACCTTCAACGGCAATTTCAGTCGTCGTTTAGAGAGTTTTCCCATCACATCTTGCGCCGCACCATACGGACAGAGATAAGAACAATAGAACGCTTTCCGAGTAAACAACGGTAAGGCAATAGAGACTATGAGGATCAAGATCAACAGAAGCTGTGTACCCCATTGAATCCCGTTAGTGACCCAATTCACCATCGAGACAGTCGAAAGAAAAGTACCCAACCAGAACCCTAAAATACCAATCGTCGACAGTTGGAGGTAGAGACGATAAGGGCGGAACGTCTTCGGGAAGAAGAACTGCAACAAAGCTAGGATGAGCAGGAGTACACCCAAAATGAACTTATAATCGATGGTCAACGCCTTATCGGTCGTTACCTCTGCTCCAAGGGCTTGCTGAACAGTATAGTTAAACGTCTGAATGATGGCACCGGAACTCATCGTTGCCCCGGATATGGCATCCACGTTACGATGGATGGCTTCATCGAGAGAACATCCGTCCCAACTCTCCAACAATCCTTCGCCAACGATCCACTGAATGAAATTTTCGGATTCCTGATTAGGAAGAAGTTCAACGCCAACCACTCGCCTCTCGGGATTGATCCCAATCAACAAGGGTGTCGAAGAGGCAAAGCCCACAATACTATCGGCTGCCGGAGTACTGACCAACACCTTGCCCAGTTTATCATCACCGCACCAAACGGCCGCTTCGGAAGGAGATAGAAGAGTGTAGTTCGTGGCTTCCGGAAAGACTTGCTGAACCTCCGTCAGCGAAAATGCCTTTTCAACAGTCTGCCCCGTTTTTATCTCCTCCGAACCACGATGACGGGGTTGTCCGAAAACAATAAATGCTGAAATCACAAGGCTCATCGCCACTTTATAAAAGAAATGTAGATGGATCAGAAAACCGGAATACAATTTCGACAAAAAAGAATTCAAACGCATATTTTTCAAGATTTTAGATTTAACAGGTTTTTTCAAGAATAGTGCTATTCTTAAGGATAGAGGATACATCACAATCCATTCAATAATCATTTTAAAGCTAAAAGTACAAGAACTCTAAAATATAACCAAAGTTTCTTTTCATGAAAATCACAAAAATGTAAATATTTTCATTTTTAAAGAAAACCTATTAATATAAACTATACATTTGTATTTTCAATTCAAAAAAGTATTCTTTTTATGCAAAAAAAAGGAAATAAAACAAGAATCATCTCAAAGATAAGTCCTAAAATGATTTTTAGTGTATAATTTTACAGAATCAATGGATAATATACTCATTATAGACGACGAACAACAGATACGTCACTTGCTTTCACGTATGCTAGAATTAGAAGGATATAACGTCTTACAAGCCTCCGATTGTCAATCTGGGTTTAAGCAACTAGAGATTAAGGATCCAGACGTTATCCTTTGTGATGTTTTTCTTCCAGATGGGAACGGGATTGATCTTATAAAAACTTTAAAACAAAAATGTCCGAATACCGAGATCATTCTATTAACGGCTTACGGTAACATTCCCGATGGAGTACAAGCTATTAAAAGTGGAGCTTTCGATTATATCACCAAAGGAGATGATAATCGAAAGATTATCCCTCTAATTGCCCGAGCCATGGCACAGGTTCGTGAAAAAAAAATGGGAATTACAAAAATAGAAGGCTCACCATTATATACCTTTCAAAGCATTCAGACTCAATCAAAACAGATGCAACATGCCGTTGACCTAGCACAAAAGGTTTCCGCCACCGATATTACCGTTCTAATTACCGGTGAAACGGGAACTGGGAAAGAACTTTTTGCCCAAGCAATTCACACCAGCGGCACACGCCAAAATGAAACCTTCATGGCCATCAACTGTTCGGCATTTAGTAAAGACTTGTTAGAGAGCGAACTATTTGGGCACAAAGCTGGATCATTTACCGGTGCAATAAAAGATAAAAGAGGCTTATTTGAAGTGGCAGATAAAGGCACTCTTTTTCTGGATGAAATAGGGGAAATGGCTTTTGAATTACAAGCCAAGCTCCTACGGATACTTGAGACTGGCGAATATATCAAAATAGGCGATACCAAGCCCAAGAAAGTCAATGTACGCATTATATCGGCAACCAATAGAGATCTAAAAAAAGAAATTGAACTCGGGACCTTTCGTGAAGATTTATATTATAGATTATCGGTTTTTTCTATTCATTTACCTCCTCTGAGAGATCGAAGAGAAGATATTGTTCCATTAGCGAAAGAATTTATTACTTTTTTTTCTAGAAAATTTCACAAAAAAGTAGTTTCAATAACCCCGGACTACTTATCAGCATTACAAGGAGCGGAATGGAGGGGGAACATTAGGGAACTTCGTAATGTGATAGAACGAAGTTTGGTGGTTTGTGACCAGATTTTAACATTATCAGATTTACCTTTAGAGCTACAAACAATCAGAACCAATAAACCAATAGATAGAGATTTATTAGAGTTTGAATTAAGCCAAATAGAAAAACGACACATTATCAGAGTCCTTCAACACACCAATGGAAACAAAACAGAAGCAGCTCGCTTACTAAAGATTGGGCTTACAACTCTATATAGAAAAATAGAAGACTATCAAATCTGACTTTTTCATCCTCAATTCTCATTTACATCTTGACATATTTTCATTTTGATATAAAGACCCTTTCATTTTGGAAGGGTCTTTTAATATGTGCAAAAATATGGTATAAGCAATAACACTATAAATAAGCTCATTACATCTTTCTATCAGATTTGGCATGCTTTTAGCATTATCAAAATAAAATTAAAAATTAAAAAAAAGATGAATGATTTTACTCAAGACTTAATTTTTGCATTAAGCATCGTTATTTGTTTCCAATTATTTTATAAGGTCATCAATTGGTTTGAAAAAATATGAGGAGGTCGAAATGTTTCTAAGTTTATTTTTTATTGGGCTCATAGCCTTTGTTTATTTAGTTATAGTGCTTATCAAACCTGATAAGTTTTAATCGATTAATATCAAAATGAATACAGAAATTTTAGGTGTAGTTTTTCAAGTAATCTTAATGATATCAATTAGTTTCCCTCTTGGAAAACTAATTTCTAAAGTTTACAAAGGAGATAAAAATCCATTCGATTTTATGAATCCTATTGAGCGTTGGATATTCAAACTGTCAGGCATTAATCCCCAAGAAAAAATGAATTGGAAAAAATTTCTTAGGACATTGCTTACAGTTAATTTGGTTTGGCTCATTTGGGCAATTACTCTTCTTTTATTGCAGGGTCATTTGCCTTTAAACCCCGATAACAACAGCGGACAATCGATCGATCAAGCTTTTAACACAGCGATCAGTTTTCTAGTAAACTGTAATCTACAACATTATAGTGGTGAAACAGGATTAACCTATTTTACACAACTATTTGTAATTATGTTCTTGCAATTTATGACAGCAGCGACCGGAATGGCTGTTATGGCAGGTATTATGGAGGCTTTTTCTAAAAAGCAAACCGCAACGATGGGAAATTTTTGGAACTATCTCGTCAAAAGTTGCACACGTATCTTATTCCCTCTTTCTCTCGTTTTGGGACTAATCTTAATCGTGGAAGGAACTCCTATGACCTTTCATGGCAAGCAACATATCAACACATTAGAAGGACGTTCGCAAGAAATCTCACAAGGTCCAACCGCAGCCATTGTTGCCATCAAACAATTAGGAACCAACGGAGGCGGATTCTTTGGTAGCAACTCTTCACACCCATTAGAGAATCCAACTTACCTAACTAATATGGCCGAATGTTGCGCCATTATTATCATCCCAATGGCTATGGTACTAGCTTTTGGATTTTACACCAGCAGAAAGCGATTAGCCTATTGCATCTACGGAGTAATGCTTACAGCTTATCTGACGGGAGCTTTCTTTTCAATCAACCAAGAAATAAAAGGGAATCCTCGTCTAACAGCACTAGGTCTCTCTCAAAATAATGGCGCTATGGAGGGAAAGGAAGTACGGATTGGAGCTGCTGCAACCGCTTTGTGGAGTGTAACTACAACTGCGACCTCCAATGGATCAATTAATGGAATGCACGACTCAATGATGCCAACATCCGGATTAATACAAATGCTTAATATGCAAATCAATACTTGGTTTGGAGGAGTTGGAGTTGGTTGGATGAACTATTTTACATTTATGATTATCACTGTTTTTATTAGCGGACTCATGGTCGGACGTACACCGGAATTTCTCGGAAAGAAGATCGAAGCTCGGGAAATGAAAATTGCATCGATAGTGGCTTTACTCCATCCGTTACTCATCCTCAGCGGTACTGCCTTAGCTGTTTTTCTAATGAATAACAATCAGTCGTTTGTCAATGCAGAAGGAGGATGGACTCACAATGCCGGTTTTCACGGATTAAGCGAGGTTTTATACGAGTTCACCTCCTCTGCAGCAAATAACGGATCCGGGTTTGAAGGACTAAACGACAACACTTGGTTTTGGAACTACTCGACTGGAATCGTTTTACTTCTCGGACGTTTCTTGCCAATTATCGGACAAGTCGCCATTGTCGGATTAATGGCTAATAAGAAATTCATTCCGGAATCGGCAGGTACATTACGCACCGATACTCTAACGTTTTCGATGATGACTTTCGTCGTTATTTTTATTATTGCAGCTTTAGCATTCTTTCCTATCCAAGCATTGAGTACTCTATCTGAACATTTAAGTTTATCATCATTTTAACATACAAGAATTCGTTTAAAACCATTTTATAATGAAGAATAATTCATCAGTATCCTTCTTTAAAAAGGAACAAATACTGGAAAGTTTAAAAGAATCGATCATTAAGCTTCACCCTAAATACATGATAAAAAACCCAATCATGTTTCTGGTCGAAGTGTGCATTGCCATCATGGCAATAGTTACCATCTATTCAATTTTTGAAAAATCACAAGGATCATTTGGATATAATCTTTTAGTTTTTATTGTACTATTCATCACTCTATTATTTGCCAATTTTGCTGAAGCAATAGCTGAAGCTCGTGGTAAAGCGCAGGCCGATAGTCTTCGTAAAACACGTGAAGAGACACCTTCAAAAAGAATCATACATGGAGAAGTTGAGTTAGTCAGCAGTTCTGAGCTAAAAAAGAACGATTTATTTTTTTGCGAAGCTGGTGATTTAATTCCAGCCGACGGAGAAATTATTGAAGGACTCGCTTCAATCGATGAAAGTGCGATAACAGGTGAATCAGCCCCGGTCATTCGCGAAGCAGGAGGCGATAAGACCTCAGTGACAGGAGGAACCAAAGTTTTATCCGATTCGATTACCGTAAGAGTAACAGCACAACCGGGCGAGAGTTTCTTGGATAAAATGATTTTGTTGGTCGAAGGTACTTCCCGACAAAAAACGCCTAATGAAATCGCTTTAACCATTCTACTTGCAACCTTTACATTAGTGTTCATCATTGTTTGCATTACATTAAAACCCTTAGCCGATTATGTGGGTGCACAAATCACCATCGCATCCCTACTCTCTTTGTTTGTTTGCCTTATACCAACAACAATCGGAGGACTGCTATCTGCAATCGGGATTGCAGGAATGGACCGAGCTCTAAGAGCAAATGTAATCACTAAATCGGGAAGAGCAGTCGAAACAGCAGGTGATATTGACACATTATTGCTAGATAAGACGGGTACAATCACAATTGGTAATCGTCGAGCAACTGCTTTTTACCCAATGATAAATTTTCACCGGGATCAGTTTATAGAAGTTTGCATGCTCTCTTCCGTATCCGATGAAACTCCAGAAGGACGCTCGATCATTGACCTAGGACGCCAGCTGGGATTCCGAGTGCGCCATCTATCAACAGACCATTCACAAATGATTCGATTCTCTGCAGAAACAAAATGTTCTGGAATTAACCTTAAAGATGGTACAGAGATCAGGAAAGGGGCTTATGAAGCCATTCGAACAATAGTCGTTAAGTCGGGCAATGAATTTCCTAATGAAGTGGAAAATCACATCAATGCCATTACCAGTAATGGAGGTACTCCCCTTGTTGTAATGGTTAATCGATCGGTAACAGGAGTAATAGAACTGCAAGATATCATCAAACCAGGTATTCAAGAACGTTTTGAACGACTAAGAAAAATGGGAGTTAAAACAGTAATGGTGACCGGAGACAACCCTTTAACAGCAAAATATATCGCCAACAAGGCTGGAGTTGATGACTTTATAGCCGAAGCCAAACCGGAAGATAAAATGGAATATATCAAACGAGAACAACAATTTGGGAAATTGGTCGCGATGATGGGCGACGGGACGAACGATGCCCCAGCATTAGCCCAAGCCGATGTTGGTGTAGCCATGAACAGTGGAACGCAAGCAGCTAAAGAAGCTGGCAACATGGTCGATTTAGATAATGATCCAACTAAACTCATTGAAATTGTAGAAATTGGGAAACAACTACTTATGACTCGTGGAACATTAACAACATTCTCTATAGCCAATGACGTTGCCAAATATTTCGCCATCGTACCAGCATTATTTATGGCATACATACCACAATTGGCTGCTCTTAATATCATGCAACTACGTACCCCTGAAAGCGCAATCCTTTCGGCGATCATCTTTAACGCAATTATTATTCCATTATTAATACCACTCGCCCTAAAAGGAGTAAAATATCGACCTATTGGAGCATCGGTTTTATTGAGGCGTAACTTGCTTATTTATGGTTTAGGTGGAATGATTATACCATTTATCGGCATAAAAATTATAGATATTATACTAGGCTTATTTCTCTAAATTCAATTATGGATATGAAAAATATAATTAGATCAATCCGCATTACTTTAACGTTTTGCATTTTCTTCACACTTTGTTATGTTCTAATATTATGGTTGATTGCTCGATTTGCAACTCCCAATAAAGGAGAAGCCGAAACAATTTACTCTAAAAGCCAACAAATCGGCATGACAAATGCGGGACAATTCTTTAATAAAAATATTTATTTTTGGGGACGTCCATCTCACGCCGGATACGGATATGACGGCACATCATCAGGTGGTAGCAATAAAGGGGCGACAGATAAAGCCTATTTAAAAGAAATCAAGCAACATATTGATTCTTTTTTAGTTTATCACCCCTATCTTACAAGAAAAGATATTCCGGCCGAACTAGTTACTTCAAGTGGTTCCGGATTAGACCCCAATATTTCGCCAGAAGCAGCTTTCGTTCAGGTAAGACGCGTCGCTCAAGCCAGAGGATTAAGCGAGACTTATGTATACTCAATTGTCAAACATGCTATTGAGCAGCCTCTATTTGGTTTTTTGGGACCTCAAAAAGTAAACATTGTCCGATTAAACATGGCAATAGATGAAGCTCAGAAAAATGCATCACCATATTAGCTTAAAAAACGCCCTCATAAAAGTAAACAAAAAAAAATGACAACAACAGAAGAAGGACGAAACGCTCATTATTTCCTCGATCTCATTAAACGTTCAAAACGAGGAAGATTTAAAATCTACATCGGAATGATTGCCGGAGTAGGCAAAAGCTATAGAATGTTGCAAGATGCTCATGAGATGATTGCAGATGGAGTCGATGTACGCATTGGCTTCATCGAAACTCATGCCCGACAAGGGACCGAACAACTGATCACCGGAGTACCTATTATTCCGCGCAAGAAAGTATTTTACAAGGGCAAGGAGCTAGAAGAAATGGATTTAGACGCAATCCTGCAAAATCACCCCGAGCTAGTCATTGTAGATGAGTTGGCTCACACCAATATTGAGGGTAGTAGAAATGCCAAGCGCTGGCAAGACGTAATGGAGCTGTTGGATGCCGGCATCAATGTCTTATCGGCTGTCAATATTCAGCATATTGAAAGTCTAAATGAAGAAGTTAAAAGAATAACCGGCATTGAGGTCAAAGAACGAATACCTGACAATGTCCTTCAAGAAGCCGACGAGGTTGTAAACATCGACTTAACCTCCGATGAATTAATCAGTCGCTTAAAAGCCGGTAAAATTTATCGAACAGACAAAATTCAATCAGCGCTAAACCACTTCTTCAAAACCGAGAATATTCTACAATTAAGAGAATTAGCCTTAAAAGAAGTTGCATTTAGGGTCGAAAAGAAAGTAGAAAGCGAAATCACACCAAGTGATGTCGGGATTCGTCACGAGAAAATATTGGCCTGTATCAGCAGTAAAGAAAACTCACCAAGACGAGTCATTAGAAAAGCTTATCGATTGGCTAGCCGATACAATACAACATTCACAACTTTATATGTGCAAACTCCTAATGAAAGCAGCGATAAAATTCAGTTAGCAGCACAACGTCATTTGATTAATCACTTCGAGCTTGCCACTCAGCTAGGAAGCAACATCCTCAAAGTTAAATCCCCAGATGTTTTAGACATGATTGTAAAAATATGCAAAGAGCAACAAATCACTGTGATTTGTTTAGGACATCCTAACTTTAACTTTAGGACGGCCTTTTTTCAATTAAAAAAATATCGTTTTTTTTTATCATCTATAGCACAAATGAATATAGATTTGATTATACTTGCTTAAAAATTAGGTTGTATCATGAACATCAAAAGAAAAATCACCCTTTGCATCGCCATTTTGGTCCTAATGATTATTGTTTTAGTGATATTATCAATCGTCAATATGCAAATCTTAACGGCAGCTTATCCTAACACGATTGCTGCAAATTATGGGCTTAATAGAGCACTAATCTCTGTAACATTAGTGGGGATAATCTGTATTATCGTCGGAGTTATTTTTTTGTTACGCTTACCGGCATCTATTGATCAACCGATCAAAATAATGATTAATAGTATCCAAGAAATAGCAAACCACAACTATAATGTCCGTCTACAACTTGATGGTAGTGAAGAATTTTCAGAAGTATCGAGAAACTTTAATCGCATGGCTCAACGATTAGCCCAGTACCATGCTAGTACATTATCTGAAATGATGGCTGGAAAAAAATATATGGAGACAGTGATCAATAGCATCAATGAACCAATTATCGGATTGAATAATGAAAAGATAATTTTATTCATTAATGATGAAGCGTTGAACGTACTTAATCTAAAACGCGAAGATATTGTCAATCAACCGGCTCACGAACTTTCTTTACGCAACGATTTACTCAGAAGATTAATTCGGGGACTTTTAGATTTTAGTAGTCAAAAGATTGAGCAGAAAGAGCCCTTAAAGATCTATGCCGATAACAAAGAAAGTTATTTTCAGGTAAAATACATAGAGATTAATCAATTTCGGTCGGATGGTAAAACTCCAGAAAAGAAAGGAGATGTAATTTTGTTGAAGAATATCACAGAATTTAAAGAATTAGATTCGGCAAAAACGACATTCATTTCAACCATCTCTCACGAATTAAAGACCCCGATATCTACTATTTTAATGAGTTTACAATTACTCGAGGATAAACGTATTGGCACCTTAAATTCAGAACAAATCGATTTGGCTAATAGCATAAAAGATAATAGCGAAAGATTATTACGTATTATAGGTGAATTACTGAACATGACTCAAGTCGAATCTGGGAAATTACAACTTAAGCCTAAAGTGACCAAACCAATTGAGCTCATAGAGTATGCGATTAAAGCTAACCGAGTACAAGCGGAGAAATTTAACATTCAAATCGAAGTAGAATATCCCGAAAACAAGATCGGAAAGCTATTTGTCGATAGCGAAAAAATAGCCTGGGTGTTGACTAATCTATTATCGAATGCAATCCGCTATTCGCATGAAAATGGACGCGTTATTATTGGTGCATCTCAATCGGAAAATGGAGAAGTTAAACTCTTTGTTAGAGATTTCGGACGTGGCATTGACCCACGTTATCATAATAGTATTTTTGATCATTATTTTCGAGTACCGGGTACCAAAGTTCAAGGTAGCGGCCTGGGATTATCTATTTCACGTGATTTTGTAGAGGCACATAATGGATATTTGACCGTTGAGAGTGAAATAGATAAAGGAAGTACTTTTACACTCTGTTTGAAATCGACGTTATAGCATATTATCATATGCTATAACGAAGGGTTGTTGAATCAAAGTTTCTATTTTCGCTTATAAGCGAAAGCTTGCCAGCGCTCTTCGGGCCATTCCTGTTGCTGAAGCTCGACACGAGCCATCACAAAGAAAAGGTCGGATAGTCGGTTGAACAGCGTCAAGATCACCATCGGAAGTTCGTCGGCCCGATGAAGCGTCCACAACCGTCGCTCAGCACGACGGGCCACCGTACGGGCAAACTGCAACTGCGCTGCCAAAGGAGTTCCACCCGGCAAGATGAAATAGCCATTATCGGTGAGCTGCGTCATCATCTCGTCCATGGCTTGTTCGCAACGAGTGGGCAGATCGTCCGACAACACGTTCGGATTGGCCGCACGTATGGCCGACGGTGTAGCCACATGGCTCATCACAACCATCAATTCGGTTTGAATGGTTTGTAGCAACAACTGCCAGTCGTGCTCCGGAGGTAATAACGAACGGACAATGCCAATCACCGCATTCAGTTCGTCAATCGTCCCGTTGGCTTCAATGCGAATATCATCTTTCGGAACTCGCTCGCCTCCATGAATGCCGGTCGTTCCTTCATCACCGGTTCGGGTATAAATTCGTCTCATCTTAAAACAATTTGAATAGATCCATCTCACCCCAATAAAGGTGAGTATAACTTGCAATCACATTTTGCACTCTAAATAGCCCGGTGTCGACCGGTTCACCTTTGGCATTGCGAACTTGAGCAATGGTGGGACAACACTTAGCGTCCTCTTTCACAATCTGCGTATAATGGAACTCATGTCCGCTCAACTTCAATCCATGATAGTCGAACTGCCGATAGCCCAACGTCAACTGACGCCCCTCGGGCGTATGATCGATGGTAAAGGGAAAGAGCCCCACCATCGGAAACGTTTTCTCAGGCGTTTTGATCCCTTGTGAGAGGTAGATCATTCCCCCACATTCGGCAATCACACGTCCCCCACCCTTGGTATATCGCCTGATGGCTTCCATCAACGAATGGTTTTGGGATAACCGTTCCGCTTGTTTCTCGGGATACCCTCCCGGAAGGTAAAGCAGGTCGATCGCTTCCGGCAACTCCACGTCCACCTCGGGATCGAAGAAAGAGACTCGCCCCAGACGAGACAGCACGTCCAAGTGTTCAGCATAGATAAACGAGAATGACTCGGCATTACGCGCCACGGCAATATGATGCCCCGCTACAGCCTCCAAATCGGATAAAGCCGGTGAGTCCGATAAAGCTTTTGAGTCCGATAACGTTGGCGAGTCCAAAGGAGATTGAATCAAGCCTTCTGGTTCACAGAAAGGCTTCCTCTCAGATCCTTCGGAGATTTCTTCCTCCAATACACTAGAAACACCAGTCACCTCCAACAATTTTCCCCAAAGCAAATCCCGGCGCACCGCATCGGCAAATGTCTTCAGTTGATGGGGCGACGACGCTTGAAAGTCGAGTCCTAAATAGCGTGAATCCATATTTAAATCAGGATTTCTAAACAGAGCTCCCAGATAATGCAGGTTCAAATCGTCGCAGACCTCCTCCAATAGGCGTGCATGTTTCTGTCCGCCGACCTTATTAAAGATCACACCGACCAAGCGTAATTTCGGGTTAAAGTCGCGAAACCCACTGATCAATGCAGCTGTGGAATAAGCCGACGACTTTGCATCGACCACGAGGACAACCGGGATATCGAGCAAAACGGCAATCTCCGCCGATGAACCTTTCTGTCGGTCGTATCCGTCGAACAATCCCATCATTCCCTCCACCACACTCACATCGGCTTCTGCCGAATGGCGGCGGAAGAGATCGGACACGTGAGGCTGAGTCGCCATGAACGTATCGAGGTTGATCGATGGACGTCCACAAGCCTGTTCGTGATATTTAGTGTCGATATAATCGGGTCCGCACTTAAACGGTTGTACCCGATAGCCTTCAGCGGTAAACAGCTCCATCAAGCCGCGACAGATGGTGGTCTTCCCGCTACCGGAAGTTGGGGCGGCAATGAGAAAATGAGATCGTTTTTTTACAGTCATGTCGTTCGAAATACGATTAGGTTTCTACTTCGGTGGACAAACTTAACGAAAATGTCGGAATAAATAAATGAAAATAGAAGAATGATGAAACGAAAAGGTCAGAACCGATCGTAAAAATCGATCAAAAAAAGGCAGACCAATAAAGAGAGACTTCTCCCTATCGGTCTGCCAGCCAGCTGTTAACCCCAAACGCTAGATTCGTTGTCCGTCAGCGGAATGTGTTAGTTGACTGTTTTAATCATTCCACCAACACGTTCGTCTGTATCGCCAACTTCCTGACGCAGACGTAACATCTCTTTTTTCATCTCTTTAATCACGTCGGCATAAGCCTTATCGTGATAAGCATTATGATTTTCTTTAGGATCTTTCTTCAAATCGTAAAACTCCCATGCCGGTTCGGAAACGTAATCCGATGATCCTGTCATGTTCAGTTTATCGCCATATAAGAAGATCAATTTATAACGATCGTTTCTCACTCCGATGTGAGCCGGGCGCTCTTTATGCTGAGTCCAATAGCGATAATAAATGCTCTTTCGCCAATCCTTTGGTGTCTCACCACGAAGGTTGCTTCTGAAGCTTCGTCCTTGAGAGCCGTCGGGACCGTCAACTCCTGCAAAGTCGGCCAACGTTTGTGCAAAATCCACATTCAAAACAAGATCATTCAACCGCTTACCCTTAGGCAATTCATGAGGATAGCGGATCACAAAAGGCATTCTAGCCGCTTCTTCATAAAACATACGTTTATCAAAAAAGCCATGCTCGCCTAAGAAGTAGCCCTGATCGGCTACATAAACCACAATCGTATTGTCGGCAATGCCCATCTCATCGAGAGCACTCATCAACTTTCCAATATTATCGTCGACCGTAGCTGCACAACGGAGGTAGTCGCGCATCAACTTTTGATAAGCAGCTTTACGAGCGGCCACCTTACTCATTCCCTTAGTCGAGAACGGCAATTCCGGATAACGACACCACCATTTATCAGGATCGGCAGAAGCCGTTTCCCAACGACGGATCATCTCCTCAAGAGGTTGTCCTTGGAACGTCCGTCCAGTAGTCTCAGGCCCCCAATCCATAAGGTTCTCCGGTTCGGGGAATGTGACTCCGTCGTAAAGGTGTCGCATCCTCTCCGGAAAGTCGTATGGCTCATGCGTCGCCTTAAAATGGCAACACATCATGAAAGGCTGATCCTTATCTTGTTGTTTCATCCAGTCAATAGCCTTTTGAGTCACAATATCCGTCGAGAATCCATGCAAACGCTCCCCAAAGTTTCGCTGTCCCGGCCAAGGTTGGTCACTGTTCTTAAACGTCGGATCACGATATTCTCCCTGATCGTGAAAAACAGAATAATAGTCGAACCCTTGTGGCTGCGACTTTAAATGCCACTTACCCACTAGTCCCGTATGATAACCGGCCTCTTGTAACACTTTGGCTATGGTAGGCAACGAGGTGTCTAAGGTGTCGGATAACGTATATACTCCATTATGGTGGCTATATCGTCCGGTAAGGATGGCCGCACGACTCGGCGTCGAGATAGAGTTTGTACAAAAGCAATTATCGAGCACAACGCCTTCGTTGGCCAAACGACGAATGTTTTGATTCTGAACATAATTTTGCAACGCCCCACCATATATGCCCCAGGTCTGAGACGTATGGTCGTCACTCAATATAAATAAGATATTGGGACGTTTTCCCTCTTTTTGAGGAACAGCTGCGTCGACTGTTGTCAAGTTTGCCGAAGCTAAAGGTAGCAGTCCGATACAGACTTTTTTAATATCGATTCTCATTATTCAAAGATGTAAAGTTTTATCAGTTCATTCCAAGTCAGCTTATGTCCGTCTTTCCACCAAAGCGGTTGACTCAAATCACAAAAGTCTTTGTTCTCTTTCATCCTCTGAGCTAACAACGACTTATAAGCAGCAGCCTTTTTAGGTTTCCGATCGACCAAATTCACGAGTTCTCCCGAGTCTTTTCGCAAGTCGAACAATTGCTCAGTGATCTTGCCATTCACATTGTAGATGATATATTTATAATCTGCTGTCACCAATGCTCTCTGCTGATTAGAGTAAGCCAAAAAGATATCTTTCCGATGCTTATTTGTTTTTCCGTCCAACACCGGTTTCAAAGAACGTCCCGTCACAGAAGATGGTGTTTTCAATCCGGCAAGATCACAAAGGGTTGGATAAATATCGTATAGGTAACATAAAGCTTCCGTCTTTCTTGGAGCTTTTTTAGCTCGTGGATCGATGATCAACATCGGTACGCCGATGCTATGCTCATACAAACTTTGCTTGCCCAACAAGCCGTTTTGCCCCATGGCCAAACCGTTATCGGAAGCAAAGACAATAATCGTATTATCGCGTTCGCCTATCTCGTCAAGAGCTTGAAGCACTCGTCCGATCTGTAGATCGACCTCACTCACCATGCCATAATAGAGAGCCAGTTCATTCTGCATCTGTTCTCCCGTACGAGGCGGTGGAAGGATCTGTTCATCGCGAATAGCAAGTTCACCATTGTCGAACGGATGTTCGGGAAGGAAGTTGCTAGGCAATGCCAGTTCGTTCGCCACATATTTTTTACCATAGTTAGGCAATTGGTTGCGAGGATCGTGAGGAGAAGTAAAGGCCACATAAGCCATAAATGGCTGATCGTGTCCGCCCCGACTCTTCAAAAAGTCAATCGCAGCATCAGCAAACATTTTAGAGGAGAACTCTTTTCCGATAAAAGATGGAGAATCGTACTTACCCGTAGGGTCAAAATGTTTCAAATGTGGAGAACAATGACCATTCATTTCATAAGGATGCATTCCTCCGAAAAAGATGTTTTCACCATCAGAAAAAGAACGAGCGAAAGAAGCCTTATCCGAATGCCACTTTCCGGTAGCAAACGTTTCATAGCCATTCGCTTTCAAATGTTCAGGAAGAGTGGTATGAGCTTGAGGTATTTTCATTCCATCGCTCTGAACACCGAAGACTCCCCTACCTGTCATCAACATCGCACGACTAGGCATCGACAACGCTCCACACAATGCACCATTGGTATAGGTTCGGGTGAATGTCACTCCTTGAGCAATCAAGCCGTCAATGTTCGGAGTATAGACATTATTATTACCAAGAGCTGCAATCGCATCACTCTGCATATCATCCACCAAGATGAATAAGATATTGGGAGACTCAGGCTTCTTCTGAAATCCACAAAAGACAGTGAACGCCAGAGAGGCAGAGATCCATGTTTTTAAATGTTTCATATTTGTGTATTAGTTTATTTCTATTTCATCGACAAACAAGAACGGAGAATGTCCTGCTCCCGAATGTCCTTCAGGTAAAGCTTTAAAGCCATAAGCCCGAACTATAACATAACGAGCCGGTATCTCCAAAAAATTTAATTCTAGGTTATCAAGCCGCTTTCCTTCCATTGTAGCCTCCGGAGCCTCGAACGATCGCGTAGAGACCTGTTTAAAGTTCTTACCATCAATAGAGATTTCAACGTCTACGCGTTCTATTCCCATGATATAGGAACTCATATCGGTCAACGAAGAGAGACGAACCTGCTTTACCAACTGCTCATTCCCCAAGTCGATCACTGCTTCCATAGGATTGGGGTTATAACCCACCCACATGCCTGTAGTGTGGAAGGCCGAGCTACGAACTCCATCGACTAGAACCTTACCGTTATCACCGGCATATCGTTCTGAAGGTGAGGTCAGCAACCGAATATCGGCAAACGTAGCTTTGTTGATACGGATCGATTTTTTCAACACATCGCTACAAAGTCCCGAAGGAGTATAAGCAATGGCACGCAGATCGGCATCTTTAGCCACAAAAAACGGAGCAGTATACTTCTTCGAATTCAGAGTTGGCTTACGGCCGTCTAAAGTATAATAAATATCAGTACCTTCCAAACCTTTTAGCGTTACTTCCAAGCGTTTGTTAGCTTGATCAAGCTGATATCCATCTTTGATCTCAAAGAAATGAGAAGCATAGTTATATCCTAATTTCCGATACAAATCGATCATAATAGGAAGACGTTCAAGGAAATCGACATAACGTCCTCTTCGGCTACCACTCCAAGCAAACTCTGAAAAAGCAGCCAATCGAGGCAACATCATATAATCTAATGTTTCATCATCCGGAACATAAGATGTCCACAAACAGATCTCTGCTCCGAGTGCCAACTGGCGTTGCTGATCAGTTGTCTCAGGAACCATCAATTCTGCCTCATAGAGTTTCTGCATTAACACCAATCCCCCGGTAGCTTTAGGCTCTGATCCCATATCGGACGACTGGTAATTGTTTAAATAGAAATGTCCGTTCGACGAGAAAATCACCGGATGACCTTTTTTCATGGCTTGTACCCCACGCCCTAATCCTCGCCATGACATAATCACGGTTTCCGGATCAATCTGGTCAGAAAGCACCTCATCCCAACCAATCATCTTTTTACCCAGTCCTTTTAGATAAAGAGCCATCTGTTCGTTGAATTTTCCCTGAAGTAGATCCTCCGGAGAATGTCCATCCGTCTCCTTTAGTCCATATTGACGAATGGCGTCTTGACAACGCGAACAAGCTTTCCAACGATCTCTCGGCACTTCATCGCCACCAATATGAAGATAAGATGAAGGGAATAAGTCGGCCACCTCTTTCAGAACGTCTTTGGCAAACTGCCACGAGAACTCCTGCCCTAGGCAAACCACATCCTTGTGAACCCCACCGGATTCCAATGAGACTTCATAAGGTCTCTTCACACAAGCCAATTGCGGATAAGCCGCCAAAGCCGCCGTGGTATGTCCCGGTAGGTCAATCTCAGGAATAATGGTGATAGACCGCTTCGCGGCATAGGCTACCACCTCTTTTATTTCTTCTTGGGTATAAAATCCACCATAACGATTTTTATCTTTACCTCGCCAAGCGCCTACGCGAGTGAGTTCAGGATATTTTTTAATCTCAATACGCCACCCTTGGTCGTCGGTCAGATGCCAATGGAAATAATTCAACCGATGCATCGCCAATAAGTCGATGAACCGCTTCACTTGTCCGACTGAGAAAAAGTGACGACTCACATCGAGCATGGCTCCACGATAAGCCATCTCTGGATGATCTTCTATCTGAATGGCAGGAAGCAGATAAGGTTTCTGCTTTTGTTGAAGAAGAGCATGAAACAGACTTTGAGCACCATAGAAGAAGCCGGCTGCATCTTTTGCGACCACCACGACGCTATCGGCATTCACACTCAAGCGGAAAGCTTCGGCCTTTAGAGTTGGGTCATACCGATAGATCATTCGGTTTGCGGTTGTTCCTTTTGCGGTTGTTCCTTTGGAATCGGCAATTGTTTTGAAAGTTACCCCAATCTGCTTTTCTATTTCCGACATCACCAGATAGGTGCCATTTAATAATTCAGTCTTTCCTACCGGATAAATAATCTCAGTATTCTGATTGATCATAAAAGGTTTTCCTTTTTCGACTTGCACAGATGCAGGCGACGGAACTTGTGCACACAAGGACTCTTTCACAGGAGGAGCATATCCGCACCCCTGTGAAAAGACCATAAACAAACCTATAAGTACCCTTATCATATCTATTTTGTATTCAAATTATATTTAATTTTCCACTTTGCCAGGTTCTCGACGATTCTTTCCTTCCTTTCCTGTCAGATCGTCCCCCAGTTCTTCTCTGTAATCATTAGCTATCTTACTGAGTTTCTCCACGATATCGGGATGCTGACTGATCACATTAACCCGTTCTCCCGGATCACGACGCAAATCGTACAACTCGCAGCTCGTAATTTCTTTTTTGCCTAACTCACCCGGACGACCGTCATTGCCCGGGACATTAGTCTCGTATGAAACGTATTTGTGGGGGAAAATCAGCTTATATCGTCCGTCGGTCACAGCCTCCATGGAGTTTTTATGATAGTACAAACACAACGATTCACGAATAGCCCCTTTATGTTCTCCCTTAAGGATAGGAACCATACTTAAACCATCGGTCTTTAATTTAGGTTGAGGAGCTCCGGTCAACTCAGTCAGCGTCGGCAAGATATCGATATTCGACATCAGGTCGTTACAGATCTTTCCCGACGCGATTGTACCTTTCCAATAGAACAAACAAGGCACTCGCATTCCGCCATTGAACGTCGTTGCTTTGGCTTCACGAAGTCCTCCGGACGACCCGGCATGATTACCATAATTGGCCCAAGGTCCGTTATCGGAAGTTAAGATCACCAAGGTACGATCTTCAACTCCGGTCTCTTTTAGTGTTTTAATGATTTCTCCGACACTCCAGTCCAGTTCCATCATCACATCGCCATACAAGCCTTGTGCACTCTTTCCTTTGAACTTATCGGAAACAGCCAAGGGAACATGAGGCATAGAATGAGCTAAGTATAAAAAGAATGGAGTTGCCTCCTTCGTTTTCCGCTGAATGAAATCAACGGCATGAGTGGTATAATCGGTCGTCAGCTTAGATTGATCGGTATTATAGCCGATCACCTTATTGCCTTCGATCAGTGGTAAATCCGGAAATTTATATTGAGGGTGGTATGGCCACATATCATTCGAATAAGGCAAACCGTAATATTCGTCGAAGCCATGTTGAAGCGGCAAGAATTTCTTTGCATCTCCTAAATGCCATTTGCCAAAAATAGCCGTTGCATATCCTTTGGTCTTCAACAGTTCGGCAATGGTTTCTTCTTTATCGCTAATACCGATCTTGCTATTAGGATTGGGAGCATAAGCAAACCCTATTCGGTTTGGATAGCAGCCTGTCATCAATCCGGCTCTGGAAGCCCCACTAATAGGTTGAATGGCGTAAAAATTAGTCATAGACATTCCCTCAGCAGCCAATTGATCAATATGAGGAGTTTGATAATCAATAGCTCCCTTGAAAGAGAAATCACCATTCCCGGCATCGTCCAAATTGATTAAGACGATATTCAACGGTGGTTGCTCTTGAGCCTGTACGTTATTTGCCCAAACGGCTCCACCAATTAAACTTAAGATTACTTTGTGTCTCATTTTATTTCTTATATAAACAAATTATCATTCCTTCTATATCCCCTCAAAAAGCATATTATTGTTTCTCTACTGGAGCTTTCATCGTCTTAATTCGGACTTGCACATTAAAAGAACCTCCGTCGATCTTCGGATTCACATTATCGATGGAACACGCCGCATATAATACTTCTGGATCTCCTTCTTCGTTTAACAACAATTGTGGACGTTCCAAACGGCTGACTTTTACTGTATCTCCATTCTCTAAAACCAACTCTCTCTTCATGAATAAAGAATGCTTAGGCAACTGCCACTTTATGCCATCCTCCGAATACATTATAGCTAAACAAGGTTCTCCTTTTGTAAAGTTACCATTAAAATCTTTAAATACGGCATAGAAACATTTATCACGTTGATGATACCAGACATAAGGGTCTTCGGCAGACAACTTACCTTCTACTCCGTCTAAGTGGAATACCGGCTCGTTTAGGGCAACAAAGGGACCATCCGGCTTATCGCCAATAGCCACTCCATGGACTCCACGCCAATTCGGATCGTATATATTTCCTTTAAAGAAAAGCAAATATTTACCATCTGTCGGACGATAAACAACAGCAGGGTTAACCACAATTAAATTATCGGGTTTGGGTTGAGTGCCGACTGGAGAAGGAGCTAATACATTATCCGGCTTCACGCGAGTACGAGCCTCAAGCAAAGGGCGATCGGAATGCGTGAATTTTCCTTTCAATAAATCCAGAAAAGATTGAAATGTGATCACACCGATCTTCTGATTCTGCTGCATGCGGTCTCTGCGAGGTAAAGTATCGGTTTTTGAAGAGACATTTTCATTACCCGGATCAACTGTTGCAGCATAATAGAGGTAATAAGTATCGCCAAATTTACGTACATGTGGATTTGAAGCGCTTTGTGCATCCCAAGAGGATGTGTCGGATGCAAAGCCATCTTGATTATAGAAAAAGCCTAGTTGGCGAAAATCGCCGTCCGGTCGTTCGGAAACTGCTAAACCTAACTTAGAGCCAAAAACCCAAGCATTTGTAAAGGGATATACTCCAGTTTCCGGTGCAGAATATATCATGTAGTATTTGCCATCTTCTGCTTTTGTAACCGAGCCACCCCAAGTGAAATGTTTAACCACTTGCAAAGCCGACGCACCATTGACTTCATAACTGCCTTGAATAGGTTTGACTTGTAGGTCGACAGGTTGGGCTTCAAAAATATATTCGTGCGTGATTTGGTGATTGGTCGTACAAGATGATAACGCCACAGATAAGCATAACATTCCGGTTCTAATTACTCTTCTCATAGTTGTTTTTCTTTATTTATGATTTAACAGGATTATAAGGTTTATAAAACAAATTAGGTGCTATATTAATATTTTCTCAAAGATACGGCAATAATGATTAAAGGCGAAAAAGATGATTAAATAAATGAGGATGTCCAGTGAAGTGCATCCTCATTTATGATCAAATACTCTAAACTTTATTTTCCGTCATCAGGGAAACGGACACCCTCTTTCCAAGTCGCTTCATATGCAAGAGTTCCATCTCTGCCGTGTCCGGAATGATCTTTAATCACAAGTCCACTGCCTTCGTTACATTTCCAATAAACTTCTAATCCCTCAGATTCAGGCGATACAATATACATATTATTAGAAATTTCAGCTTGACTACGAGCTACAGACCAAACACGAAGTTCACTGATATGTCCTTTTAAACCATAAGATGCTTTAAGATTAGCAAACTGAAATTTTCTAAATGTGAATATTTCTCCAGGAATAGCGTGAGGTGTGATAAAATCTAATTCACCATCAACATAAAAACGTAGGTTGGTACCATCGTATGTGAAAGCTAAATGATACCATTTACCTGCAGTAAAAGCAGTTACACTCTGAGGCTTATTAGCACCAACTTTCGCTTGGAATTGATTTTGCGGGCAAGTCACATCACCAAAACGAGAATAGATATTGGTTGCATTATTAGCATCGGTTATATTCCATTGCGTTACATTATTTCTATTGAACACATCCATCTTTAAATTCCATTCCAAGGTCCATTGCCCCGCTTCAAAAGGAGTTTCAAGTTCTGTCAAAATATAATTTCCTGCATTAAGATAAGGAACAGTTGTTACCACAATTTGATCTAACAACACAATTAGAGAAGAAGCAGATGGCAACTTTTGAGCTCCACTAGCATTTACTATACCAACAGGTATCGCATATTTCTTGCTTGGGTCAACTGTTTCATCAAACGGTTTTACATTCAGATCTATCGGATTTGATGCAATTTCACCTGATTTAATGATTGTTTTTTGTTCTGAGAAGCTATAAAAGCTCTCCGGAAGCAATTGATAATCTGTTCCATTTTTCTTATTATAGGCCTCTAAGGCTTCCTTATCAGTACCATATTCCACAGTCACATCACTTCCGAGTGCCGCTCCCAAACGTGCAGATATCACCGTACTTGCGCCAGTATTATCAATCACAATCTTTTTTGCAGGTGATGTGCGTGCATCGGTTAAAAAAACGCCATTATCAATTACACTATATTCAGGCTGGCATGCCGTTAAACATGCTATTGCAGCCATAGCTATCAATTTTATATTCGTTTTCATTCTTTTCTTTGTTTTTAGTTGTTAGGGTTTGCCGGATTCATGATCTGAATGGCTTGACGCATAAATTTATATTCAGGGTTATGAGCGTACTCATATTCCATATGGTATACTCCGCATCCTCCTTTACGGCGATCTTCTCCTGCTTCTACAGGTTTCCATCCAGCCATTCCTAATAAAGAAGGCATTTTACTCCCCTGCTCATCCGTATAGTTTACTCCACCGGTTTTCCAATAAGCCTCAAAATTCTCACATACAATTAAACGTTCTGGGCCAATAAAACTTTTCACGTCATCATAGCGGGACTGTAGGCGAGAAGGGGATCCTGTACTATAAGCCTGAGAAATGGCATAATTAGCATACTGCCATCCTTCTTCCGTAATGTAGCTAATATGACCGTCTACCATGATGAGTTTATCCGGGCCTAAGTTCTTACGCATTTCTCTTAATAAAGTCGTCATATTATCTTTATTATAGAATAAATCGCCATAAGAACATTCATGGTCGAAATCGATACCATCATAGCCATATTTGAAGATAGAATCAGAAAGTGCTTTTGCCGCTGCCGGAATATCCTCTGCCACATTCTCAAACGGACATTCTCCTCCCTTAAACAAGTTGGACATGTTATGAGAAAACAACGTGAACGTTACTCGAGTACCATACACTTCTTGCACATATCTCATATCGTCGATATGTGTTTGACTTAGATTGTATTTTTCACCCCAAATAGAGACAATATCCATACTATCAGGTACACTACGTAATGCACCACGTGCAGATGTTGACGTACCACCATTCCAAAAGCCGAACCAACCAAAAGCAACTTGGTGATCGCTCTTTTTGTATGCTCTTAGGTTTTCGTAGTATTCCGCCGACTTAGGCGTTCCATTCAGATCTTGTATTACATTCGCTTCGGTTTCTGTCCAATCTTCACAAGACTGTAAAAGCATGACAACACCAAACATCAAACCAATCGTTCTTAATATATTTTTCATAAAATCTGCTTCTAATTTAGTTTAAAGACTTGTTTTCTACATCCCACCATAGACGAGTACCTCCGGTATCCGGTCCACCTAATAATTCAATTGCTTTCAAAAGATTTGTTTCATTCAACGAATATTCTGATTTAGCAAAAGGTAATCGGCGAATCTGAATATTAGTATCGACTGTACCAGCACTGTAATTTACAGCAACCGGGAAAAGTTTAGGATAACCAGTACGACGGAATTCACTCCAAGCCTCTTGCCCGTTCGGGAACATAGCAATCCATTTTTGAGTAATGATACGTTCTAACTTTTTATTATTAGTGTCTCCCTCTTGCCAAGCAATGGTGACATTACTAACTGCATTAATATTATTAGAAGATTTCAATGGATCAGTATAGTTAGCTGCTATCTTCACACCATCGCTCAAATAACTATCTGCTCCACTTGCTCCCCATTCATTAAACGAAAGGCGAACTCCTTCTTCATAAGCGCTATTCGGAGTAGCACCTCCCATATTCCATCCACGTAAAGCACCTTCAGCTTTTAAGAAAGCAACTTCAGCAGCATTCATCCAAACAATAGGATCATCAATCTGCACATTAGGAGAAGCATAACCTAAACGAGGTTCTTTATTACTATCCAAAGTGATGCCTGTACGAAGAGCAAAATAACCCGTATTACCATTTACTGTGCCTTGAGTAAACATCTTATCCAAACGAGGATCTTCGTATCCTGTTAGAACAGACCAAATAGAAGCACCCATACGGATATCGTTATAACTAGCCCACATCGTGTACAACTGATTAACAACGGCATTAGCTCCTACTGTCTTCACCCCTGCATTATCATCATTAGAAGTGATTACACCAATCGGGTGAGCAATTGATTTTTCAGCTTGAACTTGTGCTACGTCAGGACGAACATAAGCTAAGCGCATTGCTAAACGCAAGCGCAATGAGTTGGCAAATTTAACCCATTTTGTATAGTCGCCTCCATAAACCAAATCATACTGAGCCATAGGCTTAGAACCGGCATTGGTTAAAGTAAATTTCGTTAAGACCTCTATTGCTTTATCTAATTCATCAAAAAATGCCATATAGATCTCTTCTTGGCTGTCGTAAGGGGTAGTCATAGCACCGCTGCCAACTTTAGTATAAGGTAATGGCCCCCACATATCTGTAAAACGTTGCATAGAAGCAATTTTCAAGATCTGTGCCCATTGATAAACATGGGAATTTTCATCGGCATTCACCTTTTTCTTAATCTCTAGGTAAGCACCAACTGCTTGAGTGTATACCTTCTCAAAAGGGCTGTTCAACCAACCATCTTGAAAGAAATAAGTTGAGTTATTGAAATTGCTATTGAAAGCTGTAGGGATAGCCATATAGCCGGAATAGAGGTCACCAACCAAATTTTGCGATAATTGAAATTGGTTATTATGTGTAGAAATCACATTACGCTGCAACTGAGGGAAGAAAGCTCCAACCTTTACATTGTCGCCTTCTAAAATATCATCTGTGGCTTCATAAGGAGGAATATTATCGCCGAGCATACCAGTACATGCCGTTAAGAAAGCAAGGCTGGTTAAAAGTAGTCCTTTTCCAATATTTAATATATAGTTTTTCATAATAGTATTTTTTAGAATTGTATTCTTAAGCTAAATCCAACATTTTTCAAACTAGGTTGCATAAAATAATCCAGCCCTTGGAAATAAGTACCGGTAAAAGCAATACTTTCTGGGTCGAATGGCGCTTTATTATAAATCATCCAAAGATTACGGCCAATCAAAGAAACCGTCATATTCAATTTATCATTGAACCATTTTTGTGGCAAATTGTAGCCAAAGTTAAGTTCTTGAAGGCGTATATTAGTCGCACTATATACATAATTAGAAAGCATTCCGGTATCGCCTCCTCCAACATATTCATAGAAATATTTTGAATCGAGCTTTCCAAAGTTAACCGGTACACCACCATTATCGCGTGCTAAGGCTGATTGCTCAGATACCCCATAAGCATCTAACTTAGCTTGTGTAGCCGACATCACCTCGCCGCCGACACGCGCAGTTAATAAGAAACCTAAATTGAATCCTTTCCATGAGAAGCTATTGCGGAAACCAAAGTTAAAGTCAGGATTGGCATTACCAACTTTCTGAATATCTTCAACAGTTTGCAATTGGTTGGTATCCGGATCTACATAAATAAATCCCGAACCATCTTCACGCAAACGATTTGAAACATAAAGGTCACCCATCGACCCACCTTCTTCTATAATCATACGGTAACTACCAAATTTAGAGACCTCCAAACTTGGAATATTTAAGAGTGCACCAGTATAAGGATCAGGATAGTTGCGTACCAATTCTTTAACCTCATTACGGTTCATACTAAAGGTCAACTGTGAATTCCAATTCAACTTACCGAAATTTTGATCGTAAGAAAGCATGGCTTCAATACCCCAGTTAGCAATGTCACCGGCTTGGATGAAGAATGTAGAATAGCCAGAAGAAGCAGAAGCTTTCGCCTCAAAAGTTTGGTTATAAGTATTCGATTTATAGTAAGTAAAATCTAAGCCTAAACGACCATTAAAAAATTTAGCATTGGTTCCAAATTCAAATGACTTGGTACGTTCAGGATGTAATTCCGGAACAGGCATATGTGTATTCGTTTCGAAATTGCCACTAGGATCATATCCAAAAGACGGAACAGTTAAATAGCGTGAAGGAGCATTACCAACCGAACTATAAGATGCTCTTACTTTCCAGAAAGTCAACCATTCCGGCATTTTTATCATCTCTGTAATTACTCCGGAAAGCCCTACAGAAGGATAAAAGAAGGAAGGAGTTTTTGTATTTACCAGCGCAGAAGACCAATCGTTACGAGCCGTAGCACTCAAATAAAGCATACTTTTCCAACCCAACTCAGCACTAGCAAAAACAGATTGTGTTTGCTCTTCCCATCCGTCTTGTTTCAAACGAGAGTTATTAGCCCCCAAATCGACATTGTGTAAAGCAAAGAAGTTAGGAATCATACTCAACTGGCCTTCAGCTCCCACTTCGTCCATACTTACGTTTTGGATACTTGAACCAATATTAGCCGTCAAATCGAAATCATGAAAGCGCTTATTGATATTAATCAAGAAGTCAGCATATAATTGTTTATCGACTACTTTACGATCGCCATAATATCCTTTTTCCTGAGACAATTTGGCCGTTGTACTCGCATAAAGTTTCTTCATATTACGAGTCACCGCGTTATCAATACGGACACGTCCACTAATATCCATCCAGTCAAACACTTTATATTTCAATCCGGCATTTGCCATATAACGATCACGGTCGTTGTTAAACATGTTGCGGTTCGTGATCCAATAAGGATTCTGCATACTCAATCCCTGTTCACCGTAAGGCCAATGTTGTGTCATCAACTGACGACCTTCATCAAAGTCTTCATACATACGGTAAGGAGTGAAATCTTCTCCACGAGGGAATAGATATAAAGGAACAATCGGATTAAAGTATTGTCCTTGCGCAAGCATGTTCTGATCTTTCTGAATAATATAGCTAAATCCCATGTCTAATGACATTTTATCTTGAAAGAAGCTAGAGGTATTACGAACCGAGAAGTTATGACGTTGATATTCATTATTAGGAACGATACCTTCGGCTTGTGTTGTAGATACAGAAGCAAACGTCTGATTTTTTTCATTTCCTAATGAAATCGACAAAGCAGTAGTGGTATTATAACCGGTTTGAAAAAAGTTCAATGGATTGTATGACGTTGGGGTTTCTAATTTATCTCCCCAACTAGAGAACTCACTTGGCTTATTACCATAAGTATTCTGAAAACGTGGAGTAACAAACGGGGTAGAAAAATCGGCATTTTGCGAGAATGTGATTTTTGCTTTACCGGCTGCACCTTTTTTAGTTGTAATCAAAATAGCTCCATTAGCTGCATTGCTACCATAAAGAGCTGCAGCCGCAGGTCCAGTTAAGACAGACATGCTTTCAATATCTTCCGGGTTAAAATCTGCAATACCCTCTCCTTTGGGAGCAGCAGAATAGAAACCTTGACTAGCTTCTCCACCATTGGTATTATTCAATGGTACACCATCAACAACATACAATACATTATTGCTCTTGCTAATAGATTTAGTACCACGCATTACAACCTTTGTAGAACCACCAATACCAGAAGAACTGCTATTGATTTGTAGTCCGGCTACTTTACCGGTCAAGGAGTTTACAAAGTTTGCGTCTTTAACTGTAGTAATCTCATCCGATTTTACTTCAGTCAAATTGTATCCTAAAGCTTTTGATTTACGCTTGATACCTAATGCAGTTACAACAACTTCATCCAACAATTTTGCATCTGTATCTAACTGAATATTATAGATATTGTCATTTGTGATCTTTATAAGTTGAGAAGTATAACCGACATAAGAGATATCAAGGACATCACCAGAAGCTACTTCTAAGCTAAAGTTTCCATCAATGTTTGTTATAGTACCGACATCAGGCTTGCCTTTTACAACAATATTTACACCTATTAAAGGTTCTTTTTCGTTATCCAAAACTTTACCTGTGACTTTTTTTGTTTTGGAGGATTGCTTTTTTTCTGAAATAATCAACACTTGATTTCCCTGAATTTTATAAGAGAAACCTGTTCCTTTTAAGATTTGATCAAGAGTTTTTTCTAATGGTAGGTTATTTACATTTAAAGAGATGACTTTACTGGCTCCCAATTGAGATTCATTGTATGCCACCGAGATCTGAGCTTGCTTTTCAACCTCAATCAACGCCTCTTTTAAGGAAATTTTGTCTCGCTTTATCGTGACTTTCTTATTCGTTTGTGCAAAAAGGACTGTCTGAGTAATCAACAAACAGCAAAATAATGTTATAAATTTAGATTTAAATCGATATATATTCATATTTTTGTGAAGTTTTTAGTGTTAAACACATATTAGAATTTTGCGAATGATAGTATTTGTGTATACTAAAAAAAAGTTTTATTTCATATCCGGGATTAGGCGGCCACCTTTTTCCGGATACTTTTTTTCATGTTTTCAAGCGTTTTTATAAAAGGTTAAACAAATATTTATTTCATGATATTATTTTATCTTATAGTAATTCCCATGAATGGAATATTCAAAATCTCCGACAATTTCCTTCATGATGCCAAGTACTTCTTGAAGAGTAGCCTTTTCTGAAAAACGGAAGTTATATTTATCATCATTAAAACGATCTTCGTGATATTCTATTGTAACATTATACTTTCGTTGTAAGGTTGTAATCATTTCTTGCACGGTTACACTTCGAAAGACTAGCACGCCTCTTTGCCAAGCGATCACATCCTCTACTTCAGCATTATTTAAACGACTTTGCCCAGAGTTTTTCAAATAAGAGACTTGCTGTCCCGGATGCAAAATATAGTTTTTCCCATCAGCACCACAAACCACTTTAACTTTCCCTTCAATCAGAGTCGCTACGATTTCATTTCTTTCAGAATATGAAGACACGTTGAATTCAGTTCCCAAAGCTGTGACAGACATCGTATTAGAGCGAACAATAAAAGGCTTTTCCGGATTAGGTTTTACTTTAAAATTAGCCTCACCCAATAAAAAAACTGTACGAGTATCTCCTGTAAATTTCTCAGGATAGAGTAATAAGGTACCCGAATTTGTCTGTACTTCACTACCATCCGGCAATTTTATAGTAAGCACCTCACCAAAGCGCGTATAGTTTTCGACCATAGCAACCTCTGAATACTCGCCTTTCGTTATAAAGTAAGTGACAGATACAGATGCGACTAAAAGTGCTACAGTTGCAGCATATCGCATAAACTTCAAGGAATAACGTTGTTTATTTTGAGAAGAAGCAACACCAGTCTTGCGATAAACAGCTTCCAGCGATTTACGCATATCCTTGCTCGGTTGGCCTTCTGTTTCTACCCATAAATCATGCAATGCTGCTTCTTTCTCTTCAGCATGTTCAGGGGATACTAGCCATTGGTGCACTTCTCTTTTAATGGCTTCATTATGAGAAGAGCTTGTGAATACTCGGATAATCTGTCTGATATAATCTTTCATCTTTTTTTCTTTATATATTTAAAAGACAACTAAGCAACTAAATTTACTCAACAAGAAACATCTTTTTGTTTAAGATTTTATCTTTTTTTCTTTGCAACGTCTTCATATCCGTTAATAACCGCTCGCAAAGCTCTAAATATTTTCTTTTGCTTTTTAGTCATAGTTTGTTCTGCAATAGAATATTTTTCATAAAAATCATTTTCTACGTCATAGAATTCTCCTGTCCGATAGAGTTTATATTTCCTATTGCGTGCAAAAACCGTCGCTTTTTCGTCAAACACTTGTCGTGGAGCATACCAACAGTAAATCCACTCTCTTGCCCCTGACTTTTTCCCGTACAATTGAGGATAGAAACTGTTTCCATCTATCTTTGAATCTGCAGGACATTCTATTCCGGCAACATCACACAAAGTCGGCAGAAAATCTGTAAAATCGATCAATCGATCATTAACGGTTCCCGTTTCACCTTTCGGACAAGATACAATCAATGGCACATGGGTTCCGGAATCGATCGTTTTTCCTTTGCCTCCGGGATAGGGTTTCCCATTTAACATAGAAACCACGGGACTATCTGTTCCGTTATCACCCGTGAAAATGATGAGGGTATTATCTCTAAGGTGCAATTCATCCAATTGCTTTAGGACACGTCCAACCAACTTATCAGTGTATTCCACCATATCGGGAAAGTGTACTGAATTCCCTTTATAAGTGGAAGAACGCAGTGGGAGCCATTCTTCTGAATCGGGTGTAGAGACAAATGGGCAATGTGTCAATGCCATCGGATAGTAAACGAAAAAAGGGGACTCTTTATGCTCACAATAGCTTTTTTCTCATAGGTCTTTGACAAGGCCCAATAAGCTAAACGTTCTCCGGCTTTTTGCTTATGAGCCGGATGAATACAAGCCGAATCACCTGCATCCATCAAAACAGTCATTCCGGAATGAGGGATTTTCTTCTCACAATTAAACTGAGCTTCACGTAATAATGCCCCTGACAAAGGTTTCTCTTTATAGTCGAAAGGGGCTATTTGAACATAATAAAAAGGGAGATCTTTCTTTTTAAATAAAGTACGCCAGTCCTCTACAAACGTACAGAGTAACTTCTGATACAGATCAGCGTCATTTCGATTAGCTTCACCTTGATACCATATCCATCCTTTAAAACAAACATCTTTCAAAGGATATAGCATTGCATTGTAAAGCATGGAAGCCAATCGATGAGGTTGCTCCGGTGTAACATTGTCCATTAAATGTTTCCTAGAGATTTCCGGATAGATATCTAGACTTTCAGGTGACATCCATGATTCGATTTTAGAGCCACCCCAAGATGTTTGTATCAAACCGATAGGAACATGTAATGAACAATACAGCTGATACCCAAAGAAATAAGCTGTTGCACTAAAATCAGCCACATTCTCAGAGGTATGAAGTTTCCAATCGCCTTTACATTCATCCAAACGCATTTTCGAAGCAGCACGTTCCACAGTAAACAAACGTATCGGTAACCGCTCGTCTACATTAGCTATGACCTCATTTGATTGAAATACAGGTTGTGCTCCAAATCCCTTCATTGGCATAGCCATATTAGATTGCCCAGAACATAACCACACTTCTCCTATATAAATATCACATAAAGTAAGTAGATCTCCATCATTGAATGTAATGGTATATGGACCGCCTGCTGCTTGAGTAACGACCTCCACATTCCATGTTCCATCTTTCTCTACTGAAGCTAAATAAGTCTTATTATCCCACGACGTGATAATTTTCACTGTAGCATTTAAATCAGCACGTCCACTAAGTTTCACCAAAGAGTGCTGTTGAAGAACCATATGGTTGCCTAGAACACTCGACAATTTCACCTTTCCTTCTGAGTTTGAAACCCAGAATAAAAGACTAAACAAGAAGAATAAAGATCTTTTCATACTTTAAATAAATTGAGATCATGACTCAATAAAACAAAGACGCTCACCTTTACTTTTCAAAGATTCCCTCCCACTTTTGATTCATCCGGTTCACCGAAGTTTTTCCATATTCCTCTCCTTCAAATGAACGACGATATGCCGATAACTCCTGATGTAAATAATCAGACAATTTCTTTACTTCATCAGAATGGGAAGCACTAATATCAAGTTGTTCCATAGGATCTTGCTTCAAATCATACAATTCATATTTGCCTTCGTTATAATATAACTTATAGGTAGAAGTAACCACTGCTCCTTGCTTACCGGAACAAAAGACAAGTGGTTTATTTCGAGAAGCATTTTTTGAATATAAAAATGGAGTAAAAGATTCCCCATCCAGTTGATCTGGATTCGTATTTTTAATTCCAACTAGATCTAGTATAGTCGGCAGATAATCAGATGTACTACAAGGTTGTTTAACTTTATCTGTCAAAGCCTTTTTTCCTCCTATCATAAAAGCAGGAACCCGAATACCTCCTTCATATAAAGAGCGCTTTTCCCCTTTAAACTGGCCTGCATTACCAGGGGTTCGCAACTCTGGACCATTATCACTACAAAAAAACAAGATTGTATTCTCATATGCGCCTTTTAGTTTTAGAAATTGAATTAGACGTTCGATTTGATCGTCCATAGCCGTAATACAACCATAATAATTTCTTTCCTCTAGCGACAACCCCTCGTACATAGACGCATATTCAGGTCCCGCAACACAAGGTAGATGAGGTGTATGAAACCAGACTGTAGTTAGAAAAGGCTTCCCTTGTTTCAAGGCACGATCTATAAAAGGAACCACGCGATCTATTACTACTCGGCTGTCATCACCATTTAACCCATCCACAACCTTCTTGCCATTTATATCCCAATAAAATGTGCCATACTCTTTTCGAGCATCATGTTCAGATAAATAATCCCAAAAACGTCCATCGTTAGATAATGGTGCAAACATTGGATCGTAGCTTGGTACCTTAGATTCAGTAACAAACCCATCATCATATCCATGTTCCGCCGGTGGATTAAGTAAATGTTTGTTTTCCGGTCGACCTCGATTGGCATCTCTTTCTTCACAAGTTAGAGTCCCTAAATGCCATTTTCCAAAATGTCCAGTAGTATATCCGTTTTCTTTTAAAATCTCCGGTAATGTTTTCTCTTCCGGACGTAAGATTCCCACATTAGGAGCAAATACGCCCATACGATAAGCATTCCTTCCCGTGAGCACACTAGCACGAGTCGGAGACGATAATGGTGCCGCTGAATAAAATTGCTCGAAAACAACTCCTTCTGAAGCTAATCGGTCTAAACAAGGGGTCTTTATAGAAGTATTACCATTAAAACCAACATCTCCCCAGCCTAAATCATCAGCCATAATCAAAATGATATTAGGAGCTGCCGTTTGTTGAGCCATTAAAACAGAAGTGGCACCAAGTGAAGATGTTAATAGTAATAATCTAGAATTTATTTTTATCATAATAGTATTAAGTTACATTGGTAAATGAGTTCATTATAGTCCTTAGCTATAAGAAGGAACATATATATTATCAGAGAAAGCGCATAAAGCAAATCAAAGATTATGATGATATCCTTGGAAGTGGCATTAATCGAGTAAAACTAGAATATACGTAATCAACCGATTGACAGTTGATAGTCTTTGAAAAGAAAATAGAAGGCTGTACAGCCACATAACCAAAATCAATGTTTTTCATAATTATATAAAAGAGATAAAAAGGAACTATTGATAGCCCTATACTATATAAACAATGAAGGTTAGCTCACTACGCAATCAAAGTTATAAGAAATACAATTAAAATGTTTTTTTTCAGATCTTGCAGAGCCAAATAGAGATGTCGTTCGACTGTACGAATAGAAAGTTGTAATTGATCAGCGATTTCTTGGTTACTCATGCCGTCTTTCCGGCTCATAGTAAAAACCTTTTTTCGTTGTTCGGGCATATTATCTAATGTCAACTTTATTAGAAGTTGAAGTTCTTTAGCATGAAGCTGGTCGTGAATATCAAACTCAGAAGAGAAGCAATCCTCTTTTGTGCATCTTTCCTGATAGTTAAGTTCGATAGATTTATGCTTAAGAAAGTTGTAAATATGATTACGAGTCATTACGTAAATGTAGCTATCCCATGTTTCTTTACTCTCCCAAAGTTGAGTATTATCCCATAATTTGACGAATATATCTTGCGCAATATCTTCCGCATCCTCCTCCGAATGTAAAATCTTACATGCGAAAGCTTTGACCTTCGGATAAGTCTGAATAAAAAACTGCTCAAACTTCCTTTTTTTGCGTGATTCTTCCAGACTCATCATCAGGGATTTCAGGTTACTATTTCTTAATTAAAGGCCAAAAATAAACGCTTTTGAAAGAAAAAACAAGAAAATCCCGTAATAAGGTGTTATTTACATTTTTTCCCAAAAACATAAAAACAGTGTTAACCAACTAATTTGTAAATCATTATAAAAGCAAAAAGAAGTTACATAGACGTTACTCCTTTTAGCAGAAAAGGCCCAGTATATTGGCAAAAATTCCATTGAAATTTGATCAGACTTCCCATTAATAGAGGCTAGCACAATCTGCAATTCATAAGTATACCACAGAACATACTTTTTTAAATCAGTATATCTATGAATTAGACAATTATTGTTCCTTTTTTATCAAACAGATTTTTACTATTCAACAGATTTACTATCTTTGGCGGCGTTTAGGTGATCTGTTATATTTTCCATATAACAGATAAAAGGGAATTCGGTGAGAGACCGAAACAGTGCCCGCTACTGTAATTTCTATTTCTTCAAAAGATGGAGCAGTTGAAAGAAGTTCTGCTTACCACTGTTAATTTTAGTCATTAACGGGAAGGTTATCTCTTTCAACAGAATAAGTCAGGAAACCTGCCTACACAAAGCAAATAATCAAGCCATCCCGGGGTCAGGAGGGTATTTATTAACATTTATCAAAAAACATCCATGAGAAAAAGATGCTTAGTAGCAGCCTTATTAGGAGGTTATGCTGCTTTGGGAGTAATGGCACAGCACCCGACAACAACCAACCAAGAGTTAACGGTCGATTTAAACCCTATTGTAGTTACCGGTACAGGTACTCATCAACGCTTAAAAAGCACACCGGCTCCCGTTTCAGTTGTGACTGCAGCCGACATTAAAAAAGCCGGAATCACAGACTTTCAACAAGCAATGACCATGCTTGTACCTTCACTTTCATTTTCAACCAACAGTATGGGTTCTTATTTAATGATGAACGGATTGTCGAATAAATACGTGCTCATTCTAATTAACGGACGAAAGCTGATTGGCGATGTCGCTAACAATATCGACTTGTCACGTATCGATTTAAGTCGAGTGAAACGTATTGAGATACTCAATGGAGCTGGTTCATCACTTTACGGATCGGATGCCATTGCCGGAGTGATTAATATCATCACCGATGAACCTAAAAATGTAATGCAAGTTAGCTCTTCCACTCGATACGAAGGCTACGGACAATTCACACAATCGGTTAACGCCAATATTGCTAACGAGAAGTTCGGTTCATACACCACTTACAAGCACGACCAAAGTGACAGTTGGCGTACGAATGATGAAGCCTATTCCGCCGACCGAAAAGGCAATATTTCGTTAATTCCTACGGTAGGACTCATGTCCACCGGTTTCCATTCGAACTTGATCAACCAAAAGTTCACTTACCGCCCAACCGATAAGCTCTCGCTATATGCCAATGGAGGATATTATTGGAAATTAACGGATCGTCCGGTCGCCGAGTCGACCGTTTACGGCAGTTCCGACTACGACTTACACTATGAATCGTACAATGTAGGGGTTGGAGGACGTTATCTATTGAGCAAAAAATCGTCTATTACACTCGATTTGGTTAACGATAACTACCTGCAAAACTATAAATATATTCGTATACCTAAAGCGAAGAATTATGAAGTTGGAGACTATAACAAAGTGAAGACTCAACGTTTCTATGAAGCAGAAGCCAAAGGGATATTCAGCTTTTTCGACAATAGTCAAACGGTATTTGGTCTCGATTATCGCTCAGAAAGTTTAGATCGTCCATCTGCCGGAGTTGATAAGGCCGTTTATACCTTAGCCGGATACGTACAACACGAAATGAAACTAGCCGATCACTTCAAAACCATAGCCGGAGCAAGATACGATTATCATGAAACGGCTAAAGGCCGACTAAGCCCCAAATTAGCTTTAATGTATTCCAATGGACCGATCAACGTTCGAGGCACCTATTCAGCCGGTTATCGTGCACCAGGATTGGATGAACTTTACTATTTACTCAATCGCACGAAAACCATCACATTAGGCAACACTCGTTTAAAACCGGAACATAGTCAATACGTTTCTTTGAATGTAGAATATAACGCCAATTGGCTTAGCTTATCGGCCACAGGTTACATCAACCAAATTTCTAATATGATTTCAAGTGTAACCACTCCATTTTCAGTTCTCCCGCAAGAGCAAGTAAATGCAATACTTAACCAAGCTAGAGCAGCTGGGATTTCAGAATCAGAAATTCAAGTCTTAGACCAACTCAAATCATACACAAATGCCGACAAAGGTTTAATTAAAGGATTTGAGATCAATGCCCTAGCCAAACTTTTCAAAGGATTCTCTCTCTCCGGGAATTACGCATATGCCTATGCACGAAACAAAATAGATGAGGTCTGGGATAATGTACCACGTTCGATCCGCCACACCGGTACAGTGGCTGGAAATTATACTCATAACTGGAACAATTACCAGCTTAATCTGAACCTTAACGGTCGCTTTCAAAGCAAACGTTTTCATCCCGGTCACAGCTATGGTGATGCCCCCGGATATGGCATCTGGAATTTAAACACCAAGCATACGTTTACGGGATTAAAACATTTGGATATGGAGTTGGGTGCCGGAATAAATAATCTTCTAAATAAGATAGACGAGCGCCCTTATGGGGTCAATTATGCTCTCTTATCACCGGGACGTACAGCCTATGTTAGCCTAACACTAAAATTAAATAAGTAATTATGAGAGTCCTCCTATCCTTCTTACTTTTATCGTTTTCTCTGAACCTCATCGGTTCGGAGAAAACAAATTTTGAGGCCTCAGATTTCTTGTCCACTTTATCAAAAGGTGATAAAGCCGCCATACTGATGGTACACTTTGGAACCACCTTTGATGAGACTAGAGGAAAGACCATCGATGCCATCAATAGTCAGGTCAAAATGACTTACCCGAACTTAGAAGTCAGAGAAGCCTACACCTCGCGTATCGTAATGCGTCGCCTCAAAGCGCGTGGTATCTCAAAAGATGCACCGATTGAAGCCTTGCTGAAACTACGTGGTGAAGGATATACTCATATCATCGTACAAAGTACAAACATCATTGAAGGAATAGAAATGGAATCCCTGAGACGAGATGTCGCTAAAGTCTCGGACTTCTTTAAAGAAATTCGTATCGGAAATCCCCTACTTTACTCTGCTCAGGATGTAGAAGAGGTCGTAGAGAGTATTGCTAAACGACATCAGGAGAAAGGTCAATTGGTTCTTGTAGGTCATGGCACTTATACTCCGGCGACGGCAACTTATGCCATGGTCGACTATATGTTTAAGGCAAAAGGGTATGCACGTATTCACGTGGGCACCATTGAAGGATACCCAACCTTTGATGACCTGTTGAAGATGCTGCACCGGAACAAAGAGAAACGAATCACCTTAATTCCTTTTATGTTTGTTGCCGGCGATCATGCCGCCAATGATATCGCCGTCGAATGGAAAGAAGCCTTAGAAAAAGACGGTTATCAAGTCAAAGTCATTCTAGAAGGAATGGGAGAAATAGCGGAGATCCAACAGCTCTTTGTTTCACACATCAATTTTATCCTCAAAAACCGAATGATTGATATTATTGATAAAAAAGCACGTTATGCGAAAGAAACTGACTAATTTTATCTATACGACTCATCGGCTATTGGGCACTCTACTCAGCGCTCTTTTTTTAGTCTGGTTTCTGTCAGCTTTTGTGATGATGTATCATTCATTTCCTAAGCTAACCACAGAGAAGAAGATACAGAAATTCGAGACCTTAATGGCCGATTCACTTTCGCCTATTGACTCCATTCTCCGGCGCGTACCTGCCGGAGAGCAAATCACCCAAATCACCTTAAGTTGCCCGCTTGAAAAAGCCATCTTTTATATTGAGACGACCAACAACCAATACACCATACCGGCAATGAACGGCGACTCCCTACCCATGATTGATGCAAACGATGTTCTGGCTATGGCCAAACGATGGTGCGCATCACCTATTGAACGTATCGACACCTTGTATAAACTTGATCAATGGATCCCGTTTGGAGCTTTTAAAAAAGAATTTCCTATTTATAAGTTTCACTTTAACGATCCCGAACAACATCAACTTTATATCGGTTCGCAAAGCGGTGAACCTTTGCAGTTCACAACCAAAGAAGCCAGAATCTGGGCTTGGCTAGGAGCTATTCCACATTGGGTTTACTTTACGTGGCTTCGACAAGATGCGACACTCTGGAGTCAAGTGGTTATTGGATTATCCGCATTAGGGTGTTTTATGCTCTTAGCCGGATTATGGATGGGATTCGAGGTCTGGCGCAATACTCGAAAAAGACAAGGATCATTTTCTCCTTACAAGAAAAAATGGCATCATTGGCATTATGCCACAGGGATTATCTTTGGAGTAACCGTACTCACTTTTTGCTTTAGCGGAATGATGTCATTAGCAGAAGTTCCTCAATGGATCAGCCGGACGGAGCTCAAGAAAAGCCCGATGGATTATCTGAATGAACAGCCTCTCAACCCTGAGAAAATGGGGGATTATAGAGTGCTCGTTAAACAAATCAAAGGCATCAAAGAGTTGAAGTGGAAGCGACTCGGCACCGTTGATTTTTATGAGATTTCAATGCACAAAGGACGGCAACAATTTAGGTGGTTCGGCGATGAATTTCATCCTTTAGAACTCACCCGTAATGAAGTTCTCAGAGCGATACAGCCCATTCATTCTCCTCAAGCTAAGTTTACGGTAACCCAACTCCATCAGTTCGAGACATATTATCGAGATATGAGTCGGATGTATAAAAACAAAGCACTATTACCCGTATGGAAAATAGAAGTGGACGACCATGACCAGAGTTGTTATTATATTCATCCCAAGACCGGAGAAGTGAAATACATCAACCAAAACGGTCGCATTAAATATTGGACATACACCGCCCTTCATCGCCTCCGCATCCAAGGATTGAATTCTTCTCCTCAGCTTCGCAAAGGCATCCTATGGGTCTTACTAATTGGCGGTACAATGGTCTCACTGAGTGGTGTTGTACTGGGCATCAGATATCTTAGACGGAAAACCAAGAAGTATAATCGTCGACAAAAACGACGGGGTATATCAAGCGACTCATTGAATTAATCCTTATATTTGTAAAGAATCCATCAAACGAAATAGAATGAAAGCACCTAAAATCATCATAGCCGGCATCGGTCCGGGAAGTCAATCGGACATTACGCCTTCAGTATTAGCAGCCTTAAAGGAAGCCGATGTGGTCATAGGCTACAACTATTATTTTAAGTTTATAAGTACGATTATTAATGAGGAGACGATCTGCATTGACACCGGCATGAAGCGCGAAAGAGAGCGTGCTGAACAGGCCTTCGAATATGCCATGAAAGGGCATACGGTTTGTGTTATCAGTTCGGGAGACGCCGGAATCTACGGCATGGCACCCCTGATTCATGAAATGAAACGCGAAAAAGGAGTTGAGTTGGATCTAATCAACCTACCGGGAATCAGTGCTTTTCAAAAGGCGGCTTCTCTACTCGGGGCCCCTATTGGACACGACTTCTGTGTCATCTCACTCTCCGATTTGATGACTCCATGGGCCATCATTGAAAAACGTATCTTTGCAGCGGCGCAAGCTGACTTTGTGACAGCAATCTATAATCCCAAGAGTGAAGGACGATATTGGCAGCTCTATCGCCTTAAGGAGATCTTTCTCAACGAAGGACGTTCGCCTCAAACCCCCGTCGGTTATGTCCGACAAGCCGGAAGAGAAGAAGAACAACGCGTACTCACCACCCTTGAAGACTTTGATCCGGAGGAGATTGATATGTTCACGGTCGTACTCATTGGAAATTCGCAGTCGTATCAATGGAATGAAACATTCATTACCCCCAGAGGCTATTACAAAACGTCCCAATCTGAACATCATCCTATTGGTCAAAGTATCATGATAGAGAGTTTCCGTACGATCGAATCACAACTTAAAGATCGAGCAATCCCACTCGATCGGAAGTGGGCGCTCTTACATGCGATACACACCACAGCCGATTTCGAGATGGAACAACTGCTACACGTCGACGAGAATGCGGTAGCCAATCTCTACAAGAAAATTGTAGCCGGAGAGATTGACACCATCATTACCGATGTCACCATGGCCGCTTCAGGCATACGTAAAGGGGCCTTGGAACGACTCGGGCTTACGGTTAAATGTTATCTACACGATGATCGAGTGCCCGAATTAGCCTCAACAAAAAAAATAACCCGTACACAAGCCGGCATCCGTCTAGCGGTAGAAGAACATCCGAAGGCCTTATTCGTTTTTGGAAACGCTCCGACAGCTCTTATCGAATTGTGTACCTTAACTCGCAAGAAAAAAGCCACGCCGGGAGGGATTATTGCCGCACCTGTTGGCTTTGTTCATGTCGAGGAATCGAAGCATATGGCCAAACCTTTCCTGTCCATTCCAAAGTTGATCATCGAAGGACGAAAAGGGGGAAGTAACCTCGCTGCAACCTTGGTCAACGCCATTCTCTGTTATAACGATGCGGATCAACTAAAACCTGGAAGAGATGTCTGATTGTCAAACGAAAAAGGAACAACCCACCCGTTTTATCTTGATTGGATTAAATGACGACGTCAATCAGTCGTTATCTAAAGAGGCGTTGCAACAGATTCATTCCGCTCGCGTCTTTTCAGGAGGTATCAGACACCATGAGTTGATTGCTCACCTTCTTCCTCAAGATGCTATTTGGATAGATATTGTCGTTCCTTTAGAGAACGTCTTTAAAGCTTATGAAGGTCAAAAAGAGATTGTTGTATTTGCTTCGGGCGACCCTCTCTTTTTCGGCTTCGCCAATACGATTAAAAAACGTTTGCCTAAAGCTGAATTACAAATCTTCCCCTTCTTCAACTCATTACAAGTTTTGGCCCATCGACTACAAATAGGGTACGACGACATGCGTGTGGTTTCTTTAACCGGACGCCCATGGCATGAATTCGATCGGGCTTTAATAGAACAAGCTCCCAAGATCGGCTTACTGACCGATCGGTCGAAAACACCTCAAGCCATCGCTCAGCGCATGATAGAATATGGATATACTGAATATAGCATGACGGTGGGAGAACATTTGGGGCATCCGACGAAAGAATGTATCCGATCAATAGATTTAGAAGACCCCCAGTCTCTAACGTTCACTCATCCCAACAACATCCTATTGGTCCGAAAAAGACCGGAAGAGCCATCAAGACGACTCTTCGGGATACCCGATGAACAATTCGATCTACTAGACGGCCGAAGTAAAATGATAACCAAAGCCCCCATACGGCTCGTCACTTTAAGTACTTTAAGCTTATACCAACGTCAGTCGTTTTGGGATGTGGGATTTTGCACCGGCTCCGTTTCGATCGAAGCTAAACTTCAATTTCCGCATCTTTGCGTCACGTCATTCGAGATTCGTCCCGAAGGTGAAGCCCTAATGAAAGCCAACAGCCGCCGTTTCGGAACCCCGGGAATAGAAACTGTTATCGGCAACTTTTTAGAAGTTGATCTTTCGGGTTACCCGCAACCGGATGCCGTCTTTATTGGTGGCCATGGTGGGGCTTTAAAAGCCATCATTCTACGCATTTGTGAAGTCTTAAGACCAGGCGGAGTAATTGTCTTCAATGCCGTTTCGGCCGAGAGCAAAGCTCAATTCTTAGAAGCCGTTGAGCATTGTCAGTTACAAACCGGTCCGAGTACCCAAATCCGCATCAATGAATTCAACCCCATTGAGATTCTACAAGCTACAATAAATACCCCATTACAAACATTATGAGTCAATCAATTATCGTCATATCAGAACAAGGACTTCCCGTTGCACAACAATTGCAAAAGGAATTTAAAGAGATCGAACTCTATTCTACCAAAAACCTAGAAGGTTGTCACCGGATTGAAAACCTGAATCATTTTCTGAGTCAGACTTTCCACCACACCGATATATTCTTCTTTATAGGAGCCATGGGAATCTGTGTACGCAGTATCGCTCCCTTCATAGAGGACAAACATACCGATCCGGGAGTTATCTGCATCGATAGCACCGGGAAGCATGTGATTTCTGTTTTATCGGGCCATATCGGCAAAGCAAACGAATGGACGAAAAAAGCCGCTCAAGCCCTTGGCGCAGAACCGGTCGTCACCACTCAAAGCGACTGTACCAACTTATGGGCACTCGATCTTCTGGCAGAGGCTTATCAGTGGACAGTTCACTTGCCAAAATCAGAATATACCCTTAATCAGATCATCGCTTTATTTGTGAACAAAAAGCCAACGGCACTATTATTGGACATTCGTGACGAAGGGACAGAGCGACTTGAACAAACCTGCCCTGAACACGTGACCATTTTCTATCGTTCTGAAGATCTTGATTACAACAAATACGAGCTGCTACTGGCGGTGTCACCCTATCGATTAGAAACGCCACAGCTCCCTACCTTGCAATTTATCCCCAAGGTTCTACATATCGGCATGGGATTGGCCCACCAAGCAGGCCCTGTTGAAGAGGTCATCGCTCATGCTTTCACTGATTTAAAGACTCATGGGCTATATCCGGAAGCCATCAAGACCATCAGTACCATTGTGGCAAAAAAAGATGAACCGGTTATCAAGGTGTTACAACAGAGTCATGAACTAAAGCTATATGAGGCGGAAGCACTCAGTCAAATAGAAGTTCCGACTCCTAGTGAAATCGTACAGAAACACATGGGCACTCCAAGTGTCAGTGAAGCAGCTTCCCTACTCTCATCGGGGAGTCACGAACTCATCCTTAAAAAGACCAAAGGCGAAAACTATACCATTGCCGCTTCTCTCGATAAAGCAGCCATAAGACAAGGCCATATCGAGATCGTCGGAGCCGGCCCCGGAGATCCGGATCTAATATCGGTAAGAGGTCGGCAGTTCCTTGAAAAAGCCGATTTAATTCTTTATGCCGGAAGCCTAGTCCCTCGTGAACTGACCCTATGCGCCAAGAAAGGAGCCACAGTCAGAAGTTCAGCTTCAATGAATCTGGAAGAACAGTTCGAGCTTATGAAAAGATTCTATGACCGTGGAGGATTTGTGGTCCGTTTACATACAGGCGACCCATGCATCTATGGGGCTATCGAAGAGCAGATGAACTTTTTCGATCATTACCAGATGAGTTATCACATCACGCCGGGAATCTCATCGTTTCAAGCTGCAGCCGCCGCACTCCGTTCGCAGTTCACCATCCCCGAACGTGTGCAAACCATCATTTTGACTCGAGGAGAAGGACGTACACCAATGCCGGAAAAAGAGAAGCTACATCTACTAGCCCGTTCACAAAGCACGATGTGCATCTTCCTCAGTGCAAGTATTGTCGATCAGGTCCAAGACGACCTACTCAAAGCCTATCCTCCCGAAACCCCGGTAGCCGCATGCTATCATCTCACATGGAAGGATCAACGGATTTATCGTGGAGTCCTGAAGAATCTAGCCCAGATCGTCAAAGAGAATCAGCTAACGTTGACCACCATGATTGTAGTTGGAGAAGCCATCGACAATCGTGAAGGAGTATCGAAGTTGTACGACAAAGACTTTAAACACCTCTTCCGCTCATGATCTTGATTCTTGGTGGCACAACAGAAGGACGATTGGCAGTTCAGGTCGTCGACCAGTCCAACCAACCGTTTTATTACTCAACCAAAGGTACGGATCAACACGTTGTTTCGTCGAGCGGCATCCCCATCCGTGGGGGGATGGATGCCACACAGATGAAAACCTTCTGCGAACAGCACAACATTCGCCTGCTCATAGATGCGGCGCATCCGTTTGCCGTCCACCTACACCAAGTGGTCAGTGAAACCGCCCAAGCTCTATCTATACCGGTCGTCCGTTTAGAACGAATCTACCCACCAAGAGATGAACGTCTGATCTGGTGCGACAGCTACGAAGAGGCCATTAAACAACTCGAACAGAAAAAGGTCGATCGCCTATTGGCACTCACAGGCGTACAAACCATTGGAAAGCTAAAGCCCTATTGGAGCAAACACCCTGAGTGTCATTTTAGAATCCTTCAACGCCAAGGATCTTTAGATTTGGCTCAACAGGAAGGTTTTCCTCAAAATCGTCTTTGTTTCTATACCCATCCGCATGATGAACAGAAGCTCTTAGACGAACTTCAACCTCAGGCCATCCTAACCAAAGAGAGTGGCCTTAGCGGAGGTTTCTCCGAAAAGATAGAGGCTGCGCAAGAGAAGAACCTTCTCATTTTTGTGATCAAACGTCCCCTACTCCCGCAGCACTTTTATACCGTCTACGGAGAATACGGACTTCGAAAAGCCATCGAACAACGCCTTCCGACTTTCTTTCCTTTACACATCGGATATACAACCGGAGCTTGTGCCACGGCAGCCACCAAAGGCGCTCTTCAAGCTTTACTCTCGGAAGAACGCTCCACAACCGTTACCTTTACTCTACCCAATGGAGAAGAGATGGGAATGCCTATTCAAGCCATAACACGCACCGAAAATGGAGGAATGACGTGCACAGTGATAAAAGAAGCAGGAGATGATCCGGATATAACCAATGGACTAGCCATACAGTCGACTGTCAGTCTTCATCCGATCAAGGCAGAAGGACAAATCGCTAAACGGGAGGAGATCATCACCATTAAAGGGGGCGAAGGTGTGGGAACCGTTACCCTACCCGGCCTCGGTTTGCCTATCGGAAGCTCTGCAATCAACCAGACGCCACAGCGAATGATTAAAGAAAATCTCTGGCCATTAATAGAGCAATATGCACTCTACGAACATCGGATCGAAGTTTGCATAGAAGTACCCAAGGGAAAGGAGATCGCTCAGCGCACCTTCAATCCCCGTTTAGGAATTATCGATGGACTATCAATTATCGGTACCTCAGGCATCGTTCGTCCTTTCTCATCGGAAGCTTTTATCCATTCCATAAAGAAAGAGATGGAAGTAGCCAAAGCGATTGGCACCACTCATCTGGTCCTAAATTCCGGAGCTAAAAGCGAACGATATGTTAAAGGTTTATACCCTAACCTACCTGCACAAGCCTTCATTCATTATGGAAACTTTATCGGTGAAAGTCTGAAACTAGCCAACGAACTAGCGATAGAAAAGGTCAGCCTTGGTATTATGATCGGCAAAGCCATTAAGTTGGCCGAAGGATATTTAGACACCCATAGTAAAAAAGTCGTGATGAATAAAGCCTTTGTTCGTCACCTGCTCACTGAAATAGAGAGTAGTCCGGAGCTTCTGGACCAGATCGACCGCCTCAATATGGCTCGTGAACTCTGGGAGTTGATTCCTTCCGATCGGTTGTCCCTCTTTTGCGATCTACTCATCAAACGATGTGATGAGGTCTGCTCCCCTCTACTCCCTTGCGGGAAACTTGAGGTAATTCTCATTCACGAGGACGGGCATTGTTACACGCAGAGCCATTCCTCACCAAATGAGGAGAATGTTGAACCAGAGACTTAATCTGATCCAGCAGTTCATCAATAGAATAAACAGCCAAAGGCTTTTGACCGGGGACTTGAATAATAAACGAACCATCGTCGTTCAAGTTTCCGGTTTCAATCACGACAGCCGACTCAATTTGCCGTCCACCTAAAATTCCATTTCGCTGCAAAGCTTTACGAGCCATCGCAAATTTCTGTCCATGTCCAACCATCTGCACAGAAGCGACATAATCGTTTTCCACTCGAAAAAGTCCGGTCTCCCGATCAAATAAGATGCCTTTATGAGCAAAAAAGCGACTCAAACTACCGTCGAGAGAAAGATCTTCAGGGGTTCCGATGCAAATCCCATTTCTCTTATCCATTAACCAAATCTTATCGGCAATCTGTAAAGCCAGCTCTAAATCATGTGTCGATAAGAAAATTGTTTTCTGCGTCTCACGGCTTAACTGATGAAGCAACTTCATCATCTCCACCTTACTTGGAAAATCGAGAAAAGCCGTTGGCTCATCCAAATAGATAATCGGCGTATCTTGCGCCAAGGCCTTTGCAATCATCACCTTCTGTCGTTCACCATCGCTTAAGGTATGCACCATTCGTTGAGCCAGATGTTCAATCTTCACCAATGCAATGGCTTTAGCCACCTCTTCGCGATCGGTTTTTCCAAGCATGCCCCAGAAGCCTGTATACGGACTGCGTCCAAGCCCAATCAGCTCGGTCACACTCATGTTTCGGATGTCACACTTCTCGGTCAGGACCACACTAATCACCTTAGCCAACTGTTTATCGGTATAGGCTCTGATGGGTTTTCCCTTAATGATAATCTCTCCACCCAGCTTCTCTTGAAAAGCAGAGAGCGTTCGCAATAACGTCGATTTACCGACGCCATTGGCTCCAAGTAGACAAGTCAGTTCGCCTTCATTAATCTCGGCATCAATATATCGAGCCACAATCTTATTATCAGGCTTTGCTTGATAACCGATAACCAGCTGTTGTAATTCAATCGTTCTCTTCTTCATGGTATCATTCATTCATTTCATTCTTCCGTTTGTTAAAAAGCACCGAAGCCACAACCGGAGCCCCCACTAAAGCGGTGACCGAGTTGACCGGCAATGCTCCTTCAAATCCCGGCATCCGTGCTATCAGATTACAGAACAGAGCCAAGGCCGCTCCCATCAACAATGAAGCCGGCATTAATATACGATGATCGGACGAACGAAAAATAGCGCGACAAAGATGAGGTACAGCCAACCCGATAAACATGATCGGCCCGCAATAGGCTGTAACCACAGCCACCAACACACCGGAACAGGAGATGACCCAGAAACGAGCCCGCTTAATATTCAGTCCCAAGTTGCGAGCATATCCATCCCCTAGCAACATCAAGTTCATCGTTTTAATTAACAAGAACGATAAGGGGATCAAAACCGACATCAGACAAACGAACAACATCACCTGATCGCCTGAGACGCGAGAAAAACTTCCAAGCCCCCAGATCACATACGAACGGATATCTTCTTCTACACTGAAATATTTTAAAACGCCAATAATGGCATTGGCGACATAACCAATCATCACGCCAATAATCAATAGCGTCACATTTCCCTTTACCTTCTGAGACACATAAACAATAAGAGCCATCACCGAAAGCGCCCCGACGATTGCTGCAATCGAGATCGCCACTTCGCCCATATAGCCAATCTGACTGAGTGCCACCTGCCCGATACTACCGGATAATAAAACGACGAAAGCGACACCTAAGCTAGCTCCCGAACTAATACCCAATACCGACGGACCGGCCAAGGGGTTACGAAAAACCGTTTGCATCTGAAGCCCACTAATCGACAAGGCCGCACCGGCAAACAGTGCCGTAAGGGATTGAGGCAGACGAGATTTCCAAATGATATTTTCCCAGATCGGTGAAACGGCCGATTTTCCGAAAAGGATATCCCATATCGCATCGAAAGGAATCGCAACCGAGCCAAGCAACAGATTTAAAATAAAAAGGACTAAAATAGCTGATAATACGACTAAAAACAGCACCGTTCTTCTCATAGACAGGTTTACTTTAATTGTTCATAAAACGTTGGACTGTAGTCCGGCAGACAATCGGGATGAAAGACTTTTATAAAATCGGCCAAGATCTGTTCCGGATGCATTGGCATGCTTTCATAGAATGGCTTTTCACGCATATTGCAATAAATAACACCTTTCTGCTTGAATGCTTTAAAATCGGCATAACGAAGATCTTCGTCTTTCAAGGCTTGATAAGAGAAATCGCCATCATAGCTGTTCACGATACGCCAATAATCAGCGTTGGCCGCACGACTATAAACCACTTCGTAATCGAGCGTAAACCCACCGGAACGTGGATCATCCTTCAAGAAATAATCGGCACCGGCATCACGGAACAACTGAGCCAAGAAGCTTTTTCCACCCACCGTATACCAATTTCCTCCTCTCATCTCTCCACTAAAGACAACCGGTCGTTTCTTGACCTCCGCAACAAGCGCTTTTAGCTCATTATAGCGGCGTTCGATTTGAGTAAACCGGTCGTTCGCTTCCTGAGCTTTTCCGGTAAACAATCCGATAAACTTAATCCATTCAGCCTGACCCAACGGAGTCATCTCCTTATACCCCAGATGCGGAATCAAAGGAATCCCAATCTCACGCATGGCATCATAGCCTCCACGTTTAAACGGCGAGATGAAAATCACATCCGGATTAACGCTCATGATCACCTCATGATCAAAATTACCTTCTATACCGATTTTGACGGTTTGCCCCTCTTTCAAGCGCTTCTTCATTTCTTTATTAAAGAGATGTCGGGCACTGGTAACTCCCGATACAACATCCAAAGCCTTTAGCTCTATAAAATTGGAAAGCTGGAGTGAGGTCATACAGATGGTACGCCGCAAAGGAACTTCAATCACGGTATATCCTTCCGGAACAGAGTCGGCCTTCAATCCACGCTGCACTAATGCAAAATGATAAGTCGTCGCATGTTCCTTTTGTGGGTCCTGAATATCAAGCAAACAATTACCCGATTGGTAACGCACCTTAAACCCTGTTGCATACCGAACATCAACCCGGGTTGTATCCATCGTTACCGTTGTAGAATGAGTCTTAGACGTTTGTTTATTCTTGGGCTGACATCCAAACAAAAAAAGGATTGAGACGAATAAAACAAGACGAGAATATTTTATCATGAGATCTATCAATTAAGCCATTATTACAGTGAGCAAAGATAGCAAATTCCAGCAAAACAGCTATCTTTGCCAACTGTAAAAACAGAGAATAAAACAATAAAAGATGTCAAATACATTCCCTATACAATTTATCTCTTTGGGCCCCGGAGATCCGGAGTTAATAACTCTCAAAGCTTATAAGCAACTACAAGAATCGGAGATCATCTTTTGCCCATCCACACGAAAGTCGGACGGTAGCGAACTTTCCCGTTCGAAAGCCATCTTAAAAGCTCTGGAGCTGTCTGACGAACAAATCCGCACCTTCCATTTGCCGATGAGCAAGAACCGCAAACTCGCTTTTGAGGCTTACCATGAAGTCTACCTCCGGTCAGTAGACTTTCACAAGGCAGGCAAACGCGTCAGTATCGTTGCAGAAGGAGATGTTGGATTCTACTCTTCGATCCATAGCATACTCGATAAACTCTCAGAAGAGCAAATACCGGTCACCCAGATTGCCGGTATACCCGCTTTCATTGCTTCGGGGGCTTCAGCCGGTCTGCATATCGTGCAACAAGAAGAACGATTGATGGTTGTTCCGGGAATCATTACCCACCAAGAGTTAAGTCAATACCTTCAAAGCGGCATCGTAATCGTCATTATGAAACTCTCACAATGCCAAGGCGAGGTTAACCGACTTCTAACAGATCATCCGGAATACGACTATTACTATTTTGAAAACGTAGGAACAGATCAACATTACCATACCACCGATTTAAAAGAGATCAAAGACCGAAAACACCCCTATTTCTCTCTAATGATCATCAGGCCGAACCATCGGTCATGAGCCTATTCCCGTCAGTCGCAAGAGTCATGGCGAAGTTTAAATGTTACAATAGCGGGGGTTAAACGTTTCAGATGAAAGTCAAGAACCCTTCTTGTCTTGTTAATGGCGGCAGCGTACTAGGTTTAAACGTTACAGATGAAATGCGAGAGCGTACAATTTATGGCTATGCCGGCAGAATGAGTCGTTGCCGAAGCGTCATTAGTCATTTATGACCACTCCTTTTGTTGAGCCCTCGAATGTGGGCTCTTCGGCCCTCGTTCGAGGGCCCATGGGTTTTCGTTCGAAGGCTCTTCAGCCCTCGAACGAGGGCTCAACATATGGAACGTTCAAAACGATTAAACAAACTTCAACAGCCATTAATGCCACTTAGGAAATCGCAAAAAACAATGAGAAAGTCGCAAAAAGCAATGGGCTAAATCTGCTCTTGAGGTTTACCACAAAACGCCTTGAGGTTTACCACAAAACTCCTCACCTCCTCTTCCACCGGACTCCCACCGGGTTTCCATTACCCTTTCCGCAAGGCTTCTACGCCCCTTTCCACGAACCTCTCACAACCCTCCCCACGAAGTTCCAACAGCTCTTTCCACGAGCCTCCAAGAACTCTTCCATCCATCTCCCACGATTCCTCCATCCGCCTCCCAATATCCTTTCATCCTTCCCCCACGACATAGAAACCTAAAGGCGTAAACACTCTCTTCTTCAGTCAAGCGGAATTCTCCCAAGAATCTTAAAGAACGTTTATAAGTGAGTGGTTATTCGAAAAAAAACCAAAAAAGAAGAGTTCTAAATTGACAATTGCAAAGTAATATCAGTTATTTGTATGTCGCATTTACTTTTAGATCAATAAAAGTTAATAACAGATGAAGAAACCATTACTCATATTCTTGGCCTTAGTGTATACGGTTATTTCGATTGGAATAACGGTAAACATGCATTATTGCATGGGCCATCTCGCTGAAGTCAGCTGGGTTTCTTCTCCTAAACCATGCTGTGACTCCGGTGCTTCCGGACTAGACTCCCATTGCTGCAGCAATCAACAAATCACAGCAAAACTTGCAATTGATCAGCAACACTTCTCGGATACTGATTTCCAGTTCAATCCGGCATCGATCGATCTGCTCCCTTTCTTATGGAGTGAAATTATTCATTTTCAAGACCTTTCAGATCAGAAGTCGTTCGTAATTGTCGACCCTCCACAATGGCGTGCTCCGTCATTGTATGTTCACCATTGCACTTTTCTCATTTAGCCCAAGCCACATCTCGGTCTCTTTGGGCATATATCGCCGACTCCATCTACAGTCGGGCAATTTGTTGCATCTTATTCAAAGCGTTACTTTATCCTACAATAGGAAAAAGTAAAGCGAGGGTGTAAACAATTAATCGATATAGGCTGTTCACTAATTATATTCTCATAAAAATAGTCAATCATTAAAATCACACCAAAGATGATTAACCGAATTATACGCTATTTCTTAGAAAACAGAGTCATCACCCTTTTATTGTTTGCATTACTCGTTCTCTGGGGAATATCAACCGCTCCATTCAGTTGGAACACCACTCTCATCCCACGAGATCCGGTGCCTGTTGACGCCATACCGGACACGGGCGACAATCAACAGATTATAGCTACCGAATGGATGGGCCGATCACCGAAAGATGTACAAGATCAGATCACCTATCCTCTAACCACAGCCTTACTTGGAATTCCGGGAGTCAAAACCATCCGCAGTACATCCATGTTTGGCATGTCCTTCATTTATGTCATTTTTAATGACAATATTGAGTTTTACTGGAGTCGTTCGCGCATTCTGGAAAAGCTAAACTCACTTCCTTCAGGCACCTTGCCCGATGGTGTACAACCGGCACTAGGTCCCGATGCTACCGCTTTAGGACAAATCTATTGGTACACTCTAGAAGGCAGAGACCCTAAGACCGGTCGCCCAAACGGAGGATGGAGTCCCGAAGAATTGCGTACCATACAAGACTTCTACGTAAAGTATACGCTTTCATCGGCAGAAGGTGTTTCCGAGATCGGTTCCGTTGGGGGCTTTGTAAAAGAATACCAGATCGAGCTAAAACCGGAAGCTCTATATCGTTCAAACCTTTCAATCATGGACGTGATGAATGCGATAAAAAAAAGCAATCTGGATATTGGTGCAGAGACTCTAGAGATCAACAAAGTGGAATATCTCATACGAGGATTGGGCTATGTGAAGAACATTGCAGATATAGAGCATTCAGTGGTTGCCGTTCGCAACAACGTCCCCATAAGAATCGGCGATATTGCCTACGTCAATGTAGGACCGGCCACCCGTCGAGGTGGGCTCGACAAAGAAGGAGTTGAAGCGGTAGGCGGAGTTGTGGTTGCCCGATACGGTTCCAATCCACTAGCCGTCATCGACAACGTTAAACAAAAGATCAAGGATATAGAGGCGAGTCTCCCGCAAAAGACTTTATCCGATGGAACAACCTCTAAGGTGAGTATTGTCCCCTTTTATGACCGAACCACGTTGATCAAAGAAACGATAGGGACACTAGAGACGAGCCTATCGCATGAGATCTTAATCTGTATCATTGTCATTATCGTTTTAGTCTTTAATCTGCGAGCGTCTGTGATCATTGCCGGTATGCTTCCAATAGCGGTATTGACGACCTTTATTCTCATGCGATATACCCATGTCGATGCGAATATTGTCGCTCTATCGGGCATTGCCATTGCTATCGGAGTGATGGTCGATGTAGGGGTTGTGTTTGTTGAGAACATCATTCGGCACATGGAAATGCCGGAGAACAAAACCATCAGAAAAGGAAAAGCTCTGCGCCTGCTCATTTATAATGCGACCAGTGAAGTCTCGGGGGCCATTGTCACCGCCATGCTAACCACCATTGTCAGTTTCATTCCCGTGTTTGCTTTGCAAGCTCAAGAAGGAAAGATGTTTAGTCCTTTAGCCTTTACCAAGACTTATGCACTTGCGGCCACATTCATACTCGGCATCATCTTGCTTCCTACTTTGGCTCACCTCATCTTCTCGATACGCATCAACTTCAATCCGATAAAAAAAGGGATTAACGTGTTACTCATCCTATTAGGACTAAGTTTATCGATAATCTATGCCAGCATCCCTGCTCTAGGGCTGACCGCCATCGGACTAAACAATTTATTAGCGCCTTACTATAAGAAGGCACAGATGAACAACTACATCAATATCGGAATCACCCTATTTATTGCCATCTACTATTTGGCCACAGAATGGCTACCCGTTGGCCCGCAAGAAGGATTACCGATGAACTTTCTATTCGTATCGATCGCGGTAGGGCTGATTCTAATCCTACTCTGGACCTTGGTGATCTTCTATGAGAAAATCTTACGTTGGTGCTTGGCCAATCGTTGGAAGTTCATGCTGATCCCCGTGATTACGATCATCTCGGGTTTTCTCATTTGGCGAAATGTTGGTCAGGAATTTATGCCGACGCTTAATGAGGGCTCCTTCTTATTGATGCCGACCAGTATGCCACATACCGGGGTCGAGCAGAATTTAGAGTATGTCAAGACCTTAGACAAACGACTGAAAGCTATACCGGAGATTGAGACGGCCGTCGGAAAATGGGGACGCGTCAATTCTGCTCTCGACCCGGCTCCGATACAGATGTTTGAGAACACCATTAATTACCGTTCTGAATTTATACTTGACGACAACGGGCATCGCATGCGATTTAAGGTCAATAAGGACGACGAGTTTATTCTAAAAAGCGGAAAGACTTATAGTCCCGAACAGGGTTTCCGATTGATTCCCAAAGATAGTCTGATAGAAGATCAGCGTGGTAACTACTTCAGGCAATGGCGACCGGAGATCAAAACGACCAATGATATTTGGCAAGAGATCGTTAACGTCACCCACATCCCCGGACTAACGTCTGCTCCAAAGCTCCAACCGATCGAAGCCCGATTAGTGATGCTTTCAACAGGAATGCGAGCGCCAATGGGCATCAAGGTCTACGGTCCAACGCTAGAAGATATCGAGCAAGGGGGAAAAGCCTTGGAGAAAGCCCTTAAAGAGATACCGTCCATCATTCCATCGTCGGTCTTCTACGATCGTGCCGTTGGTGCACCCTATCTTGAGATCAAGTTAAACCGTGAAAAGATGGGGCGTTATGGCGTGAGCGTTTCCGATCTTCAGGAAGTGCTTAGCGCAGCAGTAGGCGGAATGCCTCTGACCCGTACTGTGGAAGGACGGGAACGCTTTTCCATACGTCTTCGCTATGCTCGAGAGTTACGTGATCAACCCGAAGAATTAAAGCAGCTGCTTGTGCCCATCAGTAACGGTACTCAAGTGCCGTTAAGCGAACTGGTCGACATTGGTTATTCAAAGGGAGCGCAAATGATTCAAAGTGAAAACACCTTCCTTTTGGGTTATGTCATTTTCGACAAATTGGCCGATAAAGCCGAAGTGGATGTGGTGAAAGAAGCAGACAAAATCATTAAAGATCAACTCCGATCAGGACAGCTGACTTTACCCAAAGGCGTTTCATATCAGTTTGCAGGGAACTATGAACAGCAACAACGGGCAACCAATCGTTTGCTCATCGTGATTCCGATCACTCTGCTTATCGTTTTACTCCTGCTCTATTTCCAATTTAAAACGATCACAGCATCGCTGATTCACTTCTCGGGTGTCTTTGTCGCTTTTGCCGGAGGATTTATCCTTCTATGGTTATATGGTCAGCCCTGGTTTATGAATTTCAGCATTGCCGGAGAGAACATCCGCGACCTGTTTCAGATGCACCCCATCAATCTAAGTGTAGCCGTTTGGGTCGGCTTCATCGCTCTCTTCGGTATTGCAACCGACGATGGTGTACTGATGGGGACTTATATCCATGACGTTTTTGTAAAACAACAACCCAAAACCAAACACGCCATTCGTGAAGCTGTTGTCGAAGCCGGTTTGAAACGCGTACGTCCGGCCGCAATGACGACCGCCACAACCCTCATTGCTCTCTTACCGGTTCTCAGTTCTACGGGAAAAGGCGCCGACATCATGGTTCCAATGGCCATCCCAACCTTTGGAGGAATGCTCATCCAGTCGATGACCATGTTTGTTGTCCCCGTATTGCAATGTTGGTGGCGCGAGCAAGCCGAAAAGAAGAATAAAAAAGAATCTCAAACCAATGAAACAGTCGATCATGAAAGCCATGTATAGAAATACCACCATAAGGATAACGATACTCTCAGTGATAATGGGGTACTCCACCTTTAGTCTGGGACAAAATAGCGTTTCAGATAGTCTCTCCCATTATATGGAAGTAGGAGCCAAACAGAACTCAGAGGTTCAATCCGGCTTTGCCCTCTACCGTGCCGCCATGGAAAAGATTCCGCAAGCGGCAGCTTTCGATGATCCGGAACTTGAAGTCGGTTTCTTGTTTAAGCCCATGGAAACAGTGGGAGGGAAACAAGTGGCCGATATAAAGCTCATGCAGATGTTCCCATGGTTTGGCACCCAAAAAGCGGCCCGTACGGAAGCACTTGAGATGAGCAAGATGGCTTATGAGAAGTTTCGTGAAAGTCGAGACAACCTCTGGTTTAAAGTCAAGCAACAATGGTATCAGTTAGTCTATCTAAAAGAACAATACCGAACCACACAAGCCACCGTCGAACTCTTGCGTCAGTTAGAGCAATTGGCCACCGTTCGCTATTCTGCAGGACCGAGTAGCCGTTCATCGTCTGCCGGATCGACCTCCAGTTCTGCCCGCATCGCTTCACCAAGCAATGGAGCTCAACAAGGAGCGGGAAATGCCATGGCGATGGGAGGTGCCATGAGTATGGGGGCAAGCAGAGCAAGCAACGCGACTCCTTCGAAAATGGACGAAAGCATGCCTAGTCAGATGACCATGAATGGCGCATCAGAAAGCCGTCTATCCGATATCCTTCGCATTCAGATAGAACGACTGGAAGTCGAGAATCAGTTGAAGGAGATTTTATCTAAACAAGAGATTGCCAAAGCCGCATTCAATGCCTTACTCAATAGAGATCAAACAATGCCAATTCATCTGCCGGATAGTTTGGTTCCCCATCTTCCTCTGCGGTTAAAGGCCATCTCGATCGACAGTATTCTCATCAAGAACCCAATGATCAGGATGATCGATAATGAGCGACAAGCGTACGAGGCTAAGACGAGAATGGACCGCAAGATGAGTTATCCAATGATCGGAATAGGTGTTCAATATAGTTTAAGAAAAGCGTCTGACACTCCTATCGGAATGCCGAATATGAACGGTAAAGACATGATTATGCCAATGATTAAAGTCAGTCTCCCAATCTTTAGAAAGAAGTATAGAGCTCAAGAACGCGAAAATAAGAGTTACGTTCTATCAAGTGAGTTCAAGAAAAGCCAGACTCAGAACCTGCTCGAAACAGAATATATCCGCATTCAAAAGCAATTGGAAGATGCCGAACGAGCCATCGCACTCTATAGCGATCAATACCAACTCTCGCAAGTGAGTTGGAGACTGATCCTTCGCGAGTTCTCTGCGGGCAAACAACCTTTAAGCGACGTCATACAAGTTGAACGACAGTTGCTGAACTACAAACTAAAGAAGAGTGAAGCCACAGCGCAATATAACACACTGGTGGCCGAACTTGAAAAATTAACATCCACTTTTTAACCCGAAAAAGATATGAAACAAAAGATCTTAACCCTATTGACCCATAAATATATCATCGGATCGCTCCTCGTTATTGCAGGTCTTCTCATCGGCCGTTTTCTGTTTAGTCCGTCTCCGTCGTCAGTTCAAGCCGACCAGTCGACTCAAGCCGCTAGTCCTCAAAAGGAAAAACAGATCTGGACTTGCTCTATGCATCCTCAGATCAAAATGGACAAGCCGGGGAAATGTCCCATTTGTGCCATGGATCTTATCCCTTTGAGGAAAAACAGCCATTCTTCCTCAACCGAGATGATCGATCCTAATGCCGTGCAACTTTCTAAGGAAGCGATGGCTCTAGCCAACATCGAGACCTCAAAAGTAACGAAGAGCATCCCCTCAAAGACCATTCGTCTATATGGGAAAATAGCCATCGACGAGCGTACGTTACAATCACAAACCTCTTATGTATCGGGACGTATAGAAACGCTCAATGTCGAATTTACGGGCGAACCGGTATCCAAAGGACAAACTCTAGCTGTGATCTATTCGCCCGACCTTTACAGCGCACAGCAAGAACTGATTGAGGCTAAACGGATGAATCAGCCCACGCTTGTTGAGGCAGCCCGTGAGAAACTCCGTCTTTGGAATATGACGACTCGACAAATTCAGTCTATAGAACAATCCTCGGTACCTTCACCAACCATCGAAATCAAAGCGAACACCTCCGGCATCGTGGTTAGCAAACGAGTCAACCGTGGCGATTATGTTTCGCAGGGAAGTGTGCTTTATGAGATAGCCAATCTGGATCGTGTCTGGGCCGTGTTCGACGCTTTCGAAGCCGATCTTCCTTTTTTACGGAAGGGCGACAGACTCACGTTTACCCTTTCCGCTATGCCGGGACGTGAATATTCGGGCATCATTCGTTTTATCGACCCAATGATCGATCCTCAAAGTCGCACAGCTCGTGTACGCATCGACCTACCTAATGCAAGGCAAGAATTAAAACCGGAAATGAACGCCATGGCTACGGTTGAAGCTTCACCCAGACAAGCCTCTAGCCAACTGATCATTCCACAAACAGCACTCTTATGGACCGGCAAACGTTCCATTGTCTATGTGCGACAACCGGATACCTCAACTCCAACGTTCCAATTACGCGAGATCCAACTCGGGGCTTCACTCAATGGAGCATACGTTGTTGAAAGTGGCTTATCAGAAGGAGAAGAGATTGTCACCAATGGAATTTATGCGATTGATGCCAGCGCACAACTTGAAGGAAAAAGATCGATGATGAACACTCCTGACGATGGCAAAGAAAGATCACACGAAGGACATCAGCACCAAAGCCCATCGACCGAAACGGTGCATAAGACACATGCTATGCTTAAGGTCAACGGCAACTGCGAGATGTGTAAACAACGCATTGAAGAAGCCGCCAAAAGTCTATCCGGAGTCTTTTCGGCCCAATGGGACAGTAAGACCCAAATGCTTCACTTAAATTTTGATGATAAAAAAGTTCAGCTCAACACGATAGCCCAAACCCTTGCAAAAGCAGGTCACGATAATGAGAAATACAAAGCAAGCGATGCAATTTATAATCAGTTGCCCGACTGCTGTAAATATAGAGAATAAGAAAACCAACTGTTTAATCACTAAATTAAAATGAATGATGAAAAAGAAGATTCAACCCTTTGTAAGCATGAGCATTCGATCATTAATGATCGTTCTATTAGCGAGTCTTTTCACCAATGCTCCGGTCATGGCCCAAAGTAACCATCCGACCTCCAGTCCAACCTCGGTAACCGATGTGCAACAGAAGAAGAACCAAAAAGAAGTTCATGCCATGTTGAAAGTACATGGTTCATGCGAAATGTGTAAGAAACGCATTGAAAAAGCGGCATTAAGTGTGAAAGGAGTTCAAACCGCCAATTGGGATAAGGATAAAGAGATGCTACACCTCACCTTCAACCCTAAAAAAGCAAATTTGAATGATATTGCCAAAGCTGTGGCTTTATCGGGACATGATAACGAAAAGTTTAGAGCAGACAACGCGGCTTACAAGAAGTTGCCGGAGTGTTGTAAATACCGTAAGCAAAAGTAAGACAACAGTTTCGTGACCAAACAAAAAGCTCACCTTTGTAGCAGATATCTGTATCAAAGGTGAGCTTTTTACGACTATCCTATTCTCTATCCTCGGTCATCTTCTGTATCCTTCCAAATAGCCATCATTCTGTTGCAAGTTCCCCAACAACGCCTTGATCTTTTCAGGAATAGGAAAAACAGTGGTATAACCGTTCTCTTCATTTGGGAGTTGCGGGCGACTGCTATAAGCTCGGGTATATTTCCCAAAGCGAATCAAGTCGGATCTGCGCCATCCTTCCCAAGCAAGTTCCAACTGACGTTCGGCTAGTAAATTCTCGAGAGTAGCCTGACGAGCAGGTGCTCCCACCCGATCACGAACAGCATTCAATTCCACATCCCCGTTTTCTCCGTTCCGTACCTTGGCTTCACTTTTCATCAGTAAGACATCTGCATAACGGAACAACACAATATCATTTTCCATCAACTTACCGTCTTTCGTAGCCGTCAGATCAATCTCGTATTTCTTCATTCGCGCCCCTGCCGTCTTCTGATAAGGAGCATCGGAAATATCCACATCCACCTTCCAAGGCAGATATTCCAAAACCGTACCATCATCTAATTTCACCGGCGAGCCGTTTAGTCCATACACCACACCGGCATAGTAACATTTATCGAACCGGGGATCGACCGAAGGCGTATCATAACCAAACGTCTCGAGCGCCTCCTTAGTCGCACTCGATCCATTCTCACCGCCCAAACCATAAGCTCCGGCATGATTATAATGACGGGAGCGGAATAAATATTGCATCTGATTGGTATAAAGCACTTTGTTCATCGGTATCGTAAATATATTCTCCGAAGACCCTTCATTGTAAACGGCAAAATTAGCTTCATAACTCGGTTCCAATCGATAGCCCATGCCTGTGATTAAATCACAGTAATAGACCGTGGCTTCCCAAGCATTCAGGGAATGTCCGTCGACCGTAAACCTCATCGCTGTCCCATCGGGCCGCTGACCGTCTGTCCACTGATCGTCCGCATAGACTTCGGCATTAAGCATGAGTTTGGCCAATAAGAAATAAGCCACCGGACGAGTCAGCCGACCGTAATAATCGCCGGGACGGTTGCTATGCACTTCCGAAAGTAATGGAGCCGTCTCTTGAAGTTCACGGACGACAAACCGATAAACTTCACTCCTTTCGTTCTGCACGATTTCAGCCGTCGTCGTCGATGACGAAATCACCAAAGGGACGCGCCCGAAAAGATCCATCAAATGGTAGTAAAATAGAGCTCTCATGCCCCGTACCTCCGCACGATAGGCCGAAAGATCGACCGTCGGATGGGCTTGTCCAAACCGAGCGATCTTTTCGAGCGATTGGTTACATAGACTCACCACCTTATACAAGTACTCCCAAGTGGCCTGTATCGCATCATTATCCGTTCCCCACTGATGAAGAAATAGGCCTTGCCAAAAGCCTCCATCGTACCAATCGCCTCCGCGTGTAGGCATAATCGCCTCATCGGTTGTAAACGTATTCAAATCGTATACTCCACGTCCTGTACCCTGCAAGCCTTCACTATCATTAAACCCACCCACATGGTTGTAAAGTGAAGCCACCGTATTCAGATAAAGGTCGGATAGGGTTAAGTAACCTTCATCCTCCGGCAGTTTGTCCTGTGGGTTCTCATCCAAGAAGCCACTACAGCTCGAAAGAGTCACGATCAATATCAAAAGCGCATCATAAAAATAACGTCTCATCTGTCCCTCCTCTACCCTTAAAAGTTAATACTCAATCCTATCGTATACGTGCGAGATATCGGATAATTCCGTTTATCATCCACCCCTAGCGTACCATTCACCGTCGACGAGTTGATCATCGGTGTCAACCCGGAGTAACCGGTTATCGTTGCTAGATTTTTCACCGTAAAAGCCAATCGCAGCGAATGGATATACCGTTTCCATTTAGTCACGGGCACATCCCACCCCACCGTCAAGTAATCGAAGTTCAAATAATCCCCTCGTTCAAGCCAATAATCCGTTGCCGTTTGATCCTTTATATTTTGTTCCGGTGCCCCCTCCATCACATTATAATCGGGGAAGCTATTCATGTTCATATAGGTCAACGCCGTACCATTATAGATTTTATGTCCAAATGCTCCATTTATCTGTAGAGCAACATCCCAACGTTTATAGCGAAAACTAATATTCGAACCCAACAGAGCTTTTGGCATGGCTTGTCCCGCCACATAGCGATCTTCCCCATCCTCAAGGCTCACTCCTCCTCCATTCAGATCGGCAATGCCATATTTCCGGCCATTAGTCACATCGCCCGTGAGACCGGTCGACTTCGGCAAATAGAATACCCCCAAAGGTTGACCGACCATCTGATAAACAATATGGTTATATCCCCCATGAAATCCGGCTCCATTCAAGCTAGCCAACCATTTGTATTCGGCAGTCGAAATGGTTTCACCTTGATAATTACCACTCAGCGACAGCAATTTATTCTGTTGAAAAGTCAAATTGGCATTGACATTAAGTTCCATATCCTTCGTTCGCAACGGTGTTATCCCGAGTGAAAACTCCAAACCACTATTCCGCATCGAACCAATGTTGGCCAACAACGTATTATGGGTAAAAGGAGGCACACTCACATTATAAAGATAAAGCATATCACTCGTCTTCGAAACATAATAATTGGCCGAGAACAACACCCGGTTACCCAACATCGCCAAGTCAACCCCGGCATTAAAGGTTCGTTTTACCTCCCACTTCAAATCAGGATTTGTATTCCGGATATTTCCCAAAGAGACCACAGCCGACGATCCCACAGGAACGACCCCATTAGGTTGAATCAGATTAAGCGTGGTATACGAATCAATCCCACTCTGATTGCCGGCCAAACCGTACCCTATACGCCATTTTAAATCATCAATCATCGTAACGGACTTCATAAAAGGTTCATCACTCATCACCCAAGCGGCCGATAAAGAAGGGAAAAAGCCCCATTTATGATGACGACCGAATTTCGAAGAAGCATCGGCGCGGGTATTCACTGTGAAAATATAACGATCGGCATACGTATAGTTAAATCGCCCGAGGAATGAAGCCAAACGCGGTTCCTCATAATACGAGTTCGTTCCCTCCCATAAACGCAATGCTCCTGCTTGTAGATTATCATAGCCCAACGCATTATTACTAAAGTTCGTCACCGTAGTATAAAACCCCGAATAAGTTTCTTTCTGAGCTTCAGCTAAAGCCAGTACATCGAAGAAATGTTTTTTCCATGTTTTCTGATACGTCAGTTTCACGTGCCCCAGAAGTGATTCTCTCTTTTTGACTCCCTTGTAAGCTTGTCCATGTGCCCAAACATAAGTTGGCAAGTATTGCGAATTTTCCACCATGTTATATGTATAAGCCCCGAACAACGCCAGTTTCAACTCCTTTGTCAAGTGGAACGTCACTCGCCCGTGAGTACTCAGATGCGAGGTTGCATCTTTATCCTTAACCTCCATCCAAGCCAAAGGGTTAGTGATCTGACTCGCATTCGACACATTGTCCCAACCATTCGTTTCTGCGTTTCGATGATTCGGGAATGTCGGATTAAAAGTTGCTGCCGAATAAAACGTCTTTTGTTGATCGACCAAATTACGGTTCTTCTGAATAGAGCCAAACATGCCCAACTCACAGGTCACCCATCCATCGAACAATTGTTGATTCACATTCATATTCGACGTGAAGTTCTTCAGATCTTCATGCCAAACGACTCCTTGTCGATCCATAAACCCTAACGATACACGATAGTTAGATTCCTCTGTTCCCCCGTCAAAAGCCACATGATGGTTTTGTTGCAAACCGGTCTGCGTAATCTCTTTCAGGAAGTTCGTCTGTTCCCCTTTATCTACAATCGAGAGTCCATGTTCACGTGCCACCCGACGAAAATCATCGGCAGAAAGCATCTTTAGCGTTTTAAAGACCGAACTAAATCCAAAAGTTCCATTATAACTCACCCGTGTCTTTCCACTCATTCCCTTCTTGGTCGTAATCTCAATCACTCCGGAAGCTCCGCGTGAACCATATTGAGCCGTTTCCGACGCATCCTTAAGAATGGTAAAACTTTCAATATCGGTTGGGTAAACAGAAGCCAAGGTGTTCAAATCACCAAAGACTCCGTCAATAATAATCAAAGGATCATTTCCGCTGCTCAACGAAGTCGTTCCTCGTAACCGTACAGCATCCAAAGCTGCCGGTCCGTTTGAACCCCGATCGATTGTCAACCCCGGCACCCGGCCACGAATGGCTTCAAGGGGATTAGTGATCAACTCCTTATTCATTTGTTGTTCGGTAATCTTCTCTACAGAACCCGATAAATTCTTCAATTTACCGGTAGCATATCCCACCGTTATAGAAGAATCCCGTCGAGCTGTCTCCACCTTTTGAGCAGATAGAGATAGGTGAAAAGAAGACCCCAAAAGCAATACTCCAAGAATAAAAAACTTTCGATAAAGAGTCATATAGTCTCAAGTTTATGATTAAAATTTGCTACAAAAATATAAAATATATCCTATCGTTCATTGATTTAAACCATTCAAGTTGAATTCTCATATCTCTTAATATAAGGATTATCTTCGCATAAAGTTCTATATAGATTCGAATTAAAGTTACAAGAAATCGTTCAGATTAATACCAGAAAATCATAAAAAAAATATTTTAATTACAGCCAATTTACGCTCTGCTTTTAGGATTTAAGAACCACCTAATTTATACAGTGTAACAAATAAAATAGCACACTGCCGGAATAAAATAGTGCACTGCACTAATATTAACGTAAGTTCGGCCGAATAGCTGATAACGTAAATGACTCTCTATAAAGACATCTTTCTTTATATTTTGCAAACTCTTTGCAGAAATCCTCTACTGAACAATAAAATTCAGTAATTTTACCCTCAAAGTTATCGTTGAACCTAACCTTGGTACAAAACGAGGACCGGTAATGGCCCTATACAAAGCACATCAGTAACAAGCAACACCTATATCCATAGTATCTAAAACTTTCTAACACTTTTAAAACAATGACAGCATGAAAAAGATTTCTACAATTCTATTACTTTTCATCGGACTATTTGCCAATGGGCAGACCCCATCAAAAAAGTCTTCACTTCCTATTCCCAAACCAGCCCAACTGACATGGCAAAATGCCGAGTTGACGGCCGTCTTCCATTACGACCTACACGTATTCGATGGCAAGAAATATGTTCAAGCCTACAATCGTATTACCCCCATCCCTGACGTGAACATCTTCCAGCCCGATCAATTGGATACCGACCAATGGATTCGCTCGGTCAAAGCCATGGGAGCAAAAATAGCCATCCTCACTGCCACTCACGAAACGGGCTTTGCTCTTTATCAGTCGGATGTCAACCCCTATTGCATGAAAGCTTTGAAATGGAAAGACGGAAAAGGGGATATTGTACGCGATTTCGTAACGTCATGCCGCAAATACGGCATTCTACCCGGAATTTACATCGGTATTCGTTGGAATTCCTTCTTAGGCATACACGACTTCCTAACCCCCAACGACGGTAGTCCGTTTCAGAAAAATCGTCAAGCCTTCTATAACAAAATGTGCGAAGGGATGACAGAAGAACTGATGTCACGCTATGGTGATTTAGCTATCGTTTGGTACGATGGTGGAGGCCACGGCCCCGAATTGGGAGGAGCCGATATTCTCCCCATCGTAGAAAAATATCAGAAAAACATAATCTTCTATCACAACAGTCAACGCGCCGATATTCGCTGGGGTGGTTCCGAATCGGGCACCGTAGCCTATCCATGTTGGGGCAACTTCCCCTACCCTTACTCACACTCCAAAAACCAACAACAGATATTTAAGGATAACTACCGGCTATTAAGAGGGGGTGACCCAAATGGAGAATATTACATGCCTGCCATGTCGGATGCCCCACTCAGAGGTTACAACGGGCGACACGAATGGTTTTGGGAACCTAACGATGAAGAGCATATCTTTCCACTGAAACATTTGATGAGCATGTACTATAAATCAGTAGGACATAACTCTACGCTTATCTTAGGAGTTACTCCTGACGATAGAGGACTTATTCCGGATGCCGATGTAAAACGACTGAAAGAGTTCGGCAACGAGATTCACCGCCGTTTCGATCAACCGATAGCCTCCACCCAAGGACAAGGTAAACGCATCACGCTAAAACTACCTGCCAGCACTAGCATTAATACCATAGTTCTTTCGGAAGATATCCGACAAGGTGAACGTGTACGGAATTATCGAGTAGAAGGGAAAGTGAATGGAAAATGGCAAACTTTATGCTCAGGCCAATGCATTGGACACAAGCGAATTGAAGAGATTGCCCCTGTCAATGTATCAGCTCTTCGATGGATCGCCACCGAATCAGTAGACACTCCTTTGATAAATCGTTTCTCAGCTTATTTTATCCAATAAATGCAGTTTCGGCTTCTATCTTAGACCTTTCTATTAAGAAAAGGTCTAAGATAGAAGCCTCTTGGAGCAAAGATTTATGCAAGAAACATCTTACAATCGTTTTCTAGAATCAGAAAAAGAGAACTTGTTGCCTTTAACAATCGTCATCAAAAGCAACTTGCACCATTTAAAGTTCTATCGAACTGATTTTAAATGAGTATCATGCACTCTTCTTCTGTCTCTGGAATTCGGTTTCTTTATTCCCCTGCATCAACAAATTTCAGCGTTTCAGTTCCTTTGTTTTTTTGTTTTTAGTTTAATCGTCATCATTGGTAGAAAGAGGAAAATGCCCACGACCGACATGATCAATCCCCCAATGGTACCGGCAGCCAATGGGAACCAAAATGCTTCTTTCTGAGTACCGATCATAAATGGGATAAAGCCCAGAATGGTGGACATCACCGTTAAGAAAATCGGAATAATCTTCGTGTTCCAAGCCTTGGTATAAGCTCTTAAAGGGGACAATAGCGGAGATCGTCGACGAATAGAATTATATTCATTCATAATATAAATACTCGCATTCACCGTTATTCCACAAAGCAAGATAAACGACGCAAAACCTCCTTGATCGAAGTTCAGCTCAAACCAATAGAACGTCAAGAACACTCCCACATAAGAAATAGGAATCACAAAAAGGATAGCCAAAGGTTGGCGCAGCGAGTTAAACAGAATACTCGTAATGACAAAAATGATAGCAATGATCAGTCCCAATAAAGCATACTGCTTATGATTTTTCTCCCCCCATCCCCAGCTTCTATCGGAGGCTTCGGCAGAGTAACCCATCGGCAAAGTTCGGTTAAATGCTTCTAAATCTCTGTCCAAAACCTTAACCCCTTGATTGCTCGAACCAATATATTCATATTGCAAACATAAGCGATACTGTTGATTCTCCTTTGAGACCACCTGAGGCATCTGACCTTTGGTGACCTCAGCCAATTCAGAAAGTCGATATAACCGATTGTTCCAACTCAAGGGAAAATAATTCATGGCCCAGATATCATCGTCCGTCGACTGACGAGAGACCAACTTAATCCGTTCCGTATCCGTATCCGTCAATAGTCGTCCCGCCTCGATATCCCGTCCAAAAATCGGACGTAAAACGCCGAAAAGCTGATAAGGAGTAATCCCCTGATTAGCCATCTGCTCCTTATTGAGATTAAAATAATATTCCTGATAATCGTCTTTCCACCACGAAAACTCAGAATTGATCGTAACCTCTTTAATACGTCGATGAGTCAGCAGCACCTGTTTGAATTCCTCGGCACGAGCATACAACTCATCATAGTTATACCCATACATCGTGACTCTAAACGAGCCTGCATTTTCACGAATATCATTACTAAAACCTTGATCCATTAAACCATAAACGCTCCAACTTCCTCCACCTAGTTGCAAAGATTTGGCAATGATATTCGCTTTAAGCGTATACGGAAATCCACTCTTTTGATCTTCTTTCTTGAAGAAAATATTGATACTGGCACGATTAGCACTATAAACTGATGTTTGGAACTGTCGGATCTGCTTAAACTCGCTCAAGTAGGTTTCCAGCCGTTTAATCAACGTATTCATCTGTTCCAGCGTACTCCCATTCGGCAAGTTCGCATTGACAGACAGCACCACCTCCTCGTTACGGGTAAAATAACTTCCGTCGTAAACCTTCTCAATGAATAGACGTAACGTCCCCCCCAATGCTTTATCAACCACCGGTTTAAAATCATTTCGATAGGTCTCCGAGCCAAATGTCGCATTGTAAAGAGTTGCCAAGTGTCCTTCACCTTCTAGTTTTTCGGGCAACATAAACACCGGCAATCCAAAGATCAGAAGAAAGAGCAAGAACACGCCGACGCGAAAACGACAAGTGAATCGAATCAGCCAGATATAACCCCGTGTAAAATAGATCGGCATCCGTCGCAAGAAATGTCTAAAAGAATGGAACACCGAGAAGTTCATCCAACGTCGACGATAGATACGTCCACGCCACCGCCGCGACTGGTGCAATCCGATCTTATCGATCAATGCCGGTACAAAGAAAAGAGCAACCAACAAAGAAACCGCCAGATTGATCATGACTACTGCCGCAAAATCCTGCAAGTTCAGTCGTATCTTCTCATCCAAGAAGAAGACTATGACCAACGCACCAATGGTCGTCAACGTAGCCGCTAAAAGGGCCATGAAAGCCTTTCTGTTCTTCTTTCTCATGTAATGATCGCTCATCACAATCGTATTATCAATGATCAGATTGAGCGAGACCGTGATTCCGGCTAGAGAATACAACTGCATTTCCAGATTAAACAAATAATAGAAGATCACCGCCACAGCAATATTAACCGCAAGACTCACAACGATGAGGAAGAGATACCTAGCATTCAACGTGATCACCAATACAAAAAGCAGTAAGATCGCAATCGTCAATCCCGTTCGAAGATAAATCTTACTCAACTCCCCACGAATAAACTCAGTTGCATCATAACTCACATGTACCTCATACCCTTGAGGAAAATCTCTTTCAATCTCTGCCATCAGCAATGAGATTTGCTTATTCAACTGCAACTGATTCGCCGACTCTTCAGCCGTCACAAACAGATAAATCGAGTTCAAGCCGTTAATCCGGTAATAGTTCTGCGGCTCCTCCTCCCGATGTACCACTCGGACCAATTCATCCAGACCGATCAGTCGTCCATTCGCATTTTTAATTTGAATCAACTTCGGATCGAAAGCCCCGACAGGAGCACTACTATCGAGCACCAGGCGCATCCACTGCGATCTTCCGCCGGTCGACTCCACATGACAAATACCTAAAAACTCCTTGTTGTAGTGTAATCGAATGGCCGACGTAATCTCAGAAAGAGTCACGCCCAATTGTCGTAACTGCTCACTATCATATTCCAATCGCCATTCCATCGGTGTAGCCCCTGTCACCTCAATCTTATAAATACCGGGCAATTGAGCCAACCGGCTTTTGATCCGCTCCTCCGTGTACTTCTGAATCAGAATCGGAGTAGCAGGAGCATTAATCGTGTACGACATAAACGGACGCGAAGCATTCTCCTCCGAAAGTTTCATCCGAATAACCGGATAGCTCACCCCATCGGGCAAGTCCGGCCAAACCTGACGAATAATGGTAGAAGCCTCAAAACGCACCATATCGGTATCGACATGCTTATCTAGAGTGATTGTGATTGTTCCCCATCCATTTCTAGAGTCAGAGTAGATCTCTTTCACCCCTTTGATTCGCGATAACATCGCCTCCAGTTTCGAAGTCACTTCCATCTCAATCACTCTCGACGAAGCCCCCGACATACTATACTGAACCGTGAACCCCGGCAAGGTGCGCGATGGGTTCAACTTTACCGGCAACAAAGGGATAAACGCCAATCCAATCAGAGCAATGCACACAAAGCTCACGATTAATGTAAAAGCAGAAGTTCTCTTTATCGCCCCATGATTATGATTATTCTCATTCAACGCCATAACCTCCCCTCTTAATGAACCAAAGAGATCTTTCGTTGAAAATCATAAAGAGTCAACCGACGAATCTTATAATAATGTTGCCAATATTTCTGCAAAGCCGCAATATAGTTCTGCTGAGCCTGCTGTTGCCGATTGAGTGAAAGCGTCAGACTATTTACATCAGCTTTACCTATGATAAACCGTTGCCGCGTCTGCTCATAGGCCAACACTGAAAGATCCAAAGCCTCCGAAGCACTCTCCATCAACGCTTGCTGCGTATTGAACTCACTGACGGTCATGATCACCTCCTCTTCCAACGTCACTTCATTCTGACGAGCAGAGATCTTAGTCACATTCAGATTATTTTTCGCCATGTTGTGCTTTCCTTTTCGTACCCCCCAATCCACTAGAGGTACCGCTACACTGACCGAGACCAAATCTTGCCGCATAGGATCGTGATACACGTCTCGGAAACGTTCGGCAGCCTGATTAAAGCCAATGCTCGCATTAATACTGGCATTAAAACGCGACTCACTCTTCGTTTTGCTCACTTGACGTTCCGCTTCGAGAATGGTCTGCTTCAGCTCCAGAAACTTCGGATTATTCGCTTTACACCATTGCAAAGCCTCATCAGCCGAGATCATCAATTCCTCCGGACGTTCCGGCAGCTCTAGTTCAAGAGCAGTCTCCTTATCCAAATTCAGAAACGAAGCCAAAGCAAACATCGTTCGTTTCAGATCGCTCGACTTATTCTGCAACGTATTTCGCGCATTCACCCGATCCAGTTTAAGCGTCAACAAATCGGCCTGCGAGATCGCCGCAATCTTATACCGCTCCTCTCCAATACGATACAGCGTGTCGGATGAATTTCGATTCTCCTGAGCCAACCGATACTCCGCTTGAGCCAAGGCCAGCGCAAAGAAATAAGTCGTGGCCTGTTCCGACACCCGCTCCATATCATAGATCAGTTCCTTTTGAGCCTTCTCAAACTTCAACGGTTCGATGCGTCGATCCCATTTAAAAGCGTTATACCCTAAAAGATTTTGAGCATAACCAATACGTACCGGAACACTTGTAAACTGAGTCGTCCGGTTATCCCCGAAGTTTCGCAAATAGTCCAATTTAGAATCGACATAAAACGTACCTCCGGTCCAGTCGAAGTTCTGTTTAACCGACAGTCCACCACCCGCAAAGAACGACTGTTGTTTGCGATACACATCAATGTTCTGCTGAAAATCATACCGTTTCGTGATGTCCCGATTATATTCTGCCGGCGTCATATTCAACGTCAGACTCGGTAAACGGTTCGCTTTAAAGGTGCGATACTCCCAATATCTGGCTTGATAAAGATTTTGAGTGCGCAAAGCCTCTAACGAACTATCATTTGCCAACTCAATCGTTTGTTTCAAGGTCAACCGCATAGGTTTCTGGGCCCAGGTCGTGCCACTGAGCACACCGGCCATTATAATGATAAATCCTTTCATTCCAATCCTCATTTGATCTGATCTTTTTGTGTTTCCTTACGACGATAAATAAACCAATATAGAAGGGGGATAATAAACAAACTCACCAACGTACCAACTAGCATTGTGCCAATCATAGCAATCGATAGCGGTTGTTGAAGTTCCGATCCCATATCGGACGAAAAAAGAAGCGGCACCATTGCAAAGATGGTAGTCAGCGAAGTCATGATAATAGGACGCAATCGCCGTCTTCCCGCTTCATGAATAGCTTCCAACAAAGGGACTCCCGATTTACGTAACTCATTAATGGCATCCAGTTTCAGGATAGAGTCGTTAATCACGATACCACAAGTCACAATCAACCCGATAGCCGACATTAAGTTGAGCGTGTGTCCACAAATCCATAACAACACCAAAGCAAACGCCACATCAATAGGAATCTCCATCAGTACCAGCAAAGGTTGCACAAAACTCTCAAACTGTGCCGCTAAAATAAAATACATCAATAACAAAGAAACCAACAAGATGAGCGTGAGTTCATTCAACATCTTACGGTTCGAGAAGAAGCTACCCGAAAAGCCGGTTTCCCAACGATGATCCTGCTTCACCGTCTGCTTCACATCGGCAATCAGTTTTTCCGGTTGATCCACCCCATAGAACTTCAATGGGATGTACTCCCCATTCCTTCCGGCCGTTAAGGTTTTTAAATCCTGTGAAGGTACAATGCGCACAAACTCTCGTAAAGGAAGTTCATGAACCGTACCCTCCACCATATCGGGCAAAGTCGAAATTAGAGTTTCATCCAGAATCTCATTCACCGTCTGCTCATTTTCTGCAATACGAATAGGTAAATAGCTCTGAAACGAATGCAACATTCCGACACTATTCTCCTTAAAAGCCGTTTTCAACACCCGATAGAGTTCATCATACGGTACTCTGTAAAGCAACAATTTCTCTTTATCAATCATCAAGCTCAACTGGTTCTGGAAAGAATTCCCTGTGGGAGTCACGCCAACCTTGTCTGCTACACGATGTTCCAACATCACTAACTCCTCAGCTTGTACCATTTTATCTTTGTTGCGTGGATAAAGTTCCGCAACCACATCCGGTTCACCCGTCACAAAAAGTTTCTCAAACACCGTCTCCGGTGGAGAAAAGCTCACCGCCGCCGTGGGATATTTCGTTTTCAACATTCGGGAAATATCCGTTTGCAGCCCCTCAATCAGATCCGTACGACTCGTTTTAAAATAAAGCTCAGCCTCCGTAGCTGTCAACTCTCGATCACGTTTCAACAAATAGTCCTGCTGTCCCACAGCCGCCTCTTCCACCTCCACTCGATCACGAAAAGCAGCAAGAACCTCATCCACCCGACGCTTATTCTCTTCCAAGTGGATCGTCTCGTTCCATTCCACACGAACCAAAAGCTCATTTTGATCAATCTCCGGCATACGTTCCTTGTCGATAAAGAAGAAAAAGAAGACACAAAGCGGCAAAGAGATCAGACAAAAAAGAACACTAAACGTTTTATGCCCGAACACCCAGTCGACCCCTCTATCATAAAAACGATCTAGCGTATGATCTTTTATCGGATTATTAATCTTTAAGCTAAATAGTTTCCACCGCCGCGCGTACAACCCGGTACGGTAAACCAGCATATACAAAACCGGTAACAACATAATTCCCGTGAAATAAGAGACCATCAGTCCCACAGCCACGGAAAAAGCTTGATCGTAAAAAATCGCCCCGGCAATGCCACTCATAAAGATCAGCGGGACAAACACCGCAATTGTTGTGAGCGAAGAACTTAACATCGGAGTCACCACCTCACTCGTCCCGGCAACACAAGCCCGACGTAACGAATATCCCCGTTCACGATATTGCGAGATATTCTCCGTCACGATAATCGAGCTATCGATCATCATACCCAAAGCTAAGATCAAGCCTGACAATGAAATAATGTTGAGCGACATCTTACAAAGATAAAAGAACAGAAAGCTAACAACGATAGAAACCACCATACTCAGACCAATAATGAAAGGTGATTTCACATCTCCCAAAAACAAGATTGCCACCAAACAGATCAATAGAAAGCCCAACGATAAGTTCTGTTGCAAGTTAGAAATCGTATAATCCAATAACTCCGTCTGATTGCGACTAATACTAAACTCGATATCAGGATAAACCGCTTTAAAGTAAGTCATCGTCGCCGTCAATGCCTCCTTCATATCGTCCATATTCTCGTCCGCCTGTTTGATGATCGCCAGAGTTACGGCTCGCTTCCCATTAGAGATCGACACCCCTTTCTCCTTCTCCGGAACAATAGACACCCGGCAAAACTCCTTAAGTTGCAATAATCGCCCGTCCTTCTTCATGAAGATATTCTCCACATCAGACACCGTACGCAATAACGTCGAGAACTTAATGTTATACTCATAATACCCATCCCGCACTTTCATGCTTCCGGGTTCCACATTATTTTCCGTCAATACCATCTCAATATCTTTGACAGTAAGCCCCAGAGTCGCCATCTTAGCTTCATCGGGCACAATCTGCAGAGCGCTCTCCACCAATCCCGTCATATCGACCATAGCCACTTCGGGCAATTGTTCAATTCGCCGCTTAATGACCGACTCGGCAAAACCTGAAAGTTCCATAAACGCTTGCTGATTGGTCGGCTGATCAGCCTGATCGTTCTTCAACGTGAGATTAAGATAGAACACCGGAATATCCGTAGCACTCGCTTTCACGACCTTCGGACGCTCAGCATTTTTAGGCAAATAATTCATGGCTCCATCAATCTTCTCATTCACCTCGATAAACGCCAGATCCGTATTTGTACCATAGTCAAAACTCAAACGAATAATCCCATTCCCATCCCTCGTCTCACTAGTCATGTCCTTCAACGTCGACACCTGAATGAGTTGTTGACGAAGTGGCTTCATCACCGTGTTTTCCAATTCCCGAGCCGAGGTATTCGCACCGGAAACCTGAACCGTGATTTCAGGAATAGCAATATCCGGCAATAACGACACCGGCAGAGTGAAGTAAGTCACCAAACCCACAATAAAACAAGCCGTAAACGCCATCAACACAGCTATCGGCCGTTCGATTAAAAACTTTATCATCCTCTTTCTCTCCCGTTAGTTCTTCAACACACTTGTCACAACGACAGGTGCCTCATGAGCCAGATTCACATTACCCGAAACAATCACAGTATCTCCATCGACCAAGCCTTCCGCCTGACCTCTCTCCAACCGTTCTGCCACGACGCAACTTTCTGAATTTTCTAATTCAACCTGCACATAGTTCCATTTAGACTGTCCTTTACTTAGCGTAAACACCACCTGCTTACCCGATCGTAACACAACAGCCGTTTTGGGAATCACCAAACAAGATTTCAACACACGTTTCACACTCACCCGAACATTCATGCCACTAAAAAGTTTCCCTTTCCCGTCGACATGAGCTTTTACCCGAACCATACCATTACGGTCGACCAACGGATTGATCTCTATCACACTTCCGTTATAATCGGCCAACCGATCAGCATAAGGTTTCACGCTCACGCGGTCTCCCTTTTTTATCAAAGCAAGTTCACTCTCAAGAACCGAGAAGTCAACTTCCATATTTTTACTATCTAGCACCGTACAAAACGTCTCGGAAGGATTGGCCAAATTGTGTGGTTTAACGAACAAGTTAGCCACTACCCCATCGAAAGGTGCTATCAAAGTAGCCCTCTCTTCTTCCCGCTTAGCCAGTTCATACTGTACACGACTCTGTTCGTAACCACTTTTCACCTTTGCGAGTTTCATAATTTCTTGAGGTACACGATCAAAATCTGTTGCCGAATATCCTTGCCCAATCAACACATCTTTCAGTTCAAGCCTCGATCGTTCCAAGGCCTCTTTAGCCTGCGCCAATTTATTGATTAAACGAAATTTATCTAACTCAGCCAAGCGCTGTCCTTGTCGCACACGGTCGCCATTTTTTACATAAACCCGAGCAACAACCTCCGACGTTTCAAAACGCAAATCCGCCGAATGACAAGCTACAATCTTGCCATTACTAACCAATTCATGATTAAACAGTTGTTTTTTCAAAGGTAACACCGTTACCTCACTTTTATCTTGTGGCAGTACTGTAGCCACTCCCTCTTCCGCCTTGTTGCTGTCCGCTTTTTTTTCGGATGAACAAGAAGAGAAGAATAGCACAGTAGAAAAGCTCAATAGAGCTATAGTTCGAATCGTGTTTGTCATAATTATAAGTATTAAGTCGCTATAAATGTATAAAAAATTATTCAAAGATGAAGAATCCAATTTTGTTTATTTATAAAAAGCGTAGAATGTATCTTCTCAACAAATCAAATCCGATCAATTGTATTATAAATCACTAATAGACGACCACCCTCTTTCAGATGTCTTAGATTCTCTGGAGTCAGAAGCGGTTTTACTTTTAAACACTCAAAAATCTCATCATCCATCCAACTAACGATTTGTCTCCCATTAGTAAACAAAGGAATGGTTATGTCACGATATGATAATTCATTAGGTATCCATTTATTAATGTGATATTTCTTTGTTTTTAGGTCATAAATCAAAGTTCCTTTATTTTTCCCCTTAAACACAGAACCAATTAACCGATTTCCAACAACAAAAGGAGTGTCGAAAAAATAAACATAATCATTAGCGACTCTATCATCAACCAGTTTCTCATAATTATTTTTAAGATTGGGTGAAACCGATCTCTTCTCAAAATCGAATACGTATTTTTTAACAAGCCCCCCATCCTCTTTAGAAAACAAATACACCGTATCGTTGACAGGCTTATTATAAAACACATAATCACCAGATACCTGAAATAAATTATTCGTTATTTTATCATCACAATTTTTATCTGCATATTTCAGGATCTTTTTTTGAACAACAAAGCACGAGTCTGTCTGTACTAGTAAAATGTTATCCTCCTCACCTTTTTCGAAAGAAAAGAGCACCTCACCATTATCTAATAATTTAAATGCAGAAGCTCTAAACGTCGTATTACGAGAAGTGATAAAGTCCCCCTGCAAATCATATTTCAGCATCTTTTTTCTACTGATATCATACAAATACACATAGTGATCATTTACATCAAAATCCCAAAGTTTAAGATACTCCTGTGGTCCTTCACCTTTTTGTCCGATTTTGAATAAGAAATGTCCGGTAATATCAAAACAAAATAAAGAATTAGAACCTAATAAATCAAAGACATACACTTTATCATTTTTTACAATCATCTTACTAATTGATGAAAACAAATAATCATTGTCTTCCATCAATGGAATATAGGTAACCGAATCAACTAAAGTCAGATTTGCATCATCATTCGATAATTGAAAGGCCTCTGTTATTGAGTGATCATTCGTCATCACATCCCCACGTTTTGCTCCATGGCAAGCACACATTAGAAGAAGGACAAAAGCAAAGTATAAAAGTCCAATAACTCTAACACAGAACATTTTAATCATATCTATTTTCATTTAATAAAAGTCATTTTATTATTACTATTTTTCCACCAATTCTATTTTCTGAAAACGAAGCACATTTTCATCATAATCTGTACGCTTAAAATGACTCGCGCACAGGTACAATCCATCCTCACGAACAAAAAACAAATAAGGATTGTAAGTGTACTCAGGGAACAACGTTTCTCCTATAATTTTGAGCTCTTTATCCAAAATTATGATCGAGAATTGTTTACGACCAGAATGATAAATATCCATGTAACTACGTTCTTTACCCATTTCAACCGCAGGAAAAGCAAAACGGTAATAGACTTCACGATAAGGATCATAAACAATATTTCCATAAGAAGGTAATTCACATACCCGTTTAATCATTTGTTCAATATCAACATCAGAAGAAAGCAGTTCACCTTTAGGTTCTTTAATATACTTACTCTTAGCCAAAATCCTTGTTATAGTCTTAAAATCGCGAGAAAGTTGATAAATGGAATCTTGCAAATCAAAAGCATAAACAAAACTAGTACCATTAAAAACGCCACTTACCTTTCCTGCACCAATACTTGTAGGTTGATATAAATTTTCACTGTAATTGGAACGATGATACACCAAAGGGGTAGGCGTTATTTCACGACGCTTCTGATCAAATACAAAACCAACGGGACTATGTTTCCAATATTCATGTCCCAAACTAGGATTTATAGGTTGAGAGAAATAGAGACTATCATGAAGAACATACATTGGTTTATAAGTTATCACATCCAAAAAGACTGGAGCTAGTTTTTCTCCATTTATCATATTACAGAATTTAATTTTATCACAAATATGTCCGGCAGAATCTGTTAAATAAACCTCAGGTAACATCGAACTAGCAATGTAGATATGCTTGAAATCTAATGGATAGAAACTGTAGATATATCCAACCCCGTTCTCTCCTTCCATCTGATAATGAATCTTCTTTACCAACTGTTGAGTCTCTAAATCGTAAACAAGAATTTCATCTCCTTGATTAGGAAACGACAAATATTCTTTGTCTCCATCCTTGAAAGTCCACAGACAGAACTTGGGAGGACGACTATCTTCATCTATTTGAAAAGACAAAAATTCATTTTGTGCTATAAGTTCAAAACCATTCTGATTTATCTCTTGACAAGAGACACAAAATATCAGTACAATAAAAACACTAATAATAATATTCTTCATAGTCATCTATTTTAAAGAGCGTTCCGATAGCTATCAAACTATAATCCCGCTCTTTTTTTATTTCAAATTACCATTGTCCAGACCCACATGGACACCCCAAATCTGTTCCCCAAGCATTACAAACAGTCCGATCAGCGCTCCAACGACAATTAAATCCTGTTCCCCACTCGCCACTTGCTAATGCTTCCACATTGGCTAACGCCAAATCAGATAATTTAACTTCGCTCTTTGCACTATAGACATTATAGCCAGCTATCGCTGCAATAGCAACAACAGCCAATACAGAAAATAATTTCTTTTTCATATTGATTTTATAATTAACATTGATATTAAATATTAAAAGCTAAGTTTATATCCTTTCAGCTCAGTCATCGACAAACAAGTATCGATACAGAAATTATAGTTATATTTGCATTGGAAACACCTCCATTCAACATTAGTTAGGGTTTCTGAATGAGCGAGGATCATCAGTGTTGACCGCATTTAGACCTTGCTCATTCTATTTTACGCAAAAAAGGAATTTTATTTTAGACAACCAGGTCAGATCACTTCTTAGTTTGGCTAAAAGTGATCTGAAAAAAAAAAATCACGAAGAATTTCGCAAAAAAAAAAAAAATCATGCGATACCAAAATTACTGTTTCTCAAATGTTTTATGAGTTTCTTTTCTCCTTTTGGATAAAAAACCATTAAACATTTTACTTTATTTGGATAAATAGAATCTAAGTTAGATATCATTTCTTTCCATCTCGGTAGTTTCAGTCTACAACTAAAACAGCCTACTGTATCTACATAGTTCAGTATGGTATAGGAAGACCGTTCTCTCGTATATTTTATTATAACAGTGTCACTTCTACAGGAAGCTAAACACATACTATCAGGAAAATGAATAACTTTTCCATGCCATTCATTGACTATACGACTGAGCCTATCTTGCTTTGATTCTTTGCAAGATATAAACAACATAACGAGTAATAAGCTTATTAAACGTATCATTTTCGTAAGTAGTATTTCAAGATTACAGGATTATCATCTTCTTTCAACTGCTCCATTTTTTGTATCTCTTCAGAGGACATAAAATCGCGATCAACGGCTTTAGGGACTCTATCAGCCAGACATATAGCAAGCAATACATTATCAACGATGGCAAAGCAGGGATACATTAAGAATGGTTCTTTTCCTTTTAGTAGATAACTTTTTTTTGTTTTTCTATTGTAAATAAAATGATCACCATACCCAATATTGGTTTTAACTAAATAGGCGTATACATAATCATCGTTGAAAAATTTGAGTATGGGTAATATATTTTTAGATTTCTTAAGAAATTGATATCTTTCTGCGAGTTCTTTTACAACTACCCTTTCTTCTTCATTAGAACCTGTCCTTTTTCCACACGACCGTCCAGGTAGATCATCATCTTTTACTTCAGCATCACCAAAATCAAGATAAATAATTGGAACTAGTTTTTTTTCTTTCGTATCTATTTTATAAAAAAAATAATTAAGTCCAAAGGGCACAAAATAAAAATGTTTTCCAATATGATAAAAGCAGTGCTTTCCCATTTCATTTCCAGAAATAGTACCTTTATAATTAGTATTAACTACTTGATTTATTTTAAAATCAACGAATGAGACTTCTTGATCCGTCCATTGACATGGATATGTAAAAAGATAATTGTTAGAATCTAAAGCCATTAAATGGTCAATAGGAAACTCTGGTTTAAACTGTCTTTTAGCTAAAAGTTCAAATGTTGGGCTATAAGTATATATTGTTCCATAAGGATTAAGCATATCAATACCTTTTAAATATGGATTTAGGTTAATATCTACCACCATATTGTATTCTTCAGGACCTCCTCCTTTTACTTTTTTTGAATTGTCTATATATTTTCCATTCCCTGAGAAGGTATAGACAAGTTGATCACTGGTATATATAACGTACATATCTGTACTTTTGTCATAAAGAACTTTATTACACTTAAAAAGCAAAGACGAATCATTCGTTTCCAAGGGGGTAAGCTCTATTTTTTCTAAGAAAGATGAAGCATCCCGAGAAGTCCTATTTACTTCCACTGGTATTATTTCAATTCCATTCGGTATGTCCTTATTATTAGTTGAACATGCGCAAAAAAGAATAATAGGCAGGATGAATTTATTTAAGTATTTCATTACATTTCATTTTAAGTAATTCTGCATAGAACACAGCCTTATTTTTTAAATTTAATCGCAAGGAGTTTGGCAATGATTCGACATACTACCAGAAAAATGACAATCATCCCAACGTATGAACCATCCGTCTGAACATTCGCCATAAAGCTGCCAGCAGGCACCTGGTGAGGTGTTTTTTTCCCCATTACAGACAATTTCAAACCCTCCCTCATCATTGGCCAACGCCTCTACATTTGCCAATGCTAAATCAGACAATAGAACGTCACTTTTTGCACTGTATATATTATACCCAGCTACTGCTATAATGGCAACAACAGCCAACACAGAAAATAATTTCTTTTTCATATTGATTTTATTATTAACATTTATATTAAAGATTAAAACTTGAGTTTATGTCTACAACTTGAAGCTCAAAAGCGTCATTATTCTTACGATTAGTGCAAGACACACAAGAGTATAATATAAGTAAAAAACAAAATAGAGGTCTCATCATCAATTATTTTAGAAGAAGAATTGAGTTTATTATTTAAATCAACTCTTCTGATTTACATCAAAAAAGAATCACAGGTTTATTCATAACCCAAATCCGACAAATTAAGATAGGCAAATTGAAAATCTTCATCATCAAGAACTAAAATCAATCGATTATTATCTTTATCATAACAAAAATCAATTATTTCATACCCTAAATCAGCAGTATATAAATAGTCTCCATTAAGATCAAAAGCCTGAAACATAGTAGGAGATTCTCTAATCCCAAGCCTTTTACCAGAATATAGAGCCAAAACTTTACCATTTGCAATAATAACTTTATGAAAGAATTTCACTTTTGAAGATCGTTCATCCCACATTGGACCATATACATTATATTTCAATTTTCCATTAAGACTACAAATAGTCATTAAGTCATAATAGCTGTAACATTGTACATACACATCATCTTCCAAAGACGAAGCATAAGAGAAGCGGTTTTTCTTTATATTAGGATGTTCATAGGGCATTAGCGTAAATACATTCTTTTTGAAATTAATCTTGGCAACTATCGGCTTATAATCATTGTTCCCAATCGGCTGTATAACCCGGCCAACAGAGAGAGTATCTGAGTAGTAATCATAATCCGCAGGAAAAGATTTAATATTCATGCTCCATTTAACAGACGGAACATACAACGAATCATGAATCAGACTGTCTACATCATAACTAAAAATCTTTTGTTTACCATGATCAGAGACATAAAGCTTATGATGTGCTCCGTCGACAGCAATATGCCCCATGTTAGTGATCTCATTTGGGCCATCCCCTTTTCGCCCAAAGCTTGTAATATAAGTATAATCTTTTTTATGAAATAAATGAATTTGTTTAGTATATGAGTCATTATCCTGAACTATAAATACATCTCCCATTATAAAAACTCTAGCATTTGAGCCAATCATTAGATCTCCAAGGGTTATCTTATGTAATTTACTCGCAACAGTCAAAACCTTATTACGCTCCTTCTGATACTTCTCTGTTTCATTTGTATTACAACTGACCAATAGCGCAAAAGCACTAATTAAAAGGAAAAAACAGATTCTGAAATTCATCATATTCCTTATTTATATATTATCAATTATGAGCCACAAAAACAATCTTTTATATCAGAAGTAAAACTTTATTAAGCATGGATTATCATCATCCAAGCGTCGTTCCAGTTTCTCGTATTCTTGTTTAGAAAGCACACTTTTAAAAGAAGGAAAATCTTCATTATAAACCATGCATATCAAGCAATCATCACTAAAATAGATCGGGGTCAAAGAAAGACCTTCTGACGTTTTCTCAAAAAAGAACGTTTTACCGTCGCTTTTACGATAAAATAGATTTTTCGGGGTTTTGAACCCATAGGTTAATTTAGCATAGTAGAATTTATCATTCTGAAACTGTTGAGCCATAAAATAAGGAATCGTTGAATCAAGCAGATACTTTTGCAACAATCGGTCTTCCTCATCTTTTTTAGATTCCTCTAATGTAAAATAGGTCTTGGGATCAATATTAGCTTGACCAAAATCCCAGGAGTAAGCTGTTCGTAAACTATCTAGTCCGACATGATAAGTTTTCCGATGAAAAGGAGTAAAATAAAAAACGGACTCATTATAAGAGTAAAAGACATTTAGATTTAAACCACAGAGAATTCTATTCTCATGCCAGTAGCTCCGGACTTTCTTCATTGCTGTTTTAGAAAAAATACTAATACCCGATTCTTCAATCCAAGAAGGATGGGTCCATAAAACGAGTAAGTCCTTATCATATTCTTCTATTGCGTGGTAATTGGACTTTGGAGGTAAAACGATCTCTTTAATAAAAAGACCGTCAGAATTATAACAATACAGACTTCCAAAAGGAGATAACATATACAACAGATTAGAATACCGACTTAGGGCAACATCGCATATCTCGTGATATTCCCCAGGTCCTTGCCCTTTTTTACCTATCTGCCTGATGAACTGACCTTGTTTGTTGAAAACAAAAGTCGCAGATGCCCCCATATCAAAGACATAATATTGGTCGTTTTTCACAAAAACTTCGCGAGGCTTAATTAGTAATGAGCTGTCGTTTGTTTCTAAGGGCACAACAGATAGTTTTGAAAATAAGGTCTTAACAGAAACAGATTCCTCATGAAGTTCTACTTTTAAAACCTTTTTATCTTTTTTCTCAGAAAAAAGACAAGAACTCAGGAAAAGCAAACACAAAACGTATTGAATATATTTCATTGTATTTATCTATTTAGTCCACAATCACATTCACAAATATTTCATCAATCTTATCAAAACCGATCGATTGATCATTTTCTTAAATAATATTTTAAAATAACCGGATTATCATCCTCATTCAATTGTTCCATCTTTCGCCACTCATGATCAGTCATCAAATCACGACAAGCCACCTCAGACAATTGATCGATAGGACAATACGCCAAAAGGACATCACCAGTAATAGCCAAACAAGGTGCCATTAATAAACGCTTATCATCCCATAAAAAAGACTGACTCTTTGTTTTTCTATTAAACACAAAGTGTCCGCCATAGCCCACTTTCCCTTTGAGCACATGAGCATAAACGTAATCTTCACTAAACAACTTTATATAAGGCACAAAATCATTCGATTGCCTAACGAAATCACGACGTTCTAAATACGATTGACCTAGCTTAGAGCGTTCTTCTTCAGAATCAGTTCTCTTTCCAGTAGCCGTTCCTGGCAAGGCATCTCCACTAATCGCGGCATCACCAAAATCCAGATACATCACCCGGCTTAATTTCTTTGTTTCAGGATGAATGCGATAGAAGGAATAATTCAAAGCAATGGGAACAAAATAAAAATCATGTCCTAATTTATAAAAGCAATTACGCCCCATACCATTGCCGGAAACCGTTCCTTCGTAATGGGTGTGAGTGATCTGCCCTGTCTTCATATTGGCAAATGCCACCTCTTGATCTGTATATAAGAAAGGATAAGTAAAAACGTAGTTATCTCCGCCCAAAGGCATAAAATGATCGACTGGAAATTCAAACTTAACCGCTTTTTTGGATAGAAAATCAAATGTTGGACTGTAAGTATAGACTGTTCCACCGGGACTCAATATATCAATCCCTTTCATCTCGGAATTAAACTGCATATCCAAAGCCATATAGTATTGATTAGGAGCTTCTCCCTGCATGCGTGCCGAGCTCCCGATAAAAGAGCCATCGCCAGAAAAGGTAAAAACCGTCTGATCACGAGTGGTAATGGCAAACATATCCATTTCTTTATTATACACCAGTTTATCAAAGTGATGCAACAATGAAGAGTCGGTCGTTTCTAAAGGAACGATCTCCATCTTTTCAACAAATGATGAAAGATCTGAAGTTGGAGAATGCACATCAACCCGGATTCGTTCAACACCATCTGCCCCACCCTTTTTATGAGACGAGCAGGCAGAAAAGACAATACACCAAAGAGAAAAAAGGACCTTTATTTTATTCATAATTTTAATTCAAGATTGATTCAAATCACAACCATAAAAGAATAAGAAGAAGTTTAATAACTAAGTTTTAATCGGAAAAATCGAAATCCTTCAGGCTCTTTCCAACACGTCCCAAAGAGCGAGCGATCATCCCCTTCAACAAAAAAGCTATAGATAAATAAATCCAATCGATATCGAGCAACTAAATTTCCTTTCCAATCTAAAACCAACAAATTACAATTAGACGATTGATAAGGCAGGGGTTGTGCCCGATTGAGAATATAAATAAAATGATCCGTCACATTGATCACATCGCAAAATACATATCTTTTTTCATATTCTACAGGAACAACTTTATCGTTTCCCGGAGGATTATCTAAAAAAAGATCATAAGTTAATACGCACGACGAATTAGAAATACGGATTCGAGGACAGAAACAATAAGCCTCTACAAAAGCACTTTGATCCGGCTTAACCCTAATGACATGACGATAAGCCGATCTGTATTCTTCTTCATTCTTAAAGCGAGAGCGATCCTCAAGATTACGACCTTTGGGCGTCAATGTCTTGTTTTTGAGATCTAACAGATAGAAAGACGCATGATCTCCACCATAATCAGAAAAGATATAAGTCTGATCATTCAGCCGATCAATGCGTTGAAAGTCCATAGGGACAATGCCACTCACTGAGAATACCGAATCACAAACCAATGAATCTCGATTGTCTAATTTATGAATTGAAAAACGTCCATTATTATAACTATATAGTTTTTGATCTAGAACAGAGGACCATGTGTTTTTGGGGAAAGTGATCATTTTATTGAGTCGACGCAACTCCGGATAAGAATAAAGCTGATATTGACTATAAGGTCCTCCAAGCAGTAACCGATCTTTCAAATGGAAAACAGTTGTCCCACTAGCATAATCATCTTCAACAGTCATGAGTTCAGGATGCCCGACAGTATCCAACCCAAAATCACTCTTATAAGAAACCGAAACAACTTTATCGGTCGATGAATGGCAGGAAAAAAGTAATCCCGCCACACTTAAGAAACTTATTATTTTCAATCTATAACGCATACTTCAACAACATAAAATCAGGGTTAGCCCCAATAACATAAAGCGTATTATCCCTACCATCCGCAGCCATACGTATAATAGGCATCCTTAAATCAACTATTTTCAAAAGCTCACCGCTATGGTTATATACAAAAACAGTATGAGGACGATCGTTTATATTTCGCCCGGAAGTTAAAGGACGATTCTCATCTGGAAGGTCCTCAAATTGTAAGGTCACAAGATAATCGCGACTCAGACAAAGATCTTTCACCCCTAAAAGCGGTTCTTTAAAGGCAATATGCTGACCATTGACCGCATAGGCATCCCGATCAGCCTTTTCAAAAACCAGATTGAAACGATGTCCATCGCGCTTATAGAGCGATAAATAAGGAAATTGATACGAACAGAATGCCAGAAGCCCCCTTTGCGCATCATAAATCTCATATCCACCAATCGGCTTCCTCCATTCTCGTATGGGATATTCCCCAAACTCACAAGAAGCACCATCAATAATCGCTGTAAAGTAATGATCAGAGTTCTCCGGATTGGTCTTCAGATAAATTCCTTTAGCCACCTGTTTTCCACGCTTTAAAGTCACACGCTCTTCAGGAGACAAAGTCATAAAAGGCTCTTTATTCAAGACAAGGCTATCAATAGACAGAAACCCTTTAGTGGTGCCATTTACGTCTACAGCAAAAAGACGGCCATCAATACATGCCCCGATTGCTTGACCGGTAATAAATTCCTCCGGACCTTCGCCGACTTTACCCATCTGTCCAATCTCCAAACCATCATGGAGATAATGGATGCGAAGAAAATAATCACGGACAAAAGGATCTTCCCAATAAAGATAATCGCCATAAACCCGTAAAGGCCCCGGCATACGGGTCATTAATTCATCGTTTAAGATTGTTCCATCAATAGCACAATGCTGCACCTCAACTGTTTTTTGCTTACAGCCAAACAGCAGCAGCAGAAAAAAGGCACAAGTGAATAACCTTTTATAGTCCATATTCATACACTTAAAATTTAGGGATAATCAACTCTTATAGACGAACCTTGATCAGAATAGGATTTTGATCGAGCCCTAACCTCCCAAGCTTTTCGTTAAGCGATTGTTTATCAGCCTCACCAAGCACCGTCTCCATATGTTCCGCCACTGAAGCACTCTCTATAGGGATGATGAGTTCTTCGGAAGATTGTGGAAACAATTTCTGATCGGCCAGTTCAAAAGTAAATCCTTTTAAATGAAGATCCTCTCTTAAGGCTGAAGTCGTCTTGCAATGTTCCCCATCAACCCAAGCCATTGTTATCTTTTTATCATAGATAAAGGAAATTAAAAACTTATCATCTTTGGACATGAAGAGATTGATGCCATAAGCATAACGCGTTTTATGGAGTGTGGTAAAGAAATCCATAATATCCGTATAAGACTTGTCGAATATGGACTGAGGAATATTCTTTCCATCAAAATTCACATAATATTTAGGAACGGGAGGCTGTCCGGCAGAAAGCCCATAGACCGTATCGTTAAAGATCTCGTAAAAGTAAGATGGCTTATCCGATGAATTAGAGGTAAAAGAGTGATCGCTCATGACATGCAGATAAACACTTTTGCGAGTGTCAATGGGGAAATAATTCTCAACGATCTGTCCCGAGGATAAATCAATTCTTTTCAATCGGTCGTTATTCTGATCACTTTTCTCATTCCCGACATAAACCAACATCTGAGTCGCGTCATGATTTAACAACAAATGAGTCCCCCAGAAGGGCAGTTGATGTTTCTTCAACAATCTTCCATCAAGGTGATAATGATATAAAGATCGATTGTTTGGGCTCATGATCCACACAGAGCCATTCTTCTCAACTTGAAAATCGGTAATATTGAGATATTCATCCGGTCCTTGTCCCTGACGACAAAGACGATTTACATATTTCCCGGTAGCATCGAAAACAACAATCTTATCTTTATCACCGACATAAATGAAATCTCCGGATTGTACAATGCGAACAATCTGCCCCAATAAAATAGAGTCATTGGTTTGCAAAGGGATAAGATCAGTTTCCTGTGAAATTTCAGATAAGCTTAAAGAAGCTATATTCCCGGTCAATGAAAGATCGAGAACTTGAGGTTGACCGGCTGTTGATGATCCGGCAGTACACCCGGCTACGCATAAACCGATTAAAAGAATAGAAGCTATAACCTCAAAATGTCCGACTATTGTTTTCATTTTTCAGTATTGATATTAAAGTATAACAAGTTGTGTTTTTTACAAAAGAAAGAACAATAAAATTAAATGGCTATTTTTTTACGTTACTATAGCTGTCATTAACTTTTATTGCATAAGGAAAATGTTATCTAACATTATATTTACGAAAACAAGCCTCTCTTGATCGGCTTAAACACACAGATCAAGAAAGACTTGTTAAAGTCTGAAATGGTAATTAACCACATCGGAAGACAGTAGCCTTCTCAGGAGAGATCGCAAACCAAAGGACGATCTCGTCCTAAACCATTAATCTATAAATAAACTATTTTAATCAGCGTTATAGAAGATAGAAGAAGAATAGCCAGAATCTCGGCATAAAGATTAATTCGTACAGCTATTTTCATATCTGTAAAAGTAAAGTCGCGAGCATGCTCACCAATATACGGTTTGTAGACCCACTCTCCAAAGTAAAGATGTTCCCCGCCGAAACGAGCGTTTAAGATCGCCGCCAAGGCTGCTTCGGGATAACCGGAGTTGGGGCTGCTATGTGCCGAGCCATAACGTATTACGAAAGGAAGCCGGTCTATTCGTCCGGCGACAATCAACATCAGCAAGGCTGTGATACGCGCCGGGATATAATTCGCCACATCATCTAGACGCGCAGCAAATCGACCAAAATAGAGATAGCGAGCATTCTTATAACCAATCATCGAGTCGAGCGTGTTGATCATCTTATAAGCCAACATACCCTCCACGCCACATACGGCCCACCAAAATAATGGGGCAATCACGCCATCGCTTAAATTTTCGGCTAGCGTTTCCAAGGCGGCTGTGCGTACCTCTTGAGCCGTGAGTTCTGAAGTGTCGCGGCCAACGATACGCCCCACTTGCCGACGCCCTTCATCCAACGAACGTTCGACCGCCTCAAAGACCATCCGCACTTCGCGAATTAACGTCTTACCCGAAAGAGAGGTAAAAACAAAGAAGCCTCCCACAAACACATAGAGGTAAGGCGACCAACCTTGCAGAACCTCAAACAAGTATCGGAAACCCATAAAGACTCCACCTACTAAACAGAGCGTGAGCAGAGCACCTCTCCAGAATCGGAAGCGACCTTTATTGAGACGTTTCTCACCCCAAGCGATCAGTTTTCCATAGCCAACAATCGGATGAGGCATTTGAATCGGATCACCGAACAGTCGGTCGCCCGCCCATCCCAACAGTAAAACGCCGAGGCTGATTAAGAAGCTATCCATTGTGCGATCGATTGAATGAGACGTTGATTTTCTTCGGGCGACTGAGTGGCTACACGAAAGAAAGCCTCATCTAGTCCCTCAAAGTTCGAAGCATCACGAATCAAGATACCGTGATGCTCGACCAAATAGTGTTTTAGCGCAGAAGCTTTACCACACCGCAACCGGCACAACAAGATGTGCGTGTCGGACGGCCACACGTCGATAAGGCCCAATTCTTCGAGCCCCGCTCTCAACCGAGCGGTTTCTTCCAAGTAAGCAGATAGATCGAACGTGTAAGGCGTATGGAGCAAGAAGTGCCCCGCCACAATCGCCAGGTTGTTAACCGACCATGGCATACGTTGTCGACGGATGCTCTCGATCAGCGAAGACGAAGCAGTGAGGTATCCTAAACGGATACCTGCAATCTTGTATTGTTTAGTCATGGAGTGCAACAAGATCACGTTGGGACATGCCGCAGCTTCACCGGCCCCCAACAACGGCTGTAGAGTGAAAGCCTCATACGACTGGTCGACTATAAATAAGGTCTTAGGTCGTTCTTCGATCAGTCGGATTAAAGTCGCCTTATCGTACACTCCACCTGTCGGGTTATTCGGATTACACAGCCAACACATCTCAGCATCCAAGGGCAAGTCGGCTAGGTGGTAAATCGATTGCACACGATGACGATGAAGTAAACAAGCATCGCCATATTCACTAAATGTAGGGTGCACGATAACCGAGTAGGACTGCGCAAAAGCCTGAGCAATGAGATAGATGGCCTCTGTAGCCCCATTCGTCACACACACCTCATTCGCTTCGAGTCCGACGTTCTGAGCCACCGCTTTCTGTAACGACTCCGCTTCGGGTTGAGGATAGAAATCAATAAAATCGAGATGATCGGCCAGATAACGTTTCAACGAGCCATTATCGAGCTTTGCATACACATTCGAGCTAAAATTACTGACGATAGGCCGACTGAAGCAGTGGGTATCGTCACCATGTCCATTAATCATTGGTCTGTATAATCTGATAAATCAGCTCCATGTTGACATGTTGTCGCACATGGGCTGCGAGTTTTTCGTATTGTTCTTCTTTAAATGCTTCGTAATCGAACGATTTCCGTTCTTCGATCTGCTCTGCAAAAGGCTCGAGAAGATAGTCGATCACAACAGCATTGTCGAGTATGCCGTGAATATAGGTTCCGAAACACGAACGACTAGCCCTATAACCTTCTGTCGTGCCATCTTCCATTACGTTAAGAGGCTCCACTTGCGCACCATCGAGCAAGGTCGTTCGTCCTTGATGAATCTCATACCCTTTACAGAGCGCCTCCTTGCCTTTCAGCCGGAACGTCACCTGTTCGGTTATTTTATCCCCCGTCATCGTGGTGGTCGTGGGCAACAATCCCAAACCGGGCAAGCGTTCCACTTCTCCTTCTTGATGATCGGGATCGCAAACCTCAACCCCCATCATTTGATAGCCACCACAGATTCCCATCACCGTCTTTCCATGCCGATGCGCGGCAATGATCGCTTGTGCCACTCCGTTACGGCGCAATTCATACAAATCGTCGATCGTACTCTTGCTCCCCGGAATAATTATAATATCTGCCTTTTCGATCTCATCGGTGTTGTTCGTAAAGAAGAGATGCACCCGTGGATCGTGTTCGAGGCAGTTGAAATCGGTAAAGTTCGAAAGGTGGCGAAGCAACACAACAGCCACATTCACTTTACCGCTATTGGCTTTTATGTTTTTGGTTTGTAAGGCCACCGAGTCCTCTTCCTCAATCATGATATCTTTATAGTAAGGCACAACCCCGACAACGGGAACGCCACACAACTTCTCGATCATCTCCACACCCGACTGAAACAAGCGGATGTCTCCTCGGAACTTATTGATCAAGATACCTTTCAGATGTCGACGTTCTTCTTCGGTCATCAAGAGCACCGAACCATAAACACTGGCAAAGACGCCTCCCCGATCGATATCGGCCACCAAGATCACATCAGCTCCGGCATGAATAGCCATCGGCATATTCACCAAGTCGACTTCCCGAAGATTGATCTCCGAGACACTGCCGGCTCCCTCCAGTACGATCGGGTTGTATCGTTCAGCCAAGCGATCGAAAGCCTGATTCACCTCCCGACGAAGGGCTTCACGTCCCTCCTTACGGAAATATTCATAAGCACTCCGATTGCCCACAGGTTTACCATGGAGCACGACTTGCGTGTTCATATCGGAAGTCGGTTTAAGCAGTAGCGGATTCATATCGGTGTGACAGGGAACACCTGCTGCTTCGGCTTGTACAGCTTGCGCACGACCGATCTCGAAGCCTTCGGGAGTCGCGTACGAGTTTAACGCCATATTTTGAGCCTTAAATGGTGCGGGACGATAGCCGTCTTGCAAGAACATGCGACAAAAGGCACTCACAATAATGCTTTTACCCACGTCACTTCCCGTTCCCACAAACATTAAAGGACGAAGAGGTTTAGAATGATTCATGTTTTTCTCAATTTTTGTCGGGCAAATATAACCCTTTTGCTTGTATTTCTGACCTATTATTTGCACTTTTGTCGATTATTACAAGCATCTGAAACCATCCATGAAGAAAATCATATTAATCACCGGAGGAGCACGCTCGGGCAAAAGTTCGTATGCCGAAAAGATGGCTCTGAGCCTTTCCACTCACCCGGTTTATCTGGCCACGGCACGAATTTGGGACGAAGAATTCCGACAACGGGTGCTTCGCCATCAACGAGATAGAGGCCCCGAATGGGAAAACATCGAAGAAGAAAAGGAGTTAAGTCGTCATCACCTCGCAGAGCGAGTGATCTTAATCGATTGCGTCACCCTATGGTGTACTAATTTTCTATTCGATAGTCAAGCCGACATCGATCCGCTCCTTGAAGAGATCAAGGCGGAATTCGACCGCTTCACCGCTCAAGACGCCACATTCATCTTTGTGACCAACGAAATCGGATTGGGCGGAACATCCCCCAACGATCTTCAACGCAAATTCACCGACCTCGTCGGATGGGTGAATCAATACATTGCGGCCAAAGCAGACGACGTTTACTTCATGGTATCGGGACTTCCGATGAAACTCAAAGGTTAACCCATTAATTCTTAAATAAACATGACATTTCACATCAATCGCCCCGATGAGGCCATCATCCCTATACTCAGAGACAAGATCGACAATCTCACTAAACCAAAAGGATCGCTAGGAACGCTTGAAGAGCTAGCCTTACAAATTGGATGGATTCAACAAACGCTCTCGCCAACTTTACATCAACCGCATAACGTCCTCTTCGCTGCCGATCATGGCATTGTAGAAGAAGGGGTCAGCAAATCGCCTAAAGAGATCACTTGGCAACAAGTGTTGCACTTTCTCGAAGGAGGTGCGGGAGTCAACTTCTTATCTCACCAACATGGCTTTACACTCGACATCGTGGATGCCGGAGTGGACTACGATTTCGATCCGTCTCTTCGCATCATCGACAAGAAAGTCGCGAAAGGAACCCGCAACTACCTACATGAAGCGGCCATGAGTGAAGACGAGATGGATCTTTGTTTACAACGAGGAGCAGAAGTGGTCAGTACCGTCCACGCACAAGGGTGCAACGTGATCAGCTTTGGCGAGATGGGTATTGCCAACACCTCTTCCTCTTCGGTCTGGATGCATCTGTTTACGGGCCTTTCACTCGAACAGTGTGTAGGCGCCGGTAGCGGACTCGATCAAGCCGGAGTTTCTCACAAATTTAAAGTCTTGAAACGCGCCGTGGAGAACTATAAAGGTGATAGATCGGCACACGACATCATCCGTTATTTCGGAGGATTAGAGATGGTCATGGCTATTGGCGGTATGCTTCGTGCAGCAGAACTCGGTATGGTCATCATCATCGATGGATTTATCATGACCAACTGTCTATTGGCAGCGTCACGTCTCTACCCGAACGTCCTCTCGTATGCGATCTACGGACATCTAGGCGATGAAGTCGGCCACCGCTTAGTCTTGGACTATCTGCAAGCCAAGCCCCTACTCCAGCTCAACCTCCGTTTGGGTGAAGGTACCGGAGCGATCTGTGCTTACCCGATCTTACAATCGGCTGTCCGTATGATCAATGAGATGGATAGTTTTCATAAAGCCTCAGTTACTAAATATTTTGTATAATGAATAAACTTCTAGCGGCATTCATCTTCTTTACCCGCCTCCCTTTTTGGCGAATAAAGGAGGTCCCTGCCGACTGTTTCAAAACAGTGGTCAACTACTGGCCACTTGCCGGATGGCTCACCGGAGGAACCATGGCGGCAACCTATTGGCTGACTAGCCATCTCTTTCCGCAACCGTTTCCCATCCTATTGGCTATCGGCGCAAGAGTCATCCTCACCGGTGCCCTTCATGAAGATGGGCTAGCCGATTTCTTCGACGGATTTGGCGGAGGAAAGAACCGTCAGCAGACGTTGGCCATCATGAAAGACTCGTTCATCGGAAGTTACGGTGTGATAGGTTTGATCGGTTATTTCCTTTTGCTCTATACCTCGATGCAGTATCTGTTGTCGCAATACCTATCGGCAGCACACCTCCCCTTCCTCATGATAGCGGGAGATGCTTGGAGTAAGTTCTCAGCTGCTCAACTGATCAACCGACTCCCTTACGCCCGAAAAGAGGAAGAGAGCAAAGCCAAAGTGATCTATAATCGAATGACACCGTTGATCTTCGTTCGTGCATTCGTCTTCGGTGCCCTTCCACTCCTATTTGTCCCGAGTGCATATCTATGGGCATTCCTTGCTCCACCAATCACATTCTATCTACTAAGTAGTTGGATGAAGAAACGCCTACAAGGTTACACCGGCGATTGCTGTGGGGCGACCTTTCTCCTTTGTGAGCTGAGTTTTTACCTCACTCTGATTAGTCTGATCTTTATAGTGCACCAATCTGTTATAATATAGAATGAATTTATAGTATAAACAGAGTTCATAGTCTAGAATAAATTTATAGTCCAATTACACCATTATGATTCTAACCCTAATTCGCCATACAGCCGTTGATGTCCCTCAAGGCACATGCTACGGTTTTACCGACGTTCCACTCAAATCGACCTTCATCGAAGAGGCGGCACAAACAGCCCGCCACCTCGAAGGAAAAACATTCGATAGAGTCTTTAGCAGTCCACTGAGCCGAGCCAAGCGCTTGGCTGCCTATTGCGGATACGCCGAACCGACCACCGACGACCGGCTGAAAGAGATTAACTTCGGAGATTGGGAGATGAAGCGTTTCGATGAGATCACTGACCCGCGTCTGCAAAAATGGTATAACGACTATATTCATGTTCGCGCCACGAATGGAGAGAGTTTTATCGATCAATATGAACGAGTGAGTGCTTTTATAGACGAATTGAAGCAATCGGATGATCAACAAGTCGCCATCTTTGCTCATGGTGGCGTATTGATCTGCGCACAAATCTATGCGGGAGTGATCACTCAAGATGAGGCTTTCTCTAAACTTACCCCATACGGCGGGGTGATTCATATTGAGATCTGAATCGAAGAGGAATATGTATTCTATACTTACAACAATATAAAAAGCATTTGCTGAGGTGCGGTCGTTGTAGAATTGTAGTACGGTCGTTATGACGCTGGAGTGCGGTGGTTGTGGCGCTGGAATACGGTGCTTGTGGCACTGGAGTACGGTGCTTTTTTCATCCGCCGGAAGTCATTCCTTTTATTCTTCATTCTTCTTTTTACTGCTTAACTGTTTAGCTACTTCAGAAAGAAACATTTTAAAATCTTAAAATTAAAGAGTCATCTCCTCCCTAAGAGTTTATTTATCGTTTATCCCACACATCTATCACTCTTTCACCCTAAAAGACGATAAATAAAGGGTTGTGAGCAAGTGTGGGATAAATAAATCGATCATTTATCCCACACTAAATCGTTTATCTCTCACCATCCCTCATTAACCTAACAAATAGTTGCCTTTTGGAGTTGTCTTTCCACTATTTTAATGAAAGATTGATCATTTACACCATCAAACTGATTAGGTAGAAATAGTGCAATGCCATAGAAAAATAGCGCAATGCAATATTAGTATGGCGCAATGCCGTAGCAAAATAGCACAATGTGATAAGAAAATGGCGCAATGCAATAAACAACAGTATAGCCTAAGTATGAAGTAATGTTAGGATAAGTGTATAATGGATACGAAGTGAGTGTGGGATGAGTGTAGGATGAGTGTAGGATGAGTGTGGGATAACCTGTCACATTTACTTATCTCTCACCCTCTCCAAGTCTCTTATTAATGGGTATTTATGAAAATTTAGTGTAGGAGGTGTGAGATAAATGATCTTTTTAATTCATAGGAGGAGAAATTTACACTCCCGTTCCCCACTTCGCCTCACAAAAAAGGCCCCTTCCCAACTCTCACTCGAGTTTAGGAAGAGACCTTTTATTAATTATGCTAACTCCGATTAGTCAATGATTAATAATTAATTAATCGAAGCTGTTAGCTGTCAGTTATTAGCTGTTAGCTGTCAGTCATTAGTTATTCAATTCCGGATTGGCTTCAATCGCTTCTTGAGGAATCAATAAGGTATATCGTTTGTCATCTTGATCCAACACAAACGTTTCACCTTTCAAGACCTTTTCAAGACGTGGACGTGTGGTACGACGAAGATCGAACCAACGATGACCTTCAAAAGCCAATTCACGCTCACGTTCGTTCAATACCTCTTGAATAAGATCGGCTTTGTTCATGGCGTTGACTGCTGCAGAACGAGCGGCAAAGCTCTCGGGGGTATAACGCTTTTGCATCAAGCCCAACAAAAGAGATTTTGCTTTAGGAAGCTGATCTAGGTTTGCTGCAGATTCAGCGGCTGTAAGATACAACTCACCCACACGGAACGAGCAACGGAAATCATCCATTCCGGCTTTTTGCGCATGACGATCACCTTTCTTATCAGGAGCTTTGAAATAAGCATCACGACGTAAGTCACCTTCGGCATAACAACCCAATAAATGAGCCGAAGCACAAGCTGCTTGATTATAGTTATTCGTCATTGCTAATTCTAAGGCAGTGATGGTCTCAACCGATTGATAATGGTTGGGTAGTTTATAACCTTCGGCATTGAAATCTTCCAACGTGTTCTTTACCGTCATCACCGCTTCAGCCGCTTTTAAGGCTTTTTCCCAATCGCCCATGTAAAGATAAACACGTGCACGAAGAGCTTGTACCGACAACTTGGTAAAACGATAAGAATATTTCGTTTCCCAGCTCTCTTTGTTGATCAACGCTTCTGCAGCATCAATATCGGCCAATACTGCCGCAAACACTTCACGAACCGTATTGCGCTTCAAAACGCCGTTGATATCACTATTCAGCTTCAACGGTACAGCTTTACTATCCAATGCGCCGGGACGAGTATAAGGTTGTCCGTAAAGATTGGCCAAATTGAAGTGCATATAGGCACGAAGCAGATAACACTCCCCGATCAATTGGTTGATCTCATCAGCCGACCCTTCGGTAATCTCAGTACGCTTTTCGATCGTATAGTTAGCGGTAAACATCACGGTATAGAAATTCTTCCATTCAAATGAAGTCGTCTCACCACGAGCACTGTAATCATCCCAACGTTCGATCTTTCCATAACGGTTAAGTTCCCAACTATCATTTTTAATATACATCTCATCCGAACGGAAACACGCCATTCCCGTTACATCCGGAACTGTATTGTAAGCCGTTGATAGCAATGCTCGATATTCAGTCAATGTGGTCGGAATAACCATACCTGTCGGTTTAATGTCGAGCATATCGCAAGAAGCCAAGAGGAATATGGTACTGATCAATAAAATTAATTTCTTTTTCATCATCTGTATGCTATAAGATTAGAAATTCAAGTTCAAACTCAAAGTAACGGACTTCGGTAGAGGCGCAGCATACGGATTAGACATATTCTCCGGATCCATGAAGTTCTTATAATCAGAACTGATCACAAAGAGGTTACGTCCTTCCAAAGCCACGGTTCCCGAAGAGAGACCAAGGAAACGGTTGACACTGCTAGGCAACGTGTAAGCCAAACGGATGTTTTGCAAACGCACATAGTTCAAGTCCTTAATCCAGATATCTAGATTACGATAAATATCTCCTTGATTAGAATACCATACATATTCATCTAATCTCATATCTTGACTCAACAATACCGGGAACTTTGTATTTGTATTCTCTGGCGTCCAACGATCTAAGATGTCCCGGTTAGAGTTACGTCCTTTGTCAAAGTCGACAATCGAATAAGTTGGACGAGTACGTACCTTACCACCAAAATCGAAGCTAAAGTTAATACCCAATTCAAAGGCCTTATAAGTAAAGGTATTGTTAAAACCTCCGGCATAAGGACAATCGGCCGTACCCACATAGGTGTAAAGTTCACGACGTTCTTTAGGTGTTAAATCGGTCGCACCGAATCCCCATTCTTGAAGTTTAAAGAATTCCATTGCAGAAACTTCTTTGCCTTCTTTGTTGACAAACTGAGGATATCCTTCAGCATCGAGACTTCCTGTTTTCAAGGCAAACAATGCTCCTACCGGATAGCCTTCACGTCCCGGATAGATGGCATCTTCACGAATCGCTTCTTTCAATACGGTATTCTTGTTATAAGCAAAGTTAAAGTTCGTTGTCCACATAAATTCTTTGGTGTGAACGTTGCGTGTCGTTAACGCCACTTCAACACCTTCGTTTCTCAAGCTGGCCCAGTTGATACTCGACGATTCGAATCCAGTTTCAAGAGGCAACATCTGAATACCGATCAAATCGACTCCTTTACGATAATAATAATCGACGCTCAAATTAATGGCTTGATTCAATACCGCAAAGTCGAATCCGGCATTCACCGAATGCGTCTTTTCCCAACGCAATTTGTCGTTTGGAGCACTGTTAGGAACAATCATATGTTCGCTACCTCCAGGTAATATATTCTCGATGCGGTATCGTCCCAATAAGAAAGGAGAGGTATTCTTGTCAATGTTACCTTGCAAACCGTAAGATAAACGGAAAACCAAATTGTCTACCCATTTCACATCTTTCATGAATGGTTCTTGAGAAGTACGCCACAATCCACTCACGGAGTAAAGAGGTAAATAACGGTATTTTTCATCTACACCAAATAGGTCGGATCCATCGAAACGGATACTTCCGCCAAAGGTATATCTATTGAGTAAAGAGTAAGAGAACGTAGAGAAAGCAGAAACATAAGCATTCTCAACAAAACCCTTCGTATGTAAAGGGAATGCTTTACTTTCTTCCGGGAAGATAATCGGTTTAGTCGTCAAAGTGGTCCGATCGAAACCATAACCTACACTGTAAAGCTTCTCCGACCAAGTGCGACGAAGTTCGGTACCCGCCATGATTTCAAACTCATGAACGTTGTTATAGTTCGCACGATATTCTCCTAAAGCTTTCCAAGTGATTTGCGAATCAGAGTTTTCGTTGGCCTTGTGGAATCCACCATCCGGCAAGTAAGTGACTCCGTTCTGACGGTGATTCGTGCGTTCTAAACGCATCGCATACGTCTCAGCATCGGCAATACGTTCAATCGACTGTTGATCTAATTGCAAACCTAATTGTGAAGTGATCTTGAATTGATCGTTGAAACGTAATTCAGCGTCGAAGATCGAAGAGACTCCATTAATCGTGGTCTGATTCGTTGTGTTTCGGCGTTCTTCAAAGGGGTTAAATCCAAAATCGGTATTGCTATCGTTTTGAATATCGATATCGTACAAATATTTGCCATCTTCATCGAATGGACGGAAATAAGGATTCGCCAAATAAGAATAGATCATCGGATTGGTCCAACCATCACTATCCGGCAAGTAAGTGGAGTTCTTACGACGGTTAGCAAACAAAGAAGCTCCAATTTTTAAGAGCTTATTCACTTGATAAGAGGTCTTCATGACCATATTGAAACGTTCGGCTGAGACGTTAGGAATGTTACCATTCTCTTTCATATAACCAACCGACGTGTAATAAGTGGCCTTTTCTCCTCCACCGGATACAGAAAGGTTATATTCTTGCGTAAATGCATCGCGAAACAGAATATCGCTCCAATCAGTGTTTGTCTGACGTAAATTGTTCAGTCTTGATTTAGCTTCATCAGAAAGTGCATCAAATCCTCCGTTCTTAAAGGCATCCAGCTGGTTTAAGCCGGAGATCACGCGATAAACTTCTCCCTTCTCTGCACGATAAGGATAACCTGTTTTCAATAAATCTAACTCCAAACCAACTTTCTCATCACTATTCAACAAGTTCAAACGATCGAGATTATACTTTGGCGAATAAGTCAACTTTGTTGAGAAGTTAATCACCGGCTTGCCGGCTTTACCTTTCTTTGTAGTAATGACAATAACCCCGTTCGCAGCTCTAGCTCCATAAATGGCCGTTGCAGCAGCATCTTTAAGCACGGTGATGTTATCAATATCGGAAGGATTCAAACCGGCAATAGCCGTCTGACCGATGTTATCAATGTCTTTCAGTGTCTCCATATTCGGGATATTGGTCCCTTCCAAAGGAATACCATCCAACACCCATAATGGATCTTGAGTACCGTTCAAGGAAGCCGTACCACGGATTCTAATCTTGGCCGGTGCACCCGGTGTTCCCGAAAGATTGCTCACGCGAAGACCGGCTATTTGTCCGTTCAATGCTTGATCGACACTCTTTACCGCACCAATCATCTGGTCGGAAAGATCGATCTTAGAAACCGCTGCGGTCAACTTACGTCGTTCTACCGTTTGATAACCGGTGACAACGACAGCATCAAGCATTTGAGCCGAAGGTTTCATCACAATCTCATAGTGGGCCTTGCCTGAAATCAATTTCACTTCTTGGGCATCAAAACCGACATAACTACAGAAAACACGAGTCACTTGGTCGGGTATCGAAATCGTAAATTTTCCGTCAAGGTCGGTAATCACCCCTAATGAAGCTTGATTACTCCCGACTTTTTTCAAATCGCCAGAGCTCACATAAACAGAAGCACCAACCAAAGGTTGATTGTCTTCAGAGGAGAGTATCACTCCTCGTATCTGTTTGTTGGCAAAAGTCGTGGTTACCACTCCTAATAGGAGCAGCAAGATCAAAATTTGTCTTTTCATTCAATTCTATTAAATAATTAATACTTAGTGATTAAAAAAGAGATGCCCTTTCAGGCGATTATTTAAGACCTAACGCAGTATTAATGCGGAGGATCATATCCTTATAATGGTATTTCACGGCCACATCTGAAGTTCCCAAACGAGATTGCAACAATTCCTTGATACGCAACAACTCACCACGTTTGGCTGATATGGCATCAGAGATACGATTAAGTTGAGAACCATAAAAATTAAGTTCACGACGTGCTCCCATCCGATCAACATTTTCTGCAGCATGATGCGCATGATCACTACAACTGCAAAGTGGGAAAGTAGACTGAGCCAATAACGGATGTTCGGCATACAGTTTCTTATTGATCTTCACCCCTTCGCTCTCGGCAGCAGCCGTAATTAGAGCATCCACAAAATTCTTCTGCAAAGAACGAGTTAAGACATCAGGCAGTTGGTTACGCAAGGTCGTTGCAAAAATACTGCGATGTAATCCATCCATCAATTCAACCGTTGTAAAGGCTTTCTTCCCGTTGACCGATTCATTCTCAATCATTCTCATTAAACGATTATTCGACAATAAATCCCATAAGATGAACGATTGAGCATTCTTTAGAACTAAAGTCGGTGCATTCTCTACTACGCCAAGTGGAGTGTTACGAAGTAAATAAGTATATTCACTCACTTCTGTATCGAATAACCATTTCGGGTAGGTCAACACCTCATCAATCAAGAACTTCAACGCCGCTTGTTGACGTTCCTTCTCAACGAAAGTGAAAGTTTTCTGTCCGTCACCTACAGTTGTATTTTCTAGATAAATACCTCCAACATTGGCCAAAACGTGGTATAGATAGTTGTTCCATTGATTAATCACAGCATAATACAACCGAGAAGCTTCCTCGTAAGTCTGTCCCTTCTCACCGGTAGTGGTCCACTTGATGATCTCCGGCATGATACGTTTTAGGTTCGCAATACCCAACTGTGATGAACGTATTCCATCGTCACCTAAATCTTCATTTTGTGCGCGTGGGTCGACCGCATCACGCACGTCCTGCGCTTCACTATATTTATAAAGGCGTGAGTTGTGTTTCTCCAACAACGCATACAATTTATCCTTTTCGGCTTTCGGTGTTTGTTCACCATACCAGCGATAGCCATATTCAATCGCAAAGATATCATACGGACCGATATGAGGAGAGAGTGCTGTCACCCCATCACCTGGTTGTGCTACATAGTTAAAACGGGCATAATCCATGATTGATGATGAAGTGGTATTCATCTTATCCGTGAAGGTCTTAGAACGTAAAGAGTCAGTAGGGAAAGCCCATGATGCAATCATGTTATGACGAAGTCCCAATGAATGTCCCACTTCATGACAAGCGACAAAACGCATCGCATCCCCCATCATCTCATCCGGAATATTAATTCCACGAGCCTCCGGACGAATCACTCCGGTCTGAACCGTAATCCATTCTTTCAGCATGCTCAACACATTGTGCCACCACATGATATCTGCTTCTAAGATTTCACCGGAACGTGGGTCGGTGATAGAAGGACCCATCGCGTTAGCCTTAACAGAAGCCGCATAAGTTAGCACAGAGTAGTTTACGTCGTCCAGATCAACATTCATCGAATCGGTTAGTTCTTTAGCTACAATGGCGTTTTTAAAACCGGTACGTTCAAAGGCGACTTGCCAATCTTCAATACCTTGTTTAATATATTTCCTCCAACGGTATGGCGTTGAATTTTCAATATAGAATACAATAGGTTTTGCCGGCTCAACTAATTCCCCACGCAAATAACGCTCACGATCCTCGGGTTTTGGTTCCAAACGCCAGCGAGTAATCAATTGATCCTTTTCGACCCGTTGCTGACCATCGCTATAACTAAGCAACGGATTAGTGAAGTAGCCCACGCGAGGATTATCCAAACGACCCATCATAGGCGTTTCAGGCAAAAGCAAAATAGACGAACTCACCTCAACCGTTACATGAATGGTGGTTGTTCCTTCAGTCACCTTTGTGGTCAATTCCGACTGTGCAACCACATTATTCGAGAATGATTTGACCGACAAAATACGAGACAAATTCTTAATGGCAGAGGTCCCCAAATTGATATTGGTAAAGACATTGTTGATGCTCGTCTCCGTGCCGTCGTAGATATCGTTCACTTTGATCACAGCTGTTGTCGAATCATTATTATAAGCTTCAACTTTAAAACCGGCAATCAGAGGAGAGATATAGTTATCGTACACGGAACGTGAGATAGCATCTTGTGCCGGAGCCAATGGCAACGGTCTACCTTGGCGAACAAGTAATTTATCCGTTTTTTTATCCCACTCGAAACGGATCATCTGATTCTCATAATTTGTACCACGATTCACCCCAGCCTCATTCAATTCTGCAGGAACACGTGTCAATTTATTGACCACCAGCATATCTCGTCCAAGTAAAGACAATGGTATTTCAAAATAGAAATCGTTAGATTTACGATAAACATTAAACATTCCTTGATAAAGGAGATTTTCTTTATTTGCTAGTTTGTCGTAAACTTTTTGAGACTTAATGCTATCACTTACCTCTTTTTTCTTTTTCTTCTTAAACCAACTGAAATCCCCAGGGACAGCATTCCCAGCATATAGCAATGTATCAGCTTCACAAAGAAGAGTACCAGCCACCGCAGTTGTAAGTAAAATGTGTTTGAATCTCATTTTATTATCTTGTGTTATCGATTATTTTACAGTAATTTAAAATTCAAAGTTGCAAATATAATAAAAGTAAAACCAAAAATGTGCTATAAAACATAAAAAGGTTGTCATATTAACAAATAAAACGAATATTTCTTGTATTTAGATACAATGAAGTCGTTCTAAAATAATCAATCTGTCAAAAAAATACATTAATCCTATAAAATCATATCATCTATTCTTTAACAATCTATCAATCAAATACAAAATGACATCCAAATATACATTTGCATTTACAGGCCCATATCACCTCCCTCTGAGAGCAAGAAAGAGTATACACAAACCTTATTAAACAAGTCATAGGAACTTATTCCACCTCATTCAACAATCACCATTTTCCACCAAAGCCATTCAATAATCTTAAAGGCTAAAAGCGAACAAACTGATAAAAAAAAGTATCTTTGTGTCATTAAAGTAAAAATCATTTATGGAACTTCTAGTCTACAAGGCCTCAGCCGGCTCGGGTAAAACATTTACTCTGGCAGTCGAATATATCAAACTGCTCATTAACAATCCCAAAGCCTACCGACAGATTTTAGCCGTTACTTTCACCAATAAAGCAACAGCCGAAATGAAAGAGCGCATACTCAGTCAGCTACACGGCATTTCTATAAATGATAAAGCATCGGAAGCCTATATCGGTAAGATCAAAGAAGACACGGGAAAATCGGAAGAAGAGATTCGTCAATCGGCGCATACCGCGCTAACTAACATCTTACACGATTACAGTCGGTTTCGTGTAGAAACTATCGACTCCTTCTTTCAGACTGTCATGCGAAATCTAGCTCGTGAATTAGAGCTCAGTCCGAATCTAAATATAGAGTTGGACAATGTGCAGGTCTTGAGTGATGCCGTAGACAGTATGATCGAAAAGCTCAATACCTCATCTCCTGTTTTAGGATGGCTCCTCGACTACATCAACGACCGTATCGCGGAAGATAAACGTTGGAATGTATCCGATGAAGTGAAAAATTTTAGCCGCAACATCTTCGATGAAGGTTATATCGAAAAAGGAGAAGGGTTACGTGAGCAGCTACACCAACCGGAAATCATTCCGAATTACCGCAAGGAATTGAAGTCGATCGAGAAAGCCGCATTACAGCAAATGGTTGACTTTGCCGAGAAGTTTGAGAACGAACTTGACGGTCACGCTCTACAACCCGACGATCTTAAAAGCGGGAGCAGAGGCATAGGAAGTTACTTTCGGAAACTAAAAGTCGGTGATCTAAGCGATAAGATCAGAAACGCCACGGTCGATAAATGCCTCGACAATGCCGAAAACTGGACGACCAAAACCTCTACACGCAAGAACGAGATTATCGATTTAGCAGAATCCAAGCTTATTCCGCTACTCGAAGATGCCGAGCGCTTTCGCACGAAAAACAATAAGATTGTCAACAGTTGCCGTCTATCATTGCAACACCTCGATAAAGTACAGTTACTAGCGAGCATAGATGAAGAAGTGCGTCTCATCAATAAAGCTCACAACCGCTTCTTGCTCTCAGACACCAATGCCCTACTTCATCATTTGGTGAAGGATGGCGATTCCTCCTTCGTATTCGAAAAGATTGGATCGAACATCAGCAATATCATGATTGATGAGTTTCAAGATACCAGTAAGATGCAATGGGACAACTTCAAACTTCTGCTATTGGAAGGTCTCTCGAAAGGAGAAAACAGTTTGATTGTAGGCGATGTAAAACAGTCCATTTATCGCTGGAGAAGTGGAGATTGGGGTATTCTAAACGGATTGAGACACCGCATCGGGCACTTCCCTATCATTGAAAAAACGTTGAAAACCAACCGCCGTAGCGAAACAAATATCATTCAATTCAACAATCAAATCTTCGCAGCGGTAGTCGACTACCTCAACGCCAAACACCGCGAAGAGCTTGGCGTAGAATGCGAAGAGTTGGTACGAGCCTACAATGACGTCGAACAAGAATCGCCCAAAACATCCCAACAAGGCTTTGTACAAGTTAGCTTTCTAGAACCGAACAACGAGCAGAACTATCAAGAGCAAACCTTGGAAGCTTTAGGTCAGGAAGTCACCACCTTGATCGAGTCGGGCATCAAACTCAACGACATTGCTATTCTAGTGCGAAAAAACAAAAACATCCCTCCCATTGCCGATTACTTCGACAAGGTGATGCACTACAAAGTCGTATCGGACGAAGCTTTCCGCCTCGACGCATCGGTGGCTGTGAACCTCATCATCAACGCCTTAGAGTACCTGTCCAATACAGAAAATCGATCTTCACAAGCCAAATTGGTTTTCAATTATCACCAAGATGTCCTTCAGAAGGAAACAAACTGGGGAGATTTACTTTTAGAAAGAGACTTAAATCGGTTCCTTCCCGAACCGTTCATCGCCGATCAGGAACGACTCAAACTCATGCCGCTCTATGAGTTGATAGAAACGTTGTTCAATCTGTTCGATCTTCAACAAGTGAAGTCTCAGGAAGCTTATCTTTTTGCCTTTTTCGATGCTATCACTAATTATTTGGATAGCCACTCCTCATCCATCGATGATTTCTTAACCTATTGGAACGAGACACTGTATAGTAAAACCGTTCCAAGTGGAGAAATAGAAGGCATCAGAATCTTCTCCATCCACAAATCGAAAGGATTGGAATTTCACACCGTACTCCTGCCATTCTGTGATTGGAAATTGGAGAATGAGACCAATAATCAGTTGGTTTGGTGTGTACCCGAAGACCAACCATTCAGTGATCTGGAAATCCTCCCGATCAACTACTCCTCAAAGATGGCCGAGTCGATCTATCGTAAGCCCTATCTCAACGAACGCCTTCAACTTTGGGTCGATAATCTAAACCTGCTTTACGTCGCGTTTACCCGTGCCGGAAAGAATCTGATCGTCTGGAGTAAAGCCAATCAAAACGGCACAATGTCCGAACTCCTATCCGCAGCGCTCCCGATGATCTGCCGAGAAGAAAAAAGCGATTGGGATGGACAATGCTATCAAACGGGAAAATTATGCCCTTCGGAGGAGAAAAAAGAACAACGCTCCAACAACCGACTCACCACAATTCCCAAGAAGCGAGAGATTACGATGGAATCTATTTTCCCGACGATCGAGTTTCAACAGTCTAACCGTTCGGCCGATTTTATCAAGGGAATCAGTGAAGAAGAGTCCGATCGTCGACTGATCAATCGCGGTCAGCTCCTCCATACGCTTTTCTCGGCCATCGACACCGAAGAAGATATTGAATCGGCTATCGAGCAACTCTTATTCGAAGGGGTGATCCGTTCGAAAGAAGAAGAGAACGATTTGCGACAGGTGGTCGAGAAAGCTTTCGCCCAACCTCACATCAAAGAGTGGTATTCGGGGAAGTGGCAACTGTTTAATGAATGTGCCATTATCTATAAAAAAAACGGCATGCTCGAAACCCGCCGACCGGACCGTGTCATGATGAACGGTAGCGAAGTGATCGTGGTCGATTTTAAATTTGGTAAACCCAACAAGAAACATAGCCAACAAGTCAAAGGATATATCGAGCTGTTGGCACAAATGAACTATAGCCATATTACCGGCTATTTATGGTATGTAGATGAAGAACGGATAGAAAAAGTAGTATGAAAACATTTTTAGAATGGGTCGCAGAAGACCTTTATAATAAGATAGGAAATGATCTGTCGACCGTCAGAATCGTTTTCCCCAATAAACGTGCCGGACTGTTTTTCAACGACCATCTGGCGGGACAGTCCGAACAGCCTATTTGGGCACCGGCTTGTTTGAGCATCAGCGAACTTTTTCGCCAATTCTCAAAATTAAAGGTTGGCGATCCCATTGGCTTAATCTGCCAACTCTATACTATTTTTCGTGAAGAGACACAAAGCACGGAAACGTTAGACGACTTCTTCTTCTGGGGAGAATTATTAATCAACGACTTCGACGATGTCGATAAAAACTTAGTGAATGCCGATCAGTTATTCGACAATCTAAGTGCTCTTCGTGAACTGGCCGATACGCCCGATTTTCTCGATCAGGAACAAGAAGAGGCCATTCGTCAGTTCTTCGTCAACTTCTCGGTCGAACGCCGCACCGAACTAAAAGATCGCTTTATCTCTTTGTGGGAAAAGCTCGGAACCATCTATCATCGTTATAGAGCGTCGTTGGAGGAAAAAGGCATGGCCTACGAAGGGATGCTCTATCGTGATGCGGTGAGTCATATTAATGCGGAATCAGCTGAATCATTGGCCAATCACACCTATGTTTTCGTTGGGTTCAACGTACTCAACAAAGTCGAGCATCAACTCTTTAAACGTATCCAAGAATATGGCAAGGCGATGTTTTATTGGGACTACGACTCTTACTACACCCAATTCACCGAACAGAAACATGAAGCCGGAGAATTTATCAGGCGAAACCTTTCGGAATTCCCCAATGAACTACCGGAAGAGATCTTCCATAACTTCCATAAGCCTAAGACCATTCGATACATTTCTACTCCGACGGAGAATGCGCAAGCCCGCTTCCTTCCGGAATGGATACGCACCACCCTCTCGGGACCTGAGAAGGAAAACGCCATTGTGCTTTGCAACGAGGCTCTCCTACTTCCTGTGCTACACTCCATTCCCGATCAGATTGAAAACGTCAATATCACCATGGGATTTCCTTTAGCACAAACCCCTATTTATCAATTCATCAAATCGGTTGTCCATCTTCAAACCGCAGGCTACAAGACAGACGACGGACGTTATCAGTTCGATGCGGTCAGAGCCGTGCTTAAGCATCCTTACACCCAATTATTATCGGAGAAAGCCAAATCTCTGGAAAAGGAATTAACAGAGAAAAACCGATTCTATCCACTACCAAGTGAACTGAAAAGGGATGCCTTTCTAACCAAATTATTCACCCCAGTCAAGATCACAATAGTCGACCTCTGCAGTTACATCACCGATCTGTTAACAGATATTTCGGTGCTTTACCGATCGACTCCGGAGCAAGATGATATCTTCAATCAGCTCTATCGCGAAGCACTCTTCAAGAGCTACCTCACTGTCAACCGTCTCTCCTCATTGGCCGAAAACGGAGAGTTAGAGGTTCGCATCGATACCTTCAATCAGCTGCTCAACACGATCCTTTCAGGCATCAATATCCCCTTCCATGGAGAACCGGCTATCGGCCTGCAGATCATGGGAGTCTTAGAAACGCGTAATCTCGATTTCCGCAACCTCGTCATGCTATCACTCAACGAAGGGCTACTTCCTAAAGCAGGAGGCGACTCCTCGTTTGTGCCCTACAATCTCAGAAAAGCGTTTGGAATGACCACGATCGACCATAAAAATGCAGTTTATGCTTACTATTTTTATCGTTTGATCCAACGGGCTGAAAACATCACCTTGATGTATAACACCGCTTCCGACGGCTTGAATCGTGGTGAATGGTCGCGTTTCATGCTTCAACTCTTACTCGAGAGCCCTCATCAGATCCAACGGGAATATCTAGAAGCCGGACAATCGCCTCAAAACAAAGCAGAGATCAACATTAGAAAAAGTGACACCGTTCTTGAACGATTAAATCGAACCTATAACCATCTGGTTAACTCCAAAGCAAGTTTATTATCTCCGTCGGCACTTAACACCTACTTAGACTGTCGATTGAAGTTTTATTTCCATTACGTTGCCAACCTTAAAGCGCCGAATGAAGTGAGTGCAGAAATTGATTCCGCTCAGTTCGGTACGATCTTCCATCAAGCTGCCGAATGGCTTTACGACGAACTAACAGCACACAATAAGGTTGTAAATAAGGACGATTTGGAACGTCTATTGAAAGATCCGATGAAGTTAAGAAACTACGTTGATCGAGCCTTCAAAGAACATTTGTTCAAAGTACCTCAAAATGAAAAGCCCGAATATAATGGCATACAGTTCATCAACTCTGAGGTCATCTTGTCTTACTTGAAACAACTCATCAGAAACGACATCCGTTATGCGCCGTTCACCTTACACGGCATGGAAAAAAAAGTCGAAGAATGGACAACGATCCAGGTCGACGGCCAAACCATTCAGCTCAAATTGGGTGGAACAATCGACCGTATGGACATCAAAGACGGCATCTTACGAATCGTAGATTACAAGACTGGAGGTACGCCCAAGACACTAGCAAACTTAAACGACCTGTTTATTTCCTCAGAAAAAAGAGCAAATTACATCTTCCAGACTTTTTTGTATGCAGCGATTGTCTGCCGACAAGAATTTCTTAAAGTAGCTCCATCATTACTCTACATCCATCGTGCAGCAGCCGATGATTATTCTCCGGTCATTGAGATGGGGGAAGCTAGACAACCCAAGGTGCCGATTGACAATTTTGCCTTGATCGAAGATGAGTTTCGCGCTGAACTAGAAAAGCTATTGCAAGAGATCTTCGGTAAAGACGAGCTTTTCGATCAAACTCAAGAACTCAAGAAGTGCGAATATTGCGACTACAAAGGGATCTGCAAACGATAGCAAGATAGGTATAGTGGTCTAGTTAATTAAGGCATAACACTTTAATTAACTAGACCACTATACCTATCTTAAACGAGTACTGATGTATATTGATTATTTTAGCATTGAATATTAATCAATATGCAACAGCAAGAATTGAGGGATCTTATTTCTTTAAAAATTTTTAGTTCCTTTAAACGAAAACCAAAAATTTAAATTGTAATTCTATTCTTTCAGAGTAAAAATAGTTGATCAACCTTATTTTAAGACATTTGTAACCTTCTGGTGACGTAAATGGTGACGTAACAAAAAAAGCAGTGACGTAGATCGTGACACTTTTATGCACCATTTCTTTTTTCTGTTTACTATTTTTGTCAATAGAATAAAATGACAGCTCTTTTATCTTTCTTATTTCTCAAACATTTATTAAACTAATAATTAATATGAAAACAAAAACATTTTCTTTTTTGGCGATTGTTGCAATTGCATTAGTAGCAACTTATAATGTATATAACTCACAGAAACGTGTAGTATTGTCTGATTTAGCAATGGCTAATATAGAAGCATTGGCCACAGGAGAGTGGAGTAGTCCTTATCGAGTATGCCCTTGCCCTTCTTCGCCTGGAAATGAATGCAAAACATCCTCCGAGAATAGACCAACATGTGCTTCTTTAACCTATTGTCGCTAATTATGAAAAGAAAAACATCTTCTCTTTTTACTCTTTCTATTTGCTCTGCTTTGTTTATTTCTTGTTTAGGAGGAAATAAACCAAAATCAGAACAGAAATCTCATGCCAGTATTGACCACTTAACGATAGACTCTGTGCAGTTCCCCGATTCGGAAGTTCTGACCTTAAAATCTTATTATCTTTCATGCTTCCATCAAAAGGGTGCATCCGAATGGCTGTATGCTTACAACTATAAACAGCACGGCTTGGATTGCTTCGATTTACACTCCAAGCAGGTGACACAGATTCCATTGTGCTCCGAAGGTCCTTCCACAGTAGTGCGTCCTATTTCAGGTATGTATATCAGTTCGCCGGACTCGATTTGGTTATATGATGCTGCTCAGAAGGTATTACTAATCAACAGCAAAGGCAAGGTCATGAAAAGTATTTCTCTATCGAGCAACCTTCCATCGGGACAATCAGTCATGATCGATCGCAACTACGCTATCTCTTCTACAAATTTGTATTACGATGCCGTACATCGTTCGCTTCTATTTGGGATAAAAGATGCTTCCGGCTCTTCTGTCTCTTTTAAAGTTCGTGAGTTTTTTTTAGACACACAGAAGTGTGTTGAGATACTTTTACCTTCTTCTACGGAAATTCCTAATGTCGGAGACGGTGACTATGCCAATATGAATAAACCGAATCTTACCTTTACCGCAGATAAGATCATCTGCAACTATCCGGTTGAATCGAATATTTATGTAGTGAGTCGAGCAAGCGGAAAGTTTGAGATTTTTAATGCCCCTAGTTCTTATACAACCAATAAGGCTAAACCTTGTAGTTCTAGAGAGGATTATGCTCAATGGGAACGTCATGGCATTGAGAATACTCATTTTTATGAATTGATGTATCTACCATCAACAGATAAATATGTTCGTTTGCATTTAGGAGCTCAAGAGTATGATCAAACAAAAGATATATCTACTTTGCTATCAAGACGTCGGCTTTATCTAACTTTGTTTGACAAGAACTTCTCCGTATTAGGCGAACAAGAATTGCCCTTTGGTAGATATAGTTTTTTTACGGGATGGTGTCCCACAGAAGATGCTCTTCTGCTTTTTGTAGATCATCCATTATTGGGAGAAAAACAAACCGAAAATCTGACGTTCGATCGTGTGAAATGGTAAAACGTTTTTTCAAACTTTATTCGTTAAAGAAAGTGATGATTTAAAGATTAATAGAAGTCTATTGATAACGACTAATAATCAAACTTTTTTAAGAGAACTAATTTAAAAGAGGAGGTGCAAATAAACAATGCATCTCCTCTTTTTTTATTATAAAATTCTATTTCTAGTGTTACGATAATTGCTTCCAAGATCGCATCTCCAATTCGAGCCCACGCTCTTTATTTATTCTTTCAATGGAACTGTAAAATAGAACGTCGATCCCTCTCCTTTTGTCGATTCAAACCAAAGTCGTCCTCCATTCTTTTCTACAAAGTCGACACAAAGCAATAACCCCAGTCCCGATCCTTCCTCATTATTTGTTCCAAAAGTACTGAAATGAGTATCCGTATGAAGGAGTTTTTTCTGTTGATCCTCATCCATACCACAACCGGAATCTTTCACACTAACCACAGCATTTCCATCTGCAACGGTCAAGTCAATCCATATTTCCGAATGTTCATGACTAAACTTAATCGCATTACTGATCAAGTTACGCAACACTGTTTTTATCATATCAATATCAGCTCGTACGAAAACCTTATCTTCATGATCGGTAAATCTGATCTTGATCTGCTTCAATTCACCAAGCATAGTAAAGATCTCAATGATACCCTCGATCATCTCGACAATATTATAATCCTGATAAACCACATTTAAACGACCAATCTGGCTTTTGGTCCACTTCAACAAATTATCTAAAAGTCCGAAAACTTCTTCAGTCGTCTGATTGGCCGTATTCAGCAAGTCGAACATCTCTTCACCAATCACTTCCTTAGGCAAGCTCATCGTTAGCATATTAAGCACCATCTTAATCGACCCCATTGGAGATCTTAAGTCATGTGCAATAACCGAATAAAGCTTATCACGTCCAATGATTGTCTTACGCAGTTCCTCAGTCTGAGCCACAATAAAACGTTTAGCCGCGATTAAAGAGATTTGGTGTTTAACACGAATCAATAATTCTTCCTTATTAAACGGTTTAGAGATAAAATCATTACCTCCGGTCTGAAAACCTTTAACGATATCAGGCGTGCTATTTAAAGCCGTTAAGAAGATAATTGGAATTTCGCACGTCTCCGATTGGCTTTTTAAAATCTTTGCCACTTCGAATCCATTGATATCAGGCATCATCACATCCAGCAGTATCAAATCTGGTTTTTCTTTTTCCACTTGTTCAAGTGCCTGTTTACCATTATTAGCTGTAACAATGGTATACTTCTCTCCGGTCAGAAGCACTTTCAAAAGAAGTACATTTGAAAGTACATCATCAACGATGAGTATTTTATATTCTTGGGGGATTACTTTCATTTCCATGTTATAGGGGGAATATAACAGTTAAAAAATAAGAATCAATTATACACAATTTCTCTCGAAAAACTCAATCATCCTCACTAAACCTTCATCCAACTGAATTGTCGGTTGCCAACCTAACTTTTCTTTAGCCAACTTAATATCAGGTTGTCTTTGTTTAGGATCATCGTGAGGTAATGGTTTAAAAATGATTCGCGATTTAGAATGAGTCAGTTCGATGATCTTCTTGGCCAGATCTAAAATAGTAAACTCGTTAGGGTTACCAATATTAACCGGGCCGATAAAGTCATCTGCAGAGTTCATCATCCGAAGCATTCCATCAATCAGGTCGTCGATATACTGAAAGCTACGCGTTTGAAGTCCGTCTCCATAAATCGTTATATCCTCATTTTTTAAGGCTTGCATGATGAAATTAGAAACGACTCTTCCATCATTTGGGCACATACGAGGACCATAAGTATTAAAAATACGGATAATTTTTATACGCACGTCATTTTGTCTATGATAATCCATGAACAACGTTTCCGCACATCTCTTCCCTTCGTCGTAACACGAACGTATGCCTATCGGATTAACATTACCCCAATAGGACTCCGGTTGAGGATGAACAGTTGGATCACCATAGACTTCGCTCGTAGAAGCTTGAAGAATTTTAGCATTAAGCCTTCTAGCTAAACCAAGCATATTGACAGCTCCCATCACAGAAGTTTTAATCGTCTGTATAGCGTCATGTTGGTAATGAATGGGAGAAGCCGGACAAGCTAAATTATATATTTCGTCAACTTCAGCAGCGTAGGGATAAATGACATCATGACGAATCATTTCAAATCGATGATTATCCATCAGATGTTCTATGTTTTTCTTTGAGCCGGTAAAATAGTTATCAAGACACAAGACTTCGTGACCGTCATTGATCAAGCGTGTGCACAAATGAGAACCTATAAAACCAGCTCCCCCACTTACTAGGATTTTTTTCATATAAAGTTCTATACAGATTATAGATATTAAGACTCTTTTATATATACAAATATATATTATATTATTATAATACACAAGCATAGAGTATACTTATTTAACTTTAATGTAAATAATGAATAAGAATACAAAAATCATAAAAAAGATAAAACAAAGAAGAATGCATTCTACTCACCAGCTCTCAGAAAAAGCTGAATGGAATTCAAAAACAGACCAACACTCTAGTAATCAACAAAATAAACATTTACAGATATTCAGAGAGACTGAAATCTTTATCTGCGAACAGGTCGGCTAAGCCAGAGATTTGTTTAAGTCGAAGCAATTCATCTCTATCCATTCCAACATTTTTCATGATCCATTGATCGGAAACTCCAGACTTATCAAGCTCCGCAATAATATGGCACATCAACTCGATGCTATGCGTACCTCTAGCTCGATTATGACGAATGGTAGAACTCATCCGACACGACAGATCTTTATCGATAACCACGACCGGGAGTAATCCTTTTTCACGCAAGAAAAGACGCTCCGAATTCTTCAAGATTTGATAACGATGAAATCCATCGACCAAGATATATTTATCCTCCTTCTCGGAATAATAACAGACACAAGGCATCGTAAATCCATCCTCCCAAATAGAAAGTTCAAGAAGCTTCATTTCCGGAGGAGCCATGACATTCGGATTGTAGTCATTGGCATAGACTTTCTCAACGGGCACCGCTTTTACGTTATACACCGGACTTTTAATTTCATTCATGACATCATTAATTTATATTGTTCCATAACAAGCTGTCGTTGATCCATCTCTGCTTTAGTGGGAGAAAAGCCCATATATTTACAAGCATGATCGTTCTTCAAGATACAGATACACATCCGCTTATAAGTCGGTATTTCCCTAAACTCAGGAATATTAATATCTTCAATATACTCCATGCGAACAGGTTTCTTCTGGGTCTTATAATTTGTTTTATCCATGACGATAATGTGCACTCCCGCCTTAATCAACTTTTCGATGGTCTCTTCCCCTAAACATCCTCCTTTATTTCGCCAGAAGTTCACGCTTACAGTAAACTTTTGAAGGTAATTTCTACGTATTCGTTCCGGAAGTGTCGACAACAGGAAATACATAAACTCACGCCATGTATACCCCTCTGGAAGCTTAACGGATTGCCACCCCATAGCATGCGTTTTACCATACAGCCCGGCAAAATTAACACCATTCACACGGCCAATCATCTTTCCCCAAGTATACGGATCAATGGCTTTATAAAGTGACAAACTCTTTTGTCCTTCATTAATGAACGGACTAGCGACACGCTGTTTCTCCAAACTAACTCCGGCGCGATAATACAAATCATATAAAGAGTTATAATCCCACTTAAACTTGCCATTGGCCACCCAGACATCGGTTGTCTTCCAATCGTAGATCGGATAAACATTATAAATATCATTTCCAACCTTCGAAGTCCACTTATATTTATGGTACATAAACTGCCGACGATTGGCATGAATACACCTCCAACGATTTAAACTTTCTTGGGTACGTATGCCTATTAAGCAACACGTACGAACAGCATCCTGCTTGTCGTGAAACCATTTTGCAAAGCGTAATTGGAATTCATAATCCCACATCTGAGCATTAAAGAATGAAAAAGAGTCGGACGTCAGAGCTTCTGGCGGACGTTCTCTAACCCACAACTCCTCCTTACTCTCATCCCAAGGACGCCAAAAAGCTTGATACATGGAAGTACACGTCCCGACCTTAAAGGGTACACACACGCGATAAACCTCTAAAATATCTCGAGTATCCTCGAGTATCCGGTCAACATAATCCATAGTCATTTTATACTGCACCTCATAATCGAGATGAAGCACTCCAATCCGAGTCGACAGTTTGTTTCGACGAACATAGTCAATACAGAGATTTAAAAGTACCCCGCTATCTTTACCTCCGGAAAAAGAGACATAGATATTATCAAACTCCTTAAAAACAATGTCTAATCTTTTTTGGGCAAGATCGTAAACATTTTGAGGTCTATTTGTTTTGTTCATCATAGTATTATCGTATTTGTGGTGTCGTAGTGAAAAGCGTGATCTATCTTTGCATCTTCACATAGCGTTTCCATTCCTTGACCACCGAAAAACCGTGTTTCTCAAAAATAGGGCGATCCGGCATGTGGGTGACTGAAATCAAGTTTTTACAATCCTGCATTTCATGAATCGCAGAAGCGAGTAATAGAGTCATCGTTTTCTGTTTTTGATTATCTGCAACATAATAATTATTAATGATCCCCTTCCCATTTCGTCTTTCTATTGGAAAAAAACCTTTTACACACTCCTCTTCAACAGCAATAAACCAGACAAAATCGCTTGAGGTTCTAAACGGATAATTATTATTGGCACTGATGACAGAAGGATTCATCACCAAGGGAGCAACTAACTGATACAACTCGGGGCTTTCACCACTCAATCTAACAATCTGCATCATAATAAAAATAATGGATAAATAGTTTTGTCTTTCAAATATAGATCAGGACACAATGTAGCAATTATGATATACAAACAGGAATAAAACGACTATTTTTTTATATAATTTCATAAATTAATATCAATTTCACAATATTTTTAGTTTATGAGATGACACCAAAGTAAAAAAGAGAATAGCGAACCATTACCATTCAAAGGATGTTATAATAACAAATCATTTTAGTTTAAGTTATGGAATCATCAATGGTTGTCAATGGTTTTCTGCCCGTTTTCTTATGTGGAATTTTCGGTGCTTTTTTAGGAGAATTATTTAAATGGTACAGAATACGTGAAAGCAAAGAACTCCCAGAATATGCACGTTCTCCTGTCTATTGGATAGTAACAGGTTTAATCATTCTTTCTGGAGGCGTATTGGCCATTTTGTATGGAACAGAACAAGTAAATGCCATACTTGCCTTGAATATAGGGATCACTTCCCCCTTGATTATTCAAAGTGTAGCCCGTATGGTTCCGGAGTCGGCTACCGCCTCTAAGGAAACGACACCTAAACAGACTGGAAAAAAAATAAAAAGGCTATTGGGATCACAGTCCTACATCTACAATATAGAGAAAGATGTTTTACCAGACAATGGGTCTATTGATCTTTCGAACGAACAATTTATCGAAAAACCCGTAAAGAAGACAATACATCGTTTCTTATCTCACTAAGGAGCAACCGTTTCAAGGGCTAACAGTCAATCTTATTAAAGTATCGTATGAAAGAGTATATCATTAAGATTTGGAAGTTCTTAAGTTATGATATTTGGCGAATCACCGAAAAAGAGGTCACCAAAAGGACGTTCATGCTCTATTATATTGTCAAGATGTTCTATCTCAGCATTCATCGTTTTAGAAAGAATCAAATCACCAATAAAGCGGCCGCGTTGACTTATAGCACCTTGCTCGCTATCGTCCCCATGCTAGCGCTATTATTTGCCATAGCCCGAGGATTAGGAATTTCGGAACATCTGGAACAAGTGATTAGAACGTTCTTTACAGGTGATAAGTTAACTCTTGATACTCTATTAAATTTCGTCGATTCATATTTGAGTCACACAAAAAATGGCGTCTTTATCGGTGTTGGGCTCATTCTTTTCCTGTGGACTATTCTAAACTTAATTAGCAATATTGAGGATACCTTTAATCAGATTTGGGAAGTTAAGAAAGGTCGTTCGATGTTTCGGAAAGTGACCGACTATTTTTCAATGTTGCTCCTTATGCCCATCTTTATAGTCACCTCAAGCGGATTGTCTATTTTCATCAGTACAACGGTGGTTAAGCTTGAACACTTCATGCTTCTAGGTCCCGTTGTAAAAACGTTGATCCATCTGATTCCTTTTGCCATAACTTGGCTGATGTTTACGGGACTTTACATCTTCATGCCCAACACGCCAATCAAATTCAAGCATGCTTTCATTTCGGGTCTACTAGCAGGGTCGCTCTATCAAATCTTTCAATACTTATACATCCACAGTCAGATTTGGGTATCAAGCTACAATGCTGTCTATGGTAGTTTTGCCGCCTTACCTTTATTTTTGATCTGGCTTCAAATTTCGTGGACCATCTGCCTATTCGGTGCCGAGCTGACTCATGCCAAACAGAACATTCATCTCTTCAATTTTAACAGAGACACCCAACAGATCAGTCGACGGTATCGAAAGTTTATATCCATACTCGTTTTATCGGGCATTGTCAAGCAGTTTGTCGAAAACAAACCTCCATATAGCACAGAACAGATCACACAGAAATATCAGCTACCGATGAGGTTGACCAATCAGATTATACAAGAGCTGCAAACCATAAATCTCGTGAACGAGATCGTATCCGATCAGAAAAGTGAAAGCACTTGTTACCAACCCGCCATGGATCCTTCTCAGATCACTCTCGGCTTATTGTTAGAACGATTAGAAACCCATGGTTCCGAGAATTTCAAAGTAGACAAAGATAAATTATTCAATAAAGAGTGGAGCACCATTGCTTCATTGTTGGACCATTTTCATGAAAAAGCCAATCAAATCTTACTCAAAGACTTATAAAATGACACCGTCGAAACTTATAGACTCAGTTCCCACGCTTTCGCATCATAAGTCGATTCGATTCGGTGTTCAACCTCATCGGGCAATTCCGGAAAGAAATCCAGTTGAGTTTTTTGTTCAACCTCATCAACCGAACAAGCATACGAAAACATCGGATGATTACCGGATTCATTCTTATAGATAAATCCAATCGCCTTAGATCGTCCATTGAGGGACGCAATCACTTTAAAGAAAGCATCAGGCACGGCAACATGACGTTTCCCGATCGAACGATACCCCTTTTTATAAAAGATAGGGCCACAAACCACATAGATCGAACCCTCTTGACGTGCCCAAGAGCGACAAGCTTCCTCTAATTCCTTCCAATCCCCACGATTCAGGTTATGATTCTGTGGACAAATATTGGTCATATAAAAGCTCTCTGCCATTGCCTTTTTATTCCATCGATTATCTCCTGCGGGACACATGTGGCCTCGGTCAAAATGTGCTCTCTTATAATCGTCTGTCGTTACCGGATCATCCAAGTCGGGGTCCGGTAAAAAGCGATTGGTGCGACTACAACGTTCAACCAAACGCTCGGGAGTGAGCTTCCAAGCCACCCAATTGGGTACCTTAAGATCTGCATTATAGGACACCATATACCCTTTGCGACAAAAAACTTGTTCGTGTTCTGTGAGTAAAGAACGAGGCCGTTCAATAGATTTTATCGTATCATTAAAAGAGACTTTACTTTGTGTTCCAAAAACACCTTTAGGCGAGAAGCATTCCGCTAAAAAGATGAGAAGAACAAGTATCCCTAATGTATAAGCGACTTTTTTTACTTTCATAAAGCCAAATTAAATAAAAATTCCTTTTCTATAAATTTGATACAAATTTATATTCTCTTTTTGGTTTAACTCTTCAAAAACAAATAAAATATCGTATTATTTCGTATTTTTGACCTTTAAATATTTTTTCAAACCTTATAACCATGACAAAAAAGAGACAAATCCCCCATACCTATGTAATTATCTTTTATATCATTTTATTTTGTGCTGCACTCACCTGGATCATTCCCGGTGGAAAATATATCGAACAAACAGATGCACTCGGAGAGAAAGCGCTTGTTTTCCAACAAGTTCCAAGTGTGCCACAAACGTGGCAAGTCTTTGCTTCCTTTTTTAAAGGTTTTGTCGACAAAGCCGATATTATTGTCTTTATCCTCATCATTGGGGGAGCCTTTTGGATCGTCAACGACAGTAAAGCGTTCGACATCGGTACGATGAGTTTCCTTAGAAAGGCTAAAAAGATGGAATCAAACCCTCTGTTACGAAAGGTTGGCGTCAATAACTTCATCATAACGGCCATCATGCTCCTCTTTAGTATTTTCGGAGCCGTATTTGGCATGAGCGAAGAGACCATCGCCTTTATTATCATCTTGGTACCAATGGCCATAACGATGGGGTACGACTCCATCACAGGAGTCTGTATGGTTTTTGTAGCTGCAGGATTGGGTTTTGCCGGTGCTATTCTAAACCCCTTCACCATCGGCATTGCACAAGGGTTGGCTGGTCTGCCTCTCTTCTCCGGCATCGAATATCGACTCTTTTGCTGGATCGTGATCAACCTCTTTGGTTTCACCTACATCCTACGTTATGCCAATCGGGTGAAGCGAAATCCGAAACTCTCTCCGGTATACGAAGAAGATCAATATTGGCGGGAACTACATGCCGACCAGACCCTGGAACTTAAATTCTATACCCCAAAAGCGGCTTGGAAAAGTTACTACTTTATTGTCGTTCTACTTGGCCTATTCAGTTCCTTCTATCCACTCACCACCTTAACCATTGGAAATGCAAAAATCGAGCATCTCCCCATCCTCCCGATACTTTCAATTCTTTTTCTGATCACATCGTTCTTTGCACTAAAGAAGTCTGTACATATCTATATTTTAAACCTACTCTTCTTTACAATCTTTTTCCTCATTGTCGGGGTCATGGGCTACGGATGGTATATCATGGAAATCTCAGCGCTCTTCTTTGGTCTGGGATTAGCCTCGGGTATGGCCAACGATAAAAGTCCAAACGATCTGGTACGTTTATTTATGGAAGGAAGCAAAGACATCCTATCCGCAGCAATGGTTGTTGGATTGGCCGGAGGAATCATTGTCATCCTCAAAGAAGGCATGATCATTGATACCATCTTACACAGCATGGCACAAGGAATGACCGACCTGGGAAATGTAGCCACAGTCGGAGTGATGTACGTCATTCAGACCTTGATCAACCTTGTGATCCCTTCAGGCAGCGCTAAAGCTGCACTTACCATGCCGATTATGGCCCCATTTTCCGATATTATCGGTCTTTCAAAACAAGCCACGGTCATGGCTTTTCAATTCGGCGACGGATTTACCAACATGATAACCCCAACCTCAGGCATTCTCATTGCAGTGTTGGGAATTGCCCGTATCCCATACGACAAATGGTTTAAATGGGTTTGGAAGTTTATGCTGATGCTCATTTTGCTGGGTTTTATTCTGTTGATCCCGACAGTGGTTCTTCAGATGAATGGTTTTTGATTTGGTCAACAAGGTTTATTTCGATTTTCTGATTGACCAATGAGATAAAACCAGATCTTAAAATAGCCCGATTAGCAAAGGAGCATAGAGCAGTCGGATTCATCGGACCAAATAGGACACTTTATACATACGAGAGTCGAGTTTCGCAAATCCTCAATTTGCGAAACTCGACTCTTATACTACCCAATAGAGACACTCTCACACCAAATTAATCGATAAACGAGGAACTCTATATGATTCTCTTAGCGGTCTACTATTCAATATCCCAGATACCGGAAGTAAATTCTAATTCAACTAAAGCCACATGATATTGATACAACGTTTCAATATATTGAGCCCGAACATCATCGAACGTGCGCTGAGCATTCAAAACATCCAATAAAGCAATCTCCCCACGATTATAGCTATAAATCTCGCCTTTTAAAACCTCTTTTGCTTGTTCGAGCAGTCCGCTTTTAAAATGTTTCAACTGCTTAAAGAGGGATTGAAACTGATAATAAGCCTTCATCACCTCCGTCCGCACTTGCAAACGAGCCTGCTGATAATCGGTTTCCGCTTGTAAAGCTCGGAATTTTGCAGCACGAACAGCCCCATGGTTCAATGCCGAAAACTTTAAAGGAAAAGCAACGCCAACCGTAACCGAATTAAATTTCGGTGCCGGAGCCTCCATATTACGCACCTGATTGTTATGGCCAAGTGCTACCGATAAATCCACATCCGGCATTCGCTCTCTACGAGTTGCAATCACTCCCCGATAAGCCACCTCTGTATTTTTCTGCGCAACAACAAGGTCCGATCGATAAGCGATGGCGTGAGTCATCAACTCATCTAAGGAAAAGAATCGTTCCGTCGCTTTTAGCTCCCCCTCAGGCACAAAAACCGTATCATTCGACATCCGTCCCATCATCATATCTAAAGCAGCATAACCATTTTTAAGTTCCGTTTCAGCCTGCAAAACTTCATTATACATGATCCCTGCTTCTAGTCTTGATTGAGCAGCCTCAACCTCCATGATCTTTCCGGTGAGCAACCGCAAGCTATCGGACACCGCCAAATCATGCATGCTACGATAAGCATCTCTTTTGACAGCCAATAGCTGTTTTTTCATCAAGACCTCATAGTAAGCCACCGTTGCATCTGCCCGAAGATGACGAAAATAATCTTCGAGCAAAGCCTCTGTCCACTCACTTTCACTTTGTTTGAGGCGGATAGCTGCCCCACGCTTACCGAGCGATAAAGTTTGCATGAGTCCCACCTCATAACTCTGTCCCATTTGCAGGGTCCGATCTTGGTTGTTTGCATATTCAAACGACAGCTGAGGATCATTAAAAACCTTAGCGGCCACCACATCAGCCTTGACTGCACTCACATTCAGTTTCTGAGAAGCATAACCCAGATTTCCTTCGACAACCCGTGTCAAATAATGACTATAAGTCAGCGGACAAACCGTTTGACCTTGGACCAAAAGGGTACAAGTCAAACCTAATATTAGTAAACTATATTTTTTCATACGTCAATTATAATTATGAACCTACATTAGTTTAACGAAACGTCCTTAATGATTGTTTTTCAACAAAGACATTTTATCAAGCCTTTTTCATCGAACAATTTCATCGAACAATTTCATTAAACAGTTTTATCAAAGTGGTGTCATCCAACAGTTTCATCACGCTCAGAAAAATCCTTTTCACGATTGGCAGCACATTCGCGCTCTTCCACTCGTTTTTCCATTAGATAATAAAGCGACGGCAACATGTATAAAGTAATGATCGTTGCAAACAACAGTCCATAGACAATCACCGTAGCCAAAGGTCGCTGCACATCCGATCCAATTCCCGTTGACAAAGAAGCCGGAAAGAGTCCAAGAATAGCCACTGTTGCCGTCATCAAGATCGGACGAAAACGGTGACGTGTTCCGAGAATCACGGCCTCTCTAAGCCCTTTACCTTGAAGACGTAACTGATTAATATGCGAGATCATGATCACCCCATTCTGAATAGCCACTCCAATGAGCGCGATAAACCCAACCGCCGAAGAAACGTTCAACGTCATCCCTCGTACATTAAGCGCCAACATGCCGCCAAACAGAGCCAAGGGGACAATAGACATCAGCAATGCCGCCTGTCTGAAACGCCCTAAAGCGCCAAACAACAAGAGCAACATCAGTCCCAAAGCCAACGGAACCACCAATCCCAAACGCGCATAAGCACGGTTCTGATTCTCAAACTGTCCCGCCCATTTCAGATGAATCGCCTCATGATCGTATCGCACTTGATGCGCAATTGCCCGATTTGCTTGATTCAAGAAAGAGGTCAGGTCAACTCCACGAAGGTTGACATGCACCGTTAAGTGACGTTTGTTCATCTCTCTCGAAATCGTACTCGCCCCGGTCGTCATCTTCACATCGGCCACCTGACTGAGTGGGATTTTAGCTCCCGAACCGGAAGTCAGCAACAGACCGCCAATCCGATCGGGGGTATTTCGACTCTCTTCATTAAAGCGACAAATCACATCATACGACTTACTCCCCACAAAGATTTGCGACACTGCCTTACCACCGATAGCCAGTTCGATCAAGTCCGACACATCCGACACATTCAGTCCGTACTGCGCCATCCGCTCACGGTTCACCACAATCTGAAGCTGAGGCATCGGAGGTTCCTGATCGATAGCCACATCGGCAGCACCGGGAATATTCTTAATGACTTTTTCAACCTCCTCAGCCACTCTTCGCGTCTCATCCAAATGATCCCCATAAATCTTAATCGCCAAATCACTATGTGCTCCGGCAATCTGATCCATCACCATATCAATGATCGGTTGCGAGAAGCTATACGTATAGCCCGGCAGACAACTCAACGAATCGTTCATCGCTTCAATCAGTTCCGCTTTCGTTCGTCCACTCTCCCAAGTATCGTAAGGTTTCAATCCCACGGCACACTCTACGTGCGACAGCGAGAAAGCCTCCGCCCCCTCATCATCCCGTCCCACTTGAGTCATCACATACGAAACCTCCGAGAACTTCGAGACTTCACGACGCAACTCTTCCCCCATCTGTTTCGATTTCTCGATAGAAATACCCGGAGGCAATTGCACCTGAATCCAAATCGACCCCTCATCAAGCGGCGGCAAGAAATCCTTACCCACCAAAACGCTCAGTCCCCCTGCCAAAAGAAGAATGACCGCCAAAGACGACAAGACCAATTTGTGTCGATCTAAGATCTTAACCACCTGAGCATGATAGACCGTCGACAAGCGTTCCAACCAACGGTTATGATAAATCTTCCGAGGCTGGCGATAGGCCATATAAGCCAATCCCGGAATTAAGAACAACGCCACAGCCAAAGCCCCTAACAACGCATAACCTACGGTGTAAGCCATCGGGGTAAACAACTTACTTTCGATATGTTCGAAAGCAAACAACGGCAAATAAGCCGTAATGATGATCAACGTCGAGAACAGAATGGGACGTCCCACCTCTGCCGTACGTCCCAACAACGAAGCCTCGCTCAGCTTTTCCGTCGGGTGACGTTCTCGCTTCTTCAGAATGGTCTCCATCATCACAATCGCCCCATCGACCAGAATACCAAAGTCGACCGCCCCCAGCGAGAGCAAGTTAGCCGGAATATTGGTCAGATGCATCAACACAAAAGCGATGAGCAAAGCCAGAGGAACAGTCAGCGCCACCAACAAGGCCCCTCGCCAACTTCCCAAAAAGACGATCAACACTAAAACGACCAAGATCATCCCCTCGAGCAACGTATGCGAAACCGTATGAAGAGTCGTCTCAACCAAGTTTGTCCGATCCATGAACGCGTGAATCCGCGTCCCCTTAGGCAGCACCTCCCGATTCAACTCCTCGACCGCTTGATGCACCCCCTCAAGAACCACCGACGGATTTTGTCCCCGGAGCATTTGTACAATCCCCTCAACGCCATCGGAGTAATGACAGGAATCATCATCAAAACCCAGTACCCCCTTCCGTTCAAGACTACCATACTTCAGTTTGCCGATATCATTCAAATAGACCGGCACACCATGATCGGTCTTCAGCACAATCGTTCCCAGATCGTCCAAATCCTTGACCAATCCGATGCCACGGACCACATAACTCAAATCACCGCGAGTAAGCATACTCCCCCCTGAATTGACATTATTGTGTTCAATCTTATCCGTCACATCAGCGAGTGAAAGCCCGTACTCCTCCATCTTACGAGGATCGATCTCAATCTGATATTGAGTGGTGATTCCCCCATAATTACTCACGTCGGCCACGCCGGTCACCTGCTTCAATCGTGGAATAATGACCCATTTATGCAAATCGGTCATCTCCCGCAAACTCAAACGGTCACTTTCAATCACATAACGGAAAATCTCCCCCGTAGGAGAAGTCAGCGGATTCAATCCCGGCACCGCCCCATAAGGCAATTCCACATCCACCAACCGTTCCTGTACCCGTTGTCGAGCCCAATAATCGTCCGTTCCATCCTCAAAGACCAAGATCACCGTACTCAGTCCGAAGGTATTCTTACTTCGCATCACCTTCACTCTCGGCAAACCGTTCACCGCATGCTCAATCGGGATCGTGATCTGCTGTTCGATCTCCTCAGCCGCCAATCCCGGCACCTGTGTCACAATCTGCACCGTCGTGTCGGCAATATCCGGATAAGCATCCACCGCCAATTGCGTCCAAGAATAATAACCAATAACCGCTAAAAAACAAAACACCACGCACATCAGTCCCCGACGATGTAACGCTAAATTCATTAATTTCCTCATCGGTTCATTCCTCAACGTGCCTCAATAAAATAAAACGCCCCATCAGTCACCACCTCTTCACCGGGCTGCAATCCGGCAGCCACCACCGTGCGATGACCATCAGTCATCAGTGTTGTGATCTCCCGTCTCAAATAACGTCCGTTGCCTAAACTCAAAAGGACATACTGATGATCCTTCTCTTGCAGAATCGCCGACGTCGGAATCAAGATGCTACGTACCGAATCTCCGGTCAACATCACCGTACCATACATACCCGGTTTCATCAGACGACTCTGATTCTCACATTCAATCAGAACCTCCACGGCCCGCGTCTCCTCATTCAAGAGCTCTCCGACATGATAAATCTTCCCGGGCAACTGTTTTCCGGGCATCGCCACCAATTCCACTTGCACCTTTTGAAGGGCATTAATGAGCGACAAGTCCTTCTCCTTCACGTTTGCAACGACCCAAACCTTATTCAAATCGGCCACAAGCGCTATCGGTTCGGCATCGTCTTTCATGTACTGTCCCATAACGATATTATTACTCACCACCTCACCATCGATCGGCGAGCGGACAATCAGCGGTCGCCCCAAGACCAATGTCTCCGGATCGATCTGAAACACCTTCAACGCAGCCAAAGCATTCTCATAATCCTTCTTCTTAAGCTCATAATTCACCTCAGCCTCTTCAACCTCTTTCTGAGCCCCCACTTTATGGGCAAATAAATCTTTCTCCCTCTTCAAACTTTTCAAAGCCAAACTCATCTCCTGCTTAGCCTGATAATAATTCTTTCCCGTCTCAAAGAAATCAGGAGAGCTGATCTCAAAGATCGGACTACCCTTTCTCACCTTTTGTCCCAGTCGCACAAACGACCGTACAATCCGTCCGCTAAACGGCGATGCAATCGCGGCATAATTTGTAGGAATCGCCTTGACGACTCCCGAAGTAGCGAAAGTGGTCTGATGTAATTCTTCAGTCACTCTCATGATCTTTATTTTTTTAGCAATCGGCGAATTCTGTTCCACTAAGATCGTGTCCCCACTCGTTGCAAATTGCTGGTCGTCTTTTTCAGTTTTTGATGGGGTACACGAGAAACACACCATACCTGAAAGGCACAGTATTACTAACTTTTTCATGTCTTTTTATTTTATGATAGATATAAATGAACAATTCCGGATCCTCATTCGAGCATCCGGTAGAATTTGTAAGAAAAGAATGTTAGAAAGTTAGCATGGCGGTGCACGCAAAAAGGGAGAATAAGTCCGACGGTCAAAGAAGTTATTTTGACGAGAAACATAAATCACATACAAGCAAATGAGAAGACCTACCGCCCAAAGCAATGGAGAAGAAAAGAACAAGACCAAAGCATTAAACAAGGCAACAGTCTCCAGCTCTTCACCGGTATGTGTATGATGCCCACCCGGTATATAAGGATGCGAATGTGTGATCGAATAGGTCTGAAAGATATGGGTATGAATAAAAGACGTGTTGGCCGTATAGTAATATAAAAATAATATTACCAACAACCAACGACCCATATTTCGCAAAGCCTTTTCCATACTAAGCGGCAAAAGTACAAACTTTCGCGCAACTAGAACTTAAGAATGCATTTAAATGACTCCTCGAATGCGAATTATTTCACCAATGTCAACTCACCCGTCAATGAATCCATCACAAACCCATAAACGTCTATATCCTTCGGAATCAGTGGATGACTCTTGATCGTCTCGACCGTTCCCTTTACCGATTCGGTGGCGTGTCCAAATCCGCCCAACCACGAATTAAAGTCAATACCGCAATAACGCATCATATCGATGGTCTCCGCACGCACCCCACGCTGTTTCATCTTCTCAATGATCTGTTCACTATTCATGTGACAAGCCCCGCAGTCGGAATGTGCCACGACAAGAACGGTCTCTACACCAAGTTCATAAATAGCCACGAGCAAACTCCGGATCACACTCCCAAACGGGTGTGAAATGACCGCTCCCGCGTTTTTGATGATCTTGACATCACCGTTTTTAAGTCCCATAGCAGCCGGCAACAACTCCGTCAGCCGTGTGTCCATACACGATAATACAGCTATTTTCTTGTCCGGAAACTTTGTTGTGGCATACTTCTTATATCCTCCATTCGCTACAAACGACCGATTAAACTGAAGTAATTCGTCTATCACCATAATTGTACTCTTGTTCGTTAAGGATTGATAGGCAAATATAAAAAAGTTCACGGAGTTAAAAGGCTTCAAAGTTTGCCATCTTTAAAAACATTTCACAAAAAGTGTTAACTTTGTCGGCCGAATGATACGATATAACTGAATGAAGCCACTTTATCTCATGAAAACACGCCAATTGATCAACGTATTCCCATTAATCATGGTTCTGCTTACCATGTTACTGCCACTCCATGCTTATGCCAACCAGAACGGTTATAACCAAAGCATATACCAGAAGCAGTTGGAAGCTCTCGACCAACAAATAGAGATTAAAGTGTCCTATGAAAACGAGAAAAAAGAGTTGATTTCCAAGCTTCGGCAACAATTACACGCCTATAAGCCCACAAATACGGTTTACTATCGACTATATACCGATCTTTTTCAAGCCTATCGCTCTTATCAGTCCGATTCAGCCTACTACTTTGCAGGGCAAATGCTCGAATATGCTCGCAAACTCAATCAAGAATCCGATCGTCAGGGACCCGATTATCAGAAGTCCGATTATCAAGACCTCATTGCCGATTCCAAGATCGCTTTAGCATTCAGCTGCATGTCGGCAGGATTATTTAAAGAAGCCGACGAACTATCCGAATCCATATCACCCGAGGGACTGTCAACAAATGCATTAATCAAACTCTATCTCTTCCGATTTACACTCAATATCGATATGGCCAATTACTCCGGAGTAGAGCCTTTCCTGAGTCGCTACAAACAACAAGCCCTACTCTATTACGATAAGCTCACAGCCCTTCATCCCCAAAAGAGTGATGAACTTCTCGTTGCGCAGATCCAATGGTATCAACTCAACGGACAGTATCAAAAAGCCATCCATCTGGCCCAACAGATACTAAAGAGAGAACCATTAAACGAACGCACTTACGCCATTGTCTCCTCCATTCTAGGTTTCTGTCTTCTCATGGAGCAACAAGACGATCAAGCCATCATCTATTTCGCCTCAGCGGCCATCGCCGATCTTCAAACGGCCACCAAAGAGACCTCCGCCATTCGTCAGTTGGCAGAACTACTCTACCGGAAAGGCGATCTATCGCGTGCTTACACCTATTCTCGCTTAGCACTGAGCGATGCCAACTCTTATAATTCTCGATTCAGAAAGATTGAGATTGGACATATCCTGCCCATCATCGAGACCGAACGCTTCAATATCGTCAAACAACAAAAAAACGAGCTCTTACTCTTCGCCATCATCATCACCACGCTCGGTCTTCTCTTCATGTTAGCCTCTTTTATCATTCTACGTCAGAAGAAAAAGCTAAAAGCCGATCAAGTCTTAATCTCAGCACAGAATAAAGCCCTTTTAGCCTCGAACGACAAGATTAAAGATGCCGATCGCATCAAAGATGAATATATCGGTTATTTCTTTACCACAAATGCCCAACATTTAGAAAAACTGGAAGAGTTTCAACGGTTAGTGATCAAGCACATCAAAAGCCGAAAATTTGAGGAACTGATTCAGCTCGCCGATGCCGAAGAGTTGGAAAAAGAAAGAAAAGATCTATTCACCTTGTTCGATCAAATCTTCCTCCGCCTATTCCCCAACTTCGTTGTACACTATAATGCGCTCTTTGCTGAAGAAGACCGTCTTCAGCTACGTGGCGATCAACCTCAGCTTCCTCCCGAAGTTCGTATCTTTGCACTCATCCGCTTGGGTATTACCGGCAATGAGCAGATCGCTAAATTCCTCCATCTATCGGTTTCGACCGTTAAGAATTATAAGACAAAGGTCAAGAACAAATCGATCATCAACAACGAGCTTTTCGAGGAAAAAATCAGTGCCATAGGATGGGATTAAACACAACGATTGCGTACCCCATTAATAAGCCGTCGTTAATCGATTAGGCACGGCAATTAACGACCGATTAATGCCGTTTAGTCACTGTTCCGGTTTCATTTCTTGAGCCCTCGAACGTGGGCTCTTCAGCCCTCGTTCGAGGGCTCATGGGTTTTCCTTCGAGGGCTGAAGAGCCTTCGAACGAGGGCTCAAGAAATAGAGCTTCCAAAATCGGTTAAACAAACTGCGTCATCGAGTAAAGACACGTTGCCATCGGTTAAGTAGACTATGCCGCCAATTAAATAAACTTTGCCATTGGTTAAGTCAACTTCACCATCAGTTGATAGAAACTTAAAACGATTCAATAACGGCATCTGAAAGATCTATTCAGCGTATTTGGAGGTTAGATCTGCGTATTTAAAGGTCACACAAGCGTACTTTTTCAAGCCCCACAGGAAGACACAAAACTCTCTTTTACAAACAGATAACAAAATCAAACGTCACAATAACCGTACATTCTGGGTCCACCTCCTTTTCGCCTCCTTCGTATTGCCATACATTTGTCCATCGAATCAAATAAAAACAACCATTCAACGATCGCCATGATGTTGAATTTTCTATTAACTATTAAACGATGTACAATGAAAAAAGCAATCTTGCCTTTGTTATTTAACGTCCTCTTTATGCTTGCATCCGTATCGATTCAGGCACAAGGGCACTACACAGTTAAAGGCAAAATCTTCGACGAGAAAAACACCACCTTTCCGGCAGTGAACATTATTGAAGTAGGGACGACCAATGGAGTCACTTCCGATCTCGATGGAAATTTCACACTGCAAGTGAGTTCAGAACAAGCAAAAGTCCGTTTTAGCTTTATCGGTTATGAAACCATCGAGCTACCCGCCAATAAAGTCGGTAAAAAAGTGATCTTGAAAGAAGATCAACAAATGCTGGCCGATGTCGTTGTAGTGGGTTATGGTTCATTACGAAAATCGGATGTCACAGGCGCCGTAGCCACCATATCCAACGACGATTTCAATAAAGGAGCAATGACCAATCCCTTACAACAGATTGCAGGAAAATCGGCCGGCGTATCGATCTCACAGGTCGGAAGCGAGCCTGGCACTGCCCCTACGGTACGTGTTCGAGGAATCACTTCTCTCATCGGTGGTAGCGACCCGCTAGTGGTGGTCGATGGTATTCAAGGCAATTTAGATTTGCTCAGTCAGCTTCCTCCGAATGAAATCGCATCGTTCGACATCCTAAAAGATGCCTCAGCAACAGCGATATACGGATCGCGCGGAGCAGCAGGAGTGATCTTGGTGACCACAAAGAAAAGTAAATCCGGCTCTTTCAACATTGAATATAACGGTACATTCTCAATCGATATGAATGCCAAACGCTTGGACGTGATGAATGCCGACGAGTGGAGAGCACAAAGCAAACGGTGGAATGTGCCGTCTTCGGCCGATCATGGAGCAAGTACCGATTGGTACGACGAGTTAACCCGTACCGGATATACTCAAAACCATAGCCTATCGATGAGCGGAGGGACCGATCATTTCAATTATCGCACTTCACTCTCAGCCATTTTACAAGACGGAATCGTCATTGGGTCGAACAATAAGAACTACATCGGACGGTTCCAAGCCACACAAAAAGCCTTAAATGATCGGCTAACTCTGACGGTCAATTTAAACGCGGCAACCATGAAGAATGTCGGAAGTCCCCAAAGCATCGGTCGCGCAGCTTTTTCATCAAACCTGATCAGTAATGCTTATGTCAACCGCCCAACCGATCCAATCTTCGATGCAGAAGGTAACTACTTTACAGACATCAATGTCTTTCAATACATCAATCCGTATGCCGTTGCCAAAACAGTGGTCAACGAAAAGACCACCAATAACTTCTTCGGAAGCTTCAAGGCCGATCTGAATGTGACAAACGGCCTCACAGCCGGCTGGTTCGGTAGCTGGAGAAAGGTAGACGCCACTAGCGGATATTATCTCCCATCAAAGTCGACTGTAGTTTACGCCATCGACAATCAAGGGGTTGCGAACATCGATAATGCACATACCGACGAAAAGTTGATGGATGTAAGTCTTATCTACAAGAAGACACTAGGACATCATAACATCAATGCCACAGCGGTGTACGAATGGCAAAGACAGACGTACAACGGCAACTACACACAGATGAAAGGATTCATCAATGATATCACCACGTTCAATGCGTTACAACTGGGCGACTATAGCAAGATCAACTCAGGCGACATCAGTTCGTATAAGAACGACCGCACATTGATCTCTTTCCTGGCACGTCTCAATTATTCTTATCTAAACCGTTACCTGTTCACAGCCAGCATCCGACGCGATGGCTCTTCTGTCTTTGGAAAAGATCATAAATGGGGAAACTTCCCATCGGCTTCAGTAGCCTGGGTTTTAAGCGAGGAATCGTTCATGCGTTCGATCACCTTCTTGAATAGTCTAAAAGTTCGCGCCGGTTATGGTGTCACCGGTAATCAGCAAGGACTCTATCCTCAATGTTCGCTCAATCTTGTCGGTGCAAACGGACAGACCTATTTTGGTGGAAAACAGATCACTAACTATGCGATCACACAGAACGGTAATCGTAATTTGAAATGGGAAACGCGTGAACAGTTCAACATCGGACTAGACTTTGCCTTGTTCAACAGTCGCCTGTCAGGATCAATCGATCTTTATAGTGCTCAAACAAAGAATTTACTCTTCAACTACACCGTACCACAACCACCATACCCTTATGGCAGTGTCGTGGCCAATGTCGGTACCCTTTCCAATAAAGGTCTCGATATGAATCTGAATGTCCGACTCATCGAACGTCATGATCTTCATCTATCGATCAACGGTAATCTCTCCTTGCTAAAGAATAAGGTGGTCAATCTTAACGGAAGCATCGATAATGTGCCTCTAAACACCATCAATGTTCCTTGGGGAACCAACAGTTATCTGATTGCAGGCAAACCTGTAGGCACATTCTATATTCTCAAGCATGAGGGAAAGACAGCCGATAAAGAAGAAACCATCGTCGATCGAGATAAGAATGGTTCTATTGATACCGGCAACACCAGTCCCGATCGATTCTATGAAGGATCGGCACTACCCACCTATACCTATGCTTTCTCTCCGGTATTGAGTTATAAGAACTTCGATGCTTCCATCCTATTCCGTGGATCAGGAGGAAATAAGATCTACAATAGTCTACGAGCAAACTTCAGCTACTTTGAGAACTTAGGAAAGTCAAACCTTTTAAACAGTGCAACAGAGACCGATCTATACACCTCTAAATATGCTTCAGATCTTTGGCTAGAAGATGGCGACTTCCTTCGCTTAGACAATATCACTATCGGTTATCGCTTCAATACCAAAAAGATGAAAGGCATCGACGGGTTGCGCCTATCAGTGACTGCCACCAACTTGGCTTTGTTCACCAAATACAAAGGACTCGATCCGGAATTAAACTTTAGTGGAAGCAATGGATTCGGTTCGGACAATGGTATCTATCCACGCACACGTTCCATCTCAATAGGTATTAACGTTCTCTTTAAATAACCAGAAACAATCGAATAAAATGAAAAAAATAATCACAGCAATCTTTTTGACCGCGATCGGCTTACAAGGGTGTACCAATGTAAACGAACAGGTTTACGACAAATACGATTCCGATCAGTTTTATGCCTCCCCGGCAGGAGCCGATGTAGCCTTGGCCAATGTCTACTCACAGCTTCCGGGCAATTGGGGCGGTGTGGGTTACGCCGGCGCAGACAATGGCTGGTACGATCTAAACTGCATGTCGTCCGACGAACAGGTTGTCCCTCATCGGAATACCGGCGATTGGCAATTGGACTTCTCTCAGCTCTACCTTCGGAAGTTCCTTCCAAACCACGGTATCATTACCAATACGTGGAACTGGCTTTATGCCTCTGTCTTTAGAGCGAATCTAGCGATCGATCTTCTTGAGAAGTCGCATGCCGAAGCCTCAAAGATTGCCGAAGCCAAAGTGTTGCGTGCCTTTTTCTATTATCTGTTGATGGACGATTTTGGTCATGTACCCTTCTACACCACCAACAACATCACAGTCGACAAGATGCCACAGAAGAACCGAAAAGAATTGTTCACTTTCGTTGTCGACGAGCTTAAAGCGAACATCGAACAGCTATCGGCCACTAAAGGAGGCGACTATTACGGTCGCTTTAATAAATGGGCCGGATACGCTCTCTTGGCCAAGGTCTATTTGAATGCCGAGGTCTATACCGGCAAAGCCATGTGGGACGATTGTCTCAAAGCCTGCGATAAAGTCGCCGAGGGTGGATATAGCCTCCATTCGGGTGAAGCAGATAGCCGGCAACCGTTAGGTTCGAAATATTACGAACTTTTCGGTGATGTTTGTCCCGATGACGAAACCATCTTAGCCATTTATACCAAGGTAGACATCGTCGGACGAAACATCTTCACCGTACGAAGCTTTGGCGGAAATGACGGTACACTTCTACTCGGATTTGGAGCATGGAATGGTACAGTCGTTCCGAGCGACTATGTCGAAAAGTTCGATGATCAAGATATCCGCAAGCGGCAGTTCCGTTACGGCAGTCAACCTTTCGGCCCTCAAAAGGATGGATTTATCCATTATTCATTGGCCATCGACAATCTCGACAATCCGGGAGCTGCACCGAATGCCGGGGCAAGAAATCAGAAGTTCTGGCCTGCTGCTCCCGCTCACAGTGGTGGAGCCTCAAACGATTTCCCAATCTATCGCTATGCCGACATACTACTGATGAAAGCAGAATGTCTGATCCATAACGATAAAGCGGATCTAGCCAAACCATTGATCGATGCCGTGAGAACTCGCGCCGGACTTCAACCCTTAAGCCAACAACCCACGCTGACCGATCTTTATAATGAAAGAGGATTTGAATTGGCTTGGGAGGGTCATCGCCGACAAGATATGATTCGTTTTGGAACATTTACCAAGGCACATGGGCTAGTACCGGAAGTGGATAGTCATTTCACCCTCTTCCCAATCCCAACATCGGCCATAAATGCAAACACCAAACTCATACAAAACACGGGATATTAAACATGAAAGGTTAAATATAAAAGGTTAAATCTGAAAGGTTACATCTGAAAGATTAAACCACTGAGGTAAGATACTAAGGTAAGCTACTAAGTTAAACTACTGAATTAAACCGTACTATTTTGGATCGGACTACCGTCTTTTTCTCAACAAAAGAGGCGGCAGTCTTGTTCTTTTAATCAATGATAAAAATGATATGAAAAAATTACTCTTTCTTTTCACTCTGCTGATCGCCATCACCTCTCAAGCTGTGGCGATCGATCTCCATTCGCCCGACGGCAAGCTACTCCTCTCGTTCAACGTCGAAAACGGGGTTCCACGCTATGCCTTGCACTACAAACAACAACCCGTCATCAAGCCCAGTCGACTCGGCCTAGAGCTTGTCAATGTTCCCAGTCTGCTCAACGACTTTGTACTGGTCGATAGCCGGCAGACCACCTTCGACGAAACGTGGGAACCGGTATGGGGTGAAACCAAAACCATACGTAACCACTACAACGAACTCGCTGTTACCCTCAACCAACCCTCAACCGATCGTCACATCCTCATTCGTTTTCGCCTCTATAACGACGGATTAGGGTTCCGCTACGAGTTCCCCCTGCAAAAGAACCTCAATTATTTCACCATCAAAGAGGAACGGACACAGTTTGCCCTAACGGGCGACCACACCGCTTTCTGGCTACCGGGCGACTATGATACTCAAGAATACAGCATCGTCACCTCTCCCCTCTCCGAGATTAGGAAACGGATGGATGGCGCGTTCTGCGATAATGCCACCCAAACGCCGATCTCAGCCACTACCGTACAAACCTCTCTCATGATGAAAACCAAGGAAGGACTGTACCTCAACTTACACGAAGCGGCTTTGGTCGACTATTCGTGTCTCAGCCTAACCCTCGACGATCGGAATATGATCTTTGAATCGTGCCTCACCCCCGATGCCATCGGCAATAAAGGTTACCAGCAAACCCCTTGTCAGTCGCCTTGGCGTACCATTATGGTAAGCGATGATGCTCGCGACATCTTGGCGTCGAACCTCATTCTCAATCTCAACGAGCCTTGCAAGCTCAAAGAGACGTCTTGGATCAAACCGATGAAGTACATGGGCGTATGGTGGGAGATGATCACCAATAGAAGCAGTTGGGCTTATACCGAATCGGGACCGATCAAAATCGACCAGATCGATTATTCAGAGGTCAAGCCTAGTGGTAAACATGCGGCTAACACGGCCAATGTGAAGCGTTATATCGACTTTGCCTCTGCTCATGGATTCGATGCTTTGCTTGTAGAAGGCTGGAACATTGGTTGGGAAGATTGGATTGGCAACCAGAAAGACAATGTCTTCGACTTTGTGACCCCTTATCCGGATTTTGATGTGAACGAGATCGAGCGCTATGCCGCTTCGAAAAAAATCAAGATGATTATGCATCATGAGACCTCCGGGTCGGTACGCAACTACGAACGACGGATGGACAAAGCCTATCAGTTTATGGTCGACCACCATTATCCCGCCGTAAAAAGTGGGTATGTCGGTAACATCATTCCCCGCGGCGAACATCACTTCGGACAATGGATGGTGAATCACTACCTCTACGCCGTCACTAAAGCGGCCGATTATCGTCTGATGGTCAATGGTCATGAAGCGATACACCCCACCGGACTATGCCGTACCTATCCCAACTTAATTGGCAATGAATCGGCTCGCGGTACCGAGTTCGAATCGTTCGGCGGCAATAACCCCGATCATACCACACTCCTACCATTCACCCGTCTGAAAGGTGGTCCGATGGACTATACCCCGGGTATTTTCGAAACACAGATCTGGAAAGTCAACCCCGACAACCACTCATATGCGCGAACCACCATTGCCCGTCAGCTCGGATTGTACCTCACCATGTGCAGTCCCCTACAGATGGCAGCGGACTTGCCCGAGAACTACGAGAAGCATCTGGATGCCTTTCAGTTTATCAAAGATGTAGCGGTCGACTGGGACGATAGTCGCTACCTTGAGGCCGAACCGGGTGACTATATCACGGTAGCTCGCAAAGCCAAAGGAACGAACAACTGGTTCGTTGGAAATACAAGCGACGAAAACGGTCACCTATCGAAACTCACTTTCGATTATCTGGATCGCGACAAAACCTATATCGCAACCATCTATTCCGATGCTAAAGAGGCCCATTACGAAAAGAACCCTCAAGCTTACGTCATTCGTAAAGGGATCATTACCGCCAAGAGTCGCCTAACCCTCAAAGCCGCTCCCGGAGGAGGATATGCCATCAGCTTGATTGAGGTAAAAGACAAGCAAGAGTTGAAAGGATTAAAAAGATTATAACCTCACTCGTTATAATTAATCCCAAATTTCATAAAAAGAAAACGGCTTTCATAGGGAGAAGCCTACCAACGATCAATATCCGTTCGGTAGGCTTCTCCCTATCATCGTCTAAACAAATACGTTGTAACCGCGTTATATATTATCATGAAACCTTTAAAATCAAATGATTATGGCTAACCTCATTCAACAATTAATGAAAGCTGTTCAACACTTTACAATCGTTGACTTTGCTTTGTTTAAAATTTGCCTTATTGCAATAGGCGTCCTTCTGGGAACTTATCTTAGTGCGTTTTTCAGTCAGCATCTATCCATCATCTGGGGTATTGCGATTGTAACCTATATCTTTTTACTGATTCAAGTCTTCAGATACTACAAAAAATAAAAAGTTGAATCTCCTCAGACTGAGCCGTTATTGACCTTAAAGGTAATGACGACAAAGCTCTTGATGCCGCAAGATTTCCTTAACGCAGAGAAACTGTTCAATATCTTTTGCCGTTTTTAAGCGTTCAACAGCTTTTTCGAAACATTCCCAATCGATAAAGCTTAATTGTTTAGGATCACTTGTCGACCCTTTCGTCTGCATCCAATCTTCCACGAATTGAATGCGTCTACGCTTAACAAAACGATCAAGACACTCTTCATGTTTATCGGGTCTTAGCCGAATATACTCGGGAAGAATCCCCTTCATCGCTTCACGATACAAATACCGTGAAATAAAATGGTGATAAGTATATTCTACCGGAATCGAGAACCAGAATTCCAACAACTCCTTGTCGAGTAAAGGGTATTTATATTCTATCCCATATTTCTCACCAAACATAAACCATGAATCCATGCGTCTAGGAAGATGATAATTGTGCAATAAATTCATCATAAACCGTCGCCTACCTCCCCAGCCGTAAGGACATTTCCTATCAGAAAAGGCCAAAGAGATGAAATGTTTCAAGACAAATGACTTATAAAATAAACCCAACAGCCTTTTTTTCTTATTAATCCGACCTTTAAGAAGAAACGATGGTAGAACTAACGGCATAATTTCTCCTTGAGTTCGCGCCAACATCTGCCTGACTCCAAAACGTTTCAACCATTGATAAAGAGAACGACATTTAAAGCGGAGTACCAAATGATTAAATACACCTCGGGTACTTAAAGAGACAAATTCATCTCCTCCCCAACCACTAAAAATCAGTTCAGTGCCATCCTCCTGAGCCATTTTCATCACCGCTTCTTCGACCTCCATATTCTCGAATTCCGGACTCGAAATCAGATTCTTAAAAGCTTCCTGCCTATTTGGCCGATAACGTACCCGGATCTCCTTTTCACTGACGAAATCATCAATCAAATGACGTTCATCGGTTCCTTCAACCTCCTCCTTCTCATCCGGTGTCCAAGAGTAGGTCGTCAACCGTTCCTTATCGGTCACCAGATCAGCCAAAATCGCTGTCACCCCCGAAGAGTCCAGCCCTCCACTCAGGTGTGCCCCCATCACCTTCTTAGGATTAACCCGTTTAGCAACCGCTTGAACCATCAACCGACGTAACGTGGCAATAGAGTCCTCTAACGTCAACGAACGGTTCTGCTTGATTTTCTCAGGATACCAATATTTTAAAGATTCTATTTTCTTCTCGGAGATGGACAACAAATGCCCGGGAACCACTCTTAAGATCTCATTGAAAGCGGTCTGCTGATAGTCTTGCGCATGATGAAGCGAAAGGCGGCTGATGAATCGTTTTTCGGAAAGATCAGTCTTGATGAGGCGAGATTTAACCATACCGAACTCATGAGAAGCAAAAATAAGCATCCCATCTTTAAGGGTGTAACACAAAGAATGAGTACCGATGTGATCACGATAGAGTAAAACTTTTCGCAGCCGATGATCAATAATCACGGCCGAAAAATCCCCATCGATATGCTCTACAAATCGTTCTCCATCTCTCTTATAAGCAGAAGCAAACGTCTCCGATAACGCTACCTCCGCGCCATAATCTCCAATTTGACCCTGATTATAAAGCTGTCCATTCCCCACGACCGTAACCCAGTCGTCTATATAAATACTCGCTTCAGGCTCTCTATTTTGTTTCCAACAATAGCCTACACCATAATGAGCAATCAACTCTATTTTATGTTCAAAATCTTCAAATGCCACAGCTTCAGAAAGTCTGCGCAATTCGGGCTCTTTCACCTGCCCTTGATCTAAACGAATCACTCCAAAAATAAATCCCATCTCTTGTCTGTGCTTTAATTATTCATTTATCATCTTACATCTCTATCGTCTCACCTTTCTGTCCACCTACACCTCTATTCCTCTACACTAACTCAAAAACTCAACGCTTCAAATCGGTCCCCTACTCGAAATCCCATCGACTGCAAATGATGAACGCTCCAATAAGCATCCATAAAAAAGAGCATAGAGCTCTCTAGTGTTTTTCCGTCGACCGTTGCAATGCTCAACTTTTCACTTAAATCGGTGATCTCACCCGGTTTCCCAGCACTCATCCCTCCAATCACGGCATCCATCAGTTTCACTTCTTGTCCTTTGAAAGAAGTTATTGCCCCTTTATTCCAAGGATTACAAGCTTTAACTAAATCGACGATTTCCGACGCCTTCATTTGCGTCCAGTCGATAGAAACATCTTTTAAGGTGGGACGCTTCTGATAATCCGATACAGCCGACTGGTCAGTAATTGCAATAAGTGCCTGATGATTGGCCAAACGCTGAAGGATAAAGGCCACTCCCTCAACACACAACTGATTGAATAATTGAGACACATATCTAAGATTATAATGTGGCAGGTTGGGAATTTCTTTTTTCCAGTACACCTCCCCACGATCCAATTGATCTGCCAGTCGATGGATGGAAAGCCCTAAATGAGCCCCTCCTTTCTTAAGCTGCCAAAACACCGGAGACGGACCTCGAAAAGAGGGTAAAAGTCCAAAATGTATATTAAACAGCTGAGTCGAGACACCTTTCAATCGGTCCAAAGCAATGCGTCGATTATAACCGATGACAAAACAAACATCAACCATCTGGTGATGCAACCAGTCGTACACTTCCCCATCCTTCTCCCCCTCTATAACAATCGACAAGCCGACCTGTCGCGAAAACAGTTCAACTTGTCGATTAACAAATAGATCAGGACTCGGAGAGTAGAATACTGAAACTTTTATTCTCTGCGACAACAACATTCCCACTAGTGGAATAAAAGCATCAGAATCTGAAATCACTCCAATAACCATACGTTTTAATCGTTAAATTCAGGATATATATTTTGATCAACACAAATGATGTAAGTGGCCGCTGTGGTTGGCATTACATTAAGGTGAGCGCTTCCTCCACCGGCAGGTAATACCGTCGTCTGATCCATAAGAATATCTTTCGGTGCGGTAGTCGCCCCCGGAAGATAACCTTGTATGGTAGCTTCCGGTGAGACCATCTTTCCTAAATAAGTACTCGAAGAGGGGGTCTTAACAGGTGTCCCGGTCGTATCAATCATCACTCGATGAGTATGAGATGCTAAATTTTTCAGTTCTAGAGTCACCGCTTCAATACCACCATGTGTTCCTAAAGGCTGAGGAGTGAGCTGTGGTCCCGTTCCAAAACCAATCGGCATGCGCCCTCTTAAATCCGGTAATCTGAACGATACACTATCACCACCATATGTTGTACCGATTAAAGAGTAAAGAGCAGGATAAGCATTAATATTCAATGAACTCCCATCACAAATACGCCATCCCTCAGGAGCATAGCTTCCTGCAAATGCTCTAATTTCACCTATAAATCCATCCATAATTATTTAATTTTAAGTAACATAAATAAAGGCTCACCACCTCTGTGGGTAAACTCCGGTCAACGCAATACAATAATTTATAGCCAAATAAGGTTGCACATTGTTATGCGCGATATCACCTCCTTGTGGAGCAATGGTTGTAGGATTAAGAGCAACCGTAGGGGCATCATTATTCGTTGCATAAATATTGATTTCCTCAGATGGTAAGCTAGTCACATCAGGAATAGCTAAGATATTCGTTGGAATCGTTGTCTTCCCCAGTGCAGCTTCCACATGCATGCGATGGCGATGGTTGATGTCAGAGCTTACTAATTTAACCGTTTCATATCCCCCTTTTTTAGCTTGTATGTATTTAGAGTAATCACTGCCCACAATCACCCGACCTCTCAAATCCGGTAAGGCAAAGGTCATTCTGTTATCCCCTCCGAAGGCAAAACCTATCAAAGAGTAAAGCGCTTGATGCTCTGTAATATTCAATAAAGTACCGTCACACAAATGCCATCCGCTTGGAATCTTACCAAAAGCAAACGGCCTAATTTCACCTAAAAAATTATCCATATTTCTATATTTTAATCATTTATTACTCACCAAGGTCGAACCGGATAATCCCCGTCCATCACACAAATACAATAACGAATAGCCAAAAATGGCGATCTATTTTCATGTGGAGTCGGTCCGCTGACTAAAGAGCCATTAGGAGTGATCGTTTTTTCGGCTAAAACAACCGAGTTAATCGGTTGATCCAGATAAGACATTGCCATCTTAGGAGTAGGGTCCGAAGGACGCTGATAAGTAATATTAGTCAGATAAGACAAATTATCATGACCGGGTTCAGAGGTTCTAGTCACATCCACACCACCCTTGCCAAGAAAATCATGGCTATGAGGAGGTAGGTTGTTCTCAGAAAGTACCACTGTTTCAGAACCATAACGACTTCCTCGATGATACCCGAAATACCCTCCGGGAACATAACCTTCACCCACAAGGCATTGTCCTTGAATATTAGGTAAATTAAAATTTGTTGTCCCATCGCCCCCATAAAGGATGCCAAGAATAGAGTATAATGCCTGATATTGGTGTATACTCACTGATTGTCCATTACATTCCAGCCACCCATACGGCACGAAGGTGTAAGGGAAGGCTCTGATTTCTCCAATAAATGAATTCATAAAATAAATAATTTAAGATTAATACAAAGAATCAAATAAAAAGAACAACACGTCAACTTGCCATTTAGTTCGGTCATCATTCATTCTCGCAAATTTATCAATATTATTTATTTTACAACGATCTGTTGTCTCTAATTTAAGGTGGACCCATTTTATTTTCTAACGAAATAAACGATTGAGAAGGTTACTCCTATTATTTCACTCGATTTTAAACTTCAAAACTTTTTTTAAACCATAAGATCAGAACATTTTATAAAAAAAAGAAGTTTAATAATGAAATACCCTTTTAAAATTTGCCCAATAACAAAAAAAACGAAATCTTTACAGGAGAACTAGCCTCCGGTATTGAGAATAGCAGATCAATCCATGCTTAAACTTAAAACGATAGAGCCATGAATAAAATAATAGGATCACTACTCTTTATATTAATCGCATGTTCAATAGATGCACAAAACAATCAGGGAAATAGAATCATGAAAGAATTAACACCCGAAGAAAAAAGAGTCATCATTGATAAAGGGACAGAACATCCATTCACCGGAAAGTACACCAACAACAAAGTCCAAGGTGTGTATACTTGTAAGCAATGTGGATCACCTCTTTATCGATCGGAAGACAAATTCAATTCAGAATGTGGTTGGCCCTCATTTGATGACGAAATTGCCGGAGCCATCAAACGAGTTCCCGACAAAGACGGAAGACGAACAGAAATCATCTGTGCTCATTGCGGTGGGCATTTAGGACATGTCTTTGTTGGCGAGCGTTTTACGAACAAGAATGTCCGTCACTGCGTCAATTCCATCTCAATGGAATTCATTCCCAACACCAAAGAGGCTTTTTTTGCCGGTGGATGTTTCTGGGGCGTTGAGCATCTCCTTCAGCAACAGAAGGGAGTTTTAAGCGTTGAATCAGGCTATATGGGTGGGAAAGTGAAAAACCCAAGTTACGACGAAGTATCAACAGGAAAGACCGGTCATGCAGAAACCGTACGCGTCATTTACGACCCGTCGCAGATCGATTATACCACTTTAGTTAAGCTCTTCTTCGAAATCCATGACCCGACTCAAGAGAATCACCAAGGTCCGGATTTTGGGAATCAGTACCGATCGGAAGTCTTCTTCAGTACCCCTGAAGAGAAAACAATCGTACATAAGCTGATCAAAGAATTAAAGACCAAAGGGTATAATGTCGTGACCCAGATTACAACAGCCTCAAAGTTCTATCCGGCTGAAACGTATCACCAAGATTATTACCTAAAAACCGGCAAACAACCCTATTGCCATAAATACACCAAACGTTTTTAACATTAAGAGTTTTTTTAGTCAAACAGATTTAGCAACTTTGGAAAAGTGATTGAGTAAAGGTTGCCCTACCTTTGCATGGAGATGAAAAAGAAATTAAGCACAGCAGAAGATTACAGACGAAGAGTCGATAACGTTGTTGAATACGTTAGAGCTCACCTTGACAGCGAAATCGATATCCGTACCCTTGCCGACATATCGGCATTCTCGCCGTTTCACTTTCACCGCATCATACGTGCCCACCTGGGAGAACCGATCGGGGCATTTATTGTACGCACTCGAGTAGAAACAGCGGCGAAACTTTTACGTTACTCCGATAAACCCATTTCGGAAATAGCCTATATCGTGGGATATGACACTCCATCGTCTTTAACTAAAGCTTTTGTAAAACTCTTTGGCCTCTCACCAACAACTTATAGAACCACTAAAAATTACAAGATGATGACCACTCAATCCGTTCAAACAGAAGTTAAGCTATCCAAAGGCAAAGCCGTAGAATTAGACTCTAAAAGCATTCTTTACATCAATGTCAACGGCAACTACAGCAAAATCGACTATAGTTCGTATTTTATGCGTTTATGGGATGAAGTTAAACAACAAGGCCTCTATTCGGCAGGTATCGAACACCTCGCTCTATACTACGATAATCCGGAGATTACAGCAGACGAAAACCAAAAATGCGAGATCGGTCTGCGGGTATGCAAGCCGGCCGAGCCTCATGGCGAGATCGGTGTAAAAGAGATCCAAGGCGGGCGTTTTGCACTGTTTACTTATATCGGCGAATACTGCAAAATCGGAGCAGCATACGATAAGATATACGGCGAGCTATTGGCCAAAAACGATTTCGAAGCAAAAGGCAACTACTGTTTTGAAAAATACGTCAGCGATCCTCGACGCACGGCTCCTGATAAACTTAAAACGGAGATCTATATTCCGATAGAATAAAAGAGGCATGGGTTACATTCCGACTAGGATAAACCAGTCAAAATAAAAAAAACAAGGTTTGGGGTGTGATTACTCCAAACCTTTTTCATACTAATAAGATAAAAGTAAACGTAAGAGTTAAACCGAAGTAAAGCGATTAAAAAGAACAGATCATCAACTCACCTTAAAACACTAATAACATGGAAATCAAATCTCTAAGTAAAACTTCTTTCGACGACTTATTCGAAACCTTTACACAAGCTTTCGCCCATTATGAAGTACAACTAAACAAAGAAGAACTTCGAACCATGTTACAACGTCGTGGTTTCAATCCGGCGCTCTCATTTGGAGCCTTTGAAGAAAATCGAATGGTATCCTTTACCTGCAATGGCATTGGAGATTTCTACGGAACATTAACCGCTTATGATACCGGAACAGGCACCTTAAAAAGCCACCAAGGAAAAGGGTTAGCCACACAAGTGTTTGAATATTCCATTCCATTCTTAAAAAAGGCGGGCGTCAAATCATATGTATTAGAAGTCTTACAACATAACACCACTGCTGTTTCGGTCTACCGTAAACTAGGTTTCAAAGAGACCCGTGAGTTCTATTATTTCACACAAGAGAGCCACCTCATTGAGAACAGATCTAAAAAGATCAATCTCTCTTACGAATTACTCCCCATAACTCTCAACGACGCCGAGTCACTCTCCTCGTTTTGGGATTTCCGCCCATCCTGGCAAAATAGTTTTGAGTCCATTAATAGAGCTCTTAAAGATTTTAAAACTCTAGGGGCTTTTCATCAAAATCGATTGATCGGTTACATCGTTTTTGAACCAAAGTCCGGTGATGTCACTCAGATAGGGGTAGACAAGATGTTCCGTCGAAAAGGCATCGGAACCGTGTTACTGGAAATGGTCTTGAATCTCAATCAATGCCAGTCTGTCAAAGTCATCAATACAGATATCAGCAGCCACTCTTTGACCGATTTTCTTAAGTCTAAAAACATTCATCCAATCGGTAAACAATTTGAAATGATAAAAGAACTATAACTTAAGATTCAAAGCCTCTACAAAAAAAAAGAAAGCATAGCACTAAAAAAATAACGATACAAAAACCAGATTTCTATCTTTTTGCTATATTTGGCGCATAAATAACCGTTAATTATACACTAACGAAAAACACATTCTTATGAATCAAGAACTTATGATGAGCGCCAATCCATTGGTCAGATATTTTCAAAAGCCAACTTCTGAATTTACAAAGTCGGACATCATGACCTACATCTCAAAAAAAGAGATCTGCATGGTCAATTTTATGTACCCGGCAGAGGATGGCCGTTTAAAAACACTCAACTTTGTCATTAATAATCTAGCCTATCTGGATGCAATCCTAACCTGCGGCGAACGCGTAGACGGTTCTAGCCTCTTCTCATTCATAGAAGCCGGAAGTAGCGATCTATACGTGATCCCACGATTCTCGACCGCCTTTATCGATCCGTTTGCCGAATTACCGACCCTATCGATGCTTTGTTCGTTCTTCAATAAAGACGGACAACCCCTCGAAAGTTCACCGGAATACACCCTACATAAAGCCTGCAAAGCTTTCACAGAAGTGACCGGCATGGAATTTCAAGCCATGGGCGAGTTAGAATATTATGTCATTGCTCCCGATAGCGGAATGTACGAAGCAACCGATCAACGAGGTTATCATGAATCGTCGCCCTATGCCAAGTTCAATGAGTTTCGCACCCAATGCATGTCGTATATCGCCCAAACCGGGGGACAAATCAAGTACGGTCACTCAGAAGTGGGTAATTTCACCCTCGACGGCAAGATCTACGAACAAAACGAGATTGAGTTCTTACCGGTTCGTGCCGAAAATGCCGCCGATCAACTCATGATCGCCAAATGGATTATCCGCACATTAGGTTATCGATTGGGCTATAACGTCACCTTTGCTCCAAAAATAACTGTCGGAAAAGCGGGCTCAGGACTTCATGTGCACATGCGTATCATGAAAGACGGTCGTAACCAAATGCTCGAAAACGGCGTTCTATCCGAGACCGCTCGTAAAGCGATTGCAGGCATGATGGAATTAGCTCCATCGATCACTGCGTTTGGAAATAAAAACCCAACCTCCTACTTCCGCCTTGTTCCTCACCAAGAAGCACCAACCAACGTTTGTTGGGGCGATCGGAATCGTTCGGTATTGGTGCGCGTCCCACTAGGATGGGCTTCAAAGATGGACATGTGTGCCTTAGCCAACCCCTTGGAAGAACAAACCAATTTCGACACCACACAAAAACAAACCGTCGAGATGCGTTCACCCGACGGATCGGCCGATCTCTATCAATTGCTAGCCGGACTAGCCGTTGCCTGTCGCCATGGCTTCGAACAAGCCCATGCTTTAGAACTCGCCGAAAAGACGTATGTCAACGTCAATATCCACAAGAATGAAAACAAAGAAAAGCTGGAGGCACTGAAACAACTCCCGGACAGTTGTGCGGCTTCTGCAAAATGCCTACAAGCACAACGTGCTATTTTTGAGCAGTATAGTGTTTTCAGTCCCGCTATGATCGACGGCATCATCCGTCAATTAGAAAGCTATGACGACTCCACTCTACGCGCCGATCTACAAGAGAAGCCCGAAGAAGTGCTCGATCTTGTACGTCGCTATTTCCATTGCGGATAAAATCTGAAACCCTCCGGCAGCATCGAATGATTTTGCCGGAGGGTAATTACAGCAGATAACGATTAAAATCTAAAGTCACAAACTAAACAAAAAAAACGGCGTTAGTACATGCGACTAACACCGTTTAACCGATCCGCAGACCCGCTTTAGATCTTAATAATCATAACGAACAGAACGATCAATATCCCCTTTCTTACTGATCGGTACAAACGTAAAACTCCATTCGTATTGTTGATCTGCCGGAATCGTGTAACCCGGCTGTACTTTAGCCCCCCAGCTATCATAACCGGCTATGCCTTGTTGTTTCATATCAATGCAAACTTCAACGAAATTACGATACACAATATCATTAACGTGGCTCATCCGACGAAGGGTGTTCTTAGCCTCGCTCTCATTCTTATTGCTAATCTCTTCCGGTGATCGGTTTCTCCATTGATAAGGATGAGGTGAATCTTCCGAATCGAAATCCTCTACAGTATTTCTTAACGCATTAAACCCGATTGTTCTCTGGGCTTGAATCATCAAGCCCTTACCGGCACGATTGGTTAAAGATAGCCAACGTGTATCTGTGCGATGTCCGTTTTCCTGAGGACGTACATAATTGACATACATCTCTTCGGCTGTCGTTTTATAACGTCCCAACATCGAACCGGCATTGCGATCAATGTAATTTTCTTCAGGACCACGTCCATAATATTCCACAACATTCATCTGTTTTGGTATTCTGAAACGTACTCCAATACGAGGAACCTCTAGGCGATTCTTAGGCTGTTCCTTCTTTCCCGGAGTGAAAGTCGCTAGATGCGTATCTTCTAAAAGATCTGTTTGTGCCGCCTCACGGGTTGTTGGTGTAAATTTCAGACGAAGATTGACAATACCATCCGGATAAATCTTATAAGAGATTACATACTGATTATCAGTCGGCAAATCGTACACTACAGCCAATGTCACTAAGCCCTTATCTCGTTGTATGGAAGTCCGATTAATCTTAAAGTCACGACCAGCTTCTTTCCAGATCTGCAGTCGTTTAGGATTAGTGTTCCCATAATCATTATCGTTCGGAGCACGCCAGAAGTTCGGTTGTACACCAAAGTTCTGATCAAAATATTCCTTACCATTCACTTTATATGACGTCACACGACCTAACACTTTATCAAATTCAAAATGAACTTGATGAGAAAAGACCGTCACCCGATGATCCGTCTCGCGAACATCCAAATTAGGACCAACAGAACGGTAAGGCGACTTGTCGCCCTCTATTGTCCACTCAAATTGCTCGCATGCGATCTCATGTCCAATAGTAATCAACGGTTCCGGAGTCACAGTCATCACCTTAAAATTGACCAAGCAGTCCATTCCGGGCTTACGTTTAAACGCCTTCATAGGAATTTCAAAGTCTTTGGTTGTTTGTGGTGCAACATCCAATGCGAATTGACCCTTTTTATAAACCGTTCCACCACTTGTCAGCTCATAGCAGATCACGTATTTGTTTAGGTTAGTGAAATAGAAACGATTGATCGCTCTATAACGTCCAGCTGCAACATCAATAGCTTCAAAAGCAACATTCTGATGAGCATATTTCACCTCAGCTAAAGCCGGATGAGGTTTACGATCGGGGCCAACAAGGCCATTACAGCAAAAATTACCATCACTTGGCATATTTACTCCATAATCGCCACCATACGTCCAATAATTTCGACCATTTTGATCCACTTCAAGTAAACCTTGATCGACCCAATCCCAGATATAGCCTCCTTGGAGATTAGGATACTTATATATTTCTTTCCATTGATCCCAAAGATTTCCACTGGAGTTTCCCATCGCATGAGAATATTCGGAAGGCACTACTGGACGGTCAGATCCGGTTTCACCAATATGTCTCAACCACTCTGCACTAGGATATTGCGGAACATACATATCAGAGTTCCACTCCCATTGAGCACGTTCGTAGTTTACCGGTCTATCCATCAAATCTTTATCTTTGCTCTTAATCCATAAATAAGTCTGATAAAAGTTATATCCGTTGCCAGCCTCATTACCCAACGACCAGAACGTTAATGACGGATAATTCTTATTACGCTCGTACATGTTTTCCGTACGATACAAGTGAGGTTTCAACCATTCCGGATTGTTACCCAAAGAGCCTCCTTTACGCAAATTATAGTACATACCATGAGACTCGATATTGGCTTCATCGTAAACATACAAACCAAACTCGTCGCATAACTCATAGAATCGACGATCTTGCGGATAGTGACAAAGACGAACCGAATTAATATTATTCTGTTTCATCAATTCAAAATCCTTCCGCATCAATTCTTCCGTGACATAATGTCCGGTCTTCTCATTATGCTCGTGGATGTTAACTCCTTTCAACTTCAAAGGCTGACCGTTAATCAAAAGTAAGACATAAGGTTTGCCATTTTTCATCAACCGATCGGTTTCTTTTATTTCGATACGACGAAATCCCACATGAAAAGGAATGACTTCGGTGGTCTTTCCATCTTCTTTAATGGTGATTAATAATCGATATAAGTTGGGATTTTCGGAAGTCCACGTCAGGACTTGCGGGATCTGTTTCTCGAACGAAGCAGTCTGAAGACCATGACCTTCCAACGAACAATTTGCCGTAGAACTTACTACAAGTCGGCCTGAAGCATCCAGCAACTCATAAGCTAACGACACAGACTTACGACTAGGACAAGTATTCCGCACATCAACGGCTAACTTGAAAAGTCCTGTTTTATACGTTTCGTCTAAAGTTGAAATCACTCTAAAATCCTTAACCGCCACCTTAGGTTGAGCATAAACAAACACATCTCGTTCGATCCCGCTCAAACGCCAGAAGTCCTGACACTCTAAATATGAGCCTGTGCTCCAACGGAAAATCTTTAGGACAAGAGTGTTACTCCCCTCACGGACATAATCATTAATGAGAAACTCAGCCGGATTCTTTGAATCTTCATTATAACCTACTTCTTTCCCATTGATATAGACATAAACACCCGACTTTGCTCCGGCAATATGCAAATAGATATCGCGATCCAGCCACTCCTTAGAAAGAGTGATCTCACGCCGATAAACTCCTACCGGAATATCTTCAGGCAGCTGAGGAGGTTGCGGGTTAGTTGCCTTAAACTCATATCCATGATTCGTATAAATTGGCGTTCCATGTCCTTGAACTTCCCAATTGCCAGGTACAGTAATTTCGCACCATCCTTTGGCATTGGAAGTCTGTTCAACAAGATCCTTAGGCAAAGAACGATGAGAATCCGAATAATAGAACTTCCAGACTCCATTCAACAACTGATAATACTTACTATTCTCATATTTTCCAGTCAGTGCCGACCGACGATCTTGATAAGTCATAAAAGCCGTACGAGGAGCTTCTTTGTTTACCGAAACAGTTTGTATATCTTGCCAATATGGCAATTTAGGTTTTCCTTCCTCACCGGCCAACGCCAGAAAGAAGAGGTTGAAGAAAAACGCGACAGCTATACTTGATATCCGTTTATTCATATTATCAGATAAATTATATAAAGAAATTAAACCTGCTGCACAAACGTCAGCAGGTCAAAATAATAAAATTCAATCGTAAAATGTGAAATCAGACTTTTCCGTCATCTCATTTCTGATGCTTCTTATGATATCTCAACAGAGCTTCCAAATAGTAATAATCAGCATAAACCAAAGGAACATCGATCTCATTATTATGAGGAATACTCCCCACGCTATGCATCAAGATGAAATTACTATTCGATCCTTCTTTCGCTAAATAAGCCTCAGAAGAAAGACTCGTCAAAATCTTTTCGGCAGCTTTGTCGTATTTCTCTCCTCCGTCGACATAATCAGATAACTCTAAGAATGCAGCAGCTGCAATAGCAGCTGCAGAAGCATCGCGAGGAACCACCTTAAAGGCACATGGATCGTAATTCCAATCCGGCACATATCCCGGCTGACCCGCATTAAAGTCCCAGTACGGTACCCCGTCTTCTGGCAAATTCGGATGATTCAACCAAAAATCGGCCGTATGAATAGCCATATCAAGGAATTCTTTCTTATGAGTCTCACGATAAGCCATCGTATAACCATAGATCGCCCAAGCCTGACCACGAGCCCATGCAGAGTTATCGGAGAATCCTTGGCAAGTCGCTTGATGAAGCACCGCACCGGTTTCTTGATCGTAATCGACCACATGGTAATTGCTATAATCATCGCGGAACTGGTTCTTTGCAGTAGTCTCCGCATGCTTATTAGCAATATTCGCATAAATGGAATCTCCGGTGACTTTTGTCGCAAAATAAAGGAGTTCAAGATTCATCATGTTATCGATGATCACAGGATAGAACCACTCATCTTTCCCATTCCACGCTTTACGGTAATTCCAAGACTCGATACACCCTGTCTTCTCATTAAAACGAGTACATAACGAACGTGCCGACTCAACCAAGATCTCTTTATACTTTTCATTACCCGTCAGACGATAGGCATTTCCAAAACTACAATACATCAAAAAACCAATATCATGATGATTGGTCAACTTCTTCAAAGGCTCTAACGCTTCCGTCCACTTTATCGCCGCTTCTTTCCAAGAATCTTTTCTATCATAGTCATAGACATACCATAGACAACCCGGATAAAAACCTTCCGTCCAATCGTTCAATTTTGTGGCTTTCAACTTCCCATCTTTACCGATAGTACGAGGATATTCTGTTGGTTCGGGAACCGCCTTCAATTGTCTTGATAATTGTTGTTCGGCTCTTTCAAAACCGACACTCACTATGTCTTTCTTCCCAGTTCCAACACATGAACTAAACACGAACAAGCTTAAAGCTCCTAACAGCTTTATTTTCATTTTATTTACCTTTAATTATTATCTACTACCTAATTTCCACACACGCACATAATCGACATACGCTTCGCTCAACCATGAATCAGAAGGCTGATCAATGAAGTTGCCTTCATTACTGAATGTTGCTCCTGTGGAAAGCTGAATATACTCTTCCACTTTAGGTATCCATTTTCCATCAAATTCAGCTTTTAACACGCCGTCATAGTACACTTTTAACGAATTCTCATCCCAAAGCAATCCCCAGATATGATAATCGTCATGTAAGTTTACAGATTCGTATTCAATATGATTCTGCTGATGATCCTTTCCATAGCCATCAATATGAATGGTCGATGCTGCTTTATCGGCAACATATGCAGACTCAAAAATATCAACTTCAGCCCCATCATTACCGGTACCGTCGACTGCATTTACATTCGTATTTTGTAGCCAAAAAGCCGTATGAGTTGCTTTCTTAATATCGGCGATCTTCATTCTAGCCTCAATATATCCATATTTGAAAGCATACTTCTTATAAGAATAAACTGATGAGCAATACATGACATCACTACCAACCTTACGAACCTTAAGCACTAAATGATCATCCGATTCTAAAACTTGATCTTGTTTCCAATACCACTCCTTAATACCAAGAAGCGGACGAGGCGTACGGCTAGTTGTAGAATGGTTCACCGTCCATTTGTTAAAATCAATCTTTCCGTCATTGAACTCATCACTAAAGACCAATGTCCAATCCGTACCAACTTTGTCATTGGACGGAAGAGTACGAGTCGGTGTAGCCACATCAACCATCGGGGACAAACCGGGCTCATTGATCTCTTCAGATTCAGAACATGCAGTAAAAGCCCCAACACAAGTCCAAGCCCAAAGGAATATTCTTAATTTCTTTTTCATAAGTGTTATTACTTGAATAAAAGATATTAGAAGATCCATAACATCTTTATGACATAAAGATCCTCCAATATCTTTTTATGATTCTTTTAATCCCATCCCGGATTCTGAGTTAAATTACTATTCTTAAATAGCTCAGAATTAGATATTGGATAAAAATACAACTTATTGCTGATCGTGCGAGTTTCTAGAAGTTCTTTTTCATAATTAACTCCCGATTCAACACTCGTCACTTTCACTTTATAAATGTTCTTTGAATCATTCAATTCTTTCCAACGACGTAAATCCCAAAAGCGATGACCTTCAAACGCCAGTTCAACTCTTCGTTCGTTTTTCAAACGTTTCAAGAATTCGTCAGATGACAGCGCAGTTGTGAGAGCAGGAAGATTAACGCCCGATCGGCCACGAACCTGATTAACCGCTTCTAAAGCAGACATGCCACATTTATCGGTAGTCATTGTTATGTTTCCATGAGCATTCACCATCGCTTCAGCATAATCTAATAAAATCTCTGCATAACGGAATAAAACCCAGTTATGGTTCACCTTTGCTGTAGAAGTACCCGGTTCAAAACTAACGCTATTGTTGACATACTTACGCAGGTAATATCCCGTTTTAGTGGCATTCGTCAATGGTAGTCCATTACTTCCTCCCTCGAAGATTTCCACAGGAGCTGCTGCAGGCCATTTCATTCCATTATGAACAATCGTCAAGTAAAAACGAGGATCTCTATTCGCATAAGGATCATTCCTCATGGCCTCATTGGACCAATCGAATAATTCTCCGTTAGCCATCTCGAATGCACTAGCCAAGTTCTCTGTCGGACAAGTCGACGTTTTACCACCGGCTACTCCCATTGGGAAATTAGAGGCTTCGAACGTGTTGCTCGGACTTGTTGGACGTGCCCAGATCACTTCTTTACTCTTATTGTTCTGTGCACCAAACAAGTTGGCAAACTTACTATCCAAGCTATAACCTAAATTCGCTTGATCACCAATGATCTCATAAGCAGCTTCTGCTGCAGCCACCCATTTACTCTTATCGTTGTTCGGGTTGTACAATGGACTTGCCGCGTACAAGGCCGCACGAGCTTTTAAAGCTAAAGCCACTCCCTTAGTTACACGTCCGGTTTCTTTATCTTTTCCAAAGGTTGCATAACTAACCGGCAAAGATTTGGCCACTTCAGTACACTCCGAAATGATAAAGTCAAAGATCGCTTGAGAAGATACCGGTTCAACCTTATTGGCCTCTTCCATACTGATGCATGTCTTGATCAGGGGAATATTCTGGTAACGTTTCACTAGTTCGAAGTAGTAAAATGCACGTAAGAAGCGAACTTCATACTCATAGTTCGGATACTCTTTCATCCAATCGACATACTCATCAGAATACTTTGAATCCTCGAAAGTGAGCCCAAGCATATTATCAAGATAGAAATTCGCATCATGAATCGCTGCGTAATAATGAGAGAATTTATCATCGATCGTATTGTTTGGCGACCATGATCCATTCACAAATCGTTGGACGTCAGAAGTCTCATAAACATGAACAGCATCATCGGTTGCCGCATCCTGCATTGCTCCATCGATGCTCCCAAAATCTTGAGGCAGGTAACTGTATACATTTGTTGCAAACTGCTTTACACGTTCGTAACTGCCTTGAATCTCGTCCAATGAATAGTAATCCGACTCATTACAGTCCATAAAGTCACATCCTGCGAATATGAACAGAGACAGAAGTAGGGTAAAATATTTATTCTTAGATTTCATATTGTTCTATTTTTTAGAAAGATAAATTAAATCCAAACGCATATTGAGTCATTGTTGGATGCACAGCACCAACGGCCTCCGGATCGCGAATATCAATTTTGTCGAGGCAAAACAAGTCATGTCCGCGAGCAAAAACTTTCACTCCATCAATGACGCGAGTTTTCTTCAACAGCTTTTTCGGAAGATTGTAATAGAGTTCTAATGTTCTAAGTTTTAAGAAAGAGGCATCAGCAACCCACAACGAGTTATTATTATAATTATTATCCGATCCGGAATAAGTCAACCGGGGAAGAGTTCCGTTAGGATTCGACTCACTCCAACGATTCTCATAATAATAGGTCGAGATCGTGTTGTTTCCAACAATCGGACGATAGATACTTCTCGTATCGAGCATCTTACTATAGTTACCGACTCCTTGGAATAAAGCATAAAAACCTAATCCCTTATATTCTGCTCCCAAATCAAAAGAGTAATAAATCTCAGGACAAACAGAGTTGTATCCTAATGCGATTTGATCATAAGAGTCAATGCGGTTGTCTCCGTTTTGGTCTTTAAACATCAAGTCACCCGGACGAACTGTTCCCAAATACTGTTTAACTTCACGGTTATCGATCTCTTCTTGAGATTGATAGATCCCTACCACTTCATAACCAAACATCTGATTTAAAGAGCCACCAGTACGTTTCTGATAATCGTAAGGACGGTACTCTTCATTCTGATTGATGATCTTGTTACGTACAAATGAGAACTGAGATCCAATATGATAAGTAAAATCCGAGATCTGATCATCCCAGCTTAAGCTAGCTTCAACGCCTTTATTATCGATCACACCGGCATTGATGTTTGGTGCTTTCATACCTAAAACATCCGAGATGGCATTATCCCCATTAATGAGAATATCTGTACGATGATCATAAAACGCATCGAATGATAACGATAATTTCTTCCACGCTTTAAAATCAACCCCCACATTAAACTTATGCGATTTCTCGTAAGTCAGACCTTGCACACCTAGCTGACTGAACTTCATACCACTGATCGACGTTGGCGTATCTTTAAAGAAATAAGAGCCTCCTGAGCTGTAGATATCTTGGTACAAGTTCATACCATAATCAGCACGTCCAGAAATACCATACGATAGTCTCAACTTCAAGAAATCCAACCAGTCGTTTTTCAAGAAATCTTCTTCCGACAATAACCATCCGGCACCAACGGCAGGAAAGAGTCCCCAACGCTTACTAGGTTCCAAGACGCTAGACGCAGAACCTGATACAGACAAGTCGACCAGATAACGGTTATTATACGCATAGTGTGCTTGTCCCACGATATCCAGAAATGCACGTCCGGAATTTCTTCCTTTCGAGCTCGTCTTATCCATTGAATAAGCCAATGTCGTATTCAAACGATGCTTACCCGATTGTTGCAACAGATTCGCATAAGCGCCAAAGTTAAAATGAGTTGAAACATCACCTACACTTTTAGAGAAAGAGAGAGTACCTTCATTGCGAAGAGTTGAGAACTCTTTTTCACCTGTTTCAAGGTTCAATAAAGCAGACTCATATCCGAAGTTCTTAGTGTTACTGTCCCAATATGCAGCAGAGTTGTCTAAAGCAATGCTAAAGCCAGCTGATAACCCCGGCAATATAAACGATAAATCCTGTTTTAGATGCATATCGGCAAACAGAGCACGAGTTTGTGAGCGGGCATATCCTCTTGCAGAGATATTAGCAATCGGGTTATTCTCATATGAAGTCGTTCCACCCCATATTCCTCTTTCAGTTTGAATAGGGAAAGCTCCTGCAGGCACCTGATACAACGCAGTGAAAATATCATCAACGCCGGTACCCGGGCGATTATGTTCAGAAAAGTTACCCAACAAGTTCAATTGCACGGTAGTTGTAGGTGAAACAGTGATATCCAAGTTTGTACGAATGTTCAACTTAGAATATTTCAATTGAGTAGAATAACCGTCGTTATCATCTGTTGGTTTTAAGATACCGCGATTATCCAAGAAATTCAACATGGTATAGTAGCGTACAAATTTACCACCACCACGTGCCGAGAAGGTCACGTTATCACCATAGCTGCGTTCTCTCAGAGCCTCACCTACCCAATCGACATTCGGATAAAACCCCGGATAAGTCTGGTTCTTGAAAGCATCCAATTCAGATTCCGAATAACGCGGTAACGAACCGTCGTTTTTCAGCGCTTCATTCAATGCAGAAGCATAACCGTAACCGTCTACAAAATCGGGCAAACGATTGGGTGTAGCCATATTGAATTCATAAGAGACATTAATTTGAGGAGAAGTCAAAGAACCACGCTTAGTCTTTACCAGAATAACGCCATTAGCTCCGCGAATACCATAAATACTTGTTGCCACAGCATCTTTCAACACAGTAACCGATTCAATCTCTTCTGCACTCAATTCTCTAAGCGAGCGTTCAAACCCATCGACTAAGATCAGAGGATTCTTGGCACTCAAGGTTCCCATACCACGTATATACAAAGAAGCACCATCTTCCCAAGCTGCACCGGCATCTTGTAAAACCTGAAGACCCGGAATCATACCATAAAGTTGGTTCGTCGGGTTAATGCTATTCTTATGTGAAAGCTTATCACTAGAAACCACAGAAACAGCACCGGTCACCTCCTTAGAGTCATAAGTCACATTGCGACCAAAATCTACAACGCCGTCGTTCTTATGAGTTGCTAACGTGTCTACTTGCGCCATCAAATTCATCGAGCACAAGACACCTGCTAGTATTATATTAAATCTTTTATTCATACTTTTATTGATCTATGTTTTTCAGATATATTATTCCCAACCAGGGTTTTGCACCAACCCATAGCCTTTATTAACCTCATCCAATGGGAAAGCACTCAAATACCACTTTTCTGAAAATCCGCCCGGACTCCACCAAGAACGACTTTGTGCTCCACCAAGCAAAGGAAACTCCTCACAGATATAAGAACCATCATTCTTATTCTTATAGATATTCAATCCATGCAAAGGAGAGGTGAACTTCTCGCTTTTCTTCCAACGTATCAAATCAAAGAAGCGCACTTCCTCATATCCGAATTCACAAGCTCGCTCACGTAAAAGAGCTTCTCTAAACTCCTCTTGGCTCAAGCCTTTCTTCAAACCTTTCATACCTACACGTGCACGTACTTTATCGACATATTGATAAGCCAATTCATTAGGACCTTGGTTATATTCATTCAAAGCTTCAGCATAGCTCAAATAGATCTCGGCAATACGTAAGTGAGGCCATTGAATGATGTGTCCATTATACTCACCGGCACGGTCCAATCCCCATTTGCGGCAAGCTATACCTGTCAACAACGATTTTGCTGCAACTTGTCCCACTCCCCAGTCTCTTCCTTTAGGATAATTCGTTGGATCGTCCGTTTTGGTTTGTGTCACCTCTGCAGTACGTCCTTGGAAAATATCACCATCCAAAATGAACGTTTCATTCAAGCGAGGATCTCTATTCACAAAAGGATTTTTAGTATGTTCCGGATTATTCCAGTCGAAGTCTTCTCCATCGGCCGTTTGGAACATATCGAAATATTCCTTAGTCGGGCAAATCGCTCCCCAACGAAGAGATTGACTCGTGTATGGCTGCTGACTAGCCGTAAAGTAATCGCTTCTACGAACAGAAATCAACGTTTCAGTTGTTCCTCTATCGAAATAAGCCGCACGGAACGCATAACGATATTCACTAGGGTTAACATCTTCTTTTTCAACCAATTTATAGTATCCGTTGGTGTTGACAGCTTTAAAGAAAGCGTCACACGCATCAACCGCACTCTTCCAACGCTCACGGCTATAACCACCGAACCAAGTCATCAAATCGTTCGAAGCCGCACCATCAAAATACGGACGATCATTGTTAAACAGCGGACTCGCTACAAAAAGCAACAATCGAGCTTTCAGACCCATCGCACCGGCTTTAGTCATACGTCCATCCCAGTTGCCGATCTCCTCTTCGGAGATATGCCAAGGAAATTCCGGGCAAGCAATCGCTTCATCCAACAATCGGACAATAAAGTCGACCGTTTGTTGCAACGTTGCGCGTGGAGGCATGGCTTCTTCTGCTGGTGAAATAGCCTTGTCCACGATTGGCAGACCACCATAATGGCGCAACATGTGAGTATAATACACTGCAACCACTGCTTTAGCTTCTGCTTTCAAACGAAGTTTCTCCGATTCCTCCATATCAGGAACGCGATCAATATTGGCAACAGTCAACCAAGCATTACGAATGGCAGACCACATGTGAGTCTCATTTTCATTAAAACGAATCTTAGTCGCCATAAATCGTTGTCTTGGAGAGTTTTCTACTCCGGCATTATAACTACCGGCATAATACACCTTATTCACTCCCGAATATCCCAAATAATCTTGATTCAAATCAGTTAGACCTTCAATATTTCCTAACCACATGGTGTTCCAATATCCGTTTGTCACTTCTAGCCCCATAGGCAAATATTGATAACTATACCACAACACACGACGAGCATACTCAGATGTAGAAAAGATGGTATCAATGGTTACATCGGTACTAGGCGGCTTTTGCAGAAATTTATCTCCAAAAGCTAAATCTTCACATGCAATGGTCGAGACCAGAAGTCCCAACATCAATACAATAGTCTGAAAATGTTTCTTTATATTTTTCATAATCATTTCTCTTATTTAAGCCTTAAAATCCAACTTTTAATCCAACGTTAACGACTCTAACCAACGGATAAGTATTACCGCTCGGGTTACTTTCCGGATCACAGAATCCCAATGAATCGAATGTTAATAAGTTATATCCCGACAGAGACAAGCGCAAAGAGTTCAGATGCATCTTGCTTAGGATACTTTTAGGGAAAGAATATCCCAATTCGACATTCTTCAAACGAACATACGACGCATCACGCAACCACAAGTCCGAATCTTTATAGTTATTAGGTTTACTGTTCGTCAACGAGATTGCCGGTGCTTTGGCAGAGTTACCTTTTTCCGGTGTCCAAGCATCTTCTATCATATAGTTCAATAATGAGCGGTTATTGGTTTCACCAAACGGATAACGATAGAACTCATCGACCAAACGAGACGTCTTAAATGCGCCAGACCACGTCATGCTTACATCAAAACCTTTCCATGATAAGCCCATCGACACATTACCACTCAACAACGGATAGATAGGATTGCCAATAGCCGAAATATCATTATTATCGATTTTATGGTCACCATTCAAGTCCTTATATTTCACGTCGCCGGCTACCGGATTAAAACCAGAACCATGATCAGGGATACCTCCCTCTTGTCCTTTCAAAGACGCATAGTTAAGAGCCTCTTCTTCCGAGAAGAATCCATCGTATTTATATCCGAATTGTTGTCCCACAGGACGTCCGGTTTCTCTCATCCATTCGTAAGGTTGAGGAATCTCATCTTTAAACACCACCTCGTTCTTAGCATATCCCCAGTTCGTTCCAATGTGATATCTCACATTTTGAATTTGATCTTCCCAACGCACAGTCAACTCAAACCCTTTATTGTTTACCTTACCCATGTTCACGATCGGTAAGCTCACAGCAAGATAAGTCGGATTAAGTTGACGAGAGATTAGAATGTTCTTACGTTTCTCGACAAAGAAATCGAATGAAGTCTTCAAATGATCATCGAAGAAATGCATATCGATACCATAATTCTGTTTAGCTGCTGTTTCCCAAGTCACATTCGGGTTACCGATCTTAGACTCTTTCGATCCAGAGACAAGATTGTTCGAGCTCGATCCAAAGCCATATTGACCAAAGCTGATGATATATGAGTCGGGTAAGTACAAGAAGCGAGAACCGTCGGACACGATATCATTACCTACAATACCATAAGAAGCACGAAGTTTCATATAGTTAACATAAGGTTTCAGAGGCTTCATGAACGATTCTTCAGACACGATCCAACCGATAGATCCTGCAGGGAAAGTACCAAATCGTTTGCCTTGAGCAAAGTTTTCCGAACCGTTGTAACCAATGCTAAAGTCAACCAAGTAGCGTGTTTTATAGTCGTATGTTGCACGACCCACAAGTCCCACATAACTACGTGGAATGCCCGGATAGTTGCTCGAGTAATAGTACTTCATGCTTTGGTTGTACATAAACAAAGCCGACACATTATGTGAACCGAACTTTCTGTTATAGTTCAAAGCACCTTCCAAATACCAGTCGCGCGATTGTCCGTACGTCTCGTTGCTATATCCTAAGATTTGTTTCTCTTGATTTTTCTTAAGTAAGATCTCGCCATTATCTCCTACAAAGGCCTCATAGCGATCAGCGCGTCCTTCACGACGTTTTGAAATGCTAGCTCCACTGTTATAAGCTCCCTTAATGTGGGCTTTCAAACCTTTGGTTAGTAGATCGAGTTTTTGCTCCAAAGCAAAGTCAAAGTTCACGACGTTGTCATTGTCAGTATTAAACCCTTTTCCATAATAAGAGTTTAAAGCATCAGACACAATACCAAACTTACCAAATGTCTGGCTGTTGACCACAACCCATTTGCCGTTAACAATACCAGGACCGGCAAAAGGTGGAGTCCAATACACATCTCTAAACAGACCACTCACATTGGTTCCGGTACCGTTGTTGTAGTTCGGTTCCCGTCTATCCGTCAAGCGTCCACCTAAGTTGATCTTCATCGAAGTCGTAGAAGTCACATCAACATCCATATTCACACGATAGTTATAACGGTTGTATTTAAAACCGGTATCATATCCATGAGTATCGAATGTTTTAAAAAGACCATCTTGCGTAAACACACCTAATGAAGCAAAGTAACGTACTCGCTTCGATCCACCCGAGATATTAAAGTTATGCTGAGTTTGCAAAGCCGTCTTCTTCAACAACATCTCAATCCAATCGGTATCAGAATAGATCACCGGATTGCTATGCGTACGAAAAGCTTCCAACATCTCTGGAGTAAACGTCAGGTTCTCTTCCGATACGCCATCACGCAACTGAGCCTGATTGTAGGTCGTCGCGTAATCGTAACTGTTTGCAAAGTCAGGAATACGTGTTGGCAATTGAAGAGCCATACTCGTTGAGAACGAAACTTTAGCCTTACCCTCACGTCCGCGTTTAGTGGTCACCAATACCACCCCATTCGCACCACGCACACCAAACACAGCCGTTGCAGAAGCATCTTTCAACACCGTGATATCCTCAACTTCATTAGGGTCTAATTGGTAGAACGAACGTTCCACACCATCGACTAGCATTAAAGGTTTAGAGAGTCCCTCAGATAATGATCCCACACCACGAACATAAATCTTAGCATCGTCCGCACCTGGCTGACCGCTAGTTTGTACACTCGACAATCCCGGAACTTTGCCACTCAACGCATTGGCAATACTTCCTACCGGCGATTTCATGATTTCATCAGGTTTCACAGAAGATAATGCTCCGGTTACCGTAACCTTCTTGGTTGTACCATACGCAATAACCTGTACTTCTTCCAAAGCAGTCACATTCTCATTTAGTCGAATTTTCAATGTCGACTCTCCCTTGTAAACAATCTCTTTGTTCTCATAGCCAATAAAGGAAATCACGATAGTCGATCCAACCGGAACGGTCAAGGTAAACTCTCCTTCTAAGCTGGTCGAGACACCATTCTGGGTTCCTTTCACAAATACAGTAGCTCCGATAACCGGTCCCATACTATCTAGTACAACACCTTTCACTACCTTACCTTTAGTTTGCTGCGTAACAGCCGTTGACTCGGAAGGTCTATCGCTTCCAATAGCTTTGCCCGAATGCACAGCTAACAACGCCAACGCAAGTAACCAAATCTTGTTTCTCATAAAATAGATTTCGATTAATAATGATTATTTTTTAGTTCACTAGCCCCATACGAAAAAGATCGTATTGAAGCAATGCAAATAAAAGAGTAAGCATAGACTATTAGTTGCCTTATATATAGGATAAATAGGCATGAATTGTACTTCGGACAAAAAATGTCACATTTTGGACATAAATCATACAATTTTGTTTCGTTCATCTTACGACTCAGACGTCCGTAAACCATTCATTCTCATGCATTGAACGGAACTCGAAAGACACCTCCAGAACTCAGTTAAATCGAATAGAACTCTCTATAAAAACGAAAAGTGCCTATTGAAACAGGCTTAAAGTAGCTGTATATGGTAGTCGGAAATCCTTTTATCTTAGTCTTATATTAGTCTTATATTAGTCACGTCTTAATCTCGTCTTAGTCACGTCTCGTCCCCGCCTAATTCTAATTCTTAGTCTTAGTCTCACTAACTGTCTCACTAACTGTTTTTTTCAATTAGAGTCAACTCATCTTATCAATAAAAAAAGAAAGAGTCAACCTGAATTAAAAGTAAGTTTAATCAGAGTCAACCGACAGGATGAATAAGACAAAAAACGGTCAACCCAAATAGTTAACTGACACGAGGTACGGTCGTTGTGTCGCTGCACTACGGTTGTTGTGCTGACGAGATACGGTCGTTGCGCCACTGCAGTACGGTCGTTATAACGCTACAGTACGGTGCTCGTCGCCATGAGATACGGTGCTTATTTCCGTGAGATACGGTACTATCCGGCAGCATGTCGTTAATGAGAGAACGAACGTCTTCCTCACCATCCCCCCCAAAAAGTCAAACCTTCTTTGTTGCTTTCACAACAAAAGAGGTTTGTATCCTTTCGTCCGATAAGCTCGGGGCGTATCTTTCAACGTCACACTTCCTCAAGACTACCGTCTTTACCCGGTTCTTTCCTATAGTTCAACGGAGAGACTCCGTAGAAGGACTTAAAGCAACGACTAAAATAACGAGGAGAGGTAAAGCCTAGTTGGTAAGAGATCTCTGAAATGTTATACTGCGGTTCATCTTGCAATAACCGAAGAGCCTCTTCTAATTTCAACTTCAGGGTAAACTCATTAGGCGTTAGACCGACCACCTCTTTCAAGCGAGTAAACATCTTGCTTCGTCCCATATTGAGTTCTGTAGCCAACATGTTCATATCAAAATCGGCATTATCGAAGTTTTGCTTGATAATCTCCGTAGCCATATCCAAAAGCTTTTGATCCATAGCCGTTAGCCCGCCAATCTCTTGGGATATATTTTTCTCTTGTCGCACCGCTTTCTTCAGTAACATTTGTCGGTTATTCAAGAGGTTGCTACAACGTGCCAGCAACAGCTTCACATTAAACGGTTTGGTGATATAGTCATCCGCTCCAAACATATACCCCTCAATGGTATAATCTTCCGACGATTGAGCCGTCAGCAAGATCACCGGGATGTAAGCCAGCTCCAAGCAATTCTTAATCTTATAACACATCTCCTTTCCGGACATAACCGGCATCATAACATCACTCACCACGATATCGGGGTGTAGCTGACAAGCCATATCGAAACCGATCTGACCGTTTATCGCCTTATGAACCACGTACGTCGGCGAGAAGATGCTGACTAACATTTCCAGCACTTCCTCATCATCCTCCACCAATAGAATACTTGGTTTTCCACTCTTCTCTTCCTCCGACTCGTCATCACGGTCGGTCTCGAACTCTTGAGGTAATAACTCTTCAGACATCAGCATCCCTTTCCAATCCGGGTCTAATGCCGGAGCCAAGACTTTCTCATGTTCCAATTCCTGTGAAGAGAAATGAGCGTTTCCAATCAGCAAGTGGATTTTGAAGCAACTCCCCTCTCCCAATACACTCTCCAATTTGATCTCTCCTCGATGAGCTTCCACAATTCCCTTAGCAAAGGCGAGTCCGATGCCACTACCTAGAATGCCCTTTTGTGACGTGCCGTCCACTTGATAGAACCGTTCAAAGATCTTCGACAGCAGTTCCGGAGGAATGCCACAGCCGGTATCGGATACCGCGATTTCAACAGAACGCTGAAGACGTTTAATCGAAATCTTAATATGCCCTCCCTTAGAGGTGTATTTAAAAGCATTCGACAGCAAATTGAAAATCACCTTCTGCATCTGCACCGGATCGAACCAAAGCTCTACCTTATCGTCGGCACAATCGAAAGTATAAGTGATGTCTTTTATACGGGCATATTCTGTAAAGAGCTGATAGATATTTTTGATGAAGCTCACCCCATCGACACATTCCACCTTCAAGGTCATAAAGCCCTGCTCTTGTTTTCGGAAATCTAATAACTCAGTGATCAAAAAACGTAAGCTCATGGCATTCTTATAAACCCCTTGAAGACGTTTGCTCATGGCAGGATTTAATTTATCCAATTGGAGTAACATCTCAATCTGACCGATAATCAAGGTCAGCGGAGTACGAAACTCGTGTGAGATGTTAGTAAAGAAACGAAGCTTCATCTTATTGATCTCTTCTATCCGTTCCTTTTCGTCTTTTTCCTTAGCCAAGGATAAAGCCAACATTCTTCGGGCATTTTTTATTCTCCAGAATCCATAAAGTATGCCACCGGCTATGACAAAATAGGCCAGAAAAGCCCAGAACGTAGCAAACCATGGACGGTGTATCGTAATGTTCAGTTCAATTTCGGTGTAACTTCCGCCTTTAATCTCATTCTCCAATTCCCGAACCTTCAACACATAATCTCCGGGCGACAAGTTCGTATAATTGATACGAAACTGATCGGTTGATACCCATTCTTTGTCGAACCCCTCCAACTTATACTGGAATCGGACATTCCTCTCATGCTCCACATAGTTGGAACGAGCGAACTCGATCATCAGATTATTTTGATCGTACGACAGATCCAACTGATTGGTGAACGACAAGGATGACGTTAAGACGTCAGATTCATCTCCCGGCCGTACTTTAGCATTATTGATATATAGATTTGAGAAGTAAAGCTCGGCCGTCTTTTCCTGTTCCGCACAGAGATCTTTCTCTCTGAACGAAATCATTCCATCCACTCCTCCGACATAAATCAAGTCGTCTTGAGAGACCAAGATGCCACACCCCTCAGTAATTGCAGAGATGCCCCCTTTAAGTCCCAGTTCAATAGAATACATCGAGTGATTGAAAGGAGAATAGATCGAGATCCCCTTATCGCTTGTGATCAAGATGCTATTACTTGGCGTCTCGGCCATGTTATAGCAGAAGTCGCTTAACAAGTTATCTTTCTGAGCCGTATGATGCTTCCAAACTTCTGTTTTGTAGTTATAGGTAAAGACCCCATCTCCCAACGTGGAAATATAAATCATCCCGTCTTCCGCTTCGAGAATCTTCGTGATCCGCGCCTTACAATCCGTATATTGATCTAGGTTGATACGCTCGACCTGGTTCCAATGTCCCACCCTCATCCGATAAAGTTCCGATTCAGAGGCCAACCAGATATATCCTTCCCGATCAATACTGAACGTCAGAAACAGTCGCCCCTCATCGAGCCGTTCAAACTCATTCTTTTCGGGGCTCAACCGCCAAAGTCCATTACGTGCGGAAACATAAAGCCAACCGTCTGAAAACAAGACGTGATAAATAATCTGGTTAGGGCCTTTTCCCGTTCGCTGATACTCCGTCAGATAGTTATAAAACTGACCGCTTTTCCGGTCGTAACGACTCACACCTCCGGTATACGTACCGATATAGATCTGGTCGTGAGCCTCATCGTAAGTAATGCTTTTAGTATTATTATGTAAGATGGAATTCTTGTTCGAAGCAGTATAACGTGTAAAGACTCCCGTCTTTCTATTCATATGATCCACTCCACCGCCATCTGTACAGATCCAAAGATCATAATCCTTATCTTCAACCATCTGTCCGATGATCGGGAAGCTCAATCCGTTCCTATCGAACTTATTGTACGGATAGTAATTGAAGATGTCTCTCTCCTGATTAAAGTAGTTCACCCCACCATAGTAAGTTCCGACCCAGATTGTGCCTTGTCGATCCTTATAAAGAGAGAAAACCGATGGGTGTTCCAAAGATCCGGGATGCGAACTCGGACGATAGACCGAATACGTATCGGAATAAGGATTATAGACTTGTAAGCCATCGAAAGTCCCAAACCAGATGTTATGCTGATCATCTTCAATAAAATCACGGATCTGTTCGCTCACGACACGAGAGCCCGATTTCTCCTCCTTCTTCAGAACGCCATTTCGATCGATCCGATAGAGTCCTTTCATTCGAGAAGCAATCCAAAGTTCCTGCCGACTGCTAACAAATAAGCTAAAGATTTCAACATTGGGCAGGACACATCTCACCTTGTTTGATTCGAATAAGTACAATCCTTTGGCGGTTCCAATCCATATCCGGTCACCAACCTTCTCGATACACCAGATCGGCGGCGTATTCAATTTGCGAAGGAAGCGTAAAGAATCGGTCTGATCATCATATCTAAATAGAGAATCACGGATGGTACACCAGACGGCTCCGTTCACAGTAACCAAAGCGCCGACTTGCGAGGAAGAAATACCTTTAAGAATCTCTTTGCGAATATCGTATTTGATCAGCGCACCGTTATTGCACATGAAGATATTCCCATGTGAATCGCCAACGATATGGTTGACCGTCCCATTAATGATTTTCTTCTTCTCGGACTGATTATCGATAAAATCGTACGATTTATACTGATAGATTTGTTTTCCATCGTAGACATTAACCCCCTCATTCGTCCCAAACCACATCCGCCCTAAGGTATCCTGATATATGGCTAGAACAGACGAATTAGAAAGCCCGTCTTTCATTCCTAACTTCTTAAAATACTGTCCATAAGAATAAGTAGAGACCATTATAAAAATGATCAAAAAACAGTATTTAATTCGATTCATAGTCATGTGTATTAGAGATTTATGAGACGAAGATAAAAAAAGAGATCCGAATTCGGGCTATGTTTCACGAAAAAAATCAAATGCCGTTTTTCCCATCAACAAGCAGTTACAGCCCTTCAATCCATTTTGTGTCACTATCCATCCGAATTTGTGGCATTTATTGTACGATTCCATCTATCAGGAGATTTACCAATCAGAACCTCAAGAACACAACACTCTAATTATAAATAGATTAACACCTAAAGCCAAACTTTTTTTATTTTTTTTGAGGAATCCTTCAAATGATAAAGACCAATAAACATTTTATATCTTTGTCAAAAGAGAAAATTATCTATTTACTATCATCAACATCATGAAAAAACGACATTTAAAAACTATTCTCATTTTAGGTTTACTCCTCAACTTTTCTGCCATCCAAGCTCAAAAGAAACTCTTGCCCGCAGAACAAGAAGTCGAATTGAAATACGGTGCCAATCGATTAGGCAAACGACACGATGCCGCGATGGAGAAGTTTCGCGACAACCGTTTGGGTGCGTTCATTCACTGGGGACTTTATGCCATACCCGGTGGAGAGTGGAACAATAAAGTTTACCACGGTGCGGCAGAATGGCTAAAGTCATGGGCTAAAGTTCCGACAGACCAATGGCTGCAACTGATGGATCAATGGAATCCGCAAAAGTTCAATGCTAAAAAGTGGGCACAAGCAGCCAAAGAGATGGGGGTGAAATATGTAAAGATCACCACCAAACATCACGAAGGATTCTGCTTATGGCCGAGCAAGTACACCAAATACACCATTGCCAATACGCCTTATAAGAAAGATATCTTAGGAGAGCTCGTTAAAGCCTACAATGATGCAGGCATCGACGTACACTTCTATTTTTCAGTCCTCGACTGGAGTCATCCTGATTGGCGCTACAGCATCAAATCGGAAGAAGACAGCATCGCCTTTCAACGTTTTCTCACCTTTACCGACAATCAGCTGAAGGAACTCGCCACTAGATACCCAACGGTGAAGGACTTTTGGTTCGACGGTACTTGGGACGCTAGCATCAAAAAGAACGGATGGTGGACTGCACACGTTGAGCAAATGTTGAAAGAGCTCATCCCGGGAGTCACCATCAACAGTCGCCTACGTGCCGATGATTACGGAAAACGTCACTTCGATAGCAACGGTCACCTGATGGGAGATTATGAATCGGCTTACGAACGTCGCTTGCCCGATCCGGTCAAGGATCTACAAGTCACCAAATGGGACTGGGAAGCTTGCATGACCATCCCGGAAAACCAATGGGGATATCACAAAGACTGGTCGTTAAGCTATGTCAAAAACCCAACCGAGATCTTACAAAACATCGTTCATGCCGTATCGATGGGAGGTAATATGGTTGTCAACTTCGGTCCGCAAGCCGATGGAGATTTCCGTCCGGAAGAGAAGAACGTGATCAAGACCATTGGTCGATGGATGGATAAATATGGTGAGTGTATCTATGGCTGCGATTATGCGGGACTGTCCAAACAAGATTGGGGGTATTACACTCGTAAGCAAGATCAAGTATACATGGTTGTCTTTAACCCACCCTATTCAAAGCAACTCAGAGTGCAGCTTCCTAAAGGTCATCAGATTCTCGAAGCAACACTTCTCAACGGAGAAAAGGTTCAGGTTACCGAAACCACACGAAACGAGTATAACATCGGCATGCCGAAAGAGGGGGCGCAAGAGCCGTTTGTCATCCGATTAAAACTAAAAGTAGCTGAAGCATCGAACAGCAAATACCGCGAAGCTCTCACTTAAAACCGCGGTTTGTCTAAAGCTACAACAAAGATAAAGCTACACTTAAAAAACAAGGCTACACTAAAGAAATAAGGCTATCTCAATCTTCTGTATTGAGATAGCCTTTATGATAAGCGAACCATCCGATAGCGGGTTCTATTTCTTCTCTTGAATCATTTTATGAATTTGATTACCGGCCAACAAGAATGCTCCAACGCCATAAACTTCGGTCATGTCGCGAGTCACCTTCTTAGGATCGGCCCCAATAGGTTGCACGTAACCAAGTTTCCCGTTGGTCTCAACCGCGTTCACTAACGCCTCCCAACCTTTCTGTATGATCGGAGTCATCGCTTCTTTATCGAGCAATCCCTCGTTAACCCCATACGCCAAGGCATAGACAATAAAACCGGTGGCACTCGTTTCAGGTGAAAGATAAGAGTCCGGATCGAGCAAGCTAGCGTGCCAATAACCATCTTTTCCTTGTAAGGTTGCCACTCTATTGGCCAACGTCACAAACAGATCTTGGTAGAACTGACGATGCATGTTATTCTTTGGAAGTGTTTGAAGGATCTCGCAAAGTCCCCCGAGTACCCAGCCATTTCCACGTCCCCAGAACACCTTCTTACCATTGGCTTCTTTCTTATTAAAATACCGATGATCGCGATAGAACAACTGTTCGTCCTTATCGAACAAGAAGTCGTAAGTCGCCTTATACTCACTATTGAGGAATTCGATATACTTCCAATCGCCAGTCAGCATATACATCTTCGCATAAACGGGAGGAGCCATAAACAGAGCATCACACCACGACCAACGTTCCAATGTAGCCATATTTCTATAATCGAGATACAACGAACTGGCAGAACGGTGATTAATGACAAACTCCGTACGGGCTAAGGTAGGCAGTAACATGTTCCGGTCGCCATATTTCTGATACAAATCAAGGAAGACCTGTCCGACAGCCACAAAATCGGCATGATACATATATTTGCCCATTTGCCAGCCATTGCGTCGGCCGATCGACACCAGCCATTTATAATAAGAGCTGTCCCCATCTTCTTTCTCAGTCAGCTCAGCCCAATCCAACATTCCCATATACAATGCAGCATGAGTCCAACTCAGATCATCATGTTCAGCCCCCTTTGCTGGATTGGCGATTTGCCAATCGGCAACGCGTTTCATAACCGATTTCACTTCCTTCTCACTGAAAATATTGCCGCCAAACAGAACCGTATTGGCAACGACCAATACGACCAAACCTACAAAGATTCTTTTTTTCATAATTTAATAAATAGTTAACAGACCTCGAGTCAAAATTGAATATACAAAGAAAAGAATAATACCCATATTAAAAAAGCCATTTCCCCGCAAGTGCCTCTCTTCCGGTCACTTCGGACAATAAATGCCTATCTTTATACAATATGTACGGCTCTTATTTTGACTTTTGGTTTATCTTTGTGTCTAAACAAACAAAACGACTGAAATGAAAAACATCCTTTACACCGTTCTTGTCCAATGGCTGATACTATCCAGCCTGATTCCTCTTAGGACGCAAGCACAAACCACTGCCCCAAGCAACAACTTCGAGATCTTAATGAGTAAGATCAGAAGCGACTTCTCGAAGAACCCTTCTATCGAAAAAGATCTTGAGAAATACAACAAAGACGACGGTTCTTTCACCGATGTCGATTATGCGAGTATCGCCAGAACCAAATGGCCTCCGATGACTCACATCGAACGTCTAAGTGATTTTGCCTTCGCCTATACCAATCCTCAAAACAAACATTACCAAGACACAGCATTGTTTCATAAGATAGAGAAAGGTCTGGAATTTTGGCACAACCGCAATCCCTGGTGTCACAACTGGTGGTACAACCAGATTGCGGAGCCGCAATGTCTGAGCCTGCTATTGATCCAAATGCGTACCGGCAGCCAACAACTTCCGTCGGAACTAGAAGGCAAACTTCTGGAACGCATCAAAACTGATGGAGGAAATCCGGCAAAATGGACAGGCGCCAATCGCACCGATATCGCCTTACACTGGATCTATCGTTCCTGCCTCAGCCAGAATCAGACTGACCTGGAGATTGCTCTAAAGAACGCTTATAGTCCTCTGGCCTACACAACCAAAGAAGGCTTCCAGCACGACAACAGCTACTTTCAACACGGAGTACAGTTGTATATCGGAGGTTACGGAGACGAGATCCTAAAAGGGATCACCCAAATAGCGATGTACACCAAAGGCACCCCATATGCCATCCCCGAAGATCAGTTAGCCATTCTCAGCAAGTTCATGCGTGAGACCTACTATGCGACCATACGAGGCCAACACATGATGTTCGATGTGCTTGGACGCGGCGTCAGTCGCCCCGGAGTGACTCAGAAAAAACACACCGCACTCTTCGCCCAACGCATGATTGAGTTAGACCCGACACATGCCGATGAGTATAAAGCCATCATCAAACGTCTGAAAAAAGAAGAACCGGCAAGTTACGCCATCACTCCAAGACACACTCATTTCTTCCGCGGCGATTACACCCTACACACTCGTCCCCAATACATGGTCGACGTCCGTACCGTCTCTACTCGCACCATGAGATGTGAATATGGCAATGGAGAAAACCTGAAGACCTATTTCATGTCCGATGGTTGTACCAATATCACAGTCGACGGTTCTGAATATGCCAATATCTTTCCGGCATGGAACTGGACACGCATCCCCGGAACAACAGCTCCACAGTTGAAAAAGGTTCCCATGGCTAAGAGCGATTGGCAAACCCGTGGCACATCCACCTTTGCCGGGGGCGTTTCCGACACTCTTTACGGCGTATCTGCCTATTCGTATCTAGATCAATATGCCAACATCAATACCGGAGCACAAAAAGCATGGTTCTTCTTCGACGACGAGATCGTCTGTCTTGGAGCCGGAATCCGCTCAACATCGGAAGCACCGATCAATACGACGATCAACCAATGTCTGCTATCCGATGAGAAAGTAACGATTGCTTCCAACCGGAAAGTATCAGAGATCGCCAACGGTAGCTCTGAGTATACCGCTCCAAGCTGGATCCTTCACCGCCAAGTCGGCTATGTCTTCCCAAAAGGAGGTTCCGTCTTTGTCAACATACAGAAGCAAGAAGGTAGCTGGTACGATATCAATCAGACAGCTTCAAAAGATCTTAAGCAAGCCGAGGTTTTCACGGTGGGTTTTGACCACGGACTACAGCCAACCGACAGTAGCTATGCCTACATCCTTTTACCCGGAAAGAAGACAGTCAAAGAGATGAAAGCCTACGAGAAGAAAAAGGATATCGATATCTTGATGAATACCTCGAAGATGCAAGTTGTTCACCACAAGAAACTCAATATCTGGCAATTGGTATTCTACACGGCAGGCGAGTTTAAAAACAAGGAAGTGAGCGTCAAAGTCGACAAGGGTTGTATCTTGATGATTAGAGACCTCGACAAACACACCGCCATCGTACACGTTGCCGATCCCGAGCAAAAAGAGACCATCATCAAACTAGAGATTGGACTGCCGAAAAAATCGGCCAACACCCAAACAATCGATTGTGACTTCCAACATAGCGGAGTCTATGCCGGAGCCTCCCAATCGCACAAGCTTCAGTTTTAGATAAAAGAACAAAAAGATGGTTCATGCTTCAGAACCAAACTTTAACAATCTCCTAAAAAGCATTCCGGTGAAAAGGCCAACAGCCCTTCCACCGGAATACTTTTTTCTTTCATTTTACCAAATGTTACCATTCGTCTATTCTCCCCGAATGAGATCTTTCAACTTAATCGCCTGGAACGTCATGTGCGCCACACTACTCTCATACAAGATCCCCACAGTCTCCCGATCAATCATTGTCAGGCAAGAATACCCCCATCCCTCACGTTCATCCAAAAGCAACTGATGATCAGTCGGCCAAGTGACTCCACCGTCAAGACTCGCTTTGATGGTAATCCGATGACGCTTCTTAGGATCGTTCGGGTTGGAAAACAACAATAGCTCCTTCCCTAAGACATTATCTTTAGCCTTCACATGAATCAAGCTAGCCATACAAATCGGTTCCTGCAAAGCACCACGCGAAGAAACATGCTCCTTCCACGTCCTACCTAGATCGGTCGTCGTACATACCGCACGACTCCCCCCTCTATTATCACGCATATTCAACATCAACACCCTAGGCTCCACCTCAGCCACCTGCGCTTCAGTGGTATTACTTCGAGCCATCGAGCTGATCTGCCAAGTCTGTCCATGATCCCGACTATAGATAATGCCCGCATTAGGCATCCGATCCGCCCCAATATACTGACAAGCAAAAACCAACGTTCCGTCGTGCATAGAAATGCCACGCCCCGGTCCCTGCAACAACAGATACCAAGAAGGATCTTTCACCTGCTCAGTAATATTCATCGGATCCGACCACGTCCGGCCATCATCCTCACTCTTCACCACCAACAGCTGAGCCGTATGATAACGATCCATACCCGGGAAAGAGTTCCACCAGGCAGCTCCATTTCCCGCACCATGCAGCCAAATCGCCATGATCCAGATCGTTCCCGTTTTCTCGTCCACCAAGATGGCCGGATCGCCCACACCATTCTGCGCTTTAGGCAACCCACCATATTGCCCCATCGACATCGGCACACGCATCTTCTCCCAACTCTTTCCCCCATCCATGCTGCGACTCAGTCCGATCTCAACATACTCCTGCAAATCCTTACTCGAGTTATAGCGCACATCATAAGTGGCCAACAACGTTCCTTTCTTGGTAGTCACCAACCCCGGAATGCGAAACGACTCCGCCCCATCATCCCCGGCATGACGCACACCTACTCCCACATAATGACGCCCATGATTCAGAGTGTTTAGCGTAGCCTCTTGTCCGTCGATACGAGCATGAACCACCTCCGCCTCAATCTGAGTCAGCATCGGAGTCGACGGTTTCATTCGCAAACTGATCCAGAAGAAATTCGTACCCGGGAACAACATCTGATCGGCCTTCAGCACCACCTCACGACCTTTTACCCGCTGTTCCGCCTTCAAGATCGAATACGAAGCATTAGCCGCAAACGTATCGCCCGGCTTCATACTCGAAATATAGTTTATCGGTGTAAAAAGATTCCGACTCTTACGATCGGGAGCTTCCGTTCCCGAATAGAACAACTTCACCGATTGAATATCTTTAAGACGCACGCCATCGGCAAACCGCAAGGTAACGTCGTTCAACACCTGCCCCTGTTGAGCCTCAATCCGAAGATCCATCCACTCATTGTCCACCCGCTCAATAAGAATAGGAATAGACGTTTCCCGAACCATCACTGTCCGATCTTGTGCTCCCAGTTCGCCTAAGGAAAAGAAAAGAAAAATGGCAAGAAAAAAAGTTTTCATCATAGCGTATAGTGTTACAGTGTAAATCACTACAAAAATATTAAAAAACCATCATCTGTTTCTCGAAAAACAACAAAATGAATCATAGATGCCTTCCTATCCATCCCCACCTAAAAATCAATCCATCCCACCAACACCTTTTGCCTAGCAAGCAAGAGAGAAGTAAGATGACGATCGAAAATCGTTCTAATTAAAAAAAATAGCGACAAACCTTTATTAAATATCAAATAGTTAGATTAACTTTGTGAATCAACAGATTCAACAATTTTACTAACCATAAAAACACTCGAAAATTATGCGTATCGAAGAAAAAGCCGCAAGAATCGTTGCCGCCACACAGATCATCACAGTTGCATCGATCGACGAAAACGGTTATCCGCGTCCGGTGCCAATGGTAAAACTCAAAGATGAAAATGGAGCGATCTACGTCTCAACCGGGACAAGCTCAGCAAAAACCGCCCATTTCAAAGCCAATCCAAAGGCCGGTGTTTCGATCATGAAAGGCAACGATAGTATTGTCTATACCGGTCAGATCGAGATCATTACCGACGAAGCCGTGAAGCGATCACTTTGGGGCGACTGGATGCTCCCCCATTTCCCCGGCGGGATGGAAGATCCGGAATATTGCGTATTGAAGTTCACCCCTCAATCGGCTACCTACTGGATCGATAACGCCTTTGTAAAAAACAACATCTACCAAAACCTCTTTTGTCAAAGCTGCGGCATGCCAATGCAAACCCCCGATCAATTCGGAACAAACAAAGACGGTTCGGAAAACGAAGATTATTGCTGCTATTGCTACAAAGACGGAGCGTTCACCCAAGACTATACCATGGAGGGAATGATCGAGCATTGCATTAACTACCTGGACGAGTTCAACAGTGGTAGCGAAACAAAATTCACCAAAGAAGAAGCTCTCGAGCAAATGAGAAAATTCTTCCCAACCCTAAAAAGGTGGAAAGTAGAACAATAGATCGACAAAAAGATCAAAGATAAAACCCCGTTGTAAAAGTGCAACCCCGTCATTGAGAAAAAATCAAATAATTCTGATTCTTCTTCAATGACGAGGTTGCTGATTATCAGAACAAAAAAAACGACAAATGGTTGGTCCTAATTAAGAATAAATCTTTAAGTTTGTCCATTCAAGACTCGATCGGAATATCAAGTCAATAAAAACACAACAATCAAGACCTTAAAAGAGAATAACCATGAATCACCTTAGTACAAAAGAAAACACAGAAGGCACACAAGAGGTAGAAGACACCGAGTACTTTTGGGATAATGAAACCGAATTACAAGTCGAAGCCGATCCGGGATATCCGCTCATCCCCTTCGGATACGAGTTCTATACCGTTTTTAAGGGCAAAGATTTCGTCAACTGGGCCATATATCTCCTCAATAGCGGCATTCAGAGTGAGCCTCTTTCTATCTTGTCCAAGCTTAAAGATTCAGACGAAGAACAACAAACAGACTGTTTCCTCAAGGCCTGTAAGGATTTAAATATTGCCAAATGGGAAGCCAAAGCGTTGTATGCCGAATACTTCATGTTCCATTTAGCCAAAAAAGTTCTAGACCGACAGATCAACCCGAAGTTAGGACTAAAAATAGCTTCAGACATCAGCGAGCAAACCGCTTGTGATCTACGATACGAACAGTTCAGCTGTCTCTATGACGATATCGAGCTATTGATCTCTTATGGCGAACCCCTATTCAGCGAAAGCCTATCAAAAGATAAAATAGACGACCATATCCGAACAGAGTTTGAGCTGTTCATCTCAAAATCAGAACGATTCAACAGTCAAGACCTCGACCTCACCAATCTCGATTATTGCGAGAATTGCCATTCTCTAACGACCCCTACGACTAAAAAGGTTTTCAAGTACTTCTCATCCCCTTTTGACTACGTCTGCTGTGAGAGATGTTATTCTAAAAACATCCTATCCGGCACTTCACAAGAAGGACGAATTAAGATTTTGGAAGCTTTAAATGCGCCATAACACCTCCATAATTTATAACATGCACGACCTCCAAACAACCCCACGATTCTTAAGAGTATCTTGTCCATTTTCAGTCAAATACCCCAAAACGGATAAAGAAGGCTCGGAACCAACTCACGACAGGTATCCAACACCACGTGCGGTGAAACCTCTAAATTCGATAATTGCATATTATTTTAAAGTCAAACACAGGTGTTTCAAAATCACACTCCATAAGCTGAAGCGAGTCGATCCTCTTTTTAGATTAGCCCACCCAGCGACCTGAGGTTGGACTAAAAACTGAATGCTTCGACGGCCGTGGGGTCACATACATTGGGATCTCTTCATCTGTCGGATAGAACCGTCGCCCATCACGATGCACCTCATACCGATACGGGTTGCGTGCATCACGCGCCTCCTGTTCATCGTGCAACCGCTTCTTCAGCAGCTTCAACGTGTTCGAATCCTCACGCATGAAGTTGGCAAAGTAGTACTTCACATCGCACCGCGTGACCAGTCCCCTCGACGTGCCGTACAGCTCCACATATTCCTTAAACAGTTCCAAGATCCAATCGACAGAATTCAGAAAATCCCGACCCATCTTAGAATGCATCGCCACCTGACGCAAGTACGTCTCGTCGTCCACCAACTCATCGACCCAGTCGCGCCAAGGCTTTTCGGAGGCGAAAAAAGGAAAAGAATCAAAAGAAGATTTCTTGCCCAGGGAAACTCTCGTGGTAGCAGCAGCAAAAACAGCGGCAGGAGAATCAACGTTAGGAACATAACCGGGACAAGGATCTACCGTCGACCGAGAGAATCCTTCTCGAGTAAAACGAGATGAAGATGAATGAGAAGAGGATGACTGGGATTCCAAACGCCCATAGACCCGATTGTCTCGGCTCGAACGGTTGGGAATCGACCCAGTACCGGACTCATAAGAAATTGCCCGAACAGTAGACCGACCGGAAGAAGAAGAAGAAATAAGACGATCAACAGCCGGTCGTTGATTCGTTCTTGGCGAATCCATTCCCGACCGATCCATTCTTGATTGAGCCGTTCTTAATTGACTCATTCTCGACTGATCCATTCTCGGCGAAACCCTTTGTTGAGAATTCGAAATTGCGGCCGTTAATCTTTGAGGCATTTGGCCGTTGTTTTTTTCTTTTTTTCTCTCTCTAATCTTATATAGAGATATACTATTAATCTTTGCGCCCGCGTATGTAGAAATCTGCCTACTATCAGTCAACGAGTTACAAGTTTCCTTAATCTCTTTTTTTACATTCGTTAACTCAGAACGCTCACTGAGCGACTTTTTCTTCACATCGCCACATTGTAACTTATTTTCCTCAGTTGTGAGCTTTTTAATCCTCAACCGAAGTATAAAATCGGTCACCGGCGGCGAGAAAAACTCCTCCCCATCCATCACAAACAATCCATAATTCTTAATGATCTTCATCAGAAAGTTAGCGCGAACATGCGCCAGGCACGCCACCATCGAAAGCAACACCATCACGGCAATAGGATATTTAAATAAATTAACACATAAAAGAATATGTAATTATTTAAAATCCGAGAATGTCGAAGAAAAAAATAAAAATAAATTTGCAAGAACGTGAATAAATTTTATTTTTAACAAAATTCAACTCATTAAAAATTAACTAAAATAGTTAACTGACAGAGGTACGGTATTTGCGACGCTGAGATACGGTGGTTATAGAGGTGAAGTACGATGCTTTTGACTTCATTGATTGCATTAACTTCACTGATTGTACTATTTACTTAAATTTTAAAGTATGACAGACGGACAGTTAAGATATTCCATTTACACATCCGATTCCAATAAAAATATTTAATTTTGCGAGTCTCTAGAACAAGTGAAAAAATGAAAGTCTTCAATGCCTACTTGTCCTATTTCTGCAGATTAAGACGTGCCCACAATCTTGGTAGTGCTCCGCATAAGCCAATACTGCTATTAAGCATCATCGACGCCATAGAGAGAGGGTTCATCCGCAACAAGCGCATTTATATCACCGCCGAACTTATGGCTCTGTTTAAAAGCAATTAGGGAATATGGGTCAAGACCGCTCATACCAGAAACTTCACCCTCCCTTTTTATCACCTCTCTAATGAGCCATTTTGGAAACTCGTCCCCAAGAATGGGCTAACCATTCCGCTTACGAGCCGAAACTCGATCAAATCATTTCAGGCACTAATTCAGACAGTGGACTATGCCATGATCGATCAGGATTTGTTTCTGCTGCTATGCCAACAGTCCGATCGCGAAAGATTTCGAGAGGTTCTGATTCAAAACTATTTTCCGAATGCACAATCTGTCACAGTTAGTAGCACATGGCATCTCAATGTTATAGCAGAGCAAATCTTAAAAGAATCAGCTCTGCAGTACAAAAAAAGAATCAAACAGTTAGAGGAGAAGGAAAACAAAGAATGGTTTGAGGAAGAGATCTACATACGAAATATAGTCTTCAAAGAAAAGATCCCTCAGATTTACAATCACACCTGCTGCATCACGGGACTGAAAATTGAGTCGAACTACGGTCACTCACTCATTGACGCTTGTCATATCATCCCTTTCCATCTAGAGCATGACGACACGATTGGAAATGGCATTACGTTATGCCCCAATCTCCATCGAGCATTCGACTATGGATTGCTTACGATTAATACGGATTATAGGGTTGTGGTATCGAGAAAGTTCACGGAAAGTCCGGAGTCGAGCCATTCTATTCGTCAGTTTGACTCCAAAGCATTGATCTTGCCCGAAAACAAACTATTCTTCCCCAGAAAAGAGGTGGTTCAATGGCACAACGAGAATGTTTTCGAGAAAAAGCTATAATAGAAAAATGACGATTTAAAATTTGCTTATTACAGACGTTCGCTCAGGTGTGTTTCTATCTGTGGCGACTCATGTTCGGAGGGTTCGAAGCCATCGGTATTCGAATGAGTCACGCAAGGATGGATTACAATGCGGTTGAATCATCCGCTTGAATTCATCTCCTTTATTAAAGGCTAACATTCTAACAATGACAGTCCTCTTTAGTGAATAGTGCTTCCGGATTTTCCAATTCATCGACTAATAAATCGACGGTTGTGCAGGGTTTATGCTCCTTGTAATCATCATCACCTTCAAAGAAAGAACGAAGATCGGCTGCCCGCTTTTTGGCGAGATGCTCGTTGCCAATTTGAGTTAACATCTTATAGATAGAAGGATCATTCTTTCGATATTCATAGTTTTCGTATCCGGTATGCTTGCGAATCTCATTTTGTAACTTTATAATATAATCCTGACGACTGATAGCTGAATCGAGGTATTGAAAATGCAAGAAATACCAAAGTTCAAAAGCCTCATTCGACCAAGCACAGTCGAACGAATTGCTTTTAGCTAATTTTATCGCTTCGTTGAAATCATTAAAATCATCTTTATCGAAAACCACCCATATACGATCGAAAGGCAATTGCCGTTTTCGTTCAAGTTCTTCTTTAATCTGAAAGGTTCGTGTAACAAGTGCACAAGTCGATCTTCCCTCACCACGTATCTCTTCAACTCGAACTTCCGAGTATCGATCTTTCACTAAAGCTTGAAAATAGTTTGGTTCTGTACGCGCCCCTTCACAGACGATCAAAAAACGGACTATTTTAGAACGAGTCTTTACTTTTCGCTTTTTGGCTGCCTTTGCCTGACGTTTTTCACGTTTAAGCTGTTCTATCTTATATTTAGGTGTTAGTCCCATAGTTAAAAGTTTTAACCTAAGAAGGGAATGGCTCCATACCTCCCATTGATATAATCCTTTTGCACACTACGATCATTTCGAACCTTAACTCCGTCTTCACCTCTAAATTCAGCCAAAGAATAAAGATCGGACGATTCGGTTTGATCTTTCTCAGTAAACCAAATTTGGTCCCGACGCAAATAGTCCAGATTGAGGAGGTTAGTGTCGTGCGTGGTAAAAATCAGTTGAGCCCCATGCTTATTCGTTTGAGGATCCATGAAAAGCTGCAAGATGTTACGCGTCAGAAGAGGATGCAGTTTAGCATCAAGTTCATCAATGATTAACAATTTGCCCGACTTTAGCGTATCGAAAATAGGACCGGACATTTCAATCATCTTCTTGGTTCCTTCCGATTCCATTTCATCCTTATCGAATGTCCCCACTCCACTCACTTCACCATTTTCATTATAGATATAGTGTGTAGTCTTGGCTTCCATTATTGTTTTACCTTTCAATTCTTCCATCAATTTCAATCGTACAGCATCCGGAATTTGGACTTTATCAGAGAACATTTCATCGGAGAATTTTTTTTCAGTCACCAATAACTCCTTAAAACCAAGCTGTGTATGATGAAAGAAATTTAAAGTTTCTTTACAACCCTCCAAGTGTTCGCTGAACATCTTTAAAGTGAAGCCTTCATACCCTTCGCTATTTATTCCGGAAAGGTAATTGCATTTATGAAACCAATCAAGAATACGCATTGACTTTGAACCTTTCAACTGAGCTACCAAAGAGACAAACAATCTATTGGATGGCGTAGCATTCTCTTTATCTAAGCCTTCGGGGAAACGAACTCTTGAAACTTCAAACTCATCCTCAACTCTGAGAAACAGATTAAATTCTCTTTGCCCATCACGCTTTTCGTACAGCCATTCTTTGCAAATATGGGTTGTGTCATATTCAAATCCATATCGGTATTTGACCTCATCCTGCAAAAACTGAATTTCAAAAGAAGTGGGATTGCTCGCAGATACCAAATCCAATTTGAAGGGTTGATAATTAAGCTCATCTTTGGGGTTCAATCGGACACTACCCAACAAGACCGTTCTCATGGTGGTCAACGCCAGCAACACATTGCTCTTTCCACTTGAATTAGCTCCATATATGACTGCAGCCGGCAACAAACGATAAGGATCTCTCCTAACAATGGATGTCTTCACTTCTTTGATTGAACCGGCTTCTAGACTAAGCGTCTTTTCGTCTCTAAATGAGCGAAAATTCTGATATGTGAAGTTTACTAACATGGCTTCTAATCTTTTTATAGATACAAATATAAGTATATTATCTAGTCGAACGAAAACTTTTTGAGATTTTTTCTCATTATTTTAAATCTGAATAGTTTTTTCAATCACTAATAACCTAAAAAAGTCGAGACATCATTTTATGCTAGGGCCTACCTAATTTGATAATTGATACTATTTAGTCTTTAACAAGCCTTATATGTGGTGCAGGCATTCCTCTCTACTTGTTGGATGCAACGAACAGAATGACAAAATGTCTTTATTCAGGGTTTCGGGCAGATCTATTTGTATTTTTCTTCTAACTCCAACTTTTTTACTCGGGCGCGTATCGCCCCTTCATTGCGTTGGAAAATTTCGGCGAGTTCTTTCGTGGTCTTTCCCTCACAAAAAAGCAATTCTAATCGATCATCATCTTCTCTTGTCCACGGCATATAAGCCTTCGGATAATCAACCCGACATGCTTCGAAGGAATAAGTGGGCACGCCCAATAGTTGCTTGTAGGCTTTCAGATATTTTCGCAAACGCTCCACGTCCTTCTCAGAGATATAAGCCAACCGACGCACATCCATATTATCGGTCAAATCGTTCAGCTTAACCTTTACAGCCAACGAATTTGTTTTCACTCGTTCGATAAACTTATCGTATGGCTCGTTTTCAGACTGCTTGGTTACGCATCGAAGCGCATCAATAATCTTTGCAGAAAAGCCTTCAGCTATCAATCGTTCGAAACTCCAATCGCTATCTTCAATCACATCATGTAGCACACCAACGATCTTTTCTTCGTTAGTAATCCCCATCTCCATCACGCGCAATGGATGCTCAATATACGGCTGTCCACCTCTATCAATCTGCCCCTCATGAGCTTTAAGGGCTATCTTTATCGCTTTGTTCAACATCATGATTTAGTCGGTAATTTAACGGATAATTTATGAAATTTGAGATAAGTTCCTAACGCCATCTCCTTCTTAATTAAGACATCTTTCGGGAAACTCTCCACCCCATCTTTATGAGGATAGATAATCAAACAATCGATAATCGTTGTCTCATCGTGATCGGTCTTTGTGATTTTTTTCCTCAAAGCCGTGTTACGGGCATAGCCTGATAATTGTCTCACATTATCATGGTGATCTTTATCCTCCCACAAAGGAATGTATTTGGCATCAATTATCGCTTTCTCGTTAGATTTCACAAAATCGATTTCATTACCAAATGTACTCACATGATACTCGATCTGATCTTTATAGGCTGATTTGAGTTTACTGTAAACATATAATTCAAACAGCAAAGACATGTCAATCCAAAATGGAGGCAAAGATTTTTCAGACTCCTGATCTATTTGATCGATGTCGTAACTAAATCTTCTTAAAATGAGTTGAGCGACCTTTAAGGCCTCTGCATAGTCTTTGTAGAGTGGATTGGTTTTAAATTGCTTAATGAGCTGTAGTGGCAATTCGTCATCAATAGAAGCCATCGCACCAAGACAATAAGTTAAAATCCTCTTGAGATCGACCGAACAACTGAGATCGGGATAAACATGGATAAACCGATTGACAAACACGAGTGTCTTTTTGAGTATCCTATTCTCGATGCAATCGACTGAATAATCTTGATACCGACAGACTGTTCTATCGATTCTGCCGGTGCTATAATTACGATTTAGGGTTTGATTCAACAGGATCTTACCCTTAATCTTACTGCTTAAATTCTCCTCTCGCCGGATATAGTTCAGTTTAAGCCCCTTTCTTACGATCCGTTCGGTTAGTTTAAGGAAGTGAACAATCAACATCGGCGTAAGAATAGATTGGGCTGAATCAATCTTGATGGGTTTGGCATTAAAATCAATCTGATATATTCGACTTAACCCGGAGGAGACCCCTCTACACTCATGATCGAAGCAGTGCATAAACATGGAGATGAAATCGAGAGTCTTGATCTTAGGTTTTACATACAGAAAACTCTCACCTTCTTTAATCCATTTTAAACCGATAAAGTATTTGGCCCGAATCATCGTTTGCTTACGGTCATGCCAATCTACACCCAACAACCTTTCGGGGTTCTTAGGATCATACTCATCCGAGTTCAGCACATCAATAAACGCTTTCCTCTCCTTACCATCCACTGTAAACGGTTCAGAGGACTTCTGTTCACAGATTTCTATTTTGATATTACTATGCATCAGATGGCAAATTGTTTTTTATGGACAATTCCTCTATGGCTGTATATTGTCCGGTGGTACTATCCTTCTGCAAATTCAAGATACCATCATTGACATATTCTCGCAACAGCGGCTTTATTTCGTTTTCGAGTTTCAGATCGAGTTCATCTAGATTTTGAGCAATAAAATAGCTGTGACCAATCATTAGATCGTCTGCATTAAACTCCGGACTGATCTGCTTCATTAACTCTTTTACGGCATGGTATAAATGCTTTGCAACGGACTGAACATCATCCTTTAGTTCACCTGCTATGACTTCAAAATCTGATTTTATGGTCACAAAGCCAAAACGCCGACGGATAGCATAGTCGATATATCCGACACTTCTGTCGGCTGTATTCATTGTCCCGATGATATAGAGGTTTGACGGAACACCAAACATCTTTTGCGAGTATGGCAGTTTGACAGTCAGTTCGTTGTCTTCTGAAATACGTTTGTCGGCTTCTAATAGGGTAATGAGTTCACCAAGGATCTTCGAGATGTTTCCACGATTTATTTCATCGATAATCAAGACATAATTGGGGCGGTCGGGATTACAAACTCTGTCCGCTGTAGGGGTATGAATAAAGGCTTGCACGGCAGACTCCTGTTCCTTGTTTGATAGATTATCAATATCCACACTCTCTTCACTCGAAGTCCTTTTATAACCAACGATATAGTTTAACACAGCCCAGTATCCCGACGACTGGCATCCACCGATAACTTCTCGAACTTCGTCGTTGATGTTTTCCATGCCATCGACTGCAGTAGTTGTATCAAAATGCAAAAATAATTTCCGAAGCCTTTCTTTTGAGACGATATATCGGCGATCGCCACCTCCTTGTGCGCGAAATTGGATGTTATTTTGTGCCGTAATCTTTAATCCAACTATTTTTTGTCCTGTTTTGGTCGGCAATCCTTTAATTTCTCCGGAGTTAATGCGTTCAATCAGAACATCATAGATGTCGTCGTACTCCAGTTCAGTAGAAATGTTCTTAGACAAAGCGATTGTACTCAATAAGGCTCTGTCGGAAAGATCTTTGAACAGTCCCGCTTTGGGTTCAAAAGTAACCCCTTGTGGAGTACTTACAGGTTTTAGTCCTTCGACAAATTCCTCATAATCCATAGACTGGTGAAAGGTCGTAAACACAATTCGTTTTTCACTTTTAAGCTCATTATATCGTCTCATTACAGCAGTACGGTCCTTAAAATCATTGAAATCCGGATCACAAACAGCCACTGCTAGTTCGGCCGTTTTAAATGTTTTTCCCGTACCCGGCGCTCCTTGAAGGATGATTTGCTTTTTCAATTCCAGAACTTTTTGAATGGGATTCAACATTTTTGCCTTTTTATCTGTGGTTTTTATTAATTGTTGTGCGCTTCCTACTAATCTATTTCGTTCTTCTAGAATAATCTGGTAAGGATGTATCCATTCCTTAAGATTGTATAGGAGCATTTCAAAGTCTACTTGATCGACAAAGTACGAGAAGTCAGCATCATCCTTAGCTTTGCCATTATTAAAGACCTCAATTGATTTCCCCAAAAGGGTATATTGACCTCTTTGTGGATGAATCAATTGTTCTTCATTACCCTCCAAATACCTATACTGATACATATGTTTTAAACACTCCTTTTGTTTGTTTAAATAAGCCTTCATATAAGGTGTTACCTCAGGCATAATATCATTGACATAGGGTACATATTGCGTATTGAACCCCAATCCATAGATCACTCTTTTGGAATCCGGGTAGAAGGCACAATGATACTGGAGTTCACACCCACCGCCTTCATTTATAAACCAGTCTTCTCTATTCTCAATTTTAAATAACTGCCCTTTAGTCGCACTTCTTGCTTTGCCTAAAAGCTTTTTTCTCGTTTCTTGAAAATCATTACAAAACTTCTGCCCTAGTTTTTCATTGATCAGCGCGACAAGCTCCTTCGCATCTTTAAATTTCACTTGTTTGTTTAGAGCATTAATATAGCAGATGAAATGCGTGTTAATGAGAGCATTCGGCATACCACCGGACATATTTTGATTATATCTTCCGAAAGAAGTCCCATCTTTATTTGAACAATACTTTCTTAATTGTTCCGAATAGTCGTTTACCTCATTAACATCAATCTCATAAAGATCGTCTACCCCAAACGATTCTTTGAATCGTGTTTTAATCTCGTCAAGCCTCGAGTTCACATTATCCTCATTGATCAAGGCAAAATAGCTGGATGGGATAACATTTAATAGCCATTTCGAGAATTCCTTTTGATAGTTTTTATTATTCATACGATGAAGATCTTATTTACCGGTTCAATTTTGGCCGAATAGATTTGGCTAAGGCAATAGTAGAATACTTATTGTCCTCTTTGAACCATCTAATTTTCATGCAAATATAGTACTACTTATTTACTTTATTGACGGTTTAAAAAGATTCTTTTTTTTAAAACAAAAATAAAAAAAAATATTAACATTCAAAATTAAACGGATTGAACGAGACAAACAATTTATCCGTACAAGAGTTATAAATTTAGCCTTAAAAAAATTTTATAGACAAATACAAAGTGTATTCTTTCGCTAATGCCAAACTTTTCAACTATTTTAGTCGCATTATTGCAAGTTCTGTTTAAAGGGAACACAAGCCTTTATACAAACGGCCAATAAGGAGAACTAAATAATACGAAGGGATTGAAGGTCATTAATGAGCTACATCCGGACATCACTAATAAAGCAAAAGTTGAAATTGAAGCAAGGCAAGCTGAAGCAAAGGCTAGCAAAGGAAAGAAAGCTGAAGCAAGACAAGTTAAACCAAAATTAAAGTCAGATCATGGAAGATTTAGTCAATGGACGCTGCGGTTGGTGTGGAACCGACGAGCAGTATGTAAAATACCACGATGAGGAATGGGGACGATTGGTCACTGATGATCGGACGCTATTCGAATTTCTGGTACTGGAGAGTGCCCAAGCCGGACTAAGCTGGATCACCATTCTCAAAAAGCGGGAAGGGTATCGGAAAGCTTTCTGCGAATTCGATGCCAAACAAGTGGCTCAACTGACGGATGACGATGTGGAGCGGCTCATGCTGTTTGAGGGCATTGTGAGAAACCGCTTGAAGATTAAGTCGACCATCACCAATGCTCGACTGTTCCTCGCCATACAAGAAGAGTTCGGCAGTTTCTATGAGTATACGCTGTCGTTCTTTCCGGACAGAAAGCCGATCATCAACAGGCCTCGATCATTGAGTGAAGTTCCGGCATCTTCTCCCGAATCGGATGCCATGAGTCGAGATATGAAAAAACGGGGATTCAAGTTCTTCGGAACAACAATCTGCTATGCACATTTGCAGGCTGCGGGGTTTGTCAACGACCATTTAGTGGGATGTGTCTGCAGAAAAGTAGAATAAAAAAGCTCGCAGAACCTAGATTCTGCGAGCTTCTATTTTTAGGAGAGAGAGAGAATAAGCGTATACATTATTCCACAATCTGTTTCGCGAAACTATTCCATCCGTGTGCAGCTTTGTAGGTTTCGACAGACCCGGCCGGTACTTTTATGGTTTGAACGGTATAAGGGAAGGCTTGCCAAGCTCCTGATATCGTATTGGCAATAGCAGGGGCTGTGCCCTCAACCGTTACGACTTTCAATCCGGTATTGGCAAATGCGTTAAAATTAATCTGTTTAACGGTAGCCGGAATAACGATCGACTCTAAATTTGGTGAACCGGAGATTGTATTTTGACCGATAATCTCTACGTTTTGGGGGATCTCGAAGTGAATGAGCTTTGGACAACGTTCGAAGGTGGAAGCTTCCAATTTCTGATCGGCTATGCTCGTATTAACAACGGCACGACCAAAGGTTTCAACTCTTTCTAACTCTCCGGATAGATAGAAAACTCTTTGATCCATATAACAAAGGCTGTTAGGGAGTCTGAGGTTTACAAGTCCGGACTCTCGGAACGCTTCATTTCCCATCTTCAAAAGTCCATCCGGCAAATACAACTCTTTCAATGATGTCGCATTAAGGAAAGCCTGATATTCGATTTCTTTGACCGACTGCGGCAGCTTTATCACTGTTACATTTTTATTTAAAGCAAAGGTCTCATGCGTTATTTGTGTCAGGGATGTTTGACTTAAATCGATCTCTTTTAGATAGTCACAACCATAAAACGCAGCCTCATCGATGGTCACTAGCGTCTTGGGGAAATTGATTTCTGTGATCTGAGACCAGGCGAAAGCTTGTTCACCAATCGACTTTAATCCTTCGTTCAAGGTCACATGGGTTATCTTACTTTGTCTGAAGACATTGCTTGCAATAGAGGTTACAAAGTCCGGTAATACGAGACGAGTAAGATTAGCCTCTACTTTGGTGAGGACACCATTTTCAACTTTTATAGGTAGAACCTTTACAGAAAAAGTGGTCGTCAGCTTATTGATGGTCACAGACAAGGTTAAATCGTCTGATGATTTCTCCGAAGAGAATCCACTGATATTGGCCTCTGTGATGTCTAATCGTTGTTTGCTATTGTCGCTATTGATGCCTTCAACGATTAATCCTTTAAGCGATAATGGCTCCCCTAATGAGTAAGTTGTTTTATCAGGAAGCGATGTTACAGAGATTTTTACTAGTTCTGATAGGTTGGGCTCTATTTTCTCAAGAGAATCTTCTTTTGAGCATGAAGAGAAAGTAATTACGACTAACAGTGTAGTCAACACAAAAAAATTAATTGTTCTAAATTTCATAAATTCTATTTATAATTAAATTCAACATTAAATCTCATTGAGTTGAGATTTAGAGTTTTCTTATCGTTCTCGTTTAATCGCCGATAAAACGACGTCAAGGATGGACTGTTTTTAGGTCTATCTTTCCTTTAACCTTTCCTTCCATCTTTGCCTCTAAGGTAAGGCTTCCTGCTTTTTCTGTAGATTGCACAATAGCAACCAACAGACCATTGAAAAGAGGCATCTGTGGCAGATGAAATAAATCTAACGAGGTACTATTCCCGTTTCCTCCGGCTCTATACACGCCTTCGCCTTTCACTTTAAACGTTACAAGATTCTGGGCATTAGGACAGAGATTGCCGTCTTTATCGACGACCTTTACGGTTATGAAGGCCAAATCTCTGCCATCTGCCGTTATCACAGATCTATCGGCAGTTAGTTCTAGATGATGTGGTTTTCCTGCAGTGTGAAGCTCTTTTTCTGCAACCGGTTTCCCTTCTTCGTTGTAAGCTACAACTTTTATTGTTCCGGATTCGTATTTAGTATCCATCCACATCAAACGATATCTCTCTTGCCGTTTTAAATCCTTTGTATCGCTATTATGAATCGTTATGGAAAGATCTTTCTGGCGTTTTCCTTGACTAACGCCATTGATAAACAGCTCAGCGGAAGGATAATTGGTGTAAACAAAAACGGGGGTGGTCTGTCCTTCTCTTCCCTCCCAATTCCAATGAGGCAGGATGTGCAGCGTCTCCTTTGTTTTGTTCCAATGGCTCCTATACAAGTAATATCGGTCTTTAGGAATTCCGACCAAATCGACAATGCCAAACAGAGACGAATGACTAGGCCAATCGGTGTAGTATGGGGTCGGCTCTCCTAGATAGTCAAAGCCTGTCCACACAAATTCCCCGATGCAATAGGGCAAATCTTCATGTTGCATGTAATCGTCTTCCGGCAAATTGGACCATGAGCAATGCTCTACATCGTAAGATGAGGATTGGTGGTCTTCGTATTTCTTCATTTGCTGACGGGTGACGGGGAATTTATAAACGCCTCGCGAACTCACCGTGGAGGTGGTTTCGCTTCCTAAAATAATGCGTTGAGGTAACTTTTTGTAGGCCTCTTGATATTTATGTGGGCGATAGTTGAACCCAAGTACTTCCATCACGGCGCCAAAGTTATTATTCATCACAGCATCAGGAGCATCCATGCCTTGGGTCACAAAACGCGTCGGATCTTCACGTTTACAGATGTTTTGTAACCACAACGAGAGTTTTGCACCTTGATTGCCATTGTGTTGATCCGGGACTTCATTCCCAATACACCACATCACCACACTAGGATTGTTTCTGAATTGATGGATCAGGTTTACTAAATCTTTCTCAGCCCATTCATCGAACACAAGATGGTATCCATTTTTCATTTTAGGAGTTTTCCATTCATCAAAGGACTCAGCCATGACCATCATTCCCATCTCATCACAAGCCTTAATCAATTCGGGAGCCGGCATATTGTGCGATGTTCGGATCGCATTGGCGCCCATCTCTTTTAGGATACGAATTTGACGACGGATGGCAGCCTCATTTACAGCAGCTCCCAATGGGCCTAAATCATGATGCATACAGACACCTTTGAAAACCGTTCTCTTACCATTTAGGAAAAAGCCCTTGTCCGGAATCATTTCTAATGTTCTAATGCCAAAAGATGTTGTATATTCATCTTTCAGCACCTCTCCCTGATACAGTTTTGAAATGGCTTTATATAGGTTCGGGGTATCGGTATCCCAGAGTAAAGGATGCTCCACGATTAAGTCTTGCTCTATAACGTCTAAGTCGTATGCTGTAAGCGCCTTTCTATTGGAGGCCACAAGTTTACCATTCTTATCGACTAGCTCTGTTAACAACTGGAAGTTGTTGACCGTTTTACATTGGGGGTAATTGATCTTTGTTTTAATATTTACCCGTGCAAAATTGGCTTTCACAACAGGTGTCGTCAATTGGGTACCAAAAACCGGAATATGAACATCCTCCGTTATCACTAAATGGACATTCCGATACAATCCGGCACCCGGATACCAGCGTGATGATTCGGGTTTGTTCTCCAAACGAACGGCCAAGGTGTTTTTACCTTCTGCCTTCAAGAACGGGGTTACATCGAAATGGAAACTGTTGTAGCCATACACCCAATGTCCGATCTTCTCTCCATTCAGATAGACCTCGGCATGACTCATTGCTCCATCGAAGATGAGACTGGCATGTTTACCGAGTTCGAATGCTAAAGCTTCAAAATCGAGTCGATACCACCCCACCCCGACAAATGGAAGTCCACCTGTGCGTCCAGTGTGTTGTTCGGCTTGCGTTTGTCCATCTTGCAGAATAGCCATTTCTTGCTGATCATTACGATTACTGAACGGTCCATAAATGGCCCAATCGTGTGGGATGGTGACCTGTTGCCATTTAGAATCATCATAAGTGGCAGAGCTAAAATCCGGATGATCTTCTCGCGTGAATCGCCACCCTTTCTCCAGAAGATATTCTGTACGCACTTGTGCTTTTGCAGTAAAGCATATCCCTACAAAAAAAACAAAAAGTAATTGTCTGATCTTTTTTACCATAATCTTATTAAAGCTTGTTTGTATAATAACCGAATCTCGTATCACATTTTAAAACAATTTTTCCACCAGGTGTACCCATAAGAGAACAATCTCATTTTGCTTTGGGACGAAGGAATAGGAGTTGTAGACACAACACAACCAATATCAATAGACTCAATTTAGCAAAGTCTGTACTCAAAGTGCCGGCATCGGTCGACTTTCCCAATAAATTGGTAATAAAAGCTCCGGCAAAGACACCTGTCATATTCATCAATCCATAAACTGTTCCTCTATATTTAGAGGACACGAACTGACAGAGTATCGGCATGTTATTGGCATCAAACATTCCATACCCCAGTCCAAAGCACAATGCACCTCCTACAACCGTAGCAAAACTAGAGCCAAAACCGAGCAATAGAAGCGACGGAATGGTTAACCCTAAGCCAATAGCACCGGTGTAAATACGTCCTCTAATGTTACGTTGAATCCACCTGTCGGATAAGAGACCTCCAAAGATGACTCCTACAAAAGACGAGAGGGCGATAGTGATAGTAGACATTGGACCGGCTTGAGCCATATCAATATTTAAACTAGACATAAAGAGCGTCGGCAACCAGTTCTTTGTAGCCCACCCCGGTAAGCTAGGTGCTGCAAAATAGAGCAGTATCACCCAAAACCAAATATTGGCAGCAATCATTGCCAGACCTTTGATGATCGATGTCTGATCTTTAGACGGCTTTTCTATCCCTTTAACCTCTTTGACTTCTTCTACCTTTTTATCTCTCAAAAACAGAATAAGAATCAGGCTATAAGCAATGCCGATGATGCCAAACCAATGAAATGTCGTTTCCCATGAATAAGCTTTGGCAAGGGTAGCTCCAAAGCCACCAATGGCCTGACCGGTATACAATCCTGTCATGTGAATGCCAATGGCCAAAGAACGCGTTTTCTCGGAGTGAAAATCCGCAATGAGCGAGAGCCCTGCAGGGATGTAAAGCGCTTCGCTAACTCCCATGACAGCACGAAGGACATAGAGTTGGTCGAAATCGGTAGAATAACCCATCAAGAGTGTAACAGAAGACCAGATGAATAAGCTACCTACAATGAGCCACTTTCGATTTAAACGGTCAGCTATAATCCCTGCAACCGGACTCATCAAACCATAAATCCATAGAAAGACGGCCATTAAACGTCCAAAGTTGGCGGCAGATTCTAGTTCTGTAATATCTATCATCATAGAATCGCGCATGGTGGACAACATCTGCCTATCCATATAATTGAGCAATGCAACGATCCACAACAAGCCGACAACGGCCCATGGGTATATTTTCGTGTGTTGTAATTTCTTCATACTAAATTCTTTTTTCAGCATATTCTTCTACTAAAATCAATCTCGAAACAGACTTTACGACTTTAGGTAACAGGTCTAAAGATATCAGACGTTGTTGACCGCTTACTATACCGTCAAGTTCTGTTCTTTGAGCCTGAATTTGCAATAAACGACTCAATATAAGAAGATTTAATCTTTTTTCCCTCATCCTCTCAATGATTTACGTAACTCAAAATAGAATCCCGCCAAAGTATATATCCTTTTCCCATCAGATGCAATCCATCGTTTGTATAAGCAGCATCCAATTTGTGAGATTTCTGATCCAAAAACGTTGGATGTAAATCGATGTAAGTTATATTATATTTTTGTGCAATGTGTTTGATCTCTACATTCAATTCATTTATCATATCCGGTTTCATATGCCCCGAAAAAAGGCCGAAATCAGGATTCACAGGCAGAACACTCTGTAGATAGATGGATGTGCTGCTCGATTGAGTCTGTATCTTTGAGACTATTTTCTCGATCGTTGTTGCGATTGTTCTTACAGAAAGACCTTTAGCAATATCATTAATACCAATTAGCAAAAAGAGTTTCCGGGGTTGACCTTTAAGGACAGCATCAAGACGATCGTATACCCCTTCCGAGGTGTCTCCACTTATGCCTCTATTCTTAACGTGTCTATTCTCGAACAACTCATGCCATTCACCGCCATTGGTAATACTATTACCGATAAAAACGATATCCTCCGTACAGATCGGTAATTCTTCAAACAGACTCGCACGTTGCTCATAGAACGTCGAATATTTGTGAGTTTGAGCATATCCACAAAGCGTAGATAAGCTTAAAATAAGAATTAGCATATATTTCATCAATGATCCCGAAGGCGTATAAGCAACTCGGTTCTGATTTACGAATAAGGTTCGACAGATAAGATTCGGAGAGAGAAACGTTTTTTTCATGGAAAGATCTGTTTTAAATTTAAATATTGGTATCTAAAAATTTGGCCATCAAAAGACCAGAAAAAGTCTTGAAACGACAACCGGTGCAGCAGCGATCACTGTGACAGAATTCCCGTTGCTTTGTGAACAGACGGTGTACGAATACCGGGTTTTAATTCACCATTGATGATCACAAGAGCATCCTTCGTCATTAGGGCTGCTGCTCCGGCACGAGCAACTGGTTCATAATTGCCGAGACTTTTCCACACTTTCGTCTTTGTGTTGTACGAAAGAAGTTCGGTATTGAACTGATACCAATCGACAGGATGACGCATATACTGAACGGCATCATTTTTCAGCGCCTCCAAACGAACCAAATCGTTTGTTTTTTTGGCCTCTTCGATGAAGATGGGACGCTTGATCGCTTCCAAGAAAAGATCGTGATTGACCCCTCCCATAAATAGTATTTCGTCTGTGCCATAAGCAACTGCAGAACCTCCGGTGAGTGTTCGATTGGTACCATCCGCCAGATGAGGAAGAAGAGTTTCACTTTGCCAAGTATCTTTTAAGACATTATAGGATAAAACGTCAATGGGAAGCATAGGCATCCTGTCTTTGCCTAGAGGTTGGAAACCACCGGCCAGATAGAGCTTAATACCATCCTTATCACTTTCCTGTGAGGCAAGTACCGGTTGTACCCTAGCTGCTCCCGGAAAGTTCTTGAGCGATATCCATCCCGTTTGAAGATGACTCAAGTCGAGAGCATATAAGGCATTACATGGTTCACCATCTCGATACCCTCCGGCAACATAAATATGGTTGCCGACATAGGTAGCCGATGTATTATCCATTCTGACAGGAAGAGAAGGTAGTTTTATGATTTCAGCATTTTCTTTTTGAAGAGTAATCATAAAAACAGCATTCGATGAGAATTGATTATTGTTCCCTCCGATACACACAACTCCATTGGGAGTAGTGACTGAAGCTCCATAAGCAAGTTCCATAGGGAGCCGCCCGATCAACCTCCATCCCTCCGGGAATAAGCCATAAATACAATCATAATATTTCTTTGTTCCTCCTTCAGTTGCAGGTTTATCGGGGAAATTACATCCTCCGGCAACCACTATGACCTCGTCTATAACGCCTGCAAAAGCAGCAGAAACCCCTATGGGAGAATTTGAAGATCCTATAGGTAAGTCAGGAAGTCGTGACCAATTTATCATATTTTTATCTTTTTCTATTTTAAATGTTGAAGCAGGAAATCCAAGACGGTTAACGAGATTACCACGTGAGAAAGGTTCCCATCCGTAACGCACATAGCCCGGATAAGGCACACTGTCGTTCCATAATTTGATTCTTCCGTTTTCTATGATAGCCTCTGCAGGGAAATATAGTCCATCGACATTGGCTACCTCAAAGGTTCTTAAAGGTTTGTCGTCGGAACTTTTTAATCCATCGGCGTACCGGAAGTGGATATATACTTCTTTGGGGGTAAACTCCGCACTTTCAACTTCTGGCCCGGAAGGAATAACTTGATGTTTATATGTTTTATGTAATGCCGAGAAAGCTAGGCGTCGCCCTATTTCCTTCTTAGATCGTGGGTGAACATCCAAAGAGTCTCCAAGATCACTGCTCACTGTCATATTAATATTGTCGATGCTTTGGGCTAGTTCCCTCTGAGTCTCTCGAAACCAAGGCCAACTTGGACGATCGATGCTCGATAGTTGAACATAATAAAAAGGAAGATGATCATTCCAATAAGTTCTCCAACTTTTCACGAACAGCGGAAATAGTTTCTTATAAGCCTCAACATTGTGCGCATTGGATTCACCTTGATACCAGATAACACCTTTAATAGGGAACTTATTGAGCGGTTCTATGCCTGATTCGAAAAGATAGGCCGGTTCATAAGGATGACGTTGAAGGGGATTAGTCGCCGTCTTTATATTCAGGGAAGCGCGTTCCCGTGCCCATTCCATGATGAGATCATTCTTCCTCCAGTCACGCAAAATCTCAGGGAACTCGAATTCCAAAGTCTTTCTGTCTATCCATGATTCGATTGTAGACCCACCTACCGGATTCAGAATTAACCCGATCGGCACATTCAAGCTATCGGTAAGCACTCTTCCAAAGGAAAGAGCAATGGCTGATATCATGTCCACATTGTGACCATGTAGATTTTCCCATCGACTATCTTTATAATATTGCAGACGGTTGAGTGAGTCGAGCACAGACGGCTCCCACACAACGGACTGCGTTTGCCAGCGAGGTTTCATATCAAAAATCCTGATGTTGTTCTTTCGAGAGGCATAAGTTCGTTGCTCATCCCTTTCAGAGGCTTCGCTCTCTTTGATCATAAAAGCCATATTGGATTGTCCGGAGCAAATCCAAACATCGCCCAAAATTACATTTTTAAAGATAAGAGTCTTACGTTTTGAGGATACCTTCAGATCAAACGCTTTTTGAGGAAACTCAGATCCCTTTACAATAAAACTCCAATTCCCTTTTGATCCGGTCAAGGTCTCCTTTCGATATCCCCCGAAAGATATGGTTATTTTCTCTCCAACATCTGCTACTCCCGAAATCTGTACTTGCGCACCACGTTGTAACACCATATTGTCTGTGTAGAGCGGCGACATTTTGAGCCCCCCGTAATTTCCGGTTAAAGCGGAGTAAATATTGGTAGCAATGATGGTAGCACCTTCTTTGTTTGGGTGAAGCGCATCTGCAAAAAGATCCGGGCGATTGTGAATACTGGTATACAAGTCGATCAGTTCTACGTTTCTGAGCATAGGCAACTGATCAATCAGTTCCTGTTCCATCCAATACCAATCGCGCGTGCCTGATATAAACCTCTTGTGACGGTCAAAAATTGGCGTCATGCGACAGATGAATATTTTTATATTCGTATTGGCCGCTTTAAAAGAATCGATAAGCGAAAGATAATCCTTCAAAAAATCATCTCGGTAATTGGGCCATGCACGTGGATCAGTATCATTGAGCCCAAGGTGTATAATCACCATATCCGCAGCATATCGAATGGCTTTTTTATAAGCCTCTTGTTGAGTGTAAGGACGAAAGCCCTTGTTTAAAAGAGTTGCCCCATTATGACCAAAATTGACCACGTCATATCTATCTCCTAGCATGTCTTGTAATTGTGAAGGATAAGAATCCTTTTCACGATTTTCAAGTCCAGCCCCAAAAGTAACACTATTACCCACACAAGCGACTTTTATTGTCTGACACTCGGCTTGGGTAGCTCCTGCTAGGAGGAAAAGAAAAACTAAAAGTAGTTTCATCCTAGCATGGAGTGTTGAGAGCATTCCTAATGGCATAAACAGTAAAGCAGTTCTCATTGGATTGATTTTATAATATCTTTCAGTTTAATCGCCTGAAAAGTTAGATGTGCTGTACTCCCTTCGTATATAATACCAACAGTTCCTTTGTCGATCATTGTTAGACAAGAATATCCCCAACCATAACCCTCATCCAACAAGAGTTGATCGCTTTCCAACCAAGTCTTTCCTCCATCTAGACTCGCTTTAATAGTGATATTGTTACGCGATGTCGTGGTATTGGGATTGGAAAAGAGAAGAAGGTCTTTTCCTAAAACATTGTCCTCTGCCTTCACTTTGATAAGACTAGCCATACAAATCGGTTCTTGCAAAGCGGTACGGGACGATTCGTGTTCTTTCCATGTTTTGCCCAGATCTGTAGTGGTATACACAGCACGACTACCACCTCTATTGTCTCTCATATTCAGCATAAGTACGCCTGGGGCAACCTCTGCTACTTGCGCTTCTGTTGTATTTGTACGAGCATGATTGTGTATCTTCCATGTATTCCCATGGTCTTTGCTATACATAATTCCGGCATTGGGTATGCGGTCTGCTCCAATATACTGAATAGCAAACACAAGCGTACCATCTTCCATGGTAATGCCGTTACCGGGGCCTTGCAAAAGAAAATGCCATGAAGGATCTTTAACTTGTGAGGTGATATTAATAGGGGCTGACCATGTTTTTCCATCATCATCACTCTTCGATAATACGAATTGGGCTGTTTGTTCCAGATCCATTCCTTGTTGTGAGTTGAACCAAGCGCGACCATTGCCCATGCCATGTGTCCATGCAGCAATAACCCAAATGGTACCGGTTTTCTTGTCCACTAAAATGGCAGGGTCTCCAACCCCATTTTGGGCTTTAGGCAATCCACCATATTCACCAAAGGCCATTACAGTACGCATATCGTCCCATGTTTGTCCGCCATCTGTGCTTCTACTTAAACCGATATCTACATATTCTTGTAAATCAACGCTACTATTATAACGAATGTCATATACGGCCAATAGACTTCCTTTATTGGATGTTGCTATCCCCGGAATGCGATATGCAGCTGCATTATCGTCTCCGGCATGACGCACACCGATACCCAAATAACGCACCCGATCGGCTCCTTCTTTATTCTCAAAAGCAATCGGTTTTCCATCCACCTTAATCTCTGTAATTTTAGCAATCAGTTGACCTAAAATAGACGTTTGGGGCTTCAGCTGTACACTCACCCAGAAATAATTAACGCCTTTTTGAAGGTGCTGATTGGCAGTTAACTTCGTGAGCCCTTTAATCGCATTAACTTCCGCTTTTTTTATGGAATAAGATGCATTTGCTGCTAAAGTCTGACCTGGGATATCTCTTGACAAGTAGGATACGGGAGCATAATAGGTTTTACCCTTACGCTGCACATTCTCGACACCTGAATAATAGAGCCTTACTGCTTTAATATCGGATAATTCAAATTTAGATGCTAAATGACTAAAGTCCATCGTTATTTGATTTAAGGTCGTAGCTTGTTGCGCATCAACTCGAATATAAAACAGGACATTATCTTCCCTATCGACTAAGATCGGGATTTGTTGTTGAGAGATTTGAACGATAGTCTGCGCGCAAAGACCTATCCCCCAACCGACTAAAATTAAAAAAGAAAATATATTTTTCATGGTTTGTGTTTTTAGCAATATATATAACGGTATCTTAATGTTTTATATCCAAGAGCTCACAACATAATTGATGTGATTTGATCATCATTCGTGGAATATGAAAGGGTCCCTTGAATAAATTACCTTTGGCTTCTTGCGACACGGTACCATCGTGGTGCAAATAGCCGTACCATTCTCCGCATTCCTGATCTGGGAAATGTTTATAAGTATAGTCACTGATCATCTTGTGCATTTCAAGATATTTATTATCTCGAGTGGCTTGGTAGGCATATAGTGTGGCTATGATAGCTTCTGTTTGAGGCCACCAGAATTTCATATCATGTGCATAATCTTGAGATGGATACCCCTTGCAGTCCACAAAGTTGGTAATTCCACCATGGACCTTATCCCAGCCCCACGACCATGACCAATCAAGTATCTTTGTCCCTGTCTCGATTAGAGCTTTATCCCAATTGCGATACTTTGCCTCTTCAAGGATAAACCAAGCCGTCTCAATACAATGTCCAGGGTTTATCATACGTCCCATAATTGTATCGATAAACTCTCCATTAGGACCGACTGTTTCGAGCAACGCCTTAAATTGTGGATGCATAAACTCTTCTTTGATCGATTGCAACGAAGCATTTATCTGCTCCTCCAATACCGGATCCTGTATGGCCTCACGGATGCGGGATGCTGTATTGATTAATATCATGGTGATAGAGTGTCCTTTGGCTTGTAACGCCTTTGTGTATTTAGGTTCCAAAGCCCCAGGAGTATTGATCAACTTTAAAATATTTTTAAACAAGTTGAGTGCCTTTTCAGCATAACTTTTATCACCTGAAGCAATCGCATACTCTGACATAGCTATAGCTGCAAATGATTCCGAGAAGACATAACGTCTTTTTCTTAAGGGGACTCCTTCGGCTGTTACCTCAAAAAACATTCGCCCATCGGTATCAAAACAGTATCTTTCTATGAAGTCAAGCGTTTGCTTCGCTAAAGCTAGCCACTCGGGATTTTTCTCAAGATGGTTATACGCATAAGAACAAACAAAAGCAAAGCGCCCTTGAAACCAAACCGATTTGGTTGTATCCATCAACTGACCCTTTCTGTCCAGACAAGTGTAACATCCACCATTGACACTATCCACCCCATATTTTATCCAGAATGGCATGATATTATCTATAAAATCTGTTTTATAAACCTTTGTCCAATCTGATAAATATTGCTCTACGTTCATCATATCATTTATTATTATTGTTTTTAGAACTGATTGCATCTATTAAAGAAATTGATGCTTTCCAGTTCTTTTTTCATAGCCATTTCTTCGTCGTCTGTCATATTTTGGAAAGGAGTACGGTTCTTTCCTAAATCCAAACCAATGAGTTTCATGATGCGCTTACCACCTACGATATTGCCTCGATAATGACAGATGATATTAATAACCTCCTGCGCAAAGTTTTGCAATTCTCGTGCCTTTTCCAGATCGCCAGCGTTCCATGCCTCAATAATTTGCGTAAGAGCTTTTCCATTGTAATTGGTCGTACCTCCGATCCCACCTTGCGCTCCACCAAGAGCCAAAGATGCTAGTATCGTTTCATCCTGACCATGCAACATGTCGAATTTTCCATTTTTGTATAATCGACATTGATTGTATTCGTAAAGACTTTCATAGGTATATTTAATACCTGCGAAATTAGGGATACGTCCATCGACCGCTTTTAGAAATTCAACCATGGAGAGAAAAGCTCCATTAAAAGCAGGAATATGATAAAAATAGAATGGAAGATCGGGAGCTGCAGATGCTATTTCTTCACAGTATTTGACGAGTTCCTCTATTCTTCCTATTTTAGGAAATGGAGGGGCCATCGCTCCAATAGCATAAGCGCCATGGCTTTGTGCATGAGCAGCAAGCATTCTTGATGATTCCACACAAGTACTCCCTACATGTACTATTACTTTAAAGTTTTTCGGAGCAACTGTTATCCATTTCTCGGCAAGTAGCATCCGCTCTTTGTCTGTAAGAAGATACCCTTCTCCCGATGATCCATTAATGAAAACACCTTTTATTCCATTGTTGACCAATAGTTCAACATATTTATCTATTGGAGCGTAGTTTACTTCATTATTGGAGTCAAATGGAGTAAATGGAGCATTAATCAAACCAATTAGTTTTTCCATATTATTCGTTATTATGCATATATATGGAACAAATATAAAAACTTATATCTCATTATGCAATACATATATAGATTTTTATAGCGTATATTAACACTAAAATTGAAAAACAAACCAAATTATATACTACATATAAAATTAATTAAGAATTATTGTGCGGATAAAAACGATAATATTATCTTTGTTTAATGTAATACATAATAAGAAAAACAAAGTAATGAGCCAAAGTGCAGATGATTTAGAAAAAAAGGAATTTACACTTGTTGAAACGACACAACAACAAATTTTGAACTACATCAATAATGAAGGTTTGAAAGTAAATGACACCTTACCCAAAGAGAACGAACTAGCAGATTTTCTGGGAGTAAGCCGAGTAGTCGTTAGAGAGGCGTTAAGTAGCTTAAGAAGCTTAGGATTTGTAGAAACCAAGAAGAAAAAAGGAACAATACTTCTTTCGCCCAAACCTTTTGATGTCATCGAAGTTATTATTAGCTCAGGAGCACTGAGTGAAAGCACGGTTAAAGATCTGTATGAATTGAGATTAATGTTAGAGATCGGGTTAGCTGATTTCGTTTTTGAGAGAAAAGACGAAGCAAACATGGCCAAACTTTGGAAACTAGTAGAGGAAGAAGAACATTGCGAAGATTCACAAAGATTAGTGGAAATCGATATTGAATTTCACTCTATACTGTACAAAATGGCAAATAGCAGAAGCTTATCGAACTTCCAAAATCTACTTGGAAAAACGTTTATGTTTTACCCACACCAAAGACCTGAAAACTGGAGATCAATGGAGATTATAACTCATAGGAGTCTTTATCGCATATTAGACAAAGGAAATCCAGAAGCATTTCGTTCGGCAATGCGATTGCATCTCACCTATCAGTTTTCAAATCGAGATGAGTATCTACAAACCTATTATGACAACATCTCTCATTTTGTCGGAGGCTTGCAAAAGAACGAAAAACGAATAGATAATCACTAGTCGATGGCGCCTATAAGCCATTCTTAAATCTTTAGAAACGACTGAATCTGATGATAGAGAACTCATGATATCGTTGTGTATAAAACAGCCTATCATTTAAATATTAGTGCAAGATGTACATACAAAGAGACCAGTAAGTTACATCTTGCACTCTTTTTTTAGATACACTGATCTCATAGTTTATTATTTCTCATTAATAAACGATGAGATCAGCTTATAAGCAGCAACTGTTTTCGAGTTTTATGGATTCTCTCTAAACCGTTGCAATCCATTCATCGGTTCGATTATGATTTTCTGAAATCGAGCTGAACCAAAAGGTCTCCCTTATTTTTCAACAGAGCGACTTCATTTCCGTTCTTATCAAGTACTTGTACTCGCATTGGCAGAACATATTTCACCGACTCTTTTATAGAGGCCAAATCAATCAGATCGAATGAAAAATCGACATTATTCACATGATCCAACGACTGAGCTTTAAACTGAGGAAACATTCCATCTGGCGCTATTTTATACGCTCTTAATCGTCCAGGATAATCAGCAGCTACTTTGTCATCACGAATGATATTCACAGTATAACCAACATTAATGAGTGAAGAACAAAGCACATTCAGGTGGATATTAGCCCCTCCTACCACTTGCGTTTCAGTGGAGGTTAGAAGAATTGATTTCTCAAAAATCTGCTGATTCAGAGTTAGAACCTGCTGATCTGAGAAATGACAGAACTGCAAACTTCTATTGGATGACGGCATTAAAGAGCTACCATCTACACTAAAAATACGAATGGGAAGTATATCACCAATATTCAGACCTTCGAGCTTCACGTTATAGGTCGTAGTTCCATTCACTCCCCCCTCAGCAATCCTTTCACTGGCTTCGTCGAAAATCACTTTATCGGGAGTTACGAAATTGGCATCCTTATAATTCGCTAAAACTTCATCTGTTGATTTTACCACTTCAAGACTAAATCTTTCATTTTTTGCCACCATGCGAGTCGCCGTAATCACCACTTTGCCTTCCACCTCAGTAGCCACGCACGTTTCACCGATAAACGGGATAACAATCCTTGCATCAGTACGATCGAACGACAGTAGGTTTTGACGAGGATCAGAGCCATTAAAGTAGCTCTTAACATCATATTCGCCTTTATAATCGAGATCTTGACTACACGACACAAACAACATTGTGCAGACAGAGACCATAAATAATAATATATTCTTTTTCATAATCTTAATTCTTATTTTTCAGGGAAGAAGATAGTAGAAGTCCACTTGATATTGTTTACATCATAAGGATCATTTGATCCTGAAGTTAACACTTCAAACTCTACAGGTTTTCCATCCGGATCATTAAATTTGCTGACAACACATTTGGTTCCATTCTCTTTATCCAAAGGTGCATATACTACGAGATTGGGGTTCGTTGGATCTTCCACATAGAGCGTCTCCATCACTTGATCTGGAGTCTGTGCACAATCGTAAAGACGGATATCTCTCATACATCCACTAAAATTACCCCAGCTATCTTGAATTCTTGGCCAAGAATCGTTGTTAAGCACATCAAACTCACTCTCAAGAAGACCATTAATATACATTTTGACGTGTTGATTTTTATAAACAAATGTAATGTGATACCACGTATTGGTTTTCAGCAATTGCTTAGAAAATGCCGCCGGATCATCGGAGCCACCTGCTTTATATTGAAGACGTCCATTCGAAGTAATGCGTGAATAAAAGCGTCCGCAAGGAGGCTGTTGATTATCTATCAGACGATCCAATTTCATACCATAGTGAAAAGTCCATTCTTTATACGCAGGAGATGCTGACCAATCTTTTGTTCTGTCAATTAGATAGCGCATATAGAATCCTCTCTGATACATAGCTGTGGTTGCGAACAAGCGGTCGATGACGAAAATCTGATATGAATTCTCTTCCAGAAGCTTCATACCGCTATTACTTGATATTTTCAACGCAATGGCAAACCGTGTCATAGGATCGGCCTCTAACGTTTCCTTTTTAATTGTCAATTTAATAGGGCCCGTTGAGAAGTTGCCAGCTTTGATAACATCAGAATTACGCTCTATGGTATAGAACTCTGCAGGCAAAAGCTTATAATTCTTGCCATATTCTGCATTGAATTTGCGTAGAATGGCAGTATCAACTGAGAATGTAACATCAATATCTTTACTAACAAGATTTGCCGCACGTGCAGCAAAGGTTGTTTCCACACCATTCTCATCGACCGTCAATCGTTTTGCAGGAGATCTCAAAACCCCTTCCATATAGATTGCATTAGGAAGATCACTGTGAGTGTTTACGTCGTCAACATCCACGCTACTGCAACTAAAAGCCGTTAGCGGAAGGACTCCCATAAGGATATATTTAAATATTTTCTTCATTGTTGTAAGTCTTTTATTTATTTCACTGCAGGATTCATAATCTGAATGCCTTTTCTTAAATAATCGTACACCCGAGTCGTATTAGCAAAGTCTCGTTGCATATGATAACAACCGATACCTCCCTTACGATATTTTCCACCAAAAGGTTCCCACTCAGCAAATCCAAGATAAGAAGGAACAACACGACCATCAGGAGTATAAAATCTAACGCCACCAGTTCCTGCATACTTCTCAAATTCTTCTGTAACAATCATCTTATTAGCCACTTCTTCTGCAGAAACGACTCCTGAGAAATGATTAATCAGACTCTGAAGTTTGTTATCCAAACGGGCATTGCTACTTGTTCCATAAGTTTGGAAAATGTAGTAATTCATATAAGTGCCATACTTAGCTGGGAACCAATCGGGCTCACCATCCACAATCAGCAGTTTTTTACGCCCTTCTTCGGTTTCCGCCATAGGTCCAATACGTTTTGCCATGGTCTCGAAGAAGTGATACATCCGTGAGGCCGGTCTCCACATCTCCTTATTTGTGGGGAAAGGCTGTGCATAACTAGGCTCAGCATCAAGATCGAACCCATCATATCCGAATTTGAAAATGGTATCACAAAGCGCATTGGCATAAGTTTCAATAGATTTCAAAATAGCTTCTTCATTGCCATCTTCCCATCCCCAATAACTCTTATTCCATGTTTCCCAATGTCTGGACTGAGGAATATCCGGATGCTTCTCTCCATAATCATCTGGAACCGGAGGAGTTAGTCCCTTACCGATATCGAACAGCAGACAAGCGGTAACCACTCTTAGCCCTTTCACTTCTTGTGCATACTTCAAATCTTCTAACATCGCTTTTGTTGGATGTGCCCAGAGACTTTCTCCCCACAATGCAACCAAATCGGTGCTATCAGGCAGTTGTGATAAAAAGGTAGATCCAGGTCCATCTGCCGCCCATGCAGCAAACCACCCAAAAGTCAATGAGTGATCCGTCTGCTTATAAGCTCTCAGATTCTCGTGATATTTCTCATTAGCCTCTGCCATTGCACGGTCAGAATGCTCCAGAACCTTATCAATATCTTGATGCTCCACCTCTATCCAGTCGGAACAAGCGACTTGGAAGCATGCTACTGCACCAATCAGTAGCGTTGAAAATATATTTTTGCGTTTCATTGATTTTATAAATTAAAGATTATTTATTGGATTTCTTATCCCACCACAAACGAGTATTACCATTGTCAGGGCCACCCAACATCTCTACCGCTTTCTTGATATTATCCAAGTTGTCAGTATACTCTTTGTTAGAATAAACAATACGCGTAGGACCGGTAACACCACTCACTTCTGCATCTGTACGCACAAACTTAGCAGGGAAAATATGAGGATATCCTGTACGACGGTACTCGCTCCATGCCTCTTGTCCATCAGGATAAAGAGCAATATATTTCTGAGTAATAATCCTCTCCAATGATTTCTCAAAATTGTCATTCGTCCACTTTATCGTGACATCACTAACAGCCCCTTGATTATTAGCAGAATTTGATGGATCTACAAATTTAGCCGGAACATTTATACCATTATCTGCGTACATCTTAGCGGCAGCATCACCCAATCCATTCTCTGCAAACGACAGAGCAATGCCTTTATTATAGAATTCCTCAGCTGTTCCACCCATACTCCATCCACGAAGAGCTCCCTCAGCACGCAAGAAAGCCACTTCAGATGCCTTCATGATATAAACCGGAGTGGCATCTTCTACATTTAGAACCGAGAACTTTGCTTTATCGAGATAGTTATCGACCTTATTTAAGCTCTTAAACACAGGGAAAAATCCTTTATCGCCATCGTTCTCCGCTTCTTTGAAGTATTTAACGGTACGAGGGTCATTATAGCCGACCATATAGGAATAAATTTCTGCCCCCATACGCAAATCATTATATGCACCGTTGATAATGGTCAAAGGGTTTTTAAGTACGATACCGGCACCCTGTGAAAGTTGTGCCACATCATCAACAGAAACCATTACTCCTCCCGGATTAGAAATTGCTTTCTCAGCATATTCTTTTGCCAATGCTTCATCAGCATATGCGGTACGCATAGCCAGACGCAACATCATTGAATTAGCCAATTTCACCCATTTCTGTACATTGCCTTCATAGATAATGTCAAACTTTGGTAAAATGGAATAGTTTACTTTTCCTAAGACCTGAACAGCGTCATCCAGTTCCTTCAGCATGGTACGATAGACTATTTCCTGCGAGTCATAACTAGCTTGTAGCATGTTTTCCTTACTTGAATTCGTATAAGGAATAGGTCCGAAGGTATCCGTAGCCTTGTGAATACTTACCACTTTAATTATATTCAGCAAAGCCTCCACTTCTACATCACCATCAGCCTGCTCCTTCAAGTTGAGCCAGCTCGAGAATGTACGCTTATACATAACGTCGAGCGTATAGTCACTCCATGCTTTCAGAGCGTATGAAGGAAATCCTTTACCGACCCATTTGTTTTGTGGAGGGACCATATAACCCATCCAACAAGCACCAGCAAGTGTATAAGGAATTTGATAGTCATTTACATATCCCGTCCCTGAACTTCCTACAGGAAAGATGGTCTCTTGCAATGAGCTATAGAATCCACCAACTTTCAATCCATCCATCACCAAATCTTGTTCAGTTGGATGGCGAAAGTCTGTATTTATTTTCTCAAAGTCTGTCTGGCATGAGTTTAAACCAATCATGCCAACAGTTACCCATGCGATATATTTTGATAATTGCTTTTTCATTTTCGTAATCAATTAGAATTGTATTTTCACACTAAATCCGACATTGCGCAAACTAGGTGCACCAAAGTATTCCCCACCCTGTCCATAAGTACCTGTAGTAGCAGTCAACTCAGGATCAAATGGAGCTTTGTTGTAGATCATCCATAAGTTACGGCCAATGAGCGATAAGGAAACATCTGGTATTTGTGTTCCAAAGAGTTTTCTAGGGAGTTTATAGCCCAAACTCAATTCTTGCAAACGTACGTTAGTTGCACTATAGTAATAATAGGCTGCAAGTTGTTCACCACCCACAACAGAATAGTATTTACGAGCATCTATCACCTTACCGCCTTTCACGACTACCCCACCATTATCACGTGCTTGAGCAGAAGCTTTTGACACACCATACTGATCCATTAATGCTTGTGTAGTAGAAGTAACAATACCCCCAACACGTGCATTGATCAAGAATGAAAGAGAGAAATTCTTATAAGACACATCATTTCTCCAGCCCATAGTAAAATCAGGATTTACAGAGCCTAACTTCAAACGTTCACCATTAGGAAGAACCATTGTGTGAATATTTCCTTCTGAATCAACAAAAACATTTCCTTGACTATCACGTTTAAGAATCTTTGTAATATAAACATCACCAATGGCATCACCCTCTCGGATATAACCACCACCGGCACTAGTCTCTTTAAATGAAATAGTCTTGTCACCATCACCTGTTGGATAATCGTGTACCAATTCTTTTACTTCATTCACATTGCGAGAATAAGTAAGATTGGAAGAGAAATCGATTGAACCAATCTTATCGTGATAGCCCAAGGTCATCTCGAACCCGTAATTCTGAATATTACCAGCTTGAATAATGAAAGCTGAATAAGGAGCAGAGGCAGGAAGGGAATTCAAAAAAGTCTGATTATAAGTATTCGACAAATAATAAGTAAAATCGAAATTCAATTTATTCTTAAACAAGCGAAGATTCAATCCTGCTTCATAAGAACGTGTACGTTCAGCCTTGAAATCATAGAAAGGTTTCACCGTTTTAGCTCCAGGCAATCCATTCAACATGGGAAGAGTTACGGTTCCACGTGTCATACCTCTGTATCTATCAGGAATAGGAGAACCGACCTCTGTATACGAACCACGCATTTTCATATAAGTCACCCATTTAGGAAGATTCACCATTTCAGAGATAACTCCGGAAAGACCTATTGATGGGTAAAAGAACGAAGGTTCTTTAGCATTCACCAAGAGCGAGCTAAAGTCATTACGTCCAGTTAGAGTTAAATAAATCATACTCTTCCATCCCAACTCAGTGCTACCAAAAACAGCCGTACTACGTTTACGGAATGAAGTGTCACCACCGTGGTTATATTGTGGATCAAGAGCATCTGATGAGAAGATATTAGGCACCTTCAAGATGGGTCCGAAAAAGCCCACTGAACTCGTATTAAAATCTTCCAAGCTGACACCAAAATTACCAGTAAGGTTAAAGTCGCCAAAAGTCTTGTTCAAGCTCAAAATGGCATCCATATAACTCTGTTGTGCAGAGGCTTGCGAATGGCCATACATACCATTACCGTGTGTATTGGCATAAAGGATTCCTTGCCCCGATGCGTGATAGCGTGTTTCACTCTCTGTATTGGTATTATCAACACGTACACGGCCGGCAATATTCAACCAATCAAAGATATCATATTTCAAGCTAGCCATAAACATATAACGTTTACGTTCACTAGGGGTCATCATATCATTTACAATAAAAAACGGATTTTGCATCTGCATGCCATTATCTCCATAAGGCCAATACTGTAAAGGAAACTTACGAGTCGCATCGTAACGTTTGTAAAGCTTCACAGCATCCCAACTCTCACCTCTTGGGAAAAGATATACAGCAGGAATAGGATTATAATATTCGCCCGAACGATACATATTCTGGGACTTTTGGATAATATAATTACCATTAATATCCAAATGAAGTCGGTCATCCAAGAAATTTGCCGTATTGCGAACAGTAAAATTATAACGGTCGTAAGTGTTATTTGAAATAATACCTTTTGAATTAGTCGTCGCTACTGATACGAATGTTTGATTTTGTTTCGTACCTGTCGTTAATGATAAAGAGTTCATCACATTGTGACCCGTTTGGAAAAAATCCATGGGATCAAAAGAAGATGGAGTTGCCAGTTTCTGCCCCCAACTCTCAAACTCACCTTTAACATTGCCATAAATGTTTTGAAACTCTGGCTTTATGAATGAACGGGAGAAATCAACGCTGGATGAGAAGCTAACTTTCATCTTACCTTCTACCCCTTTTTTAGTATTGATAAGGATAACCCCATTAGCAGCAGCCGAACCATAAAGTGCAGCAGCTGAAGGACCAGTTAGCACAGATATGCTCTCAATATCATCAGGATTGATATCAGCAATGCCCTCTCCTGATGGTTGTTTAGCATACTTAATGTCACCAATGTCCCCGCCGCTAATATTATTCATGGGCACACCATCAACAACGTAAAGTACACCGTTACCTCCTGTGATTGATTTTACACCACGCATTACAACACGTGTAGCACCACCAACACCTGCAGAAGAAGTGTTGATATTAACCCCTGCCACTTTACCATTTAGCGAGTTCACAAAATTGATGTCTTTAACAGATGTAAGCTCTTTATTATCCACTTTCTGAACATTATAGCTTAATGCTTTTTCAGCACGTTTAATACCTAAAGCTGTTACGACAACCTCGTCCAAAGCCTGAGAATCCTCTTGAAGAAGAATATTAATAATATTGCCATCGCCCACTACTACCGACTGAGCAGCATAGCCAATATAGGAGAACTCAAGAGTTTCACCCTTCGATACTTGAATCGTAAATTTGCCATCGTAATTGGTAACTGTACCGATTGCACTCCCTTTGACAAGAACACTTACACCAATAAGGAATTCACCTTTGGCATCCTTAACAACTCCCGACACTTGTTTTTTCGTCGGCATTCTGTTTACATCATGAACTGAGGATACAGTAGAAAACACAGCATCAACAGTAGCCTGATGCATTTTGTGACTCTTCATAGAGGTAGCCGCCAAAAGCGAAGGGGCAGCAACCATTCCACCTAGAAAGAGATAGAGAAATACTCTCACTCGATTAAAATGCATAGATTAGAAATTAAGTTAATAATATAATTCTCGCAAGTTTCACTTGCCTATTTAAATTCATAAATATCACACATTAAATTTTTATCAATCATGACATTATATATCTATAAAAGATGATTAACGCCCGATAAGACATGAATAAAAACTTAAGTTATTTAATTTTTCACCAACAAAAGGGCACATCTCATATAGATATTTACGACCTTACAAGTTGAAAAAAAATAAAATAAATAATACATTAAAAAACCAATTAATGTATTACATAAATAATATCTATGAATATATATTGGGCAAATATAAATACTTATTTCTATTATGCAATACTTATTTTGTATTTTATTTCAAAATACGCAAACAAACAAAGAAAATGCAATTATTAAATACTACATAAACAACGTTAAAGAGAAATTTTAGCACAAATCAAAATTACCAGAGATAATATTCTTATTATACTACATAGAAGAAAAGAGAAGAGTCATAAACCAAAGCACAGCTTATTCAAAAAACGGTCAAACACAAAAAACCAAAATAACACAACATAACAAATTAAACCATACAAACAATTACACCACAAGAAAAAACTTAAATTAGATATTTGTATCTTACATACACCAACACATATCAGATATTTATAAAGATCTGTTTACCAATCATCTCCAAGCAAGGAATTTATTTTGGAGACATACGGATCATAAAAAAAGCTTGCAAAACCTAAATTTCGCAAGCTTATATTTTTAACAAAGAGACAGAACAAGTTTTTCAAGTTCTAATTAACCCCTATTCAAATTAGATACTTTACTGACAACAGGTTATCAAAGCGAACGTTACTACTTAAGGAAATCGGCTCTCATAGGCGCAAAGCAGTCAATAAGAATTCCAGGCTCAAGACAGACACAACCATGAAGAATATCTGGCTCCATATACAACCCATCACCTGCCGATACAATCTTCTTTTCACCACCAATTGTAAATTCAAATTTACCACTCACCACGTATGTTGTTTGTGTGTGATAATGTACGTGAGCAGCCCCAACGGCTCCTTTCTCAAATTTAATTTTCACGAGCATCACTTGTCCGTCATAACCCAATATCTGCCGTCTTACACCTTCTCCGGCTGGTTCCCACTCTATTTTATCGCCATGAATAAAAGTTTCACTTCGAGTTTTCTTCGTAACGTCCTTGTCTTTTGGATTAGCATATACAAACGAAGTACATGCAGCTAAAGCTATAGAAAATGCAATAAATAGTTTTCTCATAAATATAGTTTTACATGGATTAATAATCAAGTTATTTCAACGCTCATCAAGATTCCCTTTCATCATGACATCTGACAAAGAAGACAAATATTTCCGGTTAATCAAAGCCACCGACAGATTTTCCAGCTATTGAGTTGAACGATCATTACTTTTGGGGTGCAGTGCTATTTCAAGGGTAATGTTCAGAAAAGTGTGTATGTTTTATTTCTTAGGCATAAATATTTCTCAAAAATATAATTATTCTGTTTTGATAAAAAGCTTTGATTCAAGAAAGTTGTAAATTGGATATTTAAATACATCTTTATTCATAGCCACATTGCCAAGCAATAATATCACAGAATCATAGTTTGGCATCGCGCCACGCATTTTCAGCACTCTTTTAAAATCCTTATTGAGTCGTTCAATCCAATTGGTTGTATATATCATACCTCTTATTTCTCTCTCATATTTGAAATAAGTGAAATAGAATTTGTACCTTTCATGTTTATACCTTTTAAGCATGGGGTAACTCTTCACCCATTTATCTATAAAATCTAGGAATTGTTTATGTGAGCTTTCAGGGGTGACCAAATCTTGATCTGGCCTAAATACTATCTGCATTTCAGCCGCAATTATTTTTTTATCTCGAGGTTTAATTTTCCCCAATATATTCCTCTTTAAATGCACCGTGCACAATTGGATATCTGCACCAGGAAATGCATGTGCGATAGAATTTTCAATACTAGATAAGCCATCGCATACAAATAAATTAATCTCACTAACTCCTCTTTCTTTTATATCATCGAATATATCAAGCCAGTTGGAAGCACTTTCGGTTGGGAAATTCACAATTGATAAGACCTCACGAGTTCTATCTTCTTTTACTCCTAATATTACGTAGTATGCTTCATTTGAAACCGAGTCATTGCGCCTGGTGGCAACATACGTAGCATCAATATAAACGATTGGATAACGTGCATCTAATCTACGGTTCAGCCACGCAGAAACATCTCCACGTGCCGTATCAAGGAGCCGGCTTACTTGACTCTTACTATAATGCTTACCGTAAAATTCCTCAGAGATATCACCAACTTGCTTGGTGGTCAAGCCTTGAGCGTATAAACTACAAATTAAGCGCTGAACTTCAGCTTCTTGATCTTTAAGTACCCCTAATAAAACAGGATAAAAGTTGCTCTCACGACTCCGAGGAACGCGAATCTCAAACATTTGACCGCCATGACATACTCGACGATCACGATAGCCATTACTCACATCATCAGTCTGAGAATTATAAATCTTACGCTCTGATTTCATTAATGATTCCATCCCTAAACGGATTAATTCCTGAAATCCTTCTTTACCATTTGTAAGTGAAGAAATAATTTCAGACATTTGTTCTTGTGTAAATTCCATTTCTCTTTCATTTTAGGTTACAATACAAATCTAAGAAATATTGGGATTTACACACTTTTTAAAACGCTATCCAAAAATCTCGGTATAACCTTATTTTCCTACAGCAATTTGCAGATTATAAAAAAAGCTCGCAAAACCTAGATTTTACGAGCTTTAACTTTGAATTTCAGCGGAGAGAAAGGTCGGTGAACCTTTCCTCTTATATGCTTAAAAGTCAATGCTTTTATTTTTCCAAACTTGTTATCGGTAACGATTTAGGCACAAAATTTAACACCTAATTGTCCACCTTTGACCTATGCTTGTCTGCATATATCTTGGGTTCAAAGATACAACATATTTCTTAATAAACAATCATTCTGAATAAGAATAACTTAGCTCAGGTGCAAGGTGCAAGTCTATCTATATATAGATACTTGCACCTTGCACTTGTTTCTGACTTGTTTTGAAAAAATGCAGTATTTTATGTCATTAATGTAATCTCTTGCTATTAATAAGTTTAAAACTCATACTCCTTGCTTACTCGTATTCTGAACGAAATCACTATCTTTGCATCAGGTAAATAGATTTTTTACGGATTCGTCCGTTTTATATAACATAACGTTCGCTGAACGTCTCACCACGAAAACTGGCACTTTTCATACAGACGAGACAACAGTCGCAATGTTCATACTATACGAAAGTATGGCGTGGGCTTGCCTGTTTCGTCTGTGGGTATGCCAGTACCTCGTGGTGGAATAGTGTGAGTTCCACGCTTTTTCTTTTGAGGTACAGCGAGCAACAGTATAAACACTAAAATCAAGAAACATGGGAAAGATTAAAGTTTACATTGCCGCTTCACTCGATGGATACATCGCTCGACCTGACGGAGATTTAGATTGGCTAACCGAATTTCCAAACCCCACAAAAGAAGACTATGGGTATAATGAAATGCTAACTTCTGTAGATACTGTTATCATGGGAGGAAGAACTTATCATGAATTATCATGCATGGATATTTTATGGCCATACAAGGATAAGAAAACTTTTGTGGTATCTCATAAAGCGATAGATACAAAAGAAAACATAGAGTTTATAACAGATAATATTATCGAACGAATATCTGATCTCAAAAATAGAAGCAGTCAGGATATTTGGCTAGCTGGTGGTGGAGAATTAATCACCATGTGCATAAATGCAGGCTTGGTTGATGAGATGCAAATCTGCTACATCCCCGTAATTTTAGGTTCAGGCATTCCATTGTTTCCCAGCAACCCCAAAGAATCTAATTGGGAATTGAGAGAAAATATTGCCTACGCTTCCGGCATTATAAAATTGAGTTATAGACTATTGAGATAATCACGTATGTAGCATTTTGAAGAAATGGTTAGGTTTATTCGACTATTATTCATACATTTGCAATCGAATTTAAAAATACTCTTATGAAAATAAACAATTAATAGTTGGTTTTAATTAAACCGACACCATAGAGTTCTACATACCTTCGGTTTAATCCGATTCCTCCTTGGAATCACTATTAATTGTTGCAAAATGAGTATTATCGTCAGTGATGTTTCTTATCACTATTTCAATCAACATACACTATTCGAGTCTGTAAGTTTTTCTGTTTCACGTGGCGGGAAAGTATCTCTTATTGGCAATAACGGAGTAGGAAAATCAACCCTACTAAAGTTGTTGGCAGGAGAACTTATGCCTTCTTTCGGTAATATCCGAACAGAATCCAAGCCTTACTATGTTCCCCAGCAGATAAACATCAAAGAGCAGACTATTGCCGAAGCTCTCGGAGTATCAGAAAAACTAAATGCTCTCAACGCAATTTTTGGAGGAGCTTCTGAACAGGTTTACTATGACACTCTAAACGATGATTGGGAGGTAGAAAACAGATGTCGTCAAGCTTTAGAATACTGGGGATTAGAAGGCATCGAACTTGATTCATCTATCTCATTATTAAGCGGAGGAGAAAAAACGAAAGTTCTATTGGCGGGATTGGCTCTGTATAAGCCGGAGATTGTTTTACTCGATGAACCAACCAACCATCTTGACCTGTCTGCTCGGAAAATATTATATGAATACATCCAGAACACAAAAACTACAGTTGTAGTTGTCAGTCATGATGTTAGCCTGTTAAATCTTTTAGATACAACATACGAGTTGTCTCCAAAAGGAATTAGGCTATATGGAGGGAATTATGATTTTTACAGAGAACAAAAAGAGATAGAAGATCGGTCTTTAGAACAGCAAATTGATGCAGAACAAACTGCCCTTCGGGTAGCTCGAAAAAAAGCACAGGAAGTTCGAGAACGACAAGAAAAACGTACCTCGCAAGGTGAACGAAGCAAACAAAAAGGTGGTATTGCTCGAATCGTTATGAATGCTCGTGGTAATTTAGCAGAAAACAGTTCTGCCAAATTGAGAGAAAAGCATTCAAATATTATTGACAATACCAGACAACGCCTATCTGCATTACGGGATCGCCAGCTACAAAACACAGAATTGAAAATAGATTTTGAGGACACGAAACTACATAACGGGAAAATTCTAATCTCTGCCCACGAACTCAATTTCGGATATGTGAAAGATAAATTTCTTTGGCAATCTCCTATCGATATTGAAATAAGGAGTGGTGATCGAATTCACATTCGAGGGAATAACGGCTGTGGTAAAACAACTTTTCTGAAATTATTGCTTGGAGAATTATCTCCAATCCAAGGCAAAGTTATCAGATCTGATTTTTCGTATGTCTATCTCGATCAAGAATATGAGCAGGTAAACCAACCTCTCACTGTATTGGAATTAGCAGAGCAGTATAATAAAGACAATTTGGCAGACTATGAAATTAAAATCCGATTAAACCGAGCTTTATTTCCACTGGAATCGTGGAATAAAAATTGTCAAACGTTAAGCGGAGGCGAACGTATGCGGCTTTATCTCTGTTGTTTAATGATATCAAATCACATTCCTGACATTTTTGTTTTAGATGAGCCTACAAATAATCTTGATTTATCAAGCTTGTCGATTTTGATGGAAACAATCAAGAATTATCGGGGAACAGTCTTGATTATTTCACACGATGAATATTTCATCAACGAAATAGGAGTAACAAATAGTATTCAACTATAATTAAATTGAAAGGATCATGGGTATAAACGTAGATTTAGATTCGATTATCTATCACTAATTACTTTTAAGATAGAGATTTACAGGGTGTGTTTGACAAGGGTTTATCATTCTTGTTCTAAATACTCTATGCCTTTTTTAAGTTATTAGTCTGTAAAATCAACAATTTACAGAGATAGTCTTATCATTAAAAACTACTGAAATGATTAGAAAAATAGAAAATATATCAAAACAGATAGAAGATCAGATACAAATAAAGGAACTGGAAGTATCCAATATAATACGTGATGTACCTCCTATAATTCTGATATTAGAGAGAGGATTCGTGGAAATGAAGTCTTTAGTTTTAAGTGAAAACTTCAAAACTAATTCTGATGAAATCCATTTTTTCAAAGAAACAAAACCAAAGTTATTCTCCAAATTAATTTACTACAAAAAGATACACAATATCGAATTAAACAAGCCTGTATGTGGTTTTGATACAATCAAAGAATATTTGGAAAAGGAACAAGAGAACATTAACTTCTTTTACCACAAAAACAATGATTTTATTCAATACTACCGACTTGGGAAAACAATTTTGGATGAATATTACTTTGTAAGGAATCGGCGGGAAATGGGTTTAAATTTGGAATCTTTTTATTTTGAAAGAGATCCCAATTTTTCCACTAATTACGATTTCAAAGTCGCTAAACTTCTTGCGAATGATATGTTGGCAGCCTATCTGGAATCAGAGTTGACAAGATTGAAACAAAGAGAAGAACTCTTTGACAAAAATTCGCTTACTAACACCAAACATACTTGGACAGACACAAAATCTGCTCTGGTTGAATTAATTTATGCTGTTCATGCCGAACAGAGTGTCAATTCCGGGAATATTGACTTGAAAGTTTTAGCCTTAGTATTTGAAAAAATATTCAATATTGAATTAGGCGATATTTACCGGATATTTCTGGAGATTAGAGGACGAAAAGGAGAAAGAACGACTTATTTAAACCGTTTGGTAGTTGCTCTTAATAAACGAATGAATGATGCAGATAGCAGGTGATTTCAAGTTGAGTGAATTAAATAAAATAAGAAACACGCAGAATATATAATTTCTGCTTATTAATAATCTGAATATGAAACAATTATATTTAATTAACGAATTTAAGAAAAAATCTATTGAGGACTGTACTATTTCTGCTGTCTTGATGTATGGTTCTTTTATAAAAGGAGAAGGCGATAAGTTTTCGGATATTGAATTTTATATTTTTCTTCGAGATGATTGCCAAATAGATAAATACAAGTGGATATCTTCTGTTAATCCAATAGCGTTGATGTTTGTAAATGAATTTGGTACAGATGTAGTTATATTTGATAATCTCATTAGAGGAGAATTTCATTTTTTGCCATTAAAAGAGATTTCAATAATCAAAAGTTGGCAAGGACACACTTCATTTGAGTTTAAAGAGAAGATGAATTTAGTAGATAAGGACGGTTTACTTACAGATGTATTAAATGACATTGAGCCTCCTTATGAACCAATTCGTAATACTCCAGCTCAAATTGAGTGGCTTGCTGATTCATTAATAAACAATTTACTTTTTGCATCCAATCTTTTCCAAAGGGGAGAATATGCACATCTACATAATATCTTTCAATATATTCAAAAACACACATTGTGGTTGATAAGGATATATGAACAATCAGAAAAACATTGGGAGAGTCCAACAAAAAAACTGGAAGTCGATATTTCTTCTTATTGGTACAATAAATATCAGACCATTGTTCCTATAATCACAAGAAAAAGTCTAAACAAAGCTCTCTTAAATGCTTTTGTCCTATCTAAAGATATATTCAAGAAAACAAATGTGTCATCCTCTAAATTAGAACTTATTTACAGAATAGAAAACACGTTTGAAATAAACCACAGAAATGAAGAAACCTAATAATTGACAATTATTGATATTTCATCCTGCTGATAAATAGTAGCAGAGATAAAACAGATAAACCCAAGTTGTACCCAGCTTGGGTTTATCTGTTAAACTACGCTCAGAACATCGTTCCAATTTTCATCAAAATTAGACCTTTTATAGCTTGTAAAACACCCCATAAACACATTTCATTCATAACCAACAACATATAGGCTATTTAAAAAAAACTCACCCAACTTGGGTTTATCTTGTGAAATCAGCATTTTATTCTTTCTGACCTTTGCAACAAATCAATAAGTTACAATTATGGATGTCATAACAGTTGAATCAAAAGCCTTTAAGGAATTGGAGGCTAAGATTAATGCTATTGCAGATTATGTTCTTAATAAGCAAGAAGCGGATAATATAAATGAAGATGAAATCTGGGTGGATAGTTATGAGGTCTGTACATTCTTAAAAATCAGCGACAAAACATTGCAAAGACTTCGGGTATCAGGAACAATTGCTTATTCTAATATTCGAGGACGCTATTTTTATAAAATCGGCGAGATAAAACGAATGCTGGAAGAAAGGCTGATTAAAAGTAATTCGGAATGTCTAAATGACTTGGTAACAAATCACAGGCTATATGTTAAGGAAAGAAGAAATCTTAGAAAGAACAAATAACGGGTTGAATGTTTTCAAGCATTATATCACCTGTCAATGGCGTGTCGGGCGTAATTTCTTTAATCCTTTATATGAAGACAAAAAGGCTTCATGTAATATATATTTCGACCGGAAAAACGGAGTATACAACCTGAAAGATTTCGGAAATGATGAGTACAGCGGGGATTGTTTCTACTTTGTCGGTAAACTGAAAGGATTAAACTGCAACAATACCATTGATTTTGTAGAAATCCTGAAAAGCATAAATCGTGATTTATCGCTGGGGCTATCGGAAGATACAGAAATACCAATCCAATCAATCCCGAAGCCAACTATACCCATCCTTCCCGAAAAGAAAACCAAGCCATACAGTTTCCAGGAACAAAGATTCACCCAAAATGAATTAGAGTATTGGGAAAAATATGGGATAAACTCGGAGCTATTGGAACAATATAAAGTTTGTTCTGTTCGGGAGTTCAAAAGTGAAAATTCCGATAACAAGCCGTACTCCATTGCTTCTTCTTCGGCAGAACCGATATTTGGCTATAAGTCCAAACGCTATATAAAGCTATACCGTCCGTCTTCCAAAATACGATTCCTGTATGGCGGAGATATCGGCGATAATTATTGTTTCGGACTTGAACAACTGCCCGCCAAAGGCGATACGGTCTTTATTACCGGCGGGGAAAAGGATGTCCTTTCCCTGGTAGCTAAGGGTTTCCATGCAATCTGTTTTAACAGTGAAACCGTAAACATTCCGGCAACAATCATTCATAAACTGTCATTCCGGTTCAAACATATCATTCTACTTTATGATGTAGATAAAACCGGGCTTGAGAGTTCTTCCAAACATAAAAAACAGTTGGCAGAATACGGCGTAAAACGCCTTCTATTACCACTTTCAGGAACAAAAGAAGAGAAAGATATATCCGATTATTTCAGGCTTGGGAATAACCGTGAATCGTTTCTGAAACTCTTCCTTGATTTTTTAGATACTCTATACAGCGATACTATGACTATGCTGAAATCGTGCGAAATAGACTTTAATAATCCTCCGGCAAAAGCACAGGAAATCATATCTGCCGGGGATGTACCACTGGGTACACAAGGAAATATCCTTTGTATCACAGGCGGTGAAGGAACTGGGAAAAGCAACTATGTGGCAGCACTGGTGGCTGGGTCGATAAAACCGGAAAATGTTCGTATAGATACGTTGGGAATCCATGTATACGAAAACAGTCAAAATAAAGCTGTTCTGCTGTATGATACAGAACAGTCCGAAGTACAGCTGTTTAAGAATGTTTCCAACCTATTAAAGAGGGCAAAACAAGCAGAAAAGCCGGAAGAGTTGAAAGCCTTCTGTCTTACCGGGATGTCCCGCAAAGAACGTTTACAGGCTATTGTACAAAGCATGGATAAGTTTCATTATCAATATGGCGGTATCCAGTTGGTTGTAATAGATGGTATTGCCGATTTGGTACATTCCGCCAATGATGAAGCCGAAAGTTTGCGGGTTGTCGATGAACTCTACCGATTGGCTGGAATATATCAGACCTGTATTGTTTGTGTATTGCACTATGTTCCGAACGGATTAAAGCTTCGTGGGCACTTGGGGTCGGAACTGCAACGTAAAGCGGCTGCGATTCTTTCCATTGAGTTGGATAATGATCCGACTATATCAGTCGTGAAGGCTCTGAAAGTTCGTGAAGGCAGTCCTTTGGATGTTCCGTTAATGCAGTTCACTTGGAACAAAGAAGTCGGAATGCACCTGTATCTTGGAGAAAAGCCCCGTGAAGAGAAAGAGAAACGGAAAGAAAAGGAACTGGTAAGCGTTACCCGTGAAGTTTTCGACCAACAAACATTTATCACTTATATAGATTTGTGCGAACAGATACAGCAAATTATGGATGTAAAGGAACGCACGGCGAAAAGCTATATCCGTTTTATGCGGGAGAAGGAAATTATCATCAAAGATCCTTCAAATCAGAGTTATTTTATCAAAGGTCATTTTTAATCGGTTATTGTCATGAATATAGATAGAGAAACATTCATCGCCTGGATGGAACGTATAATGGACAGGTTCGAAATGGCGGATAAGAAAATCGAACGATTGACAACCCAACGTAATTGCTTGGATGGTGAACAACTTTTAGATAATCAGGATTTGATGTTTCTCTTGAAAGTCAGCCTTCGCACACTTCAACGCTATCGAGCAAAGGGTATTCTACCTTACATCAAATTAGATGATGGAAGATGTTACTATAAGGCTTCGGATGTGCACAAACTGATTAAGGAACGATTTTAATTATACTCTTTCCTTCAAAATACAGTTTTAAGCATATCCACCACAAATAGATTCCATATTTCTCAATTTCAAAATGAGTTAGAAGTCCATGAGACAAATTATTCCTGAAATTGACATCTATCCCATTTTGTAGAAAGGATTCTATTTCATATAGTATTTCTTCGTCAATCACGCCTTGAAGCATCGGGAAAATTACACCTAAAGAAGGAGCCTCTTGACGTTTTTTCTCTAAAGTAGTTATGTTTCCCTTTGTGATTTCAGCAATATTATGCAAAGCATGCTCTAAATATGGCATTAGGATATGAGATGCACTTATAAAGTCTTTATTTAAGCCTGCGGCAATTCCTTTAGTCCAAAATATCAAGTTTTCTTCTTCTATATATACTGGTTTTTCCTTTTGCAAATAGAAATAGATAAAATCCTCTTCCGATTTTATATTTGACCATTGATGAAGATTGATATATGTCCATATTGCGTACAGCCTTTTTTGTCGAAAATAAATATGAGCTTCTGTTTTTAATGACTTCTCTGACTCTGCTACGCCTACGACATTTCCCTTTTTATCTAACTGATTGTGTCCAAACATAGAAGACACAGGGCTTGCCTTTCTCACTGCTGCTTCATAGGAACTGACTCCTTCCGAAGTCATGAAAGGAATTGAAAGCATCAGGTTAATTGTGTCAATAAAATTACCTATAGTGATTTTTGAAACGGATTTTTCTACACTTTTAATGAAATCATCAGAAAGTTCTATTTGAGTTTTAATACCGCAGAGAGAAAGCATATCCATAAAATCAGACTTTTCTTGTAGCAACTTACCTTTTATCCTTTCAAACTCTTCTGGTGCTTGATTTTTAATTTGAAAAATTTCATTATATGCATTTTGGTAAATATCAACTAAATTCGGATAAAAAGTATTCGGCTCTTTATTATTCACAGTGGCATCTGCTTCATTTTCAAAACATAAAGCCATTTCTTTATGAAACATCTGCTTACTTATTACTTTAAGTGAGTATTGGGCTTTTATATACTCTCTTTTTTCGGAATAATTACCGTCAATCAAGCTGTTTTTTTGACATTCAATATAATTGCATAATTTTTCAAGTTTTTCTACAGGGTATGATTTTTTTATAGAATCAACAACTCTCTGAATCCAAAATGGATGACTAAATTTATCGTTAATTGCAGATAAGATATCTTTCAAAAAATCACCAGTATTAAGAATCTTGATATCACGAACTGTAATTGAGCGGATTAAAAATTCAATCTCACCAAATAACTGATAAGCGACAAGATAATTATTTGATATTATTACTTTTATGAAACGTTTATCTTTCTCAAATCTACAAAGAACATCACTACAGCGTGATTTCACTTCTGCGTTTTCAGAATTGTTCCATTCGTGAAATAAAACAAGCTTCCGTTCTCAGCAATTCAGCAATTAATTTTTTCTTCATTGTTTTAATGGTGGCCGAGTTTGTGGACAGTATTCACCCAGGTCGGTATGTTCACCAACTTCCATTCTGATATGTTTTGTTTCTCTTGTTTACCTCCTTCTTGTTTTTATTTTTTTAATCCCTACTTCAGGAAAGGGACATTTCCATTACGGTTTTCAGGCCGTTTATTTACTTTTCAACTTGACAGGAAGTTGTATAGTTGCTCGTAGTTGCATGGTAAGCTTTTTAAGAATGAGATTAAATCTTTCCATAATGCCTTTATAGTTTGTTTTGAGTGTTCGTGCAACAGACTGGTAATTAACTCTGTATGTTCAGTAAATTGATTTACCATGTGAGCTATCTGCATCAAGTGATAATAATTTTGCATTGCAGTATAAGACACTCTTGAATATTTGTGTTCCATTGCATACCCCTGGTTCTTTTGAGTATTAAACCCCTCATTTTCAATCTTCCAGCGCATCCTTCCAGCGTCTATGGTATGAATGACGTTTTCAGATGTCTGTTCAATGTTGGTTATATATATAAACTGTTGGTGGGCCTTTTCTTTTGTTTCAATGTTGGTTTTTATCTCTTCGCATGAAACCCATGAATAGTTAACATCCTTATAATCAATGCTATTTATATACTTACAGAACAGTGTTATGTTATGGGTTTTGTTTCTACGAGCTATGTCAGTGCTTTTTTTGCAACCATTTAACAGTTCGACCTCTTCCTGAAAACTATCTAATGAATCATCTTTTAATGTAATGATAAACAACCACTTATTAGAATGACATATATTAAAAACAGTTTGATTGGGATAAAGTCCATCGGCAAGAATACAGATGGGAAGGCGCGGAAATCGTTTTTTTATCTTTTGGGCCAGTCGCACAAAGGCCTTCAGTTCACAATCCTGCTTATCGAAATTTCGCTCAGGATCATTTTCTATAAATTCTGATGCCAGCGATATAGCCAGTCCTGACGATGTTATTATCTTAGCCTCAAGTACATAATGAAACCATGTTGTCACTCCGTTTTTTGATGTTTTGGTCAAACATTTATCGCAATGCTTATGGTCGAACGAATGGATACCGGTAGCATCTACGGCCACAAAATAATACTTGTTCTTAAAGCGGTATTTGCGCAGAACTTTCTGGTCAAACAGGTTACTAACCAATTGCATTTTAAGTTCTTCAATTATATCCGGAGGTAATTTCCGCATAACCCTATCGATAGTATCTGGATGCGGCAATCGTTTCTTGAATTGACGGTAATAATTCTTGGTAAAAACAGCATCGCTTCTATCGTTTGTGTACGCATTACGCGAGGTCTCCTTAAATATGTACATAAACAATCCGGCCATTACTATTTCTCCCATAGAGTAAGTTAATCGCTTCCTGTCATCATCAAAATTGTCGATGAGCCTATAAATATGCGGAAAGCGTTGGTTGATAGTTTTTTGAATCTGGTAAGACAGAATTTTGCCCTTTTCATGGGCCGTCAGCTTTTTACTTGGTTCTCTCTATGAAATAGTGATGATAAAAACGAATAATTATTTGGAAATCAGATAATTAAATGGTAATTTTGGATAAGCAAAAGCCCGGAAAATAACGATCAACCGGGCATTTTAAACATAATAAACATGAGAGAACATTATACTGAAAATCAGTACCTTGGGCTCTTTAGCCCTATTGTCTCTCAGTCACAAAGATAGCCGGAAAAGTTTTTAATTCAGCACTTTGTAAAGACTTAATTTCCAATGACTAAATTTTGGCTCTGAATCGATGTCCGTTCTTCCTCTGTTAGGATTAAATCTTTAATTTGATTTGACTTGTGGAAATCCGTCAGATTTGTCATGCAAATTTTATGTAATAATTCAACAGCTTGTTTTTTATCCTCAGTCTCAAATCTATTAGGATGAAGAAAGCATAGCAATTTAGAACCATGCAAGTCTTTCGGAACTATAATTTTGTTTTTTACATCTGTACTCATTGTCTATTATTCTACATAAATAGCTTTTACGAAAAGCACCCGGCGTCCCCACCGGGTGCTAACCACAAAAATCCTCAATTACGGATAGCATAAAATCTATTCATAATGGAATTTTCTGTGGTAAAGATACGGAATTTCAGATTATTTCCTTGATTTCCCTTTCTTTTCAGGGAAAACGAATACAACATTGAACTGGTCGTCAAAAGCCAGTGAAGCATCGAAAGACTTCCTGGCTTTACTCTTGAAGCCTTTTATTAATCCGGTTTTCTTGGCTGTTACCAGTTCCATAACCTGTTTGTCGGATAGCTGCTTATCGCTTTTATTCCTGAAAACGATTAGCCCACAATCGGTATTATCACATTTGGCAACTTTCGGATACAGCATAATTTTACCTGTTTCGCATTTCGGACAGATTAAATCCAGCTGCGTTTTTAAGGTGAGCTGCATTCCTAACAGTTCGCTGGTTATTTGTGAAGCATAAACTTCGGTACTTTTATGGAAAGTATCGGGATTCATTTCCCCGCTTTCTATTTTGGAAAGGGCATTTTCCCACATCCCTGTCATTTCCACGTCTGCGATTTTCTTGTCCCGGACTATATCGTAAACCGCCAGTCCCTTTTCAGTCGGCACAAGGGCTTTCTTCTCCCTGACAATATATTGACGAGTAAAGAGAGTTTCGATAATCGCTGCCCGTGTCGCTGGCGTACCGATACCGGAATCCTTCATGCTGGCTTTCAGTTCGACATCTTCCAGTTCTTTCCCTGCGTTCTCCATAGCCGATAGCAACAAACTTTCCGTATGCAACGGTTTGGGCTTAGTCTGCTTTTCCAGCAACTCAATATCGGAGAGAGCTAAATTATCACCTTCTTTTAATGCTGGCAAAACGGTATTTTTTTCGCCTTCTTCTTGGGTGTTGAAAACAGCCCGCCATCCGACAGACTTTATTACTGTTCCTTTCACTGCAAAAATACTGTCGCCACTGGTGAGAGAAATTGAAGTAACTTCCTTGACACACTTTTGCGAAAAAGCTTCCAGCATCCTTCCGGCAACCAGTTCGTATATTGCTTGTTCATCCGCCTGTAAACTGCCGGGCTTATTCTCGGTTATAATCAATGCGTGATGGTCTGTAACTTTTTTATCATCCACTGTTCGACGGTTCAGATTACTACCTTTCATTGATTTTGCGTAGCCGGCAAACCGGTCGTAAGTATCCAGCAGGGAAATACGTTCCGGTATTTCATAGAAAACGTCCTGTGATATATAACGGCTTCCGGTTCGGGGGTATGAAATCAGCTTGCCTTCATACAGTTTTTGTGCAATAGACAGCGTTTTATCTGCGGAGAAATTAAGTTTTGTATTGGCTCCCTTCTGCAAGGAGGTAAGGTCATACAAAAGCGGTGGTTCTTGGTTCACTTCCTTACATTCTACTGATTTAACCTGCACCTGACCGCTATCCTTTACTGTTTGCAGCTTGTCGATGGTAGGTTGCTGGCTATCGAATTTTTCTTCTGAAAGGGCTGAAAATTCGATGCTATCTTTCCCGGTTTGTAATTTCAGTTGCCAATACTTCTGTGGAACGAAGTTCTTGTTCTCAAGATAACGGGAACATATCATCGCCAGCGTGGGTGTCTGTACCCGTCCCAAAGAATACGCCCCCGTCCGGCAGCTATACTTAACGCTTGGGAAGCATTAATACCGATAAGCCAATCTGCTTCGCTTCTTGCCTTTGCCGACCGGAAAAGGTTATCGTACATTGTCCCGTCCTTGAGATTCTGCAATCCTTCCCGGATGGCTTTATCCGTCAGGCTACTTATCCATAAGCAGACAAAAGGTTTCCGGCACTCAAGATATTGGTAGATGTACCTGAATATCAATTCACCTTCCCTTCCGGCATCAGTAGCAACGATAATTTTATCGCACTGGTCGAATACTTCTTTGATAACTTTGAGTTGCTTAACCGTTCCGCTATCGGGCTTATATCCTTTGTCGGTTTTTACCTGACGGGGAATAAGCCGGAACGACTGCGGTAGTATGGGTAAATTTTCCCGACTGAAGTTTTCGATTCCGTAGGCATCAGGCATGGCAAGTCCTACCAAATGACCGAACGCCCAGGTAACGATGTATCCGTTACCTGAAATGTTCCTGTCATTCTTTTTTGTTGCACCCAGTACGGTGGCTATATCTCTTGCCACACTGGGTTTTTCTGCTATTACTGCTATCATTATATAATTGGATTTTTAGATAAATCCGGCTGCACTCGGCATAGCTCAAACAAGTTTGGCTCTGCGCTCGTTTACACGGCTTTTGTGGTTAATAATTATTTCATTTTGCGACCTTGCGACTTTTTAGGTTTGTCGGGCTTCTGTTCTTCTTTCTTTTCTTCCCGCTTTTTCTTCTGTTCCCCGGTAGGTGTAGCTTGTCCGGGCTTCAAAGGTTCTTTCGTATGCTTGGTCGCTTCGTTCGTTTTGCCTTCGGAATTGACCGCTACTTGTGTTTTATGTTCGTTGGCAGGGGTTATTTCTTTGGCTTTCTCTTTCACTTTATCAGGATTGAATTTGTAGAAATCCAGTTTTCCTTTTTCATGGTTTACCTTTACATAGGCGTTATATTCCTGACCTTCTTTATCTTTCAGCCCTTTTACATAGATGGTTTTATCTGCCCGCAAATCAGCCTGCTGTTTATCGGATAATTCCACTCCTGCAAGGGATTTGGGAATACGCACCCCTTCTGGCTGGTCGTTCCTCTGCTGTTGTCCCTGTTGTTGGGTTTGTTTTTGCTCTTTTTCGGGAAAGATAAATTCAAGGCTGCGTTTCTCCGCATTAACCTGAACGAAGGCAGAGAACGGCTTATTCTTGGCGGAAATCATATTTTCAAGGAATACCGCTTTACCTTCCATCAGGTCAGCTTTTTGTTTTTCATCCAGCTTAACGCCTTTTATTTCATCAGGGAGTTTGAGGGACGAAGCCTTCATGGATACCAGTTCATTGGTCTGTTTGTCGATACTGATAAAAGAAGGTATAAGTTCGCCTGTACGGTAGTTTTTTACATCAACAATCCGACCCATGTTTCCGGTTTCCCGAAGATTCTTTTTGTCTTCATCCGTAAACTGGTGTCCAAAAAACGGACGGTCAAGTTCCGGTTCTTTACGGATGCCATGAATAGCCAATACCACATTCCCTTCACTGTCCGGACGGAACGAAAGACGGGCATCCGTTTTCATTACCATTGACCCGAAGTTGGCTTCAATCGGAAAGGTAGAAGGCGACTTATATCCCTGCAACATAGGTTCCAAAGCCTTTGATTTTTCAAGCTGTTCTTTGGTGATACCCAGATTTTTCAGGTCGTCCCAGTTGATTTTGTTAGGGTCAATGAAATACTTATTTGTATCGGGCTTCTGTTCCTGTGTTGTGGATTCTTTCGGATTTTCCACTTTCAGGTCTTTAGGCTCGATACGGATTTTATCAAGCATTTCATCGGCAGCAGGTGTCGGGTTCTTGATATTCTCCTGAATGATTTTTACTGTCCGTTCGGTATCTTCGGGTGCTATTTTGAAGAAACTGAAACGGGTCGGGTCTTTTAGCTGGTTGAAAAAGTTCTTCAAGAAATTTTCAAGTGCGTTACCCTGCTTATCCACTTTCAGGAAATCGTTATTATGTTCCTGCTTCGGCGGAACGGTTTGCAGTTCCCCGTTTTCATCAATACCCTTTACGGCATTAATCGTTTTCTTTTCCTTGTCAAAGACAAGAAGAATGTCCATCATCTGTTCATCATAGCCGGACTTGTTGTTTGAATTTACATCCATAACTTTAATTTTTAATGGTGAATAAAAAACTTATCGAATTAAAAGTAAGGATGAAATAGTTTACATATAGGAACGTGGCGTTAGGAGTCGTAGGTTGGCTTTATTTGACGTAAATATCTGCCTTCAAATGGAATAAGAGTAGTATCTTTGTCGGTGCGTTTTTAAATATACTTGTATGTCTTGCAATAATTCTCTACTTCTATCTGAAGATGATATCAGAACAAAAGTCGTTTACCAATGGCTTAAAGATTGTGGCTTTAGTACGGCTGATATATGGATAGAATACTCAATAAATATTCGTATAGGGAAAGGAATCAAAACTATAAATTCAAGAGCAGATGTTTTGGTAAAGAGCACAAATGGTTTAAATCTTTTGATTGTTGAAGTAAAACGACCAGATCATCCTTTAGATGAACAAGATAAAAAACAAGCTTTATCCTATGCAAGATCTTTAGCAGAAGGTGGTATCGCTCCTTTTACTATTTTAACCAATGGGAATAATGTGATTATTTATGATTCGGTTACTGGTTATGAAATTTCGGGAGAAACAGTACCTGTCAATCATCCATACGTTAAAAATGGCTTCTGTGTATCTGGTGATTCTCTTTCAGCAAAAGCCGAAGCATTGGAATATCTTATTTCTATTTCGCCAGAGAATCTATTGACTTTCTGTAAGGCTCAGGTGGAGTACAGGATGGCATTACTTAAAGGGGATGATGTTTTTAGTGGGAAAAAATATATTCCGAAACTACATGTAAAAAGACTTAACGCAAGAAAAGAATTAGATAAAAAATTATTGGGGGACGATGAGAATAAACCCAATCAATTTGTATTAGTCGTTGGATCTCCTCAGCATGGTAAAACCTGTTTTATGTGTAACACCATTGAGTCTTATATAAAAAAAGAAATTCCTGCCTTATTTTATCCAGCAATAAGTCTAAAAAAAGGGCTATTAAATGAAATTCAAGAGGATTTTGAATGGTTTTTTGGTAATCAAATAAGTCCTTTTCAAATTATTAGTAAGCTTCGTCGCATAACACAGCAAACAGGAAAGGAGATTATTATTTTTATTGACGGATGGAACGAAATGCTAGAACATGCATTAGTCATTAATGATGAATGTCAACGTCTTAAATACGATAATATCAAGCTTGTTTTAAGTACTACATCTCCTTCCGTAAGCAGACTACTGCAAGACGAAGCGGCAAATATAACTTTTGTCGCAGAAGAATTAAAGCTTAATTCTGCAGCAATTCAAAAACTCACTTCGCTTCCATTAGAGAATACTAAAGATTTAAGTATTGTACAGATTGGAGAATTTAATAACGATGAATTAAGAAAAGGAAAGAAATTACATGAACGAGCATATAACACTAAATTTACAGCTGATAGTAATGTGTTTAACAATCCATTTTATTTACGTTTAGCGGCTGAAGTGTATGCTAATAAATTAGTTCCATCATTTGCGACGAGAACCTTGTTGCTTAAAATGGGATTAATTAGAAAGGCTGCAATGAAAGGCATCAAAGAAATAGATCTGTTTACCACTTTAAATGAAATAGCTAATATAACCATTGAAAAAGGTACACCATTCTGTTGTATGGAATTACCGTCGAGACTTCAATCTGAGAAGGAGTTTTCCCGGTGGATTGAGAGTGGGCTCTTTATATATGTGGATAAAAAAGAAATTCCGGGAATTGACTTTTATTATAGCTATGAAAAAAATTATTCAATAGCGATTATAAATCGGAAACTTCACGAAGAGCTTGTGAACAAAAGTGAAAATCTAATTCTTAATGAGTTACAGTATATCATTAAGACAGAGGATGGACAAGATGCTTTGCACTGGTTTTTTAGCTGTCCCGAGTATTCATTAATATTAAAGAAAACGTTCAAGTTGCTAGTTCCAGAAATAACCGATAATAAGGTTATTATAAAAATATTTGCAGATGCAATTCTAACTCAAGTCAATTTAAACGAAGATTATTCTTACGATTGGTTAGAGGAATATATCATTAAACTTATTTCTATCAACTTCAACCAAGATGAATCATTCAATTTGTTATCAATTCTAATTTATGCACTATTAAGAAGCATTGATGAAGAGAGAGAAAAAGAAAAGTATAAATTATGGATGAGATTACTTGTGAAATATGATAATAGGGGAGAAGAACTTGGCATTGAAGAATCTTTAGTTTGTCAATATTACGGAGTAGATAATTTTAAAGGGTATTGTTCTGACGAAAGAATCACGACACTTGATATCGAATATTTTGATAAACTCATTTTAGATGAAGACTTTGATGTTGCCAGTAATGCTGCTAGTTATTTAACTTATGCTTACTCTATGTTCATGCTAGAGAGACTACCTTTTTACAATCAATATTACGAGCAGAACAATTTCTCATGCTTTGATATAATATTAGAAGATTCTTGTTGTGCAATTTTAGCAGAACTTAGCGAAATGTATTACGGCGGGATGTGTCCCGGTGCGTTAGATGAAGCAGAAAAAGGTGACCATTGGGTTTTTGAAGAATATTATCGCCAAAAAAACTTATGGCGTCCCACTCTAAAAATTTTGCATAACCATCCTGAATTATATACCCGAATACTATATCTTCTTAATGATTTATCCGAGTATTTAACTGAAGACGATCAATATCTCCCCAAACCTCCTGAGAATGATCCAAATCAATTAAAGTTAGATTTTGAGGGCACAATTTAGCTTATAACTTTACATCATATATAATAACAAAGCAGAAAAAACAAAACTATTTCCGCAAAGAAATAGCCCCGTTTTATGCTAATTCAAAAGGTGATTACACTCCCCAGATCAACCTTTCCATTTCATCATAGAATAGTTTTTTAGATCTATTTGTAAATGGGAATTTTTTAGGATCATTATTGTCTAATATATCAATTCCATTAGCCTTAATCAGATAGCCTATATATGTATTTTTATCAAGAAGCCTATCTTCGCTTTTTTCTTCAGACAATATTCTTTTTAAAACATCCAATAACGCCTCATATCCAATTGTCGTTTGAATAATATTAGTTGGTTTATTTTTGTTACTCCTTATATCCCAAAAAGAATTACCGTCACTGTCAATAAAAACATCCTGAACTGCAGAAAAGAAATAAAACATAATTTTCATCACCACAGAATCATTGTCTTCTGCATAATATTTTCTGAAAAACAAGTCGTCATTTGGATGTTTTTTAAAATACTTCCTAGGCTTATTTCTTTCTACTTCTGCTTCTCTGCTGTCTTTTGTAATCATATATAGGATTGACTTCACCATAGTCGCCTGTGATAAAATTGGATATCCATCAGCATAAAACTCTTTTCCTGCCTTTGAATTTGAGCCCGCCAAACGTATCCTCTTATAAAAAGGAGATTTTTTTGTACCATTCAAAACATTGACAATATTTAATGCTGTTTTCTGAGGAGAATCATCTTCTGTTAGTCCAAACAAACTATAAACAAGATCCTGATTAACTCTAGTTTGAGTTCTATTTATTGTGGAAAATATCATTGCTTGATACTCTAACACTGGGTCAATAAAAAAAGCCACTGATAATTCAAAATTTCGAAGATTTTCTAGCTTTTCTTCTAAGTCGGTCAAGCCATCATTACCATCAGAAACCTCTTCATCATAATTTTCAATTAGATTGGTAAGTTTCTCCAATGCTATTTGTATTCCCTTAACTCTATGCTGTCCGTCAATGACTGAAAGATAAATATCCCCATCTTCACCTTTATCAATCCTTTCTATTTCTGCTTCAACCGTATCTGCTAATTCTATAATTATTTCATTATTATCCGATTCCTCATACGAGCTAATCGCATGATTTGGAATGGCTATAACAATATTAGTTGGGAACATTGCTTGAGGATCATTTATAAGAAAATTCGAGATAGATTCGACTTTTTTCTTATCAAGCCGTCTTTGTACCTGATTATTGGTAATCGGCTTATTCTCCTCATCAAACCCTAAAATAGTATATTCTGTATACCGGGTAAACTTTAACACATCCGAAATTCTGAATATACCTAAAAGATATTCTTGGTTATTTTGAGCAATTTTTTTAGTATTTAAAATTAGTCCCATATTACAATTTATTTAATTCATTAGCTAATTTCTCCTCATCTCGTTTGTTCTTTTTATAAAAGCTATCATCACATAGATTTGGATTCTTTGAGTTTATTATCCACCAAAAAGATAACGAAAACACAATATTTAAACATGAAAAAAGATATGCCCACGGAGATTTTATAGAAATAATAAAGAGAATTACTAGAAATATAGGAATAGCTGTCGACAATACTTGAAATATATTTTTTATAAACTGCTCAGCATCAATTTTAAAGATATCAATAGCCAAGGTTGCTGTTATTGGTAGAGAAAATCCCATCAGAGCTAAATTAATATTTTTATGGCTAAACAAATCACCAATACTCTCGATATATAATGCTGACCAAATACTAAATCCACCAATTCCGATTACAATTACAATAAAGTAAATATAAAAAAATGGGTATTCTTTAAAACCAACTCTGCGCGACTTTATGAATTCACATAATTCATCGTATTGTGTTCTCATAAGTATAGTATACTAGTTTTAAGTTATTAATGCTGCTCTATTATCTCTCTAGAAAAAATCTCCTGTTTAACCTTCTCAAGGTCATTAAAAGTATTCTCTCCATTTTCCGTCATTTTGAGTATATAATAAAAGCCTGCATTGGCATACTCATTTATTAATTCGATCGCCTTTTGCGGATCTTTAAGAATATCTAAAGAACCAGCTTTTGCTATACACATACATAAAAGAGCTTGAGCATCTTTTTCTCCATCATTATTCCACATAGTGTTCAAGCTGAAAGGCTTGTCTGCCAACGGTGATTGCAGTGGTTTTGGTTTACAGTAAAAAAAACCAATTACTGCAGCCCATGCAAAACATTGCCAATGGTATGAAAAGACATTAAAATCACCTCCTTGTTTGTTGGCGAACTTGACAATAACGTCATCTTTTACTTTTTGCTCAAACGAAAACTTTATTTCAAATATATTTTCCATAATCAAATTATATTTTTCTTAGAGGTGTAACAACTGTAGAGACTTCATGAAGCTCTGGTTCATTTCCTCCTTCACAGTATAGTTTGCTTTCAAGCAAGAAAATTTGAGAGACATTTTTTTGAGTTGATAGATCTTGATAATTATCACTATTTACATCAACGTCTTTCGTCATAATTATTGATTGACCAAAAATATCCTTAATTCCCAGTAAATATTTGTGAGTAGTATCAAAGTCGAAACTAGAAGTTGGAGCATCACTTATGAACGGGTAAAATGTGCCAATAGCCTCTTGATTAAGTGAAAGTAAAGCATTTATAATACTCATTTTCTTTCGATCTTCATGACTTGTATTCAAACCAGCATCAAACTCAATAGAATAATCCTCTCCGATTTTTACACTACCCTTATAGCCATTATCATGTTGCGTGAATTTTACATAGAATTCGTTAGCACGAGTTTCTATTTTGCGCAGTAAGTCTTTTCTTGCATTTTCTTGCACCCTTCTGCAAATATCCTCCAAGAAAATAGAAATATTTTTCCATTCAGTTTCAGACACAGAAATATGACCATCTTTCTTTCCTGCCTTTTCAAGATCTTTTTCAGCAGTCTTTAATTCCGCTTTGTATTGCGATAATAACTCTATTGATTGATTTAATTTTCGTTGCTCTCTTTCAAGGTTAGAGCGAGAAGCCCTAATTGTTCCCTCAACTATACCTGCAGTTTCTGCTTGTTTAACAGGATCAACTCCATATTTTCTTTTTACATCTTCAATTTGGTCGTCAAGTTTTTTCTTTTCATCATTTTTTTTACGTCTTAATGCCATATATTTCTCCATTTTTTCTTCACTATCCTTCCATTGCTTATCTATTGAAGAAAGAGAAATAAGCAAAGAGCTTGGGTAATCCTGAATTTTACCAATGAATCTTTCAAACTGTTTTGAAAATTCCATATTGTTTGTATAATCTTCCATTTCTCGCAGATATTCCTCCTGCTCTTTAAGCCTATTTATGATCCAGTTATGCGATGTAGATCCTGCCAAAACATCAGAACCACATACATAGCACTTTTTATCTCGTACTATTTCTTCTAGTTTTGAGCGGCTGGGATTATCGAGATATTTTTTCTCAGGAACAGTATTCTGTTCTTCTTTGTGATTTTCAATAATAATTTCACATTGTTTTATCATTGGATCAATGCCTCTTATTATCCATAATTTAGGCAATTGCTCTCTCTGAAAAGAATCTATCTTAAATATTTCATTATTCAGTTTTTCTATTTCGTTTTCACAATTTTTATATTTGCTAATAAGAGTTGAAAAGCTTGCTAGTCCAGACATCTTACCCTCATCTTCAGCAAGAGCAATTTGAATTTTACTTATATTCGTTTCATGTAATAATTTCGTCTCTTCTTCTCTGCTAATACTAGTTCTACATTTTTCAATAGTAGTTAATAATCCTCTTACATTTGTATTGTGCTTATTAGCCTCTCTAATTCTACTTGATTCTAATTTTTCTATTTTAGCTTTTGACTTACTTATTATTTCAGAAAGTTTTTCATAATAGGGGAAGTAAGAAATATGCTTTACCGCAGCTTTTAAAGTTTCTCTATTTCGAAAATTGATTAACTTGTCTAATGATTCACCTTGAAACCAAATATAGTTTCTAATACCCTCTGGAAATAGTTCGTCTATTTTATCTGATGCTAGTATATCCGTTTTTATTAGAGTACCATTAACCGAATCATGCGAAACTTTCAAAATGTTATTTGATACATCCCACGCATTATCAGATTGCCAGTCGTCACAATCTTGACGTTCTGCAATGACAGAACGTTCAATTTCATAAAAAAGCCCTTTATCATCTTCTAATTCAATACGAACCATGGTTTTGACTTTATCTCCTTTTTTTGCATCAAAAAGAGCTTTTCGACAAATAAATTCATGTCGCTTCATTGAAAACTTAGCAGAACTAGGTAGCTTATCCGTAGAACACCATCCAATATCAGTCAAATATATTTTACCAAACAAGACCCAGTAAAAAGCATTGAACAACTTCGACTTTCCTTTTCCTCCATTCCCTATAACTAGATTTAGACCCTTTGAAAATTCTAATGTTTGGGCGTTATAGTAGGATTGAAAATTCTCAATAGATATATTTTTTATAATCATAATTAACAATTTTATGGATTACAAATAATCTTAATTTGAGCAATATATTGATTTGTTAACGAATCGGCATCGTTAATGTCTGTAGAAAGATCTGTCAGCATTTGTGCAACATTTTTAGCCTTTTCATAATCCACAATAACCTTCTCTTTTCCGGCTTCTACTGTTTGATTTATCTCTTGTTCAATCAGTTTGTACATTTCGTCTTGTATTGCCATATATTTTTCTAATTATATTGTTTGTATTCTTGATCGAGCATTTCAAAAACATTAATTCTTAATTGCTCGCATATATTTTTCAAATCTCCATACAATATATCAATCTGATTATCGGCGAGTGCTGCGAAATTTACAATTCGTTTCACTTCACTCATAAACATATTGCGTTCGAGATCTTTAGGATCATCGGACAAGTTAGGAGGAGTAACTATTAGATCCCAGATTTTAGCTCTTGTTTTTTCTTCGCTCTTCCTTAATACACGCCCTCGTCTCTGAACAAATTGTCGAGGATTACCTGTACTTGAACAAAATATAGCATGTTCTGCCCTAGGTATATCGACTCCTTCATCAAGACACTTCATTGAAAGAAGAATTTTTATGTCTCCATTAGCAAACCCTTGTAATATACTGGGAGCATCTTCAATTCCGCTTATGTACTTATGGTAACTATATCCTTGTTCTCTAAACATTTGAGCATACTCATCAATAATATGAATATCATTATTATCAATATCATATGTTTCTTGTTCTGAATAATCAGGTTCATATCCTTCTGGGACAAATACAAAAGTATAATCCAGTTTTTGTTTTTGTTTTAAGTCATTCAACAAACTTGATATTGCATCTTTTTTATTATTTGCTTTGTGAATAACCCTTTTCCGCTTTAAGAGTAACATCTCAGCTTCTTTTTTATATTTCCCTGTATTCGGATCAATAAACTTACGCAATTGAGCTGTAATTTTTTGATATTCATCCATTTCGTCTTGTGTAAGTTCCACAAAAACAGGATAATAATCATAATGACAAAGAATTTCATCATCGATTGCTTCTTTCATTGTATAACGATATGTGTATTGGGGAGGTCTTGAGTTAAAAAACTGATAGAGTTTTTCAGACCCCATATCGTCATATATTCGTTCTGGAGTAGCAGATAATCCTATCCGGTATTGAATATTTTCGGGCAAATGCTTCAACGAATTAATAGAACCAATATTATGCGCTTCATCGGCAATATAGATAAAACTATCCATACCTTGAGTGTTCTTTATAAAGGACTGAATGTCCTTTCTGTTGAAAGTTGCATAAGTGGTTATCAGTACTAAGTTCTTTTTCTTGTCAAGAATACTTCGTGTTGTATAGCGGCTTAAAATACTTTTCCAATCCTTTTCGGTATGGGTTGATATTATGTTTTGAAAATTAAAAGATTTAGCTTCATTTTCCCACTGTATAGCAAGAGCTTGTGTTGGAACAACAATTATAACTTTATAAAAATTCGTCTCTTTAAATTGCTTTAATACACAATTAAGAGCAGTTACCGTTTTTCCGGAACCTGTAGCCATCGCAAAAAGACCCTGTCTATTATTCTCAATCCATTTTTTATACGCTTTTTTTTGAATATCTCTTTCTTCTGGAAATGGGAAACGTGGTTCGGTTTCTATTTTTTCTAATTTTTCAAGAATTTGCTCAGATAAATTATATCTATTTTCAGTTTCTATTTCTCGTAAAGAACTGCTATCTTTTAAGATATCTTTTAATAATTTAGTGGGATATTTTTTCTTAATATATGTTTTTACCCTATTTATTGGAATATGCAAAACATGAGATGAATCACCAACCCATGCTTCTTCAAACAAATTTGTATATCGTTCAATTCTTTTTGAATCAGTGCTTCCTGACCATGAAGTAAAACAACTAATAGACTCACCATTATAATACAATGCGCTCATCGAGAAATTTGCAGATCCAGTAAAACCAACTTTATCTCCAGCCTTATCTATGAAAATTCCAAATTTATCATGAGCCATGCCTCCTTTTGTTGAAATTGTTGCAACAAATTCAATTCTCTTAGTTGCAATCAGATACGACAGACAATTAAAAAATAATTCATTTTCCTCAGAAAGCAAATTGGATAGTTCTTTTACATTCGCTAAGATATTTTTCTCGTATTTCTCAACATCAACATTTAATCCAGCTTCTATAGCATTCTTATCTTCTACTGTTAATTGGTCGTTTATTAAGATTCTCACTTTCCCTCCATTTGCGATGAAATATGCAAAGCCCGGAGCTAGTGCCCTAATTGCACTAGAACAAAAAAATCCTAATCCCAAATCAAAGGACTGACTTTCGAGAAGAGCATCAAAAAAGAACTCCACAGGTTCATTTTCTCCTGAGACATAAACAACGTCAAAATCTACTTTTTTCAACATATTTCCCCAAGTCCAATTTCTATTTTATCAATCAAATAATCAAAGCCGTTGAGATTTGGATTATCTTCCAATTCTTTGGCAATTATTTCTAATCCATCATCTATATGCATTTTAAAATACTTTGCCAAATCTTTATCTGTTTTATAAAGCCCATAATGGGAACAAAGCAATGCTCTATAATATGAATAATAATTACCAAAAAGCACATTCTTACTATACTCTTTACCGCCTGAATCTTTTATGTCTAAAATATTAAAACGCTTATCTTTAGACAATGAATATGTAAATGCGATTCGAGCAACAATATTTTCCGTGCCTAAATTTAGTTTTCTAGTCAATTCTGCAACTAGAATTCGATTTTCTTTAGATGTCTTAATATGAGTGAACATAACCTTCTTTTACTTTGTTAAATAACTCTTTAGGAGAGGCATCTTCAAACCAAGAGTTTTGATTGTTATTCCTTATAATATATGATTTATTTACAAAAGGCAATAATTGTTCATATTCTTCTTCCGAAAGTTCTTTTCCAAGCAGAGGAAATAGAACAACTTGCTCCGATATATTCGGATAAAATTCAGCAATAATCTTTTTAGAATGCTCTTTATCAAATTTTTGAAGAGGGCTATCAATGAAAATTGGAAAATTGATTTCAGATTCATCTACTAATGCTTTTAATATACCAGTAGCATAAAGTTGTTGTTCACCTTTTGATAGTGTCTCTTTATTTATTTCTTGCCCTTCCTTGTTGAAAAGGTGTATATCTATTAAATCCTCCTGAATATCAACTTTTACATTATTTACAAAGTCTGATTTATGCATGAGTTTATTTAGCTCATGCTTTATGCTTATTTCTAAAGATATTTTTTTCTCAGACTTTAATTGTAATAGAAATTCATTCAGTTCAGAAATTAATCGCTCAGCTAAATCATCTTTTTGCTTGTCTATTTCCTCTAAACTTACTCGTTTTGACAGTTCGGTGATCAATTTAGATTTAACACTCAATTCTTTCTGATAAACACCAATGTTTTCAGATGTTTTTCTAGCATCTTTTTCTAATTCCGCAATTTGTTTTTCTACTTTAGCCTTTTCAACCCTTAATTCTTTTATAAGAAGGTCATCATCATTAGATTCTGCTTGGGTTATTTTCCGTATTGTTTTGTTCAAGAACAACCTATTGTTCTTTTCATCTTTAACCAATTGCTTAAATACCTGATTATAAGAATACTTTATATTCTCATAAATGCTCTGAAATTCGCTTTGCTCTTCAGAAGTAAAGTCAATAAGTAATTTACCATTCTGATCTTCTAGATTTTCTTCCGCAGATTGGTTTTCAAAAGTGTTACTGATAATTTTTTCAAACTCCTCTTTCATGGAAGAGGACAAGTTTGCTTTCCGTATTTTATAAAATAATTCATTTTGCACATCTTTCAACTTATCCATAATAATGGAAGTATTCTTATCACGTAGAAGATGTTTTTGTTCATATTCAGTTTGAGTCAAAGTCTCAACAAGTTTTTTTCCAGCAATAGCAAATGGCGCTAAGTCCAACAATTCCCTTAAATCATTTTTCAACTGTAAGTCTTTTGCTCGCAAACTATCACGCAGGGCTTTCAATCCACTTAGTTCTGATAAGCTTATTGAATTCCCTTCTCGAATCAACTTTTCTTGATACTGCTCAGAAATTAAACGTTTATTGACTATTTCTTCATCTGTATGATTTTGCTTTTCTATTAGATGGGAGAGTAGTTTTTGGAGTTCTTCTGCTTCCTTTATAAGCTTATTCAACTTGTTTTTATCAGAAACATCCGAGGATTTACGACGGAGTTTTATCCTAAGATTTTCCAAATTACTTTTTAAATCTTCATACTTCTTTACTCCAAGAACCTCACTATACGCAATACTGAGTCTTTTTTTGTCTTCTGAAGACTTCATTTCTGCTAAAGACACTATTTTCTCAGAATCGAAGAAAAAGAATTTTGCTATGTCCTTTGATAAAATGAAATCATTAATAAATATTTCTGTTCCAACATCTTTACTTAGCTCATTAACTCTTCCATCAATTAAAATCTCAACAGACTCTACGCCTCTAAAAAAATCGAAAGTTCTCTTTATTGTAATTTGATTACATGGTACGGATGGAATTAAGACCTCAGATAAGACAACTGTTACAGAGTATTCATTATTTTTTTTAAATTCAATATGTTTGCTATCTTGTAAAGAATATCCTCTTTTTAATATTATAGCTTTTTCATCTTCATCTATTTCAAAAGAGTCACTTATGTTTCTCTGAGAATTATTAATTCCTAATTTTGCGTAATTTTTATATCCGCCATTTTCCGCAATTTCTCTTTTAAATTTATCGTCAACATCACTCATTTGCTTGCCATATAAGCACCATACTAACGATGTTAGAAATGTTGTTTTTCCAAATCCATTATCCCCAGATACAACAAATATATTTTTGTCGACTTTCTGAGGGAATGAAATGGTGTTCAATCCTTTATATATTCTATAATTTTCTAATATGATTGATTCTATATACATAGTGCTATAATCCCTCTTTAATAAATGAAGCCAACCTGTTTTCTAAATCGGTTTGAAGTCCATAATTATTCATAAGTATAATCTTACTCTTTTGCAGAGACAAAAGCTCATTGATCAAACGGTAGTCATTTGGATTTTCTCGACAAACTTTCTCTAAAATAATCTTCTCTCTGTATTTTAGATCATCGACAGAAATATCCCTCCCATAAACTCGATTATAAATATCACTTACTTTAAAATCAAAGATAGCATCACGATACCATGTTACTTGGATCGCAATAAGTTCTTGACTGGATATTAATTCTACGTGAGGTTTAGTTTCTTGGACTTCTCGTTGCGTTTCCAATAAACGACGAAGCAGGTTAGCTCGGTATACGTCAGTGTAGTTTCCCTGATTGTGTCCGGTATCATCAACAGCCCATTGTCCATTTCGTCGCTCAGTTCTTCTATTTTCTGAAATATTTCTTCCAGCCAATAACTCGTTTCGATAAATAAATAAAGGCTGTAACCAGTCAAATCCATTTTTGATAAGCCCTCTCATGGATTTATCTTCTGGAACAACGGTACAAGTCCAACATCCAAATCTACTTTGGCCACAAGAGCTATGACTCTTATCTGTTACAACTGTAGGGCATTCATAATCATCTGCACTGGCATCCATATAGATATTAAACAATATCTTATTGTCAAATCCCCACGGTGAAGGAAACGCATTTATTATATACCATACTTCCTCTAAATAAAGCTCTTTTATTGGAGCATAAGTATATGTATTAGGATGCAATGGGTGCTTGGTTAATCTCTTACCTTTTATCTCATGCTTTTTTATAGACTTCGCTCTATTTGCACTCTCTGCACTACGAGTTCCTATTAGAATAATAGCCTCTCCCATTTCGTCCACTTGATCCAATATGAATTTAGAAGTTGGCTTTATTTTCAATTTTTCAGTACAAAATCGGAAAGAGTTATTTGGAACAGGGTAGCCTTTCCCAATTACATTTACCCAAAAACTATCTTCGATACGAGGCAGAGTTGTCCTTACAAAGACAGGTAAGTCTTGTTCCTTTGCAGCTTTCTCTATCTGTCCCAAAACGTTATATACATATTCTGTTATGATCGGGTTCTCTACCATCGTATCATTACAAACTACATAAATATGTCGTCTCAGCTGGAAGGGGTATGGAAAAGTATTCCTGATTTTAAGTAAAGCCATCCACACCAATGTTAATAGGGCTGTAGAGTCTTTTCCTCCACTAAATCCAATAATCCATGGTCTAGGAGAGGGATCAGCATATGTGTACTGATCTATAATTTCATCTATAATGCTATCTAATCTTTTTGACATCTCTATTTCTATTTTGTAGGAATTAACAACTCCCTCACATCCACATCAAGAATATTTGCTATTTCAACAAATGTTTCAATGGTTGGTTGCTTCTCATTTGTGCACCACCTAGAGACAGTTGACTCCGTTTTATTCAGTTGAGCAGCCAGCCATTTATTAGTTAATCTTTTCTCTGCGAGAATAACTTTTATTCGATTTATTGCTTTTTCAGACATATTTATTGTTCTAACGTGCAAATTTATTATTTCTTTCCTAGCTATGCAACTGTTATATAGAGAACTTATTAACAAGTAAGTATTTATCCTTCACTTTTCACTAAATGCTGTAACTCCGGGTCGCTTTTGATGCGTTCCAGTTCATCAATCACAATCTGCTTTACATCCTGCTTTATCCGCTCGTAATTAAGCTGGATTTGCTCTTTCATCAGGTCGTTGCCATCTGCATCCCGGAAGTCTATAATCTCCGGTATCTTTTCATAGCGGGCAGTTTCACGTTTTACCTTCTCGTTATCCACTACGATTTCAGCATGGAAAATCTTTTGGTCTATCCGTTCGTCGAAATTATCACTGACCGCACCCACAAACATCCCCTGCGTAAGATTTGAAATTTTACTGGCAGGTATCAAGCTATCCATCTGTGTACTGATTGAGGTAGATTTATCCTGACGGTTGATTGTCATGGACTGGCGTTTCTGCAAAACTTTCCCGAATCGGTCTGACAATGTTTTTGCTGTTTCTCCTACGACCTGACCACTAAAAATATTTCCAACTGTATTTTGGATTACTTTACTTTCCTTATCGCCATAATCCCTTGTTAGCTGGCTGTAATCCTGAAAACCCAAACAGACTGCAACTTTATTAGAACGGGCGGTAGCTATCAGATTATCTAACCCCCTAAAGTAAATCGTGGGCAATTCGTCAATTATAACCGAACTTTTAAGCTGTCCCTTCTTGTTTATCAACTTTACAATACGGCTGTTGTACAGTCCCAAAGCAGCGGAATAAATATTCTGCCTATCGGGATTATTGCCGACACAAAGTATCTTCGGTTCGTCCGGGTTATTAATATCCAGCGTAAAATCATCACCCGTCATTACCCAGTATAATGCCGGGCTTATCATCCTCGATAACGGTATCTTAGCCGATGCGATTTGCCCCTGTAACTGGTCTTGGGCTTGCGATTCCCACGCATCCATAAAAGGAGAAAGATAGTTTTCCAACTCCGGGTAGGAAGTCAGGATAACGAATGTATCCGCATACTTCCGGTTCAGGAACTCTATGGCGTGCGGGAACGTACAATACTCTCCGTCTTTATATATCTTGAGAAACCAAATAATCGCAGCCAGTAAGATAATCGGGGATTCCACAAAGAAGTCGCCCTGCTTCTGAATCCAGCTTCGGTTCAGGTTCAGCATAATAGTGTATGCCGATTCGTAGGCATCCGATATATCTGTCATAAATGCCGGATTGATAGGGTTACATCTGTGGCTTCGGCGTGGGTCGTCAAAATTTATCACATAGAAAGTGGGCTTTACTTTATAAGCATCCGAATGGTTCATCAGGTGATTGTAAGCAATTTCGGATAAGTCCGGGAACTTATAATCATAACAATAAAGTGCAAACCCCTTCTCTATATGCTGTTTAATGTAATTATTCACCACTGCATAAGATTTACCGCTACCGGGAGTTCCTAGCACAATAGTAGCCCGGAACGGGTTCACTACGTTTATCCATCCCTTGTGTTGTTTTTTCTTATGCCAAAAACGTGATGGAAGATTCACTGAATATTCATTCTCCATCAGGCGGGTTTCCTGCATGAAGCTTTCGTTTTCCAAATTGAAAACATCGTCCATCATATTGTTTTTGAGTAGCCGGGACATCCATACCCCTGCGACCAATAAACATAAATATCCGCCAGCCATTGACAGAATATAAAATGTAGCGTTTGCCGAAAGTGGTAATGGCAAATACAGCATCCACCAGTTTAGAAAAAACAGGATAAAGCCAATAACAAGGAAAACATAAATCTTTGTCCATGTTACTTTTTCTTCCTTCACTCCTTTTGTTCCCAAACAACTCAAAGCAAGGAATACCACTGCAAATACCTTCGTTATCAGGATATGGCTGAAGAGCCCTGCAGTTCGCTGGAAGTTTAATAGTATCTTATCGAGTACGCCGATATTGATACCCCAGTTTACTATCGACTGGTAACAAAACCAGTAAATATTGATTACCACAAATAAAATACTGATTGCTCGCATAAAGTCCATGACTTTGGCAAGTCCTCTTAAATCATCTTCATTCTGCATAATTGATTATTTTTTAGACTGTTATTACATCTGTCGTCCGTAACGGCGTTTTTTCTTTTTCTTAGGAGTTGGTGGGGCTTTATCATTCCCAGCCGATGAATCGCTGCCACCGGGCAGGATACTGAAAAGGCTTCCGATTGTAGATTCTCCACTTTCGGATTGCCGTTCTGACGGCACGAACGGTTCTGCTGAAGGTGTGAACGGTTCTTTTGGAACATCCTGTTTTGTGTGTCCCTCGTTTACAAGGGATTCTCTAAACAGGTCATTAAATACATTGGCTGAAAATTCTTTTCCTAAACGAGAGCCATTCAGGACGGCTTTGTTTTCGTGGTCGATAAAGGTCGCACCATAGATACGGCCTTCCGGGTTTTGCCGGAATAAGACTTCAACACCTTTTTCTTTTAGTTTTTTTTCAAATTGTTTCTTTGAGCCGGAAGCTTTCAATGCTTCGCTTACCCGACCTTTGATATTGGCTTTCAGTTTACCGTCTTTCCATTTGGTCGCTGCTTGTCCTATCCTGCGCTCCAATGCTTCATAACCGACCGACTTACCCAGCCGGGAAGACTTGATAGGATTACCCAGCTTTTCGCCTTTATCATCGGTTGCGGAATAAACTATACCGTTATACGCCTTGCCCCGGATTTCTCCTTTGACTTCTTCCGCACGTACATTGTATAATGATAACAGGGTATTCAGTTCCCCGATACTTTGGAACTGGTAAGTATTTACCACACCTTTAACCGTATTGGAAAGCTGGTATTTTACATTACCCGCAGCATAATCGACCTTTCGGAACTGGTAGTGTTCCTGCTGTTGTTTCTTTTCGGCAGGATGCAGACCATATTTTGCTTCCAGTTCCCGTGTAATGTCCTTGCTTCGGCGATGTTCAAACTTATCATTGAGTTTTTTGCCGTTCTCGTCCACCCGCAGGGATACAATATGCAGGTGGTGGCGGTCGATGTCTTCATGCTTGTAAACTATGTAGGGCTGATTGCCATAGCCCAGTTTATCCATATACTCCTGTGCAATCTCCGATAGCTGTTCATCCGAAAGTTTATCGTCCGGGTGTGGATTCAGGGATATATGGATTATGGGTTTTTCAGTTTTAATGTCTTGGGGCAGGTGCATTTCAAAACTTTCCATGCAACGCTGGATGTTGAAATTACCGTCTTCACTTTCAAATATCAGGTTACTGAAAAGTACCTTTCCCTGTTCTTCATCGACCTTATTCTGATTGTATGCCAGCGCACCGAAAAGCGAACTACCCACATTTATTTTTGCAACCATCGCTGTTCAAATTCCTGTGTGAGTTCGATAATTTTCCGGCTTAATACCACCAGTTCTTCGGTCGCTTTTTCCAATTTATAGAGAAAAGAAAGGGCTTTCTTTTCGGTAAAATTGGAGTTCAGAGCCTTCACAATCTGATTATAGTTTACGCCGATTGCCCGGAATTGAGCGTAAAAAGTTGTCAGGCGTGTGTAATAATCGACTGCTGCCTTATCAATTTTTATCACTTTGAAAGAACCGCCAAAGATTCTTTCTGTGATAAAATGCGCTTTCGTCCGCATACCGGACTGTTCAAAGAGAGCCAAAAAACGGGCATGGTCAGTCGCATTGAAACTGACCGAATACCGGAAAACTGCCGGGTCTGCCTTTGGCTTTCGTCCTTTGCCACCGGATTGTGGCACATTAGATTTCTCTTTTCCCATACCATTATTTTTTAAAGGGTTTACGACTTCGGAGTACAACCCATCCCGGCTTGTCTGGGCAAGGGGTTCTAAGCTGCTGAAAGAATTTCAAGCTGCTGAGGACACACCTTGCTATTTGCACGGCGCAAATAAAATCCGTCATGGGACGGATTAGCAATTAGCCATAAGGTGAATGAACTCCGGGAAGCTACTGAACATATACCTTTTTATTGGTTCAGATAGGATTCCAGTGCAAAGTAACAGGGATTAATTGTGCTGTGCCATAGTGCATTATAGGACAAGCGAAGCCATCTAAAGCCATACGAAGCCATTTTCAAAAACGGACGGTTTTTCTCCATTTATTTGTTCTCAAAATCAGGATTGAAACAGATAAGTAAAGCGGTAAATACCGATAGAAATATTGGAATAAACCGGGCAATATGGAAAGACTGGTTTACTGATTTCAGGAAATCAAGAAATACTGGAATCAATATTTCAAGCAATCAATAAAACAATATGTCTGCAAGTCAATAAAGACAGATTGAATTAGAGATAACAATATGGAAATCAATACTGCATGGAATAAAGCAGTCAATCAATAATGAATAAAGAAATGCTTATAAAAATATACAAGAAAAGAAGAAGCCATCCGAAGATGGCTTTATTAGAGGCAGGGCGGGATTTGAACCCATGGAGCCTTCATCGTAATATATTGGTTACACTTACTGTTATCATGCGAACTTTCTGTTTCGGCCTGCCGCAACAGCCCCTACCGCCTTCATAATCGTTTTTTTCATACTTGACACCTCCTTTCCCAACATATTAAATAGTGAAACCCCTCCCAGAACCAGCTGGAAGTACGTTGGCATTGGAAACCCAAGCGCGCATGACACTAAGCTTGTGATTACGACTAAGCGTCTTAATTGCTACAAAATTAACTAAATATTTCAAACTATTAAAATTAAAGAAATGAAGAAAGAAACATTATTCGTAGCCTTCTCCACCCAAAAAGGCGGGGTCGGCAAAACCACTTTCACGGTATTGGTAGCAAGCTATCTATATTACCTGAAAGGCTACAATGTAGCGGTTGTTGATTGCGACTACCCGCAGCACAGTATCAGTGCCATGCGTAAACGGGACGGTGAGCAGGTAAACAACGATGCCAATTACAAGGTGCTTGCCTTTAACCAGTTCAAAGCATTGGGAAAGAAAGCCTATCCGGTCTTGTGCAGCACTCCCGAAGCTGCCATCAGTACAGCCGAAGAGTTCCTGAAAACAGAACCGATGGAAATGGATGTGGTCTTTTTCGACCTGCCGGGAACGGTGAACAGCGAAGGTATTATCAGTTCGCTGGCTTCTATGGACTACATTTTTACGCCGATTACCGCCGACCGGGTGGTACTGGAAAGCAGCCTTTCATTCGCTATGACGGTAAACAACCTGCTGGTACAGAATGAAGCTTACCGGATACAAGGCTTGCACCTGTTTTGGAATCAGGTCGATGGCAGGGAGAAAACCGACTTGTATGGAATTTATGAAAATACTATCGGTGAACTGAAATTACCCCTTATGAAAACCTTTATCCCGGATACCAAACGCTACAAAAAGGAACTGTCCGGTGATAAGACTTCTGTCTTCCGTTCCACACTGTTCCCTGCGGATAAGCGAATGATAAAAGGCAGCAACCTTGAAGAGTTGGTGGCTGAAATAGGATACATTATAAAACTATACTAATATGGCAAAGCAAGAAAAAGTACAGGTGGATGAAGATTTTATGAAGGAAATCATTTCACAGGGTTTACCCATGAAACAGGAAATCCCACCTAAAACAGTAAGTAAAGATCCGGATACACCGGAAGTCCCCGCAGAACAGGAAGTAATACAGGAAACTGTGAAAGAACCTGTCCGGCAACCCGAATCAAAACCCATCAGGGAAACTACCCGCCGGAAGAAAAGTACCCCTGCTGATTACCGGGAAACCTATTTTCAGAAAATGGAACTTCCCGACCGCCAGCCGATATATGTAAGCCGTTCCACCCATGAAAAATTAATGAAAATAGTAATGGTTATAGGTGAACGCAAAGCGACTGTAAGCAGCTATGTGGAAACAATTATCCTGAATCACTTCGACCAGTATCAGGACGAAATCAACGAACTGTATAAGAAAACTTTTGAAAGCCCGATATGATACTAAAATTAATGATATCAGGGGTTGTCCTTTATTACCTCGTCCTGTTTTGGCGGTTCAGGAAGGGAAAGGAAAATACACCTTCCGAAAAGCCTAAGATTCACAAAAACGAAAAGGCTGTCGTTGGAAAAACAACCTTCCGGTTAAGACAAGTAACGCCATCCGAAGACACTGAAAGCCAGTTTTCTAAAGAGGTTGATAATGCTTCTATATTTGCCCCGGCTGATACGGAAGATACCCCGCAGCCGATGGATGTTGAATTTGAAATGAAGTATGAAGATGAAGTACCGGAAGATGAACTGGAAGCGGAAGAAATCGCACTTATCACAAGCGGTGAAGGTCAGTCGGCACGGGGTATCTCCTTTGAAGAAATGGCACAGGCGGTACAGGTCGTCAGGCAGCAGGAAGCCCCGGAAGAAGAGGAACGGAAAGCATTGCAAACACTGTCGGTTATGCAACAAACCAGCCTGTACGATACAATGATGGAACAGATAAACGGGGGTATGGTACGGGTGGCGGAAATGCTGGGTAAATACGATGCAGTATTTATCGCTCCGCCAAACGAAACCAGCCCCGAAGATTTACAGGCGTTCGACATGAACGACTATATGTAGAACCTTTAAAACGAATCAGGTATGAAAGAAAAAGATTACGGTTAGCCGGGCTTAACCACTCCAAAAGGTCGGAAGACCAACCACAAAAATTCTCAATTATTAATCCCGCCGGAATAGCGGACTATCCACCCGCTTTCCGGCATCATAAAATCAAATTTATAATGAAAAAGAAAATATTTCTTTCCGCAGCCATCGTCTTGGCTGCAACTTCTGCATTTGCACAGGGCAACGGCGTAGGTGGTATTACAGAAGCTACCAACATGGTTACCAGCTATTTCGACCCGGCGACAAAATTGGTGTATGCCATCGGTGCTGTCGTTGGTTTGATTGGGGGTGTAAAGGTATATAACAAGTTCAGTTCAGGCGACCCGGATACAAGCAAAACCGCAGCTTCATGGTTTGGGGCTTGTATCTTCCTGATTGTGGCAGCTACCATCCTTCGTTCATTCTTTCTGTAATCATAGGTGTTATGATTAGCTATTCAATTAACAGGGGGATTGGAAAACCTGCGGAGTTCAAAGGGCTTCGCAGCCAATACCTGTTCATTTTTGCTGGCGGACTACTTGCCGTCTTTGTATTGTTCATCATTCTGTATATGATAGATATAAACCAGTGGGTCTGCATCGGGTTTGGGGTCGTAGCGGCTTCGGCTCTTGTGTACTTCACTTTTATGCTGAATGACAAATACGGCACACACGGTCTTATGAAAGTAACCGCCCGCAGAAGCCATCCCCGGTATATCATCAACCGCCGGGCTATCCCCCGATTATTCACCTATAAAAGACAGAAGAACGCATGAGGAATATATTAAAAGCAGCCACATTGGAAAGCAAATTTCCCCTGCTGGCAGCCGAACACGATTGTATCATCAGTAAGGATGCCGATGTTACGGTGGCGTTCCTGGTTGAACTACCCGAACTGTTCACTGTTACCGGGGTTGAATACGAAGCGATACATTCTGCTTGGCATAAGGCTATCAAAGTATTACCCGATTACAGCATCGTACATAAGCAGGACTGGTTTATCAAGGAAAACTATACCCCTGAAATCCAAAAGGACGGGTTAAGTTTCCTGTCCCGCAGTTTTGAACGGCATTTCAATGAAAGACCGTTCCTGAATCATACCTGTTACCTGTTCCTGACAAAAACCACAAAGGAAAGAAGCCGTACCCAAAGTAATTTTAATACGCTTTGCCGGGGCTTCATCATTCCGAAGGAAATTCAGGATAAGGAAACGGTAACGAAGTTTTTGGAATCGGTCGGGCAGTTTGAACGGATTATGAACGATTCGGGATTTATCACCCTTACCCGCCTGAACTCGGATGAGGTTACCGGAACGCCGGAAAAAGCTGGGATTATCGAAAAATACTTTTCCCTGTCGCAAAGCGATACGACTACCTTACTGGATATGCAACTGAATCCCGAAGATATGCGTATCGGCGACAATACCTTGTGTTTGCATACGCTTTCGGATGTGGAAGACCTGCCGGGTGCGGTTACTACTGATTCACGTTACGAAAAGCTGTCCACCGACCGTAGCGACTGCCGTTTGTCGTTCGCTTCGCCTGTGGGCGTATTGCTTTCCTGTAACCATATCTATAACCAGTATATCTTTATAGACGACCATGCGGAGAACCTGAAACGCTTTGAGAAGCAAGCTCGTAATATGCACTCTCTGTCTAAATACAGCCGTTCCAATCAGGTGAACAAAGAGTGGATAGAAGAGTACCTGAACGAAGCACACAGTCAGGGTTTGACCTCTGTTCGCTGCCATTGCAACGTAATGGCATGGGCGGACGATAAAGAGGAATTAAAGCATATCAAGAATGATGTGGGAAGCCAGCTTGCCTTGATGGAGTGCAAACCCCGCCACAATACAACGGATACCCCGACCCTTTACTGGGCGGGTATCCCCGGCAATGAAGCCGACTTTCCGGCGGAAGAATCCTTCTTTACATTTATTGAACAGGCTTTGTGCTTCTTCACGGAAGAAACGAACTACCAATCATCACCCAGCCCGTTCGGGATTAAGATGGTGGACAGGCTCACCGGAAAACCGCTTCACATTGATATTTCCGATTTGCCCATGAAAAAAGGAATTATTACGAATCGTAATAAATTCATTCTTGGGCCGAGCGGAAGTGGGAAATCTTTTTTTACCAACCACATAGTACGCCAGTATTACGAACAGGGCACACACGTTCTGTTAGTAGATACCGGAAATTCCTATCAGGGATTATGCGAATTAATCCACCGGAAGACTGGCGGGAAAGATGGCGTGTATTTTACATATACCAAAGATAACCCGATTTCATTTAATCCATTCTATACCGAAGATAACATCTTCGATATTGAGAAGCGGGAATCCATCAAAACGCTTATTCTGACCTTGTGGAAGCAGGAACACGAAAAGCCCACCGGGGCGGAAAGCGTTGCCTTGTCCAATGCGGTAAGCGACTTTATCAGCCTGATTACACAGGATAAGTCCATCGTCCCCAGCTTCAATTCCTTTTACGAATTTATTAAAAATGAATACCGGAATAACCTGAACGAACAGAACGTCAGGGAAAAGGATTTCGATATTGATAATTTCCTGTTCGTGTTGCAACCTTTCTATAAAGGTGGTGAATACGATTACCTATTGAACTCGGATAAGGAACTGGACTTGCTGAACAAACGCTTCATCGTTTTTGAGGTGGATGCCATCAAGGATAACCCCGTTCTTTTCCCTGTGGTTACAATCATTTTGATGGAAGTTTTTATCAACAAAATGAGGCGGTTAAAGGGTATCCGTAAGATGTTGCTTTTGGAAGAAGCGTGGAAGGCTATCGCCAAAGACAGCATGGCACATTACCTGAAATATCTGTTCAAAACAGTGCGTAAATACTTCGGCGAAGCGGTGGTAGTAACACAGGAAGTGGACGATATTGTCCATTCTCCCATTGTGAAAGAATCCATCATTACGAACTCTGACTGTAAAATCCTGCTCGACCAGCGCAAATACATGAACAAGTTCGATAGCATACAAGCGATGCTGGGTTTGACCGACAAAGAAAAGGCGCAAATACTTTCCATTAACATGGCGAACCATCCGGGACGGAAATACAAAGAAGTATGGATAGGACTGGGTGGTGTACAGTCGGCTGTGTATGCCACAGAAGTGAGTTTAGAAGAATATTACGCATTTACAACGGAAGAAACCGAAAAACTCGAACTGTTCAAGCTCGCCGAAAGACTGGATGGCGACCTTGAACTAGCTATTAAACAGCTTGCCGAAAGCAAGCGTAATCCTGATTAAACGTATGGAAAGTACAACAAAAGACAGCAAACCTATCGGATTTGCTGATATATGCGGGAACTGGGTTACTGAAAACGGAACGGAATTTCAAATATTTTCCGGTGGTGGCAAATGCTTTATAACTTTTCATAAAACCTATAAGTGGGGAAAGAAGATAGGCAAAATAAAGCATTTTATCCACCATGTAAATAACGGTGAATTTTATTTCACTATGGATAAAATGATGTATGAATTATGGTATAGTAGAGCCGACAACACAATACGGCTAAAGCCTGTAACATACTGTACGAAAAAAGAATATGAATTTAAAATCACTTCATTATGAAACAAATAAGATTCATCTGTCCGGTGCTTCTGTGTGCTGTCCTGCTGGCTTTGTCTTCCTGTAAGGAAACAAACGCCGACCGACTGAAAGCCATGTGCGGGCATTGGGAAAGCGTTATGAACCGACCATCGTTCACAATCTTTGAAAGTGCCGATGGCTATAAAGTAACGATGCAACGAAGAACCCGCAGGGGCGAAACCCGTGCGGAAACCTATCAAATCATAGAAAAGGACGGATACCTGTTTATTGAAACGGGATTTTCGATACTGGTAAGCTATGATAGTGAAACCGACCGGATTCTGCTATCCTCCGGCGGTGAGTATGTAAGAAGTAAGAAACAATCAAAAAATTAAAGCGATGAAAACAAAAATAATGATGTTAGCTGTGGCACTTTGCCTGTTCGTAGGTAATGCCAGCGCACAATGGGCGGTAATCGACCCGACAAATTTAGCTCAAGGTATTGTCAATACTACCAAAGAAATTGCACAGACTTCAAAGACTGTCAGTAATACACTGGATACTTTCAAGGAAACTAAAAAATTGTACGACCAAGGCAAGCAATATTATGATGCCTTGAAATCTGTAAACAATTTGGTGAAAGATGCCCGTAAAGTACAGAAAACCGTGCTTCTGCTCGGTGAGATTACGGATATATATGTTACCAACTTTCAGCTAATGTTATCGGATAAGAACTTCCGACCGGAAGAACTCAACGCCATTGCTTTCGGGTATTCCAAACTGCTGGAAGAAAGTTCGGATGTATTGACCGAACTTAAAAATGTGGTAAATATCAACGGGCTGTCAATGACCGATGCCGAACGTATGGAACGGATAGACAAAGCATATAATTCCGTATTGAATTACCGGAATTTGGTTTCCTACTATACCCGCAAAAATATATCCGTGTCTTACCTGCGGGCAAAGAAAATCAGCGATACCGACCGTGTGATAGCCTTGTATGGAACTGCTAACGATAGATACTGGTAATTATGACGTTGTTAGCCGTTGATTGGGGAAACCTGCATGAGATTTTGAAAAATCTCTATGTGGATATGATGCCCCTGTGCAGTAATATGACAGGGGTAGCCAAAGGTGTGGCGGGACTGGGTGCATTATTCTATGTGGCAGCAAAGGTATGGCAAGCCCTATCGAGAGCCGAACCGATAGATGTGTACCCGCTTTTGCGACCTTTCGCCATCGGGTTGTGCATTATGTTCTTTCCGACTATCGTACTGGGAACGATAAACAGTGTGATGTCCCCGGTAGTGAAAGGAACACATAATATACTGGAAGGGCAAACCTTTGATATGAATAAGTATCGGGAACTGAAAGATAAAAAGGAATATGAAGCTATGCTTCGGAATCCTGAAACCGCTTACCTCGTTTCCGATGAAGAGTTCGACAAGCAACTGGATGAACTGGGCTGGTCGCCATCGGATTTGATTACAACGATGGGGATGTATATGGAACGGGCTTCTTACAATATAAAGAAAGCAGTCCGGGACTGGTTCAGGGAACTGCTGGAAATACTCTTTCAGGCTGCTGCCCTTGTCATTGACACGATACGGACGTTCTATTTGATTGTATTAGCCATACTTGGCCCGATTGCTTTTGCAATATCGGTCTATGATGGCTTCCAATCAACCTTAACACAATGGATAACACGCTATGTAAGCGTGTATCTGTGGCTTCCCGTATCGGATTTATTCAGTTCCATCCTTGCCCGGATTCAGGTCTTAATGCTGGAACGTGATTTACAGTTATTGGACGACCCCAGTTTTATACCCGACAGTTCCAATACGGTTTACATCATTTTTATGATTATCGGAATTGTGGGATACTTCACCATCCCGACAGTATCCAACTGGATTATTCAGGCTGGCGGATTGGGTGGTATGAACCGGAATCTTTCTAAAACAGCAAGTGGTGGCGGAAACCTTGCAGGTGCAGCAGCCGGGGCAGCGACCGGAAATATTTCAGGAAAACTAATTAAAAAATAAACAGTAAAAAATGGAATTTAAGTCATTAAAAAATATAGAAACCAGTTTCAAACAAATACGCCTGTTCGGGATTGTATTTGTATGCCTGTGTGCCGGGATTGTGGGTTATGCCCTTTGGAACTCGTACAGTTTTGCAGAAAAACAGCGTGAAAAGATTTATGTCCTCGATGGGGGTAAATCCCTTATGCTGGCACTTTCGCAGGACTTATCACAGAACCGTCCCGTAGAAGCAAAGGAACACGTTCGGCGTTTCCACGAACTCTTTTTCACCCTGTCGCCGGATAAGAACGCCATTGAATCGAACATACAGCGTTCCTTATACTTGGCGGATAAAAGTGCCTTCAATTATTATAAGGACTTATCCGAAAAGGGATACTATAACCGTATCATTTCCGGGAACATCAACCAGTCGGTACAGGTGGACAGTGTAATATTCAACTTCGACCACTATCCCTATCAGGTGGCAACCTATGCCCGGCAAATGATTATTCGGGAAAGCAGTGTTACCGAAAGAAGCCTTATCACCCGATGCCTGTTGCTGAACTCCGTCAGGAGTGATAACAACCCGCATGGATTTACCATTGAAGCTTTCGAGATTACGGAAAATAAAGATTTACAGGTATTAAAACGGTAAGGCTATGGTAAAGAAATCATTAACGAACCTGCGGGACTGGATAGACGATAAGCTGCGCTATGCTTGTGGAAGCCTGTCGAAAGATGCCCGGATAATCATTATCATAACCTTTATTCTCGGCGGAAGCATCCTATCTATTTACTGGACAGTTTCTTCCATATATAATATAGGAAAGAAGAGTGCAGAGAAAGAGTTTATGGAGATAAGACACATTGAACGCTTGGAACTAGAACGGAAAGACAGTATAAACCATTATCAATTACAAAAATATGGAACAGAATCAGAGTCAGAATTTGAATCAGGAAACGAGTAACAACAAAGAAGGGAAAGAGAAAAAGCAACTTTCCCCGCAGGAATTACAGAAACGGAAGAAACTTATCATCTTCCCGTTGATGTTCCTTGCTTTTGCCGGATGTATGTGGCTGATATTTGCCCCGTCCTCAAAAGACGAAGTAAAGCCGGACGAAATCGGCGGTTTTAATGCCGATATACCATTACCCAAAGAAGACGGGATATATAGCGACAAAAAGACGGCTTACGAACAGGAATCCATGAAATCGAAACAGGAAGACCGGATGCGTTCTTTGCAGGACTTCGGCTTTACATTGGGTGAAGAAAATAAGGTTACGGATAACTTGAGCCTGACCGCCGACCTGCCGGAAGAACAACCAGCAAGTAACAGCCGGAGTTATTACGGCGGTTCTTCCCGCAATAGTTCTTATGTCCAATCTTCGGCTTATGCCTATCAGGATATAAACCGCCAGTTGGGAAGTTTCTACGAAACACCCAAAGAAGACCCCGAAAAAGAAGAACTGGCACGGAAGATTGAAGAACTGGAATCCCGGCTGTATGAACGTGAAAATACCCAAAGTACGGCGGATGAACAACTGGCACTACTTGAAAAATCCTACGAACTGGCAGCCAAATATATGAATGGCGGGCAGGAACAGGCAGTAAAGCAGGTAACGCCGACTGCATCCATACAAGGAAAGGTTCAGGCGTTGCCTGTACAAGCGGTAACGGAACAAACCGTTTCGGGACTACAAGTGCCTATGAGTGATGCGGAGTTTATCGCAGCGTACAGCCAGCCCCGAAATTATGGATTTAATACGGCAGTCGGAACTGGGTCGTTAATGGGAAAAAATACGATTCTTGCCTGTATCCATGAAGACCAGTCGGTGATGGACGGGCAGAATGTCCGGCTTCGCCTGTTAGAGCCGTTACAGGCGGGTCATATCAGGATGCCGAAAAATAGCTTATTATCAGGAACGGCACGGGTTCAGGGTGAGCGCATGGATATTAATATTTCTTCATTGGAATATGAAGGCAATATCATTCCGGTTGAATTGGTGGTCTATGATTCGGACGGGCAGAAAGGTTTATCCGTTCCATCCTCGCTGGAAATGCAAGCCCTGAATGAAGGTATGGCAAATATCGGGGCTGGGCTTGGCTCAAGCTTTACCGTCAATCAAAATGCGGGGGCTGCCATCGTATCGGATTTGACAAGGGGCGTTCTGCAAGGCGGGTCGCAATACTTGTCAAAGAAATTCCGAACGATAAAAGTAAATCTCAAAGCAAACTATCAAGTAATGCTTTATACGAAGCAATAATAAAAGGGTCTGCGACCCACCACAAAAATTTCTCAATTATTAATCTGCCGGGAAGCGGGCTATCCACCCGCCGATGGCAACTAAAAATCAATTCGTAATGAAAAAGTTATTTATCATGTTCGCACTGGTTATCGGTGCGGTAACTGTCAAAGCACAAAGCAACGATTTGTTTCAGGGTATCACCCAAAAGTTTCCTTACGGGCAAATGGTTACGCCTTACGGGGTTCAGGTAACGTTTGCCAAAACGTTACACATTATTTTCCCGTCCACTGTCAAATACGTGGATTTGGGTTCTACTCACCTTATCGCAGGAAAAGCGGACGGGGCGGAAAATGTTATCCGTGTTAAAGCTGCTACCGAAGGTTTTCCGGGTGAAACCAACTTTTCGGTTATTTGTGAGGACGGCAGTTTTTATTCCTTCAACGCCAAATATGCCAATGAACCGGAAATGCTGAACATCGAAATGAAAGATTTCCTTGAGAATGAAAGCATAACCGATTATTCCCATACCCGGATGAACATTTACTTCCGTGAACTGGGTAATGAATCGCCGTTGCTGGTGAAACTGATAATGCAATCCATTTATAAAAACAATGACCGGGAGATACGTCACTTGGGATGCAAGCGTTTCGGGATACAGTTCTTAATCAAAGGTATTTATGTGCATAACGGGATGTTCTATTTCCATACACAGGTGAAGAACTCTTCCAATGTTCCGTTTGATACAGACTTTATCAAATTTAAGGTTGTCGATAAGAAGGTGGCAAAGCGTACCGCCATTCAGGAATCGGTGCTTTATCCTGTCCGCAGTTTTAACGAAGTGATTACCATAGGTGGGAAGTCCACTGTTCGCACGGTCTATACCTTACCGAAGTTCACTATCCCGGATGATAAAATACTGGTGGTAGAGCTGGTCGAAAAGAACGGTGGCCGTCACCAAAATATCCGCATCGAAAGTTCGGATATTGTGAACGCCAGAGTGATTAACGAACTTAAAATCAAATAAGATGAAGAAGTTAATCTGTTTTATAGTAGTGTTGTGTTTGTGCCAGACTTTTAACCTGGCACACGCACAACGTTACCTGCCCGGACAAAAGGGAATCCAACTTACGGGCGGGATGGCGGACGGCTTTAAGAAGCCCGGTAAACCGGAATCGGCGTATTATTTCGGTGCTGCGCTTGCCACTTATACCAAAAACGGAAATCGTTGGGTTGTCGGGGCAGAATACTTCAATAAGGAATATGAATATAAGAATGTAACCGTGCCTGTAAGCCAGTTTACGGGCGAAGGCGGGTATTATATCAAAATCCTTTCCGACCGCCGGAAAACCTTCTTTCTGTCCTTCGGGTTGTCGGCTCTTGCCGGATACGAAACAAGCAACTGGGGAGATAAAGAACTATACGATGGTTCTACACTCACAAACAAAGATGCCTTTGTTTATGGTGGCGCTGCTACACTGGAACTGGAAACTTACCTGACAGACAGGGTGGTTATCCTTATCAATGCCCGTGAACGGATGCTGTTCGGTTCTTCCATCGGAAAGTTCCACACACAGTTCGGGGTCGGTTTTAAATTCATAATAAATTAGTGCGATATGAAAAAGATAATCAGGAACATATTAATGGGGGTGTACTTGATGGGAGCAATGCTGCTGGTGTTTTCTTGTGATGATAAGCTGGATGTTCAGCAGGTTTACCCGTTCACGGTAACAACGATGCCTGTACAAAAACGGATTAAGATTGGAGAAACGGCTGAAATCCGTTTTCAGCTTCAACGGGAAGGCTATTACGAAGAAACGAAGTATTTCATCAGGTATTTTCAGCCGGATGGCAAAGGAACGCTGCGGATGGCAGACGGAACTGTTTTTCTTCCAAATGATTTATACCCGCTTCCGGGCGAAACGTTCCGCCTGTACTATACTTCGGCTTCCACCGACCAGCAACAAATTGATGTATATATTGAAGACAGCTTCGGGCAGGTGGTACAGCTAACGTTTGCTTTTAATAATGAGAATGACAAAGAAGAGCAGAAGGAATAAGCGACTTTAGGTAACTTATTGAAAAACACTTGACAAAATTGCTTGTCAGGTGTTTTTTTATGGGTATTTTTGCAGAGATTTTAATTTGAACATTATGAGGATAAAAGGACTTTCTGTCGAAAACTATAGGAATTTGAGTACTGCAACGATTGCATTTGAGGAATCGTGTAATTTTATTGTGGGAGAAAACAACTTAGGAAAATCAAATATCCTAAATCTGTTGAATATTATTTTCACCAGAAGAGGTTTCGCTTATGATGATTTTACTGATGCTACATTACCCATAACTGTTAATGTTCGAATAAAACTTGCTATTGAAGAGATCGGACATTTCGAAGATCTATTTGATTTGGACGATTATACATATATAAACATTTTGTGTAGACAAATATCTCCAGATGAAAATATGGAGTTTTATCACTTAGAAACTGAAACCTATATTTCTCCTTCACTAATAAAATGTTTGAATTTTATCTACTATGATTCATTAAGGAATCCTATATCTGAAATTAATTTTGACAGTAGTCGTGGTGTTGGTCGTTTTTTATCCAGAATGATAAAAGATTATTTGGCAAATGAAGAAGGCGTTAGCTCAGAGAACTTAATTGATACTGAATTTACAGAAAGTTTATTAGCAGATGTAAATGCTAAACTTAGAAGAATAAAGTCTTTTAAAGACAATGGAATATCTGCCGTTTTAGAGGGAGATGTCTTACAACTGATTCCCAAATTATTTTCATTACAAGATGGCAAAGGTTCATCTCTTTCAAAATGTGGATATGGAATCCAATTCTTATTATTGGTTACACTTTCTATATTAGATAAACTTCAAACGATTTCAGATCAAAGGAAAGAAACAGGGGTCTTTGTGAATGAAGAAACAGGAAGTAAATCTATATCTGTAGTTTTAGGTCTTGATGAACCTGAAATTCACTTACATCCTTACATGCAGCGCTCATTAATAAAATACTTAAATAGAGTCATCAATAATCAAGACTCAGATTTAAGCATATTGATAAAAGAATTATTTGATATTGATAGATTTGATGGACAAATTATTGTCGCAACACATTCTCCGAGTATTATATTGAATGATTTTAGACAAATAATACGACTTTATAAAGACAATGGCGATACTAAAATTGTATCTGGAATAAATCTGACATTAGGAGAACAACTTGAAAAACATTTGCTGTTACATTTCCCTTTCATTAAAGAAGCCTTTTTTGCCAGATGTGCAATTTTTGTCGAGGGAGATTCTGAGTATGGTAGTTTTCCATTTTTTGCTCAGAAATGTGACATAGATTTAGATGAATATGGGATTTGTGTTATTCAAGCAGGAGGTGATTCTGTATTGCAGTTGATTCAGTTAGCTGAAAAATTCGGAATACCTTGCGTTGGTATTAAAGATAGTGACGGAGACCCAACCCCAAGTGGAATCCCTAATTTGTGGAAAACCATAGAGCGTGATTTTGAGGCGGAGTTAATGGCTTTAGTTGATTCTGGAAAAGAGGGTGTTTTACGCGATATTGTTATTGAATTTGATTCCGAAGGAGAAAACAGGGTAATGGAAGCTGCGGCATTGAATAAAAGAGCACATAAAAAATACAATTATTTACCTGCATCCACATCGACAAATTTGAAATTTTCTGAAATAAATGAAGCCGATATTGTAAATTTAAAGGCTTTTTATTCGACGTGGTTTTCCATAAATAAATCACAACCTTTAGGGCTTTTAATCGGGATGAAATTAAAAAAAGAGGACATCCCACTAATATTTGTATCCTTAATTGAACATGCTAAAGGTTTGTGCTCATGAGTCCCGAAGAAATATCTATTATTAAATCCCGAATAGAAGCAAAACATCAAGGGGATAATAAACAATTGGAAGTTATTTTTTCCCCCGACAAACGTCTCTTAGTTGAGGCTCCGGCTGGATATGGGAAAACTCATACAATGGTAAGTAGAATTGCATACCTGATAGCAATTGGGCAAATTCCTGTACCCAAAAGATTGTTGGCTCTAACGTTCAGTGTCAATGCCGCTTATAAAATAAAGAAAGATGTAAGCAAGAATATTCCCGAACTATTAGATGGTTTTGATAAACAAATAAACATAAAAGAGAAAACATACATATCAAATTATCATGGATTTTGTCGAAGTGTATTGAAGAAATACGGACATGTATTACATCCGGCTTTATCTAATTTAGACACATTACAATCGGTAGATGACAGTAGAAGTGATAATATTATGCGATCATTTAAGAGCATTTCATTGAATGATGCGAATGTTTTATCTGACTACAATTCTGCTGTAAAAGAAATAAAAGGAACTTATTTAAGAGATAATATTAACGAATATAATTCCGTAGTAATCGCTGAAATCTTGCAAAAAGGCGCAATTCCTTTTAATGCTATTATAACACTGACTATAAAGTTGTTTCAAGAGTACCCAAGTATTTTATCATTTTACCAAAATTATTATACAACAATACTTGTCGATGAGTTCCAAGATACAAATTTATTAAGCTATTGGCTTCTATATTATTTAATTTCAGAAAAATCTAATGTGCTTTTTTTAGGAGACTCTTTACAAAGAATTTATGGTTTTATCGGTGCTGTCCCCAATCTATTGACCAGAGCCAAAGAGCATTTTAATCTTAAACTTATTTCATTAGATAAAAACTACAGATTTTCTTCTAATGAAAATATGCTTCAATTGGATAAGATAATTAGACAAAATGCAATTACTCCATTTCAGAACCCAAATGCTTTAAGTTCAAAAGTAGAATTTAATATCTATGAAGATCAAGTCAAGGAAGCTTTAGAGGTGGTAATAAAATCACAAGAGATACAGCGTCAGTATCCAACTTCTAAAGTTGCAATATTAGCAAAGCAAAGAGGACCAAATATCGAACATATTATTAAAACATTTGACCACAACAAAATTTCTTTTTTTTATGGATTATTTACTGATGATGATCCAGAGTATTTGCAATTCAATAGGAAATGTCTTTATGAATTCATTGAGTTCCTCAAGATAAATACAAAGGTCACAAAGAAATTAGGTCGAAAGCATATAGATAAAATTAGAGAGATATATGTAGATAAAGATTCTCCTGTGATAAAAGCACTGTTGGAGTTACTGGAAATATTTTGGAGTCGCTTATTCATGGATTATTCATTCCTATCTAACGAAGACAAAATCAACTTAATAAAGGATACTTTTGAGCATAATGGCATAAAACAGTATATGGAATTTTTAGATACTCGAATTATTATTTCTACAGTTCATGCGGCTAAGGGCTTGGAGTGGGATTATGTGATATTGCCAGATATGGAAAAAGATTCGTTCCCTAATTGGTTTGGGCTATGCAGTAAATGTAAGTGTGGTGCAGATTGTAATTTCGTGATTAATAATGAAATAGAAAAATCATTTTTAGAAGAATTAAGTGTATACTATGTTGCTGTAACCAGAGCGAAAAAGCAGGTTTATTTTTCCGCAAGCAACACACAACTTACAAAAAACGGCACATACGAAAAGAATTACAGTTGTTTTATGAGATTACCAGGAATAGAGTTTGTGTAATCAATAAAAGAATACAAACATATTCTTTAAAAAGGCTTTTTGCTACTTTTTCTCCGCATCAGCTCATGGAAAAACCTTAGGTTTGCATTGTAATTATTTTATAAACTATAATGAGTGAACCATATGGAAAAAGAGAAATGTAAAGTCTATGTTACTATTTGGAACTCATTTTATTCATTTAATTTCAAGAACATTTAATGATTTACGTTATTAATTAAAAAGAAAGGAAAATAACAAGTAAATCAACATGGAAAGTAGGAATAACTTATGTTACTATTACGAACTTGTTATTTGTCTTGGATTAGACCTATATAAGAATTTAATCTGAAAGATATTTAAGGTTTTTAGGATATATTCAAGTGCCTTTCCAAATTATAAATCATTAAATCACTTTATCATGAAAGACTCTTATTTTATTGGAATTGATGTGAGTAAGAAAAACTTGGATTGTTGTGTGTTGAAGAATGGCTCTGTGGTCAAACAAGATGTTATTCCAAATCATCAAAAGAGTATCGAAAACTATTTATCTATAATTTGTGTGGAACAAAATATAGATGCGGAACAAATAGTAATATGTGCTGAATTTACAGGATTATATATTTATCCTTTAGCAATCTCTTGTCAAGTTGGAAACTATAAACTTTGGTTAGAAGACCCTACCCAAATAAAATACAGTTCCGGATTACAACGAGGGAAAAATGATCCGGTAGATGCTAAACGAATCGCTTTGTATGCGTATCGTTATGTAGATAAACTTAAAATATATAATCACCCGACAATAAGTATAGAATCGATAAAGCTATTATCAACAGAATTAAATATGCTATGTGTTGATAGAGCCAAATACCAAGCTCAATTATCAGATCAAAAGGAATATATGCCTGATTATGTCTATAAGTTGAAGTTAAAGAGATTATCCCTGCTTATTAAAGAATTGGATAAAGCAATATCTAATATTGAAGCGGAAATTGAGAGTATTGCAGCAAAAGATGCTTTGTTGTCTCATCAGATGAAATTATTATTGAGTATTGAAGGAATAGGAAAAAAGACTTCTTTAAAAATGATATTGGAAACACAAGCCTTTACGCGATTTACCGATAGTCGCAAATTTTGTTGTCATGCGGGTGTTGCGCCATTTAGTTACTCATCAGGAAGTAGTCAGTTCTCTAAAAATCGGGTTTCCCAAAGAGCAAATAAGAGTATAAAATCTCTACTTCATTTAGCTGCCTTATCTGCTATTCAAAATAAAAATAGTGGATTAAGGACGTACTACGATAGAAAAGTTGGCGAAGGCAAAAATAAAATGTCGGTATTAAATGCTATCAGAGCTAAGCTTGTAGCTCGGATGTTTGCTGTAATAAAGAATGACAATCATTACATATTTAATTATAATAATCAATATTCCAATCAGTAACGTGGTGTCTGATTATAAAAATATTAAATTCCTGACTATTTGTTAATATGATTTTCTTACCTTTGCCACATGAAATATTTATCCCTCATATTATCCATATATGTATTACTGCTATCAGTAATGCCTTGTTGTTTAGAGGATAAATGTTTATCTATATATGCTGAAATAAGCAATGATATAGGCAATAGTTGTGATGATTGCACCGATAATAGTTGCTGTTCTCCTTTTCTACATTGTAATACTTGTTACGGATTCCCGGAAGCTCGTTTTTATAATCCAATAGTTATAACTTTAGGCTCAACATCTGATTGCGAATCAGAATATATATTAAGAAATAATCTTCCTGATTTTAAATCTTCAATCTGGCAACCGCCAAAAGCATAAATCAACTTTTAATTTTACAGGACATTTAGAATATGCCCTGCGTTTTTTGCGATAATACATTATTTGTAGTATCGTAACTCCTATATCATTTCAAATTGAAGATTAAAAAGAAGAATAAAAATGAAAACAAAAATTATACTGATGTTATTTTTAGCATTCAGCTTTTCCAATATTTTCGCACAAAACACACTTAGAGTCAAATTAATAGATTGTGATAGCAAAGAGATATTAATAGGTGCTAATATTGTGCTACAAAACACAACGAACGGTACATCTTCCGATACCGAAGGTTTGGCGGTTCTCTCCAATATTCCTGATGGAAAACATAAGTTTGAAATTACTTATGTGGGATATGAAAAAACCATCAAAGAGTTTACATTCCCTTTGGCTTCGGATGAAGTTATTGTTATCAGGGTTGAAGCGGACGAAGAAACATTGCAGGAAATAGTTGTTTCTTCGACAAGGGGAACACGTACTTTTAAAGATATTCCTACACGCATTGAATTTATAAATGCCGAAGAATTAGGCGAAAAAGGGGTTATGAAACCCGGAGATATCCGTATGCTTCTGAATGAAAGCACGGGTATTATGACGCAACAAACATCTGCCATATCGGGTAATTCATCTATCCGTATTCAGGGCTTGGACGGTAGATACACCCAAATATTAAAAGACGGTTTTCCTGTATTTTCGGGTGCAGCAAGCGGATTAGGCTTATTACAGACACCGCCTCTCGATTTAAAGCAGGTTGAAATTATAAAAGGTTCTTCTTCTACCTTATACGGTGGCGGTGCGATTGCGGGTTTGGTAAACCTTATATCGAAAACACCTGAAAAAGAAAGGGATTTTTCAATACACCTGAACGGGACAACAGGCAAAGGACTTGATGTAAACAGCTTTTTCGGTCAGAAATTCAATAAAGTAGGTACTACCGTATTTGCATCGTATAACCGTAACTGGGCTTATGACCCGTCAGATGTAGGCTTTACAGCAATACCAAAATTCGATAGGTTTGTATTGAATCCAAAACTATTCTTATACCTGTCTGAAAATACAGACTTAAATTTCGGTATAAACTCCATGATAGAAACCCGTTTAGGTGGTGATATGGGATATTTAAAAGATAAAGGGGATGAAGAACATTCTTATTTTGAAAGAAACAAGACACAGAGGCATTCAAGCCAACTTACATTTGAACACCGTTTTGATAAACAAAACAGATTGAATGTAAAAAACAGTGTAACCTATTTCAGCCGTAAGATTGAGATTCCCGATTTTAAATTTGACGGAGAGCAGCTATCGTCTTTCTCGGAAGTATCCTATATACATACGAAAGAAAAGACAGAATGGGTAGCCGGTGCAAATATATGGACGGATAAATTTACCGAAAGGAAACTGACCGATTTTCCTTTGCGAGACTACAATATGACTACTTTAGGCTTATTTGTACAAAACAATACGAAAATAACGGACTGGATGAACCTTGAAACCGGATTGCGTACCGACTATGTTACCGATTACGGTTTTGCAGTACTGCCCCGTATATCGTCACATTTCAAAATAACGGATAAATTTTCATCCCGTGTAGGTGGCGGATTCGGATATAAAGCACCTACCATTTTTTCGGAAGATAGCGAACGCATACAGTTTCAGAATGTCTTGCCGATAGATGATGATAATAACAAACTGGAAAGAAGCTACGGGGCAAATGTGGATTTCACTTATAAAACAGGTTTGTTTGACGACCAAGTATATTTAAGTATAAACCAGTTATTCTTTTATACTTGCCTGAAAAATCCGCTTGAACTGCAAGCTGCGGATAATAACCGTTGGCAGTTTAACAACATAGACGGTCATGTGGACAGCAAAGGGGCTGAAACCAATATGAAAATAAAATATAAGGACTTTGGTTTATTTCTCGGATATACCTATACGGATGCTAAAGTTAAGGAAGACGGCAGAAGCTATCAGAAAACCCTTACACCGAAACATAAAATCAATTCTGTATTAATGTATGAGGTGGAAGATAAATGGAAAATCGGATTAGAAGCCTACTATACAGGAAAACAAAACTTGAATGACGGAAAAAAGGGAAAAGATTACCTTATCTGCGGATTAATGATGCAACGGATTTGGGAAAGATTCTCAATATATGCTAACTTTGAGAACTTTACCGACAGACGGCAGACAAGGTTCGACACCATTCATACAGGTTCGATGACTAAGCCCGAATTCCGGGATATTTACGCACCATTGGACGGTTTTGTTCTGAATGCCGGGATAATATTTAAATTGTAAAATGAATAAATCAATTTTTAAAATTGAACAAATGGATTGTCCGAGTGAGGAAAACCTCATTCGGATGAAACTTCAAAACGTAGAGGGTATTGCCAAACAGGAATTTGACCTGAAAGGCAGGGTATTGACTGTTTACCATACAGGCGACTATCAAATAATCGAACAACAGCTTGCTACCTTGAATCTCGGTTCACGCTTTATTGAAAGTGCTGAAATGACAGGCGAATTTAAGGCAGAGGAAGATAGTAAACAGCGTAAAGTCCTTTGGATTGTGTTGGCTATTAACTTCGGTTTTTTCCTGATTGAAATGTCAACGGGTATCATATCCAAATCAATGGGATTGGTTGCGGATAGTCTTGATATGCTTGCCGATGCTTTTGTATATGGATTAAGCTTGTTTGCGGTAGGTGCAGCCGTAAGCCGTAAAAAGCGGGTTGCCATGATTTGCGGATATTTCCAGATATTTTTGGCTGCAATCGGTTTTATAGAGGTAATCAGGCGGTTTACAGGTGCAGAAGAAATGCCTGTCTTTCAAACGATGATAGGTGTATCCATACTTGCTTTGATTGCCAATGTCATTTGTTTGCTTTTACTTCAAAGGACAAAAAGCAAAGATGCCCATATACAGGCAAGTATCATTTTTTCATCTAATGATGTGATTATAAATGCAGGGGTAATTCTTGCAGGATTCTTGGTATGGCAATTAAATAATCAGATACCAGACCTTATTATCGGTAGTATCGTCTTTCTTATTGTTATCAGAGGGGCAATAAGGATATTAAAACTTGCGAAGAATTAATTCTTCGCAAGTTTTAATATTTTCTTCAAAATAATTTGGAAATCTCATAAGAATAGTAGCGGGCGGTAAACTCCACCCGCCTTTATCTATCTCTTAACAAGCCATTCATTCCGCCGTTTCCGGCACTCTTCCAACGTTTTGGCTACCGTAGAGAAAAGTTCTCCATCCGTATGGCGATAATCATACTGAAAATATTCTGTTCCCCTGAACGCTCCCGCAATGAACGTTACATATTTTTCCTGTTCCGGCTCTTGGGTCGTGGACACTCCGTTTTTGTTTAGTGATTCCATATATTTACATTAAAAAAGTGAATAATAAGGCAATGAAAACCGCAGCTATCAAAAGGCTATACAATACAGATACAAATAACCGCAGGATAAAGCGGATAACGAAAAACGCAATTATCAATACCGCCCATATACCCGCCGAAGTGGACAGAAAATAAATTACTGAAGCCAGTAGCCCCACCCGGAACAATAACCTGAATAAACCGCTTGTTTTCATTATAAATTTATTTGTAGGCGGGTTTCCCCGCCCGGTGAATAATCAGGAAGCCCGAAAAACAAAACTATCTTCAAACCAGTAATCACCCATAAATAGGTCGCGGGCAAACTTTTCATAATCAAAGTATGTTTTTGCGAACTCCGGCAGTTCGTAGCACTGTTCTACAACTTCATAGGCATAATCTTCTTCATCGTTATATTTGCCCTGAAAATCGTCCCTGAAAGAAGAAATAAGGTCGTTTGCATCTTCGGTTGAAAGGTCATGCGAACCGTGATTACACCACACCATAAACGCTTCCTGCTCGTCTTCGCTTAAATCGTCCATTGCATCCCGGATGTCGAAAAAGTTATCAGATAACCAACTTTCTCCTATTAATTCATCCGGTATATTTTCCCAGTCCTGAAACATATATTCCGGGTCTTCTTCGTCTGCGTGTAACTCCTTACAAGCTTCGTAAAACTCGTCTTTGTCCGAAAAGTCGGAAAGGTCAAACCACTTGCCCTCGATTGAGCCATCGTTGTACTTTGCGTATGTACCTACATAAATCCTTGCTTCGCTTAAACTTGTTGCTTCCATAACTTCTGATTTTTTTAGATATATGCGGATTCTTGAGGTGAGGGAGTTGAGTTTCATAACCTTTTTTTCCTGCTTCTCGTAAATCCGACTTTTTTTATATGCGTCTTTCCGTCGGGTCGGTCGTTTTCGTTTCATATATGCCGGAAAGTGTAGGCTTTAGTCTTTGCAAGTTTTTGTGGAAAAATACTCTCTGGGCGAAGCGCAGCAGGAAGATTTTTGCATCAAACCCTTTAGGGCTTGAACTTTCAAAGACGTTAAGAAGCCGTAAATACTTTTGCATATAGAAATGGAAAGGAATAACCGCCCCGGTGGAATGACTGCCTATGGGAGTGGTTTACGGTTAAAGAAGCTGGCAAAAAAGCATTAGTTATTGAAATAGGATGATGACAAGCAATATTTGTATCTTTGCCTAATCAATAAAACATTAGAAATAATATTAATGCAATGGATATACAGCCAAATAATAAAATTCGTCTGGTTAATCGTAATGACTTAGATGCGTTGAAAAAAGTAATAGATTCTAATGAGTTATTTCCATCGGAATTATTAGATGAAATGATTCAACCATATTTTAGAGAGGGGAATGATACCGAGTTTTGGATAACTTATGAAGAAAACAATACCCCTATTGCGGTTGCATATTATGCACCTGAAAGAATGACGGTGGGAACTTATAACTTATATCTAATAGCTGTTCACCCTCACTTTCAAGGAAAAAGTATTGGACAAAAAATGCTTGAATATATTGAAAATCATCTGAAAAACCGGGGTGAACGCATATTGCTGATTGAAACTTCCGGATTACCTGAATTTGAAAATACAGTGGCTTTCTATAAAAAGAATCATTACGAACAAGAAGCTATCATACGGGAGTTTTATGCAAAAGGTGAGGATAAAATAATTTTTTGGAAAGCATTAGATAAATAAACTATATGAAAATGGCGAACTAACAAAGCTCGCCATCATTAGGTTATCACAATCTGTGATAAGTTATTTTTCTTCATCAGGTATTCTGTATCCTATGGGTTTTCTTGGTTTAGGGTCAGGTTTACTTAATAGCTGGGTTAAAGCTTGGTATATCTCGCTAAACTGTGCATCTGTACTTTCTTCCAGTTCTTCGATACGTTTAAGAAGTTCATCATATCCGATAACCATTTGTCGCATCAGGACAAATGCCCGCATAATAGATATATTTACATCTATTGCTGTTTGGCTTCTCAATACCGTAGAAAGCATTGCTACACCCTGTTCCGTGAAAACCATTGGGCTGACAGAACTGTGTTTTAGGGTTTCGGGGAACTGGTCACAAATTGTGACCAGTTGGTGAAACTCTTCTTTATCCAGTTCAAACATAAAGTCAGAAGGAAATCGCTGAATGTTACGTTTGACAGCCTGTTTGAGAACTTTTGTCTTTACATTATATAACTCCGCTAAGTGGAAGTCCAGCATTACCCTGTATCCCCGGACTTCAAAGATTTTGTTTTGAATGACTTGTAATTCCATATCTATTTGTATTTTAGTATTATACAGTGAAAATCGTTACCTAATTCGTTACCCATTGGTTACCTACTGGGAATAGGTAACTATTGAGCCACTTTTTTATAGATTTTCTCAATACCAGTAAACTGTTCGGAAAGTCCTTTCATATCGCTGCTAATCTTGCTATTAGTAATGCGGGCGTAGATTTGGGTCGTTTCAATATTAGTATGCCCCAGCATTTTAGAAACGGTTTCAATGGGAACTCCTTTACCCAGTGTCGTTGTGGTTGCAAAGGTGTGGCGGGCAAGGTGAAACGTAAGATTCTTCTTGATTCCGGCAAGGTCGGCAATCTCCTTCAAATAGGAATTAAGTTTTTGATTGCTGATTACAGGAAGGATTTTTCCGTTAGGTAGCTTATCCTTATACTTATCCAGGATCATTTTGGGAATATCCAATAACGGAACATTTACATCTATTCCGGTCTTTACACGCTTAGTCATAATCCAAAGGTTACCGTCAAACGATTTGCGGATATGTTCTTTTCTAAGCCCTGCTACATCTATGTAAGCCAAACCGCAAAAACAGGAAAAGAGAAATAAATCCCTAACGTGTTCCAGTCTTTCGGAAACAAGGTTGAGTTCAAGGATTTTCTTGATTTCATCTTCTGTAAGATATCCTCTATCAACCCTTTGTAAGCGTATTTTATAGTTAGCAAAAGGGTCGCCGACAATCAACCCATTATTACGGGCAATCAATACTATGCGTTTGAAGAACTGCATAAACTTGGCAGTCGTGTTATGGTTACATCTGCCAACTGTCATAAGATATACTTCAAAGTCATTGATAAACATATTGTTAATAGACTTCAAAGCTATATCGGAAAGGTTGTACTTAGCTTGGATGAAATTCGCAAGATGCTTGCGGGTTACTTCATACTTTTGATAGGTAGATGCAGATTTAGATAGACCTATAAGCTGCTTCACATCATCATTGTGCTTCTGAAATAAATTCAGCAACGTTTCGTGGTTCTCCGTATGCCCTAAAAATTCATTCTTGATTTGCTCGGCAGTAACATAGTTTTCACGCCGTTGTTGTTCATGGTAGATTTGGTGTAATGATGCTTTTATATCTTCCAGCAACTTATTGAGTTGTGCGCAGGACTTCCCGGTTGCTTTACCAGCTTTCACACTCCAATTATCGGGATGGATGCTTTGTTTTGTACTAAACTGGCAAATTTTTCCATCAACGGTAATTCTTGCCATAATAGTTACCTCTCCATTACGTTTTTCTGACCCTTTTTTCAGGTAAAAAAGGACTTTGAATGTACTCTTCATAATCTCACTTTTTAATGTTACAAAATTACTTTTAATGTATTAATTGTGAGATATATACAGGCTGTACAAATTTGGACAGCGAGAGGTCAATTTTGGACAAATCGTTACCGTTTCTGTCCGGAACGGAATCGGTAACGATTTAGGCACAGATTTGTGTCTTTTGAGGTCTTTTTAGTGTCTTTTATGCTGGACAAAATACAAACAAAAAAACCTACAAATCATTGACTTGTAGGTTTTTGTCCGTTTATTGTCTGTTTTTGTTCAGACCTTTCAGCGGAGAGACAGGGATTCGAACCCCGGGTACCTCGCGGTACAACGGTTTTCAAGACCGCCGCAATCGACCACTCTGCCACCTCTCCAATATTTTAACAAAACCGCATAAGCTATTCAGAAATAAGCTTTTCTTAACTCGCTTTCAGCAGTGCTTTCCTTCAAAAGCGGTGCAAAGATACAAAGAGATTTTAAATAAACAATAGATTAGACAAAAAAATATTCTTTTTATTGTTCTTTTTTGTTCTAAAGCAATAAAAGATGTTATCCAGCATAAAAACCAAAGTGACCTTACCTAATAATATAAAAAAACGACCTACCTTTGTGCTCTCAAAATTTCTACAAGGATAACCAAATTCTCTAATTAAATTTTTATGGAACTAAATAAGACCTTTAATGACGGCCTTTGGAGCAAAGAAGTTAACGTTAAAGACTTCGTAAGTAAAAACATTACTCCTTATTATGGGGATGCTTCTTTCTTGGAAGGACCAACTGAACGCACTAAAGCGATTTGGAACAAATGTTTGGAAGCTTTGGCTGAAGAACGCGATAACAATGGGGTTCGCTCTTTGGATTGCGCTACCGTTTCGACCATTACTTCACATAAAGCCGGATATATTGACCGCGAAAACGAATTGATCGTTGGTTTGCAAACTGACGAGTTGCTCAGACGCGCGATTAAACCGTTCGGCGGATTTAAAGTCGTAGAAAAGGCTTGCCGTGAAAATGGCTTGGAAGTAGATGAAAAGGTGAAAGAAATTTTCACTCATTATCGTAAGACGCACAACGACGGAGTATTCGATGTTTATACAGATGAAATTCGTACGTTGCGTTCTTTAGGTTTCTTAACCGGATTGCCTGATAACTATGCTCGTGGACGTGTCATTGGCGACTACCGCCGTTTGGCTTTATACGGCACAGACCGATTGGTCGCTGCTAAGAAAGAAGACTTGCACCATCTAACAGGTCCGATGACAGAAGATCGCATTCGCTTACGCGAAGAGGTGATGGAGCAAATCAGAGCATTAAACGACATCAAAACGATGGGCTCTTTCTACGGATTGGATCTTGGCAGACCGGCATATACCGCTCAAGAAGCCGTGCAATGGGTTTACATGGCTTACTTAGCTGCCGTTAAAGAGCAAGATGGTGCAGCCATGTCATTGGGTAATGTCTCTTCATTCCTTGATATTTACTTAGAATACGAATTGAATCAAGGTACAATCACAGAATCATTTGCTCAAGAGTTGATCGACCAGTTTGTCATTAAACTTCGTATGGTACGTCAATTGCGTATGCAGTCGTACAACGACATCTTTGCGGGCGACCCAACATGGGTGACCGAAGCTATCGGTGGTCGTTTCAACGACGGACGTACAAAGGTGACTAAAACCTCTTTCCGTTTCTTACAAACCCTTTATAACTTAGGTGCATCGCCTGAACCAAACATGACTGTGCTTTGGAGTTCGGAATTACCGGAAGGCTTTAAGGCATTTTGTGCTCAAGTCTCTATCGACACATCTTCTATCCAATACGAGAACGATGACTTGATGCGCGAGGTTCGCCAATCGGACGACTACGGTATTGCTTGTTGCGTCTCTTACCAAGAGATCGGTAAGCAAATCCAATTCTTCGGTGCACGTTGCAACTTAGCTAAGGCTTTGTTGTTGGCCATCAACGGTGGTCGATGCGAAAACACCGGTACGGTGGTCATCGAAAATATCCCGACGTTAACCAGCGACTCGTTGAAGTTCGAAGAGGTGATGGCTAATTACAAGAAGGTGTTGATCGAAATGGCTCGCATCTACAACGAGTCAATGAACATCATCCACTATATGCACGATAAGTATTATTACGAAAAAGCTCAGATGGCTTTCGTAGACACTAACCCACGCATCAACTTGGCGTATGGTGTGGCCGGATTGTCAATCGCAATCGACTCATTATCGGCTATCAAGCATGCTAAGGTAACTGCACGTCGCAATGACATCGGGCTAACTGAAGGATTCGACATTGAAGGCGAATTCCCTTGCTTCGGTAATGATAACGACAAAGTAGACCACTTGGGTGTGGACTTGGTGTATTTCTTTAACGAAGAATTGAAGAAGTTGCCAATCTACAAAAATGCACGCCCTACCCTTTCATTACTAACCATCACATCGAATGTGATGTATGGTAAAAAGACCGGCGCAACTCCTGATGGACGCGCTAAAGGTGTAGCGTTTGCTCCGGGTGCGAACCCAATGCACGGACGTGATAAGAATGGAGCAATTGCTTCATTGAGCTCAGTCGCTAAATTGCGCTACCGTGATTCACAAGATGGTATCAGTAACACCTTCTCTATCGTTCCAAAATCTCTTGGTGGAACAGCGGAAGATAGAATCGACAATTTGGTAACCATGATGGATGGCTACTTTACTAAAGGTGCGCATCACTTGAACGTGAATGTGTTGAACCGCGATATGCTATATGATGCGATGGAACATCCAGAAAACTATCCACAGTTGACCATTCGCGTATCGGGATATGCTGTAAACTTTGTGAAGTTGAGCCGTGAGCATCAGCTAGAGGTGATCTCACGTAGTTTCCACGAACGCATGTAAGACGAAACATGATGATAAACGTACATTCATATGAAAGTATGGGAACATTCGACGGGCCGGGCTTACGGCTCGTCGTTTTTCTTCAAGGTTGCAATTTCCGTTGCTTATATTGCGCCAACCCCGACACTATAGCGGCTAAGGGGGGAACACCAACAGCACCGGAAGAGATTGTTCGCATGGCAGTCAGCCAGCGACCATTCTTTGGCAAACGCGGAGGAATAACGTTTTCAGGAGGTGAGCCGACGTTTCAGGCTAAAGCACTCATCCCACTCTTTGAGCAACTCAAAGCAGAAGGGATACATATTTGTTTAGATAGTAACGGTGGACTATGGAATGACGACGTAGAACGACTTTTACAACTGACTGACCTGGTCTTGCTCGACATTAAACAGTTCAACCCCAGCCGACATCAACAACTCACAGAGCGGAGCAATGAACAAACCCTCCGAACAGCCCAATGGCTAGAGGAGCATCAACGTCCGTTCTGGTTGCGTTATGTCTTGGTTCCGGGATATAGTGACTTTGAAGAAGACATCCGTGCCTTAGGAGAAGCTCTTGGCGATTATGAGATGATCGAGCGCGTAGAAATCTTACCCTATCACAAACTGGGTGTACACAAATACGAGGCAATGGATCTAGACTATCGATTGGCTCACGTCAAAGAGAACACACCCGAACAGATTGAAAAAGCTGCCGACTTATTCAAGAGCTATTTCAAGAATGTGGTCGTCAATTGAGGTCAGCCGATAAGAAGTTAATGAATTAAATTAAATCAAATTCATTCATTAAGAGCACTTCATCAGACAAACGTACTCAACTGAAGCATGATCAGAAAAACTTGATTAAAAAAGATAAGCGTAATCGAATAAAGATAGACGCGATCAAATAAATGCGGACGCCCCAAATAGCTTTTAAAGCCATTCGGGGCGTTTATTATCTGGATCATTCATGTTGTCCAAATCTAATATTAGTCAGTTTATTCTAAACGTCAGTCTATTCCAAAGTCAGTCTACTCCAAACGAATAATCGACTCCAGACGTCAACCTATTCCAGACGAATAAGCTGTTCAATACAACTATTTTTTCAAGACCAATTCTTCCTATCTTCTAATATAGCAGTCTATCTAATATGGATCAGTTTGTGAGTTTGTAAGCTTAAGCGCCATTTAGGATGCTCCATCACACAAGCAATCGTCTCAGGAATATTTCGCCCGGAGCAAGGTTGCAAGAAGTAATGCGTAGCCAGAATCGCCTCGTAAGGAGTAAGGCTCTGCCCTTCGTAAACGACCTTTAGTTCGTCAATACGACGAATACCGACTGCCCCACCCGCCTTCGGAGAGCAAGTCACCCAATCGATAGTCTGAGGTATAGGGTGCGTACCGTTAGTCTCGATACAAACGTATGCCCCATATTGGTGCAACCGATCGATCAAAGCCTCATCAATCCACAAAGAAGGTTCGCCACCGGTTAAGATCACGTTCTTTGCAGGATACTTGGAGATCTCCGCCAACAGATCATCATCGGTCATCAGAACCCCTTCTTCATGATCCGTATCACAAAAAGAGCACTTGAGATTACAACCGGAAAAACGAACAAACACGGCCGGAGTACCCACATGATACCCCTCACCTTGAAGACTATAGAAGATCTCGTTAATCTTTCTCATAACCGTTAATCTTTCTCATAAATCACAATATTGCCTTCCGATTCTTGAACTTCAACCTTGAAGCATTGAGGAATCATCTTACAAATGTAACGAGCCAGATTTTCGGCGGTAGGGATAAAAGGAAGAATCTCGTTCAAGTTCTGATGATCGAGCTTCTCCATGACCTTTTGTTTGATTAAGGTAAAATCGACCACCATACCATCTGAGTTTAAACGTTCGGCGCGGCAGTAAACGGTAATGATCCAATTGTGACCATGCAAAGCACTACATTTGCTTTGATAAGGAAGCACCAACTTATGAGCTGCGGAAACTTCCATGCGTTTAATAACTGTAAACATCTAGATTATTCTATGTATTAAAAGTTAATCGCACCTAATGTCACCTCGATGCTTCCGCAAAATTAATATAAAAATGGCGTTCTGAACCCGTTTTCACATTTTTTCTATTTTTTAAAGAGCACACAAAAGACCTTCTCAACCCCTACTGATCAATACGTAAACCGAATACCGCCTTGGAGATTGAAGTTAAACGGACGGTCTTTACGTATGGTTTTCAGATCGGCACCATCATTAAAGAAGTACGCCACGCCAGGTTCTACATAAAGGCCGAGATGCTTGGTCAGGTTGACTTGAGCTCCAATTGTTGCAGAGACTGAGAGCTGCAAAGGATCGACTGACAACTTCTCTCCGTCGAGTGTACCATAGACACATCGTTCGATGGCTCCTCCACCGGAGACGTAGAAGGTAAATGCCTTATGATCGATGAGGTCATAATTCAACCGAATAGGCACACCGAGATAATGAAGTTTTTGCTCTACCATACGATCGTTCCCCAAGAAGCGGACATCCGACGACAAATAACTGTAAGTAATGCCGGACTCTAACGAGAACCGACCTCCTAGTCCTTTACGGATAGAAAGGCCAAAAGTAATAGGCTGTCGATGCTTAATATCGACAATATCATTAGTGCTCACCAAATAAGGTACACCATCATTGAAAATCAACTTTTTATCGCTAGGCAAGTCGACCACCTCAGCCGGAGAATAAGCCAAGTTTAACCGAGCGGCATCATTATAAGCCATGCCGTTCTGCTGAGAAGATAGACTGACTCCACCAACCGCTAGACCCACGCCCCACCCTTTCGAGGTTTTCTTGGTGGCTACAGGAAGGTGAAGTTTATCCCGTCCCGAGGGTTTGTGAACAGACGTCGTATGCTGATCTTTAGATGGAGTAGCGACATCAGGTTCAATGCTCACTTTTCCGTGACTTGCCGACTCTTTATCGACCACTTTTTCCTTAAGAACCTCTTCAGTAATCGGCTCATTGATCGGCTCGGTGATGGATTCCGAATGATCCCCCGTAATGACAGGAGATTGGATGTGTTGAGCCACAGCGGACTTCGACACGTGTTGCTTTTGCTGAGACGATGATTGTTTGTGTGGCAACGGAAGTTCTTTATGTTGAGATAAGAATTCTTTCTCCTTCATCTGTTGTTGCGGTACGCTAACCGAAGGCAAAGCATCGGGGGCAACGGCGACAGCCGGTATTGAGGTATGCTTAACCTCTTTCGCCCATTCTGTTTCCAAGAAATAAAGGCTGACAGAAGTGACCACAGCCAAGAGAACAACAGCTGCCGCAATCAACCGCCAAGGACGGAAGACCACTTTTTTAGGCGATTGCGAAGCAGTAAGGTCGCGCTCTAAGTTCGCCCAACCATCGACGGGATAAGCTTCCGAATAGTCATCCAGCCGTTCCTTCATCTTAGCAATCCATACTTCTTTATTATCCTTCTTCATGTCTTATCCATTATTCATTAACCATTCTTTTACTTTCTTTGCCAAAGCACTCTTCGCACGATAGAACTGCGATGCAGACGACCGTTCGTTAATGCCAAGCAACTGTGCAATTTCTTTATGGGATTTCTCCTCAAACGCATATAAATTGAACACGGTACGATAACCCGTTGGCAGTTCATGTATAAACTTCATCAGTACCGTCTGAGGAATCATCTCAATAGCAGTACCATCTGGCTCTTCATAATCTTCTGCCACTTCATCGACCTCTACCGAATTCTTTATGACATCCTTCTTACGCAGGAACTGCAAGGAGGTATTTACCATAATACGCTCCATCCAAGCCCTCAATGAACCATCACCACGCCACGTAAACTTATCGAACGAGTCAAAAACTTTCAGAAATCCATCATGAAGCAAATCCTGGGCCGTATCTCTGTCACCGACATAACGAAGGCATACACCGAACATTCGCCCCGCATACAATTCATACAATTCCTGACGTGCCTTATTATCTCCGTGTCGACACAAATCCGACAACTCTAATTCTTTCATCTATTTACTCAACCTGTCTTTGTTATGGAAATGCAATACTATTAAAAATACTGCATCCCAAATCGATTCTACCCGATAAACTTACTCTTAATTTTCCTCTTTTAAGATTTTATCAGTCTATTTAATGAGTAAATAGAGCCCAATAGAGGTGAAAAGTTAAATCAAGAATCCATCCGCAATAAAATTAGTGATTCTTTCGATGCAGTATTTTCAAATCAGCGCGTTTCACTAGTGTAGATGAATCAAAAAAAACAAAAGACTACTAGCGTATGAAAAAGTTTAATTTAATTGCATTAAGTTTTTGGATAGCGATTATCCCGTTCTTTCAATCTTGCATGAGTGATGGTGAGCCTGTCGATTCTTTTGTAATAAGCACCATTAAAGTACCCGATGCAGAGAGTAAAGACTACTATTTCTTATTGGATAATGGTAAGAAGATGTTTCCTAGCATCACCGACTGGGTCAAAGGTTATGAAGCCAAAGAGGGTCAACGTGCTTTCGTCTTATTCCGTGATCTGGAACAAACCACCGAAGGCTACGATTATAGCATAGAAGTCAAACGCATTGAGAATATCCTGACAAAGGACATCATCGATCTGACAGCAGAGAATGAAGCAGAGATTGGAGATGATGGCATCAACACCACTTATATGTGGATTGCACAAGGCTATCTAACCATTGAGTTTCAATACTACGGTACAAACTCATCCGACAAGAAACATTATATCAACTTGGTAAACAACACATTGAACACAGAGCCAAACCCCGACGAAGAGTATATCGAACTCGAATTCAGACATAACGCAGAGGGAGATGCTCCGGCGGTATTAGGCGAAGGCTATGTTTCTTTCAAGCTCAACTCTCTAGCCGACCAGATGGAAGGAAAAAAGGGCTTGAAAATCAGAGTCAAAACGATTTATGAAGGGACAAAACTCTATACGGTAGATTTTAAATAAGAATCAGAGAGAGAGACTTTAAACCTTAACGATTGTAACTTTAAGGACTAATGACATTCCTGTTCATTAGTCCTTTTTTTATCATCGATCTTTATCACCAATCTTTATCAGCAATCTTTTTTATCACCGATCTCCAGTGGATTCCTTTTATCCACCGAGTATTTTTCTACTGAGCGCCTTTTCTCTACTGAGTATTTTTTCCACCAAATACCTTTTCTCTACTGGACTGATTTTCTCCAGCTCCCCCCCCTCTCTTGGGTTTACAATAGATATTGAGTCGGCTGCAAACGCAACATCTCCTTAGGCACAGCCGCTTGAATGCGCTGCTGCAAAAGCTGCATCACCGTTCGGCGCACATTATTCTTATTTGAGACCAGAACGATCTGCCGTGTCGGACGAGGAATAGCAAACTGTCGCACAAGCTTGATCTGATTTTCACCCAATTGCGATACCGCCAGTTCCGGAATAAACGTCACCCCTTTGCCACTCTCGACCATCCGCATGAACGTCTCCAAACTACCTAACCGATAAGCCATCTGGTTGACTTTAACCGCATCCATCTGACAGAAGCGTACCAACTGATCCCGAAAACAATGCCCCTCATCGAGCAACCAAAGCCGTTCGCCCGTCACATCCGACGTCCGAATCAGATTCTGCTTAAACAGTGGTTCTTTCGGAGAAACATACCCCATAAACTGCTCATAGAACAAGAAATCTTCATGAATCGCCTCATCCTCAAAGACACTGGCAATGATTGCCGCATCAATCTCATTCGCTTGAAGAGCCGATCTGATCTCTTCCGTTTTCATCTCCGACACGCGAATATCCAGATCGTCGTATTCCTCCATCATCTGAGGGAAAAAGCGCGGCAAGAGATAGGGCGCAATCGTGGGCAACACCCCTAAACGGAACGTTCCCGTAAGCGACTGTTTCTCTTCGCTGATGATATCCTTGACCATCTCCGTCTGAACAAGGATGCGATGAGCCTGTTCTAAAATCTTAAGTCCAATAGCTGTTGGTTCGACCGGCTGAACCGAGCGATCGAAGATTTTAACCTCTAGTTCATCTTCCAACTTCTGAATCATGGTACTCAATGTTGGCTGCGTCACATTACAATGCTCAGCCGCCCGTCCAAAATGGCGAAAACGGTCGACCGCCAAAATATACTCTAACTGTTGTATGGTCATCTCTTCAAACGTTAAGGATTAAAACGATCATGGTTACGTCCTGAGGGTCTCCCATCAATCTGCGTATCCATAGCGCGTATTTATGTCACGCCTCTATGCAAAGATAAAAATATTCATTTAAAAAGAGCCAGAGTCGGGCAACTTTCAAGAAAATCACTAAATTCGTAGCCTAGTAAATAAAAACGACCGATTAAAATGGAAGCAGTAAGCAGTAGGGATAACAAAAGCTATCAGATAGGATATGCGTTAAGCGGAGGATTCATTAAAGGTTTTGCTCATCTTGGGGTTATGCAAGCCCTTTTAGAGCATGATATCAAGCCGGAAATCATCTCCGGAGTGAGTGCCGGAGCATTAGCCGGCGTTTTTTATGCCGACGGCAATGAACCTTATAAAGTGCTTGATTATTTTTCGGGACATAAATTTCAAGATTTAACCAAATTGGTGATACCCAAGAAAGGCTTATTCGAACTCAGCGAGTTCATCGATTTCTTAAAGACCAACCTCAAAGCCACCCATCTGGAAGATCTTCCCATTCCTTTGGTTATCACCGCAACCGATCTCGACCGGGGGCGTATGGTTCACTTTAGGAAAGGCGAGATTGCCGAACGTGTGGCTGCTTCATGTTGCATGCCGGTCATGTTTGCGCCCGTTCGGATCGATGGCACCAACTACGTCGACGGAGGGGTCATGTTGAACCTACCGGTCTCTACGCTTCGTAAATCGTGCGAGAAAGTCGTGGCCATTAACGTCAGTCCCCTAATGGCCGAAAACTATAAAATGAATATATTAAGCATTGCCATGCGCTCTTTTCATTTCATGTTCAGAGCAAATACGGTTCCCGAAAGAGAGAAAAGTGATTTGCTCATCGAGCCTTATAACTTATATGGCTATAGCAACAGAGAATTAGAAAAGGCCGAAGAAATCTTCGATCAAGGCTATAAGACAGCCAATGAGGTGATCAACCAACTTCTCGAAGAGAAAGGCAAAATTTGGAAATAAAGCTGAAGATAAACCCAAAAAAAGAGCTAGAAGGAAACTTGAAAGGAAACTTGAAAGGAAGCTTGAAAGGAAGCTTGAAAGGAAGCTTGAAAGGAAGCTTGAAAGAAACTTAAAAGGAACACTTGAAAGGGAACCTGGAAGGGAACCTGAAGAATAGCTAAAAAGGAGTTTAAAAGGAACTTAGAAGCAAACTCAAGGATAACAAGATACCAATCCAGGGATGTCTTCAGAACTAACACAACAAATCATGAATAACGAATCTGTCAACAAATCGGTGAACGAATCGATCAATCATCAAGAAAAAATAATCATCTATCAGGTCTTGCCCCGCCTATTTGGCAACGACAACGCCAACTGCCTTCCAAATGGCGATATACAAACCAATGGCTGCGGCAAGTTCTCGGCTTTCAACAAGCGAGCACTCGAGGAGATAAAGGCGTTAGGCACCACACATATCTGGTACACCGGAGTGATCGAGCATGCCACCCAGACCAGCTATGAGTCCCATCACATTGCGGTCGACCACCCGGCCATGGTGAAAGGAAAAGCCGGATCGCCATACGCCATCAAGGACTATTACGACATCGATCCCGACCTTGCGGACGGCGTCTCGAAACGCATGAGTGAGTTTGAAGCGTTAGTCGACCGTACCCACCAAGCGGGACTAAAGGTGATTATCGATTTTATTCCTAATCATGTGGCTCGCCAATACCACTCGGATGCACAACCCACAGGCATTGCACAATTGGGCGAAAACGATCATTCGGAAGTCTCCTTCAGTCCGTACAACAATTTCTATTACATCCCAGAAACCGCATTAGCCGGTCAGTTCGACATGAAAGGTAGTGCCAACGAACCCTATCGGGAATTTCCCGCTAAGGCCACGGGAAACAATCGGTTCGATGCGTATCCAGAAGCCAACGATTGGTATGAGACGATCAAGCTAAACTATGGCATCGATTATCAAAATGGAGGCACCACGCACTTCTCTCCCACTCCCGATACCTGGATCAAGATGGTTGAGATTCTGACCTTCTGGGCCTCAAAAGGTGTGGATGCTTTTCGGTGCGACATGGCCGAGATGGTACCGGTCGACTTCTGGCAATGGAGCATCCCGAAGGTGAAAGAGAATCACCCTGATCTGCTTTTTATTGCCGAGGTTTATAACCCGTCGCTCTACAACGACTATCTACAGCGTGGACAGTTCGACTATCTCTACGACAAAGTGGGGCTATACGACACCCTTCGTCGCATTGTCTGCAACTACGATTCGGCCAATGCCATCACTCAGAGTTGGCAGAGCTTGGGGGGAATGGAAAAACAAATGCTGAACTTCTTGGAGAACCACGACGAGCAACGCATTGCGTCTCCTTTCTTTGCCGGTGATCCGCGTAAGGCTCTTCCGGCACTCATCGTATCAGCCTGCATGAACACCAATCCGATGATGATCTATTGCGGACAAGAGCTAGGTGAACCCGGCATGGACGAAGAGGGTTTTAGCGGAACAGACGGACGGACCAGCATCTTCGATTACTGGAGCATAGAGTCTCTTAGAAATTGGAGGAATGGCGGGCTCTTCAACGGTAAGAAGTTAACCCCACAACAGAAAGCACTGCGCGCCTGTTATCAAACGATACTCAACCTCTCTCGCACCGAGCAGGCCATCACCCAAGGCGCTTTCTTCGACTTGATGTATGTGAATCAAAACGGCTGGAAATTCAATGAACACCGACAGTACACGTTCTTAAGAAAGTATCGGAACGAGCTGTTGCTCTTTGTGATCAATTTCGATAGTGAACCCAGAGAAGTGGCCATAAACCTGCCATCACATGCATTCGATTATCTTCAAATGCCGCAAGTCGACTCGTACCCCGCCATCGATCTGCTAACCGGAAAAACCGAAAATATCAGCATACTCCCTTATAAAGCGACAGAAACGACGGTCGACGGGTATTATGGAAAGATCTTGAAAATTTCTTTTTAGTGAGAGGCATTAAAAAGTCTCTGATGCATTTAAATGACTGCACGTTTGGCCTCCAAAAGAGGTACGGTCGTTGTGCCACTGAGATGCGGTCGTTGTAGCGCTGCACTACGGTCGTCGTAGCACTGCACTACGGTCGTTATGTCGCTGCACTACGGTCCTTTTGCGCTGAGGTACGGTCCTTTTTCAGCAGAGATTTTTCCAAATAAAACGGGGCGAATAAAAGCCTTTTGATAAAGGGAAGAGACGTTGACAAAGAACAATGGATTTAAAAGAACAATGCCGTTAACAGAGAGATTACTCTTTTCTGTTAACGGCATTGATTGTTTCAGTCCATCAATGATGCCCATCATCCGATGGATACTATTCGATTATTTCATCGCATCCTGAACTTGAGATAAAATGGTTTTCACCTCTGCTCTCTCAGGAGAAAGAGTAACTGCTTCTTCCAAATAACCTAAAGCTTCTTTGAATTCACCGTCTGCCAAAGCTTTTTCTGCAGCATATTTGTCAGCATCGCTATTAGCCAAAGGAGTGGCTTTCTTCAAGATATTAGCACCATTGTTGTAGCACAATATCCCTAAGCTGTACAAGGCATCGGTCTTCATCTTCTTATCAGAAAGCGTACTCACCTTCTTGTAACACTCTTTCGCTTTAGCATCATCATTAGCCTTTTGAGCCATGATACCGGCTTTCAAGTAATGCAATCCAAAGCTCTTCACCAATGTTTTGTTGTTAGGATCAACAGCTAAACCATCTTCCAATGTTTTTAGGTACTCATCTTGTTTCTTAAGAGCTTTCAAAGCTAAAGCTTTACGAGCATAAGCATTACCTGCATTATAGTTCTTCTGAATAGCAACATCATAATAAGTCACCGCTTCATTGTATTTCTTCAATGAACTTGCAGCCATACCGCAGAAATAAGCGGTTACAGAATCTTGATTGTTAGTCTGCTTTAGATACTGGCTATATTTTGCATAAGCAACCGGGTAATTTTTACTGTTAAAGGCTTTGCTACCTTCATTTTTAAGAACAAGTGGATCAGTAGTTTGCGCAAATAAACTAGAGGCAGCAAGCCCCATTACGCATAATAAAAAAAGTTTTTTCATAATTTATTATGTTATTTGTTAATGTCTCAAAAGTAAAATATTCATCAAGAAGAGGCAAGTATGCCGAGTCTTTTTTTATTTTTTGAAGGGTATGATACATTTATTAACATCTCAAACCTTCTAGATTCGGAAATCTTTTCGTCATGCCCCTTATAACGCTATGTCCACAATCATTATAGACGATTTTACGGTAATCGTATACCGAATAGACAAGAATCATACGCGAGTTCTACGACGACCACTTATTAAGCAGATAAGGACTCCATCTTGATCCTACGGCTCTCCCACGGACAGTAACTTTTCACCATATTCTGATGAATTGGAATCCGCCAACTCAAAAAAGGATGTTTGAAAGAACTCCATTCACAATCAAAAGTTCCATTAAAGCTCCATTAAAGTTCCATTTACGCCCAAACGCCCCATTGAGCGAATCTTCCTGAAAAAAAATCAAAACCTAACTCTCTGTTTTTTAAGAACAAAGAATTTTATCAATAAAAAAGATTTAGAAAACCTTTTGTATTTCAAGAAAAGGCATTACCTTTGCAGCGCAAATGAGGATGGTTCCGTAGCTCAGCTGGATAGAGCAACGCCCTTCTAAGGCGTGGGTCAAGCGTTCGAATCGCTTCGGAATCACAAAAAGCTACATCAAACGATGTGGCTTTTTTTGTCTCAAAACGATAATATTATAGGATTTTATACCAAAATGCATTATTATTGTAGAATCTTAAATCCACAAGTATGAAAGGCCAACTATCAATAATTACCGTATTCATAGGACTATTGTTCTCAGCATGCAACGAAAAACAAACGCCGGAGACTGAGAATCTGATTTATAACACGACGACTTTCGACGCTCCCATCTCTTGCATCAGCCCCTCTAAACAAGAAAAAGATAAACTATACATCGGACTAGAGGATGGATGTATCATTGAAAAGATCAAGAACAATAGCACTACCTATTCAATCAATAGCGGACATCGAATATATGATATCTTAGAGGACGGAGATCAATCGCTTTTTGTCGGAACCAGAGATGCCGGCTTAAAACGATTCAGCAAGGAAAACGGGTTAACGCAATCGTATTATACCCAAAGCAAGAGATCGAACTACTCCGTTTATAGCCTGGTCATCGACAGTCTAAGACACCTCTTATATGTGGGGACAAGCAACGGTTTGTATCAATTGGACTTGCAGGACAGTCAGGCAACCGAACTCCAACCCATCGAACTCGGTCTAAGCAATCGGGATAAGAACTGCGGCATCAATCATCTGATGATTAAGAATCGCACCTTATATGTGGCTAGTGACCTTGGACTCTTTATCGTCCGTCATCCTGAAACCGATTTCAAGAAACCGGTTATTGCCGATAGGGCAACCCACCTTTCAATACACAACGACACCATATACGCTCTTTTAGACCATTCGATTGTTAAGCGTTCTCCCGATGGAACTCAAACCACCATGCGCCTAGGGAAATTTCTCCTGTATCGTCAAGGCTTGGAAGGAGATGAATGGAGCGTAACCGGGAATAGTATTCTGTACACCAAAAACGGCCAGACATTAAAGCAACAATTGCCCTATCATATGAGCACCAACGGCAAGCAGATCGGATTCATGGGCAATGATTTTCTACATCTAGCTTGCCAAGATAAACTGATCTCTTTTGCCTTACATCAGAATACAACCTGCGAAGAGAACGTGATTGCAGTGAGCGACAAAAAGAATAGTGATACCATTTATTTTATCACGAACGACAATAAGCTCCATCGATATCAGTTTAAATACAATCGTCCCGAAGTCCAATCGGAACCGTTAGGTAAAATTAAAAACTTACCGATGGTCAATAATGATGTAGTAAAACTCATTGAAGCTGAAGACAACCTCTTCTTTCTGGCCACTCGAAAGAAATTATATAAGATCAGAAAGAATAAGGCACAATGCATACTGCAATACGACGACTCTAAAGAGCAAGCCAACGGAACAAACAACAACGCCATCAACACGCTCTATTACTCATCGACCGAGCGCCAACTCTACATCGGTACCCGCAAATATTTAGCACGCATTGATGAGGGATCGTCCCCGATTGTCCGCCCCATTCCTATTCTATTGAAGACGGGAGAGAAAGACACCATCGATTCGTACATCGTGGATATCTGCGAGAAAGAAGACAGTATTTATGTGGCAACACTCAACAAAGGTTTATATGGCAAACCTCTGAAAGGCAAACAAGAACTATTTAAGCCGATCCGTGACCTGTCGAAATACGAGAGCACCTACAACATTATTGCCAACGGAAAAAGAATCTATATACTCACATCGCTAGGAATCCTCAACTATAACGACACCACCCTACTACCTATCAAGCATGTCAAGTCGATCGCCGGTGTTTTAGAAAAGAACCCGAATGAAGGCTTCTTCGTTCTTTATTACTACGGACTAAGCTTTAAGGGACTAGACGATTCGGAATCGTCTGCTCCATTATTTAAAGATTTGGCCTTCGACAAATCGTGCATTGCAGTCAATGGTAAGAAAGCGGTGCTCGGATGTAAATCGGGGTTATTCTTCTTCGATGGAAAATCCAAACTGATTCCAATCGCCATCGGAAAAGAGAAAACATCATACGGCGGTTATATTGGTGTTACCGTAGGCTTGATGATACTCCTTGTCTCGCTCATCCTATTCCACAGAAAGAAAAAGGTTGAGATCCCCGAAACGACTGAGAAAAGCCCTGAAGAGATAGAGAAAGAAATTCTTGAAATCAGAACCATAGCCAAAAGACTATTTGACCAACTAGAACTGAAAGAAAACGATCAGACTCTCGCAATGCGCCAAGAGTTAAAACAAGCGTGTCTGCTATTTGCCGATCATCATTCGGCACTCAGCAAGTTATCGTTCATGAAGCGCCGGGGAAAGGAACGCTATTACATCACCATACTCCTACTCATTGAAGATATCGATGCCAATATTATCTCTAGAATACTCGATGTGGATCAATCGATGGTGACTCGTCATAAATATAATGTCAGAAAAGAAATTGAACAACTTTATCCGAACCATCAAGCGGAAGATGAAGTCGTCCATCTCCTTTACGAACGGACAGTGGCCAGAAAGAGCAACGCTTAAAGGAAACCTCTCAAGCTCTCAACTCGTTTAAAAAGGATCGAGCCGGATTCAATAAGCTCCAAAAAGTCCCAAAAGTTCTTATAAGCTTTTATAGGTTTCTATAAGCTGTAGACCAGCCACCGATGAAGAACAGATAAACCCAAAAAAACACCGCCTACTCATCGTAGACGGTGTTCCAACAACTCAGTTTAGGCTATATATAGAGAGAATTTAGCCCTTTAAGAGAGACTGAGCAAATTCGATCAATGTACATTGGTTCGCGTATCCCAATAGCATTGGCGTCCCCAAAAATAATCGACAATAGATGCTGAAGCCTCTGCACAATTCGCCTTATTCAAGTTACTTTCCGTATCCGGATAAGAGTAACAGAAAGGAGGTGTATTGTGACCCGGATAGTGACTATCCGGAGCAATTCTGTTGCCGGCAGGATAACCGCTACGACGGAAGGTTGTCCACGCTTCCATACCTTGCTTAAATAATGCAATCCATAGTTGATTATAAAGTTGTTCGTCCGAACCATCGTACTGAGCAAATCCGGCAAGATAAGTGGTGATCTCCGCATCAGCGATCTCGTTTTCTTGAAGAGAGAGGGTTACCGCTTTAATATAAGCCGCTTCTGCAGTCATTCCAACATTGAAACCTTGCTTAGCCGCTTCAGAAATATAGAAGTACGATTCACAAGCACGGAACCAAGGTGTAAATCCAGATAGGTTTTGCATAAATCTTGGACCGATCTTCGACACTTCAGATACAGAAGCATAAGCTTCCAAACCGTTAGGATAACCGATATATTCTTTACCTCCGGCCTCTACGCTCTTTGGCGTTGGCTCTGCATAAACAGCCAATCGAGGGTCGTTGTATGCTTTTAAGGTGTTTACCATCAACTCACTGATACCGTATTCATTCGGACGACTTCTGTAATAATCGGCCCATGGTTCCGGATATTCTTTTCCCCACATAAACATCGCACTTTGTGCATTCGTTTCGATGATCGGATACTTAGCCGGATTGCCCATGATCTCTTCCACAGTCGACTTAGCGATAGCCGGAGATACTTTAGAAATACGTACGGCTAAACGCAAACGTAAAGAGTTACAATAGCGCTTCCATGCCACAATGCTACCTTTAAACAGAGCATCACCTGCACCGATCTCGTCGCCGTCTTCATCCAACGCATCAGCCGCAGCTTTCAACGTATTCAACAAAGCCGGATAGATATCTTCTTGCTTGTCGTACTTCGGTTGTATAATCCCTTCAGAGAACTTGCAAGCCTCGGTGTAAGGCACATCACGCCAACGGTCGGTGATGATTTGGAAAATCTGAGCTTGGAAGATTTGAGCTACAGCCTTCATGTTTGGCGTATTCTCTACCTCCGACTTGTTAATGATCGACTGTAAGTTACTAGCTACAGCGTACACATCAGACCATGAGCTATTGTTTACCGTCGGACGGAAAAGGTAGTATCCCTCTTCAGGATAAGACAGTTTCGACACCTGACCGGCAAATCCACAAGATTCGTTTAGATCGAACCACTCGTCGAACATATTATCCGATGCATATCGCAATGCATAAGCCAAAATATTGGTTGACGGAACGATTTCTTCAGAAGGACGATCCGGATCTGTATTTACTTCATCAAAAGTGCCAGTACATCCTGTAAAGGTAAACACCCCTAAAAAGAACAGTAAATAGTAGTTTAATATATATTTTTTCATACGATAATCAATTAAAAAGTAAGACCTAATTTGAATCCGATGCTACGAGTTGGAGGAACTGAGTTCGACTCATAACCAACGCCCGAGTTTCTAACGCTAGTACTTGATTCAGGATCAATCTTAGCCTGATTTCTGCTAGATAACCAAAGGTTAGCCACGTTGTTTCCGATCAAAGAAACAGAAGCGCCCTTAATAAATTTAGTCTTTTTCAGAACGTTAGCCGGTACTTTATAAGTCAAGTGAACCTCACGAAGTTTGATAAACGATCCATCACAAACATCCAACTGCTTATTTGAGTAGTAGCTGTAATAGAACGACTGAGCACTCACACGAGTCGCGTTCGGCGTACCATCTTCGTTAACAAAGGTCATGTTCTTCAAAACATCTTGACCAACAACAACCCCTTTCTCACGGATATCACCATCAGCAGTAAAGCCTAAGATACCGGTATAAGCACCAAACATCTGAGTGACAGAGAAGAAGTCACCACCTTTACGGAAGTCAAGCAAGAATCCAAAGCTAAAGTCTTTGTATGAGAACTCATTACGGAATCCACCAACCCAATCAGGAGTCACATCACCGATCTTCTGATTAGCAGTCAGTTTTGGCAATCCATTAGCGCCAACTACGGCACGTCCTTCGTTGTCGTAAGTAAATCCGGCTCCGTACAAGCTTCCCCAAGATTCACCCTTCACTGCATACAAATAAGTACTCCAGCTAGAACCAATCGTATAAGTATCTAAGCCACTAGCCAACTCTTCGATGGTGCTCTTATCCTTAGCCCAGTTTACGCTTGCCGTCCATTGGAAATCTTTTGTCTTGATCACATCACCCGAAAGTTGTACTTCAATACCTTTATTCTTGATTTTACCGGCATTGATCAACGAGTAGCTGTAACCTGTAGAACGAGGCACCTCAATGGTCATAATCTGATCAGAAGTCTCTTTTTGGTATAATGCCACGTCGAAACGTATTCTATTTTTTAAGAAAGCAGCTTCCAAACCAATTTCCTTAGTCAACACCTTCTCTGGTTTCAAATTATTGTAAGGTGCAGTTGTCGGATGATAGAATTGCGATTCACCATTAATCGTATAATCGGCTGCAGAGAAATAAGAACCGGTCTTATAAGCATCTGTAGCATTACCAATCTTAGCCAATCCACCACGAATTTTTAAGAAGCTCAACACATCCGATTGTAACGACTTGAACGTTTCTGTAGGGATCCAGCTCATACTCACCGATGGGTAGAAGAACGATTCAGAAATCGTCGACGACCAATCTTGACGTACACTCATGTCAACAAACACTTGGCTAGCCCATCCTAATGAAGCATTAGCATAAACCGAGTTTGAACGAATGTGTGAGTGGTCCATATTCGTATAAGGCGTTCCTTTAACATTGCTCATCGTATACAAGCCAGGAATAGTCAAACCTTCAGAACCGGCACCCTGAGCACTATAGTTATACTGTACATCACGGTAGTTAGCACCCGCCAACACATCAACAGACAATTTACCGAAACGGTCGTTGTAGTATACAATCGCATCAACATTCACTTCGCGATTTTGTTCTCTCATTTCACGGAACCAACTGTTAGGATTATCCGTATCATATAAGATATGAGAATCAACCTTATTGGTGTACGTGTCATATCCCAAACGTCCTTCGATCTTTAAAAAATCGGTTGGTTTAATGAAAATAGAACTCTTACCAAACAAACGATCTCTGTCGTAAATATTCGGGTTGTTATAGACGTTATAATAAGGGTTAACGTGGAACGCTTGATTCCAGTTGTATGGACGACCATTCTCATCCTTAGTATTATACTTCGCTTTCAAGTCCTTCATGTCTACTTGACGACCGAACCATTGCAAAATCGACTGCATAGGGTTACCGGCAGTATATCCCGTAGCAATCAAGTTATCACTACTAGAGTTAGAGTAGTTCATCGATAAATCAAAGTCCAGATATTTATTGAAAGCGTAAGTGGCACTCAATTGTGCAGAGACCTTTCTCAATCCGGTATTTGGAACCGTACCAGTCTGATCACGGTAACCTAAAGAAGCACGAACAGTTGACTTCTCACCGGCACTAGTCAACGACAAGCTATGGTTTTGAGACAATCCTGTTTCAAAGAAATCGTTAATATTATTCTTGTTCGAAGCCCAAGGCGTCGCTTGACGCACACCGTTCACAATAGGACTGTTGTATTGAGGAATCAACAAACCGCTATCTAAACGAGGTCCCCAGCTTTCGTCATCATTATCGTTCACTCCATTACCCATACCGTCAACATAGCTAAAGCCATAACCTGCGCCACCAACAGCATAGTCTTGATAAGAACCTGTATAACCTTTATTAGCCACGTAATAGTTATAGTAGTATTCGCTACCTTTATAACCTTGACCATATTTGTTTTGTAATCCCGGCAAATTGGAAACACGGTCGACTGTAAAGTCCATATCGTAGTTTACCACAACGCCACGATCTTTCTTCTTTCCTGATTTCGTAGTAATCAACACCACACCATTACCGGCACGCATACCATAAAGAGCAGCAGATCCACCTTTCAATACAGAAATAGATTCAATATCATCCGGGTTAATATCATTAATACCCGAACCTAAATCCAAGTTACCGCTACGAGCATCTGAATACGATTGTGAGTTATCCAAAGGTACACCATCGACAACAATCAACGGCTGATTGTTTCCGAACGAACTGTTACCACGTACCACAATACGCTGAGAAGCACCTACAGCACCTCCGGCTTTAGTCACCTGAACACCGGCAATCTTACCTGAAAGTGAAGATGCTACATCCAACTGGCCACCTTTAGTGATGTCTTTACTACTCACCTCTTGAATAGCATAACCTAAAGCTTTCTTTTCACGTGTGATACCCATCGCTGTAACAACAACTTCGTCCAACACTTCGGTGTCACCACGCAAAACGACATTTACAACTCCGCCTTTTATGGCCACAACCTGAGTGGTCATACCAATATAAGACACCTTTAATTCCTTTGCGTCTTTAGGTATACTAGTCATAGTGAAACGACCATCAATATCAGTAATAGTACCGATGCTGGTACCTACGACTAATACGGAAGCCCCTACAATAGGCTCTCCATCATCACCAGACGTCACAACTCCTGTCACCTTAGCCGACTGTGCTACCGCAAAATCGACTCCTACCAAAAGGCAGATCAATAACAACGTTAAAATTCTCTTCATAAATCTCTCTTTTTGTTAAAAAAACTACATAACATTATAATAAATCTCTTAAACGTTTCGGTTCAAATAAAAACAAAAAGAAAATAAAAACAAAGGAATACCAAACATTTTATCACTTTTAAGTTGAAAAAACAATCACCATGAATACAAAATGAATATTATTACAAGAAAAAGAGCAAAGTAACGCACCGATTACTTACTTAACATATTTATATTTTCAGAGAAAGATTTAAAATAAATTAATCAAAGATCAAGCGAAAAATCTACGAATTAAAAGACAGCATATTTTTTGACATTATAAAAAAACAACTATCTTTGCTCACACCTTAAGAATCTAATAACGAAACACATGGAGCATCTATTTGAGAAAAGGACCTGCTGTATCTGGCTAGGCGAGTTATTGTTATTTTGCACTCTTTTATTGATTCTATTAATATTATGTGGACTAAATGTCTGGGGAGGAGTAATTAGCTTGTTCTTCAGCATTCCGATGTGGTACGCAGATAAAACGGAACATTACACAATTAAAAAGGATGGTTCGTTATGGATCGAGAATAAGCTAAAAAACAGACGAGTAATCACAGATATTCATAAAGTCTCCTATTTAGCCAAACCCGGCTGGTGGAGACCCGAACAACTTAAAATAGATTACGAAGCCGGTTTCATAGTCATCTCCCCGAGAGAAGCGATCACCATGATGGAAATCTTAAAAGAGACCAACCCCGCAATCAGGCTAGAGTACAACAGCACCCCCCAAAAAGCCTTTTGAGGTAAAATAGGATCAGGGATGAATAAATAGATAGAAAAGCAACTAGAAGAATAGATATAGAATAAAAGTTAAGAGTTCTATTTTAGAGAGAGAAGTAGATTAATCGGGTTGTATCAAACCCATCAGAATAGACTGATACCCATCAATACTCGAGCGACGCAAATAAACGCCGTCATCGGAATGCATATCGCCTCTTCCAACGGGTAGACATAAACTCAAACAAGGAATCGCAGAAGAGGATGTATTCCCTCCTCGACCATATTCCCAAGTCTCATCAGGTTCGGCATCATGTAAGAAGACACAAGGCAAGTTACTTTTCTGAATGGTATTGATCAACTGATAACCGGTCAGGATATCGAAGTTCCGATCGTTCTCGACAGAACAAACAGCCTCATCATCATATCCTTCATGGCTCACATCGAGCACAACACATCGATCGACGATCACTCCATCAGTATTAAAAGACTTCAGTACCTCAATAGCTCCCCGTGAATCGACTTCCTCATCACCGGTAAAGGCTATTGCCACAAAAGGAGGAAGAAGACGACGAAGCATCAAATCGACTACTGCCGCATTAGTCGCGCTATTATCGAATGTCCCGCACCAATGTTGCTCATCCACCTGCTGAAAAAAGCAAGATGAATAAACACAGTCGAGATGAGAAGAAATAAGAACTCTAAAAGAGGAGTCAAAAAAACCAGGTTGAGCATAGACCAACGAAAGCTCACCTTCATAAATCAGCTGATAAGAAGTATCAGCAAGTAGGGATTGGAGTACAGAAATACGGGAACGGTCGATAAACCGTTCCCCATTATCTTTACAATCGACTGTTAGCAAACGTAACAGCTTTGCGTATTCCATCTGTTTTAATTAAAATGATATAAGAATGTCGCAATACCTTCGATGGCTTTCTTCTTTTCTCCTTCAATTTCAATGGCAAATTTAATTTCAGCCTTGATCACTCCACGAAGATTGGCCAAAGAATGTAATCCAACCACCAAGCGGATGCGTTGTCCGGGCAATACCGCCTGTCCAAACTTCATCTTATCCATACCATAATTAATCATCATCTTCAAGTTATTCACCTCGATGATTTGATTCCAAAGGTAAGGCAACATAGACAAAGTCAAATAACCATGAACAATCGTACTATTGAAAGGACTTTCTACTTTCGCACGTTCGGTATCCACATGGATCCATTGGTGGTCTAAAGTTGCATCAGCGAACAAGTTGATACGTTCTTGAGTCATTTCGATATAATCAGATTTACCTAATTCCTGACCCAAATGTTGTTCAAAGTCCTCATAAGAATTGATAATGACTTTACTCATCGTTTTATCGTTTTTTTATTAATTTTACTTTCGAGTGCAAAAATAACATATTATTTCAACAAATAGAAACGCTTTTAGTTTAGAACGGACAAACATTCAAATTTTTGTCAACCACCATTCCATCTATCGCTTTCAAGTTGAACTTCAAATTGTGCTTAGCTCTAAACTTCAACACGAATAAATCGCTCGTTCCATTCAAGGCCTCTTTATCACCAATATTAACAAAGGTTGGATACAGTGCTTTTTGTCCGTTAGTATGCAAGCGATCGTAAGTCAGATTCTCCAAATTCTTAATACCAATCGGTTCGAAGCCAATATATTCATAAGCCGTCTGATCGTAAGGCAGTGCAAAGCTAAAGGCATTTACCGCATGTAAATCAACTCCCTTAACCCGAATCTCGATCAACTCATCTTTTTTGAAAGTTGTCCGATCGACTTGAAGCGTCAGCTTACCACCAATCGAATCGACACGATCGGTCGAAGCTCCTCCCTCTAAACGGGTGGTGACATTAGAAATGTCATAAGCATCGATCAGTCCATTCTTATTAATATCACCGATACTGATATAGCCTTCAAAATCAGAATCTCCTTGTCTCAATCCGGTATAGTTGGTATAGGAAGTCAAGTCATTCTCATCAATCTTTCCGTCGCTATTAATGTCTCCCGGAATCCAACTTTCGGTACCAGGTACTTTAAAGACATACAATTCACGTCCAGAACCGTAGTTCCCCACAGCTTCAGTCACATTCAATCGGATATAGCGAGCGGTTGGCCGGTTAGCGAACGAGAAGACCTTCGTTTCATTAGTTCGTTTCCACTCGAAAGCTCCCGCTTCTGTCCAATGGATTTTATCAAGACTATAAGAAACCGTACCTTTCAAAATAATACCATTAGCCCCATCTTTTCGAGGTAAATAGTGAAACTTATCAATCGTATTCACACTACATAAGTCGACCGTCATATCAAACGGGATAGCATTCACCCGATATTTGGTGTGCCAAGTGTCGCCCGATTCTTCAAAATCGAACAGACGATAAAGACTCTCATATTGATTCAAGCAACTGGTTTCACCTTTCAATCCGTGAATAGCAAATTGCAACGGATTACTCTTCGTCGTCACACGACATTCGCTCCACTCAGATTCTCCCTGACGGTTCACCGCACGTACTTTGAATGTATAAGTCGTTTCAGCGTCCAGTCCGTCGAATAAAAGTTCCGTATCCTTGATCGTGGTATAAAGCATCCCGTTAAACTCCACCTCATAATAATCGGCATGAGCCACCTTTTCCCAAGTTGGTTTTACAGTATAAGCCGCAACATTGGCATCCACCATCTCAACACGTGGCGCCACAAGAGTTCCATCGGTTACGCGACGACGCTCAGTCGGTTCGAATCGATAGCCATCAAGACGCAATTGAACCGTAGTCGACGTCACATCAACAGCAGCCAATTTCACATGCAATACCGGATTCTTCGTCATCTTCACCTTGGCGAAAGGGGTATCAGGTGTGGCAAAACGATTCAGTTCAGGAGCCTCTTCATAGAAGAAAACATTGGTACCGTCATTCCACTCCTGCAGAGAAGATACAGCCGTCAATTTAACTGTTTTACCATTCATCTTCACCGCAATACGTTTAGGCTGCTGAGTCACATTCACTCGAAACACCGTCGCCTTCTCTGTTACAAATCCGTCGAATGTGCCTTGACTCGGATGAACCGTTAACGTTGCCCGTTGCTTTTGATCGACATCCGATTCAATCCATGTGCTACATCCCTGACCATAACGATAAGCCTCGGTACGTCCGTCGTCATCGTATTCCATCATTTGCGAGTGTCCATACGGATAGCACTCATAGATTCTCACCGTCGGATCAATCTCTTTCACATTATTATTAGGATTCACCATCGGAATAATCGCTCCGGCTTTCACAAAAACCGGTAATTTCCAGATCGGTGCTTCAAAGCTATTGATCACCACTCCACCGTCGTACAACTCACCGCTGAAATAGTCCACCCAACGACCTTTAGGAAGGTAGATGCCGTTACGAATGTCATTCCCTTCTTGATCGACTTTCGTCTCTTGATAGATTGGAGCAACAAGAAAATCCTGACCATACATAAACTGATACTGAGTAGCTGTACCATACGTATAAGCATTAGGATCATCAAGGAACATCGCACGAATCAGCGGTAGACCATCGACCGCTTGTTTCGCATAGCTATAAGCGTATGGCAACAGTTCCGATTTCAACTTAAGGTAAGTTCGGTTAATAGAACTTGCGGGTTCACCCAAAGCATGAGGATATTTCTCATTCGCTCCCCAACCATCCATATTCAGTTGCATGGGACTAAACGTTTTCCACTGAAAATCGCGTATATTCACCGCAGCATTCTTTCCGCCAAAGATACCATCCATATCGGAACAGATGTTAGGTTGCCCGGATAATCCCGAACCAATATAAGTCGGAATATGGAAACGAATATATTCCCACACCCCACCGGTTTGATCGCCCGACCAGATACCGGCATAACGTTGAGTGCCTGCCCAACCGTCGAGTGAAATGATAAACGGACGCGCATCATTTCCATAATAAGGCATGATATGGCCCACATCAGCCACCCCGTTTAATCCAAACGAATAGCCCGAACCAACCCAAGCCACATCGGTTTTGAGAACCCGTACCCCGGCATCTCTCACCTCTTTAACAATGTCGCGTTGTAACAAAGCACTGATTCCAGCCTTAGGATGCAAATCCGATTGAGTCCAAAGTCCGATCTCCACCCCATTCTTACGAGCATAATCGCCTAAACTTTTCAGATTTTGGATATTTCCGTCGAGTGTTTCCGTCTGTCCATAACCGGCTCCATAACCATCATTAGGCAATAACCAACCCAAAGGCATGTCATGATCACGGTAACGATCAATCACCGCACGAGCAGAGAACTGATAGTTATTCTTTTCCCCATTCAGTGATTCTTTGGTTCCACCGTTATCCTTCTGACTCTCTTTATATCTTTTGCCATCTTCAAACAAAACGCCCTTAGGATCTTCTTTCCAATAGTCACGATTATAAGCATTCAGATGCCCCTCATAGAAACCGAACTTCGGCAACAGAACCGGGTGCCCGGTCAGCTGATAGAAATCGTTCAAAAGAGCGACAGGACCTTCATCAATCATAAAAAACAGATCCAGATATGACGTTTCATGAGATAACTTCACCATCCCTTTCTCACTTGAGCCAAAATCGTATTTGCCCGGTTTGAAGGTATACCACATCATACCATAACCGGCGGTCGACCAATAAAAAGGATTTGGAGAGGCTACACCTCCATCCGTCCAACTGTTTTGATTGACAATAGCAATCGTTTTCCCTTTATGCGAAAAACGTCCATTTTGAACGCCACCACCATAAAAATATTCTCCGGTTTGTTCTTTCAGAGATACAACCACATTGTTCTTTTCAAAAAGAATTGGCATACTTTCCTCTATCACGGTCCGACCGGTACGCAAATCGACCACTTGCAACAATCCGGTTGTGCGTCCAATGCTCAATTTAATCTTGGACGTAGAGATCGTCACCTGATTCGTTTCATCTTGAACGACTAATTTCGACAGGGGTTTACGAGGCTGATTCACTAGAATTTGAGCAGCAGGGTCAGCTATCGGATCACGTAATATTCCTCCCTTCTGATCGCGAAAAAGGCGAAAAATAGTCTCACCGTAAAAATCGAACGTTACCCGTTGATCTTGGGTTAATCGTACTTCAACCGTTGTAGGATTGATTTTCCGGATACCCAAAACAGATGCCTGTTGTTGAGCCATCTCAGTCGGCTTAGAAAGAATAGTTGAGGCTTGCGACGGCACATACGTCCCAAGGAGAGGAAAAGCCAGAGCCAGCAAAGTCACCTTATGCCGACCACCGGGGATCATCATGTTTTTCATGCTTAATGTGTTTTTAATGTGTTTTAAATCAAAGCGATTTATATGATGTACAAAAATAAATAAAAATATTAGAGCCTATAAGGAATGATTGAAATAAAATGATAAAGCAGCCTCTTTCCAGAGCTGACAAGTCGATTCCAAGAAAGTGGCCAACCCGATTAACGCTTCACCAATCGTTTCGGAGAGCCATGCCATGAGCATCCTAAACAATAAATATCGGTCAAATCGAATCCTTCGGTAGACGCATCGGGATCTTTGGGAATAATGTCACCATTCTCCATCACACTCACCAATAACCGTTCTCCTTGTTCATTCTTAACAAACAATGCCGAGATTTTACATTGCGGACATAATAATTTTCTCATCATAATATTTTTTAAACGCGTTCACCGGCAAAGATAGGTTTTCATTTCTTAAAAAAGCAACCTTAAATCACAAAAAAAGAAAGCAAACGCTCTTAAACTGTTTCATATAAAAAACAAATATTAATTTGTGTTATAAAACACACTTTTAAAGCCGAGTTATTTGCACATTTCCAAAAACTCCGTACCTTTGCACTGTGTTTTTCATAGTATTAGATTTAAGGTTAACAAAGGTTGGAGTACAGCGGTACTCCTTTTTTTTTATCCATACATTACATTTCTAAATCAATCAACTCACATGGAACAACAACCCACACTCAACGCACATCACAAGCAAGAATATCCTCCAATGCATACAGCCGAACATATTCTAAACGGAACAATGGTTAAACGATTTGGCTGCGAACGCTCAAAAAATGCCCATATCGAACGCAAAAAAAGTAAATGCGATTATATCCTGTCAACTTGCCCTAGCAGTGCCGAACTTGAAAGCATCGAGCAGCAAGTTAATGCGGTCATCGAAACCCACCTTCCGGTAACCATCGACTTTATGACTCAAGAAGAAGCACAAGGATTGGTCGACTTGAGCAAACTTCCCGATGAAGCGAGTGACACGTTGCGAATTGTGCATATCGGCGATTACGACCATTGTGCCTGCATTGGCGTACACGTCAATAACACCTCAGAAATTGGTCAGTTCAAAATCATCAGTCACGATTATAATGATGAATCTCATGTCCTTCGATTGCGGTTTAAACTCATAGAAAAATAAGTCTCACCAAACCATCTTATAGGAACAGTTGTTATATAAACACGACGTTTATAAGCAACCGACATTTTGTCCGATATAATGACATAAAATCATGTTTTTCGAGACAAATCGTCTTTTTGTAGCAAACAAGACTAACGGCACACTATTTGATTCATTATAAACGAACAACGATCTGATCATATCAGAAACGGAGTTCGCGTTTAATGGAATGTTTAACTAAAGATAGGAGACTAAATTATGATGCCTGTAAGAAAAAATCAAAGTTGGTTACCAAGTATCTTTAATGATTTCTTTGATAACGACTGGATGGTAAGGCCAAGTGTAAACACCCCTGCCATCAATGTATTTGAGACCGAAAAAGAGTACAAATTAGAATTAGCCGCTCCGGGCATGACGAAAGACGATTTCAATGTGCGCATTGACGAAGAGAATCACTTAGTCGTTGCCATGGAGAAGAAGACTGAAAAAAAAGAAGAAAGCGAAGAAGGACGTTACTTGCGCCGAGAGTTTTCTTATTCTAAATGTCAGCAAACCATGATTTTACCGGACAATGTCGATAAAGAGAAAATCTCCGCCGCGGTGGATAACGGCGTTTTAAAGATTGTTCTCCCCAAAGTTTCAAAAGAAGCTATTGAGAAAAAACAGAAAGAAATTGAGATTAAATAAATCGTAGACTCCCTTCTAACGGAGCCCCCCTAACCGATCCTCTTATCCTAATGAACCTCCAACGGTTCAATACGATAAGAGGATTTTTTATGTTCACCCAACAACAGCGATTAGTCTTGGATCAGTTTTTTCGATAACTCCGAACCGCCCAAATATTGAAGGCTAAAACAAAACCTAATAAGATCATAAACTGAGGCCATAAATCGAGCCATCCGCTCCCTTTCAGATAGACAAGACGCATCACCTCCATGAAATACATCAAAGGATTGAGATAAGTCATCAGTTGTGCCCAATAAGGCATACTCCGTATTGGCGTAAACAGTCCGCTCATCAAGATTAGAATCAGCATAAAAAACCACATGACAAACATAGCTTGCTGCATCGTCGAGGAATAGTTGGAAATCACCAAGCCAAAGCCAGACATCACCAACACAAAGAGCAGGGAAAAGACATAAATAATAGAAAAATGTCCAACCGGAACAATACCATAGAATCCCCAAGCCAAAAAGAAACAGATGGTGAGAACCACAAATCCAACAATCCAATATGGCAGCAGTTTAGCTAATATAAACAAGAACTTCGATACCGGAGTCACATTGATCTGCTCAATCGTACCGATCTCTTTCTCACTCACCACATTCAATGCCGGTAAAAACCCACAGAGCAAGGTTAACAACATCACCATCAGAGCAGGCACCATATACAGTTTATAGTTTAAGTGCGGATTGAACAGATACTGATGAGAGAGTTGTATGGTCGGAAGCGTTCGATGAGATTGAAGCACCTCAGATCCAGTCCCCCAACCATCTTGTCGAAGATCGAGTCCAAATTCATTGATGATCGATGAAAGATACTTTCCACCTAACCCTCCTTTTGTTCCATTCACCGCATTAACCGCTACCAAAAGTTCGACCGGTTCACCAATCCTGACCGACTTTTCGAAATCGAGAGGAATCTCACACACCATATCCACATCACCACTCTCTACAGCTTCCAAACCCGACAAATAACTCCCATCTACTCCAACCATCTTAAAATAGGTCGAAGCGGCTATTTTGTTCGTCAGACGGTGAGAGAGGACACTGTGGTCACGGTCGACCACATGCAAACGAATATTGGTAATCTCCAGATTAGCCGCCCAAGGCAGCAAGATCATGGTGATGCAAGGGAAGACCAAGATCAGTCGAGGCAAAAACGAGTTTCGAAACATCTGTTTAAACTCTTTCTCTATTAAAAATTTCAGCTTCATAACCCTACTCCAACCGATAATTAAACTTTTTAAAACTAATCACAAGAAGAACAGTTGCCATCAAGAATAAAATAGCAATCTCCTTCGCAGCGAACCATAACGGCACCCCTTCGATCATGATTTTGCGCACGGCATCAATATACCAGCGTGCCGGAATAAAATCGGCGATCACCCGCAAAACAATCGGCATACTCTCTATCGGGTAAATCATACCTGAAAGAATCATAGTCGGCATCATCAACATCAAACCGGAAACCAACATTGCTGTCACTTGCGTGCGAGTGACCGACGAAATGAGCAATCCCAATGCAAGCGAAACAAAGATAAACAAGAGTGAGACTCCAATCAGACCGATCAAGCTACCGGCTACCGGTACATCTAAGACATAAATAGATAAGAGCAAAATGGTTGCCAAGTTGACAAACGACAGCACGAAATAAGGCACTGCTTTGGCTAAGATGATCGACCAAGGACGAACCGGAGAGGCCAGTAAGACTTCCATCGTACCCGTTTCTTTTTCCCGAACAATAGAAATGGACGTCATCATCGCGCAAATCAACATGAGAATGAGCCCCATCACACCGGGTACAAAATTATAGGCACTTTTCATCTGAGGATTATAGAGCAACTTGATCTGAGGAACTATAGGTTGCAGCTGTTGGTCGGATGCCAACCATTCACTCTGCACAGCTGCGATCACTCCGGAAGCATAATTCGTTCGCAACGTCGCCATATTGGGGTCAGTGGCATCGGCCATCAAATGCACGGCAGATTCCCCCGTATATAAACCGGACGAAAAATCTGCATTAAAAACAACACTCATATCAATCTCATTTCGAAGAAAAGCTTGTTCCATCTCTTTCGGCGAACGGAAATGACGAACCACCGTAAAATTCTCTCCCGCATCGAGACGATCGACAATCCGACGAGTGACCACATCCGATGAAGGATCGAGCACCCCGATCCGTACATTCTTAACTTCTGTCGTGATGGCAAAGCCAAACAGAATGATCTGCACCACAGGCATACCTAACAAGATCAGCATCGTCCGCCGATCACGAAAGATATGGAAAAACTCTTTTCGTATAAAAGCCAAAAACTGTCTCATACTATTTATCCGCTTGACGTATGGCACCACGTGCCAACTGTTGAAAAACCTCATCCATACTCTCTGCACCAAACGACCGTTTGAGATTATCGGGCGTATCGAGCGCCTTTATCACGCCATCGACCATGATCGAAATCCGGTTACAATACTCCGCTTCATCCATATAATGGGTGGTCACAAACACCGTAATTCCGCGATCGGCCGCTTCATAAATCAATTCCCAGAACTGACGACGGGTTGCAGGATCGACTCCACCGGTCGGCTCATCCAAAAAGACAATCTTAGGCTCGTGAAAGATAGCCACCGAAAAAGCAAGTTTCTGTTTCCATCCTACCGGTAAGTTCTTAACAAGAGTCTCTTTCTCATGGATGAATCCCAATTTTGTTAATAAACGATCGGTCTTCTCAGCGATTTCCAGATCATCCATTCCATAGATTCCACCAAACAAACGAATATTCTCCCACACCTTTAGATCCTCATACAACGAGAACTTCTGACTCATATAACCAATATTCCGCTTGACCTCTTCCGATTCCCGATCAATATCGTAGCCGGCCACACGCCCTCGGCCCGAAGTCGGCCGACTCAATCCGCAAAGCATACGCATGGCGGTGGTCTTACCGGCGCCATTCGCTCCAAGAAATCCGAAGATCTCGCCACGGCCAACCGTAAACGAGATTTGATCGACTGCTCTAAAAGAGCCAAACTCCTTGGTTAGACGATCAACTTCAATCACCGCCTCATGCCGATGTTCCGATTCTGCACGTTGCAAACCATCGGGACAAAGAATAGAGGCAAACTGTCGGAGGATGTGCTCAGGCATATCGATCCCTTGAATCACGCCATGGTGTATGAAAGCAATCCGATCGCACAATCGGGCCTCATCCATAATAGGAGTAGAAACGACAATGGTTATTCCCTTTTCTTTAAGGACCTTCAACATATCCCAAAACTCTTTACGAGAGACAGGGTCGACCCCCGTAGTCGGCTCATCCAGAAAGAGCACCAAAGGTTGATGAATCAGTGCACAACACAAGGCTAGTTTCTGTTTCATTCCACCGGAAAGTGCCCCTGCCCGTCGTTTCTTAAAAGGTTCAAGCTGCTGATAGATCTCTTTGACCAAATGATAATTCTCCTGAACCGTCGTCTGAAAAAGAGTGGCAAAGAACTCCAGATTCTCTTCAACTGACAAATCCTGATAAAGCGAGAATCTTCCGGGCATATAGCCAATTCGACGGCGAATCAACTTATAGTCGCGCACCACATCACAGCCGTCGACCGCTGCTTTTCCCTCATCGGCCAATAACAAGGTGGTCAGCACCCGAAAAAGGGTACTTTTTCCGGCTCCATCGGGACCAATAAGACCAAAGATCTCCCCACGGTCGACAGAGAAAGAGACGCCATTCAACGCTTTCACCGTACCGTACGACTTACTGACCCCCTCAACAACAATCAGTTTACTCATCTTTAGACGGTTTAAAAACGACCCCACCATACATGCCAATCTTAATTCGCCCGTCATTCCGAACGGCAATCTTCACCGCATACACCTGATCGGCACGTTCATCTTTCGTCAAGATCGTTTTCGGCGTAAATTCCGCCCGATCAGAAATCCAAGTGATCTTACCGGAATAAGAGATCGGTGTATCTGTGCCATAATCTAAATAAGCCATCACCCGATCGCCGGTCTTCACCGAAGCCAACTGCGTCGAAGTCAGATAAGCCCTTAAGATCATTTGCCTCATATCTCCCACTTTAAACAACGGCTTTCCAAACGATACAAGCTCACCCTCTTCCACATATTTACTCAACACCACCCCATTAATAGGCGATTCTAAACGACATTTATTCAATTGATCCTCTACTTGGGCGATCTGAATAGCGACCGACAATCCTTGTTGCGACAGACTATTCACCGTATTCTGCAAAGACGATTGCTGAGCAGCAACCTCTTTCTCCAGCAAAGCCACTTGTGCTTCCCAATCATCCAACTGTTTCCCATTAGCCGCTCCTGCTTTCAGCAAGTTCTCTACCCGTTGTTTCTCCTTTAAAGCCGTTGACAGTCGCTGTTTCAATCCGGCAATCTGCTTTTGCAAATCGGGACGTTGACTCTCGACCGATTTCAGGTTAGCCAGCAACTGATCACGCTTCAAAGAAAGTTGCACCGTGTCGACCAGTCCGACTGTTCGATTAGCCTCCAACGAATCTCCCTCCTCAAGGGACAAACGAAGCAAACGCCCCGAGGCTTCAGAAGAAACCACCACTTCAGTCGTCTCGAACGTTCCGGTTGCATCATAGTTTTCTTTACCTCCGGCGCAACCCATTAATAAGGCTAATGACAGCCATCCTATACTTTTTTTCATACCCTTGTCTCCTTAATTATTTGTAGTCTGTTTCCATTGATAAATCTTCATGAGCAACTGTACTTCATGAGCCGCCTTCGTCTGACACGCCAATCGTTCGGCCGTCATCTCATGCAGCAAGTCCGTCACCGTCATCGTCCCGTTAGCCACTTTCGCCTCTGCCGCGCGACGAATATTCTGTCGCAAACGAATCATCTCGTCATCATCGACCATCTGTTGCCGCAGAGCAGCAATGCGACTTTCCTGTTCGGTCATCTGCAACCGTGTATTCAATAAGAAAGTTTCCCGCTGAGTTCCAATCTGAAGGCGACGGTTCTCAATCAGTCGTTTATCGTTCTTCAATGTATACAAACTTCCAAAATTCCAAGAGAGTCGCACCCCACCGATATAGAACGGCGTAAACTTATCCTTTAGCATATTCAGCCCCGGATTCCCATAAGCCCCTTGTATAAAGAGTCCGATCTGTGGACGATGCCGCACGTTCAAAGCCCTCTCTTGCACGTCAAGTTGCGACAGGCGGCTATCGAATGCCAGAAGTTCCGGACGGCGAATCACCGCCTCCTCACGATCCCAACTTGCCACCGGCCGTTCGAAGATCTCCCCCTTAGGAAAAGCCTCCCCGGTGAACCGTTCCAACATCGCGACATAAGCCTGCTTCGAAGCCAACAGATCAACCTCCTTCTGTCGAACGGTCAGCCGCTCCACCTTCACCGCATCCAAATCGGCCGTCCCCACTATACCATGAGTCAAATAAGCCGAGACCTTTCGCTCCGTCTCGGTCAACTCCGTTTGCAACAAGCGGTTCTGCTCGAGTTGCACCTCTAATAAAAGAATCCCGAAAAACAGTTGATCAACCCGATCGTTCAGCGCATAAAGATCGACCTGAAGTTGCCGACGCTCAGTTTCCGATGTTGCTTTCGCCAATTGTTTTCGCATCCGGATATCCCCACCATCCCAAATGGTCTGTTTGAGCTCAGCCATCACCTGATACTGATCTTTGGGTATCGACTGAACATCAACCGAAGGAATCTTCACCGGAAGTTCAGTCACCTCACTCTGATACGTCGCCTTGCCCGATAGAGTGAGCTGAGGCAAATACCCCTTCGAAGCATTAGCCACCGTATACTCCTCCGACTTCTCGATCCATTCATACTGACGGACAAGCGGATAGTTTTCCTGAGCTAACTTCCGACAGTAATCTAAAGTGATTTGTCCATACCCACACAGTGGTGAAAAACAAAACAACACTTTCCAAATATTTCTTCGTCTCATCATTGCTTCATGCTTTAATTTCTGATTACAAAGATAAAGGTAAAACCCAAAGGATAATTTCCCATTGGTTGGCTGAAATGCTCTATTTGTTCGAACATATCGATTTAGAAGGTCGGTTTACCCACTCATCACCCTTTCCTTCATAAAAAAAGAACAAAAAATCAAAAACGGATGTTCAAACAAAGTTCCAAAAACACTTTTATATTATCTTTACCGGACAAAACCCACAGCTATGACCACAAAACCATTGCAAAAACCTCAAAAGCTCGATCTAGCCTTATTGAGCGGACAAGGCATTGTCAAACATAAAGAATATCGGTTTATTGCTTCCAATTTTGGTTACGTGAATAGTTTCCGAGAGGTCGGCTCTTCGCTTTTTCGTAAGAATCAGCCCTATCAGATAGAAGAAAAACGCATTGTGTTTATCCGCCAAGGATCAGGAAAAGTCTTGGTCAATCTGATCGAATATGAACTTGTTCCGAATATGCTGATCTTAGTTCCCGGTCGTTCCATTATCGAACTCCGCGACTACACGGCCGACTTCAATCTACAAATGATGGCCATCGGCGATGATTTGATCCTCCCTCACGGTAATGAAGAGTTTTTCGGTTACTTTCTAAACAGTCGCCCCACTCTCTCTTTCCACCTATCGCCTGATGAAGTCCGGCAAGTCGACCTCTTCTTTACCTTAATTTGGGACATCCTACAAGAGCCTTCTTTCCGAGAAAAGGCCATTGGCAATCTGATCAAAGCTTTACTCCATCAAGTCGAATCCAGTTATCAGACGCGTCAAGAAAACAAAGAATCGAAGAATACCCATCAAGAAGAAATCTTCCAACGCTTCATCGGTCTAGTCAACGAACATTGCAAGACCGAACGTCGAGTTGATTATTATGCCAATAAGCTCTGTCTCACCCCACGCTATCTGAATACCGTCATCCGGCAAATCAGTGGGCAAACGGTGATGGACTGGATCGATCAAGCAATTGTGCTAGAAGCAAAAGTTATGCTTAAACATAGCAATGCCCTAATCTTCGAGATCTCCGACAAACTCAACTTCCCTAATCCCTCCTTTTTCTGTAAATTCTTCAAAAAGAAGGTGGGCATGACCCCTAAAACCTATCAGAAAGAGTAAAGACCAATGCCGTTAATTGAATGCCAACGACCCAATACCGTTAATTTAATCCAATAGCTCAATCCAATAGCTCAATCCAATCCTCCAATGCCGTTAATCGTTCGACCTATTCTATACTCCATTCGATCTATTCTATACTCCAGAAGCCCTATCTCATTTATTTTTATCTAAGTTTCAGCAGTTGTTACTTAAGTCGAATTTATTATTATTCAGTGTTGATCTGTTGCGATTTAGCTTTCGTTTTTTGAGCCCTCGAACGAAAACCCATGAGCCCTCGAACGAGGGCCGAAGAGCCTTCGAACGAGGGCTCAAAAAATGCAACTGACCGAACACTTAATACTGCTTTCAAACCAATTAAAATCACTGAAGAAATCACCTAATTATAATACCCAAATCAAATATACCACGGTGCTATCAGAATCTTCAATAGACAAGCGATGCTCCAATCTTTTACTACTCCGCCAACAAACGGTTCGAATAACACTTTCCAATAGTCCTAGAACAGACAGAAGAGGACAAAAAACAGACGAAAGAAGACGAAAAGCAGACGGAATAATCCTTCATAAAACAGTTCAGCCTGCTTGTTCAACTAAACAAGCAGGCTGAAACGATTAAATCATAACGCTTATTCATGATTATTCATAAACCATCAAAGATGAATACTCGGGCATAAAATCATCAATAAACGATCGGTAAAGTTTTATTCCAAGGGTTCTTTATTCTAAAGCCCCTTTATTTTAAGGATTCCGTATTCCAAAGATTCCGTATTCCAAGGGTTCTTTATTCCGAAAACTCTTTAATCCGTTGTTCGTCCTCCAAGCGACAAATCAACAACGTATCCTCTTTTTCGGCAATGATATATCCGTCGAGTCCATGAACCACCACACGCTTTTCTTCCGAAGTATGCACAATACAGTTCCGACTATCGTAGAGTTTGATGTTTTGTCCCACGGTAGCATTACCCAAGTTATCTTGAGGCAACAACGAATGTAAAGACCCCCAAGTCCCTAAATCGGACCAGCCAAAAGAAGCCGGCAAGACATAAATCTCCTGAGCCTTCTCCATCACAGCATAGTCAATCGAGATCTTCTCGCAAGTCGGGAACATCTTACGAATCACCTCCTCTTCCCGTTCGGTAAACAGATCAGGGAACACATGATCGAAGATCCGAGCAATGCCCGGAGCATAGACACGCATCACAGACGTAATGGTCCGCACATTCCAAATAAAGATGCCCGCATTCCAAAAGAAATGGCCACTCGACACATAGTCTTCGGCCGTTTTCCGATCGGGCTTCTCCTTAAACGCTTCAACTTGAAAGATCTCTTTATCGGTATTCAGTTGTCCACCGGCAGCAATATACCCATATCCGGTCTCCGGACGTGTCGGTTTGATCCCTAAGGTGGCAATAGCACTACTCTGCCAAGTAAACCGCAATGCCTTATCGATCAACCGTCGAAACTCAGTGACATCGACCACTAAAGCATCCGAAGGCGTCACCACAATATTAGCATTAGGATGATATTTCTTGATCTTCCAACAGGCATAGGCAATGCATGGCGCCGTGTTTCGAGCACAAGGTTCGGCCAAAATATTATCTCGAGGAACTTCAGGCAATTGTTCGCAAACCGTATCCACATATTTCTCCGAAGTCACAATCCACATATTTTCTTGAGGACAAATACCCGCAAAACGATCCACCGTCATTTGCAATAATGTACGTCCACATCCCATCACATCAATAAATTGCTTGGGACATTCCGGCGTACTCATCGGCCAAAAACGACTGCCGATGCCACCTGCCATAATCACAATATGATTATCCATACCCATATATACTTGTTTATATTACCATTAAAATAAAAAAATAGGTCCGGTTTAAAAGATGAATACAAGACCTAAAAAAAGTTTAAGGGTGCAATTTAGCCCAAAGCTTTGAATCTACCAACAGAACTGACAGAATTTTTCAAAGGAGAAATCTAGAGGAGGAACAAATCGAACGGTATAAAAAGCAAAAGAGACTGATCCACAAAGCAATACCAAGGATCAGCCTCTTTTATGTCATGATGACTCTATTGTCATTTATTTATATTCATCCCAACTCTTAATCGCGATATCATCAATACTCATCGTACAGAAGGCATTGATAAACGCACTTGCCAAACGAGCATTGGTAATCAAAGGAATGTTCAAGTCGATTGCAGCACGACGGATCTTATAACCATTGGTCAACTCACCTGAAGTTAAGTTCTTCGGGATGTTCACCACCATATCGATCTGCTTGCTACGAAGCATCTCTAAGGCTTGTGGCTGACCGTCTTCACTTGGCCAGTAAACCAACGTACTTTCAATACCATTCTCGGCCAATGTTCTGTGCGTTCCACCGGTAGCAAAAAGTTTGTAACCTTTCTCAACCAATAAGCGAGCAGCATCCATCATATCCGCCTTTTGCTTCATGGTTCCGGTCGACAGCAAGATGTTCTTCTTTGGAATGGTATATCCCACAGACAACATCGATTTCAAGACCGCACACGACGTATCGGAACCGATACATCCTACTTCACCGGTTGAAGCCATATCGACACCCAACACCGGATCGGCCTTTTGCAAACGGTTGAACGAGAACTGAGAAGCTTTGATACCGACATAATCCAATTCGAACAAGTTCTTAGAAGGTTTCTCAACCGGCAAGCCCAGCATCACCTTAGTGGCAAGCTCAATAAAGTTGATCTTCAATACCTTACTTACGAATGGGAAAGAGCGACTCGCACGAAGGTTACACTCGATCACCTTGATATCGTTATCTTTAGCCAGATACTGAATGTTGAACGGACCAGAGATATTCAATTCTTTAGCAATCTCACGGCTGATGCGTTTGATGCGACGAACCGTCTCTACATAAAGTTTCTGTGGAGGGAACTGTATCGTTGCGTCACCCGAGTGAACACCGGCAAACTCGATATGCTCACTGATCGCATAAGCGACGATCTCACCATTCTGAGCCACAGCGTCCATTTCAACCTCTTTAGCATGCTCGATGAACTGACTCACCACAACCGGGTGTTTCTTCGACACATTAGCAGCCAAGTGCAAGAAGCGTTCTAGTTCTTCTTGGTTCGAGCAAACATTCATCGCCGCACCCGAAAGCACATACGACGGACGAACCAATACCGGGAAGCCTACTTCTTCGACGAACTCATTGATATCGTCCATCGAGGTCAACTCACGCCAGCGAGGCTGATCGACTCCGATACGGTCGAGCATCGCAGAGAATTTCTCACGATCCTCAGCATTATCAATGCTCTTAGCGCTTGTACCCAAGATATGAACATCCTGTTCATCCAATCTCATCGCCAAGTTGTTTGGAATCTGACCACCTGTCGATACGATCACACCATGAGGGTTTTCCAATTCCAAGATATCCATGACACGTTCGAAAGTCAACTCATCAAAGTATAAGCGATCACACATATCATAGTCGGTCGACACCGTCTCCGGATTATAGTTGATCATCACGCTACGGAAACCTTCTTGACGAATGGTTTTTAGAGCTTGAACTCCACACCAGTCGAACTCTACCGACGATCCGATACGGTAAGCACCCGAACCGAGTACCACGATCGATTTGTGGTCGCCCAAGTAATGAACATCATTCGCCACTCCACTATAAGTTAAGTAGAGGTAATTGGTTTGAGCCGGATACTCAGCAGCCAACGTATCGATCTGTTTCACCACCGGAACGATGCCTAATGATTTACGATAATTACGTACCGAAAGTAATCCCTCTTCAATATCTCCTTCGTATCCGATTGCACGAGCCACCTGGAAGTCAGAGAACCCTTGTACTTTCGCTGTGCGAAGCAGTTCCTTAGGTAAGTTATTTAATTGTTTATTGTTATTTCCCCACTGATGAAGTTCTTCTGATGTATGCATGATATTCATCAACTTCTGAAGGAACCATTTATCAATCTTAGTCAGATCGTGTACTTGATCGATCGTATATCCGGCACGGAACGCTTTAGAGATCACAAAGATACGCTTATCAGTCGGCTCATGCAACGCCTTGTCCAAATCAGGAATCACCAATTCTCTGTTTTCAACGAAACCGTGCATACCTTGTCCGATCATACGCAAACCCTTCTGAATGGCTTCCTCGAATGTGCGACCGATAGCCATCACCTCTCCGACCGATTTCATAGAAGAGCCAAGCTCCTTGTCTACGCCGTGGAACTTACCAAGGTCCCAACGCGGAATTTTACAAACCACGTAGTCCAATGCCGGTTCGAAGAATGCAGAAGTCGTTTTAGTCACCGAGTTCTTCAAGTCGAACAATCCGTAACCCAAACCTAACTTCGCCGCCACAAAGGCCAAAGGATAACCGGTTGCTTTAGACGCTAGAGCCGATGAGCGACTCAAACGAGCATTCACTTCAATCACGCGATAATCTTCAGATTCCGGGTCAAAGGCATACTGCACGTTACATTCACCCACGATACCAATATGGCGAATGATGCGAATAGCCAATTCACGCAATTTATGATATTCAGCATTAGTCAGCGTTTGTGAAGGTGCGATAACGATCGACTCACCGGTATGGATACCCAGTGGGTCAAAGTTTTCCATGTTGCAAACCGTGATACAGTTGTCGAAGCGGTCGCGAACGACCTCATATTCTACCTCTTTCCAACCTCTCAAGCTTTTCTCAACCAACACCTGAGGAGAGAATGAGAACGCTTTCTCCACCAAGACATTCAGTTCTTCTTCGTTGTCACAGAAACCCGATCCTAAACCACCTAGAGCGTAAGCTGCACGAATAATCACCGGATAGCCCAATGTTTTCGCTGCACGACGAGCATCCTCAGCAGTCTCTACCGCTTCACTCTTAATCGTTTTTACATTAATCTCATTCAATTTCTGAACGAAGATATCACGATCTTCCGTATCAATAATCGCTTGTACCGGGGTACCCAAGACCCTCAGGTTATATTTCTCCAGAATACCTTGTTTGAAAAGCTGAACACCACAGTTTAGAGCCGTCTGTCCGCCAAAGGCCAACATAATTCCATCCGGACGTTCTTTCTCAATCACCTTTTCTACAAAATAAGGAGTGACCGGCAAGAAATAAATCTGATCGGCTACTCCTTCCGAAGTCTGTACTGTAGCAATATTAGGATTAATAAGGATCGTTTCTATACCTTCTTCTTTCAAGGCTTTTAGTGCCTGAGAGCCGGAATAGTCAAATTCACCGGCTTCACCAATTTTCAATGCACCAGAACCGAGTAGTAATACTTTCTTTATGTTATCTTTCATTGTCGTCGGGTTATTTAAGCAGATTTACAAATTCGTCAAATAGAAACTCCGTATCAGTCGGCCCACTAGCAGCTTCCGGATGGAACTGAGCAGAGAACCACGGATTCGTTTGATGCTTGATCCCTTCATTCGAACCGTCGTTCATGTTAATAAACAAAGGTGCCCAATCAGCTCCAAGTGTATTATTATCAACGGCATATCCATGATTTTGAGAGGTAATAAAGCAACGATTAGTCCCCACCATACGCACCGGTTGGTTGTGACTACGATGTCCATATTTCAATTTATAGATTTTCGCTCCTCCTGCTTTAGAGAGTAACTGATTACCCATACAAATTCCGAAGATTGGTAAGGCCTGATTTTCCATTGCTTTGCGAATGTTCTGAACCGCTGCATCACAAGTATCAGGGTCACCGGGGCCATTCGATATAAATAATCCATCGAAAGTCAACCCGTTAAAGTCATAATCCCAAGGCACACGAATCACTTCTACATCACGCTTTAACAAGCAACGGATGATGTTCGACTTAACGCCGCAGTCAACTAAAACAACTTTCTTCTTGTCAGCTCCTTCATTGTAACGAATCACTTCCTTACAACTAACCTGATCTACATAATTAATCCCTGAATAGGTCGCTTCAGGGACATTCTCGGGCTCATCATCAAAAACGATTTTTCCCATCATCACACCATGCTCACGCAGAACTTTTGTCAACTCACGCGTATCAATACCGGTAATACCGGGGATCTGTTCACGTTTCAGCCAATCCCCCAAACTCTCCACTGCGTTCCAATGACTATATTCAGTGGAGTAATCACTTACAATAATAGCCTCAGCATGAATTTTCTCACTCTCCATAAATGTAGCTAATCCATTCGATTCTATACTGAAAGGAGGCACACCATAATTACCAACTAACGGGTAAGTTAATGTCATCAACTGTCCGGCATACGAAGGATCGGTTAAACTTTCCGGATATCCTGTCATGGCAGTGTTGAACACAACCTCACCCGCAACCGGCTTTTCGTAGCCAAACGACTTGCCGTGGAAACGGCTCCCGTCGTCAAGGATTAAAGTTACATTTCTCATTTAATATATATTTGACGATTTACTTTAATATTTGCTTTTTAAATTAGACTTCATTTATAATCTCAGAATCATTAAAACTGATAAGCCTTTTCTATATAGTTAATAAATGCTTCATTAACCATCTTCACTCCGCCCGGAGTTGGATAGTCACCGCTAAAATACCAGTCCCCCTTATGATTTGGGCAAGCTTCATGCAAACCACTTAATGGTTGATATACAATTTCAACCTTCGCTTTAGTTCCCTTAGGCGTTAATAGTTCTACCATCTTAGCCGATATTTCCTCATCTGTAAAAGGAGCATAAATCTCTTTCACATAGTTTACCATCTGCTCTTTAGGTAACCCGATTTGCGCTTTCGACTTTCTGTAAGCTTCCGCTATGATGTCTTTCATCTCGCGTTCTTTCAGTAACTCAACCGCAGCTTTGAAGGCAATAAATTCGCTCATCTTAGCCATATCGATACCATAATAATCGGGGTAACGAACTTGAGGAGAAGATGACACGATGATGATCTTTTTAGGACTCAAACGATCGAGAATACTGATAATACTCTGTTTAAGTGTCGTTCCTCTCACAATACTATCATCGATAACCACCAAGCTATCGACTCCAGGCACGATACTTCCGTAAGTCACATCATAAACGTGAGCAGCTAGGTCATTACGACTATTACCCTCAGCAATAAAGGTACGTAGCTTGATATCCTTAATAGCGACCTTCTCACTTCTAATTCTTCTCGATAAGATCGATTCCAATTCCTCTAAATTCGGACTATGACCCAAGTTCTTTATTTGTTGAACCTTCTCTTCATTCAAGTAATTATCGAGCCCTTCAAGCATACCATAGAATGCAACCTCAGCCGTATTAGGTATGAACGAGAAGACAGTATGATCCAGATCATTATCGACAGCTTTCAATATATAAGGAACCAATTTCTCACCTAAAAGTTTACGTTCTTTATAGATATCGACGTCACTTCCGCGAGAAAAATAGATTCGTTCGAAAGAACAAGCCTTACGCTCACAGGCTTTATTAATCTGAGAAGTGCGAACCTTACCTTCCTTACTGATCAATAGAGCTTGTCCCGGTTTTAACTCTGTGATAGAGTCGGCCGAAACATTCAATGCAGTTTGAATCACCGGACGTTCTGAAGCTAACACGGCGATTTCGTCATCTTGATACCAGAATGCCGGTCGTATGCCCCATGGATCACGCAAAGCAAACGACTCTCCGCTACCGGTGATACCACACATCACATATCCACCGTCCCAATCTTTACTTGAAGAACGAAGCACATTGCTTAGATCAACATGATCTTCAATATAATGAGTGATATCCATGCCTGTAAGTCCCTCGGCCTCGGCTAAGTTAAACACTCTCTCCACTTCGCGATCTAAACGATGCCCAACTTGTTCGAGCATGATATAAGTATCTGAGTACTTGCGAGGATGCTGTCCGATCGCTGTAATGCGAGCAAAAATCTCATCGACATTCGTCATGTTGAAGTTTCCGCATAAAGCTAGATTCTTAGCTCTCCAGTTATTTCTTCTTAAGAATGGATGCACATAGGCCAATCCGGATTTTCCTGTTGTTGAATAACGTAAATGCCCCATATACATCTCTCCGGCAAAAGGCAAAGCTGTTTTTGCAAAAGAGCAGTCGTGCAATTTCTCTTTCGAGAAACCTTGAAAATTGGCATGTACATTATTAAAAATTTCTGTTATAGCTCCGGCACCCAATGCGCGTTCACGAAACATATATTCTTCACCAGGGTTCACTTGAAGTTTGACACACGCCAAGCCGGCCCCTTCCTGTCCCCGATTATGTTGTTTTTCCATCAACAAATAGAGTTTATTCAGACCGTACATCCATGTCCCGTACTTTTCTTCATAATACTCCAACGGTTTCAGCAAGCGTATCATGGCGACGCCGCATTCATGTTTCAATTGTTCCATTAAGATTTTATTTATTAACTATTCGGTTGTTGCTGTTCTATTTTTATTCTTATTGTGTTATCTGTTTTATCGAAGTTATTCCACTGTGACCGACTTCGCCAAATTTCGAGGCTGATCCACATCCATGCCTTTGCATACAGCAATATGATAAGCCAATAGCTGCAAGGGAATCGTCGTTAACAACGGATCTAAACATTCTAATGTTTCAGGAAGCTCGATACAGATATCGGCCAACTGACGGATTACCGTATCACCTTTGGTCACCAAAGCAATCACTTTACCGCGACGCGCTTTGATCTCTTGAATATTACTTAAAACTTTCTCGTACAAGTGGCTGTGCGTTGCAATCACAACCACAGGCATTTCTGCATCGATCAAGGCGATAGGGCCATGCTTCATTTCTGCGGCCGGATAGCCTTCAGCATGAATATAAGAGATTTCTTTTAACTTTAAAGCACCTTCAAGAGCTACCGGGAAACTATATCCCCGACCTAAATAAATGAAGTTATGTGCATAAGTGAAGACCTTCGAGAGTTCGGCAACCTTATCGTTGAGCGTTAAGATCTCCTTCATCTTCTCAGGAATCACATGCAACTCTTTGATAACGGCAGAGAATGTTTCGTCATCTACAGTACCTTTCTCTTTTGCTAAAGTCAAAGCAAACATGGTCAATACGGTAACTTGACCGGTAAATGCTTTCGTGGAAGCCACACCAATTTCGGGACCAACATGAATGTACGATCCCGTATGAGTAGCACGTGGGATGGAAGATCCAATGGCATTACAAATACCGTAAATAAATGCTCCGCGACTACGAGCCAGTTCTACCGCTGCTAACGTGTCGGCCGTCTCACCACTTTGTGAAATAGCAATCACCACATCATCTTCGTTAATAACCGGATCACGGTAACGAAATTCTGAAGCATACTCCACTTCTACAGGAATCCGACAAAAGCTTTCGATGAGCTGTTTTCCAATTAAGCCGGCATGCCATGAAGTCCCACAAGCCACGATAATGAATCGTTTAGCTTTTAAGAAGCGCTCCTTGTGGTCGATCACTGCCGAAAGTACCACATTATTTAAGTCAACATTGACACGACCTCGCATACAATCGTGTATGCAATTCGGCTGTTCAATAATCTCTTTAAGCATAAAATGCGGATATCCCCCTTTCTCAAGTTGTCCCAGACTTAACGTAATCTGTTTCACTTCAGGAGTCACCTCTACATTATTAAGATTAACCACCTTCAGATCCTGTCCTCGGTGAATCACCGCAATCTCTTCATCTTCCAAATACACCACCCGATCAGTATACTCAACGATAGGTGTAGCATCCGATGCTAAGAAAAACTCATCTTCTCCGATACCAACGACCAATGGACTACTCTTACGCGCAGCAATGATTTGATCGGGATGCGCTTTTTCTATCACCGCAATGGCATAAGCACCGATCACTTCATTCAACGCCAGTTGAACAGCAGTCAATAAATCTAAATGGTTAGTCAGCTGGATGTATTCAATCAGTTGCACCAAGACTTCAGTGTCTGTACTACTTCGAAATGCATAGCCTTTGTTTTGGAGTTTTTCTTTAAGAACAGCATAGTTTTCAATAATGCCGTTATGAATGAGAGCGAGAGATTCAGTGGAAGAATAATGAGGATGAGCGTTTTCAGAACAAGGTTCTCCGTGCGTTGCCCAACGCGTGTGTGCAATTCCTATAGAGCCGGAAATATCCTTTTGAGTCACGAAACTCTCTAACTCGGAAACTTTTCCTTTAGTTTTATACACATTCAACTGTTGGTTATCACTAATAATGGCCACCCCTGAACTGTCATACCCTCGGTATTCCAGTCTTTTCAATCCTTTTACAAGGATAGGGTAGGCTTCTTTTTTACCAATATAGCCTACAATTCCACACATAATTATATTGCGTTTTTTTAATTCGCATGCAAAGATAACTATTAAATAGTAGAAAATTCATTTTTGCCATAAATATTAAATGCAAAAAAACATTATTAATTAAGAAATAGCCAATTAATAACAAAGATGATAAGATATCCGTATATTTCTTTCATAAATATCTAAATATTCCACAAAAATGATTCTTTTTCACTTTTTTATTAAGAAAAAGTATCATACTGAAATTATTTTTGTATTTTCGCAAAACAGAATGATATTTAAAACATATTAAAGCTTACAAGAATGAAGAAAGAAGAAGTTTTCAACAACAAAAAGGAACAGGAGCCTTACCAGCAAAGGGTGAAAAAGATTGGATTGTATGACACAATGAACGAACACGATGCTTGCGGAGTTGGAATGTTGGTAAACATTCATGGCGATAAATCGCATGACATTGTTGAGTCGGCTTTAAAAGTCTTAGAAAATATGCACCATAGAGGAGCCGAAGGAGCCGATAACAAAACCGGTGACGGAGCAGGAATCATGCTTCAAATTCCTCATGAATTTATCTTACTCCAAGGCATCCCGGTTCCAGAAAAAGGACGCTATGCCACAGGATTGCTTTTCTTACCCAAAGAGACGACAGGACAGAACGCGTTTTTAAATATCATCATTGAAGAAGTTGAGAAAGAAGGTCTAACCTTAATGCATCTTAGGCAAGTCCCCACTTGTCCGGAAATTTTAGGAGAATCGGCCTTAAACACAGAGCCGGATATCAAGCAGCTTTTCATCACAGGATTTAACGATCCGGAGAGTGCTGAAAGGACACTTTACCTCATTCGTAAACGGATAGAGAACAGAGTGAGGATCTCTGATTTGCCTCAAAAAGAAGATTTCTATCTCGTATCATTGTCCACAAAAAATATTATATATAAAGGAATGCTTTCGTCGCTACAACTTCGAAATTATTTTCCCGATTTAACCAATACTTACTTTACAAGTGGATTAGCTTTAGTACACTCACGGTTCAGCACCAATACGTTCCCAACCTGGGGATTGGCGCAACCTTTCCGCTTACTCGCACATAATGGTGAGATCAATACCATTCGTGGAAATCGCGGATGGATGGAAGCTCGTGAAAGCGTCTTATCGACCCCTGCACTTGGCGACCTTAAAGATATTCGCCCCATTATACAACCAGGCATGAGTGACAGTGCTTCACTCGATAATGTCTTAGAATTCCTGGTCATGTCCGGAATGAGCCTGCCACATGCCATGGCCATGCTTGTGCCCGAGTCTTTCAACGAGAAGAACCCCATCAGCGAAGATCTGAAAGCCTTTTATGAATACCACTCTATCTTGATGGAACCATGGGATGGTCCGGCTGCTCTATTATTCAGCGACGGTCGCTATGCCGGTGGTATGCTCGATAGAAACGGATTACGTCCGGCCCGTTACCTCATCACCAAGAACGACATGCTCATGGTCGCTTCGGAAGTCGGCGTCATGGATTTCGAACCAAGTGAAATCAAAGAGAAAGGACGTTTACAACCCGGTAAAATCATTCTGGTAGATACCGAAAAAGGAGAAATCTACTACGATGGCGAATTAAAGAAACAATTGGCCGAAGCCAAGCCCTACCGGACCTGGTTGGCCAACAACCGTATAGAGCTTAACGAAATCACAAGCGGACGTAAGGTTTCACATCAAGTGCAAAACCACGAAAGCATGTTACGCTCGTTCAGCTACACCAAAGAAGATATCGAACGCATCATCAGCCCGATGGCAGCGACCGGAGCAGAACCGATCCATTCCATGGGAAATGACACTCCTTTGGCTATTCTATCGGACAAACCGCAACTCTTATATAACTATTTCAGACAACAGTTTGCGCAAGTCACCAACCCACCGATCGACCCGATCCGTGAAGAGTTAGTCATGTCGCTCAATGAATATATCGGTGCGGTAGGCATGAACATCCTGACCCCCAACGAAAGCCATTGTAAGATGGTGAGTTTGAACCACCCCATATTGAATAACACTCAATTGGATATTCTTTGTAACATCCGCTATAAAGGATTCAACACCGTCAAACTCCCCATGCTGTTTAAGGCTTCGGAAGGCAAGACAGGACTTCAGTCCGCTTTAACGAAACTGTGCAAGATGGCCGAAGAGGCCGTTGCTCAAGGCACAAACTACATCATTCTTAGCGACCGAATGATCGATGAATCGCACGCAGCTATCCCCGCATTGTTGGCCGTTAGCGCTGTGCACCATCACCTCATATCGGTAGGAAAACGTGTACAAACGGCTTTGATCGTTGAAAGTGGTGAGATTAGAGAAGTGATGCACGCCGCTCTCCTCTTAGGATTTGGAGCCAGCGCCTTAAACCCCTATATGGCCTTTGCCATACTCGATAAGCTCGTAAGTGACAGAGAAATTCAGTTAGATTATGCCACTGCCGAGAAGAATTATATCAAAGCCATTTGCAAAGGATTATATAAGATCATGAGTAAAATGGGTATATCGACCATTCGTTCCTATCGTGGCGCTAAAATCTTTGAAGCCGTTGGTTTAAGCGAAGAACTCAGTCGTATGTATTTTGGTGGTATCGGCTCCCCTATTGGCGGAATCCGCTTAGAGGAACTGGCCAAAGATGCGATTGCCATGCATCACGAAGGATTTGGAGAGCCAGCAGACTCCCCATTACGTAGTCAAGGCGTTTACGCTTATCGAAAAGACGGAGAGCCGCATGCTTGGAATCCTGAAACCATCAGTACCCTGCAATTGGCTACCCGCTTAGGAAGCTATAAGAAATTTAAAGAGTTCACCCAGCTCGTCGACGGGAAAGAAAGACCCATCTTCTTGCGTGACTTTTTAAACTTCCGTCGTCAACCGATCAGCATCGACCAAGTAGAACCGGCCGAAAGCATCATGCGTCGATTTGTGACCGGAGCCATGTCATTCGGTTCCATCAGCAAAGAAGCTCACGAAGCTATGGCCATAGCCATGAACCACATACACGGGCGTAGCAACACCGGTGAAGGTGGAGAAGACCCCTCACGTTTCACACCTCGTGAAGACGGAACCTCTCTACGCAGTGCCATCAAGCAGGTGGCTTCCGGACGCTTTGGAGTGACAACAGAATACCTAGTCAATGCCGACGAGATACAGATTAAGATCGCCCAAGGTGCAAAACCCGGAGAAGGCGGACAGTTACCGGGATTCAAGGTAAACGACATCATTGCAAAGACCCGTCATTCCATACCGGGCATTTCCTTGATTTCCCCTCCACCCCACCACGACATCTACTCCATTGAAGATTTGGCACAGCTCATCTTCGATTTGAAGAACGTCAACCCGAAAGCTAAAATCAGCGTGAAGCTGGTGGCCGAAAGCGGTGTGGGAACGATTGCTGCCGGTGTGGCTAAAGCTAAAGCCGACTTGATCGTTATCTCCGGAGCAGAAGGAGGTACAGGTGCTTCACCGGCTTCATCGATCAGATACGCCGGTATATCACCGGAACTCGGATTGAGCGAAACGCAGCAAACCTTGGTTTTAAACAGTTTGCGCGGGCAAGTCACCTTGCAGGTGGACGGACAACTTAAAACCGGTCGCGACATCATCCTCATGGCTTTACTTGGTGCCGAGGAGTTTGGTTTTGCCACCTCTGCCCTTATCGTCTTAGGTTGTGTCATGATGCGTAAATGTCACCAGAACACTTGTCCTGTAGGTGTAGCCACTCAAAATGAAGAGTTACGCAAACGCTTCTTGGGACGCAGCGAATACCTCGTTAACTTCTTCACCTTCTTAGCCGAAGAGGTTCGCGAATACTTAGCTGAAATGGGATTCAGCAAATTAGACGACATTATCGGAAGAACCGAGTTGATCGAAACCAAACCGGTAGACGAGACCCCAAACAGCAAACATGCTTTGATTGATTTCAAGAAAGTCACCACCAAAATCGATAATGGAGCTGCCATCCGCCGTCAAATCACACAAGACCACGGTATCGAATCGGTTAAAGACGTCGAGATCATCCAAGCGGCTCAAGCAGCCATTGACGATCAGAAAGAGATCTCATTGGAATATCGCATCACCAATACCGATCGTGCGGTAGGTGCTATGCTATCGGGAGCCATCGCTACGAAATATGGAGAAAAAGGACTAGAAGAGCATACCTTAAACGTTAAGTTTAGAGGATCGGCCGGACAATCATTCGGTGCATTCTTAGTACCCGGAGTGACCTTTAAGCTTGAAGGTGAAGCCAACGACTACGTAGGAAAAGGACTTTCCGGTGGACGCATCGCCATTCTTCCTTCTCGCCGTAGCAGTTTCGAGGCAGAGAAAAATACGATTGCCGGTAACACCTTATTATATGGTGCAACTAGCGGAGAAGTCTATATCAACGGACGCGTAGGCGAACGCTTTGCCGTACGCAACTCCGGTGCCATTGCCGTTGTCGAAGGCGTAGGCGATCACTGTTGCGAATACATGACCGGCGGACGAGTGGTCGTACTCGGTGAGACCGGACGTAACTTCGCAGCCGGAATGAGTGGAGGTGTAGCTTACATCTGGAATAAAGAGAACAATTTCGATTTCTTCTGTAACATGGAGATGGTAGAGCTTTCACTCATTGAAGAGACCAGCCATCGCAAAGAACTCCACGAGCTCATTCGCCAGCACTATCTGTACACCGGCTCCAAGCTAGCGCGTACCATGCTCGACGATTGGAATCGATATGTGGACGAATTTATTCAAGTGGTACCTATCGAATATAAGAAGGTGCTTCAAGAAGAACAAATGAAGAAGCTGCAACAAAAGATAGCAGACGTTCAACGCGATTATTAATCGAAAGATTAGGGCATACAGCCAATAACACTTATTAATGGTAATTTCAAAACATCAAGAACAATGGGAGATTCAAAAGCTTTTTTAAATATACATCGCCAAGAGGCCGGATACCGGCCCGTACACGAACGCATCACCGATTTTGGTGAAGTGGAACAAACATTGAATAGCAACGACCGCAAATTACAAGCCTCACGTTGCATGGATTGTGGAGTGCCTTTTTGCCACTGGGCTTGCCCCATCGGCAACCGCCAGCCGGAATGGCAAGACGCCCTATATAAAGGAAAATGGAAAGAAGCCTACGAGATCCTATCATCCACCTGCGACTTTCCGGAATTCACCGGACGCATTTGTCCCGCACTCTGCGAGAACAGTTGCGTACTCAAGCTGTCGTGCAATGAGCCGGTCACCATTCGCGAGAATGAGGCCGCCATCGTTGAAGTCGCCTTCCGCGAAGGCTATATCACTGCGAAGACACCTCAGCGAAACGGGAAGACAGTGGCCGTGGTCGGTGCAGGACCGGCAGGTCTCGTCGTAGCCAACCAGCTCAATCAAAAAGGGTACACCGTGACCCTCTTCGACAAAGCGGAAGCCCCGGGCGGATTATTACGTTACGGCATCCCCAACTTCAAACTCAATAAAAACATTATCGACCGTCGCATGCAATTGCTAGAAGCGGAAGGAATCATATTCAAGATGAGCACCCCTGTCGACTTCGACAACCTACCTGAAGGATTCGATGCTTATTGCCTATGCACAGGAGCAGAAACGCCACGCGATCTGCCTATCCCAGGACGAGAACTGAAAGGTATTCGCTTTGCACTCGAGATGCTGAGTCAGCAAAACCGTATTCTAGACGGCATCACGTTCGCTAAAGACGAGCTCATCAATGCCAAAGGCAAGAAAGTATTGGTCATCGGCGGCGGAGACACCGGTTCCGACTGTATCGGGACGAGCGTACGCCAAGGCGCTTTAAGCGTCACCCAAATTGAGATTATGCCCAAACCGCCTGTAGGCTATAACGAAGCCACACCATGGCCTCAATGGCAAGTTGTCCTCAAAACAACCTCCTCACACGAAGAAGGATGTACCCGTCGATGGAGCCTAGCTTCCAACCGTTTCTTAGGAAAAGACGGGCACGTCACCGGCGTAGAAGTCGAAGAAGTTGACTGGATCAGCGTGACCGACGGCAGTCGCCCAACGATGAAGCCAACCGGAAAAACAGAGATAATTGAAGCTGATCTCGTTTTACTAGCCATGGGATTCTTGAAACCCGATCAGCCTCAAATGCCGTCGAATGTCTTTATCGCCGGAGATGCTTCTACCGGAGCAAGCCTCGTGGTAAAAGCGATGTTCGAAGGGCGTAAAGTCGCGCAAAAAATAGATACTTTTTTAAAGTAAAGATCTTAAAATAAAGATCTTGAAATAAAGACTTTTTCAAATCCATAAAAGAGAATAGCTATGTGTGGAATAACAGGTATACTCAACATAAAGACTCAGAACAAAGAGTTAAGAGACAAGGCGTTAAAAATGGCGCAAAAGATTCGTCATCGTGGGTCGGATTGGAGCGGCATATATGTAGGTGGTAGTGCCATTCTAGCCCACGAACGTCTTTCCATTGTCGATCCACAGAGCGGAGGTCAACCCCTCTACTCCACCCAAGGGCGACAAGTGCTGGCTGTAAATGGAGAAATTTACAATCACCGAGAGATCCGTCAACGTTATTCAAACAGCTACACCTTCAAGACCGGAAGTGATTGCGAAGTGATTCTGGCGCTCTATCAAGATAAAGGAATCGACCTTTTAGAAGAGCTGAACGGGATTTTCTCTTTTGTGCTCTACGATGAATACAAAGACGAGTTTCTGATTGCTCGTGATCCGATAGGCGTTATTCCTTTATATATCGGATACGATAGCGAAGGACGACTCTATTTCGGCAGTGAGTTAAAAGCTCTGGAGGGATTCTGCGACTCTTACGAGCCGTTCCCACCGGGACATTACTTCCACAGCAAAGAAGGCGTCATCAAACGTTGGTACACCAGAGACTGGACTTCTTATGAAGCGGTAAAAGAGAGCACGATCACGACTCAAGAGATCAAGACAGCTCTTGAGAGTGCCGTTCACCGCCAACTCATGTCCGATGTGCCATACGGTGTCCTTCTATCTGGAGGGTTAGATAGTTCCATCATCTCGGCCATTGCCAAGAAGTATGCTTCCAAACGGATTGAAAGCAACGATTCCAGTGCGGCATGGTGGCCTCAACTGCACTCGTTTGCCATCGGTCTGAAGGGAGCACCCGACTTGTCGAAAGCCCGTGAAGTGGCCGATTATATTGGTACCATTCACCACGAGATCAACTACACCATTCAAGAAGGATTGGATGCTATTCGTGATGTGATCTATTTCATCGAAACCTACGACGTCACCACCGTTCGTGCCTCTACACCGATGTATTTATTGGGGCGTGTTATTAAATCGATGGGGATCAAGATGGTCTTGAGTGGCGAAGGAGCCGATGAAATTTTTGGCGGTTATCTTTATTTCCATAAAGCACCCACCGCGGAAGCTTTCCACGAAGAAACCGTTCGTAAACTCTCTAAACTCCATCTGTACGACTGTCTACGGGCCAACAAAAGTCTTTCGGCTTGGGGCGTAGAGGGACGTGTTCCCTTCCTCGACAAAGAATTTCTTGACGTGGCCATGAGGCTCAACCCCGAACAGAAGATGTGCCCCGGAAAAGCGATAGAGAAACGGGTTCTACGTGAAGCCTTTTCAGAGATGCTTCCGGAGAGTGTGACTTGGAGACAAAAAGAACAATTTAGTGATGGCGTAGGCTATTCATGGATCGACACCTTGAAAGCCCTCACCTCAGCAGCTGTCAGCGATGAACAAATGGCGCACGCCGGTGAGCGATTCCCCATCAATACCCCTCAGAATAAAGAAGAGTATTATTATCGTTCCATCTTTGAGGAGCACTTCCCTAGTCAGAGCGCAGCGATGAGTGTGCCGAGCGTACCGAGCGTCGCTTGTTCCACTGCCGAAGCTTTAGCTTGGGATCAGGCTTTCACTAACGTCAACGATCCAAGCGGTCGTGCCGTAAAAGGGGTACATGATGAAGCGTATAGTTAAAACGCACATACGATCCGCACGTCCATCGCGCATGGTACAGGATCAATAGTACAGGATCAATAGTACAGGATCGATAGTATAGGGTCGATAGTACAAGATGCAGGATCAATAATTTATGAAGAGGATACAGACACGGTGTGAAATTGTACACTCATATCAAAATAAACATACATAAGTATTTAGATTAGTTATGTTTTGAATTTTCATTCATCGGAAAGAGGGACTTGAGATAAGCCCCTCTTTTTTATTTAGGCGTGTTTAGACAATCCTTATCGATCCCAGCTCCCCTTCATAAGATTAAATTCGTAAGGAGAGCATGGAGATCTTGATCTTTCTTCTCCTAAGATTGTTTTTTGAATAAGATCTGTCACCTGTCACAAAAGAGCAGTTAAACGATTGATTTACAAACCAGAATAAGTGTGACAGATCGGTGTGACAGATGGGTGGTAGATCAACGATCTGCCACCTTGTGAACATGTGCTTTTCAAATCATCACAAAAGCTCACCCGCCCTCCCCTCTAGGATGGTATTTTTTGCTTTCAATGCAATGCGCCAAGTTTCAAAGGTTGCTATTCTAGTTTCCCCCTTTGTGTCTTTTTTTAAATAAGGTTGACTCCTAACATGATTGATTATGAAAATTGAAGATTATTTGAAGGCCCCCACTTGGGCCCCAAAGATTCCTGAGATTTATCGCCTTCGTATGGTTGATGGTCTGTTAATTTCTGAGATTATGCAAAAAATGGAGTGCAGTCGTACGTCGATTTATCGAGCTTTAAGTATCTTTGAGTCAGACAACCCTCAAATCGCCGAAATGATGAAAAAAGAAGGCAAATCTGTAATCCCAGAAGATTACAAACGACTCTTATCAGAGATCACCAAACTAAAGAAGGAACTCGCTCAAGAGCGTCTACGTGGTGATTTCTATGCAGAGATGGTTGAATTGGGCAAAGACGTTTATGGTCTTGACTTAAAAAAAGCTGGCACCAAGTAGCCTATAGACTTCACACACGGGATGAAAAGCGTTATCGTATTCTTCCCATGTGTCGCCTACTTGGTGTAACCAAGCAAGCCTATTACAAGCATGAGAATACGCTACTCTCTACTCTTGCTCGAGAAGCCTTTGTCGTTGAGTTTATCAAAGAAATTCGAGTCAAAGATCCTGGAATTGGAGGCAGCAAACTTTGGTTGATGTATCGTACGAGGTTTGGAGAAAAGAACAGCGTGGGCTATAATCGCTTCTATGATATTATAGAACGCTATGGTTTGAAAGTCCGCAAGCGTAAGCGTCGCGTTCTTACCACAGACTCTAGGCATCATTTCCCGATTTATCCCAATCTTATCAAAGACTTCATACCGGATGCTGCTTGCCAGCTCATGGTTAGCGATATAACCTATCTGCCTCTGTGGATAAATGAGCAAGGTGAATATACCTTCTGCTATCTATCTTTGGTTACTGACTATTACAGCAAAGAAATCATCGGATATAGTGTTGGGAAAACTTTAGAGACTAAATATACGTTAGAAGCTTTAAAAATGGCTCTAAAGCATTATAGCAAAAAAGGATTTGATCATCTTGTTCATCATTCGGATCGTGGGGTACAATATGCAAGTTATGTTTATACCAACCTGTTAAAGACACACGGTATAGTTATAAGTATGACTGAAAGTGGTAATCCCAAAGATAACGCTGTGGCCGAACGCATAAATAATACCATAAAGAATGAACTGCTTAAAGGAATGGAGTTTTATACCATAAATGATTTGAAAAAAGCTTTGCATTTGGCCATAGAATTCTATAACAACGAACGCCCACATTGGAGCTTAGAAGGCATGACGCCTAAACAAGCTGCTCAATGCACAGGGGAATTAAAGAAGAAATGGACTAGTTATAGAGAAATTGCCATTAAAAGGAAGTATGCATAAAAAATAGAATAACTTTGCATGACTTCTTAATATTATCTGAGCAGAAAAGCGCAACTGCTAAATAAATGATTTACTTGACTTTTTATTATTTGATATCAGTGTAGTCAACTCATCTTATCAATAAAAAGAAAAGTAGTCAACGTGATTTATTAATAAGTTTAACTAGGGTCAACTCATCTTATCAATAAAAAAAGAAAGAGTCAACCTGAATTAAAAGTAAGTTTAATCAGAGTCAACCGACATGGTGAATAAGGCAAAAAACGGTCAACTAAAATGGTTAACTGACATTGGGAATTTATTTTCAGACGTTGAAACTTTTGTTTCGTCAGTATAAAAATAAATGTTCTACGGTATGAAACTTCTTTGTTCACTGCATGAAACTCTCTGACTTGCCGCATGAAACTGACTTTTACTGAATTGAGTAGACAGTTTTTATTCTTTCAAACTTAAAAGGTAGACTGTTTTGTTTTTCCTTGCCTGATTTCATTTACAGTTTTAATCTTTAGGATCTGAAAAGCTAGACAGCTCCTTTTCTTTTACACTGGTTTTGTTTACACAATTAGATTTCAATCTCTAAAAGTATGGACAATCCAGAGCTGGGCTTGTTGTTGGGTAAGAATGAGAGGTATTCGATGTACCTCTCGTTCTTGCTCTACTGATGGTTTAAACCGTCACTAGAGCTTGTTGTTGGGTTTGCAAATCTATAAAAATGTCAGGGTTTTCAGTTACCTTTTTCTTATAAATTTTATTCTTCCACATTTTATATTGTGATCCGGATTGTTCATGTGTGCAATTTGGCGTTTGCATACCTATGCTCATATGCGGTCTCTTTTCATTATAAAAGCGTATAAATTTACCGATAAGTTCTTCTGCTTCTTTGTCATTCTTAAAACGGTCTATTCTATAAATTAATTCTTGCTTAATGATGCCGTTCATACGCTCAGCAATAGCATTGTCGGTCGGTTTGTAATCTTCCGTCATACTAATACTGATATTTCTGCATTTAAGCTCTTCTACATAAGCATTGCAGCAGTATTGACTACCGCGGTCTGAATGATGAATCAGTCCTTTGAGATCTTCTTTCCCCGTACCTTTAATTGCTTCTTGTAAAGCACCCAATGTATGAATGGCTTTAAGTGAATTAGACAATTTCCATCCGATTATTTTATGGGAATATGCATCGGTTATCAGGTGAAGATAAAGGCATCCCACTTGGGTGTCTATGTAAGTGATATCACTCACCCACAACTGATTGGGCGCACTGGGTACAAATCCACGTATGAGATTCTTATATTTATGATAACGATGATTAGAGTTGGTCGTATGACGAGTCCTGGGCACAGGAAGCATCAACCTTTTTCTACGTAATAAATAGAGGAAGCGATCTCGACCTGGCATGTTTTCCCGACCGAAAATTGAAACTAACATAATATAAAGTTTAAGGCCACCGATACCAGGGTCTTCAGTACGCTGTTCTTTGACAGCAGAAAGAATACGTTCTTGTTGACTACATTCCTCTATATAGTTGGTTTTTAGTTGATAATAAGCCTGTCTACAATGGCCAAACAGTCTACAAGCAGTACTAACGGACAGGCCATGCTGCTTGCAAAGTGTAGTTACTGCTTGGCCCCAGATTTTTTTCTGATGGGAATGCCTACTTCTTTTTCTGCTATATCAATCAAAACATTTAAAGCACGAGTTTCTAACTGAGAGTAAGCAAGAGCTTTCTCTAAAGCTTTAATGCGCTTTTCTAAAGCTTCTTTTGAATCAATAGAGGATAAATCATCCGGTTTTTTTTCGGTCATAAGCAAGTCGGTATGTAAATTGTCCAAATATACCGAATACTCTTCAATTGGGTAACTTTTTATCCAACGATTTAATAAAGCAGTACCGCAAAGAAAATACTTCTTTACAATGAAAATTTTTGACTCACAACTGCTGTAATAATCACGAAGAATAGATAACTTTTCACTCTCTGTGTAACGACGAATTTGTTGATCTCTCATAAAACACTATTTTTTAGTTACTAATAGTGTCTACCTATATCAGTTTAAGTCAAACTCAATACGCAACGCCAAACAGACTTTCACTGACGTCTTATCCTGGAAATGGTTGACGTTTTATATTCTCTAGACGGTATTTAGTTGCCAATTTTATTGATGATCCCTAAATCAGGTTGCCTCATTCGTTTATTAAGTCTGAATCAGGTTGACCTTTTTTAGCATACGCACTAAATCGGGTTGACTGTTTCGTATGCCATCACCCTGAAATAATAGACTGTTTTGTTTTTCTTATCCTGACATCCTAGACACTTTCGAAATTTCATCTCTGAAAAGCTAGACAGTTCCTCCGTACTCCACACCCTACGATCGTATGGAAAGGAACAGGGAGACCATACCATCTGACAAAATTTCCAATAAAAATAGTTCGCCCCCCATCCCTAATAGAACGAAAAGCATTAACTTAGCCCTAAAATTTGCTTATTACACCACAAACATTAATCTATGAAAAAAATAATAGCGGCTCTAATCTTTATCGTAAGTTTGGCAAGCAACTCATTGGGGAGCAACGCATTGGAAAGTAACGGATTGGCAAACCCAAAAACATTTTACTTGGATGCTCATCACCAAGAACGTCGCACAGACGGCTCGGCCACTCATCCCTTCAAGGCCATCGACCCTCTCATGAAAGCGATCGAGCAGTTCAGAGAAAAAGAGCCATTGACGCCGATCACCGTGATTGTTCGAAAGGGAGTTTATCCGTTCGACAAGGGGTATTTGCTCAACCGACAATTCAATAATCTAACGATCAAAGCCGAAGCCGGTGAACAAGTCATCTTTAGTGGGGGGATTCAACTTCCTCCCGATGCGATAAAGTCGCCCGACGGTCAGATCAGTCAGGTCAACTTAAAACCGTTTAAGATGAAGAACTATGGGCGAATCCATTCTGTTGGATTTGCGCGACCTTCACTCAACGCTTGGATGGAACTATTTGTCAACGGTCAACCGATGCATCTGTCGCGTTGGCCCAATAAAGGGATGATCAAGATGGGGAAAGTGATCGAGACAGGGGCCATCCCTCGAAATGATGATTTCTCCAACAAGAGTGCCGTGATGGCGTACGACTCGGCACGTATCTCTTCGTGGCAGCCCTCCGACGATAAATGGATGTCCGGCTATTTCCATCACGGATATGCCGACGATGCCCTTAGAATTGCCAAGATCGATACGATCAAAAAGCAGATCACCACAGACGGAGCGACTCTCTATGGTTTCAATGCTTCTCACCCTTGGAATAAATGGTATGCGTTTAATATCAAAGAAGAGACCGATGAGAAAGGAGAGTTTTTTATCGATGTGCCGAAACAACAACTCTACTTTGTCTCTCCCGACTCTACGGTCAACGAGATCGTCCTGTCGCAGCTCGAAGAACCCTTCTTTAGTTTCGAAGAAGCGTCGAACATCACCCTTCAAAATATCACCTTCGAATATAGTCGGGCCGCCCTCTTGTCGCTCGTCAACAGTACCCGGATCACGATCGAAAATTGCACCTTCCGTAACTCGGGACAATGGGGCATTCTGGTGGGACTCGGTATTGCGCCTTTTGAAGATTATCGGCACGAAGGCACAGGGACACTGATCAAAGGATTGGTCGGCAGTTTAGATCAGCACCTATATAGCAACCAAACGTTCAATCGTCAAGGAGGAAAGGACAATCTCATCAAAGGGTGCCACTTTTATAATCTGGGCTCCGGAGGAATCAGTCTGGGAGGAGGCGACCGCCTCACGCTTGAAGCGGGAAACAATACCGTTCGTCAATGCACCTTTCACGATAACAACCGCATCGAACGTTCTTATCGCCCTCACATCTACCTCACCGGTGTCGGTAATAAGGTCGTGGATTGCGAACTCTACAATGCACCTAGCATGGTGATGCTGATTCATGGCAACAACCACTTGATCGAGCACAACTATATTCATCATGCGGTGCTCGAAGCCGATGATCAAGGAGCCATCTACTATGGACGAAATCCGTCGGAATGTGGGTCGATCATCAGAAACAACATCTTTACAGATATCCCGTCGACCTACAGCACCTGCGCGATTTACCACGACGACGGTGCCGGTGGTTTACTGGTGGAAAAAAATGTCTTTTATCGGTCCGGACGTTATGCAGTGCTCATGGGAGGCGGATCGGACAATCGGTACGTCGACAATACCTTTATCGATCTGCCCACGGCGATTCATATCGATAACCGGCTCGAGAATTGGAGTAGCGGACTCATCAAACCGGGTGGATTGTTCGAGAAACGACTCCGAGAGGTACGGTTCAATGAAGGGGTCTATGCGCAAGCTTATCCTTATCTGATCGATTATCTTCCTTATACAACCGGGAAACCGCAACGCAATGCGATAGTTAATAACCTTTTTATCGACGTTAAACAACTATCCGACCATCCGGAATATTTAATCTGGGAGAATAATCGTCCGAACCCAACCCCTAAAATAAAGTGATACAGGGTAAATGATCGGTGATCACTTTAAGGTTATAAACTAAAAATGAGAAACTAAAAATGACCAGCTAAAATTCATAGACTAAAAGCCCATAAGCTAAAAACTCATAAATTAAAAATAAGAAAAACATGAAACTTACCCCTTTCTTTCTAAGCCTGTTGCTTTTCGTTGGAACAGCAACTGTAAACGCTCAAACCACCGAGGTCATCGCTCATCGTGGTTTTTGGAAAACCGATGGCTCGGCACAAAATAGTATTACAGCTTTGCTAAAAGCCGATTCTATTGGATGTTATGGCTCCGAATTCGATGTTTGGCTCACAAAAGATAATCAACTGGTCGTTAATCATGACGCAACGTATCAATCCAAAAGCATGGAAGGATCGAACGCCAGTGAGTTGACAGCCCTCACTCTCAGCAATGGGGAGCACCTGCCCACCCTTGAAGCGTATCTGAAAGCCGGAAAAAAGACAAAGACCAGATTAATCTTGGAGCTTAAAGCCCACCAAACGCCGGAACGTGAAACTCAAGCGGTAGAAGCCATCGTGAAGCTAGTCAAGAATATGAAATTGGAGAAGCGAATGGAATACATCACTTTCTCGGAACATGCGCTCAAAGAGTTTATCCGTTTGGCTCCCGCCGGCACACCTACATTCTATCTAAAGGGCGATCGATCGCCTGAAGAACTTCAATCGCTCGGTGCGACAGGGGCCGATTACAACCTCGGCATTTTCAGACAAAAGCCGGAATGGATCCAATCATGCCATGATTTAGGACTGAAAGTCAACGTGTGGACAGTCAACAAGAAAGAAGATATGGAGTGGCTTATAGAGCATAAAGTGGACTTCGTCACCACCAATGAGCCATTGCTTCTCGAATCACTTTTACCGAAAAAATAGATTCTCTTAAACGCTGGCGATGAGCCGGTTTCTTTAATTCCTCGAAGAGTAGGATACGGAGAGACAGAGACGAGATCTTATCCGACTAAGACTCGATACGATAAAAAACCAGTTTAACAGAAAAGAAGTTAGAAATCAATCAAATTAAAAGAAAGAAGAATGAAATAATAATAAATAGTCACACAAAAGAGTATAATACAATATTAAACCACAATAAAAAAATAAGATTTAAACAAAAAGTTCTATCTTTGCATTATTATAGAGCAGAATGCCAATAAACGAACGTTCAAGAATCAATTAAACGCCATAACAGAATGGGAAGAGTGATCAAATTTACAAAGATGCACGGTGCAGGAAATGATTATATTTACGTCAACACCATGGCCTACCCCATCAACAATCCCGAAAAAGTAGCTATAGAATGGAGTAAGTTTCACACCGGTATAGGAAGTGACGGACTTATTCTGATCGGCTCATCGGAGATCGCTGATTTTAGTATGCGAATTTTCAATTCAGATGGTTCTGAAGCCATGATGTGCGGAAATGGAACCCGCTGTGTCGCTAAATACGTCTATGAGTATGGACTGACTGAAAAGACTGAAATAGCTCTTGAAACGCTCTCCGGAATCAAAATCCTAAATCTCCATGTGGAGAATGGAATCGTAAATTCTGTTACGGTCGATATGGGCGAACCTTTAAAAACCAACTTAATGCCGGCTGATGATCTTTTGCCCAATCCGGCAACAGAGGTTTCAATGGGGAATCCACATTTAGTTTCTTTTGTCGATGATATTCATCAGATTGAGTTGACACAGATTGGACCGAAGCTTGAGCATCACCCACACTTCCCACAACGCACCAATGCGGAGTTTGCTCAAGTCATTGGAGAAAATAAGATACGCATGAGAGTTTGGGAACGCGGCTCAGGCATCACACTTGCTTGCGGAACAGGAGCTTGTGCGACTGCAGTAGCGGCATTCATCAACGGTAAAGCGGGACGAAAAAGTGAAATTGTGATGGATGGAGGAAGCGTAGTCATAGAGTGGGATGAAACGACAAACCACATCTTCATGACCGGTCCGGCAGCCATCGTATTCGACGGCGAAATCACCTTAGAAGACTAATTTTTAATTTTAGAACTTTTTAAATCAACAACAATATGGCATTAGTTAACGAACATTTCCTCAAATTACCCGGCAACTATTTATTCTCGGATATTGCCAAAAAAATACATGTTTTCAAAACGGCTTACCCACAGAAAGATATTATTCGTATGGGTATCGGTGATGTGACACGACCTCTCCCTCCGGCTTGTATCGAAGCGATGCACAAAGCGGTAGAAGAGATGACGAACAAAGAAACTTTCCGCGGTTACGGTCCGGAACAAGGATACGACTTTTTAGCAGAAGCTATTATCAAGAACGATTTTGCTCCACGTGGCGTTCAGTTGAGCCCATCGGAAGTCTTTATCAGTGATGGAGCTAAAAGCGATACCGGAAACATCGGAGATATTCTTCGTCACGACAACAGCGTTGGAGTAACCGATCCTATCTATCCGGTTTATATCGACAGTAATGTGATGGCAGGACGTACCGGTACCTTCGAAGCGGAAACCGGTCGTTGGAGCAATGTGACTTATATGCCATGTACGAGTGAAAATGATTTTATCCCGGAAATTCCAAGTAAACGTGTGGATATTGTCTATCTGTGTTATCCAAACAACCCAACAGGCACCACACTCAGCAAAGAGGAATTGAAGAAGTGGGTCGATTACGCTCTTGCAAACGATACGCTTATCTTATTTGATGCCGCTTATGAAGCCTTTATTCAAGATCCGGAGATCCCTCATTCTATTTACGAGATCAAAGGTGCTAAGAAGTGTGCCATCGAATTTAGAAGTTTCTCTAAAACAGCCGGATTTACGGGAGTACGTTGTGGATACACAGTAGTTCCTAAAGACCTTACCGCTGCCACATTGACCGGCGAGAGAGTTTCGCTCAACGCGTTGTGGAATCGTCGACAATGTACGAAGTTCAATGGAACATCGTATATCACTCAACGTGCAGCTGAAGCAATCTACAGCCCTGAAGGTAAAGAGCAAGTAAAAGAAACGATCGATTACTATATGGCTAATGCCAAAATCATCAAAGAAGGTGCTGAAGCGTGTGGCCTAACCGTTTATGGTGGCGTAAATGCTCCTTATGTATGGATCAAAACTCCAAATGGTGTCTCATCATGGAAGTTCTTTGAGCAAATGCTTTACGAAGCGAATGTGGTTGGAACTCCGGGAGCAGGATTCGGTCCAAGCGGAGAAGGCTATATTCGTTTATCCGCTTTCGGTGAACGCGAACACTGTATCGAAGCGATGAAACGCATAAAAGAATGGTTATAAGAACTGGTGACCGTTCCTTTTTAGAAAAGCAACCTTTTTAATCGAGATTTTCTTCATTACAGAGCCTTCTCGATAAAGAAAATTCTAGAATGATATAGTTATCCCCTTATTTACATGATAAATAAGGGGATAATAAATTATAAAAATACTTTGAGACACGAGACGTGAGATATTAAATTAATCATCATCATTAAAATTTAAACGTATGATCAAAAGTAAGTTTTCAGGAATTGTATTACTAGGCCTATGTCTCTTCCCTATGACCCTTAAAGCGCAAGATAAAGTGGAAGCCAATATCGGAGTCGACTTGGTTAGTTCGTATATTTGGCGTGGACAAGATCTAGGTCATGTGAGCATACAACCGACTCTATCTTTATCATACAAGAATCTATTTATAAGCGCGTTTGGATCAACAGGAATCAACAAAGAAGATACCAAGGAAATTGATTTCACCTTGGGCTATGACAATGACCGATTCAGCATCTCCGTTACCGATTATTGGTTAGATCGGGAACTAGACGAGAACGGCAGTCCGATGTATCATCCCTATTTCAAAGAAGTACAAAACGCTCATCTTCTCGAAGCACAAATCGGTTATAATTTTGGTTATCTAGCCATAAACTGGTATACCAATTTTGCAGGAGCCGACGGTGTAACACAAGAAGGGAAAAGAGCTTATTCTTCTTACTGCTCACTCGCTTCACCTTTTTCTATTGGCGACATCAGTTTCCTAGCAGAAGTTGGAGTAGTACCCTGGGGAACAGACTACTATAATGAGTCGACCAATCGGTTTGCAGTAACCGACATTAGTCTTAAAGCAGAAAAAGAGATCAAAATGACTTCTTCTTTTTCTCTACCGGTCTTTAGCAAAATCACCGTAAACCCCGCAATGCAAAACACCTATGTTACATTTGGGTTAAGTTTTTAATCGGCCGTAAGGTATAGTCTATATAATCTCCGTCAGGGCTTCTTTCTATTTGAAAGAAACCCTGACGTTTTATTTATATATTATATAAAAAGAGAGTCATTATTAATCAGTTCATAAGCATTCAATTATTCTCTTATTCTTTTTTTCCTAAAAAAATAGAAAAAAGAAATTGTTTTTTCTTTGAATTAAAACAAAAAGATATATATTTGTGCAATAAATAAAACAAATGAATATTTAAACATAATTTAAATGTCATTTTGGCAAACCAATCCTTAGGAAGCAATATTAGTTATAAGGCATTGAAAACCAAACAATAAAACAAAAACAGATGTTTATTGTATACTAAAGAAATAAATAGACCCTTATATAAAATCAAACCAAGTATTATGTCAGAATTAAGATTTAGAGTCGTAGAAACCGCTTTCAAGAAGAAAGCTGTTGAGGTATCCATTCCAAAGGAGCGCCCTTCTGAATACTATGCTAAGTATGTATTCAACAAAGAAAAGATGTTTAAATACCTTCCAAGCAAGGTATATAACACTATTATTGACGCCATTGACAATGGTGCCCCTCTTGATCGCAGCATAGCAAACGACGTTGCCGCGGGAATGAAAAAATGGGCCGTGGAAATGGGAGCAACGCATTATACTCACTGGTTTGCACCATTAACAGAAGGAACAGCCGAGAAACATGATGCTTTTGTAGAGCATGATGGCAAAGGTGGTATGATGGAAGAATTTAGCGGAAAACTACTTGTACAGCAAGAACCTGACGCTTCCTCTTTCCCTAATGGTGGAATTAGAAATACATTTGAAGCACGCGGATATAGTGCATGGGATCCTTCATCTCCCGCTTTTCTTGTAGATGATACCCTTTGCATCCCGACTGTGTTTATTGCCTATACAGGAGAAGCGCTCGACTATAAAGCCCCATTATTAAAGGCATTAAGAGCGGTGGACAAAGCAGCTACAGCAGCTTGTCGCTATTTTAATCCTGAAGTTAAAAAGGTGACGACTTTCTTAGGTTGGGAACAGGAATATTTCTTGGTTGATGAAGGTTTATATGCTGCTCGTCCGGACCTATTGTTAACAGGCCGTACCTTGATGGGACACGATAGCGCGAAAAACCAACAGTTGGAAGACCACTATTTTGGTGCTATCCCTACTCGTGTGGCGGCATTCATGAAAGACCTTGAAGTAGAGGCCTTAAAATTAGGTATACCGGTAAAAACCAGACATAATGAGGTGGCTCCAAACCAGTTTGAGCTAGCTCCAATCTATGAAGAATGTAATCTGGCAAACGATCACAACTTGTTGATCATGTCACTGATGCGTAAAATCTCACGCCGACATGGTTTCCGCGTTCTTCTTCATGAAAAGCCTTTCAAAGGAGTGAATGGATCAGGAAAGCACAACAACTGGTCGTTAGGAACCGATACAGGCATTATGCTTCTCGCTCCAGGCAAGACACCTGAAGAGAATCTACGATTTGTGACCTTCGTTGTGAATACATTAATGGCGGTATACAAACACAATGGTTTACTAAAAGCATCGATCGCCAGTGCGACCAATGCTCATCGTTTAGGTGCCAACGAAGCTCCTCCTGCCATCATCTCATCATTCTTAGGAAAGCAACTGACTCAAGTTCTTTCTCACATTGAAAGTAGCACTAAAGATGATTTGATCAATTTAGTGGGCAAACAAGGCATGAAACTTGATATACCACAAATTCCGGAACTTCTGATCGACAATACCGATCGTAACCGTACGTCTCCATTTGCCTTTACCGGCAACCGTTTCGAGTTCCGTGCAGTCGGTTCGGAAGCCAACTGTGCATCAGCGATGATTTCTCTGAATGCGGCATTAGCAGAGCAGTTGACTCAATTCAAGAAAGACGTGGATGCACTGATTGAAAAAGGAGAACCGAAGATTTCCGCTATCTTAGAAGTGATTCGTCGCTATATCAAAACGTGCAAGCCGATTCATTTCGACGGTAATGGTTACAGCGAAGAATGGAAAATTGAAGCAGAACGACGCGGCTTAGATTGCGAGACTTCTGTTCCGCTCATCTTCGACAACTATTTGAAACCTGAGACCATTGCGATGTTCGAATCGACAGGCGTCATGAGTCAAAAAGAACTAGAAGCTCGTAATGAAGTGAAATGGGAAACTTACACTAAAAAGATTCAAATTGAAGCTCGTGTATTAGGGGATCTAGCCATGAATCATATCATTCCTGTGGCAACTCAATATCAAACGAACTTGATCAACAATGTCTATAAAATGCAAAGTCTTTTCCCGGCAGATAAAGCTGAAAGATTATCTGCTAAAAATCTAGAACTGATTGAAGAGATTGCCGATCGCACTGCATTCATTAAAGAACATGTTGATGCTATGATCGAAGATCGTAAGGTCGCTAACAAATTAGAGTCTGAACGAGAAAAAGCGATTGCTTACCATGATACGATCGCTCCTGCACTAGAGGAGATCCGTTACCATATTGATAAGCTGGAACTGATTGTCGATAATCAGATGTGGACATTACCTAAATATAGAGAACTACTTTTCATTAGATAAGTATTTTCCCTGCAGGTTTTCAATAAATTCTATAAAGAGGCTACTTTGAGTGTAAAAACTCAAGGCAGCCTCTTCTCTTTTTAGACCTCCCCCAATTAAGTCGATATAGATCAAATGTCAGCTCTTAATGAAATCAAATTGCAACGAGACAGATAAATCCACAAAATAATATCAAAAAGAAAAGCAAAAGTTTTATTATTAAATCATTTTGATTTATATTTGCCAACATAAAAATCATAATAACACAATAAATAGAAATATGGAATCAAAAAGAAATTATAAACCAATGGATATCATTAATTTATCAACGATATGAAGAAAATTGAAGCAATCATTAGAAAAACAAAGTTTGAAGAAGTTAAAGAAGCTCTTCTTGAAGCAAACATTGAATGGTTCTCTTACTATGATGTAAGAGGAGTTGGAAAATCTCGCCAAGGTCGCATTTATAGAGGCGTAGTCTATGATACCAGCTCCATAGAGCGCACACTGGTATCGATCGTTGTGCGCGATAAGAACACTGAACGAACCGTGCAATCGATCATTAAAGCCGCACAAACAGGCGAGATCGGAGACGGACGTATCTTCGTCATCCCTGTTGAAGACGCCATTCGGATACGTACAGGTGAAAGAGGTGATGTCGCTTTATATAACGCAGAGAAAGAAGAATAACCATAAGATTTATAATAGGTATAAGTATAATCATAAAATTCATAAATTATGCACACTGCAATCATCAGAAAACTAAGAGACACAAGGATAGCTCTCATCACATTACTTCTACTATTTACCCCCATGCTACAGGCACAAAATTCACTTCCAACAGATTCACTTTCTACCATACAAGCCGCAAATTCCGCATCGACCTCCGTCGCTCAAAATCTATCCGATCTAACTTTCGGATTAAATACGGTATGGGTACTCATAGCCTCAATGCTTGTCTTTTTTATGCAACCGGGGTTCGCTTTGGTCGAAGCCGGATTCACCCGAACTAAAAACACAACAAACATTTTGATGAAAAACTTCATTGATTTCATGTTTGGTTCATTACTCTATTGGTTTGTCGGATTCGGATTGATGTTCGGCATCGGACAGTTCGTGGGAACCCCTCATTGGTTCGATCTTTCCTTTTTCGAATCACCGAATATCCCTGTTGAGAGTTTTCTCCTCTTCCAAACAATGTTCTGTGCAACAACAGCAACAATTGTATCCGGAGCGATGGCCGAACGAACAAAGTTCTCGATGTACCTCATTTATACCATCTGTATCAGTGTACTCATTTATCCGGTATCGGGGCATTGGACCTGGGGAGGCGGCTGGTTAATGGATAGTCATGCAGGGTCGTTTATGATGACCACCTTTGGAACCACTTTTCACGATTTTGCAGGTTCTACAGTCGTTCACTCCGTTGGTGGGTGGATTGCTTTAGTCGGCGCTGCGATCATAGGACCACGCATTGGAAAATACGGAAAAGATAAATCATCGAAAGCCATCCCCGGGCACAGTTTAACCATGGCCGCCTTAGGGGTCTTTATATTATGGTTCGGATGGTTCGGTTTTAATCCCGGCTCACAATTAGCGGCAGCTACATCGTCAGATGCCATGATACTCTCAAAAGTTTTTCTAAACACCAACTTAGGAGCCTGTGCCGGTGGCCTTTTCACCTTAGCATTTAGTTGGATTCAGTTCGGAAAGCCATCCTTATCACTCACCCTAAACGGCATATTAGCCGGACTAGTCGGCGTCACTGCCGGATGCGACTGCATTTCTCCGATTGGAGCCGCAAGTATCGGTGCCATTTGCGGAATAGTCATGATCTTAGCGGTTGAAGTTATAGACAAACGTTTACACATTGACGACCCTGTTGGAGCCTCTTCGGTACACGGAGTATCCGGTACATTAGGAACGATATTAGTCGGAGTCTTTTCAACCAAGCAAGGTTTACTTTATGGACACGATGCTTCGCTCTTACTTGCACAGGGTTTTGGGGCTGCCGTGATAGGCCTTTGGGCTGCAGGTTGCGGATTTGTAGTGTTCACCATCTTAAGAAAAGCTCATGGATTGCGTGTAGCACCACGTATTGAAGAAGAAGGACTCGATATCTATGAACACGGAGAGTCGGCTTATAACTAAACATCCTCAGAATAACATCTTCGAAATATGTTATATTATCCTGCAGAATTCTAAATCATTAGGCTAAAAAGAACAAAGCCAAAGTATAGTATACCACCATAAAGAGGCCTATCGAACTCGAAAATCGAGTCTGATAGGCCTCTTTTAATTACCGATAAAAAGCTTAAGTCTCAAATTAAAAGTGTTATCCTTCCTCAAACAAAATCTTAAACCTTATTATTTTATTCTATCTCATAACGGATACTCTTCAAATGCATACAACAACGTCGAAAGATAACGTTCGCCCGTATCAGGGAGCAATACAACAATCGTCTTATTAGCATTCTCAGGCAATAGAGCAAGTTGTGTTGCTGCATAAACAGCGGCTCCCGACGAAATGCCGACAATCAAGCCTTCATGTTGAGCAAGCTCTCGACTAGTACGAATGGCCTCATCGTTTCCAACCTGAATAATCGCATCCACAACCTCCGAGTCGTAAATACTCGGCACAAAGCCGGCACCAATACCTTGTATTTTATGTGCTCCGGGATTCCCACCGGATAAAACCGGAGAATCTGTCGGTTCAACCGCCACAACTTGTACCCCATCGTTATGAGCCTTCAAAGCCTTTCCAACTCCACTGATGGTTCCTCCCGTACCTACACCAGCCACGAAAATATCCACCTTCCCATCGGTATCTCTCCAGATCTCCTGACCGGTTGTGCGAAAATGCATCATCGGGTTTGCAGGGTTATCGAACTGATGTAAGATTACGGCATTGGGAGTCACGCTTAACAACTCTTCAGCTTTAGCAATCGCTCCCTTCATGCCATTTGCTCCTGGGGTCAGAACCAAATCTGCACCTAACGCTTTTAAAAGTCCTCGACGCTCCATGCTCATCGTATCGGGCATCGTTAAGATCAAACGATAGCCTTTGGAAGCTGACACAAAAGCTAAGCCAATGCCTGTATTTCCACTAGTCGGTTCAATGATGGTAGCCCCAGGCTTCAACAATCCTTGAGCTTCCGCATCCTCGACCATAGCCAGCGCCACTCTATCTTTAACACTTCCTGCCGGATTGAAATATTCAAGTTTAGCCAGCAAACGGCTACCTAACTTCTTATAATCTTCATATGCTGTTAACTCCATCAATGGAGTATTTCCCACTAAATCAGTGATTTTTCTTGCTATTCTTTCCATATTCATTCAATAATTCTTAAACTTTTTCAATAATGCAAAGTTAAAATCAATTGAAAGCTCAATAAATAACACGAATATGGTAATTTCATACCACAGAAGGAAAATATTCATACCTCAATTATCACACAAAGATGTTTAAGGAGTCACAGACTGATCATTAGATTCCACATCGTCAGAATCATCTAATTCTTTTCTTAAGGGGCGATGGCGCATGAAACGGAACCAATTAATAAACTCTACTATTCCATAAGCCATACCTGCTACTCCCATAATCATAAATGCGGTATTACGTACTCCGGTTGGGTTAAACAACGCAATAATACCAATTACCAAAATGATAACTGGGAAAAAGTAAAATAAAGGCGGAATAGGAATCCACGATTTAGCGACCGTCAGAGATGCTATTTGTTGCACTCCACCAATAACTAAGGTGAGTCCCAATAAGAAAAGCAACACATCGGCAAAAAAATCAGGCATAATAATTAACCATAAACCAAACAAGGTCGACCCCATTCCTTCGATGGGAAAACGACAAGTTGTCGTTGTTTTTTTACGTTTCAACCAACAATTCACAATATTAATAAAGCCTGGAATGAAAAAGCCAAGGCCTATGACTATAACTATATATTTAGCAGCAATATCAGGTCGCCACACCAATACCAATCCAACCATAAAAGCGAATAATGAACGCATTAATGAATAATTGACTCTTTTCATCATCTCATTTATTTTTGATCTTCCAATGAAGAATTAATACTCAAAACATATTATAAATAAACAACGAACATTTGTAAAATGTTCTTAATCGGGTACTTATCTTATATCATCTAGGTCATCGGCTGCAATAACTTTTATTTTAAAACAAGAATATTAAAGCCGAATAATATAATTAGCATGCCGAACCATCGAAAGAGCGATGATACGATCCATTCATCTGAAATCTAATCCACCTCCTATCATTTAGCTTTCCAATATAGCTCAAGATGAGTGATTTTACTCATGAATGATCCCGCTTTAGTCAAAGGAAAGACCAATGTACGCACTTCGTTCATTTTATCTTTTCCTTCATTGAAGTATAACTTACGGATGTTTAGTTCATCAACAACTTTTCCATTGACCAATAATCTTGTGCCACGATGATCTCCACTAATTCCAAGATTGATCTTCTCTCCTGCTCTTATCCGATAATTGAAGGTAAATAGGTATCCATCACGAGCAAAGCCAACCAATCCTTTAATCGGATCGGACAAATAGAAAACGGCGTCATTCGATCGAAACAACTCTGTACCAAATTGCTCATCGGCTCCTTCAATATCGAATGTAACAGAATAATTATATCCAATTTCGGCATACGGCATCACATCATGAGGAGAAACAGTCTCTTGTTCATAAACCAGCCCTTCTTTCTTTCCGATGCGACCTAATTCATTAACACCGGGTGCCTCACTCAGCTGTTCTCTATAACGATCGAACAGATCGAACGGAAGACTGACCTCCGCCCCACTCCACATTTTGGTAGCCAAAGTTTGTAATGCAGGATAAGCCCTGTGATGAATATCTTTTGTCGAAATCCCATTGCCGACATGATCGTTCCATACCGCAAACATACCTCCCAAAATGGCCGGATCTTTCTCGTCAAACACCGCCTTACCGACATGGGCAGGCGTCCAGGTTTCATAGAGCAACTTGGTATTTAAATAGTCATAGTAATAACCGGCAGCAGGAACAATATATAACAAGCCATCCGGAATGCTAACCAATTGGTAACCTTGCTTCGCCATCTCTTTAGGTTCGGCATACCCGTTATACCAAGCTCCCATAACCACATCTTCCGACTTCACAGGGGTCGTCCCTTTAGCATGAGTCAGCGCTCCCCATAAGCAAGCTTGTTTGCCAAATCCCTCCACATAACGAATATATCGATCGGTAAATGCTCTAAATTTCTCTACCACCTCTTTGTTCTTATTCGAATATTCATCGGTACCGATATGCACTCGTTTACCTCGAAATACGGGATGATCACCTTCCAAATACTCCTTCCAAAGCGCATCCATAAAACGATAAGTCTCCGGATTAAACAAGTCTAAATGATCCATGCCATACTCTTTGCTCCCGATCTCCGGTTTATAGTGAGTAAAAGCGAGTGTGTGAGCAGGTGCATCAATCTCCGGAATGATTTCAACAAATCGATCTTCAGCAAGTTTTTGTAAGTCTATAAATTCTTGTTTAGTGTAATAACCATCGGCCGCTGCCAATCCCGGAAAAGTTGACGACTCCAAACGAAAAGCTGCATAAGTCTTATTCCAATCATTCTCAAAGAAAGCTTTGAACCCATTATCATTTAAATGAATCTGGAACGCATTCATTTTATAGTAAGACATGATCTTAACATAATTCTTTAAGAAATGTAAAGGGATAAATTTACGACCACAATCGAGCATAAAACCGCGCAATGCGTAATCAGGAAAGTCACGTATGTCTCCTTTAGGCAACTTTCGTTCTACATTTTGCTCAGCAATCTGAAGTAAAGTACGTGTGCCCCAATAGACTCCTAAGGGTTCCGGTGCCGACAATATCACTTTGGAACGAATCTTCATGGCATATCCCTCTTTCCCCAACTTCTTATCAGCTTGTAATTTCAGGACGATATCCCCTAAACGACTTTTTCCATCCGTCACTTCAAGATCATAACCAAACATAGTCTTTACATCCTCTGCCAAAAGTTGCGCTACATGTTGCAATCCCTGTTGTTTTGCCGAATAAACGATACGGGTCTGAGGAGTCAAGCATAATTCTCCTTCCATCCCTTTCCATTCTTTCAGCTCAGGAATAACAAAAGGCTTAGGATGAACAGAAGCCTGAATGGAGATCCAACTGGACAAAGTAAGTCCCAGAACTAGGACCAATAAACGAAATAAATAATAGCCGTGTTTCATAATGTATTCTATTTTATAGTGTTAATATCTTTTTCATCTACTCCCCAAGAGTAATTAGGCCGATCGCCCATCATTAAAATCAATTCCCCTCCCTTAAGCAACTCGGATGCCGGAAAATAGAACTGATTAAGAGGTTTGCCATTTAATATGGCCGATTGAACATATTTGTTTTTACGCGAGACATTCTTCGCCTGGATCGTAAACTGCTTTCCACGATTATATCTTTCTCCAAGATCAATAACAATCTTTTCATACAGAGGGCTAGCAATCTCATAAATCGGATCGACCCGACAACCTCCATCCGTCTGAAATAATCCCATAGCAGCCATCACAAACCAAGCACTCATTTGCCCTTGATCTTCATCTCCCAGATAAGCGTTAGCAACGCCATATCCATAATAGCGGTCCATGATCGACCGACTCCACTTCTGAGTTAACCAAGGTTGCCCTGCCCAATTGAATAGAAAAGCAAAATGCATCGATTGCTGATTACCTTGTACCGCCGGATAATCCCAATACTGGTCGTTAGGTGCATTAAACCGCCAAGGTTCACTCACGGTAAATCCCCAATCCAAACGATCAACAAATGTCTTCCGTCCAATCACATCGATCAAGCCCGGCATATTTTGGGGAACAAAGAAAGACAATTGCCAAGCATTACCTTCAACGTAATGGTGATTATTACCCGAATGGAACGGGTCAAAATTAGGAATGAAACGACCGGTCGTATCTTTTAGATGAGCATACCCATTCTCCGGATTAATCACATTTCTCCACCATTCACCTCGCGTACTATACACCTCATAATCTTTATAGCGACCTAATGCCTTAGCCATCTGCCCCACACTCCAATCATCAAAAGCATACTCCAAAGAGTTGGAGAACCGTCCCTTTTCCATCGGCACATAGTGATACTTCAAATAAGGTGTTAAATCTCGATTTCCGGCAAACCCTCCGGCAACGGCTGTGGCAGGCGTTGTTTGCATCTTTTTCATTGCTTCAAAAGCTTTCTCCACATCATAATCACGGATGCCCATCTGGTAGGTCGACACGATCTGTGGAATCTCATGTTCAGCCACCATCACCGGGATATATTCCATTCCCGCAGGGCCCTTAGCTAACCAGCCATTCGCATCATACAATGCCAACTGGGAATGAACCCATCGAGAGGCCCATTCCGGAGTCACTAAATTCCAATATTGATTTAAATTCCAGAAGGTATTCCAAAAGGCATCGCATCCCAGAGCCAAATGATTCGGATCGGTAAAGCGTTGTACCTTTTCATCGGGCGACATCCACTCACCATTTACATCACTCCACGTATTACGACAAAGTGCACGATAAGCATTAGTATAGAATCTCACCTTTTCCAACCGATCATCGGTTGTAATCACCGTACGAGACAATAAATCGTTCCACACCTTCTTTTGATGATCGACTACAGCCTGAAAGTCCCATCCAAAAGGATCACTAATCTCTTTCTTGAGATTCTCGGCAGCATTGACTACACTCACCAAAGAAAGGCCGCTCCGCACCTGAACCACCGGATGCTTTTTGGTATCAAACTCAACAAAAAGACCGGCATCTTTCAAATCTTTGCCACTGATAGACGACGTCGTCAACACCTCATTATTACTCCATCCGCCAACTTTCTTAATCGGCGCATCAAACTCCAATACAAAATTCACCGTATACTCTTGGTCGGCGTCATTACTCCAAACCGTTGGACGAGGAGAAAGTTGATGACTAATTCCTTCAATTCGATAATCACTAACTTGTTTTAAAACGACCTCTTTCAAAAGGTAATCATATTCGGAAGGAATATGCAAATCAATCATGACTCTTCCGTCTTGATCACTAGGGAACGTATAACGCTGAAAGCCGGCACGTTCGGTTGCCGTCACTTCTGCCAAGATGCGTGTATCTGTGAGAAAAACCTTATAATATCCCAAAGGCGCCTCCTCCGAACGTTTATCTATTCGAGAACGATATCCTTCATCAGGTTTAAATTCATCGCCAACTTTCGTAAACAGCTCTCCGTTGGTAGGCATCATTCCAAGTCCGGCCATCGTCCATTCATGAATATGACTAAAGCATCCCAACGTTTCGAAAGTCGGTTGATAGCCCGATTGCCAACCTGTATTTTGATTATCCGGACTTAACTTAACCATACTAAAAGGCATCCAAGGCCCCGGAGCAATCATCCATCGTGAATGAGCAGTTCCCATCTGAGTATCGACATAATCGGCCAAAGTCTGTAGAGGTTGTGGTATTCTCACCACGCGACCTTCAGTTAATTTCTTTCCGTCAACGAAAATCTCATATAAACTTTCTCGTTTGCGGGTAACTGCAGGCATCGGAACTTCAAACAGATAACGTGCTGTATCCAATGAAGTCTCGAAAACTAAATTCCGATCCACCTTAACCGATAAATGTGGTGAGCCCTCTAAATGCTCCACATCGACCAATAAAGGCTGCACCCTCTGTCCCTCTCGTTCCAATTCATAATCAGCAGGTTTCACCGCACGCACATAAATCGGGGCCTTATCGACTTTCAATTCAGCACGTTTAGGCCCTTCCAAACAAACTTGATCGAAAACAATCCATCCTCCTTCCAACACCGATATGACGACAGAGTTCCCTTCTTTCTCCAAGTCATCGGCAGTCAACGGGAACTCTAATAAGCGTTCTTTAGCTTCGTTTATCTTTCCATCGAGCACCTCTTTTGATGTCCCTTTAAATTCAAAACGTTTATCTACCCCGTTCACTTTTATCTTTACAACCGATCGATTGGGATTGGAATCGAGTAAATCGACCACCAATTTCCATCCTTTTCCGGAAGGTTTATCTTTCAAATCGAATAATAAAGTCACATCATGTGTACGCCATCCGGATGTTCCCCAAGTACCACCCCAAGTATCATCGGGACCGGGCAGCACATAAGGAAAGTCGACGTTCGTCATCGAACGCCCAACAAGATAGTACCGATCTTCATAACCAAAATCTTTGGCTAAAAATGAGTTGTAATCGCTTGGGCCAAGAGCAAATTCGGCAGCTGAACGATCATCTTGGCCTACACTCCAGACAAGATGCTTTTCTTTGGGCATAGCATAGCCCGACAAGAGGAAAGCCAAAGCCGTCAAATATATTTTTCCTTTCATCTTTGTTTATTTTAATAGTATGCATATACAACAATTCTTGCCTACCTAACACCTAATTAGGAAGGCAAGAATTTGATCATAAAAGGATGTTTTTTAGAAAACGCTCTCCAAGATACGTCGAGCCACAGTACCCGTCACCTCTCCATTTTCTCCAAAAGCGACATGGCGTTCATTAAACCGACGTTCAATTTCGGCAATTGTTTCCTCTCCAATATTCTCTTCATGCAAACGGGTAGTCAAACCCAACAGACGGAAGAATTCCTCTGTACGGTTAATGGTTTCTTCAATCCGAGCTTCTCTGGAATCCTTAACAATTCCCCATACCCGTTCGCCATATTGTAGTAATTTATCTCCTTTGGAAGCACTCAACACGCGACAAGTTCCCGGAAACACAATGGCTAAAGTATGCCCATGAGTAAGGCCATGCAAAGCCGTCAGCTCGTGTCCGATCATATGCGTTGCCCAATCTTGACTGACTCCCATCGACACAAAACCATTAAGTGCCATCGTTGCCGACAACATAAAATCGGCCATCACATCATAATCCTTCTGATTGGCCTTGATTTTCGGTGCAATCTCGACAATTGTTTGTAAGATTCCCTCCGCCCAGCGATCCATCAACCGACTCTGATTAGTTGTTGTAAGGTACTGTTCCATCACATGTACAAACGTGTCGACCAATCCACAAGCAACTTGATGAGGTGGCAAAGAGAACGTCACCTCGGGATCAAGGATTGAGAAAACCGGATAATTAGAGTAAAAAGCAAATTTCTCCTTAGTTTCATACCGAGAGATCACTGCTCCACGATTCATCTCCGAGCCGGTAGCTGGCAACGTCAGTACAGTAGCCAAAGGAACAGTGGTCGAACAAGGTACGCCAGATACCACCAAATCCCAAGCATCGCCATCATAAAGCAATCCTGCCGAGATCAGTTTTGTACCATCAATAACCGATCCACCACCCACAGCCAAAAGATAATCGATTTTATGTTCACGCCCCAAAGCAATCGCCTTGCGCAGCGTTTCTATAGACGGATTGGGTTCAATGCCCCAAAATTCTACTGTAAAATGGTTCTTTAAAGCCAGTTTGACTTGATCGTAAACACCATTTTGTTTGACACTTCCACCACCAAAGGTAATCATCACACGCTTGTCGGCAGGTATTTCTTCACTTAATTGAGCGATCATTCCACGCCCCATAATAAGCTTTGTCGGATTCTGAAAAATAAAGTTTTGCATTTTGGTTAACATCTAAAATAAAGTTACCAAATATAACCAATATTTCACAGAAACGAACCATCTTGATACTTAAAAAAACAAAACAAACAACTATCAATCAATCACATCAAGCGAAAACAGACAAACGCAGTTCCCATCCACGCAAGTAAAAACGATAAAACAAAAGGGTGAACTAAAATTAAAATACTAAGACGAGTAACCTCTAATTTGTAACTTACAGTTTTGCATCAATCACAAAGAGAGCCTGATCTTTACCCCAAGATCGGGTTAGACCAGGCTCTTCTCATATAATTTGTTATAAACAGCCTTTTAGGAATAGCAACAGTTGCCTTCCACACTCTATCATCAAGATTGAGAGGAATTTCCCATGGCTACTTGATCAGCAAACAACTCAACATTCTTTGCATGACGAGCAATATAAGCTGCCGGGCCCCCGTCCGATGATTGCAACATCTCTGATATCACCCTGGTTTTACTACTTCCTGTAACCAGAAAAAACACAAAATGCGCATTAAGAATTTGAATGCCAGTCATACAGATACGTTTCTGATTGGTAATAGGTGCTGTACTAACGACATAAGGCACCGAGGCATGAAGTAAATCCTCTTGCCCAGGGAAGATAGAAGAAGTGTGTCCGTCGGACCCAGCTCCTAATAAAATAATGTCAAATACCGGCCACCCTTCTTCTAGGGGCAAACGAGAGCGAAGTAAATTCGAGTATCGCTCAGCCTCACTTTCAGGATCATTCTCTCCATGAATACGGTGTACATTATCTGGAGGAATAGGTACCGTATATAGGAGCATCGAATTCATTAAGCCATAATTACTCTCAGAGTCGGTCGGTTTCACACAACGTTCATCGACCCAATACAAATTCAAACGTTCCCAAGGTGTAGAACGTTTATACTCATTTGCCCACAAGTCGAACATCAAAGCCGGAGTGCTCCCCCCGCTCACTGCCACATTAAAGACCTTATTCGGCGATTCCTTCATTAATGTCAATATACGTAATATTAAAGCCCTAGCCGTCGCTATCGACGTAGGGAAAACCGACAATTTCATAACTCACAATATTTATCAGTATTAATTAGATTCTTACATGGATTGGTCCATTCCGCTCCATGTTCACGCATCATCGCCTCACTCTCGAGAGGTCCCCATGTTCCTGCCGGATATCCATAAAGTGGAGCATCGGCATGTTGATCCCAATAATTCAGTAGCGGATCGAAAAAGCGCCAAGAAGCTTCTACCGCATCACTCCGAGTAAACAAGGTCGCATCTCCCTGAATACAATCGTCAATGAGCCTAGAATAGGCATCTCCGCCAGAAAGTCCTCCCAATTGATCATAACTAAAGTCCATCGTAACAGGCTGTATATCAAAACCTGTTCCCGGCGTTTTCATTCCTAATTTAAGGACGACCCCCTCATTCGGTTGTATGCGCAAAATTAACTTATTACCATCAGGACATTTTCCCTCCTTACAACCAAACATCAAATGAGGTGTTTTGCGAAAATGAATCACAATCTCAGTAACCTTTGTTGGCATCTGCTTACCGGTACGGATGTAGAATGGCACCCCACTCCAACGCCAATTGCTGATCCCCAACTTCAAGGCCACATAAGTCTCCGTTCTAGAATCAACAGGAATTCCTTTTTCCTCACGATACCCTTGCTTATCGCCCGAATCTAAATATTGCCCCCGTACCACATGTTCCTCAAAATCCACTTCAGTCAGTGGTGTCAAAGACTCGTAAACTTTCACCACCTCATTACGAAAATGATCTGCATTGAACGTTCCCGGAGGCTCCATAGCCGTCAGCGCCACCAACTGAATGAGGTGGTTCTGTACCATATCGCGCAATGCTCCCGTCGAATCATAAAATCCACCTCGTTGTTCGATACCTAGATTCTCAACGGCGGTGATTTCAACATAATCGATATAATTTCTATTCCACAGTGGCTCGAAAATACCATTAGCAAAACGAAAAGCTAAAATATTTTGAGCGGTTTCCTTTCCCAAAAAATGATCAATACGATAGATCTGATGTTCCTCGAACACCGACTTGTAAACGGCATTCAGCTCTTGCGCTGAAGCCAGATCATATCCGAATGGTTTCTCGACAATTATACGCGATTGTTTTGTGTTCAGTCCCGCACTCTTCAGATGTTTCGGAACCACGCCATACAACAATGGAGGAGTCGCTAAATAAAATAAGAAGTTAGCAGTCTGTTCTTTACCCGATAATTCGTTGATCCTATTTTTTAATCCCTTATAGGCTTCCTCATCGGTCGGATCCATTGAATAATAAAACAAATGAGACATCAGCTCATTCATCTGAGCCACATCCTGTTCTTCCAATTTCACAAACATCTTTAATTGATGCAAGATATAAGCACGGTACTCTTCGTCAGTATAGACGGTACGACCGGCACCAACAATTGCAAAATCTCGAGGAAGCCGATTAGCTTTATAAAGCGAGAACAGGGCCGGCATGAGTTTGCGTTTAGTCAAATCGCCAGATGCTCCAAAGATCACCATAGTAAACTTATCCATGTCGCCTCCTTATCTATACATTATAATTACCCGATTTCGTTTCCCCTCCGTGTCCGGTCCAATTCTCGTGAAAGAATTCCCCACGAGGCGAATCCCTCTTCTCAAACAAATGCGCACCAAAGTAATCACGTTGAGCTTGTATCATATTAGCCGGCAGATCGGCAGAAGTCAATGAATTAAAGTAGTTCAATGCAGAAGAAAAAGCCGGGATCGATAGTTCAGCTTCCATCGCCTCGATGACTAAGTACTTCCATCCTTTATATAAACGTTTCATTTCATCCTTAAAGTAAGGTGCAAGAAGTAAATGTTTCGGTTGATCTTGTTCGAAAGCTTGAGCAATATCATTTAGGAAGCGACTTCTAATGATGCAACCTCCACGCCACATTCGCGCAATAGACGACAAATTAAGATTCCATCCAAACGATTCGGACGCCGCAGACAAAACAGCAAATCCTTGAGCATAAGAGACCAGCTTAGAAGCATATAGCGCATCATGTAAATCATTAATTAATTCTTTCTTACCGAATAAAGGCTGAAAAGACTCTACAGCATACGCTTTAGAAGCCTCATCACGCATTTCCTTTTGAGCCGATAAGCTGCGTTCAAACACTGCAGAAGCAATAAGTCCTAAAGGCATACCCAGATCCATCGCATTCACAACCGACCATTTTCCGGTGCCTTTCTGTCCGGCGGCATCCAAAATCTGATCAATCAAATAAGCCCCGTCTCCATCTTTATGACGTAAGATTTCGGCTGTAATTTCAATTAAATAACTTTGCAATTTCCCTTTATTCCACTCCGTGAAAACATCCGCCATCTCCTCATTAGAAAGGTGAAGCATCCGCTTCATGACCCAATACGCTTCAGCGATGAGTTGCATATCGCCATATTCGATGCCATTGTGAATCATCTTCACAAAATGTCCGGCACCTTTAGGGCCAACCCAATCGCAACAGACCGCACCATCTTCAGCTTTTGCCGCAATACTTTGAAGGATCGGTTTCACTAAAGGCCATGCTGTCGAAGAACCGCCAGGCATCACAGAAGCCCCATTTAAAGCCCCTTCTTCCCCACCAGACACACCCGAACCAATAAAATAGAATCCTTTAGATTCAGCCAATTGCACTCGACGATTGGTATCTTCAAAGTTAGAGTTACCACCATCAATTAAGACATCACCCGGCGATAACAAAGGGAACAATTGTTCCATCAACTCATCGACCGGGCTACCGGCGCGAACCATCATCATGATTCTTCTCGGCATGGAAATAGAATCCACAAATTCTTTTAAGTCGGTAAACCCCTCGAAACGTTTATTTTTTCCTCGACCATCGATAAATCGTTGCACGACCTGCCTCTCACTTGTTGGGTTCACACGGTTGTAAACTGAAACAGCCCACCCCTTACTTTCCATATTTAAAGCTAAATTTTCGCCCATCACGGCAAGGCCGATTAGTCCTATATCTGTTTTCTTTAAGCTCATATATCCAATCTTTTTAATTACTAATAACTTATTATGCTATAACGTATCGGGTGGGGATTTGTTCGTTATAAGGAAACAAGCCTATAGTGGCAACTCCTTTCGATCCAACGACATTACAACTTCATCAGAGTTCCAAAGTCGAAGTCATAAAACAAGAAAGCCTCTAACGTAAAATAAGTAAAACTTATTGCAGATGCTGGAATAATTTACGACATTTGCACCTTAATAAAGATTTTCAAAACAAATTCAGGATAATGAAAACAGCTCTAATATCGGGCATTACAGGTCAAGATGGCTCGTACCTTGCCGAATTTCTCCTACAGAAAGGCTATGAAGTACATGGTATATTAAGACGTTCATCGTCGTTCAATACCGGTCGTATCGAACATATGTACTTCGATGAGTGGGTACGCGACATGAAGCAAAAACGCACCATAAACCTACATTATGGCGACATGACCGACTCTAGTTCGTTAATACGTATCATTCAACAAGTCCGTCCGGACGAAATCTATAATTTGGCGGCTCAAAGTCACGTTAAAGTTTCTTTCGATGTTCCCGAATACACCGCAGAGACAGATGCAGTGGGGACGCTACGCATGCTCGAAGCTGTGCGTATCTTAGGCATGGAACATAAAACACGTATTTACCAAGCTTCCACCTCGGAACTTTACGGTAAGGTACAAGAAGTTCCACAAAAAGAGACCACTCCATTCTACCCACGCAGCCCGTACGGCGTTGCCAAACAATATGGTTTCTGGATTACCAAGAACTATCGTGAAAGCTACGGCATGTTTGCCGTGAATGGCATCTTGTTTAATCACGAGAGTGAACGACGAGGCGAAACCTTTGTGACCAGAAAGATTACCCTGGCCGCTGCGCGTATCGCCCAAGGCGAACAAGACAAGCTTTATTTAGGTAACCTCGACGCTCGTCGCGACTGGGGATATGCCAAAGACTATATTGAATGTATGTGGCTGATGCTTCAACATCACACCCCTGAAGACTTTGTAATCGCTACGGGTGAGATGCATACCGTTCGCGAATTTGCATCTTTGGCCTTTAAAGAAGCAGGGATCAACTTACAATGGCAAGGAGAAGGCGTTAACGAACAAGGAATCGACTCTGCTACCGGTAGAGTTCTTGTAGAAGTCGATCCGAAATATTTCCGTCCGGCAGAAGTTGAGCAACTCCTTGGTGATCCGACAAAAGCCAAAACCCTTCTAGGTTGGAATCCTCGCAAGACCTCATTTGAAGAGCTTGTCAAAATCATGACAAAGCACGATATGGAAAAGGTCAAACGTATGATTGCCAATAAACACTAACACGCAGCATGGAAAAAAATGCAAAAATATATGTGGCCGGTCATCGTGGATTGGTAGGATCGGCCATTTGGAAAAATCTAGAATCCAAAGGATATACCAATCTAATCGGACGCACACACCATGAATTAGATCTGCTCGACAGCGTCGCAGTCCGAACATTCTTTGATGAAGAGCAGCCCGAATATGTCTTTCTGGCTGCAGCTTTTGTTGGCGGTATCATGGCCAATAGCATTTATCGTGCTGATTTCATCTATAAGAATCTACAGATTCAGCAAAACGTCATTGGCGAGAGCTTCCGCCATCACGTGAAGAAGCTCCTCTTTTTAGGAAGCACTTGCATCTATCCGCGTAATGCCAGTCAGCCAATGTCTGAAGAAGTCTTGCTGACAGCTCCTCTGGAATACACCAACGAGCCTTATGCCTTGGCAAAGATTGCCGGATTAAAGCTTTGTGAAAGTTTCAACCTACAATATGGCACCAACTATATTGCTGTAATGCCGACCAACCTCTATGGTCCAAACGATAATTTCGATTTGGAGCGGAGCCATGTCCTCCCGGCTATGATACGCAAGATCCTTCTAGCCAAACACCTAAAAGAAGGAAATTGGGCCGCTATTCGTGCCGATTTGAATCGTCGTCCGATCGAGAAAATCGACGGTTGTGCCTCCATTGACGAAATAGAGAGCATGCTCTTGAAATACGGCATACAGCCATCCGGCCTTACACTTTGGGGTACAGGCACTCCTTTACGAGAATTTCTTTGGAGTGAAGAAATGGCCGACGCCAGTGTCTTTGTGATGGAAAAAGTCAATTTCAATGACACCTATGCCACAGGCGAAAAGGAAATCAGAAACTGCCACATCAATATTGGTACCGGGAAAGAGATTTCGATTAAAGCATTGGCCGAACTCATCATAAAGACAGTGGGTTACGACGGCACATTAAGCTTTGACTCGACTAAACCGGACGGCACAATGCGTAAGTTGACAGACCCTTCGAAACTCCATTCTTTGGGGTGGCATCATCAGATCGAGATCGAAGAAGGAGTTGCCCGAATGTACGAGTGGTACTGCGAGGACCTGGAAATGAATCTATAAAAAGTATTGATTTTTTTAATTTAATAATTATATTTGCACATTTTAAAACCAAATGTGCATAAAAGACGATGGAACAAAGTTTTATAGCTTACATTGAAAATAGTATCAAGACTAATTGGGATTTAGATGCCCTAACCGATTATAAAGGGGCTACCCTTCAGTACAAAGATGTTGCTCGTAAAATCGAGAAACTTCATATTATTTTCGAAGAAAGCGGTATCCGTAAAGGAGACAAAATTGCAGTCTGCGGTAGAAACAGTTCGCATTGGGGAGTTACCTTTTTAGCTACGCTGACTTATGGTGCAGTCATTGTCCCCATCCTACATGAATTTAAAGCTGACAACGTTCACCATATTGTTAATCATTCTGAAGCCAAGCTCCTTTTTGTAGGTGATATGATTTGGGAAAATTTAAATGAATCGGCCATGCCTTTATTAGAAGGTATCTTATTAATGACCGACTTCAGTGTATTGGTTTCCCGCAGTGAATCACTGACTCACGCACGCGAACATCTGAACGAAATGTTTGGTAAGAAATATCCAAAGAACTTCCGTCAGGAACATATCTCTTATCACAAAGACCAACCGGAAGAACTTGCAGTGATCAATTATACATCAGGAACAACCAGCTATTCAAAAGGAGTTATGCTCCCCTATCGCAGCTTATGGTCGAACACGACATTTGCGTATGAAGTGCTCACGCTAAAGCCTGGCGATAAGATTGTATCGATGTTGCCTATGGCACACATGTACGGATTGGCTTTTGAGTTCTTATACGAATTTTCAGTGGGTTGTCAGATCTATTTCCTAACCCGCATGCCAAGTCCGAAAATTATCTTCCAAGCCTTTGCTGAGGTTAAACCAAATTTGATCGTTGCCGTGCCGCTGATCATTGAGAAAATTATTAAGAAAAGCGTTCTTCCGAAATTGGAAACCTTGAAGATGAAATTACTCATGAAGGTGCCTATCATCAACGATAAGATTAAAGCAACCGTACGCGAAGAGATGGTCAAAGGCTTCGGAGGTAACTTCGTTGAAGTGATTGTCGGCGGAGCAGCATTTAACCAAGAAGTGGAACAATTCCTTCGTACTATAGAATTCCCTTATACAGTTGGCTATGGCATGACCGAATGTGGCCCGATTATCTGTTATGAAGATTGGGCAACGTTCAAACCAGGTTCTTGCGGAAAAGCAGCTCCTCGTATGGAGGTTAAGATCTTATCTCCCGATCCGGAGAATGTAGTCGGAGAAATTGTATGTAGAGGTCCGAACATGATGTTAGGCTATTACAAAAACGAAGAAGCCACTCGTCAGGTTATCGATGCCGATGGTTGGTTACATACCGGCGACTTGGGTCTGATCGATGCTGAAGGCCATGTCACCATCAAAGGAAGAAGTAAGAATATGCTTCTTAGTGCCAGCGGTCAGAACATCTATCCGGAAGAGATCGAAGATAAATTAAATAACCTGCCTTATGTGGCCGAAAGCATTATCGTTCAGCAAAACGAGAAACTCGTTGGTTTAGTTTATCCCGACTTTGACGAAGCTTTTGCAAACGGCTTGAAAAATGAAGATATGGAAAGAGTCATGGAAGAAAATCGTGTCACGCTTAACGGCATGCTTCCGGCTTACAGTCAGATCTCGAAGATGAAAATTTATCCCGAAGAGTTTGAAAAGACACCGAAGAAGAGCATCAAACGATTCTTATATCAAGAAGCTAAAGGATGATCAACGATAAAAATATGAATATAAAACGTAACCTTTTAATGGCAGCCTTTATTTTGGCTGCCGTTAATTTATCGGCTCAGAACAAATCGGCCGGTATCAATCTATCTCTCTGGAAAAACATTTCCACCCAACCGTACGATAGTCTACAAACCACCTATTTCAACCTCGGTCTTCAATCGAAGATGAATAGAATGAACGGTTTAAGTGTCAACATTCTGCCAAGTATAGTCATGGATAATTTGAACGGCGTACAGATCTCCGGCATAGCAAACGTGGTCGGAAAATCGATGAATGGTATACAAGTTGCCGGCATATCCAACCTTGTAGGAGAATCAATGAGTGGCATACAACTCAGTGGACTAACGAACATTACCGGGAATAATTCAAACGGTGGAATGATCGCCGGTTTAATCAATATTGCCGGGAACAATCTAAATGGAGCAGCAGTCAGTGGATTAATCAACATCGCCGGAGATAACCTCAATGGTGCAGCAGTAGGCGGACTCATCAATATTGCCGGCGACCAAAGTAAAGGAGTCTTCTTATCCGGCCTTTGCAATATCGTAGGAGACCATAGCAACGGAATAAAAGTCTCGGGGCTAACAAACATTTCCGGGGATTCATCGAACGGAATTGATCTGTCCGGACTAGGTAATATTGTGGGCGACTCCTATTCCGGAGTAATGGGTTCAGGATTATTCAACCTAACCGGAGGCAACATGACTGGCATACAGCTATCAGCCATAAGCAACTTTGTCGGTGGCAATCTCCGCGGCATGCAAGTTGGTCTATTCAACTATGTGCTTAAAGAAGCTAACGGTTTACAGATCGGGCTCGTAAACTACTACAAGAACGACATGAAAGGCTTTCAGATCGGCTTGGTCAATGCCAACCCAGATACTCGCGTGCAACTCATGATGTTTGGCGGTAACCGTACCAAGACCAATATCGCGGCCCGATTCAAAAATGAATTGTTCTATACCATCTTAGGTGGAGGTACGCATTATTTGGATTTCAGCGACAAGTTTTCAGCAACAGCATTCTACAGAGCCGGCATCGCCTTACCACTCTATAAGAATCTTTCAATTAGCGGTGACCTCGGTTATCAGCATATCGAAATGCTAGACAACAAGAGTGAAACAATCCCAGCAAGACTGTATGCTCTTCAAGCTCGTCTGAATCTTGAATATAGCATCAGTAAAAAACTATCTGTTTTTGTGACGGGTGGATATGGCGGCAGTCGTTACTATAACAAATCGCGCACTTACGATAAGGGAGTGATTGCTGAGGCCGGAATCGTCTTGTTCTAACATGAATAATTCTTGAATCAACAACCTCAGAATAAATAATAGAAAAGTTAAGGCTGAACTCATTAAGAGTTCAGCCTTAACTTTTAATGATTAGGTCTTTCTTCCGCAATTAAAGTTCATTCAACCATTAGAACGTTATAGATAGTAGGGATAGTAGAGCTTCATTAGTCAACAAAAGTTCTGCTACCCTTAAATCTTTTCCTTGATAAAACCAAGGCGATAGGCCACCAACAGCTTCTTCAAATCAGCAATCTGAGCAATAAGTTCTTTCCCTTTATCCGTATCCTTCACCATCATACGTTGAGAGTTAAACTCGATAACGAACGTCGTCGACTTAATATCCTGTCCCTCTTCAATAGCCTTCTGACGCGATTGGAATGGCTCATGCTGAACCAACTGCAAACCGTGTGAATGGTACACCAACGTATAACCGGCAATACCGGTCTCCGGTTGATAAGCCTTAGAAAATCCTCCGTCAATCACCAACAGTTTACCATTGGCTTTCATCGGCTGTTCACCTTTAATCGTCTTCACAGGAACATGTCCGTTAATGACATGCGTATGCAAACCAATAACACCGAACTCCTCTAAAATTCGACTACAAGTCTCTTCTTTATCTCTTAGGTTATAATAATGTCCTTTCTTCTCTTTATGCGTTTCCTTCTCAGCAATAAAGTAACGTTCGAAGGTCGCCATCTTATCTTTATCGAACGATGGAGAATCAGCACCACACCACAAATACCATAAGTAATCCAAGGCAAAAGCGTGATTTTCCTCATCTTCCTCTTCGTCGAAGTAAGCATTACGGATCAATTGATCAATCTTATCGAGCAACTTGCGGCCGGAATATTCTTTACCACGAATCATAATCTTCTTAAACGAACCGTCGGCATTCAACGGTACCGATGCATGATAGAGCAGATTAGAGTTACACACCAAATACATTCCTCCATAAGTGAACATACAGCGCATATGCTTCTTGAGCTTTTCGCTATTCATGAACGAACTATGAATCTTGTCAACAAGTTCCTGTTCCTCATCCGTCAACCGATAAGGATCTTTCGGATCAATGGTCGGGAAGTTACAGTCGCGCATCTCATATTCCTTATCGCCACACACAAACACCCCACGTTTATAATCAATCTTCTCCAACAAATTACGGTTTTGCATATTAAACTCTTTCCGCCGGGAGATGATCTGCGATTCCAACTTAAACTGGATGATCGAAATGGCTTTATGCATTTGAGTGATCAGACGCAACGTCTTTTCATTATAATCGGTATCGGCAAACGACGTCTTAGGTGCAAACACCGTGCAAGGATCGTCACCGTAAATTTCCATGGCAAAAGTCGCTAAAGGCAAGAGATTAATTCCGTAACCATCTTCCAACGTGGTCAAGTTGGCATAACGCAACGACATACGAATCACATTGGCAATACAGCTATCGTTACCCGACGCCGCACCAATCCAAAGAATATCGTGATTTCCCCATTGGATATCGAAATTATGATAGCGACAAAGAGTATCCATAATGATATGAGCTCCCGGTCCGCGGTCGTAGATATCCCCCACAATGTGTAAAGAATCAATCGTCAGTCGCTGGATGAGGTTACACATCGCGATGATAAAATCATCGGCGCGACGAGTCGTAATCATCGTACTGATAATCACATTGATATAAGCATGTTTATTGGGTTCGACCGACGATTCATGCAAAAGTTCTTGAATAATATAGGAGAATTCCGTCGGCAAAGACTTGCGTACTTTCGAGCGGGTGTATTTCGACGATACATTCTGACAAACCCTTACCAATTGATTCAGAGTGGTGATATACCAATCTTCCATGTCCCTCTCGGAAGCTTTAACCAATTGTAATTTCTCCTCCGGATAGTAAATCAGCGTACAAATTTCTTTTTTTTCCGCTTCACGCAACGTATTGCCGAAAATCTCGTTCACTTTGCGTTTTACTGCTCCCGAAGCATTCTTCAACACATGCTGAAACGCTTCATATTCGCCATGGATGTCGGTCAGGAAATGTTCGGTACCTTTAGGCAAATTTAAGATCGCTTCGAGATTGATAATTTCTGTACTTGCTGCTGCAATAGTCGGGAAACTTCTCGAAAGCAACTGTAAATAACGTAAGTCGCCGGCGATAGTTTCCGGATTAATCGTATTCAAAGCATTCATAATAAGACCTGTAATATAAATTAATTTTATTAAGTTAATGCACTATAATAAAAACATCAATAAGATCTGTGCGATAATCACTCTTAAGAACATACACAACGGATAGACTGTTGCGTAAGCCACCGAAGGGTTATCTCCCGGAATCGTATCATTGGCGTAGCTCAATGCCATCGGATTAGCCATACCCCCGCATAGCATCCCCGAAACCGAACCGAAATCGACCTTAAACCATTTTAAAGCAACAATACCGATAATCAGTGTCGGTATCACTGTCAGCCCAAAACCTATCCCAACCCACATTAATCCTTCGGGACGGAAGACGGTTTCAAAGAAATGCTTTCCGGCATCAAGTCCCAAACAAGCCAGATACATCGCCAGTCCCAAAGCACGAAGCATTAGGTTAGCACTAAGTGTTGTATAGGTTACCATATGAATGCGAGGACCAAAAGTACCCAGCAGCAAGCCCACAATAATCGGACCGCCGGCCAAACCAAGCTGGACAGGCACACTTACCCCCGGAACAGTAAACGGTATAGCTCCCAGAGCTAATCCCAAGACCATACCGATAAAGATCACGACTAAGTTCGGCTCATTAAGATTCTTCACCGCATTGCCGAGAACTTTCTCGACATTATGAATTGCCGCCGCTTCACCGACTACCGTCAAACGGTCACCCAACTGGAGAACTAACTCCGGAGTAGCCAATAGCTGGACCCCCGAGCGGTAAACCCGGCTAATATTAATTCCATATAGATTACGCAAGCGCAACGATCCCAACTTTTTGCCGTTCAGCTCAGGACGAGTGATCACAATACGTTGTGAGATGAGCTGGCTATCGATGGCATTCCAATCAATATCTTCTTTGTTCCAATCGGCATTCTCTTGTTCACCGAACAAAATAGTTAAAGCCAACACATCCTTTTCGGAAGTCACGACCAAAAGGCGGTCGTGTTCTTTAAGCACTTTATCCGATGTCGGTATACTCACCGTGCCATCCCGCCACAAACGCGAAATCACAAACTTCGGATAACTCATATTTGCTGCATCTTTGATACTTTTATTGAAGATCGCCGGGTTATGGACTTGGAAAACGGCAATGTAAGGTTTGTTTGCGCTATCGGACTCTTCTTGTCCCAATTCTTCTTTGCGAACCAATAGCTTACGGATAACCAGTACAGCCAAGATCACCCCGATCACTCCTAAAGGATAAGTCACCGCACAACCTAATGCCGGTGAATTACTTTCCATACCAAGTTGTTTCAAAGTTTGCTGAGCAGCTCCCAACGCAGGAGTATTGGTGGTGGCTCCGCATAAGATCCCCACCATATTGGGCAAAGAAACCTCTGTTAGATAACTTCCGATCACGGCCATCACCGTTCCCAAAAGCACCAAAGCGATCGCCAGCATATTGAGTTTAACGCCTCCCTTTCTAAATGAGCTAAAGAATCCGGGGCCGACTTGTAACCCTAGCGAATAGACAAAAACAACCAAGCCGAAACTCTCGGCATAATTAAGCATTTGCGGATCGACTGAAAAGCCTAAGTGTCCGGCCAAAATACCCATGAAGAAGACAAATGTGACTCCTAAAGTAATGCCAAAAAACCGAATTTTACCTAACCCTAGTCCTATGGCACAAATCAGAGAAAGCACAACCACCGCTTGTAAAGCTGAGTGCTCAATAAAAAGATGATATAACCATTCCATGCGTTACTATGCTAATATGCCGCAAAGATATGAACTATTTACGCCCATACAAAACTTTTAAACACCATTTCATAAGACCTGTTTTATAAAATCTTATTTGACAAATAAATAACCTAAAAGATTATCGAACGATAACCCAATCTTACAGATAACAACAAAGCACACTAAATGTTTCACTGCCGCCTTATATTAATTAAGGTAATGATAGTTGATAGACTCAATCATTCTAAGGAGAGCTAAACATAAAAGAAAATAAAATCGGCTCATTAGCAATTGACTGATAGAAGATTATAAAATGGCCTCTTAAAATCACAAAAAAATATTGCAGAAAGATTTGCATACTCCAAAAGTTCATCCTATATTTGCACCGCGTTTGAGAGAAAGCGCAACAACAAGGAAGTTTGGGTGAGTGGCTGAAACCACCAGTTTGCTAAACTGACGTACGGGTAACCGTACCGGGGGTTCGAATCCCCCAGCTTCCGCGTCGTGTACAGTAAATATAAAGGAGCTAAGTTGAAAGACTTAGCTCTTTTAATTACATCTTTGGTGGATTCGTCTAACGGTTAGGACGCATGCCTCTCACGCATGTAATACGAGTTCGATTCTCGTATCCACTACAATCTGATTCACAACCGTTTACACCTAACATGTAAGCGGCTTTTTTTATAAATCAAATCCTCAATCCTTCCTTTATCCACACAACGAATTAGATAGGATAGCGTTTTAAAAAGTGTGTAAATCCCAATATTTCTTAGATTTGTATTGTAACCTAAAATGAAAGAGAAATGGAATTTACACAAGAACAAATGTCTGAAATTATTTCTTCACTTACAAATGGTAAAGAAGGATTTCAGGAATTAATCCGTTTAGGGATGGAATCCTTAATGAAATCAGAGCGTAAGATTTATAATTCTCAGACTGATGATGTGAGTAATGGCTATCGTGATCGTCGAGTATGTCATGGCGGTCAAATGTTTGAGATTCGCGTTCCTCGGAGTCGTGAGAGCAACTTTTATCCTGTTTTATTAGGGGTACTTAAAGATCAAGAAGCTGAAGTTCAGCGCTTAATTTGTAGTTTATACGCTCAAGGCTTGACCACCAAGCAAGTTGGTGATATCTCTGAGGAATTTTACGGTAAGCATTATAGTAAGAGTCAAGTAAGCCGGCTCCTTGATACGGCACGTGGAGATGTTTCTGCGTGGCTGAACCGTAGATTAGATGCACGTTATCCAATCGTTTATATTGATGCTACGTATGTTGCCACCAGGCGCAATGACTCGGTTTCAAATGAAGCATACTACGTAATATTAGGAGTAAAAGAAGATAGAACTCGTGAGGTCTTATCAATTGTGAATTTCCCAACCGAAAGTGCTTCCAACTGGCTTGATATATTCGATGATATAAAAGAAAGAGGAGTTAGTGAGATTAATTTATTTGTATGCGATGGCTTATCTAGTATTGAAAATTCTATCGCACATGCATTTCCTGGTGCAGATATCCAATTGTGCACGGTGCATTTAAAGAGGAATATATTGGGGAAAATTAAACCTCGAGATAAAAAAATAATTGCGGCTGAAATGCAGATAGTATTTAGGCCAGATCAAGATTTGGTCACCCCTGAAAGCTCACATAAACAATTCCTAGATTTTATAGATAAATGGGTGAAGAGTTACCCCATGCTTAAAAGGTATAAACATGAAAGGTACAAATTCTATTTCACTTATTTCAAATATGAGAGAGAAATAAGAGGTATGATATATACAACCAATTGGATTGAACGACTCAATAAGGATTTTAAAAGAGTGCTGAAAATGCGTGGCGCGATGCCAAACTATGATTCTGTGATATTATTGCTTGGCAATGTGGCTATGAATAAAGATGTATTTAAATATCCAATTTACAACTTTCTTGAATCAAAGCTTTTTATCAAAACAGAATAATTATATTTTTGAGAAATATTTATGCCTAAGAAATAAAACATACACACTTTTCTGAACATTACCAAACAGATTCGCCCGATAGCACTAAACTTGATCATCCTAATTAAAACAAGAATTAGTGTACAAAAAAAGCGGTCCATTGAACATTATTGGACTTAATCGACTTATACCTTAGGACATCATCTATCAAAACAGTTTCATCATTCGACAAAAGTGATAGATTCTGATTCCTTTTGAATTGATTTATATCAATTGTTTTACTATTTTTGCAGATCATAAAACCACAAATACATGGATACTCTTTTAAAACAGACCGTCGATACCGTGGTCAATTCCCGATTTCCGGAGATGAGCCTTGAAGGTCGTCGACTCATCGCACACTTCTTAATTAAGAAGGATTTTCATAAAGGAGAGATTGCCCTCAAAGAAGGCGACATTGCGCGTTCAATCATTTTTGTAGGAAAGGGAATGCTCAGACAATTCTATTATAAGAATAAAAAAGATGTCACCGAACACTTCTCATACGAAGGCTGCATCTTGATGTGTATCGAAAGCTTCTTGAAGCAAGAGCCTACCCGATTGATGGTGGAAGCTCTCGAACCGGCAACCGTTTTTCTATTACCTTTCGATATCCTCGAAACCTTAACGAAAGAGAACTGGGAAATTAACTTATTCTACCGAAAAGTTTTAGAATATTCACTTATTGTATCTCAACTCAAGGCGGATTCTTGGCGTTTCGAGACCGCTCGCGAACGATACAATATCTTATTTGAAACGCATCCGGAGGTGATCAAGCGTGCTCCGCTAGCACACATTGCATCGTACTTACTCATGACTCCGGAGACGTTAAGTCGCGTCCGTTCAGGCGTTCTGTAAAAAACTTAATAGTAGATTACAAAAGCGACGGAAGAAACACAGGCGACTAAACCCAAACAGAGAAAAATCGCTAAACCCGAACAGACAAAGATCTTTAAATAGACAGAGACGACAGATGGGCACACAACAGTTCTAAGAAGCGTGCATCGGTTGCATCGAACGTGTTGAGCTCATCACTATCAATGTCGAGCACTCCCCAAACTTCACCATCACGCAAAAGGGGAACAACAATCTCGGAGCGCGACAGCGAACTGCAAGCAATATGTCCCGGGAAAGCCTCAACATCGGGCACAACCAACGTTTGCTTTTCTGCCCATGCCGAGCCACAAACACCTCGTCCCTTACAAATGCGAGTACAAGCGATAGAGCCTTGAAAAGGACCTAATACTAATTCATCTTCCTTCACCAAATAGAATCCGACCCAAAAGAACTCGAAAACCGTCTTCAAAGCGGCCGAGACGTTAGAAAGGTTAGCAATAAGATCAGTTTCTCCTTCGGTTAGAGCTTTAATTTGGGGAAGCAAAGCCGCATAACATTCTTCTTTCGCACTCTCAACAAGAGTCAGTTGATCATCCATAATAGTCTTTTTATTTTAATCTTCAAATAATAATTTATAATCTCTTTGAGCAGCAGGTTTAGTCCACTCTTCGGGAATAAACCGCCATTGATTCAACGCTTTTGGGGTCAACACGCCTTGTTTTTCAATATAGCGCATCAGATAAAAGCGGAAATCCTTATCTGTTGCAAAAATCACCCGTTCCTTCAATCGTTCCTGCTTAATGCCTCCACCTTTAGTTAGCAGCTCTCCCCCACCATTAGCGCGATAAGAGTTTAAGGCCACCTTATAAATCTTATTTAAACTAAACGGACGACCATCGGCCATACTAATGATTGTGATCTTCTCTCCCTTCGGTTTAGTGACATCAACCGTATAACAGATCCCGGCAGCAGAATCGAAGTTAAAGCTAAAGTATTGCAATTTATAATCATCGTTCGAGCGTTTATTTTTCTTCTGACGAAACCACAACAGATGATCATCGGGCGAAGTCATTCTGTTTGTCCAATGGTAATAAGATTCTTCCAGAAAGCCCTTAATCTCCCGCCCGGATAAGGTCATCACATACAGCATATTCTCATATTGATAGAGTTTAAACATATCGCTGACCGATACATCACCACTCTTGATCTCCGTATCGAAAGAGAGCGGAGCAGCAAACGAAACATCAGCACCCGTAATATCCAACTGCAAAGCATGAATAAAATCGACAAAAGCAGAAGGACCGAAGTAAGCCGGGCGAATAGAAACGCTTTGAGTAAACCGTCCGATTTTCTTTGAGACAAACGCATTAATCGTGTCGAATGCGGTAGAGAACGTCGTCATAAAAGCCTTATTAGGAATGTAATCCGCCATCGAACGGAGTTGTCCGTCAACTCTCTTCTTGCAGACCCGACCCTCTTTCAATCGAACCGTCAGCTCAACCTCCGAAACCCAGTCTCCATTACTCCCCGGATCGATCACCAATACCGATTCGCCCATACTATTCACCACCTTTTTACACGCTTTCGTATGATCGTGTCCCATCAAGACCACATCAAAGCCGGGGACCGACCGTGCCACCTCGAGCGAAGCATTCTCATTATATTTTCCCGCCATACGCACCGCCTCTTGTCCCGCATGGAACAAGCCGACAACGATATCCGGCTGTTCTTTTTCTTTCAGCACCTTCATCCATCGTTCGGCCGTTTGCTTCATATCATCGAAACGCAACCCCTTCCATAGATCGGCCGGCAGCCAAGCCGGGATAGCCGGTGTGATCAGGCCCAACACCGCCACCTTCACTCCATCGCGTACAAAAATCCGGTAAGGCGGAAGCAACGGACGATCGGTCGCCACATCAATAATATTCGCCCCTAATATAGGAAAGTCGCATTGACGAACGAAACGTGCAAGCACCGAGCGACCGGTTTCCACATCGTGATTGCCAACATTCCCCGCATCATAACGCATCCGATTCATCATTTGAGCACAAAGATGAGGGGTTACCGTATCCATATAATTATAGTAATAGGCCGTAGGTTGACCTTGCAAAATATCACCATTATCAAAAAGCAACAAACGATCGCCATACGTCTGTCGCTGTTCGTCGACAAAAGTAGCCACGCGCGCCAAACTCCCTTTCCACGATTCATGTGTAATGAAGTTGTAAGGAAAGAAGTTACCATGCACATCACTCGTCTGAAGGATCTTTAGGCGCACCGTCTTTTCTTGTGCCTGCAATCCGATACAAAACCAACAAAATAATAGCCAACCGATATTTCGTTTCAATTGTTTCATCTCTAAAATAGTTTTTTCAGTACTCTTTTCTATAACAAGCGTTTACCTAAGGCTTAAACAAAACCTTATCTAACACTTAAACAAGACTTTTGTCTAACACTTAAACAAGACCTTTATCTAACGCTTAAACAAAAAGATAGTTCGGAATCGTTTATTCAGCTTTTAGTCGGCCGCCAGCCCCCAATCTTCTACGAATAGAGCCAAACGATTCGTCATTTTGAATGCGCAAATATAGTAAATATTGCCTGCTATAATAGATTTATGACTATTTTTGTAACTTAAAACATAAAAACAATGAACCTATTTTCTAAAATGATTTCCGATTTGCTCGGCATTTCGGAAAAACAGATAAAAAGTACCCTCCAACTCCTTGAAGAAGGGGCTACCATTCCGTTTATCAGCCGTTACCGCAAAGAGGCCACCGGCGGACTCGACGAAGTGCAGATTGAACAGATCAAAGAACAGAATGATAAGTTCTGCGAAACCGCGAAGCGCAAAGAGACCATATTAAACACCATCAACGAACAAGGCAAGCTCACCGACGACCTTCGTCAACGCATCGAGCAGAGTTGGAACCCCACCGAACTAGAGGACATCTACCTGCCCTACAAACCGAAGCGAAGAACCAGAGCCGAAGTGGCCCGTCAGAAAGGTCTCGAACCCTTGGCCACCCTCCTCCTACTCCAACGAGAAAATCAGCTACAAGCCAAAGCCACCGCTTTTGTCAAAGGAGAAGTCAAAGATGTGGAAGAGGCTCTAAAAGGCGCACGCGACATCATCGCCGAACAAGTCAACGAAGACGAACGTGCCCGAAACACCATACGTAACCGTTTCGAACGACAAGCCGTCATCAGTGCCAAGCTCGTTAAAGGCAAGGAAGAAGAGGCCGCCAAATATCGCGACTATTTCGATTTCTCCGAACCTCTCAGACGGAGCACCTCCCACCGCCTATTGGCCATCCGTCGCGCCGAAGCCGAAGGATTACTTAAAGTGTCGATCAGTCCCGACGACGACGAATGTCTGGAGCGACTCGAACGACAGTTTGTACGTAGTACCAACGCTTGTGGCGAACAGGTAGCCGAAGCCGTGCGCGATGCTTATAAGCGTCTTCTTAAACCCTCCATCGAAACAGAATTCGCCGGATTGTCGAAAGAGAAAGCCGACGAAGAAGCTATCCGCGTCTTCACCGAGAATCTCCGTCAGCTATTACTGGCTGCTCCCTTGGGACAAAAACGAGTATTGGGCATCGATCCGGGATTCCGCACCGGCTGCAAAGTGGTCTGTCTCGATGCACAAGGCAACCTGTTGCACAACGAAAACATCTATCCTCACCCGCCCGTGAGCAAACCCGGTGAAGCCGCTTCAAAACTTCGTAAGATGGTGGAAGCCTATCAGATTGAAGCCATCGCCATTGGCAACGGAACGGCGAGTCGCGAAACCGAAGCCTTCATCAGTCAGCAGAGCTTCGACCGACAGCTCAACGTCTTTGTGGTCAGCGAACAAGGGGCATCGATCTATTCCGCTTCAAAGATTGCCCGTGAAGAGTTTCCCGATTACGATGTCACCGTACGTGGTGCCGTTTCTATCGGTCGCCGTCTGATGGATCCGCTTGCCGAACTCGTGAAGATCGATCCGAAATCGATTGGCGTGGGACAGTATCAGCACGATGTCGACCAGACCAAGCTCAAGAAAGCGCTCGACCAGACGGTAGAAAACTGCGTGAATCAGGTAGGCGTCAACCTCAACACAGCAAGCAGTCACCTGCTGACTTATATTTCCGGTTTAGGGCCACAGCTGGCTCAGAATATCGTGAACCACCGAGCAGAAAACGGGCCGTTTGCCTCTCGTCGCGAACTACTCAAAGTGCCGCGTATGGGCGCAAAAGCATTCGAACAATGTGCCGGGTTCCTCCGTATCCCACAAGCCAAAAATTCGCTCGACCGCACAGCCGTACACCCTGAGAGCTATCATATTGTAGAACAGATGGCCAAGGATTTACATTGCACGGTTGCCGAACTGACTACCGACAAGAACTTACGTCAGCAGATCAAGATCGAAAATTACATCACGGCTACCGTGGGGCTTCCGACTCTACAAGATATCCTTCAAGAACTCGACAAGCCGGGACGTGATCCCCGTGCAGAGATCAAGGTCTTTGAGTTCGACCGCAACGTACGAACCATCGCCGACTTGCGTGAAGGCCAAATCCTCCCCGGCATTGTGGGAAACATTACCAACTTCGGCGCATTTGTCGACATTGGTATTAAAGAGAATGGATTGGTGCATCTCTCACAATTGGCCGATCGTTTTATCTCCGATCCAACCGAGGTGGTCTCTATTCATCAGCAAGTCATGGTGAAGGTGCTAAGCGTCGATACTGAACGTAAACGCATTCAGCTCACGATGGTAGGGGTTCCTCAAAGTTAATCTTAAAAAGCTTGCCCTCTTCTACACCAGAAGAAATAAAAGTTCAATCATCCCACACCTCCCACACTAAATTCCTCGAAAAAGCTTTATTCATAAGCTTTTGAGGGTAGTGTGGGATACTTTTTTTTATGGCTCATCCCACACTAAATGGGGTTTATCCCACACTAAATAGAGCTTATCCCACACCATCTCACACTCGAGCCCGTTTTTGTCTCTTCAATCTCGCTTCATAAGACAAGTTCACCGAACAATTATCCTGCGACAAGAGAGTGTTTATATCGTCTCGTAAATTATTGATCAAGGGCAATTAAACATTTATCAAGGGCAATTAACTATTGCTCAGGTGCAATTAAACATTTATCAAGGGCAATTAACTATTGCTCAGGTGCAATTAAACATTTATCAAGGGCAATTAACTATTGCTCAGGTGCAATTAAACATTATTCAAGTGCAATTAAGTATTATTCAAGGGCAATTAAGTGGTCACCCTACTTCATTAAGGGTCTGATCAAGTCCAATCTGTTGAGCCTTCGAACGTGGGCTCTTCGGCCCTCGAACGAAAACCCATGAGCCCTCGAACGAGGGCTGAAGAGCCCTGCTTCGAGGGCTCAACAAATGACGCTTAAGCCGCATATAAAGGGACTGCAAAAACTTTTAATTTCAATTAAAGAGTTGATTAATCACGGTGTGTAAAAAAAACATTCAATGAGATAAAAAAGGCTGAACGGCTCTTCTTTTCTCTCCCCACCAGATCGCTCCACCAATAAAGAGTACCATCAGCAGCGTACAAGTCAAAGATCCTTCGAAGCCAAACGCTCCACCATTCCAAACGGAGTGATCAGGCAACTGTAATTGAACCAACGAGTGCGACAAGCTATTACCACTGACTTCATATCCCAGTACCGGACCTTGTATCCAATTCCAAAACAGATGAAGCGAGATCGAATACCAGAGGTTGTGCGTATAAAGGCAAACCACACCGAGCATCAAGCCGGCAATGACCAAGTTCACCATCGGTAGCCAAGCGATACTCGGATTTGAGAGATGCATCAAGGCAAACAAGATTGATGTGACAAATAGCGCAACAAAACGCTGTACGCCAGCATTCAACAGCCGACTGAGGAGATAACCACGAAACATCACCTCTTCGGTCAACGCCACCAAGACGAACATCAAGAAGGTCACCCATAGATCATACCACTGCCATTCCACCCCCGTGATTTCAATCCATCCGAAGGCATAAGCCCCCCCAAAACCCACAAGGTAAAAAATAATAGCGGTCAACGCTCCATAGATCATATCCTTTCCACGAGACTTAAGCCCAAGGCCGAGATCGAGCCATCCCCGCCGTTCGATCATCAACAAAGCCCCCGTCGCCCCAAAACCGGCAAGCCACACAAAGACATAAGAAACCAAAGTCTGATTGAGGGATTCTTCCGACTCTGCAGAAATACTCGAGACCCAATTCTCAAGCAGTCCCGCATACAAAAAGTGACCCATGATCACCAAAGTATAGAATACCAAGAAAAAGAGAATCAGAGAAACGACAACGGATCCCCATCGGTTTGCATTGTACTTCATAACCTTATTTTGTGTATTTAAAATCTTAACCTTTAAGCAAAATTAGCACTATAAAAACGAAAGGCTATGCTTTTTTGACTGTTTTTTCCTATTTTTGTAGAAACAACAAAAAACAATCATGCATTTCAAGAAAATTGTAATCAGCCTTATTCTTACCTTTCAACTCTCAGGCCTATGCGCACAAGTCAGCAAAACCTTTTTTGTCAGCAAACCCGGTACACTCATCTCAATGATGACCCAAGAGGAAGCCAATAGCATCACCGACTTGACCTTGACCGGCAAGATTAATGCCGAAGATTTCAAACATCTCCGTGATGAATTCACTAGCTTGAAAAGCCTCGATCTCTCGAATGTCGACATCAGAATGTACACCGGAAAGAATGGAACCTACCCCGGCGATAAATTTCACATTTACATGCTCAACTATATTCCGGCTTACGCTTTCACGACTCTAGTGAATGGGCAGTTTCAGGGTAAGCCATCGCTAGAACGCATCGTCCTTTCGGAGAAAATCAAGACCATAGATGATAATGCTTTCAGAGGTTGCGATCGTCTTCGCGTGGTTCAAATCAGAAAGAAAACCCCGCCTGCACAAGCCGAGAATGCTTTAGCCGACAGTACCGCAGCGATCTTTATTCCGTTAGGCAGTACCGACGAATACCGTCGTAAAAAGAATTGGGAACATTTCTCTCTTATTGAAGGTGAGCCGCTAAGTGCAACCTTACAAGTGGGACTCATGAGTAGCCTTGAAGAGGAACTCTCTAAGGCCGGCATACAACCTAAAGCCATCAACTTTCTAACGATCGAAGGCAAACTCGATGCGGCCGATTTCAAATTGATACGCGACTACATGCCCAATCTGGTGACGGTCGACCTTAGTCGGACCAATGCAACCACGATTCCGGAGTTTACCTTTGCTCAAAAGAAATATATGCTCAGCATTGAGCTACCACACCAGCTTAAAGTCATCGGACAGCGGGTATTTAGTAATTGCGGACGTCTCTCGGGTACCCTTCGCTTACCGGCTACCGTCACAGCTATTGAGTTTGGAGCGTTTATGGGTTGTGATAACCTCCGCCAAGTTGTAGCCACGGGTAATAAGATCACCACAGTGGGCGATCAACTTTTTGGAGATGCTCCGACCAGCCGACTGGTCTATCGCCAATAAAGCTCATCTAAAAACATAAACTTTCCGCTGATAAACCGATGTCCGGATGAATCCATCAGACATCGGTTTATCAGCGGAAAATTTATTAAAGCCTATTCCTTATTTCGTTTTCTTCGTCGCAAGCCCCATAAAAAGAAAGGCAACACGATAAGAAAGGCTGTGACTACGAACGCCCACACATTCACCGTACGCGACTGAGCCTCTAGGTAACAATCCCCTTGCAATAACCGGTAGGGATCGACTTTCCAAACCAATACGCCATTCTCTTCAGTGAGCCGTGCATTAGTCGCCGTCAACCGTCCCGGCATGTTCAATTCAAACTTAATTTGTCCTCCAAACAAGTCCACCACCCGAATGCGTTGCTCATACCACTCCTCTATAGACTGAGCGTGAGCTGCATAGAACGCAGAATAATCGTCTTTCCGATAATACTCATCCAACCATTGACACAACTTGTTTGGCGATAGATCGGAAACTTCCTTCTTCGATCGTTCCATCCATTGATAAATCCGATCCCGATCGACAACCCAAGCGGTATCCTCCTGATTAGAGCCTCTCAAGCGAGTCAACGCTTCCAGACAAAGTTCATATTGCGTTCGGTTCAGCCACTTCTGAAATTTGTCGGACAACACATCCAAACGATCCTTCATCTCCGCACCATTCATCCAAGTGTATTTCTGCAAACCTTCACCTAACAATAACTTCTGCTCATCGAGAGTCAAATAATTCTCCAACGCCACCGGTCCTTTGTCTGCCAATTCAGGAAAACGACAACGATACTCATGATAGGTGTAGAACCAACGGAAACGACGTTTCAACTGCTCCTTCGGTTCTGCCATAGAAACCATCCAAGGTTCTTTGGCACGCCATGCGGCAGAGTCATCCGGAAAATGGAAGGTCGCTTCAACCCACACATTAAACCGCTGCGACTCTCCCAAAAGATCTTCTTTCAAGACCGAATCCGTTTTCACCACGGTCCAACGGTCGTCAAGCGCAAACCAATATGGGTTATGCGAACGATCGCCCGATAAGAAAGCCGAATCGGCGTATGCAAAAACCTTCCGATGAAGCGTTCCGTCCGATCGTACGGTCGTCACCATTCTATAGCTCGACGAACATCCTGTCAGCAAACCTACCCAGATCAACACCCCCCAGATAGTGCAGTTCCATTTCATTCTTTTCATAACGATTCCTCCTTATTTATATTGAGATCTACGATTCATCCAATTCGACCGCACCACAGCTTCTCGCTCGGCACGCTGCTTCAATAAACGTTGAGCCATTCCCAACTTCTCGGGAGCGGAAGCATTCGAAAGCAAAGCTCGCTCGGCGACAGTAGCATACCGTTCGGCCTGTCGATTGCCACAACCAGACGGGTCTCCGATGGCCCGCACAATGATTTCTGTCGCCATTCCTTGGTGAGTGCTCCCTTCTTCCAAACGAAGTTCATAAGTCCCAAAAGCCAATAACGCACAAGCCGCAACCGTTGAGACTCCCATGCTCCACCTCCAAATCTTTTGCACTCTCGAAGATCGGCTATGGGCAACCGCTTCAGCACAATCGTTCCGGTCGGGACGCCGATCAACAAGTCTTGTTTTCTGCATCGCTCGTTTCACAATCTCTTCGCTGAAACTCTCCGGATCGTCCAATATGGGTTCCACCCGTTTCACTCGTTCCAACCAATTCTGATAACGTCTATCCATGTTTTACCTCCTTCCAATCCATCTTCTTCAATTGATGCCCGATAGTTTTCTTTGCCAAATATAAATTCTGTTTGATCTGTAGAGCTGACAGTCCCGTCATATAAGCCACTTCATTCACCTCCAACTCTTCTAACTCACGCAGAACAAACACCAACTTCTGCTTAGGCGGTAACGTCTCCGTTGCCCGAAACAACCACTCCCGAAGTTCACGTCCGATAAACGATTGTTCGACATCCTCTCCACTCATACATCGCTCCGAAACCCCATCCAACTCTATTGGAGAACGAGTCGGCGAATGTGCGAGGCACCGCAGTCGATCGTAACAGACATTACACGTCACCCGATACAACCAAGTCGAAAAACGGAACTCCTCCCGATAACGATCTAATCCCAACCAAACTTTAATAAACGTCTCCTGCGTCATATCCTTAGCCTCATCGTCATCACCAAGCAACCGGAAAGCGAGTCGGTAGACCAGTTGTTGATGCTTCGCCACCAAGTTTGCAAAAGCCTTTGCATCCCCTTTGCGGCAATCCCTGATCCACTGCTGTATTTCCTGTTGTTGTTCCATCTCTTTTCGATTCCGTCTGAGTTTGTTTTAGCTTAATAGAGCGCAACTCTTTTCACCTCATCAAACTTAAAACCTTTTATTAATGATACGTCGTACTTATCCAAAGGTCGAAAAAAAATGCATAAAAACGCAAAAAAGGTGCAAATAACAGTTGTTATTTACACCTTTTCTCTTTATCTGATGGTCGCTTACGACCCTTTAATCAGTTCTTTATCGCTTAATCGGCATACAACTTGGTTCTCAACTCCTTAATGTGATCAGAAGAGATATACTCATCATAATCCATCATCTTATCGATAATGCCGTTAGGAGTCAACTCGATGATACGATTCGCTACCGTTTGAATGAACTCGTGGTCATGTGATGAGAACAAGACATTACCCTTATACGTCTTCAAGTTGTTATTAAAAGCCTGAATAGATTCCAAGTCCAAGTGGTTAGTCGGCGTATCCAAGATGAGACAGTTCGCATTACGCAACTGCATACGTGCAATCATACAACGCATCTTTTCACCTCCCGAAAGCACATTCACTTTCTTCAAAACCTCTTCGCCGGAGAATAACATACGACCGAGGAAGCCTTTCATATAAACCTCATTACCTTCACCGTACTGACCCAACCAGTCTACCAAGTTCAAATCCGTATCAAAGAATTCGGTATTGTCGACCGGCAGATAAGCTGTTGTGATCGTCACGCCCCAATTGAAATGTCCGGCATCCGGCTTCAAGTGGCCATTAACGATCTCAAAGAACGCAGTCATGGCACGAGGGTTACGCGATAAGAATACCACCTTGTCACCCTTCTCGATATTGAAATTCACATCGTTGAACAAGACCACACCTTCGTCTGTCTTCTTCGACAAGCCCGAAACCTCTAGGATCTGATTACCCGGTTCACGTTCCGGAGTAAAGATGATACCCGGATATTTACGTGATGATGGCTTAATCTCCTCAACATTCAACTTATCCAACATTTTCTTACGGCTGGTAGTCTGCTTACTTTTTGCCACGTTGGCACTAAAGCGACGGATAAATTCTTCTAACTCCTTACGCTTTTCATCAGCCTTTGCCTTCTGGTTCTGTTGCTGACGCAAAGCCAACTGACTAGATTCGTACCAGAAGCTATAGTTACCGGCAAAAAGATTGATCTTTCCATAATCGATATCGACTGTATGCGTACAAACCGAGTCCAAGAAGTGACGGTCATGGCTCACGACCAATACGGTGTGCTCGAAATTCGACAAGTACTCTTCCAACCAAGTCACCGTTTCCATGTCCAAGTCATTGGTCGGCTCATCGAGCAACAAGTTGTCCGGGTTACCATAAAGGGCTTGCGCCAACATCACACGGACTTTTTCCTTACCACTCAACTCACCCATCAGCGTATAATGCTTATCTTCCTTGATTCCCAATCCACTCAATAAGATCGCGGCATCACTCTCAGCATTCCATCCGTTTAACTCAGCGAATTTCTCTTCCAGTTCCGAAACCTTCAGACCATCTTCGTCGGTGAAATCTTCTTTAGCATACAACACTTCGCGCTGTTTCATGATGTCCCACAACACCGTGTGTCCCATCATCACCGTATCCATTACGGTAAATGCATCCCACTTAAAGTGGTCCTGGCTCAACACCGATAAGCGTTCACCCGGTCCTAAAGCTACCGTACCTGTAGTCGGGTCGATCTCACCATAAATGGCCTTTAGGAAAGTCGACTTACCGGCACCGTTAGCTCCAATGATACCATAACAATTACCATTTGTAAACTTCAAGTTTACATCATTAAACAACACCCTTTTACCAAACTGTACCGAAACGTTCGAAACTGTAATCATTCTTTTTAAACTTATTTTATTTCGGTTGCCACTCTTCACTCCACCCAAGGCGCAAGCTCGGTGTCGCAACACATCTATAACTCATTAATAATTAAACATCCATTTGTTATTCAGCGTGCAAAGGTACACAATTCCGGCGAATAATGCGGCAACAAAAGTGTGACAATCTGACATAATTATATTACTTTTGCACCGTTTATGCCTCAACGCACCATAATGGCAAAGTTTTTGTTAAGCATAAACAAGCCGGACAACCCTATCGGGTCATGCCTCGGTCTCAATATTAGAATTTAGAAATAAATAAAAGAACACTATAAACATGGATCCAAAAGAAAAGAAAGTTAAAGAAGAAGAACTAAACACAGCACACGTTACAAACGAACAGGTACAAGATGCTTCGGCTGAAGAAACGGTTTCTACAGAGGCCGAAGAAGTCACTCCGCTTACCGAAGAAGAACAACTTCGTCAGGCATTGGAAGAAGCACAAGCCAACATTGAAGAGCAAAAAGATAAATACCTTCGTCTTTCTGCTGAGTTTGACAACTTCCGCAAGCGCACCATGAAAGAAAAGGCTGAGTTGATTTTGAACGGCGGCGAAAAGAGTATCAGCAGCATTCTTCCGGTCATCGACGATTTGGAACGCGCTCTTGAAACGATGAAAAAAGCAACTGATGTGGCTGCTGTTTGTGAAGGAATCGACTTGATCTATCAGAAGTTCATCTCTATCTTAGGCCAAAACGGTGTAAAAGTCATTGAAACCAAAAATTGTGGATTAGATACCGATTACCATGAAGCTATAGCCATGATCCCCGCACCAAGCGATGAGCAAAAAGGCAAGATTATCGACTGTGTGCAAACGGGTTATACCCTCAACGAAAAAGTGATTCGTCACGCCAAAGTCGTTGTCGGTGAATAAGTGATCCACAGACGATCACCTCAATTAGTTTTAGGAGTTTATATCAATAGACGAAAGAAAAAAGATGGCAGAAAAAAGAGATTACTACGAAGTACTGGGTGTTGCTAAAGACGCCACAGCCGATCAGATAAAGAAAGCCTATCGCAAGAAAGCAATAGAATTTCACCCCGACAAAAACCCGGGCGACAAAGTCGCTGAGGAGAAGTTTAAAGAAGCAGCCGAAGCTTACGAAGTTCTGAGCAACGACGAGAAACGTTCGCGTTACGACCAATTCGGTCATGCCGGCGTAAGTGGAGCAGCCGGTAATGGCGGTCCGTTTGGCGGTGGATTTGGTGGTCAAGGCATGTCAATGGACGACATCTTCTCCATGTTTGGCGACATCTTCGGCGGTCACAGCGGTAGTGGTGGCTTTGGCGGTTTCGGAGGCTTTGGCGGCTTCGGAGGCGGCGGTGGTGCGCAACAACGTCGTCATCGTGGAAGCGACCTTCGCGTAAAAGTCAAACTGACGCTTAAAGAAATTGCAGACGGCGCAGAAAAGAAATTTAAATTAAAGAAATATGTGGTGTGTGAGCACTGTCATGGCTCTGGCGGAGAAGGCAATAGCGGTTCGACCACTTGTTCCACCTGCCACGGTAGCGGTTCGGTCATCCGCAACCAACAAACCATCTTAGGTACTATGCAGACTCGCGTGGCTTGTCCGACTTGTAACGGAGAAGGTCAGATTATCAAAGAAAAGTGTAAGGTTTGTGGTGGAGACGGTATCGTTCATGGCGAAGAAATTGTTGAAGTAAAGATTCCTGCAGGCGTAGCCGAAGGCATGCAACTTTCAATGAGCGGAAAAGGAAATGCCGGTAAGCGTAACGGCGTACCGGGCGATCTATTGATTTTAGTAGAAGAAGAACCACATCCGGAATTGATCCGCGATGAAAACGACTTGATCTACAATTTACTTTTAAGCTTTCCAACCGCAGCTTTAGGTGGCGCAGTAGAGATCCCAACCATCGACGGCAAAGTAAAAGTGAAAATTGAATCGGGCACACAGCCGGGTAAAGTACTTCGCCTACGTGGCAAGGGACTTCCTAGCGTGAATGGTTACGGTACAGGCGACTTGCTAGTCAACGTCAGCGTTTATGTTCCTGAATCACTCAGCAAAGAAGAAAAGAACACCCTCGAAAACTTCGAGAATTCGAACAACTTCAAACCAAGTGGCTCAGTTAAGGAAAAAATATTCAAAAAGTTTAAGAGTTTCTTTGATTAATTCAATAAAAGAAGACCAGCAATTAAACGATAAACAATACTCCATTGAATCATCGGCTTTCACTCATAAAGAGAAGAAAGTCGATGATTTTTTATAACCGATTCTAAATCTAGGATTATCAATAATAGAAACAAGAGCTAAAACGACCTGACTTACATTCCTTATTTTAATGAACCCGTAAATTAAAACATTAAAAACTTTCAATCATCCATTCTATTTTACAAATAAAATAAGAAAATAAATTATTTTCCTTGTTTTTAAGAAATAGAACCTTTAATATTGCATAATCTTAGAATATCATCTCGATAAAGATACGATTGCGAGAGATATTAAATCTAAAACAATTAAATGACTAGACTTATGAAAAAACTTTTCTTAACATTAAGCCTTGTTGCTATAACCATCATGGGTATGGCCCAAGAACGTGAATATAACTTCTTTGTTAAAGCCGGCATAAACGTTAGTGACATTAGCAATGAAATTGATTACACAGAAAAAGTAGGCATTAAGCTCGGTGCAGGATTTGACTTCTACTTCAACCAACACATGGGAATGCAAACTGGCCTTTTCATTAGTTCTAAAGGGGCTAAACTAGAAAAAACAACTATTAATGCCGTTTATTTGGAGTGCCCAATGAAAGCTACTGCACGTTTTAAAGTAAATAAATTGGTTAACGTCGTATTTAATGGCGGTCCTTATTTAGCTTATGGGATAGGTGGAAAAATAAAAACCGAAAACGATCCCTATGAAGTAATAGAAAAGAATTCTTTTGGTAAAGATCGTTTAAACCGCCTAGATGCCGGACTGGAATTTGGTATTGCAACCGAAATTAAATGCTTCGTAATAGGTATTGACACACAATTTGGCCTAACAAAAATGAACACGCCAGCTAAGATGAAAAATCAAACAATAGGGTTATCTTTAGGCTGCAAATTCTAAGAAAGGTCAAAAGAATAAAGAAACAAGAATATAAAAACGAAAAGAATAAATAAAATCTCAGTTTCCTTTAGAGAAGTATTCTTACAACCATACTTATGCAAGATTATAAGAATACTTCTCTGTTTTTTACTTTACTTACTTCAACACAAAACGAACACAATAGGAGCTTAACGTTATAAAGCATTTACATCATAAGGCTTTATATCATCAATACTCAACATAATAAAACAATTCCCCTTATGGAACCGACAAACACCTCAAAAGAGCGCATTATCTTTCTAGATATGCTCAAAGTCATCGCTATCTTTTTAATGTTAGCCAATCACTGTGTAGACAACGTATCACCAATCGAACGCACAGAACCCTGGTATCAAATCTGGGGTAGTATTTACAACACCTTTACCCGTCCGGCCATTCCCTTGTTTGTGATGGTTACAGGCATTCTATTACTACCGGTGAACTTATCAATGGGCACTTTTTATAAGAAGAAAATCTCTCGATTAATCATCCCCTTCTTGTTCTGGTCACTTTTATATAACGCTCTACCCCACCTCTTTCAACTATTCGGCCTAGATGCTAGTACCATAAACCTGTTCTACAGATGGGCCGACCCTGTACAAGCTACAACAAACGCTTCGTACAACATCTTAATGATTCCTTTCCAATTCTCACCTTTTGCCGTACAGATGTGGTATGTCTATATGCTCATCGGTTTATATTTATATCTGCCCATCTTCTCGGCTTGGGTTGAAAAATCGGACCAAAAAGCACAGCGTCTCTTCTTGGCCATATGGTTTGGGTCGCTTTTCGTGCCTTACCTACGATGCTTTCTAACCGAAAATCTTTGGGGTGTTTGTTCTTGGAATGAATTCGGATTATTTTATTACTTCTCGGGGTTCAGTGGATACTTACTTTTGGGTTACCATCTAAATAAATACCCTTTAAAACTCTCTAAAACGAACAAATATTTGATAGCCTTTACCTGTTTTGCAATAGGCTATATGGTTACCCTAACAGGTTTCAGAGAGATGATTGCCAATCATAGCGATTCCGAATCCATGGTCGAATTGTTCTTCACTTTCTGTAGCCCCAATGTCGCCCTAATGTCATTTGCACTATTTGTATTACTCCAAGATGTAAACTACAAGAACCGCCCATTTAATAAAATCATAACCCGGATTTCTATTGCCACGTTCGGTATCTGGATGTGTCACTTCCTATTTGTCGGTCCGATTTACAAACTGATAGACCAATTAGAATGCCACACGATGATTAAACTCATCATCGAGACCTTCTCCGTATTGCTCGTTTCATCAATATTTGTCACACTAATACGTAACTTGGGAAAAATTGGGAAGAAAATCATGGGATAGAATTAGCACAAGAAAGGAAAAGCAAGAATATCTAAAGTTAGAAGACTTCTATTGGTCGCTTTACATCGGCCAATAGAAGTCATTATCTCTCAAATTTCAAGTAAACTAAAATCATTCCTCTTTCCCGACCTCTTCTTTCGAAGTACTTTTTTTACTTTTTTTCAACCGCCCGCTTTTGCGCAAAGCTTCGGCAATAATCCATTGGATTTGACCATTGGTGCTACGAAACTCATCAGCTGCCCATTTCTCTATGGCATCCATGGTCGCCGCATCTACACGCAAAACGAAGCTCTTAATCAAATTTTCTTTTTTAGCCACCGAACAACAATAAATTAATGGTTCAACGTTCCGGCATTCACCACCGGTTGAGCAGCTTCATCGGCACAGAGTACCACCAAAAGGTTGCTCACCATGGCAGCTTTCTTTTCTTCATCAAGTTCTACGATCTGCTCTTCGGAGAGCTTATTTAGAGCCATTTTCACCATTGAGACCGCACCTTCTACAATTTTCTCACGAGCTGTGATAATAGCCGAGGCTTGTTGACGCCGCAACATCACAGCGGCAATTTCAGGAGCATAAGCTAAATAGTTTATGCGAGCTTCTACTACCTCTATACCGGCCATTTCCAGACGCTCGTTGAGCTTTTGCTCCAACTGTTCGTTGATTTCTTCACCACCCGAACGAAGAGTCAGTTCGCCAACATGAGCTTCATTGTCATCGTAAGCATATTGTCCAGCCACTTGACGCAAAGCGGCATCACTCTGAATCATCACAAAATTCTCAAAAGCATTCATCCGATTAGCCACAGCATTACCAATATTTACCTGATTGGTAGAGACGATGGAAGCCGAACCAGCCATGGTCTGCGAATCAATCTCAAACATGGCTTTATAAGTATCTTTAAGCTTCCACACCAATACAAGCCCAATAAGAACAGGATTACCGATCTTATCATTCACCTTGATCGGTTCAATATCAAGATTACGAGCACGTAACGATAGCTTTTTCTTTTCCACAAACGGATTAACCCAGAAAAATCCAGTTTCTTTAAAGGTACCTTGATACTTGCCAAAGAATACCATGGCACGAGCCTCGTTAGGTTCAAGTTGCATGTACCCGGCAAAAGCAATAAGCCACAAAACAATGAGTAGAAGAGAAATCACACAAGTGAGACTTGAGCCCAAAAATCCGGCGACAATAGCTCCAGTAAGCACAACCAGATGAAAGAACAAGGCCACAAACCCGTTCATACTAAAGCCAATAAAATTACATTCTTTTGTTCCCATATTCGATTGATTTAAAAAATATTAGATTAACATTTGTGATATCATTTTAATATCACAAATATATAATTTATTTTTAAACCACCATTTATTGTCGAAAAAAATAAAGAAAAATCTCCTCTATTCTATTTTTATCTGAAAAGGATAGAAATAGAATAAAGGAGATTCTCCGATTCCAACTTATAAATTTGCAAGCTTACTTATCGCACAACAATCTCAGAAGTAAATACAAAACCGTGATATTCGGCGCTCGTTGTTCCTTGGTAACGAATGTAACGAGCTTTCGCTTCACCTTCCCAACCGTAGATTTTAAACCCAAATGGAGGTTCTTTAGTTCCGGTATATTGTTCTTTTTTCAAAGTCGTATAATTCACGCCATCGGTCGATACAGAGATGGTAACTTCTCCCGGCCAAAACACACCAGGGCCAACAGCTTGCATAAACTCAGCCGAAACAGAATGTATATTTGTAATCTGTTCCATATCGATCGTCACATCAACGCCTTGACGAGTGATAAACCCCTGCCATGCACCATCGCCATAGGTCCAGTCGCCCAACCAACCATCAGTCAACGTTCCATCTCCCTTAGCTACATAACTTGGACTATATGGAGCGTTATAAATCACCTTCTTCCCCACAGCCAAATGAGTCACCGGCTGACGAGCTTCTTGGCGCTTTCCCCTCTCCTTATTCAAGTCAAACGGATGATACCCTTTCTGTTGAAGGTCGGCAGAAGCCTTCAAAACCCGTTCGCGGAAGGCCGGCCACGACTTTCGTTCGGGAGCCGACCATGCCACTTCCGACAAAGCCAACAAACGCGGCCAAATCATATACTCCGCATGTTCAGGAGTCGGTACATATTCAGTCCACAGGTTAGCTTGTACCCCATAGATTAATGCAGCTTCCGCAACCGTCAACGAATCGGGCACAGGATTATAGTTATACACCTTATCCAAGGGTAGATAACCACCGATAGCCTCAGGCTCGAAAGGTGGGGCATCTTGATACGCATCGAAATAACAATACTTGCCGGGAGTCATGATGGCACGGTGACCGGAACGTACAGCCGCTAGTCCACCAGATTCTCCTCGCCACGACATCACTGTCGCATGTGGTGCCAATCCTCCTTCAAGAATCTCATCCCAACCTAACAGCTTACGACCGTGAGCATTAAGAAACTTCTCAATGCGATGAATCATATAACTTTGTAATCCATCAACACCATCAAGATGTTCATCCTGAATACGCTTCTGACATTTCGGACAATTCTTCCAAGCACTCTTGCCGGCTTCATCACCACCAATATGGATGTATTCCGATGGGAACAAATCCATCACTTCGGTCAACACGTTCTCTAAAAAAGTGAAAGTCTCTTCATTGCCGACACAGAAATCAGAGTTCTTATAAGGCTCACCGGCACAAGAGAGTTGAGGATAGGCTGCCAAAACCTCCTCGGAATGTCCAGGCATCTCAATTTCGGGAATAATGGTAATATAACGTTGGCGAGCATATTCAAGAAGCTCACGAATATCATCACGAGTGTAATACCCTCCGACCGCTCCACTATCAGTACGATTCAGATATTTACGATCACCAAACCACCATTTTTTCCAACCGCCATCAGTTCGCCAAGCGGCGAAATCTGTGAGTCGTAGATATTTCTTAATCGCCAATCGCCAACCTGCCGCATCAGTCAGATGAAGATGTAAGCGATTGAACTTATAATAAGCTAATGCGTCCATCTGCTTCTTCACAAACTCCTTCGAGAAAAAATGGCGCGACACGTCGAGCATCAATCCGCGATAAGCAAAACGGGGCGTGTCTGCAATCTCAATGACCGGAACTTCTATCTGACCCGTTTTTTGTTCCATCAGTTGCATCAATGTTTGTAGACCATAGAACAGTGCAGCACCAGTCTTCCCCTTGATTACAATTTGTTGAGGAGTAACCGACAAGGTATAACTTTCGGAAGTCGTCAGACCGTCAGCAACAGTCAGCAATAAATTAACTTGAATTGACTTAGCTTGCTTCTTTCCTTTGCTAACTGGGACAACAGTATTCAAGCACTCTTTCATGAGACGTGCTTCCGAACGTTTCAGATTGGTGTAAAACGGAAGTTGCGTCGGTAACACAACCGAACCTTCCCCACGCTGCATGTGTAAAGGAATAGGAATAACATTTTGAGCTTGTACGGTAAATGTACTGCAAAGTAGTAAGAAGACCAATACAAAGGCCAACCTACCGATGAGTAGTTTCATGTCTTTCATGTTTTTCTCTTTATAAAATCACAAGGATTATAATTATCGTTCCAAAGTTAATGAAAAAAAGAAAACAAAGAAAGACCAACTGCCAGATCAGTTCAGATACTAGCAGTCGGCCTTTTATGAATAAAGAGATAAAGACGATCTGTAAGGTGATTAGTTTAAGACGATCTCATCAACAAATAAGAACGCCGGATTTCCTTTACCACCATGCCAGTCCGGAAGAGCTTTTTCCGATTGAGCAACCACTCTAACTAGCTTTGCCTTCACCGGAGCAAAAGTCAACTGATGAGTCTTCACTCCATTAGCATCATTTTGAGCCATAACTGGATAATCTTCAGAAGCCACTTTTACAAAAGTTTTCCCATCGGTCGACACCTCTACGGTAAAGTTACGAGCATCAAACACCCAGTCGCCTTTTGCAACGCAAACATTGATTGCAGCGCTTGAAATCTCGGTTGGCTCACCAAGATCGATAGTCATATCCATGTCGTTTCCTTGAAAACCAATCCAGCGACCGGTTCTATAATTTGTATCTCCGATTAAACCATCAACCAAAGTAGAAGGGCCTCCAAAAAAATATCCCTTATTGATGGGTTGATTAGCCACAATGCTCTTCAAACTAGCCTTATTAAAAGCGATATTTTCTTCAAGCACACGACTATTGCCCGATGAACGTACGGCAACCGCTTTCAAATGAGCATTCTCGTTAAGATGCAATACACTGTCGCATACCGGAGATGAAGCTGTAGGTTCAGTTCCATTGAGCGTATAATGAATCGGAGCATGATCGGCAGTGGAAAGTAAAACATCGAGTGTTTTTTTCTCTGCATTAGATACAAACTCAGCTTTCACATCGAACACATGTTTAGCATAGTTATACCCTTCGATATCGTACCATTTAATGAGTTGTGGCAAGCGATTGAGGAAGTCTTGATAATTCTTCTTCTCAGGCATTGTCCACTGTACTTCAGCTAGAGCCGCACAGCGAGGAATAGCCATATACATCACCTGTGAGAAGGTTGGCATGTATTCTGTCCAATGGTTTGCTTGTACCCCAACAATATACTTCTGCTCTTCTGGAGTCAACACCGATGGCATCGGTTCGTAATTGTAAACACGCTCTACCGGCAAGTAACCACCAATAGCCAACGGTTCATTCTTCGTATCTTTAGTTTGATAATAGTCGAAATAAAGATAGGTGTTAGGAGTCATAATCACGTCGTGGTGCTGTTTAGCAGCTTCTATACCTCCGGCTTCACCGCGCCATGACATCACCGTTGCATTTGGTGCCAGTCCACCTTCAAGAATTTCATCCCAACCAATAATGCGTCGTCCATGAGTATTAAGGAACTGTTCGGCATGATTGATCACAAAACTTTGCAAACGTTCTTCTTTAGAATGTTTGTCATCGTCTTTTAAGCCCAACGACTTAATGCGCGCTTGACATTTCGGACACGTTTTCCATTTTGTCTTCGGACACTCATCCCCACCAATATGAATATATTGAGAAGGGAAGATTTCCATCACCTCAGTCAGCACGTCGTCAATAAACTGAAGAGCTTGATCGTTTCCTGCACAAAGCACATTATCCGATACGCCCCATTGTGTCCATACCTCATATGGGCCACCGGTACAACCAAGTTCCGGATAAGCAGCCAAAGCCGCTTGCATGTGTCCTGGAAGGTCGATCTCAGGGATAATCGTAATGTAACGTTCAGCAGCATAAGCTACAATTTCTTTCGCTTGTTCTTGAGTATAGAATCCACCATATGGCTTACCATCATATTCACCCGAGTTACGTCCAATAACGGTCTCCTTACGCTGTGATGAGATCTCAGCCAATTTAGGATATTTCTTAATCTCCAAACGCCAGCCTTGATCTTCAGTAAGATGCCAATGCATACGATTCATATTGTGCAAAGCCAACATGTCGATGAATGTCTTAATCTCGTCGACTGTAAAAAAGTGACGTCCAACATCGAGATGAGCCCCACGATAATCAAAGCGCGGATAATCTTTAATGTCAACTTGAGGCAAAGTGTATTTTGCATTTCCGTTAGCCGGAAGTGATTTACGTAAGGTCTGAATACCATAGAACACTCCCGATTCGCTGCCCCCTGCAATGGTTACTCCATCAGCTTCGACCTTTAAATGGTAAGCTTCCGGTTTAGACGATTCAGCATTGACCGATAATACAATAGCCTTTTTGCCTTCATTTCCGGCCTCTACGGTGAACGTACTTCCAGTGGCCGTCTTCAAATAGCCAGCAAGCAATTCAGCATTACGTTGCATTTTCTCATTACCCTGTGGATATAAGATTTTTACACTACCAGTCAGAAGAAAAGGTGACCCGGTGGTTGCCGTAATTTCCTGCGGCAAAGGAATGACATGATAGTCAGCTTCAATGGTGGTCTGGCATGAGCTTAATACGCCCGCTAGTGCCACACACCCTGCTAATTTCGAGAAAAAATGTTTCATAATAAAAAAGTTAGGTGTTAGTAGTTAATATTAATGATATGTTTTACGAATGTGCTTGATCGTCCATTCTACTTTCTCTCTCTTTTTAATTTGTGGCGAACAGATCACAATTGTTCGCACTTCACCCGGCAACAGATCAAAGAAGTTATCACTAAACCGAGCACCTTGAATAGGTACTTCAATGAAAAGGTCTTTGACTAACTTATCAGCTTTAAGAATCAACTCACACCGTCCGTCACGAATTTTATCTTTAACTTCCACCTCGACTTGAGGCAGCAAAAGTTCTTTGGTGGGAGCAAAGAAAAAGACATTCTCCGAAACCACCACATCTCCCTGATCGGCCAAAACTAGTTTTAAGAAGGACTTCTTACGCTGTTCGGGCGACAAAAGGAATCCCAACGATTCCCGATAAACGCATAAGGAAGAGTTTGCAGGCAAGGTGAGTGGATCCACCTTTCGTGTCGTCAAAACCTTACCTTCAAAATCAATAAGCTCCATCCGTAGCTTCAATCCTCCAAGAGTATCTAGTCGATCGGATACGAGATAAACATCTAAAGTATCTTTCTGCATGATCGGGTTAATAATAATCGGAGCAAAAGCCTTTTTAACTTGATAGTGCAATGCTTTCCAGTTACCGTAATAATCAATGCTCGACCATGAAACCACCGGCCAACTATCGTTCAACTGCCAATAGAGAGTCCCCATGCAATATGGACGATTCCGACGATGAGCCTCAATTCCGTGACGAACACCATGCCCTTGAAGAACTAAACCGGTATAAACAAAATCGTCAAAACGTTCTGGAACAATATAATCACGCTCCATATAAGTACGAATCAAAGCATTCCCTACCCCGCTTTTTTGGTGGTTCTTCATCACAGGAGATTCAATATCATAATCTTCAGGCGAAGCAAAAGTCGCAATCGTCTTCATCTCTGGGAAAGATTGAAAACCAAACTCACTCATAAACCGTGGGATATCGGTATCTAGCGATTCAAATGGCTTTTTTCCATGCCATACGCCCCAATTATGACTATCACCTATACCCCACGACTCAGGACGTCCCCAATTGGCTGCATAGGGTGAACTATGTAGATAAAAACGATTACTATCGAGTTCTCTCACTTTCTTAGGTAAAAGATCACGAAATAACTTATCGTAAGCTCTAAAAAAACCCTCATAAATTTCAGGATCAAATTTCTTCTGAAACCCCCAATATTTAATTGCTTCTAAGATTTCATTATTTCCACACCACATCGCCAATGACGGATGGTTGCGCAAACGACGGATGTTATAGTCGGCCTCTTCCTCCACACGTGCAAGGAAGTTCGCATCACCCGGATAAGGTGTACAAGCAAACATGAAGTCCTGCCAAATCAAAATACCATTTTCATCGGCTAGATCATAAAACCGATCGTCCTCATAGATTCCACCACCCCATACTCGGACGAGATTCATATTCGCGTCCTTGATGTCACGAAATAAAGATTCATAACGATCTCTGGTCACCGCTGGTAATAAAGCATCACTAGGAATATAATTAGCTCCTTTGGCAAACATCGGAATACCATTCACTTCAAAATAAAAGGACTCACCGTGCGCATCTTTAGTATTAATCAATCGTACGGTACGCAAGCCGATGCGATGAGTTTTCGCAGCTACAAGGCGATCGTTAAAGCGAATTTCTGCATTGAAAGAATACAGTGTCGGATCACCCCAACCATGAGGCATCCATCGTCTCGGGTTTTCAATATCAAGAGGCAAATCAAGCTCGTTTAGGCCAGGTTGAAGCAAATAGGTGCGACTAGATGTTTTAAAAGTTTTTCCATCTAGACTACAGTGAATGGAAGCAGTCACCTCGACCGCTTCGGGAAAAACATTGTTTACTTTTAAATGGTTCCACGTCATTGCCCAAGAATCATCGAGTGATGCCTGGTGAACATAATAATCATCGATAGTCACCGCATCGTAAAAACGAATCGTCACAGGGCGCCAAATACCACTAGTCACCATCCGAATTCCCCAATCCCATCCATAACTATAAGGTGCTTTACGAGTAAACACACTAAGATGCTTGGCATGATGATCGTTATCTGCAGGATAGTTAAAACCATTCGATTCAAATTGAGGCATCACCTGACGAATAGGCGAATGGAAATAGATTTGCAAATGATTAGCCCCCTTACGTAATAGAGGTTTTACCTCAAAAGAACGCCCTACAAACATGTTATCACCACGCATCAATAATGAACCATTTAGATAGACATCGGCATAAGTATCAAGTCCTTCAAAGGTCAGCAACACACCATCACGTCGCAAATGGTCCTCATTGACAGTAAAGGTAGTTCGATATTCCCAATCTTCATTCTCCACCCACTGAACCTTCTCTTCATTCAATCCGTAAAACGGATTAGGCAGAAGATGATGACGAATCAGATCTTGATGAATAGTACCCGGTACAACAGCAGTATGCCATTGATTCATTCCACCTTGGGTAAATTCCCAATCGGTATCAAGAAACATAATCTCAGAATTATCAAGACTTTGAGCTTGCGCCATACTGCAGCAACATAACAGCCCACAAGTTATTTTGACCATAATGTCAATGATTTTTTTCATAATATCTATAAGGAAATACTTTCAAGTGGTAAAGATAAGCTTTTTTATGAAGTTTCTTTGAAAAAAAGAGAAGTTAAACGTTAAAGCATGATTTATAAGCCATTATAAATCCCTTAGAACAAGACTTAAAAAACAAAAAATTAAATGAACCGATACCATCACCCACCATCAATAAAAGAGCAAGAAAAAGCTTAACCTTTTTTATTAAAAAAATTGAAAAATCTTTTTGATAAATAAAATAAAGCTTTAATTTTGCATGCCGTAAAGGAATGAGAGTTGCCGATATAGCTCAGCTGGTAGAGCAACGCATTCGTAACGCGTAGGTCGCCGGTTCAAGTCCGGCTATCGGCTCACAACTCAAAACCTTTATTCATAAGCATTTTAACTCTTCGAAAAGCGTCATTACGAATATTTTTGGAATAAAAAAAAGGCTAGAACTCCCAAAAGTGGGGTTTAAAACTTATCCTTTTAAATTATCCCCAAAATGGCTACCCTAAAATTATATATTTACGAATCAAAAGCACTATCAGATGGACGTCACAAAGTCCGAATTGCAGTTTGTCATAAACAAGTCACAGCATACATTGTTACAAACATTATTATTGACAAAATGAGTCAATTTAAAAATGGTCAGATCGTTAGGCATCCTGAGGCTAGTGTATTGAATGCAAAACTCCGCAATCTTCTTAATACATATCAAGATAAATTAGATGCAATTAAGCATGTAAACATGTACGACTGCAAACAATTGCGAGATATGCTGATAGCTGAGAAGCCCCAAGAAGGTGTACATACCTTTCAATCTTATTGCAAAAAGTTTATCACTCAGTTAGAGGATGAAAATCGCAATTCATACGCAGATTTACATAAAGCCAATCTTAGATATTTCACAAAATTCACACGTGGTGATATTGGTGGAAATTTCACCCAAGCGCATTTTAGCGCTTCACTCATTGAAAAACCGTTCTTTCTAATTAGCTGCCAAGCAAGGTTCATGACCTTTCTTTGTTGATTTCTGTTATTCATGCTCATAATCGTGTATTTAATATATTTATACTATTGCTTGTTAAATAAACTTTATATATATTTGTATTGTTATCTAATAACGTTACTTTAATGATACAAACATACTACATTGAGTTTATGGATATTAACGAAAGAATACGATTACCTGTAAATCATCTATTTAACAAAAACGACACTCAGTTTTCGACAGTTATTCACAAGCTAGTTACAACCGTAAACAACATACTTAGTGAAAGGAAGACAACCCCCTCGTCTAAATTTCTTGCTAGTATGCACAACTCAATTGAGAATATCAGTCTAGATTGGATTCTCAATGGGGTAGGAAGTATGCTAAAAGAAGAAATCAAACCTCAAGAAAAGAAAAAAAAGAAAATCCATATATGGATTTCAAAAACGAACACGCATTCATGACTAGACTATTACCTTTATGCCCTATAACAGGTTTCGCATCCGATGGAGTTATGCTCCAAGACTGCGAACTAATCGTCTCTCGTATTAAAAATGTTGATTACGCCATAACAGTGTACAGAGAAAGCATGGCACCCGAATACCCATCGGGTTCCCGCGTCTTGATAAAAAAATCAATCCGGATATATTTATTGATTGGGGACGTACTTATGTATTAGACACTACAAATGGCGTTGTGGTAAAGGAAGCACACGCATCAGAAAAAGAAGGGTATATTTCCCGCCATTCAATCAATACAGATCCTAAATTTAAACCGTTCGAGGTTCCATTAAATGAGGTTTATTTAATGCACCGAGTTTTAATTTGTTTATCTGCTAAATAAAAAAACGCGTTATGAAAAAGATTTTATTATAAATAATTAGAACGAAATCAAATGTAAATATATTCAAACATATACTAAAACAATAATATTATGAGAAAACTGTTATTTTCAATAGCGATATTGCCAATAATATTGCTTACAGGGTGCTCATCATCAAATGATGATACATCTATTCCAATAAGCCAATCTGCAATTATAGGAAAATGGTCAACTGGCACAAATGGCATACATAAATACATTGAATTTGAATCAAATGGTAGAGGATTTTACTCATTATTCAATGATGGGACAACGGGGCAAAACTATACATTTTCATACAGCGTCTCTGACAAAAATATCAATATAAAGATTATATATTCGGAAACTCAAGGATTAATAGGGAAGTCTAAACTTTGGAATTGCGTTTTTTCGGGTGATAAGCTTAAAATAGAAAATGAGACAGAGAATGGAACTTATAAGAAACTAAATAATTAAGACTATGATTAACTTTTTATCTGTAATATTCCTTATATTCGGAATATTACAAATCATCCTATTCTTCAAAATGTGGGGAATGACAAACGATGTTAGAAAAATAAAGAAAAAATTACTAGCGTCTGAAAACGATGAAATATCTGAACCCTCTAATCAATTTGATAATACAATCAATGACTGGGAAAGTAAAAAAGATGAGATTACAAAATCTTCTACACCATTTCAAATCGGAGAACTTGTAGTGGGAATTAAGTCAGGCAAACAAATGAGAGTTAAAGAGATTTTAAACGAAGAATACGGCTGCTACACGAATAACGGAGAAAAGTTTGAAGGTAACTACAAAGCAGATGAGATAAAGCCTTTTTATCCGAGAAAGGCATAAAACAATGTTAAAACTTATCCAGAACTTACCCAAAGAACAAATTAAAAGAAAAGCAAAAGACTGATAATAAATGAATTAAAATTAAGTCCAAGATGCATTCGTGACCCGCAGAGGGCGTAATCTGAACTCTGTCCAAAAACAATTATCTTTGTATTATGGATAGAAACAGTGAAGAGCATCAGCAGATGCGTGACAAAGCGCTATCTCAACTACGTAGTGGGGAATCGCTCACGGGCAAAGACGGCGCCTTTGGTCCGTTGCTAAAAGAGTTTTTAGAGGCCGCATTAGATGGCGAGATGTCTTCCCGCCTTGATGATTCCGAACGCCTTAAAGGCAATAAGCGTAATGGTAGTGGAAGCAAACGGGTCAAAACGATGGCCGGGGAGATTGATATCGTGACTCCCCAAGATCGTCACAGTAGCTTTAATCCTGAGATCCTAAAAAAGCGCGAGACTATTCTTGCAGATAACATGTCTTCCAAGATTATCAGTCTGTATGGTATGGGGTTGACCTTCGGGATATTTCCTCCCATATCGAGGAGATGTATGATGTTGAAATCTCCCACAATACCCTAAGCGAGATCATAGAGCGCATAGTTCCTAAGGTCAAGGAGTGGCAAAGCCGTCCACTGGAATAGATGTACACCATTGTATGGCTTGATGCGATGCATTACAAGGTGAAGGATGGTGGTCGTACTGAAAGTCGTGCAGTCTATAATGTACTGGCAGTCAACAAAGATGGGCATAAAGACTTGATTGGCATGTATGTATCCGAAAGTGAGGGTGCTAACTTCTGGCTGAGCGTATTGACAGGCCTGAAAGCACGTGGGTTGAAAGATATTTTGATCGCTTGCATTGATAATCTCACCGATTTTGCCGAAGCAATCAACACTATTTTTCCCGAGGTCATCATTCAGAATTGCATCATGCATCAGATTCGCAATTCCTTGAAGTACATTGCTTCCAAAGATCAAAAAGAGTTTATGGCAGACTTGAAAACAATCTATCAAGCCCCTAATAAAGATTTAGCAGAGCTCAACCTTGATAAACTAGAAGATAAATGGGGCAAGAAATACCCTGTTGTCTTGGAGTCATGGCGGAGGAACTGGGATAATCTATCGCCCTATTTTGCTTATGATGAGCATATCCAAAGACTGATTTACACAACTAACGCCGTCGAGGGGTTTCATCGTCAAGTACGAAAGGTGACCCAAACCAAGGGTGTCTTTCCCAATGATATGGCATTGATGAAGTTAATCTATCTGGCTGTGATGAACATCTCCAAGAAATGGACGCAACCGCTCCAAAATTGGGCGTTAACTGGCGGACAGCTACGAATCAAATTTGGAGAGAGAATGCCTCTGGCGATATAACCCATTTTCCCTTTTTGCTTTTCAAACGCAAAGAAAAAATTATATTTGTTAAGATTTTGATGAAATAGAAACCAGACAGAGTTTAAATTACACTCCCAACGCGTAGGTCGCCGGTTCAAGTCCGGCTATCGGCTCACAACTCAAAACCTTTATTCACAAGCATTTTAACTCTTCACAAATTCCAACAAATTCATTTTATCTTCTTTTGTTTCCCCAATGAAATAAAATAACTATTCAAATCAAAGATTTTTTCAATACCTAATAACTTCTCTTTATTCTATTAAAATCAAGTCAAGGCATAACAGATCTTATATGTTAACAAACAAAGATCCATATTAAAGCATGTTATAAATAAGGTCATAAAACGATCAAAACTTGCCATTATCACAAAGAGTCGTATCTTTGCATTGTGTTTTTCATAGTATTAGATTTAAGGTTAACAAAGATTGGTTGCTCGTGATGAGTAGCCTTTTTTTATATCTATTCCTAACACTACTCATCTCCTATCTCATGTAAAATCTCTCCGTAATTTACCACAAACTGTCTAACTCTCATTTACTCAATCTATCCAAGCTAGCCGAAAACACAAAAACCATTTAAACTCTACTAATATCTACTCAACTTGATGCATCCTCTTATTCTTATAACCACCTAAAATTTAGGAAAAACAGACACAACTAATCGAAAATCAGGCCCAACATTTACTAAAAACTTCCTATCTTTGACCCAATTTTTTAAAATCAAAAGAAAGCATATGAAAAAGGACAGCAAGAATCGATCTATTTTACTGATTATCACAATCATAAGTTTACTCTTTGGAGGTATAGTTGCATACAGTCTATTTTACCCACAATTCAAGACTAACGAATCGACATATGTTTACGTTGATCGCGATGACACAAGTGATTCCATCTACAATAAAGTAAAATCGGTCGGCTTCCCTCAAACAATGATCGGTTTTCATCTAATGGCTCTAATCCGTCCATTCGATGGTAACATTCATACCGGACGCTACCTAATTAGTCCAAGAGACAACATGTATCGGGTATTCGGAAGAATTTCCAAAGGACGCCAAGAACCCATAAATCTAACGATTGGAAGCGTCCGTACACTCGACCGTTTAGCTCGGAGTGTCGGCAAACAACTCATGATAGACTCCGCAGAGGTTGCCCACCAACTTTTAGATTCAATTTTTCAAGTCAAAATGGGTTACACTAAGGAGACCATAGCTTGTTTATTCATTCCCGAGACCTATCAAGTCTATTGGGACATCTCAGTCGACGAGTTTTTCCAACGGATGAAAAAAGAGCATCAACGTTTCTGGAATAGGGAACGTTTAGCCCAAGCTACCGCAATGAATATGACCCCTGAAGAAGTATGCACCTTGGCTTCTATCGTTGAAGAAGAAACCAATAACAATCAAGAGAAACCAATGGTTGCTGGTTTATATATCAACCGTTTACACCGAAACATGCCACTACAAGCTGACCCTACAATCAAATTCGCCTTACAAGATTTTACCCTCCGGCGCATTTCTAACGAAAACTTAAAAGTAAAATCTCCATATAACACCTACATCAACACAGGGTTACCTCCAGGCCCAATTCGTATTCCATCTGTAAAAGGGATAGACAGCGTTCTGAATCACGTAAAACACGACTACATCTATATGTGTGCTAAAGAAGACTTTTCCGGCACACATAACTTTGCATCAAATTACACCGATCACATGGTTAATGCCAAGAAATATTGGAAAGCTCTAAACGAAAGAAATATTTTTAAATAATTATTTAAAAATTATACAGGTTTTATTTACCTTTGTGATAAATCAAAAACCATGATAAACACTAATTTTTAAATCATTATGAGCAAACAACTCTTACTTGGCGACGAAGCAATAGCTCAAGCCGCATTAGATGCCGGACTCTCGGGAGTATATGCTTATCCTGGAACTCCGTCGACGGAAATTACAGAGTACATACAAATGGCTCCTATAACCCACGAAAAAAACATTCATCATCGATGGTGCGTTAATGAAAAAACCGCCATGGAAGGCGCTTTAGGGATGTCATTCGCTGGCAAACGAACTTTAGTCTGCATGAAACACGTTGGCATGAATGTAGCAGCCGACTGCTTTATCAACTCGGCAATGACCGGAGTAAATGGTGGACTAATAGTTGTAGCCGCAGACGACCCAAGCATGCACTCTTCTCAGAACGAGCAAGACAGCCGCTTCTATGGTGACTTTGCATTAATACCGATGTACGAACCTAGTAACCAGCAAGAAGCTTACGATATGATCTACAGCGGATTCGAATTTTCTGAAAGGATAGGCGAACCCATCCTTATGCGTATGGTAACCCGCTTGGCTCACTCTCGTTCAGGAGTAGAACGCAAATCACAAAAGCCACAAAACAAATTGTCATTCAGCAACGATCCAAAACAATTCATCTTATTACCAGGAGTTGCTCGTAAACGTTATAAAGTCCTTCTTAAACAACAAGAAGCATTTATTGCAGCCTCAGAAGAATCACCTTACAACAAATTCATTGACGGACCTAACAAGAAATTAGGAATTATCGCTTGTGGTCTTGGCTACAACTATCTGATGGAAAACTATCCAGAAGGATGTGAATATCCTGTGCTTAAAATAGGACAATACCCTCTCCCACAAAAGCAGCTTACTCAGTTGGTCGATTCTTGCGACGAGATCCTCGTGTTAGAAGATGGTCAACCATTTGTTGAGCGTTTGATTAAAGGTTATTTAGGACGTGACCTTAAAGTTAGAGGTCGTTTAGATGGCACACTGTCGCGCGACGGTGAACTCACTCCCGATAATGTTGCCCATGCTTTAGGTAAAGAGAACAGCTCACCATTCACAACTCCAAGCCTTGTGGAAATGCGCCCCCCTGCTTTGTGTGAAGGATGTGGACATCGTGACATGTACACTACGCTCACCCAAGTACTCCGCGAAGAATATCCATTACATAAAGTCTTTAGCGACATCGGTTGCTACACTTTAGGCTCAAACGCGCCATTTAATGCAATCGATTCTTGCGTTGACATGGGAGCATCGATCACTATGGCCAAGGGAGCAGCAGACGGTGGATTACACCCATCGGTAGCTGTAATTGGCGATTCAACCTTCACCCACTCTGGAATGACAGGATTGTTAGATTGTGTCAACGAGAAAACCAATGTAACAATTGTGATTTCAGACAACGAAACCACAGCCATGACCGGAGGACAAGATTCTGCAGGCACAGGACGCATCGAAGCAATTTGCATCGGACTGGGTGTAGAACCCGAACACGTACGTGTGGTAGTACCTTTGAAAAAGAATTATGAAGAAATGAAACAGATTATACGTGAAGAAATAGCATATAACGGCGTTTCTGTAATTATTCCGCGAAGAGAATGTATCCAAACTTTAGCACGTAAAAAAAGGAGTAAATAAGCTATGAAAAAAGATATCATTTTATCAGGTGTCGGTGGACAAGGTATCCTATCCATTGCAACAGTAATTGGTAAAGCAGCAATCAAAGAAGGATTGTTCATGAAACAAGCAGAAGTACACGGGATGAGTCAGCGCGGAGGGGATGTACAATCAAACCTGCGTATCAGCGATCGTCCGATTGCTTCCGATTTAATTCCTCTAGGGAAATGTGATTTGATTATTTCATTGGAACCTATGGAAGGCTTGCGTTATTTGCCATATCTCAGTCAAGAGGGTTGGTTGGTAACTAATGCCACTCCATATATAAATATAACGAACTATCCCACCGAAGAAGACTTAATGTTAGAGATTAATCGATTACCACATAGAATTGTGCTCGATGTTGACAAGATAGCCAAGGAAGTCGGTTCGACTAGAACTGCTAACATGGTACTATTAGGTGCCACCATTCCATTCCTTGGCATAGCCTATGACGTGATAAAAGATAGCGTCCGCGCCATCTTCGAACGCAAAGGGGAAGACATTGTTAATCTAAATTTAAAGGCACTTGCCGCCGGAAAAGAGATTGCCGAACAATTAATGTAAAACATCATCTACCAAAATTATAAAAGGCTGCCACATAGCAGCCTTTTATAATCCCTCAATAGATAAACACGACAACAGATAGGCACTAATAGAAAGAACAAGCAGATCAAACAGAGATACAACTAACATAATCATAATGCTTTATCGGGACAAACAGCTTAAGTACATATCCCCATAAAGCGTATTTCAAATAAGAATAATATGCAATTACTAAAGAAAAGAATTCAACAAGACGGAAAATGTTATGAGGGGGGAATCCTTAAAGTAGACAGTTTTATCAACCACCAGATGGATCCAGCTCTAATGAAGTCAGTTGGCGTAGAGTTTGTACGGCGATTCGCTTCGACAAACGTCAACAAAATCATGACCATCGAAGCTAGCGGAATCGCTCCGGCTATCATGACTGGCTATCTCATGGATCTTCCTGTCGTATTCGCCAAAAAAAAATCACCTAAGACCATTAAGAATGTCTTGTCGACCACTGTCCACTCATTCACCAAAGACAGAGATTACGATGTAGTGATCAGTGCTGACTTCTTAACACCCAATGATAATGTTTTGTTTGTAGACGACTTTCTAGCCTATGGAAATGCAGCATTAGGAATCATCGACCTTGTAAAACAAGCCGGTGCCAACTTAGTCGGTATGGGATTCATTATAGAAAAGGAATTCCAGAACGGAAGAAAGATGCTCGAAGAAAAAGGCATACGGGTAGAAAGCTTAGCTATCATTGAAGACCTTTCTCACTGTGAAATCAAGATAAAGGATTATCCTTGTGAAGGATTAAAATAACGACCTTTCTTTTGAGTCACTTTACCATATTGCACCGCATGTTCTGGACAAACATGATAACAAGCCAAACATGAGGTGCAATATGATCCCCATTCCGGTTTTCTATCAACCAGCTTCACATTTTGAATCGGGCAGGCTTTCACGCAACGCCCACACCCCACACAACTATCGGCCGCATGAAACTTTTTAGGATTAGTCGGAAACTTATTAAACAACGGATTAATAACTCGAGTTTTCAAATAAGGAAAGCGCCCCTCATTACAATCAAATAAGTGAGCCTCACAACAAATGGAATGACTCACCAGCTGGACACGATCCACAGCCTCAGTCAACTTCTTCCGCCGGACATCATCAGGATCGACATCAAAACCTGGTAGCAGGACATAATTATTAGGCATGATAACAGAAAAACCTGCATCACACTTCCATCCCTTACGACTTATTGCATCAACAAAAACATTCTGAGTTAGTCCGATATCATCACCACAAGAACAGACGAAAAACAAATATTGCCCTTGATAACTAATCACCTGTAACTGCTTAATGAATTGAAGAACAATGAGAGGAGGCCCCCATGAATAAATAGGAAAAACAAAGCCTATTTTTTCATTATTACGAAGAGAAAAACTATAGTTCTTATCTCTAATGCAGTGTGGAATAAAGTATAACGTCTCGTTTTGTTCCCGAGCTAGCCGTTCCGCCACCCAACGAGAATTACCCGTCCCTGAGAAATAGAAGATCATAGGTGTATATAAAAAAAGCCGTACCGACGATGTGATGAAACTCTGATAAAGCAAGATTTGAGCGCTCGTCCTCGTTGTAATCCACCGGCATAAATGCTATCCCTAGGGAATGTGGCCCGCCATTGAAGATCGAAGCCTTCTCGGTATATCAGATTAATTTGAAGAGTTTCCCGATCCAGTCGATACGGCCAATATTTTCGTATTACAAATATAGAGCTATTTACTGAAAAAGCAAAGAAAACAAACGTTTTTTCTTCTGTGAGAAAACTAAAAAACAAAACCCACAAACCCAACAAGCATCCATTAATGAGTTAAAAAACTTATAAACAAAGTATTCTATAAGAAAAGTATTTTTGAAAAAGAGTAGGTAATTGTCACCACTCTACAAACATAGACAACATTTCATCCCCAAAGAACTATTCCTATTAGAAGAACAGCAAAGCTAAAAAAAAGACGTGCCGGAAAATAATCCGACACGCCTACTTTTTCTATTATTCTAAGCTTATGCTGCTTTCACTTTAGCAACGATAGCCTTGAAAGCTTCTGGATGGTTAACAGCTAAATCAGCTAAAACCTTACGGTTAATTTCGATACCTGCTTTATGCAACCCACCCATCAATTTAGAATATGACATTCCTTCAAGACGTGCAGCAGCATTGATACGTTGTATCCAAAGTGCGCGGAAGTTTCTTTTCTTATTTCTACGGTCACGGAACGCGTAAGTTAAACCCTTTTCCCAAGTGTTCTTAGCTACGGTCCATACATTTTTTCTTGCACCAAAGTAACCTCTGGTAAGTTTCAAAATTTTCTTTCTTCTTGCTCTTGAAGCAACATGATTTACTGATCTTGGCATAGTTTTACTTTTTTTTGAATGTTAGCGCCGTTACTTCACGTAGCGATCTTAAAGCTAATGCATTCGGTTAATACTTAATAATACTTGTACGCTTTGATTACTTCATTGCTAAAAGTTCCTTCACTTGAGCTACGTTAGTTGCATCAACAGTTGTAGAGTAACACAAGTTTCTTTTTCTCTTTTTAGACTTTTTAGTCAAGATATGACTATGAAAAGCGTGCTTTCTTTTGATTTTACCTGTTCCGGTAAGGGTAAACCTCTTTTTCGAACCGGAGTTAGTTTTCATCTTTGGCATCTTAGTTATTTTTAAATTATTAAATAATATGGCAACGCACTATACCTGCGCGTTACGCATTTCAGTCTTTTTTCTCTTGCAAAGTTTCTGTCTTTTTTTGAGAAGCTTCAGCTTTCTTTTCAGATGAAGCACCATCAATTGAAGGCTTAGTAGTCGGCTTCTTAGCAACGTCTTTCTTTTTAGGAGATAATTGAATAATCATTCGTTTACCTTCAAGTACTGGCAATTGATCAACCTTAGCATATTCCTCTAAATCGTTTGCAAAACGCAACAACAAGACTTCACCTTGCTCTTTAAAAAGGATAGAACGACCTTTAAAGAATACGTAAGCTTTAACTTTATCACCATCTTCCAAAAAACCTTTTGCATGTTTTAGTTTAAAGTTATAATCATGATCATCTGTCTGAGGTCCAAAACGGATCTCCTTCACATTGACTTTAACTTGCTTAGCCTTTTGTTCCTTCTGCCGTTTCTTCAGCTGATAAAGGAATTTTGAGTATTCAATAATACGACAAACAGGTGGTTGTGCATTTGGAGAGATCTCTACAAGATCCATTTCCTTCTCCTCGGCCATCTTTAAAGCCTGGAAAATCGGATACACCATTGGTTCAATATCATCGCCCACAATGCGGACTTCTTTGGCCCGAATCTGCTCGTTGATTCTATGTTGCCCTTTTAAGCTGTCATTCTTCATAGAAAATTTTCTACTTCCTGTTTGTTTTTTATTATTCACGCAAATTTATTATATTAATTGGCTGCAAAGTTACCATTTATTTATCATATTCTGAACTTCTTCGTTCAAATTTTTAGCAAATTCTTCAAATTTTATGGTTCCCTTATCACCATCGCCTTGTTTACGTACCGAAACTTCACCATTTTCAGCCTCTTTTTCACCAACAATTAACAGATATGGTATACGCTTCATTTCATTATCACGAATCTTACGTCCGATCTTTTCATTACGATCATCCACAAGAGCACGAATATCATTCATCCTCAAGTAAGTTTTTACCTGCTCGGCATAATCATTGAATTTTTCGCTAATCGGCAATATAACAACTTGATCAGGAGTTAACCATAATGGGAATTTTCCAGCAGTATGTTCAATAAGAACTGCCACAAAACGTTCCATAGAACCAAACGGTGCTCTATGAATCATCACTGGACGATGTTTTTGATTATCAGATCCCATATATTCCAAATCGAAACGTTCTGGTAAGTTGTAGTCAACTTGAATGGTTCCCAACTGCCAACGACGACCGATCGCATCTTTCACCATAAAGTCAAGTTTAGGACCATAGAAAGCAGCTTCACCATATTCGATTTTGGCCTTCAGCCCTTTTTCCTCACAAGCCTCAATAATCGCCTGCTCTGCTCTATCCCAGTTATCATCGCTACCAATGTATTTCTCACGATTTACTTTATCACGCAAAGAAATCTGAGCCTCAAAATTTTCAAAATTCATTGAGCGAAACACAATAGAGATAATATCCATTACACGAAGGAATTCATCTTTCACTTGATCAGGACGACAAAACAAGTGGGCATCATCTTGAGTAAAACTACGCACACGAGTCAACCCATGCAACTCACCACTCTGTTCATAACGACATACTGTACCAAATTCAGCCAAACGCAAAGGAAGATCCTTATATGAACGTGGAACATTTTTATAAATCTCACAGTGATGAGGACAGTTCATCGGTTTCAAAAAGTACTCCTCACCCTCTTCTGGAGTATGGATAGGCTGAAAAGCATCTTTTCCGTATTTAGCATAGTGCCCCGATGTAACATATAGCAACTTATTTCCAATTGGCGGAGTAATCACTTCCTGATAATCATGTCTCATCTGAATACGGCGAAGAAAATCTTGTAATCTCAAGCGAAGAGCAGTACCCTTAGGCAACCACATCGGTAATCCCTTACCCACCGTATCAGAGAACATAAACAACTGCATCTCTTTGCCTATTTTACGGTGATCACGTTTTTTCGCTTCTTCAACCATCGCTAAATACTCATCGAGCATTTTCTTCTTAGGGAAAGTAATACCATAAATACGAGTCAGCATCTTACGATTTTCTTGTCCGCGCCAATAAGCACCAGCTACCGAAGTCAACTTTATGGCTTTAATCGGAGCTGTAGTCAACAAGTGAGGACCACGACAAAGATCTGTAAATGTTCCTTGGGTATAAGTCGTGATACGACCATCCTCTAATTCAGAGATTAATTCACATTTGTAAGTCTCACCACGATCACCAAACATTTTCAAAGCATCAGTTTTAGCAATATCTTGTCTGATCACAGCTTCTTTTTTAGCTACAAGTTCGGCCATCTTCTTTTCAATAGCGAGCAAATCACCTTCTTTAATGATCGCCTCTCCCGGATCAACATCATAGTAAAAACCATTTTCAATGGCAGGACCGATACCAAACTGAATACCCGGATACAATTCCTGTAAGGCTTCAGCAAGCAAGTGCGCACTCGTGTGCCAAAAAGCATGTTTCCCTTGCTCATCGTCCCATTTATAAAGCACAACAGAAGCATCCGTTGTTATAGGACGACCTAAATCATAGATTTCACCATTCACGCCGCACGCCAAAACATCTTGAGCCAAACGCGAACTAATACTTTCGGCTATTTGTAAACCGTTCACTCCTTCGTTGTATTCACGAACAGAGCCATCGGGAAATGTAATTTTTATCATGATATAATGATGTTATATTTTTCTGTTAATAAGTCGCAAAAGTAATTATTTCTTTTGAGTTTCCCATTTATAATTAATAAAATGTTATTCCGATTGATCGGTAAACCGCTTCAATACATTATAAGCCGACACGACTCCAAGCTCTCCAGCCTTACTCAAATCCATTAATCCTAATCGATTATTTCCAAGGAAGATATGAGTCAAACCACGATTATAATAAGCATCAGCAAATGACGGATCAAGCTTTATCGCTTTATCATAATCAGCAATAGCCAAACGATAATCCTTAGTAATCGTAAATAAATTTGCTCTATTATAATAAGCATAAACAAAATCAGGGGCCAGTGCAATCACGCGATCTAAATCTTTTCTTACATAATCATAAGTCACTCCACCCACATCAAGCGTTCCTCTAATTTCAGCATCCTCACCTCCCTCAATAGCTTTCTCATTCAACTCAGCCTTTTTATATTCTAGCTGTTTATAATGTATCAGCGAACGCATGAAATAAGCAGGGAAGAACTTCTCATCCAATTCAATAGCCTTATTCAAGTCAGCCAAGGCACTCGAAAAATCTTGTACCAAGTAAAAATCCAAAGCCCTAGAAAAACGCTTACAAGCATTATTGGGATCAGCCACAATAACTGAAGTATGAGAATCAATCAAAGAAAAATGAAACTTAACTTGCTCTTCAGTCAGAGGCGCTTCCATATTCGTCAATCGAAGTCGTTTCGATAAAATGCCTGAACGATTCAAATCATCAATAGCGTTATGAAAATAGACCAACTTCTTAACGTCACTACTCTTTTCATAATAAGTCAAGGCAAACATCGGCTCATTTTTAATGTTCACATTATGATCTTGTACCCGACCGCGATAATCGCTTTTATATTTCTTATCTGCTTCCGAATCGTCTGCAATAACAATCTTACGGAAATTATTCATATTCTTATCCGATTTCTTACGCGTCTTATTTTTATCAGACTGATTAGAATTATTCTGTGCTAGATTTTTATTATTCACCCGATTCTGTTTATCAAGTTGCGCTTTCAAAACCTTAAACTCATCAAATTCCGCACCTTTCTTATCCCCAATTTTACGCCGAGCATCGGCACGGTATTGATACCCTACAAGAAAATTAGGATATTGTTTAATAACAGAGGTATAATCGTTAATTGCGCCCCGATAATCGCCAGTCTGAGCACGAAGCAGCCCACGATTAAATATAGCCATCATATTATCAGGTTCAATTTTAATCACAAAATCAAAGTCTTCAATAGCACGATTATCATCTCCTACACGAGCACGGAGCAAGCCTCGATTATAATGTCCAATAAAATTATTCGGATCCATTTGTAAAGCTAGATCATAATCAGACATCGCACCCCGAAGATTGTTTTGATGAAAACGAGCGAGCGCCCGATTAACATATAGTCCAGAATTCTTAACACTATAACGAATAGCAGAATCCAAATCTTTTTCAGCATCGGCATATTTAGCCTGCTGCAATCGCACCATAGCCCTAGAAGCCCATGCGTCTGGATCGTATTTATCAAGATCAAGCGCTTGATCAAAATCACTCAAAGCAGCAACCGTGTCTTTTTGTTGCAAATTAACTTCTCCACGCATCAGATAAGCGCGTGTATAACGAGGAGAGACAGCAAGAAGTTTTTCAATATCCATTTTGGCATGATCATACTCTTTCTTTTGCATATGGCAAAGAGCCAAATTATGCCATAAAGTCGTATTTTCAGGATCGTAAGCAAGAGCTTTCTGGTAATCTTCAATAGCAACATCAAACTTATTCTGTCGAATGCGAGCCAATCCTCGAACTTGATAAGCATTCACCACGAACGGATTCCGCAGGATAGCTTCATTGCAATCAGTCTCCGCACCTTGATAATCATCCAGATTAATTTTAGCTAAAGCTCTAAAAAAATAAGGTTCATAGAGGTAAGGTTTAGCATTAATAACTTGATTAAAGTATTGAATGGAAAGCACATAATCTTCAAAATAAAGTGCGTTCCGGGCAATCACCATAACCCTATCCGTATTAATCTGAGCACACAAGACAACAGGGAACAAAAATAAAGCTATTAATATCTTCCTCATTATTAATCTATTTATGTTTGTGAATGGAGCAAAAGTAATACTTTTTACTCCATTCAAATGAAATAGACTGTTTTTTTATCTTTATTTCACCTGTTTCATTTTGTAAGAGCTACGGGCTTTTCCTTTAAGCATCGTATTTAATTTCCCTTTAATCATCTGTTTTCTCAAAGGTGAAATATGATCAATAAAAAGTTTGCCTTCCAAATGATCAAATTCATGTTGCATCACACGAGCCAAATAACCCTCTACAACCTCCTCGTATTGAACAAAATTTTCATCCATATATTTCACACGGATACGATCACCCCTTTTTACTGTTTCATGAATTCCAGGAAGACTTAAGCAGCCCTCTTCCATACTCACTTCTTCCCCGTCAACTTCAAGGATATGGGGATTAATATAAACTTTATTAAAATCTTTAAATTCCGGAAAGTCTTCCGACAAAGGATCAAGTGTAATAGTAACCACACGAATGGGTAATCCAATCTGAGGCGCAGCAAGCCCGACCCCATCAGCATGAACCATTGTTTCCTGCATATTAGAAATCAACTCTTTCAAGCTCGGATAATCGGGCGTAATATCTTCAGCCACCTTTCTTAACACCGGTTGGCCGTATACATAAATAGGTAAAATCATATATAACTTAATGTAAATTTATTAAAGACTAAGAAAACGTTTACTTTCAAGATATGTTTGCAAAATAATAGTTGCACTAATTTCGTCAACCAAAGCTTTGTTTTGACGATCTTTCTTTTTCAAACCACCATCCAACATCGCCCGATGAGCAAGCACAGAGGTAAAACGTTCATCAACATACTCCACCGGAAGATCGGGATACTTTTTCTTTAAAGAATTAACAAAAGGCTGAATATATTTCATATTCTCAGACATTTCATTATTCATTTGTTTCGGAAGACCTATGATAATCCGTTCAACCGATTCTTTCCTAAGATAATCATCTAAAAAAGAAAGCAGCAAATGAGTTGCTACTGTCGTCAATCCATTAGCGATCAACTGTAACGTATCACTAACGGCTATTCCTGTACGCTTTCTCCCGTAATCTATTGCTATTATTCTACTCATAATTAGGGTACAAAAATACAATTATTATTTGGCTTCAGAAACAATATTATTTTTTATATCCCACAAAACCATAAATAGATCCCCCAAAAGGCAAAAATAAAAAGAATAAGACATTCAATTATGACAAACAAATCCTCCCAAAAACATATTAAAAAAAATACAATATAGAAAAAAAACGTTATTTTTAGAACACTTTTATTTTAATGTTTATTTTTTTTATAAACATTTGCACACAGATATAGACAATAAAAATTTGTTTTCATTTGAACAAGTTTCTTGATACATTGTTTTATATAAGAATAGCTTTGTTTTTTAATATCAGCAAATATAAAGAAAGGAATAGGTATATATTATATCAGGTTTTATTAAAAAAAAAGTAGAAGATTATGAAAAAAAATGTGAAAACAATTTTACTTTTAGCAACTATACTAGTTGCAGGAAGTGTTAATGCACAATCCCCAAAGGAATGTAGTGCAGATAAATACAAGGTAGAGACCAATACGTTTTGGAACAATTGGTTTATCAGTGTAGGTGCCGGCGGGCAAGTTTACATAGGTGACAACGACAGCCAAGGCAGCTTCGGAAAACGCATTGCACCGGCTTTAGACATTGCTGTTGGCAAGTGGTTTACCCCAGGAATCGGACTCCGTATAGAATACAGCGGACTTCAAGCTAAAGGATTTGGATTTGGCGAATACGCTTACGGAACAAAAAACGACAACGGGGTATACCGACAAAAATGGAATATGGCTCATTTCCATGGAGATGTTTTATTCAATCTATCTAACATGTTCTATGGATACAAAGAAAATCGTCTTTACAACCTTATTCCTTATGTAGGATTTGGTGCAGTACACTCATTTGACGATGCAGCAACAACAAACGAATTGGCTACCACAATTGGTATCATCAACAAATTCCGTTTATCTAACGCTTTAGATTTAAATGTGGAAGCTAGAGGTACATTAATCCACGATCGTTTTGATGGAGAATTTGGCGGCAATGGTAAAGAAGGGTTAGCTGCAGTAACAGTTGGCTTAACTTATAAATTTAAGCAACGTGGTTGGAACAAACCTTGTGTTAAAACAACAGGCATCAGCGAAGAAGATATGCAACGCGTAAGAGAACAACTTAATCAAATGATGAGAGAAAATCAAAATCTAAAAGATGAATTAGCTGCTGCTAAAAACAAGAAGCCTCAGACTATCATCGAAAAAGAAACAACTGCTGCTTCACGCATCATTCTATTTACTATCGGACAAAGTTCTCTTAACAAAGGTGCAAAAGTTAACTTAGGTTACTTAGCTGAAGCAATCAAAAAAGCTCCAAAAGATAAGATCTTTACGATTACAGGATATGCTGACAATAAAACAGGAAGCAAAGCAATCAATGAAAAATTAAGTAAGGAACGTGCAGAAACTGTTCGCGATGCGTTGGTTAATGATTTCGGTGTAGATACAGCTCAGTTAAAGGTAGACTATAAAGGCGGCGTAGATAACATGTTCTACGATGACGCTAGTCTTAGCCGTGTAGTTATTGCTGAATAATATTTTTAACAAAAGAGATTCTGTAAAAGAACAAATCAATACAGAAGTATAATATAATTCCCTAACTAATTTCTTTCTGCTTATGAAAGAAGATTAGTTAGGGAATCTACATATTTAAACATCGAACATCTATTATTATAATCAATAAGTAAAGCAAACAAAACAGTTCAAACCAATATAACCACATCAGAATCAATCAAAAAAGAGGGCAACTCAATATCAATTACAAAAAAATTGAGCAGAAGAGAACTTTAAGCAGCTACACTTCTACCCAATCATTATACAAAAAGCAGCTCTATTCAAGCTGTCAAAAAAAAAAAAAAAAATCGACAGAATAAAAACTGTCTAATTATTATCGTCTCAATGGAATCTCAGGCTCAACAATACCAATTTCATAACAGCCATTATTAACATTAACCAACACCTGATATTTATTAACAACAGCTTTTGTTCTTGCAAACGAGATTGTTGTATCAGGCAAAGCAATAACGATAGCCTTTGTCTCTCCAGATACAAAAGCGGCATCATTAGGCAGAGCTAAGTCATAATTTTGCCCATTAATAGAAAGAGTCATAAACACATCGTCTGATTCAACTGCTTGAGGAATAATATTGGTTATTCTTCCTTCCGATTGTTTATTCACTTCTATATTTGCAAAGGTGTCATTTAAAGGGTCAACAGAAACAGCTCCCGTTTCCAAATTCTGAACACCATGATTTTTCAAGTGAAGAGTAACCTTTGCATTCCCCGCATAAGGAGCCCCCTTAGAATCTACTAACACAACTGGAATACTCATACGCTTGAAAGACAAATTTACATTCTTAACAGCTGGCGTAATATCATTCGCAGAGGTACCAAAAAGATATTCATTACCACCAATAAAATAACGTTTGTTGATCAACTGATAGCTAGATAATTCTGGATAGTGGGCACAAAAAGTTACTCCTCTCGCATTAAAGTTAGCCCATGAATAAATGCTTTGTCCCAAGATATAGCGAGAGAACGAATCACTAGTACCTAGTGATAAAACATCACCGCTAACAAATGAAGTCTTCAATAAACCTTCATTAATCATAGCACGAGTTGTACCATCCATTTTTAAACCATCACTGTTCATTGTAAAACTGATGGCATCACTCTTCTTTGAAGAGTCAAATTCTTCATTTTGCTGACAACTGCACAAGCAACCGATAGCTAAAATGGCTAAAAAACTTTTTGTTTTCATTTTAATAATGTTTAGTTAATGATATAAGAAAAAAATCAATATTCGATTTTATCCTCTTTATTACTCCATGCTTTAAAGACCTCTAATGCTTCAGTCGCTAACAACCTTTCTGAAGGTAGTTTCCTTTCAATCGGCTTCAGATCCAATTCATCGTAAATGAAAGAATCATCAAATCCGATATTCTTAGCATCTATTTTATTATTAGCATAATAGATTTTATCCAAGTGAGCCCAATAAATAGCCCCTAAACACATCGGGCAAGGCTCACACGATGTATAGATTTCGTAACCAGACAAATCAAAAGTACCCAATTTATGTGCAGCCATACGAATAGCATTAACTTCAGCGTGGGCCGTTGGGTCGCAAGAGGATGTTACTCGATTAACACCAGTTGCAATAATCTTACCTTCAGGTGTTGCAACAATAGCACCAAAAGGACCACCCCCATTTTCTATATTTTCTTTAGAAAGCAATATTGCCTTTTTCATCAATTCTTCCTTTACCATCTCTATCTATCTTAAGTGTTATTTTAGACTTTCTTAATTTTTATATGCAAATATAAAAAAATGTGATCTAAAACACCTCTAATTAATATATTTTAAATATACATTTTTCATGTATAGACTGTTTCAAAATTTGATTTTATCACCTATCGCAAAAACACTAAAAACATTCTAACGTTAAAGCGATGTCTCAACCGATAATAAAAGGTTTATAGGCAATTCAAGAAATCTTTTTTTAATACACAAAATTCTCAAAAAACGACACATATACTTATAAAAATGCAACAAACAATATCCTTTATCGACATTACAATTTTATAAAAATGCAATTACATCAAAGCACAAAACACAAGAACCAACTACCAAACAAAAACCCCTAGGATGCTGTAGACACTCAGCAGACCTAGGGGAAACACACAAAAATTATTATTACTTAGAAAATATCAAAAACGCATACCTAAAGTTAATAAGACCTTATTAGCCATATTTGTCACTTTAGTTTTTGCAAGTTCGGGATGATCAAACGGATAGAAATCAGCACTATACTGGCTATACTGATAAGCTAAATCGGCATAAAACGAGGAGCCTTGGTATCCAAAACCTAAAGTATAATTACTCTGAGACTTTGTATTAGAATAATCAGTATCAGTATTAATAGAGTTAGGAGCTAAATCCTTAAATGCACTAGATCCAAATGTCTCAGAAATATAGTTATACCCACAACGCAAAGCGAACTGAGGAACAACTTTCCATTCAGCTCCAAGACGAACCGTGTGTACTCCTTTAAGCATTTCTTTAGCTGTTGAATTCTCATAAGCCATGTCTGCACCGTCAGAATATGACATTTTAGCCGTTGAATAATCTTGATATTCATACTCTGCACCCAAAGCAACATTTTTCCCAACAGTATAGCCCATGCTTAAGTTATACTTCCATGGAGTCCGAATTCGAAAATCATACCCATAATCTCTATTGTTCATATAGTCATAAGAATCTACTATATAATTTTTAAGCTCCTTATCATCGAAAGAATATATATTTGACGAAAGTCTAACATTCGTTCTATAAGTCAAATTGTAAAATATCGGAGAATTTAAACCCAAGCCAAAGCGTAAAGGAGAATCTTCAAACGGACGAACAATAGCACCTAATTTAAAGTCCACCCCAGAACCATTTATTTTATTCATAGAGGTCATTTCATACCCTTCCTTGTATTTGTTTTCACCAACAAGTAAATCAGACTCTTCTCCATAAGTCGACCTTTTAGAATAGTTGACATCATAAGCACCAACAGTAAATCCTAAATAAAATCGGTCACTAAAGTTAAAGGAGACATTAAAATCATATTGATCAATTCCACCCTTTTCTCGAGAATCAAACCAGGAATCAGGTTGAGGAAATGACGTAACATATCTATCATCCGAATCTGAAAAATCATACAAATGACCTAACCAACCAACGGCAGGAAGCCAACCAACCAAATTATGATCAAAAAGATCTGATGACTTAATTGTTTTGATATCACCAGCTGACCCATAATCACCTCTCATTTGATTAGCCTTAACAGCCATTTGATCGGTTTGCGAAATAGGCTTACCATTAAGAGTTTTATTAATCACCCCTGCCATTGACATGTACTTATCAAATGATTTCGAACGGGTATAATTAAATCCAAAATTCACATATCGCAAAGTCGAAGTATTTCCCACTTTTGATGAATAAACAAAACCGACATTATCATACGACCATTTATTATGGTTAGATTTAAACGTTTCTGCTCCATAACTCGATTCAATTCCGTAAGTCGAAAAGCTGAACGAAGTCATAATATCACTACTTCGATACAAACCGATTCCAGCCGGATTAGTATTTATCGTTGAAATATTAGCACCTAGAGCACCCATAGCTCCTCCCATTCCAACAAACCGAGCATTACCATTAAGATCTTTATTACTCAAATTCACAACATCGTATATAGTCTGAGCACACACACTCGTTGCTGAAAACAAGACAATTAAAGTCGAATATATCCATTTTTTCATAAGCTATATATTTAATGAAAAGAATTTAAATCTATCGTCTACTACTTCCACGCATTGATCCACCATTAGAAGATCCACTACTACTTCGCGAATTACTGCTTGAAGAGCTATTACTTCGAGAACTGCTGCTAGAAGAACTATTATACGATTCTCTAGAATTACTAGAGTTCTGCGGAACATATGTACGACTAGAACTACTAGAACGATTAGAAGATCTGCTATCGTAAGAGGAAGAAGAACGTACTCCTTGACTTGATCCAGAGTAACGACTGCTAGATCCTCTATTTGTATTAACACTTTCACGAGTACTACTTGGCCGAGTATACACATTGGAACGGCTAGAAGAGCTACTTGAACGAGAGTTCACTCTAGAACGATCAAGAGAAGTACGACTACCAACAACCCTGCCAGTTGAACGGTTGTATGCTCCTACACGATTAGCTTGAGATCGACTAGTATAATCATATCGCGAATTTATTGTTCGATCACGTCCAGTCCAATGATCCCTCGAAGGAGAATGACGATTAGTATAAACCATATCTCGATGAGATCCACCACCCCATCCCCATGATGGAGAATTCCAATAAGGGTATCCCCAGTAATTAGAGCCATACCAACTATTGCCCCAATAGAAATCATTATACCAATAATTCGAATAATATCCTGCGCCATAATAAGGTCTAGACCATCTCCAACTCCATGAATCAAATCGCCAATTCCACCAAAGCGGATTAGTGAAAGTCGGAAAAGCATAAGCATAAAATCCGTCTGTATAGACATTCCAATCCCAAGAATTAACACCATAAACAATATCCCAATACAACGGACTGCTAATACTAATTGCAAAACGAGGATTACGGAAACGAATAATGCGTTCAGCATATTCGTAATCATCACGTGTACCTCTAAATTCACCACCAATCCATTCACCATCCAAGTCTGGGCGATCCTTTTCTTCTATAATCAAAGTATCGTCATTTAGTGAAAATTCATTTTCACGAGCAGAGTATCGACGATTATATTCATCAACATCCCGAACATTTCCCTTACGATCCTTAACGACCACAGTTGTTCCCGGTGAAGTATAAATGCGAGTCGTATTTGCTTGCTTTTTCGCATTCTCTTTTACTTTCACCTCATTCTTTTCTTTTTTATCCTTAGAAGGAATAAAGTAAAGATCATCCTCCACTTGTTGAGCCATCAAGTTTACAATCTGACTCAGCATTAGAATTAATAAAAAAACAATCTTTTTCATAACAATCAGGTTTACATAAATTCACACTCTTTTTGCATGTTACAAAGATAATAAAGGAAATAATGTTGTTAGGTAGAATTTCCCGAAACAAGAATAGGGAATTCCCTATTCTTCACTATCTTTGCATCATCATTAATAGAATTATCAGAAAAAAATGAAATACTTTGAATTTATATTCAAAACACATCCATGCACAGAAGTTGCAAATGACGTTTTGACAGCAGTACTAGGCGACGTTGGATTCGAAAGCTTCACTCATCAAGAAGATGGAATAACCGCATATATCCAACAACAATTATGTGATGAGAACTTGATTAAAGAAGCCATCGAAGATTTCCCATTACCAGATATCGAGATATCTTATCAATATTCTGAAGCAGAAGACAAAAATTGGAATGAAGAATGGGAAAAGAATTATTTTCAACCCATTATAATAGATACCCGCTGTGCTATTCACAGCACTTTTCACAAAGACATTCCATCGACAGATTACGACATTGTGATCAATCCACAGATGGCTTTCGGTACTGGACATCACGAAACAACCAGCTTAATACTTAACGAACTATTAAGTGCAAAACTAGAACATAAATCTCTCCTTGACATGGGATGTGGTACTTCCATATTGGCCATCTTGGGACGAATGCGAGGTGCAAGCCCTTGTCTAGCCATTGACATTGACGAATGGTGTATACGCAACTCTCAAGAAAATATTGAGCTCAACCAAGTTGATAATATCACGGTATTACAAGGAGATGCAAATACGCTTGATGGGAAAGGGCCATTTGATGTGATCATCGCAAATATAAATCGCAATATCCTTCTCAATGATATAAAACAATACGTCAGATGCATGAAATCCGGCAGTGAATTATTAATGAGTGGGTTTTACATCGAAGATATTCCAACGATACGCGAAGAAGCAGAGAAGCACCAGCTAAGTTTTCAATATCATAAAGAAAAGAATAATTGGGCTATGGTGAAGTTTATCTTAAAATAGAGCACAAGCTTTCCGTTAAAGAAACAAAGCGAGATTTACGTTAGCATTAATGATAAGTCTCACTTTTATCTTTCATATAAGACAATATCAAGGCGTCACTTTACTTTGAATGGTCAAACTTTTCAGATCATCAAGAGAGCCATTAAACACATTAAGATCAACATCGTGCTCAATGCCATTCACCCGTCCCACATCCGTATGCTGCCAAAAGTCCCATTTCCCTTTATATTCGACAGAATCAACATAATAGTGCGCAATCCAATAAGGATAAGCATCAAAAGAAGCATCATTCAAATACTTCATTTTAAATTTATAAGACGTATACAAAATAGGCTTAACATTATAATGCGCTTCAACACGATCTAACCATCTCCTTAAAGCTCTTTGAAGATCTTTCTTATTTTTTCTTCCAGTCGTTTCAACATCGAGAACCGGAGGTAAATCACCTGAATCCAGTTTAGCGATACTTATAAAAAAATCAGCTTGTTTTAGAGGGTCTGTATTTGGAATAAAATAATGATATGCTCCGCGTATAAAACCATTTTGGCCAGCTTCAACAAAATTCCTTTGAAAAGTACTATCACTATGATCACCACCCTCCGTCGCTTTCAAAAAGATAAAATGAATAGGCGACTCAGAATCTTTATTCAAGGCTAATTGAGCCCAATCTATCTTACCTTGATAATGAGAAATGTCCAATCCATGAACCTGATATCCACAAGGTATGCAAACACCATATTCTTTATGCCCCGGACAACGCTTCCAACGATAAGCATAAGGACGAATAAAAAAGAAGTAGAATACACAAGAAAAAAAAGCGATAACACCTATCGTCAACAAATGACGTATCCATGCAGGCATGGTACGATTGTGCTTACCCCGTTTCTTTGTTGATTTTTTCCTTTTCAAGGAAGCACTCTTTGCTTGACGAGAAGTTTTGGACGATGTAGCCATAATAGTCAAAAAGAAAAAGCCTCTTTTCTTATCGTTTTTAATAATGAAAAGAAAAAAAAGAAAAGAGGCTTTATTTTTCAAATCATTTGCTTTTATGACGTTTCCATCATAAAAGCAAAGAATATATTAAGCAATTACTTGCTTTGTTCCAATTGTAAAGTTTTGGTCGGTTCGTCACAAACTTCAGTTGGACCAAAATACTGAATAGGACCCGGGTAAACATAATCAGTTTCAACAGCCCAACGTTCGCGTTTTGAAGCAAAAGCCTTAAATGGCGCACCATCAAGCTTCACTAGAGCCTTTTGGATAACAGGTTTCATCTCACCGTGACGACGTTCCATATTCATCATCATCGTAATAGGAATACCACCAGCAATCCATTCTGTAGCAGGAGCTGTTGTATTACGAACAGAAGCCATATAACCCGTTTTATCATTAGCGATCAACACAGAAGCTGTGTAACCTAATGAGTAGCAATAGTCCGCATCGAAGTTCGAAGGAGCAGCACAACGTCCCTCGTAACCGAAGAAGTGATGTTGAGCAGCAAATTTACCCACATATTTGCCTTCTTCTTTCCAAGCAGCCAATTTCGTTCCAACCATTTCTGATAACAATTTTTCAGTCTCAATCAAAGAAACTTGTACGTTACCATGAGGGTCACGATCCAAAGTCAACTGACGAGCTACGCCATCAGGAAGACTAGCATAAATAACAGAATTAGCCGGACTCAGTTTGCTAATGATATAATCACGTTGGTGAGAACGTTTGATATGTGAAAACTCCTCAGAGTTAGCAGCCAAGAAATCGTTCAACTCAGAAATCAAACGCTTCATCGCAGGAATAAATTCAATTAATCCTTCAGGAATAAGTACTGTACCAAAGTTATTTCCTTGCGCAGCACGGTCAGCTACAATCTGGGCAACATAAGTTACAACATCATCCAATGACATATCCTTAGACTCAACCTCTTCTGAAATGATACAAGCATTTGGCTGAACTTGCAAAGCACATTCCAAAGCAATATGAGAAGCAGAACGTCCCATTAACTTAACAAAGTGCCAATATTTGCGTGCAGAGTTACAGTCACGTTGAATATTACCAATCACTTCAGCATAAGTTTTACAAGCTGTATCAAAACCAAAAGAAGTTTCAATCATCTCGTTTTTCAAGTCACCATCAATTGTTTTCGGACATCCAATAACTTGTACGCCACATTTCTTGGCAGCATAATACTCAGCCAATACACAAGCGTTAGTATTTGAATCATCACCACCGATAATAACCAAAGCCTTAATACCAAGTTCTTTGATAATCTCGTATCCTTTTTCGAACTGTTCTTCAGATTCCAATTTAGTACGACCAGAACCGATGATATCGAAACCACCAGTATTACGATATTCTTCAACGATTTCAGCAGTTAATTCAATATAGTTATGGTCAACCAAACCACCAGGGCCCAAAATAAATCCAAACAACTTATTTTCTGAATTGATTTTTTTGATTCCGTCAAACAAACCTGAAATCACATTATGTCCACCAGGAGCTTGTCCACCCGAAAGGATCACACCCACATTCATAGCCGGTAGTTGAGCAGCTTCACCTGTTTCGAATGTGATCAATGGCATTCCATAAGTGTTAGGGAACAATGCTTTGATCGCATCCTGATCAGCAACCGATTGAGTAGAAGAGCCTTCTACAGCCTTTACTGCTCCCGCAGCAAGCGCTTTAGGAAGTTTGGGCTGATAAGCAGCCCTTGCTATTTGCAATGCACTTTTAGTCATTTTCTTTATATATTAAAGGTGTTAGTAAGTTTCATATCTATTGAAAGCGGTGCAAATTTCGCATTTTTTTCTGAGAAATGAAAGAACCACTCTATTTTATTGTCTATCTCAGAGGAGCTAAAGTACCGATCTAAGGTGCTTCACTAATTATTTCTAATAATAAGAACATTAGTTTAAGGTATAGTGTTTAACAATATCATGATAGGATGTTTAAAAATCCTTTATTTATGATTTTTAAAGAACAACAGAGCAACATCATTATAATCTTTTTTTAGTAAATTAGAGTGCTGATCAACAAATCTAAAGAAAAATGAGAAAACTACATGCATTTATACTCATCGGCTTATGCTTCCCCACCTTTATCGTGACAGCATACCCACAACAAAACCGAAAGAAAGTAGGAGTTGTATTAAGTGGCGGTGGAGCTAAAGGTTTAGCCCATATTAAAGCCTTACAAGTTATCGAAGAAGCTGGCATTCCCATTGATTTAGTAGTAGGTACAAGTATGGGATCAATCGTTGGAGGTCTATATGCTATAGGCTACACCCCCAATCAATTGGACAGCATGGTTAGAAAACAACATTGGGGATTTCTACTTTCCGATCGCGTAAAACGTGGCGATTTATCGCTAAGTAACCGCGAATTATCAGAAAAGTATGTCTTATCTTTTCCATTTATCAAAAAGCCCAAAGACGCTATATCCGGCGGATTTATTAAGGGAGAAAATTTAACGAGCCTGTTTTCTAGTCTCACTGTCGGTTATCACGACTCCATCGATTTCAATCGACTTCCCATTCCTTTCGCTTGTGTAGCTAATGATATTGTGACCGGTGAACAGATCGTTTTTCATCATGGGGAACTCGCCACGGCAATGCGCGCAAGCATGGCTATTCCCGGAGTTTTCACTCCCGTCCGATTAAACAATATGGTTTTAGTCGATGGAGGAATAAGCAACAATTATCCCGCAGATGTGGCAAAAGCAATGGGAGCGGATATTATTATCGGAGTAGATGTTCAAAGTAAGCTCAAAGAAGCCAATCAACTAAATAGCGCTCCGGAAATCATTGGTCAAATCGTAGATATTACCTGTCAATCAAACCATCAAGAAAACATCGATATGACCGATGTTTATATCAAAGTCAATGTAGAAGGTTATTCTTCTGCAAATTTCACACCAACAGCCATAGACACTCTGATGAAGCGAGGTGAAGATGCTGCTCGCAATCAATGGAAAGCGCTATTAACACTAAAAAAGAAGATCGGAATCAGTCAGGATTTCGAAATAAAACCCCACGGTCCATATAATCCTTTATCAATATTAAGAAAAATATACATCAAACAGATCTCGTTTTTCGGGGTTGAAGAACAAGACAAGAAATGGCTCATGAAAAAAGGTCGCTTAGAAGAAAACAAAGAAACATCTATTCAACAAATCGAACTTGTGTTGAATCAATTAAGAGGCAATCAATCTTATTCCGGTGTTAGCTACAAACTCACAAAAACAGATGACGGATACAACTTAAGTTTCTTTATTGAAGAAAAATATGAAAAACAAATCAATCTCGGCGTTCGATTTGACTCAAATGAGATAGCCACCTTGCTCATTAACGGTACAACGCGTCTCAACACACGCACACCATCCCGAGTATCAATAACCGGACGGCTAGGCAAACGTTACGCCGGACGAGTGGATTATATACTAGAACCTCTTCAACAACGAAACATTACACTGTCTTACTTATACCAATACAACGATCTCAATATTTACCGGAACGGTAGTCGCTCTTACAATGTGACCTATAGCTATCATATGGGCGATTTAAGCCTATCTGACGTCTGGCACAAGAATCTACGTCTCAGTGCCGGCATACGATTTGAATACTATCACTATAAAGACTTCTTATTTAGGAAACCGGAATATACCATCAACGTCCCATCAGAACATTTTCTCAGTTATTATGCACAACTGCATTACAACACCTTCGACAGAGGTTATTTCCCCAATAAAGGAAACGACTTTAAAGTATCGCATACCATTTACACAGACAATTTCCTACAATACAAGAAACATACGCCATTCTCAGCCCTCAGCTTATCATGGAATAACGTCATGCCAATCACCACCCGCTTCTCAATACTGCCATCCATCTACAGTCGGGTTTTGATCGGACGAGATTTCCCATACCCTTATTACAACATTCTAGGAGGAGCCTCACCAGGAATGTACGAACCTCAACAACTCCCTTTTGAAGGAATGGCAGACATCGAACTTTTGGATAATGCCTTAACCGTTGCTTCTCTAAAATTCAGACAACGCATGGGAAGTGTACATTATCTAACCTTAACAGCTAACTGCGCATTAAGCAATAATCATTTCTTTAAAACATTAAAAAGTAAGCCGATTTACGGTGGTTCTATAGCCTATGGATTAAATAGTGCATTCGGTCCGATTGAATTTTCCATCGGATATTCCAATCGAACACAGAAAGTTAACTCGTACATAAACTTAGGATTCTATTTCTAGGCTTCATTCGTCCTATTTAAAAATAGTAGTCAAAAGGTATGAACCTATTTGATTTTATTGTTAAATTTGCAACTTTAAAAGATATAATCAATTTAAACTAAATATTATGGCAAGTAGAAGATTATTAAAAAAGAGTATCAATAATATCTGTAGTGAGTTATTCATCGATTGTTTCTTATGCAAAAAGAACAAGCCTGAAGCAAATGCAGAAAAAGCCGAAGCAATTTTGGCTGATATCATCAATACTCAATGCGAGTTTCTAAGCCGTATCAGTCACACAGAGCCAGGCAATGTGAAGAATTTCTATAAGAAACTCTTTACCGATTTTGATAAAAAGACAGAAGAAATTTACAAAGCCATCGAAAACTTAGATTAATGAAAAAAGCCATTTATAGCTTTATCTACCATCGCATCTTAGGATGGAAATCGGTAGTTTCTGTTCCTGAATACGACAAATGTGTAGTGTGCGCTGCTCCTCACACGACCAATTTAGACCTATTTATCGGTAAACTTTTTTACGGTTCAACTGGGCGTAAAACAAGTTTCATGATGAAGAAAGAATGGTTTTTCTTTCCTCTTGGACTTTTCTTCAAAGCAGTTGGCGGTATTCCGGTAGACAGAAGTCGAAAAACATCACTAGTCGATCAGATGACCAAAGTCTTTGCAAAATCTAAAAAATTTCATTTAGCCATTACTCCCGAAGGAACAAGAAAGGCTAATCCGAAATGGAAAAAAGGATTTTATCACATCGCCATGAAGGCTCAAGTGCCTATTGTGCTCATTGGAATTGACTATGAAAAAAAGACAGTTACCATGACCAAGTCATTAATGCCCACAGGTGATTTAGAGAAAGATCTCCGCGAGATAAAGCTTTATTTCAAAGACTTTAAAGGCAAACACCCCGAAAACTTCGCTTTAGGGGAACTATAAAACAAACGAACCATGGACCCTATACGAATAACAGCCATACAATCGGACATCGTTTGGGAAAATAAAAAAGAAAATCTCCGTTTACTCCACGACAGGCTTCAAGTCCTTTGTGGAACAACGGAGATTGTTGTTTTACCCGAGATGTTTTCCACCGGATTCAGCATGCAGAGTCATCTTCTCGGTGAAAAAACAGATGCCGAAACCATAACCACCCTAAAAGACTGGAGTCGACAATATCAAATAGCCCTCACAGGAAGCTATATTGCAGTTGAGGGAACCCGACATTATAACCGAGGTTTCTTTCTAACTCCTACAGGAGAAGAATATTACTACGACAAACGCCATCTCTTTCGGATGGGCAACGAACCCAAATCGTTTCAATCCGGAAACCACCGACCGATCATTTCTTACCTAGGTTGGAATATCTGTTTACTCATTTGTTATGACCTTCGTTTTCCGGTCTGGAGCCGCAACATAAAGAATGAATACGATCTATTGATCTATGTAGCCAACTGGCCCACCTCACGCCGTTTAGTCTGGGACACCCTACTTCGTGCCAGAGCTTTAGAGAACCAATGCTATGTTTGCGGAGTCAACCGTATCGGTATAGACGGCTACGGACTAACCTATAATGGTGGTAGCATCATCTATTCTCCCAAAGGAGAAATACAAGCTCAAGCCAACGATGAACAGGAAAATTGCATAACAGCCAGATTATCTTTAAATAGCCTAAAAGAGTTCAGAGAGAAATTTCCTGTATGGAAAGATGCTGACGAATTTCAGCTTTAACAACCATAGTCAAACAAATGTTAAAAAGGACAACTATACGCAACAATACCTAGTTTTTAGTAGTTCTTCCTTAAAAGTTCTTTTGTATCTTTGTGGTTCAAAAACAAACACAGTCACACTAGACTCTTATCTAACATAACTTAATATACAACTTTATGAAAACTAATCTTAGTTCTCAAATCACTCTCAATAGGGTCTCCCCCAGATACTACAGACCTGAGAATGCATTTGAAAAATCAGTTTTGACTCGTCTAGAAAAAGTTCCTACAGAAATATATGAGTCAATCGAAGAGGGCGCGAACTACATTGCATGCGAGATTGCTCAAATGATTCGCGATAAACAAAAAGCCGGACGTTTTTGTGTCTTAGCTCTACCGGGTGGAAATAGTCCAAGCCCTGTATATAAAGAGCTAATCCGTATGCACAAAGAAGAGGGATTAAGCTTCCGTAATGTGGTTGTTTTCAACATGTACGAATATTATCCACTTTCTGCAGACGCCATCAACAGTAACTTAAACGCATTGAAAAACATGCTTTTAAACCATGTTGATATTGACCTACAAAACGTTTTCTCACCAGATGGTACAATTGCTAAAGATACAATCTTTGAACATTGTCGCTTATACGAACAACGTATCGAAAGCTTCGGCGGCATTGATATCGCCTTATTAGGTATTGGTCGCGTTGGTAACATCGCGTTCAACGAACCGGGCTCTCGCTTAAACTCAACGACCCGTCTAATCCTATTGGACAACAGTTCACGTAACGAAGCCGCTAAGATCTTTGGAAACATTGAAAATACACCGATCAGTTCTATCACTATGGGTGTTTCAACCATCCTTTCCGGTAAAAAGATTTATTTGCTAGCATGGGGTGAAGACAAAGCCAAAATGGTCAGAGAATGCGTCGAAAGCCCAGTATCAGATTCTATTCCGGCTTCTTACCTGCAAACTCATAATAACGCACACGTTGCTATCGACCTTTCTGCAGCAGCCAACCTGACTCGTATCCAACGTCCTTGGTTAGTGACTTCTTGTGAATGGAACGATAAATTGATCAGAAGCGCTATTGTTTGGTTATGTCAGATCACCGGCAAACCAATCTTGAAGTTGACCAATAAAGACTACAACGAAAACGGATTAAGTGAATTATTGGCATTATACGGTTCTGCTTACAACGCAAATATTAAGATCTTCAACGATCTTCAGCATACCATTACCGGATGGCCAGGTGGTAAACCTGATGCAGACGACACTTATCGTCCGGAACGTGCGAAACCTTACCCAAAACGCATTGTTGTTTTCTCTCCTCACCCTGATGATGATGTGATCTCAATGGGTGGAACAATCCGTCGGTTGGTTGAGCAAAAACATGAAGTTCACGTCGCTTATGAAACCTCTGGTAACATTGCCGTTGGTGATGAAGAAGTTGTACGCTTCTTACACTTCATCAATGGATTCAACCAAATCTTCAATAATAGTGAAGATGAGATGATTAATAAGAAATACGCAGAAATTCGTAAATTCCTGAAAGACAAGAAAGACGGTGACATGGATACCCGCGATATCTTAACCATCAAAGGATTGATCAGACGCGGTGAAGCACGTACAGCATGTACTTACAACAATATTCCTTTGGAACGTTGTCATTTCTTAGATCTTCCGTTCTATGAAACCGGTAAGATTCAGAAGAATCCAATCAGCGAAGCTGACGTTAAGATCATCAGAGAATTGCTACGTGAAATACAACCACATCAAATCTTTGTTGCCGGTGACTTAGCAGACCCTCACGGAACTCACCGTGTTTGTACCGATTCAGTCTTTGCCGCAATCGATCTTGAAAAAGAAGAAGGTGCAGAATGGTTGCAAGACTGTCGTATCTGGATGTATCGTGGTGCGTGGGCTGAATGGGAAATTGAGAACATCGAAATGGCTGTTCCTATTAGTCCGGAAGAATTGCGTGCTAAACGTAACTCGATCTTGAAGCATCAATCTCAAATGGAAAGTGCTCCATTCTTGGGTAATGACGAGAGATTATTCTGGCAACGTAGTGAAGAGCGTAACCGCGGTACTGCTGCATTATACGACAGCCTCGGTTTAGCATCATATGAAGCTATGGAAGCGTTTGTAGAATACGTTCCTCTATAAAAATAAAGCATCATTATAAAGGGATTGTCCGTTAAATCGGACAATCCCTTCTTTTTTGTACTCAAGACTCCTCAACTTCACCACACTCGTTCCTCAACCAAGTTAGACTTTTTTCTTTGAATCTGTTACCCCCCCCATGATAGAATCAATCCCAATAATCGACCACCTTCAAAAGGCGTGACCAATTCAGAAGGAAAAAAGAAATCATCCTTTTGATCTTCCCTTCAATTAAATGTTTTATTTTTGTACAGAAACCAAAGCCCCGATCTTCGATCACTCTGGTTTTATAACTAGACAAAACATCCCAATCATGAAAAAGATAATTCTCCTCCTTATACTGTTTACTTTAAGCGCCCATCCAGTCTTGTTCGGACAAGCCATTGAAAAGACCGTTAAACAACGCTTATCGGAGTATCTCAGTCAGTATCCTTGCGACACAAGAACTCCAACGTTTAAACTCGAAGACGTTAAAATCGACTATGACCATAAAACGATCGACATCCAAACCTCAGAAAGCTTTGCTTACCAGCCGTTCCGTCCGGATCAAGTTGAACGCATCTATTCGGACATCAAACAACTCCTCCCCGGTCCGGTTTGTTTTTTTAAAACCACCGTATACAGTCATGGAAAACCAATAGAAGAACTCATTCCTAACCTTTACCTAAAGAAGAAAGATAAAAGCCGCTTATCTCCGTCAGAGTACAAAAGCGCGCCATGGGTCAGCAATCACTCACGCCCCTATGACATCAAAGAAGGACTTGAGAATCGTCACCTTGCCCTCTGGCAAAGTCACGGTAAATATTATAGAAACGAAACCAAACAATGGGAATGGCAACGTCCGCGACTCTTTTGTACCACAGAAGACCTATTTACTCAATCGTTCGTCGTTCCTTACCTCATCCCAATGCTCGAAAACGCGGGCGCCTATGTATATACACCTCGCGAACGAGACACACAAACCCATGAAGTCATTGTCGACAATGACACCCCGAACGGATCAGTCTATTTAGAAATCAAGAGTCGTAAAGGTAAATGGCAAACCACCGATCGTCAGGGCTTTGCTCAGCGGAAGAGCACCTATGAAGACGGAGAAGCCCCCTTTCAAAGTGGCAGTGCCCGTTATGTCTCGACCGAAAAGAAAGGTAAAGCCTTTGCCGAATGGGTACCCACCATCCCCGAAACCGGAAAATATGCCGTTTATGTCTCCTACCAATCACTTCCCGGTAGCATCAGCAACGCTAACTATCTCGTCTTCCACAAAGGAGGCGTTACCGAGTTTACGGTCAACCAACAAATTGGCGGTGGTACCTGGGTCTACCTCGGCACCTTCGAATTTGATAAAGGAAACAACGATTACGGAATGGTCGTACTCAACAATAAGAGTAAAGAACGCGGCGTGGTTTGTGCCGATGCGGTGAGATTTGGTGGCGGTATAGGCAACATCAAACGTGGTCAGACCGTGAGCGGTTTACCGCGCTATTTAGAAGGTGCGCGCTATAATGCCCAATGGTCGGGTATGCCTCAATCCGTCTACTCCAATCCACAACGCGCCAACGACTATGCCGACGACATCAATACTCGATCGAACACCATCAATTACCTTTCCGGAGGATCGATTTATAATCCTCAAGACCAAGGATTAAAGGTTCCGTTTGAGATGACCCTTGCTCTACATAGCGATGCGGGACACAGTAAAGAGGACGAGATTATCGGTTCGTTAGGCGTCTACACCACCGATTTTAATAACGGCTTACTTCAAGCAGGCCATAGTCGATACGCTTCACGCGACTTGACCGATATTGTTTTGACTCAACTCAATCATGATATTCAAAAGACATACCCTGTCGATTGGACCAGACGCAGCATGTGGGATCGAAACTATAGCGAGACACGTTTACCGGCAGTCCCTTCAACCATCATCGAACTACTCTCTCACCAGAACTTTGCCGATTTAAAACTCGGACACGATCCAAACTTTAAATTTACGGTGAGCCGTGCTATCTACAAAGGTATCCTAGAGTTCCTATCCACACAACATCACGAAAGCTATACCGTACAACCGTTGCCCGTCACCCACTTCTCAACTCGGTTTGGGAAAAAGAAAAACACAGTCGAGCTATCGTGGAGACCCGAAAACGATCCTTTAGAACCGACCGCCACTCCCAAAGGCTATGTGGTCTACACCCGGATCGGTTATGGAGGTTTCGATAATGGCGTTTACGTGAGTGAACCTCACCACACCCTCAAAATCGAGCCCGGTTTGGTCTATTCGTTCAAGGTCACTGCCGTCAACCGTGGTGGCGAAAGTTTTCCGTCGGAGATCCTTTCAGCCTATAAAGCACCTAAAGAGCAAGCCCGCCTACTGATTATAAATGGGTTCGACCGTTTATCCGGTCCTGCCATCATTAATACGGCGACCACCTGCGGATTCGATCTCGCCAAAGACCCCGGTGTAGCCTACCACTACAACCTCTCGTTATGTGGGGCACAGCAAACCTTCGATCGCAAACAAGGCGGAAAAGAGGGCGAAGGAAGTCTCGGTTATAGTGGTAGCGAACTCGAAGGCATCAAAGTAGCAGGCAACACGTTCGATTACCCATTCATTCACGGGAAAGCTATTCAGGCGTCCGGTGCTTTCAGCTTTGTCTCATCGAGTGACGAGGCCGTTGAAGAAAACGAGATCGACCTAGAGCCTTATGCCGCAGTCGACTATATCCTCGGTTTAGAGAAAGACGATCCCGCCGCTTCACGATATTACAAGACTTTCACTTCACCAATGCAACGCCTACTCACCAGCTACTGTCAGTCCGGTGGTCGTTTGCTCGTCAGCGGTTCCTACCTCGGCAGCGATATGAATAAGACCGTAGGCGATCGAGAATTTACCCAAAACATTCTAAAATACCGTTATCAAGAATCTATCAGAACAGTAGAGACCGACAAGATCAGCGGATTGGGACGAACAGTGATCATTTCCCGCGAGCTCAATCCGGATCGTTATGCAGTTACCGCTCCGGAAAGTCTGCAAGCCACCGCCACCGCCTTCCCGGTTCTATTATACCACGGGACCGATCTTCCTGCGGCAATAGCCTATAAAGGTAGCGACTATCGCACCTTTGTTTTGGGCTTCCCTTTTGAGAGCATAAAATCAGAAAACGACCGTTCGGCCATTATGGCAACCGTTCTTAAGTTCTTTTTAGAAAAATAAATGACTTAAATGGATAAACTCTAATGATTATTTTTATCTTTGCTTATAGTAATAACCTTTAAAAAGAAACACCATGTATACTATTCAAGCCAATCCCAGCGGCTCTCGCAGCATAGAAATTTCTGAAAAGGACCTCAAGACTATTGAGAAATATGCCTTATTCCGGCATTTGATAGATAGTCATGGAATTATTGACGAAGATGTATTAGAAAAGCTCAGATTAAATATCCGTTCCCTCATCGCCAGTCAAGAAGAGGACAGCAAAGACTTACTCGACCTTTGTATTGATGTGATCTATCATAATAACATGAAAGCTTTCGGACTTCAGCAACTGGTTGTCCTTTATCTGAATTGGTTTACCAATCAAGAAGCAGACGAAGAAGATGAAGAGGAGGAAGCATGAGAATTATCAACACTTGTGAGACGAGCACCTATAGCCCTCTCATACCGGCCATAAAAGCAATGTGCGAAGCCAAGTCGGGCGAAACGTTGCAAATCATCATGGCCAACAAACAAGCATTTAAAGATATGAAGGAATTCCTTTCGGAACAGAAGATAGGATTCCGTGAGATCTATGACGGCGAGTTGATGACTTTACAATTTACGGTAAAATAACTTCTGAGATGATGTCGGTCCGAAGAATCCTTCTCTATCGATATCATCTCTTTCATTGTGCAGAAACGAGTATTTTCAGCAAAAACTGAACAAATAGTTTGTTAGTATCTGATAGAGTGCTTCGGAAAGTCATTATAAATAGACCAAGATGGCTTAGTTTGCGAGTTTTTGCTTGTAAGGATGTGGTGATTTCACGCAAGAAGTCAAACCGAATAATCAAAGCATAACATCACAATTAGATATATCCAATAATCAAAGCGCTTTATATAGCGTCCACCACCACAATTGCGACTCATCTGAGGAACTTTGGACTTATCAAGCTATTTTAGGATCTGACTATAGAGCGTCTGTCCGCCAAAATGTGCACTTCTACTAATAACTATTTTACTTACAATCAAATAGTTAAACAAACACAAAGGACCGAATCATCTAAATAAAATTAGTCCTTTGTAGTATAGAAAAAAGTTTTATCGGACAGCAATAAAAATCAAAACAGCTTCTTAGAACGACACAATCCAATAACTGATGTCGTTCTATCATTTTTTTTACAAATTATATGTTAAAATCATATATAAATAGTTTTTATATTGATAAAATATTTATATTTCGAATATTATATAACCCTTTAATTTTATGTGATATGAAAAAAAATGTTGTCTTGTTTTTTACTTTTTTGTTGTTTTGTTGTTTGAATTTGTCAGCAGTTGTTGTTCCTGACTATGGTGCTGTTCAATGGGAACCTAATAGTGGTGTTGCTAGCGGCTTATTGCCGATAACTATGGATTTTGATAAGACTGACAATCCTCAAGTTTATCATGGAGGTTACTTTACGTTGTTTTTAGCGCAAGGTGTGGTTTATGAAGTTGTGGTTTATCATGCCGCTTGGTATGCGAATGGTGCTCCATCTAGTTTTGATATCGTATATCCAGATGGTCAAACGACGACTATCCACATTCCGAATAGCCCTACTACAAGTGGTAGTGGAGAAGCAGGAAAACCTGTTCTTTTATCCAGAAATGAATAAACTTTTAAGTTTGAAAAAAGTTAGCCTCACCAAAATGAGGCTAACTTTTTATATCGTCTTAGTATAATATATGCTTGTTGTCTTTTATCATTTTTTTTATTTATTGTACAATATGACAAGTATTATTCTTCGGCAAGACTTAGAAATTGTTTTCATTTTATTCGTAACTTTGCGGCATGAAAGAATATCGACTGACCGATTGGTTACCTACAACCAAGAAAGAAACAGAACTCCGCGGCTGGGAAGAACTTGATGTGATCTTGTTCAGCGGCGACGCATACGTTGACCATCCCTCATTTGGAGCAGCAGTGATAGGCCGCATCCTCGAAGCCGAAGGATTCAAAGTAGCCATTGTTCCTCAGCCCAACTGGCGGGACGACTTGCGGGATTTCAAAAAGCTCGGTCGCCCTCGTTTATTCTTTGGCATCTCCGCCGGATGTATGGACTCGATGGTCAACAAATACACGGCCAACAAACGGTTAAGAAGTGAAGATGCTTATACACCCGACGGCCGACCGGACATGCGACCGGAATATCCGTCGATTGTCTATACACAGATTCTTAAAAAACTATATCCCGACGTTCCGGTCATCTTGGGCGGTATTGAAGCCAGTATGCGACGGGTGAGCCATTACGATTATTGGCAAGACAAACTTCAAAAAAGTATTTTGTGCGACAGTGGTGCCGATGCCTTGATTTATGGCATGGGCGAGAAACCTATTGTTGACTTGAGCCGTCAGATCGCTGCTTTAAAAGACCAGGGATCTCCCATCACCTTTAGTCAGCCCACCTTAAGAGAGAGTCGTCAGATCGCCTACCTTTGCCGGACCGAAACGTGGCAAAGCGACGACAACGATATTCAGCTCTACACTCACGAACAGTGTATGGGCGATAAAAAGAAACAAGCGTCCAATTTCCGTCATATCGAAGAAGAATCGAATAAATACGAGGCTTCAAGAATCACCCAGCAAGTCGGCAAACAGACGGTTGTGGTAAATCCTCCCTATCCGCCACTGACACAAGAAGAGCTCGATCATTCATTCGACCTGCCCTACACGCGTCTACCCCATCCGAAGTATAAGAACAAGCGCATTCCGGCTTACGACATGATTAAGTTCTCGGTCAACATCCATCGCGGATGCTTTGGGGGTTGTGCGTTCTGTACCATCTCGGCTCATCAAGGAAAATTCATCATGAGCCGTAGCAAGTCGTCCATCCTAAACGAAGTGAAAGAGGTGATGCAGTTGCCCGACTTCAAAGGATACCTCAGCGATTTAGGAGGCCCATCGGCGAATATGTATATGATGCATGGACGAGACGAAAGTCTCTGTCGGAAGTGCAAACGTCCATCGTGCATCCACCCCAAGATCTGTCCGAACCTCAATACCGATCACCGTCCTCTATTGGATATTTATCATTCGGTCGATGCATTGCCGGGTATCAAAAAGTCATTCATCGGCAGTGGCGTTCGATACGACCTCTTATTACATGAGAGTAAAGACCCTGCCATCAATAAAAGCACAGCAGAATATACGCGAGAGTTGATTGCCAAACATGTGAGCGGACGCCTCAAAGTCGCCCCGGAGCATACGAGCGACAGTGTACTATCGATCATGCGAAAGCCTTCTTTCAAGCAGTTCGAAGCCTTTAAGAAGATCTTCGACCGCATCAATCGTGAAGAGAACTTACGCCAACAACTCATTCCTTACTTCATATCCTCGCATCCGGGATGTAAAGAAGAAGATATGGCCGAACTTGCCGTGCTGACAAAACAACTCGATTTCCATTTGGAACAGGTTCAGGATTTTACTCCAACTCCAATGACGGTAGCCACCGAAGCTTGGTATACGGGATACCATCCTTATACGCTCGAGCCGATATTCAGTGCAAAAACTCAAAAAGAGAAATTAGCCCAGCGCCAGTTCTTCTTCTGGTATAAGCCCGAAGAACGTAAACGCATTATAGACGCTTTGAGACGGTTAGGACGACAAGATCTGATCGATAAATTATATCACAAAAGATAATAGACCTCCTCTCCTAAGGTTATTTTTTCAAGATGATCTGCCATCTTACACAAAACAGGTCTTAAATTATTGAATTCAAACGTTTTAAACACGTTGCAGATAAGTGTTGCAGATGGTGTAAGATCGACCATCTGCAACGCTTGTGAGTAGTCTAACAATATCAGATGTTGACCTTAATTCATTGAAAGCAATCACGTCCATAGGTGGTGATGTTGAGATTGTATTATCTTCTTCTATAAAATTGTTTTCTTGGATTTCCATATCATTAATATTTTAAGTTGTTTTTACATATTGTTGTAGTGGACTATTGGGAATATTAGGAATAGTCATTGTTAGAATAGTAGCCTCTAATAAAGGATTCATAATATTATTTTTGAATCTACTTCGGTTTGTTTGTCTTACAACTTCCATTATGTCTTGAATAGAACGAGGCTCTGAACAATACGAAATAATTTGCTCTGCTATAGGTATATATCGCGCTTCAAACTTGGGACAGGCTTAGGACAAGCTTAGGACATTTTCTGTCTTATACTCGGTATTGATAGCCCTTTTAAACTGCATAAAGTCTTAATCCTTATTATACTGGAAATACTACTCTGATTGTAGGTTGCAATCGCGAGCACCGCACCTCAGCGCTATAACGACCGCATCTCAGCGACACAACGACCGCATCTCACGGATACAAGCACCGTACCTCACGGATACAAGCACCGTACCTCAGCGGCACAAGCACCGTATCTTATCCATCCACTATTTTAGTAGATATCAATGGGCTAGTTAGCCATTCCGGTTCACTTCATTGTAAGCGTCTATCTCGACATGTATTATAAAGGTGCGAGAAAGAAGGAAGGAAGGTCTTCAACTCTATCTGGTGCCAGAGATAAACGCCACTGCCAAGAAGATAAATGCTGAGACCTATGCCAAGGCAATTGAGATTCAGTCTGAACGGATCCTCAACCCTCTGAAGTTTGACGAATCCAAGAAAGCTTCGGTCGATGAACGTGCCAAGACATTGACTTGGCTCGAATGACGTGACGAATACATTGCATATCTGAGGATTGTGGCAACTGCAAGAAGATGTTGCAACACAAAGGTGACCTTAAAAAAATATTTGGATACATACCCAGTGACAGCCCGTTCACTGGAGCCCTTCTTTAAGGAAGATGGTGACAAAATCGAAAGAACCTACAAAGACGTATTAAGTGGCTTTAGAGAATGGAGTCAAAAAGAACATACCGATGATTGGGTTCTGCTTGAAGAAAACATCGGAGAGCGCCTAAGTATCGATGAGACATCACTTTATGGCTATCTGTTCACGTTCCTTACTAACAAGCTTACGTTTTCATTCAACAATGATAATAGAAAGGAAGAAGAATAATCCTTTTTGAATGAATGTGTTAAGAAGCATTGAGATTTTTTTTCTTGATGCTTCTTTTGAATTATCTTTGTATTCAATTTAAGTGGAAATTTTATCAATCAAGTTATACTTGAATTTGGAACATAATTTATCTAATTAAAAATTTGGAACAATAATGAGTAGCTACTTTTACTTGCAAGCCGAACAGAATTCGCTAAATTCAACATTTATACAAGAGCTGAAAGATTTTGCAAATGCAAATAAGAAACTGATCTATGTTTTAGATCGTCCTCTTACAGATCAAAAATATTCCTATAAGTATTCCAAAGCATTAATTGTGTTATCTCCCAAAAATAAAATAGCAATAATTGACTATGGATATACAGATGAATATCAAGATTATGTAGAAGATGTTCTTGAAGATATCGGTTCGATTTCTGATAAATATCTGTATAAGGATATTATAGGAAGACCAAGAAAATGGAAAACTGTATTATTGGAATCATTTAATTTAAATAACATTTCTAGTATAGATGATTTTTTTACGAGTTTAAAACTAACAGATGAGAAAGAAAAAAAGAAATTAGATCTAGTCATTTCGTTATTTATTGGTAGTATAAATGATGTCGAAAGAGTAAAAGAAGATGTTCCTACTACAATTTTAGATAAAGTCAAACAAAAAATACAGTTATTCGATGGAGATCAAACTCGTTTTATATATGAGGAGCCGAAAAGTAAAAGAATAACGATACAAGGGTTGTCTGGAACAGGGAAAACAGAGTTATTATTACACAAGCTGAAAGACTTATATATTAATGATAGCTCCTCATTGATATTCTTCACTTGCCATAATAAAATTTTGGCTGATAATTTAAAGAAAAGGATTCCTTCTTTCTTTAATTTTATGAAAGTAGAACAACAAATAGAATGGGAAAGAAGACTATGGTGTGCCAATGCATGGGGATCAGGCTCATTGGTTAATTCAGGAGCTTATAGATATATTTGTGCTTTTTATCAAATTCCATTTTTCCGTTTTTCATATCAAATGTCTTTTAGTAGAGCTTGCAAACTAGCTATTGAAGAAATAAAGGAAAAATATTCAGATGATATGAAATATGCTTTTACTTATATGTTCATAGATGAAAGTCAAGACTTTGATGAAACATTCTTTGAATTATGTGAGTTGGTAACAGAAAAGAATGTTTACGTTGCAGGAGATATTTTCCAAAGCATTTTTGATGAAAATATATCAAATACTATAGAACCCAATTTCTTATTAGGTAAATGTTATCGAACAGACCCTAAAACTTTAATGTTTGCCCATGCGCTTGGTATGGGATTATTTGAAAAGAATAAATTAAGATGGCTTGAAGAAAAAGAATGGAAGGATTGTGGATACAATGTTAAGGTAGAACGGGCTATGTATCACTTAAGCCGAGAACCTCTTAGACGTTTTGAGGATTTAGACGAAGATTTTGAGAGTATAAAAATAGTTGAAATAACAAAAAGTTTTTCGGAAACGATTATTCGCCTCATAAAGGAAATAGTCGAAGAAAATTCAACAGTTCAACCAGATGATATTGGTATTATTCTTTTGGATCAAGACAAAGATGTCTACAAACTAGCTGATATTATAGATGTTAAAATTCAAGAACATTTTGGCTGGGAAGTAAATAAAGCATATGAGACTAAAGAAAAATTACCAAACGCAGTGCTTATCAGTAACAGAAACAATGTTAAAGGATTAGAATTTCCATTTGTAATATGTGTTACTAAAAAAATAATCAATAATCCTAGTTATAGAAATTCTATTTATACAATGCTAACTCGCTCATTTATAAAGTCTTTTCTATTAATACAACCGAAAAGTTTGACCAATGGCATGGTTAATGGTTTAAAACAAATTATTCGTGATAAAAAAATGGTAATTCAAGAGCCTACGGAGAAAGAAAAAGAAAAAATAAGAACTAGATTTAAGTATAATTTAAAGAAGCTATCTCATTATGATTTAATGCAGGAAATATTTAGAAATCTAAAAATAGACAAGCAATATCACGATAAACTATTCCAACTTACTCAACAAATGGATATGTTAGAGAGTGAAGAAGAGACTCTTTCCGCTTTTATAAAAGACAACCTCAAGTATATTATGCGATAACGAGGTGAAGACCGTAGAACGTAAAATATTGCCATTTCAGGAGAAATATTTATTTTCTCCTTTAAGAAATAAAGTAGATTATGCTAGATTATTAGTATTATCAGCTCGTATATTATTATTAGACTATGAGTTGCAAATATCATCATCTAGTAATATGAAACTTGTTATTGAAAAAATGAATAGATTATTTTTTTACAAAGAAGATAAGTACTTTAGTGTCTCTTTTCCTTTTAATGTATTATTTGATGAGGACAAAATTACTAGTATCACATCTTACTCCGGCAGAGAAGTAGATTCTAAAAGTATTTCAGCTGTAATTTCGATTTTACATAATGAACAGTTTCTAATAAATCCTTCATTAATTGATTTTTACATAGAACCTTTTGGTATTGATTCTTCTGGATTATTTCTGTTAGAAGAAATATTTCAATTTGAACCATCATATATAAGGTATGATTATGACATAGAACGAGCAAATGGCAAATTACATCCTCTGCATCATTTAGATGTTAATTATTCTACTTATGGAACTTTTAAGATTGGATTAAATAATGCTATTACATGTCAATATTTTGAGGATATGCAGAATATAAATACCGAATGCTCTTATATTTCAGATTAACTCTCAAAAACGGTTTCTTTGCTACTTTCTTTCCCGCTTTAGCTCACGAAAGAAAGTAGTCCAGCTGGATTTCTCCTGCCGGATTTCCTTTTTACTTTTGAGTTTTAAGCCATTCGTCCCGCCGTCGGCGACATTCTTCAAGCGTTTTAGCCAAAGTAGAAAACAAATTGCCATTGAAATGGCGATAATCATACTGGTAATAAATCTGCCCTCTGAACGCTCCTAAACAACATTGCAAATACTTCTCCTGACTTCATCACTTTTTTGCACCATCATATAGCTAACAATGATAATCAAGTAGTTAACTGAAAAAAAATAGGGTGACTTTGGGTGACGCATACAAAAAACGCATACCTTTGTATCATGTTTGTACGTAAAAAGAAGAACCGTTCTGGCTCTGTCAGCATAGTTGTCGTGGACAAAGCACATGGTCGATTTAGAGAAGTTAAGAACTTCGGAGTTGCCTTTTCTGTTGATAATGTAGAGTCTCTGTGTGAACAAGCTAAAAATTGGATAAAGACTTATGGAGGACAACAACAACTTGACTTTAATGACAAGAAAGGGCGGGAACTTGAAGAGGCCGAGCGTTGAAAATCGAAGGAACGCCTCACTCTCAATGATTTCCTTCGTTCACCGGCAAGGCAACAATCTCCAACAGAATGCTGACCGCAGTCTCAACATTGGTGACCTGCTTCACAACCATGCTACGTTTACCCTTCTGTTCACGCAAGTCGCATCGGCGAGTGTACTTCATCATATAATCGATCACTTTACCAAAAGCCTGACTCTGATAGTACGGACTCTCGGCATTAGAAACAAAGAACAAAGTCATTCGATCTCCTTTTAAGAAGATTTTCTCAACGCCCAATCGCGTAGCTAAACGCCGTAGAGCGACTATGCGCAATAACTCTTCCGTCTCGCGAGGAACAGGACCAAAACGGTCGACTAGTCGCATACGGAAAGCCTCCACTTCTTTATCTAGCACCAAGCTATCCAACTCACGATAGAGCAACATTCGCTCGCTACTTCCCGTCACATAGTCGGCCGGAAGTAACAGTTCCAGATCACTCTCCACCTGACATTCGTCGACGAACGACTCCCCGGTCACTGCTCCTTCACCTTTCACCTCCTCGGCATATAGATCGGCAAACTCATGAGTCTTCAGTTCGCGAACCGCTTCATTCAAAATCTTCTGATAAGTCTCATAACCCAAGTCGGCGATAAACCCACTCTGTTCGGCGCCAAGTAGATTACCGGCTCCACGAATGTCCAAATCCTGCATGGCAATATGAATGCCACTGCCCAAATCGCTAAAGTTCTCAATGGCTTGCAGTCGACGTTTACCTTCGGGTGTCAACGTACTCAAAGGAGGGGAAAGCAGATAACAAAACGCTTTCTTGTTGCTTCGTCCCACGCGGCCACGCATCTGATGCAGGTCACTCAATCCGAAGTTCTGTGCCTGATTGATAATGATCGTATTTGCATTGGGAATATCAATTCCACTCTCAATGATCGTGGTGGCCAACAGTACGTCATAATCATAATTCACGAAGTCGAAGACCACCTGTTCCAACTTCGCCGGCTCCATCTGTCCATGACCAATGACCACACGACAGTCGGGTATGCGACGTTCAATCATCGCTTGCAGTTCCGGTAAGTTCGAGATACGGTTGTTCACAAAGAACACCTGACCGTTGCGACTCATCTCGAAATTGATGGCATCGATGATCACATCCTCATTGAACGTATGAAGTTCCGTCTGTATCGGATAGCGGTTGGGTGGCGGAGTCGAGATCACACTCAGATCCCTGGCTCCTAAAAGCGAGAACTGCAACGTACGCGGAATCGGAGTGGCCGTCATCGTCAACGTATCGACATTGACCTTCAACTGGCGTAGCTTTTCCTTCACCGAGACCCCGAACTTTTGTTCTTCATCAATGATGAGCAGTCCCAAGTCTTTGAAATGCACATCCTTGCCCAAGATGCGGTGCGTACCAATCAGAATATTCACCTCACCCTCTTTCAAACCTTTAAGCACCGCCTTCGATTGAGCCGACGTACGAGCGCGACTCAGATAGTCGACCCGACAAGGCAATCCCTTCAACCGTTCCTTAAACGTCTGAAAATGCTGATAGGCCAAAACGGTTGTAGGCACTAGAATAGCCACTTGCTTATTGTCGGCCACTGCCTTGAAAGCGGCACGAATAGCGACTTCCGTCTTACCAAAGCCCACATCACCACAGACCAGACGATCCATCGGACGCTCCCGTTCCATATCCGCCTTGACATCGGTGGTTGCCTTACTCTGATCGGGCGTATCCTCATAGATAAACGAGGCTTCCAACTCCTTTTGAAGGAAGCTGTCCGGGCTATACGCATACCCTTTCTCCTCACGACGCTCCGCATAAAGCTTAATCAGATCGCGAGCAATATCTTTAATCTTCGACTTCGTGCGATCTTTCAACTTCTCCCACGCTCCTGTACCCAACTTGTTCAAGCGAGGCGCTTCTCCTTCTTTTCCCTTATATTTCGAGACTTTGTGAAGCGAGTGGATAGAAACAAAGACCACATCTTCATTCTGATAAATCAGTTTGATGACCTCTTGAGTGGTATCCCCATTAGGGATGCGCACCAAACCCGAAAAGCGTCCAATACCATGATCGGTATGAACCACATAATCACCCGGTACAAACTGATTCAACTCTTTCAACGAGAGGGCCACCTTGCCCGACCGGGCTTTATCACTCTTTAGATTATATTTATGGAAACGATCAAAGATCTGATGATCGGTAAAGACACACCATTTGAGATGATGATCGACAAATCCCCCATGCAACGTCCGTTCTACAGCCGTAAAATGAATCCGATCGCCACGATCTTCGAAGATAGAAGCCATTCGTTCGGTCTGCTTCAAGCTATCACTACAGATGTAGATGGTATAACCTTTCTCCTGATAATCGAGCAACGAAGAAGCCACCAGATCGAAGTTCTTATGGAAAATAGGTTGCACAGCCTGTTCAAAGCGCACTTGTGCCTCAGGAACACCGGTCGGCTTATTCCCAAACTCCATCCGACGAAAAGCTAGAGCCTGACGAAGAAACTCCGCTCCATCGATCAACTTCCCGGCCAATAGTAAATCGCGACTTCCTTCAGCCTCTTGCACAGCTATGGCCTGCGGCGACAAAGCCTCATCGTGAACCGCCTGAATACGTTCGTGCAACCAAAGCAAGTCGCGCATCGCTAAGACCGTATCTTTAGGGATGAACTCCAAAAACGAGACCACCTCTTTACTGTTGACGGCTAAATCGGGCACAATGACAATCGATTCTTTCTTTTCACGCGACAACTGGGTCTCGACCTCAAAGGTTCGGATACTCTCCACCTCATCGCCAAAGAAATCGATACGGTAAGGATACTCCGACGAAAACGAATAGACGTCGATGATGCTTCCACGCACGGCATATTGACCCGGCTCGTAGACATAATCGACATATTCAAAGCCATAACCTTGCAGCACCTCGGTGATGAACCGCGTATCGACCCGTTCCCCGACATGAAGCTTCAAGGTCTTATCGTCCAAGTCACGATGCGAAACCACCTTTTCGGCCAACGCATCCGGATAAGTCACCAGACACAACCCCTTCTCTCCTTTTTGCAATCGGCTTAAAGCTTCGGTGCGCAGAATCTCATTGGCCGCATCCTTCTGACCGTATTTAATGGCTCGTCGGAAAGAAGAAGGGAAAAACAACACCTTCTCCGTGCCAAGCACTTGAATGAGATCGTGATAGAAATAGCCCGACTCCTCCAAATCTCCCAAAACAAAGAGAAAAGGTTGATCGGCCTCTTTCATCAAAACAGACGAAACAAAAGAAGCGGCAGAGGCACATAACCCCTCACAAAAAATATGTCGAATAGAAGCGTTGTTGAGCGTTTGCTTCAATGCTGTAACCTTCGGATGAGCAGCATATTGTTGTTGCAGTTGGTGAATTGTCATAAGCATAATTTGTCCTCGATCCGCCCGGCCAATGAGCCGGATAACGTTCAGTGAAACCGGATCTTAAAAAACAAGGCAAAAGTACGAAATAATCCTTACTTTTGCCACACGATCGTTTTGAAAGTAGTAGAAAAGCGTTACTTTTGTACTAAAATTCATCGATACACATGCATACATCGGATAGCGTCATTATTATCCCAACGTACAACGAACGGGAAAATATCGAAAACATCATTCGCACAGTTTTCAATCTTGAAAAGGTTTTCCATATTCTAGTCATTGAAGATGGATCGCCCGATGGCACGGCAGCTATCGTGAAAGGCTTACAAACCGAATTCCCCGAACGATTATTCATGATTGAACGTACCGGAAAGCTGGGACTTGGAACCGCTTACATCGCCGGATTCAAATGGGCGTTACAACACCATTACGACTATATCTTCGAGATGGATGCCGACTTCAGTCACAACCCCAACGATCTTCCACGACTCTATAAAGCTTGTGCCGAAGAGGGAGGCGACGTGGCTATCGGATCACGCTATGTCAGTGGAGTGAATGTCGTGAATTGGCCTATGGGACGCGTCTTGATGTCGTATTTTGCCTCAAAATATGTGCGTATCATCACCGGCATGCCGGTTCAAGACACCACAGCCGGATTTAAGTGTTATCGTCGTCAAGTTTTAGAGACCATCAACCTTGACGGCATTCGTTTCAAGGGGTATGCCTTCCAAATCGAGATGAAGTTTACGGCCTACAAATGTGGTTTTAAGATTATTGAAGTACCCGTCATCTTCATCAACCGCGAACTTGGAACGTCAAAGATGAACAGCAGTATCTTTGGTGAAGCCGTATTTGGAGTCATCAAACTCAAATTATATAGTCTATTCCATAAATACCCGCAGAAATCATGAAACGTACCCTCATCCGCCACGCTCATATCGTTAACGAAGGCCAACAGTTCGTCGGCTCTGTAGTCATCGAAGGAGAAGTCATCGCCGAAATTCTAACGGCCGATCAGGAGCCATCGGTTCCTTGTCAAGACGTCATTGAAGCCAAAGGCTATTACCTCATTCCGGGAGCGATCGATGAGCATGTTCATTTCCGCGATCCGGGGCTGACTCATAAAGCGGATTTCGAAAGCGAGAGTAGAGCGGCAGCGGCAGGTGGGGTCACTTCCATCATGGATATGCCCAACACGAATCCTCAAACCATCACCCTCGATGCGTTAGAAGAGAAGTTCGAGTTGATGGCCGAGAAATCGGTCGTGAACTATTCTTGTTATTTTGGAGCAACCAATCAAAACTATAAACTATTCGATCAGTTGAACCCTCATCGGGTTTGCGGCATTAAGCTCTTTATGGGATCGAGCACCGGTAACATGCTGGTCGACCGCCAAAGCAGCCTGCTCAACATCTTCAAGAGCACCGATTTACTGATTGCGACCCATTGCGAAGAACAGAGCATCATCAAAGCCAATACTGAGAAATATAAAGCGATCTATGGCGATCAGGTCCCTTTACACCACCATCCCGATATTCGTTCGGCAGAAGCCTGTCTACGTTCATCGGAGTTGGCGGTAAAACTAGCCACAGAAGCCAATGCGCGACTACATATCCTGCATCTATCGACCGCGGACGAGTTGGCTCTATTCGACTCCTCGAAGCCACTATCGGAGAAAAAGATCACAGCCGAGGTGTGCGTTCCTCACTTGATCTTCTCATCGGACGATTATGCACGCTATGGGGCAAAGATTAAATGCAATCCTGCCATTAAAGAACGTTCGCATCAAGAGGCTCTACTACAAGCCTTGAACGATGGACGCATCGATGCCATCGCTACCGACCACGCCCCTCACCTTCTCAGCGAGAAAGAAGGCGGTGCCTTGCAAGCCGTTTCCGGTATGCCGATGATTCAATTCTCGTTGGTCAGCATGCTACAACTCGTCACTCGCGGCATCGTCTCCATAGAGACTGTCGTTCAAAAGATGTGTCATGCCCCTGCACTCATCTATGCCATCCGTAACCGCGGATTCATTCGCAAAGGCTATCAAGCCGATTTAGTTCTTCTCCACCCTGATCATCCTTGGACGGTCTCCAAAGGAAACATTCAGAGCAAATGTCAATGGAGTCCTCTTGAAGGAACTACATTTAATTGGAAAGTTGATCAAACATTTATCAACGGTCGACCGTTATACTCGGACGAAACAATTAATAACCATGGTCACGGACAAGAACTAATATTCAGATGAGATTAACGTATAAGATACACGAGGTCAGTCCCTACATTAACTGGATCTATTTTTTCCATGCGTGGGGCTTTCAGCCACGCTTTGCCAGCATATCGAGAGTACACGGCTGTGATGTTTGTAAAGCATCATGGCTCACCGCATTCGACGTCAACGACCGTCCCAAGGCTTCAGAAGCCATGCAGCTATTCAAAGAGGCCAACCGCATGCTCAATCTGCTCGACCAAGATTATGAGGTTCAAACGGTTTTCAAGCTTTGTACCGCCAATTCCGACGGCGACAATCTGATCTTGGACGGGGTAAATTTCCCTTTACTCCGCCAACAAGCTCAGAAGCGTGAAGACGGTCCTTTCCTTTGCCTGAGCGATTTTGTGCGCCCCCTTTCTTCGGGTATTCCCGATACAGTGGGCGTCTTTGCATCGAGCATCCATAACGAGATGGAACAACTCTTTAAGAACGATCCCTATAAACATCTACTCGTTCAGACCCTATCGGATCGATTGGCAGAAGCCGCAACCGAAAAGATGCACGAATATGTACGGAAAGAAGCTTGGGGCTATGCCAAGGAGGAAGATCTGCTCATCGACGAACTCTTCTCCGAGAAATATCAAGGCATACGTCCGGCGGTGGGCTACCCGTCGCTACCCGATCAATCGGTCAACTTCCTATTGGACGAACTGCTCGACATGCAGCAGATCGGTATTACCCTCACCGAAAACGGAGCCATGAATCCTCATGCTTCGGTCTGTGGCTTAATGTTTGCCCATCCGGCTTCCGAATACTTCTCCGTTGGAAAGATCGGCACCGATCAGTTGGAAGACTATGCCCGCCGTCGTGGAAAGTCGCCCGAAGAGATGCGAAAGTTTCTCGCGGCCAACCTACAGTAACCCCAAACAGTAACCCCAAAACGATCACACCATAGCTCCTCCTTTTTGAAAAAAAAAAGAGTCTATCGTGTGATTTTCTTTTTGATCTTACGACTAACTAAATAAAAGCAATTTTAGAACTCAATGGGCCGACAGGTGAAAGAAGAAAAAGATAAGATAGAGCAAGACTTTCTTGGGGTCATCCGGGAATATGAGCGTGTGATCTATAAAGTATGCTACTTATACACCACACCGACGGTTCAATTGGACGATCTTTACCAAGATGTCATCATTAATATCTGGCGTGCCTTTCCCAAATTCAGGGGAGAGTGTAAGATCTCCACATGGATCTATCGAATTGCTCTGAACACTTGCATCAGTTTTATTCGCAAAGAGAAGAATACGCCTGAGCTGATCACGTTAACACACGAGGCCGACCACACCATTGCAGAGTCGGATCCTTTAAACGAAATGCTGAAACAGCTTTATCACATGATCAATCAGCTCGGCCAATTAGACAAATCGATTATCTTGCTTTATCTCGAAGAAAAGAACTACGAAGAAATAGCAGAAATCACCGGACTCAGCACAACAAATGTCGGCACAAAGATCAGCCGCATCAAAGACAAACTAAAAAAAATGAAAAGAGAGGAGAACTAATATATGGAATTGGACGAACTTAAGAAATCATGGAATGCCCTTGATGAGCACCTTAAAGACAAGGAGTTAATCAGTAGCACAGAGATTAGCCGGATCATTAAACGTACCGGTAAAAAGATCGATGCGATCGCTTTGCTCAACATCAAGATCATCTTACTCTCCATTCCCATTGTTGGTATTCTACTCATGGAGAGGTTTATGAGCCACATGTTCAGCACCGCTTATCTCATCATCCTCATTGCCTTGATACCGGCTCTGTGTTGGGATGTGTTTACGGCCTATTACCTCAAAAGGACTAAAATAGACGAAATGCCGCTGATCGAGGTGATCAAGAGAATCAACCGTTATCAATGTTGGTTGATCAGAGAACGGCTCATCAGCATCTTCTTCATCTTAGGCATCGCCATCTTCTCATTCATCAATTGGAGAATTTGGGAATACGGCCTCTTTGCCATCCTATTGTTCGGTGTCCTCTGGCTAGGCAGTTTACCCTTGATCTTATGGGTTTACCAACACAAGTTCATGACAAAGATTCAATCCATTAAACGAAACCTTAACGAGATAAAAGAAATAAAAGACTAACCCCAAACCTACTACGTTAAAATCTCTATGTTCAGCGTGCTTACCCTACAATGGTGAGCACGCTTTTTCCATTCATCTTCTTTTCCACACGCACCTGCACCGACAGTCGTTCGCTCATCTCCTGCACATGCGAGATCACGCCGATTTTTCGCCCTTGCATCTGCAACAGTTCCAAAGCCTCCATCGCCATACGCAGACTATCGGCGTCGAGCGATCCGAATCCTTCATCGATAAAGAGCGATTCCACTTTTAGGTTATGACTCGACAGCGACGACAATCCCAAAGCCAATGCTAAAGAGATCAAGAACGACTCCCCACCGGAAAGGGAATAGACCGTTCGAATCTCATCACACATATCGCCATCGACCACCTGAAGAGCCAAGGAATTCGGGACTTGTTGCAAGCGATACCGTTTCGACAAGTACGACAGATGATGATTGGCATGCATTAGGAGTAAGTTCAAGGTATAGCTCTGTGCGATCACTTTAAACTTCGCTCCATCGGCACTTCCAATCAGTTTATTCAGTTTGGCCCATTGAAGTGCCTTTTCCTCTTTCCCTTCAATCGTCTTCATCACCGAACGATGAAGCGCTTTATTTTTCTCTTGTTGAAGCACACGAACCTCTTGTTGGGAATAGGTCTGCTCGATCTGCCGGATCTCCTCAGTCTGAGTCTTGATCTGAGCTTGCAACTCAGCCTCAGGCAAGATCTCGGCTTTACGCCCCATCAGCTCCTCTATCGAATGCTTCAACTGATTGATTTCCCCTTGTAAGACGGCCAATTGCGTCTGAGCCCCTTCAACCTCCTTTGCTGCCCGATCGAGCTCAGCGAGCAACTCTTTCTCATGAGCCATCACCTTCGCCTCAGCCTCATCGGCACTCATACCTTTAAGCAATGCCGCACGTCCCACGGTTAACGTTTGAAGATCGGCCACAAAAGCCGCGTACCTTTCCTGCTCAACACCCCACCGTTTCTTCAGCAGCTCCATCTGCTCCGCAACCGCACTCGCCTGCTGCGACACTAGGCGACAAGCCGTAATTTGCTTGCGTTGCTTCTCACAACTCTCCCGTTTCTGTTTGATCTGTGTCTCTTCAGTCTTCCAAACCGTTTCAAGTTTTAAGTAATGGTCAATCCGACGATTCAGTTCCTCAATCAGCTCTTTCAATCGTTCCTCAGAAACGCCCTCCGGCAAACGACTGTTCCACAGCGACAACTGTTCGGTGTTCTTCTTGATCTGCTCACCATAATGCACACCGTCGCGCTGAACCGCCACCAGACGATTATTGAGTTTCTGCAACTCTCCCGATAGCTCGGTATACTCCTTCTCTACATTCTGATATAACTGATCGACGAGAACCGACTCGTCGCTGTAAGGATGCGAACAACTGCCACAAACAGGACAAGCTTCGCCCTCCTGCAAGCGTGAACGCAACAACTCCACATCCTTCCCGATCGCCAGACGAGCATTCTCATAAAGACGATTCACCGTCTCGAACGCCACCTTTTTGGTGGCCGACTGTTGAGTCAGTTCTTCCTGCTCAGCCTTCAAGTCGACCATGCCCTTCCGCAAACGTTCCAAGTCGAGCCGGCCTTCCCTCACTTGCTTGAGAAGTTGCAGCTCCTCCTCTCTCGCCTTCAAGTCTCCCAACATCTTCCGGTAGTTCACCCCATTTAGTTCGGTCGCCCGATCATCGTTCGACTTCTGGCGCAGATAAATCGCTTCCTCCTCCTGACGGAGCCCTTCTTCGATGCGATCCAATCCGGACAGATCGACAATTGTCTCCCCAAACAGCCGATTCAAGTGCGCCAAAGCCTGGCGACTATCGACCGTAATGGTCTCCAATCGCTTTTGGTGATCGTTCACCTGCTTCTCAGCCTCAGTCACCATCTTCTTGTGACCGTCGACCAAAGCAGTCTGTGCCTGAATGCGAGTATCGAGTTCGCGTGCCCGCTTCACATCCGGTTGAAGTTCCGTCCATTTCCGACGTAAAACCTCCAAAGCGCCCTGTTTTGCGGTCAGCAGAGCCAACATCTCCTCTTTTCGCTTCATGGCCTGCTCTTCCTGCTTCCGTTTGACAAGCAGTTGTTCCTCTTGATGTTTCAGATTCTGCCAGATGCTCAGCTGCCCCTTCCACTCTTCCAGCTTCGCCGTCATCACCGCCTTCTTCTCACGCAGGCTATCACGTTCTTTGAGCAAAGCCACCTCATCCTCTTCGGAAAGCAGTTCGATCATCGCCAAACGTTCCCTCACACTTCTCAACTCCTCCTCCATCGCCTTATTCCGGAGATAGATCTCTTGCGAGATACGCGAATAAATATCGGTACCCGTCAGCTTCTCCAACAGTTCCGCCTTAGCTGTCCCTCTCGACTTGAGGAACGTTGCAAAATCGTTCTGAGCCAACAACACCGTTCGAGTAAACTGGTCGTAAGTCAGCCCCACCAGTTGCACCAACTGCGCCAACAACTCCGTCTTAGTCCCCTGCAACTCCTCATCGGTCTCCAAGTTGACCACAGCCAGAGTCTGGTTACGCAGTGAGCCTTCGATCTTATTACGAGCGCGACGAACCGACCAACGCGATCGGTAGCGATGGCCCGTCAGACCTAGAAAGTCAACCTCAGCCCAGCCTTCGGTGGTGCCGCGACGCAACATGTTGCGCACATCCGACTGATTGATCTGGTTATCGCCCACATCGGCTAAGCTAACCGACTCTACCGAAGTTGCAAATCGAGGTGCCTTATCGTACAGAGCCAAGCAAAGCGCGTCCAAGATAGTCGACTTACCCGCTCCCGTGGGCCCGGAAATGGCAAAGATACCTGCCGAAGCCAAAGGAGCAGATGTAAAATCAATCTCCACACTCCCTTCAATAGATGTTAGGTTCTTTAAACGTATTGCTAATATTTTCATTTCTCATCCTCCTCATTAACCGTCACCACAGAGAGACAAGCTTCTTCAAACAGTTTCACCAATTCATTGGGCATCTCACACTGATACGTCCGTTCGAAAACCGACTGTACAATCTGCAACGGGTTCATCTCCTTCAGACCGCCCTCGACCTCTTCCGTCGACAGCGTCTCACCCGATTGCTGACGATAGACCGGAACGATGCGCGCCAAACGATACGGCTTATGTTCTAGGATCTCGATCACTTGATTCGGGAACATCGGTTCCGGCTCTTCAAGCAAAACCTTCACCTCAAGATAAGGCGGTTCACCTTCCACATCGGGTAAAGCCGAAAGCTTCTCCAAAACCCCTTGAGGGGGTAAAGCCTCTCCATCGGGCACACTCACTAAACGCACCGGCGGCACATATTCCAAACGTTCCAGATCGGTCAGCCGACCTTGATCGATCGTGAGCATCATCACCCCATGACGGTAGTGCTTCTCGGCAAACGACATTGGCAAGGGACTGCCGGCATACCGCACGTTCTCGCGACCGGAGACCCGTTGTGCCTTATGGATATGCCCCAAAGCCGTATACACAATCGACTCCGAAAACGCCTCCGGCGAAACACATTCCAATCCCCCGATAATCGTCCGTTCACTATAATCACGCTCCGCAATCTCCGAACCGATCGCTTGAAGGTGACCTAAAGCCACAATCGCCTGATCGTCCTTTTTCCGCTCCAAGGCTTTCTCGAAGAGCTCCTGATAAAACAAACGTACCCCCTCAGCATACGTGTTACCATTTTCCGACTCTCCCACCGAACAATCCCCCTGACGCAGATAAGGAACAGTCAGACAGATCACCTCCGTCTCACCCTCCCGATTCTTTAACTCAACCAACAAATGATCCTCGTCCACCTTTCCTTCGGCCGTGCGACGAACCACCCCTCTCACCTCGGTACGCATGGTTTCCAACAAGGGGATCGGTGCTTCCAAACGAGCTGCAGAGTCATGATTACCCGCAATGACAACCAACTGTAAGTTTGGATTCTCACTCACCACTCGCTGGATAAAACGGTAATACATCTTTTGCGACAAGGCCGAAGGATTCGCAACATCGAACACATCGCCCGCCACCAAAAGTCCATCAATCCGGTGCATGGAGATTTGTTCGGCTAGCCAGTTCAAAAAATCGCCATGCTCCTTGGTCCGGTCGTAACCGAAAAAGGTCTGTCCCAAATGCCAATCGGCGGTATGCAGTAATTTTATCATATTCTTAAATTAGTCCAATAATTTGAGTCCCGCTCCTCTCCTAATCTTCAGATCACGGAAGAGAACCGTAGCATACAAAATTAAATAATAAAGACGAGATATCCCATCAAGACTGAAAAGAATTCCAAAGATCGGACCACTTAGACCTCCTCTTCATTTTCCCTGGTAGCCTAATCATTTATCCACGCAGGATATCAGATTATCCACGCAGGGTATTGCATTATTCACGCAGGATAAACCATCACCCTCCCGGCATAATTTCGTATTCTCCACTCCCTCTCTGTTCAAATCGTTTATCATTCGGATCGATTCTTTTTGTCCATCCCCCCACAGCCGACCCCAACAACCGCGCGTGTCGTTTAGGAAGACGTTGCCTGCTTTTCTTTATGTTTTCTTTTTCTCTTTCTCTCTCTCTTTATATAAAGAGATATTACTGTTACTGACGCGCGCGCGTGCACGGGAGGACAAATTACTATCTTTCAGCGCGTTACTACTTCGAAGTTCGATCCTGTTAACACTTCGTTTAACACTTCTATTAACAATTCGTTTAACAATTCCATTAACAGTTCGGCTAACCTTTCCAGTCGTGTCGGAAGGGTCTAAACCTTCGGAAAAATGAGAAAAAGGAGATGAAGGAGACGGAGAACCCAAAGTCCGGAACAAATGCAAAAGACCCGATAGCCAATGCAAAAAAAACAAGAGTGCCGAGCGATACAGTTGTCGGCCGACCCTCAGCAGGAGCAGATAATACACCCTCAGGCCTTTCATACCCTCGTTGGCTAACATCAATTGAAGCTTGTCACCGACAAGCATCCCGCTCGCTTGAAAATTAAAATCAACTGTTTTCATCATTAAAACCTTTCATTTTTAAAAAACTTTTAGAGAGATAACTCCCTTAATTTGTTACACTTACAAAGATCGGCATTAAAAAAAACATAGCCGGTAAGGTCTACCTTACCGGCTATAAAATAATTTAGACATACCTTTGTAAACCATTGATATAAAAGCCACTATCTCTAAAAAAATATTTCAGAAAATGCAAACAAACAGCCTTAATAGAAAAAAGAAGATTAAAAGAACTCGACCGATAAAGTACACCAATAAACCAACAATCGAGCAAACAGAGCCCTCTATCACAAAAAGCTTCAAATCAAGGTTATTGAGTCATAACTTGTGTGTATGTTGCACAAAAAAGCTCCAAGAACTTTAATTCAATAGATAGAATGATTTATATTTGCAAGAGATAAAACAATACATCATGAAAGTAATATACTATATTTATCAAATTTGTATCGCATTACCCGTCTTACTCGCATTAACGATCCTAACGGCATTAGTCACCATAATAGGCTCCATCATTGGAGGAGCGCATTTTTGGGGCTATCACCCCGGACGAATTTGGTCAAAACTGATTTGCATACTTTTGCTCATTCCCGTAAAAGTACACGGTCGGGAAAAGCTACACGACAAGACCTCTTATATCTTCGTTCCGAACCATCAAGGCTCGTTCGACATATTTCTCATCTACGGCTATATCGGTCGTAACTTTAAATGGATGATGAAAAAGAGTTTACGTAAGCTGCCATTCGTTGGAAAAGCGTGTGAAAGCGCGGGACATATCTTTGTCGATCGCTCCGGACCGAAGAAGGTCTTGCAGACCATCAGTCAGGCTAAGGACTCGTTAAAAGATGGCGTCTCTTTAGTTGTTTTTCCGGAAGGGGCACGTACCTTTACCGGTCATATGGGATACTTCAAAAAAGGAGCGTTCCAATTGGCAGACGATCTACAGTTGGCTGTGGTTCCTGTGACCATCGACGGATCGTTCGAGATTCTTCCACGTACCGGTAAATGGATTCACCCTCATCGAATGATCATGACCATACACGACCCTATCGTACCAAAAGCCAAAGGTCATGAGAATATAAAAGAGACGTTAGAGGAGGCTTATCATGCGGTAGAAAGTGCTCTACCTGAAAAACATAAAGGAATGATAAAGAATCACGATCAGGAAGTGCTATAAGACTGTTCTGATCTTCTTGAAACTAAGAAATAAAAAGCCAACCGCTCATCTCTCTGAAAAAGCAGTTGGCTATCTAACAGTTGTTATCTTAAGAAAAGAGTAGTCGGTTTAGTGAGCCACGTTGCTCTGCTCCAACATTCGGTGTTCTTGAAGCATTTGCATATTATCTTTAGCCTTGCTCAAATACTCCTTAATCAGCTTATTGTTTTTAAACGAATAAGGGGCATCTTTCACGATGGCATCGATCTCAGGAGTCATCACCGGATAAGGGAAGTTGCTGCACAACATCATAAAGACGGTTGGTCCTAATACATTCTCGTAATTATCCGCAATAAAAGTCTTGATCGATTTATTCATCTCGGCCACCAACGAGTCTTGCTCCTGCTTTACCATCTTCTGGGCTTCAGTAAGATCAACCCCATCGAGCACCAAACGTGCTTCCTTCCGATCTAACTCCGACAAATAAATATCCATATCGTTTTTATGGTCTATAAACTCATAAAAAGCATTGTTCAATTTTGATCCGGAAGCCTTAAATTCAGTATCAGAAAGTTCAATCTTAATGTGGCCATCTTCCAGTACAAAAGGCATAACACTGACGTCACCCATATACAACGTCACCATTCGAGTGGAGTCGATCGTTCCGGACATAGAGAATTTACCATGAACAATTTCGGCAGAATCGAGTTTAACCCACTTACCGTCGCTAAACGATTGTAGATAGAGCCTACGTCCATCAAGAGTGTTCACCGACGATGTTCCTTCGATCTTATAATGCCCGGTACATGAGCAAAGAACGAACGGTAATGTAAAAGATAAAAATAGAAACTTATTCAACTTCATTGCGACTTTTACTTATAATTATCGGCACAAAGGTATAATCAATTCAGATACGATCGAAACTTTTTATTATTATTTATCATTCGTAAAAATATATTCTTTAATTATCCTTATAAACGCACCCTAAAAAGCATTTCTTTCAATAAGTTTATTTAAATTTGCAATTATGAAAAATTCGACTTTTGCCCCTTTTGCTAAACCGCTTTATGTGATGGTAAAGCCGGTTGGTGCGATATGCAATCTCGCATGCGAGTATTGCTATTATCTTGAAAAGGCCAATCTTTATAAAGATAACCCCAAACACGTGATGAGCGATGAACTACTGGAAAAGTTCATCGAAGAGTATATCAATTCACAAACCATGCCCCAAGTTCTTTTCACTTGGCATGGTGGAGAAACCCTAATGCGTCCAATCTCTTTCTACAAGAAAGCGATAGAATTACAAAAGAAATATGCCCGAGGACGGACCATCGATAATTGCATCCAGACCAACGGCACGTTACTGAATGATGAATGGTGCGAGTTCTTTCGTGAGAATAATTGGTTGGTCGGCGTATCGATCGACGGACCTCAAGAGTTTCACGACGAATATAGAAAAAATAAACAAGGTAAGCCTTCGTTCGTAAAGGTGATGCAAGGCATTAATCTACTGAAAAAACATGGAGTAGAATGGAATGCGATGGCGGTGGTCAACGACTATAATGCGGATTATCCGTTAGAGTTCTATCGCTTCTTCAAAGAGCTCGATTGCCACTATATTCAATTCACCCCTATTGTTGAACGTATCTTCAAGCATAACGACGGACGTCACTTGGCGTCGTTGGTCAATTACGAAGAGGCTGAACTGGCCGATTTCTCGGTTTCTCCCGAACAATGGGGCAACTTCCTTTGTACCATCTTCGATGAGTGGGTGAAAGAGGATGTCGGCAATTTCTTTATCCAAATCTTCGATTCAACATTAGCGAATTGGATGGGCGAACAACCGGGTGTTTGTTCGATGGCCAAGACTTGCGGACACGCCGGAGTGATGGAATTTAACGGCGACGTCTATTCGTGCGACCACTTTGTATTCCCCGAATATAAACTGGGAAATATCTACACGAAGACTCTGATTGAGATGATGCATAGCGAACGCCAATATGAATTTGGAAACAAGAAGCAGACTTCGCTTCCTAAACAATGCAAAGAGTGTGATTTCCTTTTTGCTTGTAATGGAGAATGCCCCAAAAACCGATTTATAAAGACTGCCGATGGAGAAAACGGACTGAACTATCTCTGCAAAGGATACTACCAATTCTTTAATCATGCAGCTCCTTACATGGACTTTATGAAGAAAGAACTCATGAACCAACGCCCACCGGCTAACGTTATGGAAGCAATCAAACTAAAACAATTATAAAATTAAAGTGTGAGAATGAATAAACTAAAGATTTCTTTATTAGCTCTTTCGATGCTAATAGTTTGCTCGGTTAGAGCGGACGAGGGAATGTGGCTATTGCAATTGATGCAACAACAACACTCCATTGACTTAATGAAGAAACAGGGATTAAAGCTCGAAGCAACCGATCTTTATAATCCTAACGGCGTATCATTAAAAGATGCTGTTGGTATCTTTGGCGGCGGTTGTACCGGTGAGATTATCTCTTCAGAAGGATTGATCTTAACCAATCATCACTGTGGATATGGATCGATTCAACAACATAGTAGTGTTGAACACGATTATTTGACTGATGGATTCTGGGCGATGAACCGCTCACAAGAATTGGCAACTCCGGGATTGAAATTTACATTCATTGAACGCATCGTTGATGTAACCGATATTATTAATCAGAAGATTCAATCGAAAGAAATCACAGAGATCGGCTCATACAGCGGAGAATTTCTACATAAATTGGCTCAAGAACTTTATGACCAGAGCGATTTGAAAGGTAAGAAGGGCATCGTTCCACAAATCCTTCCTTTCTATGCAGGTAACCAGTTCTACATGTTCTATAAGAAGGTTTATTCTGACGTCAGAATGGTTGCTGCTCCTCCATCATCTGTTGGTAAGTTTGGTGGCGAGACAGACAACTGGATGTGGCCTCGTCACACCGGCGACTTCTCGATGTTCCGTATCTATGCCGACGCTAATGGCGAACCGGCTGCATACAATGCTTCTAACGTTCCATTGAAAACGCCTAAACATCTCACAATCTCGTTAAAGGGATTAGAAGAAGGTGATTATTCAATGATCATGGGATTCCCGGGCAGAACAAGCCGTTACTTAACCGTATCGGAAGTTAAAGAGCGTATGGAATCGGAAAACGAACCGCGCATTCGTATCCGTGGAGCACGCCTTGCCGTACTCAAAGAAGTGATGAATGCCAGTGATAAAGTTCGTATCCAATATGCCAGCAAATATGCCGGTTCAAGTAACTATTGGAAGAACTCAATCGGTATGAATAAAGCCATCATCGACAACAATGTACTCGGCACTAAAGCTGAACAAGAAGCTCGATTTGCTGAGTTTGCCCAAAAAGTAAACAACCAAGATTATGCAACAGTGGTGAGCAAGATCAATGCAGCGGTTGCTCAAACCTCTTCCGTACAGTACGACTTTACTTGTTTGGTGGAAGTCTTCTTCAACGGTATCGAGTTTGGAAGTCCGTTCATGGTGATGGATAACCTCAAAAAAGCATTGGAAGAAAAGAACGATTCAGCAGTCAATGCTAATTTGGAGTCTTTAAAAGAGATTTACGCCGACATTCATAACAAGGATTATGATCACGAAGTAGACAAGAAAGTCGCTAAAGCATTGTTCCCTCTTTATGCGGAAATGATTCCGGAGGCTAAACGCCCGGCTTTCTATGCCACAATTGCAAAGGCTTATAAAGGCGACTATAATAAATACATTGATGAGTTGTATTCGAACTCTATCATGGCCAATCAGGCAAACTTTGATAAGTTCATTAAGAAGCCTTCCGTAAAAGCAATCGACAAGGATATGGCGACTGAATACTCTCGTTCAAAATATAACACATTGGAAGTGATACGTGGTGCTTTCGGAACGTTACACGATGATTTGCAATTGATGCACAAAACCTATCTTCGTGGTTTGGCAGAAATGAAACTTCCGGTACCTTCTTATCCGGATGCCAACTTCACCTTGCGCCTGACTTATGGTAATGTGAAATCGTATAATCCAAAAGACGGAGTACATTATAAATACTACACCACTGCAAAAGGAATTCTTGAAAAAGAGAATCCTAACGACCGTGAGTTCAATGTTCCGGCTAAGTTGAAAGAACTGATTCTGAATAAGGACTTCGGCAAATATGCTTTGCCGAATGGTGATATGCCGGTTTGTTTCTTATCGACCAATGATATCACCGGAGGTAACTCTGGTAGCCCGGTACTTAACAGTAAAGGTGAGTTGATTGGTTGTGCATTCGACGGCAACTGGGAATCGTTGAGTGGCGACATCAATTTCGACAACAAGCTACAACGTTGTATCAACCTGGATATCCGTTATGTCTTGTTTATCTTAGAGAAACTTGGTGGCTGTAATCACCTCATCAACGAAATGACTATTAACGAATAATCGAATGAAAAGATCATTTATTATAGGAGCACTTGCACTTTCCTCCATCTGCGCACGCGCAGATGAAGGGATGTGGATGCTGACCGACTTAAAAGCTCAAAATGCCGTTGCTATGCAAGAGCTTGGACTTGAAATTCCGGTTCAAGACTTATATAATAATAGTGGTATTTCACTCAAAGATGCCGTCGTTCACTTTGGCGGCGGATGTACCGGAGAGGTGATCTCCTCTGAAGGTTTGGTACTGACCAATCACCATTGTGGATATGGAGCCATCCAGCAACACAGTAGTGTCGACCACGATTACCTGACTGATGGTTTCTGGGCGATGAACAGAGATGCCGAACTGCCATGCGAAGGTCTAACCGTAACGTTTATCGACCGTATTCTGGATGTGACCTCATACGTCAATGAGCAATTGAAGAAAGATCCGGATCCCAACGGTGTAAACTATCTATCTCCTTCTTATTTGGCCAAAGTCGCTAAACGTTTTGCGGAAGCCGAAAAGATTGAAATGCTTCCGGGAGTAAAATTGGAACTGAAAGCCTTCTATGGCGGTAACAAATATTATCTATTTGTAAAGACAGAGTATAGCGACATCCGCATGGTAGGCGCTCCTCCTTCTTCTATTGGTAAGTTTGGTGCCGATACCGACAACTGGATGTGGCCTCGCCACACCGGGGACTTCTCGATCTTCCGTATTTACGGAGATAAGAATGGCAAGCCTGCCGGATATTCAAAAGATAATGTACCGTTACGAGTAAAGAAACACCTAACGATTAGTCTAGCGGGTGTGCAAGAAGGGGACTTTACCTTTGTCATGGGATTCCCCGGACGCAACTGGCGATATATGATCTCCGACGAAGTGGAAGAACGTATGAAAACGACCAACTTCATGCGTCATCATGTGCGCGGAGCGCGCCAAGAGGTGTTAATGAAAGAGATGCTTAAAGATCCGGCTGTTCGCATTCACTACGCGAGCATTTATGCTTCATCGGCCAATTATTGGAAAAATGCGATAGGCATGAACGAAGGATTAGTGGCCTTAAATGTGCTCGACACCAAACGCCAACAACAAGAAGCCTTATTGGCACGTGGAAAAGAAGAGGGTAACGAGGCTTATCAAAAAGCATTCGATGAAATACGATCGATCGTCGCTCACCGACACGATGCCATCTATCACCAACAAGCGATTAGCGAAGCATTAATCAAAGGAATGGATTTCATGGAATTTCCTTCTACAAGCGAATTAGTTGCTGCTTTGAAAGCCAAAGATCAACAAGCGATAGAGACAGAGATCAGTCAGTTGAAGAAACAAGGCGAAGCTTATTTCGAAGCTGTTCCTTTCCGTGAAGTGGAACGTACTGTGGCTCAGAAAATGATGCAGACTTACTCGGAATACATTCCGGCGGAACAACGCATCAGCATTTTCAAAGTCATCGACAGCCGCTTTAAAGGCAATAGTGATACCTTTATTAATGCGTGCTTCAAGTACTCAATTTTCGGTAGCAAAGAGAACTTTGAAAAATTCATCAAAAAGCCAAGCCTACAAAAACTAGAGCGTGATTGGATGGTGCTTTTCAAACACTCCATAACCGATGGTATCTTACAGACGGCCATTGCCATGAAAGAGGCCAACGAGAATTATGATGCGGCGCACAAAGTTTGGGTTCGAGGAATGATGGACTTGAAACAATCGAACGGTCAGCCCATCTATCCTGATGCCAACTCGACTCTACGCCTGACTTATGGTAAAGTATTGCCATACGAAGCTAAAGATGGAGTGGTTTATAATTGGCAGACGACTCTTGCCGGTGTGATGGAGAAAGAAGATCCAAACAACTGGGAGTTTGTCGTACCACAGAAGTTGAAGACGCTTTATCAGAATAAAGACTACGGTAGATACGGTCAAAACGGTGAAATGCCTGTGTGCTTCATTGTCAACACCGACAACACCGGTGGTAATTCCGGAAGTCCCGTGTTCAATGCGAAAGGACAATTGATCGGTACAGGATTCGACCGCAACTTTGAAGGGTTAACCGGAGACATTGCTTTCCAACCCAAACTGCAACGTGCAGCTTGCGTAGACATCCGTTACACCTTATTTATCATTGATAAGTTTGCCGGAGCGTCACACCTCATTGATGAGCTAACGATAGTCGAATAGAGATTAGAAATCTCAACAAATAAATGCAGTCCGAAAAGGTCACAGCGTCAGTGACTCTTTTCGGACTGTTTTCATTCTACTCTTTTCAATCGCGTCAGATCGAAACTTAAGTTAAATAAAGTTTCCTCTTATGAAGGGCACTCTATTATTATGAACAAAATATTTTCAGGCAACGTTCTAATTGAAAAGAATAAAATAGTTAATCATTAATTGAAGACCGTAAGTTATGGAAAAATTTGAAGACATTATACAATCGGACATTCCTGTATTAGTTGATTTCTTTGCAGAATGGTGTGGACCTTGCAAAGCAATGAAGCCAATCCTTCAAGAAGTAAAAGGTATGGTTGGCGAGCAAGCCAGAATCATCAAAATTGATGTCGACAAACACGAACAGTTAGCCATCAATTATCATATCCAAGCCGTACCCACTCTGCTCCTATTTAAAAAAGGAGAGCTCGTTTGGCGACAGTCGGGAGTCGTCCAAAGCAAGGAACTGAAATCCGTATTAGAAAAGTATTACGTATAACTCCAAGAATAAAATGAAAAGACTCGCTATTATAGCCATTCTATTAACAAGCCTTTTGTCGATACAGGCTTCTAATCCGATCGGTAAGATTAACCAAGATAACGATCAGCAGGGAAAAGTCGTATCAATGAATAAGGCCCTATTTCTGAAAGAAGTGTTCGACTACGAAAAGTCACAGACCTGGGACTTTATCGGAAAGAAACCTGTAATCATCGATCTATATGCTAGTTGGTGTGCCCCCTGTCGGAAGATTGCCCCGATCATGGAAGAGTTGGCAAAGGAATACAAAGATCAAATCAAGATCTACAAGGTCAATGTCGATAAAGAAAAAGAATTAGCCGGATTATTCAATGCCACAAGCATCCCGTTATTAGTATTCATTCCTTTAAAGGGCGATCCGCAATTTATCAGAGGAGCAGCAGACAAGGCAACCTATAAAAGAGGTATTGACGAATTTTTACTAAAATAGAAAGATCGCATCGTTCCCAGGAAGCTGTATTATACCAAACCCTTTTTTCATAATCTATTCTATTTATACAGTTTTCTTCTAAAAAAGAACCCTGTTTGACTTCAAGAATCAAACAGGGTCTCTATATATCCAGCTAGTAAAGTTTATTACTTATCACCGAAGTAACGATTGTATAATCCTTCGAATCCTTTACCATGTCTAGCTTCATCTTTACACATTTCGTGTACAGTATCGTGAATAGCATCAAGATTTAAAGCTTTAGCACGAGTTGCGATACGTTTTTTATCCTCACAAGCACCTTGTTCAGCATCTTTACGTTTTTGAAGATTGGTTTTTGTATCCCAAACACAGTCGCCCAACAACTCAGCAAACTTAGAAGCATGTTCAGCTTCTTCCCAAGCATAACGCTTGAATGCCTCTGCGATCTCAGGATATCCTTCGCGATCGGCCTGACGACTCATAGCCAAATACATTCCAACTTCAGTACATTCACCCATGAAATGATTATTCAAATCTTTAATCATTTCTTCGTCACAACCCTTTGCCACTCCAATCACGTGTTCATCAGCAAACGTTAAGTTTCCACTTTGGCTTTCAGCCACTTCAACAAACTTACTTGCAGGAGCTTTACACAAAGGACATTTTTCTGGAGCAGCTTCTCCTTCAAAAACATAACCGCAAACGGTACATCTAAATTTCTTCATTACTTTATTTAATTATAAATTAATTAATTGACTTTCTTATTCAAACAACGGTGACAGACCCCTCTATAGTAGCTATGTACTTCCAAGATCTGATGCCCGTCAAAATCTAACATTTCAACTTGTTTCACTCCTTCCAGATACTTCAAATCGTAAACTTGTCCACACGACTTACACAAGAAATGTGCATGAGGAGAAGTGTCTCCATCGAACTTAATGATTTTCTCATCAATAGTCAGCATCAGAGCAGCCCCTTGTTCGGCAAACAACTTCAAAGTGTTATAAACAGTCGTCTTCGACAATGTCGGCATTGATGACGACAAAGCAGAATAAATCTCCTCGGCAGAAGGATGCGTAGAATGCTCCATCAAATATTTCATGATAGCCATACGTTGCATCGATGGCTTTATCTTATACTCTAGTAAACGTTCGTAAGGATTCGCACTCATATTAAAAATGTAATAAATACAATTATAATTTCTTTGCAAATATAGATTCTTATTTCGAGTTGAGCAACTTAAAAAACATTAATTAAATAGACCATTTCAAGCCAAAACAGACTTGCGGTAAAAGTAATGATAAAGCCCTAAAAAAGCAGGATCGAGACTAAAAGTCATCAAAGACTGTATATTTACTCTATTTTAAGAATAAAACGAGTAAGTTTCTTATTAATAAAACAAAAATTCAAAACAATTTTCTATTTTTGTACCACTATACATAATGAAAGATCGTATGAACTATGGATTTGTAAAGGTAGCAGCAGCAATCCCTCATATTAAGGTTGCAGACTGCAAATATAATGCTGAAAAAATCGAGCATTTAATTAATGAAGCTGACAAACAGAATGCACACATCATTGTATTTCCTGAACTAAGTATCACAGGATATACTTGTGGAGATCTATTTTCCCAGCAACTTCTTCTTGAAGAAGCCGAAATGTCGTTAATTCAGATCTTGAGTGATACACGACAGTTAGACATTATCTCGATCATCGGGCTTCCGGTTGTCGTCAACTCGACCATCATCAATGCCGCAGCAGTCATCCAAAAAGGGAAGATCCTTGGTATTGCAGCGAAGACCTACCTGCCCAACTACAAAGAATTCTACGAAAAACGATGGTTCACCTCTTCGGCCAGACTAGATGAGACTCATGTTCGTCTCTGTGGTCAAATCATTCCGATCGGTTCGAACTTATTGTTTGAAACCTCACAAACCACTTTTGGAATAGAGATTTGCGAAGACCTATGGTCGACTATTCCACCAAGTTCGACTCTTTCATTACAAGGTGCGGAAATCATTTTCAACCTCTCTGCCGACAATGAGAATATTGGTAAGCACAAATACCTATGTTCATTAATCAGTCAGCAGTCGGCCCGTTGCATCTCAGGTTATGTCTTCTCCTCTTGCGGTTTTGGCGAATCGACTACCGACGTGGTCTTTGCCGGCAACGGTTTAATCTATGAAAACGGTAGCTTACTAGCGCGTAGCAAACGATTCAGCATGGAAGAACAACTCATCTTCAGCGAAATCGATGTCGACCGTTTACGTGCAGAACGTCGCATAAACACGACTTTCTCGGCCAACAAAGGTAATCTAGACGGAAAGAAGGCAGTCAGAATCTTCACTGAGGTCATTAATCAAAAGCCGATTACCTTGACTCGAAAGTTCAACACCCACCCATTCGTTCCATCACCTAAGGACTTGAACGAATTCTGTGAAGAGACTTTCTCGATACAAGTCGCCGGGCTCTCACAGCGATTGGTTCACACCCACTCGAAAAATGTCGTGATAGGTATTTCGGGAGGGCTCGACTCAACATTGGCTTTATTGGTTTGTATCAAGACATTCGACAAACTTCGGATTTCTCGCGAAGGAATTCTCGGAATCACCATGCCTGGGTTCGGTACGACCGATCGCACCTATAACAATGCCATCAACCTCATGAAGGGGTTGGGCATCTCGATACGCGAAATAGACATCAAAGCTTCGTGTATACAACACTTTAAAGATATTGGACATGATATAAACATCCACGATACAACTTACGAAAACTGTCAGGCTCGTGAGCGTACGCAGATCTTGATGGATGTTGCCAATCAAACGAATGGACTGGTCATCGGAACAGGCGACTTATCGGAACTCACCTTAGGGTGGGCCACTTACAATGGCGACCACATGTCGATGTATGGGGTCAACGCCAGCATTCCCAAAACCTTTATTAAACATTTAGTCCGTTGGGTTGCAGAAAATGAGGTTGACGATCTGTCTAGATTCACCTTGCTAGACATCATCGATACCCCGATCAGTCCAGAGCTTATTCCGGCTAGCAGTACCGGTGAGATTGAGCAAAAGACAGAAGATTTGGTTGGCCCTTACGAGCTACACGACTTCTTCTTGTATCACTTTTTACGATTCGGATTCCGTCCGTCGAAGATTTTCTTCCTAGCGTCGACGGCATTCAACGGTATCTTCGAAAAAGAGATCATTAAAAAGTGGCTTTACACCTTCTTCCGCCGTTTCTTCAATCAACAGTTCAAACGCTCTTGTTTGCCGGATGGGCCTAAAGTTGGAGTGATATCGATCAGTCCCCGTGGCGACTGGCGTATGCCGAGTGACGCCAGCGCAGAAGCTTGGTTAAAAGAGATAGAAGCACTTTGATAAAAGAAAGCGCACACATTAAACAGACTTTCTAAATAAAAAGAGAGTGTGTCGAAAAGTCTACAAAGGCAATTATCGGCCATCGTTGGTAAGAACCAACCGGTTGATGTCTAAAGACGTTTTGACACACTCTTTCTCTTTTTTGCGTACCAGTACTTTTCTTCGGACTAATCGTCCGTTTCTATTCAGTTAACATTGAACGGGAAAACAGGGATTATAAGACGCCTTTACTCGAAGGCAATTGGAAATTATAGATATCCCGTTTAATCGCCATCTTAATAGCTCGAGCCAGTGCCTTAAAGATGCCTTCAATCTTATGATGTTCGTTACCTCCATCAGCACGAATATTCAGATTCATTCGCGCACCGTCACTAAACGATTTGAAGAAATGGAAAAACATCTCTGTTGGCAAATCGCCAATCTTCTCACGCTTAAAATCAGCCTTCCAAACCAACCAAGGGCGACCACCAAAATCAAGACAGACCTGACACAAACAATCGTCCATAGGTAAGCTATATCCGTAACGTTCTATTCCTCTTTTACTGCCCAATGCCTGATAAAAACATTCTCCCAAGACAATGGCAGTATCCTCTATCGTATGGTGTTCGTCGACATACAAATCGCCCGTAACTTTCACCATCAAATCAATACCGGAGTGTTTTCCGATCTGCTCCAACAAATGATCGAAGAAGCCGATCCCCGTATTAATGGCACACTTCCCTTGACCATCCAAGTTCATTTCAATCGAGATATCCGTTTCATTCGTTTTTCGGGACAACGTTGCCCGACGTTCGCCGGCAAACAACAATTCGGTAATCCGATCCCAATCGGTCGTGACCAAGACACAGGAATCTTGCAATGCTTCGCCAACCACCATCTGCTGCGGATCATTAAGAAGAATCGCCTTACATCCCAGATTTTTGGCCAACTCCACATCCGTCAGCCGATCGCCGATCACAAAACTACCGGCCATATCATACTCCTCGGCATTTAAGTACCGCGTCAGCATTCCCGTTTTAGGTTTCCGAAAAGACGAGCATTCTTCAGGAAAACTACGATCGATACAAATTTCATCGAACGTTACCCCTTCTCCTTCAAGCGTTTTTAAGATCAGATTCTGAATTGGCCAGAACTGCTCTTCAGGAAAAGAAGCCGTTCCCAAACCATCTTGATTGGTCACCATCACCAATTCAAAATCAAGTTTTTCGGCAATAAAGCCTAGATTACGAATCGCTTTCGGATAGAACGTCAATTTCTCGAACGCATCTAACTGATAGTCAACCGGTGGTTCTACAACCAACGTCCCATCTCTGTCAATAAACAACACCTTTTTCATCTTTTCCTATTTAAATTCTTCGACATATTTTGTTAAAGCCTCAATCAAGCATACATTCTCGTCATGAGTCCCCACCGAGACACGTAGACAACCTTCACATAAAGTGACCGAATGACGATTCCGAACAATGATTCCCGACTCCACCAAATACTGATAAATGGCAGAGGCATTGGTAACACGAACCAACAAAAAGTTAGCATCCGACGGAAAGATCTTCACGACACAACTTAACGTTTGAAAAGCCGTTTCAAGATACTCCCTCTCCTCCTTCAGTTGTTTTACCCAACGTTCTACCTCGTCGTACTTCTGTAAGATCTCCAACGCCTGTTCTTGAGTCAGCAGATTCACATTATACGGATATTTCACTTTGTTCAAAAGTGAAATAATCTCTTCCGAGGCAAAAGCCATTCCCAAACGTATTCCGGCACATCCCCACGCTTTAGAGAATGTCTGCAACACCACCAGATTGGGGTAGTTATTTAATTCCGCTAGAAAAGAAGGAGCATCCGAGAAGTCACTATAGGCTTCATCTAAAACCACCAACCCTTGAAAAGTAGTTAAGAGTTGCTCTATTTCCGAACGTAACAAGTTATTTCCGGTTGGATTGTTCGGAGAACAGAGAAAGATCAACTTTGTTCTCTCATCGGCAGCCTTCAATAAATCGGCGGCTGAAAACTGAAACTCAGAGTTAAGCAAAACCTTTCGATAAGCCACATCATTAACCTCAGCACACACCCGATACATACCATAAGTGGGTTCGATAGCCACCACGTTATCCTTACCCGGTTCGCAAAAGACACGATACAAGAGGTCGATCGCCTCATCGCTACCATTTCCCAAGAAGATTGTCTCAGGACATGCTCCCTTAATGCGTCCAATCTCTCGCTTCAAATCCCTTTGTAAAGGATCCGGGTAACGGTTATGAGGCGTGTTATAAGGGTTCTCGTTCGCATCAAGAAAGACCGAGGCCATCCCGCCCGTATATTCATCACGGGCAGAAGAATAAGGACTTAATGCCCAAATGTTAGGGCGAACCAATGTTTCAAGTGCTTTCATCATTTTGAGCTCCTTTCCAAATCATTATTCAAGGCTTTCAATCGAATGCTGACCGCATTCTTATGCGCCTGCAACTGTTCGTTCTCGGCCATAATCTCGATCGATGGTCCAATAGTCCGAAGTCCATTGGATGAAAGTTCCTGAAAAGTAATCTTACGTATAAAACTATCAATATTCACCCCACTATAAGCGGTTGCATATCCATTAGTAGGCAATGTATGGTTCGTACCCGAAGCATAATCTCCTGCACTCTCAGGCGAGAAGGGGCCTAAGAAAACCGATCCTGCATTGATGACACGCTCTCCAATAGCCGAATAATCAGCGGTCTGTATAATCAGATGCTCAGGCGCATATCGATTGGTCAGCTCTATCGCTTCATCCATATCGTTCAACATCACCACGCAACTGTTCTCCAACGCTTTTTCAACCATCTCCTGACGCTTCAAGAATGCTTTCTGATCCTCCAACTCCTTTAATACGCCATCAATAAGTTCGCAAGAGGTGGTCACTAACATCACCTGACTATCCACTCCATGCTCCGCCTGCGACAATAAGTCGGCCGCTACAAAGGCAGGATTAGCTGACGAATCGGCCAAGACCTCTACTTCCGACGGACCGGCAGGCATATCAATCGCAACTTCCTTTAGGCTCAACCACTGCTTAGCAGCTGTGACATACTGATTGCCGGGGCCAAAGATCTTATAAACCTTAGGTACACTCTCTGTTCCATATGCCATAGCAGCAATGGCTTGTGCCCCACCAATCTTAAAGATCTGATCCACGCCAGCCAATTTTGCCGCGAATAAGATGGCAGGTGAGACTTTACCCTCCTTATTAGGAGGGGTACAGAGTATAATCTCACGACAACCGGCAATTTTGGCCGGAGTCGCCAACATCAATACGGTAGAAAACAGAGGGGCTGTTCCGCCGGGAATATACAAACCGACTTTTTCTATACCGACCGATTTCTGCCAACAAACCACACCGTCGGTCGTACTGATCGGTTGTTTATCGATCATCTGAGCGGAGTGAAACTTGGTAATATTACGATTGGCCAAAACAATAGCCGACTTTAGTTCATCATCCACCAGTTGTTCCGCTTCCTCCATCTCAGCCGATGAGACCAAAAGATCAGAGAGTTCTACTCCATCGAACTTTTTCTCATAAGCCAATACGGCTCGATCACCCTCCAAACGCACCTGCTCGATCATCGGTTTCACGATAGCAAATAGAGATTCGGTATCCATTGCCGGACGTTTCACGATTTGTTGCCAATCTTCTCGCGAAGGATATTCTATTATCTTCATACCATCCTTTCGTTTATAGGGTTAAAGAATCATTTTCTCAATAGGTAAGACTAAAATGCCCTCGGCACCAAAAGTTTTCAGTTTACCGATGATATCCCAGAAGCATTTATCGTTGAGCACGGTGTGCACAGAACACCACCCCTCCTGAGCTAGAGGCATGATAGTCGGGCTACGCATACCCGGGAGTACGCTAATAATCTCTTCCAGTTTATCTTTAGGAACATTCATTAGCACATATTTTTTGTCCTCAGCCGTCTTCACCGCATCCAAGCGGAATAACAACTCGTCTAGTATAGCTTGCTTACGAGCATCCATCTTCTTATGCCCAATCAGTAAGGCTTCCGATCGCATGACGACCTCAACCTCTTTCAAACGGTTGCTGACTAAAGTCGACCCGGAACTCACAATATCGAAGATCGCATCGGCCAGACCAATTCCGGGAGAGACTTCTACCGAACCGGTGATCACGTGAATTGCAGCATTAACGCGTTGTTCTTCCAGAAATTTCTTAAGAATGGCCGGATAGGACGTCGCAATCGTTTTACCTTTAAACCAATGCATACCGGTATATTCCACATCTTTAGGAATAGCTAGCGACAACCGACATTTACTAAAGCCAAGTCGTTTGACGATCTCCACGTCTTCGTTGCGCTCACAATATTCATTCTCACCCACGATACCCAAATCGGCTACTCCTGTCGCAACGGTCTGAGGAATATCGTCGTCTCTAAGAAATAACACTTCAAGAGGAAAATTGGATGATTGTACCAATAATGTCCGTTTTGTCGTGTTCAATTTAATGTCTGCTTCGCTGAATAATCCCATAGTCTCTTCAAAAAGACGTCCCTTTGTTTGTACTGCAATTCTTAGCATAATTCTATATTTTAAATTTAATCGTCGTCACATTTTGAAACAAAAAAAGGCTTACCGATTCGGTAAGCCTCATGTATTTTTAATCTATCTTTCGACACAATATCAAACATGCCCACCGAGTGAATCGTTAGGTAAATGATGATGATTATGTACGAATGAATACTTCATATTTTTCTTATCTTGGCGACAAATATAAACGATTTATATATAACAACAAAACATTTGATAGAATATTTTAAGTTTAACTATCAAATTAAAGGCAGAATCTCTTCCGGCTCAACATCACACTCAAGGAAAAACATCTCTTCCCGAGCCTTTTCTTGAGAGAAAGTGAAATAAGTGCAGAGTGCTTCTGTGCAGAGTTCACCATCTTTATTAAATAGTTTAGCCTCTACTAAAACGACGTTGCGCTTCACCTCTTTTATGGTAGCTTTCAGAACCACATGTGAGTCGGTAGTCATGATGGATTTGCGATAACGGGTCTCCATTTTTGAAGTCACCCCGGTTGTTTGCAACTTACGAAGAATGGTCCATGCACAGATCTCATCTAAGAGAACGGCTTGTATACCTCCATGCAGGGTATTGATCCAGCCTTGATATTCGGCAGTAGGTTTCCAGATACTGATTATTTCATCACCATCTTCGTAAAATTCCATTTTTACACCAGCCGGATTATTGGGTGCGCATCCAAAACAATTATATCCCTCAAACTCCTTCCACGGATTAATAATCTTCTTCATATCATTTTTAGTTTCGATTCTCAAACGTACGTAAAAATAATGAATTTTGATCTTATTCGTTGGAAAAACTTTATAAAGACTTACTAGCTATCTGCAAATGCAACGAATAGGATATGCCTCATCTATCTTTGCGGAAGATTCGAAGAAACCATTAGCTACCCCCTTAAAGGAGATGCTTCTCTCAGAAGCAATCCGATCATTCAAATGATCTACGGCCCAATATCCAACATATTTATTCTTATAATCTGCATAATACGTCCCCTTCTCTGTTATTAAGTGAAAACCGATAGGATGCATGCCAAACCCCGTCTCATCGAGATAATTCTTCGATGATTCTTCAGCCTCTGTAGAAAGCCAAAGACCCTCTTTCAATAAATCGGCATTATTGCAAAGGTAAAGTTTCAAGCGATTCCAATCGTCCCAAGTCGGTATAAACAATCCAGAAGGCAGCAAACCGTTACTTCCGATGAGTGAAGACGAATAAAAATGATCTTCCCCATCATCAGAAAGTAAATACCCCTTGGCTCCTACGGTTAATGAAGGCAAAAGAGGAATAGGGCTCCCATCTAAATAAGTCGATGCAGACCAATCCTCTCCCAACCAATATTGAGTTCCAATTTTAATAATTGGATATTGACGTTGTAAGCGCCCGCGGATATCCCTAAACAATTTAGCCCGAAGATAGACTTTAAGTCCCTCCCCTTGGTCGGCCAAGAATATCTGACCATCAGTATTAAAAAACAAATAATGGCCGGAAACAAGATCATCTTCCCCATGACTCAACTCACAAAAGGTATCTCCCCAAGATAGGTTGCGTCCACCATCAAAGCCCTTTCCATCCAACCGTTTCACCAATAATCCATGCTTCAAGTCAGCCTGTCCTAGCAAGTCCATCGGATAAGCCACAATAGCTTGAGATTGAATCTGATCAGAAAGGAGATATTCTTTGCAAATTTGTCCGATAACCTTACCGCCGTAAACGACCTCATAAATGCCAGAATCTCTAAAATCCAAACTCTCCACATCGATATAATCAGCTTTGTCTTGAGAATCGACATCCCAAACATCGGCTCCTTCCCAATCCACAATTCCACCTTCAATATGTGAGATCAAGCGTTCTTCGAGAGGCTTAAAGACAATCTTGACCGTACACTGTTTGCCACTCTCAAGCCATGTACTCTGAGGGATAGTACTATAATAAATCCTTCCACCTACTTCTAAATTGATGCGTTGGCCACCTTGTACTTGTTGAGGAATCAGAATGGCTTCCATTCCTATTAATGAACGTTTAGCTTCATCCCAGATCCATTGTCCATGAGGGAAAATAGTCGATTGACGAGTCCAACCGGAGAAGGTCTTCGTTAGGAAATCATAAGATGCTTTTGTGTAACATCCACTTATAGAAATAAATGGGGATTTTTCTCTTAATAGTCGTGCCTCTAACCCATCAGCAAGTTCGATCATCACCTTCATTTTTGAAAATTGATGAAAATAAGACAACTTAACAGACTGATCGGTTGGAGCAACCGCTTTTTGAGTGGCAACCAGAAAATTCGATTGATAGAAATGTTTGGTCGACCTTTGATCGGGTTCGACTCCAACTTCCAACGTCGTTTGATTTGCCTCCAAATGAACGTCTCGATAAGGGAAATAACTCATCACATCAAGAGCTACATCTCCTTCAGGATAGAAAACATCAGTAGTAGCAGTAAAGGCATTCAATGCAGAAGAATAGCAAAAGCACCGATTATCAATGTAACGTTGAGCGTTGAAATCACCAGGAGAAATTACAGCAAAAATACCCACAGAATCACCTTCTGAAAAGGAATTTTCTTGTAAACGAGTTTGAGAAGCTGCGCAAATATCGGCGGTAAACAGAAATGGAGTTGTTCCGGGCAACAATTGCTCATCATCGTCAGGAGTAACATAAACACATGATACAAATAAAAAAAGCATCAAGCTCAAATTAAAAAAAGGTGTTTTCATAATAGTAGTTTTTTTAATCATACTATAACCTAATTCTACAGAGGAGCATAAGAGGAAGTAAACGCTTTCAGTTATGTAGCAGAGCGAACGGGTAATATTTTAATACAAATGCAAATATAATAATATTTCAACACAAACAAATCTCAGAGGATAAAAAAATATCAAAAAGTTATTTCTTTGTTTTATAATTATAAAAAAATAGCCTAAATTAGGGCACAATAACTTAAATAATACGATAATGAAATTACCTTTTGCCGAATCCTGGAAAATCAAGATGGTTGAGCCCATCCGAAAAAGCACTCGTGAAGAACGGGAACAATGGATAAAAGAAGCACACTACAATGTCTTTCAACTCAAATCTGAGCAAGTATACATCGACTTAATCACAGACTCGGGAACGGGCGCTATGAGTGATCGTCAATGGGCAGGCATTATGTTGGGGGACGAAAGCTATGCCGGCGCTAGTTCGTTTTTCAGTTTGAAAGACACGATTACCCGTCTCACAGGTTTTGAATATATTATTCCAACACATCAAGGTCGTGCAGCCGAGAATGTTCTATTTTCTTACCTCGTACACGAAGGAGATATTGTTCCTGGAAATTCCCACTTCGATACTACTAAAGGACACATCGAAGGACGACACGCTATTGCACTAGACTGCACCATTGACGAGGCCAAACAAACTCAACTCGAAATTCCATTCAAAGGTAATGTTGACCCCCAAAAGTTAGAAGATGCTTTAAAAAAATATGATAAGAAAATCCCATTTATCATCGTGACGATTACGAACAACACAGCCGGTGGACAACCTGTATCTATGCAAAACTTACGCGAAGTACGTGCACTAGCCGATCAGTATCAGAAACCGGTATTGTTTGATTCTGCCCGTTTTGCAGAAAACGCATATTTCATCAAAACGAGAGAAGAAGGCTATGCCGATAAGACTATCAAAGAAATCACCCGTGAAATGTTCGATCTCGCAGACGGCATGACCATGAGTGCAAAGAAAGACGGCGTTGTCAACATGGGAGGTTTCATTGCTACTAGAAAACAGGATTGGTACGACGGTTCAAAAGGATTCTGTGTTCAGTTTGAGGGTTATCTCACTTACGGAGGTATGAACGGGCGTGACATGAATGCCTTAGCTATAGGATTAGACGAGAATACGGAGTTCGACAATTTGGAGACTCGTATCAAACAGGTGGAATATCTCGCTCAAAAACTCGACGAATATGGGATACCTTACCAACGTCCGGCAGGCGGACATGCAATTTTCGTAGATGCTCCTAAAGTTCTGACTCATGTTCCTAAAGAAGAATTCCCTGCACAAACACTAACCGTAGAACTTTACTTAGAAGCCGGAATTCGTGGATGTGAAATTGGGTATCTCTTGGCCGATAGAGATCCGGTGACCCGAGAAAACCGTTTCAATGGACTCGATCTTCTTCGCCTCGCGATTCCAAGACGCGTGTATACCAACAACCATATGGACGTTATTGCAGCAGCTTTAAGAAATGTATACGAACGTAGAGAATCCATTACCCACGGTGTACGTATCGCATGGGAAGCCCCTCTAATGCGCCACTTCACAGTACAACTTGAACGATTATAAAAGCAATCAACAAAAACTAAGTAAATCAGACCAAAAGTTTGGTTCTTAAATAAAAAGATCCCTCATTCGACTCTTTCCTATCGATTATTTGAAAGAGTAAATGAGGGATCTATATTTTAATCAGTATCGAAAGTTCTACAATAATCTTATAGCAGAAACTACTCAACAACAGGTTTTACAAAACGGAAATCTTTAGATTCAATCAGTTTTAAAGTCAGACCCTTATTTTTTCTATATTTATTCAAAAGAGACTCTCTCTCTTTCTCCAATTTACTTTTCTTATCTGAAAAATAAATCATGCTCGTACTCGTCTTTTGGTAGCCCACACCCTCCACAAAGTTCTTGAGCTGGTAACTATACAAATCACGATTAGGAAGAAAATCGGTTTTGGTCAATTTGACACTATCCAATATTTGAATATCGGTATAACAAACTACCGTATCGGTAAATGAAGCTGAGAGTCCAAATGCATACACGATCTTAGGATCATCTTTTTTTGCAGAAAATGCCGTACAAAGAACAAACATCGATAATACGGTCAATACAGACTTTATATATTTCATAATTAATCTATTATATTAACGGCAAAGATAAAAAAAAAACGGTTATCCACGCAAAGATAAACCGTTTTTATATTTTCTTAAAATGTCGGAAATTAATACATCCTACTTATCCCAAGTACGATTTGAGCAATTTACTACGATTACTAGCTCTTAATCTTCTGATTGCTTTTTCCTTAATCTGGCGGACACGCTCACGTGTGAGTCCAAATTTGTCGCCGATTTCTTCCAATGTCATTTCTTGTTGTCCGATACCGAAAAACATCTGTATGATTTCTTTTTCCCTATCGGTTAACGTAGAAAGAGCTCTATCAATTTCCCTAGCAAGAGACTCGTTAACAAGAGAACGGTCTGCCATAGGCGAATCGTCATTCACCAATACATCTAGCAAACTATTATCTTCACCTTCAACAAATGGGGCATCTACCGAGATATGACGTCCGGATACTTTTAACGTATCAGAAATCTTATCCACCGGTATTTCCAGCTCATCTGCCAATTCTTCAGGAGACGGACGACGTTCATTTTCTTGTTCGAATTTAGAAAAGGCCTTACTAATTTTATTCAAAGACCCTACTTGATTCAATGGAAGACGAACGATACGTGATTGCTCGGCTAAAGCCTGCAAAATAGATTGGCGAATCCACCAAACAGCGTAACTGATAAATTTAAATCCACGTGTTTCATCAAACTTTTCGGCAGCTTTAATCAGTCCTAGATTCCCTTCATTAATCAAGTCGGGCAAACTCAAACCCTGGTTTTGGTACTGCTTAGCTACAGATACTACGAAACGCAGATTCGCACGTGTTAATTTTTCCAACGCCACACGATCTCCTTTACGAATGCGTTGAGCAAGTTCTACCTCTTCTTCTACAGTAATCAAGTCCTCACGACCTATTTCCTGCAAATATTTGTCAAGAGAAGCGCTTTCTCTGTTAGTGATACTTTTGGTAATCTTTAATTGTCTCATTCTTAAAAACAGATTTGGAGTGCAAAGTTACTACATTTTATCCGTATAAAACTATTTTCAACTTACTTTTTTTTGCAAGAAGTTCTCAATAGAACATTAAAAGGGGTGCCGATCATCACATAGCCGACACCCTTTTTAAAATCATTATCCCACTAATCATCTTTTCACCTTAAAACATCTAAAAAACTAAATACCTATATATTGTTTAATCTTGGGTCAAGTCAACGGCAAAATAGCCTCTCTTTCCTGAAGGGAATACTCCGGTGAGGAATAACACCTGATTAGGAGATTTCACTGCTTCTTTCATTACGGTCTCCAGATCACTAGCTTTACGCATCACTTGATTGTTAGCTTTAAGAATAATAAATCCTTTTCTTATTCCGGCATCAGCCATTTTACCAGAAGTAACACCGGTCACTTGCAATCCATAACCTAAATTCAACTGTTTTTTCAAATCATCCGGTAATTCTCTAAAAGCAGCTCCAAGAATATCCATACCTGCTTCTTTAACAATCTTAGTATTACCTTGTTCATTCTTTAAGGTGATTTCTATGATTTTTTCCTTTTTATTACGGATTATTTTCACTTTAACCTTATCACCCGGACGATGTTTAGCTATAGCCTCTTGTAAATCGGCCATATTTTTCACAACCTTATTGTCCAAACCAACAATAACATCATCGACTTTAATATCTGCACCGGAGGCCGATCCACCGTCGATAACTTCAGCAACCAAGACCCCTTCAACAACCCCTAGTTCTTTAACTTTCTTCTTCAATTCATCACTAAACTGTTCGTCGGTCAGCGATCCTCCTCGAATACCCAACAACGCACGTTGCACCGTGCCATATTGTTTAAGGTCGGAAATCACTTTAGTCATAATACTGGTCGGAATAGCAAAACCATAACCGGCATAAGCACCTGTTGGAGAAGATAACACAGAATTTATACCCACCAATTCTCCCCTAGCATTCACCAAAGCGCCACCGCTATTACCTTGATTAATGGCCGCATCGGTCTGTATGAACGATTCGATACCTCCATTATAAACACCTAACGTACGGGCTTTAGCACTCACAATACCGGCTGTTACCGTAGAAGTCAAGTTAAATGGATTACCCACAGCTAAAACCCATTCTCCTACTTTTAACGCATCGGAATCACCTACCGGAACCGTAGGAAGATCATCAGCCTCTATTTTAATCAAAGCCAAATCCGTACTAGGATCCGCCCCAATAACTCGCCCTTTAAATTCACGGTTATCGTTCAATTTCACACTAATATCATCAGCCCCATCAATCACATGATTATTCGTTACAATATACCCGTCTTGTGAGATAATCACTCCGGAACCAAAACCAACACGAGGTTGACGCTGTTGGCGACGACCATCTCCGAAAAAGAAATCAAAAATATCAGGCGCTTGTCGATCAACGGTTTGATTAGAAACGCCTTGCGTTGATTTAATATGAACGACCGCATGAAGGGAACTTTCTGCTGCCCCTGTTAAGTCAATCGGTTGGGCATTAACGCCACTATAAGACGCAAGATTTAAATTTGGATTCTGCTTGAATAAATCATTGAACGAAGCATTCGTTGGTTCTTCTGCTTTCAACATCTTATAAGTGGTCAATCCTGCCACCCCCGAACTGAGAAGAACGATAGCTGCAACTCCCAAAATGTTCTTTGTTGTCTGTTTCATGATTATAATTCTTTTAAATGTTAATATTCAATCGTGTTTAACTTATATGACGTTAAAATAATAACATTATCAGCATGGATGTTTTATTGCTATTGATTTTTTGTTCTCTTTTAACAATGAATAAATTACACTTAACAGCGCTTAACGTCAAATCCTCTTTTTTTTACATTCATTACACATTGACCTATTTAACAAATCAACAATTCCAAAATTCTTTCAAATTCTCACGACACCAATACCCGGTAAATCAGTCAATGTCACTTTTCCATTAATCACTTCCATCCCCTTAAACCGATCGTTGGAGATCAATAAATTACCATCTAAATCCGCAAAATCGACCAGAGGTGAAAGTTGAGCCGCGGCAGAGACCGCACAAGAGGTTTCAGTCATACATCCAATCATCACCCGCATCCCCAAAGCACGACCCAAAGTCAGCATTTTCCAAGCCTCACGCATCCCACCACATTTCATCAGTTTAATATTAATCCCACTAAAAGCACCTTTAAGAGGGAGTACATCACTTAAACGTTGCAAAGACTCATCGGCAAAGACAGGCAAAGGACTATGCTGAGTCACCCAAGCTGTATCATCGAGTTGTTCTTTAGGCATAGGCTGCTCAATCATCACAATCCCTTGTTCTTTTAACCAATAGATCATATCCAGCGCTTGTTGACGATCATGCCACCCTTGATTCGCATCAATCGCTAAAGGCAAATCAGTCACCGATCGTATCGTCTTTATAATCTCCTTATCATTATCCCGGCCCAATTTAACTTTTAAGATATTAAATTGATCGGCACACTCTTTCGTTTTCGAACGAATCATATCCGGAGTATCAATACCAATCGTAAATGTGGTAGATGGAGTATGCAACTTATTAAGTCCCCAGATTTTATACCAAGGCTGCCCCATCAATTTCCCCACCAAGTCGTGAAGAGCAATATCAATAGCTGCTTTAGCCGCCGTATCACCAGTCGACAAACCATCAACATAAGCAAGAATATCTTCTATTTGAAAAGGATCTGAAAACTGATCCAATCGAACTTTTCCTAGAAAACTCATGACTGTATCCACCGTTTGCCCCAAATATGGAGGCATGGAAGCCTCACCATACCCAGTCACCCCATCGTATTCAATCTCAACTTGAACATCCGGAGTCGTCTTACGAGAATAACTCGCTACCGTAAATACATGTTTCAGGTTTAACTCATAAGGGAAGAAAGTCAGTTTCATCTTCTTATTCAAACCCGATGAGTGGACTGCAAATAAAGACGGAGAGGAAGTACGACTCAAGGCCTCATCGACCAGCAATCCCGAGCCAGCCACAACAAAGGCTGCCTTTTTTAAAAAAGCTCTTCTTGTTGACATTCCGTGTGTGTTTTAAATGTAATAGTATTTATGGCTTATAAAAAGGATGATGATCTGTAGTCGTTATTTCTTCGCACTTATTAATAAAAGGAAGAATACGTGTTGCAAATAGCCGCCTTTTCGTATTGTAATCATCATAATCGGAATCATTAGAAGAGAAACTGTTGACATGCACATCTCCCAATGAATGGATAAACTTATGCTTCCCAATATAAATACCAACATGAGAAACAGACTCTTTTTTATCAGCAGTAGCCGGACGACCAAAAAAGACTAAATCGCCAGGCTGTAGATTTTCATCATGATCTCCAAACTCAATACGCTTCCCGACATAAGCCTGTTGTGAAGCATCACGAGGAATGATAATATCATGCATAAACAAAACCGTACGGACAAATCCACTACAGTCAACCCCTTTAGATGACGTTCCGGCCCAAAGGTAAGGCACCCCCATCAGCGAATAAGCCGTGCGAATAATACTCTCGGCATCAGACTTCAATCCTAAGCGCCAAACATTCTCCGGTTGAGAAATAGTCCGACTAATATACCCCAGACGCCCGTCAGGGTAAGATACTTTATAAAAATCGCCCGATGTCCCTTCCCACTTCAGACGGTTACCCGCCACAACATCCGATACCGTTTGTGTGGAAATATCAGGTTGACTATAAACAAATCCATAATGTGCAGTCACCACAATTTTCTCTGCCGCATTCCAAGCGTCAAATTGTAGTTTATTCATGGGTTGAATCGTCATACGATGCACCCATCCCCTGTAAGTATCGGGCGTTTGTATGTTATACCACCCATTAAATTCAGATATTTTAATCGGCATTCCCAACAACGCTTGAGTAATCATCCCGGATGTAAATTTGCCTTCATCTCGCAAATTACAAACAGAAACGTTTACAACGCCATAACCAGGATTCTCAGGAGAAAGGCCAATTCCCCAAACCTTTAGAGGCCCTAAAAGAGCACTAAACAGCAAGCCGATTAAAACTATTTTTTTTCTCATAAAGCACTTATTTTAAACCAACAAAGATATTAAAATATTCGATTATTAGGAGAAAGTATAGCAAAAACAAAATAATTGACGTACTTTTGCAACTTAAAGCAGTCGCCCGGTCTGTCGCGTGTTGAAAAACAGGAGGAAAGTCCGGGCAACATAGAGCACCCTACTTCCTAACAGAAAGCTATCTGCGAAGGTAGAGTAACGTAGAAGAAAAAAACCGCCTTTTATAAAGGTAAGGATGAGAAGGTGAGGTAAGAGCTCACCAGTCGTATGGTGACATACGGGCTGTGCGTCTTAGGGGTTGTAAGGTCATGTATACCGGCATTAATAGAGCTGCTCGCTCGACGTCGGAGGGTAGACCGCTAAAGTGACTTGGTGACATTTCACTCAGATAAATGACAGACACTTAGAATCTTTTTTAAGTACAGAACTCGGCTTATAGGGCGACTGCTTTTTCTCAATAAACCTAAGATGATGAAAAAAAAACTGGCCGACATTTGGAAATTTCTGACCTATGATATCTGGCGCATTACAGAAAACGAGGTCAACCAACGGACATTTTCTATTTACAACATCATTAAAACCATCTATCTTAGCATTAGTCGGTTTAATAAAGACCGAATCATCAACAAGGCTTCGGCCCTGACTTACAGCACCCTATTAGCCATCGTACCGATTTTGGCCATTCTTTTTGCCATCGCTAAAGGATTCGGGTTCTCAAACATTATGGAAAATGTTTTCCGCACTTCTTTTGCCGGAAAAACAGAAACGACCGAAACCATCCTTCAATTTGTAGATTCTTATTTATCACAAACCAAAAGTGGCGTTTTTGTCGGTGTCGGGTTAATCATGTTGCTATGGACGGTCCTCAACCTGATCAGCAGCATAGAAATCACGTTCAATCGGATTTGGGGCATTAAGAAGACGCGATCCATGTATAGAAAAGTCACAGACTATTTCTCTATGTTACTGTTAATGCCGATACTTATTGTGATCTCGGGTGGTGTTTCCATTTTCATGAGCACCATGCTCAAACAGATGGAAGATTTTGTCCTTCTTGCTCCGATTTTGAAATTCTCAATCCGACTCATTCCATTCGTTCTCACTTGGTTCATGTTTACCGGCTTATATATTTTCATGCCGAATACTAAAGTCAAGTTTAAGCACGCTTTTACTTCTGGTATTCTGGCCGGTAGCGCGTATCAAGCTTTTCAATTTCTATACATCGGCAGTCAGCTATGGGTTTCACGTTACAATGCGATATACGGTAGCTTCGCGGCACTCCCTCTTTTTCTGCTTTGGCTTCAGATATCCTGGACCATCTGTTTATTCGGGGCCGAGCTGACTTATGCCCGTCAAAACATTCGGCACTTCAGTTTCGACAAGGACACCCGAAACATCAGTCGCCGCTATCGCGACTTCATCTCCATTCTGATCATGTCACAAATCACCAAACGATTTTCGAAAGGCATGGGGCCTTATACTGCCGGACAGATTTCGGAAGACCACCACATTCCTATACGACTCACCAAGCAGATCCTTTACCAATTACAAGAGATCGGACTTATTAATGAAGTTGTCACCGATCAGAAGAGTGAAGAGATTGCCTATCAACCGTCTATCGACATCAACCAAATCAATGTCGCAGTGTTACTCGACAAGCTAGACACTTTTGGGTCGGAGAATTTCAAAATAGACAAGGACGAACAATTCAGCGATGAATGGAAGATCATAGTCGAATCCAGAGAAGAATATTATAAGAAAGCAAGTAAAGTCCTCTTGAAGGATTTATAACAATCTAAGCTTAAATAGAAGCTCGCTAAGCCTAATCTACTGCTACTGAGGTTCTATTTGTTGAGCCTTTGTTCGTGGGCTCTTCAGCCCTCGAACGAAAACCCATGGGCCCTCGAAGCAGGGCTCTTCAGCCCTCGTTCGAGGGCTCAAAAAGAGGAGCTTATCGTGCGACTAAAGGAGCTACAAGAAAAGCTAAAGCCAGTTTAAAAACGGGGTAATTCCTATGCAAAAAAACAAGTATATTTTTGGCTAAAACAACTTATAATAGGTAAAAAGAGAGAAAGCAAAAGACTCAAATTCAACCAATCCCCCCGCAAATAAAAAGAATAACTCATAAAAAAAGAAATGGAGAATCTGTCGGTTTCGCGACATATCCTCCATTAAATATAATAATCATGAGTTAATAACGATTATACGAAACGACCTTCGCTTTATCTTTTCTAGATTTTGGTCGTTTACCTTTTAAAGGATAACCGATGATCAGATCGAGAAGAAGGCGCTTTGAAGCAGGAATACCCACACATTGTTTGATTTGATCTTCATTAAACCAACCAACAATGCAAGACCCCAACCCCTCACTTTCTGCAGCCAATGCCATGTGAGCAGCCACAATGCCAATATCAATCAACGGGAAATATTTTCCTTTGACTTTGGTACCAATCATCGAAGTTAGATTAGCAGATTCTTCCACAATCAGAATATGCACGGGAGCTTCCTTAACAAACTTATTCATACCCAGGCTACTAGCCGATCGACCCACCTTATGAGCAAGATCAGGATCAGTCACCACCACAAATTTCCAAGGCTGAGCATTACAAGCCGACGGAGCCAACCGCCCCGCTTCCAGTATTCTATCGAGTTTATCCTCTTCCACCAATCGCCCTTTATCAAAAGCTCGATCGCTTTGTCTAGAAGAGACTAACTGCAAAAAGTCTTTACCATCCATCATCTTATTTATACTGAATCATTCGGCTAATATATTTTCCAATGATATCAAATTCTAAATTCACCACACTACCGATTTTGAACGTATGGAAATTTGTGTGCTCAAAAGTATATGGAATAATAGCCACTTGGAACGTTTCATCTGTCGGGTTACAAACCGTCAAACTCACTCCGTTAACCGTCACCGATCCTTTATCTACAGTGATGTATCCGCGACGAGCCATTTCCTTATCAAAGGCATACTTAAAGGTAAAATACCAACTACCTTCGGCATCCTTGATATCCACACACGTCGCCACCTGATCGACATGTCCCTGAACAATATGGCCATCCAAGCGCCCATTCATCATCATGCTACGCTCCACATTGACCTTATCTCCAATTTGCAGAAGTCCTAGGTTAGAACGTTCAAGAGTTTCCTTCATAGCCGTAACGGTATACGTATCATCGGTCAAGCTAACAACGGTTAAACACACGCCGTTATGAGAAACGCTTTGATCAATCTTGAGTTCTCCCACAAACGAACATTTAAACGTAAAATGTATATTCTCTTGATCTTTAACCAGAGAAACTAGTGTGGCATATTCTTCAACAATTCCAGAAAACATAATATTTATCATTAGTTATTACTACAAAACAATTAATCACCGTGAGCAAAGATACAAATTCAATTTGTGGAACAGAAGGGATATAAACAAAAAAAATGGAGCTTTTCACAAAGCCCCATTTTTCAGTTTTCAATAGGTATTAGTTTTTTTTAAGGTAAAAAGATTGTTTTCAGGATAACGCTGCAAATATAGAATCTTTTATTCATACCCTCCAAATAATAAAACATGTCATATAACATATTTTTAATTTACTTTGAAAATATTACCAAAAGAGCAACTAGACTTACAGCATCTAAATTCACGAACAAATATACAGTTACTCTTTGATCAAACCTAATTTTTATTAAATTATTTTTCTAAAATCAAATTAAAGAAGGGATTATTGAGCAACACAAGGGAAAACCAAAAAAACAAAAAAACCTATAGTGGTAAAATAAAAAAAAGTCCTACTTTTGTACTCTATTGTATACAAAGCTAATAATAACCATTATGACAGATATAAGAAACGAAGAAACAGGTGAGAAAAGAAGTCTAAACTTTATTGAACAAATAATAGAAAAAGACCTTAAAGAGGGGAAAAATGGAGGAAAAGTCCAAACTCGTTTCCCGCCGGAACCTAACGGTTATCTTCATATAGGACATGCAAAAGCAATCTGCATGGATTTTGGCATTGCTGAAAAATATGCAGGAACATGCAACCTTCGCTTTGATGATACAAACCCCACCAAAGAGGATGTGGAATACGTAGAAGCGATCAAAGAAGATATCCAATGGTTGGGATATCAATGGGGAAATATTTACTATGCATCCGATTATTTCCAACAACTTTGGGATTTTGCAGTTGAATTGATTAAAGAAGGTAAAGCTTATATAGACGAACAATCTTCTGAAAAAATAGCACAACAAAAAGGAACGCCTACCATCCCCGGAACAGAGAGTCCGTATCGTAACCGTCCTATCGAAGAAAGCTTAACCCTATTCAACAAGATGAATAGCGGTGAAATAGAAGAAGGAGCAATGGTACTTCGTGCTAAGATCGATATGAGCAACTCTAATATGCACTTTAGAGACCCAATCATCTATCGAGTAGTGAAGCACCCTCATCATCGCACAGGAACAACTTGGAAAGCTTATCCGATGTACGACTTCGCACATGGACAAAGTGACTTCTTTGAGGGCGTAACTCATTCTTTATGTACATTAGAGTTTGTTGTACACCGTCCGTTATACGATCTATTCATTGATTGGTTAAAGAAAGGAGAAGATCTGAACGATAATCGTCCTCGTCAGACTGAGTTTAACAAACTCAATTTGAGTTATACGCTGATGAGTAAACGCAACCTCTTGACTTTGGTTAAGGAAGGGTTGGTTAATGGTTGGGATGACCCTAGAATGCCGACGATCTCTGGTTTTAGAAGAAGAGGTTATTCTCCGGAATCTATCCATAAATTTATCAACAAGATTGGTTATACAACTTATGATGCACTTAACGACATCGCATTACTTGAAAGCGCTGTCCGCGACGACCTAAACAGTCGTTCAACACGCGTCTCAGCTGTTATCAATCCGGTAAAACTGATCATCACCAATTATCCGGAAAACCAAGTTGAATCTTTGGAAGCCATCAACAATCCTGAAGATCCGGATGCCGGCATCCACACCATTGAGTTCAGCAAAGAGTTATGGATGGAACGTGAAGATTTCATGGAAGATGCTCCTAAGAAGTATTTCCGTATGACTCTGGGCCAAGAAGTGCGCCTAAAGAACGCTTATATTGTAAAATGTACAGGCTGCAAAAAAGACGAGAATGGAAACGTCGTTGAAGTCTATTGCGAATACGATCCTAATACCCGAAGTGGAATGCCGGATGCCAACAGAAAAGTCAAAGGCACATTGCATTGGGTAAGCTGTGACCATTGTTTAAAAGCAGAAGTGCGATTGTACGACCGTTTATGGAAAGTAGAAAATCCTCGTGATGAATTGGCAGACATCCGTGAAGCCAAAGGGTGTGAAGCTTTTGAAGCAATGAAAGAGATCATCAACCCAGACTCATTAAAAGTTTTGAGCGAATGTTATGTTGAAAAGTTTGTGAAAGACCTTCCTCCTCTGTCTTATCTACAATTCCAAAGAATTGGTTATTTCAACATCGATAAAACTTCCACTGCCGAAAAACTGATCTTTAATAGAACTGTTGGACTAAAAGACACGTGGGGAAAATTAAATAAATAAGCTAGTCTTAAAATAAATTTAATGAGCCGACAGTTGATTACAGATTCTGTTGGCTCATTAATTATAGAAAGAATGAAAAATAAACCATTATCGCCTGATGACGAGACCAGTAAGCTCGTCTCAATATACGAAACAGCAAAATCGGAAAATAAATCAATCTATTTAGATAGCGACCAGTTTGTCGATATCGCCGACTTTTACCTTATCAATGACCGATTCAAAGAAGCGCAGGAAGCCATTGATTATGGGTTAAGTATACATCAAGGAAATAATGAAATACTAACAGAGCTGGCTTTCTTCTACCTTGCAACCAATCAGATTAAAAAAGCAAGAGAAATTGAATCTATCTTAACCGACACCTACAACAACGACTACATTCTTCTCAAAGCAGAATTACTCCTACGCGAGGAAAAAGTGGAAGAGGCTATTGCGTTTTTAGAAAATTACAGAACGACACAAGATCTGGATCTGATTTATTGCATTGCCGAACTTTATTCGAGGTTCGACCAAAAAGAGGAGGAGATAATATGGTTAGATAAAGGGCTTCATCTTAAAAAAGAAGACGAGGGCTTAAATGAACTACTAGCCGAATTTTATCAAGATACCGGAAACACTCAAAAAGCGATTGAACTTTATAACCTCCTAATTGACAAAGATGTCTACAACGCTGATTATTGGATGGGATTGGCAAAATGCTATTTCGATCTTTCTACATTCAACAAATGTATTGAAGCTTGTAATTTTGCATTAACTATCAATGATCAATTACTGTATGCATACATCTTACGTTCTAAATCATATACTTTTCTCGAAAATGTAGATCGGGCCATTGAGGAACTAAAGAAGGCTTTCGACTACTTGACAGATGCAGATTATCTCATCAACTATGAGATCGGGAACTTATACTTAGAGAATGAAAATTTAAGCAAGGCCTATGCTTTTTATCTGTTAGCCCAACAAAAGATTGAGAGCCGACAAGAAGATATAGAAGAAGTAGACAACCTATACAGTCAGCTTGCATTTTGTTGCGTGAATCTTGGAAAGATCGATGAAGCGAGGTCTTATTGCCAGAAAGGTAAAGCGCTTAATCCTCTAAATAAACAGATCGACTTTATAGAAGGAGAAATCTATCTGGCTGAGAAGAGAATAGAGGAAGCAAATAACCAATTTGATCGGATAAACCTCAACTTTCAAGAAAATGAATGGGCCAATATTGTAATTTTATATTTCAAATATAATTATTTTGAAGAGGGATTTGAATACCTTAATAAGATCATGAATCATTTGCCTGAAAGCCAAAGAATCGACAACGAAGGTCTTAATAGCATTTTCTTGGAACTCCTCATCCAGAAACTTCAAAATTCACCGGAAACCACTGACGAAATACAAGAACTATACGACTTAATCAAGCAGGTTGAAAACGGAGAACGCATAAGTAAAGATGATATTATTCACTTTCTAAAATTATTATCAAACTCGAACTAACACACTCATATACAAAACAAATCATAACATGGAATCAACTGTCTTTATTCAATGGTGCCTTGAACATTTAAATTACTGGACCATAACGCTTTTAATGGCTATTGAAAGTTCTTTCATACCGTTTCCATCAGAAGTTGTTGTTCCACCTGCTGCTTATAAGGCTGCAATTGGCAAAGAACTCAATGTTTATCTAGTCGTACTTTTTTCGACTATAGGTGCCAATATCGGAGCACTAGTCAACTATTATTTGGCTCGATGGTTGGGACGTCCCTTGGTTTACAAGTTTGCGAATAGTCGTTGGGGACATCTATGTCTCATCAATGAAGACAAAGTGCAAAAGGCGGAAGTTTATTTTGAAAAACACGGAGCCTTATCAACATTTATCGGCAGACTTATTCCGGCCATACGTCAACTAATCTCTATTCCCGCGGGGCTTTCTCGCATGAAATTGCATACCTTCCTACTATATACAACTTTGGGAGCAGGTATATGGAACAGCATTCTTGCTGCCATTGGATATTATCTATCTACGGTTCCAGGAATTGAAAATGAAGAGCAACTTTTGAGTAAAGTCAACGAGTATAGCCATGAGATCGGATATGCCTTTGTTGCAATAGTCGCTATCGGAGTTATCTTTTTTGCTTTAAAACACGTTCAGAAAAAACGCTAAAAGCAAAAAACATCCTTTATAAAAGGAAAGAACGCATCAACTTAAACACCGTTTAAGAGAAAATAAATAAGCCGCCTCAAAAAATAGATTTGACGCGGCTTATATTTTTATCTAAGTTAGGGAGAAACGAAGAATGAATTATTCGATCACAGATAATGCTTCGTCGTAATTAGGTTCTTGTGTAATTTCCGGAACAAGTTCTACGTAAACCACTTTACCATTAGGATCTACAACAACAACCGCACGTGCAAGCAAACCGGCTAACGGTCCATCGGACATGCAAACGCCATAGTTCTCATCAAAATCAGAAATACGAAAATCAGATAATGTGACCACATCTTCTATGCCTTCGGTCGAACAAAAACGTCCGTGCGCAAAAGGTAAATCCTTAGAAATAGCCAAAACCAGTGTGTTTTTAAGTCCAGCGGCTACTTTATTAAACTTACGAACAGATGTTGCACAAACTCCCGTATCTAAACTCGGAAATATATTCAAGATGACGTATTTGCCTTTAGCTTCTTTCAATGAGAAATTAGACAAATCAGTTTTAACCAATTTAAAATCAGGTGCAACTTGGCCAACCTGAATAAGATCCCCTATTAATTTTACCGGATTTCCCTTAAAATTTGTAATTGCCATAATAATTTTTTATTTTTTTGATTTTAGTTTATTTAATAACGACAGCCCGATCAAAAATGTTCAATCAGAAAAATGTAGTCCTATCGGTTTGTTAATGGGCAAGCCTCCTCTCTTAACGATCCATCCATTAAACCCCTATTTTCAACAAGCAATCCTATTCTCCATTATGCCAAGATTCTTTTCGTCATAAAAAATCAATTTAAAGTGATCAAAATGAAAAAGAAAATGAATCAAACTAGAACAAAAGTTTATTCGACATCGCTAGTAAATTTCTTCCCAAATCCTTAGAAGAAGAAAAAAGACATTTCATTTTACCAACAATCTTTAAAAACGAATTGTTATATATCGAAAATCAAGCAATTTCTTTGTTTGAAATAATATTATTTTTTTTTTTTCATTTAATTTATACCTTTGCGTTTTACAAAGACAGACTTACTATTTATATCTTTGCAAAAAGATAACAAAATAGAATTAAAGTGTGAATCTTTAAAGCCACCAAAAATCAAGTAACTAAATAAATGAGAACTTTAAACAAACTAGCTTTTCTAGGGCTTTTCATTATCGCTTTGACTAGCTGTCAATCGTATAAGAAAGTACCATATTTTCAAGATGCAGATTTAAGCCATCAAGAGATCTCTAGTCAGGAATTATACGATGCAAAAATAATGCCTAAAGATTTGTTGACGATTATTGTATCATGCACTAGCCCAGAGTTGGCCGTACCATTTAACTTAACGGTTGCCAGTACCTCCAACATTAGTCAGTCGTATACCACTTCTCAACCCGTCTTACAACAATATCTCGTAGACAACAATGGGAATATTAATTTTCCCGTTTTAGGCGAGCTACACATTGGCGGACTGACCAAAAAGCAAACCGAAAATATGATTGTAGAGAAACTAAAACCCTACATTAAAGAGAAGCCTATTGTTACTGTGAGAATGGTCAATTACAAGATTTCAGTTATTGGTGAGGTAGCACGTCCGGGAACATTTACTATCACCAACGAAAAGGTGAATCTATTGGAAGCTTTGGCTATGGCAGGTGATATGACGATCTATGGTATGAGAGACAATGTCAAACTGATACGTGAAGACAACAAAGGGCAACAACAAATTATAACCTTAAATTTAAATAAGGTTGAAACCATTTCGTCGCCCTATTACTATCTTCAGCAAAATGATATCATTTACATTACCCCTAACAAAACTAAAGCACAAAACTCCGATATCGGTACAAGCACAAGCTTGTGGTTCTCTGCAACATCTATTTTAGTATCCGTTGCCAGCTTATTAGTAAATATTCTTAAATAACTTTATATACGATGAAAGAAAATTCTTACGAAGAATCGAATGAAAATAACGAGGAGAATATCAATATCCAAGAATTATTCTTTAAATATATTATTCATTGGCCTTGGCTAGTCGCAGCAATTGTAATAAGCCTTTTAGGAGCATGGATGTATTTGAAGTACACTACACCTATATACAACATATCGGCATCAGTCATTATCAAAGATGATAAAAAAGGAGGAGCTTCCGGTGCAACAGCAGAACTAGAAAGCTTAGGCTTAGGTGGTATGATGTCCTCATCAAAAAACATAGACAACGAAATAGAAATTCTACGTTCGAAGACTTTAATTAAGGAAGTTGTAAATAGTCTTGGATTATATACTTCATACACAAGCGAAGACGAATTCCCATCTAAGATTCTCTACAAAGACTCTCCGATTTTAGTGAACATTCCCCCTCAACAAGTGGAAAGCCTTGAAGGAAGTGTTTTAATAGATATGAAACTGGCTATAAATGGTAGTTTAAATGTAACGATAAAAACCAAGGATAATGAGATAAATAAAGTATTCACCAAGCTACCGGCTATTCTACCAACTAAAATCGGAACCTTTAGTTTTATCCAAAATCAAGACTCTACCCTAATTGATGGGAACGAAAAAAAAGAGCGTCACATCATTGCCACAGTTACTCCTAGTTTAAGAGTCGCTAAATCATACTTGGGCAAAATGACTATAGAGCCAACCTCAAAGACCTCTTCAGTGGCTGTTATTTCACTCAAGAACTCTAGTCTACAACGTGGACAAGATTTCATTAATAGACTTTTGGCCACTTATAATAGAAACGCGAACGATGATAAAAATGAGATCGCCAGAAAAACGGGAGATTTTATCGATAGTCGTATCAGCATCATCAACAAAGAGCTCGGAAGCACAGAGGAAGAACTTGCCACATTTAAACGCAATGCCGGCCTAACCGACCTCAGCAGCGATGCTCAAATCGCTTTAAGTGGAAATGCCGAATACGAGAAGAAACAAGTTGAAAATGGAACTCAGATCAGATTAGTCAGAGACCTTTCTCAGTATATCAACGATCCATCGAATAAATACGAAGTGCTCCCAAGCAATATTGGGTTAAAAGATCAAATGTTGTCTACCCAAATTGACCGATACAATGAAATGATCATTGAACGCAAACGATTGATCCGCAATTCAACTGAAAACAACCCTACAATAGTCAATTTAAGTACAAGCATTCAAGCTATGAAAATGACTGTCATAGCAACGATTGAGGCCACAATGAAAGGATTGTTCATTACTAAAACTGATCTTGATCGGGAAGCTAATCGATTCAACAAGCGTATAACAAATGCTCCGGGATTTGAACGCCAGCTAGGCACCATCGCCAGACAGCAGGAAATCAAAGCCGGATTATACTTGATGCTCTTACAAAAACGTGAAGAGAACGCAATCACACTAGCTGCTACAACCAATAATGCTAAAATTATAGATGAAGCTATAGCCGACGACATTCCTGTTTCTCCCAAAAGAAACATGATTTACCTCATTGCATTGGTTCTCGGAATCAGCGTACCAATAGGCATCATATACTTAATCAACTTAACCCAAATCAAGATCGAAGGTGTAGGCGATGTCGAGAAAATAACAAAAGCACCAATCATAGGAAGTGTGACATTAACCGAAGAAAAAGATAGTCAAGACGGTTCTATTGCAGTCTTTGAAAATCAGAATAACTTAATGAGCGAAACATTCCGCGATATCCGAACCAATATACAGTTCATGCTTGAAAAAGATAAGAAGGTTATCCTAGTCACCTCAACAATCAGTGGTGAAGGAAAATCGTTTATCTCTTCGAATATTGCCATCAGTTTATCGTTACTTGGAAAAAAAGTCGTTATTGTGGGGTTAGATATCCGTAAACCAGGTTTGAATAAGGTTTTCCATCTATCACAAAAAGAAAAAGGAATTACTCATTACTTGGCAAATTCTGATACAGACCTCATGTCTCTCGTTCAAGAATCTGCAAGCAACAGTAACTTATTTATTCTTCCTACCGGAACCATTCCTCCTAACCCAACCGAATTGTTAGCCCGCGATAGGCTCGACAAGGCGATTGAAATCTTGAAAGAGAACTTCGACTATGTCGTATTGGATACTTCTCCTGTAGGGATGGTAACCGATACTCAATTAGTTGGTCGTGTAGCCGATCTATCGATCTATGTTTGTCGTGCAGATTATACCCATAAAGCCGAGTTTGCTTTAATCAATGAACTGAATAACAAACTTCCTAACCTTTGTACGATCATCAATGGTATTGATATAAAGAAGAAGAAATACGGATATTATGGATATGCCAAGTACGGAAAATATTACGGATACGGCAAACGTTATGGATATGGATACGGATCCGAACATCAAAAGAGATAACGAATAAGTCCATTGAAAGATAAACATCCTCTGAATCATTTACTTAAATTGATTCAGAGGATGTTTGTTTTTTTCGCATATCAAATCATAAATCTAAATTGCAGCTGCGCTCATAATATATCTAAACGGAACATTCAACTATTCTATATTTTGCATTATCTTTGCACATTATTATTATAAATTTATTAATTAAATAAACAAAGTAAAAATGGCAATGCATACATGGTTTGAGTGCAAGATCCGTTATGAAAAGACAATGGAGAACGGCATGCAGAAAAAGGTAACGGAACCATATCTAGTTGACGCACTTAGCTTTACAGAAGCAGAAGCACGTATTATCGAAGAAATGACTCCATTCATCACAGGAGAATTCACAGTGTCGGATATCAAACGCGCCAATTATAGTGAATTATTCTCTAGTGAAGAAGAAAGTGCCGATAGATGGTTTAAATGCAAACTTATTTTTGTTACATTAGACGAGAAAAGCGGAGCTGAAAAGAAAACCTCAACAATGGTTCTAGTTCAGGCTTCTGATTTAAGAGATTCGATTAAAAAATTAGATGAGGGAATGAAGGGCACAATGGCCGATTATCAAATAGGATCAGTTGCAGAAACAGCTATCATGGATGTTTATCCATACAGTGCAGGTCCTAACGACAAGCCAGAAGTTTAATCTTCTCAAACAAAACAAAGTGGTCATGCAGATTGCTGATAAATTAAAACAGATCAATACCGAACTCCCACAAGGAGTTCGGTTAGTTGCTGTTTCTAAGTTTCATCCCAATGAAGCGATAGAAGAAGCCTACCGTTATGGACAGCGCATCTTCGGTGAAAGTAAAGTACAAGAGATGACAGCGAAGTACGAAACTTTACCTAAAGATATTGAATGGCATTTCATTGGACATCTTCAAACCAATAAAATAAAATACATCGCTCCTTATGTCACGATGATACACGGAGTCGATTCTTATAAGTTACTTGCTGAGATAAATAAGCAAGCTCAAAAAGTTGATCGAGTGATCGACTGCCTTTTGCAAATCCACATTGCTAAAGAAGAAACAAAGTTCGGATTTTCTCCAGAAGAATGTAACGAGATGCTTTTGTCGGGCGTTTATAAAGAACTGACGAATATACGGATTTGTGGGTTAATGGGCATGGCAAGTAATACGGATAATATTGAACAAATACGTGAAGAGTTTTGTTTCTTAGATAATTATTTTAAAAACATAAAGACGAATTTCTTCGCCGATACAGAGAGCTTTAAAGAGCTATCGATGGGAATGTCTGGAGACTATCATGAAGCCATACAGTATGGAAGCACCTTAGTCCGTATTGGGAGTTCTATTTTTGGCGATAGAAATTATCTATAAAACTAAAACGATTTAATATGAACGATTTAAAAACTACTTTTGCGGGGCTTGTTCTTAAGAGCCCAATTATTGTGAGCAGTTCCGGGTTAACTAATAGTGCTTCTAAAAATAAAAAGCTAGAAGAAGCTGGTGCAGGAGCAATTGTATTAAAATCGTTATTCGAAGAACAGATCTTACTTGAAGCCGATCAAATAAAAGATACAGCTTTCTCACCGGAAGCAAACGATTATCTAGATCAATATATGAAAGAACACAAGCTAGCCGAATATATTGATTTAATCAAGGAAAGCAAGAGACTATGTACTATTCCAATTATTGCTAGCATCAACTGCTACACCGATAACGACTGGATTGAATTTGCCTCTCAGATCGAAGAGGCCGGTGCTGATGCTTTAGAAATAAATATTCTATCGCTACAAACCGATCTTCACTATACTTACGGCGCATTTGAAGAACATCATATTAATATTCTTAGTCGGATCAAAAAGCAAGTTCGTATCCCAATCATCATGAAACTAGGCAACAACCTGACTAATCCAATCGTACTTATCGATCAGTTGTATGCCAACGGTGCTGCGGCAGTCGTTCTTTTCAATCGTTTTTACCAACCGGATATTGATATTGAAAAGCTCGTTCACTCCTCTGGTGAAGTCTTTAGTAATCCGGCCGATCTTTCAAACACACTTCGTTGGGTAGGCATTGCTTCTGCTCAAATAGAAAAGATTGACTATGCGGCATCCGGTGGAGTTTCAAGACCCGAAGACATTGTCAAGACGATTCTGGCAGGTGCCTCGGCCGTTGAAGTTTGCAGTGCAATCTATCAGAAAACCAACTCTTTCATCAAAGAATGCAATGTTTTCCTAGCCACTTGGATGATGCATAAAGGCTACCATTCAATTGCAGATTTTAGAGGAAAGCTAAATGCGAAAAAGATTCAAGGAATCAACACGTTTGAACGCACCCAATTCTTAAGATATTTCAATAAGAAATAAAAGAGAGCAAGTCACCTCATAAAATAAGATCACTATAACGTTGGTTATAGTGATCTTATTTTATATAGACCAACCATTGATCGACTTTACCAATGGTCGGCTTTATGAGCTAATCTCTAGTCTTGTCAATGAACTGCAACTTATACCCTTATCAAAAGTCACAAACTACAGATCGAGAAATAGACTTTCGACCCAACAAGGTCTTTTGTTCCTTATAGCAAATGACTTGCCAATTCACTGAGTTCGCTTCTTTCTCCCTTCACTAAGTTGACATGAGCGAATACATTTTGATCCTTCATCCGATCAATCATATACACCAAACCATTCGACTGACTATCAAGATACGGCTGATCAATTTGCTGAATATCTCCCGTAAATACCATCTTAGTCCCCTCGCCTGCTCTAGTAATAATCGTTTTAATCTCACTAGGTGTTAAGTTCTGTGCTTCATCAATGATACAATACATCTCACTCAAACTTCGTCCGCGAATAAAGGCCAAGGCTTCAATAATCAGCTGTTCACTCTTCTGCATATCCTCTATGCGTTTTACTTCTGCAGAGCTAGCAGAGAACTGGCGTTTGATGACATTCAAGTTATCGAATAATGGTTGCATATAAGGAGCAACTTTCTCACTCACGTCACCAGGAAGAAAACCGATATCTTTATTCGACAAAGCCACAATCGGACGCGCCAACAGAATTTGTTTATATTCATTTAGCTTACCCAATGCAGCAGCCAAAGCCAACAACGTCTTTCCCGTTCCAGCTTTTCCTGTCAGAGCCACCAATTTAATATTTGGGTCGTTCAAGACCTCAAACGCAAAGCTTTGTTCTGCATTACGAGGTTCAATACCATAATTCCTCGATTTATTCACCTTAGTCACCATGTGCGTAAATGGATTGTAGCGAGCCAACACTGTGTTACGATCACTTTTTAAGATGAAGCATTCATTAGGACGGATCAAATGCTTGAGTTCAAACTCACTGAGATCTAATCCCTCTTTTGAAGAATAAATCCGATCGATCAAAGTCGGATCAATATCATCAAAGACCTCATTAGCCTTCTCGAAGATATCGACGTTAACCACTTTATCCGTAATGTAATCTTCACAAGCGAGATTAATCGATCGCGCTTTCATTCGAAGATTAACATCCTTGGTAACCAGAATCGTCTTACTCTTCTTATCCTTTGCCGTAATATACTCTGCCACAGCAAGAATCTGATGATCTGGTCTAAGATCAGAAAACGAAACCTTTACCATAGGCGCTTCGACAGTTCCTGTAACAATAAATAACCGACCCAAACCTTCTCCGAGCTTTACACCATGTGTAAACAAATCATTGTCGGTTATAGAATCAAGTTCACGTACGAACTCACGGGCATTAAAATTGATCTGCTCATTTCCTTTTTTAAAATGATCCAACTCTTCTAATACAACGATAGGAAGGTAAATGTCGTTCTCTTGAAAATTCTTCAGACAGTCACAGTCGTGAAGAATAACGTTTGTGTCTAACACAAAATTTTTTTTCATTCCCATATTTCTTAGATTTAAAATACCGATATTTGTGTTCATATTCCAATAAAGAATATTGGACCTTTAAAAGTAACAATAAAACCATTAAAACGGTTTGAAACTGCGTTAAAAAAAATAAAGAAATGAACTATCAAGAAACGTTAACTTACTTATACGAGAGCACTCCGATGTTCCAAAAGATCGGAGGGAAAGCCTACAAAGAAGGATTAGAAAACACGCAGATGCTCGATGAATATTTCAAACACCCGCACCAAAATTTTAAAACCATTCATATCGCAGGAACTAACGGAAAAGGTTCTTGTTCGCACACCCTTGCTGCTATTCTACAAGCAGCGGGATATACCGTCGGATTATACACCTCACCACACTTGATCGATTTCAGAGAACGTATCCGAATTAACGGAGAAATGGTTTCGGAAGAATATGTTGTCCAGTTTGTAGAAAATCATCGTCCATTCTTCGAACCATTGAGTCCCTCGTTTTTCGAACTGACCACAGCCATGGCATTTCGCTATTTCGTCGATCAGAAAGTCGACGTTGCCATTATTGAGGTCGGCCTTGGTGGACGACTCGATTGCACCAACATCATATCACCCGACTTAAGTATCATCACTAACATCAGCTTCGACCACATGCAGTTCTTAGGGAACACCCTTCCAGAGATTGCTCTAGAAAAAGCCGGCATCATGAAGCCACACACTCCGGTTGTGATTGGAGAAGCCACCGATGAGTTAAGAGACGTTTTTCTAAAGAAAGCCAAAGCTGTCGATGCACCGATTCTGTTTGCTGAAGACTCTTATCCGGAACTAAAAATAGAGACAATCTTACCCAAAAGTTCACAAGCCACTTCTTCCAAAGGGACATACACACACTTTACCATCGAGGAAGGTGGACAAATGCGTTTTGAGGCCTTAGGGGAATTGGCCGGAGAATATCAACAGAAAAACGGACGTACGATTTTTACAGCGGCACAAGAGTTGAAAAAGATGGGATATCAGATCAACGACGAACACCTCAAATACGGACTAGAGCATGTCACTGAGATGACTCATATCATGGGACGCTGGCAAGTGTTAGGTCATACCCCCACGATTGTTTGTGATACAGGGCACAACAAAGCGGGATTATCTAGTATCGTCACACAGTTGAATGATCTGAAGGAAAATGGAGGATATCAACAACTACATTTCATTATCGGCATGATGCGTGATAAAGACGTCGACAGTGTACTGCATCTACTACCCTCATATGCCACATTCTATTTTACCCAAGCTAGTGTCGACCGGACACTAAAGGCGTGTGAACTTAAAGAAAGCGCCGCTCTACTCGGCCTAAAAGGAGAAGCCTATCTCTCCGTGAGCGATGCTTTTAAGGCCGCAAAAGAAAAAAGCCTCCCGGAAGATCTCATCTTCATAGGAGGCAGTAACTTTATTGTGGCCGACTTGTTAGCGAGCAGCGATACATTCGATCTCCACTAAAGCATTTTTCGGCAAAGCCTTAACAGCAAATGCCGAACGTGCTGGGAACGCGCCATCAAAGAATGTCGAATAAACCCCATTCATGTCTCCGAAGTAAGCCATATCTGCCAAGTACACCGTTGTTTTCACAACATGTTCCATGCCCAGACCGGCTTCCTTAAGAATGTTTCTCATATTTTCTAAAGACTGACGGGTTTGTTCGTCAACACTTTGAGGCATTTCACCTGTCACAGGATTGATAGGCAACTGTCCTGAAACAAAAACTAAGCCATTAGCTTCAATAGCTTGACTATAAGGTCCGATTGCCTTAGGTGCATTTTCGGTTGCAATACTTTTTTTCATAATACAATGTAGTTTACGAGTTGAACTTCTAAATTAGCCTGCCGAAGATAAGAAAATCTCTTGCAAAAATCCAATATTTATCGAATTTTCGTAAGAGATTTATCCACCAAAAAATAAGAAATATAGTAAAATCTATTTATCTTCTTTAGGTTCCTCGACTTTAGGTTCCTCGACTTTAGGTTCCTCAGCTTTAGGTTCCTCAGCTTTAGGTTCCTCGACTTTAGGAGAAGAAGTTGCATCTACAGTGAATCCATCCTTAGTCACATTCACGGTCACATTTACAGTCGGTTGAGGTTGTTGAGGTTGATAAGGTTGATAAGGAGTTCTATTCTTAGGATCTTCACCATAACGATTGGGACCAACAGTTCCATCGGCAAATAATAAATACAGAGCAAATACCGTACCCACAATAGGAACCAAGAAAAGCAAAATCATCCAACCGGATTTATCCAAATCGTGTAAACGCTTCACTCCTTGAGCTAACCCAAACCAAACACCTGCAACATACGCAGCAACACCAACAAGTCCTCCAACAACTGAACCAGTAATGGAAGAAGCTTCAATACTTAGGAAGAAAGCAGCGAAACACATAAAATAAACAATCGAAAGTACAAATAGTGCAATGATAGAGGAGAGGAAATATTCCATTCGACGAATACGTCCTTCAAAAGAGAAAGGTGCTTTAAACATACGATGTCGATTTATATTTAACAAAAGTCTTTTTTAATACTTTACAAAAGTAAAAAAACTTTTGACTAATTAATCATTTTGTAAAAGATTTCTTTATAAAAAAAACAGAGCAATGCTTTTTCTCTCTGTAAAAGAAACGCTTAAACCTTTTCAACAATTGAAAAATCGAGAGTATAAAGGTATGAATAGAGCCTAAATAGAGGATTCAGAGGCCTACGATCGATTCAAAAAGCTAAAGTTCAACATTAATCAAGCAAAAACGAAAAAAGCTTGGAGAATAATAATTTATCCTGCGTGGATAATCTCATATCCTACGTAAATAATTCCATATCCTACGTAAATAATTCCATATCCTACGAGGATAATTTTACATCCTATATAGGATAAAAGTTTTAGATGCGTAGAAAAAAGAGAAGCTTTAAAAGGACGAAAACATTTACCGTAACAATTGAAGAAAAACAATAAAAAAGAGAGTAATCGAACTTGCCGATTACTCTCCATATTCTTTTCTATTTCAACCGAACACAGACGACAATTTATCCGTCCACGCGTCTGTTTAAAGCCTATTTACAGTGTTTTTCAATCAAAGCTTCAGCATTAGGGTCACCCAATTCCTTGGCTTTTGCAAAGTTTGTACAAGCTTTATCTTTTTGCTTTAACTGCAACTGACAAATGCCTAAAATACGATACAGTTCACCATATTTCGGATCAAGTTTCAACGCCTCGTTCACGATCGTGATCGCCTCATCATAACGCCCCACCCTAAGGTTTAATGCAGCATTCTCAGCACGGTAAAGCATCTCCTTCGGATTCAGTTCCACCGCCTTACGGATATCATCCAAAGCCCGTTGATACTGTTTCGACATCAAAGCAGATTGCTCACGATAATAATAGAACAAGTCGTTCACCTCACCATTCACACTCTTAAAATAGTCATCATAATCACCCAATGCTTTACGATATTCCTGACATTCCATAGCCACCTGAGCTCTTTCCAATAGATAAGAAGAGGCATCAGCAGTTACCGGACGAGGACAACGTACGATGCAACTATCCATCAAACTCAAAACCTCTTTAGGATCACCCTTCATGAGTTGCTTTGTTTTAGCAGCACTATAGAAAGAGGCCGGAGAAGCTAAGTTCGACTGATTGACTTGCTCATAGCACGAATAAGCCTTCTCATAGTTTGCTTGAGCAAAGAAGATATCACCTTCCAATTGCATGTATATCGGCAAAGGATTATGTTCATAAGCCGACTGTATATATTCCAATGCCCGATCGAAAGTCCAGTCGCCGAAAGTTGTTTCCGGCTTCGACAATTGATAAGCATAGATAAACTTAGCCACATTATACTCAGCATCATCCTTCTTCGTTGCCACTTTAAGTGCTTGTTCTAAGTCTTTAGAGGCCTTATCTAAATAAGAGGCATCATCTTTCGACAAAAACAAATACTGATTGGCACGACGCAAATAACCGTCAGAAGAATTCGGATAGCTCTCCACAAAATCGGTCAGCAGCGACAGATAATCGGTAGATGATAGTTGAGAAGAAGCCATGAACAAATAGATCAAAGCTTGTTCTTCTGTATCGGGCAACATCTTTTTGATTCCAATCGAACGTAATGCTTGATCGTTAACTGAAAATGCCGTGATCTTCTGAGCATCAGCCAAACGAGCATCTACGGCATAACAGACAGAAGCCGTATCTTTCATAGCCGACTTTTGAACCAATCCGATAACCTGTCCTTCGGTATTCATGACCGGACAGCTTACCATCTTGTCCTTTAACTTCATTTCAAGCGTATAATAAACATAATTTCCGCTCGCATTATCAGCGTTTTTAATCTTTCCGTGAGTTGAATTTACACTTTTCTGCGTCGAGTATGGCAATAACCAAACATCCGCCTGAGCAGCTGATGGCGAAGTCGCCACCTGTAATGCCGGAACTTTCTTGCTCAAGATACCGACACGAAACTTCACAACATCGTACATTTCATTGGCACCTAAAATCCGTTCAATGTCCATTTGTTTACCGTCACTGTTTATGATAACCGCACGGCTAGCTCCTTTGAACAAGCTATAATCGGACAAAGCCGTTCCGTCTTCTGATACAAAAAAGCCATTTCCGGTATTAAGAATTCCGTTATTTTGATCATAGGTGATGACTGAAAAGACGGATCGTTTGGCTTTTTCGACCCATTTTGGGGTTTGTCCACTCACCCATTGGGAAAGTAGACAAATAGAGATAAGGCTAAGTAGTTTTTTCATATTATTAATCGTTTGAACGTTGTTTCACAGCTTCATAGATCAATATTCCGGCAGCAACCGATACATTCAACGATTCGATAGTTCCCAACATTGGAATCTTAACCCACTCATCACATAAAGACAGAAGGTCATAGGAAACACCGGTATCTTCTGCTCCCATAATAATACACAACGGTCCTTTATAGTCGGCCTCAGAGTACATGTAGTCTCCTTTTTCAGTAGCCGCAATAATACGAAATCCACTATCCTTCAGATAACGAAGCGTATTTTTAAGATTTTGCTCGCGGCAAACAGGCAATTTATGCAATGCTCCGGCTGAAGTTTTTACCGCATCGGCATTGACCGTAGCACTTCCTTTTACAGGAATGATCACAGCATCCACTGCCGCACATTCGCATGTACGCGCTATCGCTCCAAAGTTACGCACATCAGTCACCCCGTCAAGCATCACGAAAAACGGATTCTTACCCTCCTCAAAAAGGAAAGGAACCAAATCTTCTGTCTTCTGATAAGTCACCTGAGAGATAAAAGCCACCACACCTTGGTGATTTTTTCTGGTAATTCGGTTAATACGCTCCACCGGCACTCTCTGCACAGGGATCAAGGTGCCTTTTAAGACAGAGAACAATTCTTTTGAAAGATCACTTTGAATATCTTTTTTCACGAGAATCTTCTCAATTTCTTTACCGGCTTGAATGGCTTCGATCACCGCTCGAACACCAAAAATCATTTCACTTTTATCAATCATATATTCTTTTTACTTTTTAATCGTTCTATTATTTAATTTTATAACGTTTTTATTTTTAGCCAAACGCTATCCGATCGAATATTCACCAATCAAGAGAGTCGCAACAATGCCTTAGCATTGCTCAAAGCAGCTTCGGTCAGAGTCGATCCGCTCAACATCTGAGCGAGCTCCTCCACACGTTCGTCGGTAGTCAGTCGTCGGATATAACTGATTGTTGTCTCTGCACTATCTTGCTTATAGACTTTATAATGAACCAAACCTCGAGCAGCAATCTGCGGCAAGTGCGTAATGCTGATGACTTGTCGGTTACACTCTCCCATCTCATGCATGATGTCGGCCATACGATCGGCAATCTCACCCGAGACTCCTGTATCGATCTCATCAAAAATAATCGTCGGCAGCTTCACCGCTCCGGCAATCATCGCTTTGATCGATAGCATCACTCTGGCAATCTCTCCGCCGGATGCTACGGAAGTAATATTTTGCAAAGGTACATTTTTGTTTGCAGAGAATAAGAAATTCACATGATCTTGTCCATGCAAACCAAGTTCCTTCTTTCGTCCGATCTCCACCTTAAAGCAGACGTTAGGCATCCCCAAAGGTAACAATCGCCCCATCAAATCACCTTCAACCTGTCGTGAAGCTTTCGTTCGGCTATCGGTCAGCTTATCAGCCAATGCTTGCGCCTGCATTCTTTTCTCATCAACCCTCGTCCGTAACCGATCAATGCTTTCGTCATACGACGTGATGGCCAGCAATTGCTTCTCATAATCACTCTTCAGTGTCAGAAGTTCGTCCAATGTTTGAACGCGATGTTTCTGTTGTAGCGAATAGATCAGATTCAGTCGTTCGTTCACTTGTGCCAGACGTTCAGGATTAAACTCTACAGACTCGGCCAGAGAAGCGATTTCTTGATAGACATCTTTAATCTCAATATACGAACTCTCAAAACGTTCAGCCAGTTCTTCGCTCGGACGGAAGATCTTACGCAAGCTATTTATTCCATTGACCCCTTCTTTAAGTAGCGACAACACCCCTCTCTCATCATCAGAGAAGATCTGTTCGACTTTATACAAGACTGCTTTAATATCTTCGGCATGACTCAACGTCTCAAACTCGCCCTCTAATTCACCTTGTTCACCAGATCGAAGTTGGGCTTCCTCCAGTTGTTCGAGTTGAAAACGAATAAAGTCTTCATCCGAACGACTCTTTTCCGCCAGATCAATTAGGTCGGCCAACTCTTTTTCTGTCTTTCTCCACGCCGCATACGATTCGGAATAAGCCGAAAGGGTTGCCTCATTATGAGACAAGATGTCCAATACATTAAGTTGAAAACCTTCTTTATTCAACAACAAATTCTGATGCTGCGAGTGCACATCGATCAATCGTTCACCCAACTCTCTCATTTGATTCAGAGAAGCCGGAGTATCGTTGATGAACGCACGACTCTTTCCCGAGTCCGATATCTCCCGTCGCAAAATACAATCTTCATCATACTCCAACTGATTCTCGTCGAAGAAAGATTGCATACCATAGTTGCCAATATTAAAACGTGCTTCAATAATGCTCTTCTTTGCCCCGCGACGAATAAGTTTCGCATCGGCTCGTTGCCCAAGAAGCAAACCAATAGCCCCAAGAATAATCGATTTACCAGCTCCGGTTTCACCGGTGATGACAGAAAACCCGGTCTCGAAGTTAATATCCAGTTTTTCTATTAAAGCGTAGTTTTGTATATATAAAGAAGATAACATATCTATTCTATTTTTTAGCTATCACCTACAGACTTTACAATAAAGCATTAAAGCGTTCCCAACTCATCGACTAAACGATTGACAATATCGACGGCCACTTCTTTCTTCGACTTCAACGCATAATCCGTACGACCTTTCCTGTCGATGATCGAGATTTTGTTCGTATCATGACGGAAGCAGGCTCCTTGATCGTTCAAGGAATTTAATACAATGAAATCGAAATTCTTCTTTTCCAATTTATGATGCGCGTTCTGTAATTCATCGTTCGTTTCAAGAGCAAATCCGACAAGTTTTTGTCGCTCTGTTTTAATCGCCCCTAATGATGCGGCAATATCTTTTGTAGCCTGTAACGTCAGAGTCAGTTCGGTATTTTTCCCACGTTTAATCTTCTCGTTCGCCACAGCTTCCGACGTAAAATCGGCCACAGCAGCACAAAGTATGCCGGCATCCGATTGAGGGAAATGAGCACTCGCGGCTTCATACATTTCGTGAGCACTCTCCACATCAATACGATGTATACCCGAATGTTTCGTCTTTAGTTGGACCGGCCCGGCGATCAGGGTTACCTCTGCTCCACGTTTGGCGCATTCTTCAGCCAACGCAAATCCCATCTTGCCAGAAGAGTAATTACCAATAAATCTCACCGGATCAATCTTTTCATAAGTCGGTCCTGCAGTGATGAGCACTTTCTTTCCTTCCAAATCGGAATCGGCAAAAAACTCATCCAACACCTGAATAATCTTTTCAGGCTCTTCCATACGACCTTTGCCTACAAGGTGACTGGCTAGTTCTCCTGTACCCGGTTCGATGATACGATTGCCATACGAACGTAAGATATCGAGATTCTTCTGAGTTGAAGGATGAGCAAACATATCGAGGTCCATTGCCGGAGCAACGAAGACCGGTGCTTTAGCCGATAAGTAAGTTGTGATCAACATATTATCCGCAATGCCGTTCGCCATCTTACCGATAGTGGCAGCCGTAGCCGGAGCAATAAGCATAGCATCAGCCCATAGTCCCAAATCAACGTGACTGTTCCAGGTTCCATCCCTTTGAGCAAAAAACTCGCTGATGACGGGTTTACTTGTCAAAGCCGACAAGGTAATAGGAGTTATAAATTCTTTCCCGGCAGGAGTTATCACCACCTGAACCTCGGCACCGGCTTTAATTAAGCCACGAATGATGTAACAAGCTTTATAAGCGGCAATGCTTCCGGTAATCCCTAAAATTATTTTTTTCCCTTCCAACATAATTTCAATCGATAGAAACGACTCTATTTCAACTAATGTTATATAAAAAAGAAGCATTGACAACTACAAAGCGATCAATGCATCGAAATATCATTTTGTAATCAGGTTACTCATCTCCCGTAAGCGAATCTTTGTCAGAACCGCCTTGGTATTCAGCGTAAAATCACTATTAAGCATCCAACCGTAATATCCGGGATCTTTTTTCAAAACCTCCGCGACAGAGGCACCTTTATACTTTCCAAAGTTAAAGACCTCTACTCCATTATCGTCATAAACCATGCGTCCCGCAAAATCGACATTCTTACCAAAGCTAGAAAATTCGGCCAAAAAAGCCATGTCGTTTTCTAATTCTTCATAACGGTCTAACTGCGATTTCAACACTTCGTAAGTCGCTCTAGTGTCTGCCTCCGCAGTATGCGCATCATCAAGATTCTTTCCACAATAGAACTTATACGCCGCAGAAAGCGTACGCTGTTCCATCTTATGAAAAATGACTTGTACGTCAACGAACTTACGCTTCGACATATCGATCTCTACTCCCGAACGCAAGAACTCTTCCGCCAAAACCGGAATATCAAAACGGTTTGAATTAAATCCGGCCAAGTCGCACCCTTCAATATCTTTAGCAATGTTTTTGGCTACCTCCTTAAAAGTTGGACAATCTACCACATCTTCATCATAAATGCCATGCACCTTTGACGATTCTTCTGGAATATGCATTTCAGGATTGATGCGAAGTGTTTTAGTCTCTTCATTTCCATTGGGGAAAACCTTCAAGTAGCAGATCTCCACGATGCGGTCTGTATTGATATTAGTCCCAGTTGTTTCTAGGTCGAAAAAGACTATCGGATTCTTTAAATTCAATTTCATTGCTATCTATATTAATCGAACAAGGCATTGATTGATCGGCACACTTAAGTGCTTTATAGAATCAACCAATGCCTTATTTGTTTTTATAATTAGTCGTTAAGCATCATTGGCATTAACAACATTAATAAATCTTCATTTTCTTCTTGTTCAACAGGAACGATCACTCCTGCACGTGAAGGATCGGCCAATTCAATCACCACTTCTTGAGACGGAATATTATTCAAAATATCGATCAAAAAAGTCGATTTAAAGCCGATACTCATCGCTGCGCCGGCATATTGGCACACTTGAGTTTCCTCTGCAGAAGTCGAGAAATCGATATCTTGTGCAGAAACGACAATCTGATTCTCTTGTAAACGGAGTTTAATTAAGCTGCTAGCCTGAGACGAGAAGATCGACACACGGCGTAACGCTCCAATAAACATCTGACGGTCGACCGTCACCTTATGTGGATTATTTTGAGGAATAACAGAGTTGTAATTTGGATAACGTCCTTCGATCAAACGACAAACCATCCGATAGTTATCAAGCATAAACATTGCATTACGATCGTCAAACTCAATGCTAATCGGATTCTGTTCTTTCTGAAGTAAGTTTTTCAAAAGGCTTGCCGGCTTTTTAGGCAAGATAAAGGCAGCACGTTCACTCCCCTTAGCAGCAAATGTCTTGCAACGTACCAACTTGTGACCATCCGATGCAACCATCGTGATGTCTTCAGTCGTAATATCAAAATAAATACCGTTCATTACCGGACGCAATTCATCATCAGCCGTTGCAAAAACCGCACGATTGATACCATTCAAAAGGATTCCAGCTTCGATATCTACACGAACTGCACTTCCGTCCAACTGAGCCGATTGAGGAAATTCGTCAGCGTTTTGTCCCATAAAACTGTACTTACCGTTCTGATACTGAACTGTAATTTCATAAGTACTCGAATTAATTTCAAAAACCAAAGGTTGTTCCGGAACCTCTTTCAGTGCTTCTAAAAGAGTCTTAGCAACCACAGCAAACGAACCGTTTTCATCACTATCGTTCACTTCTAAAGTCGTTACCATAGTTGTCTCACTATCAGAAGCAGTTACAGACAACGTTCCATCTTCAAGATTGAATAGGAAACAATCCAATATAGGCAGTGCATTTTTTGAATTAACCACACGGCTAACAGCTTGTAAGCGGCTGAACAAAGTGGTACTTGAAACGATAAATTTCATATATATTCGTGTATTAAAATTTTTTATTTCTGTTGCTTTATCTTAAAAGATATCTAGAACACAAAGTTACAAAAAAAGATTTAGCTTATCTAATAAAAGAAAAGAAAAACACAATGACAGACTCTTTGTATTACCAAAAAAATTGTACCTTCGCACCAAAATCAAAATTTATTATAATGGAATTTACCGGTAAAATTATTGCTATTCTACAACCTAAAGGTGGAGTGTCTAAAACTAGTGGTAACGAATGGAAAGCACAAGAGTATGTTATTGAGAATCACGATCAATACCCTCGTAAAATGTGTTTCGAAGTTTTTGGTACAGAAAAGATTGAGCAATTCAACATACAAATGGGCGAAGAGTTGACCGTCTCTTTCGACATTGATGCTCGTCAATGGCAAGATCGTTGGTTCAACAGTATCCGTGCATGGAAAGTCGATCGCGCCGGAGTAGCTCCTGCGATGGGTGGCGAAGTACCATTCTCACCTGTTCCTCCAACTAACACTCCTGATTTCATGAGCACAAACGATAATGACGACCTGCCATTCTAATTTGTGAGCCATAAAAAAGACCTCATTTAAGTCCTTCTAAGGCCTTAAATGAGGTCTTTTTATATGAAGAAAAGATCTTTCTATTTCAGTTTATTGTAAAGCCTCTTCCCAACGTTCATCCCTCAATCTCCAAACCATCGTAGGCCAAAAAGACAGTATCGGGCAACCGTCGCTGAATCTCAGCATGCAACCCCATATGATGGTTCATATGCATCAAATAGGTAATTTTTGGGTGCAACCGCTTCACAACCGCCAAGGCATCATCCAAAGTCTGATGCGTGGGATGAGCTTTCAATCGCAAAGCATTAATAATCAATATTTCGATACCATCCAACTGTTCATACGACTCTTCAGGCATAGAAAGCATATCGGTGATATAAGCTAGTCGGCCAATTCGATAACCCAAGATAGGAAGGGCACCATGCATCACAACAATCGGACAAATTTCAACACCACGCACCGTAAACGATTCGCCGGGCTGTATCTGTTTCAAAAAAATATTAGGAACACCAGGATAAGTCTTATCAATAAAACAATATGGCATCCGCTGACCAAGCTTTATCGCAACTTGATGTTCAGCGAATACAGGAATAGCACCAAAGCAACAAAATGGACGTAGATCGTCCAACCCGCCAACATGATCATAATGTTCGTGGGTAACCAACACCCCGTCGATTTTCTCAAAAGGCAACCCCAAGACCTGCTGTCTAAAATCAGGGCCACAATCCACCAATAATCGAACCTCGTCGATTTCAATCAAGACCGAAGCACGCAAACGTCTATCTCTAGGATCTTGCGAAGTACACACCTCACATTCACATCCAATTTGCGGTACCCCAGTAGATGTTCCACTTCCTAAAATTCGAATCTTCATGCTAAAGAAAAGATTTAATAACCCAATGGTTACCAACTATCAAATAAAATTAACTTCCGGATAAATATCGATATTAAACTTCTCACGTACCGATTGACGTACGGCATCGGACAACGCCACAATATCCGCTCCCTTGGCGCCACCGAGATTAACCAAGACCAAAGCTTGTTTGTGATACACACCAGCCGTCCCCAAAGATCGCCCTTTCCAACCGCAAGCCTCAATCAACCAACCGGCAGGAATCTTGATCCGTCCATCATTTAAATCATAAAAAGGCATATCGGGATATTGTATCTTTAGATGATCGAATACCGATCTTTCAACAATCGGATTCATAAAGAAGCTACCGGCATTACCATAGTCTTTAGGGTCGGGCAATTTCATCTGCCGAACGCGAATAATAACCTCGCGCAAGGTTGCAAGAGTAAAATCGGGATAAGCAGTCAGCTCATTTCTAAGAGCTCCATAATCGAGAGTATAATACTTCTCCTTACTCAGTTTAAAGGAGACATGAGTCACAAAAACAGTCTTGTGTTCTTTAAATGAACTATGACGATAACGATAATGACACTCCTCGACCGAATAAGATTTCTCTGCCCCTTCATCATTAATCGTATCGACCGATGCAATCACATCTTTAACTTCGACACCATAAGCACCGATATTTTGTACGGCAGCAGCACCAACCTCACCAGGAATCAAAGAGAGGTTCTCAATTCCATACCACTCTTTCTGAACTGCATACGCCACAAAATCATCCCAAACGACACCAGCACCGACACGTACTAATACGCTATCATCCGTTTCCTCGATCAATTCAATGCCTAAAATGCCCGAATGCAGAACCAAACCATCGAAATCGCCCGTAAACAACAGGTTACTTCCAGTCCCCACATGTAAATAAGGACGACTTAAAAGTCCTTTTTCAATAAACGACCGCAATTCATCGACAGAACGGTATTCAAAAAACAATTTGGTTTTCACATCCAACCCGAAAGTGTTGTGCGAAAGTAAGGAATAGTCACGTTTTAGCCATTCTCCATTCGGCTTATCCATCATAGTTTATATCTGTTTAAATGCTTGTATCTTCAAACTTATACAACTCCCAAGTTTCATCTTTACGTTGAAAATACAATATATTCGAAAATCCGTTACCAATTCCCTTCAACGCGATAATCTTAATCGAAGAACCCGGCTGATTCTGCTGACCGTAATTAATATTAAACAAAAAGTCGGTTGGCAGAGTCGGTTTAAACGCAAACCATTGATTCAAATCGAGCGTTGTCTCCAAGATTGAAAAATCATCATCAGGGTCGGTGGTAACAAAGTTCAGAGGTTCCCGGACATGATGGGTTTGAAACAAACTATCCGTTGCAAAACTTTCAAAAAAATCGAGAAAGTTATCCTCTTGACCTTTATTTATGTTCGACAATTTGATCTGTTGAAGCATCCACACCCCTCGGTTTCTCTGGAAAAGATAGGTTTTCATTATTCGCGTCTTCAAATAAGTAAATTCTACTTTCACCTTATTTAAAGCCGTATCCTCGACCAATTCCATATCCTTCTCCGAGTCGAACAAAAGGGTATAATACCCTTGCTTGACAAACAAATCATCATGCTTCCAAAATCGTTTTTCGATAGACATCTTCTTATCTTCGTTATAAAACGACAATGGAAAAACGATACGCTGTCTTTGCAGCGTATCGTCTGATGCGAAACGATATACAAAGTCATCAAAAGACTCATCCTCCTCCACCGGAAGGGGTTCGTCTATTCTGTCTTTTTTAAACACAGAGTCGATCTTGTTCCGCCTAGAATCGACTTCGTTTGTAATAGATGCAAAAGGGTCAATATTCGCTTTTTTGTTGTTACAAGCCCCACAAATCACCAATATTGCAACCCCTGCAATAATCTGTTTCATTATTTTAACTTAGCGCTTAACTTTTCAAGCATGTCTGCTGTCATAGAATCCAAATCGAAAGCAGGCTTCCAATCCCATTCTTGACGAGCACATGTATCATCTAAACTATCTGGCCAGCTATTGGCAATCCGTTGTTTCAACGGATCCACTTCATAACTCATTTCAAAGCTAGGAATATGTTTTTTGATCGCTGCAAAAATAGTTTCAGGATCAAAGCTCATTGAAGCGATATTGAACGAGTTACGGTGAACCAAGCGAGTTGGATCAGCCTCCATCAATGAAATCGCTGCATTCAATGCATCCGGCATATACATCATATCCATCAACGTTCCTTTACCGATAGGACATACAAATTTTTCTCCTTTTACTGCCGAATAATAGATATCCACCGCATAATCGGTTGTACCACCTCCCGGAGGAGTTACATTTGAAATAATACCGGGGAAACGTACCGAACGAGTATCCACTCCATATTTATTAAAGTAATAATCGCTCAACAACTCTGTAGTAACTTTAGAGATACCATACATTGTACGTGGACGTTGGATCGTATCTTGGGGAGTTAGGGTGTGTGGTGTACTTTCTCCAAATGAACCGATAGAACTTGGAGTAAACACCGCGCAATGATGTTCGCGAGCAACTTCCAAAACATTCCACAAGCCATCAATACCAATTTTCCAAGCCAATTTCGGTTTAGATTCCGCTACAACCGACAGTAAAGCCGCTAGATTATAGATGGTATCAATCTGATAGTTTTTTACAACAGATTCAATCATATCTATGTCTGTGACATCAACAATGGCCGATGGTCCCGATTCCTTCAGTTCTCCTTTAGGTTCGGCGCCTTGAATATAACCGGCAACAACATTTTCATTACCATAACGTTTACGCAATTCCATCGTGAGTTCCGAGCCAATTTGGCCGGTTGCTCCAATTACCAAAATGTGTTTCATTCTTTCTTTTAATAAGGTGTATTAAGCTAAATATGATGCAAAGTAAGCACTTTTTTTTCACATTTAAATTAAAAAGATATTGTTTATTCCAATAAAAATTGTCTCCTTTGCATATAATCTAAAAAACAAACACTATGTACGGTAAAATTAAAGAACACCTTAGTCAAACCTTGACTGAGATAAAAGAAGCCGGTCTCTATAAAGAAGAACGACTGATTGAGAGTGCACAACAAGCAGCCATTACAGTAAAAGGTAAAGAAGTTTTAAACTTTTGTGCAAATAACTACCTTGGTTTGTCCAATCATCCGCGCTTAATTGAAGCTGCTCAGAAGATTATGGATCGCCGTGGTTACGGTATGTCATCGGTACGGTTTATCTGTGGAACACAAGATATCCACAAAGAACTGGAAGCTGCCATTTCCGACTACTTTCAAACAGAAGATACGATCTTATACGCCGCTTGTTTTGACGCCAACGGAGGAGTATTCGAACCTTTGCTTAGCGAAGAAGATGCGATCATCTCCGACTCTTTAAACCACGCCTCTATCATTGACGGTGTACGTTTATGTAAAGCTAAACGTTATCGTTATGCCAATGCCGATATGGCAGAACTTGAAAAGTGTCTTCAAGAAGCACAAGCTCAACGTTTCCGTATCGTCGTAACCGACGGTGTATTCTCAATGGACGGTAATGTTGCTCCAATGGATAAGATCTGCGAATTAGCAGAGAAATACGACGCTTTGGTGATGGTTGACGAATCACACTCAGCAGGTGTTGTTGGACCAACAGGACATGGCGTAAGCGAGTTGTACAAGACTTATGGCCGCGTAGATATCTACACCGGAACACTAGGTAAAGCCTTCGGAGGTGCCATGGGTGGTTTCACAACCGGACGTAAAGAGATCATCGATCTATTGCGCCAACGCAGTCGCCCATACCTCTTCTCAAACTCAGTAGCCCCTTCGGTTGTCGGTGCCAGCCTTGAAGTCTTCAAGATGTTGAAAGAAAGCAATGCTCTACACGATAAACTGGTCGAAAACGTTAACTACTTCAGAGATCAAATGCTTGCAGCCGGTTTCGATATCAAACCGACACAGAGTGCCATTTGTGCGGTAATGCTTTACGATGCAAAACTTTCACAAGTTTATGCTGCACGTATGTTAGAAGAAGGCATCTACGTTACCGGATTCTACTACCCTGTTGTTCCAAAAGAACAAGCACGTATCCGCGTACAAATCTCTGCCGGTCACGACAAATGTCACCTCGACAAATGTATCGCCGCATTTATCAAAGTCGGGAAAGAATTGAACGTTTTAAAATAGAACGTTCCGTAACAGATAAACCAAAAGGCATTCGGGAGTCCCGAATGCCTTTTTTAGTTCAATAGGATCGCTCCATAAGCAACCCTATTCTTATCGGTTATTTCAAGTCCGGACGACTTAAATGAATTCCTCAGAGGTATATCCTTTAGGTAACTCGCGGCAATTATAGCTTGAAGCCATAATCTCGCCATAAGCACCGGCAGAGCGCAAAGCAACAAAATCGCCACGTTTCACTTTATTCAAGTCGATCGATTTACCGAACACGTCGGATGATTCACAGATCGGGCCCACCACATCATAAGCCTCAACTCCCTCTTCAGAAGAGATATTCTCTATTTTGTGATAAGCTTGATAAAGAGCCGGACGAAGTAAATCTGTCATTCCGGCATCAAGAATCGCAAACTTTTTATTCGTACCTTGCTTAACATAAAGCACTCTCGAGATCAACGATCCACACTGAGCAACGATGGCCCGTCCTAACTCGAAATGCAAAGTTTGATGCGGACGAAGTTTCAGCTGACCGGCATAAGTCGCAAAATAGTCTTTAAAATTTGGAATCGCCTGACGATTAGGGTGACCGTAATCAATCCCCAGACCACCACCGACATTGATATGTTCCACAATGATACGGCGAGCTTCCAACTTATCTTGCAGCTCATTCACACGGTTACACAGCGCAATAAAATCGCCCATATCGAGAATCTGTGAACCAATATGGAAATGAAGGCCGATAAACTTCACATGCTTCATCTCCAAAGCCAGATCAATCACTTGATCCATATCGTTCATACTGATTCCAAACTTATTCTCAGCCAGACCAGTTGTAATATTAGCATGCGTATGTGCGCCAACATCCGGATTGATGCGGAAAGCCACATTTGCCACTTTACCTTGCTTTTGAGCCAACTCGTTGATCACTTCCAACTCAGGCACCGACTCCACATTAAAACAAAAGATACCAAGCTCTAATCCTAAGTCGATTTCCCAATCAGATTTTCCCACACCGGCAAAAACAATCTTATTCGCAGGAAATCCTGCACGAATAGCTGCACGTATCTCGCCACCACTCACACAATCAGCTCCCAGTCCATTCTCTCTAATAATATTCAGAACCTTATGATTTGCATTCGCTTTGACCGCATAATGCACCTCATAGTTTGAATATTTAACAGCCTCACGTTTCACTTCAGCCAGCGTATCCCGCAAAACCTTTGTATCATAATAATAAAAAGGCGACCTTATATCTTGAAACTTATCAACAGGAAATATTCCTTTCATGGGGTAAAAACAGTTTAGTTAAAGTTTAAAAGAGCGCTTCCGATCGAACAGATCAAAAGCGCTCCTATATCAAATCAAATTATTATTCGTTAAAAAGCATTCGGCTTAATGCTTGTAAAGCCGCTTTCTTATCCGATTCCCGAATCAAGAAAGAGATGTTGTAGTTGCTTCCTCCAAACGAGATCATTCGTACAGGAATATCGCGCATGGCATCGAGTGCTTTCGCCTCAAAGCCGACGTTTTCCCATTCCAAATCACCAACCACACAAATGATACACATATCTTCGTCGACCGTAACCGTACCATACTTCTTCAGATCATCTAAAACCTCATTCAAGTGTTTGGTATTGTCGACGGTAACCGAAACCCCAACTTCCGACGTACAAATCATGTCGATAGAAGTCTGATAGCTTTCAAAGATTTCGAACACCTTACGCAAGAAGCCATGAGCTAAAAGCATACGGCTAGACTTAATCTTAATGGCTGTAATGTTATCCTTAGCCGCTACTGCCTTGATCTTACCTTTTTCCGTATCGTTAGAAATCAACGTACCCGGAGCCGACGGTTCCATGGTATTCAACAGACGTACCGGAATATTAGCATATTTCGCCGGCTGTACACAAGTTGGGTGCAAAATCTTCGCACCAAAATAAGCCAACTCCGCAGCTTCTTCAAAGTGCAACTGACGTACAGGAGAAGTCTTCTCCACGATACGCGGATCGTTATTGTGCATACCGTCAATATCTGTCCAGATCTGAATTTCCGAAGCATTAACTGCCACACCGATCAAAGAGGCCGTATAGTCACTACCCCCACGTTGCAAGTTATCAATCTCACCATAAGCATTGCGACAGATGAAGCCCTGAGTAATAAAAATCTCAGCTTCCGGATACAAATCAACCTGTGCATTCAGTTTCTCATGGATGTATACCGGATCAGGTTCTGCATTCTTATCTGTACGCATAAATTCTAAAGCCGGAAGTAAAACCGATTTCACGCCACATTCCTGTAAATAGAAATTGACCATTGCCGTAGAGATCAATTCACCTTGGGCCAATACGACTTTCTCTTCGAATAAGGTAAAAAGATCTTTTGTATACGAACGAATATAATCGAAGTAAGACTTCACTGCCTCTAAAGCTTTCTGTTTATATTCAGCAGTAGAGTAAAGTTCATCAATATGCTGTTTATATTTCACTTCCAGCGTATTGATAATTTCGTTCGCACCCTCCGGATTCTTCTTATACAGATAGTCCGAAATTTCCACCAAAGTGTTTGTAGTCCCCGACATAGCCGAAAGCACAACAATCTTTTTTTCACCATCGGTAATCAATTTGGCTACTTCCTTCATGCGCTGTGCAGAACCAACGGAAGTTCCTCCAAACTTTAAAACTTTCATTCTCGTTACAGTTTTAGTTATCTAATTAATTCTATTTCAATTGTCTTTACTTTCTTCGAGTGTAAAGGATCATTCTCTTCATGTGAAGCACGATCGGCAAACTCAGGCGTGACATCAACCAATTTATGATCGACACAACAGTAAACCTGTCCCGGATATTGTCGCGGCAACTGCAAGTTGTGTGTGGTCATCACCACAGCCGAACCACTTTCACAAATGCGGTGCAACAGCTCCACAATCGCCTTACTCGTTTCCACATCGAGATTTCCCGTCGGCTCATCGGCCAAAATAATATCCGGAGCATTTAGCACAGCCCTTGCAATCACAATACGCTGCTGTTCACCTCCCGACAATTCATTAGGGAATTTATATCCCTTATTATCCATGCCTACTTGCTGCAACACCTCGTATATACGTTCCTTAATCGCCTGCTTATCGGTCCACCCGGTAGCTCGCAACACAAATTCAAGATTATCGTATACACAACGATCGGTGAGCAATTGGAAATCTTGAAAGACGATACCCAACTTACGGCGCAACTGCGGGATATGTTTCCGCTTCATGCTCCGCATGTCGAAGCCCAAAACCTGAGCCTCACCGTCCATCACTTCCAATTCGCCATAGAACGTTTTGAGTAAGCTGGTTTTTCCGGTACCAACCTTCCCTATTAAATAAACAAATGCTCCTTTTCGAAGTTCGAAATTGACGTTCCTCAGCACAGCTAGTTCCTGCTGATGAACCTCAACCTCACTATATTTTATGAGTGTCTCTTCCATGTATCGTTATGTCTACTCTCCAATTCGCGTGCCAAATCCTCTAGGCGATAACCTTTAGAGGTCAATAAAACAATCAGGTGATACAATAAATCGGCTCCCTCATAGATCAACCGTTCATCGGTACCATTGGTCGCTTCGATAACCGCTTCCACAGCCTCTTCACCAACCTTTTGAGCCATCTTATTCACGCCCGATTGAAACAAACTCGTGGTGTACGACCCTTCAGGCATCTCTTGATAACGACGGTCGATAAAGTCCTGAAGAGCCTTCAAGAACAATACCGGTTCCTCATTCGTCTCTCCCCAGCACGTATCCGCACCGGTATGACAAACCGGACCTACCGGATCAACCTTAATTAAAAGTGTATCATGGTCACAGTCGGATGTGATCGACACCACATGAAGAAAATGTCCACTCTCTTCGCCTTTCGTCCAAAGACGATTCTTTGTGCGACTAAAGAAGGTCACCTTGCCTCCCTCTACTGTGCGCTCGTAAGCCTCCTTATTCATGAAGCCGAGCATCAAAACCTTATTCGTTTTGTCATCTTGGATGATCGCCGGAACAAGTCCGTTCATCTTGTCAAAATCCAATTCCATGTACTCTTACTTTTAATCCAATATTCTCATCGTAACACCTTGGCTACAAAGATACAATTTTAATTCGGGAATCTTTATTTCTCCGAAATGAAAAACACTGGCAGCCAACGCTGCATCTGCTTTTCCTTCGATAAAAACAGTTTTAAAATCCTCTTTCCGTCCTGCACCGCCCGAGGCGATGATCGGAATAGAAAGTCGATCGGCTAGTTCCGCCAACGCCTCATTGGCATATCCGGTCTTCACCCCATCGTGATCCATACTCGTGAACAGCAGTTCGCCCGCTCCACGTTCTTGTGCCTCTAATGCCCAAGCAGACAACTCACGCTCCGTTTCCAATCGTCCACCATTCAAGTAGCACTTCCAGCCCCGATCGGTTTGTTTAGCATCGACTGCCAAAACACAAACCTGCGATCCGAAGTGCTTTGCAATCTGATCGATCAAGTCGGGCTGACGAATAGCCGAAGAGTTGATCGAGATCTTATCGGCGCCGGCATTTAACAAACGGTCAACATCGCTCAACTCATTAATTCCCCCGCCAACCGTAAAAGGAATATTAATGTTCGCCGCAATACGTCTCACCAATTCCACAAACGTCTTCCGTTTTTCGTGACTTGCAGTAATATCGAGAAACACCAACTCATCGGCTCCTTGTTCGCTATAAAACCGAGCCAACTCCACCGGATCACCAACTTCTGTCAGATTGACAAACTGAGTCCCTTTGACCGTCTGTCCATCTTTTATATCCAAACAAGGTATAATACGTTTTGCTAACACCGTTCTCTATTTTTAGTAACCGTCTACAACGGTCATGATCATACTTATCATTAAAAACTCATTAAACGAAAGCTACGAAAAACGTTGCAAGTCGTGCAACGACACCCGTCCCTCATAAAGAGCTTTTCCAAGAATAACTCCCGGCACTCCGGCCTCTTCGAGTGCCACAATATCATCTAAGCAACCCACACCCCCACTTGCTATGAGGTGAAGTGTCGCATGTTGTTCTAAGATCTCGCGATAAAGCTTCATCGACGGTCCCTTAAGCATTCCGTCACAATCAATGTCGGTACAGATCACCTTCTTCACCCCGTGTCCGATGTATTCATCAAGGAATGGAAATAAATCACGAGTCGTCTGTTCCTTCCAACCGTTAACCGCTACCTTATACTCTTTCACATCAGCACCCAAGATGATTCGCTCTGCGCCATAAGTCTCCAGCCAATGCAAGAAACGTTCCGGATGACTCACCGCAATGCTACCGCCGGTAACCATCTGCGCACCACACTCAAAAGCAATACGCAAATCATCGTCACTCTTCACCCCGCCACCAAAATCGACCACCAAAGCCGTCTCCGTAGCCACACGTTCCAAGATCCGATAGTTGACAATATGCTTCGAAGCTGCCCCATCAAGATCGACCATGTGAAGACGGCGAATACCGTTATCTTCAAAAGCCTTAGCCACCTCAACAGGATTCTCATTATAGACCTTTTTAGTGTCATAATCCCCTTTCGACAGTCGTACACATTTGCCATCTATAATATCAATAGCAGGAATAATCTCTATCACTTTGTTTAAATTTTAATCGATTAATGGGTTAGATTCATTCAACTTCGACCAAGTACCGGCTTATCGCTGTACGAAACAGCTTACAGACTTAGGAAGTTATGCAAGATATGCTCGCCGACTTTTCCGCTTTTTTCGGGATGAAATTGAGTGGCGTAAAAGTTATCTTTATGAATGGCGGCAGTAAACGGATGGATATAGTCTGTTTCCGCAATGGTATGCTGACCTTTAGGAACATAAAAGCTATGGACGAAATAGACAAATTCCCCTTCGGCAATGTCGGTAAACAGCGGACTCTTCAGTTGTCCGATAGTATTCCATCCCATATGAGGAACCTTCTCATCATGTCGAGTGGGAATGAAACGCTTCACGTCCACATCAAAGAGGTTCAATCCTTCCACATGCCCCTCTTCCGAGAAACGACACATCAGCTGCATCCCCAAACAAATGCCCAAAACAGGCTGTGTAAGCCCCTTGATCACGGAATCCAATCCGCTTTGAGTCAAATAACGCATCGTGGTTTCCGCCTCACCGACACCGGGGAAGATCACCTTATCGGCGGAACAAAGCACCTCTTTATCGTCCGTGATTACCGCCTCAACACCCAAGCGTCTTAAAGCATAATCGACAGAGTAAACGTTACCTGCATTATATTTTATGATTGCAACTTTCATTCATTATCCAATATTGTACACGATCTACCTCTATAAAATGATCAATCAAGGACTAATCATCGTTCATTTCGCAAAAATAACGATTTATTGCAAAAGCACGAATATATAAAGCAAAAACTTCCGTTAAGAGGATAAAATAACGTAATTATATCAATAAAACCACTTTTTATTGATAATTTATACATTTCACGGGACCTATTAAAACAATATAATAGAAAGACACTTTCCCCTTTATCCTCGGAAGGTTCCTCGTATCACACAAAAAATATCAACAGAAAATTCACTTTTCCGAAGCATATCCAAGACTAGCTGTACCAGAACAAGTCAAATTTCCCCTCTTTTTCATCGCAAAGAATGGCAACTCCTGCGAGAGTCGACCGCCCGCTCATAACAATTCAAGTCCCCGTTTAGAGCAATAGACTGCCCCTTTTTATCGCTTACTGCCGATTTAAAAAGTCGATCGGAAAGAATAGCATCGAATAGTCGCCCATTTGGATAAAAAAAATAACGATCAGAAAGTACTCAAAATGAGAGAGTAAGAATAAAAGTACAAAAAACAAGGAAAAAACTTTCTCCAAAACACTTGCAGATATGCAAAAAACAACTACCTTTGCATCCGCAATCGAGAGAGATGCGAATTAAAAAAAATAATGAAATTTTGGTCTGGTAGTTCAGTTGGTTAGAATACATGCCTGTCACGCATGGGGTCGCGGGTTCGAGTCCCGTCCAGACCGCTTTCAAAAGCGATTTTTTAATTTTATTTCAATCTTGGTCTGGTAGTTCAGTTGGTTAGAATACATGCCTGTCACGCATGGGGTCGCGGGTTCGAGTCCCGTCCAGACCGCGAAAGCGAAAAAGTTCCGCAAAATAATTTTGTGGGACTTTTTATTTATATGAAAAATCCAAGCGGAGACGTTCAATTTCTCCGGATATTATTGAGTCATACCGAATAGTTTTCCGAGATCACCGGAATGCTTCTTTAAGATAAGCCAAGACTTCTTTTCAATGAAATCTCATAGCAACAATGAGAAGTTGCCCGTTCATGTTCGATCAACAACAAACCCTCAGTCCTTATCTCCTAAGAGCCATCATTCATTTCACACGTCAATACGTCCGGGGTACACCTTATTATATATAATTGATTAAAGTAAAACAGCAAAATGACACTAGACCTAGAGCCAAAAGAAATTGTGAATGTGTACGACACCCCAATCATACAACAAACCTCATTTTGGTCGAAAGTAAAGCGACACCAAGGTATCAACTCCAAAGCCTTTGAATTTAAAGTGCGTAACAGCGACCTATACGTCAATGTTGGAGGCTACTCATGCACCCAATCGGATATTCTGATGTTTTTCCAATATTTAAACTCGGAAGATTGCATCGCCTATCTCCCCTACGGCCCGGAAGTTGAACCTTCGGAAGAGAATCAAGGTGCTTTTCTGGAAGAACTCTCCGAATCGCTCCGATCGTATCTACCCAAAAACTGCATCACCTTACGCTACGACTTAAATTGGGAATCGCATTGGAGTAAAGAAGACGACTTCGATGAGGACGGCTTATGGAAGGGTGAACCCGAACAACATATTCAAGAATTCAGGTTCAACTTCGGCACAACCGAATGGAACTTTAAGAAAGCCAATCAGAACATCTTGCCAACTAATACCATCATTGTCGACTTGAGTGCCGATGAGGATCAGATCTTGGCACACATGAAGATGAAAACCCGATACAATATCGGCTTGGCCAAGCGGAAAGGCGTAGAAGTTAGAGTGGCCGGGAAAGAAGGATTGGACATTTGGTACGCTCTTTATCAGGAAACAGCCTTGCGGAACGGGTTACACATCAATGACATCGATTGTTTCAAAGCTGTTCTACTATCGAAAATGGAAAGAGAAGACGAGAACGTACAAGTCCGACTCCTTATCGCATATCACGACGACGAACCTCTGGCCGCCATGTTCTTAGTACTCTCGAGCCACCGAGCCACCTATCTATATGGCGCTTCGGCTTCACACAAACGCAACCTCATGCCAACTTATCTCTTGCAATGGGAAGCAATGCGTCTCGCAAAAGAGAACGGATGTACCGAATACGACATGTTCGGCGCCGCTCCTCGTCCTGAGCCTTCACACCCGATGTATGGCCTTTACAAGTTTAAGAAAGGTTTTGGCGGCGATATGTTCCACCAAATGGGGTGTTGGGATTATCCGCTCGATGCCAATAAGTATGCCCAACTACAAGCCCACGAAATGAACCTTCAGGGTTATTATCAATAGGAAAGCCGGAAAGAAAAATTCTGTCCTGTTTTCTTTTTCTTCCTTGCTCTATAAATTAAAAAGATCTATTTTTGACAGGTTTTGATCCTTCCGACTGTCGACCGGAAAGATCAAAACCCATTTATTTTAGTTCGAACAGTCATTCAAGGTATTCTTCCAACATCACCGTTTCATCCAGTGGTTTACGTTCGGTAGTATGCCGATTTTCATCTAAAAAGCCAACCTTAGGATAACCTAAAACGAGTAAGGCTGTCGGTTCGATATAATCCGGAATAGAAAACTCCTTTCTTATGATCAAAGGGTCGAACAAACCTATCATAACACTACCGATGCCAACCTCTCTTGCGGCTAGCATCATGTGATCTGTTATGATTCCAATATCTAAATCACCGGAACATTTACCATCAAAAGGCCTAATCAAAGCCTCCCTTGTATCTCGGCAAATCACCAGCACACCTTGCGATCCAAAAGTTTTATACGCCTTCTGAATTTTTCTTATATTATCGGGAGATCGAACGACGATAATCCGCTGAGGTTGTTTATTACATGCCGTTGGAGCCACGCGTCCTGATTCCAATATATAATCCAGCTTTTCCTTCTCAATAGGTTGTTTGGTAAACGACCGGATAGTACAGCGACGTTTCGCTAAATCTAAAAATCTCATCATTTTCTTTTGGTTTTACGATTTAAATAAGATGCTACCCTTTTTGACGAGCCGCATTCCATGACAAACGGTTCATCAGAATAGACCACAACAAAAGTACTTAGGAAGAAAGGCAGAAATAGTGTATAAAAACGACTTTTATGATTCTAGATAGATACGAGTCGTGATTGAAGAAGGCAACATTAAGAAAGCAGAAGGAGTATTGCCAGATAATCGTTTAACTTCACGCGAAAGATGCGGAACATCATAATACCCTGCTGCGACAGCCGTTGATAACAAATTATCATTAGGCATTTTCCTTAATAGGTCAATTGCATTCCAGAATCGAATGATTTGACCATATTCTTTTGGAGAGTATCCCGTATAGATCTTAAATTTTCTCTCGAGATGACGTTGACATAAACAAACAGTGCTAGCCAATGCACGCATAGACAACACTCCCTTGCATTGATTAATCTGATCTACAGCAAAAAGAATTTTCTCATCCGTTTTAGGATCGTACTTCTTTAGTTGCACAACCAAAAATTGATCTACAACCTCAGCAACTGCGTTATGCATCCACCCTTCGTATAATCTTTCAATAAAAGAGCCTTCAAAGAGATTTGTTAAATCGCTAGCATGGCATTTATGATTTACCAATTCATTTAAAGGCAATCCCATCAAACGATATAGTCCACCCGGTAAAAAACGAATACCAAACACATGTACGTGGTTGGACAATGTGACTAATTCGGTATGCGTATTCATTGGCCCAACAAAATACGAATGATACGGTTGCATCTCCAATGCATTGTTTATGTCATGTACCCCCTCCCCAAGAGTAAATACAAAATCGGTACACCCATACGGCGGTATACTTATTCTTGTTTCATATTTAGGTTGCCCCTCATATTCCCAGTATCGATCAATATAAGGAGATAAGAGATCACACGGCAAATATTCTTTATACATCCAATCAACATTACAGATCCAGAGTCATCCCATTTCATCAGCCCTTTCAATATAGGAAAAGTAACTGATCGCGAATTGGTACAACTAAATATTTAAATGATCGAAGTTACAAAAAAAGACACAAACAGTTTCATAACTAATCAATAAGCCGGAAAGAATTTCACTTTTTCTTTGCTTTATAAATTGAGAAGATCTATTTTTGACAGGTTTTGATCCTTCCGACTATCGGCCGGAAAGATCAAAACCCATTTATTTTAGTTCGAACAGTCATGAAGAATTTTGCCGCCATAGATTTTGAAACTGCCAACCAACACCGCACGAGCGTTTGCAGCGTGGGGATTATCATCGTCCGCAACGGACAGATCACCGATAAATTCTACCGTTTGATCCGTCCGAATCCAAACTTCTATTCGCAATGGAACACCGCCGTACATGGGCTGACCTATGCCGACACTAAAGAAGCCCGGGAGTTTCCGGAGGTCTGGGACGAAATCAAGGCGCAACTCAACGATCTTCCCTTGATCGCACACAACAGTCCCTTCGACGAAGGATGTTTGCGGGCGGTACACGAACTCTACCACATGGAATATCCTAATTATCTCTTCTATTGCACCTGTCGCGGATCGCGCAAATATTTCGGGAAGGCTCTTCCCAATCATAAGCTCGATACGGTAGCCGAACGTTGCGGATTCTCCTTAAAGAACCACCACCACGCGCTAGCCGACGCTGAAGCCTGTGCTCACATCGCTATGCGATTATGGGGAGACGAACAACTCTTCTAAGTCGGAAGAGCGGTTGTTCGCCACACAACAATAGTCCGCTGCTTCACCTAATCCGTTGAATTTTTTCCTTCTTTGACGAAGCTATTTCCATTTTCCACGGGCGAACTTCGAGTTTCTACGGACGACTCCAAAGTCCCATCAAATCGAAACTTCAGTTTCGTCCTATACAAATTTTTGTTTCGTCCAATCGAAATTTTAGTTTCCAAAGGACGAAACTTTTTTCCACGACTTACGATTATTTTTATCGTATATAAGGGAATTTTCAGATCAGTAGAGATTAAACATGATTCAGCCTTAAACTAAAAAAGTAGACGCCCCTTCGCTCTTATTTCTAAAGACCTAGTCCCTTATAAACTCTTATCCCTAAAAAGATAGACAAACGATCACTCCCTAGTGAGAGAGGATCACTAAAAAAAATCAGGCCACCATTTTACTGGTAGCCTGAACTTATCATTGATCTTTTTACGGGCTTGCCAGACAGCAAGACCAATCAATTTACTCGTTTCTGAATGAATCGCGCAAGTTGAACGAACGTTCTAAATCGTCAGAACGATTCCGCAACTTTACCCGATCTTAAGCTCTAAGGTTTCAGGTTTCCAGCCTTTACCCGACGTAAGATGTTTTGCAACTCAAACAAGACTGAAGTATTGGCTTCAGCCACATTTTCTTTCTCAAAAGCCGATTGCTTCAAGTTGTAGAGCTGAGGAGCAGGAAGGTTACCCGTCTCTATTTTCGGTCCCCAAGTAATCATCGGTCCACCGTCGTTCGATTCGATATATTTCCATTCGGGTGTGCGTACCGACAAAGAGTGGTTCGCTGCTTGTTCGATCACCCAAGGACGCTCCGTTGTTGTTTTTCCCAACCAACTCTCTAAGTAGTTGAAGCTATCGGGAGCAGCCCCTTTTGGAAGACGTTCGCCAACCAAAGCAGCCATTGAGCTCATCCAGTCGATCTGTGACACCAAAGCGTCGGAAACGATTCCGCGTTTCACTTGCTTAGGCCAACGAACGATGGCCGGTACCCGTGTACCACCTTCGAAAGCACTATATTTATTTCCACGTAAATTGCCTGCAGGAGAGTGCCCATTCAACAATTCTTCAGCCTGATCTTGGTAACCGTCATCGACCACCGGACCATTGTCGCTCGAAAGAATGATCAATGTATTCTCAGTCAGCCCCAACTCGTCGAGAGTCTTCAAGATCTGTCCCACGCTCCAGTCGAACTGTGCAATAGCATCGCCACGCAATCCCATGCCACTCTTTCCTCTAAACCGTGGATGCGGGAAACGAGGAACGTGAACATCATTTGTTGCGAAATACATAAAGAACGGTTGATTGCGATTGGCTTTGATGAAATCGACCGCATGCGACGTGATCGAATCGGCAATATTTTCATCTTTCCAAAGCGCTTTACCACCACCTTTCATATAACCGATACGGCCAATACCATTGACAATCGCCATGTCATGTCCGTGGCTCGATTTTAAGTTATAAAGCAATTCCGGATGATCTTTTCCTAACGGTTCACCTTTGATTGGTTGGCGGTAGCTCACCTCTATCGGTGCAGAAGGATCGTAGTTGGCTACCCTACCGTTTTCAATAAAGACACAAGGCACACGGTCGGCTGTAGCCGCCATGATATACGAATAATCGAAACCCAAATCGCCTAAAGCAGCGGGTAACGGTGCATTCCAATCTTGTTCACCGGTTTTGTCGCCCAAACCTAAATGCCATTTACCAATAGCAGCAGTCGCATAACCGGCTTGTTGGAAGACATCGGCCAGTGTATAACGTTCCGGACGGATAATCATACCCGCATCACCGGCAGCCACATCTGTGCCCGGTCGACGCCAAGCATATTCCCCCGTCAGCAAAGAATAACGTGAAGGGGTACTGGTTGCCGCTGTCGCATGAGCATTGGTCAGCCGCATACCTTCGGCAGCTAAGCGATTCACATTCGGTGTGTGAACATTCTTGGCTCCGTAACATTCCAAATCGCCATAACCCATGTCATCGGCATAGATAAAGACCACATTCGGTCTAGTGGGCTCGTTCTGTTTGTGTTTGTTTTGGTCAGCTTTGTCTGTCGTACCAGCCATAATAGAGCTGATGGGCGACAAAAAAGCGAATAAAAAATAAGGTCTCATAAGATATTATTATTTAAACAATGGGAAATTAGCATTCTCAACACGGGCATTCTGCATAATGGCCTTCAGCTCGCTCACTTTCTCCGGGTACTGACTAAGTACATTGTGATGTTCCGAAGGATCTGAATTCAGGTTGTACAGTTCATAATAAGGTTGCTTTCCACGTATATTCAAATGAAGAAGCTTCCACGGCCCTTTTCTGACGGCCTGACGACCATTCATCTCTTGAAATTCGAAATAAAGATAATTGTGTTCCTTTTGCCCTTTTTTGTTTTGCCACAAAGGTAATAAACTTACCCCATCCATTGCATTCGGATTGAACTTTTGTTTTAAGACCTCTCTAAACGTTGGCATGAGATCCCAAAACGATGACATAAAATCAGTCTGGGTGCCCGGTTCAACATGTCCTTTCCATGATACGATCATCGGCACACGAATGCCTCCTTCGTATAAATCTCTTTTATACCCGCGCCAGATACCATTGCTGTTAAAGAAGTCGGGATCGGCTCCTCCTTCTTTATGAGGGCCGTTATCACTCGAAAAGACGATAATCGTATTCTCGTAGACTCCCATATCTTTAAGTTTCTGAACAATCTGTCCGACATAAAGATCGAGGCGAGTTACCATCGCTGCAAACGTTGCATGAGGATAGAATTGCGAACAATAACCACCTTTTCTAAATCCACGACTACCAGGCTCAACCCCTTGATAAGCCACCTCCGGAAATTTTCCACGGAATTTCTTGATGATGCTATCTTCAGGGACGATCAGTTCGGCATGAGGAATCACCGTTGGATACCACATGAAGAACGGTTCGTCTGTTCCCACCTGATTTAAAAAGTCGAGCGCTTTCTGATGGATCAGATCTTGCGAATAAGTCCCTTTGCCATATTGCACTTCGAGGACATTATCTTTCAGATCGATGCGTTTATCGTTTTCCCAAAGATGATCGGGATAATAGCTATGAGCCAGTAGCTGACAGTTATAACCAAAGAAGGAGTCAACTCCTACACGGTTAGGATCGCCGCTTGTACCAATATAACCTAAGCCCCATTTACCAAAGACTCCGGTGGTATAGCCTGCATTTTTAAAGTCTTGAAAAATAGTTTCCGTACCTTCAGGAAAAGGCGTTTGTCCTTCGGGAGAGATTTCCATATTACCGCGTATAGGCGTATGTCCTGTGTGAGTACCGGTCAACAGACACGATCGTGACGGGGCGCTGACAGTGGTTCCGGAATAGAATTGCGTAAATCGCATTCCATCCTGTGCCAGTTTGTCAATGTTAGGCGTTTGGAACTTCTCCTGTCCGTAGCAGCTCAAATCGCCATAACCAAGGTCATCGGCCAAGATAAACACCACGTTAGGCGCTTGTTGTTTTTTAGTTTTCTGTGTTTGTTTCTTTGCTTGTGCTTGAGGCATTCCGATCAAACTCAAGAGGAATGCACTTCCGTAAATTAGTTCACGATTCATGTTTATTCTATTTTTAAGACTTAATCAACAAAAATAAAAAAAGTTCAGACTCCTGCAAAACCCTCTAACAACTATCGTTTCTATAAAACGTTTTTAGAGAACCACGCAACAGTCTGAACTTCTAGTTCACCTTATCAATTGGCGGTGTCCCATCCCGGATTCTGAGTGATATCAGGATTCAAAAGAATCTCCCCGGTCGGAACTTGATAGAGATAATATTTTTCTAACCATCCTTTATTCTCTACTAATGGAGAGTTGAACAGATAGATATAGCCTTCAGTCATGCTGCCAGATGTACCATCGGAAACGCCTGTGGTCTCATTGAGCAAAGTAAACCCGCTTGGCAAAGCCGTTTTTTTCATCCAAATACCTTTCGCAGTCTGATTCACAAACCAAGGTGCCATTCTCCAACGGCGAACATCGTAGAAGCCGAAACCTTCGCCCATCAACTCAATGATGCGTTCACGACGAACTTCCCAAAGAATCGGATCAACCAGAATACCGGCTTCGTTACCTGCAGGATAGTATTTACCACGGTTAGGATCGAAATTACCATCAACCTCAGCCAAAATCAAATGAGCAATGCCGGCTCTGTCGCGCAACTTATTGATCGTCTGATCGGCAACACCTTGATCGAAGCGTCCAAGTTCGAACATCGCCTCAGCATAGTTCAACAAGATTTCTTCAATTTTGAAGATTGGTTTATCAGCAGTATTTAACAAGCCATTGTTAAAGCTTTCTTCCCAGTTGCTCCAGTTCTTCCAAACATAATATCCCGAGCGACAGGTCACAAATGCTCCGGTACCCAAACGTGGGATCTCAGGAACAAGAGAAGCCGACCAGTTTTGTCCCGGAAGACGTTTCATACCGATACCCGGATTGCTGCATGAGGTGTTTGCTCCCATGATGTCGATATATTCACGATCGGCAGGCTCAGTAGTATAGGTCCATGTGCGATAACCTTCAGGGCCTTTACCTGATTTCACTTTGTAAGGAGGAATGACAGTATGGTATAAACGCGGGTCACGATCTCTGAAAGTGGCGTACATCGTTTTATCTCCATGATAACCTGAAGCCGAGTTTAAGATCGGTTTACCGTTCTTCATCAAATACAAGTCGACAGTCGACTGGTTCATCTCTACATTGTGCGAAGAAGTGTGTTCCAAATAGCTCGCTCCATTCTGATTGATGTTAGCGACGTGTTGTCTGTAAAGAATCACACCGGGTACTTTACCCAAATCTTCCGTCGTCCACATCTCTCCATATCCGGCAGCCGGCTGACCGTCGGTTCCAACGTACAATGTTGGATAAGCCGTCATCAATAAAGCAGATACACGAACACACTCATTCAAATAACTATCGTAATCGCCCAAGTTGTGGTATTTACGCCAAGTTCCTTCACGAAGAGTGAATCGTGAGATAGCTGCACGGACACAGTCTTGCGTGATGGTATTTGCTCCATCTTTGCTTACAAAGTTCCCGATATGCTCTTCGGCCCATTTCAAGCGCTCCAAGACTTTATCGGCCACCTCTTTGCGAGGAAGACGCGAACCAAAAGCTTCAGGCGACTGATCGTCCATCACGGTTTCTACCCAAGGAATATCCCCAAAGCGATCAATCAGTTCCATATACCAATACGAATGGAAGAAATAGCCTACTGCTTTCCAATGGTCTTTCTCTGTATCCGACATTGAAGAAGCATCGAGGTGCGACAACATCATGTTGATACGACGAATATAACCAAAGTCCCAGCCATTTCCCGAAGCGACACTACCGACAGTTTGGTAAGCGTAAGAGTTGAATCCACTTACACTTTTCTTTTCAAAATATCCGGCATCAATATCCCCACGGTAATGCGAGTCCTGTCCATTGTTTCCTAAAGAGGTGGCAATGGTGTTATTCGCAAACATATCATAGCATGGCCACATGAAAGCCTTGAAATTGTCGTATGAGTTGAATACGTTTTCTTCGGTAGGTTTATTGACCGGAAACTTATCGAGGAAAGAGTCGTTACATCCCGTCAACACGACTCCTGTATATATCAGTAAAGAGTAAAATATCTTTTTCATAATAATTCAGAGTTTATAAAGTGAAGTTCAAACCAAATGATATGGTACGATAAGAAGGGTAATTCCATTCTAAAGTTTCAGGATCGATTCCTGAAGGCAAAGATGAGAACGTTGCTAGATTCTCAACACTGATAAATCCCTTCAACTGTTTGAGCATCAATTTACTGATCCACTTTTGAGGAACAATATAAGATAAGGTCACATTCTTAATACGGAAGTAAGAAGCATTCGACAAGAAACGATCCGATTTTCTATAGTTCGATCCCATATTGCCGTAATCACCATAGATACGTGGGAATCGAGCATTAGGATTAAGTGCGGTATAATCGCCATTGTCTTTATCGGCCGGTTTCCAATAGTCGCTCAATCCATCGTACAACGGTATGAATTTGAAGTCGCTGTAAAGAGGGAAAGTCAAGGTATTGGCCAACCAAGCATCACGCTTACCGGTACCTTGCATAAACACACTCAAATCGAATCCACCATAGTTTACCCCTAGGTTGATACCATATAAATAACGAGGAGTGGTATTACCAATGATCTTACGGTCGCCCGGATTAGAAGCGGTGTTATCACCACCATAAATCAAGTTCTCTCCTTTATCGTCATCACGTAGATTCTGGAACTTCAAGTCGCCCGGACGAGGATTAACGCCATCGATCTTAGCTACGCCCTCTTTCAAAATCCAAGTGGATGTGCTTTCAAAGTCATCGACTGTGTAGAAACCGTCGGCAACATATCCCCAGATTTCTCCGAGTTTTTTACCTTCATAGAAGCCATCGAGTATTTTCGATTTATTGTCATCATATCTCACAATTTCCGATTGTCCATCCGATAAGTTAAAGCCTAAACGATAACCGACCTTACCAATCTTATCGCGCCAGTTTACGCTAACTTCCCAACCTCTAGTGCGCATATCGGCAGTGTTCTGCAAAGGAGCACCGGTACCGACAACAGCCGGAAGATCCATACCCGGAGCAAGCATTCCTTTCGTATCCCGTTGGAACCAGTCGAATGTTCCATTCAAACGATTATTGAATAAAGTAATGTCTACACCAAGGTCTAAAGTACCCACTTTTTCCCAAGTAAAGTTCTGGCTAACCAATTTAGGCAATCCTGAGATCGCAGTCACATAATCACCGTTGACCAACCATTTCTTATATTTATTGTCGATATCCATTGATGGGATATAAGCATAGTTTGCAACGCTCTGGTTTCCGATACGACCATAAGACGCTCTTAATTTAAAGCCATCCAACCATTTGCGACTGAAATCCATGAATTTCTCTTGAGCCACTTGCCAACCGGCAGAAACTGAGGGGAAGAAGCCGAAACGATTGTTCTTAGGGAATCTTGACGATCCGTCATAGCGGCCGTTCACTTCCAATAAATATTTATCGAGATAAGAATAGTTCACACGGAAGAATCCACCACGTACGGCATACTCCGAATATGAGTCATTTGCCACAATCTTCGACGTACCGGCATCCATTGAAGGCACTTCAATAATTGCCTGTCCATAAGAAGAAGCATCTAACGTTTCAGAATAGTTTGATTCTTGGTTAAAACCACCCATCAATCTAAACTTGTGTTGTCCGATATTCAAGTTATACGTTCCATAAATATTGATCGCATTATAGTCGGTATACTGCTTGTACTTTCTCAAATAATCGTCAGTTGGCGTTTTATTTTCTCCACCTTGGATCGTTGTATAAGACGTTTTTCCGGTATACCAGCTGTAATCATATACGTTCTTGTCGAAGGTATATTCAAAAGCAACTTCTAATCCTTTAACCGGTTTCAAGATCGATTTCAAGAAAATACGAGGGTTGTCATTGAGATCTTTCGATGTATTGGCCCATAACACTTGGTTACGTCCGGTAAACGATGGCAAATCTTTTCCGGTTGAAGAGATATCACCAGGGATAATGCCTTCCGGGTAGAAAGAAACCAAACGGGTAGAATAGATAGCTCCAAGTGAAGAAGAAGGTAAAGTCTTCTTGCTCTTTCCATAACTTACCGTAGCCTCTTGAGTAAACCAAGGCGTTATATCGGCAGCAATAAAAGAGCTAAAATTGAAACGAGTAAACTTATCTTTATCAGTGATCAATACACCATCGTTCGATACGAATCCTCCTGACAAACGATAACGTAACTTCTCTGTACCTCCCGATGCCGAGATGTTGTGTGTCATCTGGAAGCTATTGGTAATCATGTTACCAACCAAGTCTTTTTCGTTTAAGTAATAAACAGCACCATCTGTATCCTTAAAGATACCATCGCCTACAGTGTTAAACTTAGAAGGATCTTTTTTGTATTCATCCAGATAATTCAACCATTTATTGATGCTTGGTGAACCCATCGACCAGAACTGATCACCGGCAGCATCGGAATAAGCTCTTAGATAATCGGCAAGCGGAGCTTGTTTAGGCAAGTTTACGGCATTACCGAAACCAAAATTATTGTTATAGTTTAGTTGGAAATTGGTAGCCCCTTTAGGACGTTTAGTCGTCACCAAGATTACACCACCGGCTGCTCTTGCTCCGAAGATTGCTGCTGAAGCAGCATCTTTCATCACAGTTACTGTTTCAATATCTTCCGGGTTAATCATATCGATATCCCCTTCAACATTATCAATCAACACTAATGGTCTAATAGCATTTCCCATTGTTCCATCACTATTCTGTATTCCTAAAGAGTAAGCTCCACGAATCTGGAACGATTTGCTCTTTCCAGGGTCATTACCACCATTCGAAACCAATAAGCCCGGAACGGTACTTTGAAGAGCATCAGCTGCATTCAAGATTGGTCGGTTACCAATGACCTCATCCATCTTTACCGATGAAACGGCACCGGTAAGGTTCGCTTTCTTCTGAGAACCGAAACCGACTACCACAACTTCATCCAAAACACGAGTGTCATCTTTTAAAGTGATAGCCATTGGTTTTCCGGCAACAACTTTCAACGTTTCTTTCTTATAACCAATATACGTAATCTCGATCGTTGCATCCGGAGAACTAACGTTCAAGATAAATTTTCCGTCTAAATCGGTGATTGTACCGTTGGTTGTACCACTCTCAATCACACTAGCCCCGATAATCGGTTCTCCGCTAGCATCGATCACACGACCGGTAATTCTAACAGCAGCATTCTTTGCTGTTTTTTGTGTGGTTGCCAGATTAGACAATACTATTTTCTTATCTAATACCGTACATTCGATATCAGTCCCTTTAAAGACTTCGTTCAATACCGCAAAGATGTTGGCATTATTCATTTTTACCGATACCTTGCGTTTCAGATCGATTTGATGATTGTTGTAGAAAAATCCAAAATCCGATTGATGTTCAATCTCTTTCAACACTTCCTCAACATTTGCATTACGCACATTCAAGTTGATGACAGCTTTTTGTGCATAGCTAATTGTTGCATTAGCCCAGCCAACACAACAAAACATAAACAAAACCAATAGCCTCATAGATAGGGGAATTTTTTTTAAGGTTATCCAAAGCGGATAAAACATCCGATTTCGTTGGATGCTGAAATAATTTTGCATAATTTTGTAATGATTTAAAGTTATAAAATTGTAAATCAGGACTTGTCGCCAAACAAGTTGTTCGTGATTTTCGGTTTTGATATGGGAAGATACGCCAATATCTTTCCATATTTTTTTGGTTTAAGGGTCTTTCATAGTTTTTTATTTTAAAATTATTTATAAAGCAAGACTTTTGTCTTTCCGGCTTTTATGTCTCCATTGTCTATATACTTCCATCGGATGCCCGAAGAAACTTTAAAGTATTCTAAGATTCGTTCTAAACGCTGACTCGTGAAAGTTCCGGTAAAGGCATAATCCTTCGTTTTCAAACTCCGAATCACAAACTCAACATTATATCTCTTTTCTAAAATTCTCAAAGCGTCCTCTAAAGTGGTGTTGTCAAAAACAATCTTACCATCAACCCAAGATATTTCCGACAAACAAGATGTGTTATACAGATGAACCCTCTTCGAGGAACTGTCGAATACAATGCGTTGTCCCGGCGACATAGCAACCGACTTCACGCCTTCACCCGGAGCAGGATAACGGAAACTGATCTTACCTCTAATGAGTGTAGCGACTACATCTTCCTCAGAATTGTAAGCCTCAATATTAAAGCGAGTGCCATGAACCTCAATGCTCGTCTGATGCAACGTCTGCACTATAAATTTCTTTTTCGCATCGTGAGTCACATCAAAAAAGGCTTCACCATTTAAAACCACAGTACGCGTTGTCCCATCAAACGTAGAAGGGTATTTCAAACTCGATTCGGAATTTAAATACACCAACGTACTATCGGGCAACATAAACGAAGTGGTCATCCCCGGATTAGTCTTCATCTCGATCATCTGAGCTAAAGGAACTTCCTCCACCGAGAGATATTTAACCAAAACAACCGTTAGGAAAGGAATAAACAAAATAGCCGCTACCCGCTCAAGATAACGTAAAGAGAAACGCCTGTCTCTTTTCCTCTGTCCTTGTTTCACGCGTTTCAACGCCTTTTGCACATCAATGCCAGGAGCAATCCTCTGATAGTCGGCAGCCAATGCAATCGCATTCATCTGCTTCACCAGCGAGCGATGTTCTTCAGATTCAGCCATCCACTCTTCTACTCGGTGCTCTTCCTCCGGAGTCAGCAAACCATCGAGGTAACGTGGAAGGAGTTCTTCTATATTTTGATTATAATCTTCTGATAGATTCATTCTTTCTTATTCTTTGTTTTTATACTGGGGGTTGATCTTCTCGGGTATCGGAGCGTGCGTCGTCTTCAGCCACGAAAAAAGTTTTTGCTTCATCTCAGCACATCGATCGGCATATTCTGTTGCCAAGTTATGACGTTCCGAGACATCAGCCTTCAAATTAAATAATTCACATTGCTTGGTTTCATAGTAATAAATCAACTTCCAATCGCCCGAACGGATCACCGAATAAGGTGTAGCGCGGAATTCCTGACGGCCATAACCTTCCAAATAAGCCGGGAAATGCCAAAACAAATCACGCTGAATAGTCGGTTGAGCCGACAATAAATCGAATATATTCGCACCATCTAACCCTTGAGGACGTTGGCCATGTACCAAATCGACCAACGTCGGGAAAAAGTCGATATTAACCACCGGCACATCAGTAGCCGTTTTAGGCGCAATCTTCGATGGGTAACGAATGATCAACGGCACTCTAACTCCACCTTCGTAAGGAGTTCCCTTCTCTCCCCGAAGCGGGAAGTTGTCGGTAGCCATTGACGTACCACCATTATCGGACGTAAAGATAAAAATCGTATTATCGGACAGTCCTTGGGCATCCAGCAATTCACAGAGTGCACCCACTCCGTCATCGACCTTTTCGATCATTGCCGCATAAACGGGGTTTTTATGATGCTTACCGGGCACTTTCTTCTTATACTTATCGACCAAATCTTGCGGAGCAGTCAGAGGAGAATGCACAGCATAATGAGCCAGATAAAGGAAGAATGGTTTTGAGGTGTCGCGGTTCTTAATAAAATGCTCAGCCTCGCGAGTCAGACGATCGGTCAAGTATTCTCCAGGTCTACCCTCTTCCAAAGCCACATGACATTTCGAATGCGCCTTATTGCAGTACGGATAAAAATAAGAATAGGGACTTCCCGCTTTATTCCCTCCGATATTTAAGTCGAACCCTTGCGACAGCGGTCCGGTACCTTCATCATCACTTCCCATGTGCCATTTTCCAACATGAGCACATTCATAACCCGACTGTTTTAATGCTTCGGCCAATGTCGTAAATGAAGAAGCCACATCTTCGGTATTAGCAATAGGAATCAGTTTTCGTTTCGAAGCCTCTCCCCGTTCGGAAGGACTAACCGTATAAACCCCATGTCGAGGAGCATACATCCCGGTCATAAAACAAGCTCTGCTCGGTGCAGAGTTTGCTCCGGCAGAATAAGACTGTGTGAATTTTAGTCCTTGTGTAGCCAAACGATCAATATTAGGCGTTTCATAGAAGTCACTACCATAACAACCCAAATCGAAAGCCCCCAAATCATCGGTCATAATAAAGACGATATTTGGTCGGTCGCTTTGTGATTTTGCTGTAGAAAAGCACAATCCCTCAGTGGCTAATAATATGTAAAACAGTTTATTATTCAATGTGTACTAATAGTATAAAGGTCATAACTATTCTCTCAAAAGAGCTTCTTTATAAAAAAGACAATCCTAAAGTAAACTCTCCTAAACAAAAATACATTTTTTATCAATAAAGTTTAAAATAAATAAAGAAAAGCTATCTTTGCCTTCGATTTAATACAAATAGTACATGGAAGCAAGGAGATCAAACGAAACCATAGGAGAGTTATTTTCTTCTTTTCAGAAGGGAAGAGAAGAAGCTTTCGATCTGTTATTCGAAAGATTCTACCCCATTTACTGTGCCTATGCTCAACGATTTATTCCACTTGAAGATGCCGAGGAAGTCGTGCAAGACGTCATGATGTGGTTGTATAATAATAAAGATTTCTTCGCTATTGAATCTTCCTTAGACAGCTATATTTTCAAGACCATCTATCACCGGAGTCTCAACAAGATCAATCAGAAAGAAGTTAAAAAACGAGCAGATACTCAATACTTCGAGAACAATCAATCGGCATTGTACGACATCGACAGTGCCCAGATCGAGGAGCTATCAAGAAAGATCAACGAGGCCGTTTCTCGTTTGCCCGAGAAATACAAAGAAGCCTTTATCATGCATCGTTTTAAGGATATGAGTTATAAAGAGATTGCAGAAAGACTAGATGTGTCGGTCAAGACCATTGATTATAGGATTCAGCAATCGCTAAAAATTCTTCGTCACGACCTGAAAGATTATCTGCCTCTACTCTTTATGCTGGGCGTCATCAGGTAATATTAGACCTCATCTGATTTTCGACTTTCAACGTCCGCTTTTAAATTCTGTCTTTAAGTTTCACTTTTAGATCTTTGGCGTTCGGTTTTTAGCGTCCATTCTGAAATTCTTTTATGATTCTTTCGACTGTTCGGCCAGACGAATCAGGCGGGCAACAGACGCAGCGGTCTCTTTGAGGTTTTTCTTCGCAGTCGACGGATTCATCGCTTCAGAGAGACTCATCGGATAAGGAGTGGACGAAAAGACGGCCTCAAACCCCATATCGAACAAAGCGATTCGGTCGGCCACCCCACCCGCCAGCAAGATCACCGGAATCTGTTGTTTTTGAGCTGCACAAAGCACCCCATAAGCCACCTTGCCCATACCGGTTTGCCGATCAGCCTTTCCTTCACCCGTCACAACCAGATCGGCTCCCAATAGCTGACTCGGAACGTCTAAAGCCTCTAAGATAAAGTCAATGCCCGGTCGCAATTCCGCCTTCAAGAAAGCCAACAGTCCCCCACCGGCTCCACCGGCTGCTCCCGAACCCGGAACATTCATTAAGTTATCGCCCGTTTTCCGACAGACCACTTCGGCAAAATGTTTTAGACCATCATCGAGGAAACCGACGTTACGCTCATTGGCTCCTTTTTGAGACGCAAAAACTTGAGCCGCTCCTTCAGGGCCATAGAACGGATTACGAACATCGGTGATGATGATGAACCTTGTCCGGTATACGCCGGGGTGAACTTGTGACGCATCGACATCGAAAACCAAAGGTAATAATTCTCCTCGGCCAACCGACAGTTCGCTTCCCTCCCTATCGAGAAATTTAAAACCCAAAGCTTGAAGCATCCCAATCGCCGCATCGTTTGTCGCACTTCCTCCAAGGCCGATGATACACGTCGAACACCCCTGATCCAAAGCATCGGCAATCAGCTGCCCCGTACCATAAGACGTGGTATACAGCGGATTTCGTTTCTCTTCCGGAACTAAAGTTAGCCCACTGGCTGCGGCCATCTCAATCAATGCAGTCTGTCCATCATCCAAAAGTCCGTACGACGCTTTCATCGGGCGCTGCAACGGATCGCAGACCTCAACGGTTCGGTAACTTCCGCCATAGCGTTCCATCAAGACAGACAAGACCCCTTCTCCACCATCGGATACGGGAATACGCCTGATCTCAGCTTCCGGAAAGAGCTCCTCAAAACTCTCGGCAACCACATCGACCACCTCTCCGGCAGACAGACTCCCCTTAAAGGAGTCCATTGCAATCACGATCTTCTTCATACCAAATTAACTCTGTCAGCATACATCCGCTAAAGATACTTTTTTTTATACATAATAATATGTACTTTTGCACTCTATTTCATAAAACGATAAAAGATGAGCCAGCCGACCCAACAACCTATCAGTAAAATCACTTTATCGATACTGATCGCATTAAGTCTTTCGCATTGCCTCAATGATCTTCTGCAAGCCGTTGTCTCAGCCACCTATCCGTTGTTGAAGGAACAGCTATCGCTAAGCTTCGCACAGATCGGGCTCATCACCTTGGTTTATCAGCTCTCGGCTTCGGTCTTTCAGCCCATAACAGGTTATCTGTTCGACAAACGTCCTTTTCCTTGGTCGCTCCCAACAGGAATGACTTTCACACTCATTGGCCTGATCAACTTTGCCTTTGCCAATACCATGACATGGACCCTCTGCGCCGTATTTCTCATCGGACTGGGATCGTCCATTCTCCATCCGGAAGCCTCCCGCATCGCCTTCCTAGCCTCCGGCGGTAAAAGAGGTCTAGCACAATCGCTATTTCAAGTCGGCGGCAACCTTGGCGGATCATTAGCCCCACTGCTGGTCGCCCTCATCGTCGCTCCCTATGGGAAAGAACATGTGGCCTACTTCGTACTGTTTGCCATTGCTGCCATCATCGCCATGCTTCCCATCTGTCGATGGTATAAGGGACACCTCAACTATCTGAAGACCACCAAAAAGACACACGCTCACCTGATCCCTCGTCCTCTATCGGATGGGAAAACCCTCTTATCCATCAGTATTCTTCTGATACTGATCTTCTCAAAATACATCTATATGGCCAGTTTGACCAACTATTATACGTTCTATCTGATCCATAAATTCGGAGTCACCATCCAGCAATCGCAGCTTTACCTCTTCATCTTTTTAGCGGCAACAGCCATAGGAACGCTTGTTGGGGGACCGCTTGGCGATCGCATTGGTCGTAAATATGTCATCTGGATCTCTATTCTGGGCACAGCGCCCTTCAGCTTACTGATGCCACATGTGGGACTGTTGCCAACTATTGTTCTGAGTTTCTTCGTCGGCTTCATGCTCTCCTCCGCTTTTCCGGCTATCTTATTATATGCTCAAGAACTTCTACCTAACAAACTCGGACTGATCTCCGGTCTGTTTTTCGGATTAGCCTTCGGTATCGCCGGCATCGCATCGGCGGTCTTAGGAAGTCTGGCCGATCAGTATGGCATCGAAGCGATATACCACTGGTGTGCATTTATGCCACTACTCGGATTATTCACCTGGTTCTTGCCGGATTTGAAGAAAATCGTTCAAAACTAAAGTTTCTATCTTATGCTTAAACGACACTTAATCTACATACTCCTCCTTCTAACCACCTCCTTGTCTGCTCAAGAAGCATCGGTCGATTCCATATCGCCTTCGACCACCTCTCCGGGCAAATTCAAGACTACGCTCAAGAAGTTCTTCAACTTCTCTGATTTCGACACCTTATACATTGCACCCAATCGATATAATTACGCCCTGATGACCACGCATTTCAGCAACTTCGAATACTACTCGGTCAGCAGTACTTTGCCCAAACAACAGACCATCACGCTCTATCCCAACCCGCGACGCAAACTGGGCTTCTACTTCGGCTGGCGCTGGATCTTCCTGGGATGGTCGTTCAACATTGACGATATCTATCGAAAGACAAGTCAGGAGAACAAAGGAACGGAGTTCGACTTAAGTCTATACAGCTCGAAATTCGGGCTCGATCTGTTTTATCGAAAAACCGGAAACAATTATCAGATCAAGCATATCAAAGGGTTCGAGGATGCCATACCAAACAACTATTCCCAGCCCTTCAACGGACTGAAGGTCGACATAAAAGGATTAACGCTCTATTATATTCTCAACAACCGTAAATTCTCCTACCCCGCTGCCTTTAGTCAGTCGACCAATCAGCGTAAGAGTGCCGGATCAATGATTGTCGGTGTCTCATTCTCGAAACATAATCTCGATTTCGACTACACCCAACTTCCCGTCATGATTCAAGAAAGAATGAATCCCGGGATGAAGGTTGAAAACATCCACTTCTCAAATTTCGCAGTCAGCTACGGCTATGCCTACAACTGGGTGTTTGCACGCAACTTCTTGTTCAATGCCTCTTTAACCCCGGCTATTGCCTATAAGACCTCTCACATCGTGACCGAAGCCAATAAAGACAACCGATCGTACAACAGTATCAATCTCGATCTCATCGTTCGTGCCGGATTGGTCTACAACAATAGCAAGTATTATATCGGCACCTCGTTTTTGGGAAAAAGCTATAATTACTATAAGAAAAACTTCTCCATGAACAACGGGTTCGGAACCTTGCAGATCTATGCGGGTTTCAACTTCTATTTGAAAAAAGAATACCGCAAAAAAAGGCATTAATTCACAAAATAGGAATAATTGCCAAGTTATTATGTTCTTTTGCTATTTGTGACACAGCTCATTACCTCTATCTTTGCATCAAACAAAAAAACAAAGACTATGAAACGGATTAAGACATTACTTAGCGCCTTTGCTCTCACATTGACTGCATCAGCTTGTGCAGGTAGTAGTTCAAAAGATAATAATAATCAATTAAATAAGGAGGATAATAAAATGGAAGTTATTTCATTAAATAAAGCAGATTTCTTAAAGAAAGTATATAACTACGAAGTCAACTCTAAAGAATGGAAATTCGAGGGTACTCGTCCGGCAATCATCGATTTCTACGCCACATGGTGTGGTCCATGTAAAATGATGGCTCCGATCCTTGACGAGATCAGCAAAGAGTACGACGGTAAGGTAGATGTTTACAAGATCGACGTTGATAAAGAAGAAGAACTTGCAGCAGCTTTCGGCATTAGAAGTATTCCAACATTATTGCTGATTCCGATGAACGAACAACCCCGCATCAGTCAGGGAGCTATGCCAAAAGATCAGCTGAAGAAAACCATTGAAGAGTTTTTATTGAAAAAATAAAAGTCTGTCCATTCATGGAGGTATAGACTAGGATAAAATGATTAGTTTTTAGGATAACGTCTGCCGGAACCCGTTTCCAGGCAGACGTTTCTTATGAAAACCCATCCCTTTACCAGCAAGCCATGAGAGAATAAAAATAAAAGCCTCTCGAAGGTTGACTTCCGTTTAAAAAATATCTACTTTTGTAAGAGAAATAAGCATCATTCAACTCATAAGAATAAATATGGAAGCATTGGCTCTAAACTCGGCAGAGATTATTCTGCTATCCGCTTTGGGAGGTCTGTGGATCATCCAACTGATCTACTACTTCACTTGCTACAATCGGATTGGTAAAAACCAGACCGAGGAGATCAAAAATAAGAAACGTTTTTCGAGCGAACAGCCTCCATTGTCGGTCGTCGTCTATGCTCGAAACGATGCCGAGAACTTGCGACGTTTTCTTCCGACCGTGCTTCAGCAAGACTACCCCTTGTTTGAGGTGATTGTCATCAATGATGCTTCTACCGATGATACCGAGATCGTATTAGAACAGCTCCAAAGGGAATACCCTCATCTTTACTATAGCTTTACACCCGACAGTGCCCGTTACATCAGTCACAAGAAGCTAGCGCTGACCTTAGGGATCAAAGCGAGTAAATATAATTGGCTGGTCTTTACGGAGACCAACTGCGAACCGGCTAGTCCCCAATGGTTATCGCTCTTGGCCCGTAACTTCACTCCGGGTACTGAAGTGGTATTGGGAGCAGCCCTCTATAAACCGACTAAAGGGTTTCGGTCGCGCTACCTCTCCTTTGATACGCTGTTCACGGCTATGCGTTATCTGGGACTGGCGCATGCAGGAAAACCTTACATGGGCATCGGACGTAACCTCGCCTATCGCAAAGAGTTGTTCTTTGCTCAAAAAGGATATTCTAGTCACCTCAACCTTCAACGGGGAGAAGACGACATCTTCATCAATCGCATCGCTACCGGGCAAAACACCCGCATTGAAACCGATAGTCGCTCGGTAATCCGGATCGAACCGTTGCATAGCATCAAGTCGTGGATTGGAGAAAAAATCAGCTACAAGGTCACCGGTCAATATTATAAGGGCCATCAACGCCAATGGCTCGGTTTTGAAACGACTTCTCGCCTGCTGTTTCATACGCTCAACCTCTTTGCCATCGTTTGGAGTATCCTCCAATCGGCATGGATCGTAACCGGCGTAGCAGCATTTCTTTGGCTAATCCGCTATATCACACAACTACTTGTCGTGAATCGGAGTGCGAAAGTGCTGGGCGAACCCAAACGATTCTACACCTCACTCCTCGTGTTCGACTTCATCCAACCGTTGCAATCGCTTCGCTTCGAATTGGACAGACGTTTCCATCGAAAGAGTGACTTCCAAAGAAGATAATCGAGCAAATGAAGGGCGTCGGGGAAATGAAGGGCGTCGAACAAAGGGAAATAATTGAACCTCAAAAACATCACCGAACAAATAAAGTTTCCCCTTCTCCATAAGAATAAATAAGCACGATTTACCCACACCCCCCACACTAAAATTCACAGAAATCTCTATTCATGGACTCTCGAACGTAGTGTGGGATACCATTTTTAAAGGGTTATCCCACACTAAATCGGGGTTATCCCACACCATCTAACACTCCGACCAACCTGGTGAAGCGTTACGTTCCATCATCAGTTATGAGAAACAAGCACAGCCTATTTTTCAGCCCATCTTATAGACTACTACTCAATTGCAATTAGACGGTATTTCTATTTTATTAATCGTTATCAATGCTCAATCACTCGCCATCACCATTTAGTTTCTTGAGCCCTCGAACGTGGGCTCTTCAGCCCTCGTTCGAGGGCTCATGGGTTTTCCTTCGAGGGCTGAAGAGCCCTGCATCGAAGGCTCAACAAATGAACGTTTACTAACCTCTAAAGAAGTTGAGAAAATGATTAAATAGAGCGGAAGAAGTCACTAATATCATTGCAAGAAAAAACTCAAACACTGATGCGATGACACCTTAATAAGCCCCCAATAAAAAAAGAGCTTGAAACGATTTGCGAAGACAATAATTGATAAAGATGACAACTTATAGAGATGACTCTTTGCAAAGATGGCCAGTTGTAAAGATGATTAGTCGTAAAGATGATTAGTCGTAAAGATGGAAATTTACAAAAATGGCTAGTCGCTGAGATGAAGAGTTACGGAAATAATGAGTTTTAGAGATACTGATCGACAGTAATTTACTGGTAAAAACAAAGACCGGCAGTGTGCGTTATTCGTAACGCATAGAAGTGGCCGGATTGATGCGGGTAATCAAGAAAGAAGGGCCGATCAGCATCAAGACCGAGACCAACAACGTACCGATATTGATCAGTAGCCACAACAAAACATTAAACGAGATAGGCACCGTATCGATATAATACGTTTGCGGATCGAGCTTAAACAAGCCGAAATAGGATTGCACAAAGCAGAAAGCCAAGCCAATGGCATTTCCCCAAATCATCCCTTTCCCAATGAGAAAGACAGAGAACCAGAGGAAAGTCTTCCGAATGGTGTAGTTGCCGGCTCCCAACGCCTTCAAGATTCCAATCATATTGGTGCGTTCCAGAATGATGATCAACAATCCGGAGATCATCGTGAAGCCTGCCACTCCGACCATCAAGAACAAGATGACCCATACATTCATATCGAGCAAATCGAGCCAAGCAAAGATCTGAGGATTCATCTGCAAGATATTACGCACATAATAGACGCTTCCATAGCGGTCGATCCGATTATCGGTCACCTCACCCAACTGATTGGTGATCTGTTCCAAACGATCATAATCGTTTACCTTCAGTTCAACACCGCTGACTTGATCTTTCTCCCAGCCATTGAGACGGTTGACCATGTGGAGGTCGGTGATTAAAAATAGATTATCGTATTCCGAGAAGTTCGTTTCGTAGATACCGACAATTGTCAGTCGGCGGACTCTCACCTCTTGCTGAACGTAATAGGTATAGATCCGATCGCCTAATTTCAGACGTAACTTCGACGCAAGTGATCTGGAGATCACCACTTGATTCGAAGAGGTCGAATCACTGAACGTCGGGAACTCCCCCTCAATCAGATGTTTTTTAAAGAAGGTGGCATCGAATTCCGCTCCCACCCCTTTGAGCACCATACCCTGAAAAGCATCGGCCGTCTTGATCATGCCGGGCTTGGTGGAATAGCGTTCCACATGCTTAATCTCCGGAAAGGTCGTCAGAGCCTTCATCATACTGTCGCCCACCTCAACAGGATGTGTCTCATAAGAGGTCGCCGCATCCAGATTAGTCACCTGAATGTGCGAGCCAAAGCCAATCACCTTGCCACGTACCTCACTCTTAAAGCCAATCACGACAGCTACCGAAACGATCATCACCGCCAGACCGATCGCAATCCCAATGATTGCAATCAACACCGCCGGACGAGAGACACGTTTCCCGCCATCATGATCACGATAAATGCGTTTCGCTATGAAGAGTGATAATGACATGGTTCAAAAAGAGTTTACTGTTCGGTACGACCCGGATAAGCTTCCAATGCTTTTTGCAGCACAAACAACGCACGGTTCAAGTCTTCTTTCTTCAAGACGTAAGCAATACGCACTTCATTGATTCCCGCACCCGGTGTGGTGTAGAATCCCGAAGCCGGTGCCATGAAAACCGTCTGGCCTTCATAGTCGAAGTCAGACAGACACCATGCACAGAACTTATCGGAATTGTCGACCGGCAATTTAGCTACGGTATAGAACGCACCCATCGGAATCGGTGAATAGACGCCCGGTATTCGGTTCAGCCCATCGATCAGACATTTACGACGTTCCACGTACTCATCGTACGTCTCACGATAATATTCTTCCGGAGCATCGAGCGAAGCCTCAGCAGCAATCTGACCAATCAATGGAGGACTCAGACGAGCCTGACAGAATTTCATCACGGCGTCTCTGATGGATTTGTTCTTACTGATCAACGCACCAATGCGAATACCACATTCCGAGTAACGTTTCGAAACCGAGTCGATCAACACCACATTTTCTTCGATACCCTCAAGGTGACAAGCCGAGATATAAGGCGAACCGGTATAGATAAATTCACGATAGACCTCATCAGAGAAAAGAAACAAATCGTACTTCTTCACCAAGTCACGAATCTGATTCATCTCACGGCGAGTATACAGATAACCGGTCGGATTATTCGGGTTACAGATCAAGATCGCTTTCGTACGCTCATTGATCAGTTCTTCGAATTTCTCAACCTTAGGCAATGAGAAGCCTTCTTCAATGGTCGTTGTGATGGTACGGATCTTTGCACCGGCAGAAATAGCAAAAGCCATGTAGTTGGCATAAGCCGGTTCGGGCACAATAATCTCATCTCCCGGATTCAAGCACGATAGAAAAGCAAAAAGCACCGCTTCCGATCCGCCCGAAGTGATGATGATATCATCGGCAGTTAAGTTGATGTTATACTTTTCGTAATAGTGTACCAACTTCTCGCGGTAGCTTCTGTATCCGGCACTCGGACTATATTCTAATACTTTACGGTCGATATTGCGTATCGCATCAATCGCGGCTTGAGGAGTCGGCAAATCAGGTTGTCCGATGTTCAAGTGAAAGACATGCACTCCACGTTGCTTAGCAGCATCTGCCAAAGGAGCCAGTTTTCTGATTGGAGATGCAGGCATCTCGTTTCCGCGAATCGATATATTAGGCATAGTTAATATTAAAAAAAAATCGTTTTTATTTTCGTTGATTGTGCACAAAGGTACGTAATAATTTGAATACAGAGATATAAAAACTTTAAAAACCTTATCAACCCTAAAAACGTTGTATAGGTAAAAAAAGAAATACCTACATTTGCTGAAAAATAACCCAATTATCAAGCATAATGACAATAAACCTTATAACTTTTGCTTCGCATCTGCACAAGCAGGCTTCTATAAAGAGCTCACATGAAGCGATCTTAAGCGAACTTGAAAAATATTACACGCTAAAACTTGTCGACTACAAAGAGATGCACAAGCTTCGAGAAGATGATTTCAAAATTGTTTTCATTGCAACCGGAGGAGTGGAAAGACAAGTGATTCAATATTTCGAACAACTTCCTCGGCCAACCATCCTACTAGCCGACGGCATGCAGAATTCTCTGGCTGCATCACTCGAGATCTCATCATGGTTGCGTAGCAGAGGGATGAAATGTGAGATTCTGCACGGCGAATATCCCTACATCGTTCAGCGCATCGAAACCTTATATACCAATTTCTGTTCGCAACGCGCGATCGTCGGACAACGGGTCGGCGTGATCGGTACGTCGTCACCTTGGCTCGTGGCAAGCAGCGTCGACTACCTATTGGCCAAGCGTCGCTGGGGTATCGACTTCATCGACATTCCTCTCGAAAGGGTGTACGACGAGTTCGAACGGATCACCGACGACGAGGTGGGAGCTTCGTGTGCAGCAGTAGCCTCACAAGCTTTGGCTTGTCGGGAAGGTACTCCAGAAGATTTAATCAAAGCCATGCGTCTCTATCGGGCTATCCGTAACATCGCTCACCAAGAGAACTTGAACGCTTTGACCCTAAGTTGCTTTAAGATTATCGAGAAACTCGGCACAACGGGCTGTCTGGCTCTATCGCTACTGAACGACGACGGGATCATTGCCGGCTGTGAAGGCGATCTGCAATCGGTTTTCACCCTCTTGGCTATAAAAGCGCTAACGGGAAAAACGGGATTTATGGCCAACCCGTCGATGATCAGCGGACGAACCAATGAGGTCACCTTAGCACACTGCACTGTGGGACTAAAGCAAACCGACCGTTATATCATCCGTAATCATTTTGAGACTGAAAGCGGTATCGCCATACAAGGTTTATTGCCTACGGGTGACGTGACGCTAGTAAAATGTGGTGGGGAATCGCTCGATGAATATTTCATCTCATCGGGATCGCTGACCGAGAATACCAATTATATCAATATGTGTCGCACGCAAGTACGGGTCAGACTCGATGGGTCGACCGATTATTTCCTAAAGAATCCGTTGGGTAATCATCACATTTTGATACAAGGCAATTGTGAACAAGCTCTACACGACTTCTTCCAGGCAAACGGTTGCCGTCGCGTAGAATAACATTCAGAACCATCCGTTCATTTCTATATCATGGGTGGATTGTCCCGATCAGTCAACGATCGGACAATCGACCCATTTTTCATGATGCCGCTCCACAACCGTCTGATAGCCCACTTGCTTCAGATGATCCAAAGCGATCCGTCGCTGATGGTTGATCCGTTCCGGATAATGTGCGTCACTGTTGACCTGCACGCGAATGCCGAGTTCACGCATCATAGAGAAATAACGTTCATTGGGATAGAACGTATGGAGTTCGCGATGCGCTTTCGTGTTGATCTCAACGATATACCCTTTCGAGGCAATGTCGGAGAAGTAATCCGCCATCAAGGCCTCATACCAGGGCTCGTCGAGCATTCCCGGGCGAACCGCTTCGGCATTATAATGAATTTTATCGGCGTGACCTAAAATATCGAAACCACCTAAAGTCATCATGCGACGCAAACGTTGGTAATAGAGCTGAACCACACCTTTCACATCATTCTCAAAATGATCGCGCATCAAGGTCTTGAACACCTCAGCCGACACATCGACATCGACAATCTCTCCCTTCACATCGGGCAAGAGATGGACCGAACCGATGCGATAATCGAGAGGTAACGCTTGAAAGCAAGTCGCCCCCGGGTGATGTTCATCGTTCAGATAATCAATCTCGAGACCAACAGCCAATTCGATCTGATCCTTATATTTCGTTTTCAGGCGGGCGAATTCCCGGAGATAATCCGTCATATCCTCCCATTCCATGGTCCATGCCGTAGAAAAAGGTAGAGGAGCATGCGACGAAAAGCCATACGACGTAAAGCCTTCGCCGATGGCAAAACGTACAAATTCTTCCATGTTTGCCCGTCCGTCGCAGTACAAACAATGACTGTGATAATTGGTCAGATTACTCATAAAACTAATGCCTTATACCTTAACAAATGACTTAACAAATGACTTAACAAAGACCCTAACAAAAGGCCTTAACAAAATACCTTAAAATCATATCTTAAGACCGATGCTTCTATTCACATCGGCCGTTACAATCCTTAATGATTACAACTCTTAGTCGCAACAATCCTTAGTTGTTACAATCCTTACTGATTATAATCTTTAGTCGTTACAACTCTTAGTGAGTACAACTCTTTACCCTTCGATCTCGCTCAACTCCAACCAACGCATGGTTTTCTCGTCGATAAGCTCGTTGATCTCGGGCAAACGTTTCGACTTCTCCGTCAGCTCGTCGACCGAGAGTGATCCGCTGCAAAGCGATTCTTCGAGACTTTGCTTCTCAGCCTCAAGTGCGGCGATCTCGGTTTCCAGTTGCTCGAACTCCCGCTTTTCCTTAAAGCTCATCTTACGTTTATCGTTCAGACGTACCCGAGTGGTTTTCTCTTCCTGAGGCTTCTCGGCCAACTTCTCCTTCTGTGCCTTAGCCTCCTTCCAGTCGCGGTAATCGCTATAATTTCCGGGGAAATCGCGTATATCAGCCTGACCGTTGAACACCAACAAATGGTCGACCACCTTATCCATGAAGTAACGGTCGTGCGAAACCACGATGACGCATCCCTTGAAGCTTTGCAGGTACTCCTCAAGCACGTTGAGCGTCACAATATCCAAATCGTTCGTCGGCTCATCGAGCACCAAGAAATTCGGGTTACGCATCAACACGGTGCATAGGTACAACCGGCGACGCTCTCCCCCACTCAACTTATAGACATAGCTATGCTGAGTCTCGGGAGTAAATAGGAAATGTTGCAAGAACTGCGATGCCGTGAGCTTCTTACCGTTGCCCAGCTCGATCACCTCAGCAATATCCTGCACCACGTCGATCACCTTCATCTGTTCGTCAAACTGTAAGCCGTCCTGAGAATAATAGCCGAAACGTACCGTCTCACCGATGTCGAGCGTTCCACTATCGGCTTGCTCTATCCCCATGAGAATCTTGATAAACGTCGACTTTCCGGTGCCGTTGCTCCCCACGATACCCATCTTCTCATAACGCGAAAAGATATAAGAGAAATCGTCCAGGATCTTCAAGTCGCCAAACCGCTTACAGAGGTTCTCGGCTTCAAAGATCTTACTTCCGATGTACGACGCCTTCACCTCCAGCTTCACATTATCGCTTTTCATCCGTTGCTTCGCCACCTTCTCCAAGTCATAGAAAGCATCTTCGCGATAGCGAGCCTTGTGACCGCGCGCCTGCGGCATACGTCTCATCCATTCCAGCTCCGTACGATAAAGGTTGTTCGCCCGTTCAATCTCGACCGTCTTAGCCTCGATACGTTCCTCCCGCTTCTCTAAGTAGTAGCTGTAGTTGCCTTTATATTGATAGATCTGACGATTGTCGATCTCAAAAATCTCCGAACAGACCCGATCGAGAAAATAACGGTCGTGCGTCACCATCAGCAGACTGAGGTTGGTCCGTCGCAGATACTCCTCCAACCATTCGGTCATCTCCAGATCCAAGTGGTTGGTGGGCTCGTCGAGGATCAACAAGTCCGGCTCGGTGATCAGTGCATTGGCCAAAGCCACACGCTTCAACTGGCCTCCCGAAAGCTGACCGATCGGTTGATTAAATCGATGAATTTTAAGTTGCGACAAGATCTGCTTCGCCTTCTGCTCGTAGTCCCAAGCCTTCTCCTGTTCCATACGGGCCAACAGTTCGTCGAGCCCCGGATGTCCCTCGGTATCCATACACCGTTCGTACTCCTTAATGAGTTCGACGGTACTATTCCCATGCAAGAAACAGGCTTCGAGCACGGTGATGTCGGCAGGATATTGCGGATCTTGTTCGAGATAGCCTACGCGAAGATCACGACGAAAGACCACCGATCCGTCGTCGTAGCCCTCCTTACCGGCTATAATATTTAAAAGAGTGGTTTTGCCCGTGCCGTTCTTAGCGATCAAGCCAACGCGCTGGCCTTCGGCAATACCAAAAGAAAGATTGTCAAAAAGCACCAAGTCGCCGAACGATTTCGTCAGTCCGTCGACTTGCAAATAAGGATTTATCATAATAGTTCGTTATACGCTTCAATCAGGTTACAAGGCTCACCCGCCTTCACTTTACTCCAAGTCAGCTTCATCGGGTCAATCAGTCGTTCGCCATACATCAAGACCGGTGCTTCACGGTTACCGTCGACCAATGTCCGCCATTCGGCTCCATCCACCTCATTAGCGAAGATCACACACAGTGTAATGCCAAGAGCCACCCATTCATCGCGTTTCTTGCGACCGATGATCTCCTTATCGACAATCTTCTGCAGCTTCTCCAGATCCTCTTCCGTTCCTTGGAAGTCGACCTTCAACTCCTCCTTAACCAAGTTCGTTGCCCACTCGTAGCTCTCGTTCAGCTGATAAATCTCCATCAGTCGGATGGGAATCAGTTCAGCCGGGTACTTCTCACCTTCGTGACGCACCTCCAAAGAAGCAATGGTTTCCTCAGCCTCATGGATGTCACCACCCTTAGTCAGGGTGAACGAACAGTCGAATGCCAGTTCACCGGCACCAACGATCCAAACATGCGTCGTGTAGAATTCACCTTCCTCCTGAAACATCTCTTTGCTATAGGCACAATCCAATGCCCCAACACGCTTACGAACAGCCGTCGGATTCTCTTTCAGCTCCTGCTCCACGCTCTGGCGACCGAAGTTCGCCCCTCCTTTGTAAGCCGATATTCTGAAATTTCCGGTCCATACCTCCGGATTATAGAAGAGAAAAGACCCTTCACCATCCTCAAACTCATTCCATTGCGAAGGGTAGCTCATAGCAAACCAAGCTCCCGGAGAGATAAATTTCTTACCTTGCATTTCTTACTGACATTTATTTAATAAGGTACAAAAATAACATTACCGCCAATGATATGCAAACTTTTGCTCTATTTCCCTATCGGCTGAATCTTCTGGCGGACCTCCTTCGAGATTTCAAGGAACATATAGTTCAGCTTACCGGAATGGATACCCATCTCATTCTCTTGATATTTCTTGTTGGCATACTGCTTCGATTTTTCAAAAGTCAGCCGCGACATTTCGTTCTGCGATTTGCCCACCATGGTCGAATCGAGCTGTTCATCAGGGAAGAAATCGTCCAAATCGATATCCCCGATCATAGTCGTTTCGAGGAAGTTCATCTCCTTATGTTTCATATCGGTGTAGTACCCCACAAACATGTGACCCGGCGTACGAACCAAGATCGGTTCAATATTGATCGCTCTCAACAAAGAGGCAAACAGAACACTTCCATCCACACAGTTGATCTGCGACGATTGCAAAGCATCGTCGAACGTACGGACACGTTGCGAGAACACCACGTTGCTCGACAGACTAGTGTTGGAGACAGAGCTATATCGGAACTTACGCTTCTGCAGAACATTCCAAAGCGCATAGATTTGCTTGTCGACCGTATTCTTATACGAAGCTTGATATCCCAAGAAGCGGTTGACGATCCGGGTATTGAGTGCCTCGCGCAACAATTGGTCGATCATCGGATGATCTTCATTGACATAAGCGGCGAAGAAGATGCTCGTATCGTGAAACTCCGTACCATTGGCCACATAACCCAACAAACACTCGTTGACACTGCGCACCGAAAAGGTACGTACCCGTTGCCCAAGGTCTTCACCGTTCATCTCGACCTTAACCACCACACTCACCGGCTCAGCCTGTGCATTATTCTTCAACGCCTCATAGTTCCAGATGATATCCGGATAAATGGTATATTCCGTTCGAGGACGATCTAACACGAACTCCGATACCGAACGGGAGAAGAAAGGCGTTTCACCCACCTCTATCCGCACACGAGAATAGGCCGATCGTGATTTCAGACGAATAGAGATACACGACTTCGGGTTACCCAAATAGACCGAATCGGAAGGGACCACCACCTGAGCATCGGTCGTCGCCACCGACAAGATCGCTGAAGGAAAAATATTTCCTCCCAAATCGTCCGTAATCTCAAAACCGGTTTTAAAATCGGAACATTTCAAGACCCAAACACTCAATGCCACCATTAATAATACAGCAGCGAAAGCGAGCTGCTTCTTCTTAGTCAAAAATCCCTTTCCATGATCCATCTGAATAGCCATAACGTACTTTTACCTTTTATTGATAGGACAAAGTTAATAAATCGCTGCCGATATCATATCATTCTACCCAAAAAGAATGAAAGTAAAATCGGGCTTTTCATCGAAATAAAACCATCGATAAGCTCCAAATAAAACGGCGATAAAACATTCTTAACACTTGTCTCTCGAAAATGTCACATAAATGTAATGCCTGTTTCATTCACCAGTAACAAAAGAACGGCTATTTTGTATGGAAAATAAAATAAAAGCATAACTTTGTCTTAAAGGTTATTTTAACAGGCTTTTAATTACATCATTATAATAGTTACAAAAAGATGAATGATTATCGTATTTTAGTCGTTGACGACGAAGAAGATCTTTGCGAGATCTTAAAATTCAATCTGGAGAATGAAGGTTATGAGGTAGACACCGCCCATTCGGCAGAAGAAGCGTTAAAGCTAGACTTAAGTCAATATAACCTTTTATTGCTCGATGTGATGATGGGTGAGATCTCCGGATTCAAGATGGCTAATATGCTGAAAAAGGACAAAAAGTTGGCTCATATCCCCATCATCTTTATCACCGCCAAGGATACCGAGAACGACACCCTCACCGGGTTTAACTTGGGAGCCGATGACTATATCTCGAAACCTTTCTCTTTGCGTGAAGTTATCGTCCGCGTCAAAGCAGTACTCCGACGGGCTTCAGCAACGGCAGAGCCGGCTCAGAAAACCGAACAGTTGGTCTATGAGAAGATGGTAATCAATATCACCAATAAAAAAGTGACGATCGACGGCAACGAGGTTGCACTCACCAAGAAAGAGTTTGAGATCCTTTTATTGCTCGTGCAGAACAAAGGACGCGTCTTCTCTCGCGAAGAGATCCTCACCCGAGTTTGGAGCGACGAGGTCTATGTGCTCGATCGCACCATCGATGTGAATATCACACGATTGAGAAAGAAGATCAAAGCGTACGGCAAGCTGGTTGTCACCCGTCTGGGTTACGGTTATTGCTTCGATGCGGAATAAACGCACAGCAGCATCGCCCGACCTCTTTCGAGGATCTATTCATGCGGTGATTGATTCATGCGAGAATTTATTCAATGATTCGGGATTGATTCAATGATTCATTAATTCATTGATTCATTCAATAGGCTATTCATTCGAGGATTTATTCAACAGATTAAATACATGTATAAGAACACTCCTAAACGCCATTTCTTATCGTTCAACCGTAAGTTGTTTCTTTCGGTTATCTCGATCTTTTTTATCTTCATCATCACCTTCTTGGCTTATCAATACCAACGGGAAAAAGAGTTTAAGATAGAAATGCTCGAAGTGCAGTTGCAGAACTACAACAATGCGTTGTATGAGAAACTGAAGCAGCACCCTTTATCGGACGAACTCATCCGGGAGTCTCTCTACAATCATCTGAAAGATAGTCGTGTTACGATAGTAGACCTTAAAGGAAAGGTGATCTTCGACAGTTTCCGAAAAGACTATAACCTCTTAGGTAACCATTTCTACCGCCCGGAGATTCAAGAAGCGCTGAAGTACGGTTACGGATTCGATGTCCGTCGTACCTCCGAAAGCACGGGGTTGAACTATTTCTACGCCGCAACAGCCTACGATAGTTATATTATCCGATCGGCACTGCCCTACAACGTCCCCCTCATCAACACCTTGAAGGCCGATTCCAACTACCTTTGGTTCACCGGCATATTAACCCTCATTCTGGTTGCACTCTTCTACAAGTTTACGCATAAGCTCGGTAAGTCGATCAATAACTTGCGCGAATTTACCATGCGTGCCGATCGTAATGAGTCGATCGAGATGAATGCACTGACGGACTTCCCTCACAACGAGCTGGGCGAGATCTCACAACATATCATCCAGATCTATAAACGCCTGCACAAGACGAAAGAGGCGCTCTACATCGAACGCGAAAAGTTGATTGCCCACCTGCAAACCTCACGTGAGGGACTAGGCATCTTTACCAAAGACAAAAAAGAGATCTTGGTGAACAACCTCTTCACTCAATACAGCAACTTGATCTCCGACTCCAACCTGCAAGAGACCGAAGAGGTGTTTGCCGTGAAAGAGTTTCAAGAGATCACCGACTTTATCAGTAAGGGACAAGCACAGCTTCCTAAGGGACGTGAAGAAAAACGCATGTCGATCAGCATCGACAAGAACGGACGCACCTTTGCCGTGGAGTGCATCTTGTTTCAAGATTCTAATTTCGAAATCTCGATCAATGACGTCACGCTCGAAGAGGAACGGGTACGCCTTAAGCGCCAACTCACCCAGAACATTGCCCACGAGCTGAAAACACCGGTGAGCAGCATACAAGGCTATCTGGAAACCATTGTCAACAACAAGAACATTCCACCGGAGAAGTTACACACCTTCCTCGATCGCTGCTATGCGCAAAGCAATCGCCTCAGTCACCTGCTTCAAGACATCTCCGTGCTCACCCGCATGGACGAGGCCAGCAATCTGATCGGCATGGAAACATTAAACCTTTCGGTCATTGTCAAGAACATCATCAACGAGGTCTATCTCGATCTCGACGAGAAACAGATCACGGTGATCAACTCGCTCAAAGACAATCTCATGATGCGAGGTAACTACTCCTTGATCTACTCCATCTTCCGTAACCTGATGGACAATGCCATTGCCTACGCCGGGAGCAATGTTAAGATCTACATCAGCTGTTTCCGAGAAGATAGCAACTACTATTATTTCAGCTTTGCCGACAACGGTGTGGGAGTTGCTCCCGAACACTTGAACCGCCTGTTCGAACGCTTTTATCGCGTCGATAAAGGTCGCTCGAGAAAACTCGGAGGAACGGGATTGGGACTGGCTATCGTCAAAAATGCGGTTCTGATCCACGGAGGAAGCATTTCTGCAAAAAACTACCAACAAAACGGGTTAGAGTTCATCTTCACTCTGGCCAAAGGAAAATAATCTGCTATAATCGTAGTATTATTCAGCAAATAATCTTACCTTTGTAAGGTATTGGTTTGCGACTCTTGTTCACAAGGGAAGCAATTAAAAGGGAATCAGGTGAGAATCCTGAACAGTCCCGCTGCTGTAAGTTTCATAAAAACGCCGAAAGCAAACTACTAATAGCCACTGGATTAACTTCCGGGAAGGCGCTTGTTGGCCGAAACAAGTCAGAAGACCTGCCGTACTATCCATTTCACTGCTTTCGTGGAAAAAGCGTTGACTCTGATAGATTGGGAAATTCTCCCGTTATTAATCAATCTGATTCAAAGAAAGCAACTTTCTAAAGACAAAAAACTCTGCCGAGTTTATTGAAAATGTCCGGTCGAAGGGATTTCGCTCGGACATTTTTTTTATAATTCAAGGCCAACAGAGTTGAAAATCGTTGAAGCAGTTGAGACTATTAGAATATTCACATACACTAATTTACAACTGTTTCCACAGTTGGTCTCTTATAACCATTTTGCGGAATTAGAGAAAGATATTAATATTTCTATTGTACAAAGCTTTTCCATCTGATAGCCCACAATTTGTTAAATACATAGGGTTATCTACATACATCCTATTGGATGGTCCATTCTTTCTCAGTTAAGGGAGAAAGAACGCAAGTACTACATGCATAAACCCCTATAGCAACCCCTATTCTAATCTCCTCTTTCATCAATCAAATGCCAACTACGCAGCCACCTATCGATCAAAATTGACAAACATAAGCACGTTATTAGGGTTTTCCTCTTTAAGAAGTGAGGCAACCAATTCTTTCAACTTCCCACTGAGCTTATTTGCATAATAAGCTTCTTCCAATTCGTCAAAATTCAACTCAAAAGAGCACTTTCTTTCCTCATAAGCTGAAAGCCGTGGATTAACACAGAAGTCTTTTCCTTGATAATCCGAAAGGGTCAATTTCTGGCGGAAAATTTCACCAGTTTTTTTGTCACGCATGTAATATTGAGGCGATGGAGATTTTCCCGTCAGATAAGTATAAATAGAAATAAACTGGAATCGACCTGCGTCCATGCAAATATCCATCGCAGTCTTTGGATTATAATCGTTCACCAAAGGCTTTTTATAAAAATAAGGTACTAACAACTTATCTTTATTATAGAGAAAAACGGTATCCGCTTCCGGATTGTACAGAAGAAGTCCTTCCGGACATTTTCTCACACGTCCATATGCCACTTGAAAAATAAAAGTTCCTTCTAAATCCTTATAACTTAAATCAACATTCTTATTGGGCAATGGAATGTAATCTAACACAGCTCCATCCATTCTCGAAACGAGGAAAAAAGTTGAATCACAAATCAAATTCCTAGAACGATCTTTATCTGCAAAACTATTTTGCATAATGGCATTCCACAATTTAGTATTATCATACACCAATATAGATTGATCGTCAAACAAGATCACCTGACCGTTAATATTTCTTTGTGGCAATGCTATTTTTCTTTTAAATTCACCGGAAGAAGAATAGACCATGATATGGTCACTAAAATCCGGAAAAACAAAAGCCTCATCCTTCTCTTCATCATACATCACAGAAAAAATATCTGTATACTCTTCCGGGCCTTGCCCTTTCCGATTAAAGCGCGATATAGGATTTCCATCTTTTGAGAAGAACAACACACTCTGAGATGCGCGATCAATAACAACAATTCTGTTTTTGGTTACATAACTGATGCCCCCTTTAAAAACATAATCATCACTTTTCGAATTTAAATAGACGTAAGTTACCTCAGCAAGATCGGTCAACTTCAGTTCCTTTTCAGCATACTCCTTAGAGATATCTATGAATGCTAATTCATCCTTTGATGCTTTGTGCGAAGAACAACCTACCACAAAAATAATTAGAACCCAATATAAAGGGTAAAATATAATTCTTTTCATATTTTAGATTTAACATTTATATAATGTTATAAAGATATTTATATTATCCGACAATAAAATATTCATCTCAAACTCCAATATTCTAATTGGCGTGAGTTCAATAATCCACATCTAACTAAAAATCAGCAAAATAGTGATAAAATCAGTAAATTTACAATGCAAAAAAAATAACCGTTACAATCCTTTTATCGTTACGTTCACCGATTTCAAAGTTACTAAAATATTTTATTTGACAGATAATTACCGTAATTTTTTTTCAACTTTCTTTTAGATAATCACTCTTTGCAGTCATCTTCCATATCTCTTAAGCGTAAATATCATCGTTCTCCCAGAATGTCTAAATCCGGATAGCGACTTATTGCTATTTTCCAGAGAAAACAGCAATCAACTTGGCGAAAGAGATTGATACACAGTTACTTTATTCTGAAAGAAGTCGCCGAATTCACATTATGTACAATAATTTAATATCTATGTCGAGTGGTTCGTTATCCACGCACAATAATTTATTATCCACGCAGGGTAATCAATTATCCACGTAGGGTAATTCATTACCCTCCAAGAAAAAAATGAGATCAGTCTCAGGTTCAACAAAGAACCATCCAAGTCAGCACAAATTCATCCCGCAGTTCATAGCGAACTGTAAGCATCTTCTCGGGATCTCTCGACATCTGACGAGCCATCATTTGTCCTGACGTTCCAAACTTGAACGGATCAATTTTAATCTGCCGCAAGTCGGCATCGGCATCATCTACCCCTTTGTAGATACTCTCTTTAGCCGACCAATAAGTCAGCAACTCCCACGTCGTATCCCCTTCGGTTTGCGAAAGCCGCTCATCGGGATGCATGAAGCGACTCGCCACCCGATGCACTTGTCGACGGTAATGCTCGAGATCGACTCCAACACGACAGTCTCGGCTCAATAATACGGCCACATAACCTTTGGTGTGTGAGATGCTGAGTTGAAAAGAATCGCCGGTCAAAAATGGGCGACCGTTTTCATAGTAGTCCACCACCTTTTCTTCACCCAGCAAACGAGCGAGTAATACGCGAACAGAGAGCCATTCCAAACGACGGGGATCAGAGGTGATTCGAGCAAAAGCGGACTCGTAAAGCGCAGGGTTGTGCAGAAGTTGCCACAACTCCTCCGTCGTCTCCTCCATCTTCCAGACGCCAAGACGGTAATCGGGTTGATGATCATCTAAAAATAACGGCATATCAAGACTCTTTACGGTTGGACGTTTCGTCTCCGGAAGGCGGAAGAATGGTAAACTTAACTTTCATGATGCGACGTTTGTTCATCTCCAACACTTCAAACTCGTAGTTCTTATAGACCACCTTTTCATGCAGTACCGGGAATTCCCCTTTGATCTCCAACAAGATGCCGGCCAAGGTATCGGCATCGGCACTGATCTCATCGAAATCCTCCTCGTCAATGTTAGCCACCTTATAGAAGTCGAGCAACTGAGTCTTGGCTTCAAAGATCCACGACCGCTCGTTCAACTGTACAAACGTCCGTTCATCTTCGTCGTATTCGTCTTGAATCTCACCGACGATCTCTTCGATAATATCTTCCATGGTCACAATGCCCGATGTCCCTCCAAACTCATCGACTACCACCGCGATATGAATCTTGTTCGCCTGAAAGTCACGCAGCAGATCGTCGATCATCTTCGTCTCCGGTACGAAATACGCCGGACGGATGAGCGACTGCCAACGGAAAGTATCCCCTTTCGTCAGATGAGGGAGCAGGTCTTTGATGTAGAGCACCCCTTTAATATCGTCGCGCGTACCCGAATAGATCGGAATACGAGAGTAAGCATTATCGACCACACATTGGATCACGTCCTTAAACGGTGTGTGGATGTCGAGATCGACCATATCCAGACGAGAGGTCATCACCTCTTTCACGGTCTCTCCTCCAAAGCGAATAATCCCTTCAAGAATATTACTCTCTTCCGAGATCTCTGCCTTGTCGGTCAGCTCAAGCGCATGCGACAGCTCATCGACCGAGATGTTACGACTCTTAGGTAAGAATCGCTTGTTCAGAAAAGTGGTCGAGCGAATCAAGGCCGTTGCAAAAGGATGAAACAGTTGGCAGAGGAACGAGACGGTCGGCGCCGAAAAGCGACAAAAAGCCAACGTCTTCTGAGCAGAGTAAATCTTAGGCATGATCTCCCCAAAAAGGAGCAAGAGGAAAGTCAGCAGAACGGTGAGCACCACAAACTCGGCCAACATGGAATGAAAGACAAAGACATTCATGAAGAAGTAATTGCAAAGCATGATGATGGTCACGTTCACAAAGTTGTTCGTAATCAATATCGTAGCCAAGAGTCGTTCGGAATTGTTCAGCAGACGACTGATCTTTTCATCCGACGGATGACGATGTTGTTCTATGTCGTTCCGGTCGGATGGCGACAAAGAGAAGAAAGCAATTTCTGAGGCAGAAGCAAAACCTGAAGCGAGCAGAAGTAATGCCGCTAAGACAATAGCTATGATAGCAAAGGTGGAGGGAGCGTTTACGGTTATACCGCTAAAAATAGTTGCCATTTGGCATAAATAACCATCTGAGTCCAAAGAGTATCGGTTTTAGTTAAACAATAGTCGTATGTTCCACGAGCGACCGATGATAAAAGATGATCGGCCGCCGTTTCGGAAACATAGCGATGAATTTTAAAAAGGTAAATCGTCTGTTGGGTCCGACGTCATACCAGCCGACTGTCCTTGTGCAGGAGCCGCCGAAGGAGGAGTCGAATAACCGGTTGAGGAAGGGTTCGACAAACCGCCCATCGGATTGGGCTGAGCCGTAGTCGGATGTGCTCCCTTAGGCGTCAACATCTCCATGTTATCCACAAAAATCTCGGTAACATAGCGTTTCGCTCCGGTCTGATCGTCGTACGAACGTGTTCTGATCTTTCCTTCAATATAAAGTTTATCTCCTTTATGCACGTATTTCTCGGCCGTTTCGGCCAAACCGCGCCATAGCACCAAGTTATGCCACTCTGTACGCTCCGGAACTTGTGTTCCGTTGGATAACGTATACGCACGGTCGGTTGTCGCCAAAGATAAAGTAGCAACCGCAATACCTGAATCTAAATATCTTACTTCAGGGTCTTTCCCCACATTTCCTAACAAAATAACTTTATTCACTGACATTTGATGTAATATTTTTAGTCGTCAAATTGATTTATTGCCAAAAATAAACAGAAATAAAATAGAATGCAAATGTTCATCCTATTTTTATAACTCCATTTTTCAACTTTATTTCAAAATATATTTCTCAATAAAAAGGTGCATTAATCTCGACACGGCATAGCGTTCCAAATCGTTCAGGTCGATCCGAAGAAAGGTGTTAAAGGCTTCCGAACCTTCGGGTAGCGTGACTTCATAGAAGTTGGCGTAAATGACCCGATGCGAAAGGACGTGCTTGATTTCGCGACAAACCGTTCGAACGGTGATCGGCTCACCGGGCACGAGGAAGGCACGAAAAGCATCTGATCGCAAGAACTCTTCTTCCGAAAGCAACGTCTCCGACTCGACCAACGGAAACTCAAAGAGGTTTTTCCAAATGTCATTGCCCGAACGCTTTTGCAAAAAAGTATGCGCGCCCATGCGTACATATATATAGTTAAAATATCGGTTGGTTGTTTTCGTTTTATGCTGTTTCACCGGCAAAACATTCACCGTCCCGGTGGCAAGAGCCGCGCAAGAATCGGCTAACGGGCAGCGGATACAATCGGGCGATTTCGGGGTACATTGCAGAGCTCCGAAATCCATGATGGCTTGGTTATAACTGTCGGAATGTTTCTGGTCGAGCAATTCTTGTGCCGTCGCCGCAAACAACTTCTTTCCCGGAGTCGAATCGATCGGAGTGTCTATGCCTAGATAACGCGACAACACACGGTACACATTACCATCGACCACCGCATAAGGCATGCCATAAGCAAAGGAGCAAATCGCTGCAGCAGTATAATCGCCTACCCCCTTAAGTGCCAGCACCCCTTTATAGTCGGTTGGGAATACTCCATTCATACTTTTTGCCGCCGCATGCAAGTTACGTGCACGCGAATAATAGCCCAATCCCTGCCAATATTTCATCACCTCATCCTCCGAAGCCGACGCCAATGTCGTCACATCGGGGAAGCGTTCTACAAAACGTAAATAATAATCGTATCCCTGCTTCACCTGCGTCTGTTGCAGAATAATTTCCGAGATCCAAATCAAATACGGATCGGAAAGTTCACGCCATGGCAGACGACGCCCATTCTCTTTATACCAATCGATCAACACCTTACTAAAAACACTCATACCTACTATCCGGTCAAAAGTTAAACAATTCCTCCCGTGATCATAGATCCGGGAAGATTTCTGCAAATGTAATGAAGATCAGCCAATAGAATGACTTTTTTAGAAAAATGTGCAGAATATATTTTTTTAGGACACCAAAAAGCTATATATTTGCAGTCCAAAAAATTAGAAAGAACATAGTAATAATATTTTTTTTAGGACAAAATGACTAAAGCAGACATTGTAAACGAGATTACAAAAAAAACAGGTATTGATAAGGTGACTGTTCTTACTACTGTTGAAGCCTTTATGGAAGCAGTGAAAGAATCACTTTCGAATGATGACAATGTATATCTTCGTGGTTTTGGTAGCTTCGTAGTGAAGAAAAGAGCTCAAAAAACAGCTCGTAACATCTCTAAAAACACAACGATCATCATTCCGGAACACAACATTCCGGCATTCAAACCTGCAAAGACGTTTACCATTGCAGTAAAGAAATAATAAACAAGAGTATTAACCCATAAAATTTTGAAGCTATGCCAAGCGGAAAGAAGAAAAAAAGACATAAAATGTCAACGCACAAGCGTAAAAAAAGACTAAGAAAGAACAGACATAAAAGCAAAAAATAAGCTTTAAAGTCTGCTCTAAGCAGAAATAAAGAACAAACTTGTGAAGCTATTGTCTTTCAAGTTTGTTCTTTGTTTAAAGACCCGATGAAATGAACAAAAGAGAGTATAGATTGTTCATTTTTATAAACATAAATAACATAGGAAAATACAAATTGTGACCAGCGAATTAGTAGTAGATGTACAACCCAAAGAAGTCTCTATAGCTTTACTCGAAGATAAAAGCTTAGTCGAACTTCAAAGCGAAGGAAGAAACCTTTCCTTTTCTGTGGGTAATATGTATTTGGGACGCATCAAGAAACTGATGCCCGGACTAAATGCATGCTTTGTGGATGTCGGCTATGAGAAAGACGCTTTCCTTCATTATTTAGATTTAGGGCCTCAATTCAACTCTCTAGAAAAGTATGTAAAGCAAACCTTAAGCAACAAAAAGAAGCTTAACCCCATCAGCAAGGCAACCATCCTCCCGGATATCGAAAAAGACGGAAGTATCTCGAATATTCTGAAAGTCGGTCAGGAAGTGGTTGTACAGATCGTTAAAGAGCCCATCTCAACCAAAGGACCACGATTGACTTCAGAAATCTCTTTCGCCGGTCGATATTTGGTTCTTATTCCTTTTAACGATAAAGTTTCTGTTTCTCAAAAAATTAAATCGAGCGAAGAGCGCGCAAGGCTTAAGCAGTTACTGATGAGCATCAAGCCCAAAAACGTGGGCGTCATCGTACGGACAGTAGCCGAAGGAAAACGCGTAGCCGAACTCGACGGGGAGCTCAAAGTGTTGCTCAAGCATCTGGAAGATGCCATGGTTAAAGTACAGAAGGCGACGAAGTATCCAACGTTAATCTACGAGGAGACCAGTCGGGCTGTCGGACTTTTACGCGATCTTTTCAATCCATCGTTTGAAAACATCCACGTGAATAACGAAGAGGTCTATAACGAGATTAAAGATTACGTTACTCTGATCGCACCCGAACGCTCTAACATCGTCAAGCTGTACAAAGGGCAACTTCCTATTTACGACAATTTTGGGATTACCAAACAAATTAAATCCTCTTTTGGAAAGACTATATCCTACAAGAGTGGTGCCTACTTGATTATTGAGCATACAGAGGCGCTTCATGTCGTCGACGTGAACAGCGGTAACCGCACTAAGAATGCCAACGGACAGGAAGGTAATGCACTCGAAGTCAATCTGGGAGCTGCCGACGAGCTGGCTCGCCAATTACGATTGAGGGATATGGGAGGAATCATTGTCGTCGACTTCATCGATATGAATGAAGCCGAAAACCGTCAGAAGCTTTACGAACGGATGTGTGCCAACATGCAAAAAGACAGAGCAAGACACAACATCCTTCCACTGAGTAAGTTTGGTCTGATGCAGATCACCAGACAGCGCGTACGTCCGGCCATGGACGTCAACACGACTGAGATTTGTCCGACCTGCTTCGGTAAAGGGAAAATCAAATCGTCGATTCTCTTTACAGACACCTTAGAGAGTAAAATTGACTACCTAGTCAACAAGTTGAAGGTAACGAAGTTCTCACTTCACATCCACCCGTATATAGCAGCGTATATCAATCAGGGACTTTTCTCTCTGAAGCATAAATGGCTATTCAAGTACGGGTTTGGTATTAAAATTATTCCAAGTCAGAAGTTGGCTTTCCTTGAATATGTATTCTATGATACAGACGGCGAGGAAATCGACATGAAGGAAGAATTTGAGATTAAATAATAAAGAAGGCGGCATCTGAGTGATGACCGCCTTTTTTGTATCTTATTCACGTGTGGTGTTCTTAGGAGGATCACTCGAAACAGGTTTCTTATTACCGATCTTCATCAAAGCCAGACCGATCAAGATCCAAACAATTTCACGTACACGCGTAATCAAGGCCGTATAAACGCCATAAGCTCCGGTGAGCGAAAGACCTTCGACCGCCAAAGCAAAACCGCCCTCACGCCCACCGATCTGCATCGGCATAAAAAACAAGAGGTTGGCCAACAGCGATGAAAAGGCAACAATGAGTATACAATCCCAGAACGAGACATTGGTCGTTAGAATATTTAAGATGAGCCAGACCTCCAAGCAACTCACCACTCGCGCCAGATATTCCGAGAAGAGAGCCGTATAAAAATGACGCTTCTTCTGTCGATGGAGCAAGGCGATTTGTTGGTCGATGACTTCAATCTTATCACGATGAGCTTCAGCCAGACGAAGGGCATGCCTCTTCAAATAAGGAATCATGGTCCCCAGACGGATCACAGCCGCAGCCATCCCTTGGCGATAGCCTCGCACAAAGAGTCCGCCGAGCAAGACACAAAACAGCGTGACGAATGCCAAGACCAGCCCCATAGCCCACCCAACGGGATAAAGACAGAGGTAGAGGATTACGGCACTCATCCACAAACAGAAATGCGAAAAGATATGAGTCATGACATAAAGGACGACCGACGAGGTAGCGCGCTCCACTCCAACGTACGGAGTCAGCTCCATAATGCGATAAGGCTCTCCCCCCATCAGTCCCACCGGAGTCACATAGTTCAGTGCAAAGCCGGATACGGTGATCTTATACAAGCGCATAAAGGAAAAGTGGGTCTGTCCATCGCTGCGAATAATCACATACCAAGAACAGGTATTGAGGACATAAATCACTAACCAAAGCAGGAGAATCAAAGGCAGATAACCTCCGGCCCGCTTCAGGTTCAACCATAAATCGTAATAATCCATATCGAACGATAGAATCATTACCACCACAGCAACCACACCAAACCCTAAAAACCAATTCCGATACTTATCTTTCATCGTCCGCTCCTTCTTTATTTTTCACAGTCAGAAGTTTACTCAATCCATCGTTTGACAAGATAGCAACTTTATTCAATATAACGACGATAACGATCGAAGAACCGTTTAAATGCCGGTAAATTCATCAGTCCCTTTTCGAAGATCCAGATTCCGACTAACGCACAACCAACGCCCAGTATCACATCGATAATGTAGTGATGCGACGTGTAGACAGCCGTTGTCCAGATGCCAACCATAATCACCGCAAATAAGGTGATCACAGGCCAAGAGCACTTCCTGATCCAAGCATAGACAAGGGCTACCACCATATAAGCCGCATGAAGCGACGGCACCGCAGCAAACACATTGGCATTTCGTCCGTACATGGACTCAAAAAGAGTGAGACCGGTCAGCTGATCGAACCGCAACAACCCTGCAGGATCGCCCGGTGTATGAAGGATCGGTTCAAAGCCATAACGAAGGGCATACCAAGGTGGTGCCGCCGGATGAACATAATAGCCGACAAAGCCGATCAAGTTAACAAATAAGAAAACCATTGCAAAGCGTAGGTACAACGCTCTCGACTTCGAGAAGTAGAGCCATAAACCGAACGCAATCGGCACAGGCACCCAACACAAATAGAACAGTCCGGCAAAGAGATCGGCCACCGGATGGTGATGAGCGGCAAAATATTCACAAGGAATCATCAACGCTCCTTGATCGTAAAACCCAAACCATTTCTGTTCCAATCCATACAACTCCGCCACATCAATCGGGTTCACCTCATAGTTTGGATAAACACGCATCCAATCGTACGATACCCCAAAGATAATGAAAGGCAGCAAAGCCACAGCCAACTTACGAGTACTCCGGTTGAAGAAGAACAACCCCGTAAAGACAACAGCCATAAACAAATGCTCCGGACGAAGTCCGATGAAACTCGACGTTAAAGCCAAAAACAAACCAATAAAAGAAAAGACCGTCAACGACTCCCTACGGGACGGACGGCTTAATAAATGCGAACTCACACTCATACCTATTCCACTCCAAAATAATCACTTCATCTCTTTCAACACACGACGACAATGCTCAATACGCACAAAAGCAGTTATATTGGCAAACACAGCAATCAAGATCAAAGGAACAACCAGAATCATGATCGGATCGACCACCGTGGTCTCACTAAAAATGCCACAGAACAATGCTCCCAAACTCGTGAGTACCACCCGCTCCGGACGCTGCATGAATCCAACCTTACACTCAATGCCCAACCCTTCGGCTCTTGCACGCACATAACTCACCATCAGCGAACCGATCAGAGCAATAAATCCAACCATCGATGCCACGAAATAGCCTCTCATAAACAAGAAATAACACAAGCCAAAGAACGTCACCAACTCGCTGTAACGATCCAATACCGAGTCGTACAAAGCACCAAACGTCGAACTCATATTACCCATGCGTGCCACACGGCCATCCATCATGTCGAACAGTCCCGCGAAGAGAATGATTCCTCCGGCCCAGCCCAAAGGTTTCAGACTGCCGTCGCTGCTATACAAACCGGTATACACCAAAACACCTGCGGCCAAGACATTAAGCAAAAAGCCCACAGTCGTTATCACATTAGGAGTAATCCCAACCTTGATCATTCCCTTAATCAAGGGATTAATCACCTTATAAATCACTTGTTGTAACCAATCTCTATAATTCATATTCCTTCCATTTATTTTCGTTCAAAAAAGCCCTCCAAAGCGGTTTTTCTATACACAAACCAGCGTTGCATATTATAGTTCCAACAAATCGCAACGATGATCGCGACCACGACTTTAGAGAGAATAAAATAATCACCGAAATAAAGGCTCAAAGAGTGCTTCACCCACGGGATACGCCCCAGCTGTTCGGTAAGCAGATACGTCCCCCAAGTGTTGAACCCGATGCTACACAGCCAAACCATCACAAACTTTATCGCCACATTGATTTTCTTACAATCGGTTGCTTTGAACGTCCAGCGATAGTTGACTACCCCATTGACGATTCCTCCGTAGACCGCTCCGATAAAGGTGGCATAAACATAATAGATATCAAAAAAGGAGACCAACAAGATCGTCACCAGAAAGTCGACCAACGTAGCGATCTGAGCCGAGAGTTGAGCTCTGATAAACATAAACACGCCTCCCTCACTCGCCATCTTTCGCGATATCTCTTTCAGCCAACCCACCATTGTATACCCATCAAGATTATAAAGCCATAAACACCGGCCAGAATATCATCCATCATCACCCCGACTCCACCTTTAAAACGTTCCATCCGCCTAATGCCTAATGGCTTAAAAATATCGAGCAGGCGAAACAAGACAAACGCTCCTAAAGCATACCAAGGCCAGGCCACCGTATCAGGCACCGCCAATAAGGCTATCCATACGCCAACCATCTCATCGACCACCACCTTTGAAGGATCTTTCCCCCAGTACTTCTCCATTCGGTTAGCCGACCATATACCGGCTACAGTAAAGACAATAATCGCCCCGATCGTCAGACCGATCACCATCCAATAAGAAAGCACATCGTGCGCAACAAGCCAAAGCAAAGTGGCCAATAAAGCCCCTGCCGTTCCGGGTGCGACAGGCGAAAAGCCCGATCCGAATCCGGTAGAAATGATCAAAGGTAACCAAGGTTTCTTCTCCACGTCAACAAACATTAAAAAAAAGATTGAGAACTCAACTCATCAGCCAATGATTATCAAATTCTCAATCTTTTTCCATTCAAAATACCAAATTATGATAAGTAATAATTATGATAAATAATCAGGTTCTTTCTCTCCAACCATGTTACGCAACGTCTGTTTCACGATGCGCCATTGAGTGAACAAGTCATGTTCCGGTTGATGCTCAAAGTCGTGCATCGGACTCTTACAGAAGAACGACAACCAAGTCTGAATGCCACACATACCGGCACGAGAAGCCAAGTCAGAGAACAAGACCAAATCGAGTGCGATCGGTGCTGCCAAGATAGAGTCGCGGCATAAGAAGTTCACCTTAATTTCCATTGGATAGCCCATCCAACCAAAGATATCGATATTATCCCAAGCTTCCTTATTATCCTTACGTGGCGGATAATAGTTGATACGTACCTTATGATACACATCCCCATACAAGTCAGGATACTTTTCAGGTTCAAGAATCGTGTCGATTACCGAAAGCTTGCTCACCTCTTTTGTTTTGAAGTTGTCCGGATCATCGAGCACCTCACCGTCACGGTTACCTAGGATATTTGTTGAGAACCAACCATTCAATCCTAACATACGTGTCTTAAACATCGGTGCAAGTACTGTTTTCATCAAAGTCTGTCCACTCTTAAAGTCTTTTCCCGAGATAGGCACATTCATTTTCTTTGAGAACTCCCACATTGCAGGTGTATCGACACATAAGTTCGGTGCCCCCATCACGAACGGAGCGCCTTCAGCGATTGCTGCATAAGCATAACACATACTTGGCGAGATCACCTTTCTGTTGTCCTCTTTCATTGCTTTTTCCAAAGCAGCAAGCGACATATGCTCATCCGACAATGGAATATAGATCTCCGTACTGGCTGCCCAGAGCACCACCACGCGTTCGCAATGATTATCCGCTTTAAACCGACGGATATCCTGACGAAGTTGTTCCACCATATCCCAACGATCGGTTACCTTCTTTACATGAGTACCATTCAGGCGTTTAGCCCATTCATGGTCGAAAGCAGCAGGCATCGGTTTAATCGTCTCCAACTCTTCTTTCACTCCTCGTAGATCTTTCTCTTTCAATACTTCCGCATATAGAGCAGCCTCATAAGCATTATCCGGGAAAATATCCCATCCGCCAAAGACAATGTCGTTCAAATCGGTTAAAGGAACAATCTCTTTCACCAATTTCTCTTCATTGTTTTGCATCCGCATCGAGGCCAATTGAGTAATAGAACCGATGGGTTTTGACAGTCCTTTACGAGAAGCTAATGTACCTGTAATCATAGTTGTGGAAACGGCACCTCCCACTCCAACTACCAAGACTCCTAAGCGTCCGGTAGCCGGTTTAATTTCTTTCTCCATATCTATTCTATATTAAGATTAAATCAAAATTAATGCAAAAATAAAATTATTTAATTATTAATACATGTTTTAGTAAATTCCTGATCAACAATTAGCAGGATTTAACTTAAAAAATACATATATAACACAGAGCAAACAGCCATCAATTCGGTCATTCATCTTTTTTTGTAAAGAACTATTCCAGCGCAACCAAACAAATTCAAAAACAAATAGTTATTTTCCAAAAATCACAAAAGACTCAGTTTAAAATCTTTTCAACGAAAGACCTAAAAGCCACTTAATTCTCAATACATTAAAATAATATAATATATAGAATTATTCACACTACCTTTCTTCCGGTTATGCGATAACAAATTACAACAAAACAAACATAACAACCTTGCCGACGTTCCAAAACTCCATCAGAACTGACTCAAGATTATTTATCTATCGATAATTTTCAGGGATACGAACCTCAAAACGAGTCCCTTGACCCGGTTCGGAAGTCACAGAAATCTTTCCGCACAACCGTTCCACGATCGTATAACAAATGCTCAGTCCAAGTCCCGCTCCCTGCGTGAAATTATCCACCTTATAGAACCGTTCGAAGATGTGTCGGATGTTATTCGCATCGATCCCCACTCCCGAATCCTCAACAAACAGACAGACATAGCCCGGAGTCTCATCAGGTTCATAACCAAAGAGCACATGCCCCTCCGTCGTAAACTTCGCCGCATTATTAATCAAGTTATTGATCACCTGTTGCAGACGTACGCTGTCACTGATGACATACCGTTTATCTCCCTCAGGAACGCTCAAGCGCAATTCCACCCCCGGCTTCATATTAAACCGTTGCGAATCGTATATATTCTTTAGCAACAGCGGCAAGTTGTGCGGCTTAAACAAGAAATCCATCGTGCCCGACTCAATGCGCGACAAGTCGAGAATATCGTTAATCAACGCCAAGAGCAGTGAACAGTTCTTATTAATCGTCAGGATGAATTGCTCCACCTCCTCTTCCGAGAAATCGGCCTTGTTCGTCAACAAGTCGGAGAATCCCACGATTGCATTTAATGGCGTACGGATCTCGTGACTCATATTAGCCAAAAAAGCCGTTTTCAGTTTATCAGCCTGCAACGCCTTATCACGTGCAATTCGCAACTCAATCTCCGTAGTCTTGTAACGGTTCACGTTCTGACAAACCCCCAGCGCACTATAAGGCAAGCTATCCGACAACCCCTTCAATACCGAGAAGCGGAACTCCCACCATTCATATTCCTTATAGACATTCAGCAGACGAATATTGATCCGTTTAGATCCCTCCTTCTGCTGCAGAACCTCCTCAAAACACGCATAAACTTCCGGCAAGTCATCGGCATAGACCAATGCCCGAATATCCTCTTTCATGATATGTCCCCCATCCTCCGGACGTCCGAAGTAAGACAAGAACGCTTGAGGGAAGATAAACTGATTCTTCGAAAAGTCGTATTGCCAAGGATAAATGGCATTCTGTGCCACAGCCATATCGAAAAACTGCTTCTGGATCTCCTCATTCGAAATGTTTCTGACCGAGAGAGCCAATCCAATGACATGCTCCTTAGCCAAGATCGGAACCACCTCACCCGATACGGGAAAATACGTTTCACTATGCAGATCCTTCAAGAACGCCTGTTCAGGGATAGAAACCCCCTTTCCGGTACGCATCACCTCATTAAGCAGGTCATACAACACATCCTTTCCCTCAGACACAATCTCGAACAGCGGTTCGTTGATCTGGTCGTTACGTCCCGGAGTCTTCTCCACCAACTGAAGCATCTCCTTCAACGCATGATTAACAAACGAAATATTCAAGTTCAAGTCGAACGTCATAATTCCGTCGCGTATAGAATGGAACACATTATAATACTCATGTCGCTGTTCCACCAATTTATTCTGTACCAACAGACGAGTCTGCGCATGAATGCGCCTTCTATACTCCTTCTGTCGCGCCCGAACCAACCAAACGATTGCCGCGATAAACACAAACAGCACAACAGACACCAATAAAATCAGAACCCAGTAATATTGTCCCAGATAAGGTTGATTCAAAACATCCGCATTCTTCCCGATCCGGTTCACATCGACATGGAAATAATCGAGCTGCTTATAGTCGTAGTAAAACTTCCGGCTATCCACCTCATACGACAAGTCGTTGAGCGGATGTCCACTCAAAATCAATCCCGCCTTTTCACCGGCCAACCGCCCCACGGCAGTCGGGTCCGCATCGTACACACACAGCACCCCATTTTTCAGCACCCGATGTTGCGGAGAGAAGAACGGCGCCTTAGAATTCTTGCCCAAGATCGAGATAAAGAACGACCAGTCGGGCACCACCACCACTCGATTACCCGAGTTTCGAGGATTACAAATCTGAGAAACGAGATATTCGGTTGAGTCCTTCTCAATATTATAAATGCGAAGCGAACGATCGGAGAATTCCTTCTGATACGCCTCCCAATGATAAAGAAAATCTCTCATTCCTTCCCCTTCCTGAAAGCTATTATTGATCAAGCAGATCGTCTCTGTACGGTTAGGGAAAAGGAAATGTGCCTTCTTTAAGATCTCCAGATAATCGGGATGAGACGTAATCCCATGCACCTTAGGAAACTTCCGGATCAACGTCCAGTCGGGATGCTTCACATTAAAAAAGATCACCGGAATCTTCTTGATCCACTCGTCCCCACTCATCAGTAGCGCATACAACGCCTCCTCCCCGGAGACCAAGATCAAGTCCGTCTGTCGTTCCTCCGCCCGCTGACAATAACGCTTCACGATCACTTTCTCGGCGGCAACCGACCAGAAATCGGCATCCAAATACTCTTTCGTCAGTCGAATATTCGATCCCTCATGCTGCAAGCCAGACAACAATCCATCGAGCAATTGCTCGTCCCACTCCTTATTAGGCGTATAAGAATTGATGAGTAAGACTTCCTGTTTATCCCCGGCAAATACCCGGGTCGAGCACAAAAGTAAGATAAACCAAAAGAAAAGGCGATTATGTTGTTGCGTCATAGCGATCCGATTAATCTCATTGAGTAAAGAAATAAAAACTATATTCGCAAATATACGTTAAAAAAGGAAAAAGAAACACTCCTTTTGCAAAAATAAATCACATTTTTTCAATCCAACTCCTTTTACCGCCCTCCAATCGCTTCCTTAATCTAATTCAGCCTAGATCAAAACCATCCAGCCCACAAAAAAAGGTGAGCCTTTTTTCAAAAGCCCACCCTCATGACCGATTAAAGTCAATATCGTTTATCTCAATCGCAATCTATCGCCAACTTCCGGTACATATTCCCCGTCCTTGCGATTCATTTTATAGAGATATTTCAACTTAATACCGAACATCTGCGAGATCGTATGCATCGAATCGCCGTCCTTCACCACATACACCGTGTACGGATCCATCGCCTTCTTCCGTTTCGACTTCAGATAGATAATATCACCGTCGGTCAGCGTATAATCCTTATGCAGATCGTTATACTTCACCAGTTTCTTCCAACTGATATCGAACTCTTCGCCCAACGAACGGAACGAGTCGCCTCGGCGAGCCACCACATAAGCGATATCATTAGCGATAAACACCTCATGAGCATTCATCGGCACACGCTCTACGGTCACCTTCTCGGTCTTCTTAGCTCCCCCCTTACGGTCGTATTTATACAGTTCATAATCCTCAATGATCGTAATCAGTCGGTTGGCATACGACGGATCAGTAGCATACCCCGCCTTCTTCAGTCCCCGAGCCCAACCTTTATAATCGGTGATGTCGAGTTGAAACAAAAAAGCATACCGCGCTCCGCGACGTAAGAAATCGGAATGATCCTCATACGACTCCCGTGCATGCCGATACGCCCTGAAACACTCATTACGGGCATCATCATCGTGGCGTACCGACGGACCGTTCCATCGTCCGCCACATTTAATACCGAAATGGTTATTACTCTTTCGTGCCAACTCACTATACCCTGCTCCACTCTCGAGCAAGCCCTGTGCCAGCGTGATGCTTGCCGGTATCCGATGCAGACGCATCTGTTCGATAGCCAAGTCGTTGAATCTCTCAATATACTCCAAGTAGCGTGCATTCCGCCGTTGTGCCTGTAAGCCCGAAGTCAGCCCAATCACCAAAAAGAATAAGATCAGCCGATATCTATAATTCCTCATACTATTACCATAAATAAATGAAATACAAAAATCATAAAAATAATTGGGATTACCAATCTCTTTTCTAACTTTGTAACATTATTTGTAAAAACCAAATACTTTTCGGATATGAAAGATCTGACCATTACAACTACTATTCATGTCTACCGGTTCGAAGAACTCAATGAAGCCGACCAGAGGTTACTCAATTTGGCCAAAGAAGCCACGACACGAAGCTATGCGCCCTATTCTCATTTCTCGGTTGGCGCTGCCGCACTGCTCGCCAATGGTGAGGTAGTGACCGGTACCAATCAAGAGAATGCCGCCTATCCTTCGGGGTTATGCGCCGAGCGTACCACCCTCTTCTACGCCAACTCACAATATCCCGACCAAGCGGTCACCACTTTGGCCATTGCCGCTCGTACCGAGACCGATTTCATCGACAGCCCTATTCCGCCTTGCGGATCGTGTCGGCAAGTCATCCTCGAGACCGAGAAGCGTTACCAACAGCCCATCCGCATTCTGCTGTACGGGAAGTCGTGCGTCTACGAAGTCGGAAGCATTTGTGACCTGTTACCTCTAACTTTCGAATCCTCATCCATGCAAGACCAATGATCAAAGAATATCAAACCAAGCTCAAAGGGATCGTTGCGATGACCGATTCCTACCATGAAGCCGTCGACCTACAAAAGCAGAAGCGGCTTTATAAATTCATCTGGGTCAGAGCAGGTACCATTACCGTAGAGATCGACCATCAGCCCATCACGCTGAGGAAGAACCAAGTCATCTCGCTCTCACATCTGCAACACCTCGACATCACCAACATAGAGGGAGAATACCTCACCATCCTGTTCAACAGTAACTTCTACTGCATCTATGGCAACGACCAAGAAGTCTCCTGTAGTGGTTTTCTATTCAACAGTACCACCCATGTCCTCTCGCTCGATCTCAGCGACGACGAAAGCGAGAAACTCGGTCACCTGCTCAACTGCCTCGGTGAAGAGTTCAACATTGTCGATCGCCATCAAGACGAGATGCTCCGTATTCACCTTAAGAGCTTCATCATCCAGTGCACCCGTATTGCCCGCAAAACCTTCGACATCACACAAGAGAAAGAGCGAAGTTTCGAAGTGGTTCGCAAATACTTCAACCTGGTCGACGAACATTTCCGTGAAAAGAAACAAGTGCAGAACTATGCCGACATGCTCCACAAGTCGCCCAAGACGCTCACCAACATCTTCTCGATGTGTAAGCAGCCGGCACCGTTGCGCATCATTCACGAACGGTTGGAAGCCGAAGCCAAACGCCTCTTACTTTATAGCAATAAGAGCATCAAGCAGATTAGCGACGAGCTCGGCTTTGATGACCCCGCCTCTTTCAGTCGCTTCTTTAAGAAGATCACCGGAAAGAACGCCTCGGAGTTCCGCCAAGAAGAACTTCAAGCCAATGAAGCGTAACTCCGCGACCGTTGCCCCCGCATAAAGAGCAACGTCAAGCAATAGCGAAGAGTTTCGATAAAAAGAACTTAAGATAACAATGACTTAAGGCACCACTGTCTAAGGCAAATGGCCTAAGACGAAAGCCTTAAGACCTAAAACGAAAATATGATTATGAACGAAAATAAACCCTCATTTTGGTTCCTTTTTCATAACGACCGACTGCTGCTTCATCGTGACAAGCCGCAGAACCCGCTGCCTTTCGGCATAGAGCCCCCGCTGAAAAACGGAACACACCCCATACAAGAAATCGGACTGATCGGTGACATCCCTTGTCGCACCTTCGAGTTAAGCACCCCCGTCGACGAGAGCAATGGCTTTCAGATGAAAGGTCTGCGCGAAGCCTACGACGATCTTCAACCCGAAGAGTACAGCCTAGCCGGCAAAGCCCTCGAGATGCTCCATTGGGACAAGACCAGTCGCTTCTGTCCCGCCTGCGGCACCCCGATGACACACGAGAAACCCATCATGAAAGTCTGTCCCTCATGCGGACACACCATGTTTCCCGCCGTATCACCGGCCACCATTGTCCTGATCCGCAAAGAAGACTCCGTCTTGTTGGTCCATGCCCATAACTTCAGTCGCCCGTTCAACAGCCTCGTTGCCGGCTTCGTCGAAACCGGAGAGAACCTCGAAGAGTGCGTTCGCCGCGAAGTGAAAGAAGAGACCGGCATCGAAATCACCAACATCCGCTATTTCGGTAGTCAGCCATGGCCCTTTCCCAACACCTTAATGATCGGGTTCATTGCCGACTATGTAAGTGGAGAGATCGAGCTACAAGCCGAAGAACTCAGTTCGGGAGCCTTCTATCCACGCCATGCCCTTCCTGAGATTCCACGTAAGCTCAGCTTGGCACGTCAGATGATCGACTGGTGGATTGCCGACCAAGAAAAGAAAGAAAAAGAAAAAGAACTTAACGGGCTCAACTGCTTCTATGCCCGTCCGAAACAAGAAGTCAACGGACGATAAACTCACCGTTGCTTCATTGATCATTCCCCCTTCCAGTGAGATGCAGAAAAGGCGGTATCCCTCGTTCAGAGAAATCCGCCTTTCTGCATCATTTTTATAAATAAAACTCAATAATTTAACTTCTATCGTTTTTTATCGAAGTTGCGCATAAATTGACTGATCTCATTCTTGCTTGACGAAAAAGTTAGTGCATCCATCACCAAGAACATATTCTCGCGATCCACGATTCTGGGATACATCAGCTTAAACACCTTTATCTTATCGTTGTCGAACGAATAGATCGACATCAACCGCTTACACTGGTCGCATGTAAAATACGCCCCACCAATCGCAGCCGTCTGAATAAGATTCAGCTTATCGGAGTCGAACGGCTCATTACGTACCTTAGTATAAAGCGTCTCGAACGTATTTGCACTCATCGGTCGCACACGATGATAACTCCCACCGTCATGGCGATAATCCCGATCACGATCGGTATAAATCACATCACGATCATCCTCACGATCACGGTCGGTAGAGATCACGTCACGGTCGCCCACAACAATCTCCTTCACCCCGGAATTACTGATATAAATACGGTTATTATAAAGCACCGCCCCTCGTCTTGGGAAACGCGGCGAACTGTTCGGGTCGATCTCGAACACCTCAATCCGATAATATCCGGAGCGCAGATTCGCCACGAAGCAACTCAACGTCGGCGGACACATCTCCTGTCCATCGATACAAACCACGATCGGACCCTTCACACTATTCACCGAAAGCCCCTTTAAAGGTGCCGCTTGTAAGGCAACAGTCGCCACCAACATCAAGCATACGATCAAAAACTTACGCATCATCTAATCTCCTTATACTTTAAATTATCACATTTATTGACTTATCACATTTATTGACTTATCATATTTATTTCCATTCCCTTTTCATCGACAATCGAAAGGATAAGAGCCTTCCGGCCCGTCAACAGCCACCCCTTTAGGTTTCAATGTTATACGACAAAGATACAATAAAAAACAAATCACGAAAGAGTATAAACCCGATCTTTCCATAGGAAAATTCCTATCCATGATAGACATTCACCTCGCCCGTCTTCCTCTCAAAGATCTTCATACTCCTTACGAACATCGAAGCACGGGCAAGCCTTATGAATATCCCCGCTCAACTGTCGATGCCCCACGATCTCGGCCTCAGGGAACAACTCCTTCAGCTCACTCAACACCCGACGCAACGCTTCCCGTTGAGCCGGCGTGCGCGTATCCGTCGGCTGTCCGTCGACTCCCAATCCCCCCTCATAGCAGATCCCAAGGCTGTGTAAGTTAAAGCCTCGCGCATGCGCCCCAATCTCCGCCATCGGTCGCGTGTGATACACCCGTCCATCCTTCGTGATATAAAAATGATACCCGATCGTTCTAAACCCACGGGCCAAATGACATCGCAACAAGTCGTCGACCCCAAAATCCACATCTACCCGTGTTGCACTGCAATGCACCACTATCAAACGAATCCGACGGGAGATGTATTCCGCCGGATTCAGTTCCATAAACTTCATGCTTCACCTAGCATTACATGCACGAACTTGCGCCTAAAGTCGTAACAATCGCCGTAGCAACCGTAATAATCAACTGCAACAGCTGTTTCCAAACACTCTTTTTCATACTCAATTCGTTTTTAAAAGATTTAAGATTGAAGATTACTGATTTAAGATTAGAGATTAGAGATGATCGCTTAAAGATGATCACTTAGAGATGATCGCTTAGAGATTATCGCTTAGAGATTAAAGATTTCGATCCACTCCCCATTCATTTAGCCGATCGGATCGGGAGCCTCCCCACTTCCATCGTCGATTGGCTTTCCATCATTGGTTGGCTTTCCCTCCTCTTCCTCAGGATGCCTAAACGAATACTCCATCGACTTACACATCTTTTTAAGCAAACGCCCCGGCATGAAACGCACATGCGATCCCTTGATACAGGTCGCCACACTAAACTTCTTCTCATCGACCACCGGATTACTATTACAGATGGTGACATGGAAACATCCCAACTCACCCAGACGCACCGTATTCCCCTTTTCGAGCACATTCATCACCTCCAACAAGAACTCCTTGATCATTCCCTCAAGCTCCCCTTGCGAATACGATGACCGTTCGGAAACCCTACGGATCACATCACCGGTCTCGACCATTCCATTACTCACCGCAATGGCATAAAACTTCTCCGGTGCGGTTGGTTTCAACACATTCTTTCGCTTCACTAATACAAATTTCTGTGACATAACAACACTGTTTTAATTGGTTAACGATGCAAAGATAACCCCTCCGACAACGGGCATGTCCGTCATTGTCCTTCACTGTCCGTCAGCTATTTACATCATCAGAGAAAAAGAAGAAAGAGCCGTAAAAGCGGGAAGTAAACAACGACAGAATAGTTGTATAATTCACTAAAAATGAGTAATTTCAGATCAATAACCAGAAAGAAAGGCGAAAAGAAATGAAAGAAATGAAAGGCATGAAAGAGATGAAAGACATGACATTCAGAGTCCGGTGCTACGAGAAAACCACGCTAGCCAACCTCTATTTCCCACAAGTCAAACCCGAAACCGCCGTGAAGCACCTCCACCGGTGGATCTGCCGTTGCACCGCATTGATCAACGAGATGCAAGCCGACGATTACCATCCACGGTCGAAAATGTTCAGCGCACGCGAAGTACGACTGATCGTCCGCCATCTGGGTGAACCCGATCCACCTGAGGAGAGCAGTTGGACGAGCCTCTGCGATTCATAACAAAGAAAGTAAAGGAAATAAGAGAGGCGAAAGGAGACTAGAGAGGGGAAAGGAGATAAGAGAGGCGAAAGGAGATGAGAGGAAAGGGGAAAGAAAGAAAGAGAAATAAGGAACAATCTTGCTACAGAAAAGGAAGAAGACCCAAAAGCAGGGATAAACAAGCAGAGAATAAAGAGAAAGAAAGAGACCATTAAAAAGAAAAGGATCAAAGAAAGAAAAGGAAGGAAGAAGAAGAAAACGAAAAAAGTCGCTCGTGCAGTCTTAACAACCACACAGAGCGACTTCTCTGTTATACGATCGGCATAGGTTGCGAGTAAAACCCGCTAACCCTATTATTAATAACGGTCGTTGCTATAACCACCACGGTTACCACCGCCACCGTAACCACCACGGTTACCACCGCCACGGTTTCCGCTACCGTAACCGCCACGATTTCCACCGCCACGGTTAAAACCGCCACCATTTCCTCTTTCTTCTCTTGGACGAGCTACAGCTACGCTAATAGTTCTGCCTTCGAATTCTGTTTCGTTCAATTTGTCGATAGCTGCTTGACCTTCTTCGTCATTAGCCATTTCAACAAATCCGAATCCGCGTGAACGACCGGTTTCTCTATCTCTTACAATGTTAGCAGAAGATACCTCACCATACTCTGCAAATAATTCTTCTAAGCTCTCACTTGTTGTGTCGAAGCTTAAACGTGCCACATAAATGTTCATTTTTTCTTTTTTTAAAAATTAAGTATTGAAATTGGTTATTTCTTCTTTGTAATAGAGATTTCCACGGCATTCATGCCCTTTTTTCCACGTTCCAATTTAAAAGTCACCAAGTCTCTTTCTGATATTGATTGAGGAGCATTGTTAATGTGAAAGAAATACTTATCCGCACTATCCAAATCTTTAATAAATCCATATCCCTTACTCTCATTGAAGAACTCCACTCTCCCATTGAATTCAGTAATGACTTCCTCTTCCGATTTTTTAGGCGTTGAGATTAAAATATCCTCCACCTCAATTTCCTCTTTTTTTCTTGTTAAGTCCGGCGGTGTATTAGTAAGTTGACCATGTTCGTCGACATATGCAATCATATCCTCAAACGAGCGGCTACCTTCCGCCTTACGCTCTTCACGGCGTTTTAGTTTTTCTTGTTTCTTCGTCTGTTTCTTTTTCTCTAATTCTTTCTTGTTAAACGATATTGCCATTAGCAGTTCTATTTTTTTATAATTATATTAAAATCATTGCATCACTCTGATGCTCTTACCGGTCAGTTTTTGAATATCTCTGACCATTGATCGTTCGTCCTTAGCACAAAGCGTCAGGGCTACTCCCGAATGACCGGCTCTACCGGTACGTCCAATACGGTGCACATACGTCTCAGCCACGTCCGGCAAGTCGTAATTAATCACCATTTCCAAATTTGCGATATCAATGCCTCTAGCTGCGATATCGGTTGCTACAATCACCTTCGTCTTACCCGACTTGAAATTCGTCAACGCCCGTTGTCGCGCCACCTGCGTCTTATTGCCATGGATCGCTTCACATCCGATGCCCGTCTTATTCAGCATCTTTGCGATCTTATCCGCTCCATGCTTTGTGCGCGAAAAGACCAAGACCGATTTTTCGGTTTGTTCGTTCAGCAAGCTGATCAACAGTCCTCTTTTTTCTTCTTTCTCAGCCATATACAATCGTTGTTCGATCGTATCGACCACCGAAGCCACAGGAGCGACCTCCACTTTTTGCGGACGGTTTAAGATCGACTTCGACAAAGTTGCAATAGTAGTCGGCATTGTTGCCGAGAAACAAAGCGTTTGTCTGGTCTTAGGAAGCAATGGGATCAATCGTCTGATATCATGAATAAAACCCATGTCGAGCATACGGTCAGCCTCATCGAGCACAAATATACTTAATTGTGACAGATTCACATACTTTTGTGCAATTAAATCGAGTAAACGTCCGGGAGTTGCGATCAGAACATCCGTTCCGCGTCTCAATTGTTCGATTTGCGGTTTAGCGTTCACGCCGCCAAAAATCACGGTATGCCGCAAGTTTAGGTAAGTTGTATAATCTTTAAAACAGTCGTCAATTTGAATCGCCAGTTCTCTGGTAGGAGTTAAAATCAATGCACCGATAGATCGCTGAGAGCGATTAGATGCTTTTTCGGCAAGTTTTTGTATTATAGGAATAGCAAAAGCTGCTGTTTTGCCGGTTCCGGTTTGTGCTATTCCTAGTAAATCGTGTCCTTTAAGCACCACTGGAATAGCTTTTTCTTGAATAGGTGTCGGACTCTGATAATTTTTTAATGCTAAAGCCTTTAAAATAGGCTCTGAAAGAGATAATTCTTTAAATGTCATAAATTGGTTGTGGCCGTACGAAACAGCCTAAAAATAAATATTAGCCATCATTTTCTCCAAACAAGAAGCTAATTTTGAGATCTGTTTACGATGAACGTCCAACTAACACGGGGAAAGCAAGTAGAACAAAGCATTGTTGAGAAAGAGTCAAGACGAACTTTATTGTTTAAAGTGCAAAGATACGATAAATATTTGAATTATTGGATATTTTGCAAAAATAATAATAAAAATGAAGTATTCACACCGATACGGTGCAGATATATTTTGTGATATCAATATCGGGCAGCACGCTTCCTTTATTCCTAACCGTTTCTATAAACTCCCGGCACTCCTGTTCGGTCATCTTCCCCTTGCAATAAGCATAATATAAAAAATCGATCGTCGTCAGATAAGCAATCCCATTTTGAGCACAATACACTTTAATGTCGCTCAAATTACTGCTACCTAAAACATCCTGATTATACTTACAGTAAACCATACAAGCACTTTCACCCCGTCCACGATCTTGTTGAAGCGAGAAGAACTCTTTCATCGCCTCTCCCCGGGGCGCAAACCTTTCTTGCCTCATTTTAGGAAAGAGAGCCAGATATTTATCTAAATAATTTTTAGTTTTCGAACGTTTTGCCACCTCCTCATAAACCACATCCAAGATCAAGAAATCATACTCCGGAAAGATCTCAGGCAAAAGAGGAAAGCTATTCGCCTTCATAAAATGAATAATCACATCAGCATCGAGCACAATCTTCGTTTTCTGCCTTTCCATTACTATTGATTTTATGGAGTAATTCCCAATAGTGACCTTCCGATATTTTGTTCGCTTTGAACAAAGCATGAGCTTTCTCTCCAAAATCGCCGATCACCAATCCTTCATTTGCAGATTCATATAAAGAGGTGTCGTATCCATAACAGATGGCAGAGTTTTTCACCCCGATTAGCAACAAATCGGAATGCGTCTTTTTTTCAATCAATCCAATATTAAGCAAGCGATAAAGCAGTGCAGAGCGAGACACCGAAAAGTAATGTTCCAATTTTAAGATCGTACCAATCGACACCTCTTTACTGATCAACTCAGATTCAGGAATGAATTGACACAGCCCATCGCTAGGCATTAACAAGAAAGCCGCGAATAGATCAGCTTCCTGCTCTATCGTCGAGTTAACATACCCCGGGTTACATTTATGTGGTTTGGGGTTTTTCTCAACATACAAATGGTATAATTCATGAGCAATTGTAAAATGCTGTCTTCCTCGAGAGTGGTTAGAGTTAATCAACATAAACCGATGCTCGGAATTATCCTTCAAACACATCCCCGAGAAATTGTCCGACAACGGCTTGAAGACGGTGAGTACATTCAATTTCAATAGCAAACTTTTCAACGAAATAGGCTCACACGAACTCAGCCCATTCTCCTTACGGAACGCCGAAACCTGCTTCTCTATGACAAATCTATTTATTCTCATGCCTTGCAATGCGTTCCATTTTAAGATAAGACTTCACAATATCTCTGAAATGCGCCACCTCCCTCAGGTCATTTTCTTCCAGATCGGACATTCTAAAAGCCGTGGCCAAAATCTCATTCTGCGCCTCGACATGTTCTTCGAACAACAAGAAAGGTTCACACCCAAACAAATTTGAAAGGTTTTCCAAAACCTCATACGGGACTTCCCGCGTTCCTCCTTCATAATTACTATAAGCAGAACGTTCTATACCAACCGATTTAGCCACTTGCTCTTGTGTGAAATTGGACAGTTCTCTTATTTTTTTCAGATTATCTCCAACTATTTGATTAATCGTTTTCATAGGTACTCCTCCTTAAATTGTGTGGCAAAACTAGTCTTATTTTATAATAAATACAAATATTGACACACAAATGTTTATTTATTTAGTGTTAATTATAGCCTCTTCTCAACTTTTCAATAACAAACTCATATAAAGACGATTAGAACACACACCCATGCAATAAAAGCACCCCATTATTCGCACGATCGCATCCAATACCCTGCGTGGATAATTAATTATCTTACGTGAATAATTCCATATCCTGCGTGGATATCGAATTATCCACGCAGGATAAATCATCGCCCTCCAAGGTTTTCGGCACCAGCACGACTACGGCACACGACTACGATCGGCACCAGCACGACTACGGGCACCACCACTACGATAAGCACATTAACACTGCAATCTCTGCAATCACTGCAATCTCTTTCTTAATGATCCCCTACATCATCCTTTTCGTTATTCTTTTCGTTATCTTACCCATTATCGCCTACATTATCGCCTGCATTATCGCCTGCATTATCACCTACATCATCCTTTTCATCATCCTTTTCATGCCCCTCTACATCATTCGTTCCCGCGAACATCAACTCCCCCTGTTCGATTTCCGAAAACTCATCGAGCCAATTCGCCTCCACCTTCTTCGACCGTGCAGCCGGTGAACCCTGCCCCATCTTTCCATCGGGATGCACCTCGCTGAACGGCACATAACGCCCATTGCTCAAGTTGTAACAGAAGGTCACATCCCCTTTCTTACCCAGATGCTTAAACTTCACCTTGTCGACATAGAGATGCACCACCCCTAGCGCATCATCACGGTCGACCACCAACCCATAGTCCGCCTTATTAAAGAAGTCGGCCGACCCACTGATATCGTACATTTCCGGACGATGCGACTTACCCGTCAAGGCATCACGATACATCTTCTTCGGGTGCGCCACCAAGATGATGAGACAGTTGTAACGCTGCGCAAAACGCGTCAGGCGATTCAGGAACGACGAGAGATACTGCGTCTCAGTCTGCCCCGGTCGCGCATTATGATCGAAGCGGTTGAGCGGGTCGAGCACAAAGACACTACACTCCCGACGCACCACCAACTCGCGACACTTATTCAACACCACATCCGGCGTCGCCTCACCATCCGGACAGATATGCGTCACGTTGCGCGTCAAGAAGTTCACGACCTGATCGTAACGCCCCTGATTCATGTCACTGCTCGGCTGAAACTGACAACCCGTGAGCTTCTCGGCCAACTTCCGCAAGTGATAGACAATCGGGACATTCTCCGGACTAAAGAAGCCGATCTTCCAACCGTGACGGAGACAGAGCCGAAGCACCAACTCATCGACCCACTCCGACTTGCCACAGTTCGGGATACCCGTCACGATGGCCAGTCGCCGACGTTCATACGTACAAATCTCGTCCATCTCACTCCACCCCGTCTCGGCACCACGCGAGAAACCATTCTCGAACAACGCCCGCAAATCGCTCTTCAGATCGCTCGCCGTACACGCCCCCACAAGCGGCACCTCCTTGGCCTGCTCCATGACGATACGCAGACTCTCCGCACCGAACTTCTGCAAATGCTCATTCGCATCCTTACACCCCTCACCATAAGTCGCCACCCGACAACGCTCCGGTCCAAAGTACGTCAGTAGATTCTCACGCAACGCCAGTCCCGCCTCGTCAGTATCCGACGCCACGATCACCGTCCGCAGTCGCCCGAAGTGCGACTCTCGAAACCGATCGAGATACGTCAATCCCGCATTGGCACCGGCGGGTACCGAGATGACCGCCGAGAAGCCCACGGTAAGAAGCGACAGCGCATCGATCTCCCCTTCGGTGACATAGATCTGTTCCGCGTCACGCACACTGTCGATGTTATACGGGATCAGCTCCGCCCCCTGCACCATCTTGAAATGCTTGCTCCCACTCCGGAACTTCGTGTTTACCAACCGCTCATTCTCGAAATAGTTGAAACAGACACACCGTTCACGCTTCTCCGATTGAGGCATCCATTCCTCCTGCTCCGTGATCTTCATCCGTCGGATCACCTCCTGCGAGAGACAACGTTCCTCGACCAGCCACCGCTCCAACCGTTCGGAGATCGATAACTTCGTGACGTCGAACACCGGTCGCCTGAAGTGCTGCGGCACCTCCTCCCGACGTGATTTTTGTTGCCGCTCCCGCCGCCGATCCTCCTCATCGTCATCGGGCACCACGAAGGTCACCCCACAATGGAAACAGTGGCACACCCCTTTGTCGATGTCGACCAACAACGAACGGTCGCGCTTGTTGCGGCGGGTCGACCGACAACGTTCGCAATAGGTTTTTACTCTTCCTGCCGAATGTCCGCGCAAATCGACATTATACTTTCTGAAATTTCTCATGGTCGTATTTCGTTTAAGATTAAAATCAAGTTTAAGTTTAAGATCAAGATTAAGATCAAGATTAAGATTAAAATCAAGATCTGGGTTAAGATCAAGGTTAAGATCAGGTTTAAGATCAAGACTAAGGTTAAGTTTAAGATCAAGATCAGATCATAAGACTTTATCAAGTCATAAAGCTTTATCAGATCATCGCCAATACAATCGCCGTTCGTCCCACACCGACTCACGAGAGGGACGAGGAGGCGCATCGGGAGGAATCACATTTCCGCAATAAGTGCGGCAACCGTCGATCAACTCTTCAAACCGATAAGGATTCTCTTCCCAACGGCGTTGTTCCTCACGATCGAGTTCCACCGCAACTTTCTTACACGTGGGACTCCCTTCGCGCATGAAATTGGCGAAGTAATACTTCACATCCGAAGGAGATTTCAACCCCACATCCGTACCCAGCAACCGCACGTGACGTTTAAAAGCCTCGACGATAAACGCCTTATCTTTGATAAACCGCTCGTTCAATCCCGAATGCACCGCCATCATTTTTTGGTAACCCTCCGGGGAAAGAATCTCATCAAGCATCGACTCCCATGAGGAAGAGCCGGAAGAAGCCACCGACTTTTCTTGATGCTTTCTTTTTCTTTTTATCTCTCTCTCTTTATATAAAGAGATACTACTGTTACTAAAGCGCGCGCGTACGCGGGAGGACAAATTTCTATCTTTCAGCGCGTTACAGGTTCGAAGTTCCATTCGATTAACATTTCGATTAACAGTGGCGTTAACAGTTGCGTTAACAGTTGCATTAACAATTGTGTTATCAGATGCATTATCAACTGCGTGAACAATGGCGTTATCAGCTGCGTGAACAGTGGCGTTATCAGCTGCGTGAACAGTGGCATTATCAGTGGCGTGAACAGCAACATTATCAGTGGCGTGAACAGCAGCATTATCAGCTTCATTATCAGTTCGATCGGCAACTTCATTCCCATCCCTGTCCACATAGTCATTTACAGCCACACAATCGTCCGTCCGAACAGTCAGATCGTTGCCACCCCTTGTCAGATCATTACCGCCCCTTGTCAGATCGTTGCCACCCCTTGAATCCCCCATAAAAGAGCGTTCATTCCAACGAGCCGTCTCTTCCACGACCTTCACCGCAAACCGATTGTCGGTAAACAAGAACAAGTCGAAGTCGCGCACAATATGTATAAGATACGAATAGTTCACCCGGCACAAGCCCGTCAGCCAATGCAAGATGCCAAACGACGCCGAACGGTACGGCTGTCGGTTGAGTGTCAACAGAAGCAGATAGTAAACGCCCATTCCTTTCAGCCCCTCATTGACTAGCAACAACTGAAGCTTATCATCCACACACATCACACTCTCTCGGAAATTAAAATCTAATGTTTTCATCGTCAAAACCTTTATTTTTTAAATAATTTTCAGAGGGATAACTCCCTTAACCTGTTACACTTACAAAGGTCAGCATAAAAAAAAACATAACCGGTAAGGTAGACCTTACCGACTATAAAAAAAACAACATCTATCTTTGTAAACCACTGAATAAAAGGACAGTATTTCAACTATTTTTTTATAAAAACAATGAAAAACAACGATTTTAAACCACGTAAAGACAAAGAAGAACCGGCAGTCGATCTATGCTTATTGATCATCAAGTTACGATACTTTTGTCAACTTTCACTCGAGCAGATTTATGAAGACACAGACCAATGTAAGGAAACGACATTACGCATGGAGCACACCCTCAACTCCACCGTCAGTCATTATTTTAAAACCGTCTCTTATCTGTTGAAGGAAGCCAACTATAACTTCCATCTCCGACAATTCTTGGGTGCAATGTTATATTGCATATACAATCAACAGCGACTCGATATCATGCCTGTGCCGGTCGACTCTCCCATCCGCTCCGGAGAAACCATTTTCAGTCCTATCGACACGAATCACTTACTCAAGAAGCAAGAAGCCAACGAGCGGGTTCGCCAAGCTCAAAAAAACAAAAAGAGGGGAAGAAAGGAGAAGGTAAAAGCTAACCAACTCAAAGAAAAAAAGGAGAAAAAAGTCAAAGAGCCGAAGAAGGAAGTCAGTCAAGACTTAAACTTAAACTCAAACTCAAACTTAAACTCAAAGCCTAAATTAAAGAGAGAACAAGCGAACGAAATAAAAAACCAAACGGGAAAGGAGATCAAGAACCAAGCGGGAAAGGAGATCAAGGATCAAGCGACAGACAAGACAAAAAGTCAATCAACGGGCGAGGCAAAAAGTCAAACGGCAAGTAAGATAGAAAATCAAGCAGCAGGCAAGACGAAAAGTCAATCAATGGGCAGAGGAGTGAGTCAATTGGAGAGTAAACCAGTCAACAAACCGACTAGCAATTCGATGGGTAAATCGGTGAGTAAATCGGCAACCGAATCAGCTGGTCAATCGGCGAACCAATCAATAGGTGAATCGATAGGAGAATCAATAGGCAAATCGATGAACGAATCTACAAATAAACCACCAAAGAGAAACGCATCAGAACAGACACAAAAGCGAAGAATAAAGTGGAGACAAGAGAAAAGAAGAGCCCTCAATGAGGAACTTAAAACGAGCCAAAAAGAGCAAAGGAAAATAAAGCAGAAGAGTTACAGTCTCAAAAAAAGAATTGCACTACTGACTCAACAAATTGACAAGACAAAGAAGCAGATCGGCCTCAAACGACGAAGACCGGTGGTTGTCCCCGCCCCTTGTCCTCAATCACCCCCGGGGCTCATTCCATCGAACGAGCTAGAGCCAAGGGATTTCGATCCTAAGGATTTCGATCCTGAAGATTTCGATCCTGAAGATTTCGATCCTGAGGATGGTGCGTCATTATCCAAACGTTCAATCATTGAGAAGCCTTCGCTACTGAAAAAGCCTTCGCTACTGAAAAAACCTTCGCTACTGAAAAAACCTTCAACATCTAGCTTCCGGCAGCAAGAGTCTTTGTCGACCGACAGTAAAACAGACGACAACGATCCCCCTATCTGTCATTGAAATTAACCTTAATTATTCATTTTAAAAAAGAAAAACATGAATACCAATTCTTCCAGATCGAGCCAACGGCCGATCAATGAGCCGACCTACGGCATCGAATCATCTTCAAAAGCAAACGAGAAGCTTAAAAAAGAATGTGAAGCGTTCCCTAAAGAAAATGAGACGTTCCGTAAAGAGAACGAAACGCTCAGAAAAGCAAACGAAGTGATTAAAGCAGAAAACCAGTCGCTAAAGGCTGAACATGAAAAGATGCTGCTAGAAAAAGATTCTATCAAAAAAGAAGTACTAACCATGCAACAAGAGGCCAAGATCACGGCAAAAGAGGTCGGGGCTATGGCAAAGAATCAAAAAGCCATCAAAAAGGAGAACACGATTATAAAGAAGGAGAACACGCTCATGAGGAAAGAAAACATGGCTCTCAAAAAAGAGAACGTCGCCATCAGAGGTGAGAACCGATCTCTCAGGAATGAGAACAATTCCATCAAAAGTGAGAACAATTCTATCAAGAGCGAGAATAATCATTTTTGTCAAGTGATTACAACCTTACAACTGGAGATCACGCGCCATAAAAAGAGCGAAGAACAACTCCAAGTCGCTTGTCTATACGAGAGCATGCCCATCGAAGATCTAGAGCTCTCGCCAATCACCATAACCCGACTTGACAACGCGGGAATACATACCGTGGGCAATCTCCTGCTCTTCCCCACATCTGCCCTATTAAGGGTTTCGGGAATGAGCCTACCAATCGTGCAAGAGGTGGAGAAAGCTCTCATCCGTTATGGGATGACTTTACCGGACACAGAAGTGTTACCATTCTAAGACTATATTTAGGTATAAAGGTGCTGTTTTCAAAAAAGAGTCGTTCAATAAAGAGAACGGCTCTTCGCAGAGAATGTAATTGTTTTTATTTACTTTTTTAGTATCTTTGCACCATTGGTTACAACTTTAAAACTATCAATCGCAAAAGAACGTTAGCCTATGAATAAAGAGATGATATCCAACCTCGAGAAAAGACACAACCTTCATATTCATAAAATTTCCGAGGTGAATTTTGTGGCATTTGAGAACCACGAAAAACTAGGCCCATATACTTACATTATGAGCATGAAACACCCTAATTTAATGTTTCAATGTTTACCGTTCAAGACTGATGAAGACCTTGAAGCCTTCCGTCAGAAAGCACTATATACACACGAGATGGTACGCGGCTATCGCATTGCAGTGAATCTCGTAGGATCCTTACAAGACATCGGATTACGCGGTGATAATGCGAACGACATCAATCAGGATATTTTGGTCACTATAAAATGTGCCGCCAAATGGATCAAACTCTATCGCAAAATGGACGAAGATCCCCAATATATACCCTACAGAGTTGACACCAAATAGAGCCTAGCTGTTGTGATTTTTCACAAATTCAACAAAGACGGTGGGAGTTGCTCTAAAATTTGTATCTTTAAACCATTGGTTACAGCAACTAAATATAAATGAATATTATGGAACAAGCTGTGATTTGCTCTCAAATTAGTATCTTTGAACCATTGGTTACAGCAGGTAAGGCGGATGCTGTCAAGGAAGATGGTTGTGATTTGCTCTCAAATTAGTATCTTTGAACCATTGGTTACAGCTTTCAGATACAAAGAAAGATAAAATATTATGTTGTGATTTGCTCTCAAATTAGTATCTTTGAACCATTGGTTACAGCCTATATATATCTTGTAATTCTACTAGAGTAGTTGTGATTTGCTCTCAAATTAGTATCTTTGAACCATTGGTTACAGCTTCTTAACGGATAGATAGATGTCTGCTCCTGTTGTGATTTGCTCTCAAATTAGTATCTTTGAACCATTGGTTACAGCTAATAGCCGCTGTTGGATACAAAAATACTAGTTGTGATTTGCTCTCAAATTAGTATCTTTGAACCATTGGTTACAGCTGCTAAGCCAGTTATTCCAATGAAATAGAAGTTGTGATTTGCTCTCAAATTAGTATCTTTGAACCATTGGTTACAGCCAACTACTGATGTTCCACCTACAAATACTGGTTGTGATTTGCTCTCAAATTAGTATCTTTGAACCATTGGTTACAGCTGTTACTACGACATCTATACGTCACGATGCGTTGTGATTTGCTCTCAAATTAGTATCTTTGAACCATTGGTTACAGCTATGCTGTTTCCCGGTTGAATCAGGTTCCGGTTGTGATTTGCTCTCAAATTAGTATCTTTGAACCATTGGTTACAGCATCTATATGTATGTTTGTTGTCAAGACTAGTTGTGATTTGCTCTCAAATTAGTATCTTTGAACCATTGGTTACAGCGCAGCTTCGATAAATAACGCATCACAGCTGGTTGTGATTTGCTCTCAAATTAGTATCTTTGAACCATTGGTTACAGCACGAGGATGGCTCTATCTCAACGTGGACTGTTGTGATTTGCTCTCAAATTAGTATCTTTGAACCATTGGTTACAGCCATGCCATCAAGCAGACGCAGCTAAACTTTGTTGTGATTTGCTCTCAAATTAGTATCTTTGAACCATTGGTTACAGCGGTTGCGGATTTGAGCATTGCGGACGTTCTGTTGTGATTTGCTCTCAAATTAGTATCTTTGAACCATTGGTTACAGCCTTGCATCTCCTTCAACATGTTGCATAATAGTTGTGATTTGCTCTCAAATTAGTATCTTTGAACCATTGGTTACAGCTGCCGTGATGTGGGGATCATTCGCAGCCTCGTTGTGATTTGCTCTCAAATTAGTATCTTTGAACCATTGGTTACAGCATCTGTAATGTTTTCATTTTTTATTTACTTGTTGTGATTTGCTCTCAAATTAGTATCTTTGAACCATTGGTTACAGCACGCGAGTAATTTTATATTGAAGTTTTTCGTTGTGATTTGCTCTCAAATTAGTATCTTTGAACCATTGGTTACAGCTTCCGATGGGAAAGTGAGTTTCACAAAAGAGTTGTGATTTGCTCTCAAATTAGTATCTTTGAACCATTGGTTACAGCGAAAAAATGACTAACTAACTAGGAAGGTATGTTGTGATTTGCTCTCAAATTAGTATCTTTGAACCATTGGTTACAGCGTACACGTCTCATGTTAGTGGTCCATACCTGTTGTGATTTGCTCTCAAATTAGTATCTTTGAACCATTGGTTACAGCGAATCTATGTCGACCCCGATACTGGGTTAGTTGTGATTTGCTCTCAAATTAGTATCTTTGAACCATTGGTTACAGCAGTAAGCAGTCACTCGATGATTATATCAGAGTTGTGATTTGCTCTCAAATTAGTATCTTTGAACCATTGGTTACAGCCATAGGGAAAAATACCCTAGGAGATAACAAGTTGTGATTTGCTCTCAAATTAGTATCTTTGAACCATTGGTTACAGCCAATAACCTCGTTAGGAAGCCCATAATTCGGTTGTGATTTGCTCTCAAATTAGTATCTTTGAACCATTGGTTACAGCACGATCCACACAAACGACTGAAAAACAATGCTTTACAGAGCGTTTTAGGATTAAAAAAAAGCTGTATACACATTAAAAAATCCCGTAAGATTACGGGATTTTTTAATTCTATCAACACGACTATATTGCATTAGAAGAGCTCAAGTTGTTGCCCCGGAGTATTAATAGCATGTATTTTCTTGCCATAAAAGAGTTCTATCTCGCCAAATTGCTTATCGGTAATGCAAATAATACCGACTTGGCCAAATTCCGGCAAAAAAGACTTCACACGTTTAATATGCACCTTGGCGTTCTCACTGCTAGCACAATGCCTTACATAAATAGAAAATTGAAACATCGTAAAACCGTCTTTTTGAAGATTCTTACGGAAATCAGTATAGGCTTTTTTATCCTTCTTTGTTTCGGTAGGTAGATCAAAAAGTACAAGTATCCACATAATTCTATATTCACTAAAACGTTCCATTATCTCTCGGGATAAACAATTCGGCGAGACTCTCCACTAAAACATCGATAAAGTGATGCCGTGGTATGGGCTACTGCAACCATCAATGGACTGCGCTTACCTCCAATCACCACATCAAGTGTGGGGATCGTGAGCAACTGTGCCTTCAGTTCTTTATGAAGTGAATTACAATCGACTCGACTATCGAACAAGCGAACGACCAATTCATCGACATAAGGTCGATAAGGCTCCATAATGTCGTCGGCTAAGCAATAAGCATTGTATTTGTTATGATGAAAAATACCAAATGTTGGTAACAGTCCGCTGACAACCAATGAGCGCGCAACCACGGCACGCAGAATGGCATAGCCATAATTAAGGACATTATTAGGAGGTATGCCATTACGATCTCTAATAAATCCCGGCACATGACCAAACAACGACTTCCAATAAAAGGCTGCCGCACGAGCTTCCAGATTATCGGGATCACCGCTTTTCAAATCGTTTGCCCAGATACGCATGCAACGTACGTTCTCTTGGCGATACTCGGACAAGATCGTGGCTTGATTGTTGATCTTTGCCATCATGGTCTGTTGCCAAAGTTGCTTTTTCAAGGGTACAGACGCATTCAGCTGTTCATGAAAACGTTCACATTGAAGTTTATTCCCACACAAGGGAAGCAATAAACCCACCGGAAGACTTTTACTATCGCAGGTGATGATCGCACAATTATTTTCCAATAAAGCTTCCATCACTCCGGTAGTTAAAGTTATCTGTTTATGATCGAGTACCACAACGGCTATATCTTCAATCGGTTTGGTGAGCTCCGATTGCGCTTTAAAGCCTTCCGGAAGTTGATCGTTCTTTTCAACTTCCGGTAGCTTTATGACGAGTTGTTCGTTACGTAACGATAAGTAAGCCGGATTACCAAAGTATAAGGTTTTCTTTATCATTGCTCTCCTAAACGATTAATCTTAAATGGAACGCAAACCGATTTTATCATTTCACCCGTCCACGACTTTTCTGCTTTATTGTTTGCACCTAATTCTAACACATTAACAATAGGTGTAGAAATGAAATACGGAACAAAAAAACATTGATTTCCTGTTGAAGACACCATCTTATAAACTCTTGTCTTATCAATCTTACTCCAATCTATTCCGGAGATTTGCTCTTCGGGGGTTGGCACATAAACAAGATCGTTTGGCGAAAGAGAGAAGAGCAAGGTATCACCCTTCTCATTCGTTTCGTTGATCGAACTCCATCCCATCTTCTGACGTTCGATGACTTCGTTCAAAGGAACGGTTGTGTAACTTCGTTGTCCGTCTTTTGTTTGATAAACAGCAAAAAACAGATTAGTTCCTTTGGCCGATTCAACATATTTATCGACTTTGCTTCCGGTATAACCCACTTTAAATTTTAGACCGAGCGACTCGTAAACTCGTACTTTCAGAATCGGCTGATGAAACTTTCCATTGTTCAATGTTACAATGTTTTTATTCATGGCATCAATTCCATCTTCAGAGAAAGCTAGTTCTGGCTTATTCTCGTTGGCTTCCAAGTGAGCTAACAGAATCTTTTGTATACCTGTATCCGTGACCGATTCTTCGATCTTCTTCCGATTAAAGCTAGTATCGAGCACTTTACGACAAGCCACAAATGGCTCATTGGTCTGATCACTAAAATAGTAAACGGCAACTTTGGCCGGGGAGAGTTCTTTCCACAAAGAGGCATTCTCTTTGAAATACTTCTCAATCTTCTTCTTATCGTAGCCATAAGACAAAAGCTGCCGAACTTGGGCCTTCACTTTCTTATCGACAATAAGTTCCGGAGTCTCTAAAGCCACAGAAAGACGGACCTCTTTTTGCTGGCGTAGATTGACACGTCCATAAACGGTCTCCTTGTGCAACGGCTTACGAATAGCCCAACTATCACCTTTCACTTGTTCACGATTGGTTTTCTTACCGGTCGACGGATCAAAACCTTCGGTATAGTTCTTCGTTTTGTTTATCACACGCAGGTTCTGCTTGAAACTGACAATAATATCGGATAAGCTTTGACGAACCTCTTGGGTAAAGGTGTCCCAAGGTTTCTTAACCACCCATCGGTAATTACCGCCGGCATCGGTCTTTTGTTTCTCACAAAGCAGATGTTTTAAATCGTTACGCGAACAGGCTGCTTTGGCAGAAGCCGATTCGTTATTGAGATAGTTCACATGATTACGATTGGCACAAGCAATCACAATGGCATCCATTGCATGGTGACGATGGTCGATACGTTTCTTATTAAACCCTCTTTGATATTCTAATGGCATGGCGGTTTGAAAGTATCGCTTACCATCGGCATTCTCCCAATGTCCAAATTGGTTATTGGGCAGTTTGTCGTTCATCCGCTCAAAACGTGGTGTAACAATACTATTCCAAACATCATTCACCCCCCAATCTCTTTTCAGTCGGTCGGTCACTCCACCGGTACAGACGATGACATTCTTCGAGATGGCTTCCGGCTCGTAAGTGCCATCGGGAAGTTCTTCGCGAACGATATTCGACAATAGACTTTTGACCACTTTGCTGATGTAACGGGTGTCGTTCAGCTGACGCTCGATGAACTTCTCCGGGATCTCGTCCATCATGAGGTTTCTCATCTTGCTAGGCACTTTACCGTAATGATCTTTCACAAAAGATTCGTAGGCTTCTACACTCAGAACTTTGACTGTGCGACCAAAGCTAAGTTCAACCAATCGTCCGGCATTCGCTTTGATAAACTCATAGCCTAGCTGATTATCTTTAAGTTTGTTGACTTCCGATTCACAGATCACTTTATTGTTGAAGGAGTCGTCGAAGTAACGCGACTGTGGAATGATGTGCTCTATCTGATAGGCGGTGGTAAAGAGTTTGCCCAACGGAATAATCTCACCGGTATAGGGCGAACGGTATTTCTGTTCTAGCCAAAGCTTGTAGCGTAATACTTCGGACGTTGTCGGGTGTTTCTTAACGTCACTTTCTTTAAACTTCTTCAAGATCGCGAGGATATCGTCGGGCACTTCTTCATCGCCGTTCAATGCGGCATCTTCGTAAATACGGAGAATCTCTTGCTGGCTAGGAGAATAAGGGCGTACATTCTCAATAGCGAACTGAGGATTCATAAACTCTGCAAGAAGGGCTTTGATGCGAAGATTGGCGTTTTCGTTCTCTAGATTTCTCAAAGTCATCTGTTTCCGCTTATCGGCCGGGTTCTTCATCTCGCGACCGAGTTCAACATGGATCTCATCGATCCGGCCAGCTTTGCGCCAGAGGTCGCGAACCACACGAAGGGTTTCAAGGATGACTTGCTCGACAATCGGATTGCGCAAGGCGTGTTGTTTGAATCCTTTAATATAGGCTTCTAAATCTTCGGGGCTATGCCACTTCTTGATTTCACTCGCTTCTGAATGACGTCCATAAGCGACGTAACAAGCCTGCCAAAGGGGTAATCCGCTAAACTGTTCGATTCCTCCAAAGGTTATCTTGCTTTGAGCCTTTTGTGTCCATTTTTCGTCTAATTCGCCTGCAATGAGTTGGTGAATTCGTTCTTGCGTGGAGGCATCGATCGCTTCGACTGTCCAACAGGACCCGCGTCGCATCAAAGGCAACAGTTTCTTGATGGCTTTGGCGGAATAAGCGCCATATTCTTTTTTAAACGGAGGGAATTTCAGGAACACTTCAACAAACTGTTCGTTGAGTTCGTAGGTCGATGCAAAGCGTTTCAGTGCGGTTGCTAACTCATGTTTGTCTTCAACGGAATAGAGGAGATGCCACAAATGGTGTTCGATTGTTGGTAGGGTCCGGGGTGCCGTATGAGCGCCTTTGGACTGTAGCTTTGCGGGTTGATTTAAGAACTCCGCAGGAAGTCCGGCTTTAGTCAAAGCATGGATCATCAAATCACGGGTCTCATTGCAAGGATAAGCTTTATCTTCAACATAGTTCCAACGATAGCGATCGGCATTCTTCTTTAATCCAAAAGGTGGATATTTCAAAAAGGTGGCTTGCTTGATCTCTTTTCGATCGTTCAACCAAGTAAATAAGGCTACATAATCATCGGGAGTCTTTAGAAAGTCGGCCGTGACATCAACATCGAATTGAAGGCGACCGTCGACTATTTTTTCTTTCTCGTAAAGACGAATATTGTCGATGAATTGCCACAAACGGAATTCTTGAAAGAGGAGGTGCGATTTCGCAATGCACTTCACGCCGACAGAGTGAATCTCACCGGAAGAACGGTCGACGTATTCGTGCGACTCGTATGGACAATTGTCGATCAAGCTCTTTTTGCTTTTTAACAAGCGCTGATAGAAAAGAATATCGTCGACTAATAAATAAACAAAGTCACGCGCCGAAATATTGTTCTTATACTCTTTGTTTTGAGGATAAAGGACGTTCAGGCAGGCTTCATAAAGGGTACGATCGGTTAGCTCGGGATGAAAGGCCATTTGCTGACGAAGGATCGCCTTGAGCTCATCTTTGTAGAAACGACGTTCGACGGTATGCACCAGCTTGCCCTTGATCTTCTGATTTGGATTTTGTAGAAGCGTATCATAAATATAGGCTCCAACCGTTTTTCCACTTTGATCAATATCGAATTCGGTCTTTTTCTTCAAAAGTTTCCATTCATCCTCCTTAGGTGCACGAAACGATCGTTTCACCTGACCGTCCTTATCGGTTTTTGGGGTACCATCGGGAGCTAAGTCGGTGGTCACAATAAACTCTTTGATTTTACCTTCCCAATCAAGAGGGACACGACTTGAACGACGATAAATCCAACCGTTCTCGAGATATACATTATACCAAACATCCTGCCCTTTCCGATCATCGGTCGCTTCTACCCGATCGACTCTTAAAGCGTAGTAACGCTCATCTTTATTGGCCTTTTCTTCATCCTCTTCACCACGCAACTGATAGTAGCCTCGTTTCTGATTGAAATTTAACAGTATCCATGCCAATTCTTCTTTACTAATTTTAGCAGATAATGCTTTTTTTCGTAAATAATAAATGGTCCAATCGTAAGGAACTTGTCGCCCTTCGGAGACTAATGCGGGTTGATGAACCCGAAAATCGTTCAACATTTCTTCAAAAGATTCCCGGAAAAGAAACTCATAAGTCTTTGGAGCAATTTCCACCCAAGCCAATTTAGGCTCTGAATGAGCCTTGAATTTTGCCGAATGATTAGAGAAGTCGATCGATTGGCTAAAATGTTCCGGTAAGAATCCCATGGTATTCAATACCTTTAACATCCTTTCGCGTCGCAATAAGCTACGCTCACGGATACGCCGCACTAGACGAAAATTGGTACGTTCATGCGCTTGCGACTGAACATTCCCCTTATCAAAATCGCCAAGTGTGGCTGCATCCATTGGTATAATGCGACTACCCGATAGTTCTATGCACTGTGTCTCTTCCTCTCCCTTTTGGTTGAGTCTGACTACAGCCCAACCTATACTATTTGTCCCAAGATCTAAACCTAAAACCCGTTTCATGATAAAATATTTATTATTTAAGTCAAAAGTATATTTTTTTTCCAAAAGAAAGAATAAACTATTAAAAACATTATTATATTTGCAACACTAATTTTGAAGCAAATCACAATAAGGATTATTCCGTTGTGAAAACTTTAGGTTGCCCTCGTCCTATAACGGGGGCTTTTTTAATACGAATCTGCAACTTTAATAAACGCCTATACGTCTAATATATTTAGTGATTAACGTTCTCTAGCAAGAGACATAAAAGCCACAACTCATATATGAATAACCACAACGATGAACATGGTTCATATCGAGAACTCTTATTTGATAAGCGATGGATGGAAAAACGCGCCAATATCATTAAAAGAGATCAGTACAAATGTGCCATCTGTGGTGCAACAGATCGACTGACCGTACATCACAAACAATATCATTTCAATCTACGAACGAAAAAGAAGTGCGCTCCATGGGAGTACGACGATAAATATCTTGTCACTCTTTGTGAATCATGCCACAAACGAGGACATTATAAATACGATATTCCAATGAAGAATATTAATCATTAACACATATCATATCTTATGGGATTATTTTCATCACTATTCGGCTCAAAGAAGCCGACTGAACCAATCGCCGCCCCGGAAGCACCGGCTAAAGAGCTTCCGGAGATCAGACCTGAAGATTTTGTCGACCACTCCGACCCGGATAATACACCTTCTGGGAAAATCTATTATGGAACAAGCATGCCTATTGATGCGGTCTATGCTTTTATCAGTAGAGACTATGAGGAAGATGGGTATAATGATGCCATGTGTAATGCGGATTGTGCTTACAAAGATTCGAAGAAGGTAATTATCCGAAATGAACTGAAACGACTGTTCGAACAGGTTACTTTGCGTTATAAGGGAGACTTAAGGGATATCGAGGTACAAATCGGTATTCTCGAACAGCAAGGACTGATTAATACTTCATTGACTTTAAAAGCTAGAAAGCAAACTTATCTGGAACACATGGAGGTGTTGGCACAAATGAGAACTTCGCTCGACAGAGATGAAGAGCAGTTATTGAGTATGGTCAAGTCGTACGAAAGAGGCTTTTTAAAGGGGTTAGCAGCTAAATCGGAAACTTTACTACGTCATGAGAGATAAGAATAAGGTCGGCTTTCTGACCAAAATCGGCTGCTTCCTGATTGGATGGGATGCGAACATTCTAAGGGAATGTGGTGAGGCGAGCCATCGTTCGCTGAAAAAGTATATCTCGGCAATCATCATCTTGATTGCGATCTGGGGAACAATTGGTTTCTGCTTTGCGGATAACTATATCGGAATAGATAGCTTGCTCGGTAAGATCGCGGTATCGGCGGTATTTGTGGCTATCATCATTTGCATCGAACGGTATATCATACTTACCGGGAAACTCGGTTTTATGGCTGTGGTACGTTTCTTTCTAGCGTTTCTTATGGCGGTCTTGGGATCGGCCATCTTCGACCAGATTATCTTTAAGAATGATATTCAGGTGAAGATGAAGGAGATCAGAACGGAACAGATCAATAAGGAGATTCCTAAACGGATGCACTTTTTGGATGCAGACATTGTACGCGTCACGCAAACCATCGACTCGCTGGGAAAGGCAAACATCGAACTTTATGATAAGCTCGACAAACGACCGGTGATCGCGGCTACTGATGTGCAGACCATCACCCGACAGACAGGGGTGGATAGCGATGGGAAACCGATCTTGGAGAAAACAACCAACGTGACGAAACGTAATGTGGAAAATCCGTTAAGCGGTCAGGTGAAAGCGAATGAAGAGGCTCTGAAAGCGGCGGTCAAGCAGCTGGAGGATTTTCAAAAAAGGAAGATGACAGTGGCCGACGAGGTACGGAAGGAGTACGAAGAGGCGGAAACGGGATTCTTAGAGGAGTTGAAAGCATTATTCGGCATCTTAAGCGAGGATGGTGTGGCTCTAGCCTTTTATCTGTTCTTGTTTGCGTTTCTGATGTCGCTGGAATTATTGGTGGTGACGAGCAAAAGTGCCGACCAGCATTGCGATTATGATCTGATCGTGGAGCATCAGTTGAAGATTAAGAGCGAAACACTTAAAAATACGGAGAATAGTCTGTTGATTAAAGGAAGGGAGTGACGGATGTCACTCCTTTCTTTTTATGATAGGTTAGCCGTGCTGCATGGTTATTTCTTTACGGCGATCATCTGCGATAGTCCTCCATCGAGTCTTACTCTTCTGATGGCCGTGAAACCGGCATGAATCAGCCAATCGCTCACCTCTTTCTCGGAGTAGCAACCTCCATCGTTCACGCCAACCAGCATATTGATTGAGAAGATTGCTCCGGCCACCGGTTCGGTCTTGTCATCATTCATGATCCAGTCTTGTATCACGATCTGTCCATTGGGATTTAGGGCTCGATAACACTTCCGGATCAGTTCTTGATTGATCTCGGAGGAGTTGCCGTGAACGATGGCGGATAAGAAAGCCAAGTCGTAACCTTGTGGTAACTCATTCTGGGTATAGTCGCCTGCACAAAACTCGATCTGACCGGCGAAGCCTTCTTTTTCGACGATCGCTCTGGAGATGGGAACGACATTGGGCAGATCAAAAATGACGGCTTTCAGAGTGGGTTTCGATTGGATAAATGCCATACTGTAGCATCCCGAACCACCGCCAACATCTAGCATTGAATGAACTCCTTGCAAATCGATCTTGGCAACTTGGGAAGGGGCTTGCTTCATGCCTCTGTCGTGCATCGCGTGGATAAATGCACTGAGCCATTGATCGCCACGATTGTTTATATCGACTTGCTGAACGGCTTCACCTGTTTTCACCACCTCAGTCAGCTGACTCCAGGTATTCCACAGATGATTGGTGTGCATGAATCCTGCCATGTAGGAAGGACTATCAGCAGAGAGATAGGTCTGCGAGAGTTCGGTATTTGTGAATTTCCCTTTCTCCTTACGGAGCAGTTCCAAGGCAACCAGAGCGTTTAACAATCGCTCGGTAGCCCTATGATTTAGTTTCAGTCTCTTTGAGATTTCCATCGAGTCTAGACTCTGACGACCGATACACGTGAAGACATCTAGTTCGTAGGCCGTCAGAAGAATTCTGCTATCCCGAAAGGCCATAAACATTTCTCTTAATTCTGATACATCCATAATACGTTGATTTATAGGTGATAACAAAAAAACATCTTGTGATCGAATCTAACACAAGATCCTTAGCCAATATACAAGTTGGCTAAGGATAGGTGTTGTTAATCAACAGATAAGGATCATATAAAGTTTAAACTTGATGATCAGACTGAGATCTCTATTCTTGAACTTTTAAGATTCCCACTTCACCATCTGCGTTCTGTAGCGACTTCTTACTTTTCTTCAGTGACTTACCCCAGTTGAGCTGGTAGGATACTCCAAGCACGAACATGTTGCCGTTGTCTTTGATGCGTACACTTTCACTGAAGGGGTTGACTGACGACAAGGATTCGCTCTTGACTTTCCATGCTTTCGTAAACGGATAATAGACACCGGCTCTTAAGCTCAAACGCCCATGTCGATAACCTAGCATCAACGTTGAGTTGTTCTCTTCCAAGCTCACGATCTCTCCGGAGAGTTCTTTCTTGGGGCGGGTGTACGAGCCTACCAAATACCACGATTTGTAATAGGCTTGAACAGAAGCCGACCAATAGAGGTTGTACAGTTGATGGCGATAGTCTTCACCGGATGTAGAGAACCGATTCCAGCCGACTGAGGTTGAAAAGTTTAAACACTTAAAAAGTTTTGAAAGGTTGATGTCTAACTGAGCATTGGTCTGCTGGTTATAATTCTGATTCCGATACTCGGAAACAAAAGTCTGGGGTTCATAATAGGTATAAATAGAGATGGGATGAAAGGTTTTCGTGTGACTTAACCAAAGGTTGACATTGAGGTTACTCTTATTGTAAGTCATGAGTAAACGATTTCTAACCGTGTTGTAGGCTTTCAGCTGAGGGTTTCCTTTGATGACGAGGATTTTCTCGTAACTCTGCTCAACGTCGCTCAGTTGGGAAAGCGTAGGAAGCGATGGTTTTAACTGAAAAAGGTAGCTCAACCTAAAGTTCTTAGAAAGAGGATACAACAGATTCAGACTTACGAGGTTACGAAAATAGGTACGCTGATCTAAATGGTTGCTGACTTGATAGTATTTTATCCCTACTCCTAAAGAGTAAGAAAACTTATTTAGGCTTCCTTTCCATTCTCCATGCATGTAGGTATCTCCGGAATTCATGCGGGTAGTCTGATCGGAATTTCCACTATAATCGTTGCGTGTATAACTCTGCAAATGACGAAGGCCAAACCCTAATTGCTGGGTGCCAACCTTAAAACGATAGGTGGCTTCGGCGATCAATGACTGACGACTGTTGTCGACGTTGTTATTGAATTTCTCAACCACAGAGGAGGTAGCATAGCTATCGGTCAGATGACGGGTATAATCACTTTGTGTGAGTGTACCCACTACATTAAATTCTAAAGAATGGTTGTTCCTGAATCGATGAATCAAGAAGAGATCGATCGAAGGGGAATAGGCTTTAAACAGAGCTTTACTTTCTCTATTGATCTTGGTATTGGCGCCTTGGTTTTCTGTTTGCAGAATATCCGAATTTATAGAGGTGTGCTGACGTCCAATGCTATTGAGGAAAGTGGCCGAAAACATTGTGCGATCGTTAATCTGTAAATTATAGCCAAGATTGATCTCTTGCGATAGATAACCGAACGGTGAATAACGACCGGCACTGAGGCGACCGATAGTGCTATATGGACTAACAAAAGACTCGCCACGATCGGTCCAACGCTTGTCATAATCGCGCCAACTATTGTTGTATAAGAGGGTGAACTCGGACTTCTTATGACGCAAGCTTGTACTTAGCGTTCCATTTAAAAAGCCGGTCATCGGTGATGCCATCAGATTTGAGAAAAGGTTACCGCCATTCTGCTTCTCTTTAAGGATGAAGTTTATGACTCCTCCGGCATTGCTATTGGCATAACGGATCGACGGGCTACTGCTATACTCTATTCGATCGATATCATCGGGGCTAAGACCCAAAACTTGTTCTCTAGGCTGTGGACGCCCATTGATTTGATAGATCGGAGCGGCTCCTTCAATAAGGACTTTTTGTTCGATCGGATTAACAGTCATCCCCGGGAGATTGAGGGTTTGAAGTAAATCGATACTCCCGGAAGAGATCTTTAATTGTGCAGCCTTGGGAAACACAATCATTTTATCGACCTTCTGAATGATTGAACTGCCGGTGACAACAACTTCCGGCAAATCGACATCTAAAGAGGATTTCTTTTTAGGAAGAATAGAGATCGTGCCCAAATCGATATGTCGGTCGTTCTTCCAATCGACGAGGAGATTGACACGCTCATAGCCCGCTATATCGACTTTAAAGATGTAACGACTGACTGGAAGATTCTTCCACATAAACGTTCCGTCGGCATGGGTTAATTGGTGATTCTTGATTAGGGAGTCGGCAGTCATTGCAACCACTGAAACCTCTTTGGGCGATTTTGAATCTGTAAATAGAATTTTCCCAAATAATTTATAGTCCTTGGCTTGTGCATTTAAGGTAAATAGCCAAGAAATAAAAACAAGAAAAAATAGTTTTTTCATGACACATGTATTAGTTCTTCAATAGTACTTGATCGATTAAAGGCATTGAAACTAGATAAATATAACTACAATCAGAACGTCGATAGCAGAAATAAAATCAGTTACAACAAACAAATGTAGTCTATCTTTTTTACCTAACAGATCAACAACTGCTTAAAAAGAGTTAAAAAGAGTAAGCGACATTTAATTCACTCTTTTTTACCTTACGACCAAGTTGGTCTTTATGATTACAGAGCACGAAACTTATTATTCTATTAAATAACACGGCCTACTCTAATCGAAGAAGGCGGCTCTTAATATTCAAGTCGTTTTTGCTTGATATAAAGAGAATAAAACCCCACCAACACAAGCTCTAAAGCAATAGTCACGATATAGAACAGGGGCGAATGAATGTTGGGAATGAAAGCGGTGGCACAGAGGATGGGAAGCACATGCCATAAGTAGAAAGTCAGCGAATGGGTACCCAACCACTCTAGCTGACGACAATGAGGAAGTTGGTAGCCAAGGGCTAAGTTAAGCAAGAGATGGATGAGGGAAAGGCTGAAGAGAAGATTGACCCAAAGGGACATCATCGGCAACGGATGGACATAGAGATAAACCACCATTACACTACAGATCACGGGCCAAATATATTCTGTACGAAGGGTCCTCCGAACAGGATGGTGTCGATACCATAAGCCGACCACAAAATAAAGATAAAGGTAAGGACGAAAGGTATAAAAGAGCTTTCCCGGAACACCTTGAAGCGGTAAGGCTTGCTGCAGAATGGTGGCTACAACGCTAATCCCAATCCCTGCCCAAAGAATCTGCCGATGACTGAGTCCTAATCGCCGCATGAGCCAGGTGAGCGCAATCCACGACAGATAGGCCGGAATGAACCACAGATGATAATAAGGATAAAGGAAGGCGTCGACAAGTGATGTTCCCCATGAATCACCGACAAGATAAGCATCGGTTGCAAAATAGTAGATCAATACGGCACTCGCCCAAGGCAATAGGAGGCGTACGGTATATTTCTTCATTAAATCCATCACACGACTATCGGGCGAGAGATGATAAAGGAATCCACTGATGGCCACAAAGAGTGGCATGTGAAAACTATAGATAAAGGTTCGAAGAAGAGAGTGACTCATCTCCTCACGAACAACATGCCCCACTATCACCAATAAGATGAGTAGTCCTTTTAATAAATCGATATTCCGTAGTCGCATAAAGATCACGAACTGATATAATCGTTGCCAAAAACAAAAGCCCCGCCAAGATCTTCTCTTAAAGATCGGGCAAAGGCTTTTGAATAATTCATTTATTTCATCAAACGATTCTCTGATCCATCGATCACGTGTCTCACCGACCGATCAAGATCAGAAAAGAGTCGAATAGACTAAATGTGTAGAGAAGTACGGATCGCTGCGATCTTGTCCATCGCTGCCGCTTCTGCAGAAGCATAACAGTTACGACACCCCATCTCACCTTTCACTTCCATATAGAACTTAATCTTGGGCTCAGTTCCCGAAGGACGGACCGACACCTTGTCGCCATCTTCGGTGAAGAACTGAAGAACATTTGAGGTATCCGGCATATCAAGATCGATCACTTGGCCTTTATCGTCGGTCTGCTTCAAGCTCAAATAGTCTTTAATCGCAACCACCTTCGAACCGCCAAGATCTTTCGGAGGATTAGAACGGAAGTTGTCCATCATGGCTTTGATCTCTTCAGCACCACTCTTACCCGGCTTAACCACGTTCACAGTGTACTCTTTCGAGAAACCATATTCCAAATAGATATCTAAAAGCAATTGGTATAAGCTCTTGCCATTATCTTTTGCCCAAGCCGCGATCTCTGCGATCAAACAACAAGCCGATACAGAGTCTTTATCGCGTACGAAATCTTCAGCCAAGAACCCGAAGCTCTCTTCGCCTCCACCGATATAGATCTTCTCACCTTCGCGAATGCGAATCTCACGAGCAATCCATTTGAAACCGGTGTAACAGTCGATCATCTCAATCCGGTTCTTATCGGCAATCTTCTTGATCAGCTCAGTCGTCACAATGGTCTTCACCACAAACTCCTTGCCGGTCATCTTACCTAACTTCGTATATTGAGTGATGATGTAATACAAATACATCAAGCAAGTCTGGTTACCATTGATCAAAACCCATTCGCCGTTATCGTCTTTACAAGCAATACCGATGCGATCGGCATCAGGATCGGAAGCCATAACCATATCTGCATCAATCTCTTTAGCCAAGTTGATCGCCATCGAAAGCGCTTCTGCATTTTCCGGGTTTGGTGAAACGACCGTCGAGAAGTTGCCGTCTTTCACCATCTGTTCGGGTACAGTATGTACATTGTCGAAACCCCACATCTTCAAGGCACGAGGAATAAGGATCATTCCGGTACCATGAATCGGCGTATAGACAATCTTCATATCTTTATGACGGGCAATGGCTTCGGGTTCGATCGAGATGGTCTTCACTTGATCCAAGTATATCTTATCGATATCCTCACCGACCATCTGAATCAACTCCGGACGACCTTCAAACTTGATGTCGGCAGCCGATGCGATCTTATTTACTTCATCAATAATTCCTTTATCGTGTGGAGCCAATACTTGTGCACCATCGTCCCAATAGGCTTTATAACCGTTGTATTCTTTCGGGTTGTGTGAAGCCGTCAAGATAATACCACTCTGACAACCTAAGTGACGGATCGCAAACGACATTTCCGGTGTCGGACGCATATCTTCGAAAAGATAAACTTTAATGCCATTGGCCGAAAAGATATTCGCTGAAATCTCAGCGAACAAACGGCTGTTGTTACGACAGTCGTGCCCAACCACTACTGAGATTTGAGATAATTCTTTGAAATTTTTATTCAAGTAATTTGACAATCCTTGTGTAGCTGCACCAACAGTATATATATTCATTCGGTTACTACCTACGCCCATGATACCGCGTAAACCGCCTGTACCAAATTCCAAGTCTTTATAAAAAGATTCGATTAACTCCGTTTTATCTTCGTTCGCTAATAGGCGTTTAACCTCAGCTTGAGTTTCAGCGTTATAGGCAGGTGAAAGCCACTTTTCGGCTTTCTCAGTCACCTGTTTGATGAGTTCGCTATTTTCCATTATAACAGTCTTTTTTAGGTTAATGCTTCTTTATCTATTTTAGTCAGACAAATGTAAAGCAATAAGTTTACAAATCCTATTCATTTAAATAAAATATTCGCCGACTAGAGGCCGATAAACAGAAACGTCTGCCCTTGAATACACTTCTCAGATTCAAGAACAGACGTTTGAACGATAAACTATATGAGATTTATTTTACCAAATAACGATCCCCTGTTTGCTTGGTATATTCTTCAAGGAAAGGTTTTGGATAACCTTGACGAATCACGCCTGCAGGTTGACCGATAGAGTTACGTTCGAACTTACCGTCTTTTACTCGTTTAGTCACTCCGTCATTATACTTCACGATCAAGAAAGTACCTAGATTCTTCCATTTATCGAAAGCATTTTGTGCCGTCATTCCGGTATAGTTGGTCAAGAACTCAACCGCTGCTGCTTTATCCTTCAACAAAAGTTTCTCGGCAGTCTCTTCAATACCGGCTTGGGCATTAAAGAAGGTCGTTTCCAACTCTTTCTGAGTAGCGCGTACATCATTAATCATCAAGTCGTAACGTGGATAAACCATGTTTGCAACCCAGTTGTAAATCCAAAAGGCTGAGTTCCATGAGAAAGTGATATAGTCGGCTCCATCTACACGGGTATAACAAGTCGGTGCTTTAGTTGTACAACAGTAAACCGGTGTAAAGGCTGTCATGTTGGCGTCATCAAGACCAAACCAAAGCACGCCACCAATAGCATCCGGCTTAAATGAACGCATCTGCGACACGAAGACGAAGCCACTTTGTTGAGTCGAGATCGGGCGTTCGTTGAAGTACTCTTTATCATCCACCTTGAACGTTAGAGGCGACAAGCGGTAAGGCATCTTATACGGACCGGCGCCAAAATCTTTTGTGATATCAAGAGGTGTTCCTTCATAATGATCGCGCATCATCTCTTTCACATCTTGTACCGACAATTTACGAGTTGGTTTCATAAACAGGGGCATCGGAGTATCTGTATCTCCCTGGATATAAGGTAAGAATGCTTGTCCCTGATCGGTATATTTATTGAAGAAACTCCATACACGAGCTTCACAGAAACGACGAGCACCGAAATCAAGAGGGGCATAAGCATTTGCAAAGCTAAAGTCTTTGTTCACCCCGGTAAAGTAACCTCTTTCACGGGCAAACGAAACGACATCAGAAGCATAAACACAATTCTCCTTATCGTCCATATTGAACTGGTGGATACGTGCTTGATTGGCATGCGCCGAGATACAATCGTCGGGTACACGAACTGCGACCCATACCGCTCCGCGAATACCGGGACCTTTACCGATCATCTCCATGATCCAGATCTCATTCGGATCGGCAATGGTGAACGACTCCCCACTGCTGTAATAACCATATTTCTGTACCAGATCGGTCATCACCTTAATGGCTTCACGAGCTGTGCGTGAACGTTGCAAACCTAAATAGATCAAGCTACCATAATCGATCACTCCGGTGGTATCAACCAACTCTGGGCGACCTCCAAAAGTCGTCTCAGCAATTGTCACCTGAAACTCATTCATGTTTCCAATGACATTATACGTCTGATGGGCTTGCTCTATCTCACCTAAATATTTACCGGTGTCCCACTCGTTGATCTTCATCATCGTGCCTTTTTTATGGATACCGGCCGGATAGTGATACAACTCACCGAACAATCCATAGGAATCGGCAGAATAAGAGACAATGGTGGACCCGTCGGCAGAAGCATTTTTACCAACAATCAGGTTTGTGCAGGCAAAGGTCTCTACCGTTGCAGCAAAGAAGCACGCCGCCAAAAAGAGAATTTTCTTCATAACTATATACTTGGTTAATCAATTAAATAAATCTATCACCAAAACAAAATATCGTGCGAGACACTACGGTTTCCGCAATGATCGACCACCGTAAACTCAACCACATGTTTTCCCCCACGTTTAAAATGCGTAGGATCTAACTCACACTCCCAATAAGGGCGCATCGTATTCGGTTGTCGAAAGAGAGCATACTTCCCGTCAATCATACCTCGGAACGAAGCAATACCGGTTTGACGATCACTCACCCGATAACGGATCTTTCCTTGTCGTCCCCATGCTGTTTTAGCAATGGGAGTTACAGACGGCGGAACCGTATCCACCTTAACGGTATACGTTCCTAATTCCCGAATCAGAGTGCGAACAAACCCATCTTTGTACTGTCCTCCTGCGCTATACGTTTTACCATTCGGCATGACTCGCGCAATATAATACTTAGTCGTATCGGTTACCACCTTTCGACGAACGCCTATTTTCAATTCACATCCCGCATGTAAAGGCGTGTACTTATCGTTCAACTGATACGTGTAAGCTACATCCCCACTATCGGCCTTAACTTGATAGTATAACGGTACATCATCATATAACATGCCTTGCGGCACCACCAAGGTCATCCCTGGCTCTTGCAAGAAATTGGTCTTATCCCATTCAAAAAGATACTTCTCCCGATGCTCGATCGGAGCAATGGACTGTTCTTTTCCTCTGACCACAAAACGATATTGGGACGTGTTTCCTAATGCATCTTTCAACGTATATAAGAAATGATAATCCCGTTCCTCATTAATTTGTATCAGTCCCCGATGAGCATTATAGGTTTTCAACAAACGCAATCGGTTTCCCGGTTCTATGAACGATTTCATATATCCTCCATACACCCAAGAGTTGATCATACGGTTTTCATCGGCAGAAAAACGATCGACCTCACTCTGAAAGACTTTCTCTCCATCGACCGAAAGCGTTACTGAATAAACCCCATAGTGATTGCTCACTCCATTCATATAATCATAAGCCTTGATGCCGGTTCCGATCCATCCCCAAGCTTCAACCGGACGATTGTATCGCAGTGAGATCACCTTATGCCCTACTCCGCCATCAACCACACCTCTACCAATCTGAGGGAAAAACATAATCCCCTGCGCCAGAGGTGCCCGAGTGTCTTTAATATGTCCGGCAAACAAGGGCAATGGATCAACATGATCGCCGCTATTTTTATCTAGTACATCCAAATGCAAGTGAGGTCCCGCCGAATAACCGGTATTACCACTCCAAGCAATTTGCTGACCAGCTTTAACCGGATATTCCCCAACTGCAGGAACAATCTCAACTTCCCAGCTCTCCTTTTCGTATTGTAGTTGCTTTACTCTCTCAGCTATCGGCGACGTAAATCCATCCAAATGTCTATTAATGGTTTGGTAACCATTCTCATAACAAACCTCGAGCACAAAACCCGAACCGCTCGTTACCCGTATTTTAGAGATATAACCTTCACCCAAAGCATAAACAGGCTTCCTTATTCCACCGGTTTTGAAGTCGAGTCCACCATGAAAGTGATTCGCACGGAGCTCGCCAAAATTACCGCTCAAAGTTAAAGGAAACTTAAAAGGAGGTGCAAATAGTCGGTTTGTGTCGGTTTGTGTATAGCCCTTCACGTTGCATAACAACATTAAGGCTACGATATATAACTTCATGAAAAAATGCTTTTTTAGTTTGAATCTATCGCAAATGTACATCATTCTACATAGATTATAAAATAATGCTTAGCAAAAAGTCGGCCACATTGATTCAAAACGACACTTTCATCTCACTCACACCACTCTTTTCATAACACCTTGCAATATTAGCAAAAAACAGCAAAACAGAAAAATGTGACATTCTGTTGTAAAACATCTCTTTTTTAACTACAACCTAACCCATTTATTTCTACATTCGGCCACGTTTAACCCTTAATACTATAACATTATGATTATTGGAGTACCCAAAGAAATCAAAAACAACGAAAACCGCGTAGGTATGACTCCCTCAGGAGTCTCTGAGTTAGTAAAGCGCGGTCATCAAGTATATGTTCAACACACAGCCGGAGCCAATAGTGGGTTTCCCGACGAAGCATATACAGCTGTCGGTGGTCAGATCCTACCTACTATTGAAGACGTTTACGGCATTGCCGAAATGATTATCAAAGTAAAGGAACCTATCACTCCGGAATATGGTTTAATTAAAGAAAACCAGTTGCTATTTACCTATTTCCACTTTGCTTCTGATGAAAAACTAACTCATGCCATGATCAAGAGCAAAGCAATCTGCTTAGCTTACGAAACCGTAGAAAAAGACGACCGTTCTCTTCCGCTGTTGGTGCCGATGAGTGAAGTTGCCGGACGTATGTCGGTTCAAGAAGGTGCTCGTTTCCTTGAACGTCCAAAAGGCGGAAAAGGTATTCTTCTTGGTGGCGTACCGGGAGTAAAACCTGCTAAAGTATTAATTCTTGGTGGAGGTATCGTAGGTAGCAATGCGGCTCAGATGGCTGCCGGTCTTGGTGCAGATGTAACCATCGCCGACGTTAATTTGAACCGTTTACGTTATTTGAGTGAAACTCTACCAAAGAACGTGAAAACACTTTATTCTTCGGAATTAAGAATCAAGAAAGAACTTCCTGATGTGGATTTGGTGATCGGATCAGTATTAATTCCGGGCGACAAAGCTCCGCACTTAATTACGAAAGAGATGTTAGCACTCATGGAACCGGGTACCGTTATGGTAGACGTTGCTATCGACCAAGGTGGTTGTTTCGAAACGTCTCACCCAACCACTCATGCTGAGCCGACTTATACGGTAGATGGTATATTACACTATGCTGTAGCTAATATCCCGGGTGCTGTACCTTATACTTCAACTTTGGCATTGACCAATGCAACCTTGCCTTATGCTATTGCACTAGCCAATAAGGGTTGGGAAAAAGCATGCAAAGACGATAAATCATTGGCTTTGGGCTTGAATATTGTCAAAGGAAAAGTCGTATACAAAGCTGTAGCTGATGTTTTCAATTTAGAATATAATCCTATCGAACTATAGATATAATACACAAAACTATGTGATTAAGTCTTAATTTGCCCTTTTTTTGAAAAGAGTTGTCTCGAAACTGAAACTAGCGCTTCACATCAAGACAACTCTTTTTATATAAAATAAACACGATGAAAAATCACTCAAAGGTATAACTTGCCCTCTTGGCACGTTCAAAAGACGCCACTAGATCGGCCATGATTTCATCGACCGACTGACAGGAAGTTAGCAGTGCCGAGATCTGTCCAATCTCAAGTTCTCCCTCTTCCATATTACCTTCAAAAATACCCTTCTTTGCACGTCCACGTCCCAAGAGCTCGCGCATCTCATCCGGTGTTGCTCCACGATCTTCAGCCTGTTCAACCAAACTTCGAAAGTTACTCTTAGCTAGACGAGTCGGCGCTAATTTCTTCAACAACAACTTAGTGTCCCCTTCATTTAGAGTCAAGCAGTAGTTTTTAAACTCTTCACTAGCCGAACTTTCATGAGTCAGAGCAAAACGTGTACCGATCTGTACTCCTTCAGCTCCTAGAACCATTGCAGCCAAAATCGCCTCACCCGTACCAATGCCTCCTGCAGCAATCAGAGGTAAAGTCGTAGCCTGACGAACCGATGGAATCAGACATAACGTTGTCGTCTCCTCTCTCCCATTGTGTCCTCCGGCTTCAAAACCTTCGGCAACCACAGCATCCACGCCGGCCTCTTGACATTTCACCGCAAACTTTGAGGAAGAAACGACATGAACAACTGTGATCCCTCTCTCTTTTAGCCAACCGGTCCATGTTTTCGGGTTGCCGGCCGAAGTAAACACAATCTTCACACCCTCTTCAGCCACAATAGTCATGATTTCTTCAATCTGCGGATAAAGCAAAGGAATATTAACTCCAAACGGCTGATCGGTCGCTTGACGACATTTGCGGATATGCTCCCGCAAAGTTTCCGGATGCATAGATCCCGAACCTATTAAGCCTAAGCCACCCGCATTACTGACTGCCGAAGCCAATCGCCAGCCACTACACCAAACCATTCCCCCTTGAATAATAGGGTACTTTATCTGAAATAACGATGTAATTCTATTCATAATTTATTTAATAAAAGAGACGAACCGACACGATTGCCAGTCCATCAGTTTGCATGATTTTAAACAGACCATACGGTACTGCCTTAGAAACGCAAACTTACAAAAAATACAGATTCAAAATCTAATATGTAGAACTAAAACGATCGTCGTTTTATAAAGATGCCCCATCCATTTTAGCGAGTGAGATCAATCATAGGCGTATTAATTCGAACGGTTGTCGAATCACCATAATGCTTAAGAAGTTCCAAAGTACGTGCACGACGCTCACGTCCCTTAACATCCCAAAAGTCTTTTGTAAAAATGGCCATCAGATCAAGCCCTCCAATCGCATTGCCGCTAATATACATTCCATGACCTATTCCGATGCCTCCCAGCTGACTGGTAGAAAACGAATTTACCATCATACCGTTAGCACGTTCACTCAACATCTTAAAATTGAAACCCTCACGAGAAGCCATCTTCCTCCAGTTCACTGGATTCAGCTGATCGACAAGAGACAATAATGGTTTCGAACGCCATGTATCTTTATCGACATGGATCTTTTTCTGAAAAATAGGGTCCCAGTTATAAGGTGTATGAACAGAATAAGGCATCAAGGTTAAGACGACTTTCGGCTTAGGTAAAGCTGTTGGAAGTGTTTCGTCGGGTAAAAGCCACTCTTTCTCCTCAGACATACGCGCCTGATTAGCCATCTGTCCAAAATCGATCTTCTTCACCACCTCAGGGTTCAGCTTTAACTCTTCGCCACCGTTCAACATCCGTTTAAGCTTCAGAGAATCCTCCGAAGTCCACTGCTGCGCACGCACCCAAACCGTCAACAGGATGAAACAAATAAAAAAAAATACGCGTTTTATCATGTTCAATCTCAAATTTCACATTACCACCATCTAAACCCACTTCCACAAAGTGGATTGTCATAACAAGGATCGATGGTCCATGTGGTTCTAGGATATTGCCGACTTTCCCACCAACGACGGTAACAAGCAGCAGCATCTAATAATTCTCTATCATTAAGAAAATAAGTCGCATCGTAATTATCCGCTTCAGCCAAGACCATCTTGCATCCTAAAGACGGGGATGTCCCTTGGCGAATCTTTTCAATGACCCAAAGCATACATTCTCCCAAACGGATCTTACCGCTATTAGTATTATAGACCGAAGGGAAAGACGGAATCACGGTCAGGTCCTCCGAGTATTTCAATAAGTCAGGAATATCTTTCTCTGTAAATAAAGGAACATCGACCAACCCTTTATCATTTTTGGTATGGTAAGTGCCCGATTTCAGTTGTTTAACAAATAAAGAAACATCGGGATTTCTATAGTCCAATTCTTCCGAGCTGCAACCGCAGAAAGTCAGCGATACGGCCAACAGCCATATAACTAAGCATAGTGTTTTATTCATTGTCGTAAGATTTAATAGGTCATTCGAACGCCGCAAAGTAAATTGAAATTGGTTGAGCGTTCCGTACGTATAGTCGCCAACTTCGAGTCTGTATTAAAATGATGGGTAATGCTTGGCTCAGCAAACACCGCAATACGATCAGTAATCTTATAATCGAGCCCCACTCCGGCCATTAGAGAAAGCTGGATGGGTTCTGCACTAAAGCTATGGTCGGGTGCTCCGGCAATACATTTATCGGCCTGTCCACCTGCAGTCAAGTACCATTCAAGCTTCTTGGATTCAGCAAGCGTCAAATTGACCTTAACAGGAATGCCGATATAGTGAAGAGTCTGTCCCGGAGAACGCAAATTAGAATACATCAATCCCGTTTCAAGTCCGATGCGATCATTCAACTTTCGTTCAAGACCGAACCCGGCAGTCAGCGGCATCTTATAAGTACCGTCCTCGGCAGGAAGCCCCACACCAGCTTGCACTTTAACATTCCACTTCGGTTTCTTTTTTCCACTCTTCACCATCTTCCGGCTCTCTTGTTGAGTTTCGGTAACGAGCGATTGCTCAGTCTCTTCTTGTGCCGGGAACAAAGTCTTATCTTGATAATTAGTTGTTTTATGAGGACGATTGTCGGCAAAAGTAGAAGATGAAGCAACGACAAACGACATTGAGACCGTGACTGTGACCGAATCTTCAGGGGCAAGACCCTGAGATAAGATGCCTACCGGACTTGACGGACCTTTTTTTAGGATCGGTTCAACCATGATAGGCAAAGGGTGGATCTGTACCCCATCACCATCCAAATGCCCGCCATTAGTCAAAGCAACCTGACGAAAGGCATGCTCCACCTCCTCTTTAGGAGAGAAACACCAAATGGCCGCAAATGTGGTGACTAATACCAGTAAGACAGAAGCAACCGCTGCCACACGGAAGAAAACCAGCCGACGACGATGACGTGAAGCCACAGCAACCGACGTTTCGAGTTCTTCCCAAAATCCATCTCGAACCGATAGCTCGGCATCCGTCAGACGGGACTGGAACAACTGGATCAATTCATCATTTTCTTTCTGCATATCTTCTATATTCTTTTATTTTTTCAGCTAACAGATATTTTGCCCGATGTAGTTGAGACGTCGACGAATGTTCTTTAATCCTAAGAAGTTGAGCAATCTCTTTATGAGATTTGCCTTCAAATACATAGAGATTAAACACGGTACGACAACCATCCGGAAGTTCGGCTACAAAACCCATCAGTCGCCCCTCAGAGAGCTCACCGTTTGCGGTGGTCGAAAGATCCGGAATATCGGGAAGCGACTCTTCACGAACAACCAGCTGATTAAACCGCTTCTCGCGTCGCAAGTAATCGATGGCCTGAGTCACCATGATACGAGTCATCCATGTTGATAGTGAAGATTCTCCTCGAAAGGAAAATTGGGTAAATATCTTAATAAACCCATCGTGCAACACATCATGTGCCGTATCCAGATCTCCGGTATACCGATAACAAACTGCCAATAACTTCGGTGAATAAAGAGTGTAAAGTTTCTTTCGAGCGGAATCGTCTCCTGCCCGACAGCCCTTTATCAGTTCTATCTCGTTTTCCAAAGTCAAATCTCTTGTTCTATTCGGGTGTCTGTCCGACTCTTTTGTTGATTAGACGCCTGAGTAACCGGAATGCTGCAAAAAGAAATGCAAAAAGAAGTTAAAAGTAAAACACTTTTTGTATAGAGAGAATCAATGTACTGACAGACAACCGATTAAAAAAGGATAGATCATCTGTCAATACATTCATCATAGGATCAAACCGCTTTAAAGCTCATATCCAGACCTTTCACTGAGTGTGTTAAAGCACCGACAGAAATAAAGTCGACTCCACATTCAGCATAATCACGAAGCGTATCGAAGGTAATTCCTCCGGAAGATTCCGTCTCACAACGACCGTTCACAATCTCAACCGCCTTACGAGTCATCTCCGGTGTAAAGTTGTCGAACATGATACGATCGGCTCCACCAAGATCGAGCACTTGTTGAAGTTCGTCGAAGTTTCTAACCTCAATCTCAATCTTCAAGTCTTTCCCCTTCGCCTTACAATACTCTTTCGCCCGATTAATGGCCTTGTCGATGCCACCGGCAAAGTCCACATGATTGTCTTTAAGTAAAATCATATCGAACAACCCGATACGGTGATTCACTCCACCGCCGATCTTAACCGCCATTTTTTCGAGAATACGCATTCCCGGAGTCGTCTTACGCGTGTCTAACACACGAGTATGCGTTCCCTCTAGCTGCTTAGTATATTTACGAGTCATTGTAGCAATTCCACTCATGCGTTGCATCACGTTCAACATCAAACGCTCCGTCTGAAGCAACGATTGTACCTTACCTTCAACGATCATAGCCACATCGCCCGGTTTAACTTCAGTACCATCGTTAATAAACACTTCCACCTTCATGGTCGGGTCAAAGCGATTGAAGATTTCTTTAGCGACTTCGATACCGGCCAATACTCCTGTTTCCTTAATCAGAAGTTTCGATTTTCCCACAGCCGTATCCGGAATACACGAAAGTGTCGTATGATCGCCATCACCAATATCTTCGGCAAAAGCCAGATCAATCAATTTGTCTATCAATTCTTTTTCCTTATTCATTCGTCTTTTCTATTCTAATTTGATGTATTAAATAATCTTCGTCTATCTTCTTTAAAAAACAATTCACACGAAAAGCCCCTTGCGATGTAGACAATTTACCGATAAAGAAACCCGATTCCCGTCGTTTTCCTTCGTGAATCACCTCGAAATCGTTCACCTTATTCTGAGCAAAGAAATCGTCCAACATGGCCACAGCCTTACGGCGATTAGACTTCACGGAATGATTCAATAGAATCAGATCCACCTGATCGTCCATCTTTTTTTCCAGTAACCGAGCGTCACTTTTCTTGAAAGCATCGACCAAATCGGAAAACTCTTTCTGTGCACAAGCCACTGATAATGATAAAAATAAGCCAACCAATACTAAACCTATTCGTGTTTTCATAAGCTTATCGTTTTGAGTTTATGTTTTTAACAGAAACCTTCAATAAGGGTCAGGCAAAGGTAAACAAATGTATCCGAAAAACACAAAAAATGCCTATTTTTGTGCAATCATTCAAAAACATAACCACATGAAGACAACTTTGCTCGTCGTGGGACGAACAGTAGAGAAACATTATATCACCGCAATTGAGGATTATCTTCAACGAACCAAGCACTTTATGTCGTTCGACATGGAAGTCATCCCGGAGTTAAAAAACACCAAAAGCCTATCGGCCGAACAACAAAAAGAAAAAGAAGGAGAACTGATTTGTAAAGCCCTACAACCGGGCGATGTGATTGTGCTACTCGACGAACACGGAAAAGAGATGCGTTCGATCGAATTTGCCGATTGGATGAAGCGCAAGATGAACACCGTCAACAAACGCCTCGTCTTCATCATTGGTGGCCCCTACGGCTTCTCCGAGAAAGTCTATCAATTGGCACACGAGAAGATCTCCATGTCGAAGATGACGTTCTCTCATCAGATGATCCGCCTCATTTTTGTTGAGCAGATCTACCGAGCGATGACGATCCTAAACGGAGGGCCTTACCATCACGAATAACGATCAGAAAAAGCGTGAACCCATAAAAAACATTCGCAGAGCCATGCCCACCTCTGATAAACACCAGATCAAGCAAAAACTCTGCGAATGCTATAAAAGCAGCTTCTTTCCAATAACTATTCAACTGCCATGCCTCTGAACGAGATTATTCTCGGTTCATCAAACGATGTTGAGCCATCTGTTCATAAGGTGTTCCCGGGCGACCATAATTGGTGTAGGGATAGATGGAAATGCCTCCACGAGGTGTGAAGAGTCCCGTAACCTCAATATATTTAGGATTCATCAACTTAATCAAATCCTTCATGATGATGTTCACACAATCCTCATGAAAAGCGCCATGACTACGAAAACTAAACAAATAAAGTTTTAGACTTTTACTTTCGACCATCTTAATGTCGGGGATGTAGCTAATGCGAATCTCCGCAAAATCAGGCTGTCCGGTGATGGGGCAAAGGCTGGTAAATTCCGGACAATTGAAACGCACCCAATAATCATGATCGGGATGTTTGTTATCGAAAGCTTCAAGCACCTCGGGTGCATAATCTTGTTTATATTCAGTCTTTCCACCAAGCAGGGAAAGTTGATCTTTCAAATCGCTCATTTTATCTATTCTTTTAATCGTTATTTCTATTGATACAATTCCAGTAAAGCTATCTGTTGACGCTATCTTGCTTTACGTTGCTGCAAATAAGCCTCCAATCCGGCCATACGTAGTTTACAAGCGGGACAATGTCCGCAACCATCACCGGGAACACCATTATAACACGTCAACGTCCGTTCACGGATCAAGTCCAACACTCCAAGTTCATCGGCCAACGCCCACGTCTCTGTTTTGTCGATCCACATCAAAGGCGTATGAATCACAAACTGCTCGTCCATTGCCAAGTTCAGCGTCACATTAAGCGATTTGATAAAAGCATCGCGACAATCGGGATAACCACTAAAATCGGTTTGTGAAACCCCCGTCACGATATGATGAATGCCATGTTCACGTGCATAGACCGCTGCAATACTCAAGAAGAACAAGTTACGTCCCGGAACAAACGTATTCGGGAAACTATCCGTCGGCTTTTCCTGATCCATCACCATCGACGGATCAGTCAGCGAGTTTTTTCCTAGCTTTCCGATAAACGACACATCCATCACTTCAAAATGAACGCCGGCCTCAAGCGCAATCGCCCGAGCCAATTCCACTTCCTTCTCATGCTTTTGCCCATAAAGGAAGCTCAAAGCATACACTGTTTTAAACTGTCGTTTAGCCCAGAACAGACAAGTCGTCGAGTCTTGTCCCCCGCTAAAAACCACTAATGCCGTATCTTTATTCATAAGTTTATTGATAAAAAAGGTCGATTACACCACAGACTCATCCTCATCGAAACAACAATTCCGAAGTCGATAGTGTTTAGATCTCGTTGACTTTAAGTACATTATAAGAGATGTCCGTATCGTAGACATCGCTACCGTCGATACGCTTCACTGCTTTTACCACACGAATGGTGATCGGCAGAATGATCACTTCATACATCGACTTCAAGAAGATCTGAAGCACCATAATCATCAGCAGTTCCTTCCAAGGAATGATCCCTCCAAAAGCAATGGGAAAGAAGATCAACGAATCGGCTGTCTCGCCCACCACGGTCGACCAGATCGCACGGGCGGAGAAGTTTTTGCCCTTGCTGGCCAGTTTCATCTTACTCATCACATAAGCATTAAGAAACGAGCCGACCAAGAAGGCCAACAAACTAGCCACAACGATACGAGGTGCCATACCAAAGACAAAGTTGAAATGAGCTTCCCCCTCCCAGAAAGGAGCAGCAGGAAGCGACACAGCAATCAGACCAAGGCTCACCACAAAGAAATTCATGGCAAAACCACTCCAAATAATCAGACGTGCTTTTTTAAAGCCCCAAACTTCGGCGATACAATCGTTGATAATATAAGAAACGGGGAAAACCAATAAGCCGGCTGTAACGGTTAGTCCGCAAACCTGAATAACTTTGGTTTCAAGAAGATTGGCTGCAATGAGGCATACATTAAACAGAATGCCCATAAACATAAAGGGTATAGATACTTTTTCTTTCATAAATCCTGTTTTTTACGTGGTGTTCTAGAATACACGACCGCTATTCACGGCATCACAAATTATTTCTTTTAAAATTGGGCGACAAAGATATAACGAAAAGACGAAAAGACCAAACAAATCGACCTAAAGATCGTAGATTAGAATCGCCTCTTCACCGGCTTTACATTGACCAACCACCTCTCCTTTAGCGTTCAACACCTGTGAATCACCCGTATAATTCACTCCGTCGGGAGCTGTTCCCACACAATTCACGCCAATCACCTGAGCCTGATTTTCGATAGCCCGCTCACGAAGTAACGCCATCCAATCGTTTCGTCGCGACTCAGGCCAATTGGCCACATAGATCGCCACATCGTAACGCCCGTCGTTACGACTCCACTCCGGGAAACGTAAATCATAACAAATATAAGTTGCAAAACGACGTCCTCGCCAATGAAACACCAACTGTCGATCGCCCGAAGAGAAACTCCCTTTCTTAAAACAGTTGTGTTTATCGTAATGCACCACTGCTCCGTCGGGGGCAACAGCCAGTAAGCGATTATAATACTTCCCCTCCTCCTTATAGATCGTCGAACCGACAACCATGATCTGATAAGTCGATGCCCATTTCTTCATCCGGCTCATCACCGTCGGATAACACTCCGCCACCCCGTCTTTCGACAGACGAGCCACTCTAGGGTCCTTCTTCTTCATCTCACATCCGGAGACAAACAGTTCGGGAAAGATCACCACATCGCATCCTTTACACTGCTCCAAGCGTTTCTCAAAAGCTGAGAGATTAGCCTCCACCTCTCCCCAGCAAATTTTGGCTTGCACTAAAGCCACACGACAAGGTACCTTCTCTTGAGCATACCCCAAAAGTCCCGTCCACACCAGTACAAGCCCCAAATAAAGTCTATTGTTCATATTCGACCTTTGTTCTTTCTTTACACCCCTCCGATATAACTCTTTATTGCCTCGACATACGCCTTCATGGCTTGATGCCCCAGCGGAGTCATCCGGCATACCGTACGAGGTTTCTTGCCGGAAAATCCCTTTTCCACCTCGATATACCCGGCTTCACTCAACTTGTCGACCTGTACGCTCAAGTTACCTGCCGTCGATCGCGTCTTCTCTTTTAAGTAGACAAAATCCGCCTCTTCAACAGCCAATAAAATAGACATAATCCCTAAACGAAGTTGAGAATGTAATAATGGATCTAATTCTTTAAGCATTGTTTGATCTGTTTGTTAAAAAGATGTCCCGGTATCACCATCATGACCACAAAGATACCTGCAAAAATCAATAATTTATCGATGCTGTGTACAAAAAGCATGCTGACGGAGAGTAAGCCCCCCACAGCTCCGGCGATCTGCAACACTCGATATCTCGAAACCATTCCCGAAAGCATCGTAGCCATTCCCATCATCAAGGGGATTAAAAATAAGATATCGATACGAACGAAAAAGGTTAAAACAGATAAGATCAACGCTACCGTGCCAAACACTGCCCAAATATGTCCCGTGACCCGATCGATATAATTGCGAGCCTCAGTCGCTCTATTCTTACGCATAAAGAGATAAGTCAGCGGTCCCCCGATCAGAGGCAAAAGAAACCAAAGCAGATGAATCTGCCAAGGATGAAACCCCGTGAAATAGGCATACCAGATCACTAACGAAACCAACACGGTGAGATAACCAAAAATCAACAAAGGATAAGCAGCATATCTTGCTGTACGATTTTGCGTTTCATTAATCATACGAGTAATCAGTTCTAAACTTTCTTGCTCAGTCATTTTCTTGTCTTCCATAACCATTACGTTTTTTTAAAAGATAAAAGATAGTCATTCATTTCTCTAAAATCACTTCAACCAATCGCCGACAACCCTCGAAAAAGCAATCATCATAAATTAGTTTATTTTATAAACCATGCACGGAATAAAATAAGCAAGGAGTTGCGCAGACTCGCTTGCTTCGATGCAAATATAAACAGGTTTATTTTATAAACCAAATAAAGTAATAAAAAAATCTCCTCACTCTGTTTTTCACAAAGCAAGGAGAAACAATCACTTATGTCGATAAATCATCATGAAAAGTCTTTTAATTCTTCTTTCAGACGCTTGCGTACAAAGAACAAGCGACTCTTTACTGTTCCGATCGGCAAATCCAATTTCTCGGCAATCTCACGATACTTAAAGCCTGCCACAAACATTTGGAAAGGCACCTTCATATCATCCGGTATCGAATTAACGACCTTGTAAAGCAGCTTCATGTCGTAGACATATTCAAATCTTGTCGGATCGTCATGTTCGAACCATGCTCTACCCTTATTTGAATACGAATCTTCCAAAATAGCCATCTCACGTACCGAACGGCGGTAGTTGTTTACAAAAATATTACGCATGATGGTATACATCCATCCCTTTAGATTTTTCGTATACGAAAATTTCTCTCTATTATCTAATGCCTGAAGCATGCTGTCTTGAACTAAATCCTTAGCAGAGTCATGATCGGCTGTCAACTTAAATGCAAAGCGATGCAAATCTGATTCGATCGCCAATATACCTTGAGTAAAATCTAACTTCTCCATAACCAATCTATTTATGTTTTATTCACAATGCAAAGATCATCTATTTTAGAATGAATATAAATAGCAATATACCCAAAAAACTTGGCATTTTTTCCTTTAGTTGTTTTTTTTCGGGAAAAAGCTATTTAAATAGACCCGAAGTCGAAGATAATAAAAAAAAGTGTAAAAAACTAATTTACAACACCTAATAATTTATAAAACACGATTTACAATGCCCAAATCAAGACTCATCTCCCGAACGTGTGACTGCGAGATGACGATAGATTAAAGCGCGACAAATTTAAATTGAAAACAAAATCATTTTAGAGGAAAAGAAAATGGATTTAAATATAAAATCACACAAATTACTCTGCGAGGATAGTCAATTACTCTGCGTGAATAATCAATTACCCTGCGTGAATAATCAATTACCCTGCGAGGATAATTCAGTGCCCTCGCAGGGTAATTCAGTCTGCTACAAGGATCGTTCATCCCCGCATCTACTGAATAACGCTTACCCTAACGCCTGCTGAGCAAATCGGACAATGAACACCTCCAAACAAAAAAAAAGATTGTGCCGGAAGCTCCGACACAATCTTTCTACAACGAATTCTATATGAAATTAACCTATTGAAAGCTTAGAACGTGTAATCAACACCGACACCAAACACCTTATTCGTACGAGTAAAGACATCTGTACCCGCCAATCCGGTTCCGTTATAGTTAGCCGACTGTTTGTTATAAGTATCGTAATTGGTCCAGAAATAGGCCACATTCAATTTCAGATTACTAGCCAAGTTAAAACCGGCACCCAAGCCCACAGAATAAGAACTTATTGAAAAGCTTAAGTCTGTTTGATAATCATCACCGACACCGTATTTCGTACGTTGAACCCCGGCACTCACTTGTGCCCAGCGACAAACATCCCATTCCATACCGGCAAGATACTCGTTAGTACCACGATCAATGAACGTCTGCTTGCCCACCAAGTTACCGGTAGAAGGATCTTTTACCGTAGCCATCTGAGCGTGTGTATCAAAGAAGTGATGATAACCCACAGAGGCACGTAATACCGGCAAAATCTCATAAGACACACCAACCGTAAATAAGCTTGGTACATCATGAGGTGTATTTACCCCATCTCTATAGTTAGCGAACTTGTCGTTTTTCACATCAACATTACCATTCGCATCAAGTGGAGCAGCAGGTAAAGTACCCTTAGTCTTATTTTCGACATTCAAGTTCGTATTAAACTCATACTTCACACCAACATTCCATTTGCCCATCTTGAAGTCCGCGCCAATGATTGGAGTCACCCCCCAACCCGACTGCGTACAATCGAGCTCCAAATCGGCCGTCTGACCAGCCACAGCTTCAGCTGTCTTAGACTGTGTCATATACTTCATATATTCAGGCGATCCCACCGGATAATTACCCGCAGCAGAAGCAGCCATTGCAGCCATATTAGTAAAGTAACCATTCAAGTTAACCATCTCTCCTCCACCGATATTCGCTCTGATATCTTTCAGATAACCGGAGTAAGAGTTGTTCACATAGTTAAAGCGGGCTCCACCAAAGACCGACAAATAATCGTTAATCTTATAAGTTGCTCCCAACTGAAGACCAAAGATATATTGCTTACCTTCCATGAAGCTATTTACCGAATATTTATTCGTCCCTTGGAAAATGTTTACCGGAAGCAAACCACCGGCAACCATTTTGTTACCTGTAGCCACCAACGTTGGAGGAATCATCGCCACTTGCGATTCAAACGACCCCAGTCCGTCGTTAAACGTCGCTTTACCTCCACCACCGGTGATGGCAAAAGCTCCGGAAAACGTCCAGTCTCCCTTTTTATAAGCAGCAAACAAACTCGGAACAAACGGAGCAGAGGCTTCCCCTTTATACGTTTTCATCGCGTTGCCGCCAAAACCGGCAAATGGAGCAAAAGTCGACTGGATACCTCTAGTCTGGTAAACGCTCTGACCGTTGAATGAAAAATGAAAGCCTTCATCGATGAAAGCAAGTCCCGCCGGGTTAGAATAGACGGCATCTATTTGCGTAGAGGCATCACGTGCCAACATTCTCAAAAATAGGATATGCTGATTGGTATTTGTAAGTAAACCACCTGCAAATGTTGAAACTGAAACCAATGTCAACATAAAACTAGTCAAAAATAATTTTCTCATTTAGATCATTTTTAGTTATTTCGGCCACAAAGGTACAATATAATTGCACAAATCAATATATTCTGTGCACTTTTTATAAAAAAATGAGAAAAAACGGGCTCAGAAATAACTGTTCGCTACGAAACAATTACAAAACCATCCATCAAAACCATCAAACAAAAGAGCCAAAACAGACGTTATAACAATAAATAAAAACAGAGACTATAATTACGAGCATTCTAACCATCAACATAAATTGATATAAACGATAAAAGCAGATGAAATATACTATTGCATTTTTTGGCACCAAGCCATACGATGAAACTTCATTCACAGAAAAGAACAAAGAGTACGGATTCGACCTCCGATTCTATAATGAGCCCCTCAATAAGAACAACCTTATTTTAACTCAAGAAGCAGATGCTGTCTGCATCTTTGTGAACGACTATGCCGATGCCGATATCATTCGTGCCTTAGTTGCCAATGGAGTTAAGATTCTTGCTTTACGATGCGCCGGGTTCAATAATGTCGACCTAGAAGCCGCAGCTCGTGAAGGGCTCACCGTGGTTCGTGTTCCGGCCTATTCGCCTTATGCCGTTGCCGAATATACCGTCGCACTGATGCTTACCCTCAATCGAAAGATCCAACGCGCCTCATGGCGAACGCGTGAAGGTAACTTCTCGCTCCATGGGTTAATGGGTTTCGACATGCATGGCAAGACCGTGGGCATCATTGGTACCGGAAAAATTGCGCGCATCCTTATTCGCATCCTAAAAGGATTTGGCATGAATATTCTGGCCTACGACCCTTATCCGGATCACAATTTTGCACGCGAAGAGAAGATTGTCTATGTTTCGCTTGACGAGTTATATCATAGTTCCGACATCATCTCTCTGCATTGTCCACTCACAGAAAGTACCAAATACATCATCAACGACTACTCCATCAGCAAGATGAAAGATGGCGTGATGATCATCAATACCGGTCGCGGACAACTCATCCACACCAATGCCTTAATTGAAGGATTGAAGAAGAAAAAGATTGGTTCGGCCGGACTTGATGTCTATGAGGAAGAAGGCGATTATTTCTACGAAGACATCTCCGACCGTATTATCGACGATGATGTTTTGGCTCGTCTACTCTCGTTCAACAATGTGATCGTGACCTCTCACCAAGCCTTCTTCACGAAAGAAGCGTTGTCGAACATTGCATCGACCACACTGCAGAACATCAAGGACTTTACGCTGCAAAAGCCACTGGTTAATGAAGTGAAGAATAGATAAGCGAGTCGTTCACCCACCCAAAAACGAATAAAAAGAAAGCAAGCAAAGAAAGAAGTAAAGAAACGAGGAAAGAAAGTTTGCTTGCTAAAGAAAGAAAAACAAAGAAAGCGAAGAAGAGAAAAGAATCAGATTTAGAACTTGAATTAAGACTTAAATTAAGACTTGAATTAAAATAAGATTTAGGACTATATTTAAGACTATTTATGTTTAGAATCTGTTCAGAATCTATTTCGAATCTGTTTAGGATCTGATTCTGAAAAGGATCTGATTCTGAAAAGGATCAATAAATCAACTGACTATTGAATAAATTTAGGAATCCATAATCAAGGAATTAACTTAGCCTAAAAATGAAAATCAATTTAGCCTCCATACGTCAAGATTATAATAAAGGTGGATTAAGGGAAGATCAGCTTCCCGATGATCCACTTCTTCTTTTTCAAAGTTGGCTTGAAACCGCCATTGAACAGAAAGTCAACGAACCCACAGCCGTCATTGTAGGCACCGTCTCACCCGAAGGCTATCCTTCGACACGAACAGTGCTCCTCAAAGGGCTGGAAAAAGGAACTTTCATCTTCTATACCAATTACGAAAGTCGTAAAGGACGCCACTTAAGTCAGACCCCCCATATCTCGCTCACCTTTCTCTGGCACGAACTCGAGCGTCAAGTTCACATCGAAGGCGTAGCTCAAAAACTCTCGCCGGAAGAATCGGATGCCTACTTTCGTCAGCGACCCTACAAAAGTCGCATCGGTGCAAGAATATCCCCACAAAGTCGCCCGATAAAAGGTCGGATGCAGCTCGTCAAAGCCTTTATCAGCGAAGCCGCAAAATGGCTCGGTAAAGAAGTCGAACGGCCACCCCATTGGGGAGGCTATGCAGTAACCCCTCATCGAATCGAATTTTGGCAAGGCCGCCCCAACCGACTGCACGACCGCATGCTATACGAGTTCACCACCGATCACCATTGGACCGTCTGTCGTCTCGCCCCTTAAAAAATATTTATTTATTGCAATCCTTTTGCAATCCCAATTCATAATCCGTAATATTGCAATTAAATAAGAAAGCAACTCTAATATTCATCTAATATTCAAATTAAAGCAAACGGTTATGAATAAATTATCAGGACTATTTTTACTCTTATCTTTCATTCTTCTTCCACTATCGGTGAAGGCCGAAGGGGAAAGTGGGGATGATGACGACAGCCGATACCTAGTCGGTGCAGTTCCGGAAGTCAACGGCAAAGTGGTCTTCTCAAAGACCTACCAGATTCCGGGTTTATCGCAAGACGAGATCTATCGTCGTGCCATGAACTGGATGGAGAAACGACTACAAAAAAATAATAATCCGATAAGCAGAATAGCCTATTCAAACGAGCAAGAAGGCTCTATCGCCGGCATCGGCGAAGAATGGATCGTTTTTAAATCAACCGCTCTATCACTCGACCGTACCTTGATCAACTACCAACTCACTGCTTTATGTAAACCGGAAAGTTTTGAGATTAAGATTGAGAAAATCCGATTCACTTATGGAGAGGATGAAAAATATACTGCCGAGGAATGGATCACAGATCGCTATGCCCTTAACAAATCGAAGACCAAATTGATACGCGGACTAGCCAAGTGGCGTCGTAAAACCGTAGACTTTGCAGATGCAACGTTCAATGAAATCACCACAGCCTTAGGTCAGTCGGTTGAACAAACAGAAGCAGCCGCAAAGGTGACGAAAAAAACTCCCGTGAAAAACGACGAGCCAGTCATCATTCATACAGAAACGACAGTGAAGACGATTCCTGCAACCCCTCTTGTTCCGGCTAAACAAATAGAGCAACCTTCAAGTGAGACTCCAGGCTACCTAGAAGTGAACTTAAAACAGATCCCGGGTGAAGTTTTTGCTTACATGGGAAGCAGCAAATGGGTCATCACCATCGGATCCGATCCATTCAACATGACCACCATGACAGCCAATTCAGGAGGAGCCATCGGGTATCAGTCGGGAAAAGCAGTCGCTTTCTGTTCACTATCACCCGATCAGTCGTTCGACAAGATCGAGAAGGCAGAAACCTATATTCTCAAACTCTACAGTGAAGGTAATACCCAACCTCAAGTCATTATCCATTGCCAAAAAGCACCAACCAATGTAGAACCGGCCAATGGAGTGAGAACTTATGTGGGTGAAATAGTCAAACTACTCGTCAGAAAATAAGAGCGATCAATAAAAAACGCCTTTTTCTAGAATGGAGGAAGGCGTTGAATGTTACCCTCTTAATTGTGATCCTTATATAATGAAACCGATCGGGCTGAATTTCTATTAAAGGAATTCAGCCCGATCGGTTTAGTCTGTTCATCTTTGACGATTTAGCCAATGGCAACATCTTTAGTACAGTACGCCATTTTATTTTTTATGCCGATTGGCACGTTTTTTACGAATGTCAGCTTTCATCTTGGCTGCACCGGATCCGTGTTGCCCACGAATATAGGTTGCCTTCTTTGCTTTCGTTTTCACTTTTTCCTCTTCTTTAGGCTTATCTTTCTTACCTTTGAAGACAATTCCCCCCATTAATACCTCTTCTATATTCATAGTGTCTTTGTTTAGAATGACAATTTACAGGCGCAAAGATAGTCATTTTCGCCGAATTACCTATCTTTGCAGACTCAACTATAAACAGATTTTAATATGGAAACGACTATTTTAGAAGTCGATAAGGATCCTATGGGAGCCGCGATCTCCGATTTTTTCAACCAACGGAAAACGGATCACTTACGTGTATTCTCCTCTCAGTTCGACGAAGATGAGATTCCGGTTAGTCAGCTTTTCCGCACCAAACATAACATGCCCGTACTCGAAAAAACCGCACTAAAACTAGCTGAAGGACGTATATTGGATGTTGGTGCAGGTAGCGGATGTCATGCGCTCGCCCTACAAGAGATGGGTAAAGAGGTGTGCGCCATCGATATCTCTCCTCTGTCGGTAAAAACCATGCAAGAACGTGGAATCAAAGAAGTGCGCTTAACCAATCTCTTCAACGAGACCTTCGATGAGACTTTCGATACGATCTTAATGCTCATGAACGGTTCGGGGATCATCGGACGACTAGAGCACATGGATCAGTTTTTCCGCCGCATGAAACGTCTTTTACGCCCAGGAGGCTGCATTCTAATGGATTCAAGCGACTTGCGATATCTTTTCGAAGAAGAAGATGGTAGCTTTTTGGTCGATATTGCAGGTGATTATTACGGTGAGATTGATTTTAAAATGCAGTACAAGGATATCGTCGGAGAAACCTTCGATTGGCTATACGTCGATTTCCAAACCCTCAGTTTCTACGCCGCGGAATCTGGATTTAAAGCCGAACTCATTAAAGAAGGGAAGCATTATGACTATTTGGCTAAACTGAGTTTAAAAGATTGATAGATAGTTTCTTATCGTGAGAACATCCTGTCTGGCGGAAGTTATATCTGAAATATCCCTCAAAAGTTAGATTTAACTTTTGAGGGATATCTTATATCTCTATAAATTAAAAGATATTCTTTAGGCTTAATAAAGTCACCTATTTTTCAAGCATCCGATCGATTAACTCCACTAAAGATGCAAACTCTTCTTCGTTATACAACCGGGTCAACTTTACAATACGCCCCTCACGGTCGATGAGTACATTACGAGTGATACCCGATTGTTTCAACGCATAACGGCCAAAGATATCAGCTCCCGGATCTAAGCCTAACGGATAAGTCACCTTTGTGGCTTGACCAAAAGCAACCACCTTATCCAACGGTTCGTCACGATCAATGCCAATCAGATAGAAGTCCGACTTATCTTTATGTTTCTGCCAAATATCTTTTTCGATGAAAGGCATCTCTCTTCGGCATACGCCGCACCAACTAGCCGTAAACTGCAACATCACGACCTTTCCTCTGAGCGATGAGAGACGCACCGAACGTCCATCAGTCAAGGTCACCTCAAAGTCGGGTGCCAGATCACCGACTCTAACAATATACCCCGTACTATCGGGTTTTACATCGACCGATTCCTCGATGACATTTACATTTTCAGGCAAAACTGAAATATTAACTTCTTTTTTTTCTGAAGCTGAGCCCACGACACTAAGTCCTAATAATGCGACAGTTACGACGCCTGTTGTGATCTTTCCCATATTTTTACCTCCATTTATTGAGGTTACAAATATAAAAAAAGTTCGGTCACCACTTGTCATTTTAAAATAAATTTCTACCTTTGCACCCGCAAATGAGAAATAACCGCCTCTTTAGCTCAGTTGGCCAGAGCACGTGATTTGTAATCTCGGGGTCGTTGGTTCGAATCCGACAAGAGGCTCAAAATAAAAATGCCGCAGTAGCGGCATTTTTTGTATCCTGAAAACTTCTCTTCTTTCCCTAACCCGAGTAATTATTTCTTTAATTGTTTCGCTGCCCATTCCAAACGTCGGGCATCGGGAAGTGGAGTCACCGTGAAATTTTCAAAGACAGCATCAAAACCTTTACCGTCTGGCGATGCAGCCATCATACCGACCATCACGGGACAATGATCTTTCAACCAACAAGTCCTGATCATACGATAATCCTGATCATCAAAAGAATAATAGACCTCTACAGCATCCAATCGACGAACAGCCTTAATCCAAATGGATTTAGGGGAATGATCTAACTCAATCACACTCCAATCGCTGGTTTCGTGAGTGACCACCGTACTCACGTTCTGTTTACCATCCACAAACTCCACACCGGTTTTGATCCAATGTTCATGATCTAGGCGCAACATCAACCCCATTTGATCGAAATTCGTCCGATAGGCTCCGCTGATCTTAACCTTTACCTCAAACTCACCACCATATACGCCATAATAGAACGGAGCATCATCGACCGTAAACCCATAATGAGTAATCCGCCAATAGTCGGTTTTTGCCGGAGTCGTCATCTGAAACGTGTGACGATCCTTCACCTCCCAGTGTTGAGGTTCGTTGAACCACTGCATTTTTTCTAAATTCTGAGCCATAGCCTTCTCTTCACCTAAAGCAAGTCCAATTATCCCTGCCAATAAAACAACTTTTTTTATTCCTTTCATCATTCTGTTTTATTTTGAATCATTACTTTTGCAAAGGTAAAGCGCTGCCCAATGAGCGGCAATACTGATTAATAACCATTTTCCAAACCGCTTATGGACATCATAGAAGACTTGGCGAAGCATCTGCTCAATCAACCGTTCGACGTTTATCCCAATGAAGAAAGTGTTTTAGAAGGATGCAAGAATGTCGCTCAGATGTATGCTCTTATCGAACATTCCATCGCTGTATTAAGTGATCTACGTACCAATCAAAGTTACATCTATAAAGGGAGCATGGCCAATACCCTAGGCTTTCCGATCCTGCCGAATGAAACCATACCGACGATTTGGGAAGAAGAAATCTTTCGACGGATCCACCCCGACGATCTATTCGATCGCCACCTCCTCGAACTTCACTTTTATCACTTATTAAAATCGCTACCAATAACAGAACGTTCACACTATCATACCCAAAGTTTGATACGTATGAAAGATGATAAAGGTGAATATCATGCCATCAGACACCGCACGCTCTATCTGAGCAACACCCAGAATGGTAGTCTATGGCTCGACATGTGTCTCTATAATTTTTCGACCGAAAAGAGCTTAGGCAATGGCATCAATGGGATGATTATAAATACAGCCGATGGAACAGTGATCCGTCCTGATCTTCGGAATGGAGACGATCTTCTTTCGGAAAGAGAAAAAGAAGTTTTAAAACTGATCTATAACGGAATGCTGAGCAAAGAGATTGCCTCTCAGCTCAGCATTAGCGTACACACGGTGAATCGTCACCGTCAGAATATCTTAGAAAAGCTCAAGGTCAACAGTTCGATTGAGGCTCTTAAAGTTGCTCAAGCAATGAACCTGATCGATTAATTGAGTTCATCGATCAGCAGTTGTTTTACCTTTTCATTTCCATAGAATGTAGGGAAATACATGAGTTCCACTTTCACCGGGTTCACACTAAACGCCCCACTAAAGCGCGGGAGTAGATCGACGATGAAGCGATGTTCACCTTTAGTCAGACGACGAGTAAAGATCACCACTTTTTCCTTGAAGTATTCCCGATGGACTTCTTCACCAAAAGACGTCTGACGCTTATTCTCATAACTACATCCTGCAGGAATTGGTATTTCTATTTGCACATAATCGGCTTCATCCTTAACCTCGACAATCACTTCCAATTGCACCGGCTGACCGGCTTTCAGGTGTTCCACCGCTTTCCCTTTCTCCATGAAAGCCGAACGAACGGCAAACCCTTTTTCCTTCTCTACCGCCGGATGAGCATTCCACTGTTGTTGATAAGCCGTAATAAACAAGGGCAATTGTCCCTCTTTACGCAATGAGGCAACCTCATCGACACTCACCTTTGCCGTATAAGGGAATTTAGAGATCTGTTTTCCACCAACCGTCAACCGAGCAGCCTCCAACGGAGTGTCAGTCGACCGATTCCAGTCGACCGCCCAATCATTCAATAGGTTTTCTATGATCCGCGAAATCTCGTAGGTATTGCGCCAACCTTCATCACGTCGCAATTCGAAGAAATAGTTCCGAACCCGGTTTAACTCTTGATCAGATGCCCCTATTGCTTTCAACAAGCGATAGCCAACCAACGTTTGCTCGGCAACACTCTCTTGAGGATGTTCGACAATCATTCTCCATCCCATTGGTTTAAACGATTCTCCAAAGAACACCGACCCCAAAAGAGTCTGCTGTGCACAAGCCATCAGCGAATCACGATTAATCCGTTCCTTTTGTCCAAGAGTCAAAAGAGTCTCCATGGTCTTCAACTTATCGGCAGAGGTACGACTCTTCAATGCTCCATCAATCGACCGGAAATAATCCGCATAATCGATTGTAGCGTTCAAGCGTTTCAATGTCATCAAATGTTCGAGCAACTCCCGTTTAGCCAAAGGCAAAGGCCGATGTCCAACCAGATGCAGATCGTTCAAAGCCTGATCGACCTGACGTTGTAGCGTTGCCGATACCAATTCTTTATCTATCTTTAAACGATACCCCGCCTCTTCAGCATCCAATAGCGCCGAAAGGACTTGTTGGGAAATCCAGAAGACGCTCGATTGATTATTCCACCAACCCCACAAACCTTCTTGATTCTGATTCTTACAAAGTTTATTAAGAAGAGATTTAATCTGTCGATCTTCTTTAAAGTCCTCTCCTAACCGCTGACTTAAGCGTTTCTTGGCCAATAACACTTTCACCTTCGAGGCCATCTGCTCATTACAATCGTACGGATAGTTTTTCACGCGATCGAGTTCACGACGGATCGTTTCCAAGCTTGTAGCCTCAGCATGTAACGTCACTTCGCCGAGCTCTCGGTCGACAGTCAGCTGATAATCGCCAGGCGCCGTAAGTACCTTAAAATCGCCACTTGTTTGCAATAATCCTGTATTAAAAATCGGAATCGTACGTTTCTCTCCATCAAAATAACCATCGGTTGTCTTTAAAGTATAGCTCAAGGACAAGCTATCTCCTTGCTCCGCTTTCACGGGAATATAATCGACATGCGACGAAGCAATCGTCAGCGAGCGACGATCATTCTTTTCAGGACCCACAATCTCGCGCACCAAGGTAATGCTGTCTTTGCCATAATTCACCAATCGTCCCACCGCATTCAAGCTATCGCCTAAAAGGGCAAACCTTGGCATCGACAGTTGGGCAGCCATCGGCTTAAACGAACGAACCGTTAACGCCGTAGCCGTTGCTTGTTTCTTTTCTCCAATGGCTATAAAATAAGCCTTCCAACTCGTAATATCATCCGGATAAGTCACTTCAAAACGTGCTTTACCATGCTGATCGGTGGTCAGTCTAGGCTGCCAGAAGGCTTCATCGCTGAAATGATGTCTTATCGGCTGACTGCCGGCATCTTCCATTCCATCGACATCTTCGATCTTTGGAGCAGACAATGAACCATTCTTGGTCTTGATAATAATCACTCCATTAACCGCACGCGATCCGTAGATCGATACCGCTGAAGCATCCTTAATCGTTTCAACAGAAATCATATCCGCCGTCTTTATCGAAGCCAATGTTCCGTCATAGATCACGCCATCTACTACGATAAGCGGAGATTTTTCATCTGACAAGCTATTATTTCCTCGAATACGAACTCCTGCAACCGAACCGGTAAGGGCTTTCGTCGCAGTGCCATAAGCTACTTCAACACATTGAAATATATTATTCGAATCTTCTTTCAAAGTCACTTTATACTTCTTGGAACGTCCGATATCTATTACTTCTGTTTGACAACCAATAAAGCTAATTTGAATACGATTCCCTTTATTTACTTTTAAAGAAAACTCACCATTCAGATCGGTAATCGCACCGACATGACTATTCAAGACTGAAATTGTGGCTCCCACAATGGGCTTTCCCGATTCATCACACACCCGACCGGTTATCACTCCTGGTTGGTCTTTCAACCAAATGTGATAAGCATTAAGATCTATTCTCGCATTAACCACGCTATCTTTTTCAGAGCCCTTATTGAGATATGGATTTTCTAAAGCGATCCGTTTAAAACCTTGATAAAAATCCTTAAGTATGCTTGCAGAAATCTTATTATTCTCCGTTAGGCCTTCTAGACTTAATGTAAGTAACGTCGAACCATAGCGTTGCAAATTCACTTCACGACTATAAACGATCGAATCTGACAAAACAAAATTCAACTGCATCTTCCCTGCTGGCAAATCTCTAAATCGGCGGGTATTACCATAATACCACTGTGGTAAGAAAGCAGAATTCTGTTCCAACGAAGTCACATAAATCAACTTCACTTTCATCTCACCTTCTTCAAGTTCACGCGATAAATAGAGAGTCAATTGCGCCCCCTTTTGATCGTCAGCCTTAGGATCTCGTTTATCAGCTCTGCCCGAAAGAGTCGACCATTGATTAAAAAGTTTATTGATATACAAACGTTCCACCCTATTAGGAGTTAGATAAACCGGACGGAAATCGGGCCTCGGAGCTTGAACAGAGAAACGTCTATCAAAAGGTTGTTTTTCCCATGGCGTGAGTTTCTGGAAGCCGGGATAAAGAGTATAGTGATATCCACCAATGATAGCAGGTGAGGACCATAGCCGACCGTCTGCATAAACATTCATGAATGGGTCTTTTCCTCCATTTGAATAACGCTTAGGAAAGGGACCCGCAAGAATAGGAGATCCGACTCTCGTACTTAATGCTCTGTTACGATGATAACTTTGATTGGAATTTAAATAGAAAGTCTCTCCACCGGCCATCACCATTCCCGGAAGCCTCATCGCAGTCGATTGATCCGGCATAAGAAGTTCACCAAATGTCGGGTCAATAGTAACCAGTTGCGAGGATAACGATTTAATTTCCTCGTCAGAGAACATACCCCGGTTTTTCTTATCGACCACCTTGGAGGTCACAGACCAAGCTTTCCCATGATTGTCAGTCAGCAGTTTCTGGTATCCTTCTGTTGCATTAAACGACAAAATGGTACGAACGCCCTTCTGAACCTCAAAATTGTTAACGACCACCACTCTATCATGCGTCCGCATCACCAAACGATGTCGTCCCGACTCAAGACGAAATCCATAGACCGTCTGATTGGCAGTGAGCTCAGTATAACACAAACGATCATCGATCCAAAGCATAGAGACCCCTTGCAACATCCCATCTTTAACCACATAAGGCAAGAGTTCCGTTGTGCCGTCTGTTGTCGGTTCTACATAAGAATAATAAACTTCCGGATACAAAAATCGGTAATAAACGATCGTACCTAAGTGTAAAGGTTGCCCCCAACGATTCATATCTAAGCGATGAGTGACCCCAATATTTAATTCATCTGAATCATAATAAGGATTTTGAAATGGTTTGGCCTCACGACGAACGCCATAAAATGGCAAATTCGGAATCTGATCTAGATCAAATTTTGAAGTATAGGCATAAGCCGTTACATCGGCCCCATCTACGGGACGTCCTTTACGGTCGGTTACTTGAATAGTCACCTCACTCTTCTGTCCGGGAAATACCGTTTGAGGTGTTTGAACACCAACCGACAAATTATTGACCACATAAGGCAAGGACTCGACATGGCGTAGATTCTGCCAACCAAACAGATACGACAATTGCATGCCATACCCTTCCTTCCGTTCATCTTTTACCTTATAATCTAACTGATCGGAGGTACGCCCGGAAGCGATTATTTTTTTGCCACAACGGATCTCATACCAGAATGGAATAGCCAAGGGATTATTAACTTTCAGTCTCACTGAATCTTTTACTCGATAGAAAGCATAGTCAATCAGATCATGATACATCTTATCTTCAAAAGAGGTCGCCCCTTTGGTCTGAGAGGTTATCACCTTTATCACTCTTCCCCACCACGGCAAAGCCATAGTATAAGGTAAATGCACCGATTCAGTTTTTAATGGTTGGTCATCTACTCCTAATAACACGACTTTCGCAGTCGTAGCTTCTGAGACTCCATGATAGAGTTGCCGAATGAGCAGTTGCCCATCTTTCAAAGAAAAATCGATCATACGTTCGCGCTTATCCACCGAAAAGGTTGCCGATTTGGCCAGACGCTCGCGATCAGCGGTGAGATAATTGACTCGTAACACATACTCTCCATTAAATCCTTTAATAAAAACCGAGTCGGGAAATGTTACACTTTTATCAGCCACTTCAGCCATGGATACAGTTTCTTTCCAAATAGTATCCGGCACAAAAACCGATTGATTCCAAACATCAGGTCTCCAGTGAGCCAATGAGATCAACAGTTCCACTTGCCCCCCATATACCGGTTTATTATTCGCGTCCCGAGCAGTGAAATGTGCCACAACCGAATCGGTAGACGTATATTGATGCTTATTCAAAGCCATTGCAAATTCAACATTTTGCAATTCATACTCCTCATAACGAAAAGATCCCGACACGATAGGATCAGATGACAGCACCGGCTGCAACTCGACGGTATAATTGCCATCCAACTCTAAAGCCAACCCCTCATCAAGCTTAAACTCATAAGTGAACATTCCGGGACGATAAGGCTTCAATCCTGCAACTAAAACCGTATCCAACCTCGGGTAATAGCTTTTCAAACGAACGTCTACAGCCCCTTTATAAGGCTTATCCCTCTTAGAAGTGACGTATCCCTTCAATCGAACGGTCTCATTGGGACGATATTTAGGTTTACCAAAGACTACAAAACCTGAATTCGGTTCTTCCTCTAGTCTTTCCGACGGGCGAAACCAACTGACCAGTCGTTTCCAAAAAGACTTAGCGCCATTAACGTGCCTACGGTAGGCCATCCCATACCGACCATCTGTTTCAGAAACTTCTAAATAGTGGTAAACCCCTTGATGATTGATTTCAAGAACAGACTCATCTTTTATTCGTTTAGCTTGATAGGTTTGTGTGATTGGATCGAAAGGCAATCGTTTTGAGCCACATTTCACTTCAGCATCCGCTATGATCCTTCCTAAAGAATCATGAAGACAGATCATAAACCGATCCGAACGAACAACTTTAAAGAACAAGTCATCGACCAACAGATCATTCATTTTCAATTCTCCACCGATAGCTTTAACTATCATATAGTTACCACGTTTCAACGATGGTTGTTCAGTCCCCGAGACAAAAGAAGTCACGAATGCTCCAAGATCCCGATCTGAAAACGAGTTATCTGTCAAAAAATAACGGCGCAGCGATTCGTGCCCCACCTTATAAACTTGTGTCACATTCGATTTTCTGGGACTATCCGGCAAAGATTGTGCAGAAGCGCCCAAAACAAGACTCCAACTGAGTATAATCCACAATAAACATCTATTCATGTTCTATTCATTTAAATAAGAATACACAATAATACTCAAAGGTAATATTTCTTACATAAAAAAGAAAAATACAAAATAAATTTTAACAAGATTATAAAAAGAAATAATCCAAACCTGAAGAATCTAAATAAAAAAACGATATTTGTAAAATAAAGGACCTTTAGCTAATAATATTATAACACAACCCAACCTTTTTAAACATGACAAACACGATTTTGCCCCTTTTTATGAGAAAAATAATTAGTCTGACCGTAATCGGTGTATTCAGCCTCAGTTGCGCAAGCCCTAATCATGTAGAACCGATTCCCGATCCAAGCCAACCAGAACCTTCCTCTCCATCAATTGGTCCAATCCCGATAGAACAGACCTTTTTAGACCATTTAAATGAAAAGGCCACAACCTATAACGACGATAGTTCTTTCCCTTTATCAAATCTCAAGGACGAACGAACGTTAGTCTGGGAATCCTGGAAAAAGGCAAACGCTCAATTTGTAGAACAGAAATTAAACGAAATGGCTCCGCTTAGTAAGACTACAGCCAGCCGTTGGAATCTTCCAGAAAATCTCGAACCTCATGCTATACTGCCATATTACTATGGCTGCAAAGGGAACCTTCCGGAATCGGGTTATCCTCTCTTTATATACACCCACGGTTCTGGCGATAAAGAGTCGGAATGGTCGACCGGGTTTGATCTTTGTCGCTCATTCAACGATAGCCCATCAGCCTACTTTATCCCCCAAATACCCAATACCGGAAATTATTATCGATGGTGGCAAAAATCGAAACAGTTTGCTTGGGAAAAGTTATTTCGTTTAGCCTTTCTATCAGGACAAGTCGATCCCAATAAAGTTTATATTTTCGGCATATCCGAAGGAGGATACGGTAGCCAACGCCTGGCTTCATTTTATGCTGATTATTTAGCGGGGGCAGGGCCAATGGCAGGTGGAGAACCTCTAATCAACGCACCGGTTGAAAATTGTCGCAACATAGCCTTCTCTCTTCGAACCGGGGCAAACGACAGCGGTTTCTATCGCAACAAACTCACACAATATACTAAAGACGAATTTACACGACTACAAACATTATATCCCCAAAGCTTCACTCACTATATTGAACTTATCCCAGGCATGGGACACTTTATTGATTATAGTAGCACAACTCCATGGCTACGTTCTCATACTCGCTATCCATATCCAAAGGTTGTCAGTTGGGAAAATTTTGAGATGGACGGTCGTTACCGAAACGGATTCTATAATCTTTCTATTAACGAACGCTCCAACCCAAATACAGATTCAAGAACCTCTTATGAATTAACCATAAACGGTAATGATATAACATTAAAAGTCAATCAGGTGACCTATCAGTGCATTGAAAAAGATCCAATATGGGGAATTGGTTTAAAATACCAAAAAGAATATCAACCCGCCACAACCGGTAAAATAACAGTTTATCTTTGTGAGCAGTTAGTTGATCTAACCAAAGAAATAACCCTAACAGCAAATGGGAAAGAAGTTTTTAGAGGTATTCCTAAACTAACACGTAAAAACATCATCCAAAGCTGCATGGTCTTCTTTGATCCGATGCGTCTCTATCCTGCAGCGATTGAGGTCGACTTATCCAAATAAGTAAAAATTTCAACTAGATATTTAATTTATTATCACGAAAAGATAAGGTAGCTAAAAAACATTATTCTAAAATTCAACAACCTAAAAGAATATTTTCATTATTAGGAAAAACAAAATAAAGTCTATTAATTTGCATTATATAAATCTCTAATATGAAATATGGCAAACACAAATCTAGAGAATGAAGACCTTATTTTAAAAGATATATCTAATGGTAATCCTGACGCTTTTCGCATATTATATCTATATTACTACGATCGTCTATTTCAATTTGCCATGATGTTCTTAGGATCTGACTCAGCATCTGAAGACGTTGTCGAAGATGTATTTTTCATATTGTGGAGAGATCGTTCAACGTTACCCTCCATAATAAATTTTCAATCATATATTTATCAATCAGTTAAAAATGGATGCCTAAACGTATTAAAGAGTGGATATATTTCAAAACGAGACTATACGTTAATTACAGACCTTCAACTCACTTCTTCAACAGAATCTCCTCTAGATGTCCTAACTCATCAAGAGTTAAATAAAGCAATTCAAAAAGCTGTAAACCAACTGCCAGACCGATGTAAAATCATATTTAAGATGGCAAAAGAAGACGAGCTAAGTCACAAACAAATCGCTGAGATTTTAAACGTTAAAGTATCAACAGTAGCTCGTCAAATTCTCTTAGCCAAAGATAAGATTAGACAATCTCTTGTTGTTTTTTTAAAATAAAAACAAAAAAAATAAATTTTCCTTTTAGCATTTTTCCACTTTGAGTTTTCTATATAAGTAGAAAACGAAATAACAAACAAGTGGAACATAAAAAGAAACATATTAATTTGGATGAGTGTATCAATCGCATACACATTGCATCTCCACCTCCCCCGATTGAACATTCAGCATTGCGCTCTTTTGAGAAACTTAAAAAGCGTATAAACAAGAATGACTATACGGTGAGACATTTGCACCGAAGTATCAATTATTACCGTATAGGCCTAGTAGCATCCATTGCTATATTGTTGGTTGTCTTAGGAGGATGGGCTTATACCTCATCAAAACATGAATCCACTTTTATCGTAAAATCGAATAAAAGTCACATTGTGAAACAAGTTCGCTTAGAAGATGGCACAATCATTAAATTAAATAATTCTTCTCAGATTATTTATCCCGAACATTTCTCATCAAATAAAAGAGAGATTTTTTTAGAAGGTGAAGCCTATTTCGATGTCGCGCACAATGCCAAAAGCCCTTTTATTGTAAGAACAGGAGAATTAACAATAAAAGTATTAGGAACAAAGTTTACAGTTAATGCAAATTCTTCCAATTCACTGATTACAGCAAGTTTATTAGAAGGATCAATCGAAATCTTTGATCGAGAAAATAAACTGAAAATGATACCCAATCAACGGGTAACGTATCATATTCATAATAAAAAGATGGAATTAAGTTCTATCAAAGATGCTACCTCCGAAATCTGTTGGACAGAGAATTTATGGATATTATCTAATACTCCATTACTTGAAATCTGTCAACGGCTTGAGAATCAATTCAACATTAAATTTATCATCATGAATGAGAATCTCATCAACAAAACATTTACCGGACAGTTTCACACTAACGAGTCATTAGAATCTATCCTAGAGACCTTGCAAATTAGTACTTCATTTAAATATGAACGTGAAAAAGAACATATTATAATCAGATAAGAATATTCTCATAACCTTAAAAAGCATGCCTATGAAATAAAAGGACACCAATAACAAAAAAAAGTGAGAAAATAGTATCAGTATTTTCTCACCCCGAATCTAGTAAAGTAAAGGCAAGTACCAATTGCCTAATTCCTTAAATTCTAATTTATAAAAGTATGACAATTTTAAAAAAGTACCAAAAATATTGTCGGAAATATCGTACAAAAAAAACAAATAGAGACATAAAAACCGTTCTCTTAACGATATTTCTTTTCATTCTACCTAATATAACATATGGGCAAACTCAAAAACGCCCCATAACTTTAGATTTTATCAATACCAGCATCGAGAAGGTCATTAAAAGCATCGAACAACAAAGCCAATATACCTTCTTTTACAATAGTGATATCGATGTTAATAAAAAGACGACAGTACAAGTAAAAAGCCGTGATATTAATCAAGTTATAAGCACGACATTCAAAAACACCCCGTTCGGTTATCGTATTTCGGGTGAACGAATTGTCCTATTTATAAAAAAGCCTAAAGCTAGCAATTTAAGTAAGTATAAGGTGTCGGGTATCATTAAAGATAGTTCAGGCCCTATTATCGGAGCATCTGTATCAACTAAAAATGGAACAGGAACGATATCTGCACTAAATGGTGATTTCAAACTTGAAAACGTCCACATAGGAGACTTACTAACCATATCATATATAGGATATAAGACTAAAAATGTAATATTCAACGGCGAATCAGATTTGCAAATCTTACTAGAAGAAGAAGCTACAGAATTAGACCAGGTAGTAGTTACAGCTTTAGGAATTAAACGAGAAACGAAATCTTTAACTTACAATGTTCAAGAACTAAAGAATGATGACATTACAGGAATTAAAGATGCTAATTTTGTAAATAATCTTGCAGGAAAAATTGCAGGGTTAACCATTAATCAAAATGCATCGGGTATTGGGGGTTCAACACGAGTCGTCATGCGTGGATTAAAGTCAATATCAAACGACAATAATGCGCTATATGTTATTGACGGCATACCAATCTCATCGATGAGAAGTAATCAAGGAGCGAATTTATACGAAAGCCCTGATGGTGGCGATAGCGACGGCATTTCAAGTATAAATGCTGACGATATTGAATCAATGTCGGTATTAACAGGCGCTGCTGCAGCTGCTCTATACGGCACACAAGGAGCAAATGGAGTCATATTAATCACAACTAAAAAAGGAAAAGAAGGAGCACTCAAAATAAACTACTCTAACGACACCCAATTTTTGAGTCCATTTGTCATGCCTGATTTTCAAAATACTTACGGCTCTCCTCAAGGTGAATTTTCAAGTTGGGGAGCTAAAAAACAAAGTTATTGGGAACCAAAAGATTTTTTTCAAACCGGATATACAGAAACCAATTCCATCGGGCTATCATCAGGAAATGCTCATAACCAAACTTATCTTTCAGCAGCTTCCACTAATGCCAGAGGAATTATTCCAAACAACACCTACAATCGCTATAACTTTACACTTCGTAATACAACCGAGTTAATAAAAGACCGATTGACTATTGATTTGAACGCATCGTATGTTATCACTAACAATAATAATATGATGTCACAAGGACAATATCATAACCCTCTAGTACCTCTTTACCTATTCCCCAGAGGAGATCATATGGAAAAATATAAAGTATATGAACGTTATAATAGTGAAAAGTATTATGACGTACAATATTGGCCTTACGGGAATCAAGGCATGGGTATAGAAAACCCCTATTGGATCATAAATCGTGAAAATATGAGTAACCATAAATCGCGTTATATGTTCACAGCTAATCTTAATTATAAAATGTTCGACTGGATAAACCTTGTTAGTCGTATACGAGTAGATAATAGTTTTGATACCTACGAGCGGAAAATATCAGCGTCATCCGACTTATTATTTGCATCGGAATATGGTAACTATATGAGCATGAAAACATCTTATAAAAACACATATGGCGATGTTATGGCCCAAATCAACAAAAGATGGGAGAACTGGAGTCTTAATGCAAATATCGGTACAAGTTTTAATCATCAATACACAGAAGCTACAGGTTATGAAGGGCATCTAGTGACTATACCTAATCAATTCTCATTTAACAACATACAACAGAATGATGCCAATACCAAAGCCATTCAAAAAGGCGGAAAGCCGTTCAATAACCAAGCCATATTCTCAACCGTTCAAGTCGGTTATAAAAGTTTAGCTTATATTGATTTAACGGCAAGAAACGACTGGTTCTCTTCACTTGCAAACACAAACAATGAAAAAACAGGATTCTTTTTTAAATCAATTGGTATATCATCTGTTTTGAGTGAAATATTTAATCTATCAGGTGCCGAAATATCCTTCTTAAAAGTTAGAGCATCATATAGTGAAGTGGGTAATCCCCCTCAACAATATATCACAACAGCTACTTATCCTCTTGATGCTGGTAAATTGACGACCTCCCCGCGTTTGCTTAATCCTCAACTTAAACCCGAGTTGACTAAAGCCTACGAACTTGGAGCAAATCTGCGAATGTTTGGCAATTTCTTAAATATTGATTTAACCTATTACAACAGCAATACTTACAATCAATATTTCACTTATACAATGCCCCCAAGCACGGGATATCGGGACTTTATTCTAAACGGAGGTAAAGTCAACAACTTTGGTGTTGAAGCACGCTTAGGTATAAATACAGAAATTGGAAACGTAAAATGGAATAGTAATCTCACTTTTACACTCAATCGGAATAAAGTGATTTACCTACTTCCCAATGGAGCAACAAACCCCATCACAGGAGAAAAAATTAACATCAAAGAGATAGAACCATTTGGAGCACAAGGTAGCTATAAAATGATTATTAAAGAAGGTGGAACTTTAAGTGATATTTATGTTACCGGACTAAAAACAGATCACCAAGGAAATATCAAAGTCAACCCACAAACGGGTGCCGTTGAAGCTGACCCTAATAATTGGATTAAAGCCGGAAGTACTGCACCACGATACAATTGGGGAATCAACAACACATTTAGTTGGAAAGGGCTTACCCTTGGATTCTTGATTGATGCACGCATTGGTGGGGTTGGAGTTTCAGCTACTCAAGCAAAGATGGATTATTATGGAGTCTCTGAAACATCAGCCAAAGCCCGCGATGATGGAGGTGTAAAAGTCAATAACGGACGCATTAATGCAGAAGACTTTTACAGAATTTCCGGGAACGGGACAACCGGAGCTTTAGCTAACTATGTTTATAGCATGACTAATATACGACTAAGAGAGGCAACACTGAGTTATACCTTACCTAAGCAATGGTTCAAGAATCAAATCAAAAATCTCACTCTTTCTATTATCGGAAGAAATCTTTTAATGTTTCATAATAGAGCTCCATTCGATCCAGAACTAACTGCATCCACAGGAACCTATTACCAGGGATTTGATTACTTTATGCAACCTAGTATGCGTAGTATAGGGTTTAGTGTTAAGTTTCAATATTGATTACTTTTTAAATGAATTAAACCTATGAAAAATATAAAAGAATGGATTTACCTTGTCATGCTCGGAATTGTTATTACAGCGTGCACGGACAATTATAAAGACTGGAATACCAATCCAAACGAAGTACCTGAAGATAAGTTGGTCGGATTAATGAAAATTGGTAATTTTTTTCCAGCCATTGAAGCAGATATTATTCCAACAAGTGATGAAACAGCTAATGAATATCAACGTGCACAGAATTTATGTGGTGATATGCACTCAGGGTATGTTGCACCTATTGGCACATGGGGATATAGCTCGGCTTGTCACTATAATCTAACCTATGATAAATGGAATGATGTTGCTTTTCAAGTCGCCTTCACCAAAGTCATGCCAGCCTGGAAACAGATACGTGATAATAGTAAAAATGAATTTCCAGAAGTTTTTGCTGTAGCCGAGGTTCTAAAAATAGCTGCGATGCATCGCATTACCGATATTTATGGACCTCTACCCTACTTAAAATTCGGACATGGAGGAGTTGAAACGCCTTATAACTCTCAAGAAGAAATCTATGCATCCTTTATAGTCGATTTAGACAATGCCATAACAACGTTAAAAGATTATATCATAAAGCATCCCAATAGCAAACCATTACAAAAATACGATTTGGTTTACAACGGACGTATGGATCAATGGCTCAAATTTGCAAATTCATTAAAACTGCGCTTAGCCATACGCATGGTATATACCGATTACAATATCAACGGCAAGACTCCACAAATCTTAGCAGAAGAGGCGGTACGTGATGGAGTCATTGAATCAAATTCGGACAATGCTTATCTAAAGTCCGGTAATGGGATTTCAGTCTTTAATCCATGGGATAGATGTTGGAATATGTATGGAGATGTCCGAATGAGCGCAAACATGGAATCTTTTCTAATGGGATATTCAGATCCTAGAATATCAAAATATTTTCAATTATCGGAATATGGAGATTACCATGGAGCCCGATTAGGCAATTATGTCTATTCAAAAACTAATTATCTCAAGCTATCCTCTCCCAACATTTCGGCAGAATCTCCAATACAATGGATGTGCGCAGCAGAACTTTATTTCTTACGCGCTGAGGGAGCTATTAGAGGGTGGAACATGAATGGAGAGGCTCAAAATTTGTATGAAAAAGGTATACAAATATCTTTTGAACAATGGGGGGTTTCAATAGGAAGTTATCTGACTGATGGCACCTCAACACCTGCATCTTTTACCCCCAAAGCGGGTTCCGGTTCTATACCACAAGGGTCACCCAACCTATCTACTATAACTATTAAGTGGAATAGTGCTGACAATTTTGAACTCAAACTTGAGCGAATTATGACTCAAAAATGGTTAGCCATGTATCCCGAAGGTCAAGAGGCCTGGACCGAATATCGTCGTACCGGATATCCCAAACTATTTCCAGTACTTTATAATAAAAGTGGAAACACTGTAGATAATTCAGGACCACGACGAATTCCTTATCCTTCAACAGAATACGACACTAACACCGAAGAAGTAACAAAAGCTGTAAACAGCTTTTTAGGTGGCAACGATTATGGTAATATCAAACTCTGGTGGGATAAAAAGAACTAAACAAATTAACACTACTTGAATATTATATTATGAAACAATATATAAAAACATGCTTATATGCTCTATTTATGCTCCTAACATGGGAGGGTTGTAATACAGATATCGAAAATATCCCGATACAAAAGCCAGCAATAGGCAGTGATGAATATTATGCAAATCTAAGAGCATATAAAAAAAGTAATCATCAATTAGCGTTCGGATGGTTTGGGGGTTGGAAAGCACAAGGTGCAGCCAACTCAAAATATTTGGCCTCAGTGCCTGACAGCGTTGATCTTATATCGATTTGGGGGGCTTGGTCTAATTTAACTCCCGAGCAAATCGCCGATTTACGATATGTACAAGAAGTCAAAGGAACTAAAGTAATGTTCACCACTTTTGCACACGATATTCCTGCGCCTTTTGAAGCCACAAAAGAAGGTATAGAAACCTATGCAAGCGCTTTATGCGATTCTGTGGATAAGTATGGATATGATGGACTAGATTTGGATTATGAACCAGGATATGGAGGAGTCGGTCCATTAGTCTCTGGCGCAGGACACATGGATAATATGGAAATTTTTGTCAGAAAACTGAGTGAGCGTCTAGGGCCTGCATCAGGCACCAATAAGCTTCTTGCCATAGATGGTGTTCCCTATCATCTCAACATCGGTTTAGCTCAACTATTCAATTATGGAATTGTTCAAGCATACTATTGTACATCGTACAGCAATCTACAGTCTCGTTTTAATAATGCGGATGTCAATGGATGGAAACCGGAACAATACATCTTCACAGAAGATTTTGAAAGAGGATGGCGTACCGGAGGCTCTGAATATAGAGACGAAGAAGGACGCACTATGCCGTCACTCCTAGGAATGGCTTATTTCCAGCCAACTCAAGGGAAAAAAGGAGGATGTGGTTCATATCATATGGAATATGAATATAACCATTCTGACAAAGAATACAAATACTTAAGACAAGCCATTCAAATCATGAACCCTGCCATTCATTGACTAAAATTAGAATTAAAATGCTTATGAAAACTAAATATTTACACCTCATTACATTGTTTATGATTCTTTTCTCCGGATGTAAAGAAGGTGACAAATTTAAAGATGTGCTTTATTTTACAGGGACAGAAGATTCTCCTGTTAGTAAATATTCAATTGATGGGCCTACAGAAATAGGTGTAACCATTTCATCTTCGGCACTATCTACAAACGACAAGACTGTGACAATAAAAGTTGATCCCAGTCTATTAGAAGCCTATAATGAAGAAAATGGGAAGAAATATCAAATGATTCCAACAGACAATTTTCAATTATCGTCCGATAAGATGACATTAAAAAAAGGACAGAATGTTTCCGATCCGGTCATTTTTTCATTATTGAATACAACCAATCTAGAAGAAGGGGTAACTTACTGCGTACCAATGACTATTGTTAATGTATCGGATGGCATGTCCGTATTAGAGACCTCAAAAACAATTTTCCTTGTACTAGAACAAATTATTATTACCAAAGCGGCAAATCTAAAAGGTTCAGCGTATTATACCGTTCCTTTTAAGAATGATAATAATTTATCAAGCCTCCCTCAATGCTCAATGGAAACACGTTTATACATGCATTCTTTTCAAAAACGTAATCCATATATCAGTTCCGTTATAGGTATCGAAGAGAATTTTCTATTACGCTTTGGTGATGTCAACATTGACCCTAACCAAATCCAATTATCAGGAGGGGGATATCAAGTAACAGGTTCTACAATGTTCGAAACGAATAAATGGTATCACGTAGCAGTAGTATATGATGGAAGTGAAATTCGCCTTTATGTGAATGGCAAACTAGATGGTTCAACAGCTGCTCCTCGTGGAAATATCAACCTAGCTGATACTTATTCCGGAGGTTTCCACATTGGCTACTCAGCTGGAGGACGTCTGTTAAATGGCACTATTAGTGAAGTTCGAGTATGGAAGAAAGCGTTGACTCCGAATGAGATACTCAATAACATGTGTTACTTATCTCCAGATAATTTCAAGGACTTGATAGCCTATTGGCGATTAAATGATGGTTCAACAACCATTAAAGATTGGTCTGGGAATGGTTGGGATTTAACATCTGGAGGCTCAGTAGAATGGGTGGAAGGTGTCAAATGTCCAGAGTAAACAACGCCCCATAGTAAAAACAAGAAAGGCTGAACATGTCTAAGCATCTGCTCCATGTTCAGCCTTTTTCAATTAATAAGACTAAAACTCTAACCGTTTCTTTCTATATCTAAATTCTAAAGTTATTTTTCTACAGCCTCAGGGTCTATAACCTTAATCGAATAGAATTTCAATTCAGACATCGTCCAGTAGACCGATCCCGTATTTGTAGCATTCACACTATACCGCACATACTTAAAAGGTTTAGTCGTCGGTAAAATCGGAGAGGTATATGCATCTTTAGACGTTACCGGTAAGTTGTCGGCATCTTTCTTGAAATTCTTAATTAAGAACCAATCCGCACCATCCATACTACCTAACAAATCGAAATCGACCGGTTTATTCGATGAATTGCTTCTCGGAGCATAGTAAAATTTATAATACCCTTCTATGGTCACAGGCAGGTTGACCTGTATCCAATGCGGTCCGGGAATGCTAACCGACCATGAAGAGTGGAAGAATGTACCGGTATTTCCATCCAGTAGGTTCGAGATGGCTCCCTCCGAAGCTTCTTGCGCATTCGTACTCAAATCATCAGCCTTCAAAGTCAGTTGTGTCGGGATATAAGAAGCCGTTGCTTTACCCGATTGCGTGGTAATCTGCAAAGGCGATCCTTCCGTATCAGTCGTACTGCATGGCACTAAAGTCACCACATAATCACCATATTTCTGCCTAGTCTCCGGAAGCAATATCGTATCGCAACTCGATAAACGAACCACCTCTTTGTCAATCAGCGGATCGTGATATTTCACTTTAACATACTCTACACTCTGATCGGTCGGCAACTCCCATTTAATAAAAATAGCTCCGGTACGCGATTCGAATGTCGGATTCGCCAAATCAGAAGGTAAGATCCCTTTATCTTCCTTGGTACACCCTATAAGTCCCAATAAACCTATAGTTGCAATGATTAATTTCAATTTCATATTAGTAACCTGGATTTTGAGTTATATTTTCGTTTCTATTCACGTCGTCAAGAGGAATGGGCATCAAATACTGAGTCGGCGTTTCGAATTTACGTTCAAAGATGACCTCCTTAAGCGTTACAAATTCATCCAAAGTCGTTGCAGTAATATTCAAACCTTTAGCTTTCTGATTAAAGAATTCACCGGCAATCTTCCAACGTCTGAGATCCCAGAAATTCTGATTCTCAAGATAAAACTCCACTTGACGTTCCTGACGGACAATCTTTCTCAATAAATCTTGAGTTAACGTCTGATGAGCAATGGTCTCCCAAGACTCCTTTACCCCCGGAATGCCGGCACGTGAACGTACCTTATCGATATAAGTGATGGCCGTATTAAGATCATTCGTCTCCACGCAAGCCTCAGCATAGCCTAAATAAAGCTCAGCCATTCGAATAATCGGCCATGGATAGAAGAGCGGGGATTGAAGATTTTTAGAAACTCCATATCCCGTATGAACCCCTTTCTTATTCAAGAAACCGGTAGGTGAATAATTGTTCTGACGCATATTGCCAGCAGAACCTCTCGAACAATTACCACCTAAAACAAAATCACAAACCAACTTACCTTGTCCGTCTTTAGAATACTTTTTATAACTCGCATCGTTCGTATACGCCCCGTTCGACCCGGCACTCATGATTTCATAAAAGCCACCTTGAAAAGCCACCCAAGCATAATAGCGTGGTTCCCGATCGAGATTGAACATGAATGTCCGTTCGCCCACAGCAGCCTGATTTTTATGAGCGTCATCAACCGTTACAATCGTAAAATTATCAGCCACATTATAATTAGGATCCTGATCGATAGGCAAGCCGTTTTTCGTATAGAACCGATTCAGCATATTCCAAGTTGGAGCGATCCCATTCCAAGCAGAAGCAGCACAATACGGCAAAGATTTATTCTGCAAGCCATAAGCTCCCTCATTCCTAGAATCAGCCCAGATTATTTCCGAATTTCCGGCATCGATAATATTATTGCGCAAGCAATTTTGAGTCGGATCTTGAGGTTCGACATTCCCTTCATTAAAATCAGTCTTTGTATACAATGCATAACCGTTCGTTTCGGCCAATTGTATCGCCTCTTTATAAGCCTCTCTAGCCTTCACCCACTTCTGAGGATCGTAAGTCAAAGGCATCAAAGTAGTGCCCTGTTTATCTTTAAAGTCAGCATAAAACTCACTATTCCCATTAAACAATGGTGAAGCTGTATAAAGCAACATTTTAGCCTTCAACGCTTTAGCCGCCACACTTGTTGCCAGTCCATAATAACGCACCGGTCGCGTAACGGGTAAGTCTCTAGCCGCCTCATCAAACTTGTCACAAATAAACTGCACACAATCGTCATAAGACGTTCTACCCAAATAATCTTTTGGGGAAGTCAAAATGTCCGGTTCTTCCTTGATCAAGATAATCGGTCCATAACAGCGAGCCAATAAGAAATGATAATAAGCAATCAAGAAATTAGTCTGAGCGATATAATCCTTTTTCACTTCCTCATCCACACTCGTTGCCAAGCCAATATTATTGAGCATGATATAACATTGTCGCAATCCTTGGAATAACGAATTCCAATACGAGATCACCGGTTTTGAAGCCGTGTAATTCCCCTTTGGAAAAGCTGCAAAGGTCTCATGTTCGAACGCCGTAATCACTTCATCACCCGTCATAAAATCGAGCGATTCCGATCCACTTCTCGACTGAGGAAGATAAGCATAACAAGAATACATAAAGCGCTCTACCGCATTCACATCTTCAAAGGCATCCTCCGCCTTTTCTTTTTCATCGGGCACGATATCGAGGAAATCGCAAGCCGCAAATCCGACCAATAAAAAAATCGCTATAATATATTTATTTAGTGTTTTCATATGTCTTTAGAATATTATTTAAACTTCATCTGAATACCAATATTAAATACTCTCTGAGTCGGGTATTTTAAACCGGCTCCTCCTCCCATTTCAGGGTCCCAAAGTTTGAATGAAGAGAAAGTCAGCAAGTTTATTCCACTCAAATAGATACGGGCATTCTTTATCGAATAGCCAATCTCAGCATTTTTAAGTTTCAAGAACGAACCATCGCGCAACCAGAAGTCAGAATACTTCGTATTGTGGTTATTTTCATATTTAGTCAGTCGCGGATAAGCCGCATTCTTATCTTGATTGATCGGACTCCAACGATCGTTGGCCACAAACTCCAAGACATTTCGATTATACTGCGCACCAAAAGGATGGAAACCATTCATCATGATTGAAGTACGCGCCACTCCCTGGAAAAAGAAAGAGAAGTCAAACTTCTTATACGTAATAGACGGTCCAAACCCATACACGATTTCGGGCACGGTCGGATAACCCATAGCCACCTGATCATCATCCGTGATCTTACCATCGTAATTACCCTGTTTATCCGGCTGATCCAGATACTTGATATCCCCGGGAGCAATGGCAATATTACCCAGCATCGATGTCGCATTTCTGTCGATATCCGCTTGATCGATATACAATCCATCGGACACAAACCCATAAATGGTATTGATTGAATGACCAATTTTCGAGTTAGCCGGACGTTTACCCGGTGCCTCATCATACTCCAACACCTTATTACGTGCATACGTAAACGTTCCCTTAAACTGCACGGTCAAATCCTTGCTCAGACGCTTTCCATAATCCAATGAAAGATCGAATCCCCAATTCTTAACCTTGGCCAAGTTACCGAAGATCTTTGTTTTCGCCGTTCCCAAATAGTTCGGTATCGAATACTTCTGTTGGAAGATATCACTTCTGACCTCGTTGAAAACATCCAAGCTCAAGTCGAATGCATTAAACAACTGAATATCGGCACCCACATTCAACTTACGTCCCACCTCCCAGGTGATATTATTATTCTGGAAACGGTTGTAGATCGGACCTTTCATCGACTGTGTATTGTTTCCATATCCCGTTTGAAACGCCGGATCACCTTGCAAAGAAACATCCGCCATATAGATGAAACGCTCTCCACCAATCTGATCATTACCCACAAGACCATACGATCCTCTCAACTTAAAACGAGAAACCACACTCTTCAAAGGCGACCAGAACGGCTCCTCACTCACATTCCATCCCAAAGCGACAGAAGGGAAAAAGCCAAAACGATTACCTTTCGCAAAATTTTCCGAACCATTGTATCCGGCATTCAGCTCCAACAAATAACGATGCAGATAATCGTAAGAAGCACGGAAAGCATAACCCATCTTCCGCCTAGCCAACGAGCTCATCAAGTCATCCCCAGTGTTTTGTGAATACTCATTCATATTAAACAGCACCATACCACTCAACGTATGATCACCAAAGGTGCGATTATAATCCACATAAGCCTGAAAATAGAAACGACGGTCGCCATTCACCAGACGCTTAGTCGCCAGAACAGGCTTAGTCGGCGTAGACAACGGTTTTAACGTATACTCATATTCTCCTTGGTCGTTTTTGCTAAAACTCTCCACAGCATAACGGTTCATGCCTTGCGTTCTATTCGTCACCGTCTGACTCCAGTTCTTGAACGAGAACATCGTTTTAAACCGCAATCCCTTAGTGATAAAATCGAGTTTCTGATCAAAATCAATGTTAGCAATCACCACACTTTGGAAACTATTGCTATACCCTTTGGTTGCTTCCGCCAACGGATTACTTGCACCTTGATCATTACCTCCGGCAAAAGCTCCCCATTTCACCCATTTCTCGCCCGTGTTAGGGAAGAAAGCCGGGAAATCGACCGGATTAGTCGACATGATCGAGTTATAAATACCTCCAATCTGTTCTGAAGGATCGGACTTATCACTCTTTGTTGCCGGTGAAGTCATATCCGACAACTGAGCGTTCAAATGCAACGATATCGTCGAGCTTTTACTCAAATGGAAATCGATATTATTCTGAAACGCATACTTCATCAGATTAATATTATTATCATACGAAAAGAAGTCCTTACTTCTATTCTTCAACATACCCGTTTCATGATTGGCCGTAATACTCATAAAGTAAGTGATCTTGCTCGTTCCCCCACGGATATTAAAGTTAGCCTTCTGGTTGACCGAAGCCTTCTTAAAGATCTCGTCATACCAATTCACATTAGGAAAGATATAAGGATTCAGATGCATTCGCGTCGCATCAATCTGCTCCTGCGTGTACAAGACATCCCCTGTACCCTGATTACTGACCGCCTCATTATAAAGCTCCATATACTTATAGCCATCGACAAACTTCGGCGTTTTGGTCGGCATGCTCAAATAAGACTCCACCCGAACCCCAATGATCGGACGTTCAAGGTTAGCTCCCGATTTTGTAGTCACAATCATGACTCCATTTGCTCCACGGGTACCATACATTGCAGTAGCCGTTGCATCCTTCAAGATCGAGAACCCCTCGATGATTTCCGGATCAATCGCATTCAAGTCGGCCGGAGCCACCTCAACCCCATCCAAGATAATCAAAGGAGAAGTGATACCGCTGATCGTCGAGATTCCACGAATATAAAAGTCAGCATCGTTCTGTCCGGGAAGACCGCTACGCTGATAAGCCACAACACCCGCCATACGGCCCGCAAAAGAAGTCGACAAGTTAGCCGAAGGTACCTTCAAGTCGGTTGGGCGAATCGTCTGAATCGATCCCACCACACTCTCTTTTTTCTGTCCGGTTCCGAAAGCCGTCACCACAACCTCATCCAACTGCTTAGAGTCCTCATCGAGATAAACCAAAAGATCAGCTTGCGAACCAATTCGTATTTTCTGCGAAAGATAGCCGATATACGACACGACCAAATTATCTTTCTCACTCACCTTTAAGTTAAAGACCCCATCCACATCGGTAGTAGCTCCGAGATTCTTCCCGGCCACCTTAACCGTAGCACCGATGATCGGCTCGTGTGTCTTTTTATCGAGCACCTTTCCTTTAATCGTCTTCGTGGTCTGCTGCTTCACCTTTACCTGCTGGCTCACCTTCAAAATAATCTCATTATCCTGAATCACATAGTTCACATCACTATTATCGAAAACCTTTTTCAGCACCTCTTCGATAGGGCCGTAAAAATCTAACGTCTGATTCTTCTGATTTCTTAAATCATTCGCATTGTAAAAGAATACATACCGACTATTCTTTTCAATCTGCTTAATGACCTGTTCGATAGTCATTGAACGACCCTTAACCTTGACGTAGCTCTGTGAAGCCAACAAGGTACCAGGGTAAAACAACAACAAGAGCAATACGGCATAGCACCACTGCCGCACAAAATTTTTGCGTGTCTTTTTCATTGTAATTATAGTTTTTAGTTAACAAAAAGAGTCTAATCGTTCTTTCTCAGAACAATTTTATTCTGTTCAAATTCATAGTTCAAATTAAGCGTATAACCAATCTTACGGATCACCCGTTGCAACTCCTCGTCGCGATTGATCGACCCCGTCAGCGTAGCCTCGCTGTTGATACCCTTATCGAGTTCGATATCGACACTATACAATTGTCCGATGGTCCGCACCAGATCCTTCAGCAAGATGTCGGTAAAGACATACTTCCCATCTTCGTAAACCATCTGCTTCAGTGAGGAAACAGCAGTCCGTCCGGTTTCAGCGTTGAAGGAAAGATTATCCATCGGATGCAGCACATATTTATCATTCGTCGCCTCCACGTTAAACTCGATTTTTCCGTTAAAGAGAGTCACCCGACTACACTCCTGCTGCTGCTCGACCAAGAATTTCGTACCTTTCACCTCAATAAAAGCCTTATTGATATGCACTCGGAACGTTCGCCCCAATCCCTTCTTCTTTACCTCGAACAACGCATCACCCGCTAACCAAACGTCCCTCTTATCGATAAAATCGGTAGCAAAGCGCATCTTACTGCCCTGCTTCAACACCACTGTCGATGCGTCAGGCAACACATAAGTCGTATCCGAACAAGCCGTGATATCAGTATACCGAAGCGCATGCACATCCATATACCTCCAGATTCCACCGGCGATGAGCAGTCCCACCAGACAAGCCGCAGCGGCATACCGCCAAACCAACTTCAACGAACGCGAAGCCACAAATCCACATCCCACTTCAATCTTTCTCCATATCGCCTCCTTCTCGGCCTCATCGCACGTCTCCGTAGGATGATCCCACAACTGGCGATTCTGTCGGTCGACATAACGGTTATTCAAAAACTCAGTTCTATGTCTCCGGTCAAATTTACCCGCAATCAAATCGATCAATTGCGCTATTTCAGTCTTTATATGCTTTATATGATTCATTTCCTTTATATGATTCTTTTATATCTCTAGTCTTACCGTTTCTAAGCATAAATACACAACGAAATAAAGTACCCCTACATCCCCCCTTCTTTTTTCTCTCTGAAAAAAAAAATGCTATGAAATGATAAGAAGTTAGAATAAACGTTATTTTTTTACTACTTTCGCTCACCAATAGTCCACATACCGACTAATTTTTCATCAAAATTCTTTAAAAAAAAGCAATAAGATAACATGACAGAAAGAGATGAAATCACACTAATTGGACGAATAAAACAAAACGATCAAAACGCATTCAAAGAGATCTATAACACCTATTTCGACAAGGTTTATAGCTTCACGAGACTATACCTCATCTCCTCCATTGACGTTTCTGATATCGTACAAGAAGTTTTTGTCAAACTATGGGAAAACAGGGATCATTTAGATGAGAGCAAATCGCTCAACGGATTTCTGTTCATCCTCACTCGGAATACCATTTTCAACTTCTCCAGAAAGAACTACAATAAAAATTTGATTAAGATTACGGCAGCAGAAGCGTTAGAAGATGCTTTTGCCTCCATTGAAGATCAGATAGAAACCTCCGACCTGGAAGAGTATATCAATCAACTCATCTCTTTACTCCCTCCCCGGCAACAAGAAGTTTTCATCTTAAGTCGGAAGAAAATGCTGAAGAATAAAGAGATTGCCGATCAACTCGACATCACCGAAAAAGCCGTTGAACGAAACATCAGTTTTGCCATAAAGTTTATAAAGAAGCACCTGAAACTCTACATTCTCTTTTTAATAGCGGTCACCATAAACTCATAGCGCCCCCTCCCCCAATGGGCAAACGTTTCGTTCAACGCTCTTCATTGAAACGCCCCTTATCCTGAGATCTCTCATCCAAACCTCTCTCGCCAAACCTCTATTGCCCAAATACAAGCTGATCACCCTACTCCTATATTTTGTTTTTCGATTTTTATCTGCAACGCTGCAACCAATCACCTCTAATTTACTGATCTACAATCCACAAAGAGCGTTGCAGATCGGGTTGCAGACGGGTTGCAGATCGAACATCTGACACCCACCGATGACTTTTAAAAAGCCATCTCACTGATGATCAATGGGGTTATCCAATAAGTAAAAAAGTAAACAACACGAATCAGAAGAGAAAAGACGACATAGCATAATCTATTTCCTAAGGCAGAAACGAAAGTGCAGAAGCTTGAAAATAAAGTATCGAAGTTTGAAAATTAATTTACAAAAGGACAAACTCAGAGTGCCGTACGGATGAAAATTGAGTGCCGTACGGACGAAAATCTAATTTCGTCCTAATGAAACTAGACTTTCATTAGGACGAAACTGAAACGCGATCTATAGGTCGCTATTTTTTAACAAGGCACGCTTTTTTTAGCACGATGTCCTTGTTTACACATCTATCGAATCCGATTGAAAACCTCTTGTGCCACAGTGATCGGGTCACCCTCAGAGATCGACGAATAGCTCTTCGAATCGTTTGCCCACTGCTCCTCCATGCCATAGAAATCGTTCACGACACGAAAAGAAGAATCCTCTAAAACCCGTTGTTGCTGTTTGAACCAAACCGCCCAACGCTGATAATACAAATCGCGCAATACCCCATTCCACTCCTTATGAGCATAATCACGCAACCCTCCCTGATCGGCAGCCGTGCGATTTCCCCAAGTCGTAATCTGTACCCGAGCATTCCACTCATACAGCGCCTTCTCTTCAGGTGTCTGTCCCAATCGACGGGCTTGTTCGATCCAACGCCCCACCTTAAACTCCGGTCGTGTGGCCAATAACCGATCTTGCAATAAGATCAGTTCCAAGAAACGAGTAGAATACCGTTCGAATAGTTCCTTATCACGTACATCATACGCAACATTAAAAACCTTTTGAGTCAAGCGGCCCTTCTCACTCACCGCCTGTCGCACGATATCGACCAAATCGTATTCAAAATTATCATTCCCCCTGAAACGTTCGGCCGCACTCACCATGAGTCCCGCAGCATCAATCACTTGGTTAGGATCATAATAATCGGACATTTCCGACCAGCTCGACGATTGATAGGCATCACGCGAGGGACGGGCACAAAAAATAGACTCGTGCGTCCCTTGTTGAGTAGAACTCACGGGACAATTGTAAACCGACCGACTCAAAATCAGCCATGCGTCATAAACCGTTTGATCGAACACGCCATAACGTGCCTGCACATACCCTTTCAGCCACTCCTCCTTTTTAAAAGCCGACTCCCGCCAAGGCAGTTCAGACAACAATTCAAACATCACCGGATTGTTTTCCGAACCCTCCATCGTCATCCCCACTCCTTTGAGCGTGGACGAGAAGCGGCTCTCTTTTGCTTTATAATATTCATCGATCACATGCTGCATCTTTCCATGAAGTCCGACGTTCCCTCCATAGTTGAGCAACATGCAGTAAATCCAGTCGTGCTGGCCAAACCCCTCTTTCCGATACCATGTCGATGCCGCATCGCCCCATTGCGGACGACTCTCCGAAAATAAGTCGAGCACCAACAGATCGCCCTCTTTGAGAGGCTTTATCATCGCCTCCCGCGGATTGTTCTGCCAAGCCTGAGCCACCCAAACCGCCTTCGGGTTGTTCGCTTTCATTGCCTGCATGATCGCCCGACCGGCGGCATCAAGATCGACCCCTTCTACACTCCCTCCTTCGTGAAACGGATCCATGCTATAATAATCAGCCCGTCCAAACAAGCGATTCATCTCCGCATAATATCGTTTCGCCATCTTCTGAAAGTTCGGATCGGTTGGCTGTAAGAAGGCCGGTCGCTGATAACTGCACCACTTGCCAGGATCGGCCACCGCAAGCCCAAGTTTCTCTTTCGCATTACTCGGCACCATGCCCGAATAACCCGGTAATACCGGTTGAATGCCAAACTCCCGCATACGTTTAACGATGCGTTGTTGCAAAACGGTTTGCTGCCGATACCAACTCTCCGGATTGGGGCCGCCCCACCCCTCTAAGTTATTCATCAGCCACCACGCCAAGAAACCCGGTCCGGCAATAAACTGATTAATCTCTTCGACAGAGTAGCCCGACTTTTTGAGCAAATGATACCACACGCACTCTGCTCCGGTGATGGCCAACGGGAGGTTGATGCCATGCAAAGCCATCCAGTCGATCTCCTTCTCCCATCGTGCCCAATCCCAGAACGCCATCGTATAAGAGAACGTGCAATAGTTGAAGCAGTAGCGCAAAGGAGCTTCCGTCTCATGATACTCCTTCATCTTGGGCAAAGGTAGTCGTTCGGGCAGTGTGGTCTTCATGTGATTCCACGTCAGCAGCACCCCGGCATGATATTTCAAGTACCAATGAATGCCCGCAGCAATGTTGACATACGTATTTCCGCGGATCACCACTTTATCCCCTTTCGAATCGATCTCAAAAAAATCGGCGGTACGTTCTTGACGTTCGATGATAAACTGTTTGGAAGACCCCGGTGCAATACGCTCCAAAAGGTTCTGAATCGGTCCCGCTTGAAGATAAAGCGAGCTCAAGCTCAATAAGAGCAGACAAATAAAGTGTTTCATAGGGTTCGATTTGTGTTTCTCAATAACTTATTATTTCAATAATTTATTATTTCAACAACCAACGCGTCAGATGGTTATGTGGTGTCTCAACTACAAATTTATAA